>NZ_CP150190.1:0-95000 GCF_037966125.1 Aeribacillus sp. FSL k6-2211
TTGCTGAATCCAAAATATACTTTTGATACGTTTGTTATCGGCTCAGGAAATCGATTTGCCCATGCTGCATCCCTGGCTGTTGCGGAAGCGCCGGCAAAAGCATACAACCCGCTGTTTATTTATGGTGGCGTCGGTCTCGGAAAAACTCATTTAATGCATGCAATCGGCCATTATGTATTAGAACATAATCCTTCCGCAAGAGTCGTCTATTTGTCATCAGAAAAATTTACGAATGAATTTATTAACTCAATCCGTGACAATAAAGCCGATGAATTTCGCAATAAATACCGGAATGTTGATGTTCTGCTAATAGATGATATTCAATTTCTTGCGGGAAAAGAACAAACGCAAGAGGAATTTTTCCATACGTTCAACACACTACATGAGGAAAGCAAGCAAATAGTCATTTCGAGCGATAGGCCGCCAAAAGAGATTCCTACTCTTGAAGACCGACTGAGATCACGTTTTGAATGGGGGCTTATAACAGATATTACTCCTCCTGACCTCGAAACAAGAATTGCCATTTTAAGAAAAAAGGCGAAAGCTGACGGATTAGATATTCCAAACGAAGTCATGCTTTATATTGCCAATCAAATTGATACAAATATTCGTGAGCTAGAAGGTGCCCTTATACGCGTAGTAGCTTATTCTTCTCTCATTAATAAAGATATTAACGCGGATCTCGCGGCAGAAGCATTAAAAGACATTATACCGAGCTCCAAGCCAAAAATTATTACCATTCAAGAAATTCAACGTGTAGTTGGACAGCATTTTAATGTTAAATTGGAAGATTTCAAAGCAAAAAAGAGGACAAAATCTGTTGCATTTCCAAGACAGATTGCCATGTACTTATCAAGAGAATTAACCGACTCTTCCTTGCCGAAAATTGGAGAAGAATTTGGAGGAAGAGACCATACAACAGTCATTCATGCTCATGAAAAAATTTCAAAGTTATTAGAAGAAGACCCACAGCTGCAAAATCAAATAAATGAGATAATAGAACAGTTAAAGCATTCCATTCATCATTAGTTGAGGACATTGTGAATAATTTTGACGTTGGTACGCACAGTTTATCCACATGTGGATAGACTGTGCTTCCTTTCATTAACATTGTTATCAACATATCCACAAGCCCTATTACTACTTATACTATATTTTTTAATTAAAAAATAATAATAATATAAAATGTATTTGTTTGATAGATGGCAGTGCAGCCTTAGAAGGAGGATTTACATGCAAGTTATTGTCCAAAAAAATAAGCTTGTTGAAAGCGTCCAAGATGTCATGAAGGCCGTCTCCTCTAGAACAACCATACCTATATTGACCGGAATAAAAATTGTCGCAACAGAAGAGGGCATTTCATTAACAGGCAGTGATTCAGACATTTCGATTGAGTCCTTTATACCTGCAGAAGAAAATGGAACGATTCAAGCGGAAATTATCGAGCCCGGAAGCATTGTTTTGCAAGCTCGTTTTTTTAGTGATATTGTGAGGAAGCTTCCGCAGGATAAAGTGGAAATGAAAGTGGAAAACCACTTTCTAACTATTATTCGATCAGGAAGTGCGGAATTTAATCTGCATGGTTTGGATGCAGAAGAATATCCAAGATTGCCGGAAATTGAGGAGCAAAACGTTTTTAAAATTCCATCAGATCTATTAAAAACCTTAATTCGACAAACAGTTTTTGCTGTTTCGGTTTCAGAAACAAGACCAATTTTAACCGGTGTAAACTGGCGTTTAGAAACTGGCGAATTAACATGTATTGCAACGGACAGCCATCGATTAGCTTTACGGAAAGCAAAAGTGGAAACCAATATTTCTGAAGCGCATAATGTCGTTATTCCGGGAAAAAGCTTAAATGAGCTGAATAAAATTCTTGATGAAAACGATGATCTTGTCGAAATTGTCATTACAGAAAATCAAGTTTTGTTTAAGACGAAAAACATATTATTCTTTTCACGTCTCTTAGACGGAAATTACCCTGATACGAGCAGACTTATTCCAATGGAAAGTAAAACGGATATTGTTCTTGACGCAAAAGATTTTTTACAAGCTATAGACCGCGCATCTCTTCTTGCAAGAGAAGGACGCAATAACGTCGTCAAGTTGACAACATTTCCTAACGGGAAGGTTGAAATCTTGTCAAATTCACCGGAAATTGGGAAGGTTGTCGAAGAAATTCATGCCAAAGATGTTCAGGGAGAAGATTTAAAAATTTCCTTTAGTGCAAAATATATGATAGATGCATTAAAAGCAGTGGAAGGATCAGAAATTCACATCAGCTTTACAGGGGCGATGAGGCCGTTTTTAATTCGTGTTCCCGAAGATGAAACAGTTTTGCAGCTGATTCTTCCTGTTCGAACATATTAAACAGCTGTCGTCGGATTCTTCACGATAAATTCCACTATTTTATAGTGCTGGAAATAAAAAGAAAGCTACTAGTAATCAAAAAAGCTAGTAGCTTTCTTTTCGAATTGGGAAATATTTAGTAAAATAAAAAGTTAGAGACTATTTTGAGAAAGCGGATGAAAATCAGATGAAGCGTATTGTTCAAATTAAAGGTGAATATATTACACTCGGACAATTTTTAAAATTGGCGGATGTCATCCAAACTGGCGGAATGGCAAAATGGTTTCTCCAGGAGCATGAAGTGCTCGTAAATTCTGAGAGGGAAGAGCGCCGGGGGAGAAAACTGAGAGACGGAGACATAGTAGAAGTAAAAGAGACTGGAACCTTTATTGTAAAAAACTGAAGTTGGTGACCTTCATTGTATTTAAAAGAATTCAGTTTAAAGAACTACCGTAATTATGAGTCCCTTCATATACAATTTGAAAACAAAGTCAATGTGATAATTGGAGAAAATGCCCAAGGGAAAACAAATATGATGGAGGGCATCTATGTTTTGGCGATGGCGAAATCCCATCGAACCAGCAATGATAAAGAGCTCATTCAATGGGAGAAGGAATATGCTAAAATAGAAGGGAGAATAGAAAAACAAAATCGTTTTTCTACGGTTGAATTAATTATTTCCAACAAAGGGAAAAAAGCTAAATTAAATTATTTAGAACAAAAAAAATTAAGCGAGTATGTCGGTCACGTCAATGTGATTATGTTTGCTCCGGAAGATTTGAATTTAGTAAAAGGAAGTCCGCAAATTCGCAGGCGTTTTATCAATATGGAAATTGGACAAGTTTCTCCCGTTTATTTGCACCAACTGAACAAATATCAAAAAATCATTCAGCAGAGAAATCATTATTTAAAGCTCCTCCAGACGAGAAAGCAAACGGATGAAAAAATGTTGGATGTGCTTACACTTCAGCTGTGTGAAACAGCAAGCAGCATCATTAAAAAAAGATATTTGTTTGTTAAGCAGCTTGAAAAATGGGCACAACCGATTCATTCCAGCATTTCTAGGGGAATGGAGGAATTAAGAATTCAGTATAAGCCTTCTGTTGATGTATCAGAAGAAGCAGACTTGTCGAAAATAGTAGAAGTATACTATGACAGGTTTGCTAAAATAAGAGAAAAGGAAATAGAACGTGGAACGACGTTAGCCGGTCCCCACAGAGATGACCTTATTTTTTATGTGAACGGCCGGGATGTTCAAACATTCGGATCGCAAGGCCAGCAGCGCACAACAGCTCTTTCGCTGAAATTGGCCGAAATAGATTTGATCCATGAAGAGATTGGCGATTATCCTGTATTATTGTTGGACGATGTTTTATCAGAATTAGATGATTTTAGGCAATCTCATTTATTAAATGCCATTCAAGGGAAAGTGCAAACCTTTGTGACAACAACAAGCGTAGATGGAATTGATCACAAAACCTTGAAGGAAGCGGCTATCTATCGTGTATCTTCCGGACAATTAATATAAATTATTTTTTTTTGAAACAGATCATGATGCTATTAAGAATTTTAACATCTGCAGCTTGTTTTTTACTCATGCATAGATCGTGTCATTACTTTGAAAAAAGCGGATCAATCCATTTAGATTTTTTTGTGGAAAAAAGATTTTTTTATCTATTCAATCGATTTTATGTTTATAAAAGTGTAGGTGATCATTGTGGCGATGGAACAAAATCATGAGGAACAAACAACATATGATGAAAACCAGATTCAAGTGCTGGAAGGGTTGGAAGCTGTTCGAAAAAGACCTGGAATGTATATTGGATCTACCAGTTCCAAAGGTCTTCATCATCTCGTTTGGGAAATTGTCGATAATAGTATAGATGAGGCTTTAGCGGGTTTTTGTACAGAAATAAATGTGACGATCGAAGAAGACAATAGCATAACAGTAAAAGATAATGGACGGGGAATACCCGTCGGAATACAAGAAAAAATGGGAAGACCAGCCGTTGAAGTCATCATGACTGTACTTCATGCCGGAGGAAAATTCGGAGGCGGAGGCTATAAAGTTTCCGGTGGACTCCACGGTGTAGGAGCTTCAGTTGTGAATGCACTGTCAACAGAACTGGAGGTATTTGTTCATCGCGATGGAAATATTTACTATCAAAAATATCGCCGAGGTGTCCCTTGTGAAGATTTGAAAATTGTCGGAAAAACGGATACGACAGGAACCATTGTGCATTTCAAGCCTGATCCTGAAATTTTTAAAGAAACAACTGAATATGATTATGATACGTTGGCGTCGCGTTTGCGAGAACTTGCCTTTTTAAACCGCGGAATCAAGATCACATTAGAAGATAAGCGGGACGAAAAAGGACGGCAAAATTTATATTACTATGAAGGCGGCATTATCTCCTATGTAAAGCATCTCAACCGTACAAAAGAGGTTCTTCATGAAGAACCGATTTACATTGAAGGAGACAGAGATGGAATAAAAATAGAAATCGCTCTTCAATACAATGATGGATATACAAGTAATATTTACTCTTTTGCTAATAATATTCACACTTATGAGGGCGGTACTCACGAATCCGGCTTTAAAACTGCTTTAACTCGCGTCATTAATGATTACGCTAGAAAAACTGGATCTATTAAAGAAAACGATCAAAATTTATCAGGTGAAGATGTTCGTGAGGGGTTAACCGCGATCATTTCTGTCAAACATCCTAATCCCCAATTTGAGGGACAAACGAAAACAAAGCTTGGAAATTCCGAAGTAAGAACAATTACGGATTCCATTTTCTCGGAAATGTTTGAAACGTTTCTTTTCGAACATCCGCAAACAGCCAAAAAAATTGTGGAAAAAGGTTTGATGGCGGCAAGAGCCCGTTTAGCTGCCAAAAAAGCAAGGGAATTAACGAGAAGAAAAAGCGCATTAGATGTTTCGAATTTGCCTGGAAAATTAGCAGATTGTTCGTCAAAAGATCCATCCATCTCAGAATTGTTTGTTGTTGAGGGTGATTCTGCCGGTGGTTCTGCTAAGCAGGGCCGGGACAGACATTTCCAAGCTATTTTGCCGTTGAGAGGAAAAATTTTAAATGTTGAGAAAGCACGTCTTGACAAAATATTATCCAACAATGAAGTGCGTGCCATAATCACAGCCATTGGAACAGGGATTGGCGAAGATTTCGATGTTTCGAAAGCGAGATACCATAAAGTTGTGATTATGACGGATGCCGATGTGGACGGAGCGCATATTCGTACACTGCTGCTTACCTTTTTCTATCGGTACATGAGAGGAATTATCGAAAAAGGATATGTTTATATTGCGCAGCCTCCTTTATATAGAATTCAACAAGGGAAAAGGGTTGAATATGCGTACAATGATCGGCAGCTCGATAAAATTTTGTCCAATCTTCCAAGCCAACCGAAGCCAAGCATTCAACGCTACAAAGGACTTGGAGAAATGAATGCTGAGCAGCTTTGGGAAACAACAATGAATCCATCAACTAGAACGCTGCTTCAAGTAACATTGCAGGATGCGATTGATGCGGATGAAACGTTTGAAATTTTAATGGGAGACAAAGTGGAGCCTCGCCGCCAGTTTATTGAAGAAAACGCCCGTTATGTAAAAAATTTGGATATTTAATCGATTTGTTCACCCCATTCTCATTTTGTTTTTCTCCATAAAGTGAGGTTTGGGAATTGATTTTTACGGAGGTAATAAAAAATGGCTGAAAACAAAGAATCGCAAATACAGGAAGTCAATATAAGCCAAGAAATGCGTTCATCCTTCCTTGATTATGCGATGAGCGTCATCGTGTCGCGCGCCTTGCCTGATGTCCGTGACGGACTTAAGCCTGTTCACCGGAGAATTCTTTATGCCATGCATGACCTTGGCATGACTCCGGATAAACCGCATAAAAAATCTGCAAGGATTGTAGGAGATGTGATCGGTAAGTACCATCCACACGGAGATTCAGCTGTTTACGAGACGATGGTGAGAATGGCCCAAGATTTTAACTATCGCTATATGCTGGTGGATGGTCACGGAAACTTTGGATCCGTTGATGGAGACGCCGCAGCTGCGATGCGTTATACAGAGGCGAGAATGTCAAAAATTTCAATGGAACTTTTGCGTGACATTAATAAAGACACCATTGATTATCAAGATAATTATGACGGATCGGAAAAGGAGCCTGTCGTTCTTCCTTCCCGTTTCCCGCACTTGCTCGTAAATGGCGCATCCGGAATTGCAGTAGGAATGGCGACCAACATTCCTCCACATCAAATCGGCGAAGTAATCGACGGTGTTCTGGCATTAAGTAAAAATCCAGACATCACCATTGGAGAGCTAATGGAAATCATTCCTGGACCGGACTTTCCGACGGCAGGACAAATAATGGGGAAAAGCGGCATTCGAAAAGCTTATGAGACCGGACGAGGATCGATCACGCTCCGGGCAAAGGTTGAAATTGAAGAAAGAGAAAACGGGAAACAGGCAATTATAGTGACTGAGATTCCGTACCAAGTAAATAAAGCAAAACTTATTGAAAAGATTGCAGAGCTTGTCCGTGAGAAAAAAATTGACGGTATCTCCGATTTAAGAGATGAATCTGATAGAAAAGGTATGCGCATAGTCATCGAAGTTCGGAGAGATGCAAATGTCAACGTGCTTTTGAATAATTTATATAAACAGACGGCATTACAAACAAGCTTTGGAATTAATATGCTTGCTTTAGTAGACGGAGAACCGAAAGTATTAAATTTAAAACAAATTTTAGAGCATTATTTAGATCATCAAAAAGTCGTTATTAGAAGACGTACTGCTTTTGAATTAAGAAAGGCTGAAGCGCGAGCGCATATTTTGGAAGGGTTAAGAATTGCATTAGATCATATCGATGAAGTGATTAACCTGATTCGAAGCTCCAAAACAACAGATATTGCCCGCGAAGGATTAATGGAAAAATTCAGCTTAACGGAAAAGCAAGCACAGGCAATCTTGGATATGCGGCTGCAGCGTCTGACAGGCCTTGAACGAGAAAAAATAGAAGAGGAATATAATGAGCTGGTAAAGCTAATTGAAGAGTTAAAAGGTATATTAGCCAGCGAAGAAAAGGTTTTAGACATTATTCGTGAGGAATTAGAAGAAATAAAAGAGCGTTTTAATGATGAGCGCCGTACAGAAATAATTGCAACTGGTTTAGAAGCTTTTGAAGACGAAGATTTGATTCCAAAAGAGAATATTGTCATTACGCTTACCCATAAAGGCTATATTAAGCGCCTCCCTGTTTCTACTTACCGCAGCCAAAAGCGTGGCGGAAGAGGCATTCAAGGAATGGGAACTAATGCTGACGACTTTGTTGAGCATCTTTTAACAACTTGTACACATGATACTATTTTATTTTTTACAAATAAAGGAAAAGTTTATCGAGCAAAAGGATATGAAATCCCTGAATATGGACGAACAGCTAAAGGGCTTCCGATCATTAATTTATTGGAAATAGACCAAGATGAATGGATCAATGCCATCATCCCTGTTCCAGGATTTGTTGATGATTGGTTTTTATTTTTTGCGACAAAAGAAGGAATATGTAAACGATCACCGCTTTCTCAATTTTCCAATATACGTAACAGCGGTTTAATTGCGCTGCACTTACGCGAAGGGGACGAGCTTATCTCCGTACATTTGACAGATGGTACAAAAGATATTGTAATTGGAACAAAAAATGGAATGTTAATTCGTTTTCATGAACAAGATGTCCGGTCAATGGGCCGCACAGCTACGGGCGTAAAGGGAATTACGTTGGAAAAAAATGATGAAGTTGTCGGCATGGAAGTGCTGGACCCAGGTGTCGATGTATTAGTCGTAACTGAAAATGGGTACGGAAAACGTACGCACGAAAGCGAGTACCGAATCCAAACCCGGGGCGGCAAAGGTTTAAAAACATGCAACATTACACCTAAAAATGGATCGGTAGTTTCTGTAAAAGCTGTTCGCGGTGACGAAGATTTAATGATCATTACTGGGAACGGCGTTCTGATTCGCATGGATGTCAATGATATTTCTTCAATGGGACGTAATACAGTCGGTGTAAAGCTTATTAAACTTGATGAAAATGAACATGTTTCAACGGTTGCGCTCGTTGAAAAAGAAGAACAAGAGGAACAGCAGGAAGAAGAATAAAAGGTGCTCTTTTTTGAAGGGTGATATCTGTTGAAACATATTCTGCCAACGTAAGGAAAAAGTACTAATTTTAGGTCTACCACAGCTTTTAAAGCTGTGGTATTGTTAATTTATGGAGATCAAACGAATATTTCCTAATCTTTATCCTGTGAAAAAAAGGTATTTTTCGTTTTTAGGTTTATTTACGTTCCTAAATGAGTGGGTGCCAATTGATTTTTATTTAAAGGAGGGGGTTCATTTGCGGATTCATGTCAAAAAATTGAAGCCGGGATTTGTCTTAGCAGAAGATGTTTATTCTTTGTCACCAAAACCAATTGCGAAAAAAGGCACTGTTATTAATGAGGAACATATTGAATTTTTTCGTGCATTTTTAATTAAAGAAGTTCAAGTCCGGACTTCTACTACTACAGGAGTAAAAGAAGCGAAAGAAGATATTTCCACTGATCAACCTCAAAAAAATGAGGCTGACGTTCAAAAAACGGAAAGTTCATCCAAAACTGCTTTTGAAGAAATTTTTGTACATTCAGTAGAACAGCTCCAAAAGTATTTTTTATCTTGGCAGTCGGGTGCTTCAGTAGATATTTATAAAATTAGAACATTACTCCTCCCAGTATTAAAAGCTGGGTTTGATCAAACAAGCAAAATAATGGAGACTTATACAACATGTGATGCAAAAAATTATATTTGCCATCATTCTGTTTCTGTCTCTTTATTAAGCGCTTTAATTGCAAAAAAAATGGGATTTTTAACTGGTGAAGTAAATCAAATTGCTCTTGCAGGTCTGTTAAGTGATTGCGGGATGGCAAAAATTACGCCGGCAATTTTAACAAAAAAAGAAGCGCTGACAGAAAAAGAGTTCCTCGAGGTTAGAGAACATCCTATTCACAGCTATAAATTATTAAAAGATTTACCAGCTTTAACAGAAGGTGCGAAAGTTGCAGTCTTGCAGCATCATGAACGATTTGATGGATCAGGTTATCCTTTAGGAATTAAAGGCGTTCAAATTCATCCTTTTGCCAAAATCATTTCGTTTGCAGACGCATATCAAGCAATGATTTCTCCTCGTCCATATCGCAATGGACAATCGCCTTTTCACGTATTGGATCAAATAGAAAAAGACCAATTTGGAAAATTTGATTTATCGGTTGTTCAAGCTTTCAAAAAAATATTTATAAAAGATATGGTAGGACGAACAGTAAAGCTTTCTAATGGAGCTTATGGGAAAATCGTTTTTATAAATGAAAAATTGGTTACAAAGCCGATGGTACAAGCAGAAGATTCCGATCAAATTATATCTTTGGAAAAGAGCAAGGATTTGTCGATTATAAAGGTTTTTTAGTTTTTTCGAAGATATAAAATAATGCTTGTCAAAAACGATTGAAACTGCTATAATCACTGAAGTCAGCAATTAAAATAAAAAAAGTGTTGACAACCATAAAGTATGATTTTATAATGTAAAAGTCGCTGTTTTTGATATATGATCTTTGAAAACTGAACAAAACGAAAAGCGTGCCTGTTGATTCTGACAAGAGCATTTGGTGACAAACTTTTTTTGGAGAGTTTGATCCTGGCTCAGGACGAACGCTGGCGGCGTGCCTAATACATGCAAGTCGAGCGGACCGAAGGGAGCTTGCTCCTTTAGGTTAGCGGCGGACGGGTGAGTAACACGTGGGCAACCTGCCCTGCAGACTGGGATAACTTCGGGAAACCGGAGCTAATACCGGATAACACCGAAAACCGCATGGTTTTCGGTTGAAAGGCGGCTTTTAGCTGTCACTGCAGGATGGGCCCGCGGCGCATTAGCTAGTTGGTGAGGTAACGGCTCACCAAGGCGACGATGCGTAGCCGACCTGAGAGGGTGACCGGCCACACTGGGACTGAGACACGGCCCAGACTCCTACGGGAGGCAGCAGTAGGGAATCTTCCGCAATGGACGAAAGTCTGACGGAGCAACGCCGCGTGAGCGAAGAAGGTCTTCGGATCGTAAAGCTCTGTTGTCAGGGAAGAACAAGTGCCGTTCGAACAGGGCGGTACCTTGACGGTACCTGACGAGGAAGCCACGGCTAACTACGTGCCAGCAGCCGCGGTAATACGTAGGTGGCAAGCGTTGTCCGGAATTATTGGGCGTAAAGCGCGCGCAGGCGGTTCCTTAAGTCTGATGTGAAATCTCGCGGCTCAACCGCGAGCGGCCATTGGAAACTGGGGAACTTGAGTGCAGGAGAGGGGAGCGGAATTCCACGTGTAGCGGTGAAATGCGTAGAGATGTGGAGGAACACCAGTGGCGAAGGCGGCTCTCTGGCCTGTAACTGACGCTGAGGCGCGAAAGCGTGGGGAGCGAACAGGATTAGATACCCTGGTAGTCCACGCCGTAAACGATGAGTGCTAAGTGTTAGAGGGTATCCACCCTTTAGTGCTGCAGCAAACGCATTAAGCACTCCGCCTGGGGAGTACGGCCGCAAGGCTGAAACTCAAAGGAATTGACGGGGACCCGCACAAGCGGTGGAGCATGTGGTTTAATTCGAAGCAACGCGAAGAACCTTACCAGGTCTTGACATCCCCTGACAACCCTAGAGATAGGGCGTTCCCCTTTCGGGGACAGGGTGACAGGTGGTGCATGGTTGTCGTCAGCTCGTGTCGTGAGATGTTGGGTTAAGTCCCGCAACGAGCGCAACCCTTGACCTTAGTTGCCAGCATTCAGTTGGGCACTCTAAGGTGACTGCCGGCTAAAAGTCGGAGGAAGGTGGGGATGACGTCAAATCATCATGCCCCTTATGACCTGGGCTACACACGTGCTACAATGGGTGGTACAAAGGGCAGCGAAACCGCGAGGTGGAGCGAATCCCAAAAAACCACTCTCAGTTCGGATTGCAGGCTGCAACTCGCCTGCATGAAGCCGGAATCGCTAGTAATCGCGGATCAGCATGCCGCGGTGAATACGTTCCCGGGTCTTGTACACACCGCCCGTCACACCACGAGAGTTTGTAACACCCGAAGTCGGTGGGGTAACCCTTACGGGAGCCAGCCGCCGAAGGTGGGACAAATGATTGGGGTGAAGTCGTAACAAGGTAGCCGTATCGGAAGGTGCGGCTGGATCACCTCCTTTCTAAGGATATATACATTGAAAAAGGTACGCTTTTCCGTTTTGTTTAGTTTTGAAGGATCACATCCTTCCCCGTTTGCTGGTGAATTCGCAAAGTCGATTTCCCAGCGAATAGAAGCTGAATAAAAAAATACAGGATGGGCCTGTAGCTCAGCCGGTTAGAGCGCACGCCTGATAAGCGTGAGGTCGGTGGTTCAAGTCCACTCAGGCCCACCATAAATAAGACCATCCTGGGGCCTTAGCTCAGCTGGGAGAGCGCCTGCTTTGCACGCAGGAGGTCAGCGGTTCGATCCCGCTAGGCTCCACCATAAGTTTGATGAATATTGGAAGCATTGCTCCTATGCGAGAGCCCATTCGAAGGATCGGATGTTCGGCTAAAAGCAATTCAAGCAGCAAGGGAGCTCATTGAGAAAAAGCATTGTTCTTTGAAAACTGGATAACGGAAAGACATTCACGAATAGATCGCTCATGTTAGGAAGAAACGGTTAAGTTAGAAAGGGCGCACGGTGGATGCCTTGGCACTAGGAGCCGATGAAGGACGGGACAAACACCGAAATGCTTCGGGGAGCTGTAAGTAAGCGTCGATCCGGAGATGTCCGAATGGGGGAACCCACTGTCCGTAATGGGGCAGTATCCATACCTGAATCCATAGGGTATGGAGGGCAACCCGGGGAACTGAAACATCTAAGTACCCGGAGGAAGAGAAAGCAACAGCGATTCCCTGAGTAGCGGCGAGCGAAACGGGAACAGCCCAAACCAAGAGGCGTGCCTCTTGGGGTTGTAGGACACTCGATTAAGGAGTGACAAAGGAACGGGGTAGACGAAGAGGTCTGGAAAGGCCCGTCAGAGAAGGTAACAACCCTGTAGTCGAAACTCCGTTCCCTCCCGAGTGGATCCTGAGTACGGCGGGACACGTGAAATCCCGTCGGAAGCAGGGAGGACCATCTCCCAAGGCTAAATACTCCCTAGTGACCGATAGTGAACCAGTACCGTGAGGGAAAGGTGAAAAGCACCCCGGGAGGGGAGTGAAAGAGAACCTGAAACCGTGTGCCTACAAGTAGTCAGAGCCCATTAACGGGTGATGGCGTGCCTTTTGTAGAATGAACCGGCGAGTTGCGATTTCGTGCAAGGTTAAGCCGAAAGGCGGAGCCGCAGCGAAAGCGAGTCTGAAGAGGGCGAAATAGTACGAGGTCGCAGACCCGAAACCAGGTGATCTACCCATGTCCAGGGTGAAGGCAAGGTAACACTTGCTGGAGGCCCGAACCCACGCACGTTGAAAAGTGCGGGGATGAGGTGTGGGTAGGGGTGAAATGCCAATCGAACTTGGAGATAGCTGGTTCTCTCCGAAATAGCTTTAGGGCTAGCCTCAAGGGAAGAGTCTTGGAGGTAGAGCACTGATTGGACGAGGGGCCCCCATCGGGTTACCGAATTCAGTCAAACTCCGAATGCCAATGACTTATCCTTGGGAGTCAGACTGCGAGTGATAAGATCCGTGGTCAAAAGGGAAACAGCCCAGACCGCCAGCTAAGGTCCCAAAGTATACGTTAAGTGGAAAAGGATGTGGAGCTGCTTAGACAACCAGGATGTTGGCTTAGAAGCAGCCACCATTTAAAGAGTGCGTAATAGCTCACTGGTCGAGTGGCTCTGCGCCGAAAATGTACCGGGGCTAAACGTATCACCGAAGCTGCGGGTTGACACCGTTGGTGTCAGCGGTAGGAGAGCGTTCTAAGGGCATCGAAGCCGGACCGGAAGGACCGGTGGAGCGCTTAGAAGTGAGAATGCCGGTATGAGTAGCGAAAGAGGGGTGAGAATCCCCTCCGCCGAAAGCCTAAGGTTTCCTGAGGAAGGCTCGTCCGCTCAGGGTTAGTCGGGACCTAAGCCGAGGCCGAAAGGCGTAGGTGATGGACAACAGGTTGATATTCCTGTACCACCTCCTCACCGTTTGAGCAATGGGGGGACGCAGGAGGATAGGGCAAGCGCGCGGTTGGATGTGCGCGTCCAAGCAGTTAGGGCTGGCAAGCAGGCAAATCCGCTTGCCGTGTGCTTGAGCTGTGATGGCGAGGGAAAGGAAGTACCGAAGTTCCCGATTCCACACTGCCAAGAAAAGCCTCTAGCGAGGTGAGAGGTGCCCGTACCGCAAACCGACACAGGTAGGCGAGGAGAGAATCCTAAGGTGAGCGAGAGAACTCTCGTTAAGGAACTCGGCAAAATGACCCCGTAACTTCGGGAGAAGGGGTGCTCATCAAGGTGATAAGCCATGATGAGCCGCAGTGAAAAGGCCCAGGCGACTGTTTAGCAAAAACACAGGTCTCTGCGAAACCGTAAGGTGAAGTATAGGGGCTGACGCCTGCCCGGTGCTGGAAGGTTAAGGGGAGCGCTTAAGCTGTAGCTGAAGGTGCGAACCGAAGCCCCAGTAAACGGCGGCCGTAACTATAACGGTCCTAAGGTAGCGAAATTCCTTGTCGGGTAAGTTCCGACCCGCACGAAAGGCGTAACGATCTGGGCACTGTCTCAACGAGAGACTCGGTGAAATTATAGTACCTGTGAAGATGCAGGTTACCCGCGACAGGACGGAAAGACCCCGTGGAGCTTTACTGCAGCCTGATATTGAATGTGGGTACAGCTTGTACAGGATAGGTAGGAGCCAGAGACGCGTGAGCGCCAGCTTGCGCTGAGGCGACGGTGGGATACTACCCTGGCTGTACTGACATTCTAACCCGCGCCCCTGATCGGGGCGGGAGACAGTGTCAGGTGGGCAGTTTGACTGGGGCGGTCGCCTCCTAAAAGGTAACGGAGGCGCCCAAAGGTTCCCTCAGAATGGTTGGAAATCATTCGGAGAGTGCAAAGGCAGAAGGGAGCTTGACTGCGAGACCTACAAGTCGAGCAGGGACGAAAGTCGGGCTTAGTGATCCGGTGGTTCCGCATGGAAGGGCCATCGCTCAACGGATAAAAGCTACCCCGGGGATAACAGGCTGATCTCCCCCAAGAGTCCACATCGACGGGGAGGTTTGGCACCTCGATGTCGGCTCATCGCATCCTGGGGCTGTAGTCGGTCCCAAGGGTTGGGCTGTTCGCCCATTAAAGCGGTACGCGAGCTGGGTTCAGAACGTCGTGAGACAGTTCGGTCCCTATCCGTCGCGGGCGCAGGAAATTTGAGAGGAGCTGTCCTTAGTACGAGAGGACCGGGATGGACGCACCGCTGGTGTACCAGTTGTCCCGCCAGGGGCACCGCTGGGTAGCTATGTGCGGAAGGGATAAGCGCTGAAAGCATCTAAGCGTGAAGCCCCCCTCAAGATGAGATTTCCCATCGCTAAACGCGAGTAAGATCCCTTGAAGATGACGAGGTAGATAGGTCCGAGGTGGAAGCGTGGTGACACGTGGAGCTGACGGATACTAATCGATCGAGGACTTAACCAAGTAGGAGCATCTATTCGTGAAGGAACCGTTATCTAGTTTTGAAAGAATGATATTCAAAAAAGTGTTGACAACTGTGATCAAAAAGTTATAATAATAGTTGTCCATCGAACTGAATGGAACAATGAATAGAAAAAAATTGCTTGGTGGCAATGGCGAAGAGGTCACACCCGTTTCCATCCCGAACACGGAAGTTAAGCTCTTCAGCGCCGATGGTAGTGAGGGTTTGTCCCTTGCGAGAGTAGGACGCTGCCAGGCAAAAACAAAAAGCAGCAAAACAGCTGCTTTTTTTTGTATATAATCATATTTTTGTTAAAGAAGCAGCACAACTACCGTTGGCTGCTTTTATCCATTGAAAATATGGTTTAAATACATTAAGGTTAACCAAGGAATTTTTTTTAATGTGATTTCCATAAATTGATGAATAAAAACGTAATCATCACTATGATGGTTATACATAAGATCATACAGCCATTCGGTTTCATATCGGGAAATCATGCTTAAGTTATAAAGCACAAGGTAGTGGATTAATATTTCCGGCATTAATTTTATATCTTCTTTCGCAGCCGGCAGATAATATTGTTTATTATAAAAGTTGAATAAATAGGAGGATTTCCATAAATAGTGAAATTCGGCTGAATGGGAAAAATAAAGTGAATCTACATCTTCGTTTGAAAGCATCCAATGAAGCTGGCTTTGTAAAATCTCAGCAAGACGCTTAGAGGTAATACAGTAACGATTTGCTATTTCTTTATGTACAATGATGAATGTGTCATTTGTCTCAATTGGGATGGTCGTTGGGATTTGTAAATGAAACTGATATAGATCGCTTAATTCGGGGATTCTTTTCAAAAGGGAATCCATGGAAAATTTTTCTCCAGGCGTGTGATTTAATTGAAAAAGATTGAGGGCAGCATGGCGATATAAACCATTTTTTTGCACCTTAACTTCATCTTTTAAAAAGTTATAATTATGTTTTTTTCGTTTCCTTGTTGATACCCCATGGGATAAAACAGCTGAAGAGGAAGGATAATGAGCATCGACTGTCAGAAGCAGTGCCTTTATCAGCTGGCTGATGCCGTAAAAAGCTAAAACCGGTTTGATCATGATCGGGGCTGTATCAGCCATTTTGTAATAATTTTCTCCATGTTTTAAAAAATAAATAAATGTATAGCAGTTTTGATAAGATGTTTGTTCAGGCTCATGCACGTTAAGTTTTTGATAATGTTTGGTAAGCAGCCGTTGGACTGTTTGAGCAGAGTGAAATGATGAATAAAAATTCCAAATCGACAATGAGACCCCTCCATAACAACTATTCTAAAAATTTAAATTCTTTGTGGATTTCTTGACAGCATCTTTAGCAATTGTTAATCTACATATAATATTTTGCCGTGATTAGGGGGTTTTAATAATGTGGGAATCAAAATTTTTAAAGGAAGGCTTAACGTTCGATGATGTTTTGTTAATTCCTGCCAAGTCAGAGGTTTTGCCGCGTGATGTGGACTTAAGTGTTGAGCTCACGAAGACGTTAAAATTGAATATTCCAATTATCAGCGCAGGAATGGATACTGTTACCGAATCAGAAATGGCGATTGCTATGGCGCGCCAAGGAGGATTGGGCATTATCCATAAAAATATGTCGATTGAACAGCAAGCTGAGCAAGTAGATAAAGTAAAACGTTCTGAGCGCGGTGTTATTACAGATCCGTTTTTCCTTACTCCGGACCATCAAGTATATGATGCCGAACATTTAATGAGCAAATATCGGATTTCTGGTGTTCCGATTGTGAACAATGCAGAGGAACAAAAGCTTGTAGGTATTATTACAAACAGAGATTTACGTTTTATACAAGATTATTCTACAAAAATTTCTGAAGTGATGACGAAAGAAAATCTAGTTACAGCTCCTGTAGGCACAACATTGGAAGAAGCTGAAAAAGTTTTGCAAAAATATAAAATTGAAAAGCTCCCGATTGTAGATGATAAAGGCATATTAAAAGGCCTTATTACGATTAAAGATATTGAAAAAGTAATTGAGTTTCCAAATTCAGCTAAAGATGCCCATGGAAGATTGATCGTCGGCGCTGCAGTAGGTGTAACATCTGATACGATGCTGCGCGTTAAAAAACTAGTGGAAGCAAATGTGGATGTTATTGTCGTGGATACGGCGCATGGACATTCAAAAGGAGTTTTAGAAACAGTAAGGAAAATTCGTGATGCTTATCCAGATTTAAATATTATTGCAGGAAATGTTGCAACAGCTGAAGGAACGAGAGCTCTCATAGAAGCTGGAGCAGACATTGTGAAGGTTGGAATTGGCCCTGGTTCCATTTGTACTACTCGTGTGGTAGCAGGTGTTGGGGTGCCGCAAATTACAGCCATATATGATTGTGCGACAGAAGCAAGAAAGCACGGAGTAGCTATCATTGCTGATGGCGGAATAAAATATTCAGGAGATATTGTAAAAGCATTGGCTGCAGGTGGACATGCCGTCATGTTAGGAAGTTTGCTTGCAGGTACATCTGAAAGCCCGGGAGAAACAGAAATTTACCAAGGGCGTCGATTTAAAGTATATCGCGGCATGGGTTCAGTTGCAGCGATGGAAAAAGGTAGCAAAGACCGTTATTTCCAAGAAGACAACAAAAAATTTGTTCCAGAAGGAATTGAAGGCCGCATCCCATATAAAGGACCGTTGGCAGAGACAATTTACCAACTTGTCGGCGGTGTGAGATCAGGTATGGGATATTGCGGAGCAAAAAATTTATATGAGCTCCGTGAGCATTCACAATTTATCCGGATGACTGGTGCAGGATTAAGAGAAAGCCATCCGCATGATGTTCAAATTACAAAAGAGGCTCCTAATTATTCCATTTCTTAACAACTGACAGTTCAATAGTCTTATTTAAAAAATTACGACTTTTAGACAGAGTAGAGACTCTGTCTATTTTTTTTATAAGATGTATGTTAAAATCAATTTTGTTGTGTTAACTATTAATTATTTTTTAAAATAGATATTTTCAAATAAATGGAGGTAATCATGGTGCACTTCACGAAAAAATTCATCTCGGCTCTCGTCATCACGTTTTTATTGATGACGGCATTTTCCCCTTTGTCTCCCAAAATAAATGCTGAAGAAAATGACCCATTGGGCATCAATGCCTCTGCAGCCATTGCCGTTGAAGCCTCTACAGGGAAAATTGTGTACGGAAAAAATATTGATAAAACTCTTGGAGTTGCAAGTATGACAAAAATGATGACTGAATACTTGCTGCTGGAAGCGATCCATGAAAAGAAAGTTTCTTGGGATCAAACATATCGTCCAAGTGATTATGTTTACAAAATTTCCCAAAATCGCAGTTTATCCAATGTCCCTTTAAGAAAAGATGGAAGTTATACAATAAAAGAGTTATATGAAGCAATGGCCATTTATTCTGCAAATGGTGCGGCGATTGCAGTGGCAGAAGTGATCGGTGGATCGGAAACAAATTTTGTGAAAATGATGAATGAAAAAGCGAAAGAACTAGGCTTGAAGCATACGAAGTTTGTAAATGCGACAGGTTTAAACAATAGAGACTTAATGGGGATGCATCCGGAAGGAACAGGTGAGGAAGAAGAAAATGTAATGTCTGCGAGAGACGTTGCCAGCCTTGCGTACCATCTTTTAAAG
The DNA here is from genome assembly GCF_037966125.1 of Aeribacillus sp. FSL k6-2211. Classification (NCBI taxonomy): domain Bacteria; kingdom Bacillati; phylum Bacillota; class Bacilli; order Caryophanales; family Bacillaceae; genus Aeribacillus; species Aeribacillus sp. FSL k6-2211. Next base: position 18,718 of record NZ_CP150190.1, read on the forward strand.
GAGTATCCTGAGATTTTAGAAACGGCCAAAATTACGAGAAAAGCTTTTCGAGAAGGTACGGATGATGAGATTAAAATGGAAAACTGGAACTGGATGCTGCCTGGATTAGTTTATGGTACAGAAGGTGTAGACGGGTTAAAAACAGGATATACCGATTTTGCGGGCTCCTGCTTTACGGGAACAGCCGAACGGAACGGAATGCGAATCATCACAGTTGTTATGAATGCGAAAGGTAAAGGGAGCAACAATTACGTACATCGTTTTAGTGAAACTAGAAAACTAATGGACTATGTTTTCAGCAATTTTTCCATTGAGGAATTATTTCCTGCGCAATATCAAATAAAAAATAAATCAACTGTATCTGTTGTAAAAGGAAAAGAGAAAAAAGTAGAAATAGAAACAAAAGATTCTTTAAAGCTCCCTATTAAACGTGGGGAAAAAGACCAGTATGAGCCGAAATATGTTTTAGATAAAAAGCTTTTAACTGCGAACGGAGAGCTGACTGCACCAATTAAAAAGGGCGCCAAGGTCGGGTATATGTCCATAGAATATAAAGGGAACAGCCAGGATTACGGATTTGTAACAGGTGAATCCGAAGCGAAAGTTGATGTAGTGACAAAAACAAAAGTCGAAAAAGCTAACTGGTTTGTATTATCAATGAGAGGCATTGGTAGTTTTTTTGGTGATGTATGGAACGGAGCAGCAAACATGGTAAAAAGCTGGTTTTAATGCATAACTCCTAACATTTTGTTGGGGGTTTTTACTATATTTAAAATAAAAGAAATCCTTGAAATTTGATAGGAATTTTATAAAAATTAGGATAAAATAGACGTATGCATTTGAATGTATCATTAAGGAGGAACTATAGAAATGGCAATTACAGGTACTGATCGAGTAAAAAGGGGAATGGCCGAAATGCAAAAAGGCGGCGTCATCATGGATGTGGTCAATGCAGAACAGGCCAAAATTGCTGAAGAAGCAGGTGCGGTTGCCGTCATGGCGCTGGAAAGAGTTCCTGCTGACATTCGTGCGGCAGGCGGGGTTGCCCGCATGGCTGATCCGACGATTATTGAAGAGGTCATGAACGCGGTTACGATTCCAGTAATGGCAAAATGCCGTATTGGACATATTGTAGAAGCTCGAGTATTAGAAGCGCTCGGTGTTGATTATATTGATGAAAGTGAAGTGTTGACACCGGCTGATGAAGAGTTTCATATAAATAAGCGTGAATTTACGGTTCCATTTGTTTGTGGCTGCCGTGATTTAGGAGAAGCAGCTCGCCGGATTGGAGAAGGTGCTTCCATGCTCAGAACGAAGGGCGAACCGGGAACTGGCAACATTGTAGAAGCAGTTCGTCACATGCGGAAAGTGAATGCACAGGTTCGGAAAATTGTCGGCATGAGCGAAGATGAGCTAATGACGGAAGCAAAAAATTTAGGAGCCCCGTATGAAGTGCTGCTACAAATTAAAAAGGAAGGACGACTCCCTGTCGTGAATTTTGCTGCTGGCGGCGTTGCAACACCTGCTGACGCAGCGTTGATGATGCAGCTTGGTGCAGATGGTGTGTTTGTCGGCTCAGGTATTTTTAAATCTGAAAATCCAGGAAAGTATGCCCGGGCAATTGTGGAAGCGACCACACACTATGAGGATTATGAATTAATCGCTCATTTATCAAAAGATCTTGGAACTGCGATGAAAGGGATCGATATTTCTTCATTGCTTCCGGAACATCGTATGCAAGAACGTGGTTGGTAAAGGAGAATACAAAATGAAAGTAGGAGTTTTGGCACTCCAAGGTGCTGTGAGGGAGCATATTCAGTCAATCGAAGCTTGTGGTGCAGAAGGCGTAAAAATAAAAAAATCCGAACAATTGCAAAATATCGATGGACTTATTTTACCAGGCGGCGAAAGCACGACAATGAGAAGATTGATTGAAAAGTATGGGTTGATGGACCCTTTGAAAGAATTTATAAAGGGAGGAAAACCTGTTTTCGGTACATGTGCTGGTCTTATTTTGCTGGCGAAGCAAATTGTTGGACAAGATGAGCCGCACCTTGGTGTATTGGATGTGGTCGTTGAACGGAATTCTTTCGGCCGCCAGCGTGAAAGTTTTGAAGCGGAATTAACCATTGCAGGAGTTGGGGACGATTTTATAGGTGTGTTTATTCGCGCTCCGCATATTGTAGAAGCAGGAGAAAATGTTGAAATTTTAGCAAAACATGAGGATCGAATTGTTGCTGTTCGACAAGGCCACATTCTTGGATGTTCATTCCATCCGGAATTGACGGATGATCATCGATTTGTGCAATATTTTTTAAATATGGTGAAGGAATCAAACGAGAAAGTTCATGCATAAAAAAGTTGAACAAACCCTAAACTTATAGTAAATTTATGAATATAAATAGATCTAAAGCAATGAGAGGAACTAGTAGCAAGTTGTTTTTCTTAAGAGAGCTGGTGGTTGGTGGAAACCAGTGAAAAACGCTTGTGAATCCGTCCTTGAGTGAAATGCTGAATGCAAGTTTTTGTTAGTAAGCATTTACGGCAAAAACCGTTACCTTTGTAAGTGGAAGGCTGATGCCTTCAAGCAGGGTGGCAACGCGGGTATACTCTCGTCCCTTTTTGGACGGGAGTTTTTATTTTGAATATAAAAGCGAAAGGAGTGTCCATGATGCTTGATATGAAATTTTTACGGTCAAATTTTGAAGAAATAAAAAAGAAGCTTGAACACCGTGGAGAGGATTTAACTGATTTTGATCAATTTGTTGACTTGGATAAAAAGCGTCGTGAACTAATTGTTACGACGGAAGAATTAAAAAGCAAAAGAAATGAAGTATCTTCTAAAATCGCCGAATTGAAAAGAGAAAAGAAAGACACAGATCATTTAATTCAAGAAATGCGTCAAGTAGGAGAACGCATCAAAACACTTGATGAGGAATTAAAAGAGATTGAAGAAAAGTTAGAAACCTTGATTTTGTCGATTCCAAACATTCCACATGAGAGCGTTCCAGTCGGCGATTCAGAGGAAGATAATGTAGAAGTCCGCAAATGGGGAGAAATCCCGACCTTTCGTTTTGAACCAAAACCTCATTGGGAAATTGCCGACCAATTAGGAATTCTCGATTTTGAAAGAGCCGGCAAGGTGACCGGCAGCCGCTTTGTATTTTATAAAGGTTTGGGCGCAAGATTAGAAAGGGCGCTTATCAGTTTTATGATAGATTTGCACGTTGAAGAACATGGCTATGAGGAAGTTTTGCCTCCGTATATAGTGAACCGTACAAGCATGATCGGAACAGGACAGCTTCCGAAGTTTGAGGAAGACGCTTTTAAAATTCAAGGTGAGGATTATTTCTTAATACCAACAGCGGAAGTTCCTGTCACAAATTTGCACCGTGATGAAATTTTACAGGAGAAGCAGCTTCCAATCAATTATGTAGCGTACAGCGCTTGCTTCCGTTCTGAGGCAGGGGCGGCCGGAAGAGATACGCGCGGCCTTATTCGCCAGCATCAATTTAACAAAGTGGAGCTTGTGAAAATTGTAAAGCCTGAAGATTCTTATGAGGAATTAGAAAAATTAACAAGTCATGCTGAAAACGTATTGAAGCTGTTAGGACTTCCATATCGAGTTATGAGCATGTGTACAGCTGATTTAGGCTTTACGGCAGCAAAAAAATATGATCTTGAAGTATGGCTTCCAAGCTATCAAACATATCGTGAAATTTCTTCTTGCAGCAACTTTGAAGCGTTTCAGGCTCGCCGGGCGAATATACGGTTCCGACGGGATCCGAAAGCAAAGCCTGAGCATGTGCATACGTTAAATGGTTCTGGGCTTGCAATAGGTCGTACAGTAGCAGCCATTTTGGAAAATTACCAGCAAGAAGACGGATCTGTCGTCATTCCGGAAGTGCTGCGTCCATATATGGGAAATAAAACAGTAATTAGTAAAAAGTAATTCTTACTGAATAGAAAAAATGAAAGGGGGTAGGAGGGGTTCTTCCATATCCCCCTTTTATGTACAAATGTATTTTATATAGGCTGCCGTTGTATCATTTGTTTGGCAATTGTTCTTCCTATTTCAATGGATGCTGTCGCTGCAGGAGATGGAGCGTTCAGCACATGAATGGACCGTTTCGTTGGTACAATATAAAAATCATCGATTAAAGCCCCGTCTTTACTTAAAGCTTGAGCTCGGACACCAGATGGTCCAGGCAGCAAATCTTCTTCTGTAATATCGGGCATGAGTTTTTGAACATTTTCGACAAACTTTTTCTTTGACATCGATCGAATCATTTCTTCGAGTCCTTCTTTCATATATTGACCTGCTAATTTCCAAAAACCGGGGAACGTTAATACTTCAAACAAATCTTTCATATTTGCGTCGCTTTTTTTATACCCTTCTCTTTTCAAGCTTAAAACAGCATTTGGACCTATATCTATAGATCCGTCAATCATTCTAGTAAAGTGAACGCCTAAAAATGGAAAATTAGGATTTGGTACAGGATAGATTAAGTTTTTAACTAAATATGATTTTTGCGGATTTAACATATAATATTCTCCACGGAATGGAACAATTTTCACATCCGTATACAGATTTGCTATTTTAGCAATACGATCGCTGTTAAGTCCTGCACAATTTATAAAAAATCGGCTTTGAAAGGTTTTGTTTGCTGTTTCAACGATAACTTCTTGTTTTTTTTCATGAATCACTTCTACTTTTTCGTTTAAAAAGATCTCCCCGCCCTTTTCGAGGATTAAATCTGCCATCCGTTCACTAACAAGACGGAAATTTACAATACCTGTTGATGGAACATGAATGGCTTCTATTCCATTCACATAAGGTTCAAATTCATGAAGCTCCTCCTTTGAAATTTTCCGGATATTGAGGCCGTTTTTTAATCCGCGTTGGAACAGCTTCTCAAGCTCCTCCCGCTCATGTTCATTGCTGGCAACGATTACTTTGCCGCAGACTTCATAAGGGATATCGTATTTTTGGCAAAACATGATCATTGCCTGATTACCTTTTTTCGCAAGCTGCGCCTTATAGCTCCCGGGCTTGTAATATATACCGGAATGGATCACCCCGCTGTTATGACCCGTTTGATGGGAGGCAACTTTATTTTCTTTTTCGATTATTGCCACTTTTGCGTTTGGGTGTTGTTCATATATTGCCAATGCAGTGGATAAGCCGACTATTCCTCCACCGACAATTACATAATCATACATATTTTTCTCCGTCCTCCTCTAGTCATCCGCAAGCTTCTCACTCTGATTTTTTAAGGGATTTACGTTTTGCACTAGGCTTCAGTTGTTTTTATACATGCTGTTTTAAAAGCGCGGCAAATCAATGCAAAGATAGCAGCCATTGCGGGGAAAAGATGCCTTTGTTCATGTCCCGAAAAAACTAGTGTCCATTTTTGAGCGCTTTAAATTAACTTGCAATACAAGTTTATAACATGATGAATGAAATACAATCGATTTTTTTTTCGAATTTTTTAATTTTTTCTATTTGAGCATTTTGCAAAATTAGATTTTTTGGATAAAAGTATAAAAAATAAAGCACTCGACAAATAGCTACCAGCATGTTATTTTACAAAATATTACAATAATCTTGTTTTCGGGCATACCTACAGAATTTTTCACATTGAATTTTTTTAAGCGGCTTTCTTCCCTTTATTTTCCTTTGCCATCGCTAGCGCTGAAACAAGTAATACAATAGCGTTCAGGTAAATATGGGTCTTTACTTTTTCAATTCCCCATACATGTAGGGAGTTCGCCGTAAGGTAGCTTTTCATTCTTGAATTACAGCGTTCTACACTTGTCCTCTCGTTGTAAAGCTCTTTCCAACGTTTTGTATCACGGTGCGGATTGGAATATCGGCGCACATCCTTTTTGATGTCGACTTTTACCACCATTCCATAGTTGGAAGATGAACAGGCTGCCATTCCTAATGGGCAATCCACTTTGCCGGTTGCGTGAGGACATCTGAACTTGAGCTGGTCCTTATCAGCTCCCCAATAAGTCATTTCATAACCCATGGAACAACGCGGAGTTCCATTGGAAGAAATCCCTTCAGGAGGCTCTTTTTCGTTGCGCAAATTGAGCGGGATAATGGCTTGCGCTCCAATGTTTTTGGCTGATTCATAGTTTTTTAGTTGGTCATATCCGCCATCCATGATCAGAAATTCAATTTTGGATTTGGTACGCTCTGCCACTTGCTCTATTAATTCTGGTGCGACTTCTCCATCGTTCACATGGGCAGGGGTTACTTTTATGGCTATTGGCAGTTCGCTTGCGGTATCGACTGAAAGATGCATCTTATAGCCAAACCAGGTAATTTTATTGCCGAAGGAATCATATTTTGCGCCCCAATTGGCATTACCCGTTTGTTCACTACGCTTTTTGGGCTGTTTCTTTTCATAGGCATCAATGGCGGCACTGTCGATGGCCTGGTGGCTGCCGTCAATTATTCCTTCCTCCTGAGCTAACTGTACCAAGTCAAGGAAGATCTTTTCAGCCAGCTTTTTTTTGGTAAGTGCCGCAAAAACCCGGCTGAGAGTGGAGATAGACGGTGCGGGGCGATCAATCGATAAACCGCATTGATAACGGAAACGAAGGTCTTTATCCAATCGATGATGAAGGGCGGTAAAGGTGTCGATGCCTTCGAGTGGGGCAGCGATGAGAGCCCTTAGAATCCCTTCTCTGGAATGACCGTCAGCCCCTCGGGGTGAAGAACTTCTCAACTGTTTAGCATAAGGGCGTAAATCAAGCGAGCTAAAAAAGATAGGTAATTTCTCTTTTGACTCTAATTTTTGCAGTTCTTCAAAGGAAAATAGGCTTTCTTGTAGAATATACAAAGTGACTTCCTCCTTTTGAATTTTTGTGGTTTCGTCACTTCAAAAATTCTACATTTTAGGGGTGAAGTCCTTTTTTATTTCGTTAAAAACCTTGTCACTCTTGGGTTAAAAAATCTGCAAAATGCTCATTTAAAAAAATAAGCTTCTTTGTAAAGAAGCGTTTAAGGAAAAAAATTATTTGATAACTTTTATGAGTTTATTGACATACATTTTATACTGTGCTATATTAGTCCATGTCATATGGAGGAGTACCCAAGTCTGGCTGAAGGGGTCGGTCTTGAAAACCGAGAGGCGGGTCAAACCGCGCGGGGGTTCGAATCCCTCCTCCTCCGCCATTATTTACCGAGTGCGCATAAATTGGAGATTGGCTAAATTCGTTACGGGCTGTAACGAATTTTTTATTTTTTAAAACAAAATGGCTAATCCTCATGGAAAACAAAAATCATCGATATAAACGTTAAAGGGGCGTCTATAAGCTGAAAAGCAACTTATTAGGCGCCTCTTTTATTTTTTTGAAAAACAAAACAGAAATTCCTCATATTTAAGATCATTTGATCAATAGTTGTTTATAAAGAAGTATTTATTTTTTTACGACTTGAAAATTATCGATAATCAACAGCCAATTTTGCGGAAACGAAATTCCTAGTTTCCAATAGCTGACACCTCGCAAATGCAGCTCTTTTACAAGATCGAATTTGGCTTGTATGGAACGGGCATCTTCAAACCAAACTTCATGAACCTTTTGGTTTTCATCCGTATATCGAAAAGTAGGGGCTTGGGCTTCTTCATCAAATTTGATTTCTGCATTGTATTTTGATGCAAGCTGAATCGCCTGCTGCGGACTTATCGCTTTTGCGTAAGGCCCGCCTTGCACAAAGGGAAGAGTCCAGTCATAACCGTATAAATTTTGTCCCATCATAATTTTCTGTGGAGGAATCTCCGTAACGGCATATTCGAGTACATCACGGACTGGGCCGATAGGAGAAACAGCCATTGGCGGTCCGCCGCTGTACCCCCATTCATATGTCATAATGACGACCCAATCCACAATTTCTCCATGTGCTTTATAGTCGTGGGCCTCGTACCATTGTCCTTTTTGCTCTGCGCTTGTTTTGGGGGCTAATGCAGAGGAAATGAACCACCCTTCACTGTGAATCCTGTCTCTCGCCCTTCGCAAAAATTGATTATATGCTTCCCGGTCGGCAGGAAACAAATATTCAAAATCAAAGTGAATATCTCGAAACTGATATTTTTTTGCTGTGGCAATAATATTATTTAAAAATTTAGTTTGTACATCATCGTCTGTCAGCAATATATGCCCTAACTCTGCACTAAATTGATTGTTCTCCAAATTTGTGACAGCCATTGAAAACACTAAATTTTGTTCATTAGCAATAGTTGGCAAGTTCCCAATCGGTGGCTCTTTTAAAGAACCGTCACGTTGTGCTTGAAAGCTAAAATGGGTAAGGTAGGTTAAATAAGGGGCAGTCTCTCTTGCGCTGTCTTCGAGATTTTGGCTGACTTGAGCACCAAGCGGTTCTAAATATACATTAAATTCTGCTTGCCGTTTAGGCCGTTCTGGGATATATAATCGAAGGCCAATAGGCAATAATTGATTTATATTCAGTCCATTTACTGCTGCAAGCTCAAATACAGACGTACCAAATTTTCTTGAAATGCTCCAAAGGCTGTCTCCCCGTTGAACGGTGTAAAATTGTCCGATGATTGGAATAACAATTGCTTGACCTACAACAAGCTGATCAGGATTAGGAATTTCATTTGCTTCAACGATGGCTGTTATAGATGTTCCATATGTTTGTGCAATGGAATAAAGCGTTTGCCCAGATTGAACAACATGAATTAGCAAAATCATGACCTCCTGTAAAAACTGTTTGTAAATTTTATGTTTTCATCGCAGAAAACATGCTTTTGGAAAAGGTTGAAAGGAACCCGCACTTTTTTTAAGATGAAATTATATCGATAGGATGAGGAGCAAAAAATGACTAAAGACGAATATTATATGACTTTAGCAATTGAAGAGGCGAAGAAGGCGGAAAAGATTGGCGAGGTTCCGATTGGTGCTGTGCTTGTTGTAGATGATGTAGTGGTTGCAAAAGCTCATAATTTGAGGGAAACCGAGCAGAGGTCAATCGCTCATGCGGAAATATTGGCAATTGATGAGGCGTGCAGGAAGCTTCGAACGTGGAGACTCGAGAACTCGACGCTATATGTGACGCTTGAGCCATGTCCAATGTGTGCAGGAGCGATTGTAATGTCAAGAATTGAACGTGTAGTTTTCGGCGCTTTCGATCCGAAGGCTGGTTGTGCAGGAACGTTAATGAATTTATTAAATGAACCTCGTTTCAATCATCAAACAGAAGTAATTTCAGGCGTGAAGCAGGAGCAATGCAGTGAAATGTTAACCTGTTTTTTTCAAAAGTTGCGGGAAGAGAAAAAACGGTTGAAAATGAAAAATAAAAACAATTGAATTTTTTAACATATTGGGAAGCGTTGCATTTTCTCGAAAAAACATATATACTAAATTTGCGTCCTTAAACGGCGCAAAGTGAAAATCGGTTTAAACTTTGCCGTGCTAAGCGGGGAGGTAGCGGTGCCCTGTACTCGCAATCCGCTCTAGCGAGGCCGAATTCCTTCTCGAGGTTAGTATATTTTAGGGTCTGCCTCAAGTAAGTGGTGTTGACGTTTGGGTCCTGTGCAATGAGAATCCATGAACCATGTCAGGTCCGGAAGGAAGCAGCATTAAGTGGAAGCTCTCATGTGCCGCAGGGTTGCCTGAACTGAGCTAACTGCTTGAGTAACGCCTAGGGTTGCTAATCGACAGAAGGTGCACGGCAGTTATCATATCAAACAATAAGATCCCCTTATAGTAGGCAGAAAAAGAAAAGTCTGTCAACTATAAGGGGATTTTTTCGATGAGAGAAATATGAACAGCGTATGATGTAAAGCTTAAAAAATGTAATGAGGACATTGGTTTAAAATATGGATTGATGCATGATGGGGAAAACACTTTAAGCAGAAAGAAATGAAGAAAATATTAGAAAGACTTTAAAACTCCCCAAGAAGATCTTGAAACAAAAGTGTCCTTAGCGGCTAAAACCATACAGAATACGCCGTCCCATTTCAAGTCTCATCCATACTTTTTCCGCACGTCCGAATAGATGAAGGATGCATTATGCAATATAACTATCAACGGCTTCAAAAGAGAAACAGCTTAAAGTCCTAATGAATATCGGTCTCAGGCTGTCTACATGTGCTGTCTATTTAACTGGAGACGCTTTTACAGAGATCGGTTTTATTTTTTTCATAAGTTTTTTATCCTTCTTATGGAAAACTTACATTCGTTTAAACAATCAGGTATAATAAATGAAAGATTACTGTATAAAGGGGAGGGCGTTACTTGAGTTATCAGGCTTTATACCGAGCATGGAGGCCACAGCAGTTTCGTGATGTCGTGGGACAAGAACACGTCACGAAAACATTGCAAAATGCCCTTTTACAAAATAAATTTTCGCATGCTTATCTTTTCACAGGTCCTAGAGGAACAGGTAAAACAAGCGCTGCAAAAATATTTGCGAAAGCTGTCAACTGCCAACAAGCACCAATTGCAGAGCCTTGTAATGAGTGTCCTGCATGTAAAGGAATCACGGAAGGATCGATTTCGGACGTTATTGAAATTGATGCAGCTTCTAATAATGGAGTAGATGAAATTCGCGATATTCGCGATAAAGTCAAATTTGCACCTGCGGCGGTCAAATATAAAGTATATATTATTGATGAAGTTCATATGCTTTCAATCGGAGCATTTAATGCTTTATTAAAAACGCTTGAAGAACCTCCAAAACATGTGATTTTTATTTTGGCTACAACTGAACCTCATAAAATTCCGCTTACCATTATTTCGAGATGTCAACGCTTTGATTTCCGGCGTATTTCTGTTCAATCCATCGTACGTCGCATGAAGGAAATTGTGGAAAATCAATCGATCAAGGTTGAAGAGGAAGCGTTAAAGGTTATTGCGAGCTCGGCTGATGGTGGGATGAGAGATGCACTGAGTCTGTTGGACCAAGCCATCTCTTTTAGCGATGATAAAGTCACATTGGAGGATGTATTATTTATAACTGGATCGGTTTCTCATAAGATGCTCGCAAATTTGGTCCGATTTATTTTTGAGAACAATGTTACGGAAGCTTTAAAAACTATCCACGAATGGTTGGATCAAGGGAAAGATCCTTTAAAATTAATTGAAGATCTCATTTATTACTATCGCGACATGTTATTATATAAATCGGCTCCAAACTTAGAGGAAGTAATGGAACGAGTCGCAATAGACGATGCGTTCGTTTCATTGTGCGAACAAATTCCTATTGAGCAAATTTATGAGACGATTGAAGTTTTGAATCAAAGCCAGCAGGAGATGAAATGGACGAATCATCCCCGTATTTTTGTAGAAGTAGCGATTGTGAAATTATGTCAAACTGAGCGTGTGCAGCCGCCTTCAGTTCATTATGAAGAACTTCTTAATCGAATACAGGAACTTGAACGCACAATATCTTCATTAGTTCAGCATGGAGTTCAAGAACAGTCGCCTGTTAAACAAGAAGCAAAAGTACAAAAAACAATTCAAAGCGGTTATAAAACGCCTGTTGACCGCATTTATGATATTTTGAGAAATGCTACTCGAAAAGATTTGGATTTAGTGAAAAGCCGATGGGGAGATCTGTTAACAACGCTAAAGCAGCAAAATAAAGTGTCGCATGCAGCCCTTTTAAATGAAAGTGAACCAGTTGCTGCTTGCGAATATGCTTTTGTGCTAAAATTTAAATATGAAATCCATTGTAAAATGGTGGCGGAAAATCAAAATCATGTATTAACAAACCTCCAAACGATTTTACAAGGACTCATTGGACGTCAAATGGAGATGATTGGCGTTCCGGAGAAAGAATGGGGTAAAATAAGGGAGGATTATTTGCGCAATCAACGATCAGACGATGCACATCAACAGGAACATGAAGAAGAAGATCCGCTTATTGCCGAAGCAAAAAAATTAGTTGGCACGGATCTGATTGAAATAAAAGAGTAAATAAATGCTTATGGAGGAGATAATATGATGATGCGTGGCGGTATGGGAAACATGCAAAAAATGATGAAGCAAATGCAAAAAATGCAAAAGGAGATGCAAAAGGCTCAGGAGGAGCTTGCTGAAAAAAAAGTGGAGGGAACTGCTGGCGGCGGTATGGTCACGGTTGTTGCAAACGGACATAAGGAAATTTTAGAAGTGAAAATCAATGAAGATGTTGTAGATCCTGAAGATATTGAAATGCTTCAAGATTTGGTATTGGCAGCAACAAACGATGCTCTTCGCAAAGTGGATGAGTTAACAAGCGAAACGATGGGAAGATTTACTAAAGGTATGAATTTGCCTGGCTTGTTCTAGGAGGATCTATTCGATGCAATATCCAGAACCGATATCAAAACTTATTGATAGCTTTATGAAGCTGCCAGGAATCGGTCCGAAAACGGCCGTTCGTCTGGCCTTTTTTGTTTTAAATATGAAAGAAGAAACAGTATTGGATTTCGCGAAAGCGCTTGTCAATGCAAAACGAAATTTATCATATTGCTCGATTTGCGGTCATATTACAGATGAAGATCCATGTTATCTTTGCAAAGATGAGCGCCGCGACAGAAGCATAATATGTGTGGTTCAAGACCCGAAAGACGTCATTGCAATGGAAAAAATGAAAGAATATAACGGTCTATATCATGTTCTGCATGGCGCCATTTCGCCAATGGACGGGATTGGTCCTGAAGATATTAATATCCCTGATTTGCTAAAACGTCTGCAAAATGATGAAATTCAAGAAGTAATTTTAGCAACAAATCCGAACATTGAGGGAGAAGCGACAGCAATGTATATCTCTCGCCTTTTAAAGCCTACAGGCATAAAAATCACAAGAATTGCTCATGGGCTGCCTGTTGGCGGTGATTTAGAATACGCGGACGAAGTCACACTTTCAAAAGCGCTTGAGGGAAGACGAGAGATTTGAAGAGAAAAGGAGTTTGCCAGACATGTTTATTCGGCGAAAGCAATGGTTGAGAAGAGAATTCGATCAGCTGCTTCTTCAAGATTTAATTGAGCTGAAGGAACATTGGGAGTATCAAAAGCGTTTAGTGGAAAAAAGCTTTGATCCTTCACCTGAGGTGCTTAGCAGTTTAAAATTAGCAGAAGCAAAATATTTATTTCTTTTAAAAGAAGCCAAAAAGAGAAATATCAAGATGGAATAGTAGGTAGAAGGAAGCAGCCACATTCCTGTTTGTTGTTTTCTTAGTTCTAAACAATATGAAATCTTTCATATTGTTAAAGTAAAGCCGAAATAAACAGGAAGGTGGGTTTTATATAATGGAGCCTTATATTATGATCATTTGCATTTTAGGGCTTTTATTCCTTCTGCTTCTTGCCGGTGCTTCTTTGAAACCGGTGAAATGGATAGGGAGTATTTTTATAAAAATTGTGATCGGGGCCTTGCTACTTTTTTTTGTTAATTCTTTTGGGACGAGTTTCGGTCTGCACGTGCCCATTAATATTGTTACATCATCTATTGCTGGTTTATTGGGGCTCCCCGGATTAGCTGCTTTAGTAATTATTAAAATGGTGATTATCCCTTGAAAAACACCTGTATACAGGCGGGTGTTTTTATTTTCAAAAAAAGTGTTGACATTATAAACAATCATGGTAAAATAATATCCGTCGCTAAGATACAAAATAAAAAACATTGACAAATAAATTTTTGATTGATAAAATAGAAATCCTGATTGATCCTTGAAAACTGAACAAAACGAAAAGCGTGCCTGTTGATTCTGACAAGAGCATTTGGTGACAAACTTTTTTTGGAGAGTTTGATCCTGGCTCAGGACGAACGCTGGCGGCGTGCCTAATACATGCAAGTCGAGCGAACCGAAGGGAGCTTGCTCCTTTAGGTTAGCGGCGGACGGGTGAGTAACACGTGGGCAACCTGCCCTGCAGACTGGGATAACTTCGGGAAACCGGAGCTAATACCGGATAACACCGAAAACCGCATGGTTTTCGGTTGAAAGGCGGCTTTTAGCTGTCACTGCAGGATGGGCCCGCGGCGCATTAGCTAGTTGGTGAGGTAACGGCTCACCAAGGCGACGATGCGTAGCCGACCTGAGAGGGTGACCGGCCACACTGGGACTGAGACACGGCCCAGACTCCTACGGGAGGCAGCAGTAGGGAATCTTCCGCAATGGACGAAAGTCTGACGGAGCAACGCCGCGTGAGCGAAGAAGGTCTTCGGATCGTAAAGCTCTGTTGTCAGGGAAGAACAAGTGCCGTTCGAACAGGGCGGTACCTTGACGGTACCTGACGAGGAAGCCACGGCTAACTACGTGCCAGCAGCCGCGGTAATACGTAGGTGGCAAGCGTTGTCCGGAATTATTGGGCGTAAAGCGCGCGCAGGCGGTTCCTTAAGTCTGATGTGAAATCTCGCGGCTCAACCGCGAGCGGCCATTGGAAACTGGGGAACTTGAGTGCAGGAGAGGGGAGCGGAATTCCACGTGTAGCGGTGAAATGCGTAGAGATGTGGAGGAACACCAGTGGCGAAGGCGGCTCTCTGGCCTGTAACTGACGCTGAGGCGCGAAAGCGTGGGGAGCGAACAGGATTAGATACCCTGGTAGTCCACGCCGTAAACGATGAGTGCTAAGTGTTAGAGGGTATCCACCCTTTAGTGCTGCAGCAAACGCATTAAGCACTCCGCCTGGGGAGTACGGCCGCAAGGCTGAAACTCAAAGGAATTGACGGGGACCCGCACAAGCGGTGGAGCATGTGGTTTAATTCGAAGCAACGCGAAGAACCTTACCAGGTCTTGACATCCCCTGACAACCCTAGAGATAGGGCGTTCCCCTTTCGGGGACAGGGTGACAGGTGGTGCATGGTTGTCGTCAGCTCGTGTCGTGAGATGTTGGGTTAAGTCCCGCAACGAGCGCAACCCTTGACCTTAGTTGCCAGCATTCAGTTGGGCACTCTAAGGTGACTGCCGGCTAAAAGTCGGAGGAAGGTGGGGATGACGTCAAATCATCATGCCCCTTATGACCTGGGCTACACACGTGCTACAATGGGTGGTACAAAGGGCAGCGAAACCGCGAGGTGGAGCGAATCCCAAAAAACCACTCTCAGTTCGGATTGCAGGCTGCAACTCGCCTGCATGAAGCCGGAATCGCTAGTAATCGCGGATCAGCATGCCGCGGTGAATACGTTCCCGGGTCTTGTACACACCGCCCGTCACACCACGAGAGTTTGTAACACCCGAAGTCGGTGGGGTAACCCTTACGGGAGCCAGCCGCCGAAGGTGGGACAAATGATTGGGGTGAAGTCGTAACAAGGTAGCCGTATCGGAAGGTGCGGCTGGATCACCTCCTTTCTAAGGATATATACATTGAAATAGGGTACGCTTTTCCGTTTTGTTTAGTTTTGAAGGATCATATCCTTCTTGATTGTTCTTTGAAAACTGGATAACGGAAAGACATTCACGAATAGATCGCTCATGTTAGGAAGAAACGGTTAAGTTAGAAAGGGCGCACGGTGGATGCCTTGGCACTAGGAGCCGATGAAGGACGGGACAAACACCGAAATGCTTCGGGGAGCTGTAAGTAAGCGTCGATCCGGAGATGTCCGAATGGGGGAACCCACTGTCCGTAATGGGGCAGTATCCATACCTGAATCCATAGGGTATGGAGGGCAACCCGGGGAACTGAAACATCTAAGTACCCGGAGGAAGAGAAAGCAACAGCGATTCCCTGAGTAGCGGCGAGCGAAACGGGAACAGCCCAAACCAAGAGGCGTGCCTCTTGGGGTTGTAGGACACTCGATTAAGGAGTGACAAAGGAACGGGGTAGACGAAGAGGTCTGGAAAGGCCCGTCAGAGAAGGTAACAACCCTGTAGTCGAAACTCCGTTCCCTCCCGAGTGGATCCTGAGTACGGCGGGACACGTGAAATCCCGTCGGAAGCAGGGAGGACCATCTCCCAAGGCTAAATACTCCCTAGTGACCGATAGTGAACCAGTACCGTGAGGGAAAGGTGAAAAGCACCCCGGGAGGGGAGTGAAAGAGAACCTGAAACCGTGTGCCTACAAGTAGTCAGAGCCCATTAACGGGTGATGGCGTGCCTTTTGTAGAATGAACCGGCGAGTTGCGATTTCGTGCAAGGTTAAGCCGAAAGGCGGAGCCGCAGCGAAAGCGAGTCTGAAGAGGGCGAAATAGTACGAGGTCGCAGACCCGAAACCAGGTGATCTACCCATGTCCAGGGTGAAGGCAAGGTAACACTTGCTGGAGGCCCGAACCCACGCACGTTGAAAAGTGCGGGGATGAGGTGTGGGTAGGGGTGAAATGCCAATCGAACTTGGAGATAGCTGGTTCTCTCCGAAATAGCTTTAGGGCTAGCCTCAAGGGAAGAGTCTTGGAGGTAGAGCACTGATTGGACGAGGGGCCCCCATCGGGTTACCGAATTCAGTCAAACTCCGAATGCCAATGACTTATCCTTGGGAGTCAGACTGCGAGTGATAAGATCCGTGGTCAAAAGGGAAACAGCCCAGACCGCCAGCTAAGGTCCCAAAGTATACGTTAAGTGGAAAAGGATGTGGAGCTGCTTAGACAACCAGGATGTTGGCTTAGAAGCAGCCACCATTTAAAGAGTGCGTAATAGCTCACTGGTCGAGTGGCTCTGCGCCGAAAATGTACCGGGGCTAAACGTATCACCGAAGCTGCGGGTTGACACCGTTGGTGTCAGCGGTAGGAGAGCGTTCTAAGGGCATCGAAGCCGGACCGGAAGGACCGGTGGAGCGCTTAGAAGTGAGAATGCCGGTATGAGTAGCGAAAGAGGGGTGAGAATCCCCTCCGCCGAAAGCCTAAGGTTTCCTGAGGAAGGCTCGTCCGCTCAGGGTTAGTCGGGACCTAAGCCGAGGCCGAAAGGCGTAGGTGATGGACAACAGGTTGATATTCCTGTACCACCTCCTCACCGTTTGAGCAATGGGGGGACGCAGGAGGATAGGGCAAGCGCGCGGTTGGATGTGCGCGTCCAAGCAGTTAGGGCTGGCAAGCAGGCAAATCCGCTTGCCGTGTGCTTGAGCTGTGATGGCGAGGGAAAGGAAGTACCGAAGTTCCCGATTCCACACTGCCAAGAAAAGCCTCTAGCGAGGTGAGAGGTGCCCGTACCGCAAACCGACACAGGTAGGCGAGGAGAGAATCCTAAGGTGAGCGAGAGAACTCTCGTTAAGGAACTCGGCAAAATGACCCCGTAACTTCGGGAGAAGGGGTGCTCATCAAGGTGATAAGCCATGATGAGCCGCAGTGAAAAGGCCCAGGCGACTGTTTAGCAAAAACACAGGTCTCTGCGAAACCGTAAGGTGAAGTATAGGGGCTGACGCCTGCCCGGTGCTGGAAGGTTAAGGGGAGCGCTTAAGCTGTAGCTGAAGGTGCGAACCGAAGCCCCAGTAAACGGCGGCCGTAACTATAACGGTCCTAAGGTAGCGAAATTCCTTGTCGGGTAAGTTCCGACCCGCACGAAAGGCGTAACGATCTGGGCACTGTCTCAACGAGAGACTCGGTGAAATTATAGTACCTGTGAAGATGCAGGTTACCCGCGACAGGACGGAAAGACCCCGTGGAGCTTTACTGCAGCCTGATATTGAATGTGGGTACAGCTTGTACAGGATAGGTAGGAGCCAGAGACGCGTGAGCGCCAGCTTGCGCTGAGGCGACGGTGGGATACTACCCTGGCTGTACTGACATTCTAACCCGCGCCCCTGATCGGGGCGGGAGACAGTGTCAGGTGGGCAGTTTGACTGGGGCGGTCGCCTCCTAAAAGGTAACGGAGGCGCCCAAAGGTTCCCTCAGAATGGTTGGAAATCATTCGGAGAGTGCAAAGGCAGAAGGGAGCTTGACTGCGAGACCTACAAGTCGAGCAGGGACGAAAGTCGGGCTTAGTGATCCGGTGGTTCCGCATGGAAGGGCCATCGCTCAACGGATAAAAGCTACCCCGGGGATAACAGGCTGATCTCCCCCAAGAGTCCACATCGACGGGGAGGTTTGGCACCTCGATGTCGGCTCATCGCATCCTGGGGCTGTAGTCGGTCCCAAGGGTTGGGCTGTTCGCCCATTAAAGCGGTACGCGAGCTGGGTTCAGAACGTCGTGAGACAGTTCGGTCCCTATCCGTCGCGGGCGCAGGAAATTTGAGAGGAGCTGTCCTTAGTACGAGAGGACCGGGATGGACGCACCGCTGGTGTACCAGTTGTCCCGCCAGGGGCACCGCTGGGTAGCTATGTGCGGAAGGGATAAGCGCTGAAAGCATCTAAGCGTGAAGCCCCCCTCAAGATGAGATTTCCCATCGCTAAACGCGAGTAAGATCCCTTGAAGATGACGAGGTAGATAGGTCCGAGGTGGAAGCGTGGTGACACGTGGAGCTGACGGATACTAATCGATCGAGGACTTAACCAAGTAGGAGCATCTATTCGTGAAGGAACCGTTATCTAGTTTTGAAAGAATGATATTCAAAAAAGTGTTGACAACTGTGATCAAAAAGTTATAATAATAGTTGTCCATCGAACTGAATGGAACAATGAATAGAAAAAAATTGCTTGGTGGCAATGGCGAAGAGGTCACACCCGTTTCCATCCCGAACACGGAAGTTAAGCTCTTCAGCGCCGATGGTAGTGAGGGTTTGTCCCTTGCGAGAGTAGGACGCTGCCAGGCAAAAAGAAAAAGAGCGGCGATCGATGCTGCTCTTTTTTTATATGAAAATAAATAAAAAATTCCAAAAATTGCATAGATTATATTTATTTTGGACATAATGAAGGTGGAGGTGGAGAAGGAATGACTTACAGTCAACAGAGTGAAATAATTGGGGAAACGTGTGTGATCTGTGATAAGCAAAAAGAGAAAGGCATTCATTTATATTCAAGTTTTATTTGCACGGATTGTGAAAAGGACATGGTGCAGACTGATACGAGTGACCGGAAATATCAATATTTTGTTGAACAATTAAAAAAAGCGGCAGCTTCCAAAATTTATTCTTAACTTGGCTATAAATAGATGGTCAAGTTTTTCTTTTTGTTATAATGAAATTATGCAGCAAATAGAAAAGGGCGATGAAAGCAGATGGGAAAAATTCGTACTCCGTTGTATAATGCTTTAATTCAACATTGTCAGTTAAATCCTCTTTCGTTTCATGTACCTGGTCATAAAAACGGGATTCTTTATGATCCAAATCAGTTTCCGCATTTTCGCCAAACGCTTCAGCTGGATTTGACTGAGATTGCTAATTTAGATGATTTATATGCGTCTGAAGGGATCATTAAAGAGGCACAGCAGCTTGCAGCAGAACTATATGGAGTATCGTCAACATATTTTTTAGTGAATGGTTCAACGGTCGGAAACTTGGCAATGATTCTTGCTAATTGCCAAAAGGGGGATGTCGTATTCGTTCAACGAAATAGTCATAAATCAGTGATGCATGGATTAGAGCTGGCCGGTGCAAAGCCTGTTTTTTTATCTCCCAAGTTCGATGAAGGTTTTCAAGTGCCTTCTTATGTACCAGTTGAAACGGTAAAGAAAGCTTTTCAAAAATATCCTCAAGTAAAAGCGATCATTTTGACAAGCCCTACCTATTACGGTTTAACATATACAAAATTAAATGAACTTATTCAATTTGCTCATTCCCGCCGTGTTCCGGTATTAGTCGATGAAGCTCATGGGGCTCATTTGATCGCAAGTTCTTCGTTTCCGAAATCAGCTGTTTCGGTTGGTGCAGATGTTGTCGTACAATCTGCCCATAAAACATTGCCTGCTATGACAATGGGAGCATTTTTGCATGTAAACAGCAAATTGGTGAATGAGGAAAAAATTAGCCATTATATACATATGCTGCAAACAAGCAGTCCGTCTTATTTGATTATGGCCTCACTTGATTTAGCAAGAGCGTATGTCGAGGATATGTTAACGAAGGAAGAGGAATTGAATCAAACTTTAAATAAATATGTGGAGATCTTTCAACAGCTTGACTATATCGATATAGTGTCTTCGAAGGATCCTTTTGTGGCTGTTGATCCTTTAAAGCTGACAATTCGTTCACAAAATGCCATGTCAGGTTATGATTTAATGAAGCTTTTTGAAAAAGCACGTATTTATCCTGAGCTTGCCGATCCTCTAAATGTTTTGTTTGTGCTTCCGTTTGCTAAAGAGTTTCAAGATACTGGACACTTTTCGAAAGTCAGTGACATATTAAAAAGTACCCAAACAAGCAAGATGGAATGGGGTCTTCAGAAGGAAGTACAAATAGACGAAATCAGCCAGCTATCTATTTCTTACGAGGCAATGGAAAACTGTACAAAAACATTTGTATCATTAGAAGAAGCGATAGGAGAGATCTCTGCTGAAATGATTATTCCTTATCCGCCGGGAATACCGCTTTTGATGAGGGGAGAAAAAATTACAAAAAATCAAATTGAAGCGTTGAAAAGGTTAATAAAGCTGCGTGCTAATTTTCAAGGAGGAAAGAAATTAGCAGAAGGCCTTATTTCTATTTTCAGGAAAAGGTGATCTTAATGAAAGGAATTTTTATTACGTTTGAAGGACCTGAAGGAGCGGGGAAAACGACAATTATTAAAAAGCTTGAAAAAAAGTTAGAAAAAGAAGGAAAAGACGTTGTCGTGACGCGCGAGCCAGGCGGTATTGTCATCAGCGAGAAAATTCGGGAAATCATTCTTCATAAAGAACATACAGAGATGGACGCAAGGACCGAGGCGCTTCTTTATGCTGCTGCGAGAAGACAGCATTTAGTCGAAAAAGTAATTCCCGCTCTTCATAAAGGAAAAATTGTACTTTGCGATCGATTCGTTGACAGTTCTTTAGCCTATCAAGGGTATGCAAGAGGTCTCGGGATTCAAGAGGTGCTTGAAATAAATCAATTTGCAATAACCGGCATGATGCCCAATCTTACGCTGTTTTTTGATATTTTGCCAGAAAAAGGATTAGCAAGAATAACTAGCAATCAAAATCGAGAAATCAATCGACTTGACTTGGAAAAATTGGATTTCCATCAAAAGGTTTATGAAGGATACAAGAAAATCATTGAAATGTTTCCGAATAGAATAAAAGTGATCAATGCAGATCAGCCTTTAGAAAAAGTTTTTTTTGAAGCGGAGAGTGCATTGGACTTATTTTGGAAGGAAACATTGTAGTCATATCGTTCTCAAGCTTGATATAATGAAGAAAAATTGATATTCGCTGCAAAATGTCCTGGCAAGATGTCCTGCTTTTCCGTTTTTATCAATAAGGAGGCTTTTCCGTATGAAATTGATTATGGCTGTTGTCCAGGATCAAGATAGCAACCGCTTATTAAAAGCCCTGACGGAACATAACTTTCGTGTGACAAAGCTTGCAAGCACCGGGGGATTTTTAAAGTCCGGCAACACTACTTTTATTATTGGGACAGAAGACATTCGTGTGCAAAAAGCGCTCGATATCATTAAAACGAACTGCCAGTCTCGCCAACAGCTTGTTGCTCCAGTTTCACCGATAGGCGGGAATACCGACTCTTACGTTCCCTATCCGCTTGAAATTGAGGTTGGCGGTGCAACTGTTTTTGTCCTTCCAGTTGAACAATTTCATCAATTTTAAAGGTGAGAGCAAATGAAAGTAAATGAAGATTTAAGAACAATACTGCCTAAACAAACAATTGAACAGAATGGAACACAAAACAGATCTAAAATATTTTCTCAAATGGTTGAAAAGCACGAGTCCAAGCTCCATGAAGAACAATGGAAACAGCTTTTAAATGAACTGGAGGAAGCCGGAGAACGTCTAAGTAAATCGAGAAATATGCATGATTTGTCTAAGTTTAAAAGATTAGTAAAGCGGCTTATTCGTGAAACGATTGAATTCGGAATGGGTGTCAAAGAATCAAAGAGCTGGGATTTTTATGGAAACAGACGGAATTTAAAAATCGTTTCCCAAATTGACCAAAAGCTGGTGGAATTGACCGAAGAAATTTTAAATAAAGAAAAAGATGCCGTAAACATTTTAGGGAAAATAGGGGAAATAAAAGGGCTGATCGTGAATTTATATACGTAAGCGAGTGGTACAATAAATGAAAACATGGGAAGAACTCGAAAAACTTCAGCCAAAAGTATTGAAAATAATACAAAATTCTTTTAAGAAAAATAGATTGGCCCACGCCTATTTATTTCAAGGGAAAAAGGGCACAGGAAAAAAGGATGCTGCTTTTTTAACTGCAAAAAGTTATTTTTGCGAGCATTTGGAGAAAAATTATAAACCGTGCGGCCAATGTTCAAACTGCAAGAGAGTTGAGAGCGGAAATCATCCTGATCTTCACTTTATAGAGCCTGATGGCTTATCAATCAAAAAAGAACAAATAGAAGCATTGCAGAAGGAATTTGCAAAAACGGGCGTTGAATCGAACCGGAAGCTTTATATCATATCTGGATGCGACCAGATGACTGTCAATGCGGCCAACAGTTTATTGAAATTTTTGGAGGAACCGACGGAAGGAACAATGGCAATATTAATAACAAATCAAGTTCATCGAGTGTTGCCGACAATTCTTTCTAGATGCCAAATATTAACCTTCCAACCCATTCCCCCAAAAATGATTCAGCAGGAACTTGAGAAAAAAGGAACTCCAAGTCATATAGCTGCCCTCGTCAGTCAAGTTACCAATAATATTGAAGAAGCATTTTCACTTAGCCGTGACGATTGGTTTGCGGAAGCAAGAACCAAAGTGATAAAATTATATGAAGTATTAGACTCCCGTCCCGACCATGCATTGCTTTTTATTCATAATCATTGGGTGCCTTTTTTTGCAGATAAAGAGCAAATGGAAATGGGACTGGATTTTCTCCTATTTTTATATAAAGATTTATTATCAATTCAAATCGGAAATGAAGATGACGTTGTTTATTTAGATATATTGCCAATGTTAAAACAGCAAGGGCTAAAGCTTGGCCAACGAACTGTTTTACACCAAATCGTCTCCATTTTGAATGCAAAAAAACGGTTAAATTTCAATGTTAATCCGCAGCTTCTTATGGAAGATTTGGTTTTAACATTGCAGGAGGGATAAGCTTGTATGATGTTGTAGGAGTTCGCTTTAAAAAGGCGGGAAAAATTTATTATTTTGACCCAAATGGTTTTGATATACAGCTTGATGATTATGTCATTGTTGAAACAATCAGAGGGATTGAATATGGAAAAGTAGT
The DNA here is from genome assembly GCF_037966125.1 of Aeribacillus sp. FSL k6-2211. Classification (NCBI taxonomy): domain Bacteria; kingdom Bacillati; phylum Bacillota; class Bacilli; order Caryophanales; family Bacillaceae; genus Aeribacillus; species Aeribacillus sp. FSL k6-2211. The sequence goes on from NZ_CP150190.1 coordinate 41,879, forward strand.
AGTCAGCAAAAAACAAGTGGAAGAGCATGATATTGTGCTTCCATTAAAGAAAGTCATTCGGAAAGCTGATGAAAAGGATCGGATGATTGTCCAAGAAAACAACAGGGCAGCAAAAGAAGCGATGGATATTTGTTTAAAAAAAGTAGAAGAACACGGTTTAGAGATGAAGCTTGTCGATGTAGAGTATACATTTGACCGCAACAAAGTCATTTTTTACTTTACTGCTGACGGGCGTATTGATTTTCGCGAGCTTGTAAAAGATTTGGCCTCTATTTTTAAAACGAGAATTGAACTTCGACAAATCGGGGTGCGAGACGAAGCGAAAATGCTTGGCGGAATCGGCCCCTGTGGAAGAATGCTATGCTGCTCCACATTTTTAGGGGATTTTGAGCCTGTTTCGATTAAGATGGCGAAAGATCAAAATTTGTCTTTGAATCCTACAAAGATTTCGGGGTTATGCGGAAGATTAATGTGCTGCTTAAAATATGAGAATGATGAATATGAAACAGCAAAAGAGCAACTTCCGGATATTGGAGATACTATAGAAACTCCGAATGGAACAGGAAAGGTTGTCGGACTAAATATTTTAGAACGTGTGCTGCAAGTTGAACTGATCAATCGCGATCGCGTCGTTGAATACACATGGGAAGAATTAATACAAGACGATGCTGTTTCTATGGAGTTCACAGATTAGAGGTGGAAAACCAGTGAACAAAAAAGAAATTTTTGATGCTGTGACATTGCTGGAGGAACAAATTGGTTATTTGTACCGCCAATTAGGAGAATTAAAGCAGCATATAGGAGAATTAATTGAAGAAAACCAACATTTAAAATTGGAAAACGACCACTTGCGCAAACGAATGTCTTCTTTTGATCAAATGAATTTGAAACAAGAAGAATTGAAAAGCGCTAAGAAGAAGGAAAAAAAGCTTGGACATATAGATATTGGCGAAGGGTATGATAACCTGGCAAGACTTTATCAGGAAGGATTTCATATTTGTAATCTGCATTATGGCAGTGTAAGGAAAGATGGAGATTGCCTGTTCTGCCTCTCATTTTTAAATAAAAAGTAAGTGCAGCTTCCTTTTCAGGAGGCTTTTCTTATGACTAGGACGAGTAAGTAATCTCAAGAAAGGGAAATTTACATGGTATATTTGCACGATGATGAAAGGCTGGATTATTTGTTAGCGGAAGATTTGCGCATCATTCAAAGTCCTTCAGTTTTTGCATTTTCTCTCGATGCAGTTCTTCTCGCAAAATTTGTGTATGTCCCGATCCAAAAAGGGAATTTGATTGACCTTTGTACAGGAAACGGGGTGATTCCACTTTTATTAAGCACAAGAACAAAAGGAACGATCACAGGAGTGGAAATACAAAAGCGGCTGTTTGATATGGCTGTCAGATCTGTCCAATATAATCACCTTGAACATCAAATAAAGATCATTCACGGCGACATTTTGGACATGCCGAAACAGCTTGGGTATGGGAAGTTCGATGTTGTAACATGCAATCCCCCTTATTTCAAAACGCCGGGACAAGAAGAGTTAAATAAAAACGAATATTTTGCGATTGCAAGGCATGAAATATTATGCACTCTTGAAGATGCTATACGTGTAAGCAGCCAATTGGTAAGGCCGGGGGGAAAAGTTGCCTTTGTCCATCGTCCAGGACGATTTTTAGAAATGATCGAACTCATGAAAAAATATCGAGTGGAACCGAAAAGAATTCGCTTTGTATATCCAAAGCTTGGAAAGGAAGCAAATACTTTATTAGTAGAAGGAATAAAAGATGGGAATCCTGATTTAAAAATTCTACCCCCATTGATCGTTTACGATGATCAAAACAATTATACGGATGAAGTTCAAAAAATATTGTACGGGTAAATAAAATGTGACTAAAGCGGAATGTATACATTATGGTGGTGAATAGGGATGTGGCAGCAAAAAAGCTATGCGGAAGATGTAGAGAAGGGCGCACTATATTTAGTGCCGACGCCGATCGGAAATTTAGAAGATATGACGTTCCGTTCAATCCGTGTGTTAAAAGAGTGTGACGTTATTGCAGCGGAGGACACGAGACAAACGAAAAAATTATGTCATTATTATCATATTGATACAAACATCATCAGCTATCATGAACATAATAAAAATTCGAGTGGAAGACAGATCATGAAAATGATTGAAGAGGGGAAAAAAGTTGCACTTGTCAGCGATGCCGGCATGCCAACCATTTCTGATCCAGGAAGTGAGCTTGTTCAGCTAGTTTTAGACCATCATTATCCGGTTATACCGCTTCCGGGGGCTAATGCTGCATTAACGGCATTGATCGCTTCAGGAATTGCGCCTCAGCCTTTTTATTTTTTTGGATTTTTACATCACAAGAAAAAAGAAAAGAAAAAACAATTGGAGCAATTAAAAAATAAGAAAGAAACCATTATCCTTTATGAATCTCCTCATCGACTCGTTGAAACGTTAAAGGATATTCATGAATTTTTTGGCAATAGGAAAATAGCTGTTGCTCGAGAGTTAACAAAAATGTATGAGGAGTTTGTGAGGGGGACAGTTGATGAACTATTAGATTGGGCGGAAAATCATGAAATCAAAGGGGAGTTTTGTTTAATCATTGAAGGCAGTCAAGAAAATACTCCCGATGATAACAAAGAAACATGGTGGAGTAAATGGACGATTAAAGAACATGTTGAACATTATATAGAAAAAGGCTATCCATCAAAAGAAGCGATCAAATTGGCCGCATTGGATCGAAATTTGCCAAAACGGGAAGTGTATCAGGAGTATCATTTGAAATAAAAGTCCCTGAATAGTAGGGACTTTTAACTTTTTATTTAGAAGATTCCAAAATGGTTTGGATTTCTTTTAAAATTTGCTCTGCACCTTCGCGGCTAAGAACAATTTTTCCGCCTGCAAGCTGGAAGTTATCATCAGAAACTTCTCCAGTTACTTGACAAGTCATGCTAGGTTTATATTTTTTCAAAATGATGCGGTCGTCATCCACATAAATTTCTAAAGCATCTTTTTCAGCAATTCCTAATGTTCTGCGCAATTCAATCGGAATAACTACGCGTCCCAACTCATCAACTTTACGAACAATTCCAGTAGATTTCATAAAATTTGTCTCCTCCCATTTGTAAAATAAAGATTTATCGCCTATATACTCCCTTTTTCGCCATTATTCGACATTTGCGATTGTCAATTAATAGAATAACAGTTTTTCCAATAAACGTCAATCCTTTTGATTCGAAATACTGTTCAATTTAAATAACTGTGTAAATCTTATAAGATGATGAAAGATTATGTATATTTTCTTGATAAAACAGGCTATGATGGTATCATAGAATATGTAATCAATGCTTGGTTTTGTCGCTCTCGTCCAACTGACGAGAGCTTTTCTGTAATGTAGTGGCAAAGGAGGATTAATATTGTGGAAAACAGAAAAAAAACATTTTATTTAACGACGCCCATTTACTATCCGAGCGATAAATTACATATCGGTCATGCGTATACAACGGTAGCCGGCGATGCCATGTCGAGATATAAACGCCTTCGCGGTTATGATGTCATGTATTTAACGGGAACTGACGAGCATGGGCAAAAAATCCAGCGAAAAGCGGAGGAAAAAGGAGTATCTCCTAAAAAGTATGTTGATGATATTGTTTCAGGGATTAAAGAATTATGGAAAAAATTAGATATTTCCTATGATGATTTTATAAGAACGACTGAAGAGCGACATAAGAAGGTAGTAGAAAAAATTTTCGACCGTCTAGTAAAGCAGGGAGATATTTATTTAGATGAGTATGAAGGATGGTACTGTACGCCTTGTGAATCGTTTTTTACAGAAAGACAGCTAGTGGACGGAAATTGCCCTGATTGCGGCCGCCCTGTTGAGAAGGTAAAAGAAGAGTCTTATTTCTTTAAAATGAGCAAATATGTCGACAGGCTTCTGCAATTTTATGAAGAAAATCCAGAGTTTATTCAGCCGGAATCAAGAAAAAACGAAATGATCAATAACTTTATAAAGCCTGGGCTGGAAGATTTGGCGGTATCCCGGACGACTTTTGACTGGGGCATTAAAGTTCCTGGTAATCCAAAACATGTTATTTATGTTTGGATTGACGCATTGACAAACTATATTACGGCGCTCGGCTACGGAACCGAGAATGAAGAAAAATTTAAAAAATATTGGCCTGCAGATGTTCATTTAGTAGGGAAAGAGATTGTCCGCTTTCACACGATATACTGGCCGATTATGCTCATGGCGCTTGATCTGCCTCTTCCTAAAAAAGTGTTTGGACATGGATGGCTGTTAATGAAGGACGGAAAAATGTCTAAATCAAAAGGAAATGTTGTGGATCCAGTTACATTGATTGACCGTTATGGGCTTGATGCTTTGCGCTATTATTTGCTGCGTGAAGTTCCGTTTGGAGCGGACGGAGTATTTACTCCTGAAGGCTTTGTGGAGCGCATTAACTATGATTTAGCTAATGACTTAGGAAACTTACTAAACCGAACGGTGGCCATGATCGATAAATATTTTGACGGCATTGTAAAAAAAGAACAAGCGGATGAAACCCCTTACGATGAGGCTCTTCGCTCATTCAGAACCGAAACAGTTAAAAAGTACGAAGAAGCCATGGATAAAATGGAGTTTTCCGTTGCGCTGACAGCCCTATGGCAATTTATTGGCCGGACAAATAAATACATTGATGAGACGGAGCCTTGGGTACTGGCAAAAGACGAGTCAAAAAGAAATCAGCTTGCATCCGTCATGTATCATTTGGCTGAGTCGCTTCGACATATAGCCGTTTTATTAAAACCATTTTTAACAAAAACACCGGATAAAATTTTTGCGCAAATAGGTGTAGAGGACGATCATTTGAAAAATTGGGAATCCATTCATAAGTTTGGACAGCTGGAAGAGGTTCGGGTGCAAAAAAGAGAGCCGCTGTTTCCGCGTTTAGATATCGAACAGGAAGTGAACTATATAAAAGAGCAGATGAAAGGATCGGCACCTGAGGCTAAAAAAGAAACAGCAGATGATGAGAATGAAATTACAATTGATGATTTTATGAAAGTGGATTTACGCGTGGCGGAGGTTATTCAAGCGGAGAGAGTAGAAAAAGCAGACAAGCTGTTAAAACTTCAGTTGGATTTAGGATCTGAAAAACGCCAAGTTGTTTCTGGAATTGCTAAATATTATCAGCCTGAACAATTAATCGGCAAAAAAGTTATTTGTGCAATAAATTTAAAACCGGTAAAATTGCGTGGAGAATTGTCGCAAGGAATGATTTTGGCAGGGGAAGAAAACGGAACCTTGTCGCTTGCTACCGTCGATTCAGATTTACCGAATGGAACGAAAATCAAATAAATTTGTCGAAGATTGTTTTTTTGGGGTGTTTCACGTGGAACACCTCTTTCCCTTTTATCGAAAAAGGGAAAAAATGATTGGAAAGGATGTCAAAATATGCTGTTTGATACTCATGCACATTTAAATGCGGTGCAATTTGAGGAGGATTTAAACGAAGTAATTGACCGGGCACTTCAAGAAAAAGTGGAAACTATCGTTGTTGTCGGCTTTGACCGCGAAACAATTCCAAAGGCTATAGAGCTTTCTGAAAGGTATGACTTTATATATGCAGCTGTCGGCTGGCATCCGGTTGATGCCATTGATATGACGGATCACGATTTAGATTGGTTAAGAGAGCTTTCCAGCCATCCGAAAGTTGTCGCACTAGGTGAAATGGGCCTGGATTATCATTGGGATAAATCACCTAAGGATGTGCAAAAAGAAGTGTTTCGCAAGCAAATTGCATTAGCAAAGGAAGTACAGCTGCCGATCATTATTCATAACAGAGAAGCAACTGCAGACATTGTTCAAATATTAAAAGAGGAAAATGCGAAGGAAGTAGGCGGAGTCATGCATTGCTTTTCCGGAAGCTTAGAGGTTGCCAAGCAATGTATGGACATGAATTTCTATATTTCGTTCGGCGGTCCTGTTACATTTAAAAATGCAAAAAAACCAAAAGAAGTAGCTGCGGAAATTCCATTGGACCGATTATTAATTGAAACCGATTGTCCTTATTTAACCCCTCATCCATTCCGTGGCAAACGGAATGAACCAAGCTATGTCAAATATATCGCAGAAAAAATTGCAGAGCTGAAAGGACTCACCTTTGAAGAAATAGCAAAAATTACAACCAGAAATGGAAAAAAATTATTCGGCATTTCATGATAAAGATTTCTGTCGAAGCTTGTTCAAGCTTGTCTGAAAAAAGAATGATTCAAAAAAGTTCTACACGTCTTCTTTTCCTCATAGGATAAACGTGTCGAGAAGTCTTTCTTCACTTTTTGTTCAAACTTCAAGATAATAGTTACAAAAAACGAGAAAAGTGCAGGAGGGTTGACAGGTTTAAAAATACTCTATATAATCTCACGGAGGAGAAGGAGGCGTTTTCGTGATTGAAAACATGAAAAATATGGTATCCAACCTTTCCAAGAGAAAAAAGTATGTCCTTTCTGCAGTCGGTGTATGTTTAATTGGCACAGGAGCAACGTATGGGGGATATGAAGGAACAAAAGATACTGTTAGAGTCACTATTGATGGGAAAACAGAGGAAGTAAGGACCCATGCAGACCAAGTCAGTGATCTTTTGAAAGAATTAGATATAAAATTACAAGCTAATGATTATATTTCTCATGCGAAACATCGGGACATTCAAGACAACATGAATATAGTGATAAAATATGCCAAACCTGTCCAGCTGATTGTAGACAATGAGCGAAGGAAGATTTTCACAACTGCTGATACGGTAGAAGATGTTTTAAGGCAGCAAAAAATTTCCATTACCGAAAAAGATGAAGTTCTACCAGCATTAGATGCAAAAATTGAAAAAAACATGGAACTAAAGGTGAATAAAGCGCATCTTATCACTTTAAATATTGGTGGGAAAAACCAACAGATTTGGTCTACTTCGACTACTGTCGCTGACTTTTTAAAGGAACATAACGTAAAATTGAACCCAATGGATAAAGTAAAGCCTGGGCTAACAACAGTGTTAAATAAAAACACAAATGTAGAAATTACCAGAGTAGAAAAAGTCACCGATGTAGTGGAAGAACCAATTGTATTTAAAATCGTTCAACGTACAGATAAAAATTTAGCTGAAGGAACGAAAAAAGTGATTCAAGAAGGCGAAAAAGGAACACGCCAAAAACAGTTTGAAGTCATTTTGGAAAATGGAAAAGAAATTTCCCGTAAGCTTATAAAAACTGTAACAACGAAGGAAAGCAAAGATAAAATTGTTGTTGTCGGGACAAAAGCTTCTTCGCAGCCTGCACTAGCTTCAAGAGGAACTGGCAGCAAGTCTAAAGAATTTTATGTGACGGCTACTGCATATACAGCATCCTGCAATGGCTGTTCAGGCACAACAGCAACGGGGTACAATTTGCGCTCAAATCCAAATGCAAAGGTAATCGCAGTTGATCCGTCTGTCATTCCGCTCGGATCAAAGGTGTATGTTGAAGGATACGGATATGCAGTTGCCGCCGATACTGGTTCAGCAATTTCCGGGAATAAAATTGACGTATTTTTCCCAAATAAGTCTCAAGCATATCAATGGGGTCGAAAAAAGGTCAAAATAAGGGTTTTACGTTAATTTTATCGAGTGCTGTTTTGACAGAGGGTTTCGACCCTCTGTTTTTTTACGTTATAATTGGAAATCAGTAGCCTTTTATACAATTTGACGACAAATATTACAAAAAGGTTTCAAGTTTTGGAGGAAAAAATGAAAAAAAAAAATAAAAGAAATTATTATCGTTGAAGGTAAAGATGATACGTTGGCAATAAAAAGAGCAGTGGATGCCGATACGATTGAAACGAACGGCTCTGCCATTAATCAATCGATTATTGAACAAATACGCCTTGCCCAAAACACGCGGGGAGTTATTATTTTTACTGATCCTGACGCTCCGGGAGAAAAAATTCGCAAAACAATAGCTGAACATGTTCCTGGATGCAAACATGCCTTTTTGCCACGTAATGAAGCCAGAGCAAAAAACGGGAGAGGAATTGGCGTTGAACATGCCAGCGCAGAATCTATTCGGAAAGCGCTGCGTTCGGTGAGAGAGGAAATGAACGAATGGAAAAGCAGCATTTCCATGTTAGATTTGATTTTTTATGGTTTAATTGGCGGTCCAACGGCAAAAAAGCGGAGGGAAAAGCTTGGAGAGCGGCTAAAAATCGGCTATGCTAACGGAAAACAGCTAATGAAACGCTTGGCAATGTTTCATATTACGAAAGAAGCGTTTTTGGAGGCAATTGAGGCGATCTTAAAGGAGGAAGAGGCAGATGGAAAAAGAAATAGCAACGTTAAGCCGAACGAAACAAATTCTTGAAAAATACAGCTTTTCTTTTAAAAAAAGCTTAGGGCAAAACTTTATTGTGGAACCGAACATATTGCATCGAATGATTGAGCGTGCAGGTGTAACAGAAGAAACAGGAGTCATCGAAATAGGTCCAGGGATCGGCGCATTAACAGAACAATTAGCAAAAAATGCTAAGAAAGTTATTGCCTTTGAAATCGATGGCAGACTGCTTCCGATTCTTGAAGAAAATTTAGCTCCATATTCAAATATCGAAATCATTTATCAAGATGTATTAAAGGCAAACCTCCACGAAATCATTGAAAAAAAATTGAACAATTGCCGTGAAGTCATGGTAGTCGCCAATTTGCCATACTATATCACCACGCCGATCATTATGAAGCTTTTGGAAAACCGTTTGCCACTAAAAGCGATCGTCGTCATGCTTCAAAAAGAGGTAGCAGAACGAATGACAGCCAAACCGTCAACAAAAGATTACGGCTCATTATCCATTGCCGTCCAATATTACACTGAAGCGAAAACGGTTATGTCGGTGCCGAAGACAGTATTCATTCCGCAGCCAAACGTGGATTCGTCTGTCATTCGCCTCGATTTGCGTCCAGAACCGCTTATTCATGTCAAAAATGAAGCATTTTTCTTTCAAGTAGTAAAAGCAAGTTTTGCTCAAAGAAGAAAAACGTTATTGAACAATTTACTCAACAACTTACCCAATGGGAAGGTGAATAAAAACATAATTGAAGAATGTTTGACATCAGCAGGAATCGATGGAAAGCGCAGGGGGGAATCATTGACCATTGAAGAATTTGCTTTATTGAGCGACAGACTTTACGAAATATTTAAATAGGGTAAATCACCATTTTGAAAAGCAAGACATACGTTAAAGAAGAAAAGAAAACTATTCCCGTTCGGAGTGAACATTATGCTAATAAAGCCGGGGATGATAGTGGCCAGAAAGTCTTATCAGTGCGATTTGCTTTTTCGGATTTTAGAAATAAAAAAGGATCATACTGGCCGTCTGATTGCCCTTATTTCAGGACAGGACGTCCGTTTAATTGCTGATGCCCCTTATGACGACTTAGTCATCATGAATAAAGAAGAACAAAAAATACGTGAAAAACAAGAAAGGGAAAAAATAGAAAATACGCTTTATCTCCTGAAGCAAGATTATGATCTATCTCGTGAAAAACAAGAATTTTACGCTTCGTCCGAATTTGAATATCAAAATGAATGTTTTCATATTCCAGGCAGAGTATTACATGTAGATGGCGACCCCAATTATTTGGAAAAATGCTTAAATTTATACGAAAAAATTGGTGTTCCTGTTCACGGCATACATTTAAAAGAAAACGAAATGGCTGATCATATTGATGAGCTTTTAGAAAAATATCGGCCGGATATACTAGTCATTACTGGACATGATTCTTATTCGAAGCATAAAGGGACAATATTGGATTTGAATGCTTACCGACACTCGAAGGATTTTATTAAAACGGTCAGGAAGGCACGGAAAAAAATTCCCGGGCTTGATCAGCTGATTATTTTTGCCGGTGCATGCCAATCTCATTTTGAGTCATTAATAAGAGCTGGGGCCAATTTTGCAAGTTCACCGTCAAGAGTGAACATTCATGCTTTAGATCCTGTGTATATTGTTTCTAAAATCAGCTTTACTCCTTTTGTAGAACGTATTAATGTTTGGGATGTACTTCGAAACACCTTGTCGCGGGAAAAAGGATTAGGAGGCATTGAAACAAAGGGCGTCATGCGGTCAGGTTTACCATTTAACCGATATATTGAGGAAGCAGGTCAAAACGAATAAACGTTTGGACTGCTTTTTTTTTGAATAAATCCATATAATTTTTGCAAAAACGGGAAAACTATGACAAGTATTAGAGAATTTTGTTGAAAAGAAAACGTTGACACAGATGTTTAAAGGCTGTTATAATAAAAAATTTATTTGACTTATTAGTCGATTCTGTGTATAATGAACTTTGTGAGGTGGTTCCAATGGCAAAAACGTTATCCGATATTAAACAAGCTCTCGATTCTAATCTAGGGCGTCGATTAACATTAAAAGCGAATGGCGGACGTAGAAAAACAATTGAACGTTCAGGCGTTTTAGCCGAGACGTATCCATCGGTTTTTGTGATTGAACTTGACCAGGAAGAAAATGCTTTTGAACGCGTTTCATACAGCTATGCAGATGTGTTAACGGAAACAGTCCAAATTACTTTTATAGATGAAAACAACAATGTTGCAATGGGCGGGCAGTAAACGAAATTTGTTTGCTGCTTTTATTTTTTTCTCTGGCATTTTTTTAAAAGCATAAATCAAGCTTTTCGCTTGAAACTAACAGTAAGCGGATAAAATCCGCGGGAATGTCTGTTTTTATTTAAGGGGGAGTCAAAGAATGGCTAGACGCCGAGGCATTATGTCAGAAAGCTTTAAGTATGAATTGGCTAAGGAATTGGGCTTTTATGAAACGGTCAAAAATGAAGGATGGGGAGCCATTCGGGCTCGTGATGCCGGAAACATGGTAAAACGGGCGATCGAGATTGCAGAAGAGCAATTGGCTAAGCAAAACGGCAAAACTTTTTAAAAGCAGACATTCGGGTGGCCGGCTCATAGTTTGGGCCGGCATTTTTTTATGTTTTCAATGGACGGATTTTGTCGAATTATGCTATTATATCCCTATTTATGGTACAATGTGAATACATTTTGTCAGAACGAAAAAGTAGGTGAATGTATTTGCGAGTATTGGAAAAAGCTCCGGCAAAAATTAATTTATCTTTAGATGTTTTACATAAAAGATCTGACGGATACCATGAAGTGAATATGGTCATGACGACCATAGATCTAGCTGATCGAATCGAGCTGAAGCTTCTTGATGAAAATAAAATACGTATCATATCGCATAATCGATTTGTGCCAGATGATGATCGGAATTTAGCTTACCAAGCGGCACAGCTTTTAAAGGACCGTTTCGGGATTCAAAAGGGTGTGGCAATCACGATTTCAAAGTGCATCCCTGTTGCTGCGGGCCTTGCAGGAGGGAGCAGTGATGCAGCAGCAACGTTAAGGGGATTAAATAAACTATGGAATTTGGATCTTTCCCTTGATGATCTTGCGAAACTTGGAGCAGAAATTGGTTCAGATGTTTCTTTTTGTGTTTACGGAGGCACAGCTGTGGCGACCGGAAGAGGCGAAAAAATTGAGCTGATTGATCCTCCTCCGCATTGCTGGGTCGTATTGGCGAAGCCTGATATCGGTGTGTCCACTGCTGAAATTTACCGACATTTGAAGATAAATGACATTGAGCATCCTGATGTTAGTGGAATGGTCAAAGCGATAAAGGATCAAAATTATCAAGAAATCTGTGCGAAGCTTGGAAATGTCCTTGAGTCGGTCACAATGAAGATGTATCCGGAAGTTGCTTTGATTAAAGAACAAATGAAACGTTTTGGAGCTGATGCTGTTTTAATGAGCGGAAGCGGACCGACAGTATATGGACTTGTCCAACACGAGTCGAGGCTTCATCGTGTTTATAACGGCTTGAGGGGATTTTGCGATCAAGTGTATGCAGTCAGAATGCTTGGGGATCGGATAGCCCTTGATTAAATGCGAATATTAAGTTATATTTACTTTAAAAACATTCGGAATTTGGAGGTTCGTCTATGAAATTTAGACGCAGTGGGAGACTTGTCGATATGACACACTATTTGCTTCATCATCCACATGCGCTCATCCCATTAACTTTTTTCTCTGAACGGTACGAATCAGCTAAATCCTCCATTAGCGAGGATTTAGTGATCATAAAGCAAACCTTTGAGCAACAAGGGATCGGAACTTTAATCACAACCCCAGGCGCAGCTGGCGGTGTCAAATTTATTCCGAAGGTGACGAGGGACGAAGCAAATGGAATTATTCAAAGACTGTGCGAGAAAGTCTCAGACCCCAGCCGGCTTTTACCTGGAGGTTATTTATATTTAACAGATTTACTGGGAAATCCAAAAATGATGAATCAAATCGGGCGTTTATTTGCTTCGGTTTTTGCGAATCGTACAATTGATGTCGTCATGACTGTAGCTACGAAAGGAATCCCAATTGCTTATGCAGTTGCCAGCTATTTGGATGTTCCCTTTGTCATCGTTCGCCGTGACAATAAAGTGACAGAAGGGTCGATGGTAAGCATTAATTATGTTTCAGGCTCTTCGAAAAGAATCCAAACTATGACGCTTGCAAAGAGGAGCTTAAAAGAAGGATCGAATGTGTTAATTGTTGACGACTTTATGAAGGCCGGAGGAACGATCAACGGCATGATCAGCATGCTGTCTGAATTTGGCGCAAACGTTTCAGGAATTGGGGTTCTTGTGGAATCAGAAAGCGTGGATGAACGGCTTGTAAATGAATATATTTCCATTTTAAAACTTTCCGATATGAATGAAAAGGAACGATCCATACAAGTTAGTAAAGGAAATTATTTCGATTTCCTCTAGCATAAAAATAATGAATCGTAAGGGAGTGTTTCAAAATGAAAGTCGTTTCAACAAAAAAGGCTCCGGCTGCAATCGGACCATACTCTCAAGGAATTATTGTGAATAACATGTTTTATAGCTCTGGACAAATTCCTTTAACCCCTGAAGGAAACTTGGTACAAGGAGATATTAAAGAACAGACTCACCAAGTTTTCGCGAATTTAAAGGGTGTATTGGAAGAAGCAGGCGCTTCGTTGGAAACTGTTGTCAAAGTAACCGCATTTTTAAAAGATATGAACGATTTCGCTGCTTTTAATGAAGTATATGGGGAATATTTTCAAACGCATAAGCCTGCTCGGTCATGTGTGGAAGTTGCAAGACTTCCGAAAGATGTCCTCGTTGAAATTGAAGTGATTGCTTTAGTTAAATAAAAGGTTGATTGTTCAGGGGCTGTCCAAAAAGTCAGGGTAACTGACTTTTTGGAGCCCCTCATTTTTCACTTTTTAAAAAAAATGCACAAAAAAATCGTCCTTTCTAGTAAAATGAAGTTACCACACAACATTACAGAAAGGACGATTTTTTATGAGCAATCATATGATTACTCGTGAAAATTATAACACACAAATGACACTTCCTCTAGATGGAAAAGAAGAAAAAACTCCTGCCAAAAGAAATTTAGCCCCTACTTTCAAACCATATAACAACCGTCAAGTTCAAATGATTTATGATATTGAATCTCTCATACCCGAACATCACGTGGCACGTGTCGTGGACGAAATGGTGGAGGCGATACCAGATAAACAATTGTTTTCTCATTATAAAGGCGGCGGCAGAAGTTCCTATCATCCCAAAATGATGCTGAAAATCATTCTGTATGCTTATTCTCAAAAGGTTTATTCCTGCCGAGGAATCGAAAAACTCGTTAAAGAAAATATTCCTGCCATGTGGCTTTCAGCGATGCAACAACCAGATTTTCGCACCATTAATGAGTTCCGAGGGGAACGGATGAAAGCTTTCATGGATGAGCTCTTTGAAGTCATGATTCTCAAATTGATAAAAGAACATTACATCACGATGGAAAACTACTTTTTGGATGGCACTAAGATCGAAGCCAATGCCAATAAGTATTCTTTTGTGTGGAAAAAATCCACTTTGAAATTCGAAGAGAAATTAAAAGAAAAAATCCAAGAAACACTAAAGCACATTCATGAATTAACCCAATTAGAAGCCGGAACAGGGCAAAAGGAAAGCGATCAACATACAGAGATCACCGAACAAAACCTGGAGGAAACCGCAAAAGAAATAGAAGAAAAAGTTGAAACGCTAACGGAAGAAATCGAAAAGGAGACCGATACATCCATTCGGAAAGAGAAGCGAAAAAAACGCAGTCAATTAAAGAAATCGGTGAAACAAATTCGGGAAGATTTCCTGCCCCGAATGGCAAGATACAAAGAACAAAAGGAAATGTTCGGTGACCGTAACAGCTACTCGAAAACAGACAAAGACGCAACCTTCATGCGCATGAAAGAAGACCATATGAAAAACGGTCAGCTCAAGCCCGGATACAACGTGCAAATGGGGACAGAGAATCAGTTTATCTTGTTTTATACTATTCATCAACGACCGACCGATACACGTTGCTTTATCCCACATATGGAGAAGCTAGCCTCCACTTCATTACCGATGCCCCAAACAGTTATTGCGGATGCAGGCTATGGTAGTGAAGAAAACTATGTATATGCAGTTGGTGATGAGAAAGAGCCCCGGTTTGAGTTTCTAATTCCTTATGGGAGCTATGTAAAAGAACAAACACGTACATACAAAAAAGACATTAAAAATGCCAAAAACTGGACCTATTGTGAAGAGGATGATTGTTTTATTTGCCCGAATGGAAGGAGAGTAACGTTTAAAAAATACCAAAACAAAAAGAATCCATCTGGCTATGAACAAAGCTTCAAAATATACGAATGTGAAGATTGTACCGATTGCCCATTGAAAGCGAAATGCACAAAAGCGAAAGGCAACCGACAAGTTCACTGGAATCCCATCTTCGAAGAAATGAAAGCAAAGGCCAAAACAGCCCTTGAATGTGAAGAGAAAGCCGCTATCTACGCTCGACGCAAAGTCGAGGCAGAAAGTGTGTTCGGTCACATCAAGGGCAATCGGTCGTTCCGCAGATTTTCTTTGCGGGGCCTCGACAAGGTACATGTCGAGTTTGGGATTGTGGCATTAGCCCACAACTTCCTGAAAGTAGCCGGCATCCGCCAGCTACTTTCAGATAAAAATCGAAAAAATATAAAAGCAAGTGGAGAGAAACGAATTGTTTTTCTCCACTTGCTTCATTTTAGGGACTTATCGGACAGCCCCTTTTTATTTTTTTATTTTTCCCAAAAATTTTTTGTGTGAAAAGAAGGAAAATTTAAAAATCCGTTGAATTGTTGAATTATGGTTACTAAAGTTTTTGCGAAGAAAAAGGTGGTGAACAGGATGGAAGTGACAGATGTAAGATTGCGCCGCGTCAATACAGAAGGTCGGATGAGAGCGATTGCGTCCATAACATTGGATAATGAATTTGTCGTCCACGATATACGTGTAATTGACGGAAATAACGGCCTTTTTGTAGCAATGCCTAGTAAACGTACACCGGATGGAGAGTTTCGAGACATTGCACATCCTATTAATTCAAATACTCGCGGTAAAATTCAAGACGCTGTTCTAGCTGAATATCACCGTTTAGGTGAGACGGAAGATTTTGAATATGAAGAAGCAGGGGCTTCATAAAAATATGATGTAAAAGAAGGGGCTTAAAGCATTCAGCTTAAGACCCTTTCTTTTTTAAAGGATCTGTTCACTAATACGATTTAGTAAACGTTTGCAAAAGAATAGATGGCCTCCTTTGTTTTTCTTACATACTCAATTGTTATGCAGCTATTGATCATCAAGTCTGATGGTTGTATAGGAAATGGTATTTGTTTCAAAAATTAATGTTCATGTTCATACATCGGCATTTGAAAAAACGAAGAAATGCAGAGCTGTAAATCGTAAATCAACTTCGTTGAACAACAATGCATCCAAGTATAACCTTCTACGTTCAGCCACTGTCAGAAAATCTGGTTCATCGAAAGGAAGCAATCGAATAAATCAAAAAAACTTTAGGCAATATTGTTCTGCTGAAATGAATTTTTTTTGTGTTAAGGCCTCCAATCAGGTGTTCTTTTCCTTCTTGTTTTTTCGTCAAAGTATCAAAACCGGCCTTTAGAGAAGAGGGAAGAAGCATAAAATTTAGGGCTTCCTCGTAGATTTTTAATAAAATTCCTATCCTATTTCTGTACCTTTTTCGAGAAAAATAGAGTGAAACGGAAATTTACGGAATCACACAAGATTTCTTGAAATAGAACATTATTTAAGATAAGATTTTTATGGATAAAAAGGGTATTGGAGGCCTATAAATGGAGAAATGTTTTGCAGTCATCTTAGCAGCCGGGCAAGGAACAAGAATGAAATCAAAGCTCTATAAAGTGCTGCATCCTGTTTGCGGTAAACCTATGGTACAGCATGTGATAGACAATGTTTCCAAGCTTCAAGTTGACGAAATCATTACCGTCGTCGGTCATGGTGCGGAAAAAGTAAAATCAGAGCTCGGCGAACAGACATTGTATGTTTTGCAGGAGCAGCAGCTTGGAACTGCTCACGCTGTTTTGCAGGCGGCTCAATATCTTGAGGGGAAAGAAGGAACGACAATTGTTGTTTGTGGCGATACGCCGCTGATCACCAGCGAGACGTTTGAAAAATTGTTAAAGCATCATCTGGAAACGAAAGCAAAAGCCACCATTCTGACAGCAGAAGCGGATGATCCGACTGGATATGGACGAGTGATCCGCAATGAAGAAGGGCTGGTTGAAAAAATAGTTGAGCATAAAGATGCTACAGAAAGTGAACGTCTTGTGACAGAAATTAATACGGGAACTTATTGCTTTGATAACGCTTCCTTATTTGAAGCTTTAAAGCATGTCAATAATGACAATGCGCAAGGCGAATATTATTTGCCGGATGTAATTGAGATTTTGAAGGAAAAAGGCGAAATCATTTCAGCGTTTCAAACAGATTCTTTTGAAGAAACGTTAGGGGTAAACGACCGCATAGCGCTTTCGCAAGCGGAGCTTATTATGAAAAGGCGAATCAATCAAAAGCATATGAAAAACGGAGTTACAATTGTCGATCCTGATAATACATATATATCAGCAGATGCAGAGATCGGACAAGATACTGTCATTTATCCGGGTACAGTCATTATCGGTAAAACGGTCATCGGAGAGGAATGTGAAATCGGTCCCAACTCCGAAATTAAAGATTGCCAAATTGGCCATAATACGAACATCCGTCATTCTGTTGTTCATGACAGTCAGATCGGAAATCAGGTTAACATCGGTCCGTTCGCACACATTCGCCCAGCCTCCGTTATTGACGATGGAGTAAAAATTGGGAATTTTGTCGAAGTCAAAAAATCTAAAATTGGAAAAGAATCGAAAGCATCCCATTTAAGCTATATTGGAGATGCAGAAGTTGGGAATGGGGTGAATCTTGGCTGCGGTTCGATAACAGTTAACTATGACGGGAAAAATAAATATTTAACGAAAATCGAAGACGGAGCCTTTATTGGATGTAATTCAAACCTTATTGCGCCGGTTACGATTGGCGAAGGAGCATATGTAGCAGCCGGATCAACTATTACAGATGACGTCCCTGGCAGCGCATTATCGATCGCAAGGGCTCGTCAAGTGAATAAAGAGAGATACGTCATCGAAAAAATGAATGGTAAAAAATCGTAATTTGGAGGGTCCCTTTACAATGACAAAAAATCGTTATAAAGACGAAAATTTAAAAATCTTTTCTTTAAACTCAAACGCAGCCCTTGCCAGGGAGATCGCGGATATAGTAGGAGTCGATTTGGGAAAAAGTTCGGTTACGAGATTTAGTGACGGGGAGATTCAAATTAATATTGAAGAAAGCATTCGCGGCTGCGATGTATACGTGATCCAATCGACAAGTGATCCAGTCAATGAGCATTTAATGGAATTGCTCATTATGATTGATGCGCTTAAACGTGCATCTGCCAAAACCATTAATATTGTTATGCCATACTATGGTTATGCGCGGCAGGATCGGAAAGCACGTGCAAGAGAACCTATTACTGCTAAGCTTGTTGCGAATTTATTGGAAACTGCAGGCGCGACAAGGATGATTACTCTTGATTTGCATGCGCCGCAAATCCAAGGTTTCTTTGACATTCCTATCGATCACTTAATGGGAGTGCCGATTTTAGCAGATTATTTCTTGGAAAAACGCTTTGATGATATTGTCATTGTTTCTCCTGATCATGGCGGTGTGACGAGAACACGAAAAATGGCAGATCGGCTGAAGGCGCCAATTGCCATAATCGATAAGCGCCGTCCTAAGCCAAATATGGTTGAAGTTATGAACATTGTTGGGAATGTCGAAGGCAAAACAGCCATTTTAATTGATGATATCATCGATACAGCAGGAACGATTACGCTTGCGGCAAATGCTCTAGTAGAGCATGGAGCAAGGGAAGTTTATGCCTGCTGTACACACCCGGTGTTGTCTGGACCTGCGATAGAACGAATTCAAAATTCGAAGATTAAAGAGTTAGTCGTAACGAATTCAATCGCTTTGCCGGAAGAGAAAAAAATTGAAAAGCTGATTCAGCTTTCTGTCGCTCCATTGCTAAGTGAAGCGATCATCCGTGTTCATGAAAAACAATCGGTCAGCGTGCTTTTTGACTAATATTTTGTCTTTGACTTTTAAACGATTTTAGCAGATTATAATATTATAGGGATCTTCTTTGCGAGTTGTGAGTTGATTATTTCTTTCATTAGCATGTTTAGACTTTGTGATGATGGGAAACCAATAGTAGTAAGAAGGCTTTTTTCGAATTGAGTTATTAGAAAAAAAGTCTGAAAGAAAGGGGATTACCATGACAGCAGTCATACATGCAAAAGAAAGAAAATCATTTACCAATTCGTCAAGAAGAAAAGCTAGAAAGCAAGGACAAATTCCTGCCGTAATTTACGGAAAAAAACAAGAGAACAAAGCGATTTTAGTGAGCGAATCGGAATTGTTAAAAATTTTGCGCGAACAAGGGCGCAATGCGATGTTGAACATTCAGCTTGACGGCGAAAACCATCAAGCCCTCCTGTACGAACTGCAGCATGACCCAATGAAAAACACGATTATACATGCGGATTTTTATGTTGTCGATATGGATGATGAAGTAGATATCGAAGTACCAATTGTCTTAATTGGAGAAGCAAAAGGAGTAAGAGAGGGCGGTGTGCTGCAGCAGACAACACATGAGGTGGAAGTGAGAGCGAAACCTGCTCATATTCCTTCGACGATTGAAGTCGATGTAACAAACTTAGAAATAGATGATACAATCCATGTACAAGATATTCAAACAGATGGACAGTTTAAAATTTTAGATGAGCCTGAAACGGTTGTGGCAACCATCCTGCCGCCGGAAAATGAAGACTTGGATACGGCTGATGAGCAAAAAAGTGAAGAGAAGGAAGACGGAGCTGTAGAAGAATAAATTAGGCGTAACCTATTTTGGTTACGTCTTTTATGCTATTAATTGTCATCTCACTATCATAAAAAATTGGGGGACATTTCATGAAAGTAATAGCAGGGCTTGGCAATCCTGGAAAAAAATATGAACAAACTAGACATAACGTTGGGTTTATGGTAATTGATGAATTATCAAAGCGTTTAAACATATCTTTAAATGAAAGCAAATTTAACGGGATATACGGTATCGGTCATTTTTCAAATGAAAAGATATTATTGATAAAACCGCTTACATTTATGAATTTATCGGGTGAATGCATTCGTCCTTTACTGAATTATTACAATGTCCCAACTGAACAGTTGGTTGTAATATATGACGATTTAGATTTGCCTGTAGGCAAGATTCGCCTTAGAATGAAAGGGAGTGCTGGTGGTCACAACGGAATGAAATCTATCATTCAGCATTTAGGTTCGGAAGATTTTAAACGGATTCGAATTGGGATTGGCCGTCCGAAACACGCGATGGATATCGTCGACTATGTATTAGGAAAATTTACAGAAGAAGAAATGCACCATATTCAACATTCCGTTGATCGATCGGCTAGTGCATGTGAAAAATGGATACACACGCCATTCTTAGAAGTCATGAACGAATACAATTAACAAACGTATAAAAATGGCTCCTGCCGTTCATAATAATCATAAAACCTTTCATTCCACAAGTGCAGGAGGTTGGAGGATGCCGCTTCATTATTATTGCCGCCATTGCGGCGTCAAAATTGGTAGCATTGAAAAATCTGTTTTTAGCGTCGATTTAGGATTTCATCATTTAACGAATGAAGAGCGGAAAGAAATGATCGAGTATCTTCCAAACGGTGATATTCATGTCAAAAGTATTTGTGAAGATTGTCAGGAGGCGCTAGAGCGAAATCCCGATTTTCATCAATATGAAAATTTTATACAGTAAAAGCTTTGGAAACTTGATTTCAAAATTTCCAAAGCATTTTTATATTTGTCGAGAGGAGGCTGGAGATTGGAAAGCCTGTATCAATTTTTTTATGCGCAAAACGACTTTCAAGCAGTTGTAGACGGTATAAAAGAAGGTTTGAAAGAACAAATGGTAGCCGGACTTTCTGGCTCAGCAAGGTCTGTATTTATTTCCGCTTTTTACAAAGATATCAAACAACCGATGCTGGTTGTGACTCATAACCTTTATCAAGCTCAGATCATTTATGAAGATTTAAATAATTTACTAGGCGATTCCGTCTATTTGTATCCTGTAAATGAATTGATCGCATCTGAGATCGCAGTCGCAAGTCCAGAGCTAAAATCACAAAGGATGGAAGTGTTGAATCGTTTATGTAAAGGTGAAAAAAGCATCGTTGTAGCCCCTGTTGCTGCATTAAGACGAATGCTCCCACTGAAAGAGTTATGGAAAAGCCATCAGCTTTCTATTTCTGTTGGAGGAACATTTGAATTAAACGAGAACCTTCCGCATCTTCACTCAATGGGATATGAACGTGTTTCCATGGTGTCTGCTCCTGGGGAATTCAGCGTGCGCGGTGGAATTATTGATATTTATCCTTTAACGGAGGAACATCCTATTCGCATCGAACTATTTGATACGGAAGTAGATTCAATCCGAACGTTCAGTCTTGAAGACCAAAGATCGATTGAAATGATTCAAGAAGTGACAATCGGACCGGCAGAGGAAATCATTTTAACGGACAGCCATTATGAAAAAGGAATGAAGCAGTTAGAAACGGCTTTATCAAACAGCTTAAAGAAATTGAAAAAAGATGAGCACAAAAATTTATTTATAGAAAATATCCGCTATGATCTGGAAAAATTGCAAAATAGGCAGAAGGATCAGGAGTTCTTTAAATATTTTTCATTCTTTTATGACAAACCTGCTAGTTTGCTAGATTATTTCCCTGCGGATACAGTTATTGTCATTGATGAAGTAAGCCGTGTGCATGAAATGGTTGATCATCTTGAGAATGAAGAAGGAGAATGGTTTACTTCTTTACTGGAACAAGGGAAAATTGTCCATGATGCGAAAGTGTCCCATAAATACTACCAGCTTATACGTGACACATCTTATCCAATTGTTTATTTATCACTGTTTTTGCGGCACGTCCCCTATACAAACCCGCAAAATTTGATGAACGTGTCTTGCAAGCAGATGCAAAATTTCCATGGACAAATGCACTTGTTGAAATCAGAAGTTGATCGCTGGATCAAGGCAAATTACACCGTAGTTTTTCTCGGTGCAAATGATGAACGGACCAAAAGACTTGAACGGGTGCTTAGAGACTATGAGATTGAAGCGGTCATTTCTGATTCAAACCACATTCTGTCAAAGGGGCTGCACATTTTAAAAGGAGATTTACAGACAGGCTTTGAACTTCCTTTAGGACGACTTGCGGTCATAACGGAAGAAGAACTTTTCAAAAAGAGGGTTAAACGAAGACAGCAAAGGCAGAAGCTTTCAAATGCAGAAAGAATTAAAAGCTATTCTGAGCTTGAAGTGGGAGATTATGTCGTACATGTTAATCATGGGATTGGAAAATATCTTGGAATTGAAACTTTAGAAATTAACGGTATACACAAAGACTATCTGCACATTCGTTACCAAGGAAATGACAAACTGTATGTTCCAGTTGAACAAATTGATCAAGTTCAAAAATATGTGGGCACAGAAGGAAAAGAGCCGAAAATTTACAAATTAGGCGGAAACGAATGGAAAAGAGTCAAGAAAAAAGTGGAATCGTCTGTTCAAGATATTGCTGACGATTTAATTAAACTGTATGCTGAGCGGGAAGCAAGCAAAGGCTATGCGTTCAGCCCTGATTCGGAAATGCAAAGGGAGTTTGAAGCAACATTCCCTTATAAAGAAACAGAAGATCAGCTTCGTTCCATTCAAGAGGTGAAAAAGGATATGGAACGGGAGCGGCCGATGGATCGACTTCTTTGCGGAGATGTCGGATATGGGAAAACCGAGGTGGCGATTCGGGCTGCCTTCAAAGCGATTATGGATCAAAAACAAGTTGCCTTTCTTGTTCCGACAACCATTTTAGCGCAGCAGCATTACGAAACGATCAGGGATCGTTTTCAAGATTACCCAATTAACATTGGTGTATTAAGCCGCTTCCGGACGAGAAAAGAGCAGAATGAAACGATTAAAGGCTTGAAAAATGGAACGATCGATTTAGTCATTGGAACACATCGTTTGCTTTCCAAAGATGTTCAATTTAAAGATTTAGGCTTGTTGATTATTGATGAGGAGCAGCGATTTGGAGTTACACATAAAGAAAAAATAAAACAAATGAAAGCAAACATTGATGTGTTAACTTTAACGGCAACTCCGATTCCAAGAACACTCCACATGTCCATGATCGGCGTGCGTGATCTATCAATTATTGAAACTCCTCCAGAAAATCGCTTTCCTGTTCAAACATATGTAGCGGAATATAACCCAATGCTTGTGAAAGAAGCGATCGAACGTGAATTAGCGCGAGGAGGTCAAGTATACGTTTTATATAACCGGGTTGAGGATATCGACCGGAAAGCCAATGAAATCTCTATGCTTGTTCCAGATGCAAGAGTAACCTTTGCACATGGAAAAATGTCTGAAAATGAGCTTGAATCGGTAATATTAAACTTTTTGGATGGCCAATATGACGTGCTTGTCAGCACAACTATTATTGAAACAGGTGTGGACATTCCGAATGTAAATACATTGATTGTTTATGACGCCGATAAAATGGGGCTTTCTCAGCTCTATCAATTGCGCGGGCGTGTCGGTCGTTCCAATCGTGTCGCTTACGCATATTTTACTTACCGGAAGGACAAAGTTTTATCAGAAGTTGCTGAAAAACGATTGCAGGCCATTAAAGAATTTACTGAATTAGGTTCAGGTTTTAAAATTGCGATGCGTGATTTGGCCATTCGGGGAGCCGGTAATTTGTTAGGTCCTCAACAGCATGGCTTCATTGATTCGGTAGGTTTTGATTTATATTCCCAAATGCTGAAGGAAGCGATCGAACAACGGAAAGGTGAACGGCCAAAAGAGACAAAAAGGGAAGTTGAAATTGAGCTTGAATTAGATGCCTACATTCCGCAGTCTTACATTGATGATGGAAAACAAAAGATTGACATGTACAAAAGGTTTAGAGGCATCGAAACGTTTGATGATTTACAGGAACTGCATGAAGAATTATTGGACAGATTTGGCGAGTATCCAAAGGAAGTAGACTTTTTGTTTAAAGTAGCGAAGCTAAAGTTATATGCACGGCAAGAAAAAGTCGAAGTCATTAAACAAACGAAAGATCTTATCACGATTCTTATTTCAGAGGAAGCAAGCAGCTCCTTTGACGGACAAAAATTGTTCGAGCTAACGGATGAATTCGGTCGCATAGTCGGGTTTGGCATGGAAGGGAAAAGGCTGAAATTAACATTGCAAATTCATAATTTAGAAACTGAAAAATGGCTGTCTATTTTAATGAAGCTGTTGGCAGGCTTAAAAGACGCAAAGAAAGAAGAAGTTTCTGCCGGCTAATATTGAAACAGGGTTAAAATGGAAATGCTGGCAATGGGTTTTTAAGCAGTGTTTGGAAAAAATTCGCTTTCATCATGTATATTACGTGGTTAGTGAAGGATACTAATTTCAACGATGGTGATTGTTCCAAAAATGGAAAAAGGGCAATCGCTACTTTACTAATCTTTAGATGAAAGTGAGGCAGCATAAGATGAAAGCAACTGGTATCGTTCGACGGATTGATGATTTAGGCCGTGTAGTCATTCCTAAAGAAATTCGAAGAACATTGCGTATCCGTGAAGGCGACCCATTAGAAATTTTCGTTGACCGAGATGGTGAAGTAATACTGAAAAAATACTCCCCAATCAGTGAATTGAGTGATTTTGCGAAAGAATATGCTGAAGCGTTATTCGATAGCTTAAACAGCCCCGTTCTCATATGTGATCGTGATGCTATTATTGCTGTTTCCGGAGTTTCGAAAAAAGAGTATTTGAATAAAAATATAAGCGAGCTGCTGGAACGGGTGATGGATGAACGGCAATCGGTTTTCATTTCAGAAGAAGAAGAAATTGAAATCGCTGATGGTGTAACAGAACAAGTAAAATCTTATTGCATTGGACCGATCATTGCAAACGGTGATCCTATCGGGGCTGTTGTCATATTTTCGAAAGAGCAGCCTTTAACAGAAGTAGAAAGTAAGGCAGTTGAGACAGCCGCTAGTTTTTTGGCAAGACAAATGGAACAATAAAGGGAATAATTACTTTTTTACTTCTTCCACAAGCAGACTGTCTCCAACACCACGTTAATAAAAGAGACCACAGAATTCACAACAGTTTCTGTGGTCTCTTCTTGTGCGCCCGGCATGGGTGTAATCTATAGGGTGAAAGTCCCGAGCTGCGAAGGCAGAAGTAGCAGTTAGCTTAACGCAAGGGTGTCCGTGGTGACGCGGAATCTGAAGGAAGCGAGCGGCAAACTTTGGGTCTCTCGGAACACGAACTTCATATGAGGCTAGGTATCACTGGGTGAGTTTGCAAGACAAAACAAAGCCCTTTCTGCCGAAGGTGATACAGAGTAAATGAAGCAGATGGATGGAAGGAAAGATTACACTCTTACCCGGGGAGGTCTGGCTGGCACGCCAAGTAACCTTGGTAACCTATCTAGTGATAGATAGCTGAACAGTCAGAAGTCAGCAGAGGTCATAGTATTAGTTGGTCTAGAACAACTAAGAAGGACCGAACAATTAAGAGAGAATAGCCCTTGGCATTCAGTGAGTCATGATGAACACAGAAAACGTAGTACCTCACTTGAGGGAGGAAGCGGTGAATCCCGTGGGAGATCTCTTGGAGGGTGGAGTGACCACTGGCATAAAGAGAACAGCTATTCACGGAAGTTATAAAGACTTGCGTCAATTATCTTAATTGAACCGCCGTATACGGAACCGTACGTACGGTGGTGTGAGAGGACGGGAGTTAATCGCTCCCTCCTACTCGATTATTTCCACTCTTCACGTATTTAACGAACGACGGCGCTACCTGTTTAAAACATCTTTCGGATGGAAAGCTACAACGTAAAACATGATTGTGTTGGATGGATTTATTTCCATCATTTTCAAAGTTCATCTATATGATATTTCGACACGGTTTGTTGAAGTTTTGTTTTTCCTCTTTAGGAACAGACTAAAACCTTTTGTTCCTCTAATTCACCTTCTTATTTTGGGGAATTTTTCTAAAATCCTGCCGATGAATTTGCCAAGAAAGCTCATCACTTCGAAGGGCGGACAGCCAATTCCCTTCACAATAGTCAACAGGATAGCAGGCATTTCATCGCTGTTAAATTTTATTGAGCGTGGCAAGGAGCAGAAAATAAACCTTTCAGGTAAGGTGTCTCTAGTATTGCGATACCACGAAGGTTAAATGGGGTATGTGTTAGGATTTTTTTATATGATGGGCGTAAAACCCCTATGCCTTTAGGCTAGGGGATGTAAGCCCTAATTTCGGAAACATATTTCATTCCTTATCCAAGCCTTTGCGTATTAGCTCATAAACAGCACCTGCAAAGGTTGGGATATTGCGTTTTTCCCTGTATTCTTCAATCCGCACTACTAAATCGACAGGAAATTTAATCAACTTTGCTATACGTTCCATTGGTTTCACTCCTTTTAAGTATATACTATTGACATATACTAATACTACATATATACTTATAGTATATATTAAAAGGAGGTGAAAATCAATGATGGTAAATAAGGCATATAAATTTAGAATCTATCCAAACAAAGAACAAGAAATATTAATTAATAAAACATTTGGTTGCTGTCGATTTGTATTTAATCATTTTTTAGCAAAATGGAATGATGCTTACAAAGAAACAGGTAAAGGATTGACTTATAACGCTTGTTCTTCTCAATTAACACAAATAAAAAAGGAATTAGTGTGGTTAAAAGAAGTCGACAGTATTGCAATTCAATCTTCACTCAAAAACCTTGCTGATGCTTATTCTCGCTTCTTTAAGAAGCAAAACGATGCACCTCGCTTCAAGTCCAAAAAGAATAAGGTTCAATCTTACACGACTAAATATACAAACGGAAACATTGCCATTATAGATAACAAAATTAAGCTACCTAAACTTGGTCTTGTTAAGTTTGCCAAAAGTCGAGAAGTAGAAGGTCGTATTCTTAGTGCGACTGTTAGACGTAATCCAACTGGTAAATATTTTGTTTCAATCCTTACTGAAACAGAAGTACAAGAGTTGCCTAAAACTGACTCGGCAGTTGGCATAGATGTTGGTTTAAAGGACTTTGCTATTCTTTCAGACGGAATAACATATACCAATCCCAAATGGTTTCGTAAATTAGAAGATAAGCTAGCGAAAGCACAACGTATTCTTTCAAGACGTAAGAAAGGTGGTTCAAATTGGAATAAGCAGCGTATTAAAGTGGCTCGTATTCATGAAAAAATCACAAACACTAGAAATGATTACTTGCATAAAATCTCTACCGAAATCATCAAAAACCACGATGCAATTGGTATTGAAGATTTGCAGGTATCTAATATGTTGAAAAACCATAAATTAGCCAAAGCGATTAGTGAAGTATCATGGTCACAATTTAGAACGATGTTAGAGTACAAAGCGAAATGGTACGGAAAGCAAGTTGTAACGGTGGCGAAAAATTTTCCATCTAGTCAGCTTTGTTCGTGTTGTGGCTACCAAAACAAAGACGTTAAAAATCTTGCGTTGCGTGAATGGGAGTGTCCTAATTGTCATACCCATCATGACCGAGATATTAACGCAAGTATCAATATCAAAAATGAAGCCATAAGGCTTCTAACCGTAGGGACTACGGGGATAGCTTAGTAAATTAAGGTTCATTAGAACCTTCTACCTAAGAATCCACTACGGCTTTAGCCTAGTGGTAGTTCAATTACGGAACTTATGCCGGAATTTGGACTTAAAAGCCGTGAAGTTTAGCCGAGCACTCTTTTTCTAAAGATTCTCTTTCAGCCGAATGTGGACGAGATTATGTTATAATATGCTGGAAAAAGATGAAACATGAATTTTGGAAGGAGTAAACGTGTGATTCAAAATGTGCCACAAGCAAGAACGAACAAATTTTTGCAAGGTGCGGTTTTATTGACGGCTGCTGGAATCATTACGAAAGGATTAAGTGCTATCTACCGAGTTCCTTATCAAAATATTGTAGGGGATATCGGTTTTTATATTTATCAGCAAATATATCCGTTTTTAGCAATTGTCATGGTTTTATCGACAACGGGATTTCCGGTTATTCTGTCAAAGCTGCTGAATGAGTATAGCGATGGCAGCAATTTTAAAAATTTCCGGAAAATATTGGTCGTCTGTTTTTCTTTTTTTGCTTTGATCAGTCTGTTTTCGTTCACGAGCTTGTTTTTAGGAGCTGACAAGCTTGCCCGTTGGATGGGTGATCCGAAACTGGCGCTTTTATTAAAAGCGGCTGCATGTTCGTTTCTGTTTTTTCCATTTATTTCAATGCTAAGAGGCGTTTTTCAAAGCTGCCATGAAATGCTGCCGGTATCTTTGTCGCAAATCGTTGAACAAGCTATACGGGTCGGTGCTTTTTTATCGATCACTTGCTTTTTCGTTTATAATGGATTCGATCTTTATGAAACAGCTGCCGGCGCCATTTTTAGCTCCCTCATTGGATATATCGGGGCGTTTATGCTTTTGCTTGTATATTGGAAAAAAAGAGTGCCGTTACCGCTTTCCCGATCATCGAAAGAAGCGGCTGTATCTGTGAAAAAGATCTTAACCAAATTGCTGATTTATACTGTGACCTTTTGTTTGACGAGCATGCTGATGATTTTTATGCAATTGGCAGATTCATTTCAGCTGTATAAACTGATGGTCAGCAGCGGTGCAGATCCTAAAGCAGCGAAAATAGCAAAAGGCATATATGATCGGGGACAACCGCTATTGCAGGTAGGAACGGTTGCAGCTACATCTCTCGCATTGTCTCTTGTTCCGCTTATTTCATCGTTTCGGCATAAAGCATTTCAATATATTCAGCAGCATGTCGCCTTATCTTTTAAAATTTGTTTGATTGTCGCCATCGGGGCTACGGTAGGTTTAATTTCCATCATCGAGCAAGTTGATTTCATGCTGTTTGCCGATACAAAAGGGGCGGGCGTATTATCGGTGTTCAGCATTTCGATTTTATTTAGCTCGGTTGCGATAACGTCTGCCGGCATTTTGCAAGGAGTCAATGAAACCGTCTGGCCGGCTTTATCTGTTTTAGCCGGAGTAGCCGTGAAAATCTTACTCAATGAATGCTTCATTCCGTTTTTCCATACATACGGGGCGGCATTGGCGACTGTTTGCGGATATGGAGTCGTGTGCTTGTTGAATCTAGCGGTTTTAAATCGGAAAAAATATAAGTTAGCTTCTTTCAAGGCTGTATGGAAAATGATTGGCTCTGCTGTTGTCATGTTTTTATCGATCAAGCTTTACTTTTTTCTATTTGATTTTTTTATATCAGACGAAACGCGTATGAGCGCTTCCATTCAATCATTGACAGCTGTCGTTTTCGGAGCGGCTGTGTATATGTTTTTCATCATCCAATCAGCCATTTTTACAGGGAAGGAAATAGAGAGCTTGCCTTTTAAAAATAAACTGGTTTGTTTGATCAGTGCATGGAAAGAGAGGAAGGAAAATGGATAAGCAAATTACGATTGTTGGCCTGGGCGCGGGGGATGTCGATCAGCTGCCGCTAGGGGTTTTTAAAATTTTGACCTCCAGTCTGCCGCTATTTGTAAGAACAGAGGATCATCCTGTTTTAAGTGAAATTAAAGACGAAATTGGCTCGTTTCAGTCTTTCGATTCCGTTTATGAAATGTTTGATCAATTTGAAGATGTTTATGCGGAAATTGCAAAAAAACTATTGGAGGAAGCAGAAAAATATCAGCATATCGTATATGCGGTACCTGGACATCCGCTTGTTGCAGAAAAAACCGTTCAGCTTTTGCTGAAGGAAATGGAGCAAGGAAAAGTAAATGTGTCGATACAGGGCGGACAATCGTTTTTGGATGCAATGTTTCAAGCTCTGCGCATCGATCCTGTCGAAGGCTTGCAATTCATTGATGCGCAGGATATGAAGCGGGAAGAGCTTTCCTTTCGGCAGCATTTGATTATTTGCCAAGTTTATGACAAGATGATTGCATCGGATGTGAAATTGACGTTAATGGAAGACTTGCCGTTCGATTATGAAGTTTACCTCGTAACGGCTGCAGGGAGCAAATACGAGGACATTAAAAAAGTTCGATTATATGAAATGGATAGATGTGTAGAACTGAGCAATTTAACATCGTTATACATCCCGCCGGTCAAGGATGAACAATTGCTGTATCATCGCTTTTCAGCGTTGCGAAACGTCATTCGAACACTTCGCGGGCCAAACGGCTGTCCGTGGGATCGAAAGCAAACCCATCAATCATTAAAGCGGTACTTAATTGAAGAATGCTACGAGCTGATTGAAGCTATTGATGAAAATGATATTGATCATATGATTGAAGAGCTCGGAGACGTTTTGCTTCAGGTGGTGCTTCATGCCCAAATTGGAGATGACGAAGGATTTTTTACCATTGATGATGTGATTCGCATGTTAACAGATAAAATGATCCGCCGCCATCCCCATGTTTTTGGCAATGTCGAGGCACAAAATGCAGAAGAAGCTGTAAAGAACTGGGAGGAAGCAAAAAAATCTGAAAACAGGAATGAGAGCGAATCACTTTTAGATTCTGTTTCAAAGGCGCTCCCAGCTCTGTCAAAAGCTTATCAATATCAAAGAAAGGCGGCGAAAATCGGTTTCGATTGGCCGGATGTACTGGATGCTTGGGAGAAGGTGTCAGAAGAACTGCAGGAGTTTAAAAAGGAAATCGATAATGGAGATGGCGGAACGGAAAAAGCAAAAGAAGAGTTCGGCGATATTCTGTTTGCTCTTATTAATGTTGGAAGATTTTACGAAATTGAGCCTGAAGAAGCATTAGTCATGACAAACGAAAAGTTTTCGCGGAGATTTCGGTTTATAGAACAAAAGGCCCGTGATGCTGGGAAAAATTTAAAAAGTATGTCTTTGGCAGAAATGGATCAATATTGGGAAGAGGCTAAAATGAAAGAGAGGGATCGGACATGAGATTAGATAAATTTTTAAAAGTATCGAGGCTGGTGAAAAGACGCACGCTTGCCAAGGAAGTGGCAGATCAAGGAAGAGTGACAATCAACGGGCATCCAGCAAAAGCGAGCTCCAATGTGAAGGTTGGCGACGAGCTGTCCATTCAATTTGGACATAAGGTAGTGACAATAAAAATCGAATCTATAAATGAAACAGTAAAGAAGGAAGAGGCAAAAAATCTTTATACCATTTTGAAGGAAGAACAAAGGACAGATTTATAAAACGCTCCCTGTATTGTACAAGGAAACAACAAGGCTTGTTCTAAACCCTGCACATCTTACATAAAAATGTAAAAGGAAAGCATCCATTAATTAGAGTGCGGGGGGATGATAATGAGCCAGTATTATGGCGGTAACCATTCACATAAAGAAACCGTGCAGGAGCATAATGTAGTCATGAAGGACCGGAAGCTGTTAGATATTTCTGGCGTGAAGCAGGTGGAAAGCTTTGATAATGAGGAATTTTTGCTTGAGACGGTAATGGGTCCGCTCGCGGTTCGGGGAGAACATTTACAAATGAAAAACTTGGATGTCGATAAAGGCGTCGTATCCATAAAAGGAAAAATTTATGAAGTTTCTTATTTAGATGATTTCAGCTCGGAGAAGGCTAAAGGCATTTTTAGCAAGTTGTTTAAATGACCCTTACCACTCAATTTTACACCATGATTGCGATGATCGGCATGGGCAGTTTTCTAGGCGCCGCACTTGATACTTACAATTTTTTTTTAAAAAGATGGGATCGAAAAAGGTGGGTTGTTTTTTTAAACGATTTAGTATTTTGGGCGGTTCAAGGACTTTTAACTTTTTATGTTCTATTGTATGTAAATCAAGGGGAATTAAGATTTTATGTATTTTTAGCACTTTTATGCGGTTTTGCCGCCTATCAAAGCCTCCTACGGAACGGATACATGGCATGTTTGCGGATTATGATAAAAATCGCTGTTTCTATATACCAATTTTTTGTAAAAATCGTTTTACTGCTTCTTATCAATCCTATTAAATGGATAGTTCATATGGCGATAGCATGTTCTATGTCTCTTTTACTATTTTTATGGAAGGTTATCAAATGGTCTTCACAACTCTTATTCAAGTTATGTAAAATATTATTAGCGCCATTACTATGGGGATTGAACATACTTTGGGGAAAAGCTCCTCAACCAATAAAGCAAAAGATGCTGCATTCGAAACAAATCATAGAAGGAATATTCATAAATATAAAGAATATGTTACGTAAGCTGTATCGTCGGTTCCGCTAAATTTAGGAGGGATTGCAGGAATGAGAGAGAAACGAGAGTTGAATGTAGCTATGCTGCAGCAAACAAATGAACCTGGACAAGAAGTTAAAGCTGAGATGAGACAAAGAAGAAAACGAGGGCTAATTCGACGGTTAGCTGCATTTGGTATAATGGCTGTTACTTGTATTGCGATTATGGCGTCAACGCTCGTTTCTCAATCAATTGCTATCAATAAGAAGCTTGAAGAAAAAAAACAGCTTGAAACAAAACTGGAGAATTTAAAAGAAGAGGAAAAAGATTTGAAGGCGGAAATCATCAAGCTGAAGGATGAAGAATATATCACAAAGCTTGCAAGAAAAGATTATTTTTTATCTGATGAAGGAGAAGTCATTTTTAATATTCCGGGGAATGAACAGTAATATTGACCCCGTTTTTTTATTTTTGTATAATTAAATAAATTATTTTTAATTTTTTTATGATTTAAGGAGGAGCATTTTTTTTATGTCAATTGAAGTTGGCAGCAAGTTACAAGGTAAAGTAACTGGCATTACGAATTTTGGAGCATTTGTGGAGCTGCCAGGAGGCTCAACAGGACTTGTTCATATTAGTGAAGTTGCTGACAATTACGTGAAAGACATTCATGATCATTTAAAAGTCGGCGATGAGGTTGAAGTCAAGGTTATTAATGTAGAAGAAGACGGAAAAATCGGATTGTCCATCAAAAAGGCAAAAGATCGTCCAAAAAAACATGATCATCGTTCCAAAGAAAGTTTTGAGCAAAAAATGAGCCGCTTTTTAAAAGAGAGCGAGGACCGTCTTGCTTCACTTCGGCGTCACACTGAATCAAGACGAGGAGGGAGAGGAGCAAGAAGGGGGTAACTTGCTGCTGTTAATGTTATAGATGATCGCAGACCGCCACCTGAAGATTCAGGTGGTGTATTTAAATTGTCCGAAAATTATTTTTTTATTTTATTGTTGACGGCTCTCATGTTCATATGTATTATAGAACATGTGCGTATTTTACATGAACATAAAGATGCAGTTGATTTGGCGGCGTAGCTCAGCTGGCTAGAGCGTACGGTTCATACCCGTGAGGTCGGGGGTTCGATTCCCTCCGCCGCTACCAATTGAATATTGGCCCGTTGGTCAAGTGGTTAAGACACCGCCCTTTCACGGCGGTAACACGGGTTCGAATCCCGTACGGGTCATGAGAAGAGGCTCTTTCTTTAAAAGAAAGAGTCTTTTTTTTTATGGAAAAGTTTAAAATTTTGTATTTATATAGGATAGATAAATTTAATTTTTCACCGATTTCAACAAGTTCCGACTCATGTTTTTCGGCTTTCGCTTTTAAAACGGACCAACACGCTGTTACAATCATCTCTTTGAAATGACGCGACTCAATGTCTCAATGGGCTGCTC
Organism: Aeribacillus sp. FSL k6-2211; assembly: GCF_037966125.1. Classification (NCBI taxonomy): domain Bacteria; kingdom Bacillati; phylum Bacillota; class Bacilli; order Caryophanales; family Bacillaceae; genus Aeribacillus; species Aeribacillus sp. FSL k6-2211. The sequence goes on from NZ_CP150190.1 coordinate 75,228, forward strand.
TGTTCCTTTTAAAAGATTTGTCGTCTATAACAGAAATCGTCGAAATATTCTTATAAACAATTTCCTCCTTTTGACAAATTCCTTTATGAAAAGCTTGTATAATGACTATCAATTACGGTAGTAGGAGGAGTGTCGCTATAATGGAAAAAGTTGAGAGAAGATTTCTGATACCTTTTGCCAATGTCCAATTGGAAAGAACACAATCACTTCTATGGAGATCTTGGAAAAGAGCGGGGCTGCATTTGCATTCTTTTCTGTTTCACAAAGGGTTTGTTTATGTATTGGTCGGGTTTTTGCTGGGGAGAGCTTTTATTTTATCTGAAATTATTCCGTTCGCCCTTCCTTTTTTTGGAGCTGTATGGCTTTTAAAAAGGGACAAGGCATTGCTTGCTGCACTATCACTAATTGCAGGGGCATTCACCATCTCATTGGAATTATGTTTGTTAGTGCTTTCTTCTATATGTATATTTCTTTTGCTTCATAAAATGACTAGTTTTTTCATTAAAACAGATGAAATAAAAATATTGCCTTTTACGATTTTTTCGGGACTTGCTGCCAGCCGCCTTTTATATTCAAAGTTAACTGCAGGATTTATCAGCACGTACGATCTTTTAATGACAGGGGTTGAGGCAGGTCTGTCGATCATCCTGACGTTGATTTTTTTGCAGAGCATCCCGCTTCTTTCAGTGCGGAAATATAAACAAACTTTACGAGTCGAAGAGATTATCTGCTTGATGATTTTGCTTGCGTCCGTCATGACGGGCTTAGTTGGAATCAGTTACCAAAATATACAGGCAGAACACGTTCTTTCACGATATATTATCCTATTGCTCGCTTTTACCGGAGGTGCAGGCATCGGATGTACAGTTGGTGCTGTAACAGGTTTGGTGCTTAGCCTGGCGAATGTTTCCAATTTGTATCATATGAGCCTACTTGCATTTTCAGGTTTATTGGGAGGTCTGCTAAAGGAAGGACAAAAAGCAGGAGCGTCAGTTGGCCTGATCATTGGCTCACTTTTAATCACGCTATATGGAGAAGGATCGGCTGATGTTTGGACAACCTTATGGGAATCGGGCGCCGCGGTTTTGCTGTTTTTACTGACCCCGAAAAGCTTTACAGAACAGCTGGCAAAGCATATTCCTGGAACAAACGAGCATGTTTTGGAGCAGCAGAAGTATGTTCGAAATATACGTGATATAACTGCTCGGCGGGTTGATCAATTTTCTAACGTTTTTCGGGCATTATCTGAGAGCTTTTCGACTTTTTACCCGGAGGATGGAGAGGATATAGAAAGAGAAACGGATTTATTTTTAAGCAAGATCACCGGACAGACATGCCAAACTTGTTTTAAGAAGGAGAAATGCTGGGTCAACAATTTTGACCAGACATATCAATTAATGAAGCAAGTGATGAATGAAACGAAAGAAAAGACGTATGCAAATAATCGCAGATTGCAGAAAAAGCTTCACAGGCATTGTTCGAAGGCTAATCTAGTGGTCGGGACGATTGAGCAGGAAATGCACTTTTTAGAAGCGAATCGGAAATTAAAAAAGCAAGTGCAAGAAAGCAGAAGATTGGTAGCTGAACAGCTGCTAGGAGTTGCTCAAGTAATGTCCGACTTTTCTCGGGAAATGAAAAAGGAACGGGAACATCATTTTCTGCAGGAAGAGCAAATTTTCTATGCTCTTCAAAACTTCGGTTTAGAAATTGGCCATATTGATATATACAGCCTTGAAAAAGGGAACGTCGATATAGAAATGAGCATTCCGTATTGCGGCGGCCATGGAGAATGTGAAAAAATTATTGCTCCGATGCTTTCCGATATATTAAACGAAATGATCATCGTGAAAAATGAAGAATGTGCAGGTTATCCAAATGGATTTTGCCACGTTGTGTTCGGTTCTGCAAAAGCATACAAAGTGGAAACGGGTGTTGCTCATGCTGCAAAAGGAGGAGGTCTTGTTTCAGGCGACAGCCATTCCATGATTGAATTGGGCGTCGGAAAATTTGCCATAGCCATTAGCGATGGAATGGGGAACGGGGAAAGGGCTCATTTTGAAAGCAATGAAACGATTAAATTGTTGGAAAAAATTCTTCAATCAGGCATTGATGAAAAAATTGCTATCAAAACCATCAACTCTATATTGTCGCTGAGAACGACAGATGAAATTTATGCAACATTAGATTTGTCTATCATTGATTTACAAAGCGCCAATTGCAAATTTATGAAAATCGGATCTACTCCGAGTTTTATTAAACGAGGAAATAAAATTATCAAAATCGAGTCTAGTAATTTGCCGATCGGCATTATCGATGATTTTGAGGTGGACATTGTAGACGAACAGCTAAAAGCAGGAGATTTATTAATTATGATGAGTGACGGAATATTTGAGGGACCAAGGCATGTAGAAAATTATGATTTATGGATGAAAAGAAAAATAAAAGAAATAGAGACTGATGATCCACAAGAAATAGCCGATTTAATTATGGAGGAGGTGATCCGCTCCAGATCGGGGGCAATCGATGACGATATGACGGTTGTGGTGGCTCGAATTAATCATAATACACCGAAATGGGCGGCGATCCCTGTTTCAAATTTTTATAAATCGAAAAAGATAAGCTGATTTTCTGCCATGCTTAGTATAAAACGTTTTCCTTCTGGTGAGGATGGTAATAAATCATTGACCAGGAGGAGGAAAAATGAGAAAAGGAACATTAAAACAAATTTTGTTGTTAACTGACGGATGCTCAAATCATGGTGAAGATCCAATTGCTATGGCGGCTTTAGCTAAGGAGCATGGGATTACTGTCAACGTAATTGGGATTTTAGAAGAGAATGTGATAGATCAAGATGCAATGCAGGAAATAGAAGGAATTGCTGAGGCAGGGGGAGGAGTGAGCCAGGTAGTTTATGCCCATCAGCTTTCACAAACAGTACAGATGGTCACTAGAAAAGCGATGACACAAACATTGCAGGGAGTTGTTAATCGTGAATTAAAGCATATTTTAGGAAAATCAACTTCTATTGAAGAGCTGCCGCCTGAACAGCGTGGTGAAGTTATGGAGGTTGTGGAAGAGCTTGGTGAAACGGTCAATTTAGAAATTTTAATTCTCGTAGATACGAGCGCAAGCATGGGGCCAAAGCTTCCAACGGTAAAAGAAGCGCTTTTTGATTTATCCATTAGCCTAAATTCAAGAATAGGCAATAATCAATATTCGCTGTTTATATTTCCTGGGAAAAGATCAGAAACAGAAATTTTATTGGATTGGACTCCGAAACTGGATTCTTTATCAACCATTTTTCCGAAATTAACGACAGAAGGATTGACACCAACTGGTCCGGCGATAAAAGGAGCTATACAACATTTTAAACAAAAACGCTCATTGCGGGGAATGCTCGATGATGAATACCTCGATGAACAAAGCATGTAAAGTTCTTCCCGGTACCATTATTAAAGGAAAATGGCATGGAAACACGTATCGGATATTAAAAATGCTGGGGTGCGGAGCAACAGGATCGGTTTACCTTATTGAATCCAGTAAAGGGTATGCAGCTTTAAAAATAAGTGAAAATAGCATGGGGATCACTTCAGAAGTAAACGTGTTAAAGAGACTGGCCCAGGTCCAAGGTTCGTGCCTTGGGCCTTCTTTGATCGATGTGGACGATTGGTTTAACACAGCCAGCGGAAAGATGCTTCCGTTTTATGTTATGGAGTATGTTAAAGGTGAACATTTTATCCAGTTTATTAAAAATAATGGTACGATTTGGATTGACGTGTTAATCTTGCAGCTTTTGTCCAATTTGGAGGAGCTTCATCAGTCAGGCTGGGTTTTTGGTGATTTAAAGCCTGACAATCTAATTGTTACAGGACCTCCTCCTAAAATTCGCTGTATTGATGTAGGTGGCACAACGATAAACGGAAGATCCATTAAAGAATTTACAGAGTTTTTTGACAGGGGATACTGGGAATTGGGGACGAGAAAAGCTGAACCGAAATATGATCTTTTTGCAGTAGGTATGATTATTATCAATGCTGTTTTTCAAAAACGCTTTTCAAAAAAAGGAAACAGTAAGGAGCAATTGATACAAATCATTAACTCCCATCCTTTTTTAAACGAAAGAAAACAAGTGTTGACGAAAGCTTTATTTGGCTCCTATTCATCCGCTTTGGAAATGAAGCAGGATCTTTTGCATCATGTTTCAAACGCTAATTTGCAAAGAAAGAGAAATGTACAAGCACAATCTAAACCGAAAAGGACAGCTAACAATCGAAAAAGAAAGAAAAAGAAAAGCAAAGGGCTGATCGAAACATTGGTGATTATGGTTTGCCTAGCATTTCTATATTCTTTATATATTTTTGCGACACTTCTGTAAATGGCTGCTGCTTGTTTAAAGCGGCAGTGCTTTTCCCCCTTCTCATGCTTCCGCGAGTGCTCCGACTATTTCAAAAAATGTCCGATCTGAACTGCTTCCCTTTTAGGAAAATAACAGTAAAATGCAAAAGGCTTTGTCTTTGCAGAAGGCAGGCAAATAATGATAGGATAAAGATAACTAGAGAAATATTGGATGTGACGGTCTTTGATTCAAAATGTATGTGCGTTTATTGAAAAACATCAATTGCTCCAAAAAAATAGTACGGTCATAGTAGGTGTGTCCGGCGGCCCGGATTCACTGGCACTTCTACATTTTTTAAATACATTTAAAGATCAATATGGCATCACTGTTATAGCAGCACATGTTGATCATATGTTCCGAGGCATAGAATCACAAAAAGAGATGGAATTTGTCATCAATTTTTGCCGGGAATTAAACATACCTTGTTACGCTAAGCAAATCAATGCGGCCCGTTATGCTGAGAAACACCGGTTGAATGCCCAGCAGGCTGCTAGAGAATGCCGCTACCAATTTTTCTTAGAGTTGATGGATCAGCTTCAGGCGGATGCTTTGGCTCTAGCTCATCATGGAGATGACCAAATTGAAACGATTTTAATGAATCTTGTTCGCGGAACAATAGGAAAGGGACTAGCGGGAATTCCTGTCATACGGCCTTTCGGCAGAGGGAGAATCATACGCCCCTTTTTAGCCGCAACAAAGGAAGAAATTTTAAAGTATTGTGAAGAATTTCAGCTGGCGCCCCGATTTGATCCAAGCAATGAAAAAGATACGTATACACGGAACAGGTTTCGCAAATATGTTTTGCCGTTTTTGAAAAAGGAGAACAAAAGGCTGCATGAACATTTTCAATATTTCAGTGAGGTCTTTTTGGATGATGAGCGATTTTTGGAGGAATTAACGAAGGAAAAATTAAATAAAGTAGTGATAAGAAAAACGAATTCTTCCGTTACTATTCATAAACAAGAATATAAAAAGCTTCCTGATCCGATCAAAAGGAGAGCGGTTTATCAAATATTGAATGATCTGATAAAAAGCGGCTCCTTCTCGGCTGTTCATATTGAAAATGTAAACGGATTTTTGATGAAAGCGCACCCTTCGGGGATGCTTCATTTGCCTATGGGGCTCAAAGTCATAAAATCTTATGATGAATGCACCTTTACGTTTCAATCGGCAAATAGTGAATCTTTCTGCTACACGGTACCGGTACCGGGAAAAATACATTTGCCGAACGGAAAAATATTTTTTACTGAAACCTTTTTTGGGATTCCTTCGTATAAAGGTGATGACGTTTTCTATCTTCCAAAAAAATGGTACGTTCCGCCTTTAATTATTCGGAGCAGAAAAAAAGGAGACAAAATGACAATTAAAGGCATGAACGGCACGAAAAAGGTAAAAGATATTTTTATTGATAAAAAAATACCGAGGGAAGAGCGCAACCTTCTCCCAATCGTTGAAAATGGCAACGGCCAAATCATATGGATTCCGCTTGTAAAAAAATCAAATTTAGAGGAAATTAGCATTACCAATGAATCTTATATTGTATTACAATATAAAGAGCAGTGATCTCATCAGGAGGAAAGAAAATGATCGAGGATATTGAAAAAGTCTTAATTTCAGAAGAAGAAATCAAAGAAAAAGTGAAAGAATTAGGGGCGATATTAACGGAGGAATATAAAAATAAGTTTCCCCTCGCTATCGGGGTTTTAAAAGGCGCTATGCCGTTTATGGCGGATTTAATAAAGCATATTAATACATATTTGGAAATTGATTTTATGGACGTTTCCAGTTATGGAAACAAAACCGTTTCATCGGGTGAGGTGAAAATAATTAAGGATTTAGACACTTCCGTCGAAGGCCGGGATCTTTTAATCATTGAAGATATAATCGATAGCGGATTGACATTAAGCTATTTAGTCGATCTTTTCCGGTACCGGAAAGCAGCATCCGTTAAAATTGTAACCCTATTGGACAAACCGAGCGGGCGAAAGGCAAATATTGAGGCAGATTATGTATGTTTTGAAGTTCCGGATGCGTTCGTTGTCGGTTATGGTCTGGACTATGCGGAAAAATACCGCAATCTTCCGTTTATAGGGATATTAAAGCCTGAAGTTTATCAAAATAAATAATGATCGTTGAAAGGATAGCGTATCAGTTGTGCTGGGATGATTTTCTATGATACTATTGAATATAGTTTGTTTCATTGTGGGAGGAGGTAAGGAATGAATCGGATTTTCCGAAACACCATATTTTATTTGCTGATTTTTTTAGTGGTTATCGGCGTTGTGAATTTTTTTCAGGGCGGTAACCAAAAAACTGAACAAATGACATATAGTACCTTCATCTCCAATTTGGAAAACGGAGATGTTGAAAATATAACGTTAAAACCAGTAAGAGGAGTATATGAAGTCAGAGGACAGCTGAAGGGATATGAAGAAAATCAATACTTTATCACCTATTTATCAGGCGATGACGCATTAAACCTCATCAATACTGCTGCTTCAAAAAATCAAACGGAAGTTAAATGGTCTCCAGCAGATGATACAAACGGATGGGTGCAATTTTTCACATCCCTCATCCCATTTATTATAATCTTTATTTTGTTCTTCTTTGTGCTCAATCAGGCTCAAGGCGGCGGAAGCCGAGTTATGAACTTCGGGAAGAGCAAGGCAAAGCTGTATAACGACGACAAGAAAAAAGTAAAATTTAAAGATGTTGCAGGAGCCGATGAGGAAAAGGCTGAACTAGTGGAAGTTGTTGAATTTTTAAAGGATCCCCGCAAGTTTTCTGAACTTGGAGCGCGCATACCGAAAGGAGTCCTTTTAGTAGGCCCTCCGGGAACTGGTAAAACATTGCTGGCCCGCGCGGTGGCTGGAGAAGCAGGTGTGCCGTTTTTCTCCATAAGCGGATCTGATTTTGTTGAGATGTTTGTCGGTGTAGGTGCTTCTCGTGTTCGGGATTTGTTTGAGACGGCTAAGAAAAATGCCCCATGTATCATTTTTATTGATGAAATTGATGCTGTTGGACGCCAAAGAGGAGCTGGATTAGGCGGCGGTCACGATGAACGTGAACAAACGTTAAATCAGCTTCTCGTTGAGATGGATGGATTTAGCTCCAACGAAGGAATCATTATTATTGCGGCGACAAACCGTCCGGATATTTTAGACCCAGCCCTTCTCCGCCCTGGTCGATTTGACCGTCAAATTACGGTTGATCGTCCGGATGTGAAGGGGCGCGAAGCAGTGCTCAAAGTACATGCACGCAATAAACCGTTGGATGAATCGGTGAATTTGCGGAACATTGCGATGAGAACGCCGGGCTTTTCTGGAGCTGACCTGGAAAACCTATTGAATGAGGCTGCTCTCGTTGCTGCTCGCCAAAATAAAAAGAAAATCGATATGGCGGATATAGATGAGGCAACCGATCGTGTAATTGCAGGACCTGCGAAAAAAAGCAGGGTTATTTCGGAAAAGGAGCGCCGTATTGTTGCCTATCATGAAGGCGGACATACCGTTATCGGTCTCGTTTTAGATGAGGCGGAAATGGTGCATAAAGTAACGATTGTTCCTCGGGGTCAAGCTGGAGGATATGCTGTCATGCTGCCAAAAGAAGACCGCTATTTCATGACAAAACCTGAGCTCCTTGACAAAATAACAGGATTGCTTGGCGGTCGGGTTGCGGAAGAAATTGTTTTCGGTGAAGTTAGCACCGGTGCCCACAACGACTTCCAGCGTGCGACAAATATTGCGCGCAGAATGGTTACAGAATTTGGAATGTCAGAAAAATTGGGTCCATTGCAATTTGGAAGCTCTCAAGGCCAGGTCTTTTTAGGGCGTGACATCCAAAGTGAGCAAAATTATAGTGATGCGATTGCTTATGAAATCGACTTAGAAATTCAGCGCATCATTAAAGAATGTTATGAAAAAGCAAAACGAATTTTGACAGAAAATCGCGATAAACTTGAACTAATTGCAAAAACGTTATTAGAAGTGGAAACACTTGATGCAGAACAAATTAAACATCTGGTGGAACACGGTTCATTGCCTGATAAGTCTGAACAAAAAGCAGCTTCAGAAAATGTGAAAAAAGAAGAGAACAACCAAAAAGATGAAGCTGTAAAAGTCAATATTCAGACAAAGAAAGATGAGGCTCCCTCTATCAAACCGGAGCTTAAAGAAGAATAAGTAATAAAGCCGTCAACTATACAAAGTTGGCGGTTTTCTATTGCCTTCGTGCCCGATAGCAGCCTACTGCGATCAATATGTGATATGATGATGAGGGAATGTTTGAACGAAGGGAAAAGGTGATGGACATGATTTTAGCTTTAGATGTTGGGAATACAAACACCGTGATTGGAGTATACGAAAAAGAACAATTGCTTTACCATTGGCGAATTGAAACCAATCGACATAAAACCGAAGATGAATACGGAATGATGTTTAAATCATTGTTTGAATACGTAGGATTAAAATTTTCGGACATAACGGGAATCATTATTTCTTCTGTCGTTCCACCGATTATGTATGCCATGGAAAAAATGTGCGAGAAATATTTTCATGTAGATCCGCTTATTGTCGGCCCAGGAATTAAAACAGGCCTTAATATAAAGTATGATAATCCGCGTGAAGTTGGGGCGGACAGGATCGTCAATGCAGTTGCCGGTGTTCATTTATATGGCTGTCCGCTTATTATTGTTGATTTCGGCACAGCAACAACTTATTGCTACATTAATGAAAAAGGACAATATGAAGGCGGTGCCATTGCACCAGGGATTAACATTTCCACCGAAGCTTTATACTCAAAAGCCGCGAAGCTTCCTAGAATCGAAATCGCCAAACCCGATCATATTATTGGGAAAAATACAGTAGCCGCCATGCAATCAGGAATTTTATTCGGCTATGTTGGCCAAGTAGAAGGAATTGTCAGAAGGATGAAAGCGCAAGCTAAAAAAGAACCGAAAGTTATTGCAACAGGCGGTCTAGCTGGGTTAATCGCCAATGAATCTGACATGATCGAAATCGTTGATCCATTGTTAACATTAACAGGCTTGCGGTTAATTTACGAACGAAATCTCGGAAGGGAGTAGGAAACAAATGAACGATTATTTAGTCAAATCTTTGGCCTATGACGGAGGAGTGCGTGCATATGCAGTGAAGACGACTGATACAGTGAGTGAAGCTCAACGCCGCCACCAAACATGGCCGACTGCTACCGCTGCTCTTGGAAGAGCAATGACAGCCGGCGTGATGATGAGTTCGATGCTGAAAGGTGATGAGAAGCTGACGATAAAAATAGAAGGCGGCGGTCCAATAGGAGCCATTGTTATTGACAGTAATTCAAAAGGTCAAGTGAGAGGTTATGTATCCAATCCTAAGACCCATTTTGAATTAAATAAACATGGAAAACTGGATGTAGCCCGCGCAGTCGGGAAAAACGGTACATTGTCGATTGTTAAGGATTTAGGATTAAGGGAGCATTTTTCCGGTAAAGTCCCTATTATTTCCGGGGAGCTGGGAGAAGATTTTGCCTATTATTTAGTGACGTCAGAGCAAGTCCCGTCTTCAGTAGGAGTGGGAGTTTTAGTCAATCCTGATAACTCTGTTCTGGCTGCTGGCGGATTTATTATTCAGCTTATGCCGGGAACTGAAGAATCAATCATTACGGAAATTGAGACGCGGTTACAAACAATAGAGCCGATCTCTAAGCAAATTCAAAAAGGGCTGACTCCTGAAGAAATATTGGAAGGTGTCCTAGGCGAAGGGAATATGAAAGTGATCGATTGCATGCCTGTCAGCTTCCACTGCAGCTGTTCTAAAGATAGGTTTGCAAATGCCATTATTAGCCTGGGAGAAGAGGAAATTCAACAAATCATCGATGAGGATGAAAAAGCTGAAGCTCAATGCCATTTCTGTAATGAGGTATATGTGTTTTCAAAAGAAGAGTTGCAGGAATTAAAAGAAGCGGCATCTAGAAAATAGCTTATGGCAGGGAGCTGGAGGAATGAGTAAAAAAGCGCTTTTGGTCATAATTTTCAGTCTTGTATTAACGAACTGCGTGACGATTGCCTTTTTGGTAAGTGCTTATACAAGAGAAGCGCAAAAAGAGAAAAATGATGAAATTGTTGCCAAAATCGGCGATAGCCGCATTACGAGGCAGGAATGGTTAAATGAACTGGAAAAACGATTTGGGAAAACAACACTTGAGGAAATGATCAATATTCAAGTTGTGGACGAGCTTGCAAAAAAGAATCATATTGATGTAGATGAAAAAACAGTTGAACGTGAAATACAAATGTATAAAATATCGTCTCAATCATACGGCGATAGCGTGCTTAACGACAAAGAACTGAGAAAACAAATTCGCTATAGTATTTTATTAGAAGAGCTTTTAACGAAAGATGTCAACATTAGTGAGAATGAATTGAAGAAATTTTATGAAGAAAATAAACATCAATATATTATGAATGACACGTATCATCTTTCCCATATCGTGGTTGATTCAAAAAAAGAAGTCCAACAAATTATAAATGAATTAAAAGGCGGATCAAGCTTTGAAGGGATTGCAGCTGAACGGTCCAAGGATCAGTTGACGGCGAAGGAAGGCGGAGACCTCGGTTATGTTTCCGAAGGTTCCAGCGATGTACCGCCGGAATATATTGAACAAGCTAAAACAATGAAGGTCAATGAGTGGTCGGACCCAATACCGCTGGAAAGAGGATATGCGATTATATTTTTGCATGAGAAAATAAAAGGAGAACAGCTGGAGTTTGACGAAGTAAAGGATCAGATTCGCAGGCAAATCGCTTTGGAACAGATGGAAGGAAATGTATCAGCAAAGCAGCTGTGGGATGACATCGGCGTAACATGGTTTTATGAAAAATGAAGAAAAAGATTGACAATTCATAAATTTATTGGTATATTATTTTCAATAAAACCAATATAATTACTCGGAAATAGAGGTGTATAAGATGGCAGTTGTTGCAAACTCTATATTAGATCTAATTGGAAAGACTCCTGTTGTAAAATTAGGAAAAATTGTAGAAGAGGACAGTGCAGACGTTTATTTAAAGCTTGAATTTTTTAACCCTGGATCAAGTGTAAAGGACCGTATTGCATTAGCAATGATTGAAGCGGCAGAAAAAGAAGGCAAATTAAAACCAGGAGACACAATTATCGAACCGACAAGCGGAAACACAGGGATCGGTTTAGCAATGGTGGCAGCTGCAAAAGGTTTACATGCTATTTTAGTTATGCCAGAAACAATGAGTTTAGAGCGCCGTAATTTATTGCGTGCATATGGAGCAGAGCTTGTTTTAACTCCTGGTCCAGAAGGCATGAAAGGGGCTATTAAAAAAGCAGAAGAGCTTGCGGAAAAACACGGCTATTTCATGCCGCAGCAATTTAAAAACCGTGCAAATGTAGAAATTCACCGTTTAACAACTGGCCCGGAAATCGTTGAGCAAATGGGCGATCAATTGGATGCATTTGTCGCCGGAATCGGTACTGGAGGTACGATTACTGGTGCTGGTCAAGTATTAAGAGAAAAATATCCGAACATAAAAATTTATGCTGTTGAGCCGGCTGATTCACCTGTATTATCGGGCGGAAAACCAGGTCCGCATAAAATTCAAGGTATTGGAGCAGGATTTGTTCCGGATATTTTAAATACAGAGATTTATGATGAAGTCATTACTGTTACAACTGAGCAAGCTTTTGAAACCGCTAGAAAAGCTGCGAGAGAAGAAGGAGTATTAGGCGGAATTTCTTCAGGTGCTGCCATTTTCTCTGCATTGAAAGTGGCGAAAGAGCTAGGAAAAGGCAAAAAGGTACTAGCAGTCATCCCAAGTAATGGAGAAAGATATTTAAGTACTCCATTATATAAGTTTGACGAAGAATAATAGAATGAATAATAGTTTAAAGGCTGTCGACGAAATTTGTCGGCAGCCTTTTGGATTTTATGTGAAGGGGAAAAATAATACTGTTGATGCCAAGCTCTCCTTCTTGTTGTAAAATAAGTTTATGGGTGAAGGAGAGTGAACGATGGAATCTGTGAGAAAACTGCTGGCAGTCCAAATACCTTTTGAAAAAGAACGATTTTTCAATCGCTTTGAAACGCTGGCAAAACAACAACAACATTACGCTCTTCTCGAAAGCGGAAGAGGCGGCCGCTACAGCATAGCTGGTTTAAACCCTTTTGCCGTCATACAAGGAAAAAACGGGGCAATTACGATCTATAGCGGGAACAAAAAAGAAGTAAAGGAAGGAAATCCGCTCTTGCTCTTTGAAGGATGGATGAAACAGTTTAAATGTGAAAGCGATCCTTCCCTTCCCGACTTTCAAGGAGGCGCTATCGGCTTTATTAGCTATGATGCAGTTCGTTATTTCGAAAAATTACCCAATATAGCTGTGGACGATTTACACGTGCCCGACATTTATTTTATCGTTTTTCAAGATATCGCCGTTTTTGATCATACTGAAAAAACACTTTGGCTGATAACGTATCATAAACATGGGGAAAAAGATGCTGCACAAAAGCGGCTGGAAGAAATGAAAGCTTTATGGTGTAAGCAAAGTGAGGAAACGATTTTCAGCTATACGAATTCAGCTGATCTCAGCTATGAGCCGATAATGTTTATGGAACAGCCGTTTAAAAAAGCTGTTGAAAGAGTAAAGGATTATATTGCAAGCGGTGATGTATTTCAAGTCAACTTATCCGTCAGACAAGCAAAACCGCTTTCGACGCATCCGTTTGAAATTTATAAAGCATTACGGAAAATTAACCCATCCCCATATATGGCCTATATTCATACTCCTGAGTTTCAAATTGCCAGTGGATCTCCAGAGCTGCTCATAAAAAAGAGGGGAAATGTACTGAATACCCGTCCGATTGCTGGAACGAGATCAAGAGGAAGAAGCGATGAAGAAGACCGCCAGCTTTCTGAGGAATTAATCACCAATGAAAAAGAACGTGCAGAACATATCATGCTTGTAGATTTAGAACGAAATGATCTAGGGCGGGTATGTAAATATGGCAGTGTTGAAGTTAACGAACTGATGGCTATTGAGAAATATTCACATGTCATTCATATCGTGTCAAATGTTCGCGGCGAGCTGCAAGAAGGAAAAGGATTTTACGACATTATGCGTGCTGTATTTCCGGGCGGCACAATCACGGGAGCGCCGAAGGTTCGAACAATGGAAATAATTGAAGAGCTGGAGCCGACTAGAAGAGGGTTATATACTGGTTCGATCGGCTGGCTCGGCTTTAATGGAGATTTAGAATTTAATATTGTAATACGGACGCTACTGGCTAAAAACGGTTGGGGTTATGTGCAAGCAGGTGCTGGAATCGTCATTGATTCTGTTGCAGAATATGAATATAAAGAGTGTTTGAAAAAAGCAAAAGCGTTATGGAAAGCAAAAGATTTGAGCGAAGATGAGAATAAGTTAGTTAGAGGTGAGAAGAGATGATTTTAATGATTGATAACTATGATTCTTTTACGTACAATTTAGTCCAATACCTTGGTGAGCTCGGCGAAGAGCTTGTTGTCAGACGAAATGATGAAATTACGATTGAGGAAATTGAACAGCTCAATCCAGCCTATTTGATGATTTCTCCCGGTCCGTGTACGCCGAATGAGGCGGGGATCAGCATGGAGGCAATTAAGTATTTCGCAGGGAAAATTCCGATTTTTGGCGTATGCTTAGGTCATCAATCAATAGCTCAAGTGTTCGGTGGGGATGTTGTTCGCGCAGACAAATTAATGCACGGGAAAACATCGCAAATTTATCATGACGGAAAAACTATTTTCGACGGCTTAGACAACCCGTTCACCGCTACAAGGTACCACTCTTTAATTGTCAAAAAAGAAACGCTTCCGGATTGCTTTGAAATTTCAGCATGGACGAATGACGGAGAGATTATGGGAATCCGCCATAAATCTTTGCAGGTTGAAGGCGTGCAGTTTCATCCGGAATCAATTATGACTGAACATGGAAAACTGATGTTAAAGCATTTCCTTTCCTATTATCGTACGGAAGAAAAGAGTGTATAAAAGTGTACTTATATGTAAATGGTGAATATAAAAAGCAGGATGAGCTGCATATTTCTCCGTTCGATCATGGATTTTTATACGGAATCGGCGCTTTTGAAACATTAAGGACTTATAACGGTCATCCATTTTTACTGTATGATCATATCGATCGCTTAAATGCAGCGGTTCGCGAGCTTGGCATAGATTTTTCTCTTTCTTACTCGGAAGCAGAACAAATTATTAAAAGACTGCTTGAATTAAATCATTTAAATAATGCATATATCCGGATAAATGTTTCAGCAGGTGCAGAGGAGCTGGGGTTGTCGGCGGCTCCTTATAAAAATCCGGTGTTAATCTTTTTTATAAAAGAGTTAAATTTGCCGGAAAGATTGACAAAACAGGGGGTCATTCTTTCGGTTCGGCGAAACACGCCGGAAGGATCATTTCGCATAAAATCGCACCATTTTTTAAATAATGTGCTGGCAAAGAGAGAAATTGGAGATCATCCGAAAACGGAAGGTATATTTTTAACACATTCAGGATATGTCGCAGAAGGGATTGTTTCCAACATTTTTTGGGTAAAAAACAACACCGTCTATACACCGGCTGTCAGCACAGGAATATTAAACGGAATTACTAGACAGTTCGTGTTAACCATCCTTGAAAAACATCGCATCCCTTATGAAGAAGGATTGTATCCATTGGATCATCTGTTATCTGCACAAGAAGCTTTTATCACAAATTCCTTGCAGGAGATTGTCCCAATTACACATATTGGTCAGACTGCATTTGCAGGTGAACAGGGAATTTTGACCAATCGATTAATCACCATTTATAAGAAGGTGCGGCAGCATATTTTGACAAGATCTGAATTCGAAGTGGGTGATGAACAATGGGTGTAATAGAGAAAGAAAAAATATTACAGTGCGGACCGTATCAATTACACTACGAAGATAAAACCCAAGTAATGGGAATATTAAACGTTACGCCTGATTCTTTTTCGGACGGCGGAAAATTTAATGATATCGAGAAAGCTTTAAAGCATGCAAAAGAAATGGTGGAAAATGGCGCCGATATCATTGATGTCGGGGGTGAATCAACCCGTCCGGGCCATGAACCCGTTTCAGAAGAGGAGGAGCTGGCCAGAGTTCTTCCAGTCATTGAAAAATTATCAAAAGAAATTCATGTTCCTATTTCCATTGATACGTACAAAGCGAATGTGGCAAAAAAAGCGGTGGAAGCTGGAGCAACCATCATCAATGATGTTTGGGGGGCGAAAAAAGAGCCGGACATCGCTCGCGTGGCAGCAGAATATAACGTCCCAATCATTCTAATGCACAATCGAGAAAAAGAAGGGTATAACGATCTGATTAAAGACATGATTTCCGATTTAATGGAAAGTGTCGAGATCGCCAAAAAAGCAGGCGTTCGGGACGAACAAATCATCCTTGATCCAGGAATCGGTTTTGCCAAAACTTTTGAAGATAATCTCTACGTCATGCGTCATCTGGAGGAATTTACAAACCTTGGTTTCCCTGTTTTGCTGGGTACGTCGAGAAAAAGATTTATCGGACGAGTTCTCGATCTACCGGTAGAGGAGCGTATGGAAGGCACAGCGGCTACCGTATGCTTAGGAGTGCAAAAGGGCTGTCAATTCGTTCGGGTACATGACGTTAAACCGATTGCGCGGATGGTGAAAATGATGGATGCGATGCTCGGAAAGGGGCGCGATCACGATTGATAAGATCTATGTAACGGGAATGGAGTTTTGGGGCTATCATGGCGTTTATCCTGAAGAGAATAAACTTGGACAGCGATTTCGAGTTGATGTTATTTTAGAGATGGATCTAAAGCAAGCAGGAAAAACGGATGAACTAGATGATACAGTGAATTATGCGAAAGTGTACACGGTTTGCAAGGAAATTGTGGAAGGCAAGCCCTATAAGCTTATTGAAGCCGTTGCAGAAAATTTAGCATCTGAACTGTTAAAAGAGTTTTCGACTGTTTTGTATTGCACAGTAAAAGTGGTAAAGCCGGATCCGCCAATCCCGGGTCATTACAAGTCTGTAGCAGTAGAAATCAAAAGGGGAAGAACATGAAAAACTATGCATATATTTCTTTAGGATCGAATATCGGCGATCGGGAATATTATTTGGAAGAAAGCATCAATCAATTGAACAGGCATCCAGATGTTGAGGTTATCAAAATGTCTTCTATTTATGAAACCGATCCGGTTGGTTATATTGACCAAGAATTGTTTTTGAACATGGTCATTAAAATCGCGACGAATTTCACGCCGTATGAGCTGCTGGCATTTACGCAAAAAATCGAATATGATTTAGGAAGATCAAGGGAAGTTAAATGGGGGCCTAGAACGATAGACCTTGACATTTTATTATATAATAACGAAAATATTGAAACAGAACAGCTTACCATACCTCATCCGAGAATGTTTGAACGATCTTTCGTATTGATTCCTTTGTTTGAAATTGATCGAGATGTACAATGGCCTAATCAGCATCGTTCTTTACTGGTTTTAATAGATCAATTAAAAGATAAAAAAGGAGTGCGAATATGGAAGCAGAAAAATGGGGAAGAAGGATTCGCGCTTTTAGAAAGCTAAAAGGCTATACACAAGAAAGCCTTGCAAAAGACTTAGGCGTTTCTGTATCGGTTCTTGGTGAAGTTGAAAGGGGCAACAGACTTCCCAGCAAGGAATTAGTAGAGATTATTGCTGCTAAGCTGAATGTAAGCGTGAACGAGCTGATGCCTGAGGATACTGAAAAATAAAGGAGGCAGGTGAAATTGTTTAAAATAGGAGATATTCAATTGAAAAACCGTGTTGTGCTTGCTCCGATGGCCGGCGTATGCAATTCGGCTTTTCGGCTGACGGTCAAAGAATTTGGAGCGGGTTTAGTTTGTGCTGAAATGGTCAGCGATAAAGCCATTTTATATAAAAATGCGAAAACAATGGACATGCTCTATATTGATGAACGGGAAAAACCATTAAGCTTGCAAATTTTTGGCGGTGAAAAAGAAACATTAGTGGAAGCGGCAAAATTTGTCGATAACAATACAACAGCAGATATCATCGATATTAACATGGGCTGTCCTGTACCGAAAATTACGAAATGTGATGCCGGAGCAAAATGGCTTCTTGATCCCAATAAAATTTATGACATGGTTGCCGCTGTTGTGGATGCAGTGAAAAAACCGGTAACTGTCAAAATGCGCATGGGTTGGGATGAAGAACATATTTATGCGGTGGAAAATGCCCAAGCCGTTGAGCGGGCAGGGGGCAAGGCTGTTGCATTGCATGGACGAACCCGTGTTCAAATGTATGAGGGAGAAGCCAACTGGGACATTATTAGAGAAGTTAAGCAGGCTGTGAATATTCCGGTGATTGGCAACGGGGATGTCAAAACCCCTCAAGATGCAAAGAGAATGCTGGACGAGACGGGTGCAGACGGGGTTATGATCGGCCGTGCTGCATTAGGCAACCCATGGATGATCTATCGCACTGTTAAATATTTAGAAACGGGAGAATTAATTGAAGAGCCGACAGTTCGAGAAAAGATTGATGTATGCAAACTGCATTTAGAACGTTTAATCAATTTAAAAGGTGAGCACATCGCTGTTAGAGAGATGCGTAAACATGCCGCTTGGTATTTAAAAGGTATTCGAGGCAATGCAAAAGTGAGAAATGCTATTAATAACTGTGAAACAAAAGAAGAACTGGTCTCCCTTCTTGAACGTTTTGCAAGTGAAGTGGAAGAGAAAGAGCGTCAATCCGCATAAAGACAATCTGCTTTCTCTTATACTTTGACGGCTGCCAGTAATCTGGCAGTTTTCTATGTTAAATTTTAAGATTATTGGAGTGGATACGTATGAGCAAAGAAGGTTTGCATAACCAAGAAGAGTTGAATGATCAATTGCAGGTTCGCAGGGAAAAGCTTCATGCATTAAAAGATAAAGGAATCGACCCTTTCGGAAAAAAATTTGAACGCTCGCATCAGGCGATTGAACTAAAAGAGCAGTACGGCGAGTTTACAAAGGAAGAACTTGAGGAAAAAAATATTTTTGTTTCTATAGCTGGCAGAATTATGACAAAACGTGGAAAAGGGAAAGCAGGTTTCGCCCATATCCAAGATTTGTCGGGCCAAATTCAAATTTATGTTCGGAAGGACAGCGTCGGCGAGGATCAGTATGAAATTTTTGATATGGCTGACTTAGGTGATCTTATTGGCGTGAAGGGAACGGTTTTTAAAACAAAAGTAGGCGAGCTCTCGGTAAAAGCAACGGAATTTGTGCTGCTCACGAAAGCTTTGCGCCCTCTTCCTGATAAATACCATGGCCTTAAAGATATTGAACAGCGCTACCGCCAGCGCTATTTAGATCTTATTATGAACCCTGACAGCAAAAACACATTTATAACAAGAAGCAAAATCATCCAATCCATGCGCCGTTATTTAGACAGTCACGGGTATTTGGAAGTAGAAACACCAATGATGCACTCCATTGCTGGAGGAGCGGCAGCACGCCCGTTTATCACTCATCATAATGCTTTGGATATGCCTTTGTACATGAGAATTGCTATTGAGCTTCATTTGAAAAGGCTGATTGTCGGCGGTTTAGAAAAAGTTTATGAAATCGGCCGCGTTTTCCGCAACGAAGGCGTTTCAACAAGACATAATCCTGAATTCACCATGCTTGAACTGTACGAGGCATATGTAGATTTCCATGATATTATGGAATTGACAGAAAACATGATTGCTCATATTGCACAAGAAGTATTAGGTACAACGACAATCCAATACGATGAATATAAAGTGGACTTGAAACCAAAATGGAAGAGACTTCACATGGTAGATGCGATTAAAGAATATACAAATGTTGATTTTTGGAATGTCACATCTGCCGAAGAAGCGCGGGCATTAGCTGAAGAACACGGAGTAGAAATTAACGAAAATATGCAATACGGCCATATTGTCAATGAGTTCTTCGAGCAAAAAGTCGAGGATAAACTAATTCAGCCGACATTTATTTACGGTCACCCTGTTGAAATTTCTCCGCTCGCCAAAAAGAATGAAGCGGATCCAAGATTCACAGATCGCTTTGAATTGTTTATTGTCGGCCGCGAGCATGCAAATGCCTTTACGGAATTAAACGATCCTATTGATCAACGTGAACGCTTTGAAGCTCAATTAAAAGAAAGAGAGCAGGGAAATGACGAGGCGCATATGATGGACGAAGATTTCATTGAAGCTCTTGAATATGGCATGCCTCCAACAGGTGGGCTTGGCATTGGCATTGACAGATTAGTCATGCTTTTAACCAATTCTCCGTC
>NZ_CP150190.1:100000-3240000 GCF_037966125.1 Aeribacillus sp. FSL k6-2211
TTTTGAAAGAATGACATTCCGATGTCATTTGACAACAGGAAGGAAAACAGAAAAGGCTGCTTGGTGGCAATGGCGAAGAGGTCACACCCGTTCCCATCCCGAACACGGAAGTTAAGCTCTTCAGCGCCGATGGTAGTGAGGGTTTGTCCCTTGTGAGAGTAGGACGCTGCCAGGCTGCCTTTATTTAATTGTTTTTAGGAGGATTAGCTCAGCTGGGAGAGCACTTGCCTTACAAGCAAGGGGTCGGCGGTTCGATCCCGTCATCCTCCACCATCTTGCATGCTCGTGAAGATCAATTGGAGAGCATGTTCTGTCTTCTTTGATTATACTTCAGCGTACTACATTGAGATTCTTCTTAAGCAAGCTTATTTTCATTGGAATAACAATTTAAGCAAAGGCAAAAACTGAGTATTGAAGTTGTTATTATGCCGGTGTAGCTCAATTGGCAGAGCAACTGACTTGTAATCAGTAGGTTGGGGGTTCGATTCCTCTCGCCGGCATCATTTTAGTTGTTATTATGAGTATGTCTTTCAATCAGTTGTCAGACAAGCAATGCTTCATCAAATTTGTGGCAGGTTGTTTTGCCCTGATGTCATTGATCGTCTTCCAAATAGTTAAGACAGAAGAGACGGCTGAAAAATATTTTTGATTATGAGCCATTGCTCAGCAGGTAGTGCAACGAGCAAAGCCTCGTCGAATAAGCGGCGAGTTGTCCCGACGCATCCAACATCCTCGAAAAGACTGGCAGAGGAAGGGACATCTGACAAATGAAAAATGGATTAGAAGAAAAAAATTTTTTATGAGCCATTAGCTCAGTCGGTAGAGCAACGAGCAAGGCTTCATCGAATAGGCGACGAGTTGTCCCGACGCATCCAGCATCCTCGAAAAGACTGGCAGAGGAAGGGACATCTGACAAATGAAAAATGGATTAGAAGAAAAAAATTTTTTATGAGCCATTAGCTCAGTCGGTAGAGCAACGAGCAAGGCTTCATCGAATAAGCGACGAGTTGTCCCGACGCATCCAACATCCTCGAAAAGACTGGCAGAGGAAGGGACATCTGACAAATGAAAAATGGATTAGAAGAAAAAAATTTTTTATGAGCCATTAGCTCAGTCGGTAGAGCATCTGACTTTTAATCAGAGGGTCGGAGGTTCGAATCCTCCATGGCTCACCATTTTGACGCGGGTGTGGCGGAATTGGCAGACGCACTAGAATCAGGATCTAGCGCCTTTATGGCGTGGGGGTTCAAGTCCCTCCACCCGCATCATATGCGGAAGTAGTTCAGTGGTAGAACACCACCTTGCCAAGGTGGGGGTCGCGGGTTCGAATCCCGTCTTCCGCTTTTCTCTGCCGGGGTGGCGGAATTGGCAGACGCACAGGACTTAAAATCCTGCGGTAGGTGACTACCGTACCGGTTCAAGTCCGGTCCTCGGCACCATATTGGCGCCCGTAGCTCAATTGGATAGAGCGTTTGACTACGGATCAAAAGGTTAGGGGTTCGACTCCTCTCGGGCGCGCCATATCGGGAAGTAGCTCAGCTTGGTAGAGCACATGGTTTGGGACCATGGGGTCGCAGGTTCGAATCCTGTCTTCCCGACCAGGGAATTTAAAGGGGCCTTAGCTCAGCTGGGAGAGCGCCTGCTTTGCACGCAGGAGGTCAGCGGTTCGATCCCGCTAGGCTCCATCCAAATATTTATTTATACAACCAATTCCAATAATCCACTGAACCTTAGGGAGATTCCTAAGGTTTTTTTATTGCCCATGAAAAATGGACATGCCTGGCGCAGGTCGTTAAAAATTGCATATCACAATAAATTGATTGTTGAGGAAGCCAATCGGCGATATCATTGTGCTTGGTTATTTCTCACACTGACAGTTCGGAATGTCGAGGGAGGAGAGCTTCGCCAAACGATTTCCGATATGATGAAGGGGTTTAATCGTTTGACGAAGTACAAGCGATTTGATGCAGCCGTCCTTGGGTATTTTCGAGCTTTAGAAATCACGAAAAATCATGAAGAACATACATATCATCCACATTTTCATGTGTTATTACCAGTAAAGAAAAGTTATTTCACAGGCAAGTTATATATTAGTCAAAAAGATTGGACAAGCCTTTGGAAAAAGGCAATGAAACTTGATTACACGCCGATTGTACATATACAGCGGGGCAAAGGGAAAACCAAGATTGATGCTGAACAGATCGAGAGTGAAGTGCGAGAGGCTATAGAGGAGCAAAAAGCTGTTTTGGAAATTTCAAAGTACCCTGTGAAGGATACAGATCTTGTCCGCGGCAACAAGGTGACTGAAGACAATTTGGATACGGTCTACTATCTGGACGACGCGCTGTCGGCTCGGCGACTAATCGGATATGGTGGCATTTTGAAGGAGATACATAAGGAAATGAATCTCGGTGATGCAGAGGACAGCGATCTGGTTAAGATTGAGGAAGAAAATGATGAGGTGGCAAACGCTGCATTTGAGGTTATGGCTTATTGGCATCCTGGCATAAAGAATTACATAATCATCGAGTAGGAGGGAGCGATTAACTCCCGTCCTCTCACACCACCGTACGTACGGTTCCGTATACGGCGGTTCAATTAAGATAATTGACGCAAGTCTTTATAACTTCCGTGAATAGCTGTTCTCTTTATGCCAGTGGTCACTCCACCCTCCAAGAGATCTCCCACGGGATTCACCGCTTCCTCCCTCAAGTGAGGTACTACGTTTTCTGTGTTCATCATGACTCACTGAATGCCAAGGGCTATTCTCTCTTAATTGTTCGGTCCTTCTTAGTTGTTCTAGACCAACTAATACTATGACCTCTGCTGACTTCTGACTGTTCAGCTATCTATCACTAGATAGGTTACCAAGGTTACTTGGCGTGCCAGCCAGACCTCCCCGGGTAAGAGTGTAATCTTTCCTTCCATCCATCTGCTTCATTTACTCTGTATCACCTTCGGCAGAAAGGGCTTTGTTTTGTCTTGCAAACTCACCCAGTGATACCTAGCCTCATATGAAGTTCGTGTTCCGAGAGACCCAAAGTTTGCCGCTCGCTTCCTTCAGATTCCGCGTCACCACGGACACCCTTGCGTTAAGCTAACTGCTACTTCTGCCTTCGCAGCTCGGGACTTTCACCCTATAGATTACACCCATGCCGGGCGCACAAGTAAGAAAAGCAGGCCTAGAGCCTGCTTTTCTTACTAAGGTAGATGTTTTTTTAACTTTTTGTCCCATCCTGTGAAGACCATTATTGCCGTTATTGGTAGCCCTAATGCCATAACAAAAATCAAAGATACATTTTCAGATGGACCTAAGATTAAATAAATCAATAACATTATAGCCGCGAGGCTAATATAACTTTTTAAAAATGCTATCAGTGAGTTTTTATTCATAATCTCGCCCCATTTTAAATTATTTTACAATCGTGTATTATATTTGTACTGAATAGGATGTATGGTAATTTTTATAATCAGTTATTGTTATTTTTAATCTCTTTCCTTTTTTTGCAGCATTTATAACTTCTTTTTTATAAAGAGAATCATTAGCATTGCATAAATATAGTTAGAATTTTCTGTTAATTAATTTTTGTGAATTTGTGCCAAAAAGACAAAACCTAAAGAAAGGTGGCACTGCCCATTTGGTAAATATATACAGTTAAACCAGAGCGACAACGACAAAAGGGAGATTATGGACTGGCTCGCCCATCAAATTTTCGCAACCAAACATAAGCTGGTTTCCACAGAGCTCTCTTTAACCAACGAGTAATTCGAAGTAGGGATTTCTTACTTTTCATCTCCAATTGAATGAGAACATGTAAGCAATACGTGATCAGGGCTAAGAAAATTTGATTTTGAATAGCTGTTTCACTCATTCCATAAAAGTGCTTAATTTCTACGTGTTGCTTGAGCCATTTGAAAAAGAGTTCAATAGCCCAGCGAGATCGGTAAATATCACTTATCTCTTCTGGTTTTAAATCAAATCGGTTGGTGATGAAACGAAGTAAGTTCCCTTTTGTGTCCATAACTTCTAGTAGACGAAAGACATTTTCAGTACGATTTTGTGTGGTACCAATGTAGACCATTTTATCGGATAGAACGTGACAATCATCAGGAAGTGAAAATGTATAGACTTCACGAATGACTGCGTTTTTCTTCAGTCTTGAAACGAAGAAATAGCCATCATCTGTCATCCGATCAAAACGTTCATAGTCCACATAACCGCGGTCAAACACATACATGGCTTCTTGATCATCCACTAGGACTTCGAGTTGATTTCGGTCATGTTCTTTTGCTGTCGTAATCACTGCTTTTTCAGGATAGACGGTGTCTTTATCCATGAAAACGAGCCGTAAGTGTAGCTTTACACCAGCTTTTGTTTTCCGGAATTTTGCCCATTTATAATGGGTCAAATTCAACGGGAGTGTACTTGAATCAATGATTTTCAGTGGCATATTCTTTCCGTTTTTATAATGGTACCGTTGAATTTTCCAAACAAGATCCAAGAACAAATTTGCAAGAATTAGTGGGTGGATCTGATTGTTTTTTCGGGATAGCTGAGAGGCACTTATCGATTCAAATCCGAGTGCTTTTTGAAGATCTTCGTCTACAAGTGCATCACTCATTTCCTCTAAGCTCTTAAATTCGAGCAGCTGGGCTACCAATAAAAGTTTAATATAGGCTTCTGTTGTCAGCTTTTTTGTGTAATAGTCCTGTTTCAATTCTTTGACTTGTTCGCTAAGTTTTTGAATATTTATGGGTGAAACCCATTTACCAAATGATGAAATTAGTGTATTCTTGTCCATAACTCTTATCCTTTACGGTTGGATTTGGACAGGAACCACCTGTACTTCCATTGTAAAGGATTTTTTTGTTTCGAAATCAATAAAAAATTGAACATTCTTAGTATTTTGAATCATCAGATTTAATTACTGCAATGCTAGTGAAAGAGAATTAGAACTCAGTTGTGTTGCTAATGCAAGAAGCCCATCCAGCAACTCCACCCCATTTAGTAGCAATAGCTAAAATAACAATTTTTAGATTACTATTACCTTTTATTGCTTTCATATTATTAGCCAACTCTTTATTGAGCTTTGGATAAAGTATAAGACCCTACTACAACTCTCTTTTCTGCTGCATGAGCAACATTACTTGATTTATTAAATCCCAAAAAACTTGTTGATCCTAACAGAGGTGGGGCAACCAATATAATCTTCACTAAAAAACCAAATCTCTTCTTTTTCACAATCATAGCATTATCTCCTTTACTTTCACACTCTTTTTCAATCAAAAAACATCCTTTCCTGGAATTATATGGGCCCATATACTACTACTATAAACAAATATAAGTCTTTTTGGAATACTTTGGATATGATTTAATTAGAATTAGTCGAAAATTAAGAAGGGTTTGAATTAAAGATAGGAAAAAACGTTTTACTTTTTATAACGTGTGGTTTTTTGGATTGATAATGTACAACATTAGAGAGCATACTTCCTTTGCTACAGCGACGATTATTTTAGCTGCTTTCATTGCTGTTTGTTTGATGCTTGAGGTGGTTTGGAAAAGATATAAAAAAGACTTAGAAGAATACGAGAAAGATTTTAAAAAAGCTATCAGAGAACAAAATGCTATTTTGGAAGTTTCTAAGTATCCAGTCAAAGATACGGATGTCATTAAAGGGAATAAGGTCACGGATGAAAATGTGGAAACCGTTTTGGTGTTAGACAACGCCTTGGCATATAAGCGATTAATCGGTTATGGTGGTTTGCTGAAACAGATCCACAAGGAATTGAATTTGGGAGATGCAGAAGATGGAGATTTAGTCTATATCTCCGAAAATGACGAAGTAGCAAACGGTGCTTTTGATGTGATTGGCAAGTGGCATATCGGTTTAAAAAATTATGTGATAAAGAGAGATTAATAGGGTGTAGAAAATTAGAGATACAGAAGATACGGGAGATGATTTTCGTATCTTTTTTTATTGCTCGGCGGGTCACTAGAGGGAAGAAGGTGACGCATGGCGGTTGTCAATTAAAATGTGCGGTAGCGGACCGAAGGGAGCATAAGGAGCACATTTTTTTGTGTTGCTTAACATAGTGCTTTGAAGCCGTTAGTATGATCCGAAAAGTGTATAGCGATGGGGGCAAACAAAACTATCGATATCGATCGAAACATAAAAAATGGGAGAATTTCTAATAAATCGCTAAATATGGTTGATTAATGGTATATTTGGTAATATTATTTAATTGATCAGATGAAGAGAAAGTGAGAGTTTAAATATGAGTTCAGCTATACAATGGCTCAGCAGCTTCATTATTTTTTAGGAAAAATTTAAGAAAATAGATAAACATCGCGTAATGAACATTGTTTCTAAATTTCGTTTTATGGTTTTATTGATGAGGTGCAGACTATGTCATATGTAAGAATTTTTTTTCTTATTGCAATCAATGCTTTAAGAGCATATCAAAGCAATTTGTATGAAAAATTTGAAAAAATTTTACCTGAACTTAAGTATCTGGCGAAATATTATATATACTTTTATGCAGCGTCAAATATTTTATTATTAGGGATTATTCTTTTACTAGACCCTTCTCAAAATGTACATATTCATCGTATTTTAAATGACTATAAATGGGAAATTTTAATCGCAAAATATTTAATGGAATTATTTATCATTATAACTTTGTTAAGATTTGAAGTTCCAAAAGGATTTAAAAAAGTTTATGGATTAATACCGTCTATTTTTTATGTAATCACTGCTAATTTTAAAAACGTTTATACATGGATACTGATACAGTTTATATATTATGCATTTTTAGATAAACAACTTTTTTTGATCTTATTGATTTTAAGCTGTATCATCATTTATCTTTCTTTGTTTGCTAAAATATCAGAATTTCAATACATATTAAATATTTTAAAAATGGCTCGTCTCATGTTTGTAATATTGTTAAGTTATCAAATCATTCAAGAAGTATCGCAAAAAGCAGGTTTTAGCTTCGCGAGTGCAACCAATAAAATCGAGGTTTTATTATTTTTATGGGTGGCTTTTCTATTAATTCTGTTAATATCTAACTATTTTTTATTAAGATATATTAAAGCTACTACACGAATTTTCCAGGAAAAACAATTAATCCATTATTTCAAACTATTTTTTATACCCTTCATATTTTTGACTTTGATACAGATCACATCCAGCTTGTTTGTTTTCATCAGCAATATCGAAGAATCACTGATAATCATATCCTATTTAATTTCATCTCTTTTTGTAAAAATCAAATTTATTGATTTTTTAACTATGGAAACTTATGGTTATTATTTGTTTTATTTAAAGTCTTTAGACAAAAAAATTCAATCTGAGTTTATGATGAATATTAACTTAAATAATTTCTTCTTATTATTGCCCGTTTTACTATTTCACCTCTGTTATCTCATTTTAAATCAGCAATATATTTATGCTTTCCTGCTGATGCTTGTATACATATTAGACATTAAGGCAGATGAACTAATCATTTTAATCACGAGAAAAATATTGAAGAAAAGTGAATTGCCTAATTTGTTTATACACACAAAAAAAGGTTTATCCAACGTATTATTAATAGCGTTTGTTCCCAGTGCCATTATTAGCATTCTTGTAAACAGTAGCAGCATAAAGAGCTCCAGCTTAGCTACAACGATGTTGCTGCTCGTTTCCGTCATACTATTTTGTGTGTCAATATTGGCGCATTATTGGAGGAAGAGCTTTTTTGACGAATTACATAAGTGAGGTAAAAAATAAATGTTAGAAATTAAAAATTTAACGTATAGCATAGGGGAGAAAAAAATTTTAGATCATATATCTTTTTCAATACCTGAAAATGAAGTGACAGCCATTGTCGGGCCAAATGGCGTGGGCAAAACTACAACCGTGCAAATATTGTCGAATATAATCAAAACGGAAAATGCTTCTGTTAAGAGCTTAAATCGTAATAAGAAAATCGTTTACTTGGATATTGAATATTTAGTTTTTGATGAATTGACAGCACAAGAGTTTCTCGAGTTACATTCACGAATTCATAATAAAAATAAAGAAGAGCTTGAAGAACTATTAAACGAATTTGAAGTATTGAATATTAAAGAATTTTTACCGAACAAGTTAAAGGGTCTTTCTTTAGGGCAAAAGCAAAAATTGATTATATTAATGGGATTTATGTCCAATGCAGATATTTTAATATTTGATGAGCCATTTAACGGTTTAGATTATAAATCTGAAATGAATTTTAAAGAGCTGCTCAGAAAAAATAAGTTTAACTTCACAATTATCATCACTACCCATAATTTTCATGATATCGAAAGGTACACTAAGCAGTGCATTGTGATGGAAGATAGCAAAACGATTAAGCAGATTACAAACGTAAATACTCAAAGTTATAAAAAAAATATATTTCAGTATTTAGGTTTAGAACAGGAGCAGTATAAATGAATCGTCAGTTCGTCATAAAAAGGGAAGAGTTCATGAAAATTCCTCTGCTTATATTTGGTTTTTTATTGGCAGGATTCTTCTTTGGCGCATTATTAGAAGTCGATTTAAAAAGGGAAGCTCTCGATCTAAATTTTATTGATATTTTTTTCAATAACGCCTCAATCGGCATTATGTTAGTTCTGCTAACAAGTTTCATATCTTATCCGATTATTTTATATAATTCATTTTTTTTTTAGGGTTAAACATATATTTTGGCATAGAGCTCTTTGGCGTATATAAAACTTTCATGACTTTAATTTTCCATACGCCGATAGAAATAGTAGGATGGATCATATGTATCATCGCTTCGAAAAGAATGAAAGATTTTTATAAAACTGTGTTAAAAAAAGAAATAAACAAAGAAAATATAAAGGCTGTTTGTATGTTATTGCTGACAATGATAGCTGTTTACTTTGTTGCAGCCATAGTGGAATATTATGCTTTTGAATTTCTGGGGGGACATAAATGGTTAAATTAAAAGCAAATGAAAAAATATTATTAATACTGTTTACGCTTTGGTATTTATTATCCATACAATTTATCAGTCAATACATGATCATGAATCAAGGCAGTGTAATCTATGAAATGAACATTTTTAAAACGAAAGAAATCATGTTTGTATTCCTAAATTTTGTCATAATGATCTTTTCGATTGTTTTTCTTTTCTTTCAAGCTTTTATCTATCGATTTATCATACTATTATTTAAACCGCAGAAATATCCATCCATATTTTCAAGCTTTTTTTATTTAATGATTGGATATTTGCCATTTTCCATTACGATCATTATCACAAACTTTATTCATCAAGAGTCAGTAGCATTGCATTAAGTTAATTTTAATTTGTCAAGCCCAATTTTATGTTAAATTTCATCTTTTTGGATATAAAAAAACTCCTTATAATTAGGATTGGCAGTCCTATCCAAATCCTAAGAATAAGGAGAAACCATTATGGATAAGAATACCACAGAATCCACAATAAATGAACTATTTAAAGAGATCGATCCAATAACTTTTTCAAAACTAATTAATGTGATTGACGTTGACAAATACATTAAAAAATTAACAGCGTATAAGTTTTTACAACTTTGTATCATCGCTCAGATAAATGAATTGGAAAGCTTAACAAAATTGGCCAAACATTTGAAAGACAAGGAAGAGTTGCAGACATATCTGGAATTTGATGCAATTAGTACTTCGCAACTTTCTCGCAAATTAGGCCAATTATCCCCTCAACTGTTTGAAAAAGTATTTAAATATCTGGTCTTAAAGATCCAAGGGCAAATGAAAAATGCCCCGATCATCCGAAACATTGGTCGTCTTCTGGTCATTGATTCTACCACGATGAGCATGAGTTTGAGCCAATATCCATGGGCAACTTTTCGTAAGACAAAGGCTGGTGTTCGACTCCATTTAAAGGTTGTTGTAACGAAGGATATCACTGTTCCGGATCAAGGGATTATCTTACCCGCGAAACATGCCGATCGCACACAGATGGACGAACTCATTGAAATCGATCCAAATGCGATTTACTTGTTTGATCGAGGGTATGTCGATTACAAACAGTTCGACCGCTTATGCCGAGAAGGGGTGCGATTCATTACCCGGCTTAAAAAGAACGCAGAGATTGAAGTTTTATCGGAACGGATTCCCAATCCAGAACGTTTGATTTATAGGGATCAGATTGTCATTTTAGGAAATGACCGTAATCATACCAAAATGACTCATCCTCTCCGATTGATCGAAACGGTCGACAGCGAAGGGAATCCCGTGATCATCATAACCAATTGCTTTGATCTTTCTGCGGAAGAGATTGCAGATTTATACCGATATCGCTGGAAGATAGAGACCTTCTTTAAATGGATGAAACAGCACCTTAAGATAAAAAGATTTTATGGAAAAAGTCAAAATGCCGTTTACAATCAAATTTGGATCGCCCTAATCACCTATTGCTTACAGGCCATGCTCCAATTAAAAGTGAATCACGATGGTCCTTTATTAGAGATCAAGCGAACTTTACAGAATCTGCTTTTTAAAGGTTTTGACTGTTTTGTTCGCTCCCTTTTTAAAAAGCCAATTCGAACGTCCAACGGTCGGAAAAAATACCATTGGGAAAAAGATTTTGAAACCATCGTGTACCAATTTGAAGAAGGGGAGGTGGAACACCTAGACGATTTAGTTTATGATCCAATGTTTCTGTAATATATTACCAAATTGTGGAAATGGACTGCCGATTAAGACGTCATTGTCCTTTTAAGCTTGCTTAGAAAGATTGTATGTCTGAATATTCAGTTACATGAAATAACTGGAATTTTTATTGAGCTTGACAAACATTAAATTTTTTTATGCAACGCTACTGATCAAGAGTATGTTTACAATATTTCAACGAATATATACGCAAAAATTTTCATAACGATTATTGTAAACGTAATATATATATTCATCATTGTTAAAAAAAATATCACCGATTCCAAAAAGGCGCTATTATTGTGTATGTTTTTAATCGTAATAAATGCTCTAGTTTTATTCATTAATTTCAATTCACTATAAAAAACGATCGCATGATCATTGACTGTTTTCCAGAGGAACTTTGCAAAATATATGAGAGGATATGAAAATGGTTAATGAAATAAAAATGTATTTTTCTCGTCACAAACCAATTTATGTTATACTTGCTGCAATCATGATAGGATGCGGACTGCAATATTTCATACTTAGCAATGAGAATATGAAGTCTGTACAGGATGCTTTATCGGAAGAATCGGAGTCATTGATTTTCCAAAGCTTCTCTGTCGATATCATTGCCCTCATTGCCTTGCTATATTATATTTTTTGCTCTGCTGCTTCAATCATGAAAGATGGAGTTTTTGAAAAAAATAAAAGCACCCGTAAAATGATTTTACATAAATATACGCTTCTTATTTGTTCGTATTTATTTGCAACGGAATCATTGTATTATCGACTAGCATAATCGTTATCATACTTTATGGATTTCATCATGATATTTTTTATCATGCATTGTTATTACTTATTGCGAAGTCCTATACCGCAATTTTTTATGTAACATGATCTATGTTTTTGGCTGTTCTATTCAAAAAGTATATGTTTATTTTTTCCATGCTTTTTGTTGTGGAGATTGCAAAAATTGCGGTTTTTGCATTTCTGCGTAAATTTGCTGTTTTTGATTACGTTATATTCAATCATTTAGATATTTCTTCTTATTTCCATTTGCCGTCTTCAGGAATTGATAAGGGATATAACATAACCCATGGTGCTAGTTGAGCGTCAACGCTCAACTAGCCCAAGAACAACGAGCGAATAGGCCAACAAAATGGCATCAAGCGCCGTTTCAAATCCAGAGATCGAATTGGCGCGAATTTTCGTGATCCGAAATGAATCCACTAAAACCGAGAACGCGGTTTCGACGATTTTGCGTTTTCGTTTCATCCATCGTTTCCATGCTTTCGATTGATGGATTTTCTGGTTTTTCCGAACGGGCGTCCAAAAAGTGATCTTGTATTCATCATACAGCTTCTTTTGCAAGTCTTGGCTCACATATCCTTTGTCACCAAGTGTATACGGATGAGGAAGTTGGGCCATCACGGTTTCCGCAGCTGTCCGGTCGTGACAGGATGCTTCGGTGACGACATATCCCATCGGAAGCGCTTGGTCAGTGATCTGGAGATGAAGCTTAAACCCATAGTAAGCCATCTTTTTGGATGCACAATACCCGATATCTGCGATTCCTTGAAACCGTTTGACGCGATACATTCGTGCGTGGTGGCAGAGTTCAATAGGTAAGCTATCCACTACCGCATAAGCGTGATGTTGCCCACGTTTGGCTAGTTGATATCGTATCCATTTGACGGCAAAGCCAAGATTTCGACAACGGCGGTTATATCGAGAACGTTCAGGAAATAAATCTTTCGAAAATAAGTTTCCGATCACAAATCGGTGCCAAGCTCGTTCGGATGTAAAACCTAACAACTTTCCAAGAACATGGACGGCGATGATGACTTCATCTTCTTGCTTCAACAAATGGTGATTTCGGCGTTGTAAATACATCTGAATCAAAGACAATTGTCCAGATACAAAGAACAAAATCGCTGCATATTGTTTTTGAATTTTCGCTTCGTCTGTTGTAAAATGAAAGTGCTCTTGCATGGGACTTCTCCTTTTAAATGTTTGGTAGCACTTTCATTTTAAAGGAATTTTCCATGCAAGGGCTATTTTTATATCCTGTGATCTTTATCTAGCACCACAGGTATAACATATTATTTTCCATTGCCATATATTTAGCGTATATATTCCTTCTGCAAGCTTTGAGTGTTTATATATTCAACAAGAAAAGAGAGCGAGTAACCTATTAATTAACATTTATCGTTGTTATGGATGGCATTATCACCATTGTAAAGATTTTGAAAAGGCCGTTTAGCTCGCTAGGCTAGCTGTTAAAAATACTTTTGCTTCATATCAAAAGAAAAGAAAAGTCAGACCTGTTCTCTTTTGTCCATTATATGATTAACTGAATATACCAATGGAAAATTTCCGTTTCATAAAAATATGAAAGCACGGCTCCAATACTGATGAAAGGTCCGAATGGTATCGCCGATTTACGGCTTAATTGTTTCGTGATGATGCCAAATAGACCAAATAATGCCCCAATCAAGGTAGACAGGAAAAAAGCTAATAAAACTCCTTTAAGACCTAAAGCATATCCTAAAACAGCAAATAGTTTAATATCTCCGCCTCCCATTCCGCCATTGCTTACAATGGCAATGATATAAAGAAGGATAAAACCGACAGTCATTCCAATTATCGAATCATACCAAGGATGAAGCGGAATCCAGGTCCGCAGGAGAACAAATAGAATGAAGAAAAAGATTAAAATTCGATTCGGAATCAATTTGTAAGATAAATCACTCACCGTAATAATGATCAGGAGTGAAACAAAGGATAGTGCTACTATAAGCTCCTTGCTAAATCCAATTTTGTAAAAACTAAAAACAAATAGTAAACCTGTAAACAGCTCCATCACTGGGTAAATAGCCGAAATCGGTACACGGCAGCTGCGGCATTTTCCTTTCTGAAGCACATATGAAAAGATGGGTATTAATTCATACCAGGATAAGAAATGGCCACAATGCGGGCAGTGCGACCTCGGCTGAACGATTGAGCGTTTTTTCGGGATGCGAAGACCGACAACATTAAAAAAAGACCCGAAAATGATTCCGATAACAAAGAAAAAAAGGTAAACGAAAACCATTGCCAAACTCCTCGTACATTAGTATTCAGGGCTGTTTTTATCATTTTGCGTTTTCTTATTTATTTCTGATGAGTTATTTTTATCTGCTGAATCAAAATAAAAGGTAGTTAATTGAATTTCCATCGTAATGGTTTGATTCGTTTCGTCCTCTAAAAGCTCCTTTTCCCCCGGTTTCGTGAACGAAAGGACGTCCACTCGGGTGATTCGCTCTAATTTTTCTATTTCTTGTAGGAATTGTAAAAAATGCTTGAAATCTGGTGAAACAACCGACAGATTAAAGGTTATTAGCTTCACGTTTTTATATTTTTCTTTCTCTGTCGTTTCGTTGGAAGCTGATTGGTTTTCGCTTTGATTAGACGGAGCATCCGTATTTTCATTTTCAGATTGATTGGCTGTAGACTCCATTTCGGTTGATTCATTTTGCTCCTTATTTTCGTTCGTATCGTTCGTATCTGTTTTATTGTTTTCCGATAATAATTCCGATTCAGACAGCGTTTGCTCATCCTGAAAGGAAATGTTCTGGATTTGGCTGCCGCTGACGTATTCCGCTTCCTGTAAATCAAGCAGCAGCTGGTCCATATTGCGGCTTAACGGCATTTTTTTCTCTAATTGAGCAGTATTTTCTTCCTTATCCGTTTTACTTTTATTCAATTGTGCTTCCAATTGCTTCATTTCCACTTCAAGCTGATTGGCATCTAACTGTGCAAGCGCAACATCGTCTTTCAAAGGCTTTACCGTATACATATACACAACGCCAATAAGCAAAAACAGTAAAACGATTAAACAATAAAAAAAGATTTTCCTTTCTTGGAGGAAATCACTCATCTTCTTCACCCCCGTTTTCGTCCTCTAACGCCGAAGAATGAGTCTCAAGAATAATATTCACATCATATCTCGGAATCTCCTTGAACATTTCTTCATCCACTTGTTCATCTGAAGCTTCTTCAAATGTGAAGGTTTTAATTTCTTTGATCCTTACATTTGTAAAAAGAGGGGAAGAGACGAGCTTTGCAACATAAGATGCGGCAACATCCAATGATTCGAATTGGGTTTGGATCGACAATTGTTTATTTTCATATTCATAATGGCTTAAATAGCTATGATTTGGCAGCAATTCCAGCAATTCTTCAATGAAATGTGAGGTAGGTGCGGTCAATTCCTCTGCTTTAGCAACCGCTTCTTCTAAGCTGCCTGATTGTTGTTTTTTTTGATTTTCTACTTGAGTTTCTAAAATTTCCTTATCCATTTTTAAATTTTCGATTCTCGTATCGGCCAGTTTTTTCTCATTTTTCGTATGAATATATTGATAAATAACGATCGATAAACAGATTAGCCAAACAATAAGAAAAGAGATAAAAATAATCAAAACCGTCGAACTTTGTCTTTCGGATTTCGGCAATAAATTTATTTCAGGGATCACTTAACTTCCCCCTTTCAAGGCAAGCCCCAAAGCAGGTATAAAATGACGAGGAACTTTATCCATTTTTTCAGGAGAAAGGTAAGCATCTAAAATCGTAACGGGAATTTGAAATTGACCTTCTATTTTTTTTCTAATCAAATCTAAGTTTGGAAAATCTCCTAACAGCATAATTTTCGATACAGCTTTCTGACCTTTATGAATGGAGTAGCGGTAAAAATTCATCATCCGCTCCAATTCCATTATTTGATCATCAATTAAACCTAAAAATTGCGCTTCGTCACCATTATACGTCCAGGTGAGCAGATGAATAGGCCGGAATTACTCGCTGCGAATGGCGCTCAATAATCTCTACATTTGTTTGCAGTAGCAAAGAATACAGCATAGAAACGACGAAATTTCCATCATCCTCCCTAAAATAACTCACCTCATTTGCCACTTGCTGCAAAAACGAAAATGAATTTCCAGGTGTTATCTTTTTTCCATTTAATTCTTCTACTAACTCATCTAAAAAGATATAGTCTTTCGGAATATTCCAGCTTGCTTCAGCAATTACATCATTTTGTTCGTTTGCTTCTGTTAAAACCGCTTGAATGTTATGTTCTCCTAAATAAGAGGCCGTTGTTTCAACGTTGTTTATCGTTTTGACTTTATCAATATGGTTCGGCCATTCTGAAAGTTCTTCATCTGTTATATTCACTTTTACAACCAACGGCAGATCAACTGATTTTTTTTTAATAAAGAAGGCATACCACGGTGTTTTTGTTTTTTCGAGCAATTGATCCATCGTTTGATTCAGGTCATACTGAATATCTTCAGATGGAATGGTTAATATTTCCGTGGGTGATTCAATCGTCATATCACTTTGATTTTTCCACTCATTGATCTTATCTGATAAAATGTCTTTAGCTTCATCAACAGTCATTCCACCGACATCAATTCCTCCGACTGTAGAACCATCAGGAATTGTAAAGGCAGCGTTTGCGATATGGGGAGTTCCGAAACTAATGGTCGCAGCTGATATAACGATTATGAAAGAAAAAAACAAAGCCATTAACCTTTTCATCCTGCTCATAAAGAACCTGCCTTTCTATGTATCATTTGTCTGATCAAGCTTAGAAGACTGAAACCGGCAAATAAATATATATTACTAAGGTTGACTTTTCATTTCAATGCCAATATTCGGGATCTTTTAGAAGCGCGGTTGATTGCGCAAGGCTCCAGTTCCTTAGAGCTCGTTTCTTCATCGTATGAGTAAAAGAAGAAATACAATTGATTTGTCTAATTCAGCCTGTAAAAATATAAAATTTTACAAAATAGGTAAAAAATACGGTTTTATTTAGTTAAAAAGACCTATTTTGGAGTAAAATGAAAGCAACGAAGATGAAATATTTTGTATAATAATAGCAAAATTACAGCAATTCATCCACAATAAAATGTAAAAATTTGGATAAATAGTAAAAATATTGTTTTCTTTTAGTCTAAAAGGCTTTATTTTGAAGTAAAATAAAAGTAATAAATAATGTATTTTTGTATAATCATAGCAAATTTTGGAGAGAAAAATTTTTACGGATTTAGTAAAAATGTTCCATATACTTACATTCTATTATTATGATTCGTTTAAGACAATGGTTTTTTAGTCAAAAAGTCCAATTTCAGAGGATATAGTTCCAATTCACTACAGCCATTGCGACTATTACTTAATATTTAAAAAATGGGTGAATATTCTATGAAAATGAAGATTGTGAAGAGAATGGACGGGTTTACACTTGTGGAGATACTAATTTCTCTCGTCATTCTTTCCATCATTATTTTGGCATTTCTTAATCTTTTTGTTTTTACAAATAAAACAACTGTAGTAAACAATGATCAATTAGTGGCAATTCATCTGGCGAAATCAACAATGGAAAGAATTAAGATGAATCCTTTTTCTTATATTGATGAACCAGATAATGATCGCTTTAATCAGCCGCAAGTTTATACTTCTGACAGCTGCTCGAACCGTCCAGATCCCGATGAATGTGAACTTTTGTTTTCTCCACTTATAAATAATAAAACGTATGCAGTTCAAGTAACGGTCAGTCAAACTGCTAATGAAAAAGCGATTCGATTAATGAATGTACTTGTTGAAGTGAATTTACAAAATTCAAAAACACCCATTACTTCAAAGGTTGAAGGGTATGTGAGCTATGAGTAAAAAAATCATATCCTCTAGTAAAGGAATTACGTTAGTAGAAGTTCTTTCAGTGGTTTTATTGGGTTCTGTTATCGGACTGATCGCTTACTCTGTTCTTTTTAGCGGATTAAAAACATATGACCGTGCTATGGAAGAAGCAGCATTGCGCGATGAAGCAGATTATATACTCGCCCATTTAATTGATGAGCTGTTTGTGTTAAAGGTTAGTGAGATTAAGGAGCAGAAATTGCCGGATCCAAGCGGGAATTACTTTTTGATCAAAAATGACGGCAGCAAAATTGGTTTTGATCATGAACATTCACGTGTAGTGATTAATAACAAAGAATTGTCGTTAACAAACGGAAATATCGTGCTTTCTCGCGAATCAAAATTGATAGAAACTGAACGAGAAGATGTGTTTGAAATTTTGTTAGTTTTACAATCTACTAAAACACAGCAAACAATGAAACTGAAAAGTATTGTGAACATTATTGATGATCGAAAAGGAGTGCAAAATAATAATGAAAATCATAATGAATGAAAAAGGATACTCCTTGATCTTAACCATGTTGATCTTTTTACTATTTACAGTCTTGTCTGTTTCCGTTTTGACAGTGGCTTTATCTGGGGTGAAAAGAAATCAAACAAGCGAGGATTATGTTCAAGCTCGTGAATTAGCCAATAAAGGAATTGAGCATATTACGAGTCAGATTCAAAGTGATTTGAAAAATGAACTCGGAGAAGAAGGAATTACCCGCAGCGAGTTTATAACGAAATTAAATACGATTTTAAATCGCTATAAAGACGAGGTAAATAGTGTTCACAATACTGGCGCAATTGGTGAATATCGAGTATATATACGAAATATAGAAAATGTAATAGAAAATGGTGAAGAAAACCCGCTAAAGAAGAAGATAACCTTTTTAAGCAGAGGATTTGTTGATGGCAAGGAAAAAACGGTTATTTCAGAAGTTGAAATTGGTGCACAATCTGTTTTGGAGACGTTACATTATGCGCTCGGTGCCAACAAATTATGTAAAACTCCAAATACCTGTATACCTGGTGAAGGAAATTTGTTTTTGCACGGCGGGGTTTCAATCACAGGGGATATGAAGGTAGACGGGAATTTAATCATAACGAACCGCGGATATGCATTATTAAATCGTGAGGAGAAATGGATTGCGTCCGTTTACCCGAGCATTTTGCCGGCACAAGGAAAAGCAAACGCAAACTTACTACTTGGCGGAAATATTTTTACCTTTAATCATATTCCTCCATATGAACAACATATTACAACTTCTAATTTTGGAAGTTCTTATACAAAGCTAACAGATCGTATTGATGATGCTTTTTACAATCGGCAAGCCCCGGTTATTGTAAAAAGGCAGCCGATCCGTGATGACATTCAAATTCCTGCACAAAAATCGGTTTTTTATTATAAACATAATTCTCCCGGTGTAACGATCATAAAAGCTAATAATAGACTAATCTCAAACCAAAATCGGCCTAATGACAAAGTTTATGCGAGTCATGATGAATGTTTTTTATGGTGTAATGAAAAATACGATGGAAATTACACATTTACTGGGAATAATCTTTTTAAAAGCTTTGCCACTGCAGGTCATTAACAATTCGCAATTCAGATAATCAATTCAAACAGACCACCTTTAAGGAGGGAGCCTATATAGAGAAAAATTTAACAATTGGCAACGAGTGGTCTGATTCGTACAACCCAAATAATTATGACAAAATTCGGGTGGACGGCCCCATATTTGTGAACGGTGATCTGACGATTAGAGGTGCTGATGCGGAATTTAATTCTATTATGTATGTAATGAGGGATGTGACGATTGAATATTCGCGCATCAATGGATTAGGCCAAAACGGTTCGTTAATTATTTTTGCAAATGGAAATATAAACATTAGAAATAATAGCGTTAACCAGGATGAACCTAGTAATATTAAAGGGTTTTTCTATTCAGAACAAGCATTAGAAATGTTTGGAGTTGGTTCAAATATTCGTATAGAAGGAGGAATATCAGCGAGGCGCATTGTTTTAAATGCGATAAGGGGACGGGCCAGCAATCAAAATTTTAGTGGGGCGCAAAAAATTACGAATAACGATTATTTTGAAGGTGCACAAAACCAAATAGGCAAGCTTTCTAGGCTGCAAATTATTTATGATCCGGAAATTATCAATACGTATGCAGATATAAAGTCTAGAGAGCCCGTTATTAAAAACTTAGATCCGCCTAAAATTATTAATCGTGACATAGAATAAATACCTTTCATCTTATTTTTTTGCCGATATGACCGCCGCCTCTCGTGTATAGTGAAGGCGGTGGAGGAATCGGCTTCTTTTTTAGCTTTTTGTGATGTTTTTCCGTTGCAATACTTTCCGTTATGATCATAAAATGAAAAATTAAGAAATGACAGTCTAAAAGCCAATTTTTCGAGAAAATTGTCGAAAGCCGAAATGGATATTTTTGCTGTTACAAAAACATCTTTAATTGATTTGAATGATGCAAACCGTTTTAATTAATCTGAGAAAAGCGATGGAGGCGAGATTTGCTTATCCTTGTAAAAAAGTATGGACGAAACAATTATTCGCTGCAATGCGGTTTGAGAAGCTCAAGCCTCTTTTATCCTCTTGTAAATGGAAATATACAACAAACAGACAAAACAGCTTAAAACAGAACGAACAAAAACGACAAATTTACGAACAACTAAGAGCTCGCTTCTTCTGAAGATCCTCCGCATCTATTGCAATCAAGCTCGCTTTCTTTAAAACCTTCAATCGGAGTATAATTAAT
The DNA here is from genome assembly GCF_037966125.1 of Aeribacillus sp. FSL k6-2211. Lineage (NCBI taxonomy): Bacteria > Bacillati > Bacillota > Bacilli > Caryophanales > Bacillaceae > Aeribacillus > Aeribacillus sp. FSL k6-2211. The sequence goes on from NZ_CP150190.1 coordinate 120,168, forward strand.
TGATCGCTACTTCAGAAGCATAAACTGTTCCATTCTTGAAGCATATGAGCAGTGAAAGCTTCGTTTGATTTTAAAGCCAGCTCTAAAAGTGCTTTTTTGTTTCATATCATTCTTAGTCTCATACTCAAGAACAATTGAATATTGAGCACTGTTCATCGCATATAATGGGAAAGTATAATACTGTATCATTTCAAAATTCATATATGGCCAAAACAGAAAAAGTCATTTGGATGGTAAGGAGGAATGATAATGCCTGAGGAATGGCAAATTATGTTGATTCGCATTGTTTTAGCAGTCATTTTAAGTGGATTTATTGGCCTTGAACGAGAATTTAAACGGCATCCAGCAGGCTTTCGCACGCATTTGTTAGTTGGTGTCGGCTCCTGCATGATGATGCTGCTGTCTCTTTATGGCTTTGAAGAATATATGGATCGTTATGAAAATATTCGTTTTGACCCAGCAAGAATTCCTTCTTATGTCATTAGCGGCATTGGTTTTTTAGGTGCTGGAACGATATTAGTGAGAGGGGTTACGGTAAGAGGATTAACGACGGCAGCCTCGATTTGGGTTGTTGCAGGACTTGGCCTTGTTGTTGGGGCAGGAATGTATCCGTTGGCGATTTTTTCTACCTTGATTGTATTGTTAAGTTTGATCTTTCTCAATAAGGTGGAGGCTTTTTTTGCTGAGAAGTCAAGCAAAAAATGGATACAAGTTAATCTTCCAGAAGATGATTTGGTGGAATTTACTCGGAAACTTGAACAATTAAATATTTCTGTTTATAAAATTCATTTTACATTGTCAAAGCCAAAAGAAACTAAACATGCGAAGCGTTCATATTTACTTGAAATTGGCCTTCCAAAAGATGAAATGCCTGAAATCATAAACGAATTATTGAAATTTCAAGAAGTTAAAAAAGTTTTTTAAAGAGCGGGTTTTTTCCATATTGTAAATGGCAATATTATTAGTGAGCTTTTTTGTTGAAATGACACAAAAAAAAATTTATATTATAATTAAGGTCAAATATAGTCAAAGTCAAGTGACTAGTTGTTATCGTTTAGGAAATAAGCATTACGTAAACATCTTGCCTCCTATCCCTCAAGGATATTGCACATTTCTTGAGCGTTTTGCAATTCCAATCAAAAAGTTGAAGGAGGTGTTTTTCGAGGTGCGGAATATATCTGATATTATCGAGCAATATTTAAAGCATGTATTAGATTCTAGCGGAAAAGAAATTGTTGAAATTAAAAGAAGTGAAATTGCGGATAAATTTCAATGTGTTCCATCGCAAATCAATTACGTGATCAACACTCGTTTTACAATTGAACGGGGTTACATTGTCGAAAGCAAAAGGGGTGGAGGCGGTTATATCCGAATTATGAAGATTCGAATCAATGACCGTATCCAGCTGATCAATCAAATTTTAAATGCCATTGGTAAAAGGCTGTCACAATCGTCGGCGGAGGATATTATTTTGAGATTGGCTGATGAAGAGGTTATTTCAGAAAGAGAAGCGAAAATTATGTTGAGCGTAATTGATCGGTCTGTTTTATATATTGATTTGCCTGATCGAGACGAATTGAGGGCAAGGATGATGAAGGCGATGCTCACCTCGTTAAAATACAAGTGAGGATGTGATGGACGATGATTTGTCAAGAATGTCATGAAAGGCCCGCTACTTTCCACTTTACAAAAATCATCAACGGCGAAAAGACTGAAGTGCATATATGTGAAAAATGTGCACAGGAAAAAAGTGATGTATTCATATTCAATATGAATCCAGGCTTTTCTATAAACAACTTATTGTCCGGATTATTAAATATGGACAGCGCCATTAGCAGCCAAGGGCAAAATGTTTTCAAGAAAAATCAGGTCATTCAATGTGAGAAATGTAATATGACGTTTGATCAATTTACGAAAATTGGTAAATTCGGGTGCTCCCATTGTTACAAAACGTTTTATCACCAAATTACCCCGATTTTAAAACGTGTTCATGGCGGGAATACAACTCACGGCGGTAAAGTACCGAAACGGACCGGTGGAAGTATTCATTTGAAAAAGCGCCTGAAAATGCTTAAACAGGAACTGCAAGAATTAATTGCGAAAGAGGAATTCGAAAGAGCAGCTCAAGTTCGGGATGAAATTCGGTCCATTGAAGCGAAGATAAATGGACGGAACGAAAGGGGAGTATGACATGTCCTTTCAAAAATTTATTCGTTCAGCCATGAGCCCTTGGATGAATCAAGAAGGACCTGATTCCGATATTGTGCTGAGCAGCCGAGTCAGATTGGCGCGAAATATAGAAAATATAAGCTTCCCTACCATTATGTCGAATGAAGAAGCCTTGGTTATTTTAAATACATTTGAAGAATCATTTTCACAAAGAGTGTTTGACGGTTTAGGGACATTCGTGCTGCTGAAAATGAATGAACTTCAGCCTATTCAAAAACGCGTACTTGTAGAGAAGCATTTGATTAGTCCTTATTTAATGGAAGAATCAGCACTTGGAGGGTGCCTTTTATCTGAAAACGAAGAAGTGAGCATCATGATAAACGAGGAGGATCATATTAGAATTCAATGTTTGTTCCCGGGCCTTCAGCTAAAAGAAGCGTTGAAAATGGCAATGAATCTTGACGATTGGATTGAGGAAAAAGTAGATTATGCATTTGATGAACATAGGGGCTACTTAACTAGCTGTCCAACAAATGTCGGTACCGGCTTGCGGGCTTCCGTGATGATGCACCTTCCAGGACTTGTCTTAACACAGCAGATTAACCAAATTATACCTGCTATCAATCAATTAGGATTGGTTGTGAGAGGTCGGTACGGAGAAGGAAGTGAAGCGATAGGTAATATATTCCAAATTTCGAACCAAATTACGCTAGGCAAATCAGAAGATGATATTGTCGATGATTTAATAGGTGTTGTCGGGCAATTAATTGCTCAAGAACGGGCTGCAAGAGATGCTTTATATAAAACGAATCCGCATCATCTAGAAGACCGTGTATATCGTTCCTACGGCACTCTCAAATACAGCAGAATTATTCCATCGAAAGAAGCAATTCAATGTTTATCAGATGTGCGCTTAGGAATTGACCTGGGAATTATTCAAAATGTTCCACGCAGTGTTTTAAATGAGCTTATGATTTTAATTCAGCCCGGATTTCTGCAACAATATTCAGGAGGAGTTCTACGGCCGAATGAACGGGATATTCGCAGGGCAACATTAATTCGTGAAAGGCTTCAATTAGAAAGGAAGCAAAGGGAGGATGATGAACAATGATGTTTGGGAGATTTACGGAACGGGCGCAAAAAGTGCTTGCTTTAGCTCAGGAAGAAGCTGTACGACTCGGACATAACAATATCGGCACAGAGCACATATTGCTTGGGCTCGTGCGCGAAGGAGAAGGAATTGCCGCTAAAGCGCTTCACGCTTTAGGATTAAGTCCAGAAAAAATCCAAAATGAAGTGGAAAGCCTGATAGGACGGGGGCAAGAAATTTCACAAACGATCCATTACACACCGAGAGCAAAGAAAGTCATTGAACTGTCAATGGATGAAGCAAGAAAATTAGGACATTCTTATGTCGGAACAGAACATATCCTATTGGGATTAATTCGAGAAGGCGAGGGAGTTGCTGCGCGTGTTTTAAACAATCTCGGAGTAAGCTTGAACAAAGCGCGTCAGCAAGTTTTACAGTTGTTAGGCAGCAATGAAGTATCCTCAAGCCACCAAGGAAGTTCGATGACAAACGCAAATACTCCAACGCTTGATAGTCTTGCGCGGGACTTAACGGCTGTTGCACGGGAGGGCGGACTTGATCCAGTCATCGGCCGAAGCAAAGAAATTCAGCGTGTCATCGAGGTTTTGAGCCGAAGAACAAAAAATAATCCTGTCTTAATAGGTGAACCTGGTGTTGGGAAAACTGCCATAGCAGAGGGACTTGCTCAGCAAATTGTGAATAATGAGGTTCCTGAAATTTTGAGAGATAAGCGCGTTATGACCCTTGATATGGGAACGGTTGTAGCTGGCACAAAATATAGAGGGGAATTTGAGGACCGCCTTAAAAAGGTAATGGATGAAATTCGCCAAGCAGGAAACATCATTTTATTTATTGACGAGCTTCATACACTGATCGGCGCAGGCGGGGCGGAAGGTGCAATTGATGCTTCCAACATTTTAAAACCTGCTTTGGCTCGGGGAGAATTGCAATGTATTGGGGCAACAACTTTGGATGAATACCGTAAATATATTGAAAAGGATGCTGCACTTGAACGGCGCTTCCAGCCAATCCAAGTCGACGAACCGTCCATTGAAGAGAGCATTCAAATTTTAAGAGGATTAAGAGACCGATATGAAGCACACCACCGGGTATCCATTTCCGATGAGGCGATTGAAGCTGCTGTTAAACTTTCAGATCGGTATATTTCCGATCGGTTCCTGCCTGATAAAGCGATTGACTTGATTGATGAAGCAGGCTCCAAAGTCCGTCTTCGTTCATTTGCAACACCTCCGAATTTAAAGGAATTGGAGCAAAAATTAGAAGAAGTGCGAAAAGAAAAAGAAGCTGCAGTCCAAAGCCAAGAATTTGAAAAAGCAGCTTCATTAAGAGATACAGAGCAGCGGCTCAGAGAGGAATTAGAGGAAACGAAAAAATCATGGAAGGAAAAACAAGGTCAAGAAAATTCTGAAGTGACCGTAGAGGATATTGCAATGGTTGTTTCAAGCTGGACGGGAATTCCGGTTGTTAAACTTGCCCAAACAGAATCAGAGCGGCTTTTGAATCTCGAAGAAATTTTACACTCGCGCGTTATTGGTCAAGAAGAAGCTGTCACTGCAGTCGCAAAAGCTGTCAGACGGGCACGTGCAGGCTTAAAAGATCCGAAGCGTCCGATCGGTTCATTTATCTTCTTAGGACCGACAGGTGTAGGGAAAACGGAATTAGCCCGTGCATTAGCTGAAGCAATGTTTGGTGACGAAGATGCTATGATTCGAATCGATATGTCAGAATATATGGAGAAGCATTCTACGTCAAGGCTCGTTGGTTCGCCTCCTGGATATGTAGGCTATGAAGAGGGAGGACAATTGACGGAAAAAGTGCGCCGCAAGCCATACTCAGTCGTATTATTGGATGAAATTGAAAAAGCTCATCCAGATGTGTTTAACATTTTGCTGCAGGTGCTTGAAGACGGAAGACTCACAGACTCAAAAGGGCGCACCGTTGATTTTCGAAATACGATTTTAATCATGACTTCAAATGTAGGGGCAAGCGAATTAAAACGGAATAAATATGTCGGCTTTAATGTTCAAGACGAAAATGAAAATTATAAAGATATGAAAAACAAAGTGATGGATGAACTGAAAAAAGCATTTCGTCCTGAATTTTTGAACCGGATTGACGAAATTATTGTGTTCCACTCTTTAGAGAAAAAACATTTGAAAGAAATTGTTTCGCTGATGGCGGATCAGCTGACAAAACGATTAAAAGAACAGGATATAGAACTCGAATTAACGGATCGTGCAAAAGAAAAGCTGGCTGAAGAGGGCTTTGACTTAGAATATGGAGCGCGTCCGTTGCGGAGAGCGATTCAAAAATATGTCGAAGATCGCTTATCAGAGGAATTATTGAAAGGCACGATCTCGCAAGGTCAAAAAGTTGTATTGGACGTGCAAAATAATGAATTTGTCGTAAAAACTGCAGAAAAGGTTCAATAATCCAATGGGCATACTGCTTCACGTATGCCCCTCTCTTTCATTATATTGTCGTTTATCGATTGAACAAAGTGGGGAATAACCGAATGTCAAAGATCAAATCAAAATTTATTTGTCAATCGTGCGGATATGAATCGCCGAAATGGATGGGAAAATGTCCAGGGTGCGGCGAATGGAATTCAATGGTTGAAGAAGTTATCAAGCCAAAGGGAAAACACCGCATTGCTTTTAGTCATTCCGAATCATCCACTGTCAGCAAACCTTCTCCAATTCATCAAATCCAAGCTGCGCAAGAACCTAGAATGCTTACAGGACTTCATGAGTTTAACCGCGTATTGGGAGGCGGAATTGTAAAAGGGTCTCTCGTTTTAATTGGAGGGGATCCTGGAATTGGAAAATCCACTCTCTTATTGCAAGTCTCCTCACAGCTGGCAGAGAGAGGGAACGATGTTTTATACATTTCGGGAGAAGAATCTTTAAAACAGACAAAACTTCGCTCCGACCGACTCGGGGTAAAAGGCGAAAGACTTTTCGTGCTTTCTGAAACGGACTTAGAAATCATCATTCAATCCATAATGGAAACTGAACCGGCTTTTGTCATCATTGATTCCATTCAAACGATTTATAACAGTGAAATTGCTTCTGCTCCTGGAAGCGTATCTCAGGTTCGAGAATGTACGGCTGAATTAATGAGATTGGCAAAGACAAAAGGAATTCCGATTTTTATTGTCGGTCATGTAACAAAAGACGGCACAATTGCAGGGCCGCGCATTTTAGAACATATGGTTGATACTGTATTGTATTTTGAAGGTGATCGACACCATACGTACCGAATTTTACGGGCAGTTAAAAACAGGTTCGGATCCACTAACGAAATAGGAATTTTTGAAATGAAGGAAGCAGGTCTTAAAGAAGTGCTCAACCCGTCAGAAGTGTTTTTAGAAGAGCGTGCAAAAGGGGCATCTGGTTCAACAGTAGTCGCTTCCATGGAAGGGACAAGACCTGTTCTAGTCGAAATACAAGCTTTAATCACCCCGACAAGCTTTGGAAACCCAAGAAGGATGGCAAATGGGATTGATCATAATCGTGTTTCTTTGTTGATGGCGGTATTGGAAAAACGTGTTGGTTTATTGCTCCAAAACCAAGATGCCTACTTAAAAGTTGCCGGCGGGGTGAAATTAGACGAGCCTTCAATTGACTTGGCAATTTGCATCAGTATAGCTTCAAGCTTTAAAGATGTTCCGACGAACATTTATGATGTTTTTGTAGGTGAGGTTGGTTTAACAGGAGAAATTAGAAGGGTTTCACGAATTGAACAGCGTGTACAAGAAGCTGCCAAACTGGGATTTAAGCGGATTTTTTTACCGAAAGCCAATCTGGGCGGTTGGAAATGGCCGGAAGATATAGAAATTGTCGGTGTGCAAAACATTTCAGAAGCGCTCGAACTTGCAATAGGGGGATAAGCTATGAAACAAGAAAAATCGCTTAAGGAAATCTTGCAATTTGTAGCCCCAGGCACACCAATCCGGGAAGGAATTGAAAACGTGCTGCGCGCAAAGACCGGGGGGCTAATTGTTGTAGGATATAACGAAAAAATCAAACAAATTGTAGACGGGGGATTTTATATCAATTGCCCTTTTTCCCCCGCCTATTTATATGAACTAGCTAAAATGGATGGAGCCATTATTTTAAGCGACTCAGGGCAAAAAATTTTATACGCAAACGCACAGCTCGTTCCGGATACGAGCATAGAGGTAAGAGAAACAGGCATGAGGCATAGAACAGCTGAACGAGTAGCAAAGCAAACAGGAAATCTCGTAATTGCTATTTCTGAAAGAAGAAATGTCGTCACATTATATTTTGGCAATTCCCGCTATGCTTTGAGGGATATCGGCGTCATTTTGACGAAGGCCAATCAAGCTTTGCGGACGTTGGAAAAGTATAAATCTGCCACTGACCAATCCATTAATAATTTAGGATCTTTAGAGTTTGAAGATTTAGTCACGATCGATGAAGTGATCCAAGTTTTACATAGAATAGAAATGGTGCTGCGAATTAAGAGTGAAATTATTAATTATATTTACGAACTCGGTACAGAAGGGCAGCTGATTCAGCTTCAGATGACCGAGCTTTTAGCAGATATTGAAAAAGAAGCGGCTCTGCTTATCAAAGATTACAGCATGGAGCGGCTGAATGATCCTATTCCTGTATTAAAGCAGCTGCAAGAATTGTCCAGCTCAGCATTATTGGATGATGCGGTTTTATTGAAGCTGCTCGGATATCCCCATTTTACCAATATGAATGAACCTGTTGTTCCTCGAGGTTACCGGTTTTTGCATAAAATACCAAAGCTTCCTTCCGTTATTATTGAAAATTTAGTGACAACCTTTGAAAATTTGAAACAAATTGCAAATGCTACCGTAGAAAAGCTTGATGAAGTGGAAGGAATAGGTGAAGTTAGGGCGAGGAAAATTAAGGAAGGATTAAGGCGCCTCCAAGATCAGTATAACATTGCAAGGGAGCTCTAACACATCCTTTACAGTAATTTATCAATATTTTTACAATCCTTGTTTTTAGATGTTTGAAAGGTTTGAAAGTGTATATAATGAAATAAAGGAGGTGGAGGTATGTTAAAACGAATTGTTCAAATATTTTTCTTTTTTGTTGGCGGAACGTTAGGTGTTTTGTTTATACCGGAATTATTATTTCTCTTAAATCTTGATGATGTTCCATTTCTGATGACACCATATACATTGGCGATATTAGGTGCAATTTTATTTTATATAACCTCCTTCTGGCTAGTGGATTATGTGGTGAATTGGATAAAATTTATAGAAGAGAAATTAGTGAAAGCTCCGGTTACGGATGTATTATTTGGCAGTTTAGGATTAATTTTTGGTCTGATTATTGCTTATTTAATTGGAATTTCATTATCTGAACTTCCATACCCAATTATCAATAACATTGTTCCGATCTTTTTAACCATAATTTTAGGATATTTAGGTTTTCAAATCGGATATAAAAAGCGCGACGAACTGTTGAACTTGTTTTCGATTACAGCAAGAATCAGCAAGAAGAAAGCCTCTCAAGAAGAAGAGGAAAATGTTGAAAAGAAAAGCTTAAAAATATTAGATACAAGTGTTATTATAGATGGCAGGATTGCAGATATTTGTCAAACAGGTTTTTTAGAAGGGACCATTATTATTCCTCAATTTGTGTTGGAGGAACTTCAGCATATAGCGGATTCTTCAGATGTGCTAAAAAGAAATCGAGGAAGAAGAGGTCTGGATATTTTAAATAAAATCCAAAAAGAGCTGGACATTCAAGTGGAAATATGGGAAGGCGACTTCGAAGATATACAAGAAGTCGACAGCAAGCTTGTAAAACTGGCAAAAATCATTCAAGGCGTTGTGGTCACAAACGATTTCAATTTAAATAAAGTATGTGAGCTCCAAAACGTCTCTGTTTTGAACATCAACGATTTAGCCAATGCGGTAAAACCGATTGTACTACCAGGGGAAGAGTTAAATGTCCAAGTAATTAAGGATGGAAAAGAGCATAACCAAGGTGTTGCTTATCTTGATGATGGCACGATGATTGTTGTCGAGGACGGAAGGGACTATATCGGGAAAAATATTGACATTCTCGTTACAAGCGTTCTTCAAACATCTGCCGGACGAATGATTTTTGCAAAGCCAAAGCTGCTGGAAAAAGCATTGTAATAAGGGAGAAAGAAGATGGAATATCGGGTTGTCATACCAGCTGCAGGGCAAGGGAAAAGAATGAGGGCAGGAAAAAATAAACAGTTTATCAAACTTAATTCTTTACCTGTGATTGTTCATACTTTAATGGTGTTTGAAAAAGATCCTCAATGCACCGAAATTGTTCTAGTCATAAACGAGAAAGAGCGTGAAGAATTTCTTTCTTTACTGAAAAAATATAAAATAAAAAAAGTGCAAAAACTAGTTCCCGGAGGACAGGAACGCCAATATAGTGTTTACAACGGGTTAAAAGCTGTTGAAGAAGATGGTATAATATTAATTCACGACGGTGCAAGGCCTTTCATTCGCAGGGAAACCATTCATCAGCTTGTTGAAAAGGCTCATTTAGAGGGCGCAGCGGTCGTAGCCGTTCCTGTAAAGGATACTGTGAAAAGGGTTCGCAATATGGAAGTCATTGATACTGTTGAACGTTCTAGCTTGTGGGCAGTTCAAACGCCACAAGCTTTTCGTCTTTCCATCGTATTAAAAGCTCATGAAGCGGCCAATAGGGATCAATTTGTAGGAACAGACGATGCAAGTCTTGTAGAAAGAATTGGCGAAAAAGTTTGTATTGTACATGGGGATTATTCAAATATAAAGCTTACAACCCCTGAAGATTTGATTTTTGCCCGTGCGATTTTAGAGAGTGAAAGAGGGGAAAGGGAATGATTCGGATTGGACAAGGTTTTGATGTTCATCAGCTTGTGGAAGGAAAACCGCTTGTGATCGGTGGAGTCAACATTCCTTATGAAAAAGGATTGCTTGGACATTCTGATGCTGATGTTCTTCTTCATGCATTGACAGATGCCTGCTTGGGAGCGATTGGAGAAGGAGATATCGGCAAGCATTTTCCTGATACGGATCCTGCATATAAAGATATTGACTCGGCGAAATTGCTTCAAGAGGTATGGAACTTGGTAAAGGAGAAAGGCTATATATTAGGCAATGCGGATTGTACAATTATTGCTCAAAAACCAAAAATGGCGCCTTACATCCATCAAATGCGTACTAGAATTGCGGAGCTCTTGGAGGCTGAACTTGACCAAGTGAATGTTAAAGCAACGACGACGGAGGAGCTTGGGTTTACAGGACGCGGGGAAGGAATCTCTGCACAGTCAATCGTTTTATTGCAAAAGAAAAAGTAATCTTTGAACATCAATGGTTTGGTGGTACAATATTTTAAAGAATTACGGTTTGATTATTGGAGGGACAAAATATGGCTGACAACGGAATACGGGTTCGCTATGCACCGAGTCCGACGGGGCATTTACATATTGGAAACGCACGCACTGCATTATTTAATTATTTGTTCGCTAGAAGCCAAAATGGGAAATTTATTATCCGAATTGAAGATACCGATCAAAAGCGGAATATCGAAGGAGGAGAACAAAGCCAGCTTTTTTATTTAAAATGGCTTGGAATTGATTGGGACGAAAGCATAGACAAGGGCGGAGATTACGGTCCTTATCGACAATCGGAGCGGACAAGCATTTATAAAAAATATTATGAAGAGCTCTTGGAAAGAGACTTGGCGTATAAATGTTATTGTACGGAAGAGGAGCTTGAAAACGAGCGTCAAGCGCAAATCGATCGCGGTGAAATGCCAAGATATTCAGGGAAATGCGCGCACCTTTCTAAAGAACAGCAAGAGGCACTCGAAAAAGAAGGACGGAAACCAAGCATTCGTTTCCGGGTTCCAAAAGGAAAAATATATAAATGGAACGATATCGTAAAAGGAGATATTTCTTTTGAGTCCGATGATTTTGGGGATTTTGTCATCGTGAAAAAAGACGGAACACCGACTTATAATTTTGCCGTCGCCGTCGACGATCATTTAATGGAAATCAGTCATGTGTTGCGCGGAGAAGACCATATCTCCAATACACCGAAGCAAATGATGATTTATGAAGCTTTTGGATGGGAGCCGCCTGTTTTTGGTCATATGACGTTAATCGTCAATGAAAACAGAAAAAAATTAAGCAAGCGTGATGAGAGCATCATTCAATTTATTGAACAATATGCTGAATTAGGGTATCTGCCTGAAGCGCTCTTTAATTTTATCGGTTTGTTAGGATGGTCTCCTGTTGGGGAAGAAGAGATTTTCAGCAAAGAAGAGTTTATTAAAATTTTTGATCCAAACCGATTATCAAAATCACCTGCTGTTTTCGATACACTGAAATTAAAATGGATGAACAATCAGTACATGAAAAAGCTTGATCTCGAAAAAGTAGTCGACCTTTCGCTGCCCCACCTTGTAAAAGCCGGGCGCATCAGTGAAAATATGTCAGAAGATGAAAGAGATTGGGTGCAACGTCTCATTTCCCTGTATCAAGAGCAAATGAGCTACGGTGCAGAAATTGTCGAATTAAGCGAAATGTTTTTTAAGGAAGAGATAGAGATCGATGAAGAAGGAAAACTTGTGCTTCAAGAAGAACAAGTTCCTTCCGTGTTAAGCGCATTTTTGGAAGAAGTGAAAGCAATTCAAGATTTCAAAGCAGATGAAATCAAAAAAGCGATTAAGTCAGTTCAAAAAGCGACAGGTCAAAAGGGGAAAAAATTGTTCATGCCGATTCGCGTTGCGACGACCGGGCAGACACACGGTCCTGAGCTGCCGCTTGCCCTTGAGCTCTTAGGAAAAGAAAAGATTATCACAAGGCTGGAAAAAGCACTAGATTAACTTTTTAAAAAAATTGTAATATAGTATGTATGAACAGATGACGGAAAAACGTTGAGAAGGAGAAGTAAGAAAGCAAACGGCTTTTCAGAGAGAACCTCCTTTGGCTGAAAGAGGTTTAAGCACGCGCTTTCTGAAATGCCCCTTCGAGTCTTTTGTCGAAACCAGCGGGAGTAGACAAAAGCGGAGACTCACCGTTATAAGAGTTAAAGTTGAGGGAAAAGAAAAGCTATACTTTTCCCTAAACAGAGTGGAACCGCGCTTATTTGCGTCTCTGTATCTACAGAGGCGCATTTCTTTTTCAGTAGGGTATTATGATTACTTTTTATGGGAGGGAGAAAAATATGTGGAAAATATTAAAAGAAGATGTGGAAGTCGTTTTTGACCAAGACCCTGCTGCGAGATCTTATTTAGAAGTGATCTTAACTTATTCAGGCCTTCACGCCATATGGGCTCATCGGTTGGCGCATGCGTTTTACAAACGGAAATTATACTTTATCGCCAGGGTCATTTCGCAAATAAGCCGCTTTTTCACGGGAATTGAAATCCACCCTGGTGCCAAAATCGGTCGTCGTTTTTTCATCGATCATGGCATGGGTGTCGTTATTGGCGAGACTTGTGAAATTGGCGATAATGTTACTGTATATCAAGGAGTTACATTAGGCGGAACAGGTAAAGAAAAGGGGAAACGGCATCCTACCATCAAAAATAACGTTCTCATTGCAGCTGGCGCGAAGGTATTAGGATCTATTACGATTGGAGAAAACTCGAAAATTGGCGCAGGTTCCGTCGTTTTGCGCGATGTTCCGGATAATTCGACTGTTGTAGGCATTCCGGGGAGAGTTGTTGTGCAAAACGGGAAAAAGGTGAGAAAAGATTTAAATCATAGAGATTTGCCGGATCCTATTTCAGATAAATTAAAAGAGCTTGAAAAAGAAATAGGAAAATTAAAGGCAGAATTAGATAATCTGAAAAAAAAGGAGGGCGTTCAATGAGTATCAAAATTTATAATACATTATCCAGGAAAAAGGAAGAATTTATTCCTTTAGAGGACAACAAGGTAAAGATGTATGTTTGCGGTCCTACCGTTTACAACTATATTCACATCGGAAATGCTAGACCAGCCATTGTATATGATACAGTTCGTCGATATTTGGAGTACAGAGGGTACGATGTGAAATATGTGTCGAATTTTACCGATGTGGATGATAAATTGATTAAAGCTGCAAATGATTTGGGCGAAACGGTTCCGGAAATTGCAGAACGATTTATTAAGGCCTATTTTTCTGATATTGATGCACTGGGATGCAAAAGAGCGGATGTTCATCCTCGTGTAACGGAAAATATGGAGACAATCATTGAATTCATCCAAGCTCTCATTGACAAAAATTATGCCTATGAAGTCGACGGAGATGTGTATTATAAAACACGGTATTTTAAGGAATACGGAAAGCTTTCGCATCAATCAATAGATGAGCTTCATGCCGGTGCCAGAATACAAATTGGCGAAAAAAAGAGAGATCCGCTTGATTTTGCACTTTGGAAAGCAGCAAAAGAAGGGGAAATTTCATGGGATAGCCCTTGGGGAAAAGGACGTCCTGGCTGGCATATTGAATGCTCCGCAATGGCAAGAAAATATTTAGGGGATACAATTGATATTCATGCAGGCGGCCAAGATTTAACTTTTCCGCATCATGAAAATGAGATCGCACAATCCGAAGCGCTTACCGGCAAACCTTTTGCGAAATATTGGATGCATAACGGTTATATTAATATCAACAATGAGAAGATGTCTAAATCACTCGGAAATTTTATTCTTGTTCAAGACGTTTTAAAGCAGTATGACCCACAAGTATTTCGATTTTTTATGCTGTCTGTACACTACCGACATCCTATCAATTATTCGAAAGAACTTTTGGATAGTACAAAAAACGGATTGGAAAGAATCCGCACCTCATATATCAATTTAAAGCATCGGCTGGAAAGTAGTGCGAATCTCACTAATGATGATGAAAAATGGCTGGAAGAAATCAGCCGGCTAAAGAAGGAATTTATTCATGAAATGGACGACGATTTCAATACGGCGAATGCTATATCTGTCATTTTCGATTTAGTGAAAAATGCAAACTATTATTTGGAAAGAAAAAACACCTCCGAAAAAGTAATTAAGGCATTTTTGCAGCTATTTAATGAATTTGGCGATGTATTAGGTTTGACATTTGATGTTCAAGAGCTGCTGGACGAAGACATTGAAAGGCTGATAAACGAGCGAAATCAAGCTAGAAAAGAAAGAAATTTTGCTTTAGCCGACAAAATTCGAGATCAGCTCAAGGAAATGAACATTATATTGGAAGATACGCCTCAAGGAACAAGGTGGAAAAGAGGATAAATATGATTGAGCTTGAAAAAATAAAAGAAGCACGGCAGCTTAACGGTCTTGTTTTAGCATATATGGGCGATGCTGTATATGAAGTATTTGTCAGGCATCATCTGTTATCAAAAGGAACTGTCAAACCGGGCCAGCTTCATAAATTGGCGAAGTCGTTTGTTTCAGCCAAAGCGCAGGCAGCGATTTTAAAAACATTAACTGACAACGGCTTTTTCAATGAAGAAGAGCTGGAAATAATGAAAAGAGGGCGAAATGCCAAATCAAACACGGTGCCGAAAAATACCGATGTACAAACATACCGATACAGCACGGCTTTCGAATCTTTAATCGGCTATCTTTTTTTAACAGGTGATCAAGATCGGCTAAACGACGTTATAGATGCTGCAATGGCTGCAACATACGAGAAAGGGGGAGTTGAACGTGGCGGATGAATATATATACGGGAAGAATTCGGTTATCGAAGCATTGAAATCGAACAGGGATATTAACAAAGTGTTTATTGCGGAAAATTCATATACTAAACAAGCGCAGCAAATTATAATGCTGGCGAAAAATAAAGGGGTAGCAGTTCAATTCGTTCCAAAGAAAAAGCTCGATCAGATCGTTTCGGGCAGCCACCAAGGAGTCATTGCGCAAGTTGCTGCATATAAGTATACGGATTTTGAAGATTTGTTCAAATTGTCTGACGAACGCGGGGAAGCGCCCTTTTTTCTGATTCTAGATGAAATTGAAAATCCGGCAAATCTCGGCTCGATTATGAGAACAGCTGATGCTGCTGGAGTACACGGCATTATTATTCCAAAGAACCGGGCGGTCGGTTTAACCAATGTAGTGGCAAAAACGTCAACGGGAGCAATTGAATATGTTCCCGTAGTCCGCGTGACAAACTTGGCACGCACGATTGACGAGCTGAAAAACAGAGGTATATGGATTTACGGCACTGATGCAAAAGGGGAAGACGATTATCGGACAATTGACGGGAAACTGCCCGTTGCATTAGTAATCGGCAGTGAAGGGAAAGGAATTAGCCGCTTAGTAAAAGAAAAGTGCGACTTCCTTGTGAAAATCCCGATGGTTGGTCATGTTACTTCTTTGAACGCCTCCGTTGCTGCCAGTCTATTAATGTATGAAGTTTTTCGTAAACGGCGGCCATCAGGAGAGTAACCAATGGATATTTTATTAGTCGATGGATACAACATTATTGGTGCTTGGCCTGATCTGCAAAAATTAAAAGATGAAAACAATTTGGAGGATGCAAGGAAGATCCTGATCAACAAGATGGCCGAATATCAAGCATACACGGGGATGAAGGTGATTGTCGTTTTTGATGCTCATTTAGTGAAAGGAATTGAAAAAAAATATTTAGATAATCGCGTGGAAATAATTTTCACGAGAGAAAATGAAACCGCTGATGAACGGATTGAAAAGCTGGCCAAAACATTAAAAAATATTAAGACGAAAATTTATGTAGCAACATCCGACTATATAGAACAATGGACGATTTTTTCCCAGGGAGCTTTGAGAAAATCGGCGCGCGAGCTATATAACGAAGTGGTGTCTATTGAAGAAAGCATTCGAAAAAAAATTCAGCAAATTCAGGGCGAGCGCCCCGCTTCGAAGATTCGCCTTTCTTATGAAGTTGCCGAAAGGTTCGAAAAATGGAGAAGAGGAGATTTATCGTAATTTTGACATAAGTTGACGTTTATGGAAATCTTACAGTATAATATTTCTAATAATTGTATGCGCGGTCGGGGTGATTTGCATGAGTGTTCAAGACAACAAGGGGGAAAAAATAAAAAAATTGCAGAAGCTTGAAGATGAACAAATTGTAGAGCTCGTCCACAAAGGCGACAGCGCTGCATTAGATTTCTTGATTACAAAATACCGGAACTTTGTGCGGGCCAAGGCAAGATCCTACTTCCTCATCGGGGCGGATCGTGAGGATATAATTCAAGAGGGGATGATTGGATTATATAAAGCGATTCGTGACTTTAAAGAGGACAAGCTTACCTCCTTTAAGGCTTTTGCCGAGTTGTGCATTACCCGCCAAATGATTACTGCCATTAAAACTGCTACCCGTCAAAAACATATTCCTCTAAACTCGTATGTTTCATTGGATAAACCCATTTATGATGAAGAATCAGATCGCACACTGATGGATGTAATATCTGGTGCAAAAGTAATGGACCCAGAAGAGCTCATCATTAACCAGGAAAAGTTTGATGATATAGAATTGAAAATGGGGGAAATATTATCTGATCTTGAACGGAAAGTGTTGTCCCTTTATTTGGAAGGCCGTTCCTATTTAGAAATTTCAGAAGAATTGAACAGGCATGTGAAATCTATTGACAATGCCTTGCAGCGGGTGAAAAGAAAGCTAGAAAGATACTTAGAGCTGAGGGAATTTACTTCATAACTCATTGACATAAAAATTGCCATTATGTTACTGTTTAATAGAGTAAGTATCGGTAGGTGCAATATGAGGAAAAAAATAGTTCTAGCTTGTTCTCAATGCGGCAGCCGAAATTATTCAACGATGAAAAAGGCGACCGAAGAACGGTTGGAAATCAAAAAGTTTTGTAAAACGTGCCAAGCTCATACCACTCATCGGGAAACAAAGTAAATTGCACGATTCTTGGATTTCTGGAGGTAAACAAATGCAGCGCTTGACTGGATTTTTTCGAGATGTCGTAAAAGAAATGAAAAAGGTCAGCTGGCCGAAAAGAAAGGAATTGGTTCGCTATACGATTACGGTCATTACAACGGTAGCCTTTTTTGCTATATTTTTTGCTATTGTCGACTTAGGAATTTCTGAGTTATTAAGGCTTATTCTTGAATAAAAGCCTTTTATCCATGATATAATAGATATTATTCATAAGTCCGTCAGTAAACCCGGTAAACGGGTTTTTTCATTGCCTAAAAATGAAATGGGGAGGGAAGGACAAGGTCCTCTGATATGGAAAAGAACTGGTATGTTGTGCATACATATTCCGGCTATGAAAATAAAGTAAAAGCGAATTTAGAAAAACGCGTAGAGTCAATGGGCATGCAGGACAAAATTTTTCGTGTGATCGTCCCTGAAGAAGAAGAAATGGATATGAAAAGCGGAAAGAAAAAAGTGACGAAAAAAAAGGTTTTCCCTGGGTATGTTTTAGTAGAGCTCATCATGACGGATGATTCATGGTATGTGGTTCGCAACACTCCCGGAGTTACCGGATTCGTCGGCTCTGCAGGGTCTGGATCTAAACCAACTCCGCTTTTGCCGGAAGAAGTACAGGCAATTTTCAAACGCATGGGAATAGAAGAGGCTCGTGTGGAAGTTGATTTTGAATTAAAAGAAACGGTAAAAGTAAATGACGGCCCGTTTGCTAATTTCACGGGCGTTATCGAAGAAATCGATACAGATAGAAAAAAAGTCAAAGTTCTCGTCAATATGTTTGGGCGTGAAACACCAGTTGAACTAGATTTTTCCCAAGTTTCCAAATTGTAAAATGTAGAAAAACAAACTTGAAATCATTAATTAAAAATGGTAATATTTCTTAAGTCGATATGTCTCTGAAAGAGACTGAATGATGCATTAATCTTTCTCTCATTCATATAAAGAAGGATGTTGCATGAGTGGGAGGGTTTTACCCTATTACCACATCACGGACTTAAGGAGGTGTGTCTCGTGGCTAAAAAAGTGATTAAAATCGTGAAATTGCAGATTCCTGCAGGTAAAGCTAATCCTGCGCCGCCAGTAGGACCTGCTCTCGGTCAAGCTGGGGTTAATATCATGGGATTCTGTAAAGAGTTCAACGCTCGCACGGCTGATCAAGCTGGCTTAATTATTCCTGTTGAAATTACGGTATTTGAAGACCGTTCATTTACATTTATTACGAAAACTCCGCCTGCTGCCGTTCTTTTGAAAAAAGCAGCTGGAATTGAATCAGGTTCTGGTGAACCGAATCGTAATAAAGTGGCAACAATTAAACGCGATAAAGTTCGCGAAATTGCCGAAACGAAAATGCCTGACTTAAATGCAGCTAGCGTTGAAGCAGCAATGCGTATGGTTGAAGGCACAGCCCGAAGCATGGGCATTGTGATCGAAGACTAATCAATATGCATTGGTGTAGTAGGTTGCGAGTTTGTTTATTCAAGTTCGCAACCTTTATTCGTGGGAGGTTATTCCGCTAAAACCACATAAGGAGGAAAATGATATGGCAAAAAGAGGTAAAAAATATTTAGAAGCTGCAAAGCTTGTTGATCGTTCAAAAGCTTATGACGTAAAAGAAGCAATTGAATTAGTAAAGAAAACGAATATCGCAAACTTTGATGCGACAGTTGAAGTTGCATTCCGCCTTGGCGTTGATCCTCGTAAAAACGATCAGCAAATCCGCGGGGCTGTTGTGCTGCCGAACGGTACAGGTAAAACACAACGTGTATTAGTGTTCGCTAAAGGGGAAAAAGCAAAAGAAGCGGAAGCTGCTGGTGCGGACTATGTCGGCGACAGCGACTACATCAATAAAATTCAACAAGGCTGGTTTGACTTCGATGTTGTTGTGGCTACCCCTGATATGATGGGTGAAGTCGGTAAACTTGGACGTATTTTAGGTCCTAAAGGTTTAATGCCAAACCCTAAAACAGGAACGGTAACATTTGAAGTTGAAAAAGCTGTCAAAGAAATTAAAGCTGGTAAAGTCGAATACCGTGTAGATAAAGCTGGGAACGTTCATGTTCCAATCGGAAAAACTTCTTTTGACAGTGAAAAATTAGTTGAAAACTTTACAACAATTTACGACGCACTATTAAAAGCAAAACCGGCAGCGGCAAAAGGCACTTACATGAAAAACGTTTCTGTAACGTCTACAATGGGCCCTGGAATTAAAGTAGATCCTTCCAGCTTTGTCGTGAAATAATAAACCGGTTTGACAAGCAGGATATATTTTAGTAAAATAAAAATGTTGTGTAATTAAATAGAATTCATTTATACCGTAGACAGTAGGTGCCGAAAGGCTTAATATCCTACCGAGGTGTATGATATAGATTAAGCGGAACGTTTGCTTATTTGTACAATACCTCCATGTCTGCGGGCATGGAGGTATTTCATTTCACCAGCGGTATAAGTGTTCATTTTCAATTTGCAGGAGGTGTAAACAAATGAGCAGCGCAATTGAAAAGAAGAAACAGATCGTTGAAGAAATTGCAGCCAAATTCCGTGAAAGCGTCTCTACTGTTATCGTAGATTACCGCGGTCTTAATGTAGCGGAAGTAACGGAATTGCGCAAAAAACTTCGTGAAGCAAATATAGAGTTCAAAGTTTACAAAAATACGTTAACTCGCCGTGCTGTTGAACAAGCAGAAATTTCTGGATTAGAAGAAGTGCTGACTGGTCCAAACGCTATCGCATTTAGCACTGAAGATGTCGTGGCGCCTGCTAAAATTTTGAATGATTTTGCAAAAGAGCATGAAGCGCTTGAGATTAAAGCTGGCGTCATCGAAGGCAATGTTGCAACAGTTGATGAAATTAAAGCGATTGCTGACCTTCCATCTCGCGAAGGCTTGCTTTCTATGTTGCTTTCTGTACTGCAAGCTCCTATTCGCAACTTTGCACTTGCAACAAAAGCAGTTGCAGATCAAAAAGAAGAGCAAGGCGCTTAAAGCAAATTTTCGTATGAAACTATTAGCAATTTAAAACATAAGGAGGAAAAACAAATGACAAAAGAACAAATTATTGAAGCGATAAAAGAAATGACTGTTCTTGAACTTAACGACTTAGTAAAAGCAATCGAAGAAGAATTTGGCGTAACTGCTGCTGCTCCTGTTGCTGTGGTTGGTGGCGCTGGCGGTGGTGAAGCTGCTGCAGAAAAAACTGAATTCGATGTTATTCTTGCTAATGCAGGTGCACAAAAAATTAAAGTTATCAAAGTTGTTCGTGAAATCACTGGCCTTGGCTTAAAAGAAGCAAAAGAATTAGTTGACAACACTCCAAAACCATTAAAAGAAGGCGTATCTAAAGAAGAAGCTGAAGAACTTAAAGCAAAACTTGAAGAAGTTGGAGCAGAAGTTGAAGTTAAGTAAAAGCTGTTAAATAAATAGAAAAGCTCGCTGATTCATTGGCGGGCTTTTCTTTTATGTATGAATTTCTGCCCGTAGAAAATACTCCTAAAAAAGGGGTGCAGAAAATGAGCGAACATTATTTTTCGGAAAAACCGGAAGTGGAAAGCAATAGGAGAAAAATTGAGTGCACGTTGAGAAATCATCCATTTGCGTTCATGACCGACCGCGGAGTTTTTTCAAAACGGGAGGTTGATTTTGGAACGCAGCTATTAATTGAAACTTTCGCTGCTCCCGAAATTCCAGGAGATATTTTGGATGTAGGCTGCGGATACGGACCGATCGGATTGTCAATTGCAAAATCGGAACCCGATAGAATGATTGATATGATCGATATAAATGAAAGGGCAATCGAACTTGCAGAACTGAATGCTCGAATAAACAACATTCAAAATGTCCGTGTGTTTCAAAGCAATTTGTTTGAAAAGCTGGAAGGGAAATGGTATGCTGCTATTTTAGCAAACCCTCCCATTCGGGCTGGAAAACAAGTCGTCCATCATATATTTGAAAAAAGCTTTGATCATTTAAAAGACCATGGAGAGCTTTGGATCGTTATCCAAAAAAAGCAGGGGGCTCCTTCCGCTAAACAAAAGCTGGAGACTCTGTTTCGTTCGGTAGAAGTGGCAGAGAGAAAAAAAGGCTATTATATTTTTAAAGCACAGCCCTGAAGAGTAAAAATTCTTCGAGATAATTCCACCCAAACTTTGCCAAATATGTGATAATAAGGGTATGTAAAAAACCTAATATATTGGCATTTGGGGGGGATTTTTTTATGGTAACGAGGAAGGAAAAGCGTGAAAAGGAAAAAGAGGTAAATTATTTATTCGAGTTGCTAAAAACACAAAATCACTTTTTTAAAAATTTAAACAAATTGCTCAAAACTATTGATGATCCAAGGCACCAAAGCTATATTACCTATGACACGGAAGTCCTTTTGATGATGGTTATTTTGAAAAATGCATGCAACTTAAAAAGTATGCGCGAAATGACAAACGAATTTAATAAGGAAGAGTGCATTAAAAATTTGGGGAAATTGTTGGGGAATGAAGATTTGGAAGAACTGCCCCATTATGACACAATCAATGATTTTTTGGCACGAGTGAACCCGGCAGAACTTGAAAGGATCCGAATCGATATGATCAAGAAATTATTCAAAAAGAGGTGTTTTGAATCCTATCGTATCAATGGGAAATACTGGGGTATTGCCATAGATGGGACCGGTATTTTTACTTTTGACAAAAAACATTGTGAACACTGCCTGAAACGGGAGCGCAAATACATAGACAAGGAAACGGGTGAAGAAAAAATAAAGACCATCTACATGCATCATGTCTTGGAAGCCAAGTTAATTGTGGGAAATATGGTACTAAGTGTGGCCTCCGAGTTTATTGAAAATGAATCAGAGGACGTGGAAAAGCAAGATTGTGAGTTGAATGCTTTTTATCGACTGACTGCTAGACTGAAAGACACCTTTAAAAAACTGCCTATCTGTCTGATTGCCGATAGTCTTTATGCCTGCGAAAATGTATTTAAACAATGCAAGGCGAATAATTGGAACTACTTATTCCGTTTTAAGGAAGATCGTATTAAAAGCATCACCGATGAGTTTCAAGCGTTAAAAAATATGGAAGAGGAGGAAGGCAAGAAAGCCAATGTGGTAAAGATACGTGAAAGCGAACAGCGAGGGGAAATCACCTGGGTGAACGATATTGATTACAGAGGCTTTGGGGTGAATGTTTTCGAATGCGAATTAGAAGATGAAAAAAGAAAACAAAAATTTACCTTTATCACAGATATAAAAATCACAAAAAACAATGCAAAGAAACTGATGAACGCTGGCAGAAGCCGCTGGAGAATAGAGAATGAGGGGTTTAACAGACAAAAAAACCTGCGCTACCACATTGAACACGCAAGCAGCCAAGATTACAATGCCATGAAAAATCACTACCTATTAACCCAAATTACAGAGATTATCATGGTGTTACATGAGCATGGGTCAAAAATATTGAGAAGCATGAAGAAAACGATAAAAGAAATATCCTCGCGATTGTTAGAAGCCTTCCGTGGGCAAACACTAACAGACGAGGATATCGCACAACTGGGAAAACCTATGCAAATTAGGTTTACCTAGCGAATTAATTGTACCAAAGGATGTGATGTTTGGCAAAGAAAAAAAGTTATCCACAACAAACAAAAATAAGTTATCCACATTTTTTAAAAAAATAAGCAAAATTGGTTCTTTTTGACCCTTTTTGTAAATAAATTTAACTGGAAAATTTTACCAACTGTGGATAAGTCGTAATTGCATAATACTACCGAAAATTGATAAATTTACTCCTCATAGCTGTTTAAAGCAAAAAAAGATTGACCTGCAATCCAGGATATGTTAACATTATAAAATGCCAATATATTAATTTCCATTTGTAGCTAAATTTTTTCTTGGATGTATAGAACCAATCCATTAAGGAAAAAATAATAAAATCAACTATTTCTGCGCAGTGGTTTTCTTTTTTCATAAAGAAAATCCTTTTTCTTTTTACTTGTAATAGTATTTATTTTATTATATAAAACATGGAATGCTATTTACAAGATATTATTATGCTGATTTGAGGGGTGACTCAGTTGACAAGTCAACTAGTTCAGTACGGACGACACCGCCAACGCAGAAGTTATGCGCGTATTAAAGAAGTGTTGGAATTACCTAATCTTATTGAAATCCAAACCTCTTCGTATCAGTGGTTTCTTGATGAGGGTCTTCGTGAAATGTTTCAAGACATATCTCCTATCGAAGATTTCACTGGTAACCTCTCGCTTGAGTTTATTGACTACAGCTTAGGTGAACCGAAATACTCCGTTGAGGAAGCAAAAGAACGCGATGTTACTTATTCTGCTCCGCTGCGGGTAAAAGTGCGCCTAATTAATAAAGAAACAGGCGAAGTGAAAGATCAAGATGTATTTATGGGCGATTTTCCGCTTATGACGGAAACCGGCACATTTGTGATCAATGGTGCAGAACGAGTTATTGTTTCCCAATTAGTCCGTTCACCTAGTGTTTACTACAGCGACAAAATTGATAAAAACGGTAAGAAGGGCTTTACAGCTACCGTCATTCCAAACCGTGGCGCTTGGTTAGAGTACGAAACAGATGCAAAAGATGTTATATATGTCCGCATTGATCGCACTCGCAAATTACCAGTTACGGTTCTTTTACGTGCCCTTGGGTTTGGCTCTGATCAAGAAATCATCGATGTGTTCGGAGAAAATGAATATTTAAGAAATACGTTGGATAAAGACAATACCGAAAGCCCAGAAAAGGCGCTTCTTGAAATTTACGAACGCCTGCGTCCTGGTGAACCGCCAACAGTTGAAAATGCAAAAAGCTTATTGATCTCCCGTTTCTTTGATCCAAAAAGATATGATTTAGCAAGTGTCGGCAGATATAAAATTAACAAGAAACTTCATATCAAAAACCGACTCTTTAATCAACGATTAGCAGAAACTCTAGTCGACCCTGAAACTGGAGAAATCATTGCTGAAAAAGGAACTATTATTGATAGAAGAACACTGGATAAAATTTTGCCTTACCTTGAAAAAGGAATAGGGTTTAAAAAATTCACTCCTGATGGTGGAGTAGTTGATGAAGACATCACGTACCAATCTATTAAAATTTATGCTCCAAACGATCCGGATGGAGAAAAAATTCTCAACGTTGTTGGCAACGCAAACATTGATGAAAGTGTAAAAAACATTACGCCAGCAGACATTATTGCGTCCATCAGCTACTTCTTTAATTTGCTATATGGAGTAGGAAATACAGATGATATTGACCATCTAGGAAACCGCCGTCTTCGTTCGGTAGGGGAGCTTTTGCAAAACCAGTTCCGAATCGGACTTTCACGGATGGAGCGTGTTGTGAGGGAAAGAATGTCCATTCAGGATGCCAATACGATTACTCCGCAGCAATTAATCAACATCCGTCCAGTAATTGCGGCCATTAAAGAATTTTTTGGCAGCTCCCAATTGTCCCAATTCATGGATCAAACAAATCCTCTTGCAGAACTGACGCATAAGCGCCGTTTATCTGCATTGGGACCTGGCGGACTCACACGTGAACGAGCAGGCTTTGAAGTTCGCGACGTCCATTATTCCCATTATGGACGCATGTGTCCAATTGAAACGCCTGAAGGTCCAAATATCGGATTGATTAACTCATTATCAACATATGCAAAAGTAAACCGTTTCGGTTTTATTGAAACGCCGTATAGAAGAGTTGACCCTGAAACAGGGAAGGTAACAGACCGAATTGACTATTTGACAGCTGACGAAGAAGATAACTATGTTGTTGCTCAGGCTAACGTGCCAGTAGCAGAGGATGGAACGTTTTTAGAAGATAATATTGTTGCCCGTTTCCGCGGGGAAAACATAGTGGTGAAAAAAGACCGTGTCGACTACATGGACGTTTCGCCTAAGCAAGTTGTATCAGCAGCAACAGCTTGTATCCCGTTCTTGGAAAACGATGACTCCAACCGTGCATTAATGGGTGCGAACATGCAGCGCCAAGCTGTTCCTTTGCTTCAACCAGAAGCGCCTATTGTTGGTACCGGAATGGAGTATGTATCGGCTAGAGACTCTGGAGCAGCTGTCATCTGCAAGCACGCAGGCGTTGTCGAACGAGTTGAAGCCAACAGAATTTTAGTTCGCCGTTATGAAGAAGTGGACGGCCAAAAGGTTAAAGGTGATCTCGACGAGTACAAATTGTTGAAATTCGTCCGTTCCAACCAAGGAATGTGCTACAATCAGCGCCCAATTGTATCTGTTGGAGACGAAGTCGAGAAAGGCGAAATTTTAGCTGACGGTCCTTCCATGGAAAAGGGAGAGCTTGCTTTAGGCCGAAATGTACTTGTCGCCTTTATGACATGGGATGGATATAACTATGAAGATGCCATCATCATGAGCGAGCGTCTTGTAAAAGAAGACGTCTATACTTCCATCCATATTGAAGAATATGAGTCTGAATCCCGTGATACAAAATTGGGTCCGGAAGAAATCACTCGTGATATTCCAAATGTCGGAGAAGACGCTCTTCGCAACTTGGATGAACGAGGCATTGTCCGCATTGGAGCAGAAGTTAAAGACGGCGACTTGCTTGTTGGGAAAGTAACGCCAAAAGGAGTTACAGAACTGACTGCTGAAGAACGATTATTGCACGCTATTTTTGGAGAAAAAGCACGTGAGGTTCGTGATACATCACTTCGTGTTCCGCATGGGGGCGGAGGTATTGTTCTTGATGTAAAAGTGTTTAACCGTGAAGACGGAGATGAACTGCCTCCAGGTGTCAACCAGCTGGTGCGTGTATACATTGTACAGAAGCGTAAAATCTCTGAAGGGGATAAAATGGCAGGCCGCCATGGAAACAAAGGGGTTATTTCCCGAATTCTCCCTGAGGAGGACATGCCGTTTTTGCCGGATGGAACACCAGTTGACATCATGTTAAATCCATTAGGAGTACCTTCCCGGATGAACATCGGGCAAGTATTGGAATTGCACCTAGGAATGGCGGCTAAGAAGCTGGGCATTCATGTTGCAACTCCGGTATTCGATGGTGCGACAGAAGAAGATGTATGGTCAACAATTGAAGAAGCTGGGATGGCCCGTGATGCGAAAACGGTCCTTTACGACGGCCGCACTGGGGAACCTTTCGATAATCGCGTGTCTGTCGGAATCATGTATATGATCAAACTGGCGCACATGGTTGACGATAAACTGCATGCTCGTTCCACAGGTCCATACTCGCTTGTTACACAGCAACCGCTCGGCGGTAAAGCACAGTTCGGTGGACAGCGGTTCGGAGAAATGGAGGTTTGGGCTTTAGAAGCCTATGGAGCAGCATATACATTGCAAGAAATCCTTACTGTAAAATCAGACGATGTTGTCGGTCGTGTAAAAACATACGAGGCAATCGTAAAAGGCGAAAATGTGCCTGAACCTGGAGTTCCTGAATCTTTCAAAGTATTAATTAAGGAGCTTCAAAGCTTAGGACTGGATGTTAAAATTCTCTCAAGCGATGAACAAGAAATCGAAATGAGAGAATTGGAAGATGAGGTAAATTCCACCCAGTCAGATGGCCTCTCTTTAACGACTGATACAATCGAAGAGGAAGTTGTTGATAAAGAAGAAAAAGATGCAGTTGCCAAAGAGTAAAGGAATTTTTTGCTACGGAAGATAAAAAGGGAGGTAGGCCCCTTGCTGGATGTAAATAATTTTGAGTATATGCACATCGGTCTTGCTTCACCTGATAAAATTCGTTCATGGTCATATGGTGAAGTGAAAAAACCAGAAACGATCAACTATCGTACTTTAAAGCCTGAAAAAGACGGTTTGTTTTGTGAACGTATATTCGGTCCGACAAAAGATTGGGAATGCCACTGCGGAAAATATAAACGGGTTCGCTATAAAGGCGTAGTATGCGATCGATGCGGTGTTGAGGTTACGCGAGCAAAAGTGCGTCGGGAGAGAATGGGGCACATCGAACTTGCTGCCCCTGTCTCTCATATTTGGTATTTCAAAGGGATTCCAAGCCGTATGGGACTAGTTCTTGACATGTCACCTCGAGCATTGGAAGAAGTTATTTATTTTGCCTCTTACGTCGTGACAGATCCTGGGGACACACCACTTGAAAAGAAACAGCTTTTATCTGAAAAAGAGTATCGCACATACCGCGAGAAATACGGAAATGCCTTCCAAGCATCAATGGGTGCGGAAGCAATTAAAAAATTATTGCAAGATATCAATCTTGATAAAGAAGTAGAAGCGTTAAAAGAAGAGCTTAAATCTTCTCAAGGCCAGCGGCGCACAAGAGCGATTAAACGCCTTGAAGTGATGGAAGCATTCAGAAATTCCGGAAATGACCCTTCATGGATGGTGTTGGATGTACTTCCTGTCATTCCGCCTGAATTGCGGCCGATGGTTCAATTGGATGGCGGACGCTTTGCAACTTCCGATTTGAACGATTTGTATCGCCGTGTTATTAACCGAAACAATCGTTTAAAAAGACTGTTGGATCTTGGAGCGCCAAGTATCATCGTGCAAAATGAGAAACGGATGCTTCAAGAGGCTGTTGACGCACTTATTGACAATGGACGCCGTGGTCGTCCAGTTACTGGACCGGGAAATCGTCCACTGAAGTCACTCTCTCATATGCTGAAAGGAAAGCAAGGACGCTTCCGTCAAAACCTGTTAGGAAAACGGGTTGACTACTCTGGACGTTCCGTTATCGTTGTCGGCCCAAATCTGAAAATGTATCAATGCGGTTTGCCAAAGGAAATGGCGCTTGAGCTCTTTAAGCCTTTTGTCATGAAGGAGCTTGTTGAAAAAGGGCTGGCACATAACATTAAAAGCGCCAAACGGAAAATTGAACGCGTCCATCCTGAAGTTTGGGATGTGTTGGAGGAAGTCATTAAAGAACATCCGGTTCTGCTTAACCGGGCACCGACTTTGCACAGATTAGGAATCCAAGCGTTCGAACCAACGTTAGTCGAAGGGCGCGCCATTCGTCTACATCCGTTGGTATGTACAGCCTATAATGCTGACTTCGACGGTGACCAAATGGCTGTTCACGTTCCGTTATCGGCAGAAGCACAAGCAGAAGCAAGGCTGTTAATGCTTGCGGCTCAAAACATTTTAAATCCGAAAGACGGAAAACCGGTTGTTACGCCTTCACAAGATATGGTGTTGGGGAACTATTACTTAACAATGGAACGTGAAGGAGCGATCGGAGAAGGGAAAATTTTCAGAGATCCTGATGAGGCGCTCATTGCCTATCAAAACGGCCATGTACATTTGCATACACGAATTGCAGTACATGCCGGTTCCTTAAAGAACGAAACATTTACAGAAGAACAAAATAAAAAGCTTCTGATCACAACGGTAGGAAAATTAATATTCAACGAAATACTGCCGAATTCGTTCCCGTATATTAATGAGCCGTCAACTAAGAACATTCAAGAATGCACGCCTGATAAATATTTTGTTGATCCGGCACAGGTAGATGTGCGGGAGCACATTAAAAACCAAGAAATCATTCCGCCATTTAAAAAAGGAATTTTAGGAAAAATTATTGCCGAAGTCTTTAAGAGATTCCATATTACTGAAACATCGAAAATGCTTGACCGCTTAAAAGATTTAGGCTTTAAATATTCGACTAAAGCCGGAATTACAATCGGTGTTTCTGATATTGTTGTGTTGGCGGAAAAAGAAGCAATTTTAAAAGAGGCGCAAGCTAAAGTTGACAATGTCTTGAAGCAATTCAGACGCGGATTAATCACTGAAGATGAGCGGTACGATCGTGTTATCTCTATTTGGAGTGCTGCTAAAGACACCATTCAAAGCAAGCTGATGAATTCATTAGATAAGCGGAATCCGATTTTCATGATGAGCGATTCAGGAGCTCGCGGAAATGCATCTAACTTCACGCAGCTTGCGGGAATGCGCGGACTGATGGCTAACCCTGCTGGACGAATTATTGAGCTTCCAATTAAATCGAGTTTTAGAGAAGGTTTGACAGTGTTAGAATACTTCATCTCGACCCATGGTGCCAGAAAAGGTCTGGCAGATACAGCATTAAAAACTGCTGACTCCGGTTATTTAACACGCCGCCTTGTAGATGTTGCGCAAGATGTGATTATTCGTGAGGAAGACTGCGGAACAGACAGAGGAATTTTAGCGAGAGCGCTGAAAGACGGTTCAGAAGTTATCGAAAAACTCGAGGAACGGATTATCGGACGATATGCAAGAAGATCGGTTATTCATCCTGAAACGGGCGAAGTGCTTGTCAGGGAAAATGAAATGATTACCGAAGACATAGCAGCTCAAATTGTCAATGCAGGGATAGAAGAAGTTTGGATTCGCTCTGCATTCACATGTAATACAAGACATGGTGTATGTAAAAAATGTTATGGACGGAACTTGGCTACCGGCACTGATGTCGAAGTAGGCGAAGCGGTAGGAATTATCGCTGCTCAATCGATCGGAGAGCCGGGTACACAGCTGACGATGCGTACTTTCCACACCGGTGGGGTTGCCGGCGACGACATTACCCAAGGTTTGCCGCGTGTTCAAGAATTGTTTGAAGCCCGTAATCCAAAAGGGCAAGCGGTTATTTCAGAAATTGACGGGGTAGTTGCTGAAATTAATGAAGTGAGAGATAAGCAGCAAGAAATTGTCGTCCGCGGTGAAGTGGAAACACGCACATACATGGCGCCATTTAACGCCCGCTTAAAAGTAGCTGTGGGGGACCGTGTAGAGCGCGGCCAAGAAATTACGGAAGGTTCAATAGATCCAAAAGAATTGTTGAAAGTAAAAGACATTTTAGCCGTTCAAGAATATTTGCTTCGTGAAGTGCAAAAAGTGTACAGAATGCAAGGTGTGGAAATCGGCGATAAGCATATTGAAGTAATGGTGCGGCAAATGCTGCGGAAAGTCCGTGTCATCGATTCCGGCGATACGGATGTTCTGCCGGGAACACTCCTTGACGTTCATCAATTTACAGAAGCGAATAAAAAGGTGCTTTTGGAAGGAAAACGCCCTGCAACAGGACGGCCGGTATTGCTCGGTATTACAAAGGCATCGCTTGAAACGGAGTCCTTCTTGTCTGCCGCATCATTCCAAGAGACAACACGCGTATTAACGGATGCGGCCATTAAAGGAAAACGGGATGAACTGTTAGGCTTGAAGGAAAATGTTATTATCGGTAAGCTTGTTCCGGCTGGAACAGGAATGCAGCTCTATAGAAAAATAAAACCGGTCATGAATAAAAAATCCGTTGACGAAACGATTTCGGTTGAATAATTGTCGGGGAAAAGATGGATGCCGTAAAATGCACAGTTGACATCCATCTTTTCCAATGTTAATATTATCAAGGTGTGTAAATATCACCTGTCACTTTGGAGGATATGAAATATGTCTTATGAAAAAGTAGCACAGGCTGAAAAGATTATTATTGGTACAAAGCAAACAGTGAAAGCTCTGAAAAATGACACTGTAAAGGAAGTTATCATTGCAGTGGATGCTGACCCGAAAGTGACAAACAAAGTGGTTCAGCTGGCTGAAGAGAAAGAAGTTCCTTTAATTAAGGTCGATTCTATGAAGAAGCTCGGAAAAGCTTGCGGAATAGAAGTTGGAGCGGCAGCTGTTGCAATTATAAAATAAACATTGTTTTTGTAGATTTCTGCAAAAACAATTGTTTTTACCAAATTATGAACCGCCTGGATGTGTGGGTTTGAAAAAACGTTTGAAGGGAGGAAATGTATATGCCTACAATTAACCAATTAGTGCGAAAAGGCCGCACGCGCAAAGTAGTAAAATCAAAATCTCCTGCGTTAAACAAAGGATACAACAGCTTCAAAAAAGAACAAACAAATTTATCTTCGCCGCAAAAACGAGGAGTATGTACACGTGTTGGAACAATGACACCTAAAAAACCAAACTCAGCTCTTCGTAAATATGCACGTGTCCGCTTGTCAAACGGAATTGAAGTAACAGCTTATATTCCGGGGATCGGACATAACCTGCAAGAGCACAGCGTTGTGCTAATCCGCGGCGGACGTGTAAAAGACTTGCCTGGTGTCCGCTATCATATCGTACGCGGAGCTCTTGACACAGCTGGAGTTGAAAACCGTAAGCAAGGCCGTTCCAAATATGGAACGAAACGTCCTAAAAACTAAAAGATAATATAATAAATACAGAATGAAGGGAGGAATTTAGTGATGCCACGTAAAGGACCTGTACCAAAACGTGACGTACTACCAGATCCAATTTACAATTCAAAATTAGTAACTCGTCTGATTAATAAAATCATGATTGACGGTAAAAAAAGCAAAGCGCAAAAAATTCTTTACAATGCATTTGATATCGTGAGAGAACGAACTGGCAAAGATCCAATGGAAGTGTTTGAACAAGCATTGAAAAATATTATGCCAGTATTAGAAGTTCGTGCACGCCGTGTAGGGGGCGCAAACTACCAAGTACCTGTAGAGGTTCGTCCTGAACGCCGCACAACTTTGGGTCTTCGCTGGTTAGTAAACTATGCCCGCCTTCGTGGTGAAAGAACGATGGAAGAACGTCTTGCGGCTGAAATCATTGACGCAGCAAACAACACAGGTGCGGCAGTGAAAAAGCGTGAAGATACACATAAAATGGCTGAAGCGAATAGAGCATTTGCACATTATCGCTGGTAATAAACATAATATTTATCAATACCCATGAAGGAAGGAGAAATTACCCGATGCCAAGAGAGTTCTCCTTAGAAAAAACTCGCAATATCGGTATTATGGCGCACATTGATGCTGGTAAGACGACAACAACTGAGAGAATTTTGTTCTATACAGGCCGCATTCACAAAATCGGGGAGACTCACGAAGGAGCTTCCCAAATGGACTGGATGGAGCAAGAACAAGAACGCGGTATTACCATTACATCTGCCGCTACAACAGCTCAATGGAAGGGACATCGGATCAATATTATTGATACGCCAGGGCACGTAGACTTCACGGTTGAAGTTGAACGTTCTTTGAGAGTCCTAGACGGAGCAGTTGCAGTTCTTGATGCTCAGTCTGGTGTTGAGCCGCAAACGGAAACAGTTTGGCGCCAAGCAACAACATACGGAGTGCCGCGCATTGTATTTGTTAACAAAATGGATAAAATCGGCGCAGACTTTTTATACTCTGTCAAAACACTTCACGATCGCTTAGAGGCTAACGCACACCCTATTCAGCTCCCGATTGGAGCAGAAGATCAATTTGAAGGTATCATTGACCTTGTGGAAATGAAAGCATATTACTATCTGGATGATCTAGGTACGCGTTCGGAAGCTCGTGAAATTCCAGACGAGTATAAAGAACAAGCAGAAGAGCTGCACACTCGATTGATTGAAGCAGTTGCAGAGCTTGATGAAGAATTGATGATGAAGTACCTTGAAGGAGAGGAAATTTCCGTTGACGAGCTTAAAGCAGCTATCCGTAAAGGTACTTGTAACGTTGAGTTTTATCCTGTTTTATGCGGCTCAGCTTTTAAAAACAAAGGCGTGCAGCTAATGCTGGATGCGGTAATTGATTACTTGCCATCGCCAATTGATGTGCCACCGATAAAAGGCGTCATCCCTGATACAGAGGAAGAAACAGTTCGCAAATCAAGCGACGATGAACCATTTGCTGCATTGGCGTTTAAAGTAATGACAGACCCATATGTAGGAAAATTAACTTTCTTCCGCGTATATTCAGGAACATTAAGTTCCGGTTCATACGTATCCAATTCCACAAAAGGTAAACGTGAACGGATTGGACGTATTCTACAAATGCACGCGAATCACCGCGAAGAAATTCCAATGGTATATGCAGGTGATATTGCTGCTGCAGTTGGTTTAAAAGATACAACAACTGGAGATACTCTATGTGATGAAAATCATCCGGTTATTTTAGAATCGATGGAGTTTCCAGAGCCTGTTATCAGAGTTGCGATTGAACCTAAATCAAAAGCAGACCAAGACAAAATGTCAACAGCATTGCAAAAACTATCTGAAGAAGACCCAACATTCAAATCGCATACGGATCCGGAAACTGGCCAAACAATTATTGCCGGTATGGGCGAACTTCACCTTGACATTATCGTTGACCGTATGAAACGTGAATTTAAAGTTGAATGTAATGTAGGTGCGCCACAAGTTGCGTATCGCGAAACATTCCGCTCATCCGCACAAGTTGAAGGTAAATTCGTACGTCAATCAGGCGGACGCGGACAATACGGTCACGTTTGGATCGAATTCAGTCCAAATGAAGAAGGAAAAGGATTTGAATTCGAAAACGCAATTGTCGGTGGTGTCGTTCCACGCGAGTACATCCCAGCGGTTCAGGCTGGTTTGGAAGATGCTATGCAAAACGGTGTGCTTGCAGGCTATCCGTTAATTGACATTAAAGCTAAACTTTTTGATGGGTCTTACCACGATGTTGACTCAAGTGAGATGGCGTTTAAAATTGCCGCTTCACTTGCCCTTAAAAATGCTGCTCAAAAATGTAACCCGGTACTCCTTGAGCCAATTATGAAAGTTGAAGTAATTGTACCTGAAGAGTACATGGGAGACATCATGGGTGATATCACTTCACGCCGTGGACGTGTGGAAGGAATGGAAGCACGTGGAAATGCACAAGTTGTAAAAGCAATGGTTCCACTCGCTGAAATGTTTGGTTATGCAACCGCACTTCGTTCCAATACACAAGGACGCGGTACATTTACGATGCACTTCGATCATTACGAAGAGGTGCCTAAAAACATTGCAGAAGAAATTATCAAAAAAAATAAAGGCGAATAATTGATTTTCAACCATTGTTCAAGTATAAATACTTATGTAGCCCTTGGATGCGGATGCACTTGCGCCGCCTCCAAGTATTCTATATATTTATTTAAAATGAAACATATTTTTTTAAGGAGGAAAAATTACTTATGGCTAAAGCGAAATATGAACGCTCTAAACCACATGTTAACATTGGTACAATCGGCCACGTTGACCATGGTAAAACTACTTTGACTGCAGCTATTACTACTGTTCTTGCAAAACAAGGTAAAGCTGAAGCTCGTGCATATGATCAAATTGACGGTGCTCCAGAAGAGCGTGAACGCGGAATCACGATTTCAACTGCACACGTAGAATACGAAACTGACAACCGCCACTATGCACACGTTGACTGCCCTGGACACGCAGACTATGTTAAAAACATGATCACTGGTGCTGCTCAAATGGACGGCGCTATCCTAGTTGTTTCTGCTGCTGACGGTCCTATGCCGCAAACTCGTGAGCACATTCTTTTATCTCGCCAAGTAGGTGTGCCTTACATCGTTGTATTCTTAAACAAATGCGACATGGTAGACGACGAAGAATTATTAGAACTAGTTGAAATGGAAGTTCGTGACCTTCTTTCTGAATATGACTTCCCTGGCGACGATGTACCTGTTATCAAAGGTTCTGCGCTTAAAGCACTTGAAGGAGATGCTGAATGGGAAGAAAAAATCATTGAATTAATGAACGCAGTTGACGAATACATCCCAACTCCAGAACGCGATACAGAAAAACCTTTCATGATGCCTGTTGAAGACGTATTCTCTATCACTGGTCGCGGTACAGTTGCAACTGGTCGTGTAGAACGCGGCGTTGTAAAAGTTGGTGACGAAGTAGAAATCGTTGGTTTAGCTGAAGAATCTAAGAAAACAACTGTTACTGGTGTTGAAATGTTCCGTAAGCTTCTTGATCAAGCTGAAGCTGGAGACAACATCGGTGCTTTACTTCGCGGTATCGCACGTGACGAAGTAGAACGCGGTCAAGTTTTAGCAAAACCTGGTTCTATCACACCGCACAAAAAATTCAAAGCACAAGTTTACGTTCTTTCTAAAGAAGAAGGTGGACGTCATACTCCATTCTTCTCTAACTACCGTCCACAATTCTATTTCCGTACTACAGACGTAACTGGAATTATCACTCTTCCAGAAGGCGTAGAAATGGTAATGCCTGGAGATAACGTTGAAATGACTGTTGAACTCATTTCTCCAGTTGCGATTGAAGACGGTACGAAATTCTCTATCCGCGAAGGCGGTCGTACTGTAGGTGCAGGATCTGTTTCAGCTATCCTTGACTAATTGAAAAAAGCGAGTCGAATAGGCTCGCTTTTTTTATTATGAGCATTTTGCAAAATTAGATTTTTTGGATAAAAGTATAAAAAATAAAGCACTCGACAAATAGCTACCAGCATGTTATTTTACAAAATATTACAATAATCTTGTTTTCGGGCATACCTACAGAATTTTTCACATTGAATTTTTTTAAGCGGCTTTCTTCCCTTTATTTTCCTTTGCCATCGCTAGCGCTGAAACAAGTAATACAATAGCGTTCAGGTAAATATGGGTCTTTACTTTTTCAATTCCCCATACATGTAGGGAGTTCGCCGTAAGGTAGCTTTTCATTCTTGAATTACAGCGTTCTACACTTGTCCTCTCGTTGTAAAGCTCTTTCCAACGTTTTGTATCACGGTGCGGATTGGAATATCGGCGCACATCCTTTTTGATGTCGACTTTTACCACCATTCCATAGTTGGAAGATGAACAGGCTGCCATTCCTAATGGGCAATCCACTTTGCCGGTTGCGTGAGGACATCTGAACTTGAGCTGGTCCTTATCAGCTCCCCAATAAGTCATTTCATAACCCATGGAACAACGCGGAGTTCCATTGGAAGAAATCCCTTCAGGAGGCTCTTTTTCGTTGCGCAAATTGAGCGGGATAATGGCTTGCGCTCCAATGTTTTTGGCTGATTCATAGTTTTTTAGTTGGTCATATCCGCCATCCATGATCAGAAATTCAATTTTGGATTTGGTACGCTCTGCCACTTGCTCTATTAATTCTGGTGCGACTTCTCCATCGTTCACATGGGCAGGGGTTACTTTTATGGCTATTGGCAGTTCGCTTGCGGTATCGACTGAAAGATGCATCTTATAGCCAAACCAGGTAATTTTATTGCCGAAGGAATCATATTTTGCGCCCCAATTGGCATTACCCGTTTGTTCACTACGCTTTTTGGGCTGTTTCTTTTCATAGGCATCAATGGCGGCACTGTCGATGGCCTGGTGGCTGCCGTCAATTATTCCTTCCTCCTGAGCTAACTGTACCAAGTCAAGGAAGATCTTTTCAGCCAGCTTTTTTTTGGTAAGTGCCGCAAAAACCCGGCTGAGAGTGGAGATAGACGGTGCGGGGCGATCAATCGATAAACCGCATTGATAACGGAAACGAAGGTCTTTATCCAATCGATGATGAAGGGCGGTAAAGGTGTCGATGCCTTCGAGTGGGGCAGCGATGAGAGCCCTTAGAATCCCTTCTCTGGAATGACCGTCAGCCCCTCGGGGTGAAGAACTTCTCAACTGTTTAGCATAAGGGCGTAAATCAAGCGAGCTAAAAAAGATAGGTAATTTCTCTTTTGACTCTAATTTTTGCAGTTCTTCAAAGGAAAATAGGCTTTCTTGTAGAATATACAAAGTGACTTCCTCCTTTTGAATTTTTGTGGTTTCGTCACTTCAAAAATTCTACATTTTAGGGGTGAAGTCCTTTTTTATGTCTTTGAAATCCTTATGGCTCTTGGGTCAAAAAATATGCAAAATGCTCATTATAAATATGAAGTCTGC
Organism: Aeribacillus sp. FSL k6-2211; assembly: GCF_037966125.1. Lineage (NCBI taxonomy): Bacteria > Bacillati > Bacillota > Bacilli > Caryophanales > Bacillaceae > Aeribacillus > Aeribacillus sp. FSL k6-2211. Next base: position 157,009 of record NZ_CP150190.1, read on the forward strand.
AACGCTTTAACTTTTAAAGAAACAACACTAAATTTTATAGGAAATCCTGATTTTTTCTTGCATTAGACACCTGTTTTTTATATAATGTATAACGTTGGTCTTTGACTGCGATGAAGCGGGAGGTTGCTGATACACCCGGCCGCTTTGCCATGGCGGGCGTACAGGAAATTCTCGTGGAGAATTGTCTATGGAAAGTAGGCGAAAAGGAGGGAAAATAATGGCAAAACAAAAAATTCGAATTCGATTAAAAGCGTATGATCACAGAATCCTTGATCAATCTGCCGAAAAAATTGTGGAAACTGCAAAACGTTCGGGAGCAAATGTTTCTGGTCCAATTCCGCTACCGACTGAAAAAACAGTTTATACAATTCTTCGAGCAGTGCACAAATATAAAGATTCTCGTGAACAATTTGAAATGCGTACACATAAACGTTTAATCGATATTGTCAACCCTACACCGCAAACGGTTGATGCGTTAATGCGTTTAGATTTGCCTTCTGGTGTAGACATTGAAATTAAACTGTAACGATAGATTAAAACATTTGAAATTTAGGAGGTGTGACTCATGACCAAAGGAATCTTAGGAAGAAAAATTGGAATGACGCAAGTATTTGCAGAAAACGGTGAATTAATTCCTGTTACTGTAGTTGAAGCATCCCCAAACGTCGTTCTTCAAAAGAAGACTGTTGAAACAGACGGCTACGATGCGATTCAACTAGGTTTTGAAGACAAGCGTGAAAAGCTTGCAAACAAGCCGGAAAAAGGTCACGCTGCAAAAGCAAATACTGCTCCTAAGCGCTTCATTCGTGAAGTTAGAGGTGCTAATGTAGACGAGTATGAAATTGGTCAAGAGGTTAAAGTAGACATTTTTTCTGCTGGGGAACTTGTTGATGTGACAGGTATTTCTAAAGGGAAAGGATTTCAAGGTGCGATTAAACGTCACGGACAATCACGTGGCCCAATGTCTCACGGTTCACGGTACCACCGTCGTCCTGGTTCAATGGGAGCCATTGCACCAAACCGTGTTTTTAAATCAAAAGAACTTCCTGGAAGAATGGGCGGTGAACGCGTAACCGTTCAAAATCTTGAAGTTGTAAAAGTAGATGCTGAACGCAATCTTCTTTTAATCAAAGGGAATGTTCCGGGACCGAAAAAATCATTAGTTATTATTAAATCTGCAGTAAAAGCGAAGTAATTTCAACAGGAAAGGAGGAAACGGAAAAATGCCGAAAGTTACGTTATATAACCAAAACGGATCAGCAGTTGGCGAAATCGAATTAAATGATTCTGTTTTTGGTATTGAGCCGAATAAACACGTATTATTTGAAGCTGTCATTATGCAAAGAGCTTCTCAAAGACAAGGCACTCATAAAGTAAAAAACCGTTCTGAAGTTAGTGGCGGTGGCCGTAAGCCATGGCGTCAAAAAGGTACAGGACGCGCACGTCAGGGATCCATCCGTTCACCTCAATGGCGCGGAGGTGGGACAGTATTTGGACCAACACCTCGCACATATGCATACAAATTACCGAAAAAAGTCCGCCGCTTAGCAATCAAATCAGCTTTATCTTCTAAAGTTCAAGAGAACAATATTGTTGTATTAGAAGATTTAGTGTTGGAAGCTCCAAAAACGAAAGAAATGGCTGGAATTCTCAAAGGGCTTTCCGTTGACAGAAAAGCGCTGATTGTAACAGGAGACGAAAACGAAAATGTAATCCTGTCTGCACGCAATATTCCAGGTGTAACAGTTGTTACGGCTAATGGAATCAACGTGTTGGATGTGTTGAACCATGATAAACTTGTTATTACAAAAGCAGCGGTGGAAAAAGTAGAGGAGGTGCTTGGATAATGAAGGATCCTCGAGATATTATTAAGCGCCCCATCATCACTGAACGTTCAATGGATCTAGTAGCTGACAAAAAATATACATTTGAAGTAGATGTGAAAGCAAACAAAACAGAAGTGAAGGACGCTATTGAAAAAATTTTCGATGTCAAAGTTGAAAAAGTCAACATTATGAATTACAAAGGAAAACTTAAACGTGTTGGCCGGTTCAGCGGTTTGACAAATCGCCGTAAAAAAGCAATCGTGAAATTAACGGCAGACAGCAAAGAAATCGAATTGTTCGAAGCATAATTTTGAAAGTGAAGGAGGGAAACTGAGATGGCGATTAAAAAATATAAACCAACCTCTAACGGTCGCCGCGGCATGACAGTATCTGATTTTGCTGAAATCACTACTGACAAGCCGGAAAAGTCGTTGCTTGCTCCGCTTCATAAAAAAGCAGGACGCAACAACCAAGGTAAGCTAACTGTTCGTCATCAAGGCGGAGGCCATAAACGTCAATATCGTATTATTGATTTTAAGCGCGATAAAGATGGAATACCAGGACGCGTTGCTACTATTGAGTACGATCCAAACCGCTCCGCAAACATTGCATTAATTAACTATGTTGACGGAGAAAAACGCTATATTCTGGCTCCTAAAAACTTAAAAGTAGGAATGGAAGTAATGTCAGGACCTACAGCTGATATTAAAGTTGGAAACGCACTTCCTCTTCAAAATATCCCAGTAGGTACTGTCATTCATAACATCGAATTAAAACCAGGAAAAGGCGGACAATTGGTTCGTTCTGCAGGTACTTCAGCTCAAGTGCTTGGTAAAGAAGGAAAATATGTATTAGTTCGTTTAGCTTCTGGTGAGGTCCGCATGATTTTGGCAACTTGCCGTGCCACTGTCGGCCAAGTAGGGAATGAGCAGCATGAATTAATTAATATTGGTAAAGCAGGACGTTCCCGCTGGTTAGGCAAACGTCCAACAGTTCGCGGATCTGTTATGAACCCTAGCGATCACCCGCACGGTGGGGGAGAAGGAAAAGCACCTATTGGTCGTAAATCTCCTATGACGCCTTGGGGTAAACCGACTCTTGGGTTTAAAACTCGCAAAAAGAAAAACAAATCCGATAAATTTATCGTTCGCCGTCGTAAAAAATAACGGGGTTGTTCTACGGTTCATCAGAACCGTAGCGCAATCACGAAGGGAGGTAACATTATGGGTCGTAGCTTAAAAAAAGGACCATTCTGCGATGATCATTTAATGAAAAAAATCGAAAAATTAAATGAAACTGGAAGCAAACAAGTCATCAAAACTTGGTCTCGCCGTTCAACTATTTTCCCATCTTTCATCGGTCATACCATTGCGGTCTATGATGGAAGAAAACATGTTCCGGTATACATTACTGAAGACATGGTAGGACATAAGCTTGGAGAGTTTGCTCCAACTCGTACTTACAGAGGCCATGCCGGCGATGACAAGAAGACAAAACGCTAATATGAGAGGAGGATTTTAGGATGCAGGCTAAAGCTGTTGCGAGAACAGTACGAATTGCTCCTCGTAAAGCTCGTTTAGTTATTGACTTGATCCGAGGAAAGCAAGTTGGTGAGGCAATTGCCATTCTTCGCCATACACCTAAAGCTGCTTCACCAATTATTGAAAAAGTGTTAAAATCGGCTGTTGCAAATGCAGAGCATAACTATGACATGGACGGAAACAATTTATATATTGAAAAGGCTTATGTTGATGAAGGACCAACTTTGAAACGCTTTAGACCACGTGCACAAGGTAGAGCGAGCCAAATCAACAAACGCACAAGCCATATTACGATCATTGTTTCGGAAAAAAAGGAGGGATAATTAGTGGGTCAAAAGGTAAATCCAGTCGGTCTTCGAATTGGCATCATTCGTGATTGGGAATCGAAATGGTATGCAGAAAAAGATTATGCAGACCTGTTACATGAAGACCTCAAAATTCGTGAATACATTAATAAACGTTTAAGCGATGCATCCGTTTCCCGCATTGAAATTGAACGTGCGGCAAACCGTTTAAATATCACTATCCACACAGCTAAGCCAGGAATGGTTATCGGTAAAGGTGGTACAGAGGTCGAAGCTTTAAGAAAGGCTTTGAACCAACTAACTGGCAAACGTGTGCACATTAATATTTTAGAAATTAAAAAAGCTGATTTAGATGCAAAACTTGTTGCGGAAAATATTGCACGTCAGCTAGAAAACCGCGCTTCGTTCCGTCGTGTTCAAAAACAAGCGATCCAACGTGCAATGCGCGCAGGTGCATTAGGTATTAAAACAATGGTATCCGGCCGTCTTGGTGGTGCAGATATCGCACGTTCTGAACATTACAGTGAAGGAACGGTACCGCTTCATACTCTTCGTGCAGACATCGATTACGGAACTGCAGAAGCGGATACAACGTACGGAAAATTGGGCGTAAAAGTTTGGATTTATCGTGGAGAAGTTCTTCCAGCAAAAAAGAACAATGAGGAAGGAGGCAAATAATTATGTTAATGCCTAAACGCGTAAAATATCGTAGAGAACATCGCGGGAAAATGCGCGGACGTGCAAAAGGCGGCACTGAAGTTCATTTCGGTGAATATGGCATTCAAGCTCTTGAGCCTGCTTGGATCACCAACAGACAAATTGAAGCAGCACGTATCGCGATGACGCGTTATATGAGACGTGGCGGAAAAGTTTGGATTAAAATTTTCCCGTCTAAACCATACACGGCTAAACCTTTAGAAGTACGGATGGGTTCCGGTAAAGGGGCACCTGAAGGCTGGGTTGCCGTAGTGAAGCCGGGTAAAGTATTGTTCGAGGTTGCGGGTGTTTCTGAAGAAGTTGCACGTGAAGCACTGCGTCTTGCATCTCATAAATTACCGATCAAAACAAAATTTGTAAAACGTGAAGAAATTGGTGGTGAATCAAATGAAAGCTAAAGAAATTCGTGATCTAACCACTGCCGAAATTGAACAAAAAGTGAAATCTTTAAAAGAAGAATTGTTTAACTTGCGCTTCCAGCTTGCGACTGGTCAGCTTGAAAATACTGCCCGCATCCGTGAAGTACGCAAAACGATTGCTAGAATGAAAACTATTATTCGCGAAAGAGAAATTGCTGCAAACAAATAATCGTGAGAGGAGGTTTGCCAAATGAGTGAACGCAACAAGCGCAAAGTTTATACTGGACGCGTCGTGTCGGATAAAATGGATAAGACCATCACTGTTCTTGTTGAAACTTATAAAAAACACCCGCTTTACGGAAAACGCGTGAAATATTCTAAAAAGTTCAAAGCTCATGATGAGCAAAACAAAGCGAAAGTCGGCGATATCGTTCGCATTATGGAAACTCGCCCGCTATCTGCAACAAAACGTTTCCGTTTAGTTGAAATTGTAGAAGAAGCAGTTATTATTTAATTTGGTTCGGATGAAAAAAATTCCGAAGGGAGGTCACGAACATGATTCAACAAGAATCTCGTTTAAAAGTTGCTGATAACTCTGGTGCACGTGAATTGTTAACAATTAAAGTTCTTGGCGGATCTGGTCGTAAAACAGCAAATATCGGTGATATTATTGTCGGTACGGTTAAACAAGCAACACCAGGAGGCGTTGTTAAAAAAGGTGATGTAGTAAAAGCTGTTGTTGTGCGTACAAAACGTGGTGTGCGCCGTCCTGACGGTTCGTACATTCGTTTTGACGAAAACGCATGCGTCATCATCCGCGAAGACAAAAGCCCGAGAGGTACTCGTATTTTTGGACCGGTTGCGCGTGAACTTCGCGATAAAAACTTTATGAAAATCGTTTCTCTTGCTCCAGAAGTACTTTAATTATGAGTTTGGCTTACCAAGGAGGTGTGTAATCGATGCATGTTAAGAAGGGTGACAAAGTAATGGTGATCGCCGGAAAAGATAAAGGAAAACAAGGCGTGATCCTTGCAGCATATCCGAAAAAGAACCGCGTGCTTGTGGAAGGCGTGAACATCGTGAAAAAACATGCGAAGCCTTCTCAAGATAATACACAAGGCGGAATTATCAGTAAAGAAGCGCCTATTCATGTATCAAATGTAATGCCATTAGATCCAAAAACAGGTGAACCGACTCGTGTCGGTTATAAAATTGTGGACGGCAAAAAGGTGCGTGTAGCAAAAAAATCAGGTGAAATTTTAGATAAATAATTTGGAAGGGAGGTCTATTTATGAACCGCCTTAAAGAAAAATACGTAAAAGAAATCATACCTGCACTAATGAACAAGTTTAACTATAAATCTGTTATGCAAGTTCCTAAAATCGAAAAAATTGTCATCAATATGGGCGTCGGTGATGCAGTCCAAAATGCGAAAGCGCTGGACAGTGCTGTTGAAGAATTAACTCTCATTTCTGGTCAAAAACCTGTAGTGACTCGTGCGAAAAAATCCATTGCCGGCTTCCGGCTTCGTGAAGGAATGCCGATCGGCTGCAAAGTTACGCTTCGTGGAGAGCGTATGTACGATTTCTTTGACAAATTGATTTCCGTTTCTTTACCACGTGTGCGCGACTTCCGTGGTGTATCTAAAAAATCATTTGATGGCCGCGGCAATTATACGCTTGGTATTAGAGAACAACTTATTTTCCCAGAAATTGATTACGATAAAGTAAATAAAGTAAGAGGTATGGATATCGTAATCGTTACAACAGCAAAAACCGATGAAGAGGCTCGCGAGCTATTAACTCTGTTCGGCATGCCGTTCCAAAATAATCGCTAATTTAGATTGGAGGCGAAAATGTGGCTAAAAAGTCAATGATTGCGAAACAAAAACGCAAGCAAAAATTTAAAGTGCGTGAATACACACGCTGTGAACGCTGCGGCCGTCCGCATGCAGTCATCCGCAAATTTAAGCTTTGCCGTATTTGTTTCCGTGAACTTGCTTACAAAGGTCAGATCCCTGGCGTGAAAAAAGCTAGTTGGTAGTATCGATAAATGGGAAGGAGGTTATTTATAATGGTGATGACAGATCCTATTGCAGATATGCTTACTCGCATTCGCAATGCGAACATGGTTCGTCATGAAAAACTGGAAGTTCCTGCTTCCAAAATTAAACGGGAAATTGCTGAAATTTTAAAGCGTGAAGGGTTTATTCGCGATTATGAATATATTGAAGATAATAAACAAGGTATTTTGCGCATTTTCTTAAAGTACGGGCCTAACAACGAACGTGTTATAACTGGCCTTAAACGAATCAGCAAACCAGGCTTGCGCGTTTATGCAAAAGCTAATGAAGTGCCACGTGTGTTGAATGGATTAGGAATAGCAATCGTTTCGACTTCTCAAGGCGTTTTAACTGATAAAGAAGCGCGCGCGAAGCAAACAGGCGGAGAAGTGCTCGCATACGTTTGGTAATTTTTTAACACGAAATGGAGGTGTCATTCATGTCACGTGTAGGGAAAAAACCGCTTGAAATTCCTTCAGGTGTCACTGTTACGATTAATGGAAATACAGTAACAGTAAAAGGACCAAAAGGAGAATTAACCCGTACATTTCATCCAGATATGGATATAAAAGTTGAAGATCAAGTATTAACTGTTACTCGTCCATCTGACAATAAAGAGCACCGTGCTCTTCACGGGACGACTCGCAGCCTTCTTGCCAATATGGTTGAAGGTGTTTCCAAAGGCTTTGAAAAAAGTTTAGAACTGATCGGGGTCGGATACCGTGCATCAAAATCAGGAAAGAAACTAGTATTGAATGTCGGATACTCTCATCCAGTCGAATATGAACCTGAACAAGGCATTGAAATCGACGTTCCTTCTCAAACAAAAATCGTCGTTAAAGGTACAGATAAAGAGCGTGTTGGCGCAGTCGCTGCAAATATTCGTGCGGTTCGTCCGCCTGAACCATATAAAGGAAAAGGCATCCGCTATGAAGGAGAATATGTGCGCCGCAAAGAAGGTAAGACTGCTAAGTAATGCCGCATAAAGAAAGAAAGGAGTGACGTAGATGATTACAAAACCTAGTAAAAATGCGGTTCGCAAAACTAGACATGCACGCGTGCGTTCAAAGGTTTCCGGTACAGCCGCTCGCCCGCGTTTAAATGTATACCGCTCCAACAAGCACATTTATGCTCAAGTGATTGATGATACAAATCACCAAACGCTTGTGAGTGCTTCTACTTTGGATAAAGAGCTTAACTTGGAATCAACTGGGAATGTAGAAGCTGCTCAAAAGGTCGGCGAACTTGTTGCAAAACGTGCGCTTGAAAAAGGTATTAAATCTGTTGTGTTTGACCGTGGTGGATATTTATATCATGGACGTGTGAAGGCTTTAGCTGATGCAGCTCGCGAAGTTGGCCTTGAATTTTAATCGACAAAGGAGGGAAAAGTGATGCGTCGTATTGATCCAAGCAAACTTGAACTTGAAGAACGTGTTGTTACCGTAAACCGTGTTGCAAAAGTAGTAAAAGGTGGCCGTCGTTTCCGTTTTGCTGCTCTTGTTGTTGTCGGAGACAAAAACGGTCATGTAGGTTTCGGAACTGGTAAAGCGCAAGAAGTTCCTGATGCTATCCGCAAAGCAATTGAAGATGCAAAGAAAAACTTAATTGAAGTACCAATTGTAGGTACGTCCATTCCACACGAAGTAATCGGTAAATTCGGTGCAGGAAAGATTCTCTTGAAACCTGCTGTTGAAGGTACGGGGGTTATCGCTGGAGGACCTGTCCGTGCAGTACTTGAATTAGCAGGTGTTCACGATATCTTATCTAAATCTTTAGGCTCCAATACACCGATTAATATGGTTCGGGCAACAGTTGACGGGTTAAAGCAGCTGAAGCGTGTAGAAGATGTTGCTAAACTTCGTGGAAAAACGGTTGAAGAACTGTTAGGATAAGGAGGGAAAGACAATGGCAAAAAAATTGGCGATTACCCTCAAAAAGAGTGTAATTGGTCGTCCTGAAGACCAAAGAATAACCGTTAAAACATTAGGCTTGCGGAAATTGCATCAAACAGTTGTTCATAATGACAATCCGGCAATTCGCGGAATGATCAATAAAGTGTCACATCTCGTGAAAGTGGAAGAACAATAATCAAATAAGGAGGTGCCAAGGTTATGAAGCTTCATGAATTAAAACCGGCAGAAGGTTCTCGTAAAGAGCGGAATCGTGTTGGTCGCGGTATTGGTTCAGGTAATGGAAAAACTGCTGGACGTGGTCAAAAAGGACAAAATGCCCGATCTGGCGGTGGAGTTCGGCCTGGATTTGAAGGCGGTCAAACTCCTCTATTCCGTCGTTTGCCAAAACGTGGGTTTACAAACATTAACCGCAAAGAATATCAAGTTGTGAACTTGGACAAATTGAATCGTTTTGAAGACGGTACGGAAATTACTCCAGAGCTTCTTTTGGAAACAGGTGTTGTAAGCAAACTGAAAGCAGGTATTAAAGTGCTTGGAGACGGTAAATTAGAGAAAAAATTAACGGTTAAAGCACACAAATTTTCTGCTTCAGCAAAAGAGGCAATTGAAGCCGCCGGCGGTTCTGCTGAGGTGATTTAATGTTCAAGGCAATCTCCAATTTTATGCGCGTGGGTGACATTCGCAATCGAATCTTGTTCACCCTTCTTATGCTGGTAATTTTCCGGATCGGCACTTTTATCCCTGTCCCGGGTGTGAACGCAGACGTACTAAAAGCACAAGACCAATTGAACGTATTTGGCGTTTTGAACATTTTTGGAGGCGGGGCATTGCAAAACTTCTCCATTTTAGCAATGGGGATTATGCCTTACATTACTGCTTCAATCATTGTTCAGCTTCTGCAAATGGACGTTGTACCGAAATTTACAGAGTGGTCGAAGCAGGGTGAAGTAGGCCGCAGAAAGCTTGCCCAATTCACGCGTTATTTAACAATTATTTTAGGATTTATTCAAGCGCTGGCAATGTCATATGGCTTTAATAATATGGCCGGCGGTCTGTTAATCATAAACCCTGGCATTGGAAACTATTTGTTGATCGCACTTGTTTTAACTGCGGGAACAGCCTTTTTAATGTGGCTTGGTGAGCAAATTACCGCAAAAGGCGTTGGGAACGGTATTTCTATTATTATCTTTGCTGGGATTGCTGCCGGCATTCCAACGGCAGTAAACCAAATTTATGCTCAACAATTTGCGGATGTTGGCGATCAGCTATTTTTAAGAATTGTAACTGTCGTTTTGCTTGTTCTTGCCGTTTTATTAGTAGTTGTAGCTGTTATTTTCGTTCAACAAGCATTCCGAAAAATTCCGATTCAGTATGCAAAGCGGCTTGCAGGTAGAAGTCCGGTTGGGGGACATTCAACGCATCTCCCATTGAAGGTTAACTCTGCTGGAGTCATTCCAGTCATTTTTGCAGTATCGTTTATTGTTACCCCCACTACGATTGCATCGTTCTTTGGACCAAATGATGTAACAAGATGGATTCAAAAAACATTTGATTACACACAACCTATCGGGATGATCATCTACGTTGCATTAATTATCGCTTTCGCTTATTTCTATACATTTGTTCAAGTGAACCCGGAGCAAATGGCTGAAAATTTGCAGAAGCAAGGCGGCTATATACCGGGTATAAGACCAGGAAAAAGTACACAAGAGTACGTAACGAAAATTTTATACCGTTTAACATTTGTCGGTTCTATTTTTCTAGCAGTTGTCTCAATACTTCCTGTCTTTTTTATAAAATTTGCTGACTTGCCTTCTTCAGCACAAATAGGTGGAACAAGTCTCTTGATCGTTGTCGGTGTCGCTTTGGAAACTATGAAGCAGCTTGAGAGCCAGCTTGTCAAACGTCATTACAAAGGTTTTATGAAATAAGAGGTTGTGGGGCGATGAATGTCCCATTCCCTCGAAAAGCGTTTGAGGGGGAGAGTCCATGAATTTAGTATTAATGGGGCTGCCTGGGGCAGGAAAAGGAACACAGGCTGAAAAAATTGTTGAAAAATACAACATCCCGCATATCTCAACAGGAGATATGTTCAGAGCAGCTATAAAAGATGGAACCGAGTTAGGGTTACAAGCGAAGTCTTATATGGATAAAGGCGAATTAGTGCCGGATGAAGTTACGATTGGTATTGTTCGGGAAAGATTAGGCAAGAATGATACTGATAAAGGCTTTTTATTGGATGGTTTTCCGCGCACCGTTGCTCAAGCGGAGGCTTTGGAGCAAATTTTAAAAGAGCTTAATAAAGAAATTGATTATGTTATCAACATTCATGTTGACCAAGAAATTTTAATGGAACGGCTAACAGGACGAAGAATTTGCAAAAATTGCGGTGCAACGTACCATCTTGTATTCAATCCGCCAAAAGAAGAAGGAATTTGTGATAAGTGCGGAGGAAATTTATATCAACGAGCTGATGATAACGCTGAAACCGTTGGAAACCGTTTGGAAGTGAATTTGAAGCAGACGAAACCGCTGCTTGATTTCTATAAATCTAAAGGCTATTTGAAAAATATTGACGGTCAGCAAGAGATTAACAAAGTATTTGAAGATATTTGCAACTTGCTTGGAGGCTTGGGTGAATGATTATTTGCAAAACAAAGCGCGAAATTGAAATTATGCGCGAGGCTGGACGGATTGTTGCTTTAACTCACCAAGAGCTCCAGAAATATATTCAGCCTGGTATTACAACAAAAGAACTGGACAGTATTGCTGAAAAGTTTATACGTGAACATGATGCAATCCCCTCATTTAAAGGGTATAATGGTTTTCGCGGCAGTATTTGCACTTCCGTGAATGAAGAGCTTGTTCACGGAATACCTGGAGACCGTGTATTGCGTGATGGAGATATTATTAGTATTGACATTGGTGCGAAATACAACGGCTATCACGGGGACTCTGCATGGACTTATCCTGTCGGTACAATTTCCGAAGAAACACAGAAATTGCTTGATGTTACAAAAGAATCTTTATATAAAGGATTAGAAGAAGCAAAACCAGGGGGAAGACTTTCGAACATTTCTCATGCCATTCAAGTTTACGTCGAATCTCACGGTTTTTCCATTGTTCGTGAATACGTAGGTCATGGCGTAGGGCAAGACTTGCATGAGGATCCTCAAATTCCGCATTATGGTCCACCGAACAAAGGGCCAAGGCTGAAGCCCGGTATGGTTTTAGCGATTGAGCCTATGGTCAATGCGGGAAGCCGTTATGTCAGAACGTTAGCTGATAATTGGACTGTCGTGACTGTAGATGGCAAAATGTGTGCTCATTTTGAACATACAATTGCCATTACTGATACAGGTTATGAAATTTTAACAACACCCTAAGTGAAGGTGATGTGCGTGAGTGATCCTGAGTCGAGTCCGCAAATAGGTCAGTTTGTCTTGATTACGAAAGGGAGAGAAGCTGGCAAATATGCGATTGTCGTGAAAATTCTCGATGATCGATTCGTATTGATTGCCGATGGAGAAAAGCGAAAGTTTCATTCTCCAAAGAAAAAAAACATCCATCATCTTGAATTTTTTGATTGCGTATCTCCGGAAGTTCAGAACAGTATATTGGAAACTGGCCGTGTGACAAATGGCAAACTTCGATATGCAATAAGCCGATTTGTCAATGAACAAGTTACTGATTTGAGGAAGGGAGACAATTGAATGGCGAAAGACGATGTCATTGAAGTAGAGGGTACCGTTGTTGAGACGTTGCCTAACGCGATGTTTAAAGTAGAGTTGGAAAATGGTCATACCGTGCTGGCTCATGTTTCTGGAAAAATTAGAATGCATTTTATTCGTATTTTGCCGGGTGATAAAGTAACGGTTGAATTATCACCATATGATTTAACCCGCGGAAGAATTACGTATCGATATAAATAATTTGCACTCCGGATTATTAAGGAGGTTGGATAAACATGAAAGTAAGACCATCAGTGAAACCTATATGCGAAAAATGTAAAGTCATTCGCAGAAAAGGAAAAGTTATGGTTATTTGCGAAAATCCAAAACATAAACAAAAGCAAGGTTAATTTTTGAAGGAGGTGCTCATATTATGGCGCGTATTGCTGGTGTAGATATTCCACGCGATAAACGCATTGTCATTTCTTTAACTTATATTTACGGAATCGGTCGTTCAACAGCTCAAAAAATATTAGCTGAAGCTGGAGTTTCCGAAGATACTCGTGTTCGTGATTTAACAGAAGAAGAATTAGGAAGAATCCGTGACATTGTCGACACTTATAAAGTGGAAGGAGATCTTCGACGGGAAGTTTCTCTAAACATTAAGCGTCTCATTGAAATTGGCTGCTACCGTGGTATCCGCCATCGCCGTGGTTTGCCTGTTCGAGGCCAAAATACGAAAAACAACGCACGTACTCGTAAAGGACCGCGCCGTACGGTTGCTAACAAGAAAAAATAAGTAAAGGAGGTTAACTGTAAATGGCTCGTAAAACAAATACTCGCAAACGCCGCGTAAAAAAGAATATTGAGACAGGCATCGCACATATTCGATCAACCTTTAACAACACGATTGTCACTATTACTGATGTGCACGGCAATGCAATTGCTTGGTCAAGTGCCGGTGCATTAGGATTTAAAGGTTCTCGTAAGTCAACTCCGTTTGCTGCACAGATGGCAGCTGAAGCAGCTGCTAAAGCTTCTATGGAGCACGGAATGAAATCATTAGAGGTTTCTGTAAAAGGACCTGGCGCAGGCCGCGAAGCTGCGATTCGTGCTCTTCAAGCAGCAGGTCTTGAAGTGACATCTATTAAAGACGTCACACCTGTTCCACATAATGGATGCCGTCCGCCAAAACGTCGTCGTGTGTAATTTATCTGTATATATTTTGTAACCCTGTCAATAATGGGTTATGATACAGTTATAGATTCTAGCATTTATAAGATGTTGTTTGTGCACATTCGGGACTTTATGATTGGGGAATTTCGGTTAGACGCGTTTTCTCTTCTTTGTCTAGCCGGGGTTTCGACGTTTTGAAGGAGGGTTTTATTTAGAATGATTGAAATTGAAAAACCAAAAATCGAAACGGTTGAAATCAGTGATGACGCGAAATATGGGAAATTCGTTGTCGAGCCACTTGAGCGTGGATATGGTACAACTTTGGGTAACTCCTTACGTCGTATCCTATTATCCTCACTCCCTGGTGCCGCTGTAACATCTGTTCAAATTGACGGCGTCCTCCATGAATTTTCTACAATTGATGGTGTCGTCGAAGATGTTACAACGATTATTTTAAATTTAAAAAAGCTTGCTCTGAAAATTTATTCAGAAGAAGAGAAGACGCTAGAAATTGACGTACAAGGTGAAGGGCCCATTACGGCAGCAGATATAACTCACGATAGCGATGTTGAAATATTAAATCCTGATCTTCATATTGCAACTCTTGCGAAAGATGCTCATTTGCGGCTGAGAATGACGGCGAAGCGCGGGAGAGGATACAGCCCGGCTGAAGAAAATAAACGGGAAGATCAACCAATAGGTGTCATCCCAATCGATTCGATTTACACACCCGTTTCTAGAGTTTCTTATCAAGTGGAAAATACACGGGTTGGTCAAGTGACAGATTATGATAAGCTGACAATTGATGTCTGGACAGATGGAAGCATCGGTCCAAAGGAAGCTATCGCACTTGGCTCTAAAATTTTGATGGAGCACTTAAACATTTTCGTTAGCTTAACAGATGAAGCGCAAAATGTTGAAATCATGGTTGAAAAAGAAGAGGACCAAAAAGAAAAAGTGCTTGAAATGACGATTGAGGAACTTGACCTCTCTGTTCGTTCTTATAACTGTTTGAAACGTGCAGGTATTAACACAGTTCAAGAACTTGCAAACAAAACAGAAGAGGACATGATGAAGGTGCGTAATTTAGGACGCAAATCGCTAGAAGAAGTAAAACAAAAATTAGAAGACCTTGGTTTGAGTTTACGAAAAGACGATTAACTGATTTTTCAAAGTCTATATAGATCAACTTCCAACAAAGGAGGGAACATCACATGTCTTATAGAAAATTAGGACGTACTAGTGCGCAGCGTAAAGCAATGCTCCGTGACTTAGCAACGGACTTAATTATTAACGAACGAATTGAAACGACTGAAGCCCGTGCAAAGGAGCTTCGTGCTGTTGTAGAGAAGCTGGTTACTTTAGGTAAACGTGGTGATTTGCATGCTCGTCGCCAAGCAGCACAGTTTATTCGCAATGAGGTTGCGAAAACTGTGACAGTTTCAGGCCAAGACGGAAAGGAAAAAGAAAAACCTTTCTATGCATTGCAAAAATTATTTGATGAAGTGGCACCACGTTACCAAGATCGTCAAGGCGGCTACACACGAATTTTGAAAATGGGTCCTCGCCGTGGTGACGGAGCACCAATGGTTATCATTGAATTCGTGTAATTTAGATATAAATGAACTTCAAGGGCGGGACAGTTGTAATGACTGCATCTATGCCCTTTTTTATTTATCTTCAAGTACTTTACAAAGCGGATTGATTTTCTTTTGGCAGCCTCTGCATCTCATATTTATAGACATGATATTCGCGTTTACTTCATCTGTACTTGAGGCAGGAGGAGGGCATCTGTGGAACGGTCGATCATTCAAGTTCAACATGTAACATACCGCTATAATAAAGAAAGTGAAAAGCCTGCACTAACGGATGTTTCCTTTGATGTGTATGAAGGGGAATGGCTGGCCATCGTCGGACACAATGGATCAGGGAAATCAACATTGGCCCGGATGCTAAACGGTCTGCTGCTGCCTGACGAAGGAACCGTTACTGTATCAGGAATCACATTATCAGAAAAAACCATTTGGGATATTCGAAAACGGATTGGAATGGTGTTTCAAAATCCAGATAATCAATTTGTCGGCGCCACTGTACGGGACGATGTCGCTTTTGGTATGGAAAACATAGGTATACCGAGAGAAGAGATGGTAAAACGAATCGAATGGGCGACGAAAATTGTAAAAATGAATGAATTTTTAGAACGGGAACCTCATCATCTTTCCGGCGGACAAAAGCAGCGGGTCGCGATTGCAGGCGTTTTGGCTGTTCAACCAAGCATTATTGTTTTAGATGAAGCGACTTCAATGCTTGATCCAATTGGACGCCGGGAAGTAATTGAAACCATTTGGTCATTGAAAGAAAAAGGGCTTGTGACGGTCATTTCCATCACCCATGATTTGGAAGAGGCGGCCAAAGCAGATCGGATGATTGTAATGAATGGAGGCAAAAAATTTGTGGAGGGAACTCCGAAAGAAGTGTTTCGCTTGGAAGAGGAGCTGGTAAGCATCGGTTTAGATCTTCCGTTTTCTTACAAGCTGAGCAAACGGCTTCTTGAAAAAGGAGTGCCTTTAGCGACGCGACACCTTAATGTAGAAAGCCTGGTGGACGAATTATGGACATTAAAATCCGACAATTAGAACATCGTTACCAAATGAACACTCCTTTTGAACGGCTCGCTTTGTGTGATATCAATATGGAT
This sequence comes from Aeribacillus sp. FSL k6-2211, assembly GCF_037966125.1. Lineage (NCBI taxonomy): Bacteria > Bacillati > Bacillota > Bacilli > Caryophanales > Bacillaceae > Aeribacillus > Aeribacillus sp. FSL k6-2211. Next base: position 173,277 of record NZ_CP150190.1, read on the forward strand.
ATCCATGAAGGAACATATTTGGCCGTGATTGGGCATACCGGGTCGGGAAAATCAACGATTTTGCAGCATTTAAACGGCCTGCTTTTGCCAACGAAAGGCTCTATTCAACTTGGAGACCGGCTGATTAAGGCAGGAGAAAAACAGAAAAACTTGAAATCTATCCGAAAAAAGGTCGGAATTGTCTTTCAATTCCCAGAGCATCAATTATTCGAAGAAACCGTCGAAAAAGATATAGCATTCGGTCCAATGAATTTTGGCGCATCGTTTGAAGAAGCGAAAAAAAAGGTAAAAGAAGTGCTGCCGCTTGTCGGTCTAGGAGAAGAAATCCTTCATCAATCCCCGTTTGAGCTAAGCGGGGGGCAAATGCGAAGAGTGGCGATTGCAGGTGTTTTAGCGATGGAGCCGGAGGTGCTCGTTTTAGATGAACCGACTGCAGGATTGGATCCAAAAGGCCGAAATGAGATCATGGAGCTTTTTTATCGTCTCCATAAAGAAAAAAAATTAACAACAATATTAGTAACGCATAGCATGGAAGACGCAGCAAAGTACGCTGATGAAATTGCCGTTTTGCACCAAGGGGAATTAAAGATGAAAGGGTCGCCAAAGGAAATATTCCGGTTGACTGGGGAACTGGAGCAGCTTGGGCTCGATTTGCCGGAATCAATTAAATTTGTCATGAAGCTTGAAGAAAAATTTTCTTTAACGGTTGAAGACAAGCCATTGACTTTAGAGGAAACGGCCGATTTCATTGAAGCCCTTTTAAAAGAAGGTGTCGTATATGATCGATAATATCATCATCGGAAAATATGTTCCTGGTAGCACAGTCATTCATCGAATGGATCCCCGTGCAAAACTGCTAACGATTTTTTTATATGTTTTTATCGTCTTTTTTGCCAATAACGGAATCACTTACTTTTTATTAGGATTATTTACGTTCATCATTATTTTGCTGACGAAGCTTCCGTTCTCTTTCTTATGGAACGGTTTAAAACCTGTTATATGGATCGTTGGGTTTACATTTTTGCTGCACATTTTAGTAACAAAAGAAGGGGACATGCTGTTCCGCTTCGGCTTTTTTTCCATTTATGAAGAAGGCTTGCGGCAAGGGTTTTTTATCTCTCTTCGGTTCATTTTCTTAATTTTTATGACAACGACATTGACCTTAACAACAACGCCTATCGAAATAACGGATGGAATGGAAAGTCTGTTAAAGCCTTTTAAAAAATTTAAACTTCCTGTCCATGAACTAGCATTAATGATGTCTATTTCTCTTCGCTTTATACCGACTCTGCTGGAGGAAACAGAAAAAATTTTAAAGGCGCAAATGGCAAGAGGGGTAGATTTTACATCAGGGCCTGTAAAAGAGCGAATAAAAGCAATCGTTCCTTTGCTTGTACCACTTTTCATAAGCGCTTTTAAGCGGGCGGAAGAGCTTGCTACCGCTATGGAAGCCAGGGGGTATCGCGGAAGTGAAGGACGTACGAAAATCAGGCAGCTGAAATGGGGAGCGATTGATTCCATTATGATGGCCTCTATCCTGCTGTTATCAATTATTTTATTACTATTGCGTGCCTAGGAGTTTTAAAAATGAGGATTAAATGCACAGTTTCGTATGATGGATCAGGATTTAGCGGTTATCAGCGCCAGCCCGGCCACCGGACAGTACAAGGAGAGATTGAGGAAGCATTAATGAAAATCCACAAAGGGGAGCGGATAAAAATTACTGCTTCCGGCAGAACAGACGTCGGCGTGCATGCTGTTGGCCAAGTATTTCATTTTGATACAAGCCTCAAAATTCCGATGGAAAAATGGCCGATTGCTTTGAATACGCTGCTTCCTCAAGATATTTCCATTCAAAATGCAGAGCTTGCCGATCAAGATTTTCATGCTAGATTTTCTGCAAAGAAGAAAGAATACCGCTACCGTTTGTATCGCAGTTTTCAACGAGATGTGTTCCGGCGTCATTATGCATACCATTTTCCAAATCCGTTAAATATTGAAACGATTCGAACTGCCTCCCGTTTCATTATTGGAACACATGATTTTACAAGCTTTTGCTCTTCTAAAACAGAAACGGAAAATAAAGTGAGAACTATTTATGAAGCGGATATATGGGAAGAAGGAGATGAAATTACGTTCCGTTTTGTCGGAAGCGGCTTCCTTTACAATATGGTTCGCATTTTAGTCGGAACATTGATTGAAGTAGGAGAAGGGAAGCGCAAGCCGGAAGAAATAAAACAAATTATCGCAGCCAAAGATAGATCAAGAGCCGGGAAAACAGTTTCTGGATGCGGTCTATATCTTTGGAAAGTTTATTATGACAACTAATCCAGGTGTAACATTTTCTTGACATTCATATCTTAAAAAGATAAGATAACATATGGTATGTATTTCAAGCCCCACGATTAGCCCCGGAAAATAATCGTGTTTTTGAAATAGACTTTTCGACATGAACGATTAAGGAGGGAAAACAATGCGTACAACGTTTATGGCAAAGCCGCATGAAGTTGAGCGCAAATGGTATGTTGTTGATGCAGCTGGCAAAACTTTAGGACGTCTAGCAAGCGAAGTTGCATCTATCTTACGCGGAAAACACAAACCAACGTTTACACCGCATGTAGATACAGGTGACCACGTAATTATTATTAATGCTGAAAAAATCGAATTAACTGGAAAAAAATTAACAGACAAAATTTATTATCGCCACAGCCAGCATCCTGGTGGTTTAAAATCAAGAACTGCATTAGAAATGCGAAACAACTATCCTGAAAAAATGCTGGAACTTGCTATTCGCGGAATGCTTCCAAAAGGTTCCCTTGGACGCCAAATGTTTAAAAAATTGCATGTTTACAGAGGAAGCGAACATCCTCATCAAGCACAGAAACCAGAAGTTTATGAACTTCGCGGATAATTTAATAAGGAGGTTATCATTTTGGCACAGGTTCAATACTACGGTACCGGTCGTCGCAAAAGCTCTGTTGCCCGTGTTCGGTTAGTTCCTGGTGAAGGCCGTATCGTAATTAATAAACGGAACATTGAAGATTACATTCCAACAAAAGCTTTGATTGAAGATATTAAACAACCGCTTGTTTTAACAGAGACAGTTGGCAATTATGATGTACTAGTAAATGTTAGAGGCGGCGGTTTCACTGGTCAAGCAGGCGCTATTCGCCACGGAATTGCTCGTGCACTTTTACAAGCTGATCCAGAATATCGCAGAACGTTAAAGCGTGCAGGCTTATTAACTCGAGATGCTCGCGTAAAAGAGCGTAAGAAATACGGTCTTAAAGGAGCACGCCGTGCACCGCAATTTTCAAAACGTTAATGATTCGAACCTTAAACCACAACAAATCGTTGTGGTTTTTTATTTGCAATTGGAAAGGAGTGGTTGAATGGAACAGCGTGAACTGAAAAAAATAAAAACAAGGAGGAGATTTTGATGAATGTAATTACAGACTTTAATGAAAGACGGCAGGAAAAAAAGCTTCTCACTGAGCGAAAAATGTTAAAAGATCTCCCAATTCGCAAATTGAAAAATATGATTGATGAATGGTTTAATCCTTTTTTTCAAAAACGCTTCCATAAAACTGCAATGGAAGAAGAGTGTGTCCACTCGGCCATTGAATCTTTTTTGCTGGGAGCGGCCTACAGCCGGTTCGGATATTACGGGGAATCGATGGAGCAGGCCAATACACGTTGTATACAGGAAGAACAAGAGCTTATTAACAATTTATTTGACAATATTCTTTATTTGGCAAGGGAATCAAATGATGATTTTGTTATGGAATCCATCTATTTGACATGCCAGCACTTTATTCATTATTGGTGGGAAGAAGGGTTTTTAGCTGGAAAAAAGAGATACAAACTAAAGCTTTAAAAGCAGTTCATGCATGGCTCATTTCAACTTCGTTGGAACGGGCTTTTTTTATGCCTAAAAACGGCTTGTGAAAAAATGATTTGACGGGGGCCATTGCTGAATTCGCCTTTTGATTGGCTTTTTTATTTCAAAAAGGAAAAGTTCAGGAGTTATTGACAGTGCTGCTTATTTTTTGCAAGGAAGAATGAAGCAAAATGGTTTTTTATTTCCTATGTGAAATATTACTCGTAAGGACAATTTGGGCGACATCCATGCACTGTGGCTATGTTATAAAAACTTTTAAAAACAAAAATTGCGGTTTTCAAAATGTTCATCTCGATATGAACGTCTTTTCAACGATTCCAGATTTTCGCAGAGAGAAAAAGCTTTTATCATTTGCCGAGCAACCCCCCTATTGTGTAACGCAGGTGAGGAAATCGGCTTTTATTTTTTATTTGTCTTTTTTTTGCTGAGCTTTGACACGTTTCTTTTCTCTTTACCACAAAGATTTTATTAGCACTTTTCATTTAGGCGAATAGGCTTAAAACTTTTGTGACTGTTCAAAAAATTTTAGTGCCTTATACAAAATCATCCATTATAATATTTCTATCAATTTTTTATAAATAAAGAGGTGGAGAAATGGGTTGGTTGAAAAAGTCGTTATGCCTTGTTCTTATTTTTTTATTATTGGTGCCAGCTAGCGGTTTTGCACAGGAAAGAAGTGATAGCAGAAAGGAAATAATTTCGACATTCCAGCAAAGTTCAGGACCAAAGAAACAACACAAAGAGGAAAAAACACAATCTACAAATCCGGCGGATTATCCATTAATTCAGGAGGGAGAAATTGTTGGCTGGCTGTTGGACTCGAAAAATGTCTATCATGAAATTACATTTGAACGTATTTACGATATGAACGACTCGATGGACATTGAAATTCTGTATAATTCAGATAAAAATATAGAAAAAGACAGTTATATTGGAATAGAATTTTATAAAGATATTGGAGGAACATTGAAATTCCTTGGGTATGTCGAGTACGATACATATGGAGTATATGAGGCCTACCTCATTGCACAGCTTTTAAAGTCCATTTATAGCGATCAACCTTATATTTATTTAAGAATAGGTGTTTTTCCTGACAAAGAAAGTGAATATTATTCCGATGTAACAACATTTAAGGTGCGGAATCCTTTTTATTCAGAAACAGCACCCGAGGGAAATAAATACGTATTAATCAGCAACGAGTCCGTAGACGTGAATAATACTCAAGACACTGGAGCGTTCAAGATTAATAATGATCAATATACGATAAACAAAAAAATAGGATTGAATGCTTATAAACTGGATGTAATTAGACCGTTTGATACGGAGAAACATGAAGACAAGAAACTTCAACAAAAATCTCTCTCCAAAAAGTTTCTCAATAAAGTTGGCGATACTAAGACATTTTGGGTGCATGATTTTACGACCAATGAAGATAAACAAATTAGCGCCAAGCTGCTGTATTCAGGTACAAAAACGAACGTATGGGTTTATGATAATCAAATTACAGAAGCTGATGCGCAAAAATTAGGGCAAGAATTTGATCAAAAAATTTATCCGCTCATCACACAAAATTTTGCCAGCGAATCCGATGTGGACGGAAACGGGAAAATTCACATTCTTTGTTATGATATACAAGATGGTTTTGCAGGATTAGGGGGGTATATTGCTGGTTACTTTTATGGAGGAGATTTGCATGATATTCCATACTCCAACAAATCAGAGATTTTTTATATTGATACGTATCCTTTAATGGGAACAGGGACGGAAAAGGATGTAAGTGCTGCATACGAAACATTGGCACATGAATTTCAACATATGGTGAATTTTAACCAAAATGTATTTATAGAAAATGGCTCCCAAATGGATACATGGCTAGATGAAGCTTTGTCAATGGCAGCTGAACACATGTATACTGGAAAACCTTTAATGAATACCATTAATTACTACAATATTTCTACCTCCATTACAAATGGTCATTCATTATTGTATTGGGATGATAATGGCGACACTTTGTCTAACTATTCCTTGTCCTATCTTTTTGGACAATATGTCAGAATTCAAGCGAATCAAGGAAACAAGATTTTCAAAGAGATTTTAACAGATACTCATAATGATTATAAAGCAGTAGAGAATGTAGCGAAAAAATATATCGACCCTACCCTTACATTTGGAAAATTGATGACGAACTTCCGCGCCGCCCTTTTACTGAAGAAAGATACGGGAATATATGGTTTTAATGGTGAAGAGGGCTTTGATTCATTAATTCCAAAAATATTTTCGGGAGAATCCGCCAGCTTGCGGGGCGGCGGAGCCATAGTAAAACGGGCTGTTGGTAATGAAACTGTTCCTGCATCTAAAGGAGATGACATCACTTATACTTTTTTTGATGTAGAGGAAAATAAGCCTTCCACTCCTCCAAGCAAACCGATAGTAAACCCGGTAAGTGATCGGGATACATTTATAAATGGGCTGTCTGATCCAGGAACTACTGTTTATGTCCAGCTTGGTTCAAAGATATTGAACTCTGCAGCAGCTGACAATAATGGATCTTTTCGCATTTCCATCAGTAAACAAAAAGCTGGGACTGTATTAAGCGTATATGCCAGGGATCAGGCGGGAAATAAAAGCGAGTCGGTTCAACCCGAGTTCGACAGTTTTGAGGTCATTTTAGGCAAATGGAAATGACCAAAATGCTGTTATATCAAGGGTTTCGTAATGCGGATCCTAGGAAAAAACGCCGAATTTCATAGGCACACGATTTATTAATTTTTCCTTTTAAAAATAAATTTTATACGTTATAATATAGGCATGTACATACGACGAGTCACACGCAAAAACAAGGATGGAACAACCGTTGCTTATCTCCAGCTTGCTCACAATGAATGGGATCCAAAGGCCAAATATGCGAAAGCGAAGGTGATTTATTCATTCGGGCGCGAAGATGAAGTGGATCGCGCCGTCTTGGAACGTCTGGCCAAAAGCATTTCGCGATTCCTTTCTCCTGAGCAGGCTTGGGAAGTCGAAACGTTGACAGGAGAAGCTTCCGATGACTTTCAATTCCAGTCATGCAAACACCTCGGCGGCGTCTGGCTCTTGGATCAGCTCTGGAGACAACTGGGGTTGGGAGAGATTCTCCACTCCTTGTTTACCTCCCGACATCACCAGATTTCGCTGGAACGGCTGATTTTTGCCATGGTGGCGAATCGCGCCCTTCATCCGTCAAGCAAGTTGGCGATGGAGGAGTGGGTGGAGAAAGACGTGTATATCCCTCACCTTTCTCAAGCCGCCAGCCACCAGTTGTACCGGGCGATGGATGAACTGTTGGCCGTGCAGCCGGAATTGGAACGTCAAGTGTTCCATGCTGTGGCCGATTTATTGAATTTGGAAGTCGACTTGATTTACTTCGATACGACTTCGTCGTACTTCGAAGTGGATCCCTCTGAAACACCGGAAGGAGAATCGCTTCGAAAACAAGGATTCTCGAAAGACAAACGCCCAGACTTGGTTCAAATCGTCATTGGGCTGGCTGTCACCCGGGAAGGAATCCCGATTCGCGCTTGGGTATGGCCTGGCAATACGATGGACATGACGGTCATCAAACAGGTGAAACAAGACTTGATTGGCTGGAAGCTTGGACGTGTGATCAGCGTCATGGACCGCGGCTTTTCCTCTGAAGAGAATTTGCGAATCTTGCAACAGGCCGGCGGACACTACATTGTCGGCGAAAAAATGCGATCCGGCAAAGCCGCCGTCGAAGAGGCCTTAAGTCGTCGCGGACGTTATCATGAAGTGGACGAGAATTTGCACATCAAAGAAATCATCGTCGGCGACGGAGAAGCGCGTCAGCGCTATGTTCTCGTGTACAATCCCAGCGAAGCCGAACGCCAACGCAAGGAGCGAGAAAAGCTGCTTGAATCGCTGAAAGAGGAGTTAGAAGGGCTTCGCCAACTCCCAAACGAAGCCCATCATAAGGCGACCTGCCGGTTGCGTTCCCATTCGTCCTACGGAAAATACTTGCGCCAGTTGAAGGACGGAACCCTTCGCATCGACAAGCAAGCGGTTCGTGACGCGGAAAAGTACGACGGCAAATATCTCATCCGGACATCCGATGACACCTTGTCTGCCGAAGATGTCGCCATCGGGTATAAGCAGCTGGTGGATATTGAGCAGGCCTTCCGAACATTGAAGTCTACATTGGAATTGCGGCCTATGTATCATCGCTTGGAAGACCGCATTCGGGCGCATGTGCTGCTCAGTTGGCTTGCTCTCTTGTTAGTTCGGATCGTGGAGATTCGAACCTATGAATCGTGGCCGAACGTAAGGGACGAATGCGAACGTCTCATGCTTGGACATTTTTCTTCAAAAAACGGTGACCTTTATCAACGAACCGAACTGACGGCCAAACAGGCTCAATTCTTTGCGGCTCTAGGGCTGGAGCCTCCTCCGAAGATTCTAGGCATTCATCCTCGCACCTAGATACACGCCCAACGTATGCCCAAATGCCTCTCGTCCCTTTGGTATCAAGGGATGAGAGGCATTTTGTTTGCCTAGTGACTGTCGAACTCGGGTTCAAATAACGGTGGTTGATAAAACGCCGCCGACAGCACCTGCTGTCAATGAAGTGAAAGATTCAGATAAAGCAGTGACAGGAACGTCGGAGGCGGGTGCAACGATAACGGTAAAATTAGGAACAATAGAATTAGGAAAAGGAACGTCTAGATCAGACGGCAAGTTTTCTGTCCCATTACGGGCACCGCAAAAAGCTGGTACGATTTTGTCTGTAACAGCGACGGATAAAGCGGGGAATGTGAGTCCGGCTCGAAAAGTGACGGTATTGGATAAAACGCCTCCTAGCATTCCAAGCGTAAACCTGGTCAGCGATAAAGATAAAACGGTCAGAGGGACAGCGGAGGCAGGATCAAAAATAACAATAAAGGCCGGCAGCAAAGTATTGAGCACCGGCACGACAGATAAAAATGGGAAATTCACGATTTCGTTAAAAACAGCTCAAAAAGCTGGAACAGTTCTTTACGTAACAGCGACGGATAAAGCGGGGAATGTGAGCCCGGCGCGAAAAGTGACGGTAATTGATAAAACACCGCCGCGTACTCCGAGTGTAAATTCGGTCAGCAATAAAGATAAAACGGTCAGAGGGACAGCGGAGGCAGGATCAAAAATAACAATAAAGGCCGGCAGCAAAGTATTGAGCACCGGCACGACAGATAAAAATGGGAAATTCGCAATTTCGTTAAAAACGGCTCAAAAAGCTGGAACAGTTCTTTACGTAACAGCGACGGATAAAGCGGGGAATGTGAGTCCGGCTCGAAAAGTGACGGTACTCGATAAAATACCGCCGGGTGCTCCTAAAGTGAACAAAGTGACAAGAAAATCTTCCTCGGTGACAGGAAAAGCAGAGGCGTATTCAACGGTGTATGTCAAAGCAGGAAAGAAAGTTATCGGTTCGGGCAAAGCGAATAAAAACGGAAATTTCTCTGTTTCAATCAAAAAACAAAAAGCCGGAACAGTTCTCCTAGTGTATGCAAAAGATAAGGCTGGAAATGTAGGAAAAAGCACGAAAGTTACCGTCAAATATAAATAATAAAATTGACCGTGCCAGCCTGATCGGTCTCGTTATAACTGAAACGCAACATTCATCTTAGCTCCCATATTTGCGGGAGCTTTTTTTTATACTCTTAAAATGTTTCTTTTTGAAAAAAAGCGCTGTAAAAAAACTGAATCAGACATACAATTTTATTTTCAAGTGAAGCATTCCATTATCCCTAATTGCCCCCAATTTAAACTTCATATCTAGGACCGAACAGTGATAAGGCGATTTATCATTAAAGCACAAACAGCTGTATGGCAGAAAGTTGACGGCTTCTACAGCTATATTATCTGTTGGGGAGAATGACGAGTTTGAGCAGATTAGTTAAATTTTGAATGCGCCAATTTTCTGGTGGGAATCGGCTGGAAAAAAGAGATGTAAATTAAAATTGTATTAATCATAAATCATCGTGCTTTTCCATATATTGAATTGAAGGGACGAGCAGGAGGGATTCGGAATGAAAAAAAAGCTGAAATGGGCACTGTTTATTGCTGGGTTTCTAATTCTCGTATTTATCATTCAATATCAATTCTCCCTTTTCAATTCATGGAAATCATGGAATCTTCCGTTATCAGGAAAAATCATTTACTTAGACCCCGGTCACGGAGGTCCCGATGGAGGAGCAGTAGGAAAAAAACTACTGGAAAAAGATATAACTTTAAAAATTGCCAATATTGCTCGAGATTATTTACAAGAGCAGGGAGCGTTAGTGTTATTGACAAGAGAAAAAGATGAAGATTTGGCTTCGGACGATACACACGGATATAGCCGGAGAAAATCAGAAGATATTCGAAAGCGCGTTCGCCTAATTGATGAATCAGACGCCGATTTGTTTTTGAGCATCCATTTAAATGCTATTCCATCTCCAAAATGGAGGGGAGCGCAAACATTTTATGACGGAAAATATCAGGAGAATGAAGCTATTGCGAAATTTATCCAAGATGAATTAAGGAAAAATTTAAGAAATACAGATCGAAAAGCAAAGCCAATAAGCGGTGTCTATTTACTAAAGCATGCAAAAAAACCGGGTGCGCTTGTGGAGGTAGGATTTTTATCCAATCCTTCTGAGGAAGAGCTTCTTGCTTCTGAAGAATATCAGAAAAAAGTGGCAGCCGCCATTTACAACGGGGTTTTGCGTTATTTTTCCAATGAACAGCAAATACCGGAATAAATGGATTCTTCTCAGGCATCTATTTTCAATGGACTGTTGGAAATGTGTTATACTATATACTATTAAAAGTCTTATGGAAAAAAGGTGGTTGTGGATACGATGCGGGAAGAAGATGTAAGGTCCATTGTCGAACAGTTGGAAGATCCATTTTTACATAAATCTTTAAAAGAATTGAATGCGATTGAAGAAATAAAAATCAAGCCCGAAAAAAAACATATTAGTTTAAAAATAGCAATTGCCAAAACGGGAACAAGCGAGCAGTTAACACTCCAGCAGCAAATTGTTGCAAAGCTTAAACAAGCGGGTGCCGAGACTGTTGGGCTGCGTTTTTCGGAGCTTCCAAAGGAAATTGTCCAAAAGTATTATTCTGATAGTACAAGCCCTTCCATTTTATCGAATGAAAAAACAACCTTTATTGCAATAGCAAGCGGAAAAGGCGGGGTCGGCAAATCAACCGTATCTGTCAACTTGGCTGTGTCCCTTGCTCGTCTAGGAAAAAAAGTTGGTCTTATTGATGCAGATATTTACGGCTTTAGCGTTCCTGATATGATGGGGATCATGAACCGGCCGATCGTTCGCGGGGATAAAATTATTCCAGTTGAGCGGTTTGGTGTGCAAGTCATATCAATGGCTTTTTTTGTTGAAGATAATGCGCCTGTTGTTTGGAGAGGTCCGATGCTCGGAAAAATGCTGAATAACTTTTTCCAAGAAGTTGAATGGGGATCGTTGGACTACTTACTCCTTGATTTGCCTCCTGGTACAGGTGATGTTGCATTAGATGTGCATACATTGCTTCCAACTAGTAAAGAAATCATTGTAACTACGCCTCATCCAACAGCTGCATTTGTTGCTGCAAGGGCTGGTGCAATGGCCATTAAAACGGAGCACGAAATTTTAGGAGTTATTGAAAATATGTCCTATTTTGAAAGTAAATTAACAGGCCAAAAAGAGTATGTATTTGGGAAAGGCGGAGGTCAGAAGCTTGCAGAGGATTTGCAGGTCCCTCTATTAGGGCAAATTCCGCTTGAGCAGCCGGACTGGGATGAAGAGGACTTTGCTCCGTCTGTTTATAATGAAAACCATCCAATAGGGAAAATTTATTTAGATATAGCAAGAAAAGTGATTGAGATAACAGAAAAGTAAAGGAAGGGAGAGGAGGTCTATTGGCCTCCGCCCCCGCCTTCGTTTCCGGAGCTGCCCCCGCCTTGTTGTTTACTTTGAGCTTGCTGAGCAGCCTTCAATAGCGCTTCCTCAATTTTCGGTTGAAAGAGCGGACTTGATAGAACATCTGTAATTTGCTGCTGTAAATATTGGCGGTATTCTTTGCTTTTTAAAACCTTCAATAGTTCTTCTTCCATTTGAGGATTTTTCAGCACATCCATAAGCATTCCTTGATATTCCGGATCTTTCATTAAACGTTTGATCACTTTTTCATGTTCTGTTTGCAATGTTTTCGCAAATCCTTCCGCAAATTTTGTATCTTCAAATGTATTTTTCCAAAATTCCTTCCCTTTTTCTGATGTTAACGTTTTTTCAATCGTATTATTGACGGTTTTTTGATCTAAAATGAAGTTTCGTTGAACTTCTTCATCTTTCATAATTTCTTGAACGGCTTTTTTTCCTTCGTCAGATTTTAATATGTCTACAACCATTTTTTTTGTTTCATCATAATTCATTGGTTCACTTTGCTGCCGATCCGCACATCCTGCAACGATCATCCATATAAGCATCATGATGAGGAGCGAACAATTTCTACCTCTCATATTTCATTTAGCTCCTTTCAATAATAACTTCTACCATTATGTTGAGAAACCAACTGGTTTTTATGCGAAAAAAGTTTTGCCATATGGTAATATACAAGTTGGATTGATAAAATCATATGATATTTTACGAAATATGGAGGGGTTGGCAGTGAAAAGCCGAAATTGGGTACGATTTTTCCTTTCTACTCTCATTGTAGGTGGAGTTGCGACAAGTATTGTTGGTTTTATCTTAAGATGGAGCGAGTATGAAAAATTGTTTTTGTCTTTTAATATTGTTGAAATTGTTGCAGTATTGTTTTGGTTGATCGGAGTAGGTTTTATTTTCAGCATCATCAGCCAAATGGGCTTTTTCGCTTATTTGACTGTGCACAGGTTTGGCCTAGGCATTTTTCGCTCAGTTTCGTTATGGAACTCTGTTCAAATCTTGTTAATCATTTTTGTGTTGTTTGATTTAGTTTATTTTCGATATCAATTTTTTGCGCAAACTGGAGATTCCATTGTCCCGTATATTTTAGTAGCTGTTGTCATTTTGTTGTTTTCTGCTGTAATTGCTTATTTTAAGCAAAAACAGACGAATAAAGATGCGTTTGTCCCTGCATTGTTTTTTATGGTTGTTGTTTCAGTGATTGAGTGGATGCCGGCCCTTCGTGTCAATGATAGAGATTGGCTGTATTTAATGCTGTTTCCAATTTTAATTTGCAATGCTTACCAATTGTTGATTTTGCCGAAAATGACAAATGACTCGCCAAAAGCAAAAAAGAGCTGAAGGAGTTTTCCTTATAGCTCTTTAAAATGCTTATTGATTTCCAAAATATTGAAAACGATTGGTTTGAATTTACTTCCAAAGTTCTTTTCATTTGAATGATAGTTCTTTCGTTCTTGCATTGCTGTTTTCAATTAATTCTTGTACGGTTACATTTTTAAGGCCGTTTTGTTTCAAATGTTGAATAATCGCCGGCAACGCTTGGTTAGTTTGTTTAACTGAATCTGATGCGTGAAGCAGGATAATATCACCTGGTTTTAAGTGTTTCGTAACATTTTGGATAATCTTGTTGACTCCCGGGTTTTGCCAGTCATTTGAATTTACGCTGTAATGGACGACAGTTAATCCATATTGTTCAGCAATATTTAAAACGTTTTGATCGAATTGGCAGGTTGGGGGCCGCAGCAATTTTATATCCTTGATACCAAGCTTTTGAAATGTATGCTGGGCTAAAGATAAATCACGCTTAATTTCGTTAGTGTCCAACTCAGTATAGTTTTTATAAGCATATCCTTTGCTGCCGAGCTGATGACCGTCATCGATAATTCTTTTGACTACTTCAGGATGGCGTTCGGCCCATGAGGCGGATACAAAAAATGTTGCATTGGTTAGTCCATATTTTTTCAAAGTATTTAAAATTGGAATTGCTTTTTCATCTCCCCAGCTAATATCAAATGTCAAGGCAACTTTCTTACCGCTTCCGTCTCCTTTATAAATAGCTTTCGGCCCGTTCTTTGTAGTGAAAACCGGGATATTTGGTATTGTTTGAAAGTACATAAAGACAGCAGTAAAAAAAGCGATTATGATTAAAAAAAGTAATTGTTTGATTTTTTTAATATGGATGATGTAAAAACGGTTCATTGATGCTCCTCCTTGTCCTTATCTTGTAAAATTGTATGAATTGAACTTTTAATTATGAATAAGGATGGAGAATTAAAAATAATTTTAAAAAGGTGTTGACGAAATAGTTTAAAGTTGATATATTATTAATCGTCGCTGTTTGTTAAGTGTTTTAAAAAATGTATTGACAAACGTTTTGACGCCATGATATATTATGAAAGTCATTGTGAAAAAAATAAAAAACATTGACTGGACACAATTGTTTTGTTATAATGTTATTTCGTCGAAGTAGTTATATGATCCTTGAAAACTGAACAAAACGAAAAGCGTGCCTGTTGATTCTAAAAGAGCATTTGGTGACAAACTTTTTTTGGAGAGTTTGATCCTGGCTCAGGACGAACGCTGGCGGCGTGCCTAATACATGCAAGTCGAGCGGACCGAAGGGAGCTTGCTCCTTTAGGTTAGCGGCGGACGGGTGAGTAACACGTGGGCAACCTGCCCTGCAGACTGGGATAACTTCGGGAAACCGGAGCTAATACCGGATAACACCGAAAACCGCATGGTTTTCGGTTGAAAGGCGGCTTTTAGCTGTCACTGCAGGATGGGCCCGCGGCGCATTAGCTAGTTGGTGAGGTAACGGCTCACCAAGGCGACGATGCGTAGCCGACCTGAGAGGGTGACCGGCCACACTGGGACTGAGACACGGCCCAGACTCCTACGGGAGGCAGCAGTAGGGAATCTTCCGCAATGGACGAAAGTCTGACGGAGCAACGCCGCGTGAGCGAAGAAGGTCTTCGGATCGTAAAGCTCTGTTGTCAGGGAAGAACAAGTGCCGTTCGAACAGGGCGGTACCTTGACGGTACCTGACGAGGAAGCCACGGCTAACTACGTGCCAGCAGCCGCGGTAATACGTAGGTGGCAAGCGTTGTCCGGAATTATTGGGCGTAAAGCGCGCGCAGGCGGTTCCTTAAGTCTGATGTGAAATCTCGCGGCTCAACCGCGAGCGGCCATTGGAAACTGGGGAACTTGAGTGCAGGAGAGGGGAGCGGAATTCCACGTGTAGCGGTGAAATGCGTAGAGATGTGGAGGAACACCAGTGGCGAAGGCGGCTCTCTGGCCTGTAACTGACGCTGAGGCGCGAAAGCGTGGGGAGCGAACAGGATTAGATACCCTGGTAGTCCACGCCGTAAACGATGAGTGCTAAGTGTTAGAGGGTATCCACCCTTTAGTGCTGCAGCAAACGCATTAAGCACTCCGCCTGGGGAGTACGGCCGCAAGGCTGAAACTCAAAGGAATTGACGGGGACCCGCACAAGCGGTGGAGCATGTGGTTTAATTCGAAGCAACGCGAAGAACCTTACCAGGTCTTGACATCCCCTGACAACCCTAGAGATAGGGCGTTCCCCTTTCGGGGACAGGGTGACAGGTGGTGCATGGTTGTCGTCAGCTCGTGTCGTGAGATGTTGGGTTAAGTCCCGCAACGAGCGCAACCCTTGACCTTAGTTGCCAGCATTCAGTTGGGCACTCTAAGGTGACTGCCGGCTAAAAGTCGGAGGAAGGTGGGGATGACGTCAAATCATCATGCCCCTTATGACCTGGGCTACACACGTGCTACAATGGGTGGTACAAAGGGCAGCGAAACCGCGAGGTGGAGCGAATCCCAAAAAACCACTCTCAGTTCGGATTGCAGGCTGCAACTCGCCTGCATGAAGCCGGAATCGCTAGTAATCGCGGATCAGCATGCCGCGGTGAATACGTTCCCGGGTCTTGTACACACCGCCCGTCACACCACGAGAGTTTGTAACACCCGAAGTCGGTGGGGTAACCCTTACGGGAGCCAGCCGCCGAAGGTGGGACAAATGATTGGGGTGAAGTCGTAACAAGGTAGCCGTATCGGAAGGTGCGGCTGGATCACCTCCTTTCTAAGGATATATACATTGAAAAAGGTACGCTTTTCCGTTTTGTTTAGTTTTGAAGGATCACATCCTTCCCCGTTTGCTGGTGAATTCGCAAAGTCGATTTCCCAGCGAATAGAAGCTGAATAAAAAAATACAGGATGGGCCTGTAGCTCAGCCGGTTAGAGCGCACGCCTGATAAGCGTGAGGTCGGTGGTTCAAGTCCACTCAGGCCCACCATAAATAAGACCATCCTGGGGCCTTAGCTCAGCTGGGAGAGCGCCTGCTTTGCACGCAGGAGGTCAGCGGTTCGATCCCGCTAGGCTCCACCATAAGTTTGATGAATATTGGAAGCATTGCTCCTATGCGAGAGCCCATTCGAAGGATCGGATGTTCGGCTAAAAGCAATTCAAGCAGCAAGGGAGCTCATTGAGAAAAAGCATTGTTCTTTGAAAACTGGATAACGGAAAGACATTCACGAATAGATCGCTCATGTTAGGAAGAAACGGTTAAGTTAGAAAGGGCGCACGGTGGATGCCTTGGCACTAGGAGCCGATGAAGGACGGGACAAACACCGAAATGCTTCGGGGAGCTGTAAGTAAGCGTCGATCCGGAGATGTCCGAATGGGGGAACCCACTGTCCGTAATGGGGCAGTATCCATACCTGAATCCATAGGGTATGGAGGGCAACCCGGGGAACTGAAACATCTAAGTACCCGGAGGAAGAGAAAGCAACAGCGATTCCCTGAGTAGCGGCGAGCGAAACGGGAACAGCCCAAACCAAGAGGCGTGCCTCTTGGGGTTGTAGGACACTCGATTAAGGAGTGACAAAGGAACGGGGTAGACGAAGAGGTCTGGAAAGGCCCGTCAGAGAAGGTAACAACCCTGTAGTCGAAACTCCGTTCCCTCCCGAGTGGATCCTGAGTACGGCGGGACACGTGAAATCCCGTCGGAAGCAGGGAGGACCATCTCCCAAGGCTAAATACTCCCTAGTGACCGATAGTGAACCAGTACCGTGAGGGAAAGGTGAAAAGCACCCCGGGAGGGGAGTGAAAGAGAACCTGAAACCGTGTGCCTACAAGTAGTCAGAGCCCATTAACGGGTGATGGCGTGCCTTTTGTAGAATGAACCGGCGAGTTGCGATTTCGTGCAAGGTTAAGCCGAAAGGCGGAGCCGCAGCGAAAGCGAGTCTGAAGAGGGCGAAATAGTACGAGGTCGCAGACCCGAAACCAGGTGATCTACCCATGTCCAGGGTGAAGGCAAGGTAACACTTGCTGGAGGCCCGAACCCACGCACGTTGAAAAGTGCGGGGATGAGGTGTGGGTAGGGGTGAAATGCCAATCGAACTTGGAGATAGCTGGTTCTCTCCGAAATAGCTTTAGGGCTAGCCTCAAGGGAAGAGTCTTGGAGGTAGAGCACTGATTGGACGAGGGGCCCCCATCGGGTTACCGAATTCAGTCAAACTCCGAATGCCAATGACTTATCCTTGGGAGTCAGACTGCGAGTGATAAGATCCGTGGTCAAAAGGGAAACAGCCCAGACCGCCAGCTAAGGTCCCAAAGTATACGTTAAGTGGAAAAGGATGTGGAGCTGCTTAGACAACCAGGATGTTGGCTTAGAAGCAGCCACCATTTAAAGAGTGCGTAATAGCTCACTGGTCGAGTGGCTCTGCGCCGAAAATGTACCGGGGCTAAACGTATCACCGAAGCTGCGGGTTGACACCGTTGGTGTCAGCGGTAGGAGAGCGTTCTAAGGGCATCGAAGCCGGACCGGAAGGACCGGTGGAGCGCTTAGAAGTGAGAATGCCGGTATGAGTAGCGAAAGAGGGGTGAGAATCCCCTCCGCCGAAAGCCTAAGGTTTCCTGAGGAAGGCTCGTCCGCTCAGGGTTAGTCGGGACCTAAGCCGAGGCCGAAAGGCGTAGGTGATGGACAACAGGTTGATATTCCTGTACCACCTCCTCACCGTTTGAGCAATGGGGGGACGCAGGAGGATAGGGTAAGCGCGCGGCTGGATGTGCGCGTCCAAGCAGTTAGGGCTGGCAAGCAGGCAAATCCGCTTGCCGTGTGCTTGAGCTGTGATGGCGAGGGAAAGGAAGTACCGAAGTTCCCGATTCCACACTGCCAAGAAAAGCCTCTAGCGAGGTGAGAGGTGCCCGTACCGCAAACCGACACAGGTAGGCGAGGAGAGAATCCTAAGGTGAGCGAGAGAACTCTCGTTAAGGAACTCGGCAAAATGACCCCGTAACTTCGGGAGAAGGGGTGCTCATCAAGGTGATAAGCCATGATGAGCCGCAGTGAAAAGGCCCAGGCGACTGTTTAGCAAAAACACAGGTCTCTGCGAAACCGTAAGGTGAAGTATAGGGGCTGACGCCTGCCCGGTGCTGGAAGGTTAAGGGGAGCGCTTAAGCTGTAGCTGAAGGTGCGAACCGAAGCCCCAGTAAACGGCGGCCGTAACTATAACGGTCCTAAGGTAGCGAAATTCCTTGTCGGGTAAGTTCCGACCCGCACGAAAGGCGTAACGATCTGGGCACTGTCTCAACGAGAGACTCGGTGAAATTATAGTACCTGTGAAGATGCAGGTTACCCGCGACAGGACGGAAAGACCCCGTGGAGCTTTACTGCAGCCTGATATTGAATGTGGGTACAGCTTGTACAGGATAGGTAGGAGCCAGAGACGCGTGAGCGCCAGCTTGCGCTGAGGCGACGGTGGGATACTACCCTGGCTGTACTGACATTCTAACCCGCGCCCCTGATCGGGGCGGGAGACAGTGTCAGGTGGGCAGTTTGACTGGGGCGGTCGCCTCCTAAAAGGTAACGGAGGCGCCCAAAGGTTCCCTCAGAATGGTTGGAAATCATTCGGAGAGTGCAAAGGCAGAAGGGAGCTTGACTGCGAGACCTACAAGTCGAGCAGGGACGAAAGTCGGGCTTAGTGATCCGGTGGTTCCGCATGGAAGGGCCATCGCTCAACGGATAAAAGCTACCCCGGGGATAACAGGCTGATCTCCCCCAAGAGTCCACATCGACGGGGAGGTTTGGCACCTCGATGTCGGCTCATCGCATCCTGGGGCTGTAGTCGGTCCCAAGGGTTGGGCTGTTCGCCCATTAAAGCGGTACGCGAGCTGGGTTCAGAACGTCGTGAGACAGTTCGGTCCCTATCCGTCGCGGGCGCAGGAAATTTGAGAGGAGCTGTCCTTAGTACGAGAGGACCGGGATGGACGCACCGCTGGTGTACCAGTTGTCCCGCCAGGGGCACCGCTGGGTAGCTATGTGCGGAAGGGATAAGCGCTGAAAGCATCTAAGCGTGAAGCCCCCCTCAAGATGAGATTTCCCATCGCTAAACGCGAGTAAGATCCCTTGAAGATGACGAGGTAGATAGGTCCGAGGTGGAAGCGTGGTGACACGTGGAGCTGACGGATACTAATCGATCGAGGACTTAACCAAGTAAGAGCATCTATTCGTGAAAGAAACGTTATCTAGTTTTGAAAGAATGACATTCCGATGTCATTTGACAACAGGAAGGAAAACAGAAAAGGCTGCTTGGTGGCAATGGCGAAGAGGTCACACCCGTTCCCATCCCGAACACGGAAGTTAAGCTCTTCAGCGCCGATGGTAGTGAGGGTTTGTCCCTTGTGAGAGTAGGACGCTGCCAGGCTGCCTTTAAATTCTTTTTGAAAGCTGGGCTTATTGTAGAGAACCATACAAGAGTACATTCTTTTGAAATCATTTTGATATACTGATTGAGCTGTATGTGAACCAAAATATGGTTTATTAAAATATTCCGCAGTAGCTCAGTGGTAGAGCATTCGGCTGTTAACCGAACGGTCGCAGGTTCGAATCCTGCCTGCGGAGCCATGCTTCCATAGCTCAGTTGGTAGAGCACTTCCATGGTAAGGAAGAGGTCACCGGTTCGAGCCCGGTTGGAAGCTTTTCAAAAGCAAATCTTTTCTTGATTTCTATCTATGCCATGTGCTAAAATGTCGAATGTCGGTTGTCATTAAGTTATGAAAATGAAATGGCCCGTTGGTCAAGTGGTTAAGACACCGCCCTTTCACGGCGGTAACACGGGTTCGAATCCCGTACGGGTCACCATGGAGGATTAGCTCAGCTGGGAGAGCACTTGCCTTACAAGCAAGGGGTCGGCGGTTCGATCCCGTCATCCTCCACCATGTACTAAACAAGCTTTTCTTAAGCAAGTTTAATGAGGCTGGCATAACAATTTAAACAAAGGTAAAAACTGAGTGTGATTTAAAGTATTTATTGCGCCGGTGTAGCTCAATTGGTAGAGCAACTGACTTGTAATCAGTAGGTTGGGGGTTCGATTCCTCTCGCCGGCATTTTTAATAATCGGAGGGGTAGCGAAGTGGCTAAACGCGGCGGACTGTAAATCCGCTCCCTTAGGGTTCGGCGGTTCGAATCCGTCCCCCTCCACCATGCCGAAGAATGTTATGAAACATTGAAATCACATTAAACAACAAATTGTTGTATAAAGTGATTTTTTTATTGGTACAATATAATTAGTCAAGAGATGAATGGTGATATTGGGCTATAGCCAAGCGGTAAGGCAACGGACTTTGACTCCGTGATGCGCTGGTTCGAATCCAGCTAGCCCAGCCATTTATTATAAAAAGACAGTTCATGTCTGTTCTTTTTTTTGTAAAAATATTAGATAGAAAGTAAGATTTAACTAGATTTTACAAAGGGCGAAGCCTCGTCGAATAGGCGACGAGTTGTCCCGACGCATCTAACATCCTCGAAAAATCAGGAAGAGGAAGGGACATCTGACAAATGAAAAATGGATTAGAAGAAAAAAATTTTATGAGCCATTAGCTCAGTCGGTAGAGCAACGAGCAAGGCTTCATCGAATAGGCGACGAGTTGTCCCGACGTATCTAACATCCTCGAAAAGACCGGAAAAGGAAGGGACATCTGACAAATTTTAAAATGGATTAGAAGAAAAAAATTTTATGAGCCATTAGCTCAGTCGGTAGAGCATCTGACTTTTAATCAGAGGGTCGGAGGTTCGAATCCTCCATGGCTCACCATTTGTGCGGAAGTAGTTCAGTGGTAGAACACCACCTTGCCAAGGTGGGGGTCGCGGGTTCGAGTCCCGTCTTCCGCTTTTAAATTCAATAGGGAAAATTTTATAAAATGAGATGAACTTAATTCCTGACAAGAAATTGTCAGGATTTTTTTATTTGAAATGTTACTAATTCTTCGATTATATCTAATCCTCGCTTTTGAATCTCAAAATAATGATATGTAGGAGCATTCTCCTTTTTAGTCCCATAACAGCCTTTTAAATTTGGATATACCATTGAAGGCGAATTGTATTTTTCCTTTTAGTATTGGTAATGCGGTTGTTCCGAAATGGAACCATGACCTAAATGATTTTTTGGTTGATTTTAAAAATTAGTCTCTTTTCCAGAAGATTGTTGCTGTAGAGGATGATTTGTGTAAAACATTTTGCATACAATGACTGCCCAGCAAAGGTTTTTACGGGTGTTGTGACGAAGTATATCGACAAACTTCTGTCTTGTTTCATTTTTTGAAATAGCACAGATCCGGATGAGGACGAATAAATTTCGACACCATTTATAAATTCAAACGGCTTAAAGGAGTTGTGATTCGATGCCTTTTATCAACGTAAAGCTGGCTAAAGGAAGAACCGCAGAACAGAAACAGCAGTTTACTGAGGCAATAACAAAAGCAGCAGCGCAAATACTAAACGTGAAAGAAGAATGGGTTACAGTAGTTTTCGATGAATATGAAAGAGATAATTGGGCTTCCGGTGGAACACTTCACTCGATAAAATTTGGGGAAGGTTTCGGGAAAATGGGAGCTGAATGAATATCCATCATCCTGTAATTCAAAGATAAAAAATGACCTCCCCAATTGGAAAAGGGGAGGTGAAGTTTTTTTATTTGCTAAAGTCGGTCAATATTTTCATCTTGGAGAAGCCCAGCTTTCATCGCATAATGTTCCATCACTTGTTGAAGCCACTCCTCTTCCTCCTGTGTAAATGGAGATGGCAATTTATTTTCAATAGTTTTAATTTCAGCTTCATCTAAATTCCCGATAGCACTAATTAATTCTTTTCCGATAAATTCTAATATTGTTTTCATATATTTTTCGACTAACGCTTCTACCTCAGGATCATCGACAGGTCTTCCTGCCAATCTTTTTGTTTCTTGGGATAATTGGATGTATTCTTTGTCAAGGGAGATCATTACCTCTTCAGGCTGATCAAAAAGCTTTTCAGCTACTTCTTTTGACGTATAATGTTCTAACCATTTGCGCTGTTCTTTTTCTGTTTGTATGCTCTGAATAAGACTCATTAAAACATTGCTATCCACTTCTTTTTCTTCTTCTAAAATCGTGAGAATTCGTTTAATGGCTTTGAGCACTTCTTCAATATGTTCCTTTCGTTCTTCAAGCGCTTCTTTTTGGAACTGTAAAGTTTCCTTTAAGTTTAAATCGAAGTTGGTTTCATTCATTAACTCTTTGATTTGTTCTAAACTGTATCCTAAAAATTTAAGACTGACTATTTTTTGAAGTGTCAATACATCATGAGCAGAGTATAATCGGTGTCCAGAACGAGGATTTTTTTTCGGTTTGAGCAGTCCAATTTGATCATAATAATGCAATGTTCGGATTGTTGTTCCCGTCTTTTTAGAAAATTCGCCAATCGTAAAGTAAGACTCTTCCTTCACTTTAACATCGCCCCCAAAACACTTATCTTTATAAACCTATTGTGATCATAATACCTAACGCGGCGTGAGGTGCAACCCCTCTGAAAAAATTTGTAATGTCATTTTTCATTATGACAAGTTGGACGTTTCTTTATAAAAAGCCCAGAAATGGGAATAAGAAAGGTTTTTGCTACAAAAGGAAAAAATTTTTCTTGCAGATGAAAACATAAATTCCTAAAATTTGCTAGAATAGATTTATAAAAAAATGAAACCTTTGGGGAACGAATTCGTATCATGATGTACCCGCAACTGCGGAGGTAGAAAAATGGAAGAATTTATAAATAAAAAGATCAAACAAATTAAAAAAGGCGACCAAAATGCATTTGCAGAAGTTGTTGAATTATATAAAGATAAAATTTTTCAACTTTGTTATCGAATGCTGGGAAACGTCCATGAAGCTGAGGACATAGCACAGGAAGCATTTATAAGAGTGTATATGAACATCCATTCATTTGATATGAACAAAAAATTTTCTACATGGATTTATCGGATTGCAACCAATTTATCGATTGATCGTATTCGGAAAAAGAAGCCGGACTATTATTTAGATGCAGAAGTTGCGGGGACTGATGGCTTAACAATGTACTCCCAAGTATCATCTGATATTGCAATGCCTGAAAAAGAAGTTGAAGCAATTGAACTGCAAGAAACGATTCAAAAAGAAATTTTAAAACTGCCGGATAAATATCGATCAGTCATCGTATTGAGATATATTGAGGAGCTATCCTTGCAAGAAATCGCAGAGATATTGGAACTTCCAGTCGGAACAGTTAAAACAAGAATACACCGGGGACGGGAGGCTTTACGCAAACAATTAAGGCATTTGTGATTGGGGTGAGTAAGATGAAATGTCCTAAGCATGTAGAGGAGATGATCCATAAGTATTTGGACGGGGATTTGCATGAGGATGAAGGCCGTGAGTTAAAAAAACACTTGCAATCTTGTGAGGATTGCAAGGCACATTATCAAGAATTGGAAAAAGCTGTAGCGTTTGTCAAGAGTATCTCACATGTTGAAGCACCGACAGATTTTACGCAAAAGGTGTTAGAAAAACTGCCGAAAGAAAAGCGTACGGTCTCAACTAGACGCTGGTTCCGAAATCATCCTTTCTTTTCAGCCGCTGCACTATTTGTTATTCTAATGACTGGAAGTTTATTTGCTTCTTATGAAGAAAGCCAATTCAGCGTAACAAAGTATGATAATTTGGTTGTTGACAACCGTACTGTTATTGTGCCTGAAGGAGAAACGGTGAAAGGTGATATTACTGTTAAAAACGGTGATATTAAAATAGAAGGAAAAGTTGAAGGAAATGTAACGGTGATTAACGGAGACCAATATTTGGCTTCTGCCGGTCAAGTTACCGGAGAGGTTGAGGAAATAAACGAATTGTTTGAGTGGCTGTGGTATGAAGTAAAATCGACTCTGTCAGAGGTTTTTAAACAATAGGCCATCTTTAGTAGGATGGTCTATTTTTATGTTTAAGTGCATTTAGGAAAAGTTATGATATAATAAAGTGGAATTTTGATTAGAGAGATTTTCAAACCTAGAAGTTTGATTAGAATAGATCAATCGCGATTTGATGAACTATTGGAGGAAAACAATATGACCTTAGGGGATTTTTCTCTTTTGCATTACCTCATAGATGTCATTGATATTCTCCTCGTTTGGTTCGTTATCTATAAATTGATTATGGTGATTCGTGGAACGAAAGCTGTTCAGCTTTTAAAAGGAATTATCGTAATCATTATCGTTAGAGTGTTAAGCCAATATTTAGGCTTGAATACTTTGCAATGGTTAATGGACCAAGTGTTGATTTGGGGTTTTTTGGCTATCATCATTATTTTCCAGCCGGAGTTTCGCAGAGCCCTTGAGCAATTAGGAAGGGGACGTCTATTTGCAAGGGCAGCTAGCCAGGAAGATGATGGGCAAACAAACATGACCGAAGCAATAGCAAAAGCTGTTGAGTATATGGCGAAAAGGAGAATCGGTGCTCTCATTTCGATTGAACGAAAAATAGGAATGGAGGATTATGTTGAGACCGGTATACCACTAAATGCCCATATTTCTGCTGAACTATTAATTAATATTTTTATCCCCAATACCCCTTTACATGATGGTGCAGTTATTATACAAAAAGATCAAGTGTCCGCTGCTGCCTGTTATTTGCCGCTTTCCGAAAGCCCGTTTATATCGAAGGAGCTGGGCACACGCCATCGCGCTGCAGTGGGAATTAGTGAAGTAACCGATAGTATAACTATCATTGTTTCTGAAGAAACAGGCGGTATATCGATTGCCAAGGATGGTGAGCTGCATAGACATTTAACTCCAGAAACGTTAAAGGAGATGCTCTTGGCTGAGTTTAACCGTACGAAAGCTGCTTCCTCTAGCCGCTGGCAATGGAGGGTGAAAAAGAATGGATAAATTAATGAATAGCAACTGGTTTATGCGCATCATTGCATTGTTGCTAGCGCTCATGCTATATGCTTCAGTGAATATAGAATCGCCTGCTTCGAATAATGAAGAAAAATACAATATATTTCGGTCGCCATCCACAACCGAAACAGCTACAATTACAGATGTGCCCGTAAACGTATACTATGACGACCGTGCATTTGTTGTCACCGGTATTCCCCAAACCGTCACCGTTACGATTGAAGGGCCCAAAAGTATTGTCACTACGACAAAACAAGTCAAGGACTTTGAAATTTTTGCAGATTTAACGGATTTATCCGTTGGCACGCACAGTGTCCGTTTGAAACATAAAAACTTGTCTGACCAATTGGAGGTTGACATTGATCCGGCTGTCATTACAGTAGGTATTCATGAAAAGGTATCTGAAAATTTTCCGGTTGAAGTGGATGTTATTAATAAAAACAAAATGAAGGAAGGCTACATTGCGGAGCGTCCGATTGTTAAACCGGACAGTGTAAAAATTACAGGCGCAAAAGAGCATATTGATGCTGTAGCTGTTGTGAAAGCAACAGTAAGTTTGGAAGGTGCTGATGGAACAGTTGTACAGAAGTCAAAAGTGACAGTATACGATGCAAATGGGAACATCCTGCCTGTTACAATCGAACCGTTAGCGGTTACCGTAACAGTGCCGGTAGAAAGCCCAACGAAATCGAAATCTGTACCCTTAAAAATCAAAACAACAGGAAAGCTTTCTGATGGACTGAGCATATCATCGATTCAATCGATCCCTAGCCAAGTGACAATTTATGGTCCAAAGGATGTGCTAGAGCAAATAGAGTCTATTGATGATGTATCTGTCGACTTAAGCAAAATCAAAGAAAATGCGACAGTTGAAGCTGATGTTCCTGCTCCGGATGGAGTGACAAACGTTGTCCCGAATAAAGTTCAAATTAAAATAGATATTGAAAAACGAGAAGAAAAGACGTTTAAACAGGTGCCGATCAAAGTCATCGGTTTAGGAAACGATCAGGAAATTGAATTTATTGATCCGGACACAGGAAAGCTGGATGTTGTTGTGCGAGGAAAAGACAGTGTTTTGAAAAACGTAAAAGAATCTGATATCGAATTGTATGTGAATGTTGCGGGGTTAGATGAAGGAGAACATGAAGTAAATGTGGAGGCCAAAAACCGTTACAACCTCTCGACAGTTTTATCGAGTGAAAAAGTGAAGATTCGCTTATCCAATAAAGAAAACTCGTTGGAAGAAGCAGATAATGAAAGAAGAAATCAAATAGAAGAAAATAACGATTCAGTTGAACCATCTGAACAGAAAAAGTCTGCTGAAGAAGCTTCAAATTAAGTGATATTTTTTAAAAGGAGCGATGATTCATGGGAAAATATTTCGGTACAGACGGAGTAAGAGGAGTTGCCAACAGTGAACTCACTCCTGAATTAGCGTTTAAAATAGGACGCTTTGGCGGGTACGTGTTAACAAAAGATAAAAATAGACCAAAAGTGTTGATTGGCCGGGATACCCGCATTTCAGGTCATATGCTTGAGGGTGCTTTAGTTGCCGGGCTTCTTTCCATTGGCGCCGAGGTAATGAGGCTTGGAGTCATTAGCACACCAGGTGTTGCTTATTTGACAAAGGCATTAGGAGCCGAAGCAGGCATCATGATCTCCGCTTCGCATAATCCTGTTCAAGATAACGGAATAAAATTTTTTGGCCCTGATGGTTTTAAGCTTTCCGATGAACAAGAAGAAGAAATTGAAGCGCTGCTCGATCAAGAAGAAGATAACCTTCCTAGACCGACCGGCTCTGATCTGGGGCAAGTGAGTGATTATTTTGAAGGCGTACAAAAATACTTGCAATATTTAAAACAGACGGTTGACGAAGAGTTCACTGGTTTACATATCGCTTTGGACTGTGCGCACGGAGCCACATCATCACTAGCTACACATCTTTTTGCCGACTTGGATGCAGATGTTTCGACAATCGGTGCATCTCCAAATGGTCTGAATATTAACGATGGGGTTGGGTCTACTCATCCAGAAACGTTAGCGGAATTTGTGAAAGAAAAAGAAGCAGATATAGGTTTAGCGTTTGACGGTGATGGGGACCGTTTGATTGCCATTGATGAGAACGGAAAAATTGTTGATGGGGATCAAATTATGTTTATTTGCGCCAAATATTTAAAAGAGCAGGGAAAGCTGAACGGGGACACTGTTGTATCGACAGTTATGAGCAACCTAGGCTTTTATAAAGCTTTGGAGGCAAATGGACTAAAAAGCGTTCAAACCGCTGTCGGCGATCGCTATGTTGTCGAAGCGATGAAGAAAAACAACTACAATTTAGGTGGAGAGCAATCCGGACATATTATTTTTCTTGACTACAATACGACGGGCGACGGTCTTTTAACAGCGATTCAGCTTGTCAACATAATGAAGACAAAAGGCAAAAAGCTCTCTGAACTTGCGAGTGAAATGAAAAAATTCCCGCAGCTTTTGATCAATGTAAAGGTGCAGGACAAGCAGGCTGTCATGGAAAATGAAAAAGTAAAAGCTGTTATAGAAGAAGTAGAAAAAGAAATGAACGGAAATGGAAGAATTCTCGTACGTCCTTCCGGAACAGAACCGCTCGTTCGTGTAATGGCCGAAGCGCCGACGGAAGATGAATGCCAGAGGTACGTGAAAAAAATTGTGGAAGTTATCAAAGCGGAAATGGGCGTTGAATGATGAAGAGACGGGGCTGTCCGGTAAGTCTCTAAAATAAATAAGTGGAGAAAAACAATGCGTTTTTCTCCACTTGCTTGTGCGCCCGGCATGGGTGTAATCTATAGGGTGAAAGTCCCGAGCTGCGAAGGCAGAAGTAGCAGTTAGCTTAACGCAAGGGTGTCCGTGGTGACGCGGAATCTGAAGGAAGCGAGCGGCAAACTTCCGGTCTGAGGAACACGAACTTCATATGAGGCTAGGTATCACTGGGTGAGTTTGCAAGACAAAACAAAGCCCTTTCTGCCGAAGGTGATACAGAGTAAATGAAGCAGATGGATGGAAGGAAAGATTACACTCTTACCCGGGGAGGTCTGGCTGGCACGCCAAGTAACCTTGGTAACCTATCTAGTGATAGATAACTGAACAGTCAGAAGTCAGCAGAAGTCATAGTACTCTTTTCGAGCTCGAGACGAAAGAGGAAGGACTGAACAATTAAGGAGAACGAATCGCTAGGCGTTCATCTTCTGTGTGGAAGCAGACAATCCGATAGGACTTACTTGAAGGAGGAAGTGGTGAATCCCACGGGGGACTTCAAGAGGGTGGAGCAGAAGATGGCACAAATAGAAGAATTCGTTCACGTGGAGAGGATATCAATGTTGATGGAAATGATTTTGTCACGGGAAAATCTCCTGGCGGCACTGAAACGAGTCGAACAGAATAAAGGAGGTCACGGAGTAGATGGCATGTCCGTAAAAGACCTACGAAGACACCTCTACGAAAATTGGGACTCCATTCGACAGTCGTTGAGAGAAGGAACCTACAAGCCCTTACCCGTCCGTCGAGTCGAAATCCCGAAACCGAACGGTGGAGTAAGACTTCTAGGGATCCCTACCGTGACGGATCGTTTCATCCAACAAGCGATTGCCCAAGTGTTGACGAAAATCTTTGATCCGACCTTCTCGAACCATAGCTATGGTTTCCGACCAGGTAGAAGGGGACATGATGCGGTTAGGGAAGCAAAGGGTTATATCAAAGAAGGATATCGTTGGGTAGTCGATATAGACCTAGAGAAATTCTTTGACAAGGTGAATCACGACAAACTGATGGGGATCTTGGCGAAAACGATCAAAGATCGAATTCTACTGAAGGTAATTCGCCGGTATCTTCAATCAGGCGTGATGATCAATGGAGTGGTAATGGAAACGGACATGGGAACGCCTCAAGGCGGCCCGCTTAGTCCACTTTTATCAAACATCATGCTTCATGAATTGGATAAAGAGCTTGAGAAACGTGGACATAAGTTTGTTCGGTATGCGGATGACTGTAACATCTATGTGAAAACAAAGAAAGCAGGAATTCGTGTCATGAACTCCATTACGAACTTTATAGAGAAGGAGTTAAAGCTCAAGGTAAATAAAGAGAAATCGGCGGTAGACCGTCCTTGGAAACGGAAGTTTCTCGGTTTCAGCTTCACACTCAATAAGACTCCAAAGGTACGGATTGCGAACGAAAGTGTGAAACGTTTGAAGAACAAGATCCGTGAAATTACATCAAGGTCGAAACCGTATCCAATGGAGAAAAGGATTGAGAAACTGAATAAGTATTTAATGGGATGGTGCGGATATTTTGCCTTGGCAGAAACACCAAGTAAGTTCAAAGAATTTGATGAATGGATTAGACGAAGGCTTCGGATGTGTTTGTGGAAAGAATGGAAAACCCCGAAAACAAGAATTCGGAAACTCAGAGGATTAGAAGTTCCAAGCCATAAAGCATTCGAATGGGGCAATACACGCAAGAAATATTGGCGGATTGCCTGCAGTCCCATCCTACACAAAACCCTCGACAACTCCTATTGGAAGCGTCGAGGGTTAAGAAGTCTATTCGAAAGATATCAAGCACTACGTCATACTTAATTGAACCGCCGTATACCGAACGGTACGTACGGTGGTGTGAGAGGTCGGGGGTTAGTCACCCCCTCCTACTCGATGTGCGCCCGGCATGGGTGTAATCTATAGGGTGAAAGTCCCGAGCTGCGAAGGCAGAAGTAGCAGTTAGCTTAACGCAAGGGTGTCCGTGGTGACGCGGAATCTGAAGGAAGCGAGCGGCAAACTTTGGGTCTCTCGGAACACGAACTTCATATGAGGCTAGGTATCACTGGGTGAGTTTGCAAGACAAAACAAAGCCCTTTCTGCCGAAGGTGATACAGAGTAAATGAAGCAGATGGATGGAAGGAAAGATTACACTCTTACCCGGGGAGGTCTGGCTGGCACGCCAAGTAACCTTGGTAACCTATCTAGTGATAGATAGCTGAACAGTCAGAAGTCAGCAGAGGTCATAGTATTAGTTGGTCTAGAACAACTAAGAAGGACCGAACAATTAAGAGAGAATAGCCCTTGGCATTCAGTGAGTCATGATGAACACAGAAAACGTAGTACCTCACTTGAGGGAGGAAGCGGTGAATCCCGTGGGAGATCTCTTGGAGGGTGGAGTGACCACTGGCATAAAGAGAACAGCTATTCACGGAAGTTATAAAGACTTGCGTCAATTATCTTAATTGAACCGCCGTATACGGAACCGTACGTACGGTGGTGTGAGAGGACGGGAGTTAATCGCTCCCTCCTACTCGATGTGCGCCCGGCATGGGTGTAATCTATAGGGTGAAAGTCCCGAGCTGCGAAGGCAGAAGTAGCAGTTAGCTTAACGCAAGGGTGTCCGTGGTGACGCGGAATCTGAAGGAAGCGAGCGGCAAACTTTGGGTCTCTCGGAACACGAACTTCATATGAGGCTAGGTATCACTGGGTGAGTTTGCAAGACAAAACAAAGCCCTTTCTGCCGAAGGTGATACAGAGTAAATGAAGCAGATGGATGGAAGGAAAGATTACACTCTTACCCGGGGAGGTCTGGCTGGCACGCCAAGTAACCTTGGTAACCTATCTAGTGATAGATAGCTGAACAGTCAGAAGTCAGCAGAGGTCATAGTATTAGTTGGTCTAGAACAACTAAGAAGGACCGAACAATTAAGAGAGAATAGCCCTTGGCATTCAGTGAGTCATGATGAACACAGAAAACGTAGTACCTCACTTGAGGGAGGAAGCGGTGAATCCCGTGGGAGATCTCTTGGAGGGTGGAGTGACCACTGGCATAAAGAGAACAGCTATTCACGGAAGTTATAAAGACTTGCGTCAATTATCTTAATTGAACCGCCGTATACGGAACCGTACGTACGGTGGTGTGAGAGGACGGGAGTTAATCGCTCCCTCCTACTCGATTTATTTTTCGATTTTTATCTGAAAGTAGCTGGCGGATGCCGGCTACTTTCAGGAGGTTGTGGGGAGGCAAGCTCCCTTTCTTTATTGAATATTCATTGTATCGAGAAAACGCTTGAAATCATATAATACAATATGGAAAGACAGAAATGAATTGACGAACTGCTTTTCCATATTGTAATATATAAATTGTTTTAGCACATTCTAGAATAGAAAGGTGGGCAGTTAGAAAATTTTTTATTGTAAAGCGCCTGGACTAAGCAGGAGCGGACATCTGCTTAGTTGACGAGGAGGAGGTTTATCGAAGTTTCGGCGGATGCCTCCCGGTTGCCTTCCCGTACAGCCGTAAAGTCACGTCTTAAAACAAAGAGGCGACTCTTTGCACAAAAAGACTGTGACATAACGGGATACATTTTACAAAACATGTGTGAGGGGACAGAGAAGCTTTGATGGCTGGAAAGAGATCTGTCCCCAGTTGTTCAGGCTTCTTTTGTCCCCTTTAAATGGGGAGGAAACTAAGACTATGTGCGGAATTGTAGGATATATCGGACAACAAGACTGCAAGGAAATTTTATTGCGCGGTTTGGAAAAATTAGAATACAGAGGCTACGACTCTGCAGGTATTGCAGTATTAAACGGAGAAGGAACATATGTATTTAAAGAAAAAGGACGCATTGCGGAGCTTCGTGAAGGTGTGGACGCAAATGTTTCAGCTTCCATCGGAATTGGCCACACACGGTGGGCTACTCATGGAGCGCCTAGCAAAGAAAATGCGCATCCTCACCAAAGTGCATCCAAACGCTTTACACTTGTGCATAACGGTGTCATTGAAAACTATTTGCAAGTAAAGCGTGAGTATTTACAAAATGTTGAATTAAAAAGTGAAACGGATACGGAAGTTATTGTTCAAACAATTGAACAATTTGTCAACAAAGGTTTAAGTGTCGAAGAAGCATTTCGCCAAACATTATCCTTGTTGAAGGGATCTTATGCGATCGCTCTATTAGATGAAAATAACCGAGACGTGATCTATGTTGCGAAAAACAAAAGCCCTCTTCTTGTGGGACTTGGCGGAGACTTTAATGTTGTTGCTTCAGACGCCATGGCAATGCTGCAAGTAACAAATCAATTTGTCGAATTAATGGATAAAGAAATCGTTATTGTCACTCGTGATCAAGTGACAATCAAAAATTTAAACGGGGACGTAATAGAACGCGCTCCATATACTGCTGAACTTGATGCAAGCGACATTGAAAAAGGAACATACCCTCACTACATGTTGAAAGAAATTGATGAACAACCGCTTGTTATACGTAAAATTATTCAAAAATATCAAGACGAACACGATCAATTAAAAATTGATCAAGAAATTGTTCAAGCTGTTCATGAAGCGGACCGCATTTATATTATAGCGTGCGGAACGAGCTATCACGCAGGGCTTGTAGGAAAGCAATTAATCGAAAAATGGGCAAAAGTACCGACAGAAGTGCACGTTGCCAGTGAATTTTCATACAATATGCCGCTTTTATCAAATAATCCGCTGTTTATTTTCATTTCACAAAGCGGAGAAACGGCAGACAGCCGTGCGGTGCTTGTTCAAGTGAAGGAGCTTGGACATAAAGCATTAACTATAACGAATGTTCCGGGTTCAACTCTTTCCCGTGAGGCGGACTATACGCTGCTACTTCATGCCGGACCTGAAATTGCGGTTGCGTCTACAAAAGCATATACAGCACAAATTGCGGTTCTTGCCATTTTAGCAGCTGTTGCAGCTGAAACAAAAGGAATCAAGCTTGATTTTAACCTATTGCAAGAACTTGCCATTATTTCGAATGCAATGGAAACACTATGCGGCCAAAAGGATGAAATGGAACAAATTGCCCGAGACTATCTTTTGACAGCTCGAAACTGCTTCTTTATCGGCCGTGCCGTTGACTATTACGTCTGCTTAGAAGGCGCGCTCAAATTAAAAGAAATTTCCTACATTCAAGCGGAAGGATTTGCCGGCGGCGAGTTAAAGCATGGAACCATTGCGTTAATTGAGAACGGAACACCGGTCATTGCTTTATCAACCCAAGAGCATGTAAACTTAAGCATTCGCGGAAATGTAAAAGAAGTTGTTGCCCGCGGTGCATATCCATGCGTTATTTCCATGAAAGGACTTGAAGAAGATGATGACCGTTTCATCTTGCCAAAAGTTCATGAAGATCTAACTCCGCTTGTTGCCGTCATTCCAATGCAGCTCATTGCATACTACGCTGCCCTTCACCGCGGCTGCGACGTCGACAAACCACGCAACCTAGCCAAAAGCGTAACAGTCGAATAAAGCAATTGGGCAGTGGATATGTGGCTTTGAATAAAGTCATACCGTTTATAAAAAATTGCACAGTTTTAGGGGCTGTCCAAAAAGTCAGGGTAACTGACTTTTTGGAGCCCCTCATTTTTCACTTTTTAAAAAAAATGCACAAAAAAATCGTCCTTTCTAGTAAAATGAAGTTACCACACAACATTACAGAAAGGACGATTTTTTATGAGCAATCATATGATTACTCGTGAAAATTATAACACACAAATGACACTTCCTCTAGATGGAAAAGAAGAAAAAACTCCTGCCAAAAGAAATTTAGCCCCTACTTTCAAACCATATAACAACCGTCAAGTTCAAATGATTTATGATATTGAATCTCTCATACCCGAACATCACGTGGCACGTGTCGTGGACGAAATGGTGGAGGCGATACCAGATAAACAATTGTTTTCTCATTATAAAGGCGGCGGCAGAAGTTCCTATCATCCCAAAATGATGCTGAAAATCATTCTGTATGCTTATTCTCAAAAGGTTTATTCCTGCCGAGGAATCGAAAAACTCGTTAAAGAAAATATTCCTGCCATGTGGCTTTCAGCGATGCAACAACCAGATTTTCGCACCATTAATGAGTTCCGAGGGGAACGGATGAAAGCTTTCATGGATGAGCTCTTTGAAGTCATGATTCTCAAATTGATAAAAGAACATTACATCACGATGGAAAACTACTTTTTGGATGGCACTAAGATCGAAGCCAATGCCAATAAGTATTCTTTTGTGTGGAAAAAATCCACTTTGAAATTCGAAGAGAAATTAAAAGAAAAAATCCAAGAAACACTAAAGCACATTCATGAATTAACCCAATTAGAAGCCGGAACAGGGCAAAAGGAAAGCGATCAACATACAGAGATCACCGAACAAAACCTGGAGGAAACCGCAAAAGAAATAGAAGAAAAAGTTGAAACGCTAACGGAAGAAATCGAAAAGGAGACCGATACATCCATTCGGAAAGAGAAGCGAAAAAAACGCAGTCAATTAAAGAAATCGGTGAAACAAATTCGGGAAGATTTCCTGCCCCGAATGGCAAGATACAAAGAACAAAAGGAAATGTTCGGTGACCGTAACAGCTACTCGAAAACAGACAAAGACGCAACCTTCATGCGCATGAAAGAAGACCATATGAAAAACGGTCAGCTCAAGCCCGGATACAACGTGCAAATGGGGACAGAGAATCAGTTTATCTTGTTTTATACTATTCATCAACGACCGACCGATACACGTTGCTTTATCCCACATATGGAGAAGCTAGCCTCCACTTCATTACCGATGCCCCAAACAGTTATTGCGGATGCAGGCTATGGTAGTGAAGAAAACTATGTATATGCAGTTGGTGATGAGAAAGAGCCCCGGTTTGAGTTTCTAATTCCTTATGGGAGCTATGTAAAAGAACAAACACGTACATACAAAAAAGACATTAAAAATGCCAAAAACTGGACCTATTGTGAAGAGGATGATTGTTTTATTTGCCCGAATGGAAGGAGAGTAACGTTTAAAAAATACCAAAACAAAAAGAATCCATCTGGCTATGAACAAAGCTTCAAAATATACGAATGTGAAGATTGTACCGATTGCCCATTGAAAGCGAAATGCACAAAAGCGAAAGGCAACCGACAAGTTCACTGGAATCCCATCTTCGAAGAAATGAAAGCAAAGGCCAAAACAGCCCTTGAATGTGAAGAGAAAGCCGCTATCTACGCTCGACGCAAAGTCGAGGCAGAAAGTGTGTTCGGTCACATCAAGGGCAATCGGTCGTTCCGCAGATTTTCTTTGCGGGGCCTCGACAAGGTACATGTCGAGTTTGGGATTGTGGCATTAGCCCACAACTTCCTGAAAGTAGCCGGCATCCGCCAGCTACTTTCAGATAAAAATCGAAAAAATATAAAAGCAAGTGGAGAGAAACGAATTGTTTTTCTCCACTTGCTTGTGCGCCCGGCATGGGTGTAATCTATAGGGTGAAAGTCCCGAGCTGCGAAGGCAGAAGTAGCAGTTAGCTTAACGCAAGGGTGTCCGTGGTGACGCGGAATCTGAAGGAAGCGAGCGGCAAACTTCCGGTCTGAGGAACACGAACTTCATATGAGGCTAGGTATCACTGGGTGAGTTTGCAAGACAAAACAAAGCCCTTTCTGCCGAAGGTGATACAGAGTAAATGAAGCAGATGGATGGAAGGAAAGATTACACTCTTACCCGGGGAGGTCTGGCTGGCACGCCAAGTAACCTTGGTAACCTATCTAGTGATAGATAACTGAACAGTCAGAAGTCAGCAGAAGTCATAGTACTCTTTTCGAGCTCGAGACGAAAGAGGAAGGACTGAACAATTAAGGAGAACGAATCGCTAGGCGTTCATCTTCTGTGTGGAAGCAGACAATCCGATAGGACTTACTTGAAGGAGGAAGTGGTGAATCCCACGGGGGACTTCAAGAGGGTGGAGCAGAAGATGGCACAAATAGAAGAATTCGTTCACGTGGAGAGGATATCAATGTTGATGGAAATGATTTTGTCACGGGAAAATCTCCTGGCGGCACTGAAACGAGTCGAACAGAATAAAGGAGGTCACGGAGTAGATGGCATGTCCGTAAAAGACCTACGAAGACACCTCTACGAAAATTGGGACTCCATTCGACAGTCGTTGAGAGAAGGAACCTACAAGCCCTTACCCGTCCGTCGAGTCGAAATCCCGAAACCGAACGGTGGAGTAAGACTTCTAGGGATCCCTACCGTGACGGATCGTTTCATCCAACAAGCGATTGCCCAAGTGTTGACGAAAATCTTTGATCCGACCTTCTCGAACCATAGCTATGGTTTCCGACCAGGTAGAAGGGGACATGATGCGGTTAGGGAAGCAAAGGGTTATATCAAAGAAGGATATCGTTGGGTAGTCGATATAGACCTAGAGAAATTCTTTGACAAGGTGAATCACGACAAACTGATGGGGATCTTGGCGAAAACGATCAAAGATCGAATTCTACTGAAGGTAATTCGCCGGTATCTTCAATCAGGCGTGATGATCAATGGAGTGGTAATGGAAACGGACATGGGAACGCCTCAAGGCGGCCCGCTTAGTCCACTTTTATCAAACATCATGCTTCATGAATTGGATAAAGAGCTTGAGAAACGTGGACATAAGTTTGTTCGGTATGCGGATGACTGTAACATCTATGTGAAAACAAAGAAAGCAGGAATTCGTGTCATGAACTCCATTACGAACTTTATAGAGAAGGAGTTAAAGCTCAAGGTAAATAAAGAGAAATCGGCGGTAGACCGTCCTTGGAAACGGAAGTTTCTCGGTTTCAGCTTCACACTCAATAAGACTCCAAAGGTACGGATTGCGAACGAAAGTGTGAAACGTTTGA
The DNA here is from genome assembly GCF_037966125.1 of Aeribacillus sp. FSL k6-2211. NCBI lineage: Bacteria > Bacillati > Bacillota > Bacilli > Caryophanales > Bacillaceae > Aeribacillus > Aeribacillus sp. FSL k6-2211. The sequence continues at coordinate 210,067 of NZ_CP150190.1, forward strand.
AGAACAAGATCCGTGAAATTACATCAAGGTCGAAACCGTATCCAATGGAGAAAAGGATTGAGAAACTGAATAAGTATTTAATGGGATGGTGCGGATATTTTGCCTTGGCAGAAACACCAAGTAAGTTCAAAGAATTTGATGAATGGATTAGACGAAGGCTTCGGATGTGTTTGTGGAAAGAATGGAAAACCCCGAAAACAAGAATTCGGAAACTCAGAGGATTAGAAGTTCCAAGCCATAAAGCATTCGAATGGGGCAATACACGCAAGAAATATTGGCGGATTGCCTGCAGTCCCATCCTACACAAAACCCTCGACAACTCCTATTGGAAGCGTCGAGGGTTAAGAAGTCTATTCGAAAGATATCAAGCACTACGTCATACTTAATTGAACCGCCGTATACCGAACGGTACGTACGGTGGTGTGAGAGGTCGGGGGTTAGTCACCCCCTCCTACTCGATCATTTTAGGGACTTATCGGACAGCCCCGTGTTTTTATGTCCAAAAGAAGAACATTTAAAGCTGATTAAAGTAGATCGTGGCTCAGGTATAGGTTTTGATATTGGCACTGGTTAAACATTCAAGACGACCTTTACTAGATCGCTCTGCTCGTTTAAAGGGAACTAAAACGAATAACAGCACAGATTTAGAACGAAACCACTTTGATTTAACTGAATATTCTGATTTTCATCATTGATATTGGAGAACAGTTTCCTTTATTGCCGTTGGAAGAAACAATTGTCATTTCCAATTGTAGTGCCCGGATTAAGCGATAAACCGTTTCCCATCCAGTAATTCCGTCTTCAGTCACTTCATTAAAACCAGCTCTACCTCCATAGGTTTTATTCAGTCATCTTTGAACCTCTAAAACTCTTTCATCCATTCTCCTTTTCTCCTTTCTTTTCTATGAACTTACAATTCAATCTTATTTTGTTTAGAAAAGAGAAAAATATAGTAAAAATCTTTAAAAAGTCAGGAAAAAGTAAACAATTCATTTAATCTTTTTTACGGTGATTTATAAAATTTTTGTAAAGTTATTACTAGCTCAAAAAGTTTAGTTTGTTTTCTGTAAGAAAAAAATACAGAGTGTTGCAGTATATCTTTATCAAAATTTTGAATAAATATACATATATGTATGTGATCTATCCACAAGGGCTTGACATGGATTCTCTAACGAGAAGCGTGCTTAAATGAAATGTCAGAGAAACAACGTGAAATGTTGATTTATAGGGTGATAACTTCAAAGAAGGATTTTGAATAGTGGAACATATAAAAGATTGATCAAAGATGCAAATATCGAGTATAAGTAAGCAATCCGAAGATTTTTCCGAGGCTTTTCCGTCAGACTTTCTTTTTCTTCTGCCTAAAATCTCTATAATCCCTTTATCGATGAGATCTCAGACTTTGTTGGTCTTTTTCCTGTGGTGTTTCTCACGGTATAGAATCGACATTTGAAAATAAGTATTGCAAAAGAATGTTGAGACTTAAGGATCTAGATGTAACTAATGTTGAAAGCCCTCATTTCAAAAGTGGAACGAATACTTCTTCTATTAATTATTCATGTAAGGTTTCAATTCCTCATAGTTAAGATAAAAACATACGCAAATATTATTTACGGCAAAGACACTGACGAGTTTCAATTCCTCATAGTTAAGATAAAAACGGCTGCGCTTTTGATTTTCGCGCTTTTGATTTTCCGGTTTCAATTCCTCATAGTTAAGATAAAAACAGATATTAAAGTCCGACGCTGATCGAGAAGTAGTATTGTTTCAATTCCTCATAGTTAAGATAAAAACCTAGCTGTCCATATGTACAGTCAGCTATTAAACTCTAGTTTCAATTCCTCATAGTTAAGATAAAAACCAAGAATTTGATGTCAGCTGTGACAAAAACGTCATGTTTCAATTCCTCATAGTTAAGATAAAAACATATAGCGTTTTATGGCACGGAATATGATTATGAGCGGTTTCAATTCCTCATAGTTAAGATAAAAACTACATTGAGCTGGCAAAAGCGAAAGTCATCAAACCGGTTTCAATTCCTCATAGTTAAGATAAAAACCCAAAAAAACGTTGTTAAATAAGCATTTCAATTTTTAATGCTTGACTGGTTATTTTTATTTTAACGAAAAGGGGAATTTTTATCAAATCTTTGATTTGCTTGGGCTCAATAAAGATTTGAAAGAGTCGTCGATCCCCGGGGATTTTTGCACGATTGGGGGTCGACGACTCTTTTTTATTTCCGTTTAAAACAGATTTCAAAGTTTGCCTGCCGACAATGAAATCCATGTTGTATCAACCATTTTACCTGACCCATCTGTTTTAATAAAGTAAACATCCGGCTCATTCCCTTCTCATTCAATTTTGGAAAAATTGGTTTAGGTCTATTCGATCGGTTCCTACGATCTAAAATAAGAACATGATCTGAAAAACGAATGGTATTTTTTACTTAAAATTCCCTTTTTTTCTTTCAATTTACCAAAACTTCCATTATTCTCTTATATAATGAAACGGACAGCTATTCCACATATTGGAATCCATTTCGTTTCAATCGGAGGCATAAAGGCAGTGGATGTCAAGTATATCCCTTCTGAATGGGAAAAGACGAAGAAAGGCATTGGCGATCTGGTCGGTCTCGGTATATGGGGCAAAGGCATGATTGATAAATTAAAAGATCTAAACGATCTTCTCGAAGACGTTCAAGCAGACATCGCCAAATATGACACAGATGGTGTCATCTCTTTCACCCACACAGACCGAAAAAAACAATATCAACAATTATATGAAGATTATCTCGTCTTGCACCGCTTTAGCAGCCGTGTCGGAGAGATTGTTGACCGCACCATCGATGATCCGTTTTATCAAGAGATCGATGCTTTTGTGGAAGCGATGCGCAACTTATCCATATCAAAGATCAAAACGAAAAATCACATTGGCGCCAAAAAAACGGTCGTCGCTCCCGGAGCATACGGCACGCAACAAACAATCGACGTGCCGAAAGCGGAAGTTGGACTAGAAGATCTGTTCATTGGCAGCAACTACTATGCTAAGTTGATAGAACGGGAATACGCTTCATGGAAAGAACTGAACCCTAAAGCAAATTTTTCGAAACAAGAATATATACAAACAGCATTGAATTCCCGGGCTTTTCAGTATGAATCGATCAAAGATGGGCAGATGAACAAAGAATTTTGGGGACAAATAACCGCACTGGCTGTCATAGTAGGCACTTCTTTCATTTGTCCGCCAGCAGGGATGGCATTGGGGGCAGCTTATGGTACACTGGAATTACGTTCAGCCGTTTCCGGAAAAGACTGGATTTCAGGGAGAGAGTTGAAAACAGACGAACGAGTATTTCGTGGTGTCCTTTCTCCATTGGATATCGTCCCTGGCGTAAAGGGGCTTTCCACATTCAGCAGCGCCGCCCGGTTCGCACCTCTTCTAGAAGCAATGGATCCCAAGCTATTTACAAGCTTGAAAGCTGGCTTGCACCAGAAATCACAACGTGCCTGCGACCTGGTTGTCCATGCGGAAAACAGCATATTGGCCCGCATCAGGAGTGCCAAGGCATGGACGAAAGAAATGCCGCAGCATTTAAAAACCGGTGCGAGAAAAGGTTCGTTGCAAGTCGGTCGGTTCGTAGACAACGCCGCAACAAACTTAAGACACCTCCTGCCAAGCCGGCAAATGGGATTGGCCATAGAAGGGGTTGGGAATGTTAAGGTTCCGGTGGAGAATAAGATTCAAGCTTGGTTAAGTAAGATGGATGGGATAAATGTAGGCGGAAGTAAAGCAGGCAACGATGGCGTTGAACTTGGCACTAAGGGTACGGGTAATGTTAGACCGTATGATGTCGTACCGTATCGTCCAAGCAATGCACCACTAGAAAATCACCATGGTATATTAGATGTCTGGGCTAAGCATAATGTACCAAACTATGTAAGTAGAGGTGCTGATACCCCTACAGTTGCTTTGACAAAAGCACAACATGATGTCACAAAAGCAGTATATAGACAATGGTTATACGAAAAAACCGGTAAAAACGTTGGAGGAAAAGTAGATTGGAAAACAGTTTCGCCGAGAGAAATGCAACAATTAACAGAGAGAATGTTCGATGCTGCTGGTGTTCCCCAGTCTGCTAGAAGAGGGTATTATCGTGCATTTCATCAATATATTTATCGGGAGTAGTGAAGAAAAATGAGGATTGAGAATTTAATTAATAAAATAAAAAGTTTAGGGGATTGTGTAGTTTATCCTCCAGCTGGTATTCCAAATGTGAGTACATCGCATATTTTACCTGATGATGTGTATAAGTTTTATGAGTTATGTGGGGGGGCGCTTTTATTTGAAAAGGCTGATTATTCCATTTTAATAGTCCCTCCTCAGGATTTTCAGTTAGCTAACCCTATTATTGTAGGGGAGTTATGTGAAGAAGATATTTCATCCGATTGGTATATCTGTGCAACGGATAGAAATGGAGAGTACATTACGATTGATTTGAATCCGGGTAGGCTCGGTAGGTGCTATGACAGCTTTTATGATAGGCATGGGGTGGTAGGAGAGTGTTCTATTATAGCGACTTCTTTTACCGATTTATTAGAACGATTGATAGAAAATAGAGGTAGACATTGGTACTGGCTACAAGAAGATTTTATACCGTTAGGTGATGCTTACGATGATTTTTAAAGCCATTTTTGAGAAAGGATGCTTCTCAGGATTCCTCCCCGGATTTAAAAAATTATATAAGGTATTTAACAATAAATTGAAAACCTTGACTGGCTATATGCCTTTCAAGGTTCTTTTTATTATTAATGGTTTCACTTAACAAGCAGGAAATGGCATTGGTCGAAGGAGAACTAAGAAAATTAATGAAATTACTCGATTACCAACTGGAGACAATGCCGGGGATTGATGTAGTGACAGCATCCGCCTTGGTTGCCGAGATTGGAGATATTCAGCGTTTTCCAAATGCCAATAAACTTGCTCGTTATGCGGGAATTGCGCCTGTGCATTTTGGCTCTGGAGGAAAAGGAAAAGACCACAAAAGCAAACAAGGCAATCGAACGTTACATGCGTTATTTTATCAATTAGCGATACAACAAATACAAGTGGCAAAAGAAAGTAAAAAGCCAAGAAATCCTATATTTTATGAATACTACCAACGCAAGCGAAAGGAAGGCAAAACAAAAGGACAAGCGTTGGTTTGTATCATGAGAATGCTGGTAAATATTATTTATGGCATGATGAAGAATAAAACCGCTTATCAATTGCCGAATATAACAGAGCGAAAGGTAATTTAATAGGTGGTCTTTTTTTATAATAGCTTTTAAGATTACTACATAGGGTACGGGTAAAGTTAAGCTATTGCCTTCTTCTAAAGTACATGATGCAATAGGGAAACTTAACAGTAATCAGATAAAGCATATTATAAATGGAAGTAAAAAATCTAATCATCAATGGGAAAAACTTGTGCCTGATAAGAATTGGGGGAAAATAAAAGAAATTATCATCGATGTAATACATAATGGTGCAGATATACCTTATAAATCTGTTTCTTCTAGAGTTAAAATGGTTAATGGACAATTGGTACAGGTGACATACAAAAAACTACCTGATGGAACAATAAGAATATCTGATGCGTGGGTGAAATAACTATGAAGGAAAAGATAAAGCAATTAATAACATCGGGTGATTTTCAAAAAGCAAAAGAATATATTGAGAATGAAGATAGAAATACTTTAGAGCAAGTTGTTCTTGAATTAGGATTTGATGAAGAGAGTATAAGTGCTTATTCATTTGTCTGTTATTTGATAAATAATAATGAGACTGCATATTATCATTACTTAGCTTCAGAGTTATTAAGTACTGCATTGTGCCATTTACCAGACGCTTACGCAAGTGCATTATACCATGCTAAAAGAGCAGTTGAATTAAGCCCTGAAGATGTTAGCTTGAAAGAACATTTGTTGTTATTCCATGACATTCCAGAAAAGTTAATTAGTAAAGAAGAAGCTAAAGCAATTGCTCAAGAAATATTAAAGATAATGCCAAATAGCGAAGCTGCAAAAAAAGTGTTACACAATGCATAAATTTAAAGACCTTGAAAGAGTATTATGACTCTTTCAAGGTCTTTTTTATAGGGTGTGTAGTGCCGAATAACTCCCTTTGTAGTACAACATATACAAATAACCCTTGAAACTCCTGCATGATAATTTTTAGAATTGCCTTGTACGCACAGGATGAGTTTGAAAAAGATGTCCAATTTTATAATTTTCATCAACAATAAACAGCTGAAAAATCATCAGTTACTACCGTTTTTATCTCCCAAAAGCTTACCTTCGCTTTCTCCTTGCCTTTTGAAATTTTTTTTCGCAACTTTTCCTCCCTTTATTCCGATTACTATAGCGAGAGCAGCTATGCCATGACCCAAAAGCATGACAGTTGGGATGCCCAATGTGTAGCGAATGTGTTAATCCGTCAATTCCCATATTTGCCTGATGTCATATATTTGTAAAGGCAGTAAAACTCCTCGAAATCCTGTGTTTTACGAGTATTATCAGAAAAAGCTAGCAGAAGGTAAAACCAAACAACAAGCGCTTATTTGCATTATGAGAGGACTTGTCAATATTATCTATGGTATGATGAAACACAAGACCGCTAATATCATGCCTGAACGGAAAGTCAGTTGATATAATGGGTGGTGGTTAGTGAAACTGCCATCCGTTTATAAAGTACATTTTTATAATTTCCTAAGGGTACTGTTAATCTTAATTCAGTTCCATCTGTAAAGAATGGTGAATTTAATAGATGGTTTAATTCACTAGCTCCTGATAAGTTTGATAAAGTATGGTCTGACCCTAGGTTAAGAAAAGCCATTGAAAGTAGACTTAGACATCCAGGTGGATTTCATGAGTGGCATTTAGTATCTCGAGCTCCTACTTTTAAACGGTGGGGTATAACAGCAGAACAAATTAAGGAATTAAGAACTGCTATAGAAGATGTGAAGTTTGTTAATCCAAAAGGAGTTCATGGCGGGAAGGGTTCTACGAAAGCTCATAATGAATTGTTAGAGATTATTGATTCTTCACCAGATTATGCAACATTTAAGAGACGACTCCAAAATTGGGCTAATTATAGACTAGAAGGTGGAGTGGAATCTTTACCGGAAAGTCTTAGACCGTAAAAAAGCTAAGGAGGAGTATGAAATATATGGAAAAGGAAGGGTTTGTATCATTATTTATTGGCAACTCTAAGTCATATAAGGATCTTCAAAACTATATTTTGAATAGTTATACAGAAGATGGAGATTTACTACCTTCCGAATTTGAAAAAGACTTTAACATTGATTACTATAATGAAGATTTTAGAGAAGTAGAATTCTATGATGAACCATCGAATGATTTACGTGTTCTACTTGAAGGTTTTTCTTATGATGAGGAGATAATTCCAAAATTTATAGAGCTTTGCGGTGAGCGTTTAAATCAAGAAGCGAACTCAGTTATTTTACTTTATAACTTTCAATATAATGGAAATGTCAATGAAAAAAATCAGTTTAGATTTTTAGGAACCGTACAATATAAGTAATTATAAACACCTTGAATGAGTGTGCGACACTCTTTCAAGGTTTCTTTTTTTATTTTATAAGAGGGGTGAGTGCCAAATAAACCACTATTGATACAGCCTATACTCATAACCTACGGAACTTGGAAAGAAGCATTGATGTTTTATTCAGTAAATTTAATCGAAATTTTTTACAAAACTAGATAATTTTGTACACGAATAATAAAACTGTTTAAAAATATATAATAATTGTTTAAAAATCAGGGCGATATAAAAGTTTTAACGCCTTACCCATTTACATGGCAACGATTATTTGTCTCTTTACAATTTTTCATAAACTGAGTAAGATAATTTCTGTAAAATTGAATATGATTAAATCGCTGAATCCTTTTAAGGAGCGGGGGAACCATTTTGTAACGTTTTGTTACTTGGGGTGAATCCTTGAAAAAGGAGGGGCTACTCTCATAGTCCTAATCCGACAGCTAACCTCGTAAGCGTTTTGGGAGGGATGTAAGTTGAATGATGTCTTTTTGGCCACTGAGTACATCCTCAGTGGTTTTTTATGTTTATGAAGATGCACATAAAAGTCCATACAGTTCATCAAGCTATAAGAGAGGAAAAAGCCTAATACTTTTAAGAAAGAAGGATTCTTGAAAATGGCTTATTTGAAACGGTTATTCATCGGTTCGCCAATGGAAACGAAACGATTGAAACATGAAAAATTACCAAAATGGAAAGAATTGGCAGTATTTTCTTCGGATGCATTGTCTTCCGTAGCGTATGCAACAGAAGAAATATTATTAGTATTGATGATATTAGGAACCAGCGTGTTTTTTTATTCCTTACCCATAGCTTTGGCGATTGTAGGGCTTTTAGTCATTGTGACTTTATCCTATAGACAAATCATTTATGCCTTCCCATCAGGAGGCGGAGCTTATGTAGTGGCAAGAGACCACATCAATACCACCACAAGCCTAGTAGCAGGCGCAGCATTAATGATTGATTATGTTCTTACGGTTGCGGTTAGTATTAGCTCAGCCGTTGCGGCTCTTACTTCTGCTTTTCCAGCCTTGCTTACTTGGAAGGTGGAAATAGCCATCGCTCTTGTATTATTGCTCATGATTTTAAATTTGCGGGGAATTACCGAATCAGCCACTGTATTTGCCTATCCAACCTATTTATTTATTATTTCAGTACTAGTTCTCATTATTGCAGGAGGATGGAAATTATATAATGAAGGATGGCATGGTTTTAATTATGCAAATCACGCTACACCTGAACATTTCTTCGCTAGTGGATACGGAGTGTTTATTTTATTAAGGGCTTTTTCATCCGGTTGTTCAGCAATGACAGGAGTGGAAGCCATTAGCAACGGTGTGCCATCGTTTAGACCTAACAGTTCCAAAAATGCTGCAATTACAATGGGATGGATGTCTTTACTGTTAGGCTTCATGTTTCTAGGTATTACAATTTTAAGTGCCGGCTTCGGAGTGACCCCAGCCGAACATAAGACTGTCATTTCTCAAATTGGAAGTCACGTCTTTGGCAATAGCATATTATTTTATATTTTTCAGATGATCACCATGTTAATTTTAGTATTAGCTGCGAATACAAGTTTTGCCGGATTTCCGCAGCTTGTTTCGATTATAGCTACTGACCGTTATTTGCCGAGAAGTTTAGCAGCGCGCGGAGATCGTTTGGTGTTTTCCAATGGAATTATTCTCTTGAGTATTTTAGCGATCATTTTAATTATCATATTCCATGGTAAAACACATTCTCTGATCCCGCTGTATGCAGTCGGAGTATTTCTTTCCTTTACGATCGGTCAATACGGTATGATTAAAAAAATATGGAAAGAAAAATCGAAAAGCAATATGGCCACATTGTCGATCATTATCACTGGAACAATTGCTACAGGATTAGTAACGATCATTACCGTTATAGCGAAATTTACACACGGTGCATGGTTAGTGATTGTAGCCATTCCATTGATCGTTGTCTTGTTTAACAAAATTCATGCTCATTATGAAACATTAGCTCAGCAATTAAAATTGGATAAAAGTGATCGGACTGAAACAAAAGAAATTGTGACTCCGAAGGTGATCATCCCGATTTCAGGCATTAGTAAAGTCGTTGATCAATCTGTACAATATGCAAAAAGTATTTCAGACGATATTACAGCCATTACAATTGTTTTTGCCGAAGAAGAAGAACAGAAAATACGCGACAAATGGTATAAGTTGTATCCAGATATCGAGCTGAAAATTATTTATTCACCTTATCGGACAATCCTTTCTCCATTATTGGATTACATTAATAAAGTAGAAAAAGAAACAAAAGGAGCAACCATAACTATTTTAATGCCGCAATTTATTGTGAAAAAATGGTGGCATACTTTACTTCATAACCAAACAGCGATCTTTTTAAGATTCTTTTTGATCCTGAAAAAAGACATCGTCATTGCAACGCTTCCGTACCATTTAAAAGAATAACATCTGGCTTTTGGCACTTGCTTAGGCGTTGTAAGTGTATATGAATCCGAGGATATATGTTCGAATTTCAAGAGCATATATCCTCTTTTTTTCATACGTACATCTATCCGAATCGATTCTGTATGCGGATATTAATAATGCGGCTCTTAATAACAGTTTTGATCATTAATTAAATGAAAACCATACGCACAGCGGTGTATGGTTTTCGGAAAGCTTTAAGCGAGGTATAAAAAAGCCCCTCCTAGTATTTTGGCTCGCCAACCAAATTTTATCTAGCTAGAAGGGAACTTTTTATGTCTTCTGACTTAAATAGTTAGTCACATACAAAATGTAATTGTAAGTAATCATATCATCTTTGCTGATGAGTTATAATAAATTGAAGAAGATAGAACAGCCAAAGCCGAAATCACAACTGAAACATGATGGAAAGCCCTTTTAAAAAGTTTAAGTTGGTGTATTTTTCGGATCCCAAAAATGCTGAACGATTAGCCCAAGAACCTTATCTTTCCATGACATGATCGTTAACCATATTTTCTTTTTCGATACAATAAAGTCTATTGATTCTCTTCGTTTCCGTAAAAGATAGGACTCTTTATTTCTTCTGCTTTTATCAAAGTCTGTAATTGTTCATCTGTAATTTTATTTTCGTCATTATTTTTTTCAATAAACCCCAATATATCCAAGTATCGGGTTCTCCAATTTACAAAGGTAATGAAGTGATGAAGCCAAAGAACATTGAAATAACCCATTAAAATTGGTTTTTAGTCCTGGGAAAGATATTTACATTTTGAAATATCAGCTCTATCAATCCCATATGTTTCTAATACCTCTCGAATATAATCGTCTGGATTCATGTTAAATAAAAAATCTAAGTTTCAACTACAATATGCTTGTGCTACATGACCTAATAAATTTTCGGTTAACGCTGCTATTTCACTATGTTCTATGTTTAATTCCTCTATATTTTTATTTGAAATAAATTGAACCTTTATATAGTTTTCTCTCGGCTCAAAAAATTGCTTATCTGTTTCACTAAGCCAAGAATAGTCCTTCAATGTACTTGGCCTCTTTTTATCTTCAATAATCAAAAAATTTGTACTTTCTATGTCGGGTATTTCAATTTTCCAAATTTCAAGTGAATTAGATTTTAGTTCTCTACTAATTATCATTTTTTTGATTCCACTCCTTTATATTATTTCATAGTAATTGTCAATCTAGTAAATTTTAAAAATATATATCCCGAAGATAAGTATAATTCATCACCACTTTTTGTGATTTTGGCAAAAAAGAAGAAAACACTTACGAAAACCTGGCAATAATGTTAGCTACCACACAAACATAAGGAGGTTTCGTAAGTGCTTTCTATATCACTAGAATTTCCAGAATTTGAAGTGATTAAACAACTTTCTTTCTCCAATCAATATTTTGTTCATGTTCAAAAAAAGTCATGAGGAATTGACAAGGGAAATTCGCTTATGGCTGCGAACTGCACCGACTCTCTCTGCTGGATAATAATCAAAATACCCGGCCATTTCAATTCCGGGGCGAGAAATATTACTCGTCGTGATCGGGCGGTTAATCACCTCTTCTCCGCTGATGAGCTCTAATTGAAACTTTTCAATTATGTCTCTCGTTCGTACCTTTGGCAACCTTTTAACCTCCTTTATCACAGCAATCCAATATATCATTTTTTATTTTAGCATTTTTCACTCTGAACCAAATTTTCATCAAAACACAGTGCCTTTTCGTTTTTACTGCTCATTGCGTTATATACAGTATCCAATTGTTAGAATGCTTTTTGCTCTAGTTTGATAGATAAATATTTTTGGAATGGTCTAGACAACTATACTAATAGCTGATAACATGAAATTGTAAACGGATTCATATTGTTTAAATGATTATCCTTACAATAAGGGGGAAAAGCTGTGCATAAAGAAGAGCGTTTGGCCAAAGAAATTATAGAACAGTTAGGTGGAACGGAAAATATTGCTGATCTTGCTTCCTGCATGACTCGTCTCCGAGTTAAACCTATTGATTACGAAAAGGTAAACCTCAATGGGTTAAAAAATGTTGATGGTGTCATGGGCGTAGTTGAAGCAGAAACATTACAAATTATTCTTGGACCCGGAATTGTCACTAAGGTTGCGAATGAGGTTTCAGACTTAACAGGTCAAAATATAAGGAACATTGACGATGAAAACAATAATCCCTTTGAAGGATTGGCAGCCAAAACAAAAGCTGAATTGAAAGAGAAAAACGCAACTCCTTTCAAGTTATTTTTACGAAGAATTGCCAGTATTTTTATTCCATTAATTCCTGCAATTGTTGCTTCTGGTCTTATTGCTGGAATAACAAATGTAATTGTCCGTTCAGGTGCAGATCCTGAATCAATCCTTATTCAGATACTAAACTTTATCGGATGGGGATTATTTAATTACCTCGGTGTCTTTGTGGGAATTAATACTGCAAAAGAATTTGGAGGATCTCCTGCTCTTGGCGGTGCGGCAGGTATTTTAATCATTAACCCTGGACTTGCCAACATTACATTATTCGGAGAAGAACTGGTGCCGGGAAGAGGCGGTTTAATTGGAGTCATGCTTGCAGCTGCATTTATCGCGTTTCTCGAAAAGCGGATCCGCAAATTTGTCCCTTCAGCGGTAGATATCATTGTCACGCCGACTCTAGCTTTACTCATTACCGGTATCGTAACACTGATCGTCCTGCAGCCTATCGGCGGCTTTATATCTGACTTGATTACAAAAGGGCTTTTAGGGCTTATTGATATGGGAGGAATAATTGCAGGGCTTATTCTCGCCGGAACATTCCTTCCTCTTGTTGTAACAGGTTTGCATCAGGGTCTAACTCCAGTTCATATGGAATTGATCAATACAATCGGAGATGACCCTCTACTCCCGATACTTGCCATGGGCGGAGCCGGCCAAGTTGGTGCCGCATTTGCAATTTACTTTAAAACGAAAAATGAACGTTTGAAAAAAGTAATTAAAGGGGGTCTTCCAGTTGGAATTCTTGGAATCGGCGAACCTTTAATTTTCGGTGTAACCCTGCCTCTCGGACGCCCATTCTTAACAGCTTGTCTCGGGGCAGCCGTCGGCGGGGCATTTCAGGCATTCTTTAAAATTGCCACCATCGCAATTGGAGTCTCGGGAATTCCGTTAGCTTTCCTTGTACACACGGATCAAATTATTCTTTATCTGTTAGGATTACTCGTTGCTTATTTCTTCGGATTTATTTTTACCTGGATATTTGGATTTAAAGAAGAAATGGCGAAAAATATCTAGCTGATAAACTTATTTTTTGAAGGAGGATACATAATTCCTCCTTCTTTCCGTATTGATTCATTTTCGTAAAATTCTGACTATAATGAGGTGATCATATGATCGGAATCTCCATTTATTTAAGTGAAGAACGGACAATACAGAACGTTCAATGGATTGAAAAAGCAGCATCTCTGGGATTGCGTTCTATTTTTACATCCCTTCATATTCCTGAGGATGATCCAAACACTTACCTATATCTTCTCAAAGATTTAGGAAGCTTGGCGAAAAAGTTTAACATGGAGCTTTTCGCAGACGTTTCCCCGAAATCTCTAGGCTATCTCGGCCTGGATTTTCAGTCGTTGGATGAATTGGTTCAATGGGGACTGACGGGAATCCGTGTTGATTATGGATTTACATCCGAGGAGATTGTTGAGCTTTCGAAAAAAATGAAAGTCGGTATTAATGCAAGCACCGTATCAGAGACGGAAATTGACATCTTGATAAACAAAGGGCTTATCGTTAAGAATGTCGAAGCGTGGCACAATTTTTACCCCCGTCCAGAAACTGGATTAGACACTAACTTTCTCATGAACAGAAACCGGTTTTTAAAATCGAAAGGTTTCACAACAGTAGCCTTTATCCCGGGAGATAAAGAGATGCGGGGACCTGTCTATGCCGGATTGCCGACATTGGAAAAGCACAGGACCGCATCACCTGTTACTGCTGCAGCTGAATTATTCCATTCATACGATACAGACAAGGTTCTAATTGGCGATCTTTCTGTTACAAATGATACTCTAAATCGCTTATCAATTATCGGAAACGGTATGATTCCATTAAGAATGAAGCCTATTAATGACCGAATCGAGAAGCAATTATTTAACCAGATCCATACAAATCGAATGGATCCAGCCAGGGATGTAATTCGTTCAGTTGAATCCCGTTCCTATGCTCAAAAAGGTACTGTACTTATTGCACCATCAAATCAGATGGAGCGGAAGAGAGGAACGATTACCATTGATAATCAATTATATGGACGCTATGCAGGAGAACTGCAAATTACCATTCATGATTTGCCAAAAGATGATCGTGTAAATGTAATTGGACATGTTATCGAAGAGGATCTCCCCCTTCTATCATTCATAAAAGCCGGAGGAAAATTTCAATTTATGGTGAGGGATTGAATATGAATATTTCAAAATTAAACACGGAACAACGTAATCCGAAAACAATGGATATTGACTTGATGTCTACCGAAGAAATCATTTCTGTAATTAACCAGGAAGACACACTTGTTCCAAATGCCATCGCAAGAGAAATTCCAGTCATTGCGAAAGTCGTTGATCTGATTATTGATTCCTTTAAAAAAGGAGGACGGTTAATTTATGTTGGGGCCGGAACCTCAGGTAGAATTGGAATCCTTGATGCATCTGAGTGCCCTCCTACTTATGGAACGGATCCGAATATGGTCATCGCAATGATTGCCGGAGGGAAAAAAGCAATAACCGAAGCCATCGAAGGAGCGGAAGATGATTTGGAGCAAGGTAGTAATGACTTAAGGAATTTACATTTAACTCAAAAAGATGTAGTTGTTGGAATTGCTGCAAGCGGCCGCACCCCATATACAATAGGAGCATTGCAATATGCAAATGAAGTAGGAGCCTTAACTGTTTCTGTTGTTTGTACAAGGGACTCAAAAATGGAAAAAATCTCAAAATTTACGATTGCCCCGATTGTTGGTCCTGAAGTCATAACAGGCTCTACAAGAATGAAAGCCGGAACAGCACAAAAACTTGTTCTTAATATGCTTTCAACAGCTTCTATGATTAAGATGGGAAAAGTATACAGTAATTTAATGGTTGATGTCCAAATGAAGAATGAAAAGTTGTTTAAAAGGGCTGAAAATATTGTTAAAATGGCTACCGGTGCGGATTCAGAGGAAGTTAAACAGGCTCTAGCTGAACAAAACTACAATACAAAAGCGGCTATTTTACAAATTGTAACTGGCTTAAAAGGAAACGATGTCATAAACCTATTAGAAAAGCATTCCGGTTATTTGCGGAATGCAATTGAGGGATTTTATTCTTTAAAATAAATTCATTACTAACCATCTATAGATCTGCAAAAGAATGGAGATGAAGTCTATGAACCGACTTCTTTTAAAAAACGGAAAAGTGGCACTAGAAAAAGAGATCATAAATAAAGGCTTTATCTATATAGAAGGTAACAAAATTATTGATATTGGTAATTTAGACAGCCTTCCCAGTCTGAGCAAAGATATACAGGTTATTGAATTGCCAGAAGAATACATTTCAGTTCCCGGTTTTATCGATCTTCATATTCACGGAGCGGGTGGAGCAGATACGATGGACGCAACGACAGAAGCATTATCAACGATGTCGGGCATTCTTCCGGCTGAAGGAACGACAAGCTTTTTAGCAACAACCATTACACAGGAAATAAAGAGCATTGAAGATGCCTTAAAAAACGTTGCAAATTACCGGAAACATCATAATGAAGCCGGAGAAGCTGAAATTCTCGGCATTCATCTTGAAGGGCCGTTTATCAATGAAAAACGGGCCGGAGCTCAGCCTGTCGAGCATATACTCGCGCCGGATATTGACCTTTTTAAACGATGGCAAGAGTTGGCTGAAAACGGGATAAAACTTGTAACGATGGCACCTGAACAAGAAAACGGCTTGGAGTTTGTCCGTTATCTGGATCAATCCGGAGTCGTTGCCTCAATCGGCCATTCGGATGCGACATACGAAGAAACAGTAAAGGCTGTGGATGCCGGCGCGAAACATGTCACCCATTTATTTAACGGAATGAGAGGACTGCATCATCGCGAGCCCGGAATCGCAGGAGCAGCTCTTCTACTGAAACAATTGATGGTCGAAATCATTGCAGACGGAATTCATGTCTGTCCTGAAATGATTCAACTTTCTTTGCAGACAAAAGGAACAGACCGAATGATTTTAATTACAGATTCTATGAGGGCGAAGTGTTTAAAAAATGGAACATATGACCTCGGAGGCAAGGATGTGACCGTAAAAGATGGGAAAGCACTGTTAGAAAACGGAACCCTCGCCGGAAGCATTTTAAAAATGAAAGATTCGATTCAAAATATGATACAATTCACAGGGATTTCACTTTTAGAAGCTATTCAGCTGGCAAGCGTAAACCCGGCGAAACAAATGGGTGTCTATGACCGTAAAGGAAGCTTGGCACCCGGAAAAGACGCTGATATCGTCATTCTTGATGAAAACAATGAAGTGTTTACGACTTTCTGCCGCGGAAAATTAGCATATAAAAAGGGAGGAGAGAACTGAGTAAAATGAATATTATAAAAGCTGAAAATTATGATGAAATGAGCCATATGGCTGCAAGAAAAATCATTGAAAAGGTAAGGATCAATCCAAAAATAACACTTGGACTTGCGACCGGGAGCACTCCTATAGGCGTTTATAAAAAATTAATTGAAGACCACAAAACGAACGGAACAACTTATAAACAAGTCACAACCGTCAATCTTGATGAATACAGCGGAATCGACCGAAACGATCCAAACAGCTATCATTATTTCATGTGTGAACAATTGTTCAACCATATTGATATCCCGCATGAACAGACTTACATTCCGGACGGGATGGCGAAAGATCTTCAACTCGAATGTTCACGATTTGAGAGCGTCGTTCAAAAACTTGGCGGTGTGGACGTTCAGCTTTTGGGAATCGGCCATAACGGTCACATCGGCTTCAATGAACCGGGAACTTCGTTTAAAAGCCGCACTCATGTCGTAGCACTAACTGAAAGTACACGAAAAGCAAATGCTCGATTTTTTCCTTCTATAGAAGACGTGCCTGCTCATGCGATCACAATGGGAATTGCAACGATCATGGAAAGCAAGGAAATTATTTTACTAGCATCAGGCACATCAAAAGCAGAAGCAATTGCAAGACTAGTAAATGGCGAAGTAAATGAAGATTTCCCGGCATCCTTACTAAAGCTTCATAACAATGTGACAATCATTGCGGACAAAGATGCATTGCAATTGGTTTAGCTTCACAACAAGGAGAGTTTTCAATGATTGATAAATCATCACCAATTCCGATATATTATCAGCTGGAAGAATTTATAAAAAAACAGATTGAAAATGGTGAACTGCAGCCGGATCAAGCAATTCCTTCAGAACGGGAATACGCGGAGCGCTATCAAATCAGCCGGATGACAGTCCGCCAGGCCATCAACAATCTTGTAAACGAAGGGTATTTGTACAGACAAAAAGGCCGTGGAACATTCGTTAGCAAACAAAAGGTGGAACAGCGGCTCCATGGTCTGACCAGTTTTACAGAAGATATGCTCGAACGTGGAATGAAACCAAGCAGCAAGTTATTATCCTTTGAAGTGATTCCGGCCGGCTTGGAAACAGCCAGCCATTTAAAGCTAAAGAAAAACGCTCCCGTATATGAAATCAAACGGGTCCGTCTTGCGGATGACGTTCCGATGGCCTTAGAAACTACTTATGTTCCGGCCAATCTAGTAAAAGGGCTTACGGAAGAAATTATCCATCAATCCCTTTACAGTTATATCGAAGAAAAATTAAACCTGGTGATCAGCGAGGCATTCCAGCAAATTGAAGCATCAATTGCCAAGGAGTCAGAGATAAAGCATTTGCAAATCGAAAAAGGATCGCCGATATTGTTAATATTACGAACCTCTTATCTTCATGACGGGACGCCATTCGAATTTGTAAAATCAGCATACCGGGCGGATCGGTATAAATTTGTGCATACTTTAAAAAGGCAAAGGTTTTAATATCAAAATCAAAATTTTCTCAATGATTAAGGGGCTGTCCAGAATGTCAAAATCCACTGAAAGAAACATCATAAGTATTGATATATCAGCGTTTCTAAAACATTAAAGGGGCGTCTATAAGCCGGAAAATCGACTTATTAGACACCCCCTTCTTACGATTAGTCAAGAGGTTTATCAATAGTTATTTGAGATAATGAATCTTTTTTTGGTGGAAGGGGTACCCCCTCCGCCAAAAAAAGATTTTCGCATACCAAATAGACCTAGCGATTTTTGCTTTTTTTCGCTAGGCCCATTATGTTATACTTTTCCTACACAATTACGAAGATACTGAAGCGATTTCGTAATTGTACGTTAAATTGTGTGTAATAAGGTGGAAGAGGCACTTCAATAACTTATTCACACATGCGATGGACGCAACTTTATGACATTTGTTATAGGGTTGCGTTTTTAATTTGTCGTAGTATTCTACAAAATGATTGTGTCCAAAGCGTCGCTTTTGGATCATATTTTGAATCGTAAAATAAAGGATTTTGCGCAGATGACTGTTGCCACGCTTATTGATTTTATCTTTGTAAAACAATGTGCCTGATTGAAAACGCCTTATATCAATTCCTGCATGGGCATTGAGTTGCTTATGATTTTCGAAGCTTGTCATGTCGCCTATTTCTTAAATCAAACGAACGGCTGTATTTTTCCCTATACCAGGAATACTGATTAATATTTGATATTCATTTCGTTCTTCTGAAAGAACAACCATCTGCTAAATCAGTTCCTCACGTTTTCTCAAAATAGCTAAAGTATGTAGAAGTCTTCACTTCACCTTATCGATTCCCTTTTCTTATACACGATCTCAAGGATCCAACATACTGAAACCGATTCTTATAAGGGCAGTGAAGTAGGCCAGTTTTTCACTACGAACTCAAGGTTCTGGGGCTGTCACGAACTATTCTCCACTTCTACTAAAAAAAAATAGTAGCACAGACCATGGTCGTGGTCTGTGCTACTAATCGTGCGCCCGGCATGTACATGAACTATAGGGTGTAAGTCCCGAACCCCGAAGACAGAAGTAGAGGTTAGCCAAGAGCAAGGGTGTCCGTGGTGACGCGGAATCTGAAGGAAGCTGGAGGCAAAACACCGGTCCGAGGAACACGAACCTCATATAAGGCTAGGTATGATTGAGTGAGTTTGCGAAACAAAACAAAGCTCTTTCTGTCGAAGGTCATATCGAGTAAATGAGGCGGATAGATGGTGTGAAAGTGCATGTACTTACCCGGGGAGATCTGGCTGGCACGCCAAGTAACCTTGGTAACCTATCTAGTGATAGATAACTGAACAGTCAGAAGTCAGCAGAAGTCATAGTACTCTTTTCGAGCTCGAGACGAAAGAGGAAGGACTGAACAATTAAGGAGAACGAATCGCTAGGCGTTCATCTTCTGTGTGGAAGCAGACAATCCGATAGGACTTACTTGAAGGAGGAAGTGGTGAATCCCACGGGGGACTTCAAGAGGGTGGAGCAGAAGATGGCACAAATAGAAGAATTCGTTCACGTGGAGAGGATATCAATGTTGATGGAAATGATTTTGTCACGGGAAAATCTCCTGGCGGCACTGAAACGAGTCGAACAGAATAAAGGAGGTCACGGAGTAGATGGCATGTCCGTAAAAGACCTACGAAGACACCTCTACGAAAATTGGGACTCCATTCGACAGTCGTTGAGAGAAGGAACCTACAAGCCCTTACCCGTCCGTCGAGTCGAAATCCCGAAACCGAACGGTGGAGTAAGACTTCTAGGGATCCCTACCGTGACGGATCGTTTCATCCAACAAGCGATTGCCCAAGTGTTGACGAAAATCTTTGATCCGACCTTCTCGAACCATAGCTATGGTTTCCGCCCAGGTAGAAGGGGACATGATGCGGTTAGGGAAGCAAAGGGTTATATCAAAGAAGGATATCGTTGGGTAGTCGATATAGACCTAGAGAAATTCTTTGACAAGGTGAATCACGACAAACTGATGGGGATCTTGGCGAAAACGATCAAAGATCGAATTCTACTGAAGGTAATCCGCCGGTATCTTCAATCAGGCGTGATGATCAATGGAGTGGTAATGGAAACGAACATGGGAACGCCTCAAGGCGGCCCGCTTAGTCCACTTTTATCAAACATCATGCTTCATGAATTGGATAAGGAGCTTGAGAAACGTGGACATAAGTTTGTTCGGTATGCGGATGACTGTAACATCTATGTGAAAACAAAGAAAGCAGGAATTCGTGTTATGAACTCCATTACGAACTTTATCGAGAAGGAGTTAAAGCTCAAGGTAAATAAAGAGAAATCGGCGGTAGACCGTCCTTGGAAACGGAAGTTTCTCGGTTTCAGCTTCACACTCAATAAGACTCCAAAGGTACGGATTGCGAACGAAAGTGTGAAACGTTTGAAGAACAAGATCCGTGAAATTACATCAAGGTCGAAACCGTATCCAATGGAGAAAAGGATTGAGAAACTGAATAAGTATTTAATGGGATGGTGCGGATATTTTGCCTTGGCAGAAACACCAAGTAAGTTCAAAGAATTTGATGAATGGATTAGACGAAGGCTTCGGATGTGTTTGTGGAAAGAATGGAAAACCCCGAAAACAAGAATTCGGAAACTCAGAGGATTAGGAGTTCCAAGCCATAAAGCATTCGAATGGGGCAATACACGCAAGAAATATTGGCGGATTGCCTGCAGTCCCATTCTACACAAAACCCTCGACAACTCCTATTGGAAGCGTCGAGGGTTAAGAAGTCTATTCGAAAGATATCAAGCACTACGTCATACTTAATTGAACCGCCGTATACCGAACGGTACGTACGGTGGTGTGAGAGGTCGGGGGTTAGTCACCCCCTCCTACTCGATTTAGTATGTTTCGTTTTAATTTCCCGCTTACCAATTCATGCGTAAAGTAATCCCCACCTGTATTCAGATGGGGATTTCATGTATGCTTTATTTAGATTTTTTAGGAACACGGCATTCCTGCGGAAGCGTCGGTGACCATGGCAGGAATTTAGCTAATTTTGTTTTATCTGTCGTATCTATATTGGTAAGCTCTTGAAACAGGTAGCAAGGTAGTTGAATGAATCCAACTCGCTCCAATTTTCCTTGGCTGTCTCCACAACACTATATAGATGATCGTACTGGACCTTGCTCCTTTTGACGTATTACTGAAGAGCCAGTTTTTGCGACCGATCACAAAAGGTTTAATTGACCGTTCCCCGCGATTATTATCGATCTCCAAACGGCCGTCCTCTAAAAATGCCTCCAACCGCTCCCATTGGTTACGACAATACTTGATCGCTTTGCCAAGTGCGCTTTTTGGCAGTACGCGCGGCATTTGCTCTTTAAGCCATGACAAAAAAGCCTCAAGCACGGGTTTGCTGTGCTCCAGCCGTGCTTGATAGCGCTCCTCTGGACTTGCATCTTTAAGCTTGCGCTCAATTTCAAAAAGTTTATTGCAATAGGCCAGACCTTCCTTTGCTTTGACGGTGGAAGTGCTCGCCGATTCAGGCAGTGCCTGCAGGGCTTCTGTGAATTTGCGGCGGGCATGGGCCCAGCACCCGACCAATTTCACATCGGGGAGGACGTTATAACCCGCATACCCGTCCACATGCAAATATCCCCGGAAGCCGTCAAAAAAAATGCGTGGGTGCTTGCCTGAACGGGTTTGCTGGTAATCGTATAAGACGATAGGTGTATCCCCGCGACCGGTACGATAAAGCTATATGTAGGAAGTCGACGTTGCTGGCCGATCCGGTTCAGACAGGACCTGCAAGGTTGTCTCATCCTCTGGAAAGGTGGGATATTTGATTGGAGAGAGATCATTATTAGAAAAAAGTTGGACAAAATGCCAAAAACAAAGGCATTTATTGAGGAAGTCGTTGAGTCTGCCCAAGATTTCCGCTTACGTAGGGTTAAGCAAATGCTAAATGAAATAAATGAGGTGGGAGAAGTAATCAAAGAGTGGAAAGTATTAAGGGAGTCTGGGGATTAAAAAACAATTTTATGGTGAGGTAAAGGATATAATCCAAAAATATAGGATCAATTAAATTTTTAATCTTGTTTTTCGCATCTTGTTCTATTTCATTTATGGAAGATCTTATTGCTAAGTCAGCATTTTCTTTTACTTCTGTTTTGGTTTGACCAAAAATCCAGTACAGGACTATTTAATTCTTCTAAGCAATAAAAGAGAAAACTAAAGATTAGATATTTCTTTCACTATTGAGAACAATGGATCAAGAATAAAAACAACAGAAAAGAGAATAGACGCTTTCCAGGGTACCTTCAAGAATTTTGTGTAATGTAAGTCTGATCAGAAGAATAATTGTGTAAAAATTTACAATTTTGTGAAGATAAAAGTATAACGTTTGACTGTACAGTTTGATTATAATATGATCTTATTAAAAGGGTTAAAAGGGGGTATAGATGGATGGGGTCGTCTATAAAATTGGTGAACTAGCAAGTATAGCAAATGTTTCTAAAAGAACAATCGATTATTATACAAAACTAGGCTTGCTTAAAGCAGAACGGTCCAAATCGAATTATCGATATTATGATTCATCTGCTCTTGAGGATTTAAAATTAATTGACCATTACAAAAAACTGAATTATTCATTAGACATGATAAAAGAGAGGCTAGAGTTGCATAGAAAAAAAACAGCAGCAGAGGAAGAACTTATTCTTAAACAAGCCAAAACAATTGCTGAACATATGAAATTATTGGAGGATGAAATTAAAGAAATTCATGATCTTTTAGGCAAATTGGATGATGAATGTAAGAAAAAGATTTCGAATCAATTGTCTCCACAGACGATGGCATTATTACAATCATTAATCATGTTTTTAGGATGATAAAGAGAGATCTATACAAGGGAATAGTGAAAAAAGCATAATTACTGTTGACATTTCGTTATTAGGAGGTGTAAGTCGTTCCTTTTTCTAGGGGAACGGCCGTAGTTTGGAAATATTTAATTTATTTATGGTTGCTGTATTAATTGGTTTCACAGCATTTTTCGTCGCTTCTGAATTCGCCATTGTAAAAGTCCGATCTTCAAGAATTGATCAGCTTATCTCGGAAGGAAATAAAAATGCTGTTGTAGCTAAAAAAATCATTTCCAATTTGGACGAATATTTATCAGCGTGCCAGCTTGGAATCACCATAACAGCATTAGGTTTAGGCTGGCTAGGAGAACCGACTGTTGAGCATCTTCTTCACCCCGTTTTTGAAAAAATGGATTTTTCCCCATATGTGTCTAATATACTGTCATTTGGAATTGCTTTCGCTGCGATTACATTTTTACATGTCGTTATTGGAGAATTGGCTCCGAAAACGGTAGCCATTCAAAAGGCAGAAGCTATTACATTATTAACAGCAAGACCCTTAGTTTTGTTTTATAAAATCATGTATCCATTTATTTGGGCATTAAACGGTTCTGCAAGGGGCATTATCCGTTTATTTGGCTTAAAACCAGCTTCCGAACATGAGCTTGCACACTCAGAGGAAGAGCTGCGGCTTATTTTATCTGAAAGCTACAAAAGCGGCGAGATTAACCAAACGGAATACAAATATGTGAATAACATCTTCACGTTTGATGACCGGATCGCAAAAGAAATCATGGTTCCCCGAACAGAAATTGTTGCACTTGATAAAAATAAAACCATTAAAGAAAACTTGGAAATCGTCAAAAAAGAAAAATTTACAAGATATCCGGTAATTGACGGAGATAAAGATCATGTTATTGGCCTTATCAACATCAAAGAGGTATTTACAGAAATCTCCTCTTACGATAGCTTAAATACCGAAAAATCCATAGATGATTTTGTCCGTCCAATTATTCAAGTCATTGAATCCATTCCAATCCATGATCTGTTGCTGAAAATGCAAAAAGAACGAATACACATGGCGATTTTATATGATGAATATGGCGGTACATCCGGTTTGGTCACAGTTGAAGATATTCTTGAAGAAATTGTCGGTGAGATTCAAGATGAATTTGATGAAGATAAAAAACCCATCATCCAACAAATAAATCATGATCGAGCTTTAGTTGATGGCCGCATCTTAATTAGCGAGATAAATGATTGGTTAGGGTTGAAAATTGAAGAAACGGATGTAGATACACTTGGCGGATGGATGTTAACCGAGCGTTATGATATTAAACAAGGGGAAAGTATTGAATTTGGACCGTACACCTTTCACGTAGTGGAAATGGCCGGGAACCATATTAAAACGATTGAGATTACTAAAATTGATAAAGGCTCGCCGGTTCTAGTAGAAGATTAATCATAATAAGACTTGGCGACAAGATCCCCCAGCTAGCAGAATACAAAAAAGTCTGCCAAAAAGTTTCGATATTTCAACCCACAGGGGATTACTGTAATCCCCAAAACGTCTTATAATTGCGGCGAAAATAAAAATCTGTCATCCGCCAAACTCTTTTAAACGAAGCTCTCTAAATTGAGTTCACTCCTTCTAATGGTCGCATATCTCAAGCGAATCAGTATCATTAAAATTTAAAATAAGTGGAATGGGATGTCGTATCTTAGAAAGAAAAATTTTCAAATAAATGGAGGGAGAATTTCAAAAATGCTTAAAAAATTTTTAGCGAAATTCGGTAAGGGAGCAGCGACAGTAGATTTACAATTCGAAAATCGTCCTTATCAGATTGGTGAAGTAGTGCAAGGAGAAGTTGTCATTAAGGGAGGCGAAGTAGATCAACAGATCAACCAGTTGGCAGTTCAATTCATGATGACTGTTAGAGCAAAGAATGGCCAGTCTGTTTCACGGGAGGTTGAGAGGATTCCTTTAAACGGATCATTTGTAATTTCAAAAAAAGAAGAAAAACGCATCCCATTTAATTATCGAATTCCGCAAGCCTTGCCTTTATCTAGAGGCCCTGTATCTTATTATTTTGATACCCATCTTGATATTGAGGGAGGCGTAGATCGGACAGATATTGATTATATCACCATTGGAGCATCGAAAGAGATCCAATCCATTTTTCATGCTCTTTCCCGTTTAGGCTTCCGAGAAAAATCTACTTCAGGAAAGCTTGATTCTTATGGCCAAGAATTTGAGTTTTTTCCGACACAGTTATTTGCAGACAAAGTTCATGAATTAGAAATTCGTTTTGCTTATGTAGAAGAAGGAGTCAAAGTTTGGATGGAAGTGGAATGCCGATCTGGCTATGGAAAAATCGAAGCGAAACGAGAATTTGTTTTGACTAAAGAAATAGTAGAGAACGAAGACAAGCTGGTGTCCTCGTTCGAAAAATATATTGCAGAAGCAGTCCAGCAACCGGAATTGTATAAACAACCTTTTACCTATCCTACCTATCAGCCTCATCATAAAGGCAGTATGGCAAGCGGCATTGGAAGCATGGTTGGAGGATTGGCGATGGGTGTTTTAGGTGGTATGGTATTAAATGAACTGATGGATAACCTCGGTGTAGATGAAATGTTAGAAGATGCGGCAGAGGCCATAGGTTTGGACGAAGAGAATTTTGATTTAGCTGGCATGGATTTTGGTGATTTTTTTGATGAAAACTAATAAAAAAGCGTATTAACGGTCAGAATAATGATTATTCTTTTAAAAAAAACAATTTTATGTTTGATGGAAGAATCCATTTGATCAAGCTTTTTTCCAAATGGATTCTTTTTTATTTACGGTTCAATATTTGTTTGATATTTATAAACAAACTTAATTTTCATTAAGAACATAAATAACAACTCAACTTTCGCAGCTCAATTTTGGTAAATAAGCCTTGATATAATTAGGCAAAACTACAATCCATTTACGTAATTGACTTTCGATGAATTTTTTAATCTTTTGATTTACATTTTGAAGTGCATCTTCAAGAATTTCAATGAGTAGTTGAAGTGCAAAGGCCCAATCTAGTTCATCGATTTCATCACAAAGTTCATAAAAAATGCCGCCTAATGTTCGATAATCTGTACTTACTCGGTTTTGCCAAGACAAAACAATGTACCTTGTAAACACAATAGTGGTATGGCTGATCATGGAATCATAAGATCTTCCTTGGAACTCTTTTTGGAGTTTCAATAAGGATTTGACTGTTTTGAAGAATACTTCAATATCCCAACGTATCCCATAAATACGAATGATTTCTTGATCCGATAAAGTACAGTCTGTACTCAAAATAGCTAGCCACTGTCTCTTTTTATTACGATTACGGACAAATACCACTTTAACAGGTACGCCATTTGCCATCGTTGTGTGAATAGAGCGCAAAATACCCTTTTGATGTTGTGATGGTTTAGCTGTTTGGTATAGTTTTTTTAGGCTCACCCATTCACCGTTCACTTGATATCTTTGTTTTGTATCCTTCACCATTCCAATAACATCCAACCCTTGATCCACAATGGACTTGATCAAAGGCTGTTGGGTAAACCATGTATCCATTAAAACGTATGAGGCATCGATTCCTTGAGAAAGTGCCCGTTTAATCATATTGGGAATAACTTCCGGCGCTTTTTGTAAAGCTTCGACACGCCGCTTATAACCGGATGTACGCTTATCGATTCGGTTATCAATCCCATTGATTTGGGAATTCGTAGAGCTTAATAAAGCAAAATCAATAGGCAAAAATGTAGCACCATCTGACCAGCCGAGTGTAAGCATACGAAATCCTTTGTAATAACGCATTTTTTGAGAAGAATGATCGAAACAGCGAGCAAGCAGTTCAACCTTTTTACTGCGATTTCGTTCATAAGATGAGTCGTCCACGATCAGCACTTTCGGACGGTCGTGTCTCGTTAAACTACTTACCTTCATAATGGTGAAAGTACTCAAAACAAGTAAAAACCTGCGCCAATTGTATTGAGGGTTATTTAAGAAGCGATAAATAGCGTTTTTTTCCGGCAAATCTTTAGCTTTTTTACTTTGAAGAAGTCGAAACAAATTTTTGCCTTCAAAAACTAAACTAAAAACTAGCTGGAATAAATAGGCGCAGGAATAACCGAAACCCTTGTTAATTCCCACTTTCCTTAAATATTTTAAGATTTCAAGTTCATCAAATATAGCTTTTACTTCTTTTGGTAGTTGATTGTTCAGTCTGTTATTCGTTATCATAATAAGAGACACCTCACCTGCTTTTGGTAATGTTTTTTCTGGACAATTAAACTATACCAAAAGTTGAGGTGTTTTTTTTTGCAAATTTTTATGTCAAGAAGTATTCGAAACAACCAACAAACCCATTAACCGTAAGGCTTAGAAATCCAATTTACTGTGAGAAAGTTGAGTAACAACATTAACATGAATTTTATTAGTATCTAAACTTTTGTTTAAAAAACATATGTCATGGAGTAAAATGGAAATAACTCTAAAAGACTGTGTTTTATTTTAATGAGATAATCATAGCAAAGCATGAAATGCGAGCATTTTGCATATTTTTTGACCCAAGAGCCATAAGGATTTCAAAGACATAAAAAAGGACTTCACCCCTAAAATGTAGAATTTTTGAAGTGACGAAACCACAAAAATTCAAAAGGAGGAAGTCACTTTGTATATTCTACAAGAAAGCCTATTTTCCTTTGAAGAACTGCAAAAATTAGAGTCAAAAGAGAAATTACCTATCTTTTTTAGCTCGCTTGATTTACGCCCTTATGCTAAACAGTTGAGAAGTTCTTCACCCCGAGGGGCTGACGGTCATTCCAGAGAAGGGATTCTAAGGGCTCTCATCGCTGCCCCACTCGAAGGCATCGACACCTTTACCGCCCTTCATCATCGATTGGATAAAGACCTTCGTTTCCGTTATCAATGCGGTTTATCGATTGATCGCCCCGCACCGTCTATCTCCACTCTCAGCCGGGTTTTTGCGGCACTTACCAAAAAAAAGCTGGCTGAAAAGATCTTCCTTGACTTGGTACAGTTAGCTCAGGAGGAAGGAATAATTGACGGCAGCCACCAGGCCATCGACAGTGCCGCCATTGATGCCTATGAAAAGAAACAGCCCAAAAAGCGTAGTGAACAAACGGGTAATGCCAATTGGGGCGCAAAATATGATTCCTTCGGCAATAAAATTACCTGGTTTGGCTATAAGATGCATCTTTCAGTCGATACCGCAAGCGAACTGCCAATAGCCATAAAAGTAACCCCTGCCCATGTGAACGATGGAGAAGTCGCACCAGAATTAATAGAGCAAGTGGCAGAGCGTACCAAATCCAAAATTGAATTTCTGATCATGGATGGCGGATATGACCAACTAAAAAACTATGAATCAGCCAAAAACATTGGAGCGCAAGCCATTATCCCGCTCAATTTGCGCAACGAAAAAGAGCCTCCTGAAGGGATTTCTTCCAATGGAACTCCGCGTTGTTCCATGGGTTATGAAATGACTTATTGGGGAGCTGATAAGGACCAGCTCAAGTTCAGATGTCCTCACGCAACCGGCAAAGTGGATTGCCCATTAGGAATGGCAGCCTGTTCATCTTCCAACTATGGAATGGTGGTAAAAGTCGACATCAAAAAGGATGTGCGCCGATATTCCAATCCGCACCGTGATACAAAACGTTGGAAAGAGCTTTACAACGAGAGGACAAGTGTAGAACGCTGTAATTCAAGAATGAAAAGCTACCTTACGGCGAACTCCCTACATGTATGGGGAATTGAAAAAGTAAAGACCCATATTTACCTGAACGCTATTGTATTACTTGTTTCAGCGCTAGCGATGGCAAAGGAAAATAAAGGGAAGAAAGCCGCTTAAAAAAATTCAATGTGAAAAATTCTGTAGGTATGCCCGAAAACAAGATTATTGTAATATTTTGTAAAATAACATGCTGGTAGCTATTTGTCGAGTGCTTTATTTTTTATACTTTTATCCAAAAAATCTAATTTTGCAAAATGCTCAATGCAAATAAAAATGATAAAAATTTAGGAAAGTTTTGAATAAACGTTATCAGTAAAACATCGAATGTTATACTCCCTTATAAAAATTACGAAACGATATGCTTCTTCTTCGAGGATACAATGGATTTTTACTAAGACATAGGTGCTGACGACAATTTATAGTTGAGCTCTATTGTTCAACTAGAACAAGGGGCATTAAACATTTTGTTTTTTAATTTTTAGGGGTTGATGCATTTAAGTATGTAATGGCTGCACTCTGTGGTTTAGGTCTTCTAATAGGGATGGCTGTTATATTTACTACTATTTTATTTATATTTACTTCTACAACTAGTATGATTTTATATGCTTTATTATGTCTTTCTGTTTTATATATTATGTCAAATATAATTTGGATTTTTATTACCTTTTCAACTAGTAATAAAAGCAAAAACACAATTCTTCAATAGGCCTTATTATGCAAATGAGAAGTACAGGAACGGTCCGATAAATTCTAAAATGAAGCCAGTAGAGAAAAATAGTTGTTTTTCTCCGCTGGCTTTTGTAATTTTTCGATTCTTGTCTGAGTTGAAAATGCGGACCCATATTTTCAGGATGCTGTGAACTATTGCCACAATTCCAAACTCGCCCTCCTGCAAGGATCATCTGCAGATCACCCTTGATGTGTCTGAACATTTTTTTACTTCGACTTTGAGTCGAATGTAAAAAAATCACATCTTTCTTCCTGCGTTTTAGGAACTGCTATTTCTTTCATTTTTCTTTGAACCAACTGGTCAAGTAAGTTCCAGAGAAAGGTGCAATCGTGGAACGACTTGAATATTATGGACTTTTCAAGCAGGGGTCGGAATGTGCATTATACGACCAATGCGATCGAAAGAAATTCGGAAATAGTTGAAATCGATGGGCATTTGAGCAGTTTAGAAATCGTGGGGAAAAGTTGTATATTTGATGATATAATACTTTCATGAAAAATGGGCAGAGCAAAAGTAGAGAGGAGTACCGAAGCAAAGGAAGTCTTTCAGCAAATGTTTGGTAAATGTTGCAATGAACCATTATTGCAAAAAGGCCATACAGGAGACTTAAAATTTAGCCGCATTGTGTGAAGAAAACAGCCCTCTATTCTAAATTTCCATCAGAGGTACTTTATTTATCTTGCATTATACAAAATTATTGACGTTACCGAGTCAGTATCATTACAATAAAAAGGTTAACTTTTCCATTTGTCCTGCCTGACATATTTATTTTTTAAAAACTGTTCCTTATAAACAAAAAATTATTTTCAAAATAAGTTAGGAGGCTATATAAATGGAAATATATTTGAAATACTTTTTAATGGGGTTAACGATTGCTTTACCGATAGGAACCATCACAATTGAAATGACTAAACAAGGGATTAAACATGGTTTTTTACATGGTTGGGCGGTGGGGTTAGGCGGGATGACAGTTGATTTTCTTTTAATTATTGCCATTTATTTAGGATTGGCTCCCCTATTATCGGCCCCTTTAATACAAATTCCATTATGGCTGCTAGGCGCTGTTTTTTTATTTTATTTAGCTTATGATTCGATAAAAAATGCAAATCACGATATGACAATGATTGGCGAACCAACTTATAAATCGATTGGAAAAACATATCGAAATGGTATATTTGTTGCAATCTCGCCAAGTAATTTAATTTTTTGGATATCAATTTTTGGTGTAGTGTTGACAGATTCATTTTCTCAAGCGAATACAGCTGATTTTTTTATTACTGCATTAGGAATCTTATCAGGAATATTGGTACATGACATTATACTTCTTACTATCATTTCGGTTACACGAAAAGCAATGAATAAAAAAGCAATAATGACTGTTTCGATTATTGCCGGAATTTTGTTGTTTGGTTTCGGTTGTACTTTTCTCTATAAATTTTTCATAACATTACAAGCGAACTATCCGTTTTGGTAGGTGCAAATAAATAATGACATTAGTGTAACAGGTTCGAATTGGATCGAAATTGAAAAAACTGCATCTTCAATTTTAGTCCTTCCTTCTATCACGGAACGATATTTTTATTTGAAAAATACGCTTTCCTCGTGGTAATGAAACGGTGAATCATAAAGGAATTTCAGTTTCATTCGATAAAACATCATTAACACTTGAATCTAAAAAATCGGTGATACGGCAATAGCTCTATTTCCCATTAGCTCAAGGAAGAGCAATAGAAACACAGGAGAATCTCCTGAAGCGATGAAAGGATCAAGTTGAACAATTGAGAAAGAGTCATAAGTGTTTAACTCTTTGAGTCTCATACATTGCTTCCGGCAAAACAAACTTTAATACGATTCGCCAAGTATTTTTGGAGAAGTGCATTTTCTCCCTTAAAAAACACGTATTGATTATTCGGCTTGTTGCGTTTTTGCTTGTGCAACATTAAAAAAACAAATATTGGTTATTGACAAAACAAAAATCCAAGCTATATAATATCTAGTAATCAACTAGGAATACTATGTTTCGGTTGCGTAATTTTCGGAAATACATTCAGACGTTCCGTTCCCTTTGAAATGGAATATCTCATTCATGTCGAACAGCGAATTTGCAAAGCTATCTGGATTTATTTGTTTATCAATTGGGCGATTCTTTAACCTTAGAGCATACCAGCAAAAGAAGCAAAATAATCACTGATTGGAAATCTGAGCATATCTTGCATGGATACATGATAAAGTCCAATAGCAAGCTGATGAAGTG
The DNA here is from genome assembly GCF_037966125.1 of Aeribacillus sp. FSL k6-2211. Classification (NCBI taxonomy): domain Bacteria; kingdom Bacillati; phylum Bacillota; class Bacilli; order Caryophanales; family Bacillaceae; genus Aeribacillus; species Aeribacillus sp. FSL k6-2211. The sequence continues at coordinate 241,837 of NZ_CP150190.1, forward strand.
ATGACAATCATTAGTCCACCAGACCACTGGAGACTTCCTTTCATTTTTAAGGGAGTCTCCTTTTTTATTTTAAGCACCTCAAGACATATTTAATCGTCCATATTCAAGGAGGAATTATAAATGGAAATCTTTTGGTTTATTCCCACAAATGGCGACTTTCGTCAATTAAATCATCAAGAAGGTTCACGTCCTGCAACCTATAACTATTGCAGACAAATTGCACAGGCTGTCGATGATTTAGGCTATAGCGGCGTGTTAATTCCAACAGGAAAAACATGTGAAGAAGGCTTTATTGTCGCTTCAACGCTTGCACCCGTAACAAAAAATTTAAAGTATCTTGTAGCGGTGCGGCCAGGATTAATGTCACCGAGCTTTGCAGCACGCATGTCGGCGACATTGGATCGATTTTCTGACGGTCGGTTATTAATTAATGTGGTGGCTGGCGGAGATCCGGTCGAGCTTGCAGGAGAAGGTGTGTTTTTAGATCACGATGAACGATATGAGTTAACAGATGAATTTTTAACCATTTGGCGTCAATTATTTACAGAAGAAGAAGTTGATTTAGAAGGAGACTATTTACGAATTCGAGGTGGGCAATTGCCATACCCGACAGTTCAAAAACCATATCCGCCGCTATATTTTGGAGGATCTTCACCTGCTGCGATGAAGGTGGCGGCAAAGCATATCGATGTCTATTTAACATGGGGAGAACCACCGGCACAAGTGGAGAAAAAAATCAATAAAATGCGGGCGTACGCTGCTGCCCAAGGAAGAACAGTAAAATTCGGCATCCGGCTGCACGTCATTGTCCGTCCAACAGAAGAGGAAGCATGGGAAGCTGCCAATAAGCTCATTGAACATGTGGATGAGGAAACTATTGCGCAGGCGTTGAAAGTATTTAAGCGGATGGATTCGGAAGGCCAGCGCTTAATGACGAGTTTGCATGAAGGTGATCGTACAAGATTAGAAGTGAGTCCAAATCTTTGGGCCGGTGTTGGATTGGTACGGACCGGTGCAGGCACGGCGCTAGTAGGAGATCCTGATACGGTTGCTGCCCGTATGAAAGAATACGCTGATTTAGGCATTGAGACCTTTATTCTTTCAGGCTATCCGCATTTAGAAGAAGCCTATAGAACAGCGGAATTATTATTCCCGAAACTTCCAATTGATAAAAAGGATACTTCTCATCAGAAGACATTCCTTAGCCCATTCGGAGGAGATATCAAATCGGCTGTTGCGAAATAACAGGTTCATTAAACAATTTGAGGTGACAACAAGAGGATTGTGAAAATGCTTGATTTTAATTGGTGATAACCATCATGTCTCTTTATAGGATGATGCAGAAAGATTTTCATCTGTCACATAGAGGACAGCGGCTCTTTTTGGTTAAAACCAAAGTAAATAAATATGTTTAATTTGAAATAAGACGGTATGAAAGCGGGCAGCTCATCAGCAAGGAAAGGTTTGGCTTTACAGAAAACAGCAGCTCCAAAGTGGATCAATTAGTGAAAATTACGGGATTTAGTATGAGTTGACCAGACGACTGGAGACTTCCTTCATTTTATGGAAGTCTCTTTTCATTTTTTATGGGAATTTGAGTTTAAAAAAGTAAAAACGATTTTAAATGATGAAAAGGGGATGGATAAAATGGCATTCAATCATTCTGAAAAATTAATCAATCAAATATATGATGTAAGTTTTAAAGCAGATGTTCTTGTTATAGGTGGAGGGCCTGCCGGCGCTTGGGCTGCATTATCAGCCAAAAAAAACGGGGCAACGGTTATCTTGGTGGATAAAGGTTATTGCGGCACTAGCGGGGCGACGGCTCCTTCAGGCAATGGAGTATGGTATATACCGCCTGATAAAGAGAAAAGAGAAGAAGCGATGAGAAGCCGTGAAGCCTTAGGAGGGTTTCTTTCTGAACGGAAATGGATGAAAAGGGTACTACAACAAACATATGAAAGTGTCAATCAGCTTGCTGAGTTGTTTTTGCAAGCAAAAAATACAGATAATTGCAGTAAAATTTACAGAGGCTTGCAAGCTCATTTTCTATTATTTGGAATCTGATTTCTTCACAGAAGAAAGGGCGTTTCTTAAACGATAACTTTCTCCTGTGAAGGCGATAATATGGGCGTCATATACGGACGGAATTCTTGGAAAATTATTTCCCCATCGTTGGTAAAACAGATAAATCGGTCCCATTCTTTCTTCATCACTAAGGACTGCTTGATCCGGACTTTATGAATCACAAACTTTTCCCCATCGACCTTAATCTCACCGTATTTATTTACTTTGACTGTATCGATTGAAAAGATTGGAAGATCTTTTAATGGCAACACTTTTAGCTTCTTTTGATCGTCTTGCCATAATTCTTCGATGCTGACACCTTTTTCATAATGCAGGCGTTTCCGATCTTCGATCATCTTCTTTTTCAGCCACTCAGCTAGTTGTTTGAAGTCCTCCATGATAGGAGCCGTGACAAAAAAGTGATTCCGTACATAACTGACTTTTCTTTCTACGTTTCCTTTTTCATGTTCACTGGCCGGATTACACGGTTGAACTTTAAACCCATAATGCGCTTGGAACCGTAGAAAGGCATCCGTATACTCCCATTGGTCTCCTTTTCCTACCGTCACAATGGCGGCAGCTAGATTATCCATTCTCAAATACGTTGGAATTCCTCCTGCTTGGTGAAACAGTTGTTTTAGTCCTTCTAAAAAACACTCTGTATTTTCAAAGGAAGAGGATAAGCAAACGCTGCATTGCTGTATGAAAAGCTTAAAATCAACGTTTTCACGTCTTTATAAGCCCCGTCTTTCACAGTGGTCATGTTCCCAAAATCACCCTGTGTCTCACCCGGAGGGTACTCTAGACAGTTCGATACGAACCTTCGAACCCATATTCCTCTTTCAATTGCTCAAAAATCGCTAGATTTGTTCTCCGATCTTTTCGATTTAGTTTCATGTCCTCCTCTAACCAACAATCCACTATTTCTCCATACCCTTTTTCATACATTATTCCACGTTTTTTCTTCACAACTTCTTGTTCAGATAAATCACCATCCGCATATTTTTTCACGGTTCTCCAATTATGTCCTGTTTTTCTTGCAATTTCATTTATGGACAAGTCTTCGTTTTCTCTTAAATGTTTGATATAATTAACTGCAGGCATTGCTAGCATCCTTTCTTTCCCTCCACCTGTTTAAGTCTGTACACAACCTAAACATGTAGAGGGGATATTGGGAACTGGCAAACCTTTTTTTTATGCAATCAAGTTCTGCATTTTTTTGTTGCAGAACTCTGTATTTTTATTTTGCAATAAACAAATGGGAAAGAATTAATACGACTACATTGATTTCAACCAATTGACCATCCTTTGTTTCAAAAGGAATACTCTCTTTCCAATCTAATTGTGCTTGTTTTCCTATCGGTGTTTCAAATCGTGCAGTACCTTTTGGAGAAGGAAATCGTTTGTCCTCCTCAAAGAGCTTTAAACTCTGGCTTTTCCGCATATATGCCCGGAAAGTGGATGCTGTGCAATCCAATCCATGATTATCTTTTAAGTACTGCCATAGTACACGGCGATAATAAAATTACTGCTTGGAATCCTCCGAAAGGAGGGCTGCGATCGTTTCATAATACTCATCAATTTTCGAAGTCTTCTTTCGTGTCCGTTTAGGAACGAACCCTTTTAAATACTTATCTATGGTTCTCCGATCTACACCCAGATCTCTTGCTAATTGACTTTTATTTATTTTCATCTTCAAATGCTCCATTAGTTGTTTGAATTTTGGTAAATCTTCAAGACTCTTAATCTCTAAATCTGTTTCGCCATTTGTTGACATATACATACGAGCCCTATGGTGGGTTCAGGCCATCGCCGCAGATCAATCAACAACCTCGCCACTACTTGCCTGTTATACGGCGCTCAATGGAAAAAAGATATGATTGACGAAGATATCGTGCGTATGGCAGCCGAAGAAATGGGGTACTAACACAGCAGGGGCCGATCGGCCTCTGCTGTGTTCCATCCCACTCTATCCTCATTCTAGTTGATCATCCAAAATAATATGCAAACGTTCGGATATAATCTGCAAAATCTGGAATAATTCGCATTATTTCCGAATCCGTCCGAAATAATTGGAAAAAGGGATTCTGAAATAATGTGCTAATTTACACTCGGGGCTCAAAAAGTCAGTTAATCCTAACTTTTTGGACAGTCTCCTGAAAAATTGCTGTTTTATATTCAACATGATTCTGTTTGTCTGGATTGCCAGCCATCTTACATCTTTCATCTGTTCGCTACGTGATAGAGAACTTTGCAGTAATAAATTTATCTCTTTATTAAGACAAAGGGTTTTTTGGCAATTTTTCCACCTTCACTGTTGAATAAATTGCTTTAACATCCTCTTTTCTTACTTCTGGATACCAGTTTAAACAATTGGCTGCTGAATAAGAAATTGCTAATTTCAGTGATTCCTCATACGGAATATTTTGATCAATGCAATTAGTCAAGACACCTAAAAAAAAGTCACCAGATGCAACTGGATTTTTCGCTCCTATTTCTTTTGTTTTTAAATAAAAAAATTCATTTTCCATTTTGGCAATAACACCTTTTTTTCCTAAAGTAATAATAAAAAACGGTATGTTAGTTTGACCTGATAATAATTGATGGTAGTCTTGGATAGTGTTGAGTTTTTTTTTCGGAAATAGATCCATAATTTCTTCGTCATTGATTTTTATCATATATGGTTTTTCTTTATATGCTTCTACTAAAGGTTTTCCGCTTGTATCAACAAAAATTTTGACATTTCTCTTTTTTAACTTTTTTGAAATCTCTGCAATATAATTGTCAGGCATACCTTTCATCAATGAACCGGAAAATACAATAATGTCATTATCCTTAACGTTTGCTGCAATATTTTGGCTAAATGTCTTCAAAATGTCATTTGTTAAGCTTAAACCTTTTTCATAAATGGGATAGATTACTTTTTTCTCCGTATCTACAACAATATTACAGACTCTTGTATTTTGCATAACTTCTGTAATGACAAGATTTACTTTGCGTTTTTTGGCTAAATCAGATAGATATTTACCATTATGTCCGCCGATTATCGTATGAATGCAAACCTCGGCCATTGGATTTTCCTGTTTTATAGCATATGCCACATTGAAGCTCTTTCCACCAGGGAATTCCTTCACCTCAAATGGTCTGTTTGGGGTGGAAGGAGAAAAGTTTTTGACTAATAGTGTTCGGTCTATAGCCGGATTGGGACAAATTAAATGGATCATGGAATACACTCTCCTTATATCAGTATATTAGCAATTGCAAAGAAAAATAGCAATATATTAAGGCTAAATGCAAATAAAATATTGGTTTTTTAATCAAAAAAGCAAAAAAATGCAAAGAAAAGTATTGCGATTATGACTAAATTGGCTTATAATATAGAAAACGGTTACAGGAAAGCAGGTGATAAATTGCTAAATGCAGCAGAAAGAAAAGAAAAAATAATTGAAATTCTTAAAGAAAAGAAAGCAGTAAAGATTTTGAGCTTAAGCAAAATGTTGAAAGTAACTAGGGAAACAATTCGAAAAGATCTATACGAATTGGAAAAAGAAGGATTAATCAAAAAAATTCATGGCGGAGCTGTTTTGGATTTGCCTAATCAAGAATCAGATTATGAAAGAAGGAAAACAAAAAATTTAGAAGCCAAGAGAGCCATTGCAAAAGAGGCAGCTAAACATGTTGAAGACGGCGATATTATCTATCTCGATTATGGTACAACAACGTACCTCTTGGCGGAGGAATTATTAAAATTAAAAAATATCACCGTTGTCACGAATACAATTCCAATCGTTAATTTATTGTTGCGGAGTGATTCAGTTAATTTAGTGATTTTGGGGGGGATGGTAAGAAAAAATGAAGATTCCCTTTATGGACCATTTGCCTCAAACAATATAAAAAACATATATGTTGATATTGGTTTTTTTGGCTGCGGAGGTATTGACAGCTTTAGCGGTATTACGAATCACCATATTGGAGAAACTGAAATTTCCAAAGAAATGATGTCACACTGCCAAAATAAAATTATTCTTGCAGACCATAGTAAATTCGGAACAACCGCTTTTAACCAGACTGCTACATTTTCCGATGTAGATATTATTATCACTGATAAAGATATTGATGAAGAAATTAAATCGGAAATATTAAAGCATAATGTTGAGGTAGTGATTGCAAAAGGAGCATCCGGGGGTGAGGAAAACGATGATTGATTCCAAGTATATTATAAAAGATTTAGATGTTAGCAACCAAAAAGAACTATTTGAAACGATAGGACAGGCTCTTATGGAGGATAAAATTGTAAAGGATGGTTTTATTGAAGCACTCTTAAAGAGAGAAAAAGAATATCCCACTGGTTTACCAGTGAACCCTGGAGTAGCCATACCTCATACAGATGGAACTCTAGTTAATGAAGATCGATTAGTTTTTGCAACTTTAAAAAATCCGGTAACATTTGCTGAAATGGGGGGAAGCGATGAGAATATCATTGACATCCACATCGTCATTTTGATGGCTATTAAAGACGGAAAAAAACATTTGGAAACCTTGCGGCAGCTTATCGATTCGATCAAAAAAGAAGAATTTATCAAAGGGTTGTTTAATAGCAAAAATTCCGATGAGATGGAAACGATCATTAAAAAATTTTTATAAATAAATGGATGGAGGTAATTTATATGAAAAAGAAAATAATTGTTGCTTGCGGTGGAGCTGTAGCAACTTCTACTGTGGCTGCCGAAAAAATTAGAGAATTATTAAAAAAGGAAAATATAGATGCAGAAATTATACAATGCAGAATGAATGAGCTTGAATCTAAAAAAGATGGAGCCGATTTAATCGTTACTACTGCAAGAGTAACGAAAGATTTCGGCGTCCCAGTTGTTCATGGAGTGGCGTTTATTTCAGGAGTAAACGTTCAAAAAACAGAACAGCAAATTTTAGATATTCTTAAATAAATGCTTGCCAAATGGGGGATTTGACATGGCTGTTATCCAATATATTGTTGATTTAGGTGCTAGCGTCATGCTGCCGATCATTATTTTTATAATTGGTTTGCTGTTAAAGCAAGGTGTCGGTAAATCATTACGCTCTGGTTTAACAATTGGAATCGGATTTGTCGGAATTGGGCTAGTCGTTGATTTGCTTAATAAAAACTTGGGACCTGCAGCTCAAGCAATGGCAGACAATTTCAATTTGGGGCTGTCAGTTGTTGATTTAGGATGGCCGGGCACATCGCCTATGGCATGGGCTTCTGCTATGGGATTAATTGCGATCCCGATTGCCATAGCTGTTAACATCGTGATGCTTCTTTTACGGATGACAAAAGTTGTTAACGTAGATATTTGGAATATTTGGCATATGGCTTTTACAGGGGCGATTGTATATGTGGCAACCGACAATTTCACTTTCGGCATTATTGGTATTATTGTCCATGCTATTATTGCCTATAAATTGGGGGATATGTTTGGTCAAGTCACAGATAATTATTTCGGCTTGGAAGGAATTGCAATACCGCACGGAACGTCAGCATATATGGGAGTTATTGCATCGCCAATTGATGATTTAATCGAGAAGATACCGGGAATAAACAAAATTAAAATTGACGGTGAAAAAATAGAACAAAAATTAGGTGTTTTTGGTGAACCAACCATCATTGGTGCCATACTTGGATTTGTTATTGGATTATTAGCAAAGTATCCTGTCGGCCAAGCGCTGCAATTAGCTGTACAAATGGCCAGTGTCATGGTGCTTATGCCAATGGTTGTAAAATTAATTATGCAAGGCTTATTACCTATCTCAGATGCTGCCAAACAAATGCTTGACAAAAAATTTAGCGGCGGCAACTACAAAATCGGCTTGGATCCTGCTTTGCTGCTGGGAGATTCCCAAGTCATATCAGCTAGTTTGCTATTTGTTCCGTTGACGGTTTTAATTGCTGCTATTGTTCCCGGAAACCAAGTGTTACCTTTCGGTGATCTCGCAACGATCGGTTTCTTTGTGGCGATGGCGGTAGCAATTCACAAAGGAAACCTCTTTAGAACACTTATTTCCGGCTCCATTATTATGTTTATTACGATTTGGATTGCAAACCAAATGATATCGTTGCAAACCGCTTTAGGGCAAAGTGTAAATTTGGTGGATGTCGGAGAACGTGTTTCATCTCTAGACCAATCAGGAAGTCCCATTACCTATTTGCTAGCCAAAGGGTTTAGCCTGGAAATGGGAATAGGATTCTTTATCATCTTTCTCATTTATGCGTTCTGTTTCGGGTACACATTTATGAAATATAAGAAGAAAACCATCTATTCAGATGAGAATAATAATTAAATAAGCACCCAAGATACTTTTAGGAGTGGTCAAATTGAAAGCGCTAAGTGTAGTAGATGTCAAAACTTTTAGTCTGGAAGAAATGGAGAAACCACGTGCTGGATTAGGAAACGTCGTTATTAAAGTGGCTTATTGCGGTATTTGCGGATCAGATCTTCCGAGATATTTTAATGGCGCAGTTCATTCATTTCCACAAATATTGGGGCATGAATTTTCCGGTATTGTGGAGGAAGTGGGTGAAAACGTAACATCTGTAAGTCGTGGAGACCGCGTAGCGGTTGCTCCTCTTGTACCTTGCGGAAAATGTGAATTTTGTCAAAAAGGGGAGCCTGCGATGTGTACCCATTACAGTTTTATTGGCTCAAGACAGAGCGGTGCAATGGCAGAATATGTTGAGGTGCCGGCTAGGAATTGTATAAAAATCCCAAACCATCTTTCATTAAAAGAGGCTGCGCTGGTTGAGCCATTGACAGTTGCTATCCATGGAGTAGATCGAGTCAATCTTCATTCAGGAGCCAAAGTTTTAATTTTAGGGGCCGGTACAATCGGATTGCTTACATTGCTTACGCTCCGTGCCAAAGGTGCAGGAGAGATTATTGTAGTGGATTTAAATCCGCATAAGATCAGCATAGCAAAGCAAATCGGGGCAGATGTAGTGATTAATCCGAAGGAACAAACTTTAAAAGATTATTTTTCTACTCATGACCTGCCTGAAATCGTTTATGAAACAGCAGGTAGTGCGTTGACTCAAGTTCAAGCTGTTGAATTTGTTAAAAAAAGAGGGAAAGTCGTCTATATTGGCACATGTACCAAAGACATCCTCTTTCCGCCAAAAGTGTTTGAGAAAATTCTCCGCGGTGAATTAGAAATAACAGGTTCATGGATGTCTTACAGCAGCCCGTTTCCTGGTTATGAGTGGGAAAGTGGGATAAGATATATGGCTGAAAAAGAAATAAATGTACAGCCATTAATCACCGGAGAATTCAAATTAGAAGATAAAGAACAGCCTTTCCAAAAAATGATAGAAAAGGATTCAAAACATATAAAACTTCTCTATAACATGAATGAGAATTAAACAGGAGGTACTCATGCTTACATTAAGTCGCTCTAAAATTGAGGCACTCGAACGTTTATCCAATGGAAATCATATTATTGGCGCATTAGCCATAGATCAACGGGGTTCTTTGAAAAAAATGATTGCTTCACATGGAAACACATCAGCTGGCGATGAAGATATAATTAAGTTTAAAGAAATCGTTTCTGCGGAGTTAACCCCTTTCTCTACATCGATATTACTCGATCCTGAATACGGGTTGCCAGCATCCCGAAAAAGGAATGAACATGCAGGTTTAATTCTTGCCTATGAAAAAACTGGATATGATGCCTCTCAACCTGGTCGCCTGCCAGATTTACTTGATAAGTGGTCCGTCAAACGCTTAAAGGAACAGGGAGCCGATGCCGTAAAATTTTTGCTTTATTATGACGTAGATGAAGATGCGGAAATTAATGAGTACAAACATGTCTACATTGAACGGATTGGTTCTGAATGCATGGCGGAAGATATTCCTTTTTTTCTTGAAATCGTAACTTATGATGCTGCTATCCAAGATGAAAAAGGAATAGAGTATGCCAAGGTGAAACCTTACAAAGTCATTGAAGCAATGAAGGAATTTTCAAAATCACAATATCATGTGGATGTCCTTAAAGTAGAAGTTCCGGTAAATATGAATTTCGTAGAAGGATTTTCCGAAGGAGAAACTGTGTATTCACGTGAAGAAGCGCTGCGTTTCTTCAAAGAACAAAGCGAAGTAACCCCATTACCTTTTATTTTCTTAAGCGCAGGCGTTTCTGCGAAGTTGTTTCAGGAAACGTTAAAATTTGCTAAAGAAGCTGGCTCTACATTTAACGGTGTGTTATGCGGACGGGCAACTTGGAAAAGTGGTGTAAAAGTATTTGCAAATGAAGGAGAAAAAAAAGGAAGAGAATGGATGAGAACAGAAGGTAGAAGAAACATTGAGGAGCTCAATCAAGTCCTTCAAACGACAGCGAGTTCTTGGAAAGAAAAAGTTGCAGCCAAATTGTGAATCTTTCTGGACAGCCTCTCTGTTGAAAAAATTCGATTCTATCTTTAATCATTTTATTTTGTTATAAATAGTGTATCATTTTCGAAAAAGAGCGGACCGAAAAGTGGTATTTACGTCCCAAAATCTAAAAAAGTAGGCTCCAAGAATGTTGTTGCTACAGCATTCTTAGAGCTTTAATTTTGGTGTATTTTACCTTAAAATGGTCTTTTTAGATAGCCCCTACTAATCTTAATATGTTTAACTATTGATAAGGGGTTGGCGATAGCGAACAACTTATAAGCATTTGAAAATACTATATTCGATAGCGAACCGCTGTCCAAAACGATCAAGTCTCTTTCACTTCAGCTTCGTTTTGTCTTTTATTCAAGTTGGCAGCGTAATATGCAATGACTAAAATGGCAACCCAAAGCGGACCGACTATTAAGGCGATTCTTGTGTCTGGATAGTAGCCGAGCAGAATTGCGACAAATATGAGAAACGCCCCTGCAATGAAAGTGGATAACGGGTATAGCGGGGTTTTAAATTTGATATTTTTTTGTTGTTCAGGTGTAATCGATTTTCGGAATCGCCATTGTGCTAATAAAATAATAAACCAAGTCAATAAAGCACCAAATGTTGAGATAGATGCAATCCAAGTAAATACTTTAGCCGGTACTAAATAGTTGAGCAGAACTCCGAATAATAAAACGGCTGATGTAACCATAACCCCTCTAAAAGGAACGCCTTTTTTGTTTAATGTGCCAAATGCCTTCGGAGCTTGTCCATTATGGGAAAGGTTGTATAACATACGTCCCGAACTGAAAATTCCTGTATTACAGGAGGAAAGGGCAGCGGTTAAAACGACAAAGTTGATAATGCCTGCTGCGGCCGGGATACCGATTTTGTCAAAGGTTAAAACGAAGGGGCTTCCACTTGTCCCGATTTCATTCCACGGATAAATGGACAAAATGACAAACAGCGCACCCACATAAAAAATTAATATACGAAGTAAAGTAGAATTAATGGCTCTAGGCAGCGTTTTTTCCGGATCTTTTGCTTCACCGGCTGTTACGCCGATCATTTCGATTCCTAGAAAGGCAAACATAACCATTTGAAATGACATTAAGACACCTTCAAGACCGTTAGGAAGAAAGCCGCCGTGCTCCCACAAATTGCTGATTCCTGTAGGAACTCCGTTATTGCCGAATCCGAAAAAAATCATGCCAAGGCCAATAATGATCATAAAGATAATCGCAATAATTTTGATTAGGGCAAACCAGAATTCCAACTCACCGTAAGCACTGACTTGAAGAAAGTTAAAGCTCATCATGATGATTAATGCTGCCAGAATCCAAATCCATCGCGGAACCTCCGGAAACCAAAATTCCATATAGATTCCAACGGCTGTCAGCTCGGTCATACAAGTAATGACCCATACAAACCAATAATTCCACCCTGTAATATATCCTGCCAGATTACCAAGATAATCATTGGCGTATTGGCTGAATGAACCGGCAACGGGATGATGGACAGCCATTTCTCCTAACGCTCTTAAAATGAAAAATAAAATGATTCCGCAGAAAAGGTAGGATAACATTATACCGGGACCTGCCAGCTTGATTGAGCTTGAAGATCCTAAAAACAGCCCGACTCCGATTGCAGAACCTAATGCAATCAGTGTAATATGTCTTTCTTTTAAACCTCTTTGCAGCTGATTTTCCATGATCGTTCCTCCTTAAGTTTATAAATGAAATCCCTTGCAATGTTCTGTTACGAAGGTCATCATATGTCAGATTTCATAATCGAAAAATTTAAGTTATTATTCCCCGCAACTCCTCTTGATAATCAAATTGTGACGCTTACATTTAGATTTGAATAAATTTTATCATACTATATTTCAATTTCTTTTTGTATAAAACGACAAATTTAGACGTTCAATTTGTTGAATGATACAAAGGAAAAATGTTCAAATCATTTTCCTTACTTCCGTTATTATGATCAAATAAACCTATAGATAAAGTATTTAATTCAAGTTTTCCTGCACTACTGTTACAAACATGTAAGGCAAAATCGCGAATAAATACTCCGAGAAATCAGCCAATTTCTATTACAACCGATTGGGAAATTGACAGATGTAATGAAGGCACGGTTTGTTTAAGAACAGAAAAAATAACAAAGTTCAAGTATTACAAGCAAGGCACTGTTGAAAAAGTGTAAAAAATATGAGTGAAACCTTGCTTCAAAAATTAATGTAACAAGTCAAACTGAATTTATTTGTGAAAATGTGCACAAAAAAAACGAGACAAGCACCTCAATTTTTGATAATACAAAAATAGCGGCAAGTCTAGACTTCAACCGCTTGCCATCCATCGAGAAAAATGCCAAAGATTCATTGACAAGGTGTTATATAGAGTACAAGCCATGTTTTTAAAATGTTTCGCTATTGGATGAGCATCACGATTTTGCTGTGACTATGAGAAAAGTGAAACAAACCTTTTATTGTCTATTTATTGCTTCTTGATTTTCGTTTACTCTAATTAGAGTGGCAGTATCCTGCCTCTTATTGCGATAAATAGTGCAGTAGCTAAAATGTAAAATAAACATGCTGCAATATTCAATATATTACCATTAATTTTGTTCAGAGTGGTGATTATATTTGGGAAATAGGAAATTTGTGAGAATTTCCTTTCGAGATTAGAAAATGAAGCTGCATTTCACAAATACTGATTTAGGTAAAAATTGGTACAAAAGGAGAGGCAAAATTAAAGTCGTGTTGATCACACTGTAAAATATGAACAGCTGATCCAATTAATTAAAAATTCGAATTAAAAGATGTTAATACAATCTCTAAAAGGTTTTGCAAGGTTTGTAAATTTCATCCATCTAAAATTTTTTGCTTACTTCAATAGGCTGATAAGCTATAGATATTTAAGAGATGTTCCCTCTCCCGCATGATGTGGCCTTTTTACCGCTGTGAAGAAAAACAGAAACCCCATTGATTCTGAAACACGGTCCTCGACAGTTTTTCAAATAACAATTAGCACGTAAAAATTATTGGATCTGACAAAAAGAAAAAATACCGAAAAATTTGAAATGAAAGAGGAAAGGAGTCACTTATCAAAAGAAAAGAAAGCTATTTTATGAATTCAATCATTCATGATTTTCTTGAAAAAACTTGTTGCTTCATTTTTATAGAGTTAAAAGTTCAACAAATTTGTTAAAAGCTAATGTTTTGGCAAGTGACTTACGAGTGATAAACACAGTATCTACGTTTACGTAGTCCTTATCAATGGGATATGTGTATAGACTTTTTGTTAATTTTGACATAGACGCGGGAATCAAAGAAATTCCAACTCCTGCACGAACACAATTTAAAATAGCTTGTGCGGCGTCTACCTCTATGACATTTTGAATCGTTATATGATAGTCGTTCATGATTCTGGTAAACACTTCTCGATAGTAACACCCTTCTTTAAATACAACTAAAGTGCATTCCTTGTTTTTAAGAGGATTGTCAGGAGTATTGGTGATAAGTACCAGTCTTTCTTTAAAAATAACGTTTTCGATAAGATCCGGATGATTAACAGGTCCAGCAACAAATGCACCCTCTATATCATGATGTAAGACCTTATCTATTAATTCTTTTGTGGTACCGGTTTGCAATTTAATTTTTACGTTAGGATAATTAGCTGAATATTGTTTTAATATGTGGGGAAGACGTACATAGGAGGTTGTTTCCATGGAGCCTATGTTTAATTCTCCATCGGGGATTGCCAGTTTATTCATTGCTTTTTCAGCTTCGCGACACAAATTTAAAATCAAATTAGCATAGTTAAGAAAGACTTTGCCGTTCGGTGTGAGAATAACCTCTTTTTTGGTTCTTATAAATAATGGAAAACCTAAACAGCTTTCTAATTTATTTAGTCTAGCCGTAACATTGGGCTGTACATATCCAAGCTCTTTTGCAGCCTTCGTAATCCCCTTATTTTTTGCTATTGCTGCAATGATTCTTAAATCTTGTAGCTCAAACATTATTTCTCCCCCATCACTCAAATTGATTCATAACAACAATTATCATTTTTTTCTATTTTACACCATCAAAATGGGGTCATAAACTATTTATAGAAGACAATTTGCGAAATATTAAAAAAATAAATTTTCATCTTTATACAAGTCAATTTCAGATGAATGTAGAAGCAGCTTGAATGAACAACATGATTTCAGTCCAATAATGTGAATTTTAGGATGGAAGGATGGGAACAAGAGAAATAAAAAAGCCGGACAACTGATGTTTCACTAAGTTTTGGGTGATCGTTTTTTCTGCTGCTGACCAAATCGTATGAATGGCATTATTAATTGAATGCCAACAGCTATGATTATTGTATTGTTAACCTATAGATTTGACGTATATAAGGCAAGGAGGAACATGGCATGTGGAATCATACAAAAATAACAGACAAACTATCAATTAAAATTCCGATTATACAAGCGGGAATGGCGGGAGGGATCACGACTCCCGAGCTTGTTGCTGCTGTATCCAATGCAGGTGGTCTAGGGATGATAGGGGCGGGTTATATGACGCCGGAAAAATTGGAGTCGGATATTCAAAAAATAAAGGAATTGACTTCAAAACCATTTGGTGTCAATCTGTTTGTTCCTGAACATCCGGCAGTCATTCAAGAAGAAATTGAAAGAGCGAATCAACTGCTGGAACCTATCCGCCAAATGTTAGGGATCGAAAAAAAGAATGATGTTCCGCAAATCAACACTTCTGTTTTTGATGAACAAATTCAAATCGTTTTAAAATATGAAGTACCCGTTTGCAGCTTCACATTTGGCATTCCTCAGAGAGAAATTATTCATCAATTAAAGAATAATGGTATTGTCACAATTGGAACAGCCACAACAGTAAAAGAAGCCATATTGAATGAAGAGGCTGGGATGGATATGATTGTCGTTCAAGGCAGTGACGCTGGGGGGCATAGGGGCAGTTTTGCAGGATCCTTTGATGATTCAATGATCGGAACAATGGCCCTTATTCCGCAAGTAGCGGATCATGTTTCAATTCCTATTATTGCAGCTGGCGGTATCATGGACGGCAGAGGAGTTTTAGCTTCTCTTGTATTGGGAGCGCAAGCGGTTCAAATGGGAACAGCCTTTCTTACCTGTATAGAAAGCGGAGCAAATGAACTCCATAAAGAAGCAATATTAAACGGTACCGAAGAACAGGCAGTAATCACTTCAGCATTCAGCGGCAAGCCAGCAAGGGGATTAAAAAATGAATTTATCATCAAAATGAAAGAGCATGAAGATGCTTTGCCAGCTTATCCGATTCAAAATATGCTCACCCAAGATATCCGGTCAGAAGCTGCAAAACAGAAAAATAAAGAGTGGATGTCGCTTTGGTGCGGGCAAAATCCTCGACTAAGCAAAAATTTGCATGCCGCCGAACTGATCGAAACAATCATCAATCAAATAGAAGAAATTATAAGTAACTTCCCATTAATAAAAGGATGACTATGAAACCGCGGCTTACTTTATGCGGCGGTATTATTGCATTGATTATTGTAATGGGGATCAGAAGATTTGCTTATACCCCTATCCTCCCCTACATGAATATAACTAAATCGATGGCTGGATATTTGGCTGGAACTTTATTTGTTAGCTTTTTTAATTTGAGAAGATATGAATCAATTTATTTAAAGATATTTTTAGCTTTGAACATTTTTACGACTCTGCTCATGGGAATGGTCAGTAATCATATATTTTGGTACCTTTTCAGGCCTTAGCAGCGGTGTAGTCTTTGTCTTAGTTTCTAGTATAGTGCTTCAAGTATTGAAAAAGCAAAATATGCAAATATTTAACGGTTTGTTTTATAGTGGTGTAGGGATTAGGATTTTCTTGTGTAGTATTCTAGTTCCTTTCTTCATTAGTATAAACGGGTGGAAACCATAAACAGCTGTTAAATATCCAATTAATTTGCAGCTGTTGTTCGTTGACATATATTGTACTTTTGAAACAGCTAACGTTTGAACTTCCAGGCATGCGTGTTTAAGTGTTGTTTTAAGCGCTATTCTACCCAAGAACTGGATTTCTTTTCCGAGGGCTATCATTTCGGACTATTCTGAATAATAAGATTTTCCGCTACCGCTTGTACCATATTTCTTCCAGATACAAAATAATTTTTGTTCAAAAGAGGCTGTTTGGAAAGGACCATAAAAAAATTCTTTTTCAATTCAGTCTCTTTTTTTCGTTGATAGGATATTGGCAGGGAGAAAAAAGATAGGGGGCTATACACCAGATCATCTTGACGTACGGCAAGTTTAATAGAATTTCATTTTTCTTATTTTTTTGTAAATTCGAAAAATTCGTTGAAAAATCTTCATAAGAGTGCTTTAATAATTGTAAACATATAACATATCAAATATGTGTAATACGAGAAGTGTTGCAGTCGATTGAAAGAAAATGATTTAAAACGCTTGTTCTTTTGCGCATTTATAGAAACGGTGTTTCTTATTACAAAACATAGGAGGTGCTTGATTTGCTCCAAGGAGAGTTGTACACAGAATTAAAAGATGTTTTCCCCGAAAGTCAAATGGAAGTAAAGGAAAATGAAGGTCATCCACTTGGAAATGGCGGAAAAGTCGCAGTCTATCCAAAAACTGAAAACGAAATTTCACACATCTTGCAATATGCAAACAAAAATGGGAAAACCGTTTCCATTGTGGGCGGAGGAACAAAGCGGGGGTTTGGCGGTCTAATTGATTCGGCTGATATTTTGCTTTCCTTAGCAAATCTAAAAGGAATCGTCGAGCATACAGTCGGAGATATGACATTAACAGTGAAAGCAGGTACACCATTTCAAGAATTGCAGCAGTACTTAGAAGAACATAACCAAAAAATATCTCTAGATCCTGCTTGGCCGGATTATGCGACCATCGGCGGTATTATCGCCGCGAATGAAAGCGGTCCCAAACGTTTGGCATATGGATCCGCCAGAGATGCAGTCATCGGGCTTCGAGTTGTTTATCCAAATGGCAAGGTCATCCGAACAGGCGGAAAGGTCGTGAAAAATGTCGCCGGATATGATATGAACAAACTTTTTGTCGGTTCCATGGGCACTTTGGGGGTTTTGACGGAAATCACTTTAAAACTCCGTCCTTTGCCAAAATATGAAAGCAATGTTCTTTTATCATTTACAGAAGGAGATTTTACTGAAATGCGATCATTTGCCGCGGCGTTTTTAGATTCGCAGATGGAACCTGTCTCACTGGAACTGATAAGTCCGTCTTTGGCTGAAAAGCTAACGGGTGAAAAATTTTATACATTGGCCATTAGTTTTGAAGATAATGAAAGTTCGGTTCATTACCAAGAATCTTTTCTAAAAAGCATTCAGCCTCCTAAAACGAAAATGACCATTCTTGCTCAAGAGAAAGCGCGCAAGTTTTGGCAATCTTTTTATACAATCAGCCCGAATGGCAGGGTGTCTAATCAGACAGGGGAGACTGAAGCAGTATTGAAAATCGGAGTTGTCAATTTAGATGTCCTAAAAGTTATTAGGGAAAGCCATTTATTACAGGATACGCACAATTTGCTTATCGAAGCCCACGGTGGATTAGGCCACGGATTGTGTCAAATCATTTTAAGAGGCGGCAGCGAAAACGTCATTTCAGCAATTCAGCATTTAAGGAATTTTGTCAAAGAGCTCAATGGGTATGCAGTCATTAAACATTTGCCGTTTATTTTACGCCAGAAAATAGAGGTTTGGTGGGAAAATCCGCCATATTTCTTTCTTTTCAAAGGAATCAAAACAAAGATTGATCCGAACAACATTCTCAATCCGAAGCGATTTGTGGGAGGGATTTAAATATGGGATTAAATGAAAGTGATCTTATCAAAGAACCAGCCTGTCAAACCAACAGCTTCAGCAATTACCTTTGGAGTGATCCGCCTGATGAAAACAAATGGGCGGATTGTGTCCATTGCGGTATGTGTTTAGAATCGTGCCCAACTTATGAGATCACGGGTCAGGAACAGCATTCTCCCCGCGGACGCGTCCATTTGATTAAATCAGTCGCAGAAGGAAAACTTGAAGTGAACGAACATTTTATGGATCCTGTCTTTGCTTGTCTTGATTGCCGCGCTTGTACTACCGCTTGTCCTGCGGACGTCGATGTAGGGGGATTGATAGAAGAAGCGCGCGGTCAAATTCGCCAAGCCATGCCGTTAAAAGGCTGGAAAAAGGCGGTCAGCCATCTGTTTTTGCATAGTTTGTTTCCGCATCACAATCGCTTGTACACGTTAGGAAATGTGTTGAAATTGTATCAAAAAAGCGGCATGCAAACGTTTGTCCGTAAAACAGGGCTGATCAATATCATACCGCAGCATTTAGCCGAAATGGAAGCGATCATGCCGGAAGTGAAAAAGCCTGTGCGGAAAAAGTACAAACATGAAAAAGTCATTAAAGCAAAAGGAGAAACGAAGAGTACGGTTGCGTTTTTAACTGGCTGCGTAATGGATGTCATGTTCAGCGAAATTAATGAAGCAACAATTAACGTGTTAACTCGAAATGGAAATGACGTTATGATTCCGCAAAATCAAACTTGCTGCGGGGCTCTTCATGTTCATGCAGGCGACCGGGAAATGGGGAGAAAATTAGCGAAACAAAATATTGAAGCATTCCAACATGCTGAAAAAGTAATTGTAAATTCTGCCGGTTGCGGATGTATGTTAAAAGAATATCCGGAGCTGTTCCGTGAAGACCCCGTTTGGCGCCAAAAAGCTGAAACATTTTCAAAAAAGGTGGAAGACATTTCAAAATACCTTTATGACACTGGTTATAAAAGACCCATCGCCGAAATCAAGACTCGTGTTGTCTATCATGATGCATGCCATTTAGCTCATGGGCAGGGCATTCGTGACGAACCTCGCAGCCTTCTTCTTGATATACCTGGGGTCGAAATGGTTGAAATGGCGAATGCTGACCGATGCTGCGGCAGTGCTGGCATTTACAATATAACAAATCCGGAGATGGCTAAAGAAGTGCTTGATAGCAAAATGAAGAATGTCCCTAAAGAAGCAGAAATGATTGTAATGGGAAACCCCGGCTGTATGCTGCAGATGGCGATGGGTGTTCAAAAAAACGGAAGAAATCAAAAAATTGTTCATACCGTACAGCTGCTGGATTGGGCGTACCAAAAAGAAGATCGGCTAAAGGAGGGAGAGGAATGTCTCTAAAAGGGATAAGAACAAATGACAAACATATAAAAAACCTTGCAAACATTGTTGAAGGAAACCGTTCCATCTTGTATAAAAAAGAAGATTTATTAGCTTATGATTGCGATGGCTTTACCATTCATCGTCGTTTGCCGAGGGCAGTCGTTTTCCCGAATAATACAGAAGAAGTCGCAAAAATTGTGAAATATTGCCACGAACATGATTTGCCGTTCCTCGCCCGCGGCGCCGGAACTGGTCTCAGCGGCGGGGCGATCCCGTTGAATGGGGAAGTAATCATTAGTCTTGTAAAAATGAAACGCCTTATAAGCGTTGATTTTGAAAACAGGCGTGCAGTAGTGGAACCTGGATTTGTCAACTTAAAACTGACGAACTCCATTTCGGACAAAGGATATTATTATGCGCCTGATCCATCAAGCCAATATTGCTGCACCATCGGTGGAAATGTCGGTGAAAATGCGGGCGGTGCACACTGTCTAAAATATGGTGTGACGACAAATCACATTTTAGGGCTTGAAGTGGTATTGCCAAATGGCGAAGTCATTGAAATAGGCAAGGATGGAATACCTGATGCACCGGGCTATGATTTATTAGGGCTTTTAACAGGATCAGAAGGAACTTTAGGAATTGTGACGAAAATAACGGTTCGTATTTTAAAAAACCCGGAAGCAAAGCAAACGGTGCTCGCTTATTTTGACAACGTTGCGGATGGCAGTCAAGCCGTATCGGACATTATTTCTGCCGGAATTGTACCAGCAGCCCTTGAAATGATGGATCAAATAGCAATAGAAGCGGTTGAAGCGGCAGCGTTTCCTGTCGGCCATCCAAAAGACATTGAAGCGCTTTTGCTCATTGAAGTGGATGGAATATCCGCAGGTATAGACGAGCAAATCCATCAAATTTTAGAAGTTTGCAAGAGAAATCATGTTCGAGAAGTAAAAGTGGCACAAAGTGAAGAGGAAAGAGCTAGATGGTGGGCAAACCGCAAAACTGGATTTGGCGCAATGGGGGCGATCTCTCCTGATTATTTAGTTCAGGATGGTGTGATTCCCCGCAGCAAATTACCCGAAGTGTTAAACAGAATTCACGAAATTAGTCGAGAGTATGGTCTGCGCATCGCAAATATCTTTCATGCTGGCGATGGCAATCTGCACCCGCTTGTACTTTTTGATGCCAGAAAACCGGGCGAAACAGAAAAGGCTTTAAAAGCTGGCAGCGCCTGTTTGCAAGCATGTGCAGATGCCGGCGGATCGATTACAGGTGAACATGGAGTAGGGATCGAGAAAAGAGAAGAGATGCGCTTCATTTTTAGCGACGAAGAAATAGCGGCGCAAACGGATATTCGGGAAGTATTTAATCCGAAAAATTTATTAAATGCCGGGAAGCTCTTCCCAACTCCGGGACGTTGTTTGGAAGTGACAAAAGAGGGGAAATCTGTTACAGCATCATAAAAAAGAATTTTAAGAAAATTATTGAAATGATTCCATCATCATGTTATCCTTTTTTAAACAATTACGAAACAGTGTTTCGTAATAACAAACAACAATTATAACATTTAAAGGAGGAATTGTGCCCATGAAAACAAACTATGTAAAAGTCGGCAATTTGCAAGTAGCTGAAAATTTGTATGATTTTATCAACAATGAAGCATTGCCGGGAAGCGGTGTGGAAAAAGATGAATTCTGGCTTCAGTTTGAAAACCTTGTTTATGAACTGACACCTATTAATAAAAATTTGCTTAAGCGTCGTGATGAAATCCAGCAAAAAATCAACGAATGGCACAAAAAACATCGCAACAAATTCAACTTTGAAGCCTATAAATCATTTTTGCAGGAAATCGGCTATTTAGAACAAGAAGTGGAAGACTTTAAGATTACAACAGAAAATGTCGATGAGGAAATTGCTCTACAAGCCGGGCCGCAGTTAGTAGTGCCGATTAATAACGCACGGTACGCTCTCAACGCCGCCAATGCCCGATGGGGAAGCCTTTATGACGCTCTTTATGGAACGGATGTCATCAGCGAAGAAGATGGGGCTGAACGAAAAGGAGAGTATAATCCGATTCGCGGGGAAAAAGTCATTGCCTTTTCGAAAAACTTCCTTGATGAAGTAGTGCCGTTGCAAGAACATTTCCACCGAGACGCTGTTCAATACGCAGTTGAAGACGGGAATTTGGTTGTCACTTTAATGAATGGCAAGACAACCGCTCTTAAAGAAAGAGAAAAGTTCGTAGGTTACAGAGGAGAGGCGGATAAACCATCTGCCATTTTATTGAAGAACAACGGTCTTCATATTGAAATCCAGATCGATCGAAGCCATCCAATTGGAAAACATGACGATGCGGGAATTAAAGATATTCTATTGGAAGCGGCTGTTACAACGATTATGGATTGCGAAGATTCTGTGGCGGCAGTGGATGCGGAAGACAAAGTGCTTGTTTATCGCAATTGGCTTGGCCTCATAAAAGGAGATTTGACAGCTACTTTTACAAAAAACGATAAAACGATTACACGTACGCTTAATGCTGACAGAACATACACATCCAAAACAGGAGAAAAGTTCACCCTCCCAGGTCGTTCACTTATGCTCATTCGTAACGTTGGGCATTTGATGACAAATAGTGCAGTGCTCATTGGAGAGGGAGAAGAGATCCCAGAAGGAATATTGGATACGGTTGTAACAAGTTTGATTGCTAAACATTCCCTTTTAGGAAATGGCAAATTTGAAAACTCCAGGAAAGGTTCGATCTACATTGTAAAACCTAAAATGCACGGGTCTGAGGAAGTGGCGTTTGCCAACTTGCTATTTAACTGCGTCGAAGATTTGCTAGGATTAAAACGGAATACGCTGAAAATTGGTGTGATGGATGAGGAACGGCGCACAACTTTGAATTTGAAAGCTTGTATTCGGGAAGTAAAAGATCGTGTTGTATTTATTAACACAGGGTTTTTGGACCGAACTGGCGATGAAATCCATACATCAATGGAAGCAGGTCCGATGATTCGGAAAAATGATATGAAAACATCTCAATGGCTGCAAGCCTATGAACGCTCAAACGTCTATATCGGTTTACAAAGCGGCTTCCAAGGCCGTGCGCAAATTGGAAAAGGCATGTGGGCAATGCCGGACATGATGGCGGAAATGCTCAAGCAAAAGATTGGCCATCTAAAAGCAGGAGGCAATACTGCGTGGGTGCCATCACCAACAGCGGCTACATTGCATGCTCTCCATTATCACCAAGTAAATGTAACAGATGTCCAAAACAAATTGGCTGAAACGATTGAAGATCTCCGTGATGAAATTTTACAAATTCCGGTTGCAGAAAACCCGAATTGGACCCCTGAAGAAATACAAGAAGAGTTAGATAATAATGCACAAGGAATTTTAGGATATGTTGTTCGTTGGGTGGAGTTAGGAATCGGCTGTTCAAAAGTTCCGGATATTAATAATATTGCTTTGATGGAAGACCGGGCAACGTTGCGGATTTCAAGCCAGCATATCGCAAACTGGCTGCATCACGGCATTGTTACGAAAGAACAAGTTCTTGAAACACTTAAGCGGATGGCGAAAATAGTCGACAAGCAAAATGAAAATGAACCTGGCTACCGCCCGATGTCAAAAGATTATGACCGTTCCGTCGCATTTCAAGCTGCGTGTGACCTCGTATTTAAAGGTTATGATCAACCTAACGGCTACACAGAACCGATTTTGCATCGCCGCCGTCTTGAAGCAAAAGCAAAATATGCTGTAAAACAATAACTTCTCATCATGAAGGCATCCTACCAAAGGGTGCCTTCTATTTAAAAGCTACATCTTCCATGCACAAAAACCGATCAAAATCTTTAGGATAGACAAGCGAGAATCCTCCCCTTTTTAAAGGGGAGATGAATCGCTTTTTTTATATTTTATAAAGACTATATGTGGTTTATTAAAGATTGAAATAATTGGTTTTTTTGTATATTTTTGATATACTATATGTATGAAGAAAACAAATTTAATTCACGCAAGAACTTGTGTTTATAATGTCAATTATCATATTGTATGGTCTGTGAAATATCGAAAGAAGGTTTTGACACAAGAGGTTGAGTTATATCTCAAGAAAATTTTTAAAGAGATTGCAGAAGAAAAAGGTTTTCTGTTGCAGATGGTAGAGGTGGGTGAACAAGATCATATTCATGTATTTGTATCAGCTCATCCAAAAATAGCACCTTCTTATATTGTCAAAATGTTAAAAGGGATTTCAGGGAGAAAAATTTTTCTGCAATTTCCTGAAATCAAACAAAAATTATGGAAAGGAGTATTATGGAACTCTAGTTATTATATTGAAACCGTTGGCTCTATTAGTGAGGATGTCATAAAACGCTATATTGCTAACCAAAAGAAAGGTGGTGACTAAATGAAAAAGGTATCGTATTTCACCTATAAAGCGAATCGAACCAATCAAATCATCTTATATCACTTGTGTTATGCCAGTCGTAAGTTATGGAATGTGGGGAACTATGAAAAACGGAATTGGTCGAAAGAACAAGGTGTACCGTTCCCGAATTGGTATGAACAGAAAAAACGATTAAAAACACATTTTTGGTATAAACAATTACCTGCTCAATCAGCACAAGAGGTCTTAAAAGTCTTGCAAGAAGCGTGGGTGTCTTTTTTCAAACTAAAGGAAAGCAATGGAATAGATAATCCACAACCACCACGATTCAAACATCAAAACTTTAATGTCCGTTTTCTAAATAACAGTTTCAAATTGGTGGAGAACAATACCAAAATTCGTTTACCCATTCCAAAGGCTCAAAAAGCCTTTTTAAAAGAAACGTATGGATTGGAAGAAAGTTATCTTTATATCCCGATTCCGAAACATATCGAAATCGAAAAGATAAAACTGATTGAAGTGAAACCCATCAGTCGAAAAGAATATACGATTTATCTGATTCAAGAATACAAAGATGTACCATTGAAACAAAAGAATAGCACGAAATTTTTATCGATTGACTTAGGGATTGCCAATGCGATGACTTGTTATGATTATCAAGGAAAAGCACACATCATTTCAGGAAGGCAATGGCTATCCGTTGAACGCTACTTTCATAAACAAATCGCCCATTTTCAAGCGATTGGTTTCGCTCAACAATGTGCTAAAGGAATACAATACCCGAAACCTTCCAGACGTGTGTTACAACTTTATCAAAAGAAAAGAAAACAAGTGCATCACATGTTGCATTGTATGACAAGAAAAGTGATTGATATTGCTCTGCAACAAGGAGTCGAAACGATTGTGATTGGTGACATTACAGGTATACGAGAACAAGCGAAATTCAACAAGAAAACGAATCAAAAATTGCATGGTTTTCCGTATGCGAAAATCATTCAAATGATACGGTATAAAGCGCAGGAGCAAGGAATAGATGTTCGTTTATTAACCGAAGAATACACCTCTCAAGCATGTTCAGTATGCCAAATGTTCCCTTGTGAAGAAAACGCAAAGCCGAGTAATCGGATTCATCGAGGGTTATATGTATGTAACGACTGTCATACAACCATCAATGCGGATGTGAATGGTGCTATCAATATCAGCAAAAAGTATCTGAAAGAGATTAAGGCTTTATCTCAATCAGTAGTGGTGTTGGACACGCCGACTGTGTATACGTTTAACGGACAACAGTTCGTTGCGTAGAACAGGAAGCTCGTCATTTCAATGACGAGTAGTTCACTATTCAAATGATAAAGTGAATAATGGAACAGAAAGAACTTGGCAGTTTTTGTTCTTCCTGTCATAATATAAGGGAATCAAGAAAATTTATATGGCGGAATTTGCACTCTAGCAAATTCCGCCAAGATTTTAGAAGGTGAACGGCTGTGGAAAGAGACAATATGGTCAAGTCTGTAAGCAGGGCGTTGGACATTATTCAACTTGTCAGCTTAAAAAAAGAAGGTTTAGGCGTCACAGAGATTGCCAATCAGATTGATATCAACAAAAGCTCCGTGTATCGAATCTTATCTACACTTGCCCGGTACGGCTATATTGAACAAGATTCCGAAACAGGACGATATAAACTGGGGTATAAATTTTTGGAAATCAGTTCGAAGCTATTAGAATCGATTGATCTTCGCAAAGAAGCAAAACCTTTCCTGCAAAAATTAGAAAATGAGACGAACGAAGTCATCCATCTGGTTGTTTATGACCAAGGGGAAGTCGTTTATATTGAAAAATTGGAAGGAAATGAAACGCTGCGCATGCATTCAAAAGTCGGAAAGCGTGCCCCAATGCATTGCACCTCTGTAGGAAAGGTCATTCTCGCCAATTTGCCGTCAAGTGTCGTTTTAGACATCCTTGACAGAAAAGGGTTGCCGATGCATACGAAAAATACGATTACGAATAAGGATGCATTTTTGAAAGAGCTCATTCGAGTAAAACAACAAGGATATGCACTAGATTTAGAAGAAAACGAATATGGGATTCGTTGTATTGCTGCCCCAATTTTTGATCATTTGGGGAAGGTCATTGCTGCCGTGAGCGTATCAGGACCAACCATTCGAATGACAGATGAGAGGCTCAAACAACTTCAGCCGCGGATGATTGAAATAGGAAAGCAAATTTCTGCTCGGCTTGGTTTTGTTGACTATGCTTGAGTAATACCTTCGCCTTATTTGAATTGGATTTCGCTCCAACTTTTCAAATAGGGCAAGGGTTTGATTATTACATAACAAAGGAATTAGTTAATGATAAAAAATTCAGAAAATATTGATAATTAAAAAAATAAAAGATATAATGAGTGTACAATAATTTTCCATTCATGTGGGTGAATTACATTTTGAATAAGAGAGGGGAAAATCTCTTGTGAGTACTGGATTGTTGGCTTTTTTATCGCTTCTTCCAATTTTAATCGTCGGAATTTTCTTGGTTGGGTTTCGATGGTCAGCTAGCAAAGCGATGCCGATTTCATATGTTGTGGCCGTCATACTTGCGCTCTTTGTTTGGAAAGTATCAGCAGCCAATGTAATAGCTGCCTCCATAAATGGTTTGGTTGTAGCTGCTACACTATTGTACATCATTTTTGGCGCCATTTTGCTTTTAAATACTTTGCAAGAAAGTGGGGGAATTAAAACAATCCGGCAAGGGTTCACCGATATTTCTCCAGACCGGCGCATTCAAGTAATTATTGTCGCATGGTTATTTGGTTCGTTTATTGAAGGATCCGCAGGCTTTGGTACACCAGCTGCAGTTGCTGTTCCATTATTAGTAGGATTGGGATTCCCAGCGATGGCAGCCGTTGTGGCGGGCATGGTCATACAAAGCACACCCGTTTCATTCGGTGCTGTCGGCACACCGATTCTTGTCGGCGTACAATCAGGATTATCCGCTGATGCAACGATTACTGATAACTTGCTGTCGTTGGTCACTTCGATTGGAGCGAAAGTTGCTATTCTTCATATGATAACGGGCACTCTTGTTCCATTATTTGTTGTAGCCCTAATGACCAAATTTTTTGGAAAAAACAAGTCGTTTTCTGAAGGAATTAAAGTTTGGAAATTTGCCTTGTTTGCGGCTTTTACAATGACGATACCATATCTCATCGTTGCCAATGTCCTTGGCCCTGAATTTCCTTCCATGGTTGGCGGCTTGGTCGGATTAGCAATCGTTATTGCCGCTGCGAAAAAAGGTTTTTTAATGCCATCTCAAGAAGAAGTATGGGACTTTGAAGAAAAGTCTAAATGGGATCCGGATTGGATAGGAAAAATTGAGATTAAAGATATCGCACACAAGAACGGCAAGATGAGCATGATTCGCGCTTGGACTCCGTATATTTTAGTTGGCTTGTTTTTAGTGGCGACCAGGTTGAAATCGCTTCCAATCGGCGGGTGGCTGCAAGCGTGGACGATTGAGATTCGGAATATGTTTGGAACAAATATTACGGCTAGCTTTCAACCGCTTTATTCACCAGGAACAATTTTTATTGTTGTGTCACTGATTACCTTTTTTATTCACGGAATGAATGGAAGCGCATACAAACGTGCTTGGATGCATTCAGGGAAAACGATGATCTCAGCTTCAACCGCGCTAATTTTTACCGTTCCAATGGTTCAAGTGTTTTTAAATTCAGGCGGCGGTGCTGCAGGTTATGATCAAATGCCAATTGAATTGGCGAACGGAGTAGCAGCGCTGGCGGGCAATTATTGGCCCTTTTTCTCCACATTTATTGGTGGACTGGGCGCTTTTATAGCTGGCAGCAACACGGTCAGTAATATGATGTTTTCTTTATTTCAATATAATGTAGGTTCCCAAATTGGTGTTGATCCCACTTGGATTGTTGCCCTTCAGGCGGTAGGTGGTGCGGCTGGGAATATGATTTGTGTACACAATGTCGTCGCTGCTTCGGCAGTAGTCGGGTTGGTAGGAAAAGAAGGAGCAGTTATTAGAAAAACATTGCTCCCATTTACGTATTATGCTTTAATGGCCGGTTCGATTGGATACTCGATTGCATGGTACTCCGAAAAGGGAATATTTAATCTCGGTTCCTTGATTGCAGTCTTGATCGCAGTTGCCGCCGTTTACATCATTGCAACAAATAAAAAACGGGCAACATGGCCCGCTCATAATAAGTCATCATTTGGCGCAAAACAATAATCCTAACAAAAAGAATGGATATAATAATTTTTTAAGAAAAAGTAAAGGCTGTCTTAAAATATTTGCTCCCCTTCACTAGGGGAGTTTTTCTATGTCAAAAAAAACATACTAATCTTATTAATCTTAGTATGTTTTGTGAAGAGTGATCATAGGACTTGTATACTTTACAAAGTTGCTCTCACAATATCGCCCTATATTAAAATCCAGCTTTTTTTATGCAGATATAAGATGTGCTTGGTTGCACGTAAATATCAACGAAGTTTACATCAATAAGAAACCCCTTGGAGCCTAAAGGGGTTTTTGTGACTATTATGTTAACTATGATTGAACAACATATTTATATTTTGAAAAGGTGAAAAAATTTAAAGTGACATATCCCCCCTAGGGGGATATTATTATAATAAGGAGGAATGAAATATGTGTCAAAACCACCATCATCAAAATCATGAACATAAATATCGCAAGCAGGTCATTAATCGATTAGCGCGAATTGAGGGACATGTTCGTTCCATTAAAGAAATGGCGATAGAAGGAAGAGACTGTCCTCAAATTCTTCTGCAAATTGCGGCTGTAAGGAAAGCGTTAGATAATGCAGCAAAAGTAATTTTTGTTGATCATATGGAGAATTGTCTAGTAAATGCTGTTCATCAAGGAAATGAGGAACAAGTATTAAACGATTTAAAAAAAGCATTAGAGAATTTCATTCGATAAGGGGATTAAATTTTTTGATGATTCCAGAGGGTATCAGTCAGGAGCGATCAACAAAACAAAAAATAAAGATCATCCTAGCATTAGCTGTTCCTGCCATGATCGAAAATATTTTGCAAACAGTGGTAGGATTTGTAGACACACTTTTTGTATCAAAATTAGGATTAAACGAAGTCACAGCAGTAGGCGTGGCAAATGCTGTTCTAGCCGTATATATCGCCATTTTCATGGCAGTTGGAGTAGGGGCTTCTTCTTTGATCGCACGTCATGTCGGTGCTGGTAATATTGGCCAAGCAAAAGCCGTTGCTAAGCAGTCAACCATTCTTTCTTTTTTTATAGGTTTATTTTTTGGTTTTATCACCTTATTTTTCACAGAACCTTTACTTCGTCTTATGGGAGCAGAACCAAGCGTTTTAGTAGACGCCTCTGTTTATTTTCGGATTGTAGCTGTCCCGTCTGTCTTTATTTCTTTAATGTTTATCTTTGGAAGTATTTTACGAGCTGCTGGCGATACAAAAACACCGATGAAAGTAAGCTGGTGGATTAATATCATCCATATCGGTTTGGACTACTTTTTCATTTTTGGTTTATTGGGATTTCACGGGTTGGGCTTAGCAGGAGCAGCCTGGGCGACAGTCATTGTAAGAGTGCTGGGAGCCATCGCTCTTTATTATTACATTCAAAAATCGTCTATATCATTTTCTTTATTTCAGAAATCTTCTTTGGATATAAAGAAATTCACATTGCCTATTTTGAGGCTGTCTGCTCCTGCAGCAATTGAACGCTTAATTATGCGTTTAGGGCAAGTGCTTTACTTTGGATTAATTGTTCGAATTGGAACGGAAACGTATGCAGCTCATACAATTGCCGGGAATATCGAAACATTTTCCTATATGCTAGGATATGGCTTAGCTGCGGCAGCATCAACACTTGTAGGGCAGCATATTGGGGCAAAGCTTGAAAAAGAGGCTTATACATATGGAATGCTGACGACTTATATCGCCATGTTATTTATGTCTATTATAGGTGTTCTGTTGTTTTTTCTTTCTCCTTGGCTTGCTACTTGGTTTACAACAGATAAACAGGCTATTGAGATGGTTACTACGGCATTAAGAATTGATGCTTTTGCCCAACCAGCATTAGCTATGGGATTGGTGTTGACTGGAGCTTTACAAGGAGCAGGAGATACAAAAAGCCCCATGTACAGTACAGCGGTCGGCATGTGGGTCATTCGTATTGTAGGTGTATATGTATTGGGCATCCAATTAAATTTAGGAATAGCAGGAGTATGGCTATCCATTGTAATCGATCAAGTCATTCGAGCCCTGTTTTTATGGTGGAGATTTAAAAAGCAAATCAAACATTGAACATACAATTATATGTATAGAAAACTATGATTCTCAAATACTTTAGTATGCTAATGAACTAAAAATATCCATTGACATTCATTTTTATGTTGTGTTATTTTTATTTTATGTTAATTTATTACTCTAATATATTATCGAATTAAAGTACACTCGCAGATATCTTCATAGATGCGTTTTTATAGCAATTATCGTTATGCTTTTTTGAGCTTATTTGATGCAAATGTTGTCCGAACTATTGCAGATGCATTTACGGATGGTTTAATTGTGATTAGTAGCGGGGGACATTTAAATTTTTTGGACATGCAATAGGTTAAAAACAAAATGAAAATAAATTAAAGGTGGTTATCTACAGTATGAAACGATTAGCAATGTTTATTCTAACTATGGCAGCGTTATTCTCGCTCCTGATAGGATGCTCCAAATCGGAGGAAAAAGACAAAACGCTAGTAATTGGAATAGATGATAAATTTGCACCTATGGGGTTCCGGGATGAGAATAATGAAATTGTAGGGTTTGACATTGACTACGCCAAGGCAGCTGCCGAAAAAATGGGAACAAAGGTAAAATTTCAGCCGATCGATTGGAAAACAAAAGAATCTGAATTAAGCAGCGGACGGATCGATCTCATTTGGAACGGGTATACCATTACGGAGGAGCGCAAAAAGAAGGTTCTTTTTACAAAGCCTTATATGAAAAATGCACAAGTTGTGGTCACACTTGCTGATTCAAACATTTCTAAACTTGATGATCTAGAAGGCAAAGTGGTTGGTCTTCAATCTCTGTCTTCTGCAGCCGATGCGTTGGATAAAAATCCGATTAAATCGAAAATCAAGACGGTTACGGAGTATGCCGACAATGTTCTGGCATTGAAGGATCTAAAGCTAAAACGTGTTGATGCAGTAGTGATTGATGAAGTTGTCATTAAATATTACATGTCGAAAGAAAAAGATACTTATAAACTGCTCGATGAATCCCTTGCACAAGAAGAATATGGAATTGGTGTTAAAAAGGGTAATGAGGAACTGCTGAATAAACTGCAAAAAGCTCTCGATGAGCTGAATGAGGACGGCACTGCCGCCGAAATCTCGCAAAAGTGGTTTGGCGAAAATAAGGTATTAAAGTAAAATAGACCGAACTTGGATTTCCTTGAGAAACCCTGTTTTGCTTTTGGAGGAATTCTTTCATGTCCGTAGATTATTTCAACTCAATCATTAAGCCGATGCTGCTAGGGGCACAGATGACGGTTCTCTTGTTTTTGATCGTCATTGTGTTGTCAATTCCGCTCGGCTTCATACTAACACTTGCTGTAAGAAGCAGGTTCAAGCCTTTATCGTGGCTTACACAGATTTATATATATGTGATGCGGGGCACTCCATTGCTGCTTCAGCTGCTTTTTATATGTTTTGGACTGCCGATGATCCCTGTGATCGGAGATTATTTGGTATTAGACCGCTTTGTCGCAGCTTGTTTGGGTTTTATATTGAACTATGCTGCATATTTTGCCGAGATTTTCCGCGGCGGTTTGCTGGCTATTGATAAAGGTCAGTATGAGGCATCACAAGTCCTAGGCTTGAATAAATGGCAGACGATGACGCGAATCATACTTCCACAAATGTTCCGCATCGCACTTCCTGCCGTCGCTAACGAATCGGTTACACTAGTTAAGGATACCGCACTGCTCTATGCTGTTGCCGTACCAGAATTATTACACTATGCACAGACTGCTGTGAACCGTGATTTTACAATCGTGCCTTTCTTCATCGCAGGTATTATTTATCTGATCATGACGCTCTTATTAACTGTTCTCTTTAAGTGGCTCGAACGACGGTTCAAATTTGATTAAAAAGGAGTAGTGAGTGTGGTTCTCATTGAAGTATCCAACCTCAAAAAATCATATGGCAAGTTGGATGTATTAAAACAGATAACATTTGATGTTAACAAGAACGACGTAATTGCTGTGATCGGACCATCTGGTTCTGGTAAAAGTACAATGCTCCGTAGCCTGGTCCATCTTGAGGAAATAGACGGAGGCAGCATTTGTATATCCGGGGATTATTTGGTGAAGGACGGGATTTACTCAAAACCGCAGGAGATTAAGCGGATCACCTCTAAGATGGGAATGGTTTTCCAACATTTCAATCTCTTTCCTCACCTCACGGTTAAAGAAAATTTGGAACTTGCTCCTAAGCTAGTAAAGAAGGAGTTAAATGCGGAAATTGAACGACGCAGCACAGAACTTCTGAAGAAAATCGGGCTCTCCGATCGGGCATCAGCTTATCCTGCAAAACTTTCGGGCGGTCAAAAACAAAGAGTCGCCATTGCTCGTGCGCTTATGATGAACCCTGAAATCCTGCTGTTTGATGAACCTACTTCCGCCTTGGACCCGGAGTTAACCGGCGAAGTACTGCAAGTAATGAAGCAGCTGGCTGAAGAGCACATGACGATGATTGTGGTGACACATGAGATGGGGTTCGCCAAGGAGGTTGCAAACCGAGTCATTTTCATGGACAACGGGGAAATCATCGAATCCGGTCTTCCGACTGAGATTTTTACAAACCCGAAGTTTGAACGAACGAAAGCTTTCTTGAACCGCAGTTTGAAATAATCCGGGACGCTGTCTATTAGTAGATTACTTGACACTTGCTACTTAAAATAAATAGTAACTGATCAACAAATAAAACGTACTTTTAGCACATCCCAAATCCGTTTTAAATAAAACATATTAAGATTAGCAGCACAGACTACGGCCAAGTCTGTGCTGCTATTTTTGTACGCCCGTCAGAGTGTAATAATCTCTAGGGTGAAAGCCCCGAGCCGTGAAGGCAGAAGTAACGGTACGTACGGTGGTGTGAGAGGTCGGGGGTTAGTCACCCCCTCCTACTCGATTAGTAGAAGCGGTGAAAAGGTCATGAGCCCCGGAACCATAAGTTTGTTGTACAAATTCATTCGATGGGGTATGGAGCAGGATCATTTAGAAAGAGCCTTGCCTTTTTAGCATCGTTCCTAAGTGCTTTTTCTCAGTTTATTGATGAATTGCTCAGACAAAATGTTGAAGGAAAGAATATGGTCCATATACACTTCACCGATTTGTTGTATCTCTTCATTTTCATGCTGTAAAGAATATGGGAGAGTTTTTTCTATTAATGGTATATGTTTTTCTGGTTCTTGAACAATGGTGTTCCATGCACGTATGATCAGCTCTAAGTCTTCACTGAACAGTGCGCTTTCCAATTCTTCCGTCGGTAACGGCTCTGATAATAGGGGCATTTCATCCACGAACTGTTTTGAATAAAGTCCTTCTAAAAATTTTTCAAAGTTTTCAGCTAGCTCCTCTGTATTTGCACCAAGATAAAATATTTTCTGAGTTTCAAGGTGAAGGACAATATTTCCATTGGTACAAACTGCAATCGGGATGACGCTGCCTTCTAATTTCAATTCCTCAAGAGATAAAAAGCGGTCGATTTCTATAGCTTCCTTTTCCGTTAAAAAATACATTTTCTCCGCTTCTCCTTCGTGTAAAGCAGTCACGAAAGACGCATACTGATCCGGCAGTTTGTAAGGAAGACTATGTCTCTCTTTTTTTGCTTTATGGCGGCTATGATTTTCCTTCTCAAATTCCTGATCGTGGTGAAAAATTTGTGTTTTATAAAAATGGGTAATGGAAAATTGTTTTGCAGCTACCTTCCATTCCGTCATCGGATTGTCAAATAAAACACTTAAGATGAAGCTTTTGTTATTAAGATCCCCTTCTTCATAAAGCCAAAACATACCTGGTGTTAAAGGTATTTCGGATTGTTCCTCCTTGATTCCAGTAATCTCAATAACGATGGCATCCCCCTTGCTGAAACTGCCTTCCCCATTTAACGTTAATCTGAGTGCATCGTGATCGCGATGGATATATTGTAATTCTGCGTCATGTAATCCATCTTCCAAAATGCTGATCAGCTCTTCCGGCAGATTTTCGCGAATATGTTCAAAATGATTATTCGCTTCATCTAACACTTTTTCGCATTCCTCAATTTTAGCCTTCAACCAAATGATGAGTTCGTCCCGCACTTCCTTTGGCAGTGTCGGCTGATTAATGGTGCCGTCCAGAATATAGGGATGAAATGTTTCCGGCAATGTTTGCAATAATTCGTCTTTAATAGATTCAAGATCTTGCCGCAAATAGTCGTAAACATCCTCGCCGTCTTCTTCAAAGCTTTTGATAAAATCCATCCATTCTTCATCAGACTCGGGAATTGTAAGCAGGTGCGCCTTCTGCATTTTGTCATACCATTCTTTTGTAAAAAATTTCATTATATCTCTCCTTATATGCTATCCGCCATTTTTTCTCATATAATGAATTCATTTCTTATAAGCGTTTCACCTGCTAAAAAGGAGAAATTTAACAAAATAGGTGATGGGGGTGTCTAATAATTCGTTTTTACGGCTTATTGACGCCCCCATGAATGTTTTAGAAACGTTGATATATCGGTGTTTATGATTTTTTGTTTTCAATGGGGATCTGACTTTCTGGACAGCCCCATGATTGTACAGAAAAATATCCGGTTTTAACGGGCAGGATATAAAACAGAATTACTATCATGCATCTGAACTTAAAAGTAATTACTGTACAGAAATAGTGAAACTAATAGTTGAATAAATTCAAGTTCTATACTTACTAGACAACATCTTTCAAGCCTAACTGATCTGACGCGAAGAGAAATAGTTCGTCTACTTGCCCCTCATGACCGAACAGTATGGGAATTGGCGGAACCTTTTTGATATGTCTTTAGCAGCTTTGCTAAGCATATCAAAACATTAGAACGGTCAGCCCTGCTTGAAAGGACTGTGCAAGGACGAACGCATATTTGTCGTCTTACCTCCAAATCGTTTTCTACTGCTACAGATGGCTTCGATTTTATGAACATTTTTGGAACAGACAGTTTGACGTTCTTGAACATGAGCTGAATAAAGCAAAAAGGAGAAAAAAATAAAGTATTTGCAACAAATTCATTATTTTGTAAAGGGTGATGAGAATGGTTAGTACATCTACAATAACCTTAACGATGAAACGTTCTTTTGATGCCTCTGCAGATAGAGTATTTGACGCGCCACTTTGCATTCCCCCTGTTAATCCGAAATAAGAACGGGCTGGTCGTTGAGATAACGGATGGCACGGCAGAATACAACGAGAAAAACAACCGTTTATCACTGTTCTACGATCTAGCCAAGATGTCTGTCGTTCGTATGGCAAAGTCTTTAGCCCATAAGCATTTACCATATCAATGCACCGCCGTAGCATGACTCCGGGTTGGATGCGTTCTGACATTATGCTTGATCACTATGGTGTGATAGAAGAAAACTGGCGTGATGCCCTTGTGAAGAAACCCCATTTCATCATATCGGAAACGCCGCATTTTGTCGGCCGCTTTAGCCGGTGATCCGAAGGTTGCTCGCTGGAACGGTCAATCTGTGTCAAGCGGTCAGCTCGCGCAAGTGTATAGTTTTTATGATCTTGATGGCTCACAGCCAGATGCCTGGCGATATATCGGAGAAGTGCAGGATGCTGGAAAGCCAGCGAATGCTTTCGAGTACCGCTAACGGGAAGCGATAGCTCGATATGCACGGCAGTGCGGATCTTTATTTTCATGTTTAAAAAAGTGTCCAAGAAGTCGAACTTGATCACCAGACGCATGTTCGGCTTCTTCTTTTGTGGAAAATTGATGATATCTACTATTCTCTCGAAGCCTTGTAGCTGTATGGGAGTCGAAGGGTGAGGGGGGAGAAGGTGGATAGATAAGAGGAAGAAAGAATGATGAAAACCTGTGATAAAATATGCGTAGAAGGAAATTCTTTTTCAATTAATGGGAAGCAGTATAAAGGATTTGACAAAGATGGAGAGAAAAAATGACTTATTCGTTTATTTTTAAAGATTCATTTATGGATTTAACGAAAACTCGTATCCGTGAAATACAGACTGATGAAGAAGTGTTGCTTCATCCTAAATGGAGGTTCCAATTGGAAAGTATTCGTTTTTTTCTGGAAAAGAAGAAAATAAGGCAATATCTACAAAAGAACATTTCATACAAAACGCCTTTGTTGTGCTTCAACCAGACGGAAAAGAAATTGTACGAATTAAAAATTTGTCACTTCATAAGAAAAAATCTATTTTTAAAGAGCTTCGAATGGTTTATAGCCAGAACAGCTTTCATATAAACTCTACTCTTGCATTTAAAACGATAACGAATGGAAAAGAGGTCATTCTGACAGCGAAAAAAATTTCTTTGATATTTAAAAAATCTTTTAGAAATGTATGATTACGAAGTTCAAGTTCATCAAACGATGAACTTACCATTTATAGTGTGGGTGGCCATTTTCAAGGGGATCCATTTATTGATTAGACGTTAGATCCATTGTAAAAATCTCCTTGGACCTTTCCGGAATTCCTTTTTCTAACTCTTCTCCACGTAATGTTGCGGACAT
This sequence comes from Aeribacillus sp. FSL k6-2211, assembly GCF_037966125.1. Taxonomy (NCBI): domain Bacteria; kingdom Bacillati; phylum Bacillota; class Bacilli; order Caryophanales; family Bacillaceae; genus Aeribacillus; species Aeribacillus sp. FSL k6-2211. Next base: position 278,691 of record NZ_CP150190.1, read on the forward strand.
GATTTTTCCTAGTATTTTGTACTGGTTGCTGGTGAAAAGACGAGAGTCTGCGTGCATGACTGTGAGTAAGCGATGGTTTGGATTTTATCAGGTCAGTCAAAACGTATTTTTCGAAGACTATCAAATTGTTATATCAAAAAGGACAAAAGTGCGAAGGACCGTTAAGTTTTAGGAGGATTCACATGAAGGAATATGTAATTTTGGCGGTAGCCATCATAAGTGAAGTATTTGCAAGTTCAATGCTGAAAGTATCAAACGGATTTAAAAAGTTGTTTCCTTCCATCGGAGTCGTAATGGGGTATGGCGCAGCTTTTTATCTCTTATCTTTATCTCTAAAAGCAATACCGCTTGGTACGGCTTATGCGATATGGTCAGGCGTCGGTACGGCTTTAACTGCATTAGTCGGTGTTATCTTTTATAAAGAAAGTATTGATCTTAAAAAATGTTTAGGCTTAGTTCTAATCATTTGTGGAGTGGTTGTTTTGAAACTCAGCAGTTCTCATTAACGATGAGAGAGGAGGCAATTGTATGAAAGGTTATATCGCATTAGGAATTTCTATTATCAGCGAAGTATTTGGTACGACAATGCTTAAATTGTCAGATGGATTTACAAGTTTTTTCCCTTCCATTGGTGTTATAGTTGGTTATGGATTATCTTTTTATTGTTTGTCGTTATGTCTTAAGACAGTTCCGCTAAGCTTGGCCTACGCGATTTGGTCGGGGCTGGGGACAGCTTTTACAGCGTTAATTGGTGTTCTAGTATGGCGGGACCCATTTAATATTATTACATTAGTTGGTCTAGTATTGATCATTGGCGGGGTGATTTTATTAAATGCTCCAAAAAGTCCAGATAAAGTTTTATAAAACTGACCCCCTGTCTGAAGGGCGCAAGGAGTCAGCTATAGGTCTAAACGTTTGTATTTCGTTTATAGGCTGACTGCCGGTTCGTATTCTTTAATTCGCTGACGGACGAAATCAGGAATCGCTCTCGATTTTCCAGCGGCGGCATCATAATTGACATAGATCACTTCAGCCTGAACCAGCGGGTCTTTTTCTCCCGCTTTTGTGATGATAAACTCCATTGTCAGGCTAGAGCCGCCAATTCGTGATGTTCGGCACCAGATCTCAAGCGTATCTTTAAAACGGGCTGGCTTTTTATATTCCAGCGTTGATTTGACCATTGCAATATCAAATATATTTTCTTGGGCAAGCTCCTCGAGATCCCGCCCAAACACTTCCTCAAAATAGTCAATAACCGCAACGTCAATATATGTCAAGTAATGGGCGTTAAAGACAATTTTTTGTCCGTCAATTTCTGAGTAGCGCACCCGCAGGCGGTGTGAAAAACGGAATCCTTCCATTATGTACCCTCCTGAAAAAATGTTATTTTCATTATATAATGAAAATTCTATCAATTAAAGCGGGAAATAAGACTTTGTAAAGAAGTTCGAAATAAGCTGAGCATCTGTCAAAAATTCAAACATTGATGCTAAAGTTGCGTTCACCTCTTTGATTAGGACAGAGGTAGGAAATAACATAAAGAACAAAAATAAAAAAATATATTCAATAACAAACAAAAGTGTTATATAATTGAAATTACAGTAAAAACCAACTAGTATGTTTGGAATATTTTTATATTTATGCAAAAAGCGAAAATAAAAAATGTCATGAACTCTTCCCCCTTTCCTTGGCGCCGACGCTGGCATTTATCAAGCTAAAGAATTTAATTTGTCCAAAGGTGAAGGAATGTTCGACAGTTAGTGAAGAAAATTGAAACCGTTTACTTTAAAATTTCTAAATTTTCATAACAGTTCATAAAAACAGCATAAGGTACATTCATAATGTATTAGAAAAAAGTACTAGTTTACTAAAGGAGATGGATAATTTATGGTTATAAAAGAATCTTTTGAGCTAGCAAGGCAAGTCTATGAAAAATGGGGAATAAATATTGAAGAAGTATTAGAAAACTTGCAGCAAGCGTCAATCTCTATCCATTGCTGGCAAGGTGATGACGTAAAAGGATTTGAAGCAGATGCAAGCGAGCTTTCAGGGGGGATTGATGTAACAGGAAATTATCCGGGGAAGGCAAGAAATGCTGAAGAATTAAGGCAGGATTTAGAGAAAGCGCTGTCATTAATTCCAGGAAAACATCGTGTCAACCTACACGCCATTTATGCAGAAACAAATGGTGAAAAAGTGGAAAGAGATCAGTTAGAACCGAAACATTTTGAAAACTGGGTTAATTGGGCGAAAAAAATTGGTATAGGGCTGGATTTTAATCCTACCTTATTTTCGCATGAAAAAGCAGCAGATGGACTGACGTTGTCTCATCCTGATCCGGGAATTAGAGAATTTTGGATCAACCACTGTATTAGGAGCCGAAAAATCGGTGAGTACTTTGGCAAGGAGCTTGGAACACCATGCTTAACAAATATATGGATTCCGGACGGCTATAAGGACATTCCAAGCGACCGATTGACTCCAAGGAAGCGATTAAAAGAATCATTGGATAAAATTTTTAGTGTAGAGATCAATGAGAAATATAATTTGGATGCAGTCGAAAGCAAATTGTTTGGAATAGGATCTGAGTCTTTTGTTGTCGGCTCGCATGAATTTTATCTAGGGTACGCCTTACAAAATAATAAAATATATTTATTAGATACAGGTCATTTTCATCCTACTGAAACAGTCTCAAATAAAATTTCATCGATTTTGCTTTATAGCGACAGGCTTGCTTTACACGTATCGAGACCGGTTCGGTGGGACAGCGACCATGTCGTGATTTTGGATGATGAATTGCGTGAAATAGCGCTTGAAATCGTGCGCAATGATGCGCTGCATAAGGTTTTAATCGGACTTGATTTCTTTGATGCCAGCATCAATCGTCTTGCTGCATGGGTCATTGGAACGCGTAATATGATTAAAGCTTTATAGGAAATGGCGTAAAACCCCTATGGCTTTAGCCTAGGGGATGTAAGCTCTAATGACCTTGTTCTTGAATATATTTTTGGATAATCTCTTTGCTTACATTTCCAATACTACAAGAAAAATATCCATCACTCCAAAAGGTTCTTTCTTTCCAAAAATGTTGAGAAAGATATTCGTTATGCTTTTGCCATATTCGATAGGTTGTAAGTTGCTTCAATAATCTAACGATTTCAAGAATGCTCCATTTCGGAGAATAACGAATCAAAATATGAATATGGTCTTGGTCTATTTCTTGCTCGATAATTTGCCAACCATAACGATTAGATATAGATTCGATTTCGGTTTTAATATCATCACCAACTTTTAATAATAACTTTTTTCGATACTTACAAACAAATATCAAATGGCACAAAAGTAAATGCTTACTGTGATTTTCAGAAATGTATTCCATTATTTTTCTAAACCTTTACGAATTAATTCGTAAACTGCAACTGAAAAATTTTTAATATTGTTCTTTTTTTTGTACTCTTCGATTCTTGTTACTAAATCGACAGGAAATTTAATTAATTTTGGTATACGTTCCATTTTACAATCCTCCTCGGTATATACTATTGACATATATTTTAATTAAGTATATACTTTTAGTATATATTAAAGGAGGTGAAAAATCAATGATTGTAAATAAAGCATATAAGTTTCGGCTCTATCCGAACAAAGAACAAGAAATATTAATTAATAAAACCTTTGGGTGCTGTCGATTTGTATTTAATCATTTTTTAGCAAAATGGGATAATACTTACAAAGAGGCAGGAAAAGGTTTAACTTATAATTCTTGTTCTGCTCAGTTAACACAATTGAGCATTTTGCAAAATTAGATTTTTTGGATAAAAGTCAGTAGCGTTGCATAAAAAAATTTAATGTTTGTCAAGCTCAATAAAAATTCCAGTTATTTCATGTAACTGAATATTCAGACATACAATCTTTCTAAGCAAGCTTAAAAGGACAATGACGTCTTAATCGGCAGTCCATTTCCACAATTTGGTAATATATTACAGAAACATTGGATCATAAACTAAATCGTCTAGGTGTTCCACCTCCCCTTCTTCAAATTGGTACACGATGGTTTCAAAATCTTTTTCCCAATGGTATTTTTTCCGACCGTTGGACGTTCGAATTGGCTTTTTAAAAAGGGAGCGAACAAAACAGTCAAAACCTTTAAAAAGCAGATTCTGTAAAGTTCGCTTGATCTCTAATAAAGGACCATCGTGATTCACTTTTAATTGGAGCATGGCCTGTAAGCAATAGGTGATTAGGGCGATCCAAATTTGATTGTAAACGGCATTTTGACTTTTTCCATAAAATCTTTTTATCTTAAGGTGCTGTTTCATCCATTTAAAGAAGGTCTCTATCTTCCAGCGATATCGGTATAAATCTGCAATCTCTTCCGCAGAAAGATCAAAGCAATTGGTTATGATGATCACGGGATTCCCTTCGCTGTCGACCGTTTCGATCAATCGGAGAGGATGAGTCATTTTGGTATGATTACGGTCATTTCCTAAAATGACAATCTGATCCCTATAAATCAAACGTTCTGGATTGGGAATCCGTTCCGATAAAACTTCAATCTCTGCGTTCTTTTTAAGCCGGGTAATGAATCGCACCCCTTCTCGGCATAAGCGGTCGAACTGTTTGTAATCGACATACCCTCGATCAAACAAGTAAATCGCATTTGGATCGATTTCAATGAGTTCGTCCATCTGTGTGCGATCGGCATGTTTCGCGGGTAAGATAATCCCTTGATCCGGAACAGTGATATCCTTCGTTACAACAACCTTTAAATGGAGTCGAACACCAGCCTTTGTCTTACGAAAAGTTGCCCATGGATATTGGCTCAAACTCATGCTCATCGTGGTAGAATCAATGACCAGAAGACGACCAATGTTTCGGATGATCGGGGCATTTTTCATTTGCCCTTGGATCTTTAAGACCAGATATTTAAATACTTTTTCAAACAGTTGAGGGGATAATTGGCCTAATTTGCGAGAAAGTTGCGAAGTACTAATTGCATCAAATTCCAGATATGTCTGCAACTCTTCCTTGTCTTTCAAATGTTTGGCCAATTTTGTTAAGCTTTCCAATTCGTTTAACTGAGCGATGATACAAAGTTGTAAAAACTTATACGCCGTTAATTTTTTAATGTATTTGTCAACGTCAATCACATTAATTAGTTTTGAAAAAGTTATTGGATCGATCTCTTTAAATAGTTCATTTATTGTGGATTCTGTGGTATTCTTATCCATAATGGTTTCTCCTTATTCTTAGGATTTGGATAGGACTGCCAATCCTAATTATAAGGAGTTTTTTTATATCCAAAAAGATGAAATTTAACATAAAATTGGGCTTGACAAATTAAAATTAACTTAATGCAATGCTACTGATAAAAAATGAACTTGCAATTACTAAAATTAATAGAACTCCAATACTTGCAAAAATCTTAGATTTTTTCGTTGCCAGCACCGGTCTTCTTGATCTTGATCCCTCCCCTGCCGTCATTACATTTTGTGATTCTACGACTTTCGCGCCGCAATTCGTACAAAATGTTTGATTTTCTTCTAATTGGTGTCCGCATTGTTGACAATAGTTCAATCATATCACCTGCTTTCTTCATAAATTTCAAGGAAATTATACCATTTCATAAGGCTTTTGATAGATTTTCTGAATAATTAGACATTAAAACAAACAGCACTCTTCTTTAGAGGTTTTTCAAACATTTTTTAAGCTTCTATCAATCGGAGTGGAGACTTTGAACAAAAGGTGTTATATTTGCCCCTTTTTTCATTAAGTATAGGAAAACCCCCGACTGAGTTGAAATTCATACATTTTACTTATATAAGAAATTTTGTTATAATATTTATTAGCAACCAGTAGGTTTGAGTGCTAACAATATACGCCACTTTCATTTTTCATTCATCCATCTGTTGTGAACTTCATAATCATAGACTAATGGAGGGATGACAAATGAAAACATTACTGTTAGCTGGTGGTTTAGGAACACGTTTACGCCCATTAACTGAAAATTTGCCGAAACCGATGGCACCCATTGCTAACCGGCCATGGCTCGAACACCTCATCACTTATCTTCGCGATCAAGGAATCAACCAATTCGTAATAGCCTCACATCACTGTTCAGATGTCATAAAAAATTACTTCGGAGACGGCAAACGTTTCGGTGTAGACATTGAGTACTCTGATGAAACACATCAAATGGGAACAGCAGGAGCTATCAAAAATGCTGAAAGATTTTTGAAGGAAAGATTTCTTGTTGTAAATGCCGACATTGTTCACTTGCCAAACTTGATTCCTCTTCTTGAATTTCATGAACAAAGCGGCGGGATCGCCACAATTGCACTGACGGAAGTAGATGACCCTTCTTCTTACGGTGTCGTTCAACTGGACGATTCCAGCCGGATTTTGCGTTTTGTTGAAAAGCCTCGTCGTGAAGAAGCACCATCAAATTTGATCAATGCTGGTTTGTACATTCTTGAACCAGAAGTAATGCGCTACATTCCAGCAGGACGTGAAGTTTCTATCGAACGTGAAACATTTCCCACCCTTATTCAAAAAAGCAAAAGTGTATACGGAAAAATAAGCAGCGGTTACTGGTTTGATATGGGAACACCAGAACGTTACCGGAAAATTCATTGGGACGTTCTTGAAAATCGGAACCCGTTGCCTACTCGCGGAAATCAAGTTCAACCGGGCGTTTGGTTAGGAAAAGACACCAAAATCGGATCTGGCGTCCGCTTTATCCCTCCTGTTTTAATCGGGGATAATGTCGAGGTAGGCGATCAGTCAGTAATTGGTCCGTTTGCAGTGATTGGAGATCATTGCCACATTGGCTCCAAAGTGCATTTTTCAAACTCTATTCTTTGGGATCAATCAAGCATAAGCGATAATATTCGTGTCAACAACAGTATTATGGCTTACAAGACATTCTTAAATGAAAGTAAAGTGTACGACAACTTGATCTTGAACCAATATGAGAGGGTGATGCAAGCATGAGTCGAATTGCATATGTCAGCACATATCCTCCGCGCCGCTGCGGTATTGCTACCTTCACTGAACATGTATTTACAAACGTAAGCGCTGCTGGCAAACGCGGTAATCGTGACCCAATCATTGTACTTTATAATGAAAATGATGACAGAAATGTATATGAAAATAATCCGAGATTTTGGCCTTTGCCAATGCAAGATCGTTCAGCTTATGTGAAGATGGCCAAAAGGGTCAATCGAAGCGATATTTCTGTTGTAGTTTTGCAGCATGAATTCGGTATTTTCGGCGGTGAAGCGGGAGAGTACATAGTCGACTTTGTACGCGCATTAAATAAACCGCTCGTCACGACGTTTCACACGATTTTCTCTGATCCTAAGCCGCCATATCGGCAAGTCCAGCAGGAAATTGCCGATTTAAGCGACGCTATAGTCGTCATGAATCGCAAGGCTGTCTCTTATTTAGTCCGAGCGTATAATTTGCCCGAAAATAAAATTATCTACATTCCACATGGATCGCCTAAACCTCGAGATAACGAGCGGGTTCAGCTTCGCCGCCAGCTGGGATTTGAAGGCAGAAAAGTATTGCTTACATTTGGATTACTGAATCGCGGCAAAGGAATCGAGTCTCTAATTTCAGCCCTCCCAGAAGTTGTCCGTGAAGTACCGGAAACTTTATATATTATCGCGGGACAAACGCATCCTGAAGTGAAAAAGCGGGAAGGAGAATCATACCGTGAAGAGCTGCAAAACATGATTCGTCAGCTCGGATTAGAAGAGAATGTCCGAATGATTGACCGTTACTTTAATGAAGAGGAGCTCGTCTCCTACTTAACAGCGTGTGACCTATATGTAACTCCTTATCCGGGCTTGCAGCAAATCACAAGCGGAACGCTGGCTTATGCCGTTGGAATAGGGCGTCCGATCCTCTCCACGCCATACGAGCATGCGCAAGATTTATTAAAAGGCTGTGAAGAACTGCTTCTTCCGTATGGCGACATCAAAGCATGGGAACAGCGATTAAAAGAGCTATTAATGGATGACAATGCATTGCACCAATGGGAAAATCGAATTCGGCAGATTGGAAAGGCAACCCATTGGCCAACTGTCGGGATGCAATATTTGAAGCTGTTTGCCAAAATCGGCGAAATGGACTTGGATGAGAAGGGTGTGAAAGAGCCGAACGAAAGCGTGGTGAAACACGTTGCACCAACCAAATATTAATTTTGATCATTTGGAACGTTTAACTGACGATACAGGGTTGATCGAGCATTGCCTCGGCCGGATTCCGCGCCGTAAAGAAGGATATTCAACAGACGACAATGCGCGCGCCCTTTGGCTATGTATTGAATGGATAGAGCTTCTTCAAGATGAACCGTCTGAATTGAAGAGACTCTACGGAATGCTTGATCGGTATTTAGCCTTTTTGCTTTGGGCCCAAAGGGATGATGGATGGTTTCATAATAACTTTTATTATGACCGAACACCTGAATCGGAAACTCGTTCTGAAGATTGTCTTGGTCGATCAGTTTGGGCAGTGACAATGGCCTATTTAAAACTTAATGACAATGCCCGCCGCTATGTGGCAGCAGAAATTTTGCGCAATGCCCTTTCTGCATGCCGCAAGCTTCGTTTTGCCCGCAGCCAAGCATGGGTGCTGGCCAGCTGCAGCAAACTGCTCATGGAAAAGAAAAACAGCATTTCCTCTCTTGGAATAGCAGAAGATGAACTTAAACAATTGGCAGAGACATGCGAACATAGTTTATTAACAGCATACAAAGAGCACCGAACGGAAGATTGGCATTGGTTCGAAAAACAAATGACATATGCCAATGGAATTTTGCCTTGGGGATTATTTTTATCCTATCGATACAACCGTCGCAATGAAACATTGCGAATTGCCAAAGAGAGTCTTGATTTTCTCATCGAAAAGATGGGCGGATTCAACAGCTCCTCCATTCGTCCAATCGGCAACCGGGGTTGGTGCAGCCGCCACAATCGCGCCGACTGGGATCAGCAGCCCATCGATGTTATGAAACTAGCTTTAGCTGCAAACGAAGCTTATCATATTTTGGATGATTCTGCTTACTTACAAGTTGTACTGCGCTGCCGAGACTGGTTTTATGGTGGGAATGACCATCACATTCCTTTAGTCGATCCTAGCGATGGCAGCTGCTGCGACGGTCTGAACTCCGATGGCCCTAATCAAAATCGGGGCGCGGAATCAACACTTTCCTATTTAATGACTGAAGCTTTAGCACATCCGCTAAAATTGGAAGTATTCGAAAAGATTTAATAAAAAATCTTTTTTTCAGTGTTCAAAAAAGTGCATCCGCCTTTTCCTCTATTCTTCGGACGATATGGCGATTGCATTGGGGAGATCATCATCTCCCTAATTTTTTTGCTGTTTTCTTTTCCTCCAAGTTATTTCCTCGAGCTGGATCTGAAAACGTAAATGAATTTTTTGTTATTCCACAACCTTTTGCAATTTTTTTAAAATGTTCATCCAGCCATGATTCATCCGTTCACGAACAACAGAGCTTTTTTCATTTACTTTAGGCAGCACATCGTCAGGATGCTTCCATCCGCTGTGAATAAGAGTAAATTCAGTTTTATCCCCTAAATCCTTCAAAATAAATGAAACAACCCAGCCTTCTGTATCCCATGTGAAAGAGAGGCGGTAAGGCGGTTCAAGTTCTACCACTTTACATGGAGACGGCCCGAAAGGAGATTGCAGATGGAATTCATGTCCCAGCTTTGGCTGAAAATCATTTGATTTGGCATGAACCATGACGCAATCCCCTCTGACGTAGCCGCCGCCTCCCAAACTTTTTCAATTGAGGCTTCTAATACAATTGATTGATGAATGTCTTGTAATGGATTTTGATGATTTTTTTCCATAGTCTTGCTCCTTTTTACATCATTTAGTTTCAAATTATATGAAACCACAAGGTACTATGTCAAACGCACTGACTCATGAAATAGAAATTCTTAGATATACATGAAAAAAACCGTTCCGAACTAGAACGGTTTTTTATATTTGTAAACGCTATCATTTTTTGCATCAGTTTCAAAGGATCATAAAAACAAATCTTTATTAATGGGCAAATTATTTTTCTCGCAATAAGTTAAGTAATGATCGATAAACCAAAATACATCTACCGTTTCAATGATACGGTCTTGATCATCGAGAAATTCAAGCGGTCCGTTTAAATGAAACACAGTTTCCATCCCTTCGTCGGAAACGAGTGTATGTGTCCTGCCCGGACTTTCGCGAATAAAATCTCCCGGTTTTGCGATCCAGTCGTATTCTTTGTAATACCAGCTTCCTTTAACTACATAACCAGTGACAGGACCGCGGTGGCGATGCCTGCCAAGCGTGCCGCCAGATCCAACCCGAAGAACATTGACGGAAGTATTGCTGCGAATATCAAAAGACAAATGGCGTATCCAGACGTTTTCTACAAACGGGACCCATGGCGAAGTTTCTAAAGAAGAATGGATATAACCTTCAGAAAGCGCAAATTGGTCTCGTCTCACATCTATTCTTTTTTCCACCTGTACATAATGATCCACAATATCCCCCCGCACCTTTTTATTTTTCTTTTAAAACAAGGTGAAAAAATTCACTAAATGTATATGATTTCTTCATCCAAATATGACAAATTCTTTTTAGTCTAGAAGAAGGAAAGGTACTGCTAAAATTTACAATAATTAACATATTTGGTTATAATCTAATATGAATAAAAATTATTCATCTTTATCATTTCATTTAGTTCATTTTCTCCCCTGCTTTATGGGCATATGCAAAAATAAAGATCAAAACAGAGGTGAAAGCAAATGAGAATAAGCTTAAAAGCAAAAATGTTGTGCGGATTTCTTTAGCTGAACAGTCTGCAGCAGGAATTGAACAAACATCTGCCGCATCCGAACAGACGAACAGCTCGATGGAGGATATTTCAGTAAATTCCATGAAGTTGGCAAATCTGTCAGAAGAGCTCAACGGGTTCGTTCAACAGTTTAAGCTATCTAACTAATTTCTAATACCAATTATTTCAAGCTGGTCGAATACGTTTCATGCGAATGGCATGCCAAAATACAAATCGAGTAGGAGGGAGCGATTAACTCCCGTCCTCTCACACCACCGTACGTACGGTTCCGTATACGGCGGTTCAATTAAGATAATTGACGCAAGTCTTTATAACTTCCGTGAATAGCTGTTCTCTTTATGCCAGTGGTCACTCCACCCTCCAAGAGATCTCCCACGGGATTCACCGCTTCCTCCCTCAAGTGAGGTACTACGTTTTCTGTGTTCATCATGACTCACTGAATGCCAAGGGCTATTCTCTCTTAATTGTTCGGTCCTTCTTAGTTGTTCTAGACCAACTAATACTATGACCTCTGCTGACTTCTGACGGTTCAGCTACTTATCACTAAGTAGGTTATGAAGCGTACTTCACATATCCGCCAGACCTCCCCGGGTAAGAGTGTAATCTTTCCTTCCATCCATCTGCTTCATTTACTCTGTATCACCTTCGGCAGAAAGGGCTTTGTTTTGTCTTGCAAACTCACCCAGTGATACCTAGCCTCATATGAAGTTCGTGTTCCTCAGACCGGAAGTTTGCCGCTCGCTTCCTTCAGATTCCGCGTCACCACGGACACCCTTGCGTTAAGCTAACTGCTACTTCTGCCTTCGCAGCTCGGGACTTTCACCCTATAGATTACACCCATGCCGGGCGCACAAAAAGGACAGCCTTTGATTAAAGAGGCTGTCCAAAAATCCGTAAACGCCCAAGCGATCGCGCTTTATTTTCCTTGTACGACGGCTTCAATTGAACTTCGGCGCCAGCAAATGATCCATTCCCGCACTGTTTAAAAAAGTTACAGGTTGGAATCAATTTTCCCAACGAGAATAGATTTTTACAAGCCTATTCATCTTGTCACTTCGGTCTAAAAAAGGTGAGAAATAACAACAGTTCTTAGCGTTAACTAGACGACTTGGATTTGGCCAGTTTCGTATTTTTCAATGACTTGTTTTGCCAAAAGACAGTAATAAAAAGTGTAAACACTAATAAAATACATCCTAAAATGAAAGGATACAAAATTTGAATATCATATAATATTCCCGCCAACATCGGCCCCAATATATTTCCTATACTCATATAGGCGTTGTTTAACCCCATGGCAAAGCCTTGTTCATTTCCAGCCATCTTTGAAATAAGAGTGTTCAAAACAGGACGCAAGATGGATGTTGCAAGAAAAATCAAGAGGGTGATGACAAAAAACAGAGAATAGCTGTCGGCAAACAATGAAAGGAAAAATCCAATTGCAACTACGCCTAAAAAGAAATTTAAAACGGCTCCTTCCCCAAAGCGGCCGACAAGCTTATCGACCACAAACAACTGCACAATCACACTTATCAGTCCAGTTAATGTAACCATCCAAGCAATTTCTTGCGGTGTTGCCCCAAACTGATCATCCATATATAACCCGATGACAGATTCATAAGCCATTAAACCAAAGCTCATAACAAGAGTAATAATCAACAGCATAAAATACGGCTTATGAGCGGACGAAACCAATTTTTTTAACATCGGCTCATCATTGATTTGCGTTTTTTGTTCCGGGGTATGTTGTTGTTCAACACTTTCTTTTAAAACTGTTAATGAAAAAATAACAGCAGCTAAAGAGACGATCGTTGCAACAAGAAAAGGCATTTTCAACCCAAAATCAGCAAAGAAACCGCCAACCCCTGGTCCTATTACAATCCCAAGCGACATGGCTGCTGATATGAAACTGTTGCCTTTAGCCCGCTGCTCAATTGTCGTAATATCGGCAATATAAGCAAAAATAGCGGGTACCAGAAGCGCGGAGCCTATCCCTCCGACTACACGCGAAGCGTACAGCCACCAAATGGAATCAAATGCGTAAAAGATAAACATAGAAACAGTTAAACCGATTAATCCTAAAACAATCATTTTTTTCCGGCCATACTGATCTGTCCATTTCCCTGCAATTGGAGAAAACACAAGCTGGGCTCCTGCAAATATTGCGACCATTAAACCAGCTGCCGTACCGCCTTGACCAATGGACTCCAAATAAGCAGGCAATATGGGGATAATAATGCCGAAGCTTCCAATAGTTATAAACATGTTAATCATTAAAATAATCATTTTTCTCCACTGAGACATTGACATAGTGAGTACCTACGCTTTCTTCCGGTCTATTTCAAGCACATAGAAAACCTGCTATTCTGTTTTCTGGACAGCAGGTTTATTCTACAGGCATACTGCGGTGATTTGTATTTAGCATTTTCAAACACATACTAATCCTATCCAGAAAATATATTCGCTTCCTTAAAAATGCAACTTAAAGATAGAATTAGTTAGTCATATCCAAACCATCATCCTTCCGCTTTTTTACAGATTTATAATATCTTATAACATCAAACAAATCAAACAAAAATTTAAATTCAATGCAGGCAACATAATGCTGAAAAGGGAAAAAACAGAAATCCCGACCGAGAGCCTGAGGAAAAAATCCGAGCGTTGAAAAAGAAACTCGGCATAGGCGGTACGAATGAAAGCAAAATGATGTGCCATCAACATAAAAACTAACGTATATTATAATCAATACAGGCATTTAAACTTAGCAGACGCACTATCCGGCATGCTTTAAGATCCGCTGTCTTTCATTCTACTTGAAGTAAAATGTATTCGCTTAGAATTTGAAGATCCAGCGAAAACTCAAAAGGGCAAAATACATGTGGTTTTGCATGATACCAACTTTTTCCCCGTTTTGTTCGGGGGCTGTCTATGATAATTCATTTGATGAAATAAAATCCTCTGAAATTGATTCATTTGAAACGAATTTTTAGCACATAAAAAAACCCCCTCAAAGTTGTGAGAGAGTTTAACCCCTTAAACAAACGTTTGATTAAAACCCTGCATGACTTAAAGTCCCAGCAAACTTACCTCCATAAACAGCGCTCTCATCAAATTTTGTATTTGGTCAATATTATCGTTTCATGGGCATGTTTGGACAATTTTATTATCGACACTTAAAATGAATATCCTACATGTTTTCATCTTCATCAAACGTTTAGATGCCCCACGATGAACACCTCCTAATTTAGAGCCTGCCTTAATCTAAAAATGCCTTCCGCAATTTCTTCTTTTGTTAAATTTCCATATCCTAAAATAATTTTGTTTTGATGGATTCCTTTTTGAATAGCATGAACTTCTTCAGGATAAATTTTCACTTTATGCTTCTTCATTATTTCATTTACTACTTGATTAAAAACACGATGTTTTGAAATTCTGCGACTAAATGCAAACCGGTGGAATCGCCAAAAATTTTAACTGTGTCGCCAAATTGTTCAGTCAAACATTTTTTTACATAGTCACGCCGCGCTTTATATATTTTTTTCATTTTCCTGATGTGGCGCTCTAAATGCCTTTCATCAATGAAACGCTTTGTAACTGAAAGGGCTGAGGTGAAGGAAGTGGCAAGGTCTTCATATGGATTTGAGTTTATACAAAAACCGTAGCGTAAATCGCTAATCGCTGGTTGGATGATAAGGCTTACCGGTTGCTGAAACGGACATCCTGTATCAAAAGGCTAATAAGCATGAAACTTGTATCAATAATAAACAGCTCTTGCACCAATACAAGCTGTTATGAAATCTTTATATTAAATTTTCAAAAAATTATAACAAAATGACAATTTATTTCTTACTTCGACATTATCGCTATGCTAAATTTTAAACAGTTATATTTTATTCCAATAATGACCATTTTTAATTGGAAGGAGATGGGATTATGGAGAAGCAAAAAAAACAGTGGGAGCCAACAGCTATCAAGGAACTGAAAAAGCCAGCAGGCACCTCGATTGTGAAAGCGGCTGGATGTATGAGCTGCTGGGCCTCAAAAAGTATCTCGATGACTAGAGTCTGCTGGCTCCCACATCCGGCAATGCGCCTGCTATAACCATTATATTCAAAAGGATTGCAATGGAGCAGTTTTTTAACTGCTCCCTAAAATAAAGGAGTAGTGGCAGTGAAGCGCACCCATCCAATGTCATATATATACAGATTTGAGAAACAAAGTTAGAAAACGTGTCGAAAAAAAATTTTTTGACACCCCTTAAAACGGCTACAACCATTGATATATCAACATTTATAGAGGGAGGATTTTATGTCAAAATTGTTAGAAACGGCAACTAACACTTCACCAGAATTTGCGATCCACTTCCAACCTCATGGGGCCATTTTGCTTGACAGAAAAAGCATGTTCTATTTTAGACTTAGCGGCAGGGGAACAGAATTAGCTTTAATGCTTGCCAAAAATAACAGTGTTCAAAAAACGGCAAGAATTTGGGAGATTCTTTCAAAAGAAAAGGTAAGTGAGGAAGAATTAAATAACGAGCTAGATTCACATCCATTTACATCAGCGTGGAAAAAAGGCCTGCTAAATCACCCTTTGATGATCACCGGATCTACAGAGTACTATTTGCCAATCAGCTGCACCCTTCAATTAACAAATATGTGCAATTTGAAGTGTCCTTTCTGTTATGCAAGCTCAGGAAAACCGTATCCAGATGAACTATCATCTTCCCAATGGATAAAAGTGTTGCAAAAACTCGCATCTCACGGTGTAGCTGACATCACCATTACAGGCGGAGAAGCAAAGCTAACAAAAAATTTCTTGAAAATCATTGCCACAGCCAGTTCTTTATTTACGAACGTCAACCTTTTTAGCAATGGCCTAAATTGGCGCGACGATGAGATTGAACTGATCAGCCACTTGGGAAATGTCAGTGTCCAAATAAGTATAGATGGAAACAGCAGCACCCATGACAAGTTAAGAGGGAGAGAAGGAGGATTTTCCGAAAGCTTGAAAAATGCCGAACGTTTTGCTCAATCATCGGTTCCCGTCCTCATTGCTATGACTGTTAACCAACTCAACTACAAAGAAGTTTATGAAGTAATCGAAAAATCGGTGGAAGTTGGCGCAGTTGTATTTCGTGCGGGTCAAACTATTCCCGTAGGCAGAGCATCTGAATATCAAGACATGACAAGCGAAATGAAGGAGAAAGTAAAGCAGCAGTTGGCAGACGCAAAAAAAAGATGGAGTGATCAAATCATTATTATTGATTGGGAAGACCACCATCAAAATGATAGTCTTACAGATTTCTGCACGCCGGGATTTTTGTCATGGTATATTCGTGCGGATGGACAAGTTACACCTTGTCAAATTGAAGATACATCCCTTGGAAACGTCTTAAAAAACAGCATGCAGGAGATCGGTTCACCGGAAAGGCTAATGCAAGCGAAGCGACTTGCTAAACAATGTAGATGTATAGGAAAGATAGAATTACCTGAAGCCGATTTGCCTTTTACCATTCAAAAAGAAGCTGAGGTTAAACCATGATGACGACCATCATCCATTTATTATGGATCATCCTTCCTATTGCAGGAACCTTTCTGTTTTACAAATTCAAACCAAAAACGTACGAATCGCTATTATTACATAAAAAAGAAGCTCGGGAATTGGCAGTGCAATTCATTAAACGGTATTCCGGCATTGATGTATCAGATTGGGATTTTTATGCGATGTATTGGTACGACCGAAATACCGTCAATATGCTGCATCACCTAGGATTGTTAAACAAAGTTCGCCATATTTTATATCATTGGGGTTTAGTCGAATCATGGAGAATTAGATTCGTTCGAGAAAACCGATCAGTCATCATTGGCATCAATTCAAATGGAGAAATTACGTTTTACACCGCGAACCTGTCAAAGAAAGAAATGGCGAAACATAAAGGCGCTTTTTCCTCTCCGGAACAATTAAAAAAAGAGCTTGCCGTCTCAGATAATGGATTATGGGCTGCATCTCAATTCACAGGTGCAGGCAGAAAAGAAGAAGACTTGGAAAATATTGAAACGTACTGGTATATTGCCGAATCTCAACCAGTAAGAATGAAAATAACGGTTGAAATCCATAACGGGCAAATATTCTATATCGGTTCAGAACAAGAGATATTGACAGAAGACATCGAAACAGCGGTTAAGAAAGAGCAAATGGAATCTACCTTAAATATGACGGGAGTATTAGCGTCATGCCTGGCCGTTATTGCAGCGATCATCATCCTTATCAACCTTCGCCAAAATGCCGGCATCACTGCAAGCATCTTGCTGGGGGCGGTTCTATTCTTTTGTAACATCATAACAATAAAAGAAGACATTCAACTGAGCATCGTCAATACTTATGATTCCCGCCTCAGCATAAAAACGGTTTATGCTCTTGGAATCTTATCGGCAATTTTAGCAGGATTGGCCACAGGTTTCGTCGTATATATATGTTCATTGGCAGGGCACTCTTTGAGTAATGTTCTCCAAATAGCTTTTTTTGATAATGCTGTATGGCAGTTTTTCGTCGGCTTAAGTGTCGGCATCGGCTGCTTAGGTTTTTTTTCAGCAATTTTTTCATGGCTGGAAGAGAAAAATTGGCTGCGAATTTCTCCCGAGTTGTCCAATCGTACCATTTACTTGTCAGGCTTTACATTTAAACAAGGATTAAGCATCGGCCTGCAAAGCTCCATTGCAGAGGAAACAGTCTACCGTTTGTTGATCATTCCGACGATATGGTGGTTGAGCGGCAATTGGGCTTTGGCGATCATCATTTCCTCCATTCTATGGGCCATTATGCACCAAGGAACAGGATTTCATCCCAGATGGATCAGATGGATCCAATTAGTAATCTTTGGCATTATACTGGGATTCTTTTTCATCCAGTTCGGTTTTCTGTCCTCCTTAACCATTCATTTTATTTATAATTTTATTCTTGTCATGAAGCCGCTTTGGGATTACACTTTCCAGAAAAAATTGAAGGCCAGCGAAACCTTCAAACAACCCTCAGTATAACAATGGAGGAGAGGCATGAAGATCATCCAAGTAACCAATTTGAAGAAAAAATATCGTAACGGCGATGGTGTAGAAGATATAACTTTTTCCGTTCATTCAGGAGAAATCGTAGCCTTATTAGGGCCAAACGGGGCAGGTAAAACAACAACCATTAGGTGTCTCGCTGGATTATACACCCCTGATGATGGGACGATCAAAATTGCGGGGCATTCCCCTGGTACGGTTGAAGCGCAGCAATCCGCTTCGCTAATTCCGGATCACCCATATTTGTACCCTACCTTAACCGTAGCGGAACATTTGCAATTTCGCGCCAGAGCCTTCAAAGTTGAAAAAAAAGACCTTCAAAAAAAAGTTTATGAAGCTTTAAAAGAGGTAAATATTGAATCGTTGGCGGATCGATTAAGCGGGCAATTGTCAAGGGGACAAAAGCAAAGGGTTATTTTGGCTGGCGCCATTATACAAAACGCTTCTATATATATATTGGATGAACCAACAATCGGTTTGGATATTTCTTCCAAACAATGGCTTGCCAACTGGCTTGTCCGTAAATCAAAACATCATAGCGCCATTCTCATATCCACCCACAGCCTCGAATTTGTATTGGAAACGGCTAATAGAGTGTTATTAATTCGAGAAGGCCGTATTGTAAAAGAAATGGCCGTACCAAAAAACAACGAAGAATATCCAGCCTGGAAGCAAGAAGTCATACGCAGTTTAGGGGATTGGTCAAATGATTAATATTTGGTCATTTTTGTTCCTTCAAGCGAAAAGAGAAATCGATAGCCAAAAACACGGGATAAAATTCTTTCTGTTCATTTTTGTTTTATTTATATGGTTTTTTCATTTTCAACTTGAATGGGGGGCTAATTCCAGAAGTTGGGACATTACCTATACAGGATGGATTTGCTCAGGAATTTTTATTGTCATGACCATTTTTGGGCTGCTTTCCAACCGCATACCTGGGCTCATGCAAGACGTCATATGGCTTTATACCGCCCCTTATTCTTTCACTAAAATCGTTTATTCCATATTATTATGGCGATTGTCTTGGAAAGGGTTGCTCTGTCTTCTCTCAGGAATCACAGCTGATGCCGTTTATTTTTTGGCAGGAAATCCATTTGGCCGGTTAACAGCACAATCAATCCGATTACTTTGTCTCATTGTTTTATTAGAATCATGGATAATGGCTATGTCCTGTGCCAGAACTGTAAAAGGAACAAAAATTGCTTTCTCCTTTGTTGCCTTCATTCTCACCGTTATATATGGTATTGCTCTCTATGGTTCTTTTTTTCAAGCCAATGAATTGATTTGGCAGAAGTATATTAGCTACCATATCGGCTTTATCGGCTATTTATTTACAAACAGCTTTTTGCTGCAAGGGTTTCTTGCCTTTCTAATCATGATCGCCCTTTCGTTCATGATTATTCGAATAACAACGAAAAAATCGGAATGCAAAGAAAAATTGGTAAAAGAAGCTGATTTTTGGGCGGAGTTTCAAGATCATCAAACCGATTTTTTTAAAAACAGCCTGAAAGAGATGCACACATGGTGGGGGCTGAAAGGATTAAACGGTATTTTTTCTTTCCTTTGGCTCGAAATATTGCTTGCCAAGAAATACATTTTTTTTCATGCTACTCATTTGTTTGTTCTTCTCATCTTAGTTCCCGTTTTCATTGCAAAAAACATTTATTGGTTTTATATTTTGGTCGTTTTTACAATCGGAGCTTTTTTCAGCAGTTCCTACTATTCAGGATTAATTAGACATGCAAAGTCTGGAGATCTTTTTTTGCTGCCGGGAAAACTATGGAAAAAAGCATTGCTGCTGGAAGGATCGAATACCGCTTGGATCTTTCTATTTTATCTTTATTGCGTGGGTATGTGGCATTTCCATTTCAACACTGCTTTTACAGATTTCCTTTCATTTAGTTTGTACGGGCTTGGAGGATACATGCTCATGCTTTCCATCCGCTGGGCGGCATTTGTTAGAACATATAAAAAAGACCCCTCTCTCAGCCTGATTTCATACTATAAAAATTTTGCTTTCATTTGTATGGGGAGCACCCTTTGTTACATCCTTTTGTTTTTTCTTTTCAAAAACCTTCTTTTCTATTGGCTGCCTCTTTTCATGATCGTGTTAAGCACGATTTTATTCTTATCTTTCTATCAATATGAACGTTGAATCAGAAGGGATTTAATACTTTTTCTTAAGGAGATGAATTTTCATGAGTTCAAATGAAATAATCTCTCAAGCCTTAACGAAACTAAAAAGCAGCGATGAAGCAACGGTATTTCAAGGAGTGAAAGAGCTAAAAAAAACGGGAAAAGCCGCTGTCCCAATACTCATAAAAGCCTTAAAAGATGAGAAATCCCTCCGAATGATTTCATCCGTTGTGCTGGGGGAATTTGGTGCAGATGCAAAGGAAGCAGTTCCCGAACTCGCTTCGCTTTTAAAAGATGACGACGAAGATATAAGAATGTCAGCTGCTTTATCCTTAATGAGAATCGGACATCACAGTCTGAACGCCCTCGTTGAAGTTGCACGAAATACAGAAGGAAAACCGCGTTTTTGGGCATCATGGGCAATCTCCTTGATCGATCCGTCTAAAATTGAACCTCTTATGTTGAAGTGTCTAAAAGAAGAACTGGATAAGCCGTCCGGAATGGTCAGTCCTTTTGCCGCGGAGGAAGCAATTGGTAAAATTATCGCTATGCAACTAAAGGATCAATGAGGAGGAACAGCACATGGATTTAATACAAACAATGACAAAAGACTTGCCGTGGCTGAACGTTCCAAAAAACGGCCATGATTTCCCATCATCCAATCGGCTTTTGTTTTATTTTTGGTCAATTAGCTGCCCGTATTGCAGTGAATTAACGGATCAGTTATTAGAAGAAACAGTTAATCTTGAAACCTTTCATGTCATTGCCGTTCATGTACCTTATACAGCTGAAGAGAAAGCGTTGGAGCTTGTGAAAACACGAGTAGAGGAAAAAAAGATTACAATTCCTGTAGTTTTAGATCAAAACTATGCAATCGCACAATCTTTTGGTATTCAAGGAATCCCTGCTTTTTGCCTAGTCAATCAACAAATGAAGAAAGAATTATTAACAATGGGAGAGGAAGGTTTTCACAAAATGATGAAAAAAATTAAACAGCTAAAGTAAAGTCTTACCGCTTTTTTCTTGACTTTTTCACTGTAAAAAGAATCGGTTTACCTTTTTAAATATTTCTCTATTAAAATTTATGTTCAACATTCCGTTAACATTTTTCTTGGAGCAATAAATTGAGAGAAAAATTTTTTTGGTTCCTTTTGAAGTTCATTTATTTGCCTTTTGGAATAGTGTCTTTATTCTAAAATCTCTTTTATTGTACATGATCCGATAAAACGGCAGCTAATCTATTAAGACCATCAAAAGGAACCTTTCCATATTCTGTTTCATTTTGCGCCCCTAAGTTTAAATGAAATTTTTTGAGGCTGTTGGAAATGCTATTCCCCAACTCGATGTACTTTTTAATGATAATGCATTCCAATTGCTGGTGAACACAAATTGGAGCGCCGCTCATTCCTGATGTAACATAGGCACTATGAGTTATTGTGTTATGATCAATTTTTCTTATGGAGCCGGTACTCTGTACATATCCAGGAGAAAACAGCTTGTTTAAATTGTTCTTTTAATACATCGTTTCCGCTTTCTCTTGGATCAAAACGCTTTATAGAAAAAGAGTTCAAAACTAGATTCCGTCCTTCCTGTAAATTTGCAAGCTTTTTCTCCGCTATTAGCTGAATTAAAATATTTCCTACAGCCGTTGCTTCAGAGGGACCGGCAAAAACCGTTTTTCCGCTTACAGCAGCGGTCATTTCGTTTATGAAATCATTTTGCGAGCCGCCTCCGACAATATATAATGAATCGATTGTTCTGCCCGATATACTTTCAATTTCATCAATTGACAAGGAATATAGTATAGCCAGATTTGTAAATACACATCTCGCAATTTCTCCTGTTGATTGCGGCACAGGCTGAAGCGTTTCCCTGCAATATTTCTGAATTTCTTCTACCATATTGTCCGGATTAAAAAATCGCTGATCGTTAAAATTGATAAATTGTTTGCACGGAGGCGCCTTTCTTGCCTCATCAACCATTTGGGCAAAATTGTAATCTTTCGTTAAATGTCTTCTCACTTCTTGAATAATCCACATGCCCATAATATTTTTTAAAAAACGGTATGTCCCAAACACTCCCCACTCATTTGTATAATTGTAAAATAATGATTTTTCTGTAATGATTGGCGCATCCGATTCAATCCCAATCAAAGACCAAGTTCCGCTGCTTAAATACGCCCAATTTTTTTCAGCAGCAGGTACTCCTGCAACTGCGGAAGCTGTATCATGAGAACCGACTATAATCACTTTTGTTTCGGGCAGATCGTAATCAGGAAAATATTCGTTTCTGACATATCCGAGCATGTCCCCGGGGTAAGAAAACGGCGGAAACTGCTCACGCTCAATTGACAGCAGCTGAAGCAAATCTTGATCAAAATCTTTTTCTTTCACGTTTAAAAGCTGAGTACAAGATGCGCTTGTCACTTCCGTCACTGCACATCCAGTCAGTTTGTATCCTAAGTAATCAGGAACTGTCATAATCATTTTCGTTTTTTCAAGATTTTCTTTTTTTTCTTCATATAACTGGTATAAGGTGTTGAAGGATAAAAACTGAATGCCTGTTTTTTCATATATATCTTTTTTGGAAATATGCTTCGTAATCTTCTCAATCGTCCGTTCTGTTCTTTTATCTCTGTATGCTATGACCTCTTGCACCCTTTTTCCTTCTTGATCGACCAGCACATAATCTGTAGCCCAAGTATCGATTCCAAGTGTACACCTTTTCACTCCCAATGTTTTGGCATATGCCAATCCCTTTACAATTTCCGTCAGCAAATGATCAATATCCCAATAATACGTTCCATTTCGTTCCGTAAAACCATTGGCAAATCGGTGTATTTCTTCAATTGTCAATTTCCCATTTTTTATATCCCCTATGACAAGCCGTCCGCTTGATGCACCGATGTCAACTGCGATATGTGTCATTTTATCCCTCCTAAAATTCACACAATCTATGAAGCTGCTAAATGTTTCGCTTAAAAATTAGGATAGCATTCCATAACTAGACATTTTCTTGCTGCTCATGCAGCAGGTCAAAATCTGAGTAAACATTTGCAAACAACTTTTCTTCCATTCTTCAAAAAATTCATTGGCAGTAACCATTAAAAAAGTTTTCCCTTTCCACAAAGCAAGAAAAATCTCTTTACGTTTCCTGCCAATAAAAATATTGATATTTTAGCCTTCACTTTTTTATTGCAAGGCAAAGAACTTACCGGACCTGCAAAAATAGAAATACTTTCCAAAATAACGAAACCCCTCTCCAATTGCAAAAATGTGAGAGGGGTAATCTCTTTAACGAAAATTAGAAGTCATAGTCTTTGGCATTATCCTTTGTGAAATCTGTAGGCGGTCCCATAATGACCGTTTTACCATCCTCCCAAACTTCCACTTCTCCTACACCATCTATATTTTGGCCGTTTTCAGGCTTTTTGCCATCAACAAGATCTTTAGCTAAAGCGACTGTCAAATATCCTAATTTGTCAGGCTCCCAAAGGATTGCTACATCTAATGAGCCATCCTCTAAAAATGGAGCTGAATCCTTCGGAAGTGCTGTTCCGACAACAGCGATTTTGTCTTGAAGACCTTTCTCTTGAATAGCTTGAGCTGCGCCAAGAGGAGCAGGAGTTGAAAATGCCATAATCCCTTTAAGGTTCGGATATGATTTAATTAAATCAAGCGTTTTTTGGTATGCCACTTGCTGCTTTTCATCAGTCGCAATTTTATCTGTTACTAGCTTTATTCCTGGATAATTTTCTTCAAGCTCCTTCTTCGCTGCATCGATCCATGAATTTAAGTTTGCTGCCGCAAGACCACCTGTGAGAATGGCAATTTCCCCTTCTTCAGTCCCCATTTGTTCAACTAATGATTTTGCGATATGACGGCCATAAGCTTCGTCATCAATTTGGTGGACAGAAAGTTCAACTAAAGATTGATCTGCTGGTGTATCCCAGTCCATCACGATAATTCCTTTATCCTTCGCTTTTTGTAATACAGGCGATAATGCAGCTGCATCATTCGGTGCAACAGCAATTACATCCACATCTTGACTAATTAAATCTTCAATCACCTTAACCTGCTGGGCAGCATCTGCCTCTGTTGGACCTGTATAAATCACTTCGACTCCAAGATCTTTTCCCGCTTGAATTGCTCCTTTTTCAGATGCATTGAAATAAGGAATGCCAATTAGTTTAGGAACAACGGCAATTTTGATTTTTCCATCGCCCCCGCCAGCCTCATCTTTTCCATCTTTAGATGAATTTGAATTCCCCCCTGCACCCTGCTGAGAAACACATCCTGCAAGAAGACCAAATACAAGCAATAAAGCGACAAATAAACCTGCAATTTTTTTCATACTGTTCCTCCTTGTAAATTTATAGTTTATAAATCTTTTAACCAATTAAAGAAAAGTCATTATGCTGTTTCTGCAAGCTTTTTTTGCTTGTTTTCATCAGCCTTTACTTTAATAAAGTTAATAATTAACACCGCGATTAAAATAACCCCCATAATCACTGTCACAATCGGTCTCGGCACTCCCATTAGATTTAAGCCGCTGGATATCATTTGAAAAATCATAACTGCATATAACGTGCCGATCACTTTCCCATAGCCTCCTTGGATTTCAGTACCGCCAAGAACGGCTGCTGCAACGCTTTGCAATAAATAGGATGATCCAAGATCAACTTTTACTGTGTTATATCTTGATGTCATGATGATAGAAGCAATTGCTGCTAACAAAGCACTATATAAATACACCTTCATTAAAACCTTGCTGTTATTAACCCCTGAAAACAAGGATGCAACCGGATTGCTTCCAACCATATAAACTGATCTTCCCCATACTGTTTTATTCAGCAGTACGGAAGTCAAAATAGCGACAAAGAGAAAGATTATAATCGAAAGCGGAATGAGCCCCAGATAATAACCATTTCCAATCAGCGTGTACTCAGGGCTGAATCCGGATATTGAATTTCCTTTTGTAATGCTGAGAATAAGCCCTTCAAACAATACCATTGTCCCAAGGGTTACAAGAATCGGTGATACTCCGATCTTGGCAATAATAAATCCATTCATAAAACCGCAAAGAAGTCCAACTGCAATGCCTCCTAAAATCGCAATGATTATCGGATATCCATTGCTTGATAATATCGCAATTGCTACCCCTGCCAGCGCTGCCGTATACGTGATCGACAAATCGATTCCGCCTGTTACGATCACCACCATCATGGCTAAAGCAAACAAACCGAACTCAGGCAGCTGAAACATCATATTTGTCAAGTTATTGCTTGATAAAAATCCCGGAACACTTATGCTCATCAAAACAAATAGACCGATGGCAATGAGTCCGAGTATATTTTCTTTTGAAAGCGTAACCTGTTTCATCCTCTCCCCCCTTATGCTTCCACTTCAATTTTTGAAAGCTGCTTTTGCGAGCGTTTATATTGAATATGGTCATACGATACAGCGATTAATATAATTGCCCCTGTAAAAACCTTTTGCCAGAAAGTATCAATTTTCGCTAATATTAATCCATTTTGTATAATTCCTAGCAGAAGAACACCTAATATCGTTCCAAATATTGTTCCGCGTCCTCCCATTATATTGGCTCCTCCCAGCACCACTGCAGCAATAACCATTAATTCCAAGCCAATCATTCCGTTCGGATCTACCGCTTTTGTATAAGAAGTTTGAGCAATCGCAGCAATCCCTGTTAAAAAGCCCATATAAGAAAAAACAAATATTTGAACTTTGCTGTAGTTAATTCCGACTCGGACAGCCGATTCTTTGTTTCCGCCAATAGCCATTACTTCGCGGCCGATTAATGTATATTTAAGAATGTACCATGTCAAAGCTGCTGTAATGATAAAAAGCCAAATAATAATGGATATTCCAAAAACAGAGAAATTCGAAAATTTCAAGAAAACAGTTGGGAAGTTGCTGCTGTTCAAGTATTGGCCGTTTGTAATATACAGAACAAGTCCGTTAATAATACTCATCATCCCTAAAGTAACGACAATCGCCGGAATTTGAATTTTTGCAACTAAAATTCCATTGATGGAGCCTAACAGCACTCCGAAAAGCGGAGCAATGACAAAAATTAACACAATGGTCAGTGGGCTATCAGGCAAAAACATCATCGTCTTGCCCAAAACGACACATACCGCGCTTGTCACTGCTGCAACAGATACATCAATCCCCCCTGTAATGATGACAAGCGTCATTCCAATAGCCAAAATGCCTAATACTGCATTTCCTTTCACAACATCCAACAAATTATCTGCTGTTAAAAATACCGGGCTAATGAAGGCCAATATGATGCATAGAAGTAAAATAATGACAGCAACGCTCATTTCTTTTGATTTTAAAAACGCTTTCATAATTGTGCCTCCTCGCGGACCTTACCCTTTTGCCCAAGCAATGCAAGGTTCATGATGCTTTCCTGTGTCGCTTCATGAATCCCGAGTTCGCCTGCAATTCGTCCATGGCGCATAACGATAATGCGATCGCTAACAGCAAGCACCTCAGGAAGTTCAGAAGAAATCACAATGATTCCCATTCCATTTGCCGCTAATCCTCTTAAAAGCTTATGGATTTCTGACTTGGCACCGATGTCAATTCCGTTAGTCGGCTCATCGATAATCAAAATTTTAGGATTTGTTGACAGCCACTTTCCTATGACTACCTTTTGTTGATTTCCGCCTGACAAATCGCCGGCAGCCCTGTATGGCAGCGGCGGTCTGACATCTAATGATTGTATATAATGCTCAGCTAATTCTATTTCTTTTCTTCGATTAATCAGCAAAAATTTATTTTTTAATTTTTTCAACACAGGAAGCGAAATATTGTTAATGATTGATTGTCTTAAAATAAGCCCTTGCGTCTTCCGGCTTTCAGGAATATAAGCAATTCCTTTTTTTACTGCCTCTTCTGAAGACTTGATCACAGTCTTTTGACCGTTAATGATGATGTCCCCTTTGTAAGGACGATTAATGCCAAAAATAGCTTGCGCCAGCTCGGTGCGACCAGAGCCTACTAGCCCTGTAATTCCAAGAACCTCCCCTTCCCTCAGTTCAAATGAAATATCTTTGAAATTTCCTTCTTTCGCAAGGTTTCTTACTTCAAGCAATGTTTTGCCTGAGGCTGCCTTTTCTTTATTTTTTTCATATAAAATTTTCCGGCCAACCATTAACGTAATTAGTTTTTCTTCTGTTAATTCATTTGCATGATACGTACCGACATATTTGCCATCACTTAGAACGGTGAATCGATCAGAAACTGTAAAAAGTTCTTTTAATTTATGGCTTACAAAAATAATTGAAATCCCTCTTTTTTTCAAAGAAAATATAACTTCGTACAGCTTCTCTACTTCACCGGCGGAAAGTGATGATGTCGGCTCATCCATGACGATTAATTTCGCATCAAACGCAAGCGCCCTCGCTATTTCGACCATCTGCTGCTGGGCTATGCTCAGTTTTTCTACCGGTGTTGAAACATCAATCTCAAAATCAAGCTCTTTTAAAGCCTTTTTGGCCGTTTTTTCCATAAGAGCCCAATCAACTTTTTTCCAAGAATGCTTATCGCTGTCTCTTCCTATTTGAACTACCACTAGGCTAAAGCCGTAGTGGATTCCTAAGTACAGAGTTCTACCGAACTCTAATTGATTAGGCTATCCCCGTAGTTCCTACGGTTAATCGCAAGGCTTCCTTGCGAAGATTTAAACTTGCGTTAATATCTCGGTTATGATGGGTATGACAATTAGGACACACCCATTCACGCAATGCAAGATTTTTAACGTCTTTGTTTTTGTAGCCACAGCACGAACAAAGCTGGCTGGATGGAAAATTTTTCGATACGGTAACAACTTGCTTTCCGTACCATTTCGCTTTGTATTCTAACATCGTTCTAAATTGTGACCATGATACTTCGCTAATTGCTTTAGCAAGATTGTTATTTTTTAACATATTACTTACAGACAAATCTTCCATCCCGATAATGTCGTGGTTTTTGACAATATAGGTGGAGATTTTATGCAAGTAATCGTTTCTAGCGTTTGTGATTTTTTCATGAATACGAGCAACTTTAATTCGTTGTTTGTTCCAATTAGAACCACCTTTTTTACGTCTTGATAGAATCCGTTGTGCTTTTGCTAATTTTTCTTCTAATCTTCGAAAAAACTTAGGATTAGAGTAAATCGTTCCATCTGAAAGAATAGCAAATTCTTTCAAGCCGACATCTATGCCAACAGCAGAGTCAGTTTTAGGTAATTCCTGAACTTCTGTTTCTACAAGAATGGATACAAAATATTTTCCACTTGGATTACGTCTAATTGTTGCATTGAGAATGCGACCTTCTACTTCACGACTCTTTGCAAAACGAATCCATCCAAGTTTAGGCAGCTTGATTTTATTATCATCAATAGCAATATTGTCATTTGTATACTTTGTCGTGTAAGACTGAACAGGATTTTTCTTGGACTTAAAACGTGGTTTATCGTTTTGTTTCTTGAAGAAACGGGAATAAGCGTCAGCAAGATTTTTTAATGACGATTGAAGTGCAATACTATCCACTTCTTTTAGCCAAGTTAATTCTTTTTTTAATTGAGCATTTTGCATATTTTTTGACCCAAGAGCCATAAGGATTTCAAAGACATAAAAAAGGACTTCACCCCTAAAATGTAGAATTTTTGAAGTGACGAAACCACAAAAATTCAAAAGGAGGAAGTCACTTTGTATATTCTACAAGAAAGCCTATTTTCCTTTGAAGAACTGCAAAAATTAGAGTCAAAAGAGAAATTACCTATCTTTTTTAGCTCGCTTGATTTACGCCCTTATGCTAAACAGTTGAGAAGTTCTTCACCCCGAGGGGCTGACGGTCATTCCAGAGAAGGGATTCTAAGGGCTCTCATCGCTGCCCCACTCGAAGGCATCGACACCTTTACCGCCCTTCATCATCGATTGGATAAAGACCTTCGTTTCCGTTATCAATGCGGTTTATCGATTGATCGCCCCGCACCGTCTATCTCCACTCTCAGCCGGGTTTTTGCGGCACTTACCAAAAAAAAGCTGGCTGAAAAGATCTTCCTTGACTTGGTACAGTTAGCTCAGGAGGAAGGAATAATTGACGGCAGCCACCAGGCCATCGACAGTGCCGCCATTGATGCCTATGAAAAGAAACAGCCCAAAAAGCGTAGTGAACAAACGGGTAATGCCAATTGGGGCGCAAAATATGATTCCTTCGGCAATAAAATTACCTGGTTTGGCTATAAGATGCATCTTTCAGTCGATACCGCAAGCGAACTGCCAATAGCCATAAAAGTAACCCCTGCCCATGTGAACGATGGAGAAGTCGCACCAGAATTAATAGAGCAAGTGGCAGAGCGTACCAAATCCAAAATTGAATTTCTGATCATGGATGGCGGATATGACCAACTAAAAAACTATGAATCAGCCAAAAACATTGGAGCGCAAGCCATTATCCCGCTCAATTTGCGCAACGAAAAAGAGCCTCCTGAAGGGATTTCTTCCAATGGAACTCCGCGTTGTTCCATGGGTTATGAAATGACTTATTGGGGAGCTGATAAGGACCAGCTCAAGTTCAGATGTCCTCACGCAACCGGCAAAGTGGATTGCCCATTAGGAATGGCAGCCTGTTCATCTTCCAACTATGGAATGGTGGTAAAAGTCGACATCAAAAAGGATGTGCGCCGATATTCCAATCCGCACCGTGATACAAAACGTTGGAAAGAGCTTTACAACGAGAGGACAAGTGTAGAACGCTGTAATTCAAGAATGAAAAGCTACCTTACGGCGAACTCCCTACATGTATGGGGAATTGAAAAAGTAAAGACCCATATTTACCTGAACGCTATTGTATTACTTGTTTCAGCGCTAGCGATGGCAAAGGAAAATAAAGGGAAGAAAGCCGCTTAAAAAAATTCAATGTGAAAAATTCTGTAGGTATGCCCGAAAACAAGATTATTGTAATATTTTGTAAAATAACATGCTGGTAGCTATTTGCCGAGTGCTTTATTTTTTATACTTTTATCCAGTAGCATTGCATTAAGTTAATTTTAATTTGTCAAGCCCAATTTTATGTTAAATTTCATCTTTTTGGATATAAAAAAACTCCTTATAATTAGGATTGGCAGTCCTATCCAAATCCTAAGAATAAGGAGAAACCATTATGGATAAGAATACCACAGAATCCACAATAAATGAACTATTTAAAGAGATCGATCCAATAACTTTTTCAAAACTAATTAATGTGATTGACGTTGACAAATACATTAAAAAATTAACGGCGTATAAGTTTTTACAACTTTGTATCATCGCTCAGTTAAACGAATTGGAAAGCTTAACAAAATTGGCCAAACATTTGAAAGACAAGGAAGAGTTGCAGACATATCTGGAATTTGATGCAATTAGTACTTCGCAACTTTCTCGCAAATTAGGCCAATTATCCCCTCAACTGTTTGAAAAAGTATTTAAATATCTGGTCTTAAAGATCCAAGGGCAAATGAAAAATGCCCCGATCATCCGAAACATTGGTCGTCTTCTGGTCATTGATTCTACCACGATGAGCATGAGTTTGAGCCAATATCCATGGGCAACTTTTCGTAAGACAAAGGCTGGTGTTCGACTCCATTTAAAGGTTGTTGTAACGAAGGATATCACTGTTCCGGATCAAGGGATTATCTTACCCGCGAAACATGCCGATCGCACACAGATGGACGAACTCATTGAAATCGATCCAAATGCGATTTACTTGTTTGATCGAGGGTATGTCGATTACAAACAGTTCGACCGCTTATGCCGAGAAGGGGTGCGATTCATTACCCGGCTTAAAAAGAACGCAGAGATTGAAGTTTTATCGGAACGGATTCCCAATCCAGAACGTTTGATTTATAGGGATCAGATTGTCATTTTAGGAAATGACCGTAATCATACCAAAATGACTCATCCTCTCCGATTGATCGAAACGGTCGACAGCGAAGGGAATCCCGTGATCATCATAACCAATTGCTTTGATCTTTCTGCGGAAGAGATTGCAGATTTATACCGATATCGCTGGAAGATAGAGACCTTCTTTAAATGGATGAAACAGCACCTTAAGATAAAAAGATTTTATGGAAAAAGTCAAAATGCCGTTTACAATCAAATTTGGATCGCCCTAATCACCTATTGCTTACAGGCCATGCTCCAATTAAAAGTGAATCACGATGGTCCTTTATTAGAGATCAAGCGAACTTTACAGAATCTGCTTTTTAAAGGTTTTGACTGTTTTGTTCGCTCCCTTTTTAAAAAGCCAATTCGAACGTCCAACGGTCGGAAAAAATACCATTGGGAAAAAGATTTTGAAACCATCGTGTACCAATTTGAAGAAGGGGAGGTGGAACACCTAGACGATTTAGTTTATGATCCAATGTTTCTGTAATATATTACCAAATTGTGGAAATGGACTGCCGATTAAGACGTCATTGTCCTTTTAAGCTTGCTTAGAAAGATTGTATGTCTGAATATTCAGTTACATGAAATAACTGGAATTTTTATTGAGCTTGACAAACATTAAATTTTTTTATGCAACGCTACTGATTTTTTATTGTAAAATCGATCTATAAACCGACAAAACTTGTGGAAAATTTTATTCTAGCTGTCAACAATCATGATGCAAAAAAAGTGGCTCATTTACTAAACTCGAAGCAATCGGATATAAAAATAGATGAAAAAGTGGCCAAACAATTAATTGACTATTATCAAATGAACCCATCGGAATTTTCTGAACTGAAAAATAGCTTGCATGAAGAAGCCGTTATTTATGAAAAAGGGGCATTTCCTGAGCATACGGATGCAGATATTTCGATCAATAAATTAGGGAAAAAATGGTTATTTTTTGATTATTATGCACTCATACCTAAAAATTTATATATTGTCGTAACGGCAAATCATGATAGCCATATTTACATAGATGGGAAAAAATATGAACCTATAAAAAAAGACGAAGAACGGACTTACGGGCCGTTTTTGCCAATCAATCATAAAGTACAAGCAGTATACAAAGGAGAATACGCAGACGTAAAGCAAGTGGAAGAAGTTTCGCCAAGTGATGCAGAAGAAAATAAAGTGTACATAAATTTTGATTTAACTGGAGATTATGTATATTTATATTCAAATATTGAAGATGCCACTTTATTCGTCAATGGAAAGAGCACAGGTTTAAAAATTTCGGATGTAGAAGAGTTTGGGCCAGTTGCAACAGACGGTTCGATGACGCTTCATGCCGAAATCAAAACTGCTGATGGTACGTTGAAAAGCAATAAAAAGACAATTAAAGAAGCCGGGGAAACGATTGATCTATTATTTGAACAAGAAATTCCAATGGAAGATTTCGAAGATATTGGAGATTCATTAAAAGACTATCATGATGAACAATCGGAGATCGAAAATGTGATTATGAGCCATTATACTAGTATTTCAAGCGGTGATTACGAATCGGCATATGCACTGTTTTCCTCAAGCCGTCGCAGTAAAATTAGCTATGAAAAATGGTCTAAAGGGCTAAAAAACAATTTTAAAAATGAAGTTACGAATGTAAGTGTGGAAAGTATAGAAAATGATCAAGCGACAGTGAGTTTTCAATTAACTTCTTATGACAAACAGGACGACGGCTCCACATTAGTACAAGAATGGGGAGGGAAATGGTATTTAGTGAAGGAATCAGACGGCTGGAAATTAGCAACGCCTGAAATTAAAAAGCTAAATACTAGAACGGAATGAAATGGAAATCTTTGCTTCTCATTTTCGCCATATTTATTTTGAGTATTTTTGCCATTATATCAATCCCGAAATTGCCGCTCTTTCAGGAAAATCAAAAAACAAAGATTCAAGACCAGCATGAAGAACCGGAAGTAAAAGAAGCGGGTAATGTTGCAGCTTTGCAAGAAGAAAAAAACGATAAGAAAGAAGAAACGGTCGAAGAAAAAGCAGCTAGAATAGTGGATGATATGTCTTTGGGCGAGAAGGTCGGCCAGCTTTTGATGGTGGGCTTTAAAAGCACGGAAAAAGACGAGGAAATAACCGATTTAATCGTAAACAAACATATCGGTTCTGTCATTTTGTTTGACCGCAACATGGAGACTCCGGAACAAGTTGCGCAATTAAATAATTCTTTGCAAAGGCTCGCGCTGAAAAAGCGGTTTGGAGTGCCGCTTATGATCGGAGTGGACCAAGAAGGGGGAGACATTTTGCGGATGAGAGAAAAAGTGTCTCCCATCCCGTCCCAACAGAAGCTAGGGCAAGCTGCAAATGAAAAAGCGGTGTACGATATTGCTCTTCTGAACGGAAGGGAATTGGCTGCCATGGGATTTCATCTAAATTTTGCACCCGTTTTGGATTTGTCAGAGACTGACAGCCGATCTTTTGGTACAAATCCGGAAGCGGTCTATACGTATGGTGCAAAAGTGGTTCAAGGATTGCATGAAGCGAAGATTACAGCAACGCTCAAGCATTTTCCCGGCAACGGAAGAAGCAGTGTTGATCCGCATATTGACACTTCTTCTGTAAAAGCGGACAAATTGGATTTGGAGAATTCCGATATTTATCCATTTAAAAAGCTCATTGAAAATACAGATCACAATCAATTTTTCATTATGATGACTCACATTAAATATCCAAGTTATGATCCTAGCAAACCAGCAAGTTTATCTTCTGTTATGATTCAAAAGCTGCTTCGGGAAAAGCTGGGGTATAAAGGAATTGTTGTCACGGATGATCTTGAAATGGGCGCAGTAAATAAATATTATTCATATGAAGATATGGCAATCGAAGCGATTAATGCCGGAGCGGATTTGCTGCTCGTTTGCCATGAATATGAGCATCAAGTGGAGGTTTATAATGGCTTAGTGAAAGCAGTGAAAGACGGAAAAATTCAAGAAAAACGCATCAACGAAGCGGTGACAAGAGTGCTAATGCATAAATTATCCACTATTCAAAATCCGATCGTTGATCCGCAATATGCGAAAGAAACAGTTGGAAGCAAGGAGCATAAAACACTGATCGAAAATTGGATGAATACAAAGGAACAGTGATTCAATTAAATTCGTAGAAGACCTTCATTCAATGTTTGGGCAAGCCGATTGTAGGCGGCTGCCCATGTTATACCAATAAATAGAGGAGGAACAATAGAGGAAAATGATTTGTCATCA
Organism: Aeribacillus sp. FSL k6-2211; assembly: GCF_037966125.1. Classification (NCBI taxonomy): domain Bacteria; kingdom Bacillati; phylum Bacillota; class Bacilli; order Caryophanales; family Bacillaceae; genus Aeribacillus; species Aeribacillus sp. FSL k6-2211. The sequence goes on from NZ_CP150190.1 coordinate 312,957, forward strand.
ATGTGGAAATGAACAAGAAAAAGGAAATTTTTGTGGGAAATGCGGAGCAAAATTGAATAATGATCCAAATCTACAAGAAACAGCGGGAGGCGGCGGGGATCAGGTTTCAATTAACAGAAATCCCCAACCGTCTTATGGCCAAGCAGCTTCCACGCAAATGAATGAACATGTAGAAAAGGTTAAAAAGCAGTCGAAAGTGTATGGAAGCTATTTCGTTCATTTTTTGAAACATCCGTCATCCATTTTTGGCAAAGAAAAAAATGAATGGGTGAATGGCTTTATCAGCATTATTTTATTTGTGTTCATTGTCACACTAACGGTTAGCGTTTTTGTCCGCAATCTATTTAAATCGGCAATTCATGGTACTCAAGGACTGATAAATGAGTTTTATGATGGACCTTCGTATGTTTCGGTATTTTTTAATGTTTTTATATTTGTTTTTCTTATTGTTGCGCTCGTGTTATTGTGTATGTTCATTGTTAATAAATTGTTTGGATCAAGTGCATCTTTTAAAGAGGTAACAGCTATATATGGAGCACATCTTACCACCGCGATCATTGTTTCGCTTATCGCGTTATTGCTAGTTTTGTTAAAATCCCATGTTTATGGAAACATTGTGCTGAGCATTTCACTTTTGCTTGCGATCGTTTTAATTCCATATTATTTGATAAGTGTACTGCTAACGAAATATTCAAAAGGAATAGATCCTTTATACTCATTTATTATCTATGTTGCTATATTTTCCATCGTGTTTGCGATTTTTATCGGTATATTGGCTGATTCGGCAATGGGGAGAATTGTTGATCAATGGAGATATTTTTGGTGATGGAGTGACATTGAACATTTTGAACGAATCTAAATATTAGCTGCTTTAATTTTCATACAATATAGACTACACAATGAGTACCGTTAAGCCTTAAAAGCATCAGATCACCTTCTGCGCTGGTATGCCCGCCGCATACCAGCGTTTCATATGTTAATAGGCTGATTTTCATTCTATTGTATGATATGACGTTTTAAGTTGAGGTCATTATGAGAGAATTGGAAGCAGTATGGAACAATTGGCCGATATTCTAGGTAAACGACAAGCAAAAACTGGACATATTATGATCGTTTGCCTAAAATGAAGGTAAAGGAATACCAAAACAAACCAAAAATTGATTTCAAAGGAAGGTGATGTTCAAAATGGATGCAAAGGCGAAAAAAACGGCTTTACGTGGAATTACATATGGCTTGTACATTGTTGGTACGAAAGATGAAAACGGTGCCAATGGATTTGCTGGAAATTGGTTGACTCAAACCTCTTTTGAACCGCCTTTAGTTGCAGTTGCTGTAAAAGCGGGTACACGTTCACAACAACAAATTGCCAAAAGCGGGGTATTTAGCGTCAATATTTTGGAGACGGGGCAGAAGGAAATGGTTACTGCTTTTTTCCGATCCATTGAACCGGAAGGAAACAAGCTGGCTGGATACGAATTTTATACGGAAGAAACAGGATGCCCGATTTTTAAAGATGCGTTGAGCTTTTTTGAGTGTAAAGTGGTGGAAAAAATAGAAAAAGGTGACCACTACATTTACGTCGGTGAAGTGATCAATGCCGGTGTGCACCGGGAAGGCGATCCGCTAACATTGAAAGAAACCGGTTTTTATTATGGAGGCTAAACTTTTTATAAGAAAAATGTTTCGGTTAAAAAGACCTGCAAATTTTATTATTTGAGACAAAAAATAAGAAAATAGTTTTGTTCGGCAAAAGGTTGAAGCAAGATTTTAAAGAATAAGCGATGATGACTTACGATTGCTTGAAGCAGGCGTTCATTTCCGTCTGCTTCAAGCGTTTTTTCCAAGTGAATGTACGTAGTATAAGTATATGAATTCATTGAAATTTTCGTAAAAAAATAGTATAATATAATTTATTGTACGAATCATGCAAATTATTTTAATAAATTAATTTTAAAAAATTTCATCATGGTGGGATAAATAATTATGGATAAGGATAACAAGCTATCATTTTCATCACTTACTGTTATTGGTGTTATGTTGTTTGCCCTATTTTTTGGGGCAGGGAATCTAATATTTCCGGCTCAGCTTGGACAAAATGCCGGGGAAAATCTTTGGTTTGCTGTGACTGGATTTATCATTACTGGAGTTGGATTGCCGTTTCTCGGGATTATAGCGATGAGTTTTTCCGGAAGCAGTGATTTGCAAGAGCTTTCTAGTAGAGTTCATCCGACTTATGCCGTCTTTCTTACATCATTGCTCTATTTAACAATTGGTCCTTTTTTTGCAGCACCGCGGACTGGAACTGTTGCGTATGAAGTCGGTATTACGCCGTTTGTTGCTGAGGAATTTCATCAAGTTGGATTGTTTATTTATACGCTGCTATTTTTTGCTGTGACTTTTTGGTTTTCTTTATACCCGTCTAAGATTGTCGATAATGTTGGAAAACTTTTAGCACCTGGAATTGTGATTCTTCTTGCCATACTTTTATTTATGGTAGTTGTGAATCCTATTGGGGATATTGGTTCAGCGCAAGGCGTGTATAAAATTCATGCGTTTTCCCAAGGTTTTATAGATGGCTATAGTACAATGGACGCCCTTGCATCACTTGTATTTGGCATTATTGTGATCAATGCCATACGCAAATTAGGTGTAACATCAAAAAAAGATATTCTGAAAGCTACAGCAAAATCAGGAACTGTTGCCATTTCACTGCTTGCACTGATTTATATTGGAATTGCTTATTTAGGAGCAACAAGTGTAGAAGCTTTCGGAATTTTTAAAACAGGTGGACCCGTTCTCAGCAATGCGGCTTCACATTATTTTGGCACATTCGGTTTAATTATGCTGGCTATTATTATCATCCTTGCATGTTTAACGACTGCCATTGGTTTAATAACGGCGAATGCTGAATATTTTCATAAATTGATTCCGAAAATCGGCTATAAAACGTGGGTTGTCTTCTTTAGCTTACTTACTTTTGTAATAGCAAACTTTGGATTAACAAACATTATTTCATTTTCTATCCCTGTCTTAATGTTCATCTATCCGCTAGCGATTGTTTTGATTTTGTTAACGTTCTTGTCGCCGCTTTTCCATCACGCACGCATTGTATATGTTTCAGCGACTGGAGTTACATTTTTAATCAGTATTTTTGACGGTTTGAAATCATTATGTGATTCACTTGGAATTGATTATTTCGGATGGATGGTACCAATTGTTTCGTTTTATGAACAGATATTACCATTTTATAAACAAGGACTCGGTTGGTTTATTCCAGCGATCATTGTCATTATTATTACAGGTATTGTCGGAAGGGTTCAGGCCAAATCAACTGTTAGAGCGTAAAATGTTCTATTATAATAATAGAAAGAATAGTTTGAATTTTTGTAAGCTATAAAAAAGGAACTTTCTTAAGGAAGGTTCCTTTTTTTGATCAAACTTGACCATTGACAATTTTTTAAAACTAAAGGAAGATTCTTTTTATTATTTAGTGATTATGGTATTTTTCTTGTAGAGGTTAAAGTCTATTCACCCTTCGCAAGTTCGGATTTAAAAATAAAGGATATTTAGCAGCTGCTAGAAGTATCCCCTTTACAATATAATGGAATGATATCAGAAGCTTTGAAGATGTATGCCGTTCTTTAGACTTTATTAATTGAGAGAAAACCTTTAAGGAAGGGAAATAGGAATATATATTGTAAGGGTAACATCGGCCGCCAGATGGTTCTATGTTCGGCAGCTGAATGCAATTGGTGATTAGTTGATGAACAGAAAAGAAGGATTTCATTACACTTTATAAAAGGAAGTGTGACGTTGTGAAAGCCAAACAATTATTGGTATTACTATTTATTACAATAATCATTTCTGCTTGCAGTTCAAATAAAGAACAATCAACCATGGAGCACGCGCCGAATGGCGACTTGTGGGAAACAACTGCTTCAAGGGATGAACTGCCGACCTTTTTAAATGAATATAGCGAAAACATTCAAATCATCTATCAAGCAGCCGGAAAATCAATGGAGCTGCTGCAATGGATTCCTTGTTATTGTGGCTGCGGCGACCATGCCGGACATCGGAGCAGTCTAAATTGTTTTGTTAAGCAAGTAAATCAAAATGGTTCTGTTGTATGGGATGACCATGGAACACGCTGCAACGTCTGCTTAGAAATTGCAGCAGAAGCAATCGAAATGAAGCAAGATGGAAAAACGGTAAAAGAAATTCGCCAATATATAGATGAAAAATACAAAGAAGGCTATGCGAACCCGACAGACACACCAATGCCGTTATAAAGAAAAGGATGAGACCAATTATTGGTTTCATCTTTTCTATGTTTTATGCTTTGTCGAAACTGTTTTTGTCCTCAGGACTTGATCATGATGGAAAAAGGCTTGTGATTAGACATTTAATCTTGAATATCCGTCAATACTGTTTTTTGTTATTTTTACATAATAAAATTGTCGGAGAAAGCTCCTTCGGCTTTTTTTTGACCGATCCTCCACGCTTTCCAACAAAGAATTATTTATAATCATATTCCCTTTCGCTCCATGACCCATTTTCCATTCTGCCTTTCCCTCATGTCTAATTCTAAGGACTGATCTAATAAAACTAGCAAGAAAAGTCGAAATTTTTAAAAACATACTTGACAAATAGGAATAATGGAATTAATATCATACTTAAATCTTTTACTTTTATCCGGTTGCCCACTGGACCGCCAGAGGCTCATATCAGTTCCTAATATTAGGGATCTGATATGAGCCTTTTTTATTAAAATTTAAGGAGGGAAAATCAATGGGTTTACAATTTGCTTATTGGGCGCCAAACGTTAGTGGAGGGCTTGTGATCTCTAATCTGCCACAGAAAACAGGCTGGTCATTTGAGGATAACAAACGTTATGCACAAATAGCTGAAGAAAATGGTTTTGATTACGTCCTGCTGCAAACAAGATTTTTCGCCAGCTACGGAGCTGAAAAACAATTAGAAGCCGCTGCGCTTGCTTCTGCACTTGCCGCTAGTACCAAAAAATTAAACATTATTACAGCTGTGCTGCCCGGTCTTTGGCATCCAGGTGTCATAGCAAAAATTATTTCAACGATTGATCATATCAGTAATGGTCGTGCTTCAATTAATATTGTCAGCGGATGGTTTAAAAATGAATTTATCGGTTATGGGGAACCGTGGTTAGACCATGATGAACGTTATCGACGGTCTGAAGAATTTATACAGGTTCTACGAGATTTGTGGACAAAGGAAACCACTACTTTTAAAGGAGATTTTTATCGTATAAATGAAGCGCCATTAAAGCCTAAACCTATTAATATCCCAAAAATTTTCCAAGGCGGAAACTCGAAAGCAGCAAGAGAAATGGCTGGACGAGTTTCAGATGTTTATTTCATGAATGGAAACTCGCTGGAAAATCTGAAAAAGCAAATTGATCATGTGAAATCATTGGCTGAATCGAACGGAAGAAACATCCAATTCGGTGTTAATGGCTTCGTGATTGTTCGTGATACAGAAGAAGAAGCAAAACAAGTTTTAAAAGATATTGTTTTACATGCAGATAAAGAAGCTGTGGAAGGCTTTGAAAGTCAAGTGAAATTCGCAGGGAAAGCCTCTCCTGAAGGTGAAGGAATGTGGGCGGAATCCACCTTCGAAGATCTTGTGCAATATAATGACGGTTTCAAAACAGGTTTGATTGGGACGGCAGAACAAGTGGCGGATCGCATCATTGAGCTGAAAAAAATAGGAGTTGATATTGTTTTGACAGGATTTTTACATTACGATGAAGACTTAAAAGCCTTTGGTGAAAAAGTCATTCCGCTCGTAAGAGAAAAAGAAGCAAAATTGGAGGGAATCCTAGCCAACTAATATAAAGAAGCATAAGACTCGAAATGAGTAAGCTTTCGGAACAACTAACAAATGAATATGAATGATGTTGGGCATTCAACATCAAGAAATGAGGAGTCTCTTTCTTTAAATAATACTTGACATATAGGAATAATATGTATTAATTTAGTTATAAACAAGATAGTTTGATGAATGCTGACTGGACAACTAGAGGCTCTCAATTCAAGATCATATTTCTTGAAATGAGAGTCTCTTTCCTTTTTTTACAAACATGGAAAGGTGGATTAGCGGTGGCAAATAGTTATGTGAACATATTGGATTATAAAGCGGAAAAACAAAAATCTTTGCGAGAAAATGAATATTTGAATTTGCCGGATTTACAATTTTTCCTTTGGTGCCAAAAGAATTATCGGATAAATAAAGGTGTTTTCAATACGATTGACAATTGGTTTTATACAAATGGAGTCGTTTCTATTATTCATCGTCGAATTTATATTTTAGCTTTTCTGGAATTTGTCAAAAGAGAAGATGCGGATTTTAAAAAACGCAAATATATCCGTTTTGGAAACGGAGGTCTTTCAAAGAAGCTTCATCAATTTATGAATGAAATAATGGAACAATAGAACGAATATGTCAGTAAACTATTAATCACAAACATTATTTAGATAAAGAAGACAAAGGGGTAACTAATGATGAGTGTTGCAGAAGGAACAGGTCATTACCTTGACACAGCTTTGCAGTTAGCAAAGGAGTTTGCTAAAACTGCAATTGAAAGGGATGAACGAGGAGGAACAGCAAAAGCAGAACGTGACCTGCTTAGAAAAAGCGGATTACTTTCACTTATCATCCCGAAGTCTTTAGGCGGACTGGGGAAGGATTGGAAAGCTGTGCTGCAAATTACACGTGAGCTGGCAAAAGTAGACGGGTCATTGGCTCACTTATTCGGCTATCATTTCTTATGCTTGACATCCGTACATCTATTCGGTTCCCCTCAGCAGAAAGAGAAGTATTATAAGGAAACGGCTGAAAATAATTTGTTTTGGGGAAATACCTATAATCCTCTTGATGAAAGCTTGCTCGTAAAGCGAGAAGGGGATCAGTTAAAGCTAATTGGGAAAAAAAGCTTTTGCTCGGGTGCTAAAGATTCAGAGCGGCTGCTTATATCAGCTAAAAGTCCAAATCAAGATCGCCCTGTTATTGCCGTTATTCCTACTAATCGGACAGGAATAATCATTAATGATGATTGGGATAGCTTCGGCCAACGGCAAACGGACAGCGGCACTGTTGTTTTTCAAGATGTACTGCTGAAGGAAGAAGAGATATTAAATTTCTATGAACAAGAACCTGAAAGCTTTTTCCCTACTATAAGGACGCATACTGCTCAAACCATTTTAGTTCATGTTCTTCTTGGAATTGCGGAGGGAGCATTTGAAGAAGCGAAAAACTATACGAAAAATATCACTCGTCCTTGGCTGACCTCTAAAGTAGATCAGGCGACGAGCGATCCATATACGATTCGCCAGTATGGAGATTTATATGTGCAGCTAAAAGCTGCAGCTGCATTGGCCCAAGACGCTTCAAATGCTCTGCAAGAAGCATGGGATAAAGAAAGGGCATTAACAGAAAAGGAACGTGGAGAGTGTGGAATTATCATTGCGACTGCAAAGGTTGCAACAGCAAAAGCAGCTTTAGAGGTTACCAGCCGTATGTTTGAAGTAATGGGGGCAAGGGCAACTTTAGGAAAATATCGGTTTGACCGCTTTTGGCGAAATGTAAGGACTCACACGTTGCATGATCCCATTGAATATAAAATCCGTGATATCGGAGAATGGGCTCTTAACGGTAAATTGCCTGAGATTACACCGTATTCTTAATGTAAAAACGATCGAATTTAATTGAAGAAAGGTGATGACATTATGTCAAATATCGTGATTATTTCCGGAAGTCCATCTAAACCATCAAGAAGCTTAGCTATCTCAGCTTATTTAGAAAAAAGGATCAAGGCTGAAGGGCTGAATGCGTCTACCATTTCAGTTCGTGACCTGCCGGCAGAAGATCTTTTATTTGCCAACTTCAACAGCCCAAAAATTCAAGAGGTTTTAGCACAGATTGAACAAGCACAGGCAGTTATTATTGTAAGTCCTGTATATAAAGCAAGCTATCCAGGGGTGTTAAAAGCCCTGTTAGATTTCATTCCTGAAAAAGGATTCGTTGATAAAGTTGTTCTCCCGGTGGTTACCGGCGGAACAGCAGCTCATCTTTTAACATTGGAATATGCTATTAAGCCGATTGCTTCTGTGTTAGGCAGCCAGGAGATTTTAAAAGGAGTGTATTTCGTAGATTCTCAAATTGGCTATCACGAAGATCAGGTTACTTTTATTGATGCGGAAATAGAATCGAGATTACAAACATCATTGAATGATCTATTAAGCCGGTTAAAAGTTGAACAATTAAAATAGTGATTTATATATTGTTTGCACCGAACAGAAAGGATGTTTCATCCTGCTCACGGAGATGGAAAATAATGGTGACAGAACTGTCACCAATAAATTGCTTAAGCTGCCGTTGATTCCAACCAAAAAATTCTTACCTTTGTATAGGGAAATATATTACTTTAGCAAAAATTTCATACGATCAAATGTATCATGTTGACTGGACGACCAGAGACATATCATCGCAAGTTTCGTACTTGCAAAGATAGTCTCTGTTTTTTTTCGTTATAAACCTTTAAATAAAACGAAGAAAAAGATGTAACAACAAGTATTTGAGAAAGAGACACGTACCTTTCAAAAATGATCCCACTCCATTTCAGTTTTGATATATAGAATCACAGACATTATCGGTCCATGGAATGATAACTAAACGACAATGTCAAATTTACGGTTAGTCGGGAGGAAATCATATGAAGAAAAAGCGAATTTATTTAAACGCTTTTGATATGAATTGTGTGGCGCATCAATCTCCGGGATTATGGGTGCATCCTGAAGATCAGTCATACCGATATAAAGATATTGAATATTGGGTTGAGCTGGCGCAATTACTGGAAAAAGGGCGGTTCGATGGATTATTTATTGCAGATGTAATCGGCATTTATGATGTGTATGGAAATGATAAAACAACAGCAGTACGTGAAGCAACCCAAGTTCCAGTCAATGACCCTATTTTACTTGTTTCTGCAATGGCGCATGCAACGGAGCATTTAGGCTTTGGGATCACATGCTCTACAACATTTGAGCATCCATATACATTTGCACGCAGAATGTCGACTTTAGACCATTTAACAAAGGGCCGAGTAGGCTGGAATATTGTTACTTCCTATTTGGAAAGCGGAACGAAAAACATCGATATTGGCGATCGGTTCCTCCATTCAGAACGATATAATATTGCGGAAGAATATTTGGAAGTTTGCTATAAATTATGGGAAGGCAGTTGGGAAGACGATGCTGTTATAAAAGATAGAGATAGAAAAATTTTCACAGATCCAGCGAAAGTTCATGAAATAAATCATCACGGCAAATATTTTAATGTGCCAGGCATTCATTTGTGCGAGCCGTCGCCGCAAAGAACACCTGTTTTATATCAAGCAGGCGCTTCAGCGAGAGGGCGTCAATTTGCAGCAAAACATGCTGAGTGCACATTTGTTTCGATGCCAGGAAAAGAGCCTATCGCTTCATATGTTAAAAATTTAAGAGCCCAGGCTGCTGAATTTGGCAGGGATCCGCAAAGCATAAAAGTATTCGCTTTGTTCACACCGATTGTTGGGCGGACGGAGGAGGAAGCGTGGGCGAAATATGAAGAATTATCGCAATATATCAGCTATGAAGGGGCCCTTTCTTTATTAGGCGGCTGGTCAGGTGTTGATTTTTCAAAATATGATCCTGATCAAGAAATTGAATACATTGATACTAACGCCATCAAATCAGTGCTCGAATCATTAACGAAAGCAAGTCCAAATAAAAAATGGACTGTCCGCGAGCTGGCGAATTTTGCTGGAATAGGCGGAATGGGTCCTGTAGTAGTCGGAACACCAAAGCAAATAGCTGATACGTTTGAGGAATGGATTGAAGATACGGATATCGATGGATTTAATCTCGCCTATGCAATAACGCCGGGAACTTTTAAAGATTTTGTTGATCTTGTCATTCCGGAGCTTCAACAACGTGGAGTCGTGAAAAAAGAATATGAAGAAGGAACTTTGCGGGAAAAATTGTTTGGCAAAGGCCAGTCCCGTTTACCGGAAGACCATATTGGAGCTAAATATAGAAATTTAAGCTATCAACTGCAGGATTAACCTTACTTTTTTGTATCAAAAGAAGCTTTGAACTTCGTATGATCAGCCTTGAAAAAAAGGAAACTGTAGGTTAGTCGTTAGCCAGTATTACTTTTGCATCTTCTTTATTTGACTTGTTGCCAATTTTGCTGCGGATTTATAAGTCCTTTAAGTCATTTATGAAATGAATTCTTTTTTTGGTTAAACAAATTTTTAGGATAAATGGAGATATGGGGAATATGACAAAGCCATTATCATTTTCTGCTTTTGTTATGAATACACCTTCTCACATTCTTCACGGGATGTGGCGTGATCAAGAAGGTCATCAGCTTAACTTTAATGACGTAAATCTTTGGGTTTCTTTAGCGAAACGGCTGGATGAGGGAGGTTTTGACGTCATCTTTTTCGCCGACGTCGTCGGGCTGTACAATGACTTTCGAGGAGGATGGGATTTCCATATTGAAAATGGCTTGCAAGTACCTAGTAATGACCCAATGGTACTGCTTTCAGCACTTGCAGTAAATACAAAACATTTGGGCTTAGCTTTTACGGCGGCTCCGGTTCAAGAACCTCCCTTTAACTTTGCACGCCGTGTATCAACATTAGATCACATCACCAAAGGACGAATTGCCTGGAACATGGTTACCAGCTACTCAGCAAATGCCTTTCGCAACTTTGGCTATGACGGCTTAGTTCCGCATGATGAACGATATGAGTGGCTGGATGAATATGTTGATGTTTTATATAAGCTTTGGGAAGGTTCATGGGATGAAGGAGCGCTTTTGCAGGACCGTGAAAGCGGAATTCATGCGGATCCGGCGAAAGTCCATAAAATTCATCATGTCGGCAAGCGCTACAAGGTGGAAGGACCGCACTTAGTGGCTCCATCACCGCAGCGCACACCGTTGCTTTTTCAAGCTGGTTCGTCCCCTACTGGCAGAGATTTTTCGGCTCGCAATGCTGAAGCGATCTTCATTGGAGCACCTGATCCTGAAAATGCCCGCAAGCTGATCGATGAAACACGAAGGTTGGCGGTTGAAAATGGCAGAAAGAGTGAGGATATCCACTTTTATCAGGGATTGTACTTTGTGATCGGAAAGACGGAGGAAGAAGCTCGGCAAAAAGAATATGAACTTGAAAATAAGATTGATTTCGATATGATGATCGCTCATTCCGCTGGGGGGATGGGAATTGATTTAGGGAATGCTACTTTAGATACTCCATTGGAAGATATCAAAACTGAAGGGATCAGAAGCACATATGAATGGCTAAAGCAAAGCACGCCGGGAAGGACTCCTACAGTTAGAGATCTTGCTAGGCTCAGGAGCAAAACAAACCGTATTGTCGGCACTCCTGAAATGATTGCAGACCAGCTTGAGCTTTGGAGGGATGCAGGTGTTGACGGCATCAATGTCATCAATGCGACGATTCCCGGTTCCTATGAAGAATTTATTGATCAAGTCATGCCTGTGCTTCGAAAGCGCGGTTTAGCGCGCAATGGATATGGAAAGCCAGGAACATTGCGGCGCAAATTGTTTGGGACAGATCGTCTCAATGAGCGTCATCCTGCTACAAAATACCGAGGTGCATTTGCAGCGAAAAGCCCTGTAAATTGATCTGAGGTGCTTGTAATTGCTGTTTGGCTCTTTTTTTTACAAATAAATATTACTAAAAAGATGTGAATAGTGAAATTTAAAATACGATTAAAGGAGTGCATAAAAGATGTCAATTCAAAATCAATTAAATGAAGCAAGCTCTTTGACTTTTAACGGTCCGGTAAAAGTTGATTCGCCTGAATTAGATCAATTGATTGATGTAATTGCTAAAGACGCTGAGGAACGAAGAAATGCCGGCAGTGAAGAACTGCCTTATCACGCCTTCGATTTAATTCGGCAATCTCGATTGGGTGCTTTACGTCTGCCTGTTGAACTAGGCGGTGGAGGAGCTAGTATTCGTGATCTTTTCTATGTCCTAATCCGTTTAGCTGAAGCCGATCCGGATGTGGCGCACAGCCTTCGTGCCCATTATTGGCAAGTAGAAGAAATACTTCGAAATCCGGATAAAGAACGACGTGAGCAATTGTTGGGAATCGTGGCAAAAGGAGATATTATTGGGAATGCCTTTACGGAAATTTCATCAAAAAATGTTGGTCATTTGATTTTTGAAACAACTTTGACTCAAGATGGCGAAGGGTACCGATTAAACGGTACGAAATATTTTAGCACCGGTACCATATATTCCGACTGGGTAATCGTTATGGCATCAACCCCTGAAGGAAAACCTGTTTCCGCGTTTATTCCGACAAATCGTGATGGCGTCATCATTGAAGATGACTGGGATGGTATCGGACAAAAATTAACAGGAAGCGGTACAACACGCTTAAACAATGTATATGTCAATCGAGAAGAAGTAACATTTATTGATGAGACGAAGACGCCTTTCAATTCATTTTTACAGCTCTATCTGCAAGGAGTGATAGCGGGTATTTTGCGGAATGTGGTGACAGACGCTAAAGCTTTAGTTCATGGAAGATCCAGAACCTTTACTTTTGCATCGGCAGATACGCCAGCGGCTGATCCGCTGCTTCAGCAAATTATTGGGCAGCTTTCAAGCAGCGCGTTTGCCGCAGAAGCACTTGTGCTGGCTGCCGCAGATGCATTAGACATAGCAGTGAATGAGGCGGTTAATGGAGAAATAGACTTTGATTTAAGTCATGAGGCTTCCCTGCGAGCTGCTCAGGCGAAAGTTATTATCGATCACCTTGCATTACAAGCAGCTACACTTCTCTTTGAGGTTGGCGGCGCTTCAGCTACGAGACAATCCAAGCATTTTGACCGCCACTGGCGCAATATTCGCACACTTGCTTCCCATAATCCGATAGCCTACAAAGCAAGAGCTATTGGCGATTATGTTGTGAATGGTACGAAGCTTCCGATAAGAGAGGTTTACTTCTAAGGATTTTATTGGAGGATGCACAATGGATTTTAACGCAAGCAATCAGACGATTCGAAATGAACGAGATGCAAGGCTCGTAGAATATGCGGAGCGCATTGCAGAGAAAATTCGACAGACAGCTGATAAATATGATGAAACAGGAGAATTTCCGTTTGAGCATATCGAAATCCTAAAAAAAGAGGGGTATCATAAGCTAACAATCCCTAAAGAATATGGCGGTGAAGAACTTTCATTATATGAAATTTTGCTGGTACAAGAACGATTAGCGAAAGCCTGTGGTTCTACGGCACTGGCGATAGGATGGCACTTAATGGCATTCTTTAGCCTTAGGGATTTCCGGCCTTGGAAAGAAGAAATTTTTGCGAAAATATGCAGAGAGGCTGTTGAGGAAGGTTCATTATTAAATGTTTTTGTCACGGAGCGGACATCAGGCAATATTGTAAGAGGCGGAACCCCATCAACAATTGCGAGAAAAACGAAAGACGGATATATCATTTCAGGAAGAAAGGCATTTGCAACATTGGCGCCAATTGTGTCGCATTTTACGATTTTGGCATATGTCGAAGAAGAAGATAAAACGGCCGAATTTTTAATTAAAAAAAATGATTCGGTACAATTGATAGATACATGGAATGTTTTGGGAATGAGAGCAACAGGCAGCCATGATATCGAACTGCATGATGTGTTTGTGCCGGAAGAGGCGTTATTGTCTTACATTGACAAGGGGAAGAACAACCGCTTTAAGGGCAACAGCAGTGCCTACACGCTGCAGTTGCCAGCCATTTATTTAGGGATTGCGATTGCTGCCAGAGATTTTATTTTAAAGTATGCGGCTGAGAAATTTTCACCAAGTCTAGGAGATGTTATTCTAGAGGCGCCGCATGTTCAGGATAAAATTGGAGAAATCGAAATTTTAATCGCTGTATCAAGATACCTGTTATACGGTTTAGCTGAAAAATGGGACCGAAATTTACATGTTCGAGACAAGTTAAGCAATGAAGTCTCTATTACAAAATATACAGTATGTAATAATGCGATCAAAATAGTAGAGCTGGCTATGAGAATCGCAGGCGGTCATTCGTTATCGAAAGATTTGCCATTAGAAAGATATTTTAGGGATGTTCAGTGTGGTTTATATAATCCTCCTTTAAATGACATGGTCGTGAGTCAAGTTTCGAAATCCGTGATTGAAGAATATCGAAATAGCTTGAAAGAAGTGCAATTTAAATAGGAGGATGCTGGAGACTGTGGGAGCATTTTCTGCTGCTGAGCAGAAAAGTTCATAATATTTGCTGACTGGAACACCAGAGGCCTTAATTTCATGAAAAATGAAATTAAGGCCTTTCTTGTGCGCCCGGCATGGGTGTAATCTATAGGGTGAAAGTCCCGAGCTGCGAAGGCAGAAGTAGCAGTTAGCTTAACGCAAGGGTGTCCGTGGTGACGCGGAATCTGAAGGAAGCGAGCGGCAAACTTCCGGTCTGAGGAACACGAACTTCATATGAGGCTAGGTATCACTGGGTGAGTTTGCAAGACAAAACAAAGCCCTTTCTGCCGAAGGTGATACAGAGTAAATGAAGCAGATGGATGGAAGGAAAGATTACACTCTTACCCGGGGAGGTCTGGCTGGCACGCCAAGTAACCTTGGTAACCTATCTAGTGATAGATAGCTGAACAGTCAGAAGTCAGCAGAGGTCATAGTATTAGTTGGTCTAGAACAACTAAGAAGGACCGAACAATTAAGAGAGAATAGCCCTTGGCATTCAGTGAGTCATGATGAACACAGAAAACGTAGTACCTCACTTGAGGGAGGAAGCGGTGAATCCCGTGGGAGATCTCTTGGAGGGTGGAGTGACCACTGGCATAAAGAGAACAGCTATTCACGGAAGTTATAAAGACTTGCGTCAATTATCTTAATTGAACCGCCGTATACGGAACCGTACGTACGGTGGTGTGAGAGGACGGGAGTTAATCGCTCCCTCCTACTCGATTTTCACAATATGACAAGGAAAAAAATTTTTTGCATTGCACAAATGTGTCAAAGTATTATGGTTCATCGCCATTTTTCCAAGTTAAACAAATTAAATTAAACATAAAGAGTTAAGATGGGAGAAGCACCATCCCCAAACGCTCGAGTAGTTCCCGCATTAAACGTTTTGAACAAAGGGGATATTGTATATAGATCTGGATAAATTTTCGGTTGGTGGAGGAAATTGATGATTAGGCTAGAGAGAGTTAGTAAAATATACGAGTCTGGTGGGAAAAAAGTAGAAGCTGTAAAAGATGTTTCGCTTCACATTAAAAAAGGCGACATTTTTGGAATCATCGGCTTTAGCGGAGCCGGAAAAAGTACACTGCTTAGGTTAGTGAATTTACTCGAACGTCCGACAAAAGGAAATATTATAGTCGATAATTATGATTTGAATTCCATATCTTCGAAAGATCTGCGGCAATTAAGAAGAAAAATTGGAATGATTTTTCAAACATTTAATCTATTTAATTCTCGCACGGTATATGGCAATATTGCTTACCCTTTAAAATTGGAGAAAAAATCGAAGGAGGAAATCCACCAACGAGTTACAGAGCTATTACAATTTGTTGGTCTTGAAGACAAAGCTGACAAATTTCCAGAACAGTTGTCTGGAGGTCAAAAACAAAGAGTAGGGATTGCACGAGCGCTTGCAACTTCACCAGACATTCTGTTATGTGATGAGGCTACCTCGGCTTTAGATCCAGAAACCACTAATGAAATATTAAATCTATTGAAAAAAGTGAATGAAGAATTCAATATTACGATTTTATTAATAACACATGAAATGAACGTGATTCGAAAAATTTGCAATCGCGTAGCGGTTATGGAAAACGGGAGAATCATTGAAGAGGGCGAGGTTTTTAATATATTTTCAAATCCTCAAGAAAAAACGACGAAAAATTTTATCAGTTCGGTTGTAAATGAAAAATTATCTTCGAGCTTGCTTGAAAAGTTAAGGAAGGATCATGAAAGAAAGCTTTATCGAATTGTATTTTCAGGAGACACTGCGAGTCAACCTATATTATCGACATTAACAGCTAAACATAATATTCACTTTAATATCATTTACGGAAGCATCAATGAACTTCAAAATCAATTGTTTGGCAATTTAATCGTGGAATTCATTGGAGCTGATTCTCAAATTGAAGAAGTATTAAAAGAGTTGACAGAGATAGTTGAAGTAAGGGAGGTCACAAACGGTGAAAGTTGATTGGACGACGTTTTGGCCTAGAATACTTCAAGCAACAGGTGAAACGATTACAATGGTCATTTTCACATTGATTTTTGCTAGTATTTTAGGAATTATCATGGGACTACTGCTATTTGTCACCCGTAAAGGCAATATTTTAGAAAATAGATTCATCTTTTCATTTTTGAATTTATTAATCAATATTATTCGACCTATACCGTTCATCATATTTTTAGTTGCCATCAGCCCGCTTACGCGATTCGTTGTGGGAACTACAATTGGAACGACAGCGGCTATTTTTCCGATGACCATTGCTGCAGCTTTTGCCATTGCCAGGGTGGTAGAAAATAATTTAGTCTCAATTGATCCAGGTATTATCGAGGCTGCAAAGGCGATGGGGGCATCACCTATTCAAATAATATTTGGGGTACTAATTCCCGAAGCATTAGGGCCTTTAATTTTAGGAATTACATTTATCACCGTAGGACTTATTGATTTTTCCGCCATGGCTGGAACGGTTGGCGGAGGGGGCCTTGGGGATCTTGCGATGACATATGGTTATCAGCGGTTTGATACATCCGTCATGATTGTTACGGTTGTCATATTAATTATTCTTGTTCAAATTGCTCAATTTATTGGCAACATGCTTTCACGTTTCTTTTTACGCAGATAGATCAATCATATATTAGGGGGATTATTATTTTATGAAAATCAAACTATTCCATTTACTAGTTACAATTTTGGTGATTGGCCTCCTGGCGGGCTGCAACAGCAATTCAGCATCTGGGGATAAAAAAGAAAAAGTCGTTACTGTTAAGGTGGGGATTACCGGATCAGATGGACAGTATTGGGACATCATTAAGAAAAAAGCGTTAGAAAAAAATATTAAGGTAGAATATGTCGAATTTTCCGATTATGTGCTGCCAAATACTGCACTTGTCAATGGCGAGGTAGATGTGAACGCCTTCCAGCATCTTGCATTTTTAAGCCAATTTATCGCGGAAAATAATGTGAATATTGTGCCGATTGGCTCAACTGTTGTTGCTCCTTTAGGATTGTATTCGGAAAAATATAAAGATGTATCCGAGATCCCAAATGGTTCAAAAATTGCGGTTCCAAATGATCCGGCTAATTTAGGAAGAGGGCTAAAGGTTCTGCAGCAAGCTGGATTAATTGAGTTAAGGGAAGATGTCGGTCTTTATCCAACAGTAAAAGATATCGTTAAAAATCCAAAAAATATTGAAATAGTAGAAGTCGTTGCCCAACAGACTCCTAGAGTGCTGCCTGATGTAGCCGCATCTATTATTAATGGCGGAATAGCTGGTCAAGCCGGCTACACTTTAGCAGATGCCATTTTTCATGATGATCCAAACAGCAAAGATACACTGCCGTATGTTAACGTTTTTGCCACTTTAGAAAAGAATAAAGACAATGAGGCATATAAGACCATTGCGGAAATTTATCAGACAGAAGAAGTAGCTAAAGCAGTAGAAGAAGATACGAAGGGTGCAAGCATTGTCACAAAGGTGCCAGTACCAGAACTGCAAAAAGAATTAGATCGCTTAGTTGAAAATATAAAACAAGGCAAAGAATAACATAAGAAAGGAATTGTTTATTTGCGAGCAAGGCTGCATTTGAATTTGTTGACAATCGACTGATAGAATCGGAATTTGTACTTTTGAAAAGATGCTGGAGTGAGAAATATGGCAAAGCAGATAATATTAAATCTTTTTGATATGGCAGGAGCTATGCATAATTCTCACGGATTATGGAAGCATCCTCAAAATAAACGCCATCTTTATTATAATGATCTACATTATTGGATTGAGTTAGGAAAATTGTTGGAAAAAGGGAAGTTTGACACCATTTTCTTTGCAGATGTAGCAGGAGTGTATGATGTCTATCAAAATAGTAAAGATGCTGCGATTCGAGACGGCGTTCAAGTTCCGTTAAATGATCCGGCCTTTATTGTACCAGCGGTGGCAGCTGTTACAGAGCATTTGTCATTTGTAGTAACGGTCAGCACAACGTATGAACATCCGTTTTCAAATGCACGTCGTTTCTCCACATTAGATCACTTTACAAACGGCAGAATTGGCTGGAATGTTGTCACCTCATATTTGCCAAATGCTGCGCAAAACTACGGCCATAAAGAAATTGTTAAACATGACGAGCGTTATGATATTGCCGATGAATTTATGGAGGTTTCCTATAAGCTTTGGGAAGGCAGCTGGGAGGAGCATGCGTTTGTTGGCGATGCAGAAAATGAAATTTTATTTGATCCCGAAAAGGTTCATGAAATAAACCATAAAGGGCGGTATTTCAGCGTAAAAGGCCCGCATTTAACATATCCTTCTGCACAGCGGACACCTGTTATTTTTCAGGCAGGTTCTTCTGAACGCGGCAGAGATTTCGCCGCCAAGCATGCAGAGTGTGTGTTTGTTGGCGGGTCGACGCCCGAAAAATTAAGATTTTATATTCAAGATCACTAGCATTGCAGTAATTAAATCTGATGATTCAAAATACTAAGAATGTTCAATTTTTTATTGATTTCGAAACAAAAAAATCCTTTACAATGGAAGTACAGGTGGTTCCTGCCCAAATCCAATCGTAAAGGATAACCATTATGGACAAGAATACACTAATTTCATCATTTGGTAAATGGGTTTCACCCATAAATATTCAAAAACTTAGCGAACAAGTCAAAGAATTGAAACAGGACTATTACACAAAAAAGCTGACAACAGAAGCCTATATTAAACTTTTATTGGTAGCCCAGCTGCTCGAATTTAAGAGCTTAGAGGAAATGAGTGATGCACTTGTAGACGAAGATCTTCAAAAAGCACTCGGATTTGAATCGATAAGTGCCTCTCAGCTATCCCGAAAAAACAATCAGATCAACCCACTAATTCTTGCAAATTTGTTCTTGGATCTTGTTTGGAAAATTCAACGGCACCATTATCAAAACGGAAAGAATATGCCACTGAAAATCATTGATTCAAGTACACTCCCGTTGAATTTGACCCATTATAAATGGGCAAAATTCCGGAAAACAAAAGCTGGTGTAAAGCTACACTTACGGCTCGTTTTCATGGATAAAGACACCGTCTATCCTGAAAAAGCAGTGATTACGACAGCAAAAGAACATGACCGAAATCAACTCGAAGTCCTAGTGGATGATCAAGAAGCCATGTATGTGTTTGACCGCGGTTATGTGGACTATGAACGTTTTGATCGGATGACAGATGATGGCTATTTCTTCGTTTCAAGACTGAAGAAAAACGCAGTCATTCGTGAAGTCTATACATTTTCACTTCCTGATGATTGTCACGTTCTATCCGATAAAATGGTCTACATTGGTACCACACAAAATCGTACTGAAAATGTCTTTCGTCTACTAGAAGTTATGGACACAAAAGGGAACTTACTTCGTTTCATCACCAACCGATTTGATTTAAAACCAGAAGAGATAAGTGATATTTACCGATCTCGCTGGGCTATTGAACTCTTTTTCAAATGGCTCAAGCAACACGTAGAAATTAAGCACTTTTATGGAATGAGTGAAACAGCTATTCAAAATCAAATTTTCTTAGCCCTGATCACGTATTGCTTACATGTTCTCATTCAATTGGAGATGAAAAGTAAGAAATCCCTACTTCGAATTACTCGTTGGTTAAAGAGAGCTCTGTGGAAACCAGCTTATGTTTGGTTGCGAAAATTTGATGGGCGAGCCAGTCCATAATCTCCCTTTTGTCGTTGTCGCTCTGGTTTAACTGTATATATTTACCAAATGGGCAGTGCCACCTTTCTTTAGGTTTTGTCTTTTTGGCACAAATTCACAAAAAATAATTAACAGAAAATTCTAACTATATTTATGCAATGCTAATGATTCAAGATATTAAAGAACGGGCTGAAAAATACGGACGGAATCCTGATAATATTAAAGCATTTACGTTTTTAAATGTCATTGTGGCAGAAACGACAGAAGAAGCTGAATTAAAATATGAGGAATACAATCGATTGTGGAGTGCTGAAGCGGCAAAAGCTCAATATAGCGGTTCAACAGGCTATGATTTATCTAAATATGAAGATAAAGACGCCTTTTTTGAATATAAGCATACGGAACATGGTCAGTCTCGAGCTGCTTCATTAACGAAAGATGCGCCAAGAAAATTAACTGTTCGAGAAGTGTTAAACAAGTTTGAAACGATCGGAAGGAGTAATGTATTAGTCGGCAATCCCGTTGAAATAGCTGACAGCATTCAATTCCAGATCGAACAAACTGGAATCGACGGGTATAATCTTGCACATCTTATAACGCCTCGAAGCATTGAAGAGTTCATTCATTTCGTTGTTCCGGAGCTGCAAAAACGTGGAATCTATAAAAAAGAATACGAGAAAGGAACACTGAGGGAGAAGCTGTTTGGTACAGGGAAAAAGCTGCTGCCAGATGATCATACAGGTGCAAAATATCGGAATTTTTAACAAATTTAAAGTTTGCTTCTCCTTCAGCTCATAATGTTGGAGGTAATAATGGAATTTCGTACAGTTGGAAGGACAGGCATTCATGTTTCAAATTTATGCTTTGGAACAATGTCATTCGGCGGCATTGCAGATGAAGAAACTTCCATTATGATGTATAAGCAATGTCGAGAAGCCGGGATAAACTTTTTTGATACAGCAAATGTTTATAATGATGGACGTGCTGAAGAAATTCTTGGAAAGTGTATTGCCGGTCATCGAGATGAGATTGTTTTAACCTCTAAAGCAGGCTTGCCTACAGGCAAAGATTTAAATAGCGGCGGTTTATCGAGAAGAAATCTTTTTTTATCAGTTGAACAAAGTTTAAAAAGATTGGGCACTGATCGGATTGAATTTTATTTTGTTCATCTGTTTGACGAGTATACAGATATTGAAGAAATCGTTAGAGCTTTAGATGATTTACAAAAACAAGGGAAGATTTTATTCCCCGCTGTAAGTAACTGGGCTGCCTGGCAAATTGCAAAAGCTCTAGGAATATCTGAAAGAAAACAGCTAGCACGATTTGAGTTAATTCAACCGATGTATAATCTCGTAAAACGGCAAGCGGAGGTAGAAATTTTTCCGTTAGCTCAATCAGAGCAATTAGGTGCCATAACTTACAGTCCGCTCGGCGGAGGCTTATTAACCGGAAAATATAACAGTACAAACAAGCCGGAGCAAGGAAGATTAGTAGAACAAAAGAATTATGAGAAAAGATATAGTCATCAGTATTATTTTACTGTTGCACATCAATTTACGGAGCTGGCGAAACAATTTGGATATCATCCTGCTTCTTTAGCAGTTTCATGGGTATTACATCATCCTGCTGTAACTGCTCCAATTATAGGAGCGCGTAATCCGGAACAACTGGCCCTATCGATTGCTGGGGCAGAAATCCCTTTAACTGCCAGTGAAAGAGAACAGATATCCGCATTGTCAGATGAGCCTCCATTACCAACGGATCATAGTCCAGATGAGGATTTATTTAGCAAATATAGAAAGTAATCCAGAGGAAACGGTGCTAGTGTTTTAAAAATCTAGCATAAGAATCGATTTCACACTTTGACAAATTTGAAATCAGAGAATGGTTATGCTGTCTTTTCCTTTAATGGCAATTTGTGAAAAGCTGTTGGAGCAATCTTTTCTTACGGGATGGTGGACTTAAGTATTCTAATGATGAACATCAGAGCTTGGTAAATGGACATCCATTTCCTGAATCAAAACAATCGTGGTGTAAGCTGCGGTGTAAAACAAACGGATTGATGAAACAGTTGAACGTTTGAACTTTCACATTATTTTTTGCGGTAATACAGCGAAAAAGATGTGGTTGGTAAATTTAAAAAACAAAACAGGAGTGTTTGATGAATGTCAAGCCAAAAACCATTAAATCAAAGGATTAACTTCAAAAATAAAGATGAATCAAATTCTCTAACTTTTACCAGCCCAGTAAAAGTTGATTCACCAGAATTAGAATACTTAATTGCTGCAATTGCAGAAGATGCTGAAAAACGCAGAAGTACTGGGAGTAAAGATCATCCATATTATGCCTTTGATTTAATCCGAAAATCTCGATTGGGTGCATTGCGATTACCTGTTGAACTTGGCGGCAGCGGTGCAAGTATTCGTGATCTTTTTCAAAGTTTAATACGTTTAGCGGAAGCTGATCCAGATGTCGCACACAGCCTTCGTTCACACTTTTCCCAAGTGGAGAAATTTTTGCTGCTTACGGATGAAAAACTCCGTGAAAAGTGGCTGCAAAGAGTAGCCAATGGAGAAATCATCGGCAATGCTTCTGCTGAAATTTCATCAAATAATGCTGGAAATTTGGTTTTTGAAACAACTTTATCACCGGATGGTGAAGGCTTCCTATTGAATGGCAAAAAATACTTTAGTACCGGCACACTGTATGCAGACTGGGTAGTTGTTACGGCATCAACTCATGAAGGAAGGCCTGCATCGGTAATAATTCCGACAAATCGTGAAGGTGTCATCATTGAAGATGACTGGGACGGCATCGGACAAAAATGGACAGGAAGCGGTACTACACGTCTTCACAATGTGTATGTCAATCAAGATGAAATTACATATATTGATGGCTCCAAAACGCCTTTCAACTCTTTTCTGCAGCTCTATTTGCATGGAGTGATAGCGGGCATCTTGCGGAATGTGGTGACAGACGCTAAAGCTTTAGTTCATGGAAGATCACGGACATTCAGTTTTGCTGCTGCGGATACACCTCGACAAGATCCGCAACTTCAGCATGTCATTGGACAGCTCTCAAGCAGCGCGTTTACCGCAGAAACTATTGTCCTAGCTGCCGCAGATGCAATTGATGCTGCTCTGAAAACAGCAGTTAATGGAGTGATCGATTATTCTCTGAGCCATGAAGCTTCCCTGCGAGCTGCACAGGCCAAGGTTATAATAGATCAACTTGCCTTACAGGCCTCGACGCTTCTTTTCGAGGTTGGAGGGGCATCCGCAACGAGACAATCAAAACATCTTGACCGTCACTGGCGTAATATTCGCACTCTTGCTTCACATAATCCAACAGTTTACAAAGCTAGAGCTATTGGCGACTACGTTGTGAACGGTACAGATCTTCCAATAAGAGAGGTTTACTTTTAAGGATGTTTTAAAAATTTTATATATAAAAAGGAGCGTTTAAAAATGAGTAACTATGAAACAATTAACAAAAAGTATTCAAGAGCATTTATTGAGGAAATTAGGGAGAAAGTTAAGCCAATTATTGAAGAAGTCATTAAACCAAGTGCTGAACGAATTGACAAGAGTGGGGAGTTCCCGCGTGAAAGTTTGTTAGCCCTTGCGAAAGAAGGATGGAATTCAGTAACATTTTCTGAAAAATGGGGAGGATTAGATTTAGGATATTTAGGATTTTCCATCGTGGCTGAAGAAATCGGGAAAGTTGATGCGTCAACAGCTTTAGTATATGCTATGCATGTTGGAGCAGCACAAGTAATTGTTTTATATGGAAACGATGATCAAAAGAAACGGTGGCTGCTCCCTATCAGAGATGGTGCGATCGGAACCTTTGCTGTTAGTGAAAAAGCTACAAGAGGTCATGTATGGTTTAGCTTAAGCCAGGCTGAGCGCGATGGCAGCGATTATATCATTAATGCTGAAAAATCCTTTACGACAAGCGGAGGCCAAGCAGATTTTTATATTTTGCAAACGAGAACACCTGATTCTGACGACCCTAGTAACATTAGCTTCTTTATCGTTGACGGCCATAATGACGGTATAGTTGCAAAGCCATGGAATGCATTAGGTGTAAGAGGAAGCCACAGTGGTCCAATTACGTTTAACAATATAAAAGTAAGCGGCCGCGATCTAGTGGGATACGAAGGGTTAGGAAGAGAAATCATGGATGAAGGCGCAAACCCTATTTATATACTGGGTATTGCATCTGTTTGGCTCGGTGTTGCCCAAGGTGCACTAGAACTGGCTGTTAAACATGTTAAGAATGCAGTTAACAAAGGATTTAATAATAGTTTGGCTGACCATCAAGTCATTCGTGAAAAATTGGCAGAAGTGAAAATAAGAATTGCAGGTTTAAAAGCATGGCAGATAGATTTAGCAAGACATTATGATGAATTGCTGGCAGAAGGGCAACCTATAAGCTCATTGGCATCCGAAGTCATAGAATTTAAAGTGAAAGCATCCGAAACAGCAGATTTTGCTGCACGAATTGCGATGGATGTAGCGGGCGGTTATGGCTATATTGAAGGACCTTTTGAACGGCTTTACCGCGATGCCCGGGCAGGAATCCCGATGGCTCCATCTAATAATATCGCCCGCGACCAAGTGGCAAAAATTTTATTAGAATTGCCGTTGAATCTTTGGAATGAGAATGAAAGAAAATAAACCAAACCAGCAATGCATTTTTATTTGGAGTCTGAAATCTGTAAGAACTTTACTGCCTATTTAGGATAATGATGAATGGATGAATCGGTAGGTCAATTGTCTGTAACGCTGTTAGAATAATTATGAATTAATGAATAAATGACCAATTGCTCAAAAAATCTGTTGTTTTTTACAATGTTTTAAAGACTTATTTTGCCAAACTTTAAAAACTCTAGATATAACCATTTCGATGAACTATATGAATAAGCCTCACACTTCTTTTTTATAGTAGGTGTGAGGTTTTATTTTGTGAAAAATAGAGGACATTCGCAATTTTAAGTGGCTGATCATTTACAAGGGAAGTAGACGAGAGTTTTGCCTGTCAGGGAAGCGTATAACAAACAACATTTCAACTTTAAAACAGAAGAAGCATTGGAAAACTGAAAGCGCGAGACTTAAAAGTTTTTTTTCAACGTTTATGGGAAAAGACAGATTTTCACGTTAGACTTCAATGAAACATAAAAAATCAAAAAGCATTTTTCACTGTGAGAAGTTGTGCGGCAGGCAAATTCCTTGTAATACCATTGAACAGTTTTTTACAATCCTTATAAGGAGAGTTTAAAAGGAGTTGAAAAAATGACGAATTCTCAGAAAAAAAGATTGGAAGAGATTGAATTCTCAGTTTTGGATTTGGCTCCTGTTTTATTAGGGAAAACGCCGGCTGACACATTCAAAAACAGTTTAGACCTTGCGCAAAATGTTGAACGATTTGGATATAAACGTTATTGGCTTGCAGAGCACCATAATATGGAGGGCATCGCAAGCTCAGCTACTTCTGTATTAATAGGCTATATTGCAGGAGGTACGAAAACGATTCGTGTAGGATCTGGAGGCGTCATGCTTCCGAACCATGCTCCTCTTGTGATTGCTGAACAATTCGGGACATTAGAGTCGTTGTATCCAGGTCGAATTGATTTAGGGATAGGACGTGCTCCTGGAACAGATCAGGTGACATCCATGGCATTGCGAAGAAATTTACATGGGTCAGTATCAGAATTTCCAAACGACGTCCAAGAACTCATCAATTATTTTGCTCCGAAAGAGAAGCGGAAAGGATATGTACGCGCAGTTCCTGGTGAGGGATTAAATGTTCCTGTTTGGCTGCTTGGATCAAGTACGTATAGCGCTCAGCTTGCAGCAAAGCTTGGACTTCCTTTTGGGTTTGCAAGCCATTTTGCACCGAATCACTTATATGAAGCACTGAAAATATATCGTGACCAGTTCCAGCCGTCAGAACATTTGAAGGAGCCGTATGCGTTGGCGTGTGTGAATGTCGTGGCAGCAGATACCGATGAAGAGGCGAAGTATCTTGCAACCAGCTTGTATCAAATGTTTTTGGGCGTGATCCGAGGAACTTCTAGATTGTTGCAGCCTCCTGTTGAAAGCATGGATGGAGAATGGAATGAATTTGAAAAAGAAGCGGTACGCCATCAGCTTTATTTTTCGTTTGTTGGATCTAAGCAAACAATAAAAGAGAAGCTTCAAAAATTTTTGGATGACACTCAGGTAGACGAAATAATGGTTGTTTCATATATATACGACCATTCGGCTCGCGTGCATTCGTACCGTATTTTATCTGAGATAAAGAATGAAATGTAGTTCTTTTATTTTAAATATGTTATTTTCGGTAACTATCAATACTGTTTAACTTTTTCAGTTCGGGAAGAGATCTGAGAGCGGCAGACTCCTTTTTCAGAAATGTTATTTATGCTGTCATAAAAGCAACGATGTTTATGAATTGCGGATTCTCGAAACAGGCTATCAGCTTTGCTGACAGCTTGCTATTATTTCTCTGATAGCAGATATTTGATGTAGTTATAACTTTTCTGAAATGGGCTGCCCGATGAGTTCCTAAAATGAAGGATTTTGGAGCAATACTACTGTGAAGGACAAAAAAATCCTGTCCTTCATAGAGGCATGAAGTCAACTAGAAGCAATTGTATGTGCTGAATGTCTGTCATAAAACTTTTGAAGAACGAATTCAGAAAGAGAGCATAAGAAAAGTCCTTCATAGACTTCTGAAGGATATAAACAAGATAGAAAAAATGACCTGTCCGATAAGTTCCTAAAATGAAGGGGCTCCAAAAAGTCAGTTAATCCTGACTTTTTGGACAGCCCCGCAACATTTTTTATATGATGCGATTTTAAGAGAATTGCTGAAACTAGGCAAAAAAAGATGCCATTTCAGGGAATATTCCAATTCTAATAGCCTTATATAATAACAGTAAACGCTTACAAAACAGGAGGTTCAAAATATTTTTTTTCAAAACGTTGTTGTTTTTTAAACGACGGCATGTTTCTTTATTATTGATTGAATGTTAGTTCTTAACTTTTGGGGCTGCCGGCTGACTTACTTTCTCAAATGTGATCAGTGCGTTCCAGCTGCCGGAAGATTGGCCGTCTGCCCAATATTTCGGTTGGTCATCGTCTTCAAGCATGCTTAATAGCATGGCGAGATGTCTTCCTCCTGATTCTACCTTTGCCAGACGGGCGTATTGAGGAAGCATTTGATAGGCTGCATCATATTCTTTGTTTACTATATAACTAATGAATTGTTTATCTAGTGCATGTTCTGAAGCGGTCGGTTTATTGTGTCTGCCGCGGACTAAATTGTGGGAAAGTGCGCCGCTTGAAACAAATACAATTTTCTTTTCGCTTTCTTTTAATACTTTTGCAATCAGCTGTCCCCATTTATACGTTTCATCTAAAGTGGCAGCCATCGTCACGGACAAATTCACAACAGGTATGTCTTCATTCGGCACAAGGTATCTAAGAGGCACAACCGTTCCGTAATCCCAAACATAGTAAGGGTCGTCTATTCCTACAACTTGCAGTCCAGCATCTTGACCGATTTTTACTAGTTCATCACCAAGCTGTTTATCTCCGGGATATTCATATGGAACATCACGAATTAAATCAGGACATTCAAAAGCGGTTAAAATGCCCTTATGGACAGGAGTGCAATCAACATAATGGAAAAAAGTCGACGGCCAATGGCAGGAAACAAGAACGATGGCATCCGGTTTTAAATCATAAATTGTCTTTGACATCTTTTGCATCTCAATGGCCATATCCTTTTGAAAGTCGGGGACTTGGTCAAAATGGCACATGCTTGGCACATGAGGCGCTAACAAAGCCAGCTCAATCGTCATAGCTACTTCTCCTCCTTTAAAATTATTTTCTTACTTCAGATGCGGGTTTGCCCGCAATTCCCCAATGGGTTTTTGGCACCTCTGTCACTAAAACGCGGATGTTTTCTTTTGGTGAATCGAGCGTTTCCGATACAGTATTTGTTATATTTTGAATTAACTCCTTTATTTTCTCTGGCGGCCTGCCCTCCATGATTTGAATAGTAACAAAAGGCATGTCATCCCTCCTATCAGGTAAGAAATTTTTTTCTTCCGCTATTTAAACAACATGGAAGCTTGCTTCGCCCAATCCGTCAAATTTTCCTGTGACATAGTCGCCTTTGTTTATCAAGACGGCGCTCGTGATTCCTCCTGTTAGAATAACATCACCTGCACGCAGCTTTTGTCCTTTTCGTGATAACATATTGGCAAGCAGAGCGACGGAATGGGCAGGATGGCCAAGCACAGCGGCTCCGGCTCCTAACTCTTTTATTTCGCCGTTTATGGAAAGAGTCGATCCAACTAAATCAAGTTCTAATCCTTCCGGCTTTTTCAAAGACGTTCCGAATACAACCCGGGATGTTGACGCATTGTCAGCGATTACATCAGGAAGCGTAAAATCAAAATTTTCATATCGGCTGTCGATGATCTCAAGAGCCGGCATCACGTATTCTGTTTTCGCAAGCACCTGTGCACCATTGACACCAGGTCCTTCAATATCTTCTTTTAATACAAAAGCGATTTCCGCCTCCACTTTTGGGTGGATTAAGTCATGAAAAGGCAATGCTCCGCCGTTATTGATCACCATATAATCGAATACATAGCCGTAAATAGGCTCATTGACCTTCATTTGCTTCATCTTAGCAAAACTTGTCAAACCCATTTTTGGACCGATGATACGGTGACCTTCATTTAT
Source organism: Aeribacillus sp. FSL k6-2211 (assembly GCF_037966125.1). Classification (NCBI taxonomy): domain Bacteria; kingdom Bacillati; phylum Bacillota; class Bacilli; order Caryophanales; family Bacillaceae; genus Aeribacillus; species Aeribacillus sp. FSL k6-2211. The sequence continues at coordinate 341,730 of NZ_CP150190.1, forward strand.
TTTCATATTGACAATCTCTTGTTGAATGGCGTAGGCTTCTTCGACGGACAAATCCGGTTTTAATGAGGCCGTTACCTTTTTTACTTCACGTTTTTCCTTTTCCGCTGTTACTAAGTAGTCAGCAATTTTTTTTATATCTGCGCCAGCCATTTGCTGCATCCTCCTTAAGTATGTGCCGTTTGTTTTTGTTTTGAAATTTCAGCAGCTACATCAATAATCATATCCTCTTGACCGCCAACAACCTTTCTTTTGCCAAGCTCAACTAATATGTCGCGCGAATCAATTCCGAATTTTTTGCTGGCAGCTTGTGCATGCAACAGGAAGCTTGAATATACTCCAGCATATCCGAGTATTAGTCCATCTTTTGTAATTTCTTGCGGCTTTTCCAAAATGGGGGCTACTATGTTTTCGGCTACGTCCATAATTTTGTATAAATCGATTCCGGTGTTGATTCCTAAACGGTTGAGCACCGCGATTAATACTTCCGTTTGAGTGTTGCCTGCACCGGCGCCTAAGCAGCGGATGCTTCCGTCAATCCGCGTCGCTCCTTCTTCAATGGCTGCTAATGTATTGGCCATTGCTAGGGAAAGATTGTTATGGCCATGGAATCCGATTTCAATTGACAAGCTGTTTTTTAAAGCTTGAATCCTTTCTTTTACTTCATGCGGCAGAAAAGCGCCAGCTGAATCGACAACGTATACAACATCAGCTCCATAGCTCTCCATAAGCTTTGCTTGCTCAACCAGTTTTTCTGTTGGAACCATATGGGCCATCATCAAAAAACCGACAGTTTCCAATCCTAATTCTTTTGCGAAAGCAATATGCTGTGCTGAAATATCCGCTTCTGTTACATGAGTGGCGATTCTCGCCATTTTTACCCCCAGCTGTGCAGCTTGTTTTAATTCTTTCATTGTCCCGATTCCCGGCAAAAGCAAAACAGCAATTTTGGCATTCGTGACAGTAGATACAGCGGCTTCGATCAATTCCATTTCATTTGTTAAAGAAAGTCCGTATTGCAGAGATGAGCCACCTAAACCGTCTCCGTGCGAAACTTCAATATAAGGTACATTGGCATCATCCAACCCTTTTGCGACGGCTACGACTTGATCCACAGTATATTGATGTCGAATCGCGTGGCTGCCGTCTCTTAAAGCGACTTCAGTAATCAGTATGTTACGTTCTCCCACGATATTCACTCCTTCCTTAAACATTCACTTTAGAAGTAATATTTTTCGCCCATTCCTCCGCCACTTTCACTGCTGCGGCTGTCATGATATCCAAATTGCCTGAATAAGTCGGCAAATAGTCTCCAGCGCCTTCCACTTCGATAAAAACTGTTATTTTATTTCCGTCAAAGAGAGGTTCTTGTCTTAAGCGATAGCCCGGTACATAAGATTGGACTACTTCCACCATATCTTTGACGGATTGAGTAATCTTTTTTTGATCGACAAAATCATTTTCTACAAGGCAATATATCGTATCTCTCATCATAATCGGCGGTTCAGCAGGGTTTAAAATAATGATAGCCTTCCCTTTTTTAGCGCCGCCGATTTCCTCGATTCCGCGCGCTGTCGTTTCGGTAAACTCGTCAATATTTGCTCTAGTTCCGGGACCGGCGCTTTTGCTTGATATCGTTGCCACAATTTCTGCATATTTGACAGGCTGAACTTTGTTGATGGCATGAACGATCGGAATCGTCGCTTGGCCTCCGCATGTAATTAAATTAATGTTGTCGGCATCCAAATGTTTATCAATATTTACAGGAGGTATGACAGACGGACCGACGGCAGCAGGTGTTAAGTCAAGAACTTTTTTCCCTGCTTGCTTCAGCAATTTTGCATGGCGTATATGAGCTTTTGCGGAGGTGGCATCAAATAGAATATCCGCTAGATCGGGATTTTCTAAAAAACCTTTAATGCCGGTATCAATCGTGTAATATCCGAAATCTTTTGCTTTTTTTAATCCGTCCGATGAGGGGTCAATTCCGATGACCGTTGTAAGCTCCAACACATCTGATCGACGGATTTTGTACATTAAATCTGTTCCGATGTTGCCGGACCCTAAAATTCCAACCTTTACTTTATTCATAAAATTCTCCTTTCAATCTATTATTCTGTAAATGATACCGTTACATGCCCGAGATGAGCGAACCGCGCCGTAAAGACGTCTCCAGCTTGTGCATCAGCGGCTCTGGATAGAGCGCCTGATAAAATGATTTCTCCGGGACGTAAAGAAATATCAAAATCAGCCAGCCTGTTGGCGAGCCATGCGACACAGTTTGCCGGATTGCCTAATGCTGCTGCGCCGACACCGGTATTGACTAGTTCCCCGTTTTTTGTCAAGCTCATTCCAATTAATTCGAGATCAACATTTTCTATTTTTTCCGGTTTTCCTCCCAATAAGAAATATCCGGATGAAGCGTTGTCGGCAATGGTGTCAGCCAGCTTGATTTTCCAATCTTTAATGCGGCTGTCGACAATTTCTAATGCCGGAACAATATAGTCAGTTGCTAAGATCACGTCTAAAGCGGTTACGTTTGGACCTTTAAGCTCCTTTTTTAAAATGAAGGCAATTTCAGCTTCTACTCGCGGCTGCAAAACTTTTTTCATGGAAATGCTTCCGCCGTTTTCAACGACCATGTAATCTAATAAATGTCCATAGTCCGGTTCATCGACTCCAAGCAGCTTTTGCATTGCTAAAGATGTTAAGCCGATTTTTTTTCCGACAATTTTTTGACCTTGATCGACCTTTCTTTTTATATTTTCCAGTTGTATAAGATAAGCTTCTTCGGCAGTCAGATTCGGATCAACGGCAGTAAGAGGATCTGTCGCCCTGTTTAAAGCTTCAGCTTCCTGCAGTTGATTGGCAAAGTTGGCAATTTTCGTTGTTAACATTTTTTCCTTCCTTTCTCATTCAGACAGAATGATTTGGTAAGCAGGCTATTTTAACATACTCCTTATGTTTCAACGGCACCTGAAATTATAGCTTTATCGTTATGTTTGAAAGCTCTGTATAAAAATCTAAGCTGTGCATGCCGCCCGTTCTGCCAATTCCGCTGTGCTTCATTCCTCCAAACGGCGTTCGTAAATCACGCAGGAACCAGGTGTTGACCCAAATGATGCCTGCTTCAATTTGATGTGCCACCCTGTGTGCACGCCGTAAATTATTTGTCCAAATAGTTGCGCTTAATCCGTAATGTGTATCATTGGCTTGGGCTATAACTTCCTCCTCCATGTCAAACGGAGAGACAGTTACAACTGGGCCGAATATTTCTTCCCGTACGCAGCGGGAATTTCGATCCAAACCAGTTATGATTGTAGGTTCGAGATAATAACCCTTATCTAATCCGTCTGGACGCTTTCCGCCTGTTAAAATTTCTGCCCCATCTTGCTTGGCTATGTCGATGTAGCTGTTGACGCGTTCGTAATGTTCCTTGCTTACGAGTGCGCCGACATCTGTGCCATTTTCAAATGGATCGCCAATCTTTAATTCTTTTGTTTTCTTTACAAATTTTTCTAAAAACTCTTCGTAAGCTGGGCGCTCTACATAAATTCTTGAACCGCAAAGACAAACTTCGCCTTGGTTAATAAAGCTTGATTTGATGGTAGTTTCAATGACTTCATCTAAATCTGAATCGGCAAAAATAATGTTTGGATTCTTGCCGCCCAATTCATATGAAAGTTTTTTCAAGGAATTAGATGCTGCTTTCATAATGGCTGCTCCTGTACCGGGTTCACCGATAAAGGAAATGGCGTCAATGTCAGGATGTTCGGCAATTGCTGCCCCAGCGGAGTTTGGACCGAAGCCATGAACAAGGTTGACAACTCCGTCCGGAACACCGGCCTCTTTGCAAATTTCCATTAATGCAGTAGCGGTTAAAGGAGTCCACTCTGCAGGTTTAATAACAGCTGTGTTGCCCATTCCTAAACATGGAGCCAGCTTCCAAGTCAATAATAAAAGAGGTAAATTCCAAGGCTTGATAATTCCCACTACTCCGACTGGGCGTCTGTGTGCATAATGAATGGCCTGATCATCTTGCTGATAAGCTTCATTCGTAATCGAAATGATGTAGTCAGCGAAGAAGTGGAAGTTATAGGCAGCACGGGGAATGTCAATTTTTTTTGCAAGAGATAGCGGTTTTCCTGTATCCAATGATTCCAATCGTGCCAGCTCATCCTGTCTTTCTTGGATTAAATCGCCAATGCGCCGCAAAATTTTTGAACGCTCCGTTAATGTTATGTTTTTCCAAGGGCCGTTCAAAGCCCTTTTGGCAGCGGAAACGGCATAGTCGACTTCTTTTTTTCCTCCTTCAGCGACTGTTCCGATTACTTCCTCAGTTGCAGGATTAATATTGTCAAAGGTCCTTTTGTTATCGGATTCAACAAATTGTCCGTTAATAAAATGCAAGCAGTTAATCGTTCCGTTTGAGTTGATTGGCATGATTCACCCTCCCGAATATCATCATAAATTTCAACTGTGACTTTAATGGTAGTTTCCCTATGTTGCACTTTCAACTTCTAAATTGCTATATATGCAACAAATATAAAAATTTTTAAAAATATCGAAATATTTAATTTTTTACTTTTCAGTTGTTCATATATTTGATATATTCTCGTATAAAGAAAATTGATGTAGAGGGGGAGGGTGTACATTGAATGGAAAAGACGAGAAAAATCAGCTTTCTTCCATCAAAAATGCGCTGAAAATATTGAAAAGCTTTACAATGGAAGAGCCAGAAAAAAAAATAAGCGATTTATCCAATTCTCTAGGATTAAATAAAAGCACAGTCAGCAGGACAATGAAGACGTTGGCAAGTGAAGGATTTGTTTATAAAGATTCAGAAACGAAGAAATACAGATTGGGATTATCCATTTTATCTTTAAGCGGCGTGCTATTCAGCAATATGGATATTTACAGAGAATCGCAGCCTGTACTAAATAAACTGGTCGAAGCAACCGGTGAAACTGCCCATATTTCTGTATTGGACAATTTAGAAGTTGTTTATTTGCAAAAAGTAGAGTGCAATCACCCCGTAAGATTTTTAACCCATATCGGGAGACGCAATCCGCCTTATTGCACGAGCTCTGGAAAAGTTTTAATTGCATTTTCGGAAAATGAAACGGTCGAAAAAATTATATCTAAAGGGTTAAAGCGTTTTGCTAAAAATACGATTACGGATCCTGAGAAGCTGAGAGATCATTTAAAAAAAGTAAGGGAGAATGGGTATGCCGTTAGCATTGAAGAATTGTCCGAGGGAGTTAATTCCATTGCCGCCCCGATTTATGATTATACCGGAAAGGTTATTGCAGCACTTTCTGTAGTCGGTCCAAAACAACGAATCAATTCTTACAAGCTTAAGGCGATGGCGAAACAAGTGATCGCAGCAAGCAAGGAAATTTCTGAAAGAATGGGGTATTTGAATTTTTCATAATTTGGTGGGAGAGTGGAGAGATGTATGATTTTCATACACATTTCATCCCTGAAGGCGTGATGGAATGGGTAAAAGAACATAAAGAAACTATTCATGCTGAATGGGTGAAAAAAGAAAAGGATAAGGAAGAGTTTTTGATTGTTAATCAAAAATGGGGATTTGAATTAAAAAAATCTTTTTTAGATTTAACCCTTTTTTTAAACGAACAATTGAAAGCGGGAGTTCATCATTCCGTCATTTCACCGATACCGCAGCTTTTTATGTACGAGTTTCCGGAAGAAATCACTGCTGAACTATCCGGCGTGTATAATGATTCATTAGCGCGGCTTGTGCAATCGTTCCCGGAAAAATTGTCTGCGCTGGCAACGGTTCCGTTAAATAACCCGGATAAAGCTGCACAAATCTTGACAGATGCGATGGGAAAAGGGTTAAAAGGAGCCATTATCGGTCCTGGGGCAGCTAATCATATGCTGTCAGATGAATTTTTTATCCCATTTTTTGAAGAAGCCGATCGGTTGAAAGCGATTGTTTTCATTCATCCGTTATTGAGCGAAGATCCTCGCTTGAAAAGAAGAATGATGCCAAATTTAATCGGTGTTCCGTGGGAAACAACGATTTGTGCTACAGATCTTTTATTAAGCGGATTGATTGATCGATTTCCAAATGTGAAAATATTATTTGCCCATGGCGGAGGATTTTTGCCTTACCAAATCGGCAGAATAGAAAAAGGATACGAAGAATGGGAAGCGGTTTCAAAAAATTTAACATCCTCTCCGAAAGAATACTTAAAGCGTTTTTGGTATGACAATGTTTTGTGGGAGCAAGCAAGCATTGACTATTTAGTGCGAATAGTGGGAGAAGATCGAGTAGTGCCTGGCTCCGATTTTCCGTTCGACCTTTCTGTCTGGCCTCCAAATGAAAAGCATTGCAAAGGGGCAAGTTCATTAATAGATTTTTAAAAGCTTTTCGTCTTTTAAGCCAGCAGGCTGGACAATCAATCGCTAAATGATTTATCTTTTGAATCATCGTTCCGGTTTTTGTTAGCAAAACGTTATTTCACGAACGGGCCCAGCATCATGAAAACGGAAATGTCGTTGTATTATATGGCAGCAGAAAAGCATAAAAGCAGTCTAGACTTGCGGACTGCTTTTATGCCGTTGTGTGCTGAACAGGCAGTAAAGGTGCTATCTCGTCTATTATTTTTTGATCAGCAATGACAGTATAATTTCCGATCGTTTGTATAGCTCCGCCCGCTTCGCACACAAGCAGCTGTCCAGCAGCAATATCATAAAAATTAGGCTTATAGTAGACTGCGATATCAAGTTTGCCGCAAGCAATGTAGGCTAAAGTGACAGCAGCTGTTCCGATCATTCTGACTCGGTAAACGTCGTTTACAATGTTTTCAAGCAATGAAATGCGCTCTTTATTCGTTTGTTTATTGGCGTCCTTTGCAAAATCGCCAATGGAAATAAAAGCTTCCGCCAGGCTGGCATTTCGAATGTTTATAGCATTTCCATTTAAATAGGCTCCTTCTCCCTTTGCTGCCCAATACGTTTCCCCAAAAGCAGGCAATGATATAGCAGAGACGACTGGATCATTTTGATAGGTTAGGGCGATGGAAACTCCGTAAAGCGGAACGCCGAAGCTGTAGTTGATGGTCCCGTCAATAGGGTCAATCACCCATTCAAATTCATCCTTTCCCCCAATGCTGCCGGCTTCCTCACTGAATATGCGGTGATCAGGATATGTCTCCTGAATGCGATCAATGATCAGCTTTTCAGCTTTCAAATCCATTTCAGTCACAAAATCTTTTGCTGACTTTAATGTTTGCTGCCCAGCTTTTCCTGCATACGGCCGAATCAATTCACCGGCCTCTTTAGCTAACTTTATCGCAAAAGGCAAATATTGCTTATACATTGCGTTCCTCCTTCGGAAAAATGAATCACGGATTGATTGCTATTAATTAATCATAATATATTTCAAGAAATTTAGGAATAGATGGAATGTTAACACACACTTGCTTTAGAAGTGTAATGAAACGTTTCCACATGAGAAATGAAATGCCTTGGATAAGAAAAATCATCTTACATCTTGCATTGAACGCTTTTCTCTTCATATCTTACGGTGTTTTACATGTTCGATGGTGCAGCAGCTTGACGATTTAATGACAGAATATTATAATTTTAATAAAATTGGACTGCCCAACAGCCCAAAAAATGAAAGGAACATGTTTATGAAATCCAATATATTTAATGAGCTCACCAATACGAGAGTTTACGAAAAAATTGTTGATCAAATTAAGCAACTGATAGAAGAAGGAAAACTAAAACCAAATGACCGCCTGCCTCCGGAGCGTGAATTGGCGAAAATTCTCGGGTGCAGCAGGACTTCTTTGCGGGAAGCATGCAGAGTTTTAGAATCGGAAGGAATCATTATTTCAAAACCAGGCGGCGGACGGTTCGTTCAAAAAGTCGATCAAAGCTTGATTCTGAAATATCAGATCAACCCTATTGATGTACTCGAAAAAACAACAGTGATTCAATTTTTGGAGGCCCGGGAAGCATTGGAGCCAAAAATTGCTGAAATAGCATGCGAAAGGGCAACGAAAGAAGATATAGAAAAGATGGAAAAGGCATTGAAATTAATGGAAGAAAAGTTAAAAAATCCGGAAGAGGAAATAGATGCAGACAGCAACTTTCATTTATCTCTCGCCCAAGCGACACATAATTTTGTGTTCATCTCATTTATGGATACGAATTTGAATTTATACCGCCAAGTGCGAAAGCAAACGTTGCAGTCGCAAGCGCGTTATTCTGAATCTTTTTTTGAACATGAAGCGATTTTGGAAGCCGTGAAACAGAAAGATAAAGCAAAAGCATCGGAAGCGATGAAAGTCCATTTAAGCAATTTGCGAAGCAATGTATTAGGCATGCTGCCAGAGAAAAATTAATGTTTTGGAGGGGGATACGATGGAAAAAGGAAAATATGGTCCGTTAACAGGAGTAAATATTTTGGATATATCGACTATGATCGCTGCTCCTTTTGGGGCAACACTGTTAGCTGACCTTGGCGCCGAAGTGACGAAAATTGAATTGCCCAATAAAGGTGATACTTTGCGGACTGTAGGCCCTTGGAAGGGGAATGAGCCGCTCAGATGGCCAGGGCTTGCCCGCAACAAAAAATCAGTTACTTTAGATATACGGAAAGAAGAAGGAAAAGAAATTTTAAAAAAACTTATAAAAAATACGGATATTTTAATTGAAAACTTTCGCCCCGGTACTCTTGAAAAGTGGGGGCTAGGGTATGAAGAATTGAAAAAAGCAAATCCTAAATTGATTATGGTTCGAATCTCCGGCTACGGTCAAACAGGACCGTATCGCGAAAAAGCCGGGTTCGGAACTCCGTGCACCGCTTTCAGCGGCCATACTTATATCCAAGGGTATCCGGACAGACCGCCTGTCAGTCCATCTTATTCATTGCTTGATTATATCACTGGTGTATATACTGCATTTGCTGCGGTCAGTGCATTATATTACCGTGATAAAACTGATGATCCAGAAGGGCAAGTAGTCGAAATGGGATTATATGAATCGATTTTCCGAATGCTCGAATTTTTAGTAGCTGAATATGACCAAAACGGTATAGTAAGAGAAAGAACACCCGGGTTGGCCGGACATTCAAGTCCAGCAGGAACATATGAAACGAAGGATGGAAAATATGTTGTTCTTGTTTGCAGTACTGATTCAACTTTTAATCGGCTTGCAGAAGCAATGGAACGAACAGATATGCTTGAGGATGAACGTTATTATACAAATTCACAACGTTTAAAACATGACGATGAAGTACAAAAGATTGTCTCTGACTGGATACGCCAGTTTACGCTGAAGGAGCTGCAGGAAAAATTGGATTTGTACGGTGTGCCTGTCAGTCCGATTTTAAGTATTAAAGATATTTTTGAAAATGAACATTATCAAGCTAGGAAAAACATAGTAGAAGTTGAGCATCCTCGGCTTGGAAAAGTAAAAGTGCCGGGCGTCGTTCCTAATTTTTCAAAAACTCCTGGAACCATTCGTTACCGCGCTCCTGAGCTTGGAGAGCATAATGAAGAAATATTAGGCGGAAAATTAGGGTTATCAAAACAGGAGCTTGCCGAGTTAAAAGAGAAAGGAGTCATTTAAATGAGTGATGTCATGTTTCCTGCAAGGGTCATCATTTGCGAAGTTGCGCCGCGCGACGGGTTTCAATCAGAGGATCAATGGATTCCGACTGAACAAAAAATAAAAATTATCCGTGCGCTTGCGAACACAGGAGTTCAATCGATAGAAGTGACATCGTTCGTTCATCCAAAAGCAATTCCGCAGTTGAAAGACGCCGAGGAAGTTGTGAAAGGGATAGAAGATTTAACGCATATTAAATTTCGGGCTTTAGTGCCAAATGTAAAAGGGGCCCAAAGAGCAATTGCGGCTGGAATAAAGAAATTGAAGCTTATGCTCTCGGCAACAGATTCGCATAGTTTATCAAATGCAAACTGCCTTGTGGAAGAAGCGCAAAGAGGATTTGAACCTATTGTCGATTTGGCGCAAAAACATAATGTTGAAGTAGGAGGATCAATTTCCGTTGCATTTGGATGTCCATACGAAGGAAAAGTGCCTTTAGAAAAAATAGTAACAATTGTAGATCGATATAAGAAAATGGGGATAACTGAAGTTTCGCTTGCTGACACGACAGGAATGGCTAATCCAAAACAAGTCTATCAATATCTTGGCGTATTAAAAAAGGAATTTCCTCACATGACTTTCTCCATGCACTTCCATAATACGCGCGGAATGGCGTTGGCGAATGTGGTTGCCGCTTTGCTGCAAGGTGTCATCCATTTTGACAGTTCTGTCGCAGGTCTCGGCGGATGCCCATATGCACCAGGAGCAACGGGTAACATTGCAACAGAGGATTTAGTTCATTCACTAGAAGAGATGGGGATTGAGACTGGAATTCATTTAGATCGCATAATTGACGTTGCAAAAGATGTAAGAAACATGCTCGGTCATGATGGAGGAAGCTACATGCTTCAGGCAGGACCTTGTTCGAAATTGAGTCCAAAACCAACTGCTCAGGAAAAATTAGAAAAGTAAAATGATTGGTATGGAAAACATGTTTTTAGATCGATCTAATAAGATCGATCAATTTTTTGCCGTCAAAAAAAGAGCCAGTTGAAATGCGTAAACCCAATCTGTTAGGCATGAATAAAGAGTCGTAGCAGGGCAGAAAAGTGACAGGAGCTAAAGGTGGTTGTTGAAAACGAAAGAGCAAGAAACTCGAATGGTGAATTGGAAAACTCTGGCGATGACTCATTCGCTGTATCAAGGAGAACGTGGAATTCTGGGCAAGATCCCTGCCGCAACGTTCCTTGACAACATGATCATTTGTCCGGGAAGACGACCGACAGGAAGACTTGCCGGATTTACCTGCCACGTCAAGCCATCAGATCCATGTTTCTATCAAAGAGGGAAATTTACAAAAAAATTTGGACTTAACCGATTGTTACATTACCGATTGTTACATTATATGTTATCGAAGGCTTTCCACATAAAAATCCCTTCCATGAGCTTTCTTTTTTCGGTCAACTATAAAGGGTATCATATCATTCGTGCGGTGGTTCAGTTTTTTATTGTGTAGTAGACATAGTATGATGATCATTGCTTTCTTACAACTTTATATTCGGCGGATCATTTCCCTTATAAAAGAAAGGATTAAGATATAACATGTGTCAACAGATTGCCGGGAATAGATTCCAATTCATCGGTGGAGGTGGACAAGAGATGCTGATGAAAAATAATTTTTACTATATATGTAAGAAACTAGTGAAAATTCATTTCTTCTTTTGTCTCTAAATAAAGTGCAGTTATAAATTTTTTTATGCTCAATCGGCATTTTGTTGTCTTTTCTCCATTTTTTAGTTCCTCCATTCGTTGGCGGATTTCTTCAAAATCAAATAAACGAGGGGCGTAATGTTCGAAATTAGGATTTGTATAATCAGTTAATCCAATTGAAGCTAAATTGGTGAATGTTTGTAAAACTATTCGGCGAATACGCTGTTCCATGGCACGCAATTCCTTTTGTAGAGATTCTTCATCAAAATGATTGCCAGATTGCAGCAAAATTTGTTTGTATAAGTCTTTTAATTGAGGAAGGTCGTGTATATTTTTTCCATTCTGTTCTCGAGCCTCTAGCCATTTTATTACTGCTAATATGTCAGAAGTTCCCGTCTCGCCAGCAATGCCTAAAGTGAGAAGGAGATGGCAAGCTTTTTCCTCAATCGAATGCTTTGCAGAATATGTAGAAGCTTTTAAAAATGTTTGCTGATCTTTATCTTTATCATCCATTACTTCTAATAAATTGCGAATAGATATAAGTGAAGAAGATAAGGCAAGATGGTTGGCAACTCGTTTTAAAACGGAAACAACTTCGTATTTGTTAATAGGTTTTTGAATGTATGTGTCGACACCCTGCAAGTATGCTTCACCGACCATTTCTTTATTTTCAACTTGAGAAATCATAATAAAGGGACCGGTGAATCCTTCGCTTCTCAATTTTTTCATTGTTTGAATGCCGTCTAGTCGAGGCATCAATAGATCAATTAGAATAACATCCACATTTTTGAGTTGATCGATTGAAACATTAATCCCATCATCTGCTTGTCCGATAACTTTTCCAAGCCCGCTGTCTGTTATTATTTTTTCCAACATTCTTCTAACAACAGGATCGTCTTCAATTAGGAAGAAGCGAAGGTACATCATGTTCCCCCCTTTCTTTATTATGGAATACCTATGTAAGCGTTTTAAACAGCTGATCTTTTGGTATCGTTACTATAAATTGAGTAGGTGGTCCTTTTTCATTTGATAATTGTATTGAACCATTTAAATTTTGTACAATTTTTTGGGCGTGTGTCAAACCGATTCCTGTTGATGGATTCCCGTTTTTGTCAAATTTTGTTGTAAATCCGGGTTCAAAAATCCAGTCTTGATCTTCCTCGGATATACCAATACCGGAGTCGGTTACGAAAAATTTTATGTTATGATTATCTTCCACTACACGCAGTTCAACCCAACCTGAATGATGTATTGCTTCGACTGCGTTTGAAACAAGGTTGTTTAATACAGATAGAAGAGCATATACATGGTTAGTACATGAGTCAATATCACATTTTTTTTGGAATTGAATTGGCTTTTCTAAAGCTTCTGCATATTTTTGATTAGTTTTAATAACTAAATCGCAAATATCTGTAATGGAAATATGAAGGTTTAGTTGCTCTTGACTCATTAGTTTAGATAATCCTGCCAAAATCTTTTGTGAATCTTTTTTCACTTCATGAACATGTTCAGCAATATAAAGGGCTGTACTTGCCTCTTTATTTTCTAATTCCATTAAACGCATATATAGTTGATAGCTTTTTCTAGTAATATCTTCTAGATGGCTCATTGATTTCCGCAAAAAAAATGTTTCTTCATAAAGGCTTGTATTGATCATAACGAGACGTTCGAGTTCATGTTGTCGCGCTTCGCTTATGGCTTTTAATTGAGAAAAATTTAAAATATTGTAAAGCCCTACTGCGCAAAAACTTCTTAAAATCCCAAATAAAAGTAGCATCCAAATAGTTTCTAACGTGAGGGTAAATTGTTCTTGTATTAGTATGCGAAAAGATAATTCCACCATATTAGATGAAAAATCAATGCATGCTCCAATGATTCCTACACGAATGGGAGTTTTTAAATATTTTTGAATTTTTGTAACATAAACGAGTAAAGTAAAATTAAAATAGTAAAAGGCAGCGGGTAAATGGATAAAGAAACTGTCGATCCAAAAGACTCGCCCTAATATAAGATCGATCATCATCCGAAACAGCAAAACAAAAATGCCAGTACTAAATCCAGTTACAAGGATAGGAGCAGATCGAAAAGATAGTAATCCAAAGAAGAAAATTGCACTTCCTAATGAAAATCGAAAAAAATTATCAAAAGGATTGATTTTCATTTCTCCCAGAAGTGCAGTAGTGAAAACAAGGACAACAAGTGTCCAAAGGCGGTTATTCATCGCATTCTCCCTCATAGACAATTATAATACCATTATGGCCAGAAACCTACGAAACGTCTATTTAGATATATTTGTTTTCCAACCGTCTTGAAACTAATGATAATAAATAATTTACAGTAAAATACATGAGAGCAACTAAAATAAAGATCGGAATGACATAGTTGATATTTTTGCCATTAATGATTTGTGCATGATTCATTAATTCTGGTAAAGAGATCACGACAGCAAAAGAAGTATCCTTTAGTAGTGAAATGAATTGACTGACAATTGGCGGAACCATCCGGCGTAAAGCTTGCGGCAGTATAATATACCATAAAGTTTGCAAATAATTTAATCCAGAAGAACGAGCAGCTTCTATTTGACCTTTTTCAATGGAATTTAATCCACTTCGAACAATTTCTGACAACATAGTAGATTCAAAAACTACTAATGCTAAAATGGCAGCGGCCATTTTATCTAATTTTAACCCTATTTCTGGAAGAGCAAAAAACGTAAAGAAAATAATTAATAATAACGGTAAGTTTCGAATCGTTTCCACCCAAACGGCCAGTAGGTGACTAATGACCGGAACTTTTGTGTAACGCAATACACCGATCATGATGCCGAATATAAAACTAAGGGAAATGGATATAAAAGCAACAAGTAGGGTGACAGAAAATCCTTTCAAAAGAAATATGATATGACTGGGTGAATAAGCACCAATAAAATCCATTTTGTTTTCCCCTCCCTCTATAATTTCTCCCAATTCTTTAACACCTATAGATTCTTAACCTCATGTTAGTGGATACAAATTGAATTTATTCAATATATTTACATGGTAGAGGGCTATCCTCTTTATCTATTTTTTGCTAGTCTGCGTTCAAGAAAACTGACACTTAAGCTTAAAGGAATAGTTAACAGCAAGTAAAACATAGCAACAAAAATATATACATCAAATGTTACGAATGTTTCAGAAGATATTAAATCACCGAAATACATGAGATCTAAGCCAGCAATTACACCGAGTACAGACGAGTTTTTCACAAGATTAAGAAATTGATTTCCTAATGGAGGGATAACAATTTTAATTGCTTGTGGCAAAATAATATACCACATCGTTTGTACGTATGTTAAACCGGAAGAACGGGCAGCTTCCATTTGACCTTTCGGTACTGCTTGAATACCTGCACGTATCGACTCGGCGATAAATGCGGCTGTATAAGTTGTAAGACCTAGTGTTCCTGCCAAAAAAGAATTAATGCGTAACCCCAAAGCGGAAGGAGCGAAAAAGAATACAAATACTATTAACATCAACGGGATGTTTCGGATAAATTCCACGTACATCGTGCCAAGCCAATTGAGTGGTCGAAAGGGAGCTATACGGAAAATAGCGATAATTGTTCCTACAACTAAGCTTGCAATCATAGCGAATACACTAGCTTTTATTGTATAAAAAAAGCCTTCTATATACATATCCCAATGATCAATGAGTATGGAAAAATTCAACAAATATAATCACTCCTTTCAGGAAGAAACAGATGAGGGTGAAAAACCGCTCATCTGTTTATCAAATTATTTTTCATTTTTTGGTACGTCTCCGATCCATTTCTCATAAATTTTGTCATATTCACCGTTTTCTTTAATTTCTTTTAAATATTCATTAATTGTATTTACAAATTCTGTATCACCTTTGCGGACAGCAATTCCATAAGGTTCTTCTGTAAATGTTTCATCAACGACTCGGAAATTAGGATCTTGCTTTGCCATTCCTAGTAATAAAGCATTATCTGTTGTCAAAGCATCTCCTTGACCAGCTTTTAAAGCAGTAAAGGCTTCAGCATAATTTTCAAATTCTAATACAGTTGCTTCTGGTGCTTTTTCACGAATATTTTGAGCGGAAGTAGATCCTTTTGCCGTTAAAACGGTTACACCTTTTTTGACGTCAGAAATACCGTTGATTTTGCTGTCTTTCTTCACAAGTAAAGATTGTCCGGCCATAAAATAAACATCTGAAAAATCTACTTCTTTTTTGCGCTCTTCCGATATAGTCATTGTGGCAATGATACAGTCGATATCGCCATTGTTTAAAAGAGGAATTCGGGTTTTAGAAGTTACTTCTTTCAGTTCGATTTTATTTTCATCTCCTAATATTTTTTTAGCTAAACCTTTAGCAATATCGATATCAAACCCTTCCACCTTTCCGGTTTTAGGATCTTTAAGTCCGAAAAGATTTAAATCATATTTTACGCCGACAATCAATTTGTCCCTTTCTTTTATTTTTTCTAACGTATTTTGATTGTCGGAAGAATTTTCTGTTTTTTCTTGTTCTGCAGTAGTATTAGTAGTAGTTTTTCCGCCGCAGGCTGACAAAATAGATATACATAAAATAGAAATTAAAGAAATGGAAAGTATTTTCTTACAGAATGATCGAAAGCTCATATATAACATCCCCCTTCATATTTAATGATTTAATATTCTGTTTAGGAAATTTTTTGCTCTTTCTTCTTTTGGATTGGAGAAAAATTCTTCAGGTGTTGAAACCTCTAATATTTTCCCTTGATCAATAAACACAATTCGGTCTGCAACTTCTCGGGCAAAACCCATTTCGTGTGTTACAACCACCATGGTCATCCCTTCTTTCGCCAGCTTTTTCATGACGTCTAACACTTCTCCGATTGTTTCTGGATCCAGTGCAGAAGTTGGTTCATCAAACAACATGATTTTTGGTTTCATTGCAAGACCACGGGCAATTGCAACACGCTGTTGTTGTCCTCCGGATAGAGAGGATGGATAGGAATTTGCCTTATCAGGTATTCCTACTTTTTCTAAATAGTACATTGCAGTTCTTTCAGCCTCTTCTTTTGCAATTCCTAGCACTTTTATAGGAGCCAACGTAATGTTTTGTAGGACGGTTTTGTGAGGATAAAGATGAAAATGTTGAAATACCATCCCGATGTTGCGGCGTAATTTATTTATATCTGTTTTTTTGTCATGAACTTTTACATTATCTACTATTAATTCTCCACTAGAAATTGTTTCAAGCCTGTTAATACAACGAACGAGTGTACTTTTCCCGGATCCTGAAGGACCGATAATGACGACAACTTCCCCTTGTTTAATATGCAGATTGATATTTTGCAGAACATGGAATTTTCCGTAATGTTTATTTACTTCATGGAAAATGATCATTAATCAACCCCCTCCTTTCTATATGTAAATAATTTTTAAAATATTTAACAAATTTTAAATTAATATTAAATTAAATCTACGAAAATCTACAAAAAATTACAAAAACCAAATAAAAAACCTTGTCATATTTTTTTACAAAAGTAGAGAATGGTATAAATGGGTATACTGTTAAAAAATTTTATGTAATGCGGGGCAGATACAATATTTCTGAATGAGTTTGGAATTGATAGGGAACCGATTTCCTTTGCAGGAGACTGTCTAGAAAGTCAAATTCCAAAAATATTAACGTTTTAACCCATAAAAAAGAGGCATCAATAAGCAGTAAACACAATTAATCTGCCATATATGATTAATTGTTATGTTCTTCGAATTTTCGCTGGAGGGCTTCCTGCGCTTCTGCAAATCTTCGTAACTTTTCGTTCTGCTAAAAGTTTGAAAGGTCAAATATAATGCTTTTTCAGCGGATTCTTAACTGCTTAAACTGTTCATCGGCTTTAGACGTTTCCGAATCTCCTTGATCGCTCGTTGGATGGTATTTATCGTGTACATCACACTTCGATTACTGCTTAGGTTCATGAAGGCGAGACTCAAGATCGGGCTTCTCTTTTAAAATTTACTCAATTATTCCGATGCAAACTGCCGAAACAACTTCCATGCGTTTTCTTTACCCGGAGATCGATTAGACTGATGCCCTTTTGGTGCTAAGAACGAAACTCGGAATTTCAAACGCGAATTTCCCTTTTATAAACATTATACGGGCTCGCTTTAGGAAGCGATCATCAAGACACGGGAAATTAGCATGTGGATGGAAAGTCCCTATTCTCCTGACGATCAGTTGTATGACCAGAAAGAGAGGACATCAAAAATGGAGCAACCGTCCACTATCCAAGCGTTATGCTGTTTTATATTTGGACTACGACGGTTGAAAAAAGTCATTTATGTAGTGTTAGGAGTAAACGAAAAAGGATATCGCAAAATTTTGGATTTTTTCGTAGGTGGACAAAATTCTGTAAAACCTTTACACAAGAGGTGTCAAGAAGTGCTTTAAGCGTATTCGATGATTGCCAGGACTGGAGGAGCGCTTTATCCGAAAGGCGACGTACAGCGTTGTGTCGTTCACATTGTCTGTCATACTCTTAGCCGTGTAAATTAGAAATAAAAAAGGATCTGGAGATGAAAGTATATGGATTTCGTTACATATGGGATGTGTCCACCTGTTCGATTTGATCTCATCCAGCAATCAGTTCTAATTTTTTTTGATTTATCACATCATTGTGATTTAGAAAAAATGAAAGCATTTATGAAATCCTAAAAAAATGATCGCAACAAACATAAATGCTTTATCAATAATATGAAACCGATCGGCTTTTAGGACCACTTCTTCCCGTATAGATTTGGACGGCGCTTTTTAAGCAAATCGACTTGTGCTTTCTTCTTCTAAATTTTTAAATTGCATGTGTTTTCATACTTCCCGCCGATCGTAAAAACGCATCAAAAAGCCTCTACATTTTTTCATTTCTTAAATTTTGCGTATGCCGCTTAATTCCAAAGTGTTCATGAAGTTGCCGATAAGGGAGCCTCCTTTCATTTCAAACGAACGATTCACGCTTCAGATCTTCTGAATATGAGTTACATGTTTGATTTTTCACCATAAAAAATCCCCTCTCCGGCAGACTCCTAAGAACACTTTTTTTACTTTCCACCTGGAGGGGATAAAACCACACAGAACCTTCTTTTTTCCCATCCAATGGATCAATGAAAATGATTATGAAAGGAAACGGACAGCGGAATTTGATCTTGGTGTTAACGCTGCTTGTTCAGTGCCGTTCTAAGATTGGCCAACTCGTTTTCAATTTCCGTAAGCTGCTGTTCCGCTTTTTCTATATTTCCTCCGACTGATTCAAGCTTTTCGATGTCCCCTTGAATGCGGATATAGTCAGATTTTAATTCGGCGATTCTTTGTTCAATTTCTTGTTTTGTCATCCAATATTCACTCCAATGTATCTGATTTCCTTTTTACCATTTTATCATGAATGTCGGAATGACACCTTACACGATATGAGTGATTCCAACTAAAAATGTATGAGAAGTAACTATTATTTATGAAAGAGTCGAAAATATAATTATTTTTTCCGAAATAAAATAAGGAGAATTTTTGCGCCGTCTCTTTTAAGGGGTTTTTGGAAAAGGAGTAGGAAAAGGAGAATGAAAAATGTTTTGGTGCTGATGGAAAAAAATTTTGACCGAATCTACAAAAACTTTAACGATTTGTGCACAATGTTTGAAGAAAATCATCATTTAGACTACCAATCTTTTGAAACATATCAACAATTACGGAGAAAATTAATAGAAGATGTAAAAGCTCTTGAATATTTTATTGTTGGAACAATGAAATCTAAAGAAAAATAACTTTTCAATTAATAAAGGCTGCTTTGTTGATTTCGTTGCAAAAGATATATGATTTATGAAAAGATAAGTAAAAAAAGAAAAAGAGGAGGCAGGATGAAAAAAATTATAGCGGAAGCATTAAGGGCTGCTGGAGATTTTGGAGTAATCGAAAACATTCGGAAAGTAAGCGGAGGTGATATTAACGAAAGCTATTTTGTACAGACAGAAAACCAAACGTATTTTTTAAAGTACAATTTAGAAGCTCCCGAAGATTTTTTCCGTCTGGAAGCGGAAGGGCTTCAACTGATTAGGGATACTAACACCGTGCGCGTACCGAAGGTGTTTGCTTACTCCGAGAATTCCAACGAGGGATTTTTGATCATGGAATGGGTGAACGGTAATAAAGATGATAATACAGAAAAGCTGTTAGGCCAAAAGCTGGCAGCTTTACACAAAAGCCATTTTGTATATCACGGATATTCGAAAAATACATATATTGGAACGCTGCCTCAAAGAAACCGCCTTATGTCATCTTGGCTTGAATACTATCGGGACTACCGTTTAAGCGGACAAATGGAAATAGGAATCAAGAAAAATTATATACGTGGTGAACGTGGAAAAAGATTGGAAACTCTCCTTAATCGCTTGCATGAATGGATTCCAGCAAACGTGGAGGCTTCTCTTTTACACGGCGATTTATGGGGAGGGAATTGGATAGTTGGACCGAATGGGGAACCA
Source organism: Aeribacillus sp. FSL k6-2211 (assembly GCF_037966125.1). Taxonomy (NCBI): domain Bacteria; kingdom Bacillati; phylum Bacillota; class Bacilli; order Caryophanales; family Bacillaceae; genus Aeribacillus; species Aeribacillus sp. FSL k6-2211. The sequence continues at coordinate 361,543 of NZ_CP150190.1, forward strand.
TTTTTAATTGATCCGTCCGTAATGTATGGAGATCGCCATTTTGAAATTGCCTTTACCGAATTATTTGGCGGCTTTTCCCAAGATTTTTACCGCTCATATGAAGAATATTACCCTCTTTCCGAAAGATATGAGGAAATCAAGCCTTTGTACCAGCTTTATTATTTGCTTGTCCATCTGAATTTGTTTGGGGAATCATATGGTGGAGCAGTAGACCGCATATTAAAAATGTATGTTTAAAAAAGATGAGGACTGAGAACCGTTAGTTTTTTCGGTTTAGACAACTGTTTCCCTTCGTTTTAAAGAGCTTGCAGCTCCCTAATTGTGCAAACGATCAAATGTTTTCTTCCAGAAAGAAAAGGATAGTTGTCGTCCCTCCCCGAAATTCTTATTTAAAAGCCCGCTCTTCTCAAATAAATTTATAAACGAACGTTTTCATTTTCTAATTCAACTGTAATGTCAAAGCTTCGCTGCCCGGCGCATTCGGTTTATTAGCTGAAAGAGGTTGGAATACTGAACTCAGCATCAAAATGCAAGGACTTGAAGCTGACAGCATTTCTATATTGAAGACAAATGAAACAGGCTTAATAGCTTGCTTGGTCCATTTTGTCTTGGTTGATTCGATTTATCTGAAAAATTCCGCCTCTAAACGCCGATGAAGGCAGCCGAATTGCGAGACTGCTGATTTTGGCAATCATATTTATTGTTAAACAAACGTTTGATTAGTAATATAGGTAATTGATAATAATATATGAAGCAAATAAATGTTTCCACAAAATTTTTTATGATAATCTAAAATAAAGGAGTTGATCACATGGCAAAAGTAGCTACTCTTATTACAGACTTGTTCGAAGACAGTGAGTTCACAAGTCCTGCAGAAGCATTTCAATCAGCAGGTCATGAAGTGGTCACAATTGAAAAAGAAGCTGGCAAAAAAGTTAAAGGAAAAAAAGGTGAAGCGGAAGTTAAAATTGACTATTCGATTGATGATGTAAAACCGGACGATTTTGATGCACTTCTTTTGCCGGGAGGTTTCTCGCCGGACATTTTGCGTGCGGATGACCGTTTTGTTTCTTTTGTAAAAGCTATGATGGATGCGAAAAAACCGGTATTTGCTATTTGTCATGGACCTCAGCTGCTAATTTCGGCAAAAGCATTGGAAGGTCGGGATGCAACTGGCTATAAATCAATTCGCGTAGATATGGAGTATGCAGGCGCCAACTATCATGACGAAGAAGTTGTCGTGTGCCAAAACCAATTGGTTACAAGCCGCACACCTGCTGACTTAGAAGCATTTAATAGAGAATCATTGAAGCTTTTGGATAAAGTATCAAAGTAAGCGGAGAGAAATTCAAAATTTTTTGCTGAGTGATTTTGGCAAAAACAAACTTCATATATGGCAAAAAACCTGCCTGTTTATGTTTGAACAGGCAGGTTTTTATCATGCAGCAAGACTTTATTATAGAACATCTTTCATCAAACGTTTAATCATAGGTGCCATGAAGAATAAAATAAGGCCAAGAATAATTGAAATCATGCCGATAATGCCAAAATAAACAATTTCTGTTTCAACTGTGTAGTATTTTACAAGCTGGGCATTAATGGCTTGAGCGGCTGCACTAGTTAAAAACCATAGGCTCATTGTTTGCGCTGAAAAAGCCGCTGGAGCAAGCTTTGTAGTTGCTGAAAGTCCTACTGGGGACAAGCACAGCTCTCCGATTACAACAAGGAAGAAGCTAAGTACGAGCCATAAAGGGCTAACTAATGACTCAGTACCGTTTACATAAGCAGGAATGATCATAACTAGAAATGATAGACCGCCAAAAATAAGTCCGAATGCAAACTTGCTCGGTGTTGATGGCTGACGCTTTCCAAGCTTCACCCAAAACCATGCAAAAACCGGCGCCAAAAAGATGATAAATAAAGGGTTCAATGATTGAAACCATGATGAGTGCAGTTCAAGTCCTGCATAGGATAATTGGGTGCGCTTATCTGCATAAGTGGCCAAAATAATAGCCCCTTGTTCTTGAATAGCCCAAAAAACTACTGCGGCAATAAAGAGCGGAATGTAAGCAATTACACGCGAACGCTCCACTTCTGTTGTTTTAGGACTCCGGTACATAAATATAAAATAACATGCAGGTATTACAATTCCGAGGATGCTGACAATCATAGTAAAGCTATTTATAGTCAAAAGTCCTGCAGGGATGGTGACAGCTAAAAAGGCGATAATTACTAAAGCGCCGATGCCGAAAATAGTGAATACTTTTTTTCGTTCTTCCGGTTGTAACGGGTTAGGCACCTGTGTTCCGGCGAGACCAAGGTTTTTCTTTTTTGTCAGGACAAATGTCAAAAGCCCGAAAAACATACCAATAGCAGCAAGAGCAAAGCCAAGATGAAAATTATATCCTTGTCCTAAAGTTCCAACAATAATGGGAGCTAAAAATCCACCTAAATTAATACCCATGTAAAAAATACTAAACCCTGAATCGCGGCGGGCATCGTTATCTGCATAAAGATCGCCGACAACACTTGATACATTCGGCTTTAAAAGTCCAGTACCAAGAACAATCAGCGTCATGGAAATGAATAAAGCTTCAATATTTCCAGGGAAGGATAAGACGATATGGCCGAGCATGATTAAAATTCCGCCGTAAAAAACAGTTTTGCTTGTCCCTAACAGGCGGTCTGCAATCCATCCTCCAATCGTTCCCGACATATACACAAGAGAACCGTAGATCGCCATAATCGATGCAGCGGTAGCTTCATCTATTCCCAAACCACCTTTAGAAACTTCATAATACATATAACCTGTGGTGCTAGATAAAGATCACAGGATATAAAAATAGCCCTTGCATGGAAAATTCCTTTAAAATGAAAGTGCTACCAAACATTTAAAAGGAGAAGTCCCATGCAAGAGCACTTTCATTTTACAACAGACGAAGCGAAAATTCAAAAACAATATGCAGCGATTTTGTTCTTTGTATCTGGACAATTGTCTTTGATTCAGATGTATTTACAACGCCGAAATCACCATTTGTTGAAGCAAGAAGATGAAGTCATCATCGCCGTCCATGTTCTTGGAAAGTTGTTAGGTTTTACATCCGAACGAGCTTGGCACCGATTTGTGATCGGAAACTTATTTTCGAAAGATTTATTTCCTGAACGTTCTCGATATAACCGCCGTTGTCGAAATCTTGGCTTTGCCGTCAAATGGATACGATATCAACTAGCCAAACGTGGGCAACATCACGCTTATGCGGTAGTGGATAGCTTACCTATTGAACTCTGCCACCACGCACGAATGTATCGCGTCAAACGGTTTCAAGGAATCGCAGATATCGGGTATTGTGCATCCAAAAAGATGGCTTACTATGGGTTTAAGCTTCATCTCCAGATCACTGACCAAGCGCTTCCGATGGGATATGTCGTCACCGAAGCATCCTGTCACGACCGGACAGCTGCGGAAACCGTGATGGCCCAACTTCCTCATCCGTATACACTTGGTGACAAAGGATATGTGAGCCAAGACTTGCAAAAGAAGCTGTATGATGAATACAAGATCACTTTTTGGACGCCCGTTCGGAAAAACCAGAAAATCCATCAATCGAAAGCATGGAAACGATGGATGAAACGAAAACGCAAAATCGTCGAAACCGCGTTCTCGGTTTTAGTGGATTCATTTCGGATCACGAAAATTCGCGCCAATTCGATCTCTGGATTTGAAACGGCGCTTGATGCCATTTTGTTGGCCTATTCGCTCGTTGTTCTTGGGCTAGTTGAGCGTTGACGCTCAACTAGCACCATGGGTTAATACATATAATAAAGAAGTATTGCTCTCATTCCGTAATAGGAAAAACGTTCCCAAAACTCCGTAAAAAACAGCGTAAATAATCCTTTTGGATGTCCGAAAAAACCTTTTTGCGGAAGGCTTTGGACAATCTGCTCCTTTGTTATCATAAAAAATAAACCTCCATTATTTTTATATAATTTTTAAGATGTTTTGAATTGTCCAAAAATAAAAAAATAACCGTACCACCGCTCTTTAAATAATATTTTAATATAATTAAAACGTCAACTATTAAAGGTATAAAATTATATATATATAATATTTAAAACAGTTGTAAGTTAGGGAATTTTTAAAAAAAGGGGAGGATACAATATGAAATTGGTGATTGGCAAAAGAAAAAATCGGTTCCCATATAGGTTAAACCGATTTTATCCATGGTCATATTGATTATATTAACGTTAAGATTTCTTTCTATTTATTTCCTCTGCTATCAATTGATACGATTTTGTGCGTTCTTCATAGCTTCCAGTTATTGTTATGATCATCATTTCATCTGCTTCATACCAATTTTTTAATTCATATAAACGGTGAACGACAAATTTTGGATCGCCAATGATCATATTCTTTTGAAACTGTTGAAACTCATCTGAATTCAGCAATTGCTGCTTTGCTTCTTCTTTTAAAGGAAAATCAAGTGTTTTTCCTTTATGATGCTGAAGATTCCATAAAAAGCTGCTGAAGGTGATTTGCTCCGCTTTTTCGTTAGTTTCAGCGCATATTGCCGAGACTGTGACAATTGTCTTTGGCTGCTGCTTTCTTTTTTTCTGAAATTGGTTTTTATATGTTTGAATAATTTGCCGCCCGTCTTCATTGCTCATAAATTGGCCAAATGCATAGGAAACGCCGTTTTCAGCTGCTAAAAAGGCGCTCTTTATGCTTGTGCCAAGGATCCAAGGTTCAGGAGGAATATTTGGCAAAGGAGAGGCTGAGATGCTTGAAAATAATTCATTTTTTGGATAGTCATTATATAAAAAATGAAGCAGCTCTTGAACGGTTTTCGGCATGTTTTTTACATTTTCGAGATAATTGCCGGATAACGCAATACTTGATTGAGCGTCTCCTCCGGGGGCCCGCCCGATCCCAAGATCAATGCGGTTAGGAAATAATGTTGCCAGCATATTAAACATTTCCGCAACTTTATACGGCTTATAGTGGGGGAGAAGCGTTGCGCCTGACCCGATGCGAATCGATTTTGTTTTTGCCCCTATAACTGGGAGCATAATTTCTGGAGCGGAGCAGGCAAGTCCGGAAAGATTGTGATGCTCCGCAATCCAGTAGCGGGTATAGCCTAGTTTTTCCGCCAATACGGCCAGTTGAATGGATTGCTCCAACGCCTCTTTTGCTGTTGAGTTGTTCAAAATCGGTGCTTGGTCTAAAATGCTAACCTGCATTATTCGCCAACCTTTCTTCGTATATTAAAAATTTTTTAATGCTTCGCGAATCGGGGTGTTTCCTGAGACTAGGTCAAATGAGCGACGAAAAGTGTTTTTCTCCATTATTGATGCAAAAATAACCGAAGCCACATCTTCTCTTGGAATGGCGGCTCTTTCAAGATTTTCGGCAATTTTTATTTTTCCGGTTCCTTTCTCATCCAACAGCGCCCCCGGCCGGACAATTGTATAGTTTAAACGGCTTTGGACAAGGAAACGGTCGGCATAATGCTTGGCAACATAATAATGTTTAATCTTTTCGTTCCAATTTTGTCTATTATGGGCTTGCAGAGCGCTGACCATTATAAACCGTTGAACGCCTGTCTTTTCTGCTGCTTCAATTGTTTTTACGGCACCGTCTAGATCTACTAAAAGAGTTTTATCTGCACCTGTATGTCCGCCTGAACCTGCGGTAAAGACGATCCCTTCCGCACCTTTGATCGCCTCGGCAATCTGATCGACTGTGCCTTCCAAATCAGCTAAAACCGTCTTGACTCCGATCGAGTCAAAATATTCTTTTTGGTTTTCGTTGCGGATCATTGCTTTCACTGTGTGCTCGTTGCTTTCTTTTAATAACTGAACAAGAATTTTTCCGATTTTTCCATTGGCGCCAACTACAACAATTTCCATAAACGGACTCTCCTTTCAAACATCGTTTATTAACATTATTCCAGAAGCTGGCTGTTTTCTCAAATGATCGATACATGGTATGTGGTTGATTTTCCCATCGATGGGGATTAGTATATTAATAATTGACTTTTAAGATGTTCAAGGGGGTAAAGGAGGGGTGAGTATGGAACGCTATACGGTAAGGGCAGAAAAAGAAATTTCTAGTAAAAAAATGCTCTTGATAGTTGGAATCATCTTTGCTGCTTTTAATTTGCGTCCTGCTATTACTTCGGTCGGACCGCTCATCGGTTATATTCGTGAAGATCTCGGAATCTCCAACGGGGTTGCGGGTTTACTAACGACTATCCCGTTAATCGTTTTTGCGGTTCTTTCGCCATTAGCTCCGAAATTTGCAAGCCGATATGGAAATGAAACGGCGATTTTTGCCGGGTTAGTCGTGCTTCTTGCAGGAATGATTATTCGAACATTCGGAGCGATGATCGGTCTGCTTTTAGGAACTGTATTGATTGGAGTAGGCATTGCCATTGGAAATGTGCTTCTTCCGGGTATTGTAAAAGAACGGTTCCCGGATAAAATCGGACTGATGACAAGCGTTTATTCAACAGCTATGGGTATGCTTGCAGGGATCGCTTCCGGTTTAGCAATTCCGTTGTCGGAAGGATTAAAATTTGGATGGAAAAATGCCTTATTATTTTGGGCAATTTTAGCAATTGTGGCGATATGTTTATGGTTTCCATTAATTAGTGGAAAACAGAGATCCGCGAAACCGCCAATTGAACATATTTCAAATGGTTTTTTGCTCCGGTCGCCGCTGGCATGGCAAGTCACATTTTTTATGGGTCTTCAATCGTTCTTATTTTATAGTATGGTTGCATGGCTCCCTGAAATTTTGCAGGCGGACGGATTAAGTGCTTCAACAGCTGGTTGGATGCTGTTTCTTGTGCAAATTGCTGGCTTGCCGGCAACATTTGTCGCTCCGGCACTGTCGGACAAATATGCAGATCAAAGGCGAATTGTAGCGGTTTTAGGAGCTATTTATTTAGCAGGTCTCGTTGGATTATTGTATGGCGGGCCTCTTTTACTGATTGTCTTTTGGATTATTTTAATCGGTATTGGACAAGGGGCAAGCATTGGGCTCGTATTAGCGCTATTTGGTTTAAGAACAAGAAGCTCCGAGCAAGCTTCCGCTTTATCGGGAATGGCGCAATCAATTGGTTATTTGCTTGCTGCTTTTGGGCCCATTTTAATTGGCGTTTTGTATGACAAAACTCATTCGTGGGTGGTGCCCATTTTATTGTTTATTGCTGTCTGTGTTTTGATGATCATTGCTGGATTGAATGCCGGACGAAATAAGTATGTGTAAAAAGAAACTAAATAAAAAGCCGGGGCAGTTCAAAGTCGTTTTTTCGGCTTATTGACTGCCCCTTTTAATGTTTTAGAAACGTTGATATATCGGTGTTTATGATTGTTTGTTTTCAATGGGGAATTGACTTTTTGGACAACCCCAAGCTTTTTATTGTATTTGGAAGGTTCCATTTGATAAATGAATGTTCACATCGGCGATGGATGCAATGTTTAAGAAGGGCTGTCAAGAAAGTCAGTGAAAAACGATTTTCTTGACAGCACCATTCCAGCTTGTTGATAGTGATTAATAATATTGATTATTCTTCCTCATAATTAACACCTATTGTAACCTCTTTATTTTCAATTGAAAAGTTTACATTCCATCTAGGATGTATTTTAACTTTATTATCTTCATCAAGTTCTAGGACCCCGTGTATTTCATCATTATTTTTAGAAATGAAAATAACTTGCTTTGTTTCTTCATTTACATAAACATTAATTGATTCATGATAATTAAGTGTAAAACCGTTAAAAGTCATTTTCTTCATAAACTAAATCTACTCCTATTCTTTATTTGGATAACACTTTCCCATTTTTATCTAAAGAAGCTATTCTTTTTCCATCTTTCTTTAATTTCCATACACGTCCACCATGTCCTGCTGTATCTTTTTCTACTGACCACTTCCCATTTTTAAAAGTACCAGAATTTTAGTTAGAGGTGTATTCCCGTGTTTATCTTTAAAAGAACCTAATTTCACTTTTCCGTTTGAATCTAACAATGATTGTGGTATTCCATAATTAGAAGCAATTACTCTTTTAGGATCATTAAAATAGTTAGAAATAGTTTTATAGAGCCAACTTCCAGCCTTAATAGTAACCCCACCAACTACTATTGCACCAGTCGCTAGTAATGCAACTTGACCAACACCAGGAACAAAATAAATAGCAGGAGCCAATGCAAAGAAAGGTTAAATAGAAGAACCACCATTACCATCACTTAAAACAACAATCTCAGGTGATTTTAAATACTCCTCAAATTCCTCTGGACTATAAAATTTTCCATCTATCAAAACACCATCTTCCAAACTTCAAAATTAGGAATATCTTGGTTATAAATGATCTCCTCATCTTTAAATTGAGAAGCTTTTAGAGTAGATATACCTGCAGTTCCTACAGATGAAAAAATTAAAGCAAAACTAAAATACATTTCATGCGGTTCATATCAAACGTTGCCTTTCAATTTTTGGTTCTTAAAATGTTTAAACAGGTAGAGAAATCACATATCCGATAAAAAACAGCATTGTTAAAAATATTTTTGATTTTCCAACCTTTTTAGCTGTTCTATAAAATCCCCCCTTTAAACTTCCAATTTTATGTAGGTTTTTAGCGATTGGGATACATTTCCATTAATGTTATTATAGTATTATGTTGTTTTCAACCCCTCTATATAACATGAGTCAGTCAAGACTTTGTGGGAACTTTTTGATTCGCTGAAAAAAGAAGTAAGTCATAGGTTAGCGAACCATTTTTTTGAATCATCCGTAAGCGCTTTTGGACTCTCATCTCTTGCCATGACGGACGAATATGTATACCTTTTTTTACCATCCCTTGAATTCAGACAGGGCATGATAGATCGGAGTCCCGGACGATTGCTGTAAATATGGCTTGTTTCCGCGTTACCTCTGGAAGAAGACGGCGGATGCGTTGTTTCGCCTTGTTCACGATCGTCTGTTTGGTAGATGCCGTTTCCTCCGCCGGATGCGACGATTCTTCTCCTAAACGATGTCCGAAAAGACGAATCCCATCCATCCGGGCAATCATTGCCTTGAAAAACGCCCTGAGTCCCTTGTCTGTCCAACTGCGGCGGTATTTCACCCGATATGCCAGCTGGCTCATCACGCTTTCAGCCCTCCCCATCGGATACATGCCCGTTGTGTCCACTCCTTGCTCCTTCAGCCATTCCCGGTAATCACGGATGCATCCCGGCATCGATTCGATCCGGTGGATCAAGGCAGCCAGCTGTTGTTCTTTCGCTTCGTCCCCCAGCGTGCCGAGGGCGCTGTTCAGTTCCACAAGCAGCTTCTCTTCATCCTGCTTCGCCAGCTTTTGCCGAATCGCCTGCCACCGTGGATGGCCCGAGAGGCATTGGCGCAACTCACGCGCCACGTGGAATCGATCCAATTGGAAGCAGACCCGTCCTTTGAAATACTCCCGGCACGCGGTAATCCATGGAGCGCCGTCCCCGTTGATGACAAGAAGATCCCGACACGGATCATAGGCATATTCGTTCATCAAAAATTCCTCGAAGCCTTCCCACACCTCCCCCTTGCCCTCATGGACGTAATGGCGCTGATTCACGAATTCGATCCGTGAGCCGTTGCGCTTCCACCCTTCGTGAACGGTCAGGATTTTGTCTTCCTTGGCCCGTTTTCCCTTCCCTTGGCGAGAGACAAACAGTCCATCGGCCTCCACAAACAGCACCCGTCCATATCGCTGGTCAACCGGGCAGTGCAGCGGAACTTCAGCCTCGAGCACCAACTGGCGGATCGCCTCATGGCTCATCACCGGATACCCGACCATCTGGGCAAGCGTATGAGCCGCTTTGCGATAGGAAGAGCACTCCACAGCCAATCCCACCGCCGTTTCTTCTAGACAAGGGCTGATTGACTGCGATCCATCAAACGCTAAAAAGGAATCAAGCAAAAACGTGTAACGGTTTTGTTCTCGGTCTAAATAGTAGTTTCGCTCAAAGGTAACTTCGCCAAACAAGGTTTGAATCGTGGTGCGTCGTTTGTCTTTCAAGTGGTACCGGCGCTTGTCCCGGGTTTCCGCCAATTGTCGGTCGATGTCCTCCAACAAAGCCGTAAACAGCTCGGTGAAGGCGTTTTGCAAGGCTCGAAACAAATCAAGTTCGATCTCTTTCCATGTCAACGAATTTGTGGTAAGATGTTGTTGAATATTCATGGGACTCTCTCCTCCTGTTTGTGGTGTGGTCAATGAACATCTTACCAGGGAGAGAGTCCTTTTTTCATGTTTCCTGCTTGGGATCCTACCGCGCTTTGCTTGGTGGCCCCGATGAGGGGGATTGCGAACCTACGTTCCCAACCCCCTCATCGGGGAATTCTAAGAATTTCTCCCACAAACATTTTACTCACACGGTTTTGTTTGTTTTATTGATTTTTTTGGTGATGGGGGATTAGTATATAAATATTGGTTGTTAAGGCAGGCTAAAGGAAATAAGGGGGGATTTTGATGGAGCACAATGCGTTGGAAAGTGCAAAAGCAATACATGCCCGGAATACGTTTTTCATTATCGGCATCATCCTTGTTGCGTTTAATTTGCGTCCGGCCATTACATCGGTGGGGCCGCTCGTCGGTTCTATTCGGGATGATCTAGGAATTACCAATGGGGCGGCAGGCCTTTTGACGACAATTCCGCTCATTGCATTTGCTGTTCTTTCGCCTCTTGCTCCGAAGATGGGAAATCGATACGGCAATGAAGCAGCTGTCTTTGGCGGGCTAGTTGTACTTTTTGCTGGGATGATTGTCAGATCCTTTGGTTCTACCGTTGGATTATTTTTAGGGACTGTTATGATCGGGATTGGTATTGCTGTTAGCAATGTCCTCCTGCCGGGGATTGTAAAAAAGAAATTCCCAGAAAGAGTTGGTTTGATGACAAGTGTTTATTCAACGGCGATGGGGATGCTGGCAGGCACTGCTTCAGGATTGAGCATTCCACTGTCGGAAGGTTTGGGGCTAGGATGGAGGAACGCTTTGCTTTTTTGGGCAGTATTGGCTATTTTGGCTTTATTTTTATGGCTTCCTCAAATACATTGGAAAGAAGGCCGTGCGCCTCGGCAAACTGGAAACGCAGCAGGTGGATTTTTGCTGCGCTCGCCTCTCGCTTGGCAGGTCACTTTTTTTATGGGGTTTCAATCATTTTTGTTTTATAGTTCCATTGCGTGGATTCCGGAAATTTTACAGGCGGATGGGCTGAATGCTGCAACTGCCGGCTGGATGTTATTTCTTATGCAGATTGCCGGTTTGCCTGCCACCTTTATGGCTCCGGCGCTTGCTGACAAGTTTGCAGATCAAAGATGGATTGTAGCCGTTTTAGGAGTGGTTTATATAGTTGGTTTGATTGGTCTGTTAAATGGAGGCGGTATTTTTTGGATCATCTTATGGATGACTTTCATTGGCATTGGCCAAGGAGCGAGCGTCGGGCTGGCTTTGGCTTTTTTCGGTCTTAGAACGAGAAGCGCCGAACATGCATCTGCATTGTCGGGGATGGCTCAGTCAATCGGTTATTTGCTGGCTGCTTTCGGCCCTATTTTGTTTGGCTTTTTGTATGATCAGACCCATTCTTGGACGATGACCATCATTTCATTTATTGCCGCTTGTGTTTTGATGACGGCGTTCGGTTTAGGAGCCGGGCGAAATAAATATGTTGAAATGGAAGCAGATGAACGGGAATGAAAGCGGATGTTGATTGCCGCTTTTTTTTTGTTGAAAAAATGTTTTTTACAAAAGATTCAAAGCAATTTTACAATTTTCCAATCTTTATTAACATTTCGTTAAAAGTTTCCGCTTAAAATGAAATGTATGGAATCCATGTAATTCCCTGTAAAAAAAGGTGGATTCGGCATGTTTCGCAGAAAGGAGATTCCGAAATGAAAAAAGTGGATTTACTCAATGTTTCAAAATCATACGACGGCCATCACTACGTCATTCACGAGATCTCTGTGTCAATCGAAACCGGAGAATTTTTTGTTCTTGTAGGGCCTTCCGGTTGTGGGAAAAGCACGATGTTAAGGATGATTGCAGGATTAGAAAATATATCCGAAGGTGAAATTTGGATAGAGGGGAGAAAGGCCAATCATTTGCTTCCTCATGAACGTGACATTTCAATGGTGTTTCAAAACTATGCGCTGTTTCCCCATTTAACTGTCGAAAAAAACATTCGCTTCGGCTTGCATACAAAGAAAATCAGCAAGCAAGAACAAAAAAGAAGATGCCAAGAAGCGGCTGAAATGCTTGGTTTGACGGAATTATTAGACCGCAAACCTCGCGAACTTTCCGGGGGACAGAGGCAGCGTGTTGCTTTAGCGAGAGCGATTGTCACGCAATCTTCAATTTGTTTAATGGATGAACCTTTGTCAAACCTTGATGCGAAGCTAAGAGCAAAAATGCGTTCGGAAATACGGCAAATCCAGCGGCAATTAGGCATTACGATGATTTATGTTACACACGACCAAATCGAAGCCATGACCATGGCCGACCGCATGATGGTTTTAAATAAGGGGGAAATCCAGCAAATCGGAAGGCCGCTTGATATTTATAATCGGCCTGCCAACACATTTGTCGCCTCCTTTATCGGTTCTCCCCCGATGAATCTTGCGAAGGTGAAGTTTGAAGGGAATGTGCTGATTTTTGAAGATGGGCGAGCCTTTGCCATTTCTGAAAAAGTGAGCAAAACTGTAAAAGAAAAAGATTTGCTGATCGGTATTCGGCCTGAAGCGATCCGATTGGCTCGAAACGGAGAAAATGCCCTAGTGGTCACAACAGTCAATAGTGAAATATTAGGTACTGAAACTTTTATTTCCTTTCAAATGGCAAATGTTCAGTGGGTGGCTCGTTGGAATGGGCAATGGAACATACCAATTGGCAAGAAAATACCAATTGTTGTCAATGAACAAGACATTTTTCTTTTTAGTGCAAAAAATGGCCAACGATTATATTCATCTCCACAAGAAAAAAGTTCATTTTCTTTGGAGGAGGAGATACTGCTATGAAAGCTGAGACAGAGCTGCCGGTAAAGGTTGAAGAAAAAGAAAAAGGGCGGCGGACATTGCCGATGTTTGTCCAAGGAGCACTTTATTTGTCGCCCTCGCTCGTGCTGTTTTCCATTTTTTTGTTTTATCCGATGGCTAGAACAATCTATTTGAGCTTGTTTTTGACCGATGGACAAGGAGAGCCGATCCGTTTTGTCGGGTTCGAAAATTTCACTTATTTATTCCAGTCGCCAAGCTTTCAAAATAGTATAAAAGCTACCGTCTTATTTGTTCTTTATACGGTGCCTGCGGGCATTTTGCTCGCTCTGTTTTTAGCAATTATTGCAAACGAAAAGTTAAAGGGGATCGGTTTTTTCCGAACAATTTTCTCTTCGACAATGGGGATGAGTGTCGCAGCGTCTTCTGTCATCTGGATGTTTATGTATAACCCGGCGATCGGCCTATTCAATCAAATTGTTCAAGTTTTTGGGCTTTCTGAAACGCAATGGCTGCTGGATCCGAAATATGCGCTGTTGGCCGTTTCGGCAGCAACGATTTGGATGAATACCGGTTTTGCTTTTCTTGTGCTGCTGGGAGGCCTGCAAAACATCGATCAACAATTATACGAGTATGCCAAAATTGCTGGTGTCGGCTATTTTTATCAATTAAGGAAGATTACTCTTCCGCTGTTGTCGCCCACTTTGTTTTTCATCATTACGGTTTCGCTGATCAATGCGTTCCAAACCTTTGGGCAGATCGATATGTTAACAAAAGGCGGACCGATTGAAACAACCAATGTGATTGTTTATTCCATTTACAAAGATGCTTTTATAAATCATAATATCGGCTCTGCAAGTGCTCAGGCGGTGCTGTTGTTCTTTGCCATTTTGCTAGTCACATTGCTGCAATTTAAGATTGGCGAGAAGAAGGTGCATTACCAATGAGAACGGCCAAAACCATCATTTTATACATCCTTTTGATCATGTCAGCGGCGGTTATGGTTTTTCCGATCTTTTATGCATTTATGATCAGCTTTATGGAAGGAAGAGAAGTTTTAGGAGGACGCATTATACCGCAATCTTTTACATTTGATAATTACATGTCCGCTTTTGAACGAGTGCCGCTTCTGCGTTATTTGTGGAACAGCTTTATCGTTTCGCTGGCGATCATGGTGGGCCAATTAGTTGTGTCAAGTTTAGCTGCGTTTGCTTTTGCTTTTTTGACGTTTCGTGGAAGAGATTTTCTGTTTTTCCTTTTTATCTCCACGATGATGATTCCATGGGAAGCAACGATGGTTCCGAATTTTATGACCGTGCAAAAATTGGGGTGGCTTAATACATATACAGGTTTGACCGTTCCATTTTTTGCTCTCGCATTTGGGACATTTTTGCTTCGGCAGCATTTCAAAACGATTCCAATCGAATTGTATGAAGCGTCACTGGTGGCCGGCATTTCCCGTTTTCGTTTTTTTTGGAGCGTCGTTCTTCCGGTTTCCAAAACTAGTTTAGTAACCTTAGGGATTTACAGCTTTTTAACGGCTTGGAATATGTATTTGTGGCCGCTTCTTGTGACAAACAATGATTCGGTCCGAACGGTGCAAATTGGTCTGAAGCAAATGCAGTCGCAAGAAATTTCTACTGAATGGGGGGTGGTTATGGCAGCTGTGGTCATCGTTATTTTGCCGACGTTAATTCTGCTGTTTGCTGGACAAAAAAGGTTGCAAAGCGGGTTGACACAGGGCGCAATTAAATAAGGGAGGTTGTCCAATTATGAAAAAACCAATGATGCTGCTTTTCTTTTGCCTACTGCTTTTTTTAAGTGCATGTTCAAGTTCCAACCAACCATCCAGTTCTGAAGCAAATGGGGAAAAGCAAAATCAGTCCGATGGAGAAAAAACGGAAGTAATTTTTTGGCATGCGATGGGTGGTGAATTAGAGCCTGTTCTCAATGAAATCGTGGACGAATTTAATAAAAAGCAGGAGAATATTGAAGTAAAGCCGATTTTTCAAGGTTCATATGAAGAAGCGCTGACAAAGTTTAATACTGTCGCAGGTACGAAAGATGCCCCTGCCATAATGCAAATTTTTGAAGTGGGGACGAAGTATATGATCGATAGCGGAAAAATACAACCGGTGCAAAAATTCATTGATGAGGAGAATTATGATACTTCCCAATGGGAAAAAAACATTTCAAACTATTATTCGGTTGGCGGAGTGCAATATTCGATGCCGTTTAATTCTTCAACCCCCGTATTGATTTACAATAAAGATGTCTTTAAAGAAGCCGGTTTGGATCCAGAAAAGCCGCCAATGACATACAGCGAGTTGAAAGACGCAGCCAAAAAATTGACGAAAGGCCAAGAACGCTACGGCTTTTCCATTTTAAATTACGGCTGGTTTTTTGAGGAGCTTTTAGCAGTTCAAGGCGGGCATTTCGTTGACCAAGAAAACGGACGCGAGGGCAATGCACAGAAAGCGGTTTTTAATAGTGAAGAAGGTTTAAGAGTTTTTGAATTGATAGCCGACATGTACAAAGAAGGTACATATTATAATGTTGGAACAAACTGGGATGATATCCGCGCCGCCTTTCAGTCAGGCAAAATCGCCATGTATTTGGATTCCTCCGCCGGCGTGAAAGCAATTGTAGACAACGCCCCATTTAATGTTGGCGTTTCATATTTGCCGGTGCCGGATAATGTTGAAAGACAAGGCGTCATTATTGGCGGGGCATCTATTTGGATGTCTGCGGGCATTGAGGAAGAAACACAAAAAGCGGCATGGGAATTTATGAAATATTTAACAACACCGGAAGTACAAGCAAAATGGCATGTAGAATCTGGTTATTTTGCAATCAATCCAAAAGCGTATGAAGAAGATATTGTGAAACAAGAATGGGAAAAATATCCGCAATTAAAAGTGACGGTTGACCAGCTTCATGATACAAAGCCAACGGCCGCTACTCAAGGTGCGCTTATTTCCGTATTTCCTGAAGCGCGGCAAAAGATTGTAACCGCAATGGAAAACATTTATCAAGGCATGGATCCGAAACAGGCTCTTGACCGGGCCGCCCAAGAAGTGGATCGTGCGTTGGAAGTTGCAAACAAAAAACAGGAAAATTAACATGCAGCGCGAAATGTTTTATAGATTTGTAGTTTTAAGGAGAGATGAAAATGGGTGAAACGATGCATATTTATGCTCATCGCGGGTTTAGCGGCAAATATCCTGAAAACACGATGGCTGCTTTCCGTGCAGCAGCCGAATTAAAAGTGGAGGGCATCGAATTGGACGTGCAGATGACAAAAGATGGTGAAGTTGTAGTGATTCATGATGAGCGAGTGGACAGAACGACAAACGGGACAGGTTTTGTGAAAGATTATACGTATCAAGAACTAAGCCGATTTGATGCAGGAAGCTGGTTTCACCCGGATTTTTCAAACGAAATGGTTCCGAGATTGGGAGAAGTTTTGCGGTTTATTTCGTCAATCGGCGATCCGATAACGGTAAACATCGAACTGAAAAACAGTCTGTTTCGCTATTTGAATTTAGAGGAAAATGTATTGCATGAGGTTTATCGCTATTCTTTGCAGGATCGCATTATTATTTCATCATTTTGCTACGAAAGTTTGGAAAAGGTTCGAAGTTTAGACGAGAACATTTCTTTAGCTTTTCTAATACAAGGCATCAAAAGAAATGCCGTTGAGAAAGCGAAAGCCATTCATGCGGACATCCATTGCCAAAAATCTTTTGCCTTAAGTAAATATGGAAAAGAAGCTGTCAATGAAGGATGCCGTTTAAGGGTTTACACTGTCAATCATGTAAAAGACTATATCCCCTTGAAGGAGGCCAATGTGTCTGCCATTATCACAGATGTTCCGGATGCATTTATAAGCCTTGTAAATGAAGGGGCTGTCTGAAAAAAGACCATTTTCGTATCATATGTTTCCAAATAAAAGGCCCAAGAATGTAGATATAACAACATTCTTGGGTTTTGTGTGCGCCCGGCATGGGTGTAATCTATAGGGTGAAAGTCCCGAGCTGCGAAGGCAGAAGTAGCAGTTAGCTTAACGCAAGGGTGTCCGTGGCGACGCGGAATCTGAAGGAAGCGAGCGGCAAACTTCCGGTCTGAGGAACACGAACTTCATATGAGGCTAGGTATCACTGGGTGAGTTTGCACAACAAAACAAAGCCCTTTCTGCCGAAGGTGATACAGAGTAAATGAAGCAGATGGATGGAAGGAAAGATTACACTCTTACCCGGGGAGGTCTGGCTGGCACGCCAAGTAACCTTGGTAACCTATCTAGTGATAGATAGCTGAACAGTCAGAAGTCAGCAGAAGTCATAGTACTCTTTCAAGCTCGAGATGGAAGAGGAAGGACTGAACAATTAAGGAGAACGAATCGCTAGGCGTTCATCTTCTGTGTGGAAGCAGACAATCCGATAGGACTTACTTGAAGGAGGAAGTGGTGAATCCCACGGGGGACTTCAAGAGGGTGGAGCAGAAGATGGCACAAATAGAAGAATTCGTTCACGTGGAGAGGATATCAATGTTGATGGAAATGATTTTGTCACGGGAAAATCTCCTGGCGGCACTGAAACGAGTCGAACAGAATAAAGGAAGTCACGGAGTAGATGGCATGTCCGTAAAAGACCTACGAAAACACCTCTACGAAAATTGGGACTCCATTCGACAGTCGTTGAGAGAAGGAACCTACAAGCCCTTACCCGTCCGTCGAGTCGAAATCCCGAAACCGAACGGTGGAGTAAGACTTCTAGGGATCCCTACCGTGACGGATCGTTTCATCCAACAAGCGATTGCCCAAGTGTTGACGAAAATCTTTGATCCGACCTTCTCGAACCATAGCTATGGTTTCCGCCCAGGCAGAAGGGGACATGATGCGGTTAGGGAAGCAAAGGGTTATATCAAAGAAGGATATCGTTGGGTAGTCGATATAGACCTAGAGAAATTCTTTGACAAGGTGAATCACGACAAACTGATGGGGATCTTGGCGAAAACGATCAAAGATCGAATTCTACTGAAGGTAATTCGCCGGTATCTTCAATCAGGCGTGATGATCAATGGAGTGGTAATGGAAACGGACATGGGAACGCCTCAAGGCGGCCCGCTTAGTCCACTTTTATCAAACGTCATGCTTCATGAATTGGATAAGGAGCTTGAGAAACGAGGACATAAGTTTGTTCGGTATGCGGATGACTGTAACATCTATGTGAAAACAAAGAAAGCAGGAATTCATGTCATGAATTCCATTACGAACTTTATCGAGAAGGAGTTAAAGCTCAAGGTAAATAAAGAGAAATCGGCGGTAGACCGTCCTTGGAAACGGAAGTTTCTCGGTTTCAGCTTCACACTCAATAAGACTCCAAAGGTACGGATTGCGAACGAAAGTGTGAAACGTTTGAAGAACAAGATCCGTGAAATTACATCAAGGTCGAAACCGTATCCAATGGAGAAAAGGATTGAGAAACTGAACAAGTATTTAATGGGATGGTGCGGATATTTTGCCTTGGCAGAAACACCAAGTAAGTTCAAAGAATTTGATGAATGGATTAGACGAAGGCTTCGGATGTGTTTGTGGAAAGAATGGAAAACCCCGAAAACAAGAATTCGGAAACTCAGAGGATTAGGGGTTCCAAGCCATAAAGCATTCGAATGGGGCAATACACGCAAGAAATATTGGCGGATTGCCTGCAGTCCCATTCTACACAAAACCCTCGACAACTCCTATTGGAAGCGTCGAGGGTTAAGAAGTCTATTCGAAAGATATCAAGCACTACGTCATACTTAATTGAACCGCCGTATACCGAACGGTACGTACGGTGGTGTGAGAGGTCGGGGGTTAGTCACCCCCTCCTACTCGATTTTTTATGATTAGGCTGAAACCCCATTTTTCAGGTTCAGCTTTTAGTTGAAAATGCCGCATATGCAATGGTTGCAATGGCCGGATCGTACGTCGCCAAGACTTTGAAAGGACAAGTACACATATATGATGGGAAAAATGATAATTTTAAAGGCTTTTGCCTTTTGGACGATATGCTCAACAGCGCCTTTAAAAAATTCATTTATCCTCTCCCTCCGTTGCTGTTTTTCATGAGTAAGCTTATCTAAAACAGATGAACAAATTATGACAAACTGTTATGGAAAAATTAATTTATCGGAACAGAGGCTGCGGCGGTTGATTCTGATTACCGGCTCGTTTATTTTGAAAATAGAGATTGTTTTTGCGGGAGGATAACGAATGAAAATATTGGTGATTGAAGATAATGAAAGCGTCTGTTCGATGCTAAATATGTTTTTTATAAAGGAAGGGATTGAAGGGGAATTTGTCCATGATGGACTTGAAGGCTACCAATCCGCTAAGAGTGGCAATTGGGACTTGCTCATCATCGATTGGATGCTTCCCGGAATGGATGGAGTCACGCTTTGCAGAAAATTAAGAGAAGAAGAACACTCCGTTCCGATCATCATGCTGACCGCTAAAGACAGTGAATCCGATCAAGTGATCGGACTTGAAATGGGAGCCGATGATTATGTCACGAAACCGTTTAGCCCGATTGCACTAATGGCGAGAATAAAGGCAGTGGCGAGAAGATATAACAAGCAAGAACCTCGTCAAAAAAACATTGTGACAACCAAACACTTTAAAGTGGACAAAGATGCAAGAGAAGCGTATTTTAAAGGACAATCGATTAATAACCTAACTCCAAAAGAGTTTGACCTCCTTTATCATTTTCTCACACATCCGCGCCAAGTATTTACGAGAGAGCAGTTGCTGGAAAGTATATGGGGGTATCAATTTTACGGGGATGAAAGAACAGTTGATGTCCACATGAAAAGGCTGAGAAAGAAGCTCGGGCCTGAAGCGCAAAACTTCCTTCACACGGTTTGGGGGGTGGGATATAAATTCGACGAATCGGTGAAGCACGATGAAACTTAAATATATGTATCAGCTGCTTATTAGCCATATAGGAGTTTTAGTCATTGCATTCTTGATTTTGAGCTTTTCCTTTGCAAAATATGTTGAAAACTATGTTTATCAAAATAAAGTAGAAGAATTGATTGCCTACGGCCAAAACATTTTACATGATTATAGCCGCGATAATTGGGGCGGAAACCGGATTTTGGATCAATACCGGCAGGTGCTGAGGACACGAAATATTATGTTCAGTGTGTTTAATCAACAAGGCGAAATTTTTTATCCGGAAGCTGGCTTTTTCCCGCGGTTCACAATGTCAGAAAAAGAATGGGAGAGTTTGGAGGATGGCAAAATTGTCGTGGTCAAGCAAGATTTAAAACGGTTTGATCAGGCGGTATCCTTCGTTTCTTTGCCATTCATCGTGAACGGGGAGCTGATGGGAGGAGTTCTCCTAGTTTCGCCGATAAGCGGTTCAAGAGAGACCATCAGCGACATTAATCAGTTTTTATTTTATACAATTTTAATTTCGTTGACGGTTTCATTTTTGCTAAGCGGTCTTTTATCGAAGCTGCATGTTCGGAGAATTCAGAGGATTCGTGAAGCAACGTCAATGGTGTCATCTGGAAACTATGACGTCCAGGTGAATGCCTCCAAAATCGATGAAATTGGTGAACTGGCAAGCGACTTTAATGAAATGGTAAAAAAGCTTAAAGCTTCTCAGGAGGAAATAAACAGGCTTGAAAAAAGAAGGAGACAGTTTATTGCAGATGTTTCTCATGAGTTGAAAACTCCTCTTACAACGATCAGCGGTGTCATTGAAGGATTAAAAAGCGATATGATTCCTGAAGAAGAAAAAGAAAGAGGCATTCAATTAGTAAGCCAAGAGGCAAAAAGGCTGATTCGGCTAGTTAATGAAAATTTGGACTATGAAAAAATTCGGTCGAATCAAGTAAAGCTAAATATAGAACCTATACAGTTAATTGATGTGTTTGAAATTGTGAAGGAACAGCTTCTTTCACAAGCTGAGGAGAAAAATAACATTATGATCATTGAAGCGGATGAAAATGAAATCATTTATGCTGATTATGATCGCCTCATTCAAATTTTGATCAATATTGTTAAAAATAGCATTCAGTTTACACAAAACGGAAAAATATTTTTGCGTGGGAAACCTGGATATAAGGAAACAATCATTGAAATCGAAGATACCGGGATCGGAATGGACGAAAAAGAAATTGAAAACATTTGGCAGAGATTTTACAAAGCAGATCTGTCAAGAACAAACAATAAATACGGGGAATTCGGGTTAGGACTCTCAATTGTGAAGCAGTTAGTGCTCCTGCATCAAGGAGAAATCAACGTGACAAGTAAAAAAGGCAAAGGAACGAAATTTGAGATTAAACTGCCTGTCAAAAGCTAAAGAATCTTGTAGAAGGGATTGGATAATACATGGAGCTTGAATTTCATCGTTCGCCCAATAAATATATCGGGGGAGTATCGATCAAAGTGGAGGATCTTAAGAGATCTATTGCGTTTTACCACAATTTATTGGGGTTTAAAATATTAGAGCAAAAGGAAAATAAAGTCGTTTTTTCTGCTGATGGAAAGAAGCCGCTATTGATTGTCGAACAACCGGATAATGTCATAAGAAAACAAGTCCGGACGACAGGGTTATATCATTTTGCCATTTTATTGCCGGAAAGGAAAGATTTAGCTAATGCCCTTTATCATCTCATTCAAATGAACTATCCGCTGCAGGGTGCTTCCGATCATTTGGTCAGTGAAGCGGTCTATTTGGCAGACCCGGATGGAAACGGCATTGAAATTTATGCTGATCGAAAGTCGGCGAATGGGGAATGGAATCAAAATCAAGTTGTGATGGACACGATTCCGTTAGATATAAACGATTTATTTTCTGAAAGAGATCCAGAGGGCTGGCAAGGGATGCCTGAAGCAACCATTATTGGTCATGTTCATTTGCATGTTGCCTATTTAGATGAAGCAGAACAATTTTATTGTAAAGGCCTCGGTTTTCAAATGACATCAAAATATGGATCTCATGCATTATTTATTTCTAGCGGCAAATACCATCACCATATTGCGTTAAATACTTGGAACGGTATAGGGGCTCCAAAGCCTCCTGAGAATAGTGTCGGGCTTAAATGGTTCACAATCATTTTGCCGAATAAGGAAGAAAAAGATCAGGTGATCAAGAGATTAAAAGAAATAAATGCACGTATAACTGAAAAAGATGGAAAAATATACACGATCGATCCTTCCGGAAATCAAATTGAAATAACGACAGCTCATTAAAAATCGATCATGAACATGGACGCATTGGCGTCTTTTTTTTTGTGCAAATTTTTCTTGCATTAAGAATAAAAAAACGAAAAATGCAAATATTAACAAGAAATAAAAATGCTGGAGTTAAGCAAAAATGAAATTCAAAAAGATGCTTTTATTTGCTGTTGTTTTGTTGTTGTTATCCGGCTGCTGGAACCGAAGAGAATTAAACACGATTGCCATTCAAGTGGGTTTAGGGATCGATAAAGAAGGAGACCAGTATGTGGTGACCTCGCAAATAGTAAACCCTAGTCAAATTGCCATGCTGATGAGTAAAGGGGATAAAACTCCTGTTATGACTTATCAAGAGAAAGGTCACACCATCATTGAAGCTATACGGCGAATGACCACTGCTGTTCCAAGGAGAATTTACTCGTCTCATTTGCGGATTTTAGTAATCGGTGAGGAATTAGCAAAAGAGGGAATTGGGGAGGTGCTTGATCTTTTGTCACGCGATCATGAAATGAGAACAGATTTTTATATAACTGTTGCAAAGGATGCCAAGGCAGGGGATATTTTAAAAGTTTTAACAGCGTTAGAAGATATCCCGGCGAACCAGCTTTTTAATTCTCTTGAATTATCAGATAAGCAATGGGCGCCGACAATATCTGTAACTCTTGATCAATTGTTATCGGATTTAAGCAGCGAAGGGATCGAAGTGAAACTGACAGGAATATCAGTAGAAGGCAATCAGCAAGTCGGTGAAACGAAAGCCAATTATGAACAAATTGACCCTGAAGCAAAATTAAAATTTAAAGGAATCGCTTTGTTTCACCAAGACCGATTAATAGGCTGGCTGGATGAACAACAGAGCAGAGGACTTCATTATATTATCGGCAAAGTGCATCGGACGATCGAAGAAATTTCATGCAAGAATGACGGAAAGATAAGCATTGACATTTTTTCTGCAAAAAGCCAGCTAAAAACAAAAATGCATAAAGGCAATCCCGTTGGTGAAGTTCATATAGAGGCTCAAGGAAATGTAGCGGATGTACAATGCAAGCATCTCACAATAACAAATACAAAAACGATAAGAAAGATAGAAAAAAAGACGGAAGAAGAAATAAAACAAGAAGTTGAAAAAGTTCTTTCGAATGTTCAGCAAGATTACCGAGTCGATGCTTTCGGTTTTGGAAAAGCGTTGTATCGGGACGATTATAAAAATTGGAAAAAAATAAAAAAACATTGGAAGGAAACGTTCACTGAACTTCCAATAAAAACTACTGTTGATGTCAAAATACGAAGAACAGGCACGATCAACAATCCTCCGCTTCACAAGCTGGAGGATTGAGAGCAGGGAAATGGAAGGAATTTTATATGGAAAAAGCAAAAATCGATGGGTTACAGATGTTTTCATTTATGTTTTTGTTTCAATTTGGAAGTCTGATTGTCACAGGGCTAGGATTGGAAGTAAAGCAAAATAATTGGATCGCCGTGTTAGTTGTTTCCGGAATTAACATTCTCCTTATTTTAATGATTTACGGTCCAATTTATAATCGTTTTCCAAACCTAACCTTGACAGGAATATTTTTGGAAAACACAGGGAAAATTGTTGGTACAGTGCTTTCAATCATATATAATTTTTATTTTATCTTAATCGCCGGCTTTATATTGCGGGATACTGGGGATAACATCATTAAATATCTTTTGCCTGAAACGCCTCTTGAAGTTGTTTTATTGATTGGAGTTTTACTTATTTCTTATTCATGCTTTTTAGGAATTGAAGTGTTCGCAAGAGTTGCCCAGCTGCTTTTCTTTATCATGATCACTCTAGGGATAATGGGAAATTTTTTAGTGTTTGCCTCCGGAATTGTTGATCCGATACATCTTTTGCCAATTTTAGAAGATGGCTTATTTCCTTTAATCAAAGCGGTGTTTCCGTCTATCATTTCTTATAGCGAAATGGTTGTCTTTTTCATGATACTTCCATACTTAAACAAACCTCAGAACGGTGTGCGAATTGAAACGTTATCGGTTTTATTCAGCGGTTTGGCCGTCTCATGGACTTTTGCATTAACTATTGCAGTGCTTGGGGTGTACGGAACGGAATTAGCCGATCTTCCTTTGCTTGATACAGCCCAAAAAATCAATGTCGGCGACTTTTTTCAGAGAATGGATCCGATTGTCATTTTAACTTTATTTATCGGCCTTTTCATAAAATTAAATATTTTTTTTTATGCAGGAGTTGTAGGAATGGCGGAGCTGTTTAAAAAACAAAAGCACCAGCCTTTTATACTACCTGCAGCGATTATGATTTTTGTCATTGCAATTGTAAGTGCGGAAAATGAGATCGAGAAAAAAGAACTTTTAAAGGAAAAGCTTCCATTGTTCATTGAGCTGCCGATTTTAATTATTATTCCTTGTATATTGCTGGTGATCATAGCCATTCGCGGCAAACGGCAAAAAAGAAAGCATCTACAACCATATTCAAAAGGATCGATGAAGGATGAATGAATTTTTGGTAATAGGTGCATTATTATTAAGTCCCCTTCTGACATATGTGATCGTGTTATTAACTATTCGCCCTCTTATTAAAAAGGCTGTTTCATCATTTACAAAAATTCTCATGGGTGATCCTTATGCGGAAAATGTCTGGGAAATGGTCAGTGCCTTTATGCGGATAAGCCCAAGGATTGTCGTTGAGAACAGCTTGAGGGCTGCAGAAGGGAAAATTATTGACCGCCCGTTTGGTAGCCCGCGAAAATTTCTAAACTTTGACGGACTTGTTTTTTCACCCGCTCAGCTCGCTGTTTTTCCAGCAAAAGAGGACGCAAAAGTGGAAATGAAAACGGTTATTGGTCCCTTGGCCAAAAAACCTCTCACAATTGATATACCTGTTTTGCTTGGCGGGATGGCATATGGTCTTGGCGTAAGCGAACAAGTTCGAATTGCCCAAGCCTGGGGAACAGCCGTTGTCGGAACAGCCTGTAACATCGGTGAAGGGGGATTTTTACAAGAGGAACGTGAACGGGCAAAGCATTTGATCGTTCAATACCACACTGCGAATTGGGGGAAAAATGCAGATGTATTAAAACAGGCAGATGCTGTGGAAATCCATATTGGGCAAGGAGCTTCAGCTGCTGTCCCGGCAAGAATTTCACCTGAATTTTTGCAAGGAAAAGCCCGTGATATATTAGGTTTAAAACCGGA
Source organism: Aeribacillus sp. FSL k6-2211 (assembly GCF_037966125.1). Lineage (NCBI taxonomy): Bacteria > Bacillati > Bacillota > Bacilli > Caryophanales > Bacillaceae > Aeribacillus > Aeribacillus sp. FSL k6-2211. The sequence goes on from NZ_CP150190.1 coordinate 386,989, forward strand.
TGAGACCGCAGTTATTCCAAGAAGATTCAATGAATGGAACAGTCCGAACGATTTAAGAAAGGTTGTAAAAGAATTAAAACAACTCACTGGAGGAGTCCCGATCGGAATCAAAATTTGTGCAAGCAACAGGCTTGAAGAAGATATTGAATACGGACTTTTGGCAGGTGTGGATTTTATTTCGATTGATGGCGGTCAGGCAGGTACAAAAGGATCGGCGCCGATCATACAAGATGATTTCGGATTGCCGACGATTTATGCATTGACTAGGGCTGTCCACTATATAACAAAAAGAGAAATGAAAGGAAAAGTGAGCTTATTGATTGGCGGCGGAATCAATACACCCGGGGATGCATTGAAGGCTTTGGCGCTTGGAGCAGACGCTGTTTATATAGGAACTGCTGCTTTATGGGCAATGACGCATACACAGGTCGTAAAAACAATACCATTTGAGCCACCGACGGTATTGGCCTTTTATAGCGGAAGAATGGCGGATCAATTTAATAAAGAGGAGGCAGCATATTATTTATCTAATTTTTTAACGTCATTTTCGGAAGAAATACAGGTCGCTGTCAAAGGTTTAGGGAAAACAAATGTTCATGATGTGAACAAAAGTGATCTTGTCGCACTTGATGAAACAACAAGTAAAATTACAAAAGTCCCTTTAGCATTTGATCCAAATGAGACCGCTCATATGACTGGAAGCAAAAATTGATTTCGACTATTTCTTGTTTAGTACGTGGCTAAATCTTAACGCATGTTCAATTTCATCAGTCATGGCTCTAAAGAAAGCATCTCGAATCATTGGATCTTGTGTAGATAAATAATTATCGCGGTATGTCTCATATGCTTCCAATTCTTGTTCATAAGCGATCCGCAGACCTTCTTGGAAATTTCGGAATCGAGTTATTTTTGTTTGATAAACCGGTTTTTTTCCTGTTAATGTTTGATAAAGCTGCGTGAATGTTCGTAAATGTATTTTTTCGTCTTCTAGTGCATGTTCAATTGCCTGTCTCTGTTCAGAAGTTTCCGCCGCCTTTGCCAATCTTGTGTAAAAATCAATAGCACTTGCTTCAGAAGAAATTCCGTTTAAGATAGCCTTCAGTATATTGTCAATGGAGCTGTTGTTTCTATTTTGTCTAATGAAGCTGTGGTCGTAAACTGGATAATAGTAGTTTACATAATGTGTATTAGCATACATGCAAATATCCCACCTTTCATTTTTCTTATGTCAGTTTATTCAGATATAGAGAAAAAGTGATGAATTGGGTGAAATCGAGACGTGTCGGAAACAAATTTTTGTTAAAAACTAAATTCTTATTGACTTAAAACGAAAGAGGTTATATAATCATTTTCAAAATTATTTACTAAATAAATTATTTTCAGATAAGAAAAGCAAAGAAAAGGAGCAGTAAAAGAGGCCGGTGGCGCATAGAGAGCTGACCCGCAGGCTGAAAGGTCAGTCGTTCACCACTCTTTGAAGGTCACCTTGGAGCTTTGTTTTAGAAATAGCGCAAGCTAAAGTATAAAGCAACGGTTCTTCCGTTATCAAGAAAAGTCATGTACGTGACTTGCTGAGTCTGTATTTCGCGAGGAATACAGAAAAGTTGAGTGGTACCGCGAAAAACTCGCCTCAACAATCCAATATTTCTTTTTGGATTGGGGCGAGTTTTTATTTTGATAATTTCATATGAAAAAGGTGAGGAAAAGGAGCAGTAGAAGAGAGCGATGACGTATTAGAGAGCTGACCCATAGGCTGAAAGGCCAGCCGTTATCTCTCTTTGAAGATCGCCTTGGAGCCTTGTTTTAGAAATGGCTTTTTGCCAAAGTATAAAACAACGGATCTTCCGTTACGAAGAAAGTCATCTATGTGTGACTTGCTGAGTCTGTATTCTGTGAGGAATACAGAGAAGCTGGGTGGTACCGCGAAGCATCTCGCCCCAGCAATCAACCGATGTTTTATGCGTTGGTGATTGCTGGGGCATGTTTTTTTAATTGGCTATGTCGCCATGCTGCCCGCTAAAAGAAAAGCCCGATTTAGCCAATCAAGCATTCAATAAAAATTGGCAACCAAATAGGTCTAGTCAGCAGCGCACAATAAAATTAAAATAATGAGAAAGGATGGATGAACATGAATCAAGTTATTGAATTTATTAAATCGGACCGGTTAAAAGAGAAGCCTGATCTTGAGTCGTTAGGATTTGGAAAACATTTTACAGACCACATGTTTATATTGGATTATAATAAGGTGCAAGGGTGGCATTCCCCTCGTATAGTGCCGTTTGAACCGTTGGTGCTCTCGCCGTCAGCAATGGTATTTCATTACGGGCAAGCAATTTTTGAAGGGCTGAAAGCTTATAAAACGAATGACGGTCGCACATTGTTATTCAGACCGGATAAAAATATAGAGCGATTGAACCGCTCTTGCGAACGAATGTGTATTCCGCCCATTGACCCTGATTTAGTATTGGAAGCCATTGTGCGGCTTGTTGAAGTGGAAAGAGATTGGATTCCAAATAAAGAAGGCACTTCTTTATATATCAGACCGTTCATCATTGCAACGGAACCATATTTAGGAGTTAGACCAGCAAGCGAATACAAGTTTATGATTATCCTGTCGCCAGTTGGAGCTTACTATTCAGGCCGTCAGCTCGTTCCTGTAAAAATTTATGTTGAAGATGAATATGTTCGCGCTGTACCGGGAGGAGTTGGTCATGTTAAAACATCCGGAAACTATGCCGCTAGCTTATACGCCCAAAAAAAAGCGGAGGAATTAGGATACGATCAGGTGCTCTGGCTCGATGGAAAAGAAAATAAATATGTAGAAGAAGTTGGAAGCATGAACATTTTCTTCAAAATCAACGGTGAAGTGTACACGCCAAAATTAAACGGAAGCATTTTGAGCGGTATAACAAGAGACTCCGTTATCCAGCTAGTGAAAGATTGGGGAGTACCGGTGCATGAAGAACGCATTTCAATAGAAGATATCTTCAATGCCTACAAAAACGGGGAATTGGAAGAAGTTTTCGGAACAGGAACAGCAGCGGTAATTTCGCCGGTCGGAGAGCTGAAATGGAATGAGCATAAAATGCTATTGAATAATTCTGAAACAGGCGAGTTTTCTAAAAAGCTTTATGAAACGATCACGAACATTCAATACGGAAAAGCGGAAGACAAGTTCGGCTGGACGAAAGAGGTATAATTCAATTTTATATTGATTTCAAATAAAATTTATTAAGGTGCCATCCATCTTTATTTGCTTTCGAATCAGAAATATTGGCAGTGTCAAAAAATTGTTTTTAGGTAAGAATGGAACAGAATATGGAGAGGAGATAGATGATTGATTAAAGCTGTTTTTTTTGACTTAGATGATACACTTCTTTGGGATGAAAAAAGCGTCAGCGACACATTCCAATATGTTTGCACCACAGCCGAAGAACAATACGGGGTTGATTCAAAACAGCTTGAGGAAGCGGTTCGTCAAGAAGCGAGAAAATTGTATGAATCTTATGAAACATATCCATTTACAAAAATGATTGGCATCAATCCGTTTGAAGGCCTTTGGGCAAATTTTAGCGAAATCGTGCACGAACAGTTTGGGAAGCTTAATCAATTGGCGCCTGTTTACAGAAAAGATGCTTGGACGAACGGTTTGAAGGCGGTCGGTATAGATGATGCTGAATTCGGGGAAAAGCTGGCTGAGCTTTTTCATGCAGAACGGCGCAAAAGACCGCTCGTATATGAAGATACATTTGAAGTATTAGAACAGCTGAAACAAAACTATCGTTTGCTTCTTTTAACAAACGGGGATCCAAGCCTGCAAAAAGAAAAGATTGCTAGTGTTTCTGCTCTCTCATCGTATTTTGAGCATATTGTCATTTCAGGTGAGTTCGGCAAAGGTAAGCCTGATCCGTCAATTTTTGAACACGCACTAAACTTAATGGGTGTTCAAAGCAATGAAGTGGTAATGGTTGGAGACAAACTGAGCACTGACATACTTGGGGCATCACGGACAAATATCCGGTCTGTTTGGATAAATCGAAAGCAGTTGGAGCTTAGCGGAGATGTCACTCCAGACTATGAAATCAGCCAATTAAGAGATTTATTGACGGTTTTAGAGGATTTAAAAAAGGAATAGAAATACTTTGATAGGAAAAGAATGAGGCTGGACTGGATGAAAAAACATCCGAAGTCCAGTTTTTTTAGATTCGTGCTTTTTATGAAAGGGCTGTCTTAGAAAATCAAATCGCCATTGAAAACAAAAAATCATAAACACCGATATATCAACGTTTCTAAAACATTCATGGGGGCGTCAATAAGCCGTAAAAACGACTTATTAGACACCCCCAGCGGCTTTTTCTTTATTTAAGATGCGAGCCTAAAAATTCTTTCACTTCCTCAGGTGTTTTTGCGTATGCGCTGTGCAGATGAGCGATTTTTTCGTTGTTTTTAAAAATTAAAATGCTTGGAATTCCCATTACTTGATATTTTTCAGCTAGGTCGGGGAATTGATCTTTATTGATCTCATACCATTCATATTGACCGTATTCTTCTAAAATGTCGCCGATAAACATGTCCATTCTTTTGCAATCAGGGCACCAATCGGCAAAAAACTTGATGATGGTTTCTTGATTGCTCTGAATCACTTGTTCAAACTGTTCTGCTGTCTCTATTGGCTTCATTGGATAACCCCTCCTTCCTTCGTATTTATTTTAATTCATGGTAAAGAAGAAGTGAATTTTTTTCTCCCGCAAATAAATTGTTCGGCAATGATAACAAAAACAACCTATATAATGATAAAATAAAACAGATGATTTTTTTCAAAACGGGAGGAAAAAATAAATGGCAATCAAACTGGCGCTTGTATATGGGGGCAAATCTGCCGAGCATCAAGTATCATTACAAACAGCTCGGGCAGTAATAAACGCTCTCGATAAAAATAAATTTGACATACATCCAATTTACATTACGGAGCAAGGGCAATGGGTAAAAGGAAAGCAATTGAACGGTCCAGTTGAAAGAGTAGAAGACTTGAAGTTTCTAGCGGGAAATTCCGAAGCTGGAGAAAAAGGTGAACATTTGCCGGTACCTTTCAGTCAAGAGCTATTTAACGCTCCAGGAAGCGCTGATCCAGTCCATGTCGTATTTCCGCTATTGCATGGACCGAATGGTGAAGATGGAACGATACAAGGAATGCTGGAATTGCTGAATATACCTTATGTTGGGAATGGAGTTTTGGCTTCAGCAGCGGGAATGGATAAAATCATTATGAAAAATTTATTTGCCCAAGCAGGACTTGCTCAGGCAAAGTACGTTTGGTTTACGAGCAAAGACTGGGAAAAAGATAAAGAGAAGGTTTTTCAAAAAGTCGAGGAGCAGCTCGGGTATCCTTGCTTTGTAAAGCCAGCCAACCTCGGCTCAAGCGTAGGTATCAGCAAGGCAAAAGATCGGCAATCGCTCATTCAATCTATTGAAGAAGCGTTTCTGTATGATCGGAAGCTGATTATTGAAGAAAGTATTGATGGAAGGGAAGTTGAAATCGGAGTAATTGGAAATGACGAACCGATCTGCTCTGTTGTTGGGGAAATTGCTCCGAAAAAAGAGTTTTACGATTATAAAGCGAAATATGAAGACGGAGATACGGAGCTCATTATTCCAGCTGACATAACGGAAGAGCAATATGAACAAATCAAGAAAATGGCGCTGAAAGCATTTAAAGCTATCGATGGTTCTGGACTTGTTCGGGCAGACTTTTTCTTGAGAAAAGACGGAACACCGTTGATCAATGAAGTGAACACAATGCCTGGATTTACGCCGTTTAGCATGTTCCCTCTTTTATGGAAGCACAGCGGCATCGATTATCCGGCGTTGATTGAAAAATTGGTTCAGCTTGGAATCGAGCGATATGAACTAAAACAGAGAATCAAGTATACTATTTAAAGATCGTTCTTAGGGCGGCTGTGTAAAGCCGCCTTTTGAAAGGAGAACAAAAAAGCATGATAAAACGGCAATTATCAGCAATTAAGCAGATGGCAAACAACGCAGAATTAAAAGAGGAATTTGAGAAGATTACCATCGAAGGAGTAACGACTGATTCGCGGAATGTCCGTAAAGGAAACTTATTTGTACCCATTATTGGCGAAAAGTTTAATGGACATGACTTTGTCGAGAAAGCGTTCGAAAATGGTGCTCATGCCTCCTTATGGTCTAGATCAGTCCCGAATCCGCCGCAAGACAAACCATTGATCATTGTCGACGATACCTTGGCAGCATTGCAGCAGATTGCTTCTCACTATTTGTTGGCAGTAAACCCAAAAGTAGTAGGGATTACAGGCTCTAATGGCAAAACAACGACAAAAGATATGATCGCATCGGTTGTGGGCACTCGGTATCGCGTGCATAAAACGAAAGGGAATTTCAACAACCATATCGGTCTGCCTTTAACAATATTAGATATGCCTGAAGATACAGAAGTGGCCGTATTAGAAATGGGCATGAATGCTAAGGGAGAAATTGAATTATTATCATCAATTGCACGTCCTGATATAGCCGTCATTACCAATATCGGCGATGCTCATTTACAAGATTTAGGCTCTCGTGAAGGGATTGCGGAAGCAAAGCTTGAAATTATAAAGGGTTTAAAAGAGAATGGAACGCTCATTTATCATGGTGATGAGCCTTTGTTAAAAAAAGACTATTCATGTCAAACCGTAACGTTTGGAGAAAATAAAAACAATAATCTTTTTCCGACATCAATGGAGCTGTTGGGTGAAGGAACACGGTTTCGCGCCAATATAGCTGAACAGCCTTTTTTTATCCCTGTTTTAGGCCGTCACAATGTTTTAAACGCATTGGCAGCGATCGCTGTTGGAGAACTGCTAAAGATCGGACTGGATCGTATTGAAAAAGGGCTTCGCGATTTGAAAATAACAAACATGAGACTTGAATTGATTCAAACGAAGAACGGTCTGTCCATCATAAATGATGCATATAACGCGAATCCTACAGCGATGAAAGCAGCCATTGATCTAGTCCATGGTCTAAAAGGATATTCGCAAAAAATTCTTGTCTTAGGGGATATGCTGGAGCTTGGCGAAAGAGAAGTTGAACTTCATCAAGAAGTAGGAATGATGCTGTCTGATCAAGAAATTGATCACCTCTTTACATTTGGAAAACTCGGAAAAGAAATTGCCGTTGGTGCAAAGAAAGTTATAGATGAAAGAAAAATTCATGTGTTTTTTGACAAAGATGAACTCATTCATGAATTAAAGAAAGCTCTAGGCTCAAAAGATCTTGTGTTAGTGAAAGCGTCCAGAGGAATGAAGCTGGAAGATGTTGTTCATGCATTAATGAAAGATTGAACTACCACTAGGCTAAAGCCGCAGTGGATTCTTAGGTAGAAGGTTCTAACGAACCTTAATTTACTAAGCTATCCCCGTAGTTCCTACGGTTAGAAGCCTTATGGCTTCATTTTTGATATTGATACTTGCGTTAATATCTCGGTCATGATGGGTATAACAATTAGGGCACTCCCATTCACGCAACGCAAGATTTTTAACGTCTTTGTTTTGGTAGCCACAACACGAACAAAGCTGACTAGATGGAAAATTTTTCGCCACCGTTACAACTTGCTTTCCGTACCACTTTGCTTTGTACTCTAACATGGTTCTGAACTGTGACCATGATATTTCACTGATTGCCTTTGCAGGATTACCATTTTTAAGCATATTACTAACAGACAAATTTTCTATCCCGATAATGTCGTGGTTTTTGACAATCTCGGTTGAAATTTTGTCTAAATAATCCTTACGAGTATTGGCAATCTTTTCATGGATGCGAGCAACTTTAATTCGTTGCTTATTCCAATTAGAACTACCTTTCTTACGTCTTGAAAGAATACGTTGTGCTTTTGCTAATTTCTTTTCTAGCTTACGAAACCATTTAGGGTTTGTATATTTTGTTCCATCAGAAAGAATAGCGAAGTCCTTTAAGCCAACATCTATGCCAACGGCTGAACCTGTTTTCGGCAACTCTTGTACTTCTGTTTCAACCAAAATGGACACAAAGTATTTGCCACTTGGATTTCGTCTAACAGTCGCACTAAGAATACGACCTTCTACTTCTCGACTTTTGGCAAACTTAACAAGACCAAGTTTAGGTAGCTTAATTTTGTTATCTATAATGGCTATATTTCCGTTTGTATACTTAGTCGTGTAAGATTGAACCTTATTCTTCTTAGACTTGAAACGTGGTTTATCGTTTTGTTTCTTGAAAAAACGATTGTACGCATCCACAAGGTTTTTGAGTGATGATTGAAGAGCGATGCTGTCTACTTCTTTTAACCACACTAATTCCTTTTTTAGTTGTGTTAATTGAGAAGAACAAGCGTTATAAGTTAATCCTTTACCTGTTTCCTTGTAAATATCATTCCATTTTGCTAAAAAATGATTAAATACAAATCGACAGCAACCAAATGTTTTATTAATTAATATTTCTTGTTCTTTGTTTGGGTAGATTCTAAATTTATACACCTTATTTATCATCATTGATTTTCACCTCCCTGTTTGTGTATTATTATAATATACATTGATTATATCATGTATTATTTTAATACACAATGGGGGTTTTAAAAAAATGTCGCAAGTTTTGAATATGCGTTATCCAAAAGAGTTACTGAAACGAATTGACGAATTCAAAGAAAAGAAAGGTTTTACAACTCGTACCCAAACAATTATTTATCTCATTCAATATGCACTCGAACAGTTGGACAAAAATTAGGGCTTACATCCCCTAACCTAAAGGTATAGGGGTTTTACGCCCACCTTATAAAATAAAATAAAACATCATTTTGCTTGTGCTTTTGTTTTTATGCTTTTTTATCTATAGTGCGGTAAGTTGAAATAGATTGATGGAAATGGTATGATAACACCTGCGGTGAATGGATAAAAATCCCTATGCGTACTTTCCAGCAAAAATCGGAGTTTACACTATTCTCACGACTATGATAAGCTTACAGTTTCTAGAAAATACGCACAAGAGCCTTTTTATCCAGCAGCGCTTAATAAAAGTCTTAAAGGAGTTTGGAAAAATTGACAAATTTGTTTCACCAGTTCGGGTTGAGTCCGGAGCTGTTAAAATCAATAAAAAGAATGGGCTTTGAAGAAGCGACTCCCATTCAAATGCAGGCGATCCCTTTAGGCTTGAACAATAAAGACATCATTGGACAAGCGCAAACAGGGACAGGAAAAACAGCAGCTTTTGGCATCCCTTTAGTAGAAAAAATTAATGTTCATGATTCAGCTGTTCAAGCGATTGTGATAGCCCCAACACGGGAACTTGCTATACAAGTATCAGAAGAGTTATATAAAATCGGCTATGATAAACGGACAAGAGTATTGCCGATTTACGGAGGCCAGGACATTTCCAGGCAGATTCGGGCTTTGAAGAAGCCTCCCCACATCATTGTTGGAACACCTGGAAGGTTATTGGATCACATACGGCGCAATACGCTGCGGCTTGATTCTGTGCACACTGTCGTTTTAGATGAAGCGGATGAAATGCTCAACATGGGGTTTATTGATGATATTGAGCACATTCTTTCAAATATTCCTAGGGAGCGTCAAACCCTTCTATTTTCTGCGACAATGCCTGGTCCAATTAAATCAATTGCAGAACGCTTTATGAAAAATCCGACTCATGTCCGTGTAAAAGCGAAAGAAGTAACGGTTCCAAATGTGCAGCAATATTATTTAGAAGTGCCTGAAAAACAAAAATTTGACGTTTTGACAAGACTTCTTGATCTGCAATCACCGGAGCTTGCGATTGTGTTTGGCAGGACAAAGCGCCGAGTGGACGAACTTTCTGAAGCATTAAATGTCCGCGGCTATTCAGCAGAAGGAATTCATGGCGATTTAAGCCAAGCGAAACGCTTATCTGTTTTGAACAAATTTAAAAATGGAGCCATTGATGTACTTGTTGCAACAGACGTAGCAGCCAGAGGGCTTGATATATCTGGTATCACCCATATATATAATTTTGATGTACCTCAAGACCCTGAAAGCTATGTGCATAGAATTGGAAGAACAGGACGGGCTGGGAAGTCAGGAAAAGCGATGACGTTTATAACCGCAAGGGAACGCGGTATTTTGGAAACCATTGAGCATACAACAAAAAGAAAAATGGATCGAATGCGTCCTCCTACTTTAGATGAAGCACTAGTAGGAAAACAAAAAATGACGGTCGAAAAAATTTGCTCTGTAGTGGAAACTGAAAATTTAGATCAGTATAAAAATTTTGCTGCGGAGCTATTGGAAAAATATGATTCCGTCCCATTGCTTGCAGCAGCTATTAAAATGTTAACGAAGGAGCCGGATACGACACCTGTAAAATTGACGGAGGAACCTCCTCTCCCTATGAAGAAAGAAAAAAGCAGAAATAAACGAAAGCTTGATTTAAAAAACAAACGGGTTGGACGGAAACGCTCCTTTCATTCAGCAAGATCGACAAAAGGATCGGCTAGCCCAAAATAATTGGAATGAAAAAGAATAATCAGACATGGAAAAAGAGGCATTCCAAAACTTGGAGCTGCCTCCTTTTTATATATTTGAAACTTTTTGCCTAAATGAAACGTAATTTTTTACAGAAGGAGACAAGGGAGGGAAAAACTTGCGGCGCGAACCACAAAATCGCATTAGTCCTAAAGCTGTTACTGTATGGAAGATCACTGCGGCTATTTGGAGCATCGTTGAGTTGCTGGTGATCATAGGCATATCTTTATTGATATTTTTTTTCAACTGGCCGAAATGGATTATTCCTATATTGGCAATTATTTGGTTGGTGTCTTCTATTTGTTCCATTTTCATTTTTCCAAATATTCGGTTGAAAATATGGCGATATGAAGTTCATGAGAATGAACTGGATTTGCAGCATGGATTGTTTACAGTTACCCGTGTGCTTGTTCCAATGGTGAGAGTTCAGCATGTAGATACCTCACAAGGACCGATTTTAAGAAAATATAACTTGGCGACTGTAACTATTTCCACTGCAGCAACGGTTCACGAGATTCCTGCCCTGGAAATGGAAGAAGCGGATCAGCTTCGCGATTATATCTCGAAATTGGCACGGGAGGCGAAGGATGATGTATGATCAGAAAAGATTGCATCCCGTAGCTGTTTTAGTGAAAATTGCGAAGGCGATTAAAGAAATTATAGTAACGAATATTTTCTTGTTTGTCACAAACATAGGAAACATCCGGTCGTTTTTATTGATCGGAACGATTCTAGCACTTATACTCACGATCATTTCCAGTGTGTTAAATTGGTTGAAATTTACTTATCGCATTGAAGAAAATGAATTTCGTGTTGAGCAGGGCGTTTTTTTAAAAAAAAATCGATATATACCGATTGAAAGAATTCAATCCATAAATGTAACCGCCGGTTTCATCCAGCGCCTCTTCGGTGTAGTGAAGCTTGAAATCGAAACAGCGGGCGGCATGGGCGAAGCAGAGGTTGAACTTAGCGCCATACGGAAAGAAGAGGCAGAACAGATTCGGACAATCATCAAGGAGCAAAAAAGACAAATAGCACAAGGAGAAGCAGAGCAAGACAAACTGGAAGAAGGAAGGGTTCTTTACAAAATAAGCTTTAACGAACTGCTTATTACTGCAGCAACTTCAAGCGGCTTAGGGGTTGCTCTGTCAATCGTAGCCTTTTTAAGCCAATTTGATGAAATTATTCCGTACGAAAAAATATTTGACAAGCTGGAATGGATTGTCCATGCAAGTGTGACGATGATTGTCATCTTATGTTTGATTGGTTTGATCATTGCGTGGATTATAAGCTTTATCGGGGTTTTACTCCAGTACGGAGATTTTACAGTTCGAGAAGAAGCCGGACAAATTATTATTTCAAGTGGCATTTTTGAAAAAAAACAGATTTCTATACCAATAGATCGTATTCAAGCAATTAAAGTAACAGAAAATTGGCTGCGCCAGCCTTTTGGATATGCAACTGTACATATTGAATCGGCGGGAGGAGGAAGTGACAAGGATGTCGAGACCATTTTGTTTCCGTTAATTCGGAAGAAACAAGTTAAAGAAAAGGTTGAAAGCTTTTTCCATTTGACGATAAACGAGACACTGCACCCGGTTCCGCGGCGTGCGCTGTCCAGATTTTTGCTCCGTATGCTGATTTTATCACTTCTCATAGCCGTCCCTTTATGCTTGTTTTTTAAACCATGGGGCTACTTATCACTTATTCTCATTCCTTTTGCACTGGTGCTCGGATATTTTCAATATAAAGATACAGGTTGGTATTTAAATGGAAAAGAATTGACGCTGTCTTTCCGCGTGTTGAATAAGACAACCGTCTTTTTCGAAAAAAAGCGGATTCAATCATTGGAATTGAAACAATCCTATTTTCAGAGACAAAAAGATCTGACTTCTGTTCAGTGCAGTATTATTTCCAAGTCTACTGGAAGCTTTTTTGCTGTTAAAAACCTCGAGGAAAAGGACGGAATGGAAATTTATAAATGGTTTTCAAGAAGAAGTGAAGGACAAGTTTAGAAGCTCCCATCTCTCATGTGGATGGGAGTGATTTAAATTTTTACAACACATATAAAATAGCCGCAAGTATAAAAACGAAAACAAAAATCCATATCGACCATTTTTTGAAAAATAATTTCATTCCTTCCTGCCGAACCGGTTGATGATAATACGTATAATGAATGAAGCTTGGTTTTTTGCGGACAAACACTTTACCTAGCAAAAATCCAGCCAGAAGTCCTGTTACATGTGCAACTACATTGATATGGGCATCAATAAAGGACAGTACGAGAGCTATGGCTGTAACCGTTAAGATCATTTGAGAGTTTTTTTGATCCATATATTCCTTTCGGAAAAAACAGATGAACATGTACGTGCCCAAAATGCCAAAAATCGCCCCTGAAGCTCCTGCATGAGAATAATCCATTGGCATGATCAAATAGGTTGCAATGTTGGCTATAATGCCTGATGCACTGTAAATGACCAGAAAATAAATTGACTTTACCATTCGTTCCAGCGGCGGGGCAAAAATAACAAGTGTGATTGTATTAAACAAAAGATGGGAAAAGCTAGTATGCAAAAAAATTGGTGTAATGAGCCGCCACCATTCCCCTGAATGAACCCCTGCATTGTATCCGGTTAAAAAAGAAAATAGAAGCGTAAATATTGGGAAAGAAAGTTTCATCATAATCCATAACACAACATGTATGCAGCTTATGATCGTGACAGCAGGATAAAGGCGAATAAAAGTGTGAAGGCTTTCTGTTCTGCGAAACATGTGAATTCTCCTTTTCAACAGGACAAGTATTCTATAATCATTTGTATGATTTTCAATTTATAAATAGTACAGTAGAAAATTAAAGGGATGTGATGGTGTGATCGTTGGGATTGGACTTGATATCGTTGAAATGGACAGGATGAAAGATATTATGGAGCGGAGATCCAACATTATTGACAGAATCTTATCGTTTCGCGAAAAGGAAATCTTTAATAAATTGCGGGATTCAAGACAATTGGAGTTTTTGGCAGGCAGATTTGCCGCTAAAGAAGCATTTAGCAAAGCATTAGGGACAGGAATCGGAAAGACAGTGGGCTTTTTAGATATTGAAATTTTACATGATGAAAAAGGGAAACCGATCATTGTGCAAAATATTACATCAGACCGGGTGTTTGTGACAATCACTCATTCAAAAAATTTTGCTGCTGCGCAAGTAATCATTGAAAGCCTGTCAAGCTAGTCTGCATATTTGCTGACCTTGCCTCATATAGTTGTAATGCGGTAGGGGAGACAAGTCAGAAATTGTTCACTGACTCTTCAAAACTTCCTAGTGACGCTAATTGAGGCAAAGGGGTTGAAAAATTTGACGAGAGGCGTAAAGCTCGTGATTGTCTGTCTGCTTTTTGTGGGATTAATATCTGCATGTGGCGTAAAATCAAAAGAAGACGTTTCAAGTGCATTGAACAAAAAAATTGAAGAATTAAAAGGCTATAAGGTGAACGCCAAAATGACGATCAAAACAGCGGAAGAGCCGCATGTGTATGAAGTGGAAATTTGGCACAAAAAGCCCCATTATTATCGAGTGCTATTAAAAAATGATGACAGGGATCAAAGCCAAATTATTTTAAGAAATGATGATGGGGTATTTGTTCTGACTCCTGCTTTGAACAAAAGCTTCCGTTTCCAAAGCAATTGGCCGCAAAATTCGAGTCAAGCTTACCTGTATGAATCGCTTGTCCAAGATATATTGAAGGATAAAGAAGCGAAATTCGAAGTCGGGGAAAAGAACTATGTATTTGAAACAAAAACCAATTATCAAAACAATCAAATGCTCCCATACCAAAAAATTGCATTTCATAAGAAAAATTTGACACCTTCATATGTGAAAGTGATGGATGTTGATCGGAATGCGCTTGTTTCTGTTGAATTTTCCAATTTTGAATCGAATCCAAAATTTGATAAAAATGCCTTTGAAATAGAAAAAACGATGTCCAATGCCCAAGTGGATATTCCTGTTTTGGCTCAATCAGCGAACAAACAATTTGCTGTTCTTTATCCGCTTAAGGAAGACTTGCCGGAAGGTGTCGATCTCGTCCAAGAAAAAGAGCTGAATACAGATAGCGGAAAACGAGTAGTATTAACTTACGGAGGCGAAAAATCATTTACTCTTATTGAGGAGCTTGCGGAAGTTTCACCAGTTACCTCTTCAGAATTTGTCAGCGGAGAGCTGGTCGATTTAGGGTTTGCAGTTGGAGCGCTGACCGACAATTCTTTAACATGGACATATAATGGTGTGGATTATATGCTCGCTTCAAACGAACTGACGCAAGAAGAAATGATTGCAGTTGCTCGTTCTGTACAAAGCCAATCAGGGAAGTAGTAAAATTGAGCGGCAAAAGAAACGATCTTCTGCCGCCTTTTTTATGTACTATTGTTTAAAAAGAAACAGTGATATAAAATAAACAAAACGATATCGTTGGAGATGAAATTAAGATGCAGAACTATTTCCGAGATACATGGGCAGAAATTAATTTAGATCATATTGAAGCGAACATTCATGGATTAAAGGAACATTTGCCGAATGAAACTGAAATTATTGCTGTTGTGAAAGCTAATGCTTATGGTCATGGAGATGTGGAAGTTGCCCAAGCAGCATTGTCAGCAGGTGCTGCTAAATTAGCAGTCGCTTTTCTAGATGAAGCATTGAAATTGAGACAAGCAGGAATAAAGGCCCCTATCCTCGTTTTAGGAGCGGTAAGACCAGAAGATGTTACAGTTGCAGGAGAAAATGGGATAAGTGTGACTGCCTATTCAGCTGAATGGCTGGAAAGTGCTGGGAAATATTTAGGGAAAACATCAGTCAACATCCACTTGAAATTAGACACAGGTATGGGACGGATCGGAATAAGAGATAAAAAAGAACTCGAACAAGCCATTTCGCTCATAAAGGGACAGCAGTTATGTCGATTAGAAGGTATATTCACTCATTTTGCCACAGCAGACGAACACGATACAGCATATTTTGAACAGCAATATGAACGTTTCCTGGAATTATTGCAAATCGTGGATACAGACGGTTTGATTATTCATTGTGCTAACAGTGCTGCGACTCTTCGCTTTCCAACAAAAACTTTTAATGCGGTTCGCTTTGGCATTTCCATGTATGGTTTGGCGCCGTCGGAATTTATCAAAAGCACGCTGCCTTTTCCGTTATATGAAGCCTTTTCTTTACACTCAAAGATTGTTCATATTAAAAAAATAAAAAAAGGGGAAAAAGTAAGTTACGGAGCAACATACGCAGCGAAAGAGGAGGAATGGATTGGTACGGTTCCAATCGGTTATGCTGATGGATGGATTCGAAAATTGACTGGTTCGGAAGTTCTTGTCGATGGAAGGCGCGTTCCTATTATCGGGCGCATTTGCATGGATCAACTGATGATTAAGCTTCCGGAAAAAAAACCTGTCGGGACAAAAGTGACACTTATCGGTTCACAAGGCAATGACATGATTTCAGTCGATGAAGTGGCCAAACGGCTGGAAACGATTAATTATGAAATTCCATGCATGATCAATTGGCGGGTTCCTCGGATTTATATAAGAAATGGTGGCAAAACAAACGTAAGAAATCCTCTGCTTACTGAAAAATGAAGAAACTTGAATAAAATATTCATATCAATGCCGATAATATTGAAGAAATTATTTGAAAAATGGCTTTGCTTCAACGAATATAAATGTTAATATTAATATTGGAATAAAATGATTTCGGCTTTGTAGGAACGGTGGAGGTGTATTTTGGTGTCTGAATCCAGCTCAACAACGGAAATTATTGTTCGATTGCCACAAGCACTTGTTTCTGAATTAGATGGAATCGTGAAACAGGAAAACGGAAACAGAAGTGAATTTATTTATCAAGCAATGAAAATGTATTTGAGAGAGCGTAAAAAACGCCAAATTCGCGAGTCAATGAGACGCGGTTATATGGAAATGGCGAAGATCAATCTAAATATTGCATCGGAGGCTTTTCTGGCAGAGTATGAGGCTGAACACACCGTTGAACGCTTAGTTAGCGGGGGGTAATCTTTTGATTGTTAAACGCGGCGACGTTTATTTTGCTGATTTATCCCCTGTAGTTGGTTCAGAGCAAGGCGGCGTTCGTCCAGTTTTAATTATCCAAAATGATATAGGGAATCGTTTTAGTCCAACGGTGATCGTAGCCGCTATTACAGCACAAATTCAAAAAGCAAAATTGCCGACTCATGTTGAAATTGATGCGAAAAAATATGGATTTGAACGGGATTCGGTCATTTTGCTTGAGCAGATTAGAACGATTGATAAACAACGGTTAACGGATAAAATTACCCATCTTGATGATGAAATGATGGATAAAGTGGACGATGCCTTACAAATCAGTTTAGGCCTGATCGATTTCTAATATTTTTTACGTATATTTCAACGATCTTTTCAAAAGGACTGCCTGCAGGTAGAATGTTTAAAATAAATAAGATTGAAAAAATGTCCACAGTTGCGAAACTGTGGTATTTTTGATTTTTGCGCAAAAATGAACAGACGTGCTGACAAGCTGCATTCGCTTTTTTAAACGACGAAGCATTTAAAAACAGCATCTTCCATAGTCGAGAAGCGAAAGGAAGATTTGCCGCATTCCCTTTATAAAATAGCTGTAAGCAATGCATGCGACAGCATTAGCAGATATTGTGGAAGAAAAATGATAAAAACGGGAACATATCTATAATTTTTTTTTATTTTTCTACAGTAGCGTTGCATAAAAAATAAAAACATTTTATGCAGAATTTTCTGAATAAAATATTTTATAATAAACGAAAAACAAGGCAGTAACCAACTAAAGGTGATCACTATCCATTTGGTAATAAATGTATTTGTTTTATTGTTACATGGCTACTGCGCTTCGCCGACTTTTTTCAACTCATTCCCGTTGAATTCGTTCCACCCACACGGTACTTGGTTTCCAAAGAAAAACGCGAAGCCAACGATAAATCTGGGTGAGAGAATGTTTCGATTTCATTTCAAGTTGAATAAGAATGAGTAAACAGTAAGAAATCAGAGCTAAGTAAACCTGATTTTCTACAGCTTCTGGACTCGTTCCATAAAGATGTTTGAGTGTTAAACGTTGCTTAATCCACTTAAAAAATAGTTCAATGGCCCATCGAGAACGATAGATATCACCAAGTTCTTCTGGATCTAGGTCGAATCGGTTCGTAATGATTCGAATTCGATTCCCGTCCGAATCGAATGTTTCGATTAATCGAAAGACATTTTCCGTTCGTTTTTGTGGTGTCCCAATGACCACCATCGAATCAGATAAAATAGAGGAATTGGATGGGACAGAGAACGATTCAAGAAATCGAACATAGGCATTCTTTTTCAGACGGGAGGCGAAAAAGAGGCCTTTATCACAGTAATAATCGAACTTTTCGTAGTCTACATAACCACGATCAAACACGTACATGGCATCTGTTTCGTCGATCAGTTGTTCCATTTGTGTTCGATCATTGTTCCCTGCTGGGGTCATGACCATTTTTTCCGGATAAACCGTATCTTCATTGACAAACACCAGTCGTAAATGAACCTTAATTCCCGACTTCGTTTTGCGAAACGTAGCCCATTGATATTTTTTCAGATTCAGTGAAATGGTCGTAGAATCCACGATTTTTAAGCCACTCACCTGACTGGAGGAATTCGTGGACATCTGGCGGATTTGATTCACTAAATCCAGAAAGATTTCTGCGAGCAATTCGGGTTTTACTTGGCGATGTTTTCGAGAAAGTTGTGAAGCACTAATAGATGTCAATCCTAATTCTCGCTGAAAATCATCCAGTAACGCATCATCGGCGATGGCGCGCAGTCCTTCTCGTTGTTGAAGTTGAGCATGCAAAAACAAAAGTAAATACGCTTTTGTGGTTAATTTTTTCGTATATTTATCTTGTTTCATCTCTTCAATTCTTTGTGTAAATTTAACAGAATTGAGAGGAGTGACCCATTTACCAAATGAAGAAAATAGTGTATCCTTGTCCATAGGCTTCATCCTTTATATTGGATTTGGACAGGGACCACCTGTACCATCCATTATAAAGGATTTTTTTATGGACTTTTTTCAATTCGGAATTTTCGAATTAAATTAATGCAACGCTAGTGATTTTTCTATAAAACAGTAGATGAGCAAAATCACTAACATAAATTTACATCGAAACAAAAAAGGAGACATGAACCCGATTCCTTGGTTAGAATAGATGTGCCAACAAACCATTCACACAAGGAGGTTCATGTCTCATGAATAGATTAGCACATCATCAAGGAATCCACAAGTTTTTCACGATGTTGGGGTTGGCACTTTATTTTTCAAAACCTGTCATGAAGCATCTCGTTCATATCGTGGATGCGATGATCACGAAAGGCTTTTCTGGAACGTTGACCGATCTTCATCATTGGAGCTTTCACCCCAATCATCGAACGACACTCAGCCATTTTTTCACGAAAAGCCCTTGGGATGAAGAGACGCTGCTTGGCAAACTCCAGCAATGGATGCTTCATCGTGTCGAACGGATCGCCAAACAGAAAAATCAACCCCTTTTTGTTTCGATCGATGATACGATTTGCCAAAAAATCAAGCCTTCGTCACGGGCAACGCACGCCATTCAAGGGTGTGATTGGCACTATTCTCACACAGAGAAAAAGTCGATCTGGGGACATTCTCTTGTTTGGCTCATGGTTCATACGATGACCCAGGCTTTTCCCTTTGCGTTCCGCCTCTACGACAAGGCGGCTGGGAAAAGCAAGGGGGAACTCGCGATCGAGATGCTTTCTTCTTTGGATGTACGCCGTCCCGTTTATGTGCTGATGGATTCGTGGTATCCATCGCAAGCGCTCGTGGAAGCCTGTCTGAAAAAAGGATTTCACGTCATCGCGATGCTCAAAACGAACCGGATTCTCTATCCGAAAGGCATCGCCATCCAAGCCAAACAGTTTGCCCGCTATATCGAACCGAACGACACCCATCTCGTCACGGTGGGAGAAGAGCGTTATCGCGTGTATCGCTACGAGGGATCGCTGAAAGGTCTCGATGATGCCGTTGTGTTGTTGGCTTGGAAAGCCGATCAGCCGATGACACCCGAACATCTTCACTGCGTCTTGAGCACCGACCGGGAGCTAAGCGATGAAGAGATCTTGCGCTACTATGCCCAACGTTGGTCGATCGAATGCTTTTTTCGACAAGCGAAAGACCAGCTGAAGCTCGATGGGTACCGTGTTCGTCATCGTCGGGCGGTGAAACGGTATTGGATCTTGGTGCAACTCGCTTATGTGTACAGTATGGTCGAGTCCAACCGGGATTTCTCTACTGGGCTTGATCTTCTCCGAACGAAGAAAGGGCATAGTCTCGTCGAGTTCATTTACCATGCAGCGAAGCAAGATATTCCCATTGATGTTGTCAAAAAACAGCTCCATGTGGCATAAGGGGTACCCTGTTTGTCTCTTTTGGTATGGTAATTATTGTTATGAAAATTGCTCATCTACAGTATAAAAGTTGAAAAGGCAAAGTTTTTGAAAGGAGACATGCAACATGTCACTGAAAATTTCTGAAATAGTTGAATTTATCCGAATGCATCGAGACGAGATTATGAAGGATTGGATTGATCGCTTCAACAAGGCTGATGCCCAATCAATTTCCGCTGAGTCTGATCAAATTGATCAAGCAATTGCTGCAGAATATGTGAATATTCTCATCGAATGGAGCAAAAACAAAGAAGATGAATTTTCTGGAAAAATTCATGAATTTTCAAAACGGATTGTCCAGCTTGACTGGCCAATGGACAAAATTGCTCAATGCTTACATACTTTTGAAAAAATATTATTTGCTAAATTGCTTGAGAAACAAATACCGGGTGATCCGCTTGAATTATTATCGGAGATAGAGAAAGTTACCTCACCGGTTAATCGGGAAGTATTTCTGCAATATACCTCTTCATATGAAAGAACCATTAATCTCCAAAAAATGGCTCTGCAAGAATTGTCTGCGCCGTTGATTCCGGTTTTTGATAGCATCACTGTTATGCCATTGATTGGAACGATTGATACGGACCGTGCCAAAAGAATTATGGAAAATTTATTAAAAGGGGTCGTTAAATATCGTTCTGAAGTGGTGCTGATTGATATAACCGGTGTGCCTGTTGTGGATACGATGGTAGCCCATCACATTATACAAGCTGCAGAAGCAGTTCGTCTTGTAGGAGCAAAAAGTTTGCTTGTCGGCATTCGCCCTGAAATTGCGCAAACGATAGTGAATCTAGGCATTGATTTAAGTCAAATTACGACGAAAAATACCCTTCAAAAAGGCATCGAAGCTGCGCTTGAAATGACCAATCGAAAAATTGTTTCAATGGGTGAACGCAGATGATGAAAACGTCGAAAATACCTATTTTAAAACTGTATAATAATCTATTAATTTCAATACAGTGGGAGCTGGACGACAAAACAGCGATGCAATTTCAGGAAGATTTATTAAAGAAAATTCATGAAACAGGAGCAACAGGTGTTGTCATTGATTTAACTTCCGTTGATGTCATTGATTCATTTATCGCCAAGATTTTAGGGGACTGTGTCAACATGTCTAAGTTAATGGGGGCGACGGTCGTATTGACAGGTATTCAGCCTGCTGTGGCTATTACGCTGATCGAATTAGGCATTGAACTGGAAGATATTCATACTGCGCTTGACTTGGAAAAAGGGCTGGAATTGCTTAAGGAGCTGGAGGATTAGAATGGATGGCCAATCCTGTGTAATGATTATGAACGAATGGGATATTGTGGCTGCCCGCCAATTGGGTCGTCATGCTGCGAAAGAACTTGGATTCGGCGCAGTGGACCAAGCCCGGATTACCACCGCAATATCAGAATTAGCAAGGAACATTTATCATTATGCAAATGGTGGGAAAATTTACATCGATAAAATTGAAGAAAAAGAAAAAAAAGGAATTAAAATTACCGCCTCTGATCATGGGCCGGGAATTCCTGATATTCGCAAGGCAATGGAGGATGGATTTACGACGTCAGGAGGACTTGGGGCTGGATTGCCTGGTGTTAAGCGCTTAATGGACGAATTTTATATCGACTCAAAGACAGGCGAAGGGACCGTTGTACAAGTGGTGAAATGGCTTCGTTAGGAGGATTTTATGGCGTTTGATGATGATATTCAAATGAAATATAAAGAGATGTTAGCAAATTACATTCAAGAACTGACCGAACAAGCTTTATATGAAGGGCAGCGCTTCAGTTGGAAAGCAATTGAACATAAAATACCGCCTGAGGAAATCATCAACATCCATTTAAAAGTTTTAAAAGAATTATTTCCAGACATACCAAAAAAGATTTTAGATTCCTTTGACTTTTTATTGGAGGTAATGGTTGGTTATGGTCTGGCTTATCAAGAACATCAATTTTTGAGGGGCAGGCAGCTTGAGCTGAAATCCGAAATTGAAATTGCAGCAAACGTACAGCAGGCACTGCTGCAAACAAATATTCCAAAAGTCGAAGAATTGGACATAGGGGTCATCAGCGTTCCTGCCAAAATTATGAACGGAGATTATTACCAGTTTGCAGAACATGAAAACACAATGAGCGTTGCGATTGCGGATGTCATAGGCAAAGGCATACCTGCAGCATTGTGTATATCAATGATTAAATATGCGATGGACAGCCTCCTGGAATCAAGGCAAAATCCGAGCTACATATTAGAAAATTTAAATAGAGTTGTTGAACAAAACATCGATGTCAATATGTTTATTACCATGTTTTTTGGTAAGTACGATTTTCGGACGAATAAGATTACATATGCATCTGCAGGACATGAACCGGGCTTTTATTATTGCGCCAGCGAGGATCACTTTTATGACCTTCAATCAAAAGGGCTTGTTTTAGGTGTTGACCGGCAAGTGAAATATGAGCAATATGAATTAAATCTTTTCCAAAACGATATGATTATTCTTTTGTCAGATGGAGTAACTGAAACAAGAACGAAGGAAGGATTTATTGATAGAGCTGCAGTGACGAGCGCCATCCGAGCTCATTTACATTTGCCTGCTCAACAAATAGTAGAAAATATTTATAAAGATTTTGAGAAAATGCAAGGTTTTCAATTGCGGGATGATTTCACCTTAATCATTATGAAAAAAAATGTTTAAACGGCTTCGAAAAAGGGTATAAGTGAATGGATGATTTTGTCTTTTATGAGGGGGATCAGAATGAATCTTGAAATTGATATTAAAAAGGAAAAAAAGGTTTCGTATGTGCATCTAAAAGGAGAGATTGATGCCTATACTGCGCCAGCGCTAAAAAATAAACTTGCGCCCATTTCTGAGGAAAGCGAACCTTTTATTGAAGTCAACCTAAAAGATGTTGAATATATGGACTCAACCGGATTAGGAGTTTTTGTCGGATTGTTGAAAACGGTCAGAAAACAAGGCGGAAAGCTGAAATTGACAAATTTGTCGCCGCGGCTGGAGCGCTTATTTCATATTACCGGTTTGGACAGCATCATCGAGATTTCAAGAAAAGGTGAGGATTAATGGATAAATGTATTGATTACATTGAAATGAAAATACCTGCGAAAACTGAGTATATAGGGATTGTCAGATTGACTCTATCCGGTATCGCCAATAGAATGGGGTACACATATGATGACATTGAAGATTTAAAGATTGCCGTCAGTGAAGCGTGTACAAATGCGGTGCAGCATGCCTACGGTCATAATGAAAACGGTGAAGTGAGAATCGGCTTCAGCTTGTTTGAAAATCGATTAGAGATCACTGTTTCAGACGATGGAAAAAATTTCGATTTATCAAAAATGAAAGAAAACACCGGGCCTTATTCTCCTTCCATGCCGATTGAAAAATTGAGCGAGGGCGGTTTAGGTTTGTTTCTAATTAAAACGCTAATGGATGAAGTGACAATCGATATGAACTCAGGAGTAACTGTCAAGATGTCCAAGCTTTTAAATGAGGAGCGAATGAGAAATGAACAAACCTCATGGTCAAAAACGAAGCAATAACGAAATCCATGAACTCATTCGTCAAGTTCAGGAAAATAAAGATGAAAAAGCACAAGAACAAATTATTGAACTTTATCAGCCAATTGTTGTTGCACTGGCAAAAAAGTACTCAAGTTCGAAAATGTATCAGGAGGATTTGGTACAGGTCGGGATGATAGGTTTATTGGGAGCGATTGATCGCTTCGACCCAACAGTTGGGAAATCATTTGATGCGTTTGTTGTTCCAACGATTATTGGAGAAATCAAACGCTATCTTCGGGATAAAACGTGGAGCGTCCATGTGCCCCGCAGAATGAAAGAACTTGGACCAAAAATAAATGCAGCGGTGGAGCAGTTGACGAGTCAGCTGGAGCGCTCTCCGAAGGTCAAGGAAATAGCAGAATATTTAGGAGCAGCTGAGGAAGAAGTTTTGGAAGCTATGGAAATGGTCAAAAACTATCATACGCTTTCTGTTGATCACTCAATAGAAGCTGGACCGGATGGAACCGCGGTCACCATTTTAGATCTTGTCGGACAAAAAGACGAGGGCTTTGAACGCATTCTTCAAAAACTGACTATTGAAAACATTATGCACGTTTTAACTGAGAGAGAAAAAGAAATTATTCTACATTCTTTTTATCATAACCGCAGTCAAAAAGAAATAGGTGAAATTTTAGGTATCTCCCAAATGCATGTTTCCAGACTATTGCGCCAAGCATTAAAAAAATTAAAAAAAGCTGTTCACGCTGATCCAATGGAGATAGGGTAATGATTCAATATCAAGAAACTGAACATATTCAATTTTTGACATGTCAGGTTGGAAAAGTAGGCAGTGCTTATTGTGGAGACAGTTTTTTCACCTGTACGGACGAGCATAGATTTGTTTGTGTTGTCGCAGATGGGTTGGGAAGTGGACAAGCTGCGCGTGAATCATCTGAAATCATATGCCAAACGGTGAAGCAATACCAGCAGGAAACTGTACATGAGATTTTTAAACAGTGCCATAAGAAATTAAAAGGTAAAAGAGGCGCGACAGCCGGAATATTAAAGGTGGATTTCGTAGACAAAACTATTACATACGGCTCGGTAGGAAACGTTCGTTTCATCTTATATTTGCCTTCTGGGGAATACATTTATCCAATTCCAACCGCTGGATATTTACCTGGTAAAATGAAGAAATATCGCATCCGCACTTTTTCATATGAAAAAGGGTCAAAATTTATTATTCACACTGATGGCCTTTATGCTTCAAACATTAAAACGGCGTTAAAAGATCATTCTTCTATTCACGAGATTGCGAAAGGCTTCAATAAATTTCTTTCCGATCGGACAGATGATTTAACTTATATAATCGGGCAGCTTTTTTAATTGTTGGGACAATCGGATGGATAACGGTTGTCTTTTTATGTTGAAAAAATTTTTGATAAAATGTTTATGTAGATGGAAATAGTAGTGGAGGCTAAAGAATGTTAAATAATGAGAAAATTTTTCAAATGTTAAGCAGCGAATTATCAATATCCACCAAACAAATTCAAAATGTCATTGCATTGCTTGAAGACGGCAACACCGTTCCTTTTATTGCGCGGTACAGAAAAGAACAAACAGGCGCTTTAAATGAAGTGGAAATACGAAACATTAGTGAACGCTGGCAATACATACAAAACCTTGAAAAAAGAAAAGAAGAAGTTATTCGGTTAATTGAGGAACAAGGAAAACTAACAGAATCTTTGCGAAATGAAATACTGGCGGCTGAAAAATTGCAGCAAGTTGAAGACTTGTATCGGCCATACCGGCAAAAAAGAAGAACGAAAGCAACGATTGCAAAAGAAAGAGGGCTTGAGCCTTTAGCCAAATGGATATATTCCTTGCCGCTAGCGGGATCGATTGAAGAAGAAGCCGAAAAATACATCAATGAAGAGAAAGAAATCCATACGGTTGAAGATGCTCTCTCTGGTGCAAAAGATATTATTGCAGAATGGATTTCAGACGATCCGAATTATCGGCAATGGATAAGGGAGCAAACGTTGAAAGAAGGTATGGTCGTCTCAACGTGTAAAGACGAAGAAAAAGATGAGAAAAAAGTATTCGAAATGTATTACCAATATGAAGAACCGATCAAAAAAATCGTTCCCCATCGTGTTTTGGCGTTAAACAGAGGGGAGAAGGAAGGGATTTTAAGGGTGGCAATCGAGCCGCCGACAGAACAAATAGTAGCCTATTTGAAGAAAAAAGTTGTTTCGGATCAAAGGACAATTGCTGCTGATATTTTAATTGAAACGTTGGAGGATGCGTATAGACGGCTCATACAGCCTTCGATTGAGCGGGAGATTAGAAAAGAATTGACTGAAAAAGCTGAAGATCAGGCCATTCGTGTTTTTTCCGAAAATTTAAGAAAACTGCTCCTTCAACCTCCATTAAAAGGAACGATCGTTTTAGGAATCGACCCGGCTTACCGTACAGGATGCAAGCTTGCGGCAGTCGATGAAACTGGAAAAGTTCTTTATATTGATGTGATTTATCCTCATCCGCCAAAAAATGAAATAGAAAAATCAAAACAAAAGCTGATCGATATTATTCAACGCTTCCAAATTGAAGTAATCGCTATCGGCAATGGAACAGCTTCAAGAGAAACAGAACAATTTGTTGCAGATGTAATAAAAGAATTAAAAGAAGATATTTATTATTTAATTGTTAACGAGGCGGGAGCAAGTGTTTATTCAGCTTCTGATTTAGCCCGGGAAGAGTTCCCAGATCTTGAAGTCGAAGAACGCAGCGCAGTATCCATTGCTAGAAGGCTTCAAGATCCGCTTGCTGAATTGGTGAAAATTGATCCTAAATCAATCGGTGTTGGTCAATACCAGCATGATGTATCCCAAAAGAAATTGCATGACTCTTTAACGTTTGTTGTGGAAACAGTTGTCAACCAAGTCGGTGTCAACGTAAATACTGCTTCGCCGTCTCTGTTGCAATACGTATCTGGATTATCAAAAACAGTGGCTCATAATATTGTGAAACGGAGAGAAGAAATTGGAAAATTTGTGAATCGCAACGATTTAAAATCCATCCCACGGCTTGGGGAGAAAACGTATGAGCAATGTATCGGCTTTTTAAGAATATTGGACGGCGACGATCCGCTTGACAGGACGAGCATTCATCCTGAAAGCTATGAAGACGCTAGAAAACTGCTGTCAAGCCTTTCATTGACAGTCGATGATATCGGTACAGAACTGTTGAAAGATAAAATCAGATCGCTGAATATTCAAGAAACTTCAAAAGCCTTGCATATTGGCGAATATACATTGAAGGATATATGCGATGCTTTAATGAGACCGGAGCGCGATCCTCGTGATGAAGTTCCAAAACCTCTTTTGAAAAAAGATGTGCTGCAGCTTGAAGACTTGAAAGAAGGAATGGAGCTGCAAGGAACGGTTCGAAACGTAGTAGACTTTGGTGTATTTGTTGATATCGGCGTTAAACAGGATGGACTTGTGCACATTTCAAAATTAAGCAAACAATATGTAAAGCATCCTTTGGACGTTGTTTCGGTTGGGGACATCGTGACAGTCTGGGTGGAAAAAGTTGATGTTGATAAAGGAAGAGTCGCTTTAACAATGGTTAAATAAATAACAACAGAAATCACGGCTGTCGGCAAAGTCGACAGCTGATTTTTTATCAACCTTATATTGCATGCTGATGGAAGCAAACAACGATCTATCAACCAAAAAATTTTGAAAAAAGTTAGTCTGTTCTTTGAGAGCTGTTGAATTATGAGCAATGCTTTTTTCTATAGAAATACCAGCATTGATTTAATAACTTGATTTGATAAACGTTTTTTTCATAATATGCTTTCTTCATTTGATTTATAAGCCAATTCGGCATTGGTTAATACCTCCTTGGATGTATTGTTCTTTTTGGCTTGCCATTTTATGGTCAAGAAAAAAAGCATATGCTAAAATAAAATATGTGAGTCCGATTAGATGTAGTAATATTTATTGTATGCGTTAAGTTGTTGTCCTGTTCAACATGTTTTTAAAGTAGGTGCAGTACATTGAATGATGACCAGCTTCAAAAACTTGTGGAGCAAATTTCACTATCCTTTTTTGGGAAAAAATTTGTTCACAAAGCGTATTTTAATCACCGTCTTCGAACAACAGGCGGAAGATATTTATTAAACAGCCATGATATTGAAGTGAATAAAAAATATTATGAACAATACGGAATGGACGAATTAATAGGGATTATTAAGCATGAACTTTGCCACTACCATCTTCATATCGAAGGAAAAGGTTTTCGGCATCGGGACTCTGACTTTAAAATGCTTTTAAAAAAAGTAGGTGCACCTAGATTTTGCACACCATTAAGAGAAAAAAATAAAAATAATATTATTTACTCAACTTTCGCACACAGAAATATTTAAGCATTGCTTGATATAATTAGGTATAGTGGCCAACCATTTATTCATTTGATTTTTAAAGATGTCCATGTTCAAAGAAACCTCGGCTTCCGCCAAAGTTTGGAAAAGGTCAATAAGTGATTGAAGGGCAGTAATAAAATCTATGTCTTTTACATCTTCGCAAAGGATGTAAAAAAGGTTGCCAATCGTCTTAGGATCCTCCTCTTTTCGCATTTGCCAAGCAATGAGAATATATCGTGTAAAAACAATGGTTGTATGGCTAATTAACATGTCGTAGGAACGTCCCTGGAATTCTTTCTCTAAATTTAAAAGGGATTTATTGCATTTGAAGAAGACTTCAATGTCCCAACGCATGCCGTAAATACGAATGATCTCTTCATTTTCTAATGTTGTATCTGTGCTGAGAATGGCAAGCCATTCGCTCCGTTTATTACGGTTTCGTACAAATAGAATTTTTACTGGAATTCCATTGTCTAAAGTAGCATAAACGGATCCGCGAATGTCTTTTTTACCCATGTGAGGTTTTGCCAATTTGTAAAGTTGATTCAGTGTGAAACGTTCACCATTGTAAACGTATCGCTGCTTTAATTGCTTCACCAAGCCAATGACAAATAACCCTTTGTTCGTAATCTTCTCAATTAAAGGCGCTTGTGTAAACCAGGAATCCATGAGAACATAGTCAGCTATAATCCCTTTTTCAAGCGCATGATCAAGTAAAGCTGAAGCCACGTCCGGTTTTGATTTCAGAGCTTCCTGGCGACGCTTATAGCCAGATGTTCGTTTATCAATATTGGTATTGATTTCTTGCAGGCGATTTTCCTTTTTCGGTGAACTTAGAAGAGCAAAATCAACGGGAATAAAAGTAAAACTATCGGTCCAGCCAAGGGTAAGCATTTGAAACCCTTTCAAGTACTGATGGGTAGAGTGATCAAAAACCTTAGCCAACAGTTCAACCGACTTACTACGGTTTCTTGAAAAGACAGAATCATCAATCACAAAAGCTGTGACACGATCTTTTGAAGTTAATGGTTGAAGCAGACGGATCATTTCACTGCTTAATGAAAGCAGAAACTTTCTCCAATGATAGGTTGGTGTATTTAAAAAGCGATAGACTGTATCCTTTCCGGGCAGATCCTGAGATCGTTTACTCATAAAAGCACGAAACCAGTTCTTATATTGGAAGACTAAAAGAAAAATCAGTTTGAAAACAGTAAGACAAGAATACCCGGAAAGTTTCGTAATATTCGCTTTTCTTAAATGATATCCAATATTTAATTCGGAAAATCCTTGTTTAATTTCTTTTGGTAATTGCGCAAAGTAGTCTTTATTCGTTATCATAGTGGTGACACCTTTCTTTTGGATTTGGTTTCGTCACCAATATTTTACCAAAAGAATAGGTGTCTTTCTTTATGTTTTAAAAAATGTCAAATGATAATTTTGTACTTCCCAAGACCATTTACATCAAGCATTTAAACAAGATTTTGGACTGCGAAAGCTGAGTTATTTATATTTATAAATGCCTATCATGTATGAGCACTTTTATTCGCCGTAGAAAAATGAACCCAGAACGATATTTATGCGGAAAGTGCGGAGGAAAAATTCAATTTTATAAAAATAATGGTTGACGGAAAGGAGAAAGATATGATAAAGTATAAAAGCCGTCGCTAATTGGATGGTAGCGAAAAACAATATATAATGAACTGTTGACAAAATTATAAATGCTCATTACAATGGTTACAGTCGTCAATTTTTTCTTCATTCCGCAGTAGCTCAGTGGTAGAGCATTCGGCTGTTAACCGAACGGTCGCAGGTTCGAATCCTGCCTGCGGAGCCAATTTGGAGAAGTACCCAAGTGGCTGAAGGGGCTCCCCTGCTAAGGGAGTAGGTCGTGTAAGCGGCGCGAGGGTTCAAATCCCTCCTTCTCCGCCATGAAAAATGGCCCGTTGGTCAAGTGGTTAAGACACCGCCCTTTCACGGCGGTAACACGGGTTCGAATCCCGTACGGGTCATTCATATTCGCTGAAATAGGAAGTTGAAAAACTTCCTATTTCTAACTTTAAAAAATCCAAACCAAAAAGTCTTTACATAGCGTTCAAAAAATGTTACAATAAATTTTGTGACTTTTTGATGGGCTATAGCCAAGCGGTAAGGCAACGGACTTTGACTCCGTGATGCGCTGGTTCGAATCCAGCTAGCCCAGCCACTTATTATAAAAATAATAAGAGCCATTAGCTCAGTCGGTAGAGCAACGAGCAAGGCTTCGTTGAATAAGCAGCGAGTTGTCCCGACGCATCCAGCACCTTGAGAAAGCTGGAAGAGGAAGGGACATCTGACCGACTTTAAAACAGATTAGAAGAAATTACTTTTTATGAGCCATTAGCTCAGTCGGTAGAGCATCTGACTTTTAATCAGAGGGTCGGAGGTTCGAATCCTCCATGGCTCACCATTTAATGCGGGTGTGGCGGAATTGGCAGACGCACTAGACTTAGGATCTAGCGCCTTACGGCGTGGGGGTTCAAGTCCCTCCACCCGCATATTCGCGGTAGTGGCGGAATGGCAGACGCGCTAGGTTGAGGGCCTAGTGGGGGCGACCCCGTGGAGGTTCGAGTCCTCTCTACCGCACCAAAAAAGTGTTGACATCATATTTTAAGTGAGTTACAATAAAAAACCTGTGGAATGCGCCCGTAGCTCAATTGGATAGAGCGTTTGACTACGGATCAAAAGGTTAGGGGTTCGACTCCTCTCGGGCGCGCCATATCGGGAAGTAGCTCAGCTTGGTAGAGCACATGGTTTGGGACCATGGGGTCGCAGGTTCGAATCCTGTCTTCCCGATTTTGATCAATAAAGGCTTAAAAGCAAAATTGCATGAATAAATTAAGATATGCGGGTGTAGTTTAGTGGTAAAACCTCAGCCACGAGCGACACTTCAATGAATAATCTGCGAGTTGCCTCGACGCATTTACATCCTCGAACAATGCTGGAAGAGGAAGAGGCATGGAAAATGCGTGTTTATCATCTAAATAGAAAAACAAATATTTTCGCGCGGGTGTAGTTTAGTGGTAAAACCTCAGCCTTCCAAGCTGATGTCGTGGGTTCGATTCCCATCACCCGCTCCAAAATGATCTTTGAAAACTGAACAAAACGAAAAGCGTGCCTGTTGATTCTGACAAGAGCATTTGGTGACAAACTTTTTTTGGAGAGTTTGATCCTGGCTCAGGACGAACGCTGGCGGCGTGCCTAATACATGCAAGTCGAGCGGACCGAAGGGAGCTTGCTCCTTTAGGTTAGCGGCGGACGGGTGAGTAACACGTGGGCAACCTGCCCTGCAGACTGGGATAACTTCGGGAAACCGGAGCTAATACCGGATAACACCGAAAACCGCATGGTTTTCGGTTGAAAGGCGGCTTTTAGCTGTCACTGCAGGATGGGCCCGCGGCGCATTAGCTAGTTGGTGAGGTAACGGCTCACCAAGGCGACGATGCGTAGCCGACCTGAGAGGGTGACCGGCCACACTGGGACTGAGACACGGCCCAGACTCCTACGGGAGGCAGCAGTAGGGAATCTTCCGCAATGGACGAAAGTCTGACGGAGCAACGCCGCGTGAGCGAAGAAGGTCTTCGGATCGTAAAGCTCTGTTGTCAGGGAAGAACAAGTGCCGTTCGAACAGGGCGGTACCTTGACGGTACCTGACGAGGAAGCCACGGCTAACTACGTGCCAGCAGCCGCGGTAATACGTAGGTGGCAAGCGTTGTCCGGAATTATTGGGCGTAAAGCGCGCGCAGGCGGTTCCTTAAGTCTGATGTGAAATCTCGCGGCTCAACCGCGAGCGGCCATTGGAAACTGGGGAACTTGAGTGCAGGAGAGGGGAGCGGAATTCCACGTGTAGCGGTGAAATGCGTAGAGATGTGGAGGAACACCAGTGGCGAAGGCGGCTCTCTGGCCTGTAACTGACGCTGAGGCGCGAAAGCGTGGGGAGCGAACAGGATTAGATACCCTGGTAGTCCACGCCGTAAACGATGAGTGCTAAGTGTTAGAGGGTATCCACCCTTTAGTGCTGCAGCAAACGCATTAAGCACTCCGCCTGGGGAGTACGGCCGCAAGGCTGAAACTCAAAGGAATTGACGGGGACCCGCACAAGCGGTGGAGCATGTGGTTTAATTCGAAGCAACGCGAAGAACCTTACCAGGTCTTGACATCCCCTGACAACCCTAGAGATAGGGCGTTCCCCTTTCGGGGACAGGGTGACAGGTGGTGCATGGTTGTCGTCAGCTCGTGTCGTGAGATGTTGGGTTAAGTCCCGCAACGAGCGCAACCCTTGACCTTAGTTGCCAGCATTCAGTTGGGCACTCTAAGGTGACTGCCGGCTAAAAGTCGGAGGAAGGTGGGGATGACGTCAAATCATCATGCCCCTTATGACCTGGGCTACACACGTGCTACAATGGGTGGTACAAAGGGCAGCGAAACCGCGAGGTGGAGCGAATCCCAAAAAACCACTCTCAGTTCGGATTGCAGGCTGCAACTCGCCTGCATGAAGCCGGAATCGCTAGTAATCGCGGATCAGCATGCCGCGGTGAATACGTTCCCGGGTCTTGTACACACCGCCCGTCACACCACGAGAGTTTGTAACACCCGAAGTCGGTGGGGTAACCCTTACGGGAGCCAGCCGCCGAAGGTGGGACAAATGATTGGGGTGAAGTCGTAACAAGGTAGCCGTATCGGAAGGTGCGGCTGGATCACCTCCTTTCTAAGGATATATACATTGAAATAGGGTGCGCTTTTCCGTTTTGTTTAGTTTTGAAGGATCATATCCTTCTTGATTGTTCTTTGAAAACTGGATAACGGAAAGACATTCACGAATAGATCGCTCATGTTAGGAAGAAACGGTTAAGTTAGAAAGGGCGCACGGTGGATGCCTTGGCACTAGGAGCCGATGAAGGACGGGACAAACACCGAAATGCTTCGGGGAGCTGTAAGTAAGCGTCGATCCGGAGATGTCCGAATGGGGGAACCCACTGCCCGTAATGGGGCAGTATCCATACCTGAATCCATAGGGTATGGAGGGCAACCCGGGGAACTGAAACATCTAAGTACCCGGAGGAAGAGAAAGCAACAGCGATTCCCTGAGTAGCGGCGAGCGAAACGGGAACAGCCCAAACCAAGAGGCGTGCCTCTTGGGGTTGTAGGACACTCGATTAAGGAGTGACAAAGGAACGGGGTAGACGAAGAGGTCTGGAAAGGCCCGTCAGAGAAGGTAACAACCCTGTAGTCGAAACTCCGTTCCCTCCCGAGTGGATCCTGAGTACGGCGGGACACGTGAAATCCCGTCGGAAGCAGGGAGGACCATCTCCCAAGGCTAAATACTCCCTAGTGACCGATAGTGAACCAGTACCGTGAGGGAAAGGTGAAAAGCACCCCGGGAGGGGAGTGAAAGAGAACCTGAAACCGTGTGCCTACAAGTAGTCAGAGCCCTATTCCCACCCACAAAAGCAGGCTTTTGCGGGGACCCGGGATGGGTGATGGCGTGCCTTTTGTAGAATGAACCGGCGAGTTGCGATTTCGTGCAAGGTTAAGCCGAAAGGCGGAGCCGCAGCGAAAGCGAGTCTGAAGAGGGCGAAATAGTACGAGGTCGCAGACCCGAAACCAGGTGATCTACCCATGTCCAGGGTGAAGGCAAGGTAACACTTGCTGGAGGCCCGAACCCACGCACGTTGAAAAGTGCGGGGATGAGGTGTGGGTAGGGGTGAAATGCCAATCGAACTTGGAGATAGCTGGTTCTCTCCGAAATAGCTTTAGGGCTAGCCTCAAGGGAAGAGTCTTGGAGGTAGAGCACTGATTGGACGAGGGGCCCCCATCGGGTTACCGAATTCAGTCAAACTCCGAATGCCAATGACTTATCCTTGGGAGTCAGACTGCGAGTGATAAGATCCGTGGTCAAAAGGGAAACAGCCCAGACCGCCAGCTAAGGTCCCAAAGTATACGTTAAGTGGAAAAGGATGTGGAGCTGCTTAGACAACCAGGATGTTGGCTTAGAAGCAGCCACCATTTAAAGAGTGCGTAATAGCTCACTGGTCGAGTGGCTCTGCGCCGAAAATGTACCGGGGCTAAACGTATCACCGAAGCTGCGGGTTGACACCGTTGGTGTCAGCGGTAGGAGAGCGTTCTAAGGGCATCGAAGCCGGACCGGAAGGACCGGTGGAGCGCTTAGAAGTGAGAATGCCGGTATGAGTAGCGAAAGAGGGGTGAGAATCCCCTCCGCCGAAAGCCTAAGGTTTCCTGAGGAAGGCTCGTCCGCTCAGGGTTAGTCGGGACCTAAGCCGAGGCCGAAAGGCGTAGGTGATGGACAACAGGTTGATATTCCTGTACCACCTCCTCACCGTTTGAGCAATGGGGGGACGCAGGAGGATAGGGCAAGCGCGCGGCTGGATGTGCGCGTCCAAGCAGTTAGGGCTGGCAAGCAGGCAAATCCGCTTGCCGTGTGCTTGAGCTGTGATGGCGAGGGAAAGGAAGTACCGAAGTTCCCGATTCCACACTGCCAAGAAAAGCCTCTAGCGAGGTGAGAGGTGCCCGTACCGCAAACCGACACAGGTAGGCGAGGAGAGAATCCTAAGGTGAGCGAGAGAACTCTCGTTAAGGAACTCGGCAAAATGACCCCGTAACTTCGGGAGAAGGGGTGCTCATCAAGGTGATAAGCCATGATGAGCCGCAGTGAAAAGGCCCAGGCGACTGTTTAGCAAAAACACAGGTCTCTGCGAAACCGTAAGGTGAAGTATAGGGGCTGACGCCTGCCCGGTGCTGGAAGGTTAAGGGGAGCGCTTAAGCTGTAGCTGAAGGTGCGAACCGAAGCCCCAGTAAACGGCGGCCGTAACTATAACGGTCCTAAGGTAGCGAAATTCCTTGTCGGGTAAGTTCCGACCCGCACGAAAGGCGTAACGATCTGGGCACTGTCTCAACGAGAGACTCGGTGAAATTATAGTACCTGTGAAGATGCAGGTTACCCGCGACAGGACGGAAAGACCCCGTGGAGCTTTACTGCAGCCTGATATTGAATGTGGGTACAGCTTGTACAGGATAGGTAGGAGCCAGAGACGCGTGAGCGCCAGCTTGCGCTGAGGCGACGGTGGGATACTACCCTGGCTGTACTGACATTCTAACCCGCGCCCCTGATCGGGGCGGGAGACAGTGTCAGGTGGGCAGTTTGACTGGGGCGGTCGCCTCCTAAAAGGTAACGGAGGCGCCCAAAGGTTCCCTCAGAATGGTTGGAAATCATTCGGAGAGTGCAAAGGCAGAAGGGAGCTTGACTGCGAGACCTACAAGTCGAGCAGGGACGAAAGTCGGGCTTAGTGATCCGGTGGTTCCGCATGGAAGGGCCATCGCTCAACGGATAAAAGCTACCCCGGGGATAACAGGCTGATCTCCCCCAAGAGTCCACATCGACGGGGAGGTTTGGCACCTCGATGTCGGCTCATCGCATCCTGGGGCTGTAGTCGGTCCCAAGGGTTGGGCTGTTCGCCCATTAAAGCGGTACGCGAGCTGGGTTCAGAACGTCGTGAGACAGTTCGGTCCCTATCCGTCGCGGGCGCAGGAAATTTGAGAGGAGCTGTCCTTAGTACGAGAGGACCGGGATGGACGCACCGCTGGTGTACCAGTTGTCCCGCCAGGGGCACCGCTGGGTAGCTATGTGCGGAAGGGATAAGCGCTGAAAGCATCTAAGCGTGAAGCCCCCCTCAAGATGAGATTTCCCATCGCTAAACGCGAGTAAGATCCCTTGAAGATGACGAGGTAGATAGGTCCGAGGTGGAAGCGTGGTGACACGTGGAGCTGACGGATACTAATCGATCGAGGACTTAACCAAGAAAGAGCATCTATTCGTGAAGGAACCGTTATCTAGTTTTGAAAGAATGATATTCAAAAAAGTGTTGACAACTGCGATCAAAAAGTTATAATAGTAGTTGTCCATCGAACTGAATGGAACAATGAATAGAAAAAAATTGCTTGGTGGCAATGGCGAAGAGGTCACACCCGTTCCCATCCCGAACACGGAAGTTAAGCTCTTCAGCGCCGATGGTAGTGAGGGTTTGTCCCTTGCGAGAGTAGGACGCTGCCAGGCAATTCATTTGAATATAAGCTTTCTAAATTATCGCGGGGTGGAGCAGTCCGGTAGCTCGTCGGGCTCATAACCCGAAGGTCGCAGGTTCAAATCCTGCCCCCGCAACCAATGGTCCCGTAGTGTAGCGGTTAACATGCCTGCCTGTCACGCAGGAGATCGCGGGTTCGATTCCCGTCGGGACCGCCATTACAACAATATACGAACAACTAACGAAACGTTCAACGTTTCGTTTTTTTATTTTATGAATATCTTGGATAAGCTAAACATATGCGGTAAACTATACAAGAGGATTGAATTGGATTCTTTAGGAGAGCATCTTTTAAAGAAAGAGGTTTTATATGTCAATTCAGGATGAATTTGAGTTTATCCGAAGTATTCGGCCAGCACATTATTTTCATGAAGGCCTTGTTGTCGGAATAGGTGACGATGCCGCAGTTTACACACCGAATAAAGGTTTTCAGCAAATAGTCTGCACAGACACAATGGTCGAAGGGGTTCATTTTTTACGTAAAACAATGGAGCCTTTTGATATCGGCTTTAAATGTTTGGCAGTGAACATTAGTGATATTGCCGCAATGGGCGGGATTCCAAAGTATTTTTTAGTTTCCATTGCGATTCCCTCTCGATGGCACGAGAAAGACTTACAATCTATATACAAAGGAATGGCAGATGCCGCAGAAAAATATAAAGTGGATTTAATCGGTGGAGATACTGTTTCTATTGCTGATCACCTTGTCATCACCGTCACCTTGATTGGAGAAGTTGAACGCGGGAAAGCCCAATTGAGAAGCTCAGCAAGACCGGGGGATGTGGTTTTTGTTACGGGTACTCTGGGGGATTCAGCTGCTGGATTGCACCTTCTATTAAACGATGAGTTCAATTTGCCGGAGGACGATTATCAATATTTAGTATCTCGCCATAGACGTCCGAAGCCGCAAGTAAAAGCGGGCAGGATTATTTCTGAAGTGGATCGGGCGAGCCTTAATGATATTAGTGACGGTATTGCAAGCGAATTGAATGAGATAGCTGACATGAGCAACGTACAAATCGTCGTACATAAAGATCTTCTTCCATTAAGTGATTCAATACAATTATTGCCGTTAGAAAAGCAATTTGAGTGGGCTATCACTGGAGGAGAAGATTTTGAACTGGTAGGAACGACTTCTAAACATTCCTTTGAAGTATTGAAAAAAAAATGCGAGCAAGAAGGAATACGCATAACGAAGATCGGAGAAGTATTTGAAGGCAGCCCATCGGTTTATTTGCAAGAAAAAAATATTCGCAAACGGCTATTAAGCAAAGGCTACAATCATTTTAAAAAAGGTGATTCATTTGGATCAATTTGAAATAAAAACAACAAATCCTGAAGAGACAGGGAATATGGCGATGAAGCTGGCTCAGCACTTACAAGCGGGCGATGTGATTACGCTTGAAGGAGATCTTGGAGCAGGCAAAACTACATTTGTGAAAGGACTGGCAAAAGGTTTGGGCATTGGCAGAACAGTGAGCAGTCCTACTTTTACAATCATGAAGGAGTATACAGACGGCAGACTGCCGCTTTATCATATGGACGTTTATCGGATTGAAAATAGCGATGAGGATTTAGGGTTTGATGAGTTTTTTGATGGAGACGGTGTAACAGTTGTAGAGTGGGCGCATTATATAGAAGATCAACTGCCGGAGGAAAGACTGGATGTATTCATCCGTTACATTCAGGACAATACAAGATCTCTAATTTTTAGGCCGAAGGGAAAAAGATATATTAAGCTGTGTAAGGAGTTTTTTACTGATGACGGTATTAGCGATTGATACATCAAACGACTGTTTAGGCATTGCGTTAGTAGACGAAACTAAAATTATTGGCGAATATATGACGAACTTGAAAAAAAACCATTCTGTTCGTGCAATGCCGGCAGTTGATTATCTTTTGAAAGAGTGCCACGTTCAGCCCAGCGACTTAACAAAGATTGTGGTTGCCCAAGGTCCTGGCTCTTATACTGGTGTGCGAATCGGTGTAACAATTGCTAAGACGCTTGCATGGGCTAGAAACATTCCTTTAACGGGCGTTTCCAGTCTTGAAGTGCTTGCGCTGAACGGGCGTTTTTTTGACGGATTGATTTGCCCTTTATTTGATGCAAGAAGAGGACGAGTTTATACCGGGCTGTATGAATTTAAAGAAAACATACTTTGTGTGAAAGAAGACAGAAATATTCTGCTAGAAGATTGGTTGAATGAAATAAAACAGCTCAAAAAGCGGGTGCTCTTTTTAGGGAATGATGTTTCTCTTCATTTAGATCTGATCAAAGAAATAATGGGTGAGTTGGCAGTCATCGGGGATCCGTCATTGCACCAGCCGCGTCCGGGATTGCTAGGTTTGCTGGGAATGACTAGAGAAGCAGTCAATGTTCATCAGTTTGTGCCAAATTATTTAAGGTTAGCAGAGGCGGAAGCGAAATGGATCGAGCAGCAAAAAACGTCAACATGATTAATAATCAAGTAAATGTTCGAAAAATGACAGTTGAAGATATACATCGTGTTTATGAAATCGAACAGCTGTCATTTTCGGTTCCTTGGACAAAGGAATCATTTTATCGGGAATTGGTCCATAACCATTTTGCTACTTATTTAGTAATAGAATATGAAGGAAAAGTTGTAGGTTATTGCGGTTTATGGGTGATTGTTGATGATGGGCAGATTACCAATATTGCTATTTCTCCAGCGTATCGGGGAAAAAAGCTGGGAGAGACCCTGCTTAGAAGCGTTTTAAACGTAGCAAAAGAAAAAGGAGCCAAAACCGTTACATTAGAAGTCCGAGTTTCGAATACTGTTGCGCAATCATTATATAAGAAATTGAATTTTGAACCAATCGGAATCCGGGAAAACTATTATACGGATAACCAAGAAGATGCGATATTAATGCAGGTGAATTTATAATGAAAGATCGATTAATTTTAGGAATTGAAACAAGCTGTGATGAAACAGCAGCTGCCATTGTGAAAAACGGAAAAGAAATTGTTGCACAAGTCGTTGCTTCCCAAATTGAAAGCCATAAACGTTTTGGCGGAGTCGTTCCAGAAATCGCTTCACGCCATCATGTCGAGCAAATTACTCTCGTATTAGAAGAAACGTTAAAACAGGCGAATCTTTCGTATCACGATTTGAACGCCATAGCCGTGACAGAAGGACCGGGGCTGGTTGGTGCATTATTGATTGGAGTCAATGCCGCAAAGGCTTTAGCTTTTGCGTATGATCTTCCACTAATCGGAGTACATCATATTGCAGGACACATTTATGCGAACCGTCTTGTGAAAGAATTTTCTTTCCCGCTGATTGCATTAGTTGTTTCCGGCGGCCATACAGAGCTTGTCTATATGAAGGAGCACGGTTGTTTTGAGGTGATTGGGGAAACACTTGATGATGCAGCAGGAGAGGCTTATGATAAAGTAGCGCGAACATTAAACCTGCCTTATCCGGGCGGGCCTCATATCGACAGGCTAGCACATGAAGGAACTGCTTCCATTGATTTGCCGCGAGCATGGCTTGAAGAAGGCTCGTTTCATTTTAGTTTCAGCGGGCTGAAGTCAGCGGTGATTAACACTCTTCATAACGCGGCGCAAAGAGGGATCACGATAGATCCGAAAGATATGGCTGCAAGTTTTCAGCAAAGTGTTGTAGAAGTTTTAGTGGAAAAAACTGTTCGTGCCAGTGAGAAGTATCAAGCTAAGCAAGTTCTTTTATCAGGCGGAGTAGCGGCGAATAAAGGATTAAGAACTGCTATGGAGGAAGCATTCAAAAAGAAAAAAGGGATCGACCTCGTCATTCCACCATTGTCCTTATGCACAGATAATGCGGCCATGATTGCAGCTTTCGCTGATGTACTTTATGAAAAAGGAATTTTCGGTGATTATCGTATGAATGCTCATCCTGGATTGGAATTAACGTCATATATATAGAGGCAAAATAGGGTCGAATGAACAGCGGCCCTATTTTTTTGTTTTAACCACAGGTTATCCACAAAGAAAAG
Source organism: Aeribacillus sp. FSL k6-2211 (assembly GCF_037966125.1). Taxonomy (NCBI): domain Bacteria; kingdom Bacillati; phylum Bacillota; class Bacilli; order Caryophanales; family Bacillaceae; genus Aeribacillus; species Aeribacillus sp. FSL k6-2211. The sequence goes on from NZ_CP150190.1 coordinate 427,125, forward strand.
CTTCATTTTGGATAAATAAGACGAAACATTGAAATAGAAGAAGAAAAAACAAGGTGAAACATGTGGATAACTAAAGGGGTTTGTTGTGGATAATGTGAACAAATAAGAAAAATATTATAAGGTAAGGAACTAATGATGTGGATAACTGTTTGAGAGAAACATGCTGAAGGAAACAAAATAAATAAAAAACCGGCATGAGCCGGTTATTCAGAAAGAAGTGATTCCCATTCCTCCATCAGTTGATCTAGTTGTTCCGTTAACATGACATTTTGATCATGAAGTTTTTGAGCTTTTTCATGATCTTGGTATATATTTGGATCGCAAAGCATTTCATTGTTTTCAGCGATCGCTTCTTCAATTTCTGCTATTTTGTTTTCAAGTTCTTCAATGCGGCGCTGTCTTTGCCGTTCCTTTTTTTTCAATATTTTTTCTTGTTCATAAGATAATTTTCCTTGTTTTTGCTCTTTGGTTTCGATAGTTGGTTCTTTCAACTGTTCAAGCTCGATCATCTCCGCTTTTTTTGCAATGTAATAATCATAGTCCCCGATATATTCGGCAATGCCTTCTGTGGATAATTCAAAAATTTTGGTCGCGATTTTGTTGATAAAATAACGATCATGCGAAACAAACAAGATTGTTCCAGGAAAATTTATCAGAGCGTTTTCCAATACTTCTTTGCTGTCGAGATCCAGATGATTCGTAGGTTCATCCATGATGAGAAAGTTAGCTTTTTTTAGCATTAATTTCGCTAAAGCGAGCCGAGCTTTTTCTCCTCCGCTTAAAGACGAGACGGTTTTCAGCACTTCATCTCCGGAAAAAAGAAAATTCCCTAAAACCGTTCGGATTTCTTTTTCTGTTTTTTCGGGATAGTCATCCCACAATTCATCTAAAACCCGTTTAGATGAAGACAAATCCGCTTGTTCCTGGTCATAATATCCGATTTGGACATTAGATCCAAACTGAATTTTTCCGCTCAGCGGCTTTAAGCGGTTGATGATCGTTTTTAATAAGGTAGATTTTCCAACTCCGTTTGGCCCTATTAAGGCAATTGAGTCCTTCCTGTTGATCGAAAAGTTAATATTTTTCACGATCGGAGTTTTTTGATCGTAGGAAAGGGACAAATCAATGGCTTTTAACACGTCATTGCCGCTTTGCTTTTCGATTTCGAAGGAAAAGCTGGCTGACTTCTCGTCCCCAGCGGGTCTGTCCAGTATTTCCATTTTCTCAAGCATTTTCCTTCTGCTTTGCGCACGTTTCGTTGTCGATGCTCTTGCTAAGTTTCGTTGAATAAAATCTTTCATCCGCGCGATTTCTTCTTGCTGTTTTTCAAATTGTTTTAATTCCCTTTCGTACGCTTCCGCTTTTTGTTTTAAATAAGCGCTGTAATTCCCAACATACTTCGTACAAACTGTTCGTGATATTTCATAAACAGTGTTGACAACGCGATCTAAAAAGTACCGGTCGTGGGAAACAATTAGAACCGCTCCATTATAATGCTGTAAATATTGTTCGAGCCAGTTTAATGTTTCCATGTCAAGATGGTTTGTCGGCTCGTCGAGTATGAGCAGATCCGGTTTTTTCAACAGGAGCTTTCCGAGTGCTAACCGGGTTTTTTGTCCTCCGCTCAAAACCGAAATTTTAGTTGAATAGTCGTAATCAGCAAACCCTAATCCATGCAGCACAGAACGGATATCCGCCTCATATTGATATCCGCCATTTTCTTTATATAAATGTTGGAGTGAATCATATTCCTTCATTAAGCTTTGCAAAGCATGAGAATCTCCAGCTGAGGAGATAGCTGCCATTTTTTGTTCAATATTTCGCAGCTCAGCTTCGATGTTCCGCAGCTCTTCAAAAACGGTTAGCATTTCATCCCATATCGACTTAGTTGATTCTAATCCTGTGTTTTGTGCCAGATAGCCGATTGTTAAATCTTTTGGCTTCACAATTTCACCAGAATCAAAGGGCATTTCACCGGCAATGATTTTCAATAATGTTGATTTTCCGGCTCCATTGCGGCCTACAACGGCGATTTTATCTCCTGTTTGGATTTCCAGCTTAATATTCGATAAAATAAGGTCAGCACCATAATATTTTGTGATTTTGTTTAACTGCAATAAAATCATCCATAGTTCACCTCAATCTTTGCTAGAATAAGTGTAGCCTATATATTTGACTGCAGGCAACTGACCTGATGAACAAAAGGACAAGAAATTGTAACAATCGTTCAAAAGACACGAATAAAAAAATAGTGTATAGTTTTTATATAAGGAGAGTTTGGAGAAAAAACAAATAAAAAGAAATGTAGACGGAGAAGAAGATCAGGATGGAAGCGTTATCAGTCTGATATTGTTTCATACAGGCGAGCAGCCGCTTGCTAGAAAACATAGCTAAAAACAAAATTAGTCAGGTTGTTTTGGATTGCGAGGGATGAGCATTGAATCAAGATCAATCTAAGATACCGCAAGCAACTGCAAAAAGATTACCTCTATATTATCGGTTTTTGCAAAATTTACATGCCTCGGGAAAACAACGTGTTTCCTCTCAAGAACTGAGTGAAGCAGTAAAAGTAGATTCTGCGACAATTAGAAGGGACTTTTCATATTTCGGAGCGCTGGGCAAAAAAGGTTATGGATATAATGTCAATTATTTGTTATCATTTTTTAGAAAGACGCTTGACCAAGATGAGTTGACCAAAGTTGCCCTCATTGGCGTCGGAAATTTGGGAACAGCTTTTTTAAATTACAATTTTACAAAAAATAACAACACACAAATTGTTATTGCATTTGACATTAATAAACGAAAAGTAGGAATGAAAATTGGTGGAGTTCCAATTTATCATTTGGATCAGCTAGAAAGTGAATTGCCTGATGATGTGCCTGTTGCGATATTAACGGTCCCGGCAACCGCCGCTCAAGGAATAACGGATCGGTTAGTGGAAAAAGGCATAAAAGGCATTTTAAATTTTACGCCGGCTCGCTTAAATGTTCCGGATAAAATTCGGATTCATCATATCGATCTATCTGTTGAACTTCAGGCTCTTGCATATTTTTTAAAACATTATTCGAATGAAGATTGAAGGAGCGATATTAAATGCCAACAATTGGAATTGGAAGCTTGCTGTTGATTGTATTTGCAGCTCTGCTTGTTTTCGGGCCGAAAAAACTTCCTGAGCTTGGAAAAGCTATAGGAGAATCATTAAAGGAGTTTAAAAGTGCCACGAAGGGCTTAGCAGACGATGATGAAGAAAACAAGAAAAATGAATAGCAAGAAGAATGGATGAATAATGATGAGCGAAAAAAAAATGTCCGTGTTGGAGCATATAGCGGAGCTTAGAAAACGGCTGATTATTGTAGTCGTTTTCTTTTTCGTTGCTATGATTACTGGCTTTTTCATAGCGAAGCCAATTATTGTTTTTTTACAGCAAACTGATGAAGCAAAGCAATTCGCCTTAAATGCTTTTCGTCCTGCAGATCCATTGATCGTTTATATGCAGTTTACATTTATTATTGCTTTAATTCTAACTTTCCCTGTTTTATTGTACCAGCTTTGGGCGTTTATCAGCCCAGGACTGTATGAAAAAGAAAGGCGGGTCACATTAAGCTATATACCGTTGTCGGTTGCTTTATTTCTTTTAGGTATAAGCTTCTCTTATTTTATTTTGTTTCCTTTTGTCATCGATTTTATGGGGCGGCTTTCCAATGATTTAAACATTCAACAAATGATAGGAATAAATGAATACTTTCGTTTCCTGCTGCAGTTAACATTGCCTTTCGGACTGTTGTTTCAGCTTCCCGTTGTCATTATGTTTTTAACAAGACTCGGGATCATCAATCCGGCGTTTTTGGTAAAGGTTAGAAAATATGCGTATTTTGTATTGCTTGTTATCGCAGCGATCATTACGCCGCCTGAAATTGTGTCGCATTTAATGGTCACGATTCCGCTATTCATTTTGTATGAAATAAGTATCATTGTTTCAAGATTTGCTTACAAAAAAGCACAGTCTTCTCAAATAAAAGAATCAGATCAAAAGTAAAACCGATGGGCTGTTATAAACATATCCCTGTCAAGTAGACAGTATAGGCTTTTTTCCTACTGTCTACACAAGAGGGATAATATCATTACACCTCATCGGTTGTTTTTTGCTTTCCGAATTTTATATGAGAAAGTGAACATGCGGATGGAAACAGCAAAATCAAACGTGGCTAAAATCATTAAAATCATATTTGTAGCTGTCCACATACCATTTTCAGCATGATGAATTGCTAAATATGTAAATAGAACTCCCATGATAAAATAGAAGAGTCCCATGGAAACGGGATGAAAATTCATAATCTTAGCTGCCTCCAATAATGATTTGTATTTGTTCCATTTGCTTCATCATGTTTTCAATCTCATCATGATAAATTGTTTGAATGATGACTACGATTGTATTCATCATTGTATGGGCAAAAATAGGGACTAATATGCGTTTTGTTTTATAATATAAAAAAGCGAACGTAAATCCCATTGCTGTATAACGCAATAAAAGTTCAGGCTCCCCATGCACGATGCCGAATAATAGCGAACTGACAAGCGCGCCGATCCAAAAATTCGTTTTTTGATAAATCACCCCGAAAATAATTTTTCGGAAGATAATTTCTTCAAGAATCGGTCCTATTATTGATGTGACAATAATCAAATAAGGCGTTGCTTCAATTAAATCCATAATAACTTGAGTATTTTCCGACATCGGATTAACTTTAAGTACATATATTTCAATATTGCCAACGATTGTTTGAATGAAAAAAGCTAAAAAAACTCCGAAAACAGCCCATATGGCAGATTCGCCGAAAGAAGCTTTTTCAATCCGGACATTATTTTTTCGTTCATGACGAAGGAGAAATAAAATAATGACAAACGCAGCAGTAAAACTTGTAATCGACCAATATGCTTGCGCTTGAAAAAGTCCTGCATTGAGATTTCCATCGACGCCAACACCCAGTTCATAAAAAAGGGGAACTCCAATATAGGATGAGAGCTGCATAATGATGTACGTAATGATGATCCACCAATATTGCTTTTTCACGAATAGTTCTCCTTTATAAAAGATTCATATGACTATTTTAACACACAATGGTTTTAAGAAAGAAAAACAATTTTGACAAGGTAAGCACTTAATGGAGGATGTTAAAATTTTTTTAAAAGAGACTTGAAAAATAGAGGAGGTTTCTTTAATATAATAATTGGTGTTAGCACTCGATAGCAATGAGTGCTAATAATGAATAAGGAATAAATTTTGAAAATCTCAAAAGATATTTGAGGAGGTTGTTTCCCTTGTTAAAGCCATTAGGTGATCGCGTTGTAATTGAACTTGTTGAAACAGAAGAAAAAACAGCAAGCGGCATCGTATTGCCTGACACAGCTAAAGAAAAACCTCAAGAAGGTAAAGTAGTAGCAGTTGGTACTGGTCGTGTATTAGACAGCGGTGAACGTGTTGCAGTTGAAGTTGCTGTTGGCGATCGCATTATCTTCTCAAAATACGCCGGCACAGAAGTAAAATATGACGGCAAAGAATACTTAATTTTGCGTGAAAGCGACATTTTGGCTGTGATCGGCTAATAGAGACAGCCCAATATCATAGACAATTTAAATTTTGAGGAGGTTTTCGCAACATGGCAAAAGAAATTAAATTCAGTGAAGAAGCACGTCGTGCAATGCTGCGTGGTGTGGATAAATTAGCAGATGCGGTTAAAGTTACTTTAGGACCAAAAGGCCGTAACGTTGTTCTTGAGAAAAAATTCGGTTCTCCGTTAATTACAAACGATGGCGTTACGATTGCAAAAGAAATTGAATTAGAAGATCCATTTGAAAACATGGGTGCAAAATTAGTTGCAGAAGTTGCTAGCAAAACAAACGATGTTGCTGGGGACGGTACAACTACTGCAACAGTTTTAGCTCAAGCAATGATCCGCGAAGGACTTAAAAACGTAACAGCTGGCGCAAACCCAATGGGTGTGCGTAAAGGAATTGAAAAAGCAGTTGCTACAGCTGTTGAAGAATTAAAAGCAATTTCTAAACCAATTGAAGGAAAAGAATCAATTGCTCAAGTTGCTGCTATTTCTGCTGCGGATGATGAAGTAGGTAAATTAATTGCTGAAGCAATGGAACGTGTTGGTAACGATGGCGTTATCACTATTGAAGAATCTAAAGGTTTCACTACTGAGCTTGACGTTGTAGAAGGAATGCAGTTTGACCGCGGATATGCTTCTCCATACATGGTAACAGATTCTGATAAAATGGAAGCTGTTCTTGAAAATCCATACATTTTAATTACTGACAAGAAAATCTCTAACATCCAAGAAATCTTGCCAGTTCTTGAGCAAGTTGTACAACAAGGCAAACCTTTATTAATCATTGCTGAAGATGTTGAAGGCGAAGCTTTAGCAACATTAGTTGTGAACAAACTTCGCGGTACATTTAATGCTGTAGCTGTAAAAGCTCCTGGATTCGGTGACCGCCGCAAAGCAATGTTAGAAGATATCGCCATTTTAACAGATGGTGAAGTTATTACAGAAGATTTAGGTTTAGATCTTAAGAGCGCTACTATTTCTCAATTAGGCCGCGCTGCAAAAGTTGTTGTAACGAAAGAAACAACTACAATTGTTGAAGGCGCAGGCGCAAGCGACAAAATTGCAGCTCGCGTAAATCAAATTAAAGCTCAATTGGAAGAAACAACTTCTGAATTTGATAAAGAAAAACTTCAAGAGCGCTTAGCAAAATTAGCTGGCGGCGTAGCAGTTATCAAAGTTGGTGCCGCTACTGAAACAGAATTGAAAGAACGTAAACTTCGCATCGAAGACGCTCTTAACTCCACTCGTGCAGCAGTGGAAGAAGGAATTGTCTCCGGTGGTGGTACAGCTCTAGTTAACGTTTACAAAAAAGTTGCTGAAATTGAAGCAGAAGGCGACGTTCAAACTGGTGTAAACATCGTTCTTCGCGCTTTAGAAGAGCCAGTTCGCCAAATCGCTCACAACGCTGGTTTAGAAGGCTCTGTTATCGTTGAACGCTTGAAAAAAGAAGAAGTTGGAATCGGCTTTAACGCTGCTACAGGCGAATGGGTGAACATGATCGAAGCTGGTATCGTTGACCCAACAAAAGTAACTCGTTCTGCTCTTCAAAACGCAGCATCCGTTGCCGCTATGTTCTTAACAACTGAAGCAGTTGTTGCTGACAAACCAGAAGAAAACAAAGGTAACGGCAACCCAGGCATGCCTGACATGGGCGGAATGATGTAATAATTGCAGTGAACTAGTCACAGAAACAAATATATTCAATCGTAAGGACTACTTCCTATAAAAAGGAGGTAGTCCTTTTTTGTTGCTCAAATTTGCATATCAAGATTTTTTAGAAGATCGGAAATTCAAAAACACAACAAAAGCGAACATAAGAAATTATGAAACGCTTCTAGGTGAATTTATCAACTATTGATTGATGGTCAATATGCTTATAAGGAAGAAGAACTTTTTAAGCCGAATGAGGATATTTTAAAGAAATTTAATTATGATGAAAAAGCTGCACATGCCTACATAGACGAACAATGGAAAAAGAATGTGATTGAGTTTTTTAATGATAAACCTGAATATGCGGAAATGTATATGCATTACATAATTAATTTTAGGCAGTATAAAGAAGTTCCTTTTGATGATGATTTTTACCGTTATTGTACTTTGAAGTTGTTGCAGCAAGGCGATTGGATAGAGTTTGAGATTAAGAAGGTAATATAATCAATTAGAAAGGTGAATTGAATGAAAAAAATTGAAATTCCTAGTTTATTTAAATGTACTAAATGTGGTTTAAAAATCCCGTATGAGAAAGCTGGAGAAATGGAATGTGGACAGTGTTCGTTTGAGGATTGGGAGAATGGCTTTAAGGATAAACATGCTGTTTTTAGTGATTATTGTGATGCCGGGCAAGAAATATTTGATACATACGAGGAAGCAAAGGCAGAATTTGAACGAAGAAAAAATGATGAAAACGAAAATGGTGTAGATGTTTGCTTATGCAAGGTAATTGAAGAATATCATGCTAAGTGAAAGGGAATAAATCAAATGTTTAAAATGATAGATCACAAAAAGTTATCACAGCTATTATTTCTTTGATGTGGTGTACTGTATTTGCGGCTTTAGCGTGTGGAATTGCTTGGTTGATTGAAACGCTATTTAAAGTAAATGTTAATTATTATGTAGCTGGTGGAATTGGCGTGTTTATTTATGTGTTATTGTTTTTGATTGCGTTGAACCAATATTTGTTTATGAAGAAATTTAGTAATGAGATTGAAAAGAATTGGTGATGAAAACTACATTCTGGGAATGTGGTTTTTTATTTTTTCTTTTTGGACTCGTAGCTCAACGGTTAGAGCAGCCAGTTTGAATACTGTGCGGTTTGCAGGTTCGAATCCTGCCGAGTTCACCGTAAAATGTGTTTTCTCTTGTCGAAGTTACTAGGAAATTCCTCCTATCATTCTCGAAATATGGTAAAATATAGAGAAGATTGGAGGATGATAGAATGAGTATTGAAGAAAAAATGTCAAAACTTGTTAAGGAAGTTCAAGATCTAAAACCAAAAATGAAAGAAGAATACTTTCCTAAAGCAGAGGGGATTATAAAAAATATACCTATTGAATGCTCATTACATGAATTAGCAATTCAAAATCAAAAAAAAAAGAAATGCTAATCCTAATAAAATTCATCCTATTCAAGTTAAACGAGGTCAAATTTACAATGCTCTAATTGGAGAGAATATAGGTAGCGAACTCTGTGAAAATCATTTGGTCTTAATATTACAAAACGACACCGGAAATATGTTTGCTGATACCGTTAATGTATTAACGATTAAAGGTGATGGAAATAATATTAACGAAACGTTTCATGTCAAACTCACTAATAATGATATGTATTATGGCAAACTAGATAAAGATCCATCTAGAATAAATGTTACAGAAATACTAACAATTGATAAAGCTCGATTAGATAAAAGAGTAGGTAAGATAAAAAATGAATTATTCAAAGAAATAAATAAAAAAGTAAAAAATCAATTAGGTTTAAAATAAATCTATTGACAAACCCTTATATAATACTTTAAAATGGACTCATAAAATTTATTTAGCCTTAAACAAGGCAAATGGCTCAATCTTTTGAGTTTTGTTAGGGGGAGAAATTGTCTTCCCCAATTTCATTTAATAATCATATTTTTGTCAACAGTGCATAAAATATTTACACCATTTCAAAAAATTATTTAGTCACTTTAGTGACAATAGGCTTCCAAATGGAAGTTTTGTGTATCTTTGAAATGGGGCAGGAGTTTTGTCTCCTGCTTTTATCAGTCATTAAAGACCTCCTCAATAACCATATGGAGGTCTTTTTCGTTGTAAATTTTTTAAAAAAGAAGGAATTTTGTAATGCCCTATTGAATTATGCTAACGTATAATTCAATAGTTAATCAAAAAATTAATAAAAATTGTGTATAAGCATCCTTTTTTCAGGGTGCTTTTTTTATTTGGAGGGAAGAAGATGATAAAAGCCAGTGATTTGTTTGAAATAAAGACGGAAACAGTAAGTGAATCTGATTATAGTGTAACATTTGCTCATTATATAAAGCTAAAAGGAACAGATGAATGGCAGTACATTGGAGCAGTACAGTATTTTGCCAATGGCGATATTGATTTAGTGGTGATGCAATTTATCAGGAGGGAAGAAAATGAACGAAATAAAAATAAAGTAAGAAAATGTTACTTGAAATACTTTCTTAAATTAAATGAGAATCATTTGTTAATATTAAGAGTTCTTCGTGATATTTGTATTGCTAATGATTATAACCTTCGTCAAATTGTATCAGTACATGAAGATTATCGAAATAATAAAAAAGAATATGATTACCTTCATAAGAAGGGTTATATCGACCTTTATTGTGATACTGTGAATGAATCAAAGTAAGCGTAAAATAATCCCCACCTTTTAATGATAGGGATTAAATACTATTATTGTGATAAGTTATTAAAAACCCGACAATTCAAAGGAATTGTTTTGGACCAAGGAAGTAGTTGATCAAGCTCATCCATATTGCTTATATCCATATTGGGAAGCCTTTCAAATAAGTAGCGAAGATAATAAAATGGATTTAATTTATTCTCTTTTGCTGTCTCCACAATACTGTAAATGATTGAGCTGGCCTTAGCTCCTTTCGGAGTATTGCTAAAAATCCAGTTCTTCCTTCCGATCACAAATGGTTTAATGGATCGTTCACTTCGATTATTATCGATTTCTAATCGTCCATCCTCTAAAAATGCCACGAGTTTTTCCCATTGGTTGAGGCAGTATGTAATGGCTTGACCTAATAGACTCTTTGGTAAAACATTGCTTTTCTCTGTTTTTAGCCATGCTGAAAAAGCCTCCAACAATGGTTGGCTGTGTTTAAGTCGTTTTTTATATCGTTCTTCTGGTGTACATTCTTTCAAATCACGCTCGATGGCAAATAGCTGATTACAGAAATTGAGTCCTTCCCGAGCTGTGACTGCTGAATGACGTTTGGATTCAGGAAGTACGTTTAAAGCCTCATCGAACTTTCTGCGGGCATGAGCCCAACATCCAACTAATGTTACGCCGGATACCTTATGGTATCCTGCATATCCATCGACATGCAGGTATCCTTTAAACCCTTTTAGGAATTCTTTGGCATGTTCTCCTGCTCTAGTTTCCTGATAGTCATAAAGGACAAGTGGTGGATCCTCTCTTCCAGTCCGATAAAGCCACATGTAAGATTTCGATGTGCTTGACCTTCCAGGTTCATGTAAAACCTGAACAGTTGTTTCATCCGCATGTAGAATGTCTTTAGAGAGGAGATGCTCTTTCATTCGTTGATAAATTGGCGCAAGCCATTTTTCGGCACCATAAAGCATCCAATTGGCCATGGTTTGCCTGGATAAGATCACACCTAATCGTTTGAACTGTTGTTCTTGGCGATATAGAGGTAGCCCCTCTACATATTTTTGATTCATAATATATGCCATGCTTGACGGTGAAGCTAAACTTTTTGGATACACAGATTTTGGGGCAGGTGCTGTAACGATTGGTGTCTCTATTTCATTACGCTCACAATGACGGCATCCATAGACATATCGAACGTGTTTTAAAACTTTGACTTGAGCCGGAATAATCACTAATTCTTGTCGTACTTCTGTGCTCATTTCGTGTGTTTTTTCACCGCAACACGAACAGACCTGCTCTTCTTCGGGTAAACGATATTCAATCGTTTCCATAGGCAGGTTTTCAAACGTAGCTTGACGTTGACCACGTTTCTTTTTACGACGATATGTAATTGTTTCAACAGTTGGCTCTTCGGCTTTTACATTAGACTCTACCTCTGCTTCATTGAATAAAGGTAGTTCTAATTGATTAGGATTTGTTTTTTCGCTTGAAGAGCCAAATTTTCGTTTTTGACTAAGACGATACTGTTCTTCATACCATTGTAATTTCGCCGTCAATTCAACGATTTGCTGTTGAAGTTTTTCAATTAATTCAAATGGGTTTTGGTTAGGATTCTTTAAATTTTTCATCATGTAGTAATAATTCGACGGTTTTAGCTATTTTCCTCCAAGGTTTTTGTTAAAAGTAAAAAATTCATATAACTGTTCTAGCCTTTACTTCTGGGTGTGCTTTCTTTTGCTCCATTGCAAGACCATCCAATAACCAGCGTAATTGCCGATAACTAATTTGTATCGTTCCAGTGTCATTTTCATTTGGCCATTGAAATTTTCCTTTTTCCAATCGACGATAATAAAGCCAAAAACCATTATAGTCCCAGTGAAGAATTTTTAATTTATCTCGCTTTCGATTACAGAACACAAAATAGCTTGATGAAAAGGGATCTAAATCAAATCCCTCTTTCACCAAAGCAGCTAATCCATCAATGGATTTTCTCAAATCAGTACTTCCTTTTGCCAAGTAAACTCGTTCAGCTCTTGTACCAACTAACATGTTGATTTCAACGTCCTAACCACTTCTGAAAGAAAGGCCGGATCGAAACCAGGTTTTACTTCAATTGAAATCCCACTAATTTCAATCCGTAATGAATTTTCAACTGTTTGTGAATGATCTTCTAGGGTAACGGATGCCCATTTTGTAGACTTTCCTTGATTTTTTATTGGATTTTCAATTTTTCTTAACCAGTATTTAAACTGGTGAATACTCCATTGATTTTCCTTGCACCAGTTTACTTGAGTTTGACCGCTTTTACGATAGTCAGCGATTCGTTGTTCCCAAACCTTTCGTAATTCAGGATTCTTAGGCATAAAAAAACCTCCTTCAATTTCATCTTGAGGAGATTATCTCATGAAATTAGCACATCAAGAAGGTGTGCAAGATTTGACGCTTACTTTTCTGCAAACTTTTCTATAAGTTTGAAAAGCTTTGCTTTGTTTTTTAGTACAGCTCTAATAGCATCTTTGACAGGATTTTCAATGAGTAATTGAATCTTTGATGGTTGATTATCTATAGTATAAACAACAGATGAAGCTATTCCAGTGGGATTGGTATCATTTTCTTTAGTTTGAGGTGACTGGACAAAAGAAGTAGAGGCAGGGGCTAAAGAAGCAGTTACTATGAATCCTTTAGCTAGTCTATTGATGCTCATTTCCTCCCCTAATTAGTCGTATAATTAGTAGCAAACCAATGACCATGTATTTAGGTTACAACCTGTAATTGTTTGCTTTAGTATAAATTCCCACCTCCTCCTTGTTATCATTCTATCAACAGGAAAAATATAGGTGAATAGGAAAAAGGAACAATATTTATTTACATAATTTACACTCTTAAAAAAGTTCAAAAAGTGTAATTGCGGATAATAATGTATTTGTCATATCGGAGAAGTTTTAAGTATTAATAACAGAAACCATGTAAAAAACATAAAGATAACTTTTTAGAAAAAGTTTTCTAAGTGAAAAAACAATTACAGTAGAGGGAAAGATGGTAAAAGCCTTTTGCATCAATAAAATTATCTTTTTAAGGGTAAAACAGATAACAAAAAGGTAGCTAAATCCTTCTCTTAGCAGATAAGGAGAATTTACAATACCTATTTAGCCCCTAAATGAACTTGGACAATAAGAGTAAAAAATAATATACTGCTTAATGTACCAAGGAGGCTAAACAACATGACACGAACCAAACACTCCAAGGAGTTTAAATTACAAGTCATCAAAGAGGCACAGGAGACAGGCAATAACAGCCTTGTTGCCCGCCGTTATGAACTGAATTCCAACATGGTATCCCGTTGGGTGCGGGAATATAAAGATGGCAAATATGGTGATGTTGATGTCACTGTTTTGCCGGGCCTTGACCCGAAAGAAATATCCAAGGAAAATGAAAAGCTCAAAATATTGCTTGGTGAAAAAGACCTTGAAATCGCGATCTTACGCGACATGATAAAAAAGAAAAACCCTCACTTGCTGAAAAAATTGAAGTAGCCGACAACTGGATCCAAAAAGGCTATTCCATTTCCAAGGTGCTAAAGATTATAGGGATTGCTCGTTCCACCTACTATTATCAAAAGAGCTACCGAGTGGAAGAGAAAAAAGTGAGTGAGGGGCGTCCGGCACCAGGTTATTCCTTCACAGAAGACGGGCGAAAAGTATCAGACGAACAAATCAAAGAATTCCTGCTGGAGGAAATTGCAGGCGATGGCTTCAACTAGCAGGCATAATGCTTCTTTTTCGCGATATCCATGCCAACGACGAGCGTTTGATCGGTGACTTGATTAATCTTCTTGTTTGAGATAGAATTCATGTATAGTCCTCCTTGGTATCCAAATTAGGGGTCAATTCATCCGATTGACACCCCCGAATCATACCAAGAGGGCTTTTTTTATTCAAGTCCCCGAAAAAACTTCTAACAGGAATGCTCCTTTTATAGATTTATAAATAATCTTTACTTCGCTATTTCTTACTAATACGCAATAAATATGCATTAACTATTGTCATTATATGCCTTTATCGTAATCATCACAATATCTGTGCCAGAATACCTTAACCGTTTGACTTCTTCCTCTAACTCTTATATATGCTTGTTTTTAGCAACGATAAGGACATCTTTGCTTGCATCTGTCATTTCCCGTTTTAACTTGCATTCAGTATTGATATTTACTTATGTAAAAAAATAATAGATAGAGCATACACAAAATACCATGTAGCCTATCTATTATCATAGTTTAGATAAGAAATTCTGGATCGTTTTTTGATAATTTAGTTTTTTCAGAAGAAAGTTTGTTTAATAGTGATATGGAAGATTACAAAATACTTAAAAATACAGAAATTTGAATCAAATTTCAAAACGTATTGATTTATGTGGCTGCTTAAGCGGAGTGAATAACCAAATGGCGCTTTCGACGAAATCCATTGCTTTTAGTTAGCCCGCAAACGCTGTTCATTTGATTCCTATAAACTTGGTATGGAGTCCGTTTGAAAAACAAAAACATCCCCTTCCTGTATAACATTCATTTCTATATTCAGGCATGAGCTTTTGCAAAGAGGGGCAGGTGATAGGACTTTGCACGGCATACAGACCAGTCTATCACCACACCCGCCCCACAGGTTGAATATGATGCCACTGTACAAGGCTTTGATTGTATAAAAACTCAATGATTCACAAGTGATTTCAAAAGGTCTAAACAGGGATTAAAATGTTTTTGAAATCATATCAATCGAAATAAAACGACTTCTGTCAGGAGATTTCTTTATACTTGAACTTTCATTTCATCCCATTGTTTTAGTTGTCTTAAAGATTCTTTATAGTAATTGACCACCACATCTAAATAGTTTCCATGCTTAATCGGCGTAAATGGATTGGGTCCTTCTGCGACCATTTCCATTATAATCGGTCCTTTGAAACCAATTTCATCTAAAGCTTTTATTTGACCTCTAATATCAGAGTGTCCGTTACCTATAGCTTGCCTATTGGAATCAGCGACATGATAAACACCCAGCTTATTCCCTGCGTCCTTGATTGCCTGAATTGGACAAGCCTCCTCAATATTCATATGATATGCATCTAATAATATATAAAGGTTGTCGCTTTTTACTTCATTAATTAATGAAATCGCTTCCTTTGCTGTTAAGATTTGATGGTTCTCATACCGATTGAGTACTTCAAATACAACTTGAAGGCCAACTTCCTCCGCTTTATTTACAATCTCCTTCGTACTAGCTACAAGCAAATCCCAGTCTTTTGTTAAATCTCCGCATCCATGTATTTTCCCAACATCACCATGTAAGCAGATTCTGTTGGCGCCTAAATTTTTCGCCCAACTGATTAGGTCTAAAAAATATTGTACGGCACTAGCTCGAATATTTTCATCAGAACTGGAAATGTCTACATTTTCAGGTGTTACGGACAATACCTTCAAGTCATATTTTTTTAAAATCGCTGCTAACTCTTCCGGAGATTGTGACAAATCCCCTTGGACCTCCACTCCGTCAACACCAATCTCCTTGGATATTTTACATTTCTCTTCAAAATCTATATCTCCAAACGTCCATAAACAAAGACCATAATCTCTTTTCATATTATTTTCCCTCCGGCAAGTAGTAATTTATACAATTCTATTATTTATAGATTGTATCAAAATCTGAAATATTCTGAATACTATAAGTTGTAAGATTTTGAATCTGTTAAGCTTTCACAGATTCAATACTAGTTATTGCAATTTTGTTGAAACGGATCTAGTCCTATTATCTTAATTTTTCTTAGTTTTACAGTTGGCGGATCAAATATAATAGTAATTTCCGATTCAGAATCTATAACTTTAATTCCTTCTTCCATTCATTGTTTTGCAGCTTCAAACAGGTAAGTCCTCAGCTTGTTCTTTCTTCATTTACAAGATAGTCTAATTCTTCTTATATCAGATTTTCTGCTTCTTCCGGCCTATTATTTCATCTTTCTTTCCAATAGTTCATATTTCCTGTTTTACATGTAATAAAATTTACAATTAACCCTATATATGGTAATTGATAAATAAAGGGCATGTAAAAAAATTGTCGTCTCTTCATCATTTTCTGTAAACAATATCTTTTGCCACACTTGTTTTAATTACAGGAGAAGTATTTGAACCGGTAGGACTGCGGGTTCTGGTTCCAAATCTAGATCATGATGTGGCTGTTGCTCTTCTTAATCAAGTTGAGCCTTTTTTAATATGGCAGTTTGTTTTATTGTATTTTGGTGTTAAAGCATTATTGAAATCTGAAAGACGGGTTGCTCCTTTACTTATTGTAAGTATTATCTTTGTAGCAAACTTGACATTAAAAACAATTCCATCGATTATGACAAGTTTCCTATAAATTAAGGAGAGTAGTTATTATGAAAAAAAGAATGCTCATATTTTTATTGGTCACGGCGTTTTTTACAGTTTCGGTTATTATGGTTGAGTTAAGTATCCGTTCAGCTGTTTTATCGCCATTTATTCTTCTCGATTCAAAAAAAAATGTAGGAGTCCAGAAGCTTTTAACTGGCTATTCCATATACCAAGGGGACTATCTTTTAAATATTGAAAATACTGAAGAAGACTCTACCAATCGTCCGCTCGCTTTTCATATTGGACCTATTGATTATCAATTTATCAAAGTCAATACAGAAAACATTATCTTACCTGCTGGAGAAGAGCTGACTGTTATGACGAGAAGAGGGGTTGAACCGTCTTTTAGTAAGGAAGTGACGATTCAGTCTAGTAAGAGGAAATTTTTTTTTAATGAATATACAATACGTGCTGCAAAAAATGATGGATCATTCTCCATCCAATTGAAGACGGAGTTTAGTAAAACTCTTACTTTTTTGATATATGGTTGTTCATTTTTATTGCCTTTTCTTTTGGCATTGTTTATTAACAAGGTTCTTCCATGGCGCAATCTTTTTACATTGTTTGTTCCGTTTATCTTAGCTGGAATCCTTCCATTGATATTAAACTATCATTTTTCGATGGGTTACGCACTACTTTTAACAAAATCATACATTTGGAGCATTTTGTTATGTATCTTTCTCCCGACGTTTTTATCAGTTTCATTGACAACTGCTATATACCAATGGACGATAAAAAGTGATGAGGATATTGAAGGAGAGTCTGAAATGGAGGAATCAGATTTCCTTGAATTTTCAAAAAGGGAAAAAGTTATAATTTTTGTACTCACCATAGGAAGTCTTGCTTACTTTTTCTCATTTTTCCTTTTTCCACTATCCCTATATGTAAAAATTGTGGCTCTTCACCACAAAATGTACTTGACAATCAGGTTGTTTTCTGATCAAGGGTACAAAAAATGCGAAATTTCCTGTATGGTAAAGGTGACCAAACCATCAACCATGGAGGAAATTTCGCATGCAATCTCAGTTTATCAAAGATTTGATCACTTTACCAGGCTTTCTTATTCATGGAGAACGAAAAGAGGGAGAACGATGGATTTTTGAACTTTCCCTCCCTCCTCATTGTCCGATCTGCCCGACTTGCTTCGGACGGACAACCAAAATATCATCGAAACGAAAACAATGGATTCATGGCTATACAAATACGGTCGGTTTATTTTGGATTGAACTTCCCATAGAAAGACGGCGTTGCCAAGCCTGTTTTCTGACGTTCACCGTTTCTTATCCGGGACTTCCGTCTCACAGTATCGCGACGGAATCGTTTCAACATTGGGTCGCCCAGTTATGCATCGGAAAAACGATTCAAGAAGTCGCTCGCTTGTTACAACTCGCCTATACGACAGTAGAACGCTGGTTTTATCAATATGCCCCGGCTCTTTTACCAACATCGAATCCTACAGTAGTATGTGTGGATGAATTCGCTTTCCGAAAGGGACATGATTACGGAGTAGCGGTGATGGATACACAGACTCGGAATGTCCTTTCCATTGCTTCTGGAAAAAATGAAGAAGCCATTGTGGAGGCGCTTCAACCCGTCGCCTCCAAAGTGAAGTATGTTGTCAGCGACTTGGCTCCTGCCATGAGAAAAGCCATTGAAAAGGTATGTCCAAAAGCCATCCATGTTCTTGACCACTTCCATGTGATTCAGTTATTCACCGATGCACTGGAACGTTGTCGCAAATACCTTGCCAAAGGCGGAACCAAACATGGAAGCGTTCGCCGCGTGTGCCGATTGTTAAGCCAACGTCCAGAAAAATTAACAGAAGAAGAGAGACAGGAAGTTCGACAATGGTGCCAAGAAAGTGCTTATTTACGTGATGTCTATCAAGCACTTCAACATTTCCGTTACGTATCCAAAAGCCAAACAAGAAAGCAAGCCGAAACTCGTTTGACCCAATGGTTTGACCGGTACCTTTTTAGCGACTGTGCCGCCGTACGCAGTATTGCCAAGGCACTCATCACCCGAAGAGACGCAGTGCTTTCTTGCATCGTTTTTTCTTACTCAAATGGTCCAATGGAAGGAATCAACAACAAAATAAAATTGATCAAAAGGCGAGGATATGGGTATCGAAATATCCAGCGTTTTACTTTGCGTGTCCGTCTAGAGACCTCTATCACATTTTAACGTAAAAATCAAGTACATCTTTTGGTGATGAACCAAAATTGTGGACAAATGGTATTTATTTGCTGCTTGGTATTTATCGTTAACCCTTATTATAATGCTAGTTTATACTGTAATACATCGTTTCATGGGGAACTATGAAAATGTGGGATTCACCGAGCAATTTTACTCTTTGAAAAAAACGATAGAAGCTGCATGTAGTATAAACGTTAACCTATTTACGAAGAAAGAGTCCGAGAATGAGACGAATGCTTGGGTGTATAGTACTCCTTTTGCATCTAAAAAAAGCATTAACATTTACATGACAGAAGGTTTGATAAAAAAATTTACTTTAGATGAGGTAAAGGCAGTGTTATTTCACGAAATTGGACATATCAAACGAAAGCATGGTCGTTGGATACTGTTTATTACTTTTGGAGTAGCGACGCTTATTAGTTTGCTGATGTTCTTTACTAGAAAAATTATGCTAGGATTTGGATGGGGACAGTATATCCTTATTTTTCCAGTTGGTATAATCGCTTTAATAGGGCTCACAGAATGGCTTCCGAATAAAATTAGTAAAATGTTTGAACACCAAGCAGATGAATTTGCTGTAAGGCAATTGGGGAATAAGGAGTTATATATTCAAACATTAATGAAGTTAGAGCGAATCAGTGAAAAAGAGAATGACGAGTTTGACTTCAAAAGGAAAGAGTGGAAAGAAACTCATCCATCCTTCCAAAAAAGAATTAACTTTATCAAGGACTTGGTATGAACGTGAAAAATATATTTCGACTTAAGGCGTTTGGTATGGCATTTTTGGAAAGAAATCGAGATGTTTTTTTACTTTCACTTTTAATTGTTTTAATAAGTTTTTTGGACCAATGATTTATTTGCAGTTAACTGATGTAAGAGAAGCAACAGACATGGAACAGGAGGCTGTAGTAATAGTTTCAGAAAACCTCGATGATGAGGAGCTTACGTGGCAGTCTATATTTTTTCATAATTTCATGATTTTATTGCCAGCATGTATTGGTGTGTTTTCATTTGGTTTCGTTTCTTTTTGGTATATCCTTTTACAAGGATATTTATTAAGTACTAGTAGGGGCTGTCTTTGAAAGTCAAATCGCCATTGAAAACAAAAAATCATAAACACCGATATATTAACGTTTCTAAAGCATTAATGGGGGCGTCATAAGCCGTAAAAACGACTTATTAAACACCCCCATTCTCTTTTTGGTTTGTATTTAAATATACAATTTTTCATGGTGTTTTTGAAATCCTAGCAATTATACTTGTTGGGGCATTCGCACTAAAGCCTGCAGTAGTGACTTTTAAGTGCATTATATTAAAAAAGCCCTTTTTCCAAAAAAGAGATTTTAAAGATATGTCTATACTGTTTGTGCTCTATGTATTTTTTCTTTTCTTGGCAGCGTTAAATTGAAGGTCTTATAACAACAAGGCTTTGAGATGGGGACTTATATGAAAAAAATTTGGCTTATATGGAACAATCGGACACGGTTAACTATTAATAAAATTGTGTACCAGGATGAAAGCATGATAATAGTTAGTAGTTCCTATTTTACAAGTGTTATATGGAATTTAATTTACAATCAACCCTATATATGGTAATCTAGGGGGTTGAAGGGATTTGTATAAAATTGCTAATTTAGGAGATAGTAACAATGAAGCAATGTGTAGACCTGAAAAAAATTGTGATTTTAGGATTACTTGCTAGTCTTTTAACTTTTGCATTAGGTTAAATGGCAGCTCAAGTTACTACTGAAATAGGAACTGTAAATTCATCTTTCGCATGATTAGCTACTAAACTCGGAATTAAACAGGCTACAGCAGGGCTTATTATTGATTTGGTTTCTGGAGGTTCAACTCTTTGGTCGATTGTTGCGGCAGTAGCTGGACTTAGCGGCGCAATTGGAGGTATTACTGCAATTAAAGCCGTTATTCAAAATTCAGGAAGAAAATATGCTATTGCTTGGTAATTAAAGCTGAAAGAGTACAAGCACAAGCTGCGGAAATCCGGCAAAACTTGTATTCGCAGCTAATACTAAAATTAACAAGCCCCCTCTTTTTTCTGTTTACCTAGTCAGGAGGTGCCAGTTAAATAATGTTTACTAGTAATTCTGTCTTTTCTTTTTTAGATAAAATGATCAATATAATAAAATATAACAGAAAATCTGCTCTGCGAAAATTTTTAGCAGACTGGCAGCTGGATAAAATTGATCTTAGAAAGATATATAGATGGATTACACTCATTATGATTTTTATTATGAGTGCTTTGTTTTTTTTCACAGTATTTTTAACTGGTTATATCATCAAAGATCTAGATGCAAATACATGGTTAAATGTCTTTTTGAGCTTTGTAATATTTCTTGCTTTCTTCAACTCATTAAGTTTCTTTAATAAAAAATCTTCTGTTTTTTATTATGACACGACAAAAATGTTGTCTCAATTAAAAAGTTATAGAGTGTTGCAAGTCATTGCTTCTATTTATGGTGACTCATTGAAAAATACAGTGATAATGTGGTTCGTTTTGTTAATGCCTGTAGTTTTAGGGATACATATAAATTACCCAAGTTTTGAGCTGAAATTTTTGATTTACTATTTTCCGCTATTTAGTCTATTAAGTTTAATAATGACTATGTTTTTTTCATACTTCCGCTTTTTGTTTGCCCATTTTTTTTATATACAATCACTGCGTTTATTAAATCGCTTTTTTCTATTTATAGTCGTTGGGCTCTTATTTTTTTTATTACCCTTCACGATCGCTTCACTGTTATTCAATTCACAAAAATTTGGAATTAAATTAGCAAATATTGTGATAAAATATCAGTCTTTTTTAATGGAACTCGGTCTGCCTAAGGACATATATAATCTCGAGTTTCATAAACTTTTCATCGTTTTTCTTTTCATGCTATTCATAGCTGGTGTATTCACTTTGATATGGATCAAAACATTAAATCATTTAGATTTAATACCTTATTACCAAATTCGTACCCGTAAAAGCTCTATATCTGATAAAGATAAGTTCATAAATACGAATAAATATTTTTTTGTAAAAGACATACTTCATATTAAGCGTGTTAGTTCATGGTTTATTGGGCATATAGGAAAAACTATATTAGGCTTGCTAGTATTTATCGGAATCGCCTTGCCAGTCGTACAACATTTTATTGATTCAACATCACCGTTGTTTTTTTTATCCATTATAACAGTATTTGCTTTTGCCATATTTCAAATTGTTGGCGACTCACTAAAAATGATATTAGCGATTGATACAGAGGCCAAGAATATACACTTGCTTGTTTATACCAAATATACAATGTGGGATATTGTCAAAGAAAAATGGTATATATATTTTATTTTTACATTTCTAGTCACTTTTTTCGTCGTCTTATTATCTTCTGTTTTTATAAATGTAAATATTTTTCTGTATGCTTTATCAATCACTATTATGCTCACCTATGGTGGACTGAGTGGTTTATTTCAAATATTCTCAACAGCGTTATACCCACGGATAAATTGGGAGCATCCCTATGAAATTGGTGAATCCCATAAAGCTAATTTTATAGAAAGCATTTTAAATAATGGTCTAACTTATCTATACACGGTTTTCATAGGAGGATTACTGATCGCAGATCAATTTTTCGGATTAAAATTAAACACTGTGGTTGCATGTATTCTTATATTAATTCTCGTTGCTTTTTTCTTTTGCGCTTATGCCATCGTTGCTGCGTATACTAAACAAATTTCAGTCAGGGAGGTTTTCTTAAAAAATGATTAAGGTGAAAAATTTATCTAAAAGATATGATGAAAATATCGTTTTAGATAACCTTAATTTCCAAGTGGATACGGGTTGTATCTATGGGATTGTTGGTACGAATGGTGTTGGGAAAACTACCTTTCTACGTATCCTTGCAGGTTTATCCAAACCAGATCATGGTGAAATATACATTGATAACATAAAACGTGTTGGTAATAATAGTAATAAAAAAATAAGTTTTGTTCCTGATTCCGCTTCTTTATATGAATATTTAAGCGGGGAAGAATATCTTTTGTTCTTTGCATCTATTTTAGATGTTCCGAAAGAGTTGCGAAAAGATAAAGTTTCTTATTTACTTGACCTCTTCAATTTAACATCAGCAAAAGATGAATTGATTAAGACATATAGCCACGGAATGAAACAAAAGGTATCTATTGCATCAGCATTATTGAACGATCCAGATATATTATTATTAGATGAACCTTTGACAGGAATCGATTTAATCAATTCACATATTATAAGACAACATATAAAAAAGTTTGTAAAAGCAGATAAAACAGTTATTCTAACGACACATTTACTTGAATTGGCACATTCTCTATGCGATAAAATAGGGATTTTACATAAAGGTAAAATTGTCGAGGAATTTTCAACCAATAAATTAAGTCTCGATTCAATAGAAAAGCGTATTACATCAGTTTACTTAGGTAAAAATTCTGGAGAAATGATGAGCAAATGAATTTTCAGGGAAGGGGTATAAAAGATGTTGTTCGTAAGCTTGTATCGAATAACAAAATATTGTTTGTCATTTCTTTACTTTTATTTTTTGGGGGGATGGCAGGGGGGTATTTGTTTAGAATAGATGCAGTAAGAGGAGACTTAAACTATATACAGGCTTCTGATGTAGAAAACTTACTTTTTAATAATATAAAGGCATCACTAGTTATTGCTTCAGGATTACTTTCTCTTGGTATTTCTACTGTTATATTTTTGATAACTAATGGGTTAATAGTCGGTTCCTCTATTCAGCAGCAATTGGAGCTTGGATTGTCTATTTCAAGTATTTTTGTAAAGCTAATCCCGCATGGAATATTTGAGATACCTGCGATATTAATAAGTGGAATCATTGGATTAAAAGGCGTATCAATTATTATTGAATATTTCCGTACTTCTTTAAGTGCAAAACAGCTAATAAAACAGACGTTATTTGAAATAGCCCTATTAACCAGTATAATATTAATTTTCCTTACATTGGCAGCAATAATAGAATGGTATATAACCCCATTATAATATTGGAGGTCATGTCATGAGTGCAAAATTTGCAAATTTTCTATCAACTGCCCTTTTTTTCTTAGCATTGATCGTTATAGTACTAACTAAAAATCTATATTTAGGTTTATTCCCCTTAATTTTGTCTATGTTTATTCTTACTTGGCAATTAGAAGGAAAGATAAACAATAAAATGTTAAAATTCCTTTTTTTGGGCTTTGAATTACTGTTTCTTTTTATACTCTCATTTTTTTTAATTTATCATCTTCTTACGAGGGGGATATAAATGAATATTATTCATAAACCAAGTATCAAGTTGGTATGGTTTGGAATATTGGTAAATTAGTTATTGTTTAACATTTTATTTTTTACAATTAGGAAGTACTCTTCTTTCAAACAGAATGCTGAATTTATAACCATTGACCAAGGAAGGCTTAGGCAGTATGTGATTTGCTTATCCCAAAAAGTATAGTCTTACATTGGTCAGTTGTGCAACTATTTTCGAATTAAAACAAAGTCATTATTGTTTTCAAAAATGATTTTGACTGAAAAATAACTGGCCAAATCACAAAATAGAGATGACGTTGATATTGAGCTGCCTGATGTTTTTGCAACGATAAAAGTTCAACTATTTCGCTCCGATTAATGTGTACGTCTTCATGATCCTGCATAGATAGCGAATCGGTCAGGGGGAAAATTGCCTTTGGCTGCGAGAAAGCTCAAGGAAGTTTCGGCATATTACCCTTTCTGGAAAAGATTATCCCTAATTTTTTATATCGCCCATATTTTAGGTACAGGGAGATCTTTGGCTTTTTTATTTAGGTACTTGCACTACTAATACGTGTCTGCATAGATTATGGTGAAATATTTAAACACAAAGGATGAGTGCACATGGTTGCATATTTGGATTACACATCACCTAAAACGCAATTCACCTTCGATGTCAACAAGAGTAGATCGTTCACAAAGGATAAACACAACTTTATAAATATCTTGGGAATTAAACAGTTAAACACATTAGAAAACATATCTTTATTGGATATTTTTTTAAGCAAAAATAATGTTATAGAACCTCACTATCATCAAAATGCAGCTGAGCTGGTCTATTGTATTTCCGGTGCTGCCACTGTCTCGATGTTGAACCCATTTACAAAACAAATTCATAACTATCCAATTAAGCCGGGGCAGGTGGTAAATATTCCGCAAGCATGGTGGCATTACGAAGTAGCAACCAAGGATAATACACACCTTCTGGCAATATTTGATGCCCCGACTCCTGAGGTGATTTTAGGTTCAGATATCTTAAAGCTTACTCCGTCAAATATCATGGCGCATACTTATTGCCTGAATGAACAGGAATGGAAGAAAACTATAGCTCCTATTCAACCGAACACATTTATCGGCCCACATAAAAACTGTAAACGTAAGAAATATGAAAATGATCAAACTAGATCGACCCGCCAAAATCCAAATTATATCCATCATTATCATCATTACCCTTATAATTACCCATTCGCATCTTATAGTCCCAGCCTTTCCTAAGGCAGAACCTTTAAAGGAGGTATTTTTCCTTTGATAGGTTTTGTTTTGAGAATTTACTGAAAATTCCAGTCGTATGATACAGTTCCTGATTATAGAAATCTTATGGCAATTCTCTTTTTTTGTTGAAACCATCTCTTAGATAAGGAAAAGGTGGTTGGAAACATTGC
Source organism: Aeribacillus sp. FSL k6-2211 (assembly GCF_037966125.1). Classification (NCBI taxonomy): domain Bacteria; kingdom Bacillati; phylum Bacillota; class Bacilli; order Caryophanales; family Bacillaceae; genus Aeribacillus; species Aeribacillus sp. FSL k6-2211. The sequence goes on from NZ_CP150190.1 coordinate 452,421, forward strand.
TTCGTAAGCTGTTAGGGTATAATCACTGGAAGAATGTTTCAGGAAGAACTATGCTAAGCAAATATGCGGCGGTGAGCGACATGTGGTGTAACTCCTCAACTCATGAATTCGTTTCGCAAATATTCTTAAACCCTTGGGCAATCCAGTAAAGTAAAAGGATTTGTCCAAGGGTTTTATGTTTGCCGAAGGAGGTTTTCATGATTTGCCTTAAAAATCTTTATACATACTTTGCAACAGTTAGTTCCCAAAACGAAAAAAAGGCGGGGGTTTTTGCATAACTAAGTTGATTTTTGATCAAGCGGTGTTGAAGGGAGGGCTTCTCTGTTTGCAAATTGTCCAATTGTAACCGCAGGTTTAAATCCTTTTTGCCAATTGGTTCGACCAGCAGCTTGAAAATAGAATAATCGAATGGCTTTCACTCTGTTGTGTCCGTTAAAATAAAAACATTTACACTTATCTACTGAATGAATCAATTACTTCCTGTTCCATAGAACAGCAGGAACGATTTCGAAAATCTATTAAAATATGTCTCCATCGTTAAAAGGTGAACAAGCTTGAGGAAGTCATGATGAGAACAAGGATTCAGTCACCTCAAAAACAATTTGACAAAAGAAAAAGCTGCTAGCCGCTTGTCAACGATGTTTTATGTTTAATTTTCATTATCAGCAATGACAAGCTGGATATTGTGTTTTTTGGCAAATTCCTGGTATTGCTCGCTCGGAGCAGTGTCCGTAATAATATAATCAACCTCATCAAGACGGCAATAAGTCATTAAAGCGTATTTATCAAATTTATCATGATCTACCAATAAATAAACTTGTTCACTTCTTTTGACAATTGTTTGTTTTATTTCGCTTTCAAGCGGGGAAGAGTTCGTTACGCCATTTGAAATGGAGATGCCGGTTGATGCCATGAAAGCTTTATTAATATTGTAGCTTTGTAATATATCCATATTTTTGAGACTGACGAACGATTTCGTTTTACGTTCAAATACTCCACCTGTTGTCAGAACGTTTAAGTTTGGATAAGGGTACGAATTTATAATAAAGTCCAAGTTGTTTGTGATGATCGTAACCTGTTTTGTTTGCAAATATTCCACCATTTCCAATGTTGTTGTTCCCGAATCAATATAAATAATATCGCCGTCCTCAACATATTTTGCGGCTGCTTTGGCAACGGCTTTTTTCTGCTTTTGATTGCGGGTTTGTCTGACCGTAAATGATTCTAATGTTGTATGATTAACAGCAACTCCTCCGTACACCTTTTTGATCGTTCCCCGTTCAACTAATTGTTGAACATCGCGCCGGATGGTGTTTTTTGACACATTGAATTCCTTAACAAGTTCGTCCAACGAAACGGTTTGATGTTCAAAAACATATTTTTCTATTTGTTCTATTCGTTTAGATTTTAACATGTGGATCCCTCTTGCTTTCTTTAGTTTTCACTGGCTAATATTTGAAACAAATTATAAAGTTAACCAAAACTTAACCATCAACGTTAATTATATCTATATTACCCTATAAGTTCAATAATAATGAAGATTTAGCCGATTAGTCGCAGAAATATTTTTAAATTTTTGTTGACTGAAAACGCTTTTAATATTATCATAAAAATCGAGATATAACCAAAATATAACTAATATATAACAATAATATCATCAATTTTTTAAAAAACATACCAACTATTTATGATCAACTAGTGTTGATGAATTAAGGGGGACAGAAAATGTCTAACGCATTAAAATTAAAAAATTACATTAATGGCGAATGGGTTGAAAGTAAAGCAACAAAATATGAAGATGTTTACAATCCTGCTACAAAAGAAGTAATTGGCCAAGTTCCGCTTTCTACAAAAGAGGAAGTGGATGAAGCTGTAGAAGTTGCCAAAAAAGCTTTTGAGGAATGGAAAAACGTCCCTGTTCCTCGCCGTGCAAGAATTCTATTTAATTTTCAGCAGCTGTTAATAAAGCATAGGGAAGAATTAGCGCGGATCATTACGATTGAAAATGGAAAAAGTTATTCTGAAGCATTAGGAGAAGTTCAGCGCGGAATAGAAAATGTAGAGTTTGCGGCAGGAGCGCCTACTTTAATGATGGGGGATTCCTTATCAACGATTGCGACTGATATTGAGGCGACCAATTACCGCTATCCGATCGGCGTGGTCGGCGGGATTACTCCGTTTAACTTCCCGATGATGGTGCCTTGCTGGATGTTCCCAATGGCAATAGCGCTTGGCAATACTTTTATATTAAAACCATCTGAAAGAACACCGCTCTTAATCGAAAAATTAGTCAACTTGTTTACAGAAGCGGGTCTTCCAAAAGGTGTATTAAATGTGGTAAATGGAGCGCATGATGTTGTCAATGGAATTTTGGATCATCCGGATATCAAAGCGATTTCGTTCGTTGGCTCCAAACCGGTTGGCGAATACGTTTATAAACGGGCTAGTGAAAATTTAAAACGTGTTCAGGCGTTGACTGGAGCGAAAAACCATACGATTGTGTTAAAGGATGCCAACTTGGATGATGCTGTTACCAACATTATTTCTTCAGCATTCGGATCAGCAGGAGAACGATGCATGGCATGTTCAGTTGTGACGGTGGAAGAAGAAATTGCTGATCAATTTATCGCCAAGTTAAAAGAAGAAACAGAAAATATTAAAATGGGCAACGGCCTTGATGACGGTGTCTTGCTAGGACCGGTCATCCGAGAAGAAAATAAAAAACGCACGATCCGTTATATTGAAAAGGGTGTTGAAGAAGGCGCAACCTTGGTATGTGACGGACGCAATCGCGCAACAGACGACGGGTTTTTTATCGGACCTACGATTTTTGACAATGTTACAACCGATATGACCATTTGGAAAGATGAAATTTTTGCACCTGTCTTATCGATCATTCGGGTGAAACATTTAAAAGAAGCGATCGAAATTGCAAATAGATCTGAGTTTGCCAACGGCGCATGTATTTTTACAACGAACGCTCAAGCCATTCGCTATTTCCGCGAAAATATTGATGCAGGTATGTTAGGCGTTAACTTAGGAGTGCCGGCTCCAATGGCGTTTTTCCCGTTCTCCGGATGGAAGTCTTCGTTCTTTGGAACATTGCACGCCAACGGAAAAGACAGCGTTGATTTTTATACGCGCAAAAAGGTTGTCACAGCTCGCTATAAAACGCCAAGTTTTGAATAATAGATTGGTAATGTGATAGAAGATTCATCCTTCAGGCTCATTATTAGCTTCATGAGCCTGAAAATGAATCGGAAAAGAGAGCGCAACGGCTTTGTCAAAAGCTTTAAGAAAACAATTGTTTTTTCGGTTTTTTTCCTTTAAGAAAAAGAAAACCGCCGCCATGTGAGGGAGGTATATATGAGTCATTTGCTGCGAAAACCGAACAAGAAAGAAATCGAAAAGGGAGTAATGGTTGTTCATGAAGTAACATCAGAAAACTCTCCTTTGGAATATGTGGGATTTAAAGTCATCGATTTAGATCCGAACGCAAAATATTCGGAATTATTAGGAAACCAAGAATGCTGCATCGTCGCCTTAACGGGAAAAATTAATGTTTCAGTCGGTGATGAAAATTTCGAAAATTTAGGCACGCGGGAAAGTGTTTTTGAAAAGATCCCGACGGACAGCGTATATGTTTCCAATCAGCGCCATTTTGAGGTTGAAGGAGTAACAAAAGCGCGCGTTGCCTTATGCTATTCCCCGTCTGAACGTCAGCTGCCTACGAAATGGATTAAAGCAGAAAATGTAGGAATCGAGCATAGGGGGATACTTAACAATAAACGTTTTGTCCACAATATTTTGCCTGATTCAGATCCAAGTGCGAATAGTCTTTTAGTGGTGGAAGTGTTTACGGAAAGCGGCAATTGGTCAAGCTATCCTCCGCATAAGCATGACCGTGATAACTTGCCAAATGAGTCGCTATTGGAAGAGACCTATTATCATGAAATGGATCCGCCTCAAGGATTCGTTTTTCAGCGAGTTTATACGGACGATCGTTCACTAGATGAAACGATGACAGTTGAAAACGGCGATGTTGTCATCGTGCCGAAAGGATATCATCCGGTCGGCGTACCAGACGGTTATACCTCTTATTATTTAAATGTTATGGCAGGCCCGAAACGGATTTGGAAATTTTACAATGACCCTGATCATGAATGGATATTGAAACGTTAAAAAATACAAGGAGCTGTTTATCAAAGATGAGATATGATTTCAATACCGACAGAGAATTTGACATCATTGCAATTGGCCGTGCATGCATTGATTTAAACGCTGTGGAATACAACCGTCCGATGGAAGAAACGATGACTTTTACAAAATATGTTGGAGGCTCTCCGGCTAATATCGCCATTGGCTGTTCAAAATTAGGGCTGAAGGCTGGATTCATCGGAAAAATTTCAGACGATCAGCATGGCCGTTTTATTGAGCAGTATATGCGCAATGTTGGGGTTGACACATCCCATATGGTCGTTGATCAGGAGGGGCATAAAGCCGGATTGACTTTTACAGAAATTAAAAGTCCGGAAGACTGCAGCATCTTAATGTATCGTGAAAATGTAGCAGACCTCTATTTGAAACCGTCCGAGGTAGATGAGGAATATATCAAAAGATCCAAAATTTTGCTTGTTTCCGGTACGGCGCTATCTAAAAGCCCTTCGAGAGAAGCTGTTTTGAAAGCGATCTCTCTGGCGAAAAAACATGATGTGAAAGTCATATTTGAATTGGATTATCGCCCGTACACTTGGACATCTACTGATGAAACTTCTGTTTATTATTCATTGGTGGCGGAAAAGGCAGACGTTGTGATCGGCACCCGCGACGAATACGATATCATGGAAGGAACAAAAGACGGGAAAAACGAAGAGACCGTTCGCTATTTGTTTCAGCATTCGCCGGACCTGATTATCATTAAGCATGGCGTTGAAGGCTCTTATGCGTATGCGAAATCAGGTGAAACATTTCAAGCGAATGCTTATCGGACAAAAGTATTAAAAACGTTCGGTGCAGGGGATGCATACGCTTCAGCCTTCTTGTATGCGCTAATTACAGGCAAGGACATTGAGACGGCTTTAAAATACGGGAGCGCCTCAGCAGCTATTGTCGTCAGCAGACACAGCTCTTCTGATGCAATGCCGAAAGCAGAAGAAATCGAACAACTCATTGCCGAAAGATCATAATTGAATACGATCAGGGGTGAAAAAGATGGGAACTATCCGGTTGACAACAGCTCAAGCTTTAATCAAATTTTTGAACCAACAATACATTCACGTTGACGGTAAAGAATTTCCCTTTGTGGAAGGAATCTTCAATGTGTTCGGACATGGCAATGTTTTAGGAATTGGTCAGGCGCTTGAGCAAGATCCCGGCCATTTAAAAGTAATTCAAGGGAAAAATGAACAAGGAATGGCGCATGCAGCCATTGCTTACAGCAAACAAATGCTTCGGCAAAAAATATTTGCCGTCACCACGTCGGTTGGACCGGGGTCGGCCAACTTGGTCGCGGCAGCGGGTACAGCTCTTTCCAATAATATTCCCGTCCTTCTGCTCCCTGCAGATACGTTTGCTACCCGCCAGCCTGATCCTGTTTTGCAGCAAGTGGAACATGAATATAGTACGGCGGTGACAACCAATGATGCGCTCAAGCCCGTATCAAGATATTGGGATCGGATCACACGCCCTGAACAGTTGATGTCAAGTTTAATCAGAGCTTTTGAAGTGATGACAGATCCGGCCAAAGCGGGTCCTGCGACCATCTGCATTTCGCAAGATGCCGAAGGGGAAGCGTTTGATTTTGATGAGAAATTTTTTGAAAAACGGGTGCACTATCTTGACCGCAAATTGCCGACCGATCGAGAGCTAAAGGGAGCTGCAGAATTAATAAAATCAAGCAAAAAACCACTTATCATTGTGGGCGGCGGTGCAAAATATTCCCAAGCGAGGGATATTTTAATCAAGCTTTCCGAGAAGCATGATATTCCGCTTGTCGAAACGCAAGCCGGAAAATCGACAGTCGAATCAACATTTAAAAATAATTTGGGCGGAATCGGAGTAACCGGAACATTAGCTGCCAATAAAGCGGCTAAAGAAGCGGATTTGATTATTGGAGTGGGAACAAGATATACAGATTTTACAACTTCGTCGAAAACAGCGTTCAATTTTGAACAGGCAAAGTTTTTGAACATTAATGTCAGCCGTTTGCAGGCCTATAAAATGGATGGTTTTCAAGTAGTCGCAGATGCCAAAACAACTTTGGAGCTGTTATTCCCGCTGTTGGACGGGTATAAAAGCGAATTCGGAGATCAAATTGTCGAATTAAAAGAGGAGTGGCTGAGAGAGCGCGACCGTTTAAGCAAGATAGTGTTTGACAGGGAAAACTTTACACCGGAAATAAAAGATCAGTTTTCCCAAGAAGTGCTGAATGAATATGCAGATGCGTTAAATACAGAATTGGCGCAAACCACTGCATTATTGGCGATTAATGAAGCGGTTTCGCCTGACAGTATCATCATCGGTTCAGCTGGTTCATTGCCTGGAGATCTTCAACGCTTATGGCATTCAACAGAACCTAACACATACCATATGGAATACGGGTATTCGTGTATGGGATATGAAGTGTCGGGTGCTTTAGGAATCAAGCTTGCGCAGCCTGACAAAGAAGTTTATGCCATGGTCGGCGACGGCAGCTTCCTCATGCTGCATTCTGAATTGGTTACAGCCATTCAATATAATCATAAAATTAATATTTTGCTGTTTGACAACTCAGGATTTGGCTGTATTAGCAACCTGCAAATGGGCAATGGAATGGGAAGCTATTATTGCGAATTCCGAACACATGACAATCAAATTATGAACATTGATTATGCAAAAGTGGCTGAAGGCTACGGAGCCAAAACTTACCGTGCCAATACAGTCGAAGAATTGAAAGCAGCATTAGAAGATGCCAAGAAACAAAATGTATCTACTTTAATAGAAATGAAAGTGCTTCCAAAGACCATGACAAATGGCTATGAAAGCTGGTGGCATGTCGGGGTTGCGGAAGTCTCTGAAAAGGAAAGTGTGCAAAAAGCATTTAAAGAAAAACAAGAAAATTTAAAAACTGCCAAACAATATTAAAGAAGGAGACAAACAATGGGAGAGCAAGACATCTTATGGGGAATTTCGCCGATCGGCTGGAGAAATGATGATATACCGGAAATCGGAGCTGAAAATACGTTGCAGCACCTTTTAAGCGACATTGTTGTCGCAGGTTTTGAAGGCACCGAAGTTGGCGGCTTTTTCCCTGAGCCGAAAGTGTTAAACAAGGAATTGGAGCTGCGAAACTTAAAAATAGCAGGACGGTGGTTTAGCAGTTTTATTATCCGCGACGGCATAGAAGAAGCTAAACGGGCTTTCCATCAGCATTGTCAATACTTGTATGAAGTTCATGCAGATGTGGCAGTAGTTTCTGAGCAGACTTACAGCATTCAAGGTACCGATAAAAATGTTTTTTCCGAAAAGCCGCACTTTACAGATGCCGAGTGGACCCAATTATGCGAAGGCCTGAACGAACTGGGAAAAATCGCTGTGCAGTACGGTTTGAAATTAGTTTATCACCATCATATGGGAACGGGGGTTCAAACCCTTCCGGAGATTGATCGGTTAATGGAAAACACTGATGCAAACTACGTGCACCTGCTCTATGACACAGGCCACATCTATGTTTCCGATGAAGATTGCCAGCAGCTATTAAACAAGCATATTGACCGCATAAAACACGTGCACTTTAAAGATGTAAGAAAAAAGATAATGGAGGAGTGCAAAAAAGAAGGAAAATCATTCATGAATTCCTTCTTAAGCGGAATCTTTACGGTACCAGGGGATGGCTGCATTGATTTTACCGTACTTTATCAAAAACTATTGGACCATCAATACAAAGGATGGATTATCGTTGAAGCCGAACAAGATCCGTCAATAGCCCATCCATTGGAATACGCTTTAATTGCTCGTAAGTATATAAATGAAAAATTATTAAACAACTCTTAAGCAGGGCATGGGGGATGAAACAAACAACAGTTTCGCTCTTTAAAAAAATGTCACCCGTTAATCGAAACAATCGATTCGTAACTTTGATTGTAATGGGATGGTGGGCGGTCATGATTTTACCTTTGCCGTTCAGAAAATTTTGTGAAAGGTGATCAAAATGGAAAAAGTAAAGTGGGGAATTATGAGTGCAGCTAATATTGCTTACGAGCAGCTTCTTCCTGCCCTGAGACAATCCTCTCGTTCCGAAGTTGTAGCGATTGCGAGCAGAAGCAAAGAAAAAGTCGCCCGATTCAATATTCCAAAGGTTTATAGTGATTACGATCAATTGTTAGAAGATGAATCGATAGATGTAGTTTATATTCCTCTTCCAAATGCCCTGCACGCCGAATGGGCAATAAAAGCTGCACAGAAGGGAAAGCATATTTTAGTAGAAAAGCCTGCAGCTGTTAGTACGAAAGAATTATTGAAGGTAAAGGAAGCTGTAGAGCAAAACAACGTAATTTTTATGGAAGCCTTTATGTATCAATTCCATAAACAACATGCACGTGTAAAGGATTTATTGGCTTCGGGGATGATCGGAAGCATATTGCATGTAAAATCACATTTTTCTTGGAGTTTGCAAGACCGGGATGATATTCGTTTAAACCCCGCATTAGGCGGAGGAGCTATGTGGGATGTCGGGTGTTACGGAGTTCATGCGATGAGCCAGATCATCGGAATAAAACCAGAGAAAGTTGTTATGTTGGGGGAAGTTGACCCTGAACATAAAGTGGATATGTTATCAACTTGTATTTTTGTAGATGAGTTTGGAAGAACAGCCGAAATTACCGCCAGCATGAAGCTGCCATTTATTAATCGGTATGAAATTATAGGAGAGCGCGGAACCATTTTAGTAGATTCCTCTTTTCGGCCTGATGTGTCATCAGATCAAAAGGGCAAAGTAATTGTAAAAGATGACAATAACGAAATAATACTGTTTGAAACATATAAAGATAATCAGTATTTCAATCAAGTGGAGCATGTAAATGATTGCATTATCAACGGAAAACAACCAGTTTATGGAATCCGAAATTCTATTCAAGTTATTCATTATATAGAAAAAGGTTATGAATCTTTGCGCAATCAATCCGTAGTAGCAAGTCTAAATAAATTTTAGGAAGGTAATGAAAATGAACAGAAAAATTCGCTGTGCAGTGATCGGGCTGGGACGTCTTGGATATTGGCATGCCGTAAACGTTAAGACAAAAATCCAATCCGCCGAACTAGTATACATTTGTGATAGAAATGAAGAGCTTGCCAAAAAAGTTTCCATAGAATTAGATGTTCCTAACTTCACTACAAATCCAAGTGATATTTTTTCCAATGATCGGATTGAGGCTGTTATCATTGCTTCTCCTACGAGTACGCATTTTGAACTGTTGAAGGAAGCAGCTTTTAGCAATAAAGCAGTTTTTGTTGAAAAACCGCTTGTCAGCAATTTAGACGAAGCGAAAGAAATTTTTGCAATAATGAAGCGGCATAACACAATTTGTCAGGTCGGCTTTATGAGACGGTTCGATCCAGCATACGCTGAAGCCAAAAAAAGAATTTTAAGAGGAGATATCGGAAAACCAATTTATTTTCGGGGAATTTCCCGCGATCCAGCATCGCCTCCTGAAGAATTTATAAAAAATAGCGGCGGTATATTTATTGATATGGCCATTCATGATTTTGACATTGCAAGGTATTTAATGGAATCAGACGTTGAAGCAGTATCAGCTCACGGCAAAGTTTTAAAATATCCGTTTATGTCCAAATATCAAGATGTGGATCAATCTCTCTGTTATTTAGAATTTGAATCGGGAGCCGTTGGTGACGTTGAATCCAGCAGAAATGCCCATTATGGCTATGATATACGTGCGGAAGTAATAGGTACGGAAGGAACGATTTTTATTGGCGGCTTGCGTCAACATAACATTCAAGTTTTGACCAGTTCTGGCGCAGTTCATGATATTGTTCAAGATTTTCCGACTAGATTTAAAGACGCCTATTATCTCGAGCTGGAAGACTTTTTCAATGCTTTACTAGAGGGGTATCAACCTAAAGTAACTGTTGAAGATGGAGTAAAAGCTCAAGAAATTGCTGTTGCGGCACAAGAATCGTTTTTTAAGCAAGAAAAAGTTTCCTTGAAAACATCTAAAATATTATGATTTTGTCTTCAGAATAGCTGTTGATTCTCTTAATAGATTAGTTCCTATACGCAGAGAAAGGAGGAAAAAACATTGGCTAGTGCTGAAGGAAGCTTACTGGTGATGAAGGGCATTAAAAAAAGCTTTTCAAATAATCATGTTTTGAAGGGCATTGATTTTGAAGTGAAACCTGGGGAAGTTCATGTGCTGTTAGGTGAAAATGGGGCTGGTAAATCAACGTTGATTAAAATTTTGACGGGAGCCTATCAAAAAGATGAAGGAGAAATTTATTGGGAAGGCCAGCCGGTTCAAATCAGCTCACCTTTGGATGCCATGCAACTTGGAATAGCAACGATATACCAAGAACTAAACGTGATTCCAGAGCTGAAAGTCTATGAAAATATATTTTTAGGCCGGGAAATTAAAGGGAATGGAAAATTTTCATTTATCAACCACAAACAAATGAAAGAAAGCGCGAAGCAATTTTTGCAGATGCTTGGACAAGATCCAGCTATTGCAGAGCAGCCGCTCGGTTACTTAGGAATAGGTCAGCAGCAGCTAGTCGAAATTGCGAAAGCTCTTACTTTAGATGCGAAATTAATTATCATGGACGAACCAACAGCGAGTTTGAGCCAGTCGGAGGTAGAACAGTTATATAAAACGGTTGAACAATTAAAAGAAAAAGGAATTGCTATCATATTTATTTCTCATAGACTTGAAGAAATTAAACGAATTGGCGATCGAATCACTATTTTAAGAGACGGCTTTAAAATCGATACACTTCCAGTAAAGACAACGAGCACGGATCATTGGATTGAACTGATGGTAGGTAGAACTCTTGAAGAAAAATATCCAAAACAAACCTTTACGTTAGGGGAAGAAGGCTTTCGAGTCGAAGATTTAAAAGTTAGCGGCTTTAAAGAACCTGTCAGCTTTAGTATTCGCCGCGGCGAAATTGTCGGTATTTCCGGACTTGTTGGTGCCGGCAGAACGGAGCTGGCAAGAGCCATTTTTGGTGCAGATAAAAAGGAAAAAGGGAAGATCTATGTTGACGGAAAATTAGTCGACATTAAATCACCTAGGGACGCCATCTCTGCCGGAATAGCCTTTATTACAGAGGATAGAAAAAGTGAAGGTTTGCTGCTGGATCAACCGTTATACATGAACATTGTCCTTGCTAATATGGATAACTTTAGAAAAAAGAGCAAATTAATAGATTTGAAAAAAATCAAGCAGGGAGCCATGGACTATGTAAAAGAATTGAAAATCCGCCCGGGAAATATTGAACTGAATGCAAGAAAGCTGAGCGGAGGAAACCAGCAAAAAGTCGTTATAGCCAAATGGCTTTGTACAAAAGCGAAAGTCTTTATATTTGATGAACCGACACGTGGTATCGACGTTGGCGCTAAAGTGGAAGTATATCGGTTGATGAATCAATTAGTTGAAAATGGAGCCATCGTTTTAATGATTTCATCTGATTTGCCGGAAATTTTGGGAATGTGCGATCGCGTACTGGTGATGTCTGAAGGAAAAATAACAGCAGACTTTCCTATTAATGAAGCTTCGCAAGAGAAGATCATGAAAGCGGCTACAGGAGGGAGTAATTGATGAGAGAGTTAGCGGTGAACAGCTCGGAAACGAATGTTGAAAAGAAATCTGTCAAGCATTATCTTAGTAAGTTTGGCGCTCTGATCGGGCTTATCATTTTATGTACAGTTCTCACGATTCTATCGGATAAGTTTTTAACCATCAACAACATCATGAATATCGCCAGACAGTCATCCATTAATGCATTGTTGGCTTTAGGGATGCTCTTGCCGATTTTGACTGCAGGTATCGACTTATCGGTCGGATCCATTTTAGCTATTTCAATCATGTTAATGGGGATTGTTTCCGTTAATATGGGCATGCATCCCATTTTAGGAATTCTTGTATGCTTATTAGTTGGGTGTTTTTTTGGATGGTTAAACGGAATATTGCTGACAAAGCTTAAATTGCCTCATCCGTTTATTTCTACTCTTGGAACAATGAACATAGCACGTGGTTTAGCGCTGATTGTAACAGCAGCTGCACCAATTGCCGGATTTCCGTATTTAATTCAATTTTTGGGGAGAGAATTTGTCGGTCCAATTCCTGTGAGCTTTTTGCTAGTTATCGTGATGTATTTCATTTTCCATATATTTTTAACTAGAACAAAAACCGGAAGATATATTTATGCAATTGGAGGAAATAAAGAAGCAGCTCATTTATCTGGAATCAATGTTGATCGTGTTCTTGTCATTGTTTATACAATCAGTGGTTTTATGGCATCGCTGGCAGGATTAGTTATGGTAGGAAGAGTAAATTCTGCCTTCCCGCTTGCAGGTTTATCATATGAGTTGGATGCCATTGCAGCGGTAATTATTGGCGGAGCAAGCTTTTTTGGTGGAGTTGGAACAGTTTGGGGAACTCTGATAGGAGCTTTAATTATTGCTGTGTTGAGAAATGGCCTTAACTTATTGAATGTTTCAGCCGATTTTCAAATGGCAGTCATAGGATTTGTTATTATAGCGGCTGTTTATGTAGATGTGATTAGACAGAGAAAAAGCAAGAAAGACTAACTTTTTTAAAAATAGTGTTAATATTTAAAATTTATTTATAAATTCAAGGGGGATGATTTTATGAAAAAATGGGTGAAATCTTTAGGTGTTGTAGCAATGGCTGCTAGCATGATTATTGCATCCGGATGTGGGGGTGAAAAATCTTCAGGGGGAAGTAGTGAGAAAGAAGGCAACGATTTAGAAGGAAAAACAATATCAGTCGTTTTAAAAACGTTAAGCAGCCCATATTGGAAATATGTAGAGGCTGGTGCGAAAGCAGCTGGAAAAGAATTGGGTGTTGAAGTAAATGTTGTAGGACCAGCTTCAGAGTCTCAAGTGATCGAACAAGTAAATATGATTGAGGACCAAATCAATCAATCGCCGGGGGCATTAGTTGTTTCGCCAACTCAGCCTTCAACTGTTGTTCCTTCACTAGAACAGGCTACACAACAGGGCATTCCTGTATTGCTCATTGATACAGACGCAGAACTGAAAGATAAAACAACATTTATTGGAACAGAAAACTTCACAGCTGGTCAGGAAGCTGGAAAATTGCTTGCATCAATGTTGAATAAAGGGGATGAAGTAGCTCTTATTAGCGGTGCTCTTGGGAACACTGCAACAGATGAGCGTATAAAAGGAGCCAAAAAAGCTTTAGAAGATGCTGGGATGAAAGTAGTAGCTGAACAACCGGCAGATAGTGATAAATCAAAAGCGATGTCAGTAATGGAGAATATATTACAGAACAATAAAAATATTAAAGGTGTATTTGCTGCAAACGATGATATGGCACTTGGAGTGCTCCGGGCAGTTGAAGCTAAAGGAATGAAAATCCCGGTCATTGGCACAGACGGTACAGTTGAAGCTGTTGAATCGATTATAGCCGGAAAATTAGCCGGAACAATTGCTCAAAGCCCTTATGACATGGGATATTTAGGAGTTGAAAATGCAATTAAAGCTATAAAAGGTGAAAAAGTTGAAAAAAGAATTGACAGCGGCATTGATGTCATCACAAAAGAAAATGCGCAAGAAAAATTAGAATTCTTGAAAAGCATTACGAAAGAATAAATTTTTGTTAACTGATGAAAAGATGGTTGTTCGCAACAACAAGTCTGTCGGACACGTAAAAGCATTAAATAGCTCGAGCTTCTTTAGCTCGAGCTCATTAATATAATGATCCTTTATTTACTTAAATAAAAAACTTTTAATGATGAGCAAGCAGATTTCATCATGCCAAATGATGGTCATTTTCTTGGTGAAAATGGAGGAGATCGGAACATGATAAACATTGGAATTATTGGAGCAGGGAGAATCGGGCGGCTGCATGCAGAAAACATGCAGCATATACCAAATGTAAAGATTAAAGGAATATCGGATGTAATGATTGCTCAAATGGAAGATTGGGCAAAAGAAAAGAACATTTCAATAGTTACGGATAATTATGAGGATCTTTTACGTGATCCGGAAATCCATGCCATTTTTGTTTGCTCTCCAACTACTACGCATGCCGAAATTATTAAAAAGGCTGCGGCGGCCGGTAAGCATATCTTTTGTGAAAAACCGGTTAGTTTTTCAGTTGAAGAAACAGTAGAGGTAATTAATGAAGTTGAAAAGGCTGGCGTCAAATTTCAAGTAGGATTTAACAGACGCTTTGATCCGAATTTTAAAAGGCTACACGATCTTGTTCAACAAGGACAAATTGGAACACCTCATATTTTAAAAATTACTTCAAGGGATCCAAAACCGCCAACCATTGATTACGTGCGGACTTCAGGCGGTTTATTTATGGATATGATGATCCACGATTTCGATATGGCTCGTTATATTGTAAACAGTGAAGTAGTTGAAGTTTTTGCTCAAGGAGCCGTTTTAATAGATTCAGAAATTGGCAAAGCCGGTGATATCGACACGGCAGTTGTAACACTAAAATTTGAAAATGGTGCATTAGGTGTCATTGATAATAGCAGACAGGCCGTTTATGGATATGATCAGAGAGTAGAAATTTTTGGAGATAAAGGGGCGGCAACTGCTGATAATTGCCGGCCGACAACAGTTGAATTATCAACATCTGACCATGTTGTGAAGGATAAACCGCTCTATTTCTTTCTTGAACGTTATTCTGAAGCCTATATTGAAGAAGTTAAGCAATTTGTTCATGCTTGCATGGATAATGAATCTGTTTTGTGCAGTGGATTTGATGGCTTGCAAGCACAAAGAATTGCCAAAGCTGCGCAAGAGTCATTTGAAAAAGGAGTACCGGTGAAAGTCGAGTTTTAACAAACCATTTAAGAAAAAAATTCGTTGTTTTTCATTGAAGATCTTGTATAGAAAACGTAATAGCAAGTACAGATTTTCCCTAGAAAATAGTCGGTATAGGAAAAGGATGATGAATAAATGCCTTTAGTGACAATGCGAGAGATTTTCGCAAGTGCAGAAGAGGATAATTTTGGAATCGGTGCATTTAGTGTTGCAAATATGGAAATGGTTATGGGGGCGATCCAAGCGGCAGAGGAATTAAGATCGCCCATTATATTGCAAATTGCCGAAGTTCGTTTGAAGCATTCTCCACTTCATTTAATCGGCCCATTAATGGTTGAAGCTGCGAAACAATCTGTTGTCCCAGTAGCAGTTCATTTTGATCACGGTTTAACTTATGAAAAAATCAAGCAGGCACTTGATATCGGCTTTACATCTGTCATGTATGATGGATCACATTTACCTTTAAAAGAAAATATAGAAAAGACAAAAGAAATTGTTAAACTGGCGAACTTCTACGGTGCAACCGTTGAAGCTGAGATTGGAAGAGTCGGAGGAAGCGAAGATGGGTCAGAAGATATCGAAATAACTATTACAGGGGTTGAAGAAGCTGAGAAATTTGCTGAAGAAACAAAAGTAGATGCATTAGCAATTGCAATCGGGAACGCCCACGGCGTATATAAAGGTGAACCAAATTTGCGGTTTGACCGTTTGAAGGAAATTGATGATCGAGTTGAAATACCGCTTGTATTGCACGGTGGATCGGGAATCGAAGAGAATGATTTTAAAGAATGCATTAAGTTAGGAATTAGAAAAATTAATGTTGCTACTTCAACCTTCAACAATGTTATCAATCATATAAATAAAAATGTCCAATCTTCTTGCTATACAGATTATTTTGTGTTTCATCAAGATGTTATCCGTGCCGCATATGAAAATGTCAAATACCATATTGAGATTTTCGGAAGCTCCAATCGAATAGAAAAATTGATGCAAAAAATATAGTTTTCTGTACGCTTATTCCCAAAAGATTTATTCCTGCCGGGGAATCGAAAAGCTCATCCAAGAAAATATGGAGAAACTGGCAAATTTTCTTTACCCAAGCCGAAAGCAGTCATTGCGGATGCAGGATATGGCGGTGAAGAAAACTATATGCAGTTGGTGTTGAGAAAGAGCCTCGATTTGATTTTCTGATTTCTTATGGCACCTACGTACAAGAACAACACACAAATACAAAAAGACATCAAAATTGCGAAAAACTGGACGTATTGTGAGCAAGATAATTGTTTTATCTGCCCAAATGGAAGGAAAGTTGCGTTTAAAAAATACCAAAACAAAAAGGACCCGTCTGGTTATGAACAAAGCTTCAAAATCTATGAATGTGAAGACTGTAGTCATTGCCCTCTAAAATCAAAATGCACGAAAGTGAAAGGGAACTGTAAAATTATTACAATAAAAGGATATGTAGGGTGCATGTAATAAAATTGACCACTTTTTTTGAGAACTGGTCTATAGAATAAGTGAGGACTACTTCCTTACTAAGAAGAAAGGAGGTAGTCCTTTTTTGTAGTCAAATTTCCTATCGAGAAGTACTGTTAGAAGGATTGAAAATTTAACTAAATTTGATGATCTAATCAATGCATTACACAAACTTCTTTGTTCATCCTTCGTACAAAATTCCAATAACATAATAAGTTTTTTTAAAACTTCACTTTCCTTTGCATAATTGTATTTCAATCAATCCATATTATCTAAAGAATGGTGATATATGAATTTTGTTAGGAGGTTTATTATGGGAATTTTAAGCGGTAATCCAAAAGAAGAGCCAATGCACTACGGAGAAATATTTGGCGTATGGTCGTATTTACAAACGGCTAAAGGATTTGTTGCAGGATATCAAACATTGCTCAACCACACAGGCGATAAGGATTTAAAACGTTTTATAGAGGATAGCATCGAAAACGTTTTAAAACCGGAAATACAAGAAATAGAAAACTTGTTAAAAGAAAATGGAATAGCACTTCCGCCATCACCCCCAGAACGGCCAAAAGCATGTTTGGAAGATATTCCAGTTGGTGCGAGATTTGCCGACCCGGAAATAGCTGCAATGCTTAGCAAAGATATTTCTGCTGGTTTAGTGGCATGCAGTACAATTATAGGAGAGTGCATCAGGGAAGATATTGCTTTAATGTTTGGTCAATTTCACGTAAAAAAAGCGCAATATGGTGCTAAATTGCTTAGAATAAACAAAGAAAAAGGCTGGCTAGTTCCACCGCCGCTCAACGTGAAAAGTTCGGATTGCTAAATATGGAAAAGCTTGCGATGCCGCAAGCTTTTACTTTTTAAAAATCGTCTTTTGTATGCCAACCATTCATCACGTTTGTGGAATAACAGTAAATCCCCAATCCCTGCCTTAAAACATTTGATAATAGCTCCCCTTCTTTTATAGAAGATATATACCTTGTAATTGCATTCATTTCTCTTTTTTTACCATCTATTTTTTCTTTAACGCACTCGTTTATTGAATTGAATAGGTTTAAAAATGACGCCCTAAACGGCTTCTATATCTAAAGAATAATTGTTCTTTTGATGGACATATTAAATGTTAACAATTATTAAAAGGAGGTGAAAACCATGTTAAAAAAAATTCTCCATTCATTTTGCGCTCTATCAGTTGCGTTGATGCTTTTTGGGATAGTTGCCTACGCTGAAAATGACAGCATAGACGTCAATAACAACACAAACAAAATTACTCAAATGGCTCAAAATACAGATGTTGATAATAGCGATGATAATGAAGATACAGATTGGGGATGGATTGGTTTAGTTGGTCTTGCAGGACTGTTAGGGTTAAGAAGAAATGACAGAAGAGATTAGACCCAATATATTTATTACTCAACTTTCGCACACAGAAATATTTAAGCATTGCTTGATATAATTAGGTATAGTGGCCAACCATTTATTCATTTGATTTTTAAAGATGTCCATGTTCAAAGAAACCTCGGCTTCCGCCAAAGTTTGGAAAAGGTCAATAAGTGATTGAAGGGCAGTAATAAAATCTATGTCTTTTACATCTTCGCAAAGGATGTAAAAAAGGTTGCCAATCGTCTTAGGATCCTCCTCTTTTCGCATTTGCCAAGCAATGAGAATATATCGTGTAAAAACAATGGTTGTATGGCTAATTGTAATGCACCCCTTTGTCAAGACACAAATTGATAATATTTAAGTTATCCATTCTCTCCTTTCGCTATGAATGTGGTGCGTGTGCAAAAAAGGCTTGACATGGAGCCTCTACGGGCACGATTTTTTGCGCTGGAGCGATGGACAGATAACATCGCATGGCTAAAACAGCCTATCATGCCCGTCTCTCCATATAAAGCCTCTCATCACGTTCGATGGTTAGGATGCTTGAACCATCTTAGGTTGCTTGTACACTGTTGCTGGCGTCAAATAGTCCAAGGATTGGTGAGGTCGGTCTGTATTATAGAACGTAACATAGCGTCGAATGCCTTTTCGCAACTCTTTAGGATTCTCGAATTCATTGAGATAGATACATTCATACTTTAAAGCTCTAAAGAATCGTTCCGTACGACTATTGTCTGTTGCTCGTCCTTTGCCATCCATTGATACCTGGATGCCATACTCTTTCAACAGCCCGAGATAGTCAGCGTTTGTAAAATGGCTGCCCTGGTCACTATTGATGATGGCCGGCTTACCATGACGCAATGCCCGCTTCAGACAGTCGATGACAAATCCTTTCTCCAGCGTACTAGATAACTCGTAATCGATCACTTTGCGGCTGAACCAGTCGATGATGGTAAACAGGTACATAAAGCCCCGTCCCATACGAAGGTAGGTGATATCCACTCCCCATACATGGTTCGGACGGGTGATCTCCCATCCACGGAGCAGGTAAGGTCGGCAGTACTTGGCATGTAGCCTCTTACTAAGGTTGGGTTTAGGGTAAATAGCTTACCCATAAGGCGCATGAGACGGCGTACGCGTTTACGATTCACATCAAATCCTTTCTCACGAAGTTTCGCAGTCATGCGCCTGTAGCCAAAGTAGGGATGAGCTGTATAAAGCATATCCATTTCGTGCATGAGCATGATGTTTTCTGAGCTTTCTGTTTGCCCCTTTGATTGGCGATACACGCTAGTACGATGAATACCTAATAACTGTGCCTGACGCTTGATGCTGATCGATGGGTGATTGAATTCGACCATAGCCTTTCGTTCGTCAACAGACTTATTTGAGCCCAGATTTTTTTTTCAGCCAGTCAACTTCAACCGTTAACTGACCTACCAATTTCTCTAAATTTTCTTGTTTGGCCTCATATTCTTTACGGATTTTATCCACTTCGCTTGAGCCTTTTTCAAAGACCATCGAGGATCGTTCTAGAAATTCTGCTTTCCAACGACTGACCATGACTGGGCTTAATTCATATTTGGCGGCTATTTCATTGACGGTTTGCTCTTCACGCAACACCTCAAGAACCACCTTAGCTTTAAATTCTGCGGTATATCGGTTTCTTTTTTTCATGGTATCATTATAACTTATTTATCACGCTCATGTGTCTCACCTTATGGGAGCATTATAAATTAACATGTCGTAGGAACGTCCCTGGAATTCTTTCTCTAAATTTAAAAGGGATTTATTGCATTTGAAGAAGACTTCAATGTCCCAACGCATGCCGTAAATACGAATGATCTCTTCATTTTCTAATGTTGTATCTGTGCTGAGAATGGCAAGCCATTCGCTCCGTTTATTACGGTTTCGTACAAATAGAATTTTTACTGGAATTCCATTGTCTAAAGTAGCATAAACGGATCCGCGAATGTCTTTTTTACCCATGTGAGGTTTTGCCAATTTGTAAAGTTGATTCAGTGTGAAACGTTCACCATTGTAAACGTATCGCTGCTTTAATTGCTTCACCAAGCCAATGACAAATAACCCTTTGTTCGTAATCTTCTCAATTAAAGGCGCTTGTGTAAACCAGGAATCCATGAGAACATAGTCAGCTATAATCCCTTTTTCAAGCGCATGATCAAGTAAAGCTGAAGCCACGTCCGGTTTTGATTTCAGAGCTTCCTGGCGACGCTTATAGCCAGATGTTCGTTTATCAATATTGGTATTGATTTCTTGCAGGCGATTTTCCTTTTTCGGTGAACTTAGAAGAGCAAAATCAACGGGAATAAAAGTAAAACTATCGGTCCAGCCAAGGGTAAGCATTTGAAACCCTTTCAAGTACTGATGGGTAGAGTGATCAAAAACCTTAGCCAACAGTTCAACCGACTTACTACGGTTTCTTGAAAAGACAGAATCATCAATCACAAAAGCTGTGACACGATCTTTTGAAGTTAATGGTTGAAGCAGACGGATCATTTCACTGCTTAATGAAAGCAGAAACTTTCTCCAATGATAGGTTGGTGTATTTAAAAAGCGATAGACTGTATCCTTTCCGGGCAGATCCTGAGATCGTTTACTCATAAAAGCACGAAACCAGTTCTTATATTGGAAGACTAAAAGAAAAATCAGTTTGAAAACAGTAAGACAAGAATACCCGGAAAGTTTCGTAATATTCGCTTTTCTTAAATGATATCCAATATTTAATTCGGAAAATCCTTGTTTAATTTCTTTTGGTAATTGCGCAAAGTAGTCTTTATTCGTTATCATAGTGGTGACACCTTTCTTTTGGATTTGGTTTCGTCACCAATATTTTACCAAAAGAATAGGTGTCTTTCTTTATGTTTTAAAAAATGTCAAATGATAATTTTGTACTTCCCAAAACCATTTACATCAAGCATTTAAACAAGATTTTGGACTGCGAAAGCTGAGTATTTAATAAATGTTATTTCATTTCTTATTTTTTTGATTTTTTTTATATTTCTTGATAGTAACCATTACTTATTCTTCTATGTATGGATTTTTTTCGGGCAATGAATTTAATATTTTCGTTAATAAATTTTTACTAAATTCCAATTACGAGGAATATAACATTCCCTTAAAAAATAAGAAAAGACCAAATAGCTAAAAAAACCAATTGATCTTTTGTGTATAAATTTTACAAAACAAAGAAGAAGTAAACACAAGAAAGCGCAAAAGACATAGGGGAACAATGTCAGAAGGATCTAAGGTGTTATGATTTATCCTGACACTATTTATCAGTAAATCCCTTCTTTTTAAAAAGAAATTTGTTAACTATTTCTAGTCAATCTGGTTTTCTTTGATTCATATATGAATCCATTATACTTATAATTAATAATCGTTATTAATTATTTTTACAAGTGCATTATCATTAGTAGATACAAGACCTATAATTTGAAATAGATCCGTTTATTTCCATTCTCGTCTATGAAGACAATATTAAAATTCCTTTCCCTTCTTTCCTTAAGTTCCTTCCTTATAAAATTTAGAGGTATAAACCAACTCACAGAGCCGTAGAAATAAATAAAACTGTAGTTCCCCCATAAATCAGGTTGTCGGTGAACAAATAAATTAACAATCCAGCGAATGGACCAGTTATGTTAAACAAAGTAAGAGCTATCATATTCCAAATTCTATCGTTTTGATTTTTTGCCAAGATTACAACATGATCGTATAGAAATAAGTAGAATCGGTGAAATAAAACGCCACTGCTAATAAACACTGCAGCAAATGATAAAAAATAGGAAGCTGGGGTAAATTTTAAGGTAATATAATTGATTGGATAAAACATTACGGAACAAATAAAACAAAAAATAATTGACCACACCACATAAACAGTACAGAAATAAAGCGTTTATTTGAATTAATTTTTTCTTGTACATTTACTGAATTGTATTCTTCTGCATTTTGCAATTTGAATCACCTCTCTTTATTACATCTAACTTAGAATTTAGTCAATGGAACCGGATCTTTACAGATTCTCGATTAACAGCAGCGTTAGTGGACAGGCTAATTCATCACGCCCATATCATCTCTTTTCATGGCGAGAGCTATAGACTGTCCCACGCATTGTCGAAAAGGAATTAAATGGGTGGCAAACCTCTGCATTTTTAATTGCATTTCTCTGCACTTTTCTATTGCAAAATACATTATATGACTCTAAATTATTAATATTTTTATTATAATTTTGTCATTTCTTCAATAACAAAGAGTAGAAATAGTCAGTATAATGAAATTAGAGAGGGGAATATGTATGTTTAAAGCTACTCATCCTGTCACTTGAGGAGGCTTTCGAACAAAACACATAAGTCCAGCAATGAAATAAAAGATACCAGGAATAATACCAATCCCCGCTGTAATAATTGCAACCAAGACAGCTGTCACAATGAAGATAGTACCAGCTCCTTTTGGGCGTTTATTCCCTTTAATCGTGAAAATTGCTATAATACCTAATATGATCGCAAGAATGGATGCGATTATAAACATTGTTCCCCCTGTGCTCATTATCTTAACCACTGTTTCCAAATCATCCGCCCCATTGCTTGAAAATTCTTTAAGAAATTCTTCGTTATTTCGTAGAAAGAACATAAGCCCACCTAAAGCTATCACTAGTCCGTACGACAAAATCCCTAAAATAGCCAATATTACCTCTACTATTCTTTTCATTGATACTTTATCTCCCTTACTATTTACAAAATGTTATCCAACAAGTTACTAAAAATGCTACTCAACACTACAATAGAATATGTTATATAAAATACGTGAAGATCATGAATACAAGCATTGACATCATATCAAGGTTTACCGATTTGAACCTAAATTATTTTATATGCTAATATCCCTTTTTTGAAAAAAGGTAAATGTTATCAACAAGAATATAGTGTAGTACACCGCCAAAATGATTAAGGACATTGGCAATGTTACGTCTTGGAGTATTTTTTCTTGTAGAGCATAAACTGTTAGATCCAAGTGTGGAAAGATTAAAAATTTTGCCCAGGTATATTTTTCTGCTAATAACACAATCATACCGCCAATAGTTGAGGATAGGAACAAAACAAATATTCCGATACCCACGGCCAATGCTTGGCTTTTAAACAAGGTAGATAACATGAAAGCAATCGTTATGATAATCAATAGACTTGGAATATAATACATGACCTTTAAAAAGAATTGTGTCCCCACAACAGCTAACTTTTGTTGGCCATCAAGAGTGGTTTCAAAGATTTTTGCGTTAAAATCCCCGCTCCCGAAAAGAATCAAGCCTACAATATATCCTGATATAATAAGAACAATCAATAACACTATAGAATAGAGTAATACTGAGATATACTTAGACAGAAGGATGACCCATCTTTGATGGGGTCTAATTAATAGCTGTTTGATTGTCCCTTCGGCAAATTCTGATGATACACTTGCACTGCCTACAATAACTGCAAACAGAGTGACCAACATTGTCATGCCTATCACAGTTCCATTCATAAAATGCCAATTACTTACTGCATTTGGATTTATATTTTCATCAAGATAGCGTTGCTTTTGCTCTATTTGCTCCATAATCCATTCCTTATCTTCATTTGGAGCAGCTTCCAAATCCTTTTTTAATTGGTTCAATTCGGTTTGAGTTTCCTCGCGCCAATTATCGCTCGGTTCCCCATATATTTTTTGTTGAATGATGCCTCCAATGACTACAGCTAAAATCAGAATCAAGATGTATATCCAACTAGCCTTTTTCGCAAAAATCTTCACCATCTCATTTTTAATTAGAGAAAACACTAGTCTTTACCCTCCTACTTACCTTTGCCGGTTAATTCTAAGAAACGATCCTCAAGCGTTGTAGTTACTAGATTGATTCTATATACATTGACATTATTCTTCACTAATAGCTGATTAACTACTGCAATTGTCTCTTTGTCTATGTTAATTGAAAACTGTTGGTCACCTACTATTTTTAATTCATCGGTCAACTTATTTTCTTGGAGAAGCTGAACTGCTGTTTCTACATCACTAACCTCAAACACCACATTTTGTAATGATTGATCTTGTTCATTATGTAAGTCCATAGAAGAAACATGAATTAGTTTTCCTTGTTTAATAATGGCAAATCGGTCACACATTAATTGCATTTCTGATAATAAATGAGAGGATACGATAACAGAGATTCCCTCTTTCGTTAAAGAGCGCAAATAATCCCTGAATTCTCTAATCCCCTGAGGATCAAGTCCATTTGTTGGTTCATCCAGTATTAATAAAGATGGATTATGCAATAAAGCTTGTGCTAATCCTAATCGTTGCCGCATTCCAAGTGAATATGTCTTTACCTTTTGGTGAATAACTTGTTCAAGACCTACTACCCTTATTACTTCTTGAATACGTTCCTCAGTGACTTTGTGTCTTGCCATGTTTGCATAGTGCTTTAGATTTTTATATCCGTTCATATATTTATAGAATTCTGGATTCTCTACAATCGCTCCAATTTCACTCATTGCTTCTTTAAATTGCTCATCTAAATTGTAGCCATTCACATACACACTGCCCTTCGTGCGCCCTATCAAGCCCACGATCATCCGTATAATCGTCGTTTTTCCGGCACCATTAGGGCCAAGCAACCCAAATATTTCACCTTTTTCAACGGCGAAACTAACATCATCGACAATCACTTTATTTTTTACTTTTTTCGTTAAAGATCGAACTTCTAGGGCTTTTACTGCCATGTACTCTCTCCCTCTTTCTGCAAATTCCATACTATCAGTCACGATTTTTGACTCTAAAAGGTTACTTACTATTAAATTCTGAAGCATTCATGTTTCACATATCTTCCAATAATTTAAAAGAAGGTTTTAACAAAAGGAGCTACTTTAGATGTTTAAATAGCCTAGAGAAGCAAGCTCATTCCTTTTCTTTAGCTTCACGCATCTTACTAAGTAATAAAAGTAATAAAGGTAATAAAGGTACAACGATAAGTCTAATCATAAACACTTGCGTTTCTCCATGTCTCAAATCGGAGAAATACCCCCACACAATGGATATAATTAGTCCAAAATTATCGGCGGTAGTGCCGATTTCAAAAATACCCTCTCCTTTCCTAATGATTTACCAGTTCTCTAACTAGAGGTAGTACCCATAACGGAGTGACATCTCTTTCCATATCCCCCTTACTAAATTATATTAAACTAAAATTTAATTTTATTCAATTTTTTTTGAACAAAAATAAAATTTATATACCGAATTCATCCTTAGTTTTATTACTTTCTGTACCTTATATCCATTTAAATAAAGACACCTATAAAGCTATTAAGTGTCAATTATCAACCGGCTTTAATTATGAAGTTAACAAGGCAGTTGTCTGAGATTACTTTATAAAACCTCATATGATTTCAATGGTTGTCCTTATTTGCATACCATTGATAATAACGAATTGCTATATCATTAGGAATATCTGAAATTTTCAATACTTGAATTGATTTAGAACGTGTTGAAATTTCGAGACATTCGCTGTAATAGTGATTCCGTCACTTTTAACTCTTAAATTTCATTCGGGTTGTTATAAATAATTTTGTAGAAAAAGATCCAGTTTGAATTTGGATAAAGGAACAACATAGATTGTAGCAACTATACAAACCATTTAATAGTTGTGAAGTATTAATAAGAACAAACAAAGCCACTTATATATACCAGAAATTTGGCCAGAAGTAGAAATTAATCGCTGCAGCTATGATCCAAATATAGCTAGTAATACCGGACGATTTAAAAAAATTTGACAAATTTAATCCAAACACAAGTATACAAATTTCTACAAATCGATTTTATTAACAATAAGGTCGTTTAAAAATGAAGTGTACTACGGATATTTTTCTGGAAGCTTCGTTCCTTCTATAAAGTTGTATCATTTTGTTTATTCTGCACACCATAAACAGGTAATAATAGGAAAATAAAGTTGTTAAAAATATGATTTATCCAGCTTGATCTTCGTTTTTTCTGTTTGTTAAAGACGTTGGTGTTTAATAGATATTAATTAAAAAATAGGGCGCCCTTGTTCAAAACACATTAATATTGAATTTACACTTAACATTATAGAAAAAGTATATTTTTTATTAAATTATTTTACAAATTCAGATAATTTTTGTAAAAAATAAAATAAATGTAAAAACAATATAAAAACAGTAAAAAATCAGAACATTCTATAGACATTTTTTGTAATATATGTTATACCTAATTTCAACAATATTATATAAAATTGGAAATAAAGAGTAAAAATGGATACTTTTTTTGAAAATCGTTGCTCAATTAAGTTCTAAAGCTGCGAAATGGGCTTGGGATAACAAAGATAAAGTGTTAAAGTGGATCAGAGGTGGTATGGCAATTGACTGGATCATTGATAAAATTAATAACATTGTTGGTTAATACTTAATGTATCATTTTATTACTACATCATATAGATTTTGTTCTAGTCCAATTGTTAGGTTGGGATAGGATAGGATAGGATAGGAGAATATTTCAGAATATTTCCTACTCTGTAAGAACCTGAAAGAAAGGGCTACTGCCCTTTCTTTCTTTAATAAGTAATATGCCTTAATTCCTCTTTTTGTTTAACACTAATTGCTCATTCTATTCTGCTCTACCCTAGTAATGTTTTGATCTCATTAAATCATCCTTTAAAAATATACAAGTTTTTGTTACTATCTTTATTTTTATAGATCCCTTGCTTTTATTTTATCTAGTTCTTTCTTTCTTTTCCTAGATAAAGATTCTCTCCCACTAACCCATCCTGATACAAGAAGCACTGTTCCTCCTAATAATGCAAGTATCGCTTCCCCAGATCTTACAGGAAATATATTATTCAGATATCCGTATACAAAAAATCCAATATAAAGCAAGGGTAATATTGCACCTAAGAGCACATGCCCTCTTTTAGAAATTAAATATTGAAAAACTAAAACTAAAACAGCTATCGAGAATTGTAAAATATGTTCCATTTTTATTCTCCCTTTTCCTTTTCCCTTTTGTATTTATCAATAATAATTTTTGCAACATCTAAACTTATACGCTCATCAATGACGAGATTTTTAATCATGTTTACAAATTCGACGTCTTCTTCCTTGCTATGCAATTCGATTTTTTTTATCAATCTGTCTAACATCGTACGTACAGTAGGATAAGATACTTTATAATCGCGCGCCATAGCTTTCAATGATCCAGAATTCAAAATAAACTTTCTTATAAACTCTAATGATTCTTTATCTAGAGATAGTACCCATGATGGAATTTCATCTCTTTCCATATAACCACCCCTTTTAATTATATTAATTCATTTTTTAATTTTATTCAATAATTTTTAAATAAAAATAAATTAATATACCAATTTTTTAAACGATTAACATTCGGTATTTTTATATTCAGTGAACTATCCTCCACCTACGCTTCGTTTAGAAGGAAGACTTCTCGGATAATCTTATCTAACGATACGATATGGAGACAGAACTATCAAGCCGGTACCATGCTCTATATAGGATTATGCTAATAACCGCAATCTTTCCTTTTTGATGTTGAGTGCATTATCCCAATCTCTATCAGCTACAAAACCGCATTTGCATTGGAATGTACGTTCAAATGGGCAACGAATCTTTGACGCTACCACAACAAGAGGTTTGACAAAAATATAGCAAATTACTTTAAAACTCAACTTTCTCACAGTAAATTGGATTTCTAAGCCTTACGGTTAATGGGTTTGTTGGTTGTTTCGAATACTTCTTGACATAAAAATTTGCAAAAAAAAACACCTCAACTTTTGGTATAGTTTAATTGTCCAGAAAAAACATTACCAAAAGCAGGTGAGGTGTCTCTTATTATGATAACGAATAACAGACTGAACAATCAACTACCAAAAGAAGTAAAAGCTATATTTGATGAACTTGAAATCTTAAAATATTTAAGGAAAGTGGGAATTAACAAGGGTTTCGGTTATTCCTGCGCCTATTTATTCCAGCTAGTTTTTAGTTTAGTTTTTGAAGGCAAAAATTTGTTTCGACTTCTTCAAAGTAAAAAAGCTAAAGATTTGCCGGAAAAAAACGCTATTTATCGCTTCTTAAATAACCCTCAATACAATTGGCGCAGGTTTTTACTTGTTTTGAGTACTTTCACCATTATGAAGGTAAGTAGTTTAACGAGACACGACCGTCCGAAAGTGCTGATCGTGGACGACTCATCTTATGAACGAAATCGCAGTAAAAAGGTTGAACTGCTTGCTCGCTGTTTCGATCATTCTTCTCAAAAAATGCGTTATTACAAAGGATTTCGTATGCTTACACTCGGCTGGTCAGATGGTGCTACATTTTTGCCTATTGATTTTGCTTTATTAAGCTCTACGAATTCCCAAATCAATGGGATTGATAACCGAATCGATAAGCGTACATCCGGTTATAAGCGGCGTGTCGAAGCTTTACAAAAAGCGCCGGAAGTTATTCCCAATATGATTAAACGGGCACTTTCTCAAGGAATCGATGCCTCATACGTTTTAATGGATACATGGTTTACCCAACAGCCTTTGATCAAGTCCATTGTGGATCAAGGGTTGGATGTTATTGGAATGGTGAAGGATACAAAACAAAGATATCAAGTGAACGGTGAATGGGTGAGCCTAAAAAAACTATACCAAACAGCTAAACCATCACAACATCAAAAGGGTATTTTGCGCTCTATTCACACAACGATGGCAAATGGCGTACCTGTTAAAGTGGTATTTGTCCGTAATCGTAATAAAAAGAGACAGTGGCTAGCTATTTTGAGTACAGACTGTACTTTATCGGATCAAGAAATCATTCGTATTTATGGGATACGTTGGGATATTGAAGTATTCTTCAAAACAGTCAAATCCTTATTGAAACTCCAAAAAGAGTTCCAAGGAAGATCTTATGATTCCATGATCAGCCATACCACTATTGTGTTTACAAGGTACATTGTTTTGTCTTGGCAAAACCGAGTAAGTACAGATTATCGAACATTAGGCGGCATTTTTTATGAACTTTGTGATGAAATCGATGAACTAGATTGGGCCTTTGCACTTCAACTACTCATTGAAATTCTTGAAGATGCACTTCAAAATGTAAATCAAAAGATTAAAAAATTCATCGAAAGTCAATTACGTAAATGGATTGTAGTTTTGCCTAATTATATCAAGGCTTATTTACCAAAATTGAGCTGCGAAAGTTGAGTTTATTAAAAATCAATAAATGTTTTTTTTTTTCTTAGACGGCACAACCAACACAATAAATTAGTTGTGCCTTTTCCATTTCTCTTCAATAGTGTTTAAATATTCATTTGGTTCTTTTTTGAATCTTCTTTGTTTTATATGCTCGCCAATACGTTGTTCCCATTTATTCGCTTCAGTTTTATATGCTGAATAATTAACATTTTTTATCATTTGTAGCCCTTCCTGTTCATTAGAGACATTTTCTACAAATACAATGTTTTCACCGTGTCGGATAATATATCGATTCCAAGTCCGACTACCAGTGATTCTTCGGTGTTTTTGCTTTATTCTTCTAAAAAAGAGTTCTAAATCATTATTCGTTCTCGGTATAAGTGGATAATCATAAAAGGTGAAAAGTCCTTTCCAAAATCCTTTACTATACTTTAATAGGTTCTCTACAAACGGTTGATCTTCTTTCCGATTGAGCTCTTTTTCCATTTGGTTTAAATATTGCTTCAATCTGTTTTCGACCCAAAAACTTGTTTTATTCTCAGAAGGTTCCATAATGGTGGCAATCCTTTTAAATCGTGTATCCCAACGTTTTACGAGTTGATAATCTTCCTTATAGTTATCCACATTTCTGACTATTCTGAACAACTTTTCAAGTAGAGGAGTCCCCTTTTTTATCCAGGCATTTTTCAATCGAATCTTTAATCGCATTCGTTCGTTCAAAAACACAAGTGCCTGGTAATTCGAATGGTGGCTTACCATCTTCTAGAAGAACGGATCGAATAGCCGCAATATAGTCACTTGCTACCTCTTCTTCTATGTTTTTAGATGGAGAATTTTCAATTTTTCTTTCAACTTCCCTTATTCCCCTTAGCTTCTTTTTGATATTCGTTTTTAGTTTTCTATCTTTTTCAACTAATGGTTTGGCTATGTCTTTAAAGTAATGAAACTGACAATATTGATACGGAATATCTGGAGCTATTTGTTCAATTGCTAAACGAATGGATTGTTGCCCATCACTGATAAAACCTTGGATTGGATAACCCCAGTCTAAAATGGGTTGAATAATACCTATCAGTTCTTGAGAAGCACTGCTTTTTAAATTATGTGCAGCTAAAATAGTACCACTAAGAACTTCACGGATGACATACAATGTTTCGTTACCTTTTTCGGGTTGGACACCATCAATAGATAAGACAAGTCCTCCATGTTCTTTCACAATATTTTCTAATGTCTCTTTCATATTTTCTTTAACGCTTGCCCGCAGTAATAACGCATATCTTTCATAAAGTTTCTGTACTTGCCTCTCAGAAATTTTCACTTCTTTTTCCGATAATATAGTAGCTATCTCAGATCGAGTCTTATGTTCTTTAAACCGTAAATATCCGATATATGCGATGACATCCATTCCATAAGTAATGTGCTTCATACTTAATTGTTCGGCTTCAGCTGAACGATATACGGTGTCATTAGAACAGGAGTTATTCTCACATCGGTATCCTAGATTTATGATTTTAAATTCACCTTTTAGGGTAGAAATTGTTTTTCTCCAAACAGGGTGACAGTATACTAATTTATTACCACATTCTGGACAATTAGTTATCTCGGGTCTAAAGTATTTTGATTCGATTGGATTTAATCTATTTTTGGTACGCATAAATAATCACCAACTTAAATAAAATTCAGGTCTATTATAACCTAAATTTAATGTTGGTGTTATTTATTCCGTCTAAGTTTTTTTTTTTTTTTTTTTTTTTTTTTTTTTTTTTTTTTTTTTTTTTTTTTTTTTTTTTTTTTTTTTTTTTGATCTTTTTTAAATATTTCGAGAAATAAAAATTGGTCCGGTTTAGTTTGTTACCAAACTAGGGATTCTTTGGCTGAGAATGGCAATATCAAGGTGTTTATGACTTCGAATTAATCGTACTTGGCTGTTCTCGGATATGCGGAATTTACAAACCTATATGAATAAACAGAAACATTAATAAAACGTCATATAAAGCTTCATTTTCTTATTTTTACAGACAGATTCTCAATGGAAATACGAAAAACGTTGCTCTGAAACATCGTCCAATTCAATGTAACTGGACACATTTTGGAGATTTTCAGCGTGAAGAAAATCCGATTGTATTAGCGGATCGAATTCTTTTCCGGCTGACTTGATTACATCGGCTAACAATCAAAAGGGTTATTTGAACTTGAGGCTGGCTATAATCTTTCCTTTCCATCCGTGTGTCGGAGCAGGCAAAATAGATGATCGATGGAAATTATCGAAAAAAGAATGAAGGTGGAAGAAGTTGATTAAAAAGGAATTAAATGATAAGTGAAAACTTTTAAAAAACGCACCTGAAAAAAAGATGGAAGTTTTCCTTTCAGGTGCGGAATGTCATTTTTAATGCTTCCATCAAATGTACAATAAACACGTATCCATCATAAGTGTAAGCAAAATTTATGAAATTCCGGCAGCTTCGGCCAAATATTCGACTAGATGCAATGCCCGCACAGAATCAGACAGTTTTTCGCGTTCGATACCAAGCTTCATCTGTATGAGACATCCTGGGTTGGTCGTAATCACGACTGATGCTCCGGTCGCTTTCGTATGCTTCATTTTCTCATCAAGGATGTCCATTGAGGCATCATAGTTAATAATATTATAGATTCCTGCTGAACCGCAGCACATGTTTGCTTGCTCCATCTCAACAAAATTAATTCCTGAAATACTTTTTAGAAGGTTTAAAGGCTCCTCAGTCACTTTTTGAACATTGGTCATATGACACGAAGGCTGATATGTGACTCGTTCTTCCGGATTTGACCGAAGATTAGGCAGTCCGCCGCAAGCGACTAGCACTTGGCTGATATCTCTTGATTTTGCAGTGAACGCAGCCGCTCTATCAGCCCATTCTGGATCATCTGCGAGCAGGTGGTCATATTCATGCAGCATAGCTCCGCATCCTCCGGCATTATTCACAATAAAATCAACGTTCTCTTGTTCAAATGCGGCGATGTTTTGTTTTGCGAGACGCTTGGCTTCCTCTATTTCACCAGAGTGCGCATGCAGTGCGCCGCAGCATGTCTGATTAGGGATGACAATGACATCACAACCCGCTTCTGCAAGCAGCTGTACAGACAACCGGTTGATGCGATGGAACATAGCATCCATGATACATCCGGTGAAAAATGCAACTGTATATTTTTTTTCACCTTTTGCTTTCGCTTTGGAAGGAGCTTGTTTACGCTCTGCTGGTGAAACTGCCTGAGACATTGTCGCTTCGAATTCACCTAAATGATAAGGCAGCTTTTTCATAATACCAGTTTTGCGCATCGCTTTTTGCAATCCGCTTTTCTCATAAAGCCAAAACGTATTGCCGATCACATTCATGGCTGTTTTACTAGGGAATACGTTCTGAAACATTGTCTTTCTCAGCAGACGAACAGGAGCTTTAAATTTCTTGCGTTTCACAAGTGCAGCCCTTGCTGATTCAAGGATGGAACCATATTCCACTCCAGTCGGACAAGCCGTTTCACAAGCCCGGCATCCAAGGCATAAATCCAACGGCTCTTCAAGCACTGATAGATCCGTGATTTTTCCTTCGCCAACCATTTTGACTAAATTAATACGTCCGCGCGGTGAATGTGTTTCTATTCGCGTAGTTACATATGTCGGGCAGACGGGCAGACAATAACCGCACTGTACACAGCTGTTCGTTTTATTATATTGAAATTCTTCCCTTAGTTCTTCAAGAGATTCTTTCATGTTAACTCAACTCCAATTTCTGCCCCTTTTCGGGGAAAATTTTTCCTGGATTCATGATGTTATTTGGATCCCAAACTTTTTTAATCCGCTTCATCATATCCAGACCGACTGGTCCTAATTCCATTTCCATAAAAGGAGCCTTCATAGTTCCGATGCCGTGTTCGCCTGAAAGCGTTCCGCCAAGTTCAACTGCTGCTGTGAAAATTTCAGCGACAGCTTGTTCTACGCGGCGCATTTCTTCTTTGTCGTTTTTGTCGCAAATAATGTTTGGATGCAGGTTGCCATCACCTGCGTGACCGAATACGACGAGGTGAATATTATATTTATCTCGAATTTCCTGCAATCTTGCGCACATTTGAGGTATTTTGCTTCGTGGTACGGTGGTATCTTCTGAAATTTTGGTCGGTTTTATACGTACGATAGCCGGAGATACCAGCTTTCGAGCTTTCCAGATCTCCGCTTTTTCCGCTTCATTTTTTGGAATGCGAACAGCTCTTGCTCCGACAAGATAACATAGTTCCGCTGCTTGTTTGATCTCATCCTTTAAAGCTAAAGGATGGCCGTCGAGCTCAATGAGAATAATCGCTTCTGCATCTACAGGCAGGCCTAAAGGCTCGTAATTTTCGACCGCCACAATCGAAGCTTGATCCATTAACTCCATTTTGGCAGGCAAAATACCTGACGATAAAATTTTTGAAATGGCGCTTCCCGCATCAACAAGGCTGTCAAATACCGCCATAATGGTTTCGGAAGCGGGCGGCTTTGGAAGAAGGCGCAAAATTGCTTTTGTAATGATGCCTAAGGTTCCTTCTGATCCGACAATGAGTTTTGTTAAATCATAACCGGTTACATTTTTTACAGTGCGTCCGCCAGTATGAATGATTTCACCCTCAGGAGTGATAACCTCCAAACCAATCACATAATCTTTCGTTACTCCGTATTTTAATCCTCTTGGACCTCCAGAGTTCTCAGCTAAATTTCCGCCAATAGTAGACACATGTGAACTGCTTGGATCTGGAGGATACATTAATCCTTTTTTCTCGGCTGCTTTGTGAATATCCGCTGTTAATACTCCCGGGGATACAACGGCGATTAAGTCTTCTTCATGAATTTCAAGTACATCATCTAATACCGATAAATCCAATACCATACCGCCTTTGACAGGCAGCGGGCCGCCGCTTAATGATGTGGCCTGACCGCGAGGATAAACTGGGATCTTCTCGCGATTGGCAAGCTTCACAAGGGATGCTAATTCTTCCACGCTCTTTGTTTGAATGACCACATCCGGCAGAAATGTTCCGAAAGAGCCGTCAAATGAATAGCTGAAACGGTCGCTCTCATCAATGAGTACTTTACCGGTTTTAACTATTGATTTAATCTCTTCAATATGACTCGGTGTAACTACCTTCATATGAATCTCTCACTTTCCAATTTTCTATATCGTATAATCTCTTAAAAGCAGACTTAATTTTTTCTCAGCATTTTTTAAATGGATGAGACATTGGATTTTGGCGAGGTCCGGTTCTTCTGCTTCGATTGCTTGTAAAATATTGTAATGTTCTTGATATACAGCTTTTCGTTTTTGTTTTAACTCCACGTTAGGTCGCAACGTAATCTTTAATGTTTTTTCATAAAGAGAGGATAGATTTTCAAGTGTTTGAATTAAAACTGGATTATGTGTAGCCAAAATAATCGAACGATGGAATTCGATATCGGCCTCTGTTGAAATGTCTCCTTCTTCTAAAGATTCATTTTCCATTGTTTTTAAAATTCGTTTCATTTGCTCTAGCTGTTCAGGTGTACGTCGGAGTGCTGCTAAATATGCTGCTTCCGGCTCCAAAATTTTTCTCATTTCAAATAAATATTTAATGCTGTCCACATCATCGCTCTCAATTCGAATACGCTGTAATAATGATGAATTTGTTGATTCTTCTACATAACTCCCGCCGCCTTGACGCGAGGAAATGACACCTGCTGCACGCAGCATACTTAAAGCCTCGCGAATAGGTACTCTACTTACACCGAATTGAGCAGCCAACTCCATTTCTGTCGGCAGCTTAGAGCCTGGTGGAAATTTTCCGATTTCAATTTGTTTCAATAATTCACGAGATATCATTTGCGAAACTTTTTCTTTTTTGGCCATGACTCCCTCTCCTTTCGTAGTTCTAAAATAGGAATGGACGAAAATTGTATAACAAATTTATTAATTTATATAACAAATTTATAATAATTTTTCAGTAATTTTTTTGAATTTTTAATTTACAACACACTATTTTATGATTATAATAATCAAAAAAAATAAAAAACACAAGATATACAGTGAAATTTGTATTACTAATTTGTATTACAAATAACAAATTATTAGAACATGTTATTTACATTAGGATCCAACACAAGATGGGGAACCTTTATATTAGCCTGAAAATGTAAACACTTACATTTTTATAAGATTTTTGGCCTTCAGCCTGTGAAATTTAAGATGTGTTGATTCCTAATTGTAAATAAAGCGAAGTAATTTCGTTTCAATAATTTTCGGAACATTTACTTCATTCAATCTATACAGTTTTTTCTATATTCATTTTAAATTTAGGGGGAGTGGGTATGATGAATGACGCAGTGTCTTTGGAAAAGCAAACAGTGCGAAAAGTAACAAGGAGGATTATTCCATTTGTATTTTTCCTTTATATTATTTCGTATTTGGACCGGGCTAACATTGGTTATGCCGCTTTGGAGATGAATGATGCCCTTGGTTTGACCAGCCAGGTTTTCGGTCTGGCAACTGGTATATTCTTTATCGGCTATTTTCTTTTTGAAGTACCAAGTAATATTTTGATGGAGAAGTTTGGCGCCCGTGTCTGGATTGCGCGAATCCTCATTACATGGGGAATTATATCGATGGCGACTGGGTTTGTACAGGAAGCAAGTCATCTTTACATTATTAGATTTTTGCTCGGTGTTGCAGAAGCTGGCTTTTTCCCGGGAATTGTTTTGTACTTAACATATTGGTTTCGGGCAAAAGATCACGCAAAAACCATTGCCATGTTAATGAGTGCGATTCCTGTATCATATATTATCGGTGCTCCACTTTCGACATGGATTATGGACAACATTCATTGGTTCAATGTTGAAGGCTGGCGCTGGATGTTTTTAATTGAAGGTGCTCCGGCTGTGATTTTTGGGATCGTGACCCTATTTTATTTAGCGGATAAACCAGAGGATGCAAAATGGCTCACCGAAGAAGAAAAGAATTGGCTAATTGCTGAATTGGAAAAGGAAAGAGTAAAAGAAGCAGATGGCAAAAAGGTTCTGCAAAGCATAGCGGACATATAGAAGCTCTTCGTGATGCAAAAGTGTGGTACTTTGCCATTATTTATTTTGTTTATATTGCCGGTACTCTTGGTGTCAGTTACTGGATGCCGCAAATTATTGATGGAATGTCAGCGTCTTTATCTAATACACAAATTGGTCTAATTGCTACCATTCCTTATATTGTTGCTACTATTGCCATGAACTGGTGGTCAGCCCGCTCTGACCGCAAAGGAGAAAGATGGCTTCATGCTGCCTTGCCGCTCTTGGTAGGGGCAATAACATTGATAGGCGCTGGAGTAACACTCCAACCTGTATTGGGCATGTTATTCATCACTTTATCACTTACAGGCATGTATTGTTATAAAGGTCCTTTTTGGGCGCTGCCTACAACAATGCTTAATCCAGCAAAAGCAGCTGTTGGGATAGCTGTAGTAAATTCGATTGGCAATCTTGGCGGTTTTATCGGTCCATATGCAGTAGGAGCATTGAAAGATTTGACGGGAGGAACAAGTGCCGGGTTGTATTTCTTAAGCGGCTTACTTGTGTTTGCTTTCTTTATGTTACTTGTCAAACGAGAAAAACCTAGA
The DNA here is from genome assembly GCF_037966125.1 of Aeribacillus sp. FSL k6-2211. Classification (NCBI taxonomy): domain Bacteria; kingdom Bacillati; phylum Bacillota; class Bacilli; order Caryophanales; family Bacillaceae; genus Aeribacillus; species Aeribacillus sp. FSL k6-2211. The sequence continues at coordinate 489,224 of NZ_CP150190.1, forward strand.
GCTGACATCCAAAAACAAGCAGTATAAGTGATGTCTGGCACTGCTCGAAGAGGAAAAGGACAAGGGAGAAAATTCCTTATCCTCAGGCTGTCGAGAAACTTCGACAGCCATTATTTTTATTTATAATCTTTATCAGTTTACCGTGTTAATTTATTATAATATTAGTTAGGAGGATAATAACCATGTGAACTACAAATAAAGAGAGTCAAAATGAATATAAATTTGTTGTATTGAGGAACTTGTACCGGAAGATCACCTTTTACGAAAAATAGATCAATACATATATCACTGAAAAGGTTAAGGATTTGTATTGCCCGGATAACGGAAGACCTTCTATTGAGTCTGTTCTCGGTCCGTTAGAGTTTCGGAAGCATTGGAATTTGGCATCGTCGGTTTGAACGATTCGATTTCTGCTGTCGCCCAAGCGCCATTTGGAGGCGTGAAAGAGAGCGGAATAGGCCGAGAAGGGGGACACCATGGAATAGACGAATATTTAGAAGTTAAGTATATTTCGATGGGTGTTTAAACGGTTCTAATGCAAAAGGAAGACAAATAGATAAGAAGCAGATTCATCCGTTTAGGGCAGCAGCCTGGACAGCTTTCCTGCACATTTTTGGCATAGCAGACCTTGATGAATCTGCTTTTTTATTCATTTTTACAAATTGGACGGAAAAGGAATTTTCCTTATTTAAGTGCAGTCGCCGAAAGATGTCTTGTAAAAAATTTTTAATAGACGATGCGAAGAATGAAACATAAATTGATGTGGGGTCATACTTGGGCTTCCTCGAATTCGAGTCAGCGGTCTACAATACATTGAATGGAAAAATGAATGTAGAACAATTAAAACATAGCAAGTGATAGACCAATATTTACAGCTTTTGAAGCAATAACGACTCATAAATTCGAATGCGCTGCAGCTGCAAGCGCTGCCTGCCCGAGACTAATGCCGCCGTCGTTAGGCGGAACTTCTTCACCGACCCAGATATGCATATCGCTTTCAAAAAATAACTCTTTCAAATCAGCTAACAAAAGCGAATTTTGAAATACGCCGCCGGACAACACAACAGTGTCAATTTCATAGGCTGCTCCTAAAGAACGAACACTTCTAAATATGCCTTCTGCGACGCTTCGATGAAATGCGCGAGCAATCACCGCTGCATCTTTTCCTTTTAGACGGTCTTCTGCCATTTCCTTTAAAAAAGGACGGTAGTCTAGCTCTTTTCCATTCCACGGGAAAGAATATACCTTCTCTAATGGAGCTGTACGTGCTAAATGCTCCAGCCAAATGGCTGCCTGTCCTTCAAAAGAGATAGGACCGGTAAATCCTAAAAGGGCCGCTGCTGCATCAAACAAACGGCCGACGGACGTTGTTGGAAAGGTGCGCAATTGTTTCTCTACCATCTTCACTGCCGTGAAAAATCGTTCAGGAAACGAAAGCTGCTTGCCGACATTTATTGCCCATTTCGGATCATCCACAAAGAAACCAGCCAGCGCTTGAAGCGGCATGCGTGCCGCCGCATCTCCGCCAGGAAGCATGGCGTAACGAAGATGTCCGCGCCGTTTTAGACCTTCCGCAGCGCTTCCGACAAACAGCTCGCCGCCCCAGATCGCTCCATCGTCGCCAAAACCTGTTCCATCAAACGTCACTCCGATCACCCGTTTGTCCAATGCATTTCGCTCCGCCAGCACGGACGCCACATGAGCGCGGTGGTGCTGGATGCCAATATGTTGATAAGCTTCTAGATTGTGGGCAAAGGCGGTAGATTGGTAGTCGGGATGAAGATCGTACGCCACAATCGTTTCTTGCAATCGAACATCATACATCGACAAAAGATCATGGACCGTTTGCTCAAATGACATATATGCTTCGTATTTCATTAAATCTCCTAAATGTTGGCTCATGATCGCCTGTCCGTTGACCACTAATGTAATGGTATTTTTTAGGTCAGCTCCAACCGCAAGAACAGGCCGATCACTGGGCAATTGGGCAGCAGGAAGCGGCGCATACCCCCGCGCCCGCCGAAGTACAGTAGGGCCAAATGGGCTGACGCGAACGACGGAATCATCGACGCGGCGGGCAATAGGGCGCTCCCCAATAAGCCATGCGTCCGCGATGCCTTCAAGTGCCTTGATCGCTTCTTCATCATCATAGATGATCGGTTCACTGGAACGGTTAGCACTTGTCATTACAAGCACTTCTGGTGCGTCGAAATGAAACAGCAAATGATGGAGAGGGGTGTATGGAAGCATTACTCCTAAATCGGAATTATCAGGAGCTACTCCCGGCAGCAATCGGCGAGCCCGTGCCAACACGATGGGTCGGGCGGAAGATGTAAGGAGATTTTCTTCTTCCGCACATATATCGATAAACGCCCTTGCTGTCTCGAGATCTTTTACCATTAAGGCAAACGGCTTTTCCCCGCGTCGTTTCCGCCTTCTAAGCTCCCATACCGCTTCTTCGTTTTCAGCATCACACGCCAAAAGATAGCCGCCAAGCCCCTTGATCGCAACGATGCGCCCAGAACGAAGGAGCTCGGCCGTTTTTTTGATCGCTTTTTCATCACCATGTATTTCTCCATCCTGTCCCTGCACATGATAATGAGGACCGCAATCGGGGCAAGCAGTTGGCTGCGCATGAAACCGTCGATCCGCCGGATCATAATATTCCGCTGAACAAGCCGGACACATAGACCACATATGCATTGTCGTATAAGGCCGGTCATACGGCAGCCGCTCAATGACCGTATATCGTGGACCGCAATCCGTGCAATTGATGTATGGATAAAGGAATCGGCGGTTAGCTGGATCAAACAATTCTGACAAGCATTTCGGACAAACCGCAAGATCAGCAGGAATTTGCACTGTCGGCCGATTATGGAGCGTGCTGGCCAAAATTTCGAAATCAGCTGCTTCTTGTAAAGGCGCATCTTTAATTTCCAAATTGGTTATTTTAGCTGAGGAAGGGTATCGATCTGTAATGTCTTGAACAAATTGTTGAATGGCATCTGCGTCCCCTTCCACATGAATCTCCACGCCGCTTTCTCCATTGCGCACCCATCCGCTGAGCTTCCACCGCTTTGCTTTACGAAAGACAAAAGGACGAAAACCGACCCCTTGCACAACACCATATATTAGAATACGCTGCGCTATTTTCATGATGAATCACCTGCTTTCGTTATAAAACGGGAGATTTTGGAGCTTTCAAACAGATAAATAGAGCTCAGTGGACCGTCCGAACTTTGAATAAGAAAACATTGTCCGTTGAACTTAATGCGCTGGCATTTAGCTTTATTCTCGCATTCTGAACTGAAGGCGTATACATAACAGAACCTTTCATGCCGACATATTCCACTTTCCTAGAGATGTATCCGTTTATTTTGCATGTATCTTACCTAAAGAGAAGAGAGGGGGCGCCCGTTTAAGATAACGGCTTCTCCTCCTTTGCGGACGGCAATGCAACCATGCATCCGCGGCCGGAAACTCCTATTTGAATGACCTGCCCGTCTTCTACTAAGACTGGAACAGTACCTCCTCCCGTCAAAACAACAAGCTGCTTTAATGCCGCTTTGTCTTCTTCGACATCATACTCGACAAATTCTTTTCCGTCCCATAATAAACTTTCCCGCAATTCCTTCGTGTAAGGACATCCTTTCGCACCATAAAGCTCCAGCATCATTTCTCATCCTCCAAAGAGATGATTTATTATTAAGCATTTTCATGATTGATTAACAGATGCGAGGCAACGGATCGCCAATCAGCATATCGATCAAGCGTGTACCTCCATATTGAGAACGTGCTAAAACTGCTTTTTTTGGCTCTGCTTGTATTTCACCAATGCGCTTCGCATTCTCCCCGCCCGGCATGCTTCTAAGTGTTTTTAATGCGATATCGGCATATTCAGGCGAAATGACGGCAAGAAACTGCCCTTCATTGGCAATATGAAGGGGATCCAATCCTAAAATTTCGCAGGCACCGCGCACTGCCGGGCGAACTGGAATTGCCTCTTCATCGAGTATAACAGCTACTTGAGCGTCTCTTGCCAATTCGTTTAATGCCGTAGCTACACCGCCTCGGGTTGGATCGCGCAGCCATCTAAGCCCCGGCGCCGCCGCCTCAATAAGTGCCGATACGAACGGCCAAACCGCCCGAGTATCGGAAGTAAGGTCAGCTTCTAAATCCAACTCCCCTCTAGCCAAGAGAACGGTAATCCCATGATCACCAATTGCACCAGACAAAATGACATGATCACCCGGTTGAACGTTTCTGGACGAAAGAGAAACGCGCGGATCGGTAAGGCCGATACCGGCTGTCGTGATGTACAGACCGTCCGCTTTTCCGTGCTCCACTACTTTCGTATCTCCCCCGACCACAGGCACTCCGACACGTTGAGCTGCCTTGGCGATAGCCGCCACCTCCCGTTCCAACTCCGACGTTGTCAATCCCGCTTCGATAATAAGTGTTGTCACCAAAGCCAACGGCTTTGCTCCTCCCATCGCCAAGTCGTTTATAGTCCCATTGACGGCAAGTTCGCCGATAGATCCCCCTGGGAAGACGAGTGGATTGACAACAAAGCTGTCTGCAGTAAACGCCAATCGGCTCCCATTTGCCTCAACATATGCCGCATCATTTAATTCTGCTGGCTTGTCCCCCATCATATAGGGAACCAACAGTCCTTCGATCAGTCTTCTGCTGGCTTTCCCGCCAGCGCCATGAGCCAATTCGATATAAGAATCAGTAAAATTCACTTTGGCTGTCTTCATGCTTGTTCCTTCCTTTCTTCCTGATGCAACGATTAATTAAGAAGTTCAGTGAGAGTCTCCCAAATCATATAACGTCTGAAAGTAAGCTGATGAACCCTGCCACTGCCCGAAATCGAAACGCATTGTATTTCACCTAACAGGGAAACAATCTATATAATTTCCTCTTTTTTTATTCACCCACTGCTTCTTGCAAATGAACGTAATGATAATAGGCGGCGCATGCCCCTTCTGACGACACCATAAGAGCTCCCACCGGATGTTCCGGAGTGCATTCTTTGCCAAACAGCTGACATTGATGCGGCTTCAATATACCTTTTAATACTTGTCCGCAAGGCGCCATTTGCGGATCACTCACACGAGCTCCCTCGACTTGGAAACGAACTTCCGCATCCCACTTGGCGAATTCAGGCCGCAATTTGAGCGCAGACTGCTGAATAGCCCCAAGTCCCCTCCATTCAAAAAGAGAGCGGACTTCAAAAACTTCTTTCATTACATCAAGTGCAGACATATTTCCTTCGTAAGGAACGACGCGGCTATATTGATTTTCTACTTCAAACCGCCCCTCGCGCATTTGTTTTACAAGCATGAGGATCGATTGCAGTAAATCGAGCGGTTCAAAACCGGAGATAATTATCGGTTTTTGGTATTTTTTTGCGATGCTTTCATAAGGACGGGCGCCGATTACAGATGAAACATGACCAGGTCCGATAAACCCATCAATGCGCATATCCGGAGAATCCAATATTGCCTGCATTGCCGGTATAATTAGGACGTGATTGGAAAATACAGAGAAATTGGGCACATCCAATTCACGTGCGCGCATGAGCGTCAATGCTGTTGATGGGGCGGTAGTTTCAAAGCCAATCGCGAACAGCACAACTTGCCGGTCAGGATTCTTCATCGCTATGTTTAAAGCATCTAAAGGGGAGTACACCATACGTATATCAGCCCCTTTAGCTTTTAGTTCGAGAGGCGTTCCATGTTTCCCGGGAACGCGCATTACATCACCGAATGCGGTAAAAATGACGTCCTGCTGCTTGGCAATCGAAAGTCCATTGTCCATACGTCCCATTGGAAGAATACAGACAGGGCATCCCGGTCCATGGACAAGCTCAATGTTTTCAGGCAGCAGATTCTGCAATCCAAATCGAAAAATCGAAAAGGTATGTCCTCCGCAAACCTCCATAAAACGATAGTGATAATCTGGATCGACGAGACGGTGGATTTCTTCCGATATTTTGCGGATTAATTCCGGATTGCGAAACTCGTCAACATATTTCATCGTCGTCATTAAACTGCACCTCCTAAAATTAGATCAACAACGACTGCCTGCATGCATATCGTCTTTTTCGGAACGGGTTTTGATTGACCAATCATATGCCTTTTGTTGCCTTAAGTCTCCAGCGCTGTGTATTAACATGTTTAAACTTTTTCGTTATCAAATTGGTAACCTTGTACTTCCTCGATCGCTTCATCCGATTCATTTAACATGCTTAGCAAATTCAATTGTTCATTTGCTTGTTCTTCACTGATTTTGCTCATCGCAAATCCCACATGAATAAGCACCCAATCTCCAAGAAGGAGATGTTCATTTTTTAATAAGTCAATGTTAATTTTGCGGCGCACACCGCAAACATTCACCACAGCATAATGGCGGTCACCATCTAACATTTCTACAATTTGGCCTGGAATAGCTAAACACATGGATGAATCGCTCCCCCCGATTTGCAATAAATGTGAAAATTTAGATATGTTATTGTCCGTAAAGAAAACTAGAAGTTCATTCGAACACTGAAACTTTTGTTAGAGATTCTTTAGAACAATCATGTAAATTTAAGGCGCCAAATGATGACGCGGTTATTTCCTGAATCAGCAATTGCCAGACGATTTTGATGACACCAAATCCCGTACGGCCAGCAAAGTGAATCCCTTGTTACGGCTTTCCAGCGATTTTCTCCCATTCCTTCGAAATCTGCTTGGCCAATAACATACGAAGCAGGATGATACGCTCCTTTTCGCGGCGACTCAGTAAAAAGAAGGATGCGGTTGTTTGCCGTGTCAGCCACCGCTAGCAAATTGTCGTATTGTGCGATCCCGTAAGGAAACCGGAAGCGCCGGGGTCCTTGCGGTACATGGGGAAGTTCAAATGACTGAGTAAAATCTTGTTGACCGAGAACTAACTCAGCTGGGCGGTCCGTCTCTGGAGGCGGCGTATAACCAAGAATGCGGTGATTGCCCGCATCAGCAACGTATAACGTATTTCCGTCGCCGGCAAGAGCGTGAGGCCAGCGATACGTATCCGTTCCTACGCCTTTTCCCCTATTCTCACTGTTTACATAACCATTCGGTTGACCAAGAATGACATCAGGAACACGCCCATCTTCCGGTAAACCTTTCCATCCTAAAACTCGGCGATTCCCCGTATCCGCTACATAAAACCATTCATCAATGTATGCAAAATTATATGGCCAATAAAATCCAGTCGGACTAACTTTTCCTCCTCGATTCGGGGATGTCCCTGACAGATCCTCTTGTCCCAAGACATAATCGGGAGGCTGGTTATTTATTTTCGGCAATGTTTCCCAAATGAGCAGACGATGGTGCCAAGCATCTGCGACAAATAGCTTTCCTTCAATGACCGCAACGCCAGTTGGGAGATGAAACAGTTTTGGTCCTTCTGTTTCAAAATCAGGCTGACCTAACACGATGTCAGCTGGCGCATGATCATTTTCCGGCCAACTGTACCAAATGAGTACGCGATGGTTGCCGCTGTCGGCCGCTACTACAATATCATCGTCTACATATACTCCCCTTGGTGCATAAAGATGAATCCTGTTTGGATGGGCAGGGGGCAGCACAAGACCGCCTGGGGCCGATCCCCCTAACCACCGTTCGGGATATGCGGTTAACTTAATCGTATCCATATTTTTTCATCCTCTACCCGAACTGGAAAGGGTTCTAGCTGCACGTGAGGTGCCGTCATGCATTCCCCGGTGGATAAATCAAAACGGAAGCCGTGCCATGGACAAGTAATAATAGAGTTGTCCACCAGTCCTCCGTCAAGAGACATCCCCATATGAGGGCATTGATTGCGAAATGCCATTACTTTTCCTTCTGAGCGAACCAGCAAAACATCGAGCTCCTCATGCGAAAAGCGAACAGGACTCCCTTCTTCCAGTTCCGAAGCGGATGGACCTTGCACCCATCCGTTTTGTTCTAAATTTCCAGTATCATTCATAGCGTGAAATGGCATGTAGCCGGAGGTCACTTCCTCTTCGACCATGACAACATGTTCAATTTCTGGAACGCGGGCTTTAATTGCTTCCTCAATCCCATTTTTCAACGTCATAGCGGATAGCGAGCAACCGGAACAAGCTCCTTGAAGGCGGACATAAACTGTATTTCCTTCCACTTTAACTAGCTCCACGCCACCTCCGTGGGAACGCATATAAGGACGCACTTCTTCTAACGCGGCGGCGGTACGGGTAAATAAATCTTGTTTAATGATTCCGTGCATCAAAAACATCGCATAAATAGAAGGGTCTTCTGCAGCTTTCAGCAGCAATTCTTTTCCCGCCTCCGTTTCACGAAACGTGCGAACGAGCTTTCTAAGAGCATGTTCGTGAAAGGCTTCAATGGCTTTTTTCAATTCCATTGCTTTCATCCGGGCGTCTTCTGGCAGACCCTTTATTGAGTCCAGCACGCGATCCACCCGTCCAGCCAAAGCTTGAAAATCCTCTTCCTGCTGAACTTTCATGATCACTCACCTCCAAAAGCCAATGTTTGCTCTAGAGCTTCTTCGGTTTTCCGATACAATAAAGCGGCAAATGTTTGTTTGGCCATCTCCTGCAGCATTTCTTCAACCGTATTACGGTCAACAATGTTAGTAAAATCATTGACGCGATGATTGGCTAAAGCCTGCAAAATGAGGCAAGAGCCCGCTGGATTATCAAGAAGGGCATCGCGAAAGAAAGCGTCCACAAATTCGTTCAGCCAAATTCCCTCACTTTGAGGATTTGCGCGAAGCCGTTCCAGCGCTTTTTGAGCTCCTTCATTGCGCTGGATGATACGTTCACAAAAGCGGTCAACCGCCATACCCAACAAAAGATTAAAGTATTGCTGTTCGTGGGGATTCATGCTATCCTTCCTCTCTTTCGCACATTTTACTGTTCCATTTTTTCATTGACTGCTGCTTGTTTCCGCTTAAGGGCAATTTCCGCTAATACGTCTTCGATGGCACTCGCTGCCTCATGCTCTCCATATTTACGAAACAATTGACTGGCCTCTTCCAACCGAGGTACCGCTCGGGAAAACGCACCTAGATGTGCCAACGCATTCCCTTGATTAGCTAAAACGCGGGCATATGCTATTGGATCGTCTTTAGAGCGGCGTACTTCGAGCACATCTTCATAAAGAGCTACTGCTTCCCAAAGATTATCTTCAAGATGAGAGGATTTTACATGTTGCAGCGCATTGGCTAGATTGACCGTGGCGCTTGCCCAAAGCTCCGGGTGTTTATCTTTTTTAAAAATGCGTAAAGACTCTCTTAATGACTGGATCGCTGTCGCTGTGCGCAAATAGGCGCTGCGGTCTAAAGACGGAATGGCTAAATACGCTAAAGCAAGATTCATATGAACGGTAGCATACTCTTCTGGATAAGTGACTTTCCGATATACTTTCAGTGCTTCATGATAACATCTGACTGCTTCTAGAAGAGAACCTTTCCGTCCATCGGCGCCAGTTTGATGTACTGTGCCTAATTGAAACCACAGTTCAGCCCTTGCTTCCTGAAAGGAAGACGTTTCTAAAAGAGAGAGGGCTTTCCGGTATCCTTCTACTGTCTCCTTCCCGCAATCACCAAGCATTTGTTTTGTCGCCGCATATTCCGCGTAAAGGCGAGCGGAAAAAACTGGTGACACGTTTTCTACTGTAGCGGCGGCTTCAGAAAGTAGCGAAAGCCCAGTCGGCCAATCTTTTCGTTGAAACGCGTCGTACGCTTGAGTTGCCAATAAAAACGCCCGTATTTCTCCTGACGTATCGCCAAGCGGTGGGGGAGTTTCATACAGTTTCAGGCGCCACGCCGCTGCGTCCAAAAGCAAGGAGAAATCGTCTGGGAGCATTTCTTTGGCTAAAGTGTATGTATATGTTTGTGGATCCAAAATAAAACGGTTATAAGCAGCTTCCGGTCCTTCCGGCAATAATGTTAGCACCTCGTCTTCGCTTTTTCCCTCAATCGCCGCAGCAAAAAAACGCCAGTTCTCCGGCCAACGATCAGGAAAATGTCCGCGGAGAAGAAGGGATATGAATTGATCTGCATTTGGAACAGGTGGTAGAAGAAAAAAACCTGCCGCTCCAGGAAAAACACCGATTGGCTGTGGCTGCAGCACTGTTATTCCCCCTTTTAAAAACTGTAATTGGAAAGACAACGAAACCTCTAAATAACTAAGATCGGCATGTTCTAACGTACTAACGATTATTGTGCAATTACTCACTCTCGTTTCATTTAGTATGGATATCATCTTATCGTCCTGTCGGCCAGGTCCAAAATTTTTCTTCATCATGACCATTCAAGTCAAGGGATGAAGCGGCTTATATACTTTTACTTCTCCGACATCGCACAGGAACAAAAAAGTGGCATGCGAAGCGCTCCATATCGTTCATCCCATACAGCGTCACGAATTCCCGGCTGCACACCTTCAGGCAAAATTTCTTGGACAAACATGCTTCGATCTCCACGAGAATTGCGCAGTTTTAACAGTAATCCGCCCGCTCCCAAATGACTTACCGGCATCACCCACAGTTCTTCGTCACGTATTAAAACGATGGCTGTTCCTGTAGGGAACCGCACCGTTTCTTCGGCGGGAATATGAAGATAGCCAGTTGGTGTCAGTTCAAGCTTCACTTTTTTTCCCTCCTAAGCGATGAAGCAGCTCATCCGCTAAACGATCTAAGGCATTGTCCACCGTTGGAGACAATCCAAATCCGTACGATATGTTTTCGGCTTCGATCAGGAAAACGGTCACTTTCTTCGGGAAGCGGCTTTTTAAAAGCCATCGGCCTAAGGCAATCGCATGATCCCAGCGGAAATCGTGAAGATTAACATCTTTTAGCGGAGGAGTTTCCACCTCTTCACCTGGAATTTCAAAAATCGTGCCCGGTTCATCTCCTGATTTACAGGCATCTACTAGAATCAGTTCCTCTGCATCCCCGATTTGAAAAGCTACATCCATGCCAGCAGTTCCGCCATCAGCCAAACGGACTCCCGGTGGGACCCCATGTTCCCACAATTTGCGGATCAACATGGGTCCCGCCCCATCATCACTTCGCAGCAAATTGCCACATCCAATAATCATAACGTTCATACAAAATTCCTCCTTCTGCAGGCGTACCGTTCCCATTACCATTCTTTGTCTGTTTTACTCGACTATTAGTTTTACAGTTGTATATGAAATGTCTGCTGATATGCTTGCACTGCAGAAAAACACGTCACTTAAAGTTGCATATTAGAGATATCAGCATATATTTATCACTTTATATTTGGCTAACTCTTTATGCGACTTGGCATCATAAGCATGAACGGTGCAAACAAGGCATGAATCATAGCTTTGGGCAATATGAGCCAATTCGACCGGATCTTCAGGATTCTTAATAGGTACGCCGATCATCGCTGTTTCGATAGGTCCGCGCTGACCGTGACGATCACGCGGTCCAATGTTCCATGCTGTCGGAGTGACGACTTGATAATTTTCAATTTTTCCATCTTTAATTTGAATCCAGTCAGCCAAAGCGCCGCGGGCTGCTTCCGTAGCTCCGAATCCGCGTCCTTCAGGCAATTCTTTCGGCTTGATGTAAAATTTTTCGTTTAAATCGATTTGCTTCAACCACTTCTTCATGCGCAAATAATATTTCGCGGCTTCGTGAAGGCGAGCCAACACACGCACCATCGAACTTGGCCCGATTTCTTTAATCAAGTTCAAAAAGAGAGGATCATAATCTTGCCACTCCTCAGCACCAGAGCGGCCAGCAATTACTTGGCGGGCCAACGGACCTACCTCCAGAGGAGTTTCTCCGATGCCTGGAATATCATACCGCGGTGCTTTAGCAAACGTATATTTTCCTTCTTTTTGCCCTTCGATTGGATCCACCGGATCGGTTACTCCTTCAAATGGGTGGTAAGAACCGCTGCCGCGATAGAAAGAATGGGTATGATCCTCGCGTATCCGTGCTTGATCAAAATCATGGAAATTTTCCCCATCAAATATTCCCGAACGGGAAACCAGCGCTGCGTTGCGTCCTTCAATCGTCGGATAGCGGTATTGCTGCGGGTTAAAAAAGCTTCCAGTGGCTAAATAGCGGCCCGGCCCCGCTCCGTATTTGTCCAATCCGATTTCCATGCTATAGCGAATGAATAAGCCAAGATCAGAATTGCGATGCTCCGGCTTCTCATCCAGCCATGCAAGAACATCGTCCCAAGTCTTGTTTTCCAGCCAGCGTTCAGCGGAACAGCCAAGAAGAACTTTCTCCAGCCAGTTTTCCCGATAATATTCCAAAATCGAGATAGAGCGAGTAATATCGGACAATGTCGGCGAGCTGACAACGCCTCCCGGAACCATGAAGCTGGAATGCGGCCATTGTCCGCCAAAGATCGCGTAAATTTCCACCGGCTTAGCTGAAACAGTGACGCCAATCTCATAATGCTCTCCCTCAAAAGGAGCCCAACGGCGAACCACTTCATCGTACAGCTTAGAAGAAGCGTAATGTCGATGAGTTAAACCAATTGCGAACAAAGCATAAAACCAACGCGGAATGCTTTGAATCGTTTCCGCCGCTTGAGCAATATTGCGGATGAGCGTAGCATTCGGCGGTACTTCCGTCCCCCAAGCCGTATCGAGCGCATAAACTGCTTTCGTTAGATGGCTGCCGCCGCAAATGCCGCAGATCCGAGGAGTAACAATCAAACCGGCCTGCGGATCTTTTCCTTTTAAAATCATCTCGAAACCGCGGAACATCGTTGCTTCCGTCCAAGCATCTACAACAACGCCATCATCAATGGCTACTTTTACATCCAAATCTCCTTCTACACGACCGAGGGAATGTACTTTAATTTCCAGTTTGTTTGTTTTTACAATAGCCTCTTGCTTTTTCATGTTCTTTAGGCACCTCGTTTCTAAAATGGTTTCCATTAAAAGATATCCGAATCGCAGTAAATGGAAATCGCCGATTTCAAACATACAAAATAACTTTCTTCATGCCTTTGTGTAGACGAGACGGTCACTTTTACCGTTAAGCAACATCAACAAACGGCTTATTCGTGCTTCACTCATATCCGGTTCCACTTCATCTTGATGACAAAAGTTGCGAATTTCGTTAATATCACGGAACAAGCTTCACGTCTTTGTGGAGATGTCACTTTTTCCGTTAAGCAACATCAACAAACGGCTTATTGGTGCTTCGCTCATATCCGGTTCCCACTAGATGCTGATGACAAAAGTCGTGATTTTCGTTAATGATCACGGAAAGCTTCACGTCTTTGTGTAGATAGTCACTTTTTCCGTTAAGTAAGATCACAAACGGTTTATTGGTGCTTCGCTCATATCCGGTTCCACTTCATCCTGATGACAAAAGTTGCGAATTTCGTTAATATCACGGAACAAGCTTCACGTCTTTGTGGAGATGTCACTTTTTCCGTTAAGCAACATCAACAAACGGCTTATTGGTGCTTCGCTCATATCCGGTTCCCACTAGATGCTGATGACAAAAGTCGTGATTTTCGTTAATGATCACGGAAAGCTTCACGTCTTTGTGTAGATAGTCACTTTTTCCGTTAAGTAAGATCACAAACGGTTTATTGGTGCTTCGCTCATATCCGGTTCCACTTCATCCTGATGACAAAAGTTGCGAATTTTGTTAATGATCACGGAACAAGCTTCACGTCTTTGTGGAGATGTCACTTTTTCCGTTAAGTAACATCACAAACGGTTTATTGGTGCTTCACTCATATCTGATTCCACTTCATCTTGATGACAAAAATCCGAATTTCGTTAATATCACGGAACAAACATATCTTCTTTCGCCCATTTCGGCGCCACAGCACGTGCCAATGCCGCATTCACAGAGTAGCTGAGCGGATCGGTGCCTTGTGGTACTTCTTTTGGAATTGAGCCGAGAACTTTTTGCGTTTTAAAAACTGTTCCAGGTGCTAGGTCAAAGAACGGGAACTGAGGCTCCGTACAGCCAATACAAGGCATTCCTGCCCGAGTTTTGGAAGATTGACGGTTCCAAAGAATGCGGTTGCATGGCGAATGAGTCATTGGACCTCGACAGCCTTGCTCATAAAAGAGACATCCTTTTCGCGTACCTTGTCCGAACTCTTCCACCGGCTCTTTCCACTCGAAATACTGCACACGCGTACAGCCCGTTTGGGTAAACGTTTTAAAGAACGTTTGCGGACGTTGAAGATCGTCTAAAACAACATCTTCCAAACGGCCAGTAGCAATGGCTACAAGAATTTGCGTCACCCAGTCGGGATGAGCCGGACAACCAGGAATGTTAATGACTGGGAGTCCACCTTTCGAACGGAACTGTGTACCAAGAAATCCCCCGCGTTCTTCTTTCATATATTGAAGACCAATCGATTCAGACGGATTCGGTTTTGTCGCCGGAATTCCACCCCAGCACGCACAATCACCGATTGCGACAACGTATTGCGCTTTATGGGCGAAATCCCAAATCCAGTTTTTTTTCGGACGGTCCATAAGCATATCATAGTGCCCTGTTCCGTCAGGTCCCTGAATAATTGTCCCTTCTACCACCAAGATATCCAGTGGGATTTCGTCATTGAGAATTTGCTCATAAAGGCGGCGAACTTGCTCACCGAACTCCATCGACAAAGAATGGTGATACAAAATGTTAATGCCAAAATCGGTTACTAAATCAATGACCGTTGGCTCTTCCGCATTTAAAAATGATTGAGTGTTTCCATTGCACGCACCGCCGTGCATCCAAAGGAGATTCACCATTTTCTCCACCTCCAAAAAGTTTTGGGCAAGATTTTTCAATTTCAATACCTTTGCGCAACGAAAGTCAGAAGGTTCTGATATTTTAAAATACATCTTCGTATAGACGCTCTCCTGTTTAGATGTCTCACTGGTGTTTGGCGACTTGTCGGCTTGATTCAAATCGTTTTCTATTTCAACCAAACGACTCAAAATCATAGTCTTTCGCAGCGTTCTATTCATCTAAAATTTTGCTTATAGAGAGCCGGACGAATGAATAAATGCTGATTTATCCGCTTCCAGCTGTGAAATCCATTCGTCAATTCCTTCTCCTGTGCGAGCAGAAACTTCGTGAATGCGAATGCCTGGGCGCACCTCATTCAATGCTTCATAAAATCGTTTTCGCTGAAAATCTACCGCTTCCGCTAAATCAATTTTTGTGATAATCGCCGTATCAGCACTGTTGACAATAGTCGGATATTTTACCGGTTTATCCTCGCCCTCTGTCACGGAAAAAAGAACTACACGCTGGTTTTCTCCCAAGTCATAACTTGCGGGACAGACGAGATTTCCAACATTTTCGATAAAAAGGAAATCAAATGTTTCCAACTCCCAATCTTGCAACGTTCGCTCAATCATTTCCGCTTCCAGATGGCAAACTGTGCCAGTAGTAATTTGACGCACTTTTGCTCCACTTTGCCGCAAGCGGTCCGCGTCGTTTTCAGTTGCTAAATCGCCAACTAAAGCGGCTGTTCGATAGCGTTTGCCAAGGCGGGTAAGCACTTCTGTAAGCAGCGTCGTTTTTCCCGCTCCAGGACTGGAAACGAGATTGACGACATAAACGCCCACATTTTGAAACCGCTTTCTTAATTCTCTAGCAAGGAGATCATTTTTCTTCAAAACATTCTGGCGAATTTCAACAATTCGAGGATTTAAGGTCAAATCATGCATTTTCTTCTCCACCTTCCAATGCGTACAATTCCATCTCTCTTCCCGCAAGGACTTGGCCAGTTTTTGTGCCGCACGTAGGACAGCGCATAGGAAGCGGTTCAGGCAAAATCCGTTCTTCTTGGCAGTTGGGACAGAAAATGGTCACGGGGACATCTTCAATAATAAGTTTAGCCCCTTCCAACGAAGTTCCCTGAACAACCACATCAAAAGAAAATTCTAAGGCTTCTTTTACGACACCTGATAATACTCCAAGCTTTAAAAACAGCGCTTTAACTTTCTTTATTCCCGAATTTTCCGCCGCTTCTGCCGCCAATTCAACTAAGCTTTGGGCAATAGACAACTCATGCATCGCTGATCTCCTTCGATAAGTTTCGTGCAAAATTAAGGACGAAATTAAGTGCAGGCTGTACTTCCGGATCGCTTAATGTCCGCATCAGACCAATAATTCCCACACGTTTCGTTCCCGTTTCCGCTGCTTCTTTAGAGGCTTGATACAATGAACGCGACACCTTTCCAATTACTTGCACCGAGCGCACGTCCAAAACATCGGACTTGAACAGCTCTTGGATTTGCGGAGAATCGAGGAATTCTTGCATTTTATGCAACGCGGTTAAAGCATTCTCAAAACGCGTAACATATTCTGGTCTAGATATGCCTTGTCGCAAAAGAACGACAAGTTCATTGATCGAATCAGCAAATTCCGGTCCGCGTTGAAGAAAATTTTCCAGCATATCCAAAAGGAACGTTACATTCTCCAGCTTATCAAGCAAGTGGATTAGCTGCTCCATCGTTCGCGGATCTGAAAGCTTTTCAACCAACAAGTGATCAATGGACGTCTCCATAACCGCTCCTTTCCCAGCTTCCCCCATTTTGATTCCTCCTTCTTGATTTTTACAGAAAAAAGTGTGTCATTTTGGGAATATTGTTGTCTTTTTTTGCTAGCTGTTAAAATAATAATACAACAATTCAGAATTTTTTAACACTATATTTTATAAAAACTATTTTAAGTTTTTGCTTCTTCGCTAATAGAATTATTCGTTGATCATACAGGATATGAATAGGTGAACGAAATGAAAAACTATCAAGTAAAGTTGTTTCAAGAATCGTGGCAAGTTGTGGAATAAAATGATGAAAACTGATCAATACCTTTACCGATAAGGGTTAACTAGAATAGGTTTAGTAAAGAGTTTGAAAATTTTAGTATTTTTTGATTCATATTTTCCAAAACCGATCCGGCTCTACACAAGAAACAGAAAGGAATTTTATGGAACTGGGATGGAAGGAACGTATTTCAACTTGATTTAAACGTTCTTAATGCTTTCCAGGAGGTTTTACACATTGCGTTTGCAAGCTTCTAGAAGTGTTTCACATAAGTCAGCCGTCGATTAGCAAGCATCTTCGCAAATTAGATTAATATAATGCAGCAAAACTTTATTTATCAGTATCTAAAGCAAACTAGCAGATGGATCCTCTATAGGCTATAAAATGGGCTTGGACAGTTCCAGTTACATAAACTATACTGAATGTAACCAATAGAAAGTGTAGCAAAAAATATTTTTCAAAGCGCAGTTTTTGAGCTGCCGTGTGAAAAAATAGCAGGTCAATTTCAAAGCGGGGTAGAATGCAGATGGCAGAAGAAATGGAGATCATTGATAAAATCATATCAGATATTCATTCTGGCAGGTATGAAGCCAATGATAAATTACCATCCGAAAATGAGCTTGCTGACTATTTTAACGTTCCGCGAATGACAATCCGCAAAGTATACGAAAGGCTTCAGGAGATGGGATATATTTATTCAAGACAAGGAAAGGGCAGCTATGTAAAAGATCGGCAAATGCAGATTCCGCTTGTTCTTTCCGGGGATGAAAGCTTCAGCAGGAAAATGATTAGACTTGGGCACCATTTCCGATCGAAAAACATTTTTTGCGAAGAAATCGGCTATAATAAAGCAATCTTTCATTCTCTCGGTGTTGAGGAAACGGATCGAGTATTTAAAATAGGCAGGCTGCGCATTGTCAATAATCGACCAATTGCCTTGCATATTTCCTACGTGGCGAAATCCGTATTTGATGATATTGATTTGTACGGCAAGGAAATCACGTCCATGTTTGATTATTATCAAAAGAAAGGCTTCACTGAATTTGAATCGAAGTCAAGCGTGTTAAAGGTTTTATTTCCGACTAAATTCTTATGGGAAATTCTTGAATGCACGAGCTTAATTCCGCTTTTAGTGTTGGAGACAGGATGTATCGATAAAAAAACCGGAACGGTGCTTGAACATACAGAAATTTTTTATCGGAGTGATTGCTTTAACTTTGTTATATAAAAAACTTTTGCTTTCGGGTATGTCCGATAAGTCCCTAAAATCCAACAAGTAGAGGAAAACATGCGTTTTTCTCTGCTTGTTTTTATATGCTTTCGATTTTGGATTGAAAGCAGCAGAGAGATTCATTCAAGGAATCTCTCTTTTTTTGTGCGCCCGGCATGTATATGAACTATAGGGTGTAAGTCCCGAACCCCGAAGACAGAAGTAGAGGTTAGCCAAGAGCAAGGGTGTCCGTGGTGACGCGGAATCTGAAGGAAGCTGGAGGCAAAACACCGGTCCGAGGAACACGAACCTCATATAAGGCTAGGTATGATTGAGTGAGTTTGCAAAACAAAACAAAGCTCTTTCTGTCGAAGGTCATATCGAGTAAATGAGGCGGATAGATGGTGTGAAAGTGCATGTACTTACCCGGGGAGGTCTGGTGGATATGTGAAGTACGCTTCATAACCTACTTAGTGATAAGTAGCTGAACCGTCAGAAGTCAGCAGAGGTCATAGTATTAGTTGGTCTAGAACAACTAAGAAGGACCGAACAATTAAGAGAGAATAGCCCTTGGCATTCAGTGAGTCATGATGAACACAGAAAACGTAGTACCTCACTTGAGGGAGGAAGCGGTGAATCCCGTGGGAGACCTCTTGGAGGGTGGAGTGACCACTGGCATAAAGAGAACAGCTATTCACGGAAGTTATGAAAACTTGCGTCAATTATCTTAATTGAACCGCCGTATACGGAACCGTACGTACGGTGGTGTGAGAGGACGGGAGTTAATCGCTCCCTCCTACTCGATTGTGCTCATTAACATTTTCTTAAAAATGCGTTTGCAAAAAATTAATAGAATTTACTTTTTTTTAAATTTTTTCTACTTGGCAACAAGATATGCTTAAATCAACGGAAGCAAAAAATCATGATGGAGGGGCGGAAATGGAAAGAAGGCGAAGAACAGAAATTTTAATCAACGGAAATAAGAACGTTGCCGCCACATTGGCACAACAAATTTTAGCTAAGTATGAGGTAAAAACGATTGAAAAGCCGAACAACGGTTTAGTAATGGTAAAAGTTCGGGAAACGGCAAAGAACAGTTTGTTCTACTTAGGAGAAGTTTTTGTAACAGAATGTAAAGTGGAAATTAGCGGGTATATCGGCATCGGCATATTAAAAGGACATGAGCCGGAATTAGCATACCATTTGGCTGTGGTCGATGCAGCTTACAATGCACAATTGCCAGAAACGGAACGATGGAATGAAGTTTTGTTGAAGGAGGAAGCAGCAATTCATGAGCAAAGAAAGAACTCCTTCATGAAAATTTTGAAGACAAAAGTAAATTTTGAAACGATGGATGTTTAAAAGGAGCAGAGGTTGAATGAAATTAGATTTTATTCACGATATTCAACGTGCATATCGAAAAGTTGTCGATTCCATGTCTAGGCCCGGATTGATAACAAATTTAAAAGATGAAGCGGCCAAAGTAGATCTTGAGGCTGGCTGTTTTCCCTCGACACTTGTTCTGGCTGCAATGCTTCTAGATACTGAAGTGACCTTTAAGGTAGTTTCCGAGAAGGAAGAAGAGACAACTCGCTGGATAAACCAACTAACCTATGCAAAAGCTGATGCAGCAGAACGCGCTGATTTCGTTTTTGTACTTTATGACAAAGCTGAAGATGAACTTGGGCAAATATTACAGCGAGTAAAAACCGGCAGTCTCATCGATCCCCATGATTCAGCAACCATTATTGTTGAGGCAGATGCTGTTACGGATGGATGCGATTTCAAATTAACAGGTCCGGGCATTGAAGAAGCAAATTATGTAAATGTTTCAGTAAATGGGAATTGGATGGAAGTTCGACAGCAACAAAACGCTGAATTTCCAATGGGGGTTGATTTAATTTTTGTGGACAAAAATCATCATCTCTTATGTCTGCCAAGGACGACGCAAATTTTATCAGAAGGGAGGAAGCTTTGATGGGATATGTGGCAGTGAAAGGCGGAACAATTGCCATTGAGGAGTCGATTAAACGGCTGAAATATGAGCGGTTAAAAAAAGGAGTTGTTCTTGACATTGGCAGAATTGAAGCTGGCCTGCGGGGATTGATTGATCAGGTGATGTCAGAGAGCAGTCTATATGACGAAACCCTTGCGGCGCTAGCGATCAAACATGCTGAAGGCAATCTTGAAGAAGCGGTTTTTCTGCTTCGTGCATATCGATCCACTTTACCGCGCAAGCATTATTCGCAAATAGTTAATACAAAGGACATGAGTATCGAAAGAAGGATTTCAGCTAGTTTTAAAGATATACCAGGCGGCCAAATTTTAGGAGCTACAACTGACTACACTCATCGTTTGCTCGACTTTGACCTCATGGAGGAAACAGATGAAGATGCAGTAAATTGGCTTTCGGCCTATGAGAAGGAAATGCTCGATGAAGTGGATGAAAAACATTTTGGCAAACTGCCAAAAGTAAGTGATTACTTAAGAAAAGAAGGTTTGTTCTCGGAGTGTGTAATGGACAATACAGAGCCTGATGATGTAACGAGAAAAAGCTTGACGTTTCCTTCCACCCGCAGTCAGCGTCTCCAAGTTTTAACAAGAGGCCAGACAGGGGCGGTGACTTCATTAGCTTATGCCGTCATTCGCGGATATGGAAGTCTTCATCCAACAGTAGGTGAACTGCGTGTCGGCTATTTGCCGGTTTACATCGATAGCCCTTTTCATTCATTTAATAGAGAAGACGATGCTTATTATATTGGGGAAATTAAAGCAACCGAAGTCGAAATGTTAATTCCGGAAACAGTTGAGATCGGGGACGGGAAAAAGGAAATTAAGTTTGAAATCGGATATGGTCTTTGCTTTGGTCAAAATGAAACGAAAGCAATCGCAATGGGAATTTTAGACAATAGTTTGGAGAAAGGAAATAGGGACTATCCGACAGGAGACGAGGAATTTGTCCTTTATCATATTGATTCGGTTGAATCCACCGGGTTTATTTCACATTTGAAGCTGCCTCACTATGTCACTTTCCAATCGAAGCTTGATATTGTACGCAAATCAAAAAGCAAGCAAGAAATGTAAAAAGGAGAGGAATTCATGCAAATCCATTATAATTTTGCTTTTTTCGATGAAGGTTCCAAACGGGAAATTCGAAGAGCCACATTAAAAGCAATTGCCATTCCGGGCTATCAAGTTCCATTTGCATCAAGAGAAATGCCGATTGCACGCGGCTGGGGAACAGGTGGACTGCAATTAACCCTTTCTCTCATTGGCAAAGATGATGTTTTAAAAGTAATCGACCAAGGCTCTGATGAATCCGTTAATGCGGTAAACATTAAAAAATTGGTGATGAAAACGGCGGGCATTAAAACGACGGAGGAGACGCAAGAAGCAACGATCATTCAATCAAGACATCGAATTCCAGAAATTCCTCTTACAGAAGGCCAGATACTTGTATTACAAGTACCACTGCCTGAACCGCTGCGCGATTATGAACCGAGCGAATATAATACGAAAAGGCTTCATGCGGAGAAAGAATACAGCGGCGCATGGCTGATGCTTTTTGAACAAATCATGAAATACGGGCATATGGCTTCGGATTTTGATCATCCTGTGATGGTGGAAAATCGGTATGTCATGGCGCCGAGTCCTATACCAAGGTTTGATAATCCGAAAATGCACTATTCAAAGGCATTAATTTTGCTTGGAGCCGGTCGTGAAAAGAAGATATACGCTGTACCACCATACACGAAAGTCGTTTCACTTGCGTTTGACGATTATCCGTTTGAAGTGGAGAGCTTTGAAGATAAACATTGCAGACTGTGCGGCGCTACGGGAGTATATTTGGATGAATTGTTTAATGAGGAAACAGGTGAAACCTATTACCAATGCAATGATACAAGCTATTGTTTATCAAGATTAAATGAGCAATCAGAATCAAGAGGTGTTCAACATGGATGATTTAAGCAATCCAGTATTATCGGTCAAAAAGTTAAACAAACAATTCGGACCTGGATGCAGCCAATGCGGAAAGGCGGATTCCGCCGTTTTGGTGAAAAACTTTTGCCCTGTCTGCGGTACGGTATATGTTTGCCGTGATATTTCGTTTGATCTCTATCCCGGTGAAGTATTAGGCATTGTAGGTGAAAGCGGCAGCGGTAAATCAACATTAATGAGACAGCTATATTTTGATCAAGAGGCCACAAGCGGTGAAGTGTATATCCGATTTTATCATGATGGAAAAAAAAACGTATTAAACGAGTCCTCCCAACAAAAACGGTACATTCGCAACCATCTGATGGGGAAAGTTTACCAAAATCCGCTTCTCGGCTTGCGCATGAACTTTTCCTCCATCGGCAATATTGCTGAAAAATTAATTGCGGCAGGGAACAGGAATGTTGGACAGATGGTGTTAAGAGGACAAGTGCTGCTTGAGGAGGTAAACATTCCGCTATTTAGGATGAAGGAGGAGCCCCAAAAATTTTCGGGGGGCATGCAGCAAAGAGTTCAAATCGCCAAAGCATTGTCGAATAATCCGCCGATTCTTCTTCTCGATGAAGTAACGACCGGTCTTGATTTGTCCGTTCAAGCAAATGTTTTAGATTTGATACGGAATTTACAGAGGGAACTGAAGATAAGCATGATCGTTGTTTCCCATGATTTAGGCGTTATCAGAATGCTTGCAGACAGAACGTTCGTCATGCTGGAAGGAAAAATTATCGAGCAAGGGTTGACCGATCAAATTTTGGAAGATCCACAGCATCCTTATACACAGCAGCTCGTCCATTCATTATTATGATCAATTTTTTGGACTTGTGAGAATGGAGGAAAAAACGTGTATCTCATAACAAACGGAAGAATTATAACGGAAGAAACCATTCTCGATGGTTACGATCTTCTTATTGAAGGAGATAAAATTAGCAAAATTGATGGCAAAGGGAAAATCGCTTGGAAGGAAGGAATGGAAGTAATCGATGCGGCGGGCGGATATGTCTCTCCTGGGTTTATCGATCTTCATTCTGACTATATTGAACATATGGCAGCACCAAGACCGACATCGTTAATGAATTTTCATTTAAGTCTTCGCGAAGCGGAAAAAGAATTAATCACCCATGGGATTACAACAATATTTCATTCACTTTCTATTTATAAAAGCTCGGAATTTTCACATAAACCGATCCGTGAGCCGGAAAATGTCCGGAAATTTATTGAAATGATCCACCAAACTCATCATACAAAGCATTTAATACGACATCGGTTCCATGCACGGTTTGAAATTGACAGCATCGAAGAAGTTGAAAACTTAAAATCGTACATTGCTGAGTGCAAGGTGCACTTAATTTCGTTTATGGATCATACCCCTGGTCAAGGACAATATAGAGATTTAGAAATTTACAGAAAAACGATAAAAGGCTACCAAGAGCTCAGTGATGAAGAGATTGATAGAGTCATTACAAAACATCAGCATAAGGAAAAATTAACACTTGAGGGAATAAAGGAAATTGCAACGCTGGCACAACAAAAAGGTATTGCTATCGCTTCTCATGACGATGACACGTTGGAAAAACTTGAGCTTGTGCAAAGCTTTGGGGCTTCGATCAGTGAATTTCCAATCACCTTGGAAATTGCTAAAAATGCGAAAAAGAAAGGAATGCTGACGGTAGCCGGGGCTCCGAACGTTCTTTTGGGAGGGTCCCACAGCGGAAATTTATCTGCACAAGAAGCCATTCAACACGGGTGTATCGATATTTTATGTAGTGACTATTATCCTCCATCGCTGCTTCATGCTGTTTTTAAAATGAGCGAAAAAAGCGATATCGACCTAGTCGAAATGTTTAAGCTTGTGACGATTAACCCGGCCAAAGCTGTCAAACTGGATGATCAAATTGGATCAATTAAGGAAGGAAAAAAAGCGGATATAGTCATCATCGAAAAAATAGACTTAGATTTTCCGGTTATCACGTCTTGTTTTGTGGACGGCCGTTTAATCTTGAAAACAAATTATAGAATTTAAAGATGATGGAAAGGGAGTTTCTATGATCGAGAAAAAGCTGTCAAAAAAACCTTATATCCATGAACATTGCCAGTTGTTTCATACAGAATTAGGTGAATACACAGAAATAGGGGCTCACAATTATTTAGAAAATGTAAAAATGGGGGATTTTTCTTATACAGGGCAGTTTTGCATCCTGCAAAATGTTGAAGTTGGAAAATTTTCCAATATTGCTGCGATGGTGCGAATCGGTCCAACCGCTCACCCGATGAATCGCCCTACTTTGCACCATATTACGTATCGGAGAAAAATGTATGGAGTTGATATTCATGACGATGAAGCGTTTTTATCATGGCGTAAAGCACAAATCACCTATATCGGCCATGACACATGGATTGGCCATGGGGCCATCATCATGCCTGGTGTAAAAATCGGCAATGGTGCAGTAGTCGGCAGCGGAGCTATTGTGACAAAGGATGTAGAGCCTTATACAATCGTTGCTGGAATACCAGCCAAACCGTTAAGGCGCCGATTTGATGAGCAAACGGTTAAACGATTGGAACAAATCAAGTGGTGGGATTGGTCGTATGAAACGTTGAAAGAACGAATCGACGACTTGTCTCAACATATTGAAACATTTCTAGATAAGTATGAGGGAAGAAGGGAATTCAGTGGAAAACATTTTAACGGTTGAGAATCTGTCCAAAACATTTCGATTGCACAACGTAAACAAGGAAATCCACGCAATTAACAAGATTAGCTTTGTTGTAAAAGAAGGAGAATTTGTCGGTATTACCGGTAAAAGCGGCAGCGGAAAATCAACCATTTTAAAATGCATCTACCGCACGTATTTGCCTGAAAGTGGAGACATCTGGTACAACTCAAAAAAGTTTGGCCTAATCAATTTGCGAGAAGCGACGGAAAGAGAAATGATTTATTTACGAAAGCATGAGATCGGATACGTATCACAGTTTTTAAATGCTTTGCCTCGTATAACGGCCAGGGAAATAGTCAAACAAGCGATATTAGAAATGGGGCATAACGATAAGTATGCGGAGGAAGAGACAGAAAAAATATTGACGCATTTTGAACTGGATCCTCAGCTTTGGGATAGTTATGTTGCTACTTTTTCCGGAGGTGAAAAACTGCGGTTGAACATCGCTAGAGCAATGGTAAAGCGTCCGAGACTACTTTTATTGGATGAACCGACGGCAAGTTTAGATGATGAATCGAAGGAAAAAGTAAGAGTATTGATGGAGCAGCTCGTTCGCGAAGGGACAACAATGCTGGGAATTTTTCATGATTTGTTGTTCATGCAAAACTTATGTGATGTAGAATACCGAATGTTGGACGGGGAAATCATCAAGTATTCTGAAAAAAATCCCTTTACAAAACATTAAAAATTCTTTAGTAATTCAACGATATGAATTAACAGTTCCTTTACATTCATCCTTTATATTCAATTATAAATGGAAAAATAATCTATTTTGAAAGGAAAAGGGGTAATGAATATGAAAAAAATGTTGAGGTTTATGAGCATCGCTTTCATCTTGGTCATCTTTTTATCAGGTTGTTCATCATCAGCAGGAACAGAAAGCGATTCCGCTCAAAAAAGCGGCGACGATACGCTTACAATTGCATGGTACCCGAATGAATCCGGCGAAGATTTGAAAGCGGCACGTGACGAAATCGCTAAGTTGATTGAAGAAGCAACTGGAAAGAAAGTCGAGCATAAGACGACAACTGATTACATTATTGCCATTGAGGCGATTGCAAACGGAAATGCTGATTTAGCGTTTATGGGTGCACAGGGATACATAGAGGCTCATGACAAAAATGAAAAAGTGCTTCCTCTCGTCGTTCCGAGCGGTGAATCCGGCACACTTGATGATGCCATGTACTACAGCTGGCTTGCCGTAAATAAAGGGGATGAAGACGAGTACAAAAGCGGCTCCGGGTTTTCCATTGATAATATAGCTGGAAAGAAATTTTCATTTGTGTCTAACAGCTCCACATCAGGCTTTAAAGTTCCATCGACCGAAATCGTTTCGTACTTTAGCCAAAAGGAAGAGTACAAAGATTTAACTGTTGACGACTTATTAGAAGGCGGCGAGGGCAAGTTTTTCAGCGAAGTGCAATATGGAGGCTCTCATCAAGGGTCTGCGGTTAACTTACTGTCTGGAAAAGTAGATGTAGCAGCATTTTGCGACACATGTGTGAACAACTATATTGAATTAGTTGACGGTGAGCAAAATAAACCGGGAGCGGTATATAAAGTCAAAAAAGATGCTGCTGAGCCGTTTCATACTGTGCCTGGAAAGGAATTTGTCTTAATTTCAGTCACACCGGTATTGAATGCTCCGTTTGTTGTCAATACGGAAACCGTATCTGAAGAAGATCGCAAAAAGCTTGTGGAAGCTTTTGTTTCTGATGAAGTAGCCAACAATACGAAGATTTTCGTGCCGGAGGATTCTGATTTTAGCGGTTTGTTTACGAAAAAAGCTAATGAGCGTTTCGTTGAAGTAGAGGATTCTTGGTTTGATCCGATCAGAGAATTGTCTAAATAAGGATTTGGTGAGGGATAAACGATGACAGCCATTTTAACATTAAATAACGTGTCAAAACGTTATGGAACCAATACAATGGCGATTCAAGACATGAACTTTTCTGTAAAAGAAGGGGAATTCGTTTCGATCATTGGTCCATCGGGGGCGGGGAAATCAACCCTCCTCCGGTGTATTAACCGCATGATCGAAGCGTCTAGCGGTGAAATCATATTTGATGGTGTCGACATTTTAAAGCTTGGCAAAAAAAGCTTAAGAAAAGTGAGAGCAACCATTGGAATGGTCTTTCAGCATTACAATCTTGTCACTAGATTAAGCGTAATTGAAAACGTGCTCCACGGCAGGCTCGGCTATAAGTCAACTTTGGCAGGAGCATTCGGTTTATACAGCGAGGAGGAGAAAAAGCAGGCGGTTCATATTCTCGGATTGTTGGGGCTGGAGGATCAAGTGTATAAACGGTGTGATCAGCTAAGCGGCGGACAAAAACAGCGCGTCGGAATTGCCAGAGCCTTAATTCAAAATCCGAGAATGCTATTGTGTGATGAGCCGATTGCCTCTTTAGATCCGAACTCTGCCAAAATCATCATGGATCATTTAAAAAATATTTCTTCTACACTCGGAATTACTTGTATTGTCAACCTGCACCAAGTCGATGTCGCTTTGAAGTACTCTGATCGAATTATCGGTATTAATAATGGAAAGAAAGTGTACGATGGTCCTCCGAAAGAAATAACGGAAGATATTGTTCGCAATATTTATGGCTCTGAAGTAAAGAATCTGATTCTTTAATGTAGGTGAAGATCATGCAAGCAGATATCTTTGTAAAAAGAAGAAGAAGCTTCTCCTTATTTTTTTTATTGTTAATTGTGTTAACGTATCTTTCTATGTTTATAACCGATTTTCAGCTTGTGAAAGGACTCGCCTCTGTCGCAAAGGCAGTAGAGTGGGGAGTGACAAATTTTTTTCCTGATGCAAAAGCGATGGAAAAGCTTCCGGATATTTTAAGTAAATTACAAGAAACAGTTTTAATATCAGTCGCTTCCACGACAACTGCAGCTATTTTTGCTACTTTTTTCGCAATATGTGGTTCGAAGACGACGAAAGTGAATGGTTTATTAAGTGCAATAAGCAGAGGAATTGCAACTGTTTCTCGTAATATTCCGGTAGCTGCATGGGCATTGATTCTGCTCTTTTCTTTTGGACAAAGCTCCATTACCGGATTTTTTGCTTTGTTCTTCGCCTCCTTTGGTTTTTTAACGCGAGCATTTATAGAAACGATCGATGAAGTTAGCAATAGTTCCGTTGAAGCATTGCGTGCAACCGGCGCCCAATTTTTTCCGATCATCTTCCAGTCGGTCATTCCATCCAGCCTTCCCCAGATGATCAGTTGGGTATTATTTGAAATTGAAACGAATATTCGCAGCGCGACTTTAGTTGGAGTTTTAACCGGTACAGGAATTGGTTTTTCTTTTGACTTGTATTATAAAAGCTCCAATTATAGTGCAGCGAGTTTGGTTGTCATGACTATCGTACTGACGGTATTTGTCATTGAATATCTTTCGAATTTGATAAGAAGGGTCATTTTATAACGATGAATGAAAATTTAAGGAAGAAAGGGTGATGATATGAATAATGAATGGTTGATGAAAACTGGAAGCACTCTGAAAGACAGCGGAAAATTAACGCATTCTTCGAGAATAAAAGTGAAACCGTTGACGAAGCAGGCAATTGCCATCCGGCTGACATTGACAGCATTATTCGTTATTACTGTTTATGGCTTTACCGTGTTTGATTATGGCGATACAAATTTCATGTCTGGATTAAAAGAAACGTTTGCGAATTTTAAAACAATGTTTTTCGAAGCAAGCTTTTCGCGTTTAACTATAACAGAAGCAATCTATCAAGTGTTGATAACTTTGGGGCTTGCTTTTTTGACGACAGTGTTCGGAGCTGTTATTGCACTTTTTCTAGGGCTGTTGGCAGCACAAAACTTATCAAATAAAGTTGTTTCCAATAGCATTAAAGCTTTTGTCGCATTTATTCGCGCCGTTCCTACTGTTTTGTGGGTGCTGATTTTCTCCGTTGCTGCTGGTCTGGGAAGTGTTGCAGCTGTTATTGGCATGACGTTTCACTCCATTGGCTATTTGATTAAAGCATATTCTGAATCATTCGAAGAGCTGGATGAAGGTGTGATCGAAGCATTAAAGGGCTGCGGGGCCAATTGGTGGCAAATTGTGTTTCAGACGGTAATCCCCTCGTCAATGACATATTTAATTTCTTGGACGTTTATGAGATTTGAGATTAACTTTTCCGTTGCCGTTGCGATGGGTGCTGCCGCAGGAGCAGGCGGGATCGGATTTGATTTGTTTATGGCGAGCGGATTTTATTTTGATTTAAGGGAAATTGGAATGATTACTTACTTCATTCTTGTTTTAGCGATCATTTTCGAATTTGTTTCGACAAGAATGAAGGTAAATTTGCGTGAAACTCATTAATTATTTTATAAAAACAGTGAAAGCAGGTGTTGACCGTAATGATTGATTTACATTGTCATTCAAATATATCAGATGGCTCAATGAGTCTATTTGAAGTAATTTCTCTTGCGAAAGAAAAAGGAATCACCCATTTGGCAATTACGGACCATGATACGACAAAAGGATTAAAGGAAGCGAAATATATAGGAGAGCAGCTCGGAGTAACCATTATTCCAGGGATCGAGATTTCGGCTTATGACTATAAAAGACAACGGAGAGCCCATATTTTAGGCTTTTTTGTGGAACCGCATCACGAAGCGATTGAAAACCTGTGCAGCCCGCTGTTAAAGATGAGACACCTAGCATCATATGAAATGACGAAAAGAATTATGAAAGCAGGTTTTAACATTTCATGGGAAGAAGTAGAACAATTCGCCAAAGACGGCACAGGGGTATACAAACAGCATATTATGCATGCTTTAATAAACAAAGGATACGCTGACAAAATCTATGGCGATCTATATGATAAGCTTTTTTCAAAAGGCGGGGAAGGAAAGCCGCAAGGATTAGCGCACATACCTATACAGTATGTCGATGTGGAAGATGCGATTGTTGCCATCCGCGAGGCGGGCGGTCTGCCGGTACTTGCCCATCCAAAACAATTCAACAATTTTGATGCAATCCCCGAGTGGGTTGAGATTGGCTTAGAAGGCATCGAAGCAGTTCACCCTTTGCATGGACCTAAGGACGAAGAACTTGTCAAATATTATGCGGACCAATTCGAGCTGATCGAAACAGGAGGATCTGATTTTCACGGCTTTTATGGAAATTTTGAACTAGGCAGCAAAGATGCCGGAATGGTTCGATATGAAAAACTTCTCGAACGCTATCAAAAGCTATGTGAAAGCAAGAAAACATTATCGTAAATGTAAGAAGCTCTCAACTTTCATTTTTTTTGGAGCCAAGTTAGGAATATAATTCGGGCATAAAACGCTTCTCTTTTCAATAATAATATGTTCCGTCATTAACAGTGGGAAACAGATGAATATTAAATTGATTCTTTATTTCGGCGATTATTTTAACAACAATTTACAGCCTTTTGCCTTCCGATTATTATCGTTTTGAACGGATAAAGGACTTACATATAAAAAAAGTCCTTTATTCAATTTCTTTTCTCCCTTTTCATTTTTCCTGCCAAATTGCAGCGTGCAAGAGCTCCCTCAGCAATGAGAACAATAACTGCGGCTTTTTTGACAATTTTTACTTTTTTGCCTATCATTAGGCTTTCGGCTTTTCGGTTTGGAAGATAGAATACAGAAACTGACAACTTATTAAACATTCCGTTTTGCGTTCATCCTTCAATTATGATTTTCTGTAAGGGCTTCAACAAAATTACTGGTAAAAGAATCTCATGTTAAAGAGAAGCTCTGTCAATCTATTCCCCCTCATCTTTCAGCGCTTGAAGCTACTTCAACGGCAAAAGGCAACCTGCTCCAGTTCACTTTTTGTAACTCTCTCATGTAATCGTCAAATCATCTCTGTAAAATGGACGCTTATTAAAAAAGCGCGAGCATTTCCCCTAAAATAAAATTTATCAGAATATGGGATTTTTTCTATTATTTATGATATATTCAATTTAGATAAAGAATGGGCTCGAAATGGTAAATTAAAAAAATCGAGTGATGGCGAAATAAGTTTTTGCCATCGCCCTAGATTTTAAATTCAGGGGGCAGTATGTTAAAGTCTAATCTATTTTATTCGAATTTCAAGTTAAATTTTAGACGCTATGTCAATAGATTTCTTTTTTTCTTTCCGTTTGGGGAAAATTTATTGAATCAAAAAATATTACTAGTTTTATTTGTTTTCATTTTTGGAGTATACAATTTTATCCTATATCATTTAGTAGAACTGATCATTCCTTATTTTTCTCAAGCAGCTGTTTTGTTAGTCAATTTGCTAGTATTATGGAATTTAATCAGCAATCTTCGTTCTTCTCATGATATTTTGCAAAGGTTTGTCTATCCGGAAGATTTTCTCTTACTATACTCCGTGAAAACAGATCCAAATGATATATTATTGGTAAGATTTTTTACGCAAATCATTTTCAAGTCACTGTTTTCGACTCTTTTCTTTTTATATCCAATCCTGTTCTACGTTTTAAATTTTGCAGAAGAATCAATAACTTCTAGGCTATTGTTATTTGTATCTTTTCCATTTTATGTTCTTTTTTTAATTGGGGTCATCAGTTTTTATTCTTCAGGATTATACATAATATATTCAAAGTTTTTGCATGTTGTTTTTCAGTCAGCTGTGAAAAGTGTACTTTCTTTTGTTTTTGTTATGCTGCTATCATTTCTGTCTACGACTGTATTTGGCTGGTTAGGCTTTAGCTACTTTTATGAGGAAAACTTTATAGAATCAATCATTCATTCTATTTCTAGATTCAATCTTGATGTGATTTTGACTGGTTATGTGCTGCCTACTAATTGGTTATTTAATACACTAATGGAAGTAGATTACTTTATCTATTATCAACCATTGTTGTTAATTATTGGAATAATTCTAATTTATATTTCGTTTCTTATTGTAAATAAATATTTAGACGTAAAAGATATGTCGCAGCTTTCCAATGAAAAAACAAATGTCAAAATAATAAAAAACAGATCTTTTCATAACTTTATTGATAGAAAACTAAAAAAGCTTTTATCAAGGAAAGTTTTGGCGGTTATGAAAAAAGATTTCATCGCTTTCACTCGAGCGAATTTTTTAATAAAAAAGAGGTTTTATTTATCTATCTATATGCTGGCTTCCGAAATCGGAATATTGTTCGGGTTAGGAATGATGCAAAATTGGTTTGAATTCCCGGCTCTTTTCGTAATATATCCGATCATCTTTGCAGTTTCATTAAATGTCTCGTTTTTAGGAGACGGATTATTAGGGATTACATCAGCTGATGCTGAAAGGGAGAACTTGCTTTTATATAAAGGGTCAGGCTCTTCTTTGAACCAGTTAGTCGTAAGCAAGGCGATTTTACATGTTATTCCTATTTTGATTGTCATGAACGTTTTATTTATATGTGTTGTCTCGTTATTTCATCTGAAACTAAGTACTGTCATTATGATATTTGTCCTTGTAAATACTACCGCTATTATCATCAGCAGTGCTCAAATTATTGGAACGTTTTTGTATCCGCGTCTGGATT
Organism: Aeribacillus sp. FSL k6-2211; assembly: GCF_037966125.1. Lineage (NCBI taxonomy): Bacteria > Bacillati > Bacillota > Bacilli > Caryophanales > Bacillaceae > Aeribacillus > Aeribacillus sp. FSL k6-2211. The sequence continues at coordinate 521,476 of NZ_CP150190.1, forward strand.
GGGAACATATTGAAGATGTTGGCTCTTCCGTTAAAGCTTCTGTTTTTGAACACACGATTCTTGGAATTGTTTTAATATTAAATTTAGAAATATATGGACTGTTAGGGGTTCTTTACTGGAAAAACTACATCAGCAGCATTCTTTTTAATGTGTTGGCAATCTTAGGTTCTTTCTTGCTATTCATAAGCTTTTTTATATTCTTTTACTTTTGGATTAAACGAGTCGGTACTTCTCATTGGGAGATGAGCAGATGATTATAAAAGATGTTTCGAAAAGGTATAAGGAGTATGATGTATTAAAATCAATTAATATTACATTAAAAAGAGGAGAAATATATGGATTATTAGGGCCAAACGGTGCTGGGAAGTCCACTTTGCTTAAATGTATAATCGGATTGGTCACTCCAGACTCTGGAAAAATATTTATTGATGGTAAGACAATTGATGATGATCGATCTGAATTTTTACAATATATAGGTTATGTGCCGGACACACCTTTTATTTATAATTATCTTACTCCAAAGGAATATTTAGATTTTATAGCTGATCTGCAGCAAGTACCCGATTCGCAAAAAACTGACCGTATTCAAATGTTGTTAAAAAATTTTTCACTAAAAGATAAGGAAAATGAAATGATTTCAACTCTTTCCTTTGGTATGAAGCATAAGCTGTCTGTTGCCGGTGCTATCATTCATGAACCAGATGTGCTTTTACTAGATGAGCCGCTAAGCTCATTTGATCCTCCGACAACAATGTTTATGAAAAAGTTTTTAAGGGAATACGCAGATAGTGGAAAAATTATTTTCATGTCTACTCATTTAGTGCATGTTGCTCAAAATCTATGCGATCGTGTAGGAGTTTTAATCAATGGGGAAATATTAAAGGAATACACGAACATGAAAAACATAATAAATTTCGAAAATATGATTATTAACGATATGGAAGAGATTGGTTAAATAAAAAACGTTCTACTGCGAAATAAGCGGGTTTTATCAGTAGCGTTTATAATATACGTGATTGGAATTATCATGGGTACTTTTTTTAGCAATATCTTACCTGTAGAAAGACAGGAACCAAATGTTGGGCGTACTATATTTGATTATTTTATACATAACGTACTTGCGGATGTTTTCATAAGCTTTACTATATTTACGTTTGGAATTTTTACTGCTGCTTTATTACTAGTCAATGGTTTTTTAGTTGGTGTATCTATCATGCACAGTCTTCAACATGGGAACGATCTAATTTATATTGTAACAGCCCTAGTTCCACATGGTATATTTGAGATTCCTGCTATGATTATTGCGGGTTCTATTGGGTTTAAACTGATTGATGCGGTCATTGCCAAAATTAGGGGAGAATCAAATTCCGTTTTTTTAAAGGACATCTTTACATTCTTTTTTCTAATGATCATTTTGACATTTATCGCTGCCGTTGTAGAGGCTAAGATCACTCCATATTTAATGGCCCAACTTTCATGAGGAGGTGTAAAGCATATGCTATGGGAAAAACTAAACTTAGAAAAATTGCTGAATGATTCGAATAATGGGTCAGATGATGAAGAAAATGAAAAAAGCACATGGTTTATACCCGTTTTTTACGTTTCCATATTATTAGCTTTATGTATAGCATTTATTGAGATAAAACTCATTTTAATCACTCTGTTTGCTCCTGCCATTATCGTCATAATGTGGAAGCCGCCGTTTAAAAATAAAAAAAGGCTCTTCCGAATTATATCATTCATATATCTTTTATTTCTAACTATAGTTACGATATGGTGGTTCCAAGGTTGAATTTCTAACGAAAGTTGTAAAGATTGTATCTTTTGATGCTTACGAATTTTCATTTCATCTAATATATTGAAGTCTAATTCGCGATTTTGATAGAAATATACATTTCTGACAGATTTCGCCGCAGCCATAATGTAAAAGACAATAAAGGCTGTTCGAAGCACAAACAGGGGCTGTCCAGCAAGTCAAAATCCACTGAAATCGAAGCATCATAAGCGTCGATATATCAACGTTTCTAAAACATTAAAGGGGCGTCTATAAGCCGGAAAATCGACTTATTAGACAGCCCCTTAAAAATTTGTTTCAGTTTGCTGGATAGGCAAAAAGATTGGCCCGGAAAATCTCCGATATTCAATGATTGATATTGATAAATGCAGTACAATAAAGGATTCTTAAAGAAAGCGCTATCGAATATATTTCTAACAAACTCTTAAGCTATGGCGTCCGCCGCTGAAGTGTATGTTAGAAAGAAAATACTTTATATGATCATCCATCCGCACTTTGTGACATTATACGGAGTAAGCGGGGGAGTCATCTGTATAGTCTCCATTCCCTAGATCAAGTCGTAATCTGACCGAACCGTTTCAACGTACTATAGACTGCTGACTCGAATTCGAGGAAGCCTAAGTATGAACCCACATCTTGGAACGGAAATATTTGCGTAGCCCAATATCCGCCAATCCCGTTTTTGTGATCAATCCAGTAAAACAGGTTAGCCAATCCCGACCACATCAATTGGCCTGCTGGACGACCTGTAGGGGTAGGTTCATCGTTTACCTGGAATGTATAAGACCACGACTTTTGTACGCCGGGGTAGAACTCGCCGTCATTAGCCAGCGTTGGATCGGACGAAATCCATCCGCCGCTCTTCAATTCCCCAAGTCCGTTTTGAGACATTTGCGCGACTGTTTCTGGTTTGAGTACACCCGCACCGTCATTCAGAATCATTCGGATAAACTTCGTGTATTCGCCAATGCTCGCATACAAACCATGTCCTCCCATATCCATTTCTGGAGATTGCGGGAGAATAAGCTCAGGTTTTGGTGTGAGTTGACCATCCTGACTGCGGCTGTGGATGGTTGCGCGGCGTTCCATCATCGAAGGTGATAACGTGAAACCGATGTCGGACATGCCGAGTGGGGCAAAAATACGCTCTGCCATCACTTCGCCCAGTCGTTTACCGGATACGGCTTCAACAACTTTACCAACCCAGTCGATGTTGACGCCATAGTTCCAGCGTTCACCTGGCTCGAATAGAAGCACGCTCTTTACAGAATCAAATGTACTAGTGAGAATGGAAGGTACTCCCTTTGCTTCACGGTATTTTCGATCTTCATGACTGAAGAACTCGTAGCCGAAGCCGGCAGTGTGAAGCATCAACATGTTGATCGTAACGTCGGTTTTTGCTTCCCTTAGTTTTGGCTGCCCGTCTTTGTCAAACCCTTCGAGAACTGGAATCTCGGCAATCTCAGGTACATACTTCTTGACCGGATCGTCGAGACTGACTTTTCCTTCCTCGACCAATTTCATCAATGCCGTACCGGTGATGGCCTTCGTGGTCGAAAAAAGAGCGAACACTGTATCGGTGGTCATCGGTGTTTTCTTTCCGAGATCGCGTACACCGGCTGCCCCCTCATAGATGTTTCCGTCCCGGTCAGTTACCATTGCAACTACACCAGGGGCTCCTCCAGCCCTGCCTACAGCGGTATCCAACACCTTGTCAAGAGTTTCCTTGAGAGCATCCTTTACTGCTTGTCTTGTCATATCTTTACCCCCTTTAAGCGCTTACAATTTTAATTATTTAAATAATTTTCTGTATTTTCAAAACAAACTATATCACGCTCAAACAGAGCCTGTCAAATTTTATTGTGTTGAGCGCTTTTTCATTGTCTTTTTTGAAGTTGTATCAGCAGCGAATTCAGCATTGAAGGCTAAGTTCAAGTACTACAACCGAAGAGGCAGAGAATTTTTAGATTCCACTGTCGGCAAGGATTTTCGCATTGAACGAAATGTCCTTTAGCGTCCTCAAAAGGGGGCATATAAAATATTTTGCGATTATTTCCGGGATCAATCTCATTTGGAAAAACAAACTGAATTTTTTCATCTGTGTGGGAAACTGCTAGTAAACTCGGAAAATATCACGTCCGCAATGATTTTTATAATATGACAACACATGTGATATCTAAACAAAAAAGAGTGTATTTAGCAAAGAATATGAATAAATCGTAAAAAATTTACAAACAATTTACATTCTAAGTTGGGAATGATGCATAATTGCGATTTGAAGCCGCTTTTTCATTTCTTATTTTTATTTTTTCATTTACAGAATGTTTACAAAAGTTCAAACCGCCTTTAAGTGTTCCTTAACAAATCTTTTCTAAACTTAAGATAGATGAAAAGGAAGTGGACATACATATTCCAATTGCTTGTCAGAATCAATTGTTGATTCAGGAGGAAGTGATTTTCATGGACTTAACTCACGAAATCTTTCTCTAATCGGCAATGTAAAAATGAATCTCTCCATTTCATTAAAAAATAAGAAAGGAGGAAATCAGTTCGATGAATATACGCTTTGCTTCTACACTTGCATGGGCATTTCCGGTTGAGGAAGTGATTAGGCTGGCAAAAGAGTTAAAATTTGTCGGTGTTGAGGTTTGGGCAGAGCATGTGTGGAAATATGAAAGCATGCCTAAACGAATCCGGCAGGTCAAAGAAGAAACAAACATGCAACTGACGATGCACGCAGCAAGCTGGGATTTAAACTTAAGCTCTCTAAATAATGGCATTCGCAAGCAGTCCGTTCATGAAATTATTCGATCTATTGAGCTGGCTTCACAAATTGGGGCTGATAATATTACATTTCATCCAGGAAAGCTGACTCTTGCGGATTCAGACGTTTCTATCCATGAAGAGCTTTTGTTCGAATCAATGGAAGAACTTGATCGAAAAGCTAGACAAGAAGGACTCACGTTATCGTTAGAAATGATGGAATGGAAGGCGAAAGAGTTTATTATTAAACCAGCCGCCGTAAAAAAAGTGATTGTACCTTTTTTCCCGCAAATTCAAACGACATTTGATGTCGCCCACATTCCATTACACGCAGACATTTTTTCTATCTGGAATGAAATGCCGGAGGTAAACAAAATTCATATTAGTGATGCAACAAAAGAAATTCTTCATTTACCGTTAGGTGACGGTGATATCGGAGAAGAAATATTAAACAAATTTTTAACTATCGAGAATATTCCAGTAATTATTGAAGGGTTTGATGCTTCAAAAGATTTGATGGTGTTAAAGAAAAATGTACTGTATATAAAACGGAACGGAAATCGATTGAAGGAGGTCGTCCGTTGAGAATTTTAGTTACAAACGATGACGGAATTTTTGCGCCAGGAGTCGAAGCACTTGTAGAAGTTCTTCAGCATTTTGGTGAAGTTTATGTCGTTTGTCCTGACCAAGAGCGAAGCGCAGTCGGCCATTCCATTACTCTCAGAACACCATTAAAAGTGAAACCTGTGGAAATATTCTCTGGAACGAAAGGGGCATGGGCCGTAAACGGTACTCCGGCCGATTGCGTCAAACTTGGGATGGAAGTACTGTTAAAGACTCCGCCTGATATTTTGTTTTCAGGTATTAATCTTGGTCCGAATTTAGGAAGGGATTTATATTACTCTGGTACATTGGCAGGTGCGGTTGAGGCTTCTCTTTACAACGTTCCAGCCGTATCAGTATCGTTGAACGAATTTGATGAAGCGAAGGTAAATTATTTAAAAACAAAACAGCTTTTGTATAAAGCGGTTGAAATTATTTTACAAAACCGAATTCCTAAAGGAGTTTTTTTAAACATCAATTTACCGAATATTCCGATTTATCTTTGTAAAGGTGTTGAGGTAGTTCCTTTAGATTTGACAGTTTCCCGTTATCGATACGTAGGGCTAAACGATCCGCACGGTCAAGTATATTTTTGGTTAAAGGATGAATTAAACCAATTAGTAAACCTCAACGAAAACAGTGATTATTTAAAGCTAAAGGAAGGTTATATTACCGTTTCACCTGTGGAGTTTCCCGTTCATCACAAACGGAAAATGGAACAGATTGAACGCTGGTTTCGAAAATGCTCTTTAAATTTCTTAAAAGAGGGTAAGGAGGAACATTCCAATGCGTAAATGGTTGTCCGCTTTCACTATATTCACATTACTTTTTGTATTAGCTGCCTGTGGCAGCAGCAATAATGCCTCATCAAGCAATGATGTAGAAACGCAGTCAGAACAAAAGAAGGAAGTCTCAGGGGAACTTAATTTCTATACTTCACAGCCTGATGAAGATGCTCAAAGATTAGTGACAGCTTTTAATGAAAAATATCCTGATGTAAAAGTCAATACTTTCCGGTCAGGAACGGAAGAAGTGATTGCAAAATTACAAGCTGAAAAAGAAGCTGGAAACATTCAAGCAGATGTTTTGCTTGTTGCAGACGCTGTAACGTTTGAAAGTTTAAAAAATGACGATCTTTTACTTTCTTACAAATCAAAAGAAGCAGAACAAATTCCGGGTCAGTTTATTGACAGCGACGACATGTACACAGGCACAAAAGTGATGGCAACTGTTCTTGCAGTGAACACAAATAGTGTGCAAAACATACCTGATAGCTGGAATGTATTGACGGAAAGCGACGCAAAAGGAAAAGCAATTATGCCAAGCCCGTTTTATTCAGGAGCAGCTGCATACAATCTTGGAGTGTTTACAAGACAAAACGATTTAGGATGGGATTTCTTCAAGCGTTTAAAAGAAAACGGAATGGCTGTTACGAAAGGGAATGGCGGTGTGTTAAAATCGGTTGCTTCAGGGGAAAAGCCATACGGAATCGTTGTTGATTATCTCGCTGCGCGAGCCAAAAAAGAAGGTTCACCTGTAGAATTCATCTATCCGAAAGAAGGCGTTCCTGTCATTACTGAACCGATCGGTATTATGAAGGATACAAAAAATGAAGAAGCAGCTAAAGCTTTCGTAGATTTCGTTTTATCAGAAGAAGGACAAAAATTAGCAGCTGAACTTGGATATACACCGATTCGCCAAGACGTTAATGCTCCAGAGGGATTAAAAACGATTGATGAGTTGAACGTACTGAATGCAGACATATCTGAGCTTTATCAATCTCGTGAAGAAGATAAAGCAAAATTTGGTGAAATATTTGGTCAACAATAATTAAAGGAGAGAGGACGATGTTTCCTGGTAAAGAGCAAACAAAAGGGATGACGAGGAGCACGTCCTCGTTTTCTCGTTTCTTCCCATTGAAAAACTTGTGGATGGGTTTCGGGTTTTTACTGATTATTTTATTTTTTATAGTTCCCGTTTTTCGCCTTATCTTATTAAGTTTAACAGAAGAGGGTGCCGTCTCACTTTCGAATTACTCAGAAGTGCTGAAAGAAGAACAAACATGGATCACTGTGAAAAATACGCTTTATATCGTCATCGGTTCTACTTTGGTTTCACTTATTTTAGGGATTGCGATGGCATGGGTTATCGCCTATTTAAACATTAGCGGGAAAAAATGGATGCAGCTGTTTATCTTTCTTCCGTTTATTATTCCTTCATACATTACAACACTTGCATGGGTTCAGTTTTTTAGCGGCAATGGACCAATTGCAGCTGTTCTTCATATGCTTCCAGGAGATTGGAAGCTGCCAAACTTGTATAGCATAGGTGGAATCATTTTTATTTTAGGTTTGTCTCATTATCCGCTTGTATATTTACTAACGGTGGAAGTGTTTAGAAAAATTCCTCTGGAGCTTGAGCAAGCGGCACAAACATGCGGTGCTAAAAGAGGAACTATTATTCGTAAGGTCATCCTTCCGCTAGCATTGCCCGGGATTTGCAGCGGCGGAATGCTCGCTTTTTTATCAAATCTTGATAACTTTGGGATCCCTGCTTTTTTAGGTATCCCGGCAAACATTCGTGTGCTAAGTACGTATATTTACGAAGAAGTCGTCGGATTTGGACCGGCTGCCTTTGCAAGAGCGGCCGTTCTATCGATTTTGTTGGGAGCAATTGCTTTAATCGGACTGTCTATTCAATGGCTTCTTTTAAGGCGAAGCCGTGTAATTGAAACGGTCAAACGGGATAAAGAACCTCGCATTCATTTATCGTTGACGTGGAAGCGTTTGATCGAAATAGCCGTTTGGGCACTTTTGTTGTTCACGAGTTTCGTTCCGTTCGTTTCAATGGGTACGACATCATTAATAAAAGCTTACGGGCTCCCTTTTCAATTAGAAAATTTATCACTGGAAAACTATCGATACATTCTATTCTCTGATCCAAAAACAATGTCAGCGATCAGCAACAGCATGAAGCTTGCGATCTTAACGACAATTGTCTCATTGATTGTCGGAACGGCCATTGCGTATCTTCGCTATAAATCACCAAATAGATGGACAAAGTTAGTGGAGCTGTTTGTAACGATACCTTACGCACTGCCGGGGACTGTCTTTGCTCTCAGTATGATCTTTTCATGGATGCAGCCGTTGCCAGGATGGAACCCGGGTATCTACGGCTCCATTTGGATTTTAATTATTGCCTACATTACAAGATTTATAATTTTACAGGTTAGGGGAAGCTACACGGCGCTGACACAGGTAGAGCCTTCCATTGAAGAAGCTGCTCGTACGTCAGGGGCTAAACCTTTGGTCAAATGGCGGCGAATTCTCATGCCGCTTCTTTTACCGGGTATCATTGGCGGAGCCTTGTTGGTCTTTTTAACCTCTTTGACCGAACTGACGGTTTCCAGCCTTCTATGGTCTACAGGAGCCGAAACGGTGGGAGTTGTTATTTTTAACTACGAACAGGCTGGATATACCACTTATTCCACAGCATTTTCAAGTTTAATTGTTTTAGGAATTTTGTTCGGCAGTTTTTTGTTTATCAGCCTTGAAAAAGTTTGGAGACGAAAGGTGTTGAAACAAAATGATTCGGCTTGATGGGATTTCAAAAGCATATGGGGATGTCACAGCTTTGCATTCCATTGATTTAACAATCAAGGATGGAGAATTTATCGCCATTTTGGGACCTTCTGGTTGTGGAAAGACTACATTATTAAAATTACTGGCCGGTTTTATGAAACCGACAAGCGGAACCATTACGATAAATGATACTGTTGTTGCTTCAGCGGAAGCCGTCCTCCCGCCGGAAAAAAGGAACATAGGGATGGTTTTTCAATCGTTTGCCTTATGGCCGCATATGACAGTATATGAGCATGTTCAATTTCCTTTAATGCATCATTCGTTTGCTCCAAAGGCTGATAAGGAGCAGCGGGAGGAGAGAGTGAAAAATGTTTTACGAATGGTTGGGTTAGAGTCGCTAGCCCAACGATATCCTCATGAACTTTCCGGTGGACAAAAACAGCGGGTGTCTTTAGCACGTGCAATTGCGCCAGAACCAGGTCTTTTATTAATGGATGAGCCTCTCAGTGCTTTAGATGCTGAACTTCGAATGGAAATGAGAAAGGAGATTCAACACATTCATCGTCACACAAATGCTTCCATTGTATATGTTACCCATGATCAAAGCGAAGCATTTGCGATGGCAGATCGAATTGTCGTAATGAATCATGGGAAAATTGAACAAATTGACCGGCCGGAAATGATTTTTACAAGGCCGGAGACAGAATTTGTTGCAACTTTTGTAGGCAAATGCAATTTAATTCAAGGTAAATGGGAGGAAAAAATGTTTATTCCGAAGCCATTTCCTAATGAAAAATGGCCGGATATAGGAGTATCTATTAATTTGAAAAAAAAGGGTCTATATCCTGTCCGTCCGGATCAATGGGCGCTGTCTAAAGCAAAAGAAGGTTCTTCGCATGGGGTGGTAAAATTTGTTCAATATCAAGGAAAAGAAATGTATTACATCGTACAAGTAGGTGAAGAAGAATGGACGGTACATGAATTGATTCAACATACTTCTCGCTTTCAAGTTGGAGATCCGGTCAATCTCGTTCTTCAGAATACTGTAATAAAAAAAGAAGCAGTTCTTGTATAACATAAATGATTCAAAGGTTCTGTGTAAACTTGATTGTATTGATGGAGATTGAGTTTGGTCTAATCTGCTTGAAAGTACCCTCTCAAATGAGATGGGTGCTTTTTTGTCATTTTTATAGATTTAAAATTTTATATATTTAGAATAGATCATAAAAATGGAATAGGATGGAAGACATGAAGTCAAAAAAAGTAGTAGTGTTATCGTTGTGCGGTTTATTTCTGCTTGTCAGTCTATTTTTAAACAGTGAAGAAAATGTCAGGCAAAAAGATCAAGAGTCAACTAATGAAGCTAGTAATGGGAAGAGTAATGAATCGAATCTTTCTTCAACGAATACAGGACAACAAAATGAAGAAACAGCTGAAAACAATGAAGATGAATTATCTCTCTTTATTTCTCGTTATCATGATGTATTTAACCAACTAACGAATCGTGTTCAGTATCAAAATATCGATTGGGAAAAATTTCAGGAGCTAGGAAATGATTTGATCGGAGAAATAAATAACATCTTATCCAAAGATGTTTCTTCAGAATATGAAATCTCTAGAAAAAGGAAGAATATCTCTTAAATTGTGGAAAATTTGTTTTTGTATAAGTTGTTAAGACGAAATTTGAATGAATTTACTTTAGAGTCTGTCTATTAAAGAATCGGCTCTACTTTTGTCTTAATAAAGTTATATAGAGGCATTTTTTGACCTATAATGAAAAGACATATAATAAAAAAGATTCCTTGTCCTTCATTATTTCCTATCAGATATAATGCTGCCTCGTAAGCGGAATGATACCCTTCCGTGACTACAAAATCATCTGCGATAGTAATAAGATCCCTACCAAGCCAAGCAGGATAGAAGTTCATACTTGCCTGATCTGTGGGTTAGAGTGTTGAAAAAAATTTAAAAACTTGAGTGAAAGTTTTGTGAATAAAATTTACAAAGATGTATTGATAGTGGTCTGAATATATCTTAAACTTAGGTGGTAATAAAAAGTATTTTAGTAAGTAATTTACTGTTAATGGCTAAAAGAAATAAAACAAGCTGTCTTTTCTTTTAGTGTGCTTTAGCAGTCGGCTTTTTAACGTTTGCACTGTGCTCACTCTCTTCAGCGTTTCCAGCTGCAGATCGTGAAAGTGTAGCGGCGGTTGTCTTAAACGTTGTTGAAGCTGGCGGAGCTATTACTGCAATCGTTTCTATTCCAACAGCAGTTGGTTCAGCGGACGTTCATAGAGCGCTGCAGCAGGTTAAGCAGCAATTCGTTAATATCTTAAAGAAGGAGAAATCAAGAAAAGTGATTATCGCTTGAAAGTCAAACTATTTTTCGATGAAGAATTTTCATACTTTGAAATACAGGTGAGAGAATGTTAATAAAGCTATTATCACTTATGCTATCGATTCGAATGGAACAGCAATATTCTGCTGTCATCGAATTCATTATTAAAAAAGCGCCCTTTTTAAGAAAACTTAGTTCAAAACAGTATATGATGTTTTCTTTTATTCTTGATATTTTGCTTGCCTTCGTCATCGTATCCGTTTTGTACAAATGGCTATACTCCCAGCAATATCGCCAGCAATGGGAGAGTGGTTTCATTGTCTTTTTTCTTCTTTATTCAATTTTTAAGGGAGCCGGAGCTTATCGAAGAACTCATATTCCACCGTTTATGGATCTTATTCAGGCTGCTCCAGTCTCGTTCAAATCAATACATATCACATTTATTGCTTTAGAGCTGGTATGGAGCATTTTTACAAATTCCAGCCTATTTTTTGTTTATATTTTATTTCAATCACGAATTGCGGAATCATTAGATGCTTTATTCTGGATGAAGCAGTTGAATATTTTGCTGCTGGGCGCTCTGTTGTTTATGACGAGCAATAAACTTGCAGGTGCCTATATTCATAACATTGTAGTAAAAAAAATAGGGTGGTTCCGTTTTGTATTTTTCGCCGCTGTCTCAACTGCTTTTTTTATGCTGGGGCGCGTTCTTGTGTCAGGTCTTCTAGTCCCTATTTTCAAAACATTTAAGGATAATTTTCCATCCTTTTTGGCTGCAGCTGAAGATACAGCTTGGGTCAATCTATCTCAGCAGCTGATCAATCTATATGGGAATAAAATAAACTCCTTTCAAAAGAGTTTATTTTCAGACGGCTCTTTATATTTGCAGATTGAACATTTTATTGGGACTCCATGGATGTTAGGGCCTCTGATTTTCCTTCTAGTTGGCGTACTTTCCTTGCCTGTTAAAATGATCCCAACTGAAGATCATGGAGAGATTAAGAGATTTCGTGACTTTTTTCACTTCTATCTACAGCTGCTGCATTGGGTACGTTCTATTATATTGCCGAAGAATGCACTGATTTATAAAGATCTACAAATCATACGTGAAAAAAGATGGCTGCTCTCAAAAGAATTTTTTAATTATATGGTCTTATCTTACGAAGCTTTTTTTTATATAGGTTTCTTTACTGCATGTATGTCAGCAGCAGGGAACACGGCTCTCCAAATACAGCTATTATTTACATTGAACTTGATGGTTTTGGCTAACCAAGCAATGGAAATGAGAATGTTGACTCCTTCTTTTTTTTCTTTTAGCACTGAAAAAAGAAACATATGGATGTATCAACTATCATTTTCTTCGTTAACTGAATTCTTTTGGGCAAAATTGAAATTGTTTTATTGCCTATATTTAATTCCATCTTTCTTTTTGACGATAGGGAATATAATGATTCTTACGTATTTCCAAATAGCTGATCTCAGGATGATCATTCCTTTTATTGGAATAACTATCTCTTTTTTCGTTTTTCCATTTATTCAATTATACTTGTTTCCATTTATCACTAAGTTTCATTTTATTCATGAATACGAGATTGGAACAACAGAAGAAGAGGAAAGCATAGTAAATAACGGCCAAGCTTTTATGAGGAACTTTCTCGTCATGCCTTTTATTTATTACTTGCTCGCATCACTATTTATTGGTGTATTGAGTGAGGCGGCAGGTGTTGTCAACTACATATCTGTCCTATATTTTATGATAGTTTCAGCCATTTGCCTAATTGTTTGTAAGAACACAATGAAAAAAGGAATTGACCATGTTGAAAAAGTTAAAATCCTTTCTATTACTGAATAAGTGATTGCCTCGCTGGGATTGATTTATTTCTTGTTTTTGAAATCGCTGCTATATACTCGCAATGAGCGCATCCAAATTTATAACTAGGAAACAACTTTTCTTTTGCAGTTATTTTTATGTTAGAGAGCTATCAATGCTTGGAATTGGTTCGTTGACTTGATGGAAGATGACCGCAGTCACTTTGTTTTACAACGATTCTCATAGGGAAATCACGACTTATATGCCGCTGTCATGTAGGACTTACCTTTTTCTCACACAGTGCTTGAAATACCGGGACTATTTATTTTTTCAGTCAAAAGTACTTATCCCTTTATCTGATATTTCTGCTTTATTACGGAATAGTTTCTTACGCTAAAAGGAAGCAGAATAGGGGCTGTGGCGATTGTCTCGCTTTATCGGATTATAAACTGTTTGTTGATTATTGGAGGATTTCTATATGGTTAAGCTTCAAGTTTCACAACTGGCTTTTCAGTATGAACAAACTGCAGAAAAAGGAGCATTGCTGGAAAATGTTTCTTTTCAATTACATGCAGGAGACCGAGCATGTATCATCGGAAAAAACGGCAGCGGCAAATCAACTTTGCTAAGGCTAATAGCGGGATTAATCCAACCGGATTCAGGAAATATTTTACTAAATGAAAAGTATAAGCCTGGAACAGATCGTTTTAAAGAAGCAATGGCCTATATTCCTGATAAACCACTTGTTTATGATGCATTAACTGGATTTGAAAATAAGGAGCTTATTCTTTCACTTTGGAGGATCAAAAAAGAAAAAAGAGCTGCATATGAAGAAAAATTCCAAGAGCTTTGTGAACAGTTTGATCTGACACATGCTTTGCAAAAGCCGGTCAAACATTACTCTCTAGGCATGAAATATAAACTATTCCTTATTAGTATGTTAGCAAGATCACCTGAGTTGATTATTTTGGATGAACCTTTTACTTCATTAGACGAGGCCTCACAAAAGCAGTCAATCATGATGCTGAAAGAAGCGTTCAAGGAACAATGCCTTTTATTTACAAGTCACCAGCGATATATTTATGCCGAATTAGGCAGCCGATTTTTTCTGCTTGAAAACAGACAGCTAAAGGAGATGAACCTCATATGAAAACTTATTCTCTCATTATGATCGCAATCAGTTTAGTCATGATTTTGGCAGTATTCGTGCTGAAAATAACAGCATTGCTTGTCGGAAAAATTCTTCTAGCTGTTGCTGCTGCTTTTTTGGTCTCCTCACTGATTCGTTTAATAAGTCTCAAAAAATAAAACCTGCCGACAGACAGCATTTCGGAAATTTGTACAGAAACAGGTGAAGTTTTTTGAAGGCACTGCGGATTGCCTCCCGGATTCAACAGTGAAATCTTACAGAACTAAAGCAGATGGCAGAATCGAGGAAAAGAAATTGTTCGTTAAATAATCAAACAGAGGGGAAGACAGAAAAACATTTTTGTTTTAAAATATTAAAACCAAGTATATAATGAAGAAAAGATGTTAAAGGGGCGTGAATACATGAAAAAAATCGTTGCCCTGACAATTTTTATTTTTATAAGTATTACCTGTTTATACATTTCTAGTGATCGTTCCAGTCATACTATAAATGCTGTACACGAAATTAGCGCCATCGATCATTTGGCAGAAAATTTTGCTCCGATTGATGGACCAGATATAGGAAAAGACTCTTGGGTTGATATTGCCAGTTACATTTTTATAGCGTTAAGCACCACTTATTTCTGCTATTGCTTTGTGCAATCTGTCAAAAGACGGTTTTTGCTGAATCCCGTCTTTTACGAATCGAATTATGTGGTCTCACCTGCTTGAATGAATCATAAACAAATCATTCAAAGGAGGATGAGTACCATGATATGGTTACGTATGTTATTAACAGCATTTTTTTCAATTACAGCTCTCTCTTTATTGTCTTATCAAGGATTGGAAATTTTCAACGCGTTTACTGACTTTTTTAGAAAAAATTAATGGATTGAAGAGGGTTAAAAAGAACTCTCCTTTCCTATCAGCTTGCGGAGAAAGAAGTATTTTTTCTCTGCAAGCTTTTTTATTGTTGATAATAGCCCACTGTACACATAGATAAGTCGTCGTTCTTTCATTTGCCGCAACGTGGCCGATCTGAAAAAAATCAAGTAATGGGTAAATTTAAAACATATTAAGAGAGCTGTGCAAAAGAATCCGGCCAGCTTGTCCTCTGAATGAGAGAGGCAAGCTGGCCTCATTTTTTTAAATCGCTATGGATGAAATGGCACACTGAAAATTTTTGTCGCAGGGATTTAACGGCTTTTTTTGAAATATTCCAGAGTTTTCAATCAAAATTTTTTGAAGCGGTCCTGTGAAACAGCGCTCCCTTTTTCCAATACTCATAAAAAGTTGATCGATTAGTTAAAAATACACCAAATAAAATCAAGAAGGCGCCGATCAGCGTAATGGGTTTCATGATTTCATTTAATATTATGTAGCCGGCGATTAGCGCGACAAGAGGCGAAATGTAAAGCCAAGTTGACGGAAAAACCGGATTTGTTTTTGAAACAAGCCAATAATACAGCCCGTGGCCGACGATGGAGCCGATGATGATTAAATAGAGCAGTGATAACACCGTTTCATAGCTTGCCAGCAGCAGCCATTTGCCTTGTTCGCCCGTTAAAAAGGATACAGCCAATAAGAAAATGCCGCCGTAAAACATTTGTACGGCATTTGAAAGAAACGGCGAGATATCCGGATGTTTGCTTGTAAACATTTTTGCCCGAACTGTCCCAAGTCCATAAAACCACTCGCTTAATATAATCATAAAGCAAGCCAAAACCCACATGCCGGAGACAGGCAAAGAGAATCCCGGTGAAGAGATCAAAAAGACGCCTATTAAAGCAGCTGCCATCCCTGCTAATTGTTCTTTTTTGATCGGTTGTTTATTCTCTCTTGCCTGATGGAGCAGCACCATCATCGGGCCTGTTGCAGATAATACAGCAGCTAGTCCGGACGGGATGAATTGCTCAGCCCAATATAATGAAGCAAAAGTGATAAAAGTTAAGCAAAAACCGTTAAACACGAGCGAAGAGGAAAATAAAACGGTTTTCAATCGATAGTTCCGCATTTTAAAGACGGCCATCATAATCACCCCAGCGGCAAAAAATCGCATTCCCGCTGAAAAAAACGGCGGTGCCCCTGCTTCAATTCCGATTTTGATAGCTAAAAAAGTTGTTCCAAAAATTAAGCATATAAAACAGTAATTCAAAATAACCACGACGAATAACTCCTTTTTGTTAAGTTTTTTGATATTATAACGACAACGGTATATAACAGTACAATGCACTGTATAACAGTTATGCGCTTTTATCTTTTGTCTTCTATGTAATGGGAGGGGAGACAATGCAATTATCGATTAATAAAAAATTAAGCACCCCATATTATGAACAAATCAGCAGGCAAATCGAAGAACGGATTCAATCGGGCATGCTTCTTCACGGTGAAAGGCTTCCTTCTTTAAGATCGTTAGCAAATGAACTTAATGTAAGCTTTCTGACGGTGCAAAAAGCCTACAAACTGCTGGAATTGAAAGGATATATACAGATTCAGCAAGGTAAAGGTGTTTTTGTTGCAGCGGGAAAGAAAAAATCATATGAAAAGCACTCTGAATCTTTCGGCTGGCAGCATCAGATGAAGATGAATGGAACAAGATCACAATATCTCGCCTATCGTGAAAAAGAGATTTATGACTTTTCCCAAGCAGTCGTTTATCCAAGGCTGCTTCCATCTCACTTCCTTGTTCAAGAAATGAAAAAAATATTGGAGCAGCATCCCCTTGTGTTGTCGACATATGGTCCTATTGAAGGAGATGAAGAATTAAGGTATGAAATTGCCAATTACTTATTTAACTTCCATCACTTATCTGTTAAACACGACAAAATGATCATTACAAGCGGTGCACAGCAAGGAATTGACTTAGTGGCGCAAACTTTGTTAAGTCCAGGGGATGTTGTGATGGTTGAAAGCCCTTGTTATGGTGCGGCCATTGATGTGTTTGTCAATAAAGGATTTCAAGTCGTATCGATTGGAGTTGATGAAGAGGGACTGAAAGTGGATGAATTGGAGGATAAATTGCAGGTGCATCAACCAAAACTATTATATGTAAACCCAACCTTTCAAAATCCTACTGGAACATGCATGCCGGAAAAGAGCCGCAAGCAATTGGTAGAACTAGCAGAAATGTACCATTTTTTAATTTTAGAAGACGATTCGTTCAGCGAAGTTTCATTTGACAATATTACGGTGCCAAAGCCAATAAAATTCTTTGATAAAAACGGTCACGTCATTTACCTTAAAGGATTTAGCAAAACAATTGCGCCTGGCATTCGCATTGCGGCTGTCATTGTGGATGGGGTTTTATTCGACTGGTTGTACGGCACGAAAACGACGATGGATATCGGAAGCCCGCTCTTACCGCAAAAAGCGTTGCTTCCCATTTTGCGAACGGAGCGGATGAAAAATCATATGGAAAAACTAAAAATTGCACTTGAATTAAGAAGAAATACGGTTCTTGACGCATTCAAAAATTTAGAGGAAGTAATGATTTATAAACCAAAAGGCGGATTGAATGCCTGGATTAAACTTCCATCCATGATTCAGCCAAT
Source organism: Aeribacillus sp. FSL k6-2211 (assembly GCF_037966125.1). Classification (NCBI taxonomy): domain Bacteria; kingdom Bacillati; phylum Bacillota; class Bacilli; order Caryophanales; family Bacillaceae; genus Aeribacillus; species Aeribacillus sp. FSL k6-2211. Next base: position 539,045 of record NZ_CP150190.1, read on the forward strand.
AAAATTGCAAGAAGCAGCTCGGAAAAATAAGATTTCTTATTTGCCCGGAAGCGCCTGTTTTCTTCATGAACCGAAACAACATTATATTCGCATCAGCTATTCTTATTTGAGCGAGCATGATTTGCAAGTCGGTATCGAAAAGCTGGTGGACATTTTGCAAAATATGATGGCAAATTATAAAAAAGAGATGTGACACATTTGACGCATTTGAGCTGCCGTTCATGTAATGCTGCTCGCTCGTTTCTTTTTTAAGAGAGCAGCGCAAGCAAGAGCGGCACTGTAGCAATGCTGGCCAGCGTGGTGGTTAATGTGCTGAATGAAACTAAATCTGGTTCTGTTTGAAATTGAACAGCAAACATTGTCGTGTTGGCTGCAGTAGGCATAGATGCAAGAATGATTAAAATTTTTGCAAGCAAGTCTTCAAGCGGAAGACAAAGAATAATACCAATTGAAATAATAGGCGATATGATCATGCGAATGATAAAGATGGAAGCGACGTCGCCAGCTTTTACACTTTTTAGCTGGATGTTGGCGAGCTGCATTCCGAGAATGACCATAATGGTCGGAATCGTTGCATCGGCAATCAAACCGACAGGCTGCATGATGAAATCAGGCACCGGAACATGCAGGATTTGAAGCAAAATGCCGGCAGCTGAACCGTATAAAACGGGCATTTTCACTATTTTCATAAGGGCGCTTTTTATGCTGCTGTCTTCTTTGCTGCCAATGGCAGCGTAGTAAAGACCGATCGTATTCATTAAAAAGGACTGGATAACCATCATGATGACTGCATAATCAAAAGCAGTTTGACCAAAAACAAACAATATAATTGGGGCCCCATAGTTGCCGCTATTCATGAAAACAGCTGATAACATCATGGCAGACTCTATCGATTGCGGCAATTTTTTTAATTTACTTACAATTTTTACGATAACCATTAATATGAAACATAAAAGCAAGCAAAATATAAGAATATAAAAATAATCAAGTGTAATTTTGTTTGTATAAAATGTCCGGAAGACAAGAAACGGATACATTAAGTATGTCGTCATGACCGAAATAGATTTAATGTCAAAGCCAATTGTTTTTTGCCCTACATATCCGACTGCAAAAATGATAAAAGCCGGCAATACAATCAGTACAAATTCCATAACCTTTTCACCACTCTGCGTAAAATGAACAAACAATAGAGCATTGAGCAGATGCCCAATGCTTTATCACGTAAAGTTAAAGCTGAAATATGAAAGCACGCCAATTCTTTTTTAGATAGTTGCAAAGTTCAAATCGGCTGCCACCTTGCCTGTTCCGTCCATATTCTTCTTACACAAAAGGATAAAATACCATTCTTCCTAAAAATACCCAAAACATTTGAAAGCCCAATTGTTGAGATCACTGTATTAAATTGGTATAAGCAACATCTATTTCAAATAATAAAGCAAAAGCCCAGTTATTAGCAACAAATTTAAAGATTCACAGAAGAAAGCCGAATAAAATGTAAAAGTTATATTGGTAAGGAAAATGAAAAACAACTTTATTTTTTGTCTCATCACCATATTCTGTGATGTTCACACAATTCCGGCAATAAGTTAGCGAGATTGATACTCAATCTAGAGTAGCTCCTTCGCTGGACAATAATGAATTACATCAATTCGTCTGCGATTTTTCGAAAAATCTATTACAAAGTACAAATCCAAAATCGGAAACAAAAACATTCACCTTATCAAACGGAGAAAAAGTCGATGTATTTTTTGATGTAAATATTCCTCCGATTGAATTAATCATTTTTGGTGCGGGTCATGATGCCATTCCTTTAGCAGAGTTTAGTGTTAGATTAGGATTTAATACAACCGTAGTCGATCCAAGATCAGCCTATCTAACAGAAGCTCGTTTTCAGGTGCGAAAAGAATTTTAGCAGATGCAAGCTCAATTCCCGAAAAGGTAAAAGTCAGTTCCAAATCGTATGTGGTCATTATGAACCATCATTTGGAACGAGATATAAATGTTCTGAAACATATACTTCATACGGATGCAAGGTATATTGGGATTTTAGGTCCGCGTTCTAGATGCCAAAAAATATTTAAAGCTCTTCAAATAGACGACATTGACCAATATGATCACATATTTAATCCCGTTGGATTAGATATTGGTTCGGAGTCTCCTCAGGAAATAGCGTTAAGTATTCTTGCTGAAATCATTGCTTTTCGAAACAAGCGTGCGGGCGGATTTTTGCGTAAGAAAAAAGACCGTCAGTTAGTATCATGAGCAACTCATAAATAAAATAATCATTTTAATATTCCTAATATTCCCAATATTCAAAATAGTTATCCCTCTTTAAGGAGGTGATTGCAAGGATTACAAGGACAAATGATCCTAATCAAAAAATAATTAAGAAATAAAAAAACAGAGGAGGCGACAAAATGGTTACTGTAAAAAAAGGTTTAGGTGTAAGTTTGAAGCGTAAAGAAGACATAAGACTTTTGACTGGTAATGGACAATTTACCGATGATATTGAAAAACCAGGCATGTTACATTTGGCCATTGTACGGAGTCCTCATGCTCATGCACGTATTGTAAATATTGATGCAAGCAAAGCGAAAAAACTGCCTGGAGTAGTAGCTGTTCTAACGGGAGAAGAGGCACTTCAATATTCAGGACCACTTGTACCGACGATCAATATATTTAACAAAGTACCAGAAGTGTATGCGATTGCCTATAAAAAGGTTCGCTATGTCGGTGAGCCAGTGGCCGTTATTGCTGCCGAAGACCGATATATTGCTGAAGATGCAGTCGATCTTATTGAAGTAGAATATGAGGTTTTACCAGCTGTTGTGACGATTGAAGATGCACTGGAGCCAAAGGCGCTTCTTTATGAAGAATGGGGCGATAATAAACAATTAGAATCGAGAACCACTATCGGTGATATAGACGATGCATTTGCCAATTCGGAATATGTCCTTGAAGAAACCATTACACATAACCGCTACACCGGAACTCCGATGGAGTCTCGTGTATGTATTGCCGAATATAATCCTGGATCTAAAAAGATGACAGTTACATGCTCGACACAGGCACCTTCTCAAGTACGTACGCTGATTGCCCAGACATTGCAAATGCCTGAGCATAATATACGAGTTATTGCCCCGGATGTTGGCGGCGGTTATGGCACAAAGTTGCAGGCAAATGCAGAAATCATTGCTTGTATCATGGCGCGCATGCTTGGCAAGCCGGTTAAATGGACGGAAGACAGAGTAGAGAATATTCTAACTGGAGTTCATTCTAGAGACTATACTTGCACGGTGAAAATTGGGTTCGACAAAGATTTTCGCATCACAGGACTTCAAGCGAAGCTGATTGGAAATATTGGGCCTGAACCCAATCGTCTCAAAACACGAACAAATCAATATTTGCGGGGGCATTTGATGTTTTTGACTACGTGTTTGACTACGTTTAATTATAATTCTTGAACACTTAAACCTTTAAACGCTCGTCCTAATGCTATTTCACCGATTTGTTTAATTGTGTTCCTTCCATCATTCATCGTATAGAATTTAACCCCTTTAATTTTTACATCTTCTGTTTCATCCTCAAACATGATTTCAGCTTCATGTTCATTTCGGCTTTCAGAGCCTACCTAACGCTATCCAAGGCTTGATTAGCCATACGGACAACGTGAAATTTATATACAACCACTTTAGCTTGTGGAAGAACGGTATATACTGCATCTTTATAAGGTTTCCACATATCCATTGTGACGTATTCAATGTAAAGTCTGTCTCCTATCTCTGTAAGGCGTTGAATGACTGTTTCCTTGTTACGATTAGGCTTAATATCGAAAATGGTTCTACGCTCTACGTTGGTCAATACAAGACGAGGTTTACGGATGATATATATTTCATCAATCCCAAGCCATTTAGGAGTCTCAAATTGGTATTGTCGTGGGCAAATCCATGATTAGTTGCTTTCGTGAGTCATGTTTGTAAAGTTTGTCAAATCCACATTCTGGACAACGTTCGGGTGGATCTATTGCTTCCACTTTAAACATCATATCGGTTTCATTTTCCTGCGATGGTTCAATTGCTTTAAGGTCTGGTAGAAATAATAGATCCGTCATTTTGTTTGTCCTTTTCTGTCCTTTAGTCGTACATAGTCACAATTATTCCATCCATATTGTCACCTGAAATCTTATACTCTTGATTTTTCGGTATATGAATAGTCATGTTTTCGGAAAACGAATGATAAGAAACGGTATATTTTTTACCATCAAATTCAGCAGTAACTTTCTTTTTCTCTTTGAGATAATCCAAATACTCTTCTAAAACAAAATTCTTTTCCTTCATAATCACGCTATGAGGTAAACCAACATAGCGAATATGCCAAGGTTCGTATTGAATTCCCGTAATGTCCGTTTTATCCTCTGGATAACGTAAAATGAATCCGTATTTCCAAGCATTTTTTTCTATCCATTCTCCTTCAGGTGCTTTATCCATCGTCGTTTGAGTAGTTCCTACATCAAGCGCTAACCCCATATTATGTTCGCTATATCCGGCAGGCAAAGCAACATCAGGGCCCAATTCTTCATAAAGTTTCCTTTGCTCATCTAAGGTTCGATAGCCACTAGTAATCCAAAAATTATCAACTCCCTCTTTTTCTGCGGCAGCAATCATTTCCGAAAATTCATGTGCTATATCCTCTGACAAATAAATATTGTTATATAACAATCCATATCCCTTCACCAATTCATTGTGTGTAAAAAGGTTCACGACATCTGTTTTAATACCTTCTTGGCGAACAGGATATTCACTATTGACCAAAAGCAGATTACCTTGATAGATTTGTTCTTCTGTAATCTTTATTGTTTGGATATTATCAAAATCCTCTCCTTTATCATTTTCCTGTTGAATATCTTCTCGTACTTCTACTTTTGGTTCAAAAAAAGAGCCATTAATTATGAAAACAAAACACAAGCCCACTATAAATAAAATTAAAAATCCCCACTTCTTCATTTTTAGCTTCCTCCTAATTCTTCCTTGTTTAAAAGAATAGCTAAAACTTTTTAAAAAAAGAGTGGGGTAAATCTTAAATTTTTCTTAAATCAAGTATTTGAATTTATTCCATCTCCATTATTTCTTAATGTTTGACTTCCCTTTGGTAAACGGACTTCAAAAACTGTCTGAGTTACACTACTTTCAACAGTAATTGAACCGTTGTGTTGCTCCACAATATTCTTCGCAATAAACAATCCAAGACCAGCGCTATTTTTGTTTTGAGTTCTTGCTTTGTCTCCAGTATAGAGCATATCAAATAGATGCGGGAGGTCCTCCGGAGGAATACGATCACCATAATTCACAACTTGTACAACAACTTCCTCCGACTCAATAAAGCCGTTAATGTCTACAAACTGACCGTCGTAACCATACCGAGTCGCATTCATCAAAAGATTTTCAAACACACGTGCTAAAAGCTCTCCGTCACCGATAATAGGTAAGTAGGGAGGCAAGTTCATTCGAGCGGTCAAATTATTTTTCGTGAAGACAGGATATAATTCTTCTTTCAATTGATGAAGGAGGTCACTTAAATTAATGTACTTTTGTTCAATTGGCAACATGCCATAGTTCATTCTCGTTATTTCGAATAATTCATCAATTAGACTTTCTAAACGTTGAGATTTAGTAAAAGCAATTGTCAAAAAATGTTTGACTTGTTCCTCCGTCAAATTCTCATCATTAAGGATTAAATCTAAATAACCTAATACGGAAGTGAGCGGTGTACGCAGATCATGAGCTAAATTTACGACTAACTGATTTTTACTGCTTTCCGAAAATTCCCCTTTTTCAATGGCCTGTTTCAATATTTCACTAGCCAAATTAATATCTTGCGCAATATCCCTAAATTCGTCATTTGAATGAATTTCAACACGGTGACTAAAGTTGCCATTAGCGAGATGATGAATACCGTTTGAAATCTTATTAAAGTAGGTCAAATAGCGCCTAGTGAGTAAAAAGAAGAACAATATCGAAAGTGGGATAAAAATTAGTAAAAAAAAGTTAATGTCCCCAATTTGTCTAATGATTTGGCGAAAATGGGCTAACGGACTTTCATAATCAACTACAGTGTAATAAAAAAATTGAAGGACTTTATAAATGATATACGTGATTGTACCCGAGAGAAACATACTTAAGCCAAATGTTATAATCATTTTTGCACGAAAACTTCTTGAGAATTTAGCCATTGAATGTATACCCAACGCCCCACACAGTTTTAATCCATTTGTTTGTTCGTTTATTTTCTCTAAGCTTTTTCCTTATTGTACGAACATGGACCATAACGGTATTACCGCCCTCAAAGTATGCTTCGCCCCACACCTGCTGAAAAATATCTTCTACACTGTAAACCTTCTTTGGATGACTAGCCAGTAAATACAAAATATCAAACTCCTTTGGTGTCAGCTCAATGTTTTCACCATATAGAGTAACCGTGCGTTGATCAAGGGAAATCACTAGTCCACCAAATTCCAAGTTCGTATTATTATCATTTTGGGGATGATTCAGCTTTATAAAGCGTCGTAACTGAGCATTTACCCGAGCAACCAATTCAATAGGGGTGAAAGGTTTTGTTATATAATCATCAGCTCCAATTACAAGCCCTTGTACTTTATCAAAATCAGAAGTTTTGGCACTTACAAAAATGATAGGCATATTATATTGTTCGCGAATACGACGAGTTACCTCATATCCATCCATTTTCGGCATCATAATATCCAAAATCAGCAACTCAAATGCCTGATTCTCCACAACACGAACTGCCTCTTGTCCATCTGATACTTTAACAACATGGTACCCTTCTTTTTCTAAATGGAACGCAATAAGATCAGCAATTTCCTCATCATCTTCAGCAATTAATATCGAAATATCTCTCATCTTCCCACTCCCTCTATATACTTCGTTTTTCTTCAAAATGCTCCTGTTTTCTTAGAATTGCTCAAACTTCGTTTTTTGAATGTATTTGTGGACAGAGCTTATGCAAAGAGTGCAGAATATTCAAACGGGGTTTAATCCATCCTAACAGCCAAATTGTGAACATTTGGTTGAAAAAAGATATGACCTTGCCCTATTCTCCACACAACTTATGGTCGCTCACCCTCCCATGTATCACGGGATGCGGTGAGACGCCGTTACACGTGATGCACCGTTATTTCGCTTCGGATTAAAAACCGGAAGTTAAAACCCGTTTGCCCGATGCCTTTAGAGATGTAGTACGTTCCGTACGCATTATGGTGCAAGCCTTTGTAAATCCCCATCGCCGGAAGCGGACCCATCGGCTTCAGTTTAAACAGAAACGGAATGTTAAACTGTTTTCCGTGAAAGTGGCCGGCCATTAAGTAATCAAACCGTCGGTTGATTGTCAACACGACATTCGGATCGTGGGTGATGACAACATTCGGTAAATCGCTGTCAACATTCCGAAACGATTGGTCCACATCACTGTGGCCGCTCACGAAATCGTCAATGCCGATCAAGGTGAACTCGTCAAGTCGAACCGATTCGTTTCGAAGCACTTGAATGCCGTATCTTTCAATTTGCTTTACTAAATTTCCCACGGAAGGCTGCTTATAGTCGTGGTTACCCAGTACCGCGTACGTCGGCCGTCCGCTTCCCTGAAACACCTCCAAGTATTTTTTCAATCGCGGCATCTGTTTTGCTTTTTTAGTAAAGTCACCGGTTAAAAAAATGAAGTCGGGATCTTCCCTTTGAATGATGTGCCTCAGTTTCTCCTGGCTGATTCTTAACCGTTCAACGTGAAAATCGCTAATTTGCAACACCTTTTTATTTAACCCGATCGGATGGCGCACGCGCTCAATTTTTAGCCACTGCGTCGGGAGAATGAACAAACAGTAAAATAACAGAATGACGATAACAAGTAAAAGGTATGACATGAGGGCTTCTTATCTCCCAACAGGATTAGGATGAGGTTCTCTAGTTAAATTATACCCACCCTAGCCTTTCGTCAAGACGGCCGAGCACGAATATCGTATGTACCAAGATATTTCCGGGCCGTATGCCGCCTTCATCCCGAACCGGGTTTACTGTTATAATACGCCGACAAAATATTTTTTCCTTCTCTTTTTGTTACGACGACGAAAAAGGCCATCCTGGACGGACAGCCCTTCCTGTGTCAATTATCGGAATACTCCCCGACAACTTACCGGCCGGCACTCAATCGCAGCTTCAACAACCACACGACCACGATCGCAATAACGACGCCAACCATCCCGACCCATGTAATGGATGACAGAGACACCCGGTCGACCACAACACCTCCGATTGCGGCGCCCGCAGCCATGGACAACTGCATCATGGATTGGTTCAGGCTCAGCATGATGCCGGAATAATTCGGTTCAATCCTAACGAGATTGGCTTGCTGCGTCGGGCCGGAGGACCATGCCGCGAACGACCACAAGATCAGGAGGATCACGACCGACAGCCACGATTGCATGTTGGCCGCGGTCAGCGAGAGGAGAATCAGCGCGATGACGTGCAGGAGCATCCCCCATGACAGCGTCGGGAATACCCCCCATTTATCCGTGCTGAAACCACCGAATTTGGATCCGATCAAGCTGGCGATGCCGAATGCGAGCAGCACGCCGCTCAGCATCTCTTCTCCCAACCCGGCAACCTCCAGCAAATACGGCGAAATGTAGGTGTAGGCGATTGAGTATCCGCCAAGCCAGAAAAAGGTGATCGCAAGCCCCAACGCCACATTTTCGTTTTTCAAGAAGGCAAGTTGCCGGGACAACGGCATCGGTTTATCCCCCTGAACCCGAGGGATGCTGGCGTACAGAACGATCATGGCCGCCAGACCGGCCAGTGCCAGCAGACCGAAAACAGCTCGCCACCCGAATTGGGCTGCAACGACGCGTCCGAGAGGCACGCCGATAATCAGGGAAGCCGTAAAGCCCATCACTACAGTGGCAATCGCGCTGCCTTGTTTGCCAGGGGCGGCAATTTTCGCGGCAATGTCCAAAGCGGTGACGACAGTCATTCCCGCGCCCAGCGCCATGATGACCCGAGCTGCGAGAAACGATGTATAGCCGGGCAAAGCGTAGGAAAGCACATTTCCCAATACGAAGACGCCAAGTGCCCACACCAGCAGTTTCTGTCGTTCCGACTTGGCCGTGAGCGCCATTAGGATCGGGGTGCCGATGGCGTACACAAAAGAAAAAATCGTGATGAGCTGCCCTGCTGAAGTAACGGAAATTTTCATGGTATCCGAGATCATATCCAGGATACCGGAAATAATGTACTCGGATGTCCCCACTAAAAATGAAACCAGTGCCAATAAATAAACTCTCCACGTGCTGGACAATGCATTCCACTCCTTTTTATATATACATATCCCGATATGTCGATTTAATGGGTCAAATAAATACTGAATACGTGTGAGGTATTCAGTCCGCTATTCAAAGATTCTGATTCAAGAAATTTGCCAATTCCTTTATTTTCTCTTCATTCCGTTTGTAGTACGTGTATTTGCCGATCCGGTTGGTTTGAATCAGTCCGGCCCGCTGCAGAATGGACAAATACTGCGAAACCGTCGACTGTGTCATATTCAACTTATCCGTCACCTGACTGACACACACCCCGATTTCCCGCATATCCACTCCTTCTTGGGGCACAAAATGTGTCTCAGGCTCCTTCAGCCATTGCAAAATCTGCAGCCTCGACTCGTTAGACAACGCCTTGAACACTTCAATCAGATCCATACCATTTATTATATCTACATTTCTCGATATGTCAAGTATGTTAGATCCAGCAATGTTAAATGTTTCAGCCCATTCTTTTCTAAACTCGCCATTAGCAACTTTCAAGCTATGTAAATCTGTAGAAACGACAACATTTTGACTACGTTTAAATGAAATGTATTGACATTCCATGAAAAAGAAAAAGTGCCAAATTCCTTTCATATCAAGGATTTTGACACTTGATGAAAATCAGTGAAACGATATGGTGGAGCATATTGGGGTTGATGGAACTTGCCATGCACCGGGAACCCCTGCTCTATCGGTTGCAGGTGCTTATTTTCCAGGTCCATATAAAGTGCCTGTTTATGACGTAGAAATCATTGGGGTCGTTTCAAATAAAGCGCCTTATGGTGCGCACCGCGGATATGGAAAGGATATTGCCAATTATCCTATTGAGCGGATGATGGATATAGCAGCTCGAAAACTTGGTATATCACCAGAAGAATTAAGACGTCGCAACTTTATAAAGAAAGACGAATTTCCTTATCAACAAATTTCTGGACCGCTTTATGATAGCGGAGATTTTGATAAACTTATGGATCTCGTAATGGATAAAATTGATTATCAAAACTTTAAAAAGAAACAATTAGAGCTTCGTAAACAAGGCAAGTACATTGGACTTGGAATCGCCGCTATGCTTGAGCCGTCTGGCGCTGCTGTCTTTAATGGCATATTTAATGGTTATCAGGCAGCAACTGTACGAATGACGCCTGAAGGACATTTCCAAGTATTAACCAGCCATCAGAACATAGGTCAAGGGGTTGAAACAACGATTCCACAAGTTGTTTCACAAGTTATGGATGTAGATATAGACGATATTCGATTTGTTTATGGAGATACGGATATTACGCCGTACGGATTAGGTCCATTTTCTTCCAGAGGTGCAACGTATACTGTTTCTGCCGTATATGAAGCTGCCAAGATGTTAAAGGAGAAGCTTTTAAAAATTGCCGTTTATCTGCTTAAGGAAGATCCGGAAAATCTTGAAATGGCAAATGGAACAGTAAGGGTTAAAGGGACGACAAATCCGGAAGCAGCCATCAGTTTAAAAGAAATCGGCAATAAAGTTTATCTATGGCCGGGACCTTATGCGACAGTGCCGGAAGGAATAGATTGCAATTTAGAAGCAACCTATACATGGACGAGTAAAGTAGTGAAGTGGGAGCCTGATGAACACGGGCGAGTCAATCTTTATACGACACATCCGACAGGAGTCTTTGTTGCTCTAGTAGAGGTTGACATTAAAACCGGGCTTGTGAAAGTAGACAAATTCGTTGTTTCCCATGATTGCGGCACAATTATCAATCCTATGATTGCAGATGGACAAATTGCCGGCGGCATCGCACATGGAATTGGCGGCGTGCTGTTAGAAGACCTTGCATATGACAGCAACGGATTCATGACAAACCCTGATTTTCAGCATTACTTATGTCCAACTGCAATGGATGTATCAGACATCGAAACCATTCACATGCAATCCCCATCACCTTTTACACCGCTTGGTACAAAAGGAATGGGAGAAGGCGGAACGATTCCGTCTCCAGCAGCAGTAGCGAATGCGGTAGAAGACGCTTTATCACCTTTTGGTGTAATTGTAAAAGATTTACCAATTACTCCTGAACGAGTTTTAGAATGGATTAAGCAAGGGGAAATGCAAAATGTCAAATCATAATTGGGAAATATACCCATTGGTGCTTGGAGAAGCAGATGTATCAAAGGTATTAGATACATTTTGGTCGCTGAGCCGTGACAAATCGATGGTAACGGTGCCGATTTTAGCCTGGCTTTTAGTTCCGACATTTAAGGAAGAGCCAATTTTAGTTGACACCGGTTTTCGAGATGCTGAACGCTGCCAGACCGTCCATGGCTTAGGTCCTCATCGGACAAAACCTGAATGGAGCCTTCGCACCCAATTGAAGAACCATGGCTTTACAGCTGAAGAGATAAAAAAAGTAATCCTAACTCACCTTCATTATGATCATGCAGGAGGATGCGCCGAATTTCCGAATGCAAAATTCATCGTCCAACGCACTGAATTGCAGGCTGCTGCGGCACCGATGGTTTCTTCACAGCTGGAAATAGGGGGAGGAGCGTTATTTTACGATAGAAAAGACATTGCAGAATTAATCGACCCTTTATGGCCTCAAGTTCATTTGATCGAAGGGGATACAGAAATTGCTCCTGGAGTGAAATGTGTCTTATTCCAAAACACTCATACGCCAGGCAGCCAAGCAGTTTATGTCCAAACGGAATTCGGCACCGCCGTTATTCTTGGAGACATTGCCAGAAATGTTGAATTAAATATTAATCAAGAAATTCCACCTGGATTATTTTACGATTTAGAGGCTACCTATCGAGCGATGATTCGAATTAAGAATGAGGCTGATATTGTTCTTCCTAGTCATGATTATGAAGTAGTAAAAAAATATAGGAACGGACTAAAAGAAGGGACGTCAGTTCATGAAAATTAAAGGAATTGAACGAGTGGCATTGCAGGTAAAAGACATCGATCAATCGATCACATTTTTTTCGAAGCTCTTCGGAACAACTTTTCAGCGGCAAAATGTGCAAATAAACGATTCCGTGATAAAAGTGGCTTTTTCTCCGCTAGGAATTGAACTTTTAGAAGAGACAGATTTAGAGAAAGAATCATTGAGAAGCTTTCACCTTCGTGTGGAGAACATACAAGACGTTCATCCTGCTGTTTTGGAAGCTGGAGGTGAGATTCTCGCGCACTTTACAGTGGGAGAAATGGAACATATGATTGTGAAAATTGGAGATTTTCGAATTGTATTTGTATCTTACGAAGGTAATGATTCTTTGAAAGCGTTATCTTCCGGAAAATGATAGGTTAGGGGGAAGAATGAATGAAACCAGTTCCATTTGAATATGTGGCTGTTAAAAGTGTAAATGAAGCGATAACCGCACTCGAAAAGTACGGAGACAATACAGTCATCATCGCTGGAGGACAAAGTCTGATGCAGGAAATGAATTTAAGGCAGGCTCGTCCTTCATGTTTGGTTGATATAAATGGGATCACAGATCTTGATTATATTGAAGAAACGGGTGATGCCATTAAAATCGGGGCATTAACAAGGCACCGCACCGTTGAAAAGTCTGAAATTGTAAAACGAAATTGTCCTTTGCTTCAGGAAGCCGTTACCCATATTGCGCATTTCCAGATCCGCAATCGAGGTACGATAGGAGGAAGCCTGAGACAAAATCCGCCAGGCGCTGAATACGGAGTCGTTGCTCGTGTGTTAAATGCTCAGTTTGTCATTGCCGGTCCTGATGGCAAACGCGTACTTTCCGGAGAAGAGTTTTTCGTCAGCCACTTTAAAACAGCAGTGAAGCAAAATGAAATCATTGTCGAAATCATATTCCCAAAATTAACAAAAGATACGGGATATGGATTTTTGGAAGTAACAAGAAGACATGGACATATTCCCATTGTTTCAGCAGCGGCGACTCTTCAGTTAAATGAAGATGACACGGTGAAAGATGCGCAGGTAGCTTTAGGGAATGTCAGCCCTCAAGGTGTCCCTTACAAAGTGCAATCTGTTTCACAATTGATTGGGAAACCATTTACTCAGGAAATTCTTGATCAACTAGCAAACGATATAAAGAATGAAGTCAATCCAGATCCTGAAGCAGATGCAAAAGCTGGCTATACATTGCAGCTTTCGAGAATTATGGGACGCCGTGTTTCTGAAATTTCCAGTGCTGAGTATCGAAAAGAAGCGTCATCCGTATTGAGTATTCGGGCTTTACAAAAGGCATACCAACAAATTAAAGGAACATTTCAGTAATGAAGAAAAATAAAAAGTCCCCTTGGTTTTGATAAGGGTTTGAGGCCGTTTCCCTAACGAAAAAACCAAAGAGGACTCACTTGTATTATAACTCGATGAAAAAATTAAGCAAATGACACTAGTAACAGTCATTACCTGCATTCATCTTTTCCGAAAAGAGCTCGAGATAATCGCTGCTCGTTTCATTTTCGAAAATTCAATCATTGACTTTGAACCATTGAAGAAAGGTCATTTGTAGGTGTTGAATCAGACAAAATGACCGCTATAAAAGGCTTGATCATACCGAGAGCCGGCGGTCTTCTTTTTACGAATGCTGTCACCACCGATCGCTGCGGCTTTAATTCGGAATACAGACGAATTTTTGTAAGTGTACGGAGAACATGTTCGCCTTCACTCGCGGTTACACCGAATGGTCCCAATAGAAGCGACCATGAGACAAATGTAAATTCAAGGGGGTTATAACGGGATGTTTCACTTCCTCATAGATAAGAAAACATCCCTTTACCCATATTTCTTCATATAGCATTTGTGCGGGGTTTGAAAAGTTTTAAAGAAAATGTGAGGAAACAATAAATAAATAATGAAAAGTAGGGGGAGGAATTTACATGATAGATAAAACTACTCGCAAAAAAATCACGGTCACTGTCAATGGAACGGTATATGAGCGTGAAGTGAATGTTCGGACATTACTAAGTGACTTTCTCCGGAGAGAATTAGGTTTAACGGGAACACATGTTGGTTGTGAACAGGGGGTATGCGGCGCTTGTACGATATTGGTGGACGGTCAGGCAGTCCGTTCCTGTTTGCTGTTAGCGGTTCAAGCAGATAATCGCTCCATTACCACCATTGAAGGAATAGGAACGCCTGATCACCTTCATCCGATTCAGGAGGCTTTTTGGGAAAATCATGGTTTGCAGTGCGGGTTCTGTACTCCAGGATTTGTGATATCTGTTTACGAATTTTTAAAAGAAAATCCTGATCCATCCGATGAAGAAATTCGTGAAGCGTTGTCCGGTAATTTGTGCCGTTGTACAGGATATCAAGGAATTATTAAATCGGTAAAAGCAGCTGCAGAAAAATTAAAACAATCGGAATTGGCTGGTTAAATAAATAATCAGGGGCTGTTCTGATGAGTTCCTAAAATGAAGGGGCTCCAAAAAGTCAGTTAACCCTGACTTTTTAGACAGCCCCGTAGTTTTTCAAACGACTAGGAAAATCGCTTCTGCTTTAGATGAGATTGTGACTCATTCTTAAAGACTATCTATGTTCGTAATTGACTTTAACCATAATAAAATCAAGATTCTAGCAAAAGCATATCTGTATGGTGATGGAATACAAGGAGGTTTATGGAAATGCAAGAGCTGCTTCAAACGTACCACTTAAATGAAAACAATTTCAATTGGGATAAAAACTGGTTCATACAAGCATGGCGGATTATGAACACGATACGTGTATTTGAAGAAAAAAGCATTCAAATTTACAAAAAAGGACTCATGGGTGGATCACTTCACTCATCTATTGGCCAAGAAGCTGTAGCAGCTGGAGTTTGTATGAATTTGAAAAAAGACGATTATATTTCCATTACGTATCGGGGGCGTGGTCAAGCATTAGCAAAAGGGGCCGATCCTTTTCAATTATTTTCCGAAATTTTAGGGAAGAAGACAGGCTATTGCAAAGGAAAAGGGGGCCCTATGCATATTACATCTCAAGAGCTTGGGATATTAGTAGCGAATGGCATCGTCGGTGCAGGTATTCCAATTGCTGTCGGAGCAGGTTTATCCATCAAAACGTTGAAAAAGAATCAAGTTTCTGTTGCGTTTTTCGGAGATGGGGCGACAAACCAAGGAGCATTTCATGAAGCTCTAAATTTGGCTGCGATCTATAAACTGCCGGTCGTTTTCGTTTGCGAAAACAATCTATATTCAGAAATGACGCCAATTAAAAATGCTGTATTAAATGAGCATTTAGCAGAAAGAGGACTGGCCTATCGCATTCCGTCGATCATCGTGAATGGAAATGATGTGCGAGCTGTATATGAGGTTGCAAAACAAGCTGTGGAACGGGCGCGTTCAGGTGAAGGGCCTACCTTTATAGAAGCCAAAACTTATAGATTGTTAGGACATATGATCGGTGATGCGGAGACGTACCGAACAAAAGAAGAAGTGGAGGAATGGAGACAAAAAGAACCGATCAGATATTTTCGGGATGTATGCTTAAAACAAAATGTATTGAACGAAAAAGAATTAGATGAAATACAACAACAAGTCATACAAGAAATTGACATTGCATATGAACGTGCGATGAAATCTGAAGAACCTGAAATGGAGGAGATCTTTAATGATGTCTACTAATAGAATCACCAGTTATGCCCAAGCAATCAATGAAGCTCTTAAAGAAGAAATGGCATTAGATGATAGAGTAATCCTTTTAGGGGAAGATATTGGTTCATATGGCGGCGTTTTTAAGGTGACAAAAGGTTTGTTTGATGAATTCGGAAAAGAACGAGTCATCGATACACCTATCTCTGAAACCGGATTTATCGGAGCAGGAGTTGGGGCAGCGATGACGGGGTTAAAGCCGATCATTGAGATTATGTGGATTGATTTTTCGCTAGTAGCGATGGATCAAATTATTAATCAGGCAGCGAAAATGGCCTATATGTCTGGAGGACAAACGAGCGTTCCAATGGTAATACGTACACAAGGCGGCGGGGGAAGAGGAAATGGCGCCCAGCACTCGCAAAGCCTTGAAACATTATTTGCACATATTCCGGGGCTCAAAGTCGTTGCACCTTCTACCCCTTATGATGCGAAAGGATTATTGAAAGCATCCATCCGGGAAGGAAGTCCGGTCATATTTATTGAACATAAAATGTTTTACTCTCAAAAAGGAGAAGTTCCGGAAGAGGAATACACGATTCCTTTAGGAAAGGCGGATATTAAAAGGTCTGGAAAGGATGTTACGATTGTTACGCTGTCAAGAATGGTACAGTTTTCGCTTGAAGCTGCAAAAGAATTAGAAAAAGAAGGAATCGATGCTGAAGTAATTGATTTGCGTACTCTTGTTCCTCTAGATATAGAAACAGTTAAGGAGTCAGTAAAAAAGACGAACCGAGTAGTTGTTGTGCATGAAGCGACTCGTTCTTACGGCTGGGGAGCTGAAATTGCTGCCAGAATTCAAGAGGAGGCTTTTGATGATCTGGATGCACCGGTACAACGAGTGGGGGCGGAAGATGTTCCTGTTCCATATAACTTAAATTTAGAAAAAGAAATGCTCCCACAAACGAAAGATATCATTCAAGGAGTAAAAAAATCTTTGTATTTACAAATGGAAACAGTGTAATGGTACAGTACAACAATTATTTGAAAGCATTTTGATAAATAATTGCAATTTATATACACAAAAAGATGCTATCTATGTGTTATGACGAAGGAGGAAAAAAGTGCGGCAGGAAATTGTACTTCCTAAATTGGATTCATCAATGGAAGAGGCTCGTATAGTTTCATGGGAAGTCAAAATTGGTGATATCATTAAAATAGATGACCCAATTTTAATTGTAGAAACTGAAAAATCCAGTCTTGAGGTTGAATCAGAAGTAGAGGGAACGTTAGAAGAAATTGTTGTGGATGAGGGTGAAACTGTACCAGTAGGAACTGTTCTTGCATATGTATCGAGTGGTAAACATTCCACCGAACAAAAAGGCAGCTCCGATCATAATCCTGTAAAAGAAGAGAACATCTCACCAGGAAAGACTGAAAGAATCCGAGTTTCTCCAGCAGCTAGAAGACTTGCAAAGCAGCGCGGAGTAGATCTAACCAAAATTAAAGGCTCGGGACCAAGGGGAAGAGTGATTCTGAAAGATGTGGCGGAAGCAGCTGCAAATGTAGTGAATCAAAGTGTTAAAACAGAAAATAAAGTCATAGCATCGATACATGCTAAAGGGAAAAGGGTTAACCTTACAAGTATGAGAAAAACGATTGCGCAGCGAATGACCGCAAGCTTTATGAATGTTCCTCAATTCCAAATCAAGAAAAGAGTCGATGTATCATCCATTGTGCAATTGCGGCAGGCAGTAGTTTCAAGCATTGAACATTCGGCAGGCGTTCGTTTATCATTTAATGATTTTCTCATACAGGCGGTGGCTTTAACATTGAAGAAATTCCCGAGGGTAAATGCCTCATTCATAGATTCTGAAGGAGATCCTTATATTTTGGAGCATGAAGATATTAATATTGGTCTAGCGGTTGCTATTGATGACGGTTTAGTTGTTCCCGTCATCCATCAGGCAGATCAATTGTCCTTAATCGAGATTGCAGAAAAAAGAACAGAATTGGTTGAAAAAGCGAGAAAAGGCTTATTGAAGCCTGAAGAAATGCGTGGAGGAACTTTCACAATCTCCAATCTTGGCTCAGTTGGAGTTGACGAGTTTGTGGCAATCGTAAATCCTCCTGAAACCGGCATCTTAGCAGTTGGAAATATAATAGAACAGCCTGTTTTAACGAATCGTCATGAAACTTTGATAAAGCCGATGATCACATTAAATGCTTCATATGATCATCGTACAATTGATGGCGCCTACGGTGGAAGATTTCTCGCTCAATTATGTGATCAGCTGCAATCAGGTCAATGGAATATCTTTTCAACAGTAAAATAATGAAATCATTAGGAAGAAAAGGACTTATTTTTATCATGCTTATAACGTTGCCATGATGAGCATTCGAACATTAAAACAATTTTTTCGGAGAAGGACATAAAGCAAAGCTTTTAATCATGCTATCTTTGACACTGATCTGAGGAGCAGGAGATGGTGCACATCGAAAATATTGTCTGAAGATTTAGAATGACTAGACATAATTTTCAACTTGATAGAAACATATAATAGGATTTCCGGCCATCTCCTTTTTATAAACCAAGGTCAGCAGGTTTTATAAGCAGTACCGGAGGCAGTACCAGAGTATCACTCGTTTTTGAAAATAAGCTTGCTTGAAAAATTGAAACAAATGACGGAGTTTTAGATGGAGTCTTCTCCATCCTCCGCCATTTATATTTTTAGGCGGTAACTAAAAAACAAGTGAGAACTGATTCATCATCGCCTATATCAAAAAGTTTCGAAAATTCAGAACAACTTGAAATTTTCATGAGAAGCTTTTTCTCCAAAATAATGTTAGCATGATAGGAGAGTGTAAAAATGGGCAATATGAACAAAATAACCGATACCCTTCAGCGTCCTCTCCGTGATTTGCGCATTTCAGTTACTGATCGGTGTAATTTTCGCTGCCGCTATTGTATGCCAGCGGAGATTTTTGGTCCTTATTTTCAATTTCTCAAAAATGATCAGTTGCTCAGTTTTGAGGAAATAACTCGACTGGCTCGCATTTTTGCCTCACTTGGCGTCGAGAAAATTCGCCTATCAGGGGGAGAGCCGTTGCTGCGCAAAGAGCTGCCGAAGTTAATTGAAATGCTCGGTTCTATAGAGGGTATTTCTGACATTGCTTTGACTACGAACGGTTCTCTTCTTGCCAAACATGCGAAAGCGTTAAAGGACGCTGGTCTTCACCGTGTCAACGTTAGTTTGGACAGCTTAGATGATAAAGTTTTTCGCCAAATGAACGGCGGCCGCTGTGACGTCAAAACAGTTCTTGAAGGGATTGAAGCGGCCGCAAAGGCAGGTATGAAGGTGAAAGTGAATATGGTTGTACAAAAGGGGATCAATGATCAGGACATTGTGCCCA
This sequence comes from Aeribacillus sp. FSL k6-2211, assembly GCF_037966125.1. NCBI lineage: Bacteria > Bacillati > Bacillota > Bacilli > Caryophanales > Bacillaceae > Aeribacillus > Aeribacillus sp. FSL k6-2211. The sequence continues at coordinate 558,385 of NZ_CP150190.1, forward strand.
TGGCGCGTCACTTCCGCGGGACCGGACATGTTTTACGCTTTATTGAATTTATGGATGTAGGAAATAGCAACGGCTGGAATCTTACACAAGTGGTATCTAAGCAAGAAATTTTCGAACGTGTGAACGCTGAAATGCCGTTAGAACCAATCCCGTCCAATTATTTTGGAGAAGTAGCCTCTCGTTATCGCTATCGCGGCACAAATGAGGAAATAGGCATTATTTCTTCCGTAACGGACTCTTTTTGTTCCACGTGCACAAGAGCTCGACTCTCAGCGGACGGCAATCTTTACACCTGTCTATTTGCCTCGCAAGGGACAGATTTGCGGGCGCAGCTCCGCAGCGGGGCAAAGGATGAAGAAATTAGGAATCTCATTCAGGATGTTTGGAGCCGTCGAGCTGATCGTTACTCTGAAGAAAGATTTAACAATACAACGATGCCGAACAAAAAGAAGATAGAGATGTACTATATTGGAGGATAAAACAGAGCGGGGGGAGAAAAGAACATATATTTCAGCTAATCGCTATGATAACAACGAAATTGTCGGTCGATTGAAGGGACAAAAGAACGTATTTTTCAACTAATGAAAGGCGCAGGATCATTTCAAAATATACAGGTGGTGATTGCATGTTATATATCCCGAATTCTTCCCCTATCCCATTTGAAGAAGCACAACGTCTTATTCTCTCTGTGATACGTCCCCTTCCGGTTATTACCATACCTCTGTCTAAAGCTCTTGGGTACTATCTAGCGGAAACGGTAAGGGCTGATCACGATGTCCCTATGTTTGACCGTTCCACTGTAGACGGTTACGCTCTGCGTGCGGAGGATGTGATCAATGCCAGCGCTTCTGACCCGGTAAAGCTGAAGGTTTTGGAAGAGATTCCCGCTGGATATTTACCTCAACAAAAAATTACCCAAGGTACGGCCAGCCGCATTATGACGGGAGCACCTATCCCCGAAGGTGCAAACGCAGTCGTTATGGTAGAGAAAACTGAGAATGCAATGGAAGATAGCGAAAGCGTTTTGGTTTATCAATCGGTTAAAATTGGCGATGCTATTGCCAAAAAGGGACAAGATGTTGAAGAAGGGAAGGACGTCCTCACACAAGGGACGCTTTTAGGACCAATTGAACTGGGTCTGCTCGCTACATTCGGGATTGCATCTGTTGCGGTTTATGCGAAGCCTAAGGTTGGTATTCTTTCAACGGGAAGTGAATTATTAAACGTAGATGAGCCGATCGTCCCTGGAAAGCTTCGTGACAGTAACGGCGTAATGCTGGCCGGTCAAGTGAGTCAAGCAGGAGGTGAACCGGTTTATTTCGGGATTGCCCCGGACAAAGTAGAAGAGCTAGAAAAAAAGATGCTAGAGATTCTACAGCAGGTGGACATTTTAGTAACAAGCGGAGGCGTGTCCATGGGCGAATATGACTTCCTTGGAAAGGTATTTGAAAAAATTAATGCGAAAGTGATATTCTGGAAAACATTAGCTCGCCCTGGAATGCCAGTTTTGTGCGGAGTATGGCAGGATAAGCCGATTTTTGCTTTGGCAGGAAATCCAGCTTCGTCTTACGTCAATGCACATCTTTATGTGCTGCCTGCTATACGCTATATGAGCGGTTCTAAGGATCCGCTGCCGAAACGGGTAACGGTTGTATGTGACGAGGCAATTGAAGGGAAGCAAATGCTTCACACCCGGTTTTTACGAGGATTAACGTACGTTTCCCCAACCGGTGAACTAAGAGTGAAAATATCAAAGAAACAAGCTTCTAATGTTCTGTCCAGCTTTCTGGAAAGCAATTGTCTCGTTAAAGTGCCTGGGGGAAAAGGATTTAATGCAGGTGAGAAAGCGGAAGTGTATTTGCTGGGTGCGGTTGAGGAATTGAGACAGTGACAATGAGTCTGGGGGAGAGATGGTTTGAAAAAGGTTGGAGCAATTATTTTAGCAGCCGGAATGTCAAAACGGATGGGAAAACCTAAGCTGTTATTATCTCTAGGTGGGAAGCCATTATTTCGCTACTCTGTGAACACCGCTACCGCAGCTGGCTTAAAACCAATTGTATTGGTGGGCGGCAAACATATCGAAGAGCTGCGCAAACACACATCTGATTTAACAGAAATAGAAATCATTGAGAATCGGGATTATGAATCCGGCATGGCTTCCTCTCTTAAAGCAGGGATTCAGGCTTTAAAGGGACGAACGGATGCAGTCTTCGTATTTTTGGCAGACCAGCCCTTTGTACCTCCAATAGTTATAACTAAACTACTAGAATCTTATGATCAATATCGAAAAGAAGGTGTCCGCATTTTCCGCCCTAAGTATAATAATGTGCTTGGACACCCTGTATTGTTTGATACTGAATTATTTGATGAATTTGAGCAAATTCAAGGTGATGAGGGAGGAAAATCAATTGTCCAAAAACATTATTCCAGCTTAATGGCTGTACCGTTTGAAAATTCAGAATGGGGATTTGACATTGACACCACAGAGGATCTGCTCAAACTAAAAAGGATTGCGCCAAAATATATTAAACAAAAATAGGGATAACAATAGATTCATTGTTGTCCCTTTTTAAATTTGTGTAACGGTCGTTGTACTTGAAGAAGTGCGTGGTCTTTTTCAATCAAGAATTTCCCGGTTCAACAAGATTGACCGAGACTTTAGAAAATTTATTGCAGGAGTCCCATATTGAAATCGATAAACAAACAGCTCTGATGGGATCTATATATAATTCGTATCTTAATAAGGCTCTTTATGATTGTTGAGAAAATTGTATCTTAGTTATCCGGTATTAGAAATAACAAGCAAATCCTTCCTTGATCATCATTCATTAGGACACTTGTGCGAGTGTTCCTCATCTCTTTGCACCGCTGAGTACGAATGCGGTTCTTCCATTTCGTTTTAATTTCTCCCGTTCATTCAGATGGTTTATACTTGACAGTTTCTCAAAAATGGTATTAAATTTGCATTAAGGAAAAATATATGCAATAACAACAAAATTTAAACTCAATAAAATAAATATGTGTGAAGGAATTTTTTTAACATAAAGTTTGCCCTTAGGCAATATTTATAACTATGGTAAAAAAGTAGGTGAAGGAATGGAAAAAATTCTTATTTGTGCAACATGAAGCCGGCAACTTTCTGTAAAGTATTAAGCCAAACGGTAAGCTGAATGGCGAAGCTGAAACAAATCAACTAGCGAAATGAAATTCATGTCTGTAAGTGTTTTGGCATTTATTCATTGATTGCGTTTTTTCAGTTTTGTTTCTTCTCAGGAATAAAAACAAATTGAGGTTACATATAGGAGTTTTCTATAAAAAACGGACAATGTTTGATTCCTGAATTCACAATTTGCCAGAATGGTTGTCGATATTTAATAGAAATCGTTCGCCAATAAACTAGAGAGATGGGCTGACTTAAAAATCAAATCAATTCATAAAAATAAAAGGAGAGTGCGAAAAAATGAAAAATGTTATGAAAAAAATGGGGTGCTTATTCTTAATTAGTGCCTTGCTGGTGTTAAGCGCGTGTAGTTCTGGACAAGAAGCATCCAAACGATCAAAAGATGGAAAAATTAATGTCGTCACAACGATTGCACAAATTGGCGAGCCGTTGTCTGTAATCGGCGGCGATCGTTTAAATGTCAAAAGTTTAATGGGGCCGTCTGTAGACCCTCATTTGTATAAGGCTACTCAAAGTGATATGGAAACTCTTGAAGAAGCAGATATCATTTTTTACAACGGATTGCATTTGGAAGCGAACATGGTTGAAATATTTGAAAAGATCTCTGAATCAAAACCTGTTCTTGCAGTCGGTGAAACCATTCCTGAAGAATCTCTTTTAAAGGATGAAAAAGGGGTAGTTGATCCTCATATTTGGTTTGATCTGAACCTTTGGCAGCAGGCATTGGATGCTGCGGTTGAACAATTAAAAGAATTCTCTCCGGAAGACGCAGATTATTTTGAAGAAAATAAAAAGAAATATTTTGCTAGATTAGCTGATTTGAAAAAAGAAGCCGAAAAGCTTGCGGACATTCCAGAAAGTCAAAGAGTTCTTGTCACAGCGCATGATGCTTTCGGATATTTCGGACGAATGCACGGCATTAAAGTAGTTGGTCTTCAAGGACTTAGCACTGATTCCGAAATCGGTATTACAGATATTCAAGATACGATTGACATTATTAAAAAGTACAAAGTTCCTGCCGTATTTATCGAATCAAGTATTAATGAAAAATCGATCAAGGCTGTCATAGAAGGAGCGAAAAGTGAAGGAATTAACGTTACATTAGGCGGGGAGCTTTACTCTGATGCAATGGGTGAGGAAGGAACAGAAGAAGGAACTTATATAGGAATGTATCGCCATAATATCAATACGATTTATGAAGCATTAAGCGAAGGAGGAAAATAGCATGGCTGAAGCAGTGCTTCAAGTAGAGAATCTGTCCGCTTCCTATCGAAAAAATACAGTGCTCTTCGATGTGAATTTTGTAGTGCAGGCTGGTTCGCTAGTGGGAATCGTCGGTCCGAACGGTGCTGGAAAGTCGACGCTTTTAAAAACAATATTAAATCTTCACCCTTCCTTAACGGGATCAGTGAAATTTTTTGGATTGCCATTCAACAAGGTCCAAAAAAGGATCGGTTATGTACCACAGCGAGGTTCGGTCGATTGGGACTTTCCAACAAACGCATTGGATGTTGTCACTATGGGACTATATGGGCAAATCGGATGGCTGAAGCGGCCATCCCGATTGCATAAACAAAAAGCATTCGAGGCCTTGGAAAAATTAGGGATGGCTGATTACGCTGACCGTCAGATAAGCCAGCTTTCTGGCGGTCAACAGCAGCGTGTGTTTTTAGCACGCGCATTAGTGCAAAATGCCGACTTGTATTTTATGGACGAACCGCTGGCTGGTGTTGATGCAGCAACAGAACGCGCTATTATGACATTGCTGAAAGAATTAAAAGCTTTAGGAAAAACGGTCATGGTCGTGCACCATGATTTGCAAACAGTAGAAGATTATTTTGACCATGTTCTTTTATTAAATCGCACCGTCATTCAGTACGGAAAAACGAAGCAAATTTTTACTAGAGAAAATATTTCGCGAACTTATGGAGGAGACTTGCGCTGGTTGAGAGAGGAGAGTCTTCATGTTCACAATCCTATTAAATAGCAACACACAATGGGTGTTATTTAGCACGATGATTTTTGGGATTGCTGCTGGAACAATGGGCTGTTTAGCCTATTGGAAGCGGCAAAGCTTAATGAGCGATGCCTTAGCTCATGCAGCATTGCCCGGTGTTGTGATCGCCTTTCTTCTACTTGGAGAAAAAAACTTATTTGTCATGATCATTGGAGCATCCATCAGCGCTTTGATTGGAGCATCATTTATCCAATGGATACGTTCATCAACTAGAATTTCGGCAGATACGGCGATGGGAATGGTGCTGTCTATTTTTTTTGGCTTAGGAATCATGCTCCTGACAGTTGTGAATCGGACGTCAGGCGGAAATCAGAGCGGTTTGGACAGTTTTATTTTCGGTCAGGCCGCCTCGATGGTCAGATCAGATGTCACTACAATGTTAATCCTAGCTTTGGCGGTTATTTTGATTGTATTCATTGCATTTAAAGAATGGAAAATATATCTTTTCGATCCGGAATTTGCAAAAGGATTAGGACTGTCACTTAAATGGATGAACGGATTATATACAACGATTCTTGTCACAACGATTGTCATCGGGATTCAAGCTGTAGGAGTTATTTTAATTGCCGCCCTGCTGATTATCCCGTCAGTAAGTGCCCGCTATTGGACACAGTCTTTTCAACGGATGATTATCATATCAGCACTGTTTGGGGGAGCGGCTGGAGCATTAGGAACATTCATCAGTGCATTGGGAAGAGGATGGCCTACAGGACCTTTTATCGTCATTGTGGCGTCCGCACTGTTTTTCTTATCGCTTTTCTTTGGCAAAGAGAAAGGGATTCTGGTCAAGTATTTACAATTGAAAATGCAAAAAAGATTAGTGAATATTCATACCAGTAAGGCCTTAAGAACAAAAGGGGTAGAATGACCATGACTTATCATGCTATGTGGATTATCGTAACTGCTTCTTTAGTAGGGCTGTCCTGCGGCTTAATAGGTGTATTTCTGATACTCAGGAAAATGGCGATGATGGCTGATGCAATTAGTCATACGGTTCTGTTAGGAATTGTCATCGCTTTTATTATTACACGTGAATTAAGCGGAACTCATATGCTCATTGGTGCTATATTTGCAGGACTATTGACAGCTTTTTTAGTGCAGTGGCTTCATTCTTTAGACGTTCAGCAAGATGCAGCAATAGGAATTGTGTTTACGACGATGTTTGCTATTGGCGTTATTTTAATAGCGACTTCTGTAGGAAATGCACATTTAGATGTTCAACATGCTTTAATGGGGGAAATCACCTTTATACCTTGGAATAAAATTTCACTTCCTCTAATTGGCGAGGTTCCGAAGGCTACAGCATTGCTGGCTCTCGTTTTGTTTGTTGTTTTATTTGTTCTTGTCGCTTTTTATAAAGAATGGAAAATCACTTCATTTGATCCTGCGCTTGCTGCCAGCTTAGGGATTCCTGTTTTACTCATGCATTATGTATTCTTATGCTTAGTATCGATCACGACAGTTGCTTCTTTTGATGCGGTCGGAGCAATTATGGTCGTTGCGATGTTAATTACTCCAGCTGCCTCGGCTTATCTTTGGACAGATAGACTTTCTATTATGCTAGTATTAAGCGGATTATTTGGCGTAATATCTGCTGTAGCGGGCTATTATATAGCAGCTTGGGTCGACACTTCTATTTCTGGCTCAATGGCATTTGCCACAGGATTAGTGTTTTTCATAAGCTTTTTGTTTTCTCCGAAACATGGATGGATTGCGAGATATTTGCGATTGCATAAAACTGTAAAAAAGACAGGATGAAAATCGGCTATTAAATTGTCTTTCATAACGGTTGATCTCCTCCATACGCTTGTCTTATGGTGCTTTTATATAGTAAACTTTGTATGATGAAGATATTAATGGAGGATAACCAATGCCAACCCCGAGTATGGAAGACTATATTGAACAAATATATTTGCTAATTGAAAATAAAGGCTATGCGAGAGTGTCGGATATAGCAGAAGCGTTATCTGTACACCCTTCTTCCGTTACAAAAATGGTGCAGAAGCTCGACAAGGATGACTACTTAGTTTACGAAAAATATAGAGGGTTCGTCTTAACGCCGAAAGGAAAAAAAATCGGAAAACGCCTCGTCTACCGGCATGATCTGTTAGAGCAATTTTTGCGGATTATTGGCGTCAAAGAAGAAAACATCTATCGCGACGTGGAAGGAATTGAGCACCATTTGAGCTGGGATGCTATTGACCGAATAGGGGATCTGATTCAATTTTTTGAAAAAGATAAAAGTCGAATCATAGAATTGCAGCAATTGCAAAATTTGAATGAAGAAAATGAAGAAAACGACTTCTAACATTAAACGGGGCTGTCCAGAAAGTCAAATCCCTATTGAAAACCAAAAATCATTAACATCGATATTTCATAAAAGGGGGCCGTCAATAAGCCGAAAAAACGACTTATTAGACAGCCCCACTTTTTTTGTGCATGTAAAAATTTTTGTAAAAATTGTAAAAATTTTGTTGATTGATTCGTTATTCCTATTTATAATTTTCTCAAGAGATATAAAAAAAGAGGAAAAGAGGATTATGATGAAAAAATGGGGATTCATATTACTAGCTTTTATTTTGTGGATAGGAGTGATGCCAAAGCCGTCATCAGCTGCACAACAAGCATCTTTTGAGAAAGAACTGAATCAATATTTAGAGGAAGTAAGTAAACAAAGAGGTTTCAAAGTTACAAGAGAACATATCGAATTTTCGTTAGCTCAATATGAAGAAAAGATCGAAAATTTTGATTCTGTTGAAGAACTTCGTGATTTTTTAGGAGAGGTCATTCAAAAAGATTTAAGCAATTTAACCGAAATATATGACGAATTTAATTTAAATGAAGCCAGTTTGCGCCAGCTGCTTCAAGAACACGGTGAAGATCTAGATGAGTATGTGTTTGTAGAAAATTTGTATGATGCCGTCATGCTTTACATAGAGCGTGATCCAAATTTTGATAAAAATTTGCAAGACTATTTGGCGAAAATTAGTAGTATTAGAGGATTTCCTGTGACGATTGACTATATTAATAGATCTTTGAGTTTATATGAGAGAAAACTGGAAGACTTTAAAACCGTTAAAAGTTTAGAAAGATTTTTAGGAGAAGTTATTAAAAAGGATTTAAGCAATTTATCCTATATTTATGATGAATATGATTTAAATGAAAAGGAGTTGCGCCAGCTGCTTCAAGAACACGGAAAAAAATTGGAGGATTACGTTTTTCTAGATGATTTGGAAGAGGATGTTATAACATTTTTAAGTGAAGAATGGGATGCTGGTGTAGAAGACGAGCTCCTTTACGATTTATTAACGGTTTTTGAGCAGGAATACGGATTGACAAAAGAAGAAATCGAGCGGTTAAAGAACCATTTGCGATCAATTGAAGAGCATCTTATGAAAGAAGAGACAATTATAGCTTTGTTGGACTTGGCGGATCGGATGATGGCTTTTGAAGGGTTTGATGAAGCGACAGAGCTTACAAAGAGCCAAATCGAGGAGTTAATTTCGATTTTTAAAGATTTTCAACGTATTTTTAAAATTAAAGTTACATTTTCCCTTGTAAAAGATGGGTCTGAAAAGGAGCTTTCGCTGTTTGATCTATTTAACTTGAAAGAATTGATCAATGCAAAATTGAAAATCAACATATACAGTGAAAGTGGAGAATTTTTGGCTGATCTCCTCATTACCGGAGAAATCGTTGATTCAGATACGTTACATCGAACTGGGCAAACGATTCGTCACGGCGCTCAAGAAGCCAAAAGTGTGAAACAAGAGAAAAACGTTTCGCAAAAAATAGAAAAAAAGCTAAAAGCTGTAAAGGACAATGAGCATAAAACAGTAAAAGGTGCAAAATTGCCGAAAACAGATTCCGGCTATGGCGTGAATGCTATTGTAGGATTGTTCATTGTTTTAGCGGGATTTTTAATTTTTAGGCAAGCAAGGAAGGTTTAATATGCTGGAAACTACAAAAAGAAGCAGCCGAAACAAGCGGTTGTTTCTTCTTTTCTTTGCATCAATGATTATATTAGCCGGCCTATGGTTTTCAGCCGCAAACAGCTATAAACTTTTCAAAGGAATGCTACTGCCTGAGACCCATTCTGAAACGAAACAGAAGGCGGAAGCTGCACAGCCGGCCCCAGAAAAAAATACGAAGGCAGAAAAGGTTTTATATCCGACACGACCTAAAATTGGGGAGCAAATAGGAGAGCTGTTTATTCCAAAACTAAATGCAGTACTTCCGATATACCATGGAACGAACGAAGAAGAGCTTGAAAAAGGGGTCGGTCATTTTGCAGGAAGCGTATTGCCAGGAGAGGCAGACAATTCGGTTCTTTCCGGTCATCGCGACACCGTGTTTCGTAGGCTAGGGGAAGTAGGAAAAGGAGACGAGTTAATCGTCACAACTTCAGCTGGAGAATTTACTTATAAAATCTATAAGGTTCGGATCGTTGATAAAGACGACCGGACCGTGATCGTTCCGAAACCGAGGGCTACGTTAACTGTCAGTACATGTTATCCGTTTCATTTTATCGGCTCCGCGCCGGAACGATACGTGCTCGTAGCATATCTTGTTTCCGAGAAGTTGAAAAAATAATCTGTTATCTTGACCTATCATAATGTTTCCTATTCCCGTCTTCCGGTGGGAAAACTATCATAAAAAACATACTAAGATTAGTAGGGGCTGTCTTAGAAAGTCAAAATCCACTGAAAACAAAACATCATAAGCATTGATATATCAGCGTTTCTAAAACATTAATGGGGGCGTCTATAAGCCGTAAAAACGACTTATTAGACACCCCCGTTTATAATCAACTGTCTGACAGGGGAAGGTTTACCTTTGGACAGCCCCCCTAGAATTTGTTATCATGTGCATCTTTCAAGACACTGCATTTTTTTGACAGAGTTACGAATGAGTCTTTTAATGTCCTTATTTTACGGACTTTCTACCATATCCTTGTTATTTTTATCGCTTTTTTCTTTTCTGTTTTTATTCATAAAAGAAAATATGGTGAGCAGTGCTAAGATGACAAGGCAAACAGTAGAACCGATCATATTTTTCTTATTAAAGATAAAAGAGAAAAAGATGACCAATAATGAAACGGTGGCTACTATCGTTGTGTATGGGAACCATTTTACTTGGAAATATGGTTTCTCCTTATACTGAGAACGAAGCTTTAGCTGAGCCAGACAAATGCTTGTCCATAATAAAATAATCGTAAAACCAGGTATCGTCATTAAATAGCTGATGACTCGGTCTGGAGTCATATAAGCTAAAAATACCCCGAATAAAATACAGATAGCCGTAACGGTAATACAGTTGATCGGTATTCCTTGTTTGGAAATCTTTAAAAATCTTTTTGGCGCTTCACCGCTTTGAGCCATGGAATATAATGTTCTGGAAGTTGCGTAAATCCCTGAGTTCGCCGCTGATAAAACAGCAGTAATAAGGACAAAATTCATAATATGAGCGGCTCCAGGAAGACCTGTGATGCTCAATACTTGGACAAATGGACTGTCTTCCCCTGTCACTTGATTCCACGGCATTAAACCACAAATAATAAGAATAGGAAGCATATAAAAGAGAATAACTCTCCACATCGTTCCTTTAATGACTTTTGGCAAAACCTTTTCTGCATCTTTTGTTTCTGTGACCGCAACACCGATTAACTCAGCCCCGCCGTATGAAAACATGACGACTAAAAAGGCGCTTAACATTCCTCCAATTCCATAAGGAAAGAACCCGCCGTGTGCCGTGTAGTTAGAAAAAGGATCATCAATATTGCTCGGAATAATTCCAAACAAAATGCCAAAGCCTAATAAAATGAAAGCGATTAATGCGAAAATTTTAATTCCTGCAAACCAAAACTCAATTTCACCATAGTACTTTACTTGAAACAAATTCATTCCAACGATTAAAACCATACAAAGGAGACTTAAAAGCCATAACGGTACGGTTGGAAACCAATATTTCAGAAAGCTTCCTGCTGCTAAAATTTCAACAACGGTGACAACAATCCAATTGATCCAATAAAGCCATCCTACAATAAAGGATATATGGAAGCCAAAAGCTTTATAAACAAGATGCTGAACGTTTAAGTTAGGATAAACAATCGCCATCTCAGCCAGTGCCGTCATGACAATAAATAATAAAAGGCCTCCTAATAAGTAAGCTATTACAACACTTGGGCCGGCAATATTTAATGTATCTGAGCTCCCTTTAAAAATTCCTGTTCCAATCATGCCTGCTAGCGCAATAAACTGAACATGTCGAGGTAATAACCCTTTTTTTAATGTTTGATCTTTTTCCATGGTGTTCATGCCTTTCTGTCCATTATGAAAAATATACTAGAATAACTGGCAGCATACTTTTTTACTTAATCGCTTTTCAGGTTTTACGCTTTTCTGCGTTTAAGTAAAAAAATAAATATGTTTCTAGTATATAATATTCTTTCGATTCATCAAAGAATAATGAAAAAACTCATTGCTATAAAACTGTTACAATTTATGGTAAATAGCAATACTCTTGAACTTCGAAGATATTTACGGAGCAAAGATAAGGTCGATTCTTCCTCTATTTAGTAGGAACTTATTACGATCTGTTCGATAAAACACTTCCTAAATGAAGAGGAATGTTATGAAGGTTCGCAAATCTTTTTCAAAACAGGGGTACTATTCTAAAAAGTGTTTTATTTTAAGAGTAGTTCAAATAAGTGTTATAATTTTTTTGTAAAAAAAATTGTCTGTTGCCGACAAATTCCACCACAAAAATCTTCTCGTCATCCGTATAATCTTAATCGTGTATTATTTATAGATTACCTTCTATACAGGTTAGGAGGAGACGGAAATGGGAGATCAATATCAGACGCGTATGGAGAAACGTCAAAAAAAGAAATCAGCTTCTAAAAAATCTCCGCTCATAAAAATCATGACAGCCTTTATTCTTGCGATTATCGTAATGATGACTGCTGGCGGTATCGTGGTATTGTCTTACATTATAAGCGCCCCTGCACTAGACCCGAAATTACTGAAAGATCCGTTATCCTCAACCGTTTATGATATGTATAATGAAAAAGTGCGAGATATTTCAGGAAGCGAACATCGGAAAATCATCAAAATCGAAAATATACCGAAAAATGTACAAAATGCGTTTATCGCAACAGAAGATGTGCGGTTTTTTGAGCATAATGGAATCGATTTTAAACGAATCGCAGGTGCAACCGTTGCGAATGTAAAAGAAGGATTCGGCGCTGAAGGCGGAAGTACGATTACCCAGCAGGTAGTCAAAAATTCATTCTTAACGCCTGAAAAAACGCTCAAGCGAAAAATACAAGAAGCTTACTTGGCTGTTCAGTTGGAACGACGCTACTCAAAAGAAGACATTCTTGAAATGTATTTAAATAAAGTGTATTTCGGTCAAGGAGCATACGGGGTTGCGACAGCGGCAGAAACATATTTTAACAAATCCGTGAAAAAGCTGACGATTAGTGAAGCGGCGCTGTTGGCGGGGCTGCCGCAAAGACCGAGCGAATACGATCCATTTAAAAATCCGGATTTAGCTGAAAAAAGAAGAAATATAGTATTGTCGTTAATGAGGAAGCATGGCTTTATTACCGAAAAAGAAGAGCAAGATGCGAAAGCGATCCCGGTTGAGAAATTATTAAAGAAGAAAAAAGAAGGGCCGAAATATCAAGCGTTTATCGATCAAGTCATCAAAGATATTGTTGATGCCGGAATATCGGAAAAGGATATCTATACGGGCGGTTTAAAAATTTATACAACCCTTGATCCGGATGCTCAAAAATTTACAGAAAAAGTGCTGACAACTGATCAATACATTTATTATCCAGACGATCAGTTCCGGGCAGGAGTCGTGCTACTTGATACACAGACTGGCGCTGTCAGGGCAATTGGCGGAAACCGCAACTCAGATCAAGAAGTACAAAGAGGTTTTAACTACGCAACACAAACGAAAAGACAGCCAGGTTCGACGATTAAGCCGATCTTGGATTACGGCCCGGGAATCGAACATTTCAAATGGTCTACATATAAACAGTTCATTGACGAGCCGCTCACCATCCATGGCAAAGAAATCAAAAACTGGGACGGTCAATATCGCGGCAGTATATCGATGCGAAAAGCGTTACAATGGTCTTACAATATACCGGCTGTAAAAGCATTTTTGGAGGTAGGGGAAGACCGGGCAAAAGAATTTGCGGAAAAACTCGGAATCCCGCTCGATCAGATCTATCCTTCATATGCGATCGGAGGCTTTAATAAAGGTGTGTCCCCGCTTCAATTGGCTGGGGCGTATGCCGCTTTTGGAAATGAGGGCGTTTATCATAAGCCTTTTACGGTAAGGAAAGTCGTCTATCCAAACGGTAAAGAAATCGATCTTTCTTCCAAACCGGTGAAGGCGATGAGCGACTATACCGCCTACATGATGACCGATATGTTGAAAACCGTCGTGAAAGAAGGAACAGGGCGACTGGCGAACATCCCAGGACTTCCACTAGCAGGAAAAACAGGAACAACCAACTTGCCGGAAAATATACGAGGAGATGGAACATCTGATGCCTGGTTTGTCGGCTACACGACTCGTTATGCGGCTGCGGTTTGGACGGGATACGACCAGACGACTCAGGAAACGTATGTGACAAACGAGAAGGCGAAGATTTCAAGACTTATTTTTAAAGAAATCATGTCTCACGTTTCTGAAAAAATAGAAACACCTGATTTTGAAAAACCGGACAGCGTCGTCGAAAGAGTGGTTGGCGGCCGAACTGAATTATTTGTAAGGGGAACTCCAATCCCAGCAATTCCAAAACAAAAAGAAAAGGATAAAAAAGAGGATCAAAAACAGGATCAAGTAAAAGATAATGAACAGGAGCAAAAACAAGAAGAGGAAAATCAGGAGCCAAAAGAAGAGAACAATCAAAATGACATGGATAAAGAGCAGCAAGAAAATTCTGAGGACAACAAAGAGCAGCCTGAAGATAATAAAGAAATAGAGCAGCCAAATCAGCCTCCTGCCAATGAACAGCCGCAACCACAACCGCCAGCTAACAACGGCAGCGACCAAGGAAACGGCCAAAAACCATCAGGAGGAAATAACGGAACTGACGGATCAAATAATAGTGGAAACGGCGGCTCGAATAGCAACGGGAATGGCAGCGGATCAAGCAGTAATAATGGTCCAGGAAAAGGAGCCGGCACAACCAATCCGAACGGAAAATCACAATCTGAAAAGCAATCAACGGATAACGGCAGTCCATAAACAAAAGGGCTGAAAAAACATACTAACAATAGTAGTGCAGACCACGGCCATGGTTTGTGCTGCTATTTTTTTTTATAGATTCTACGTGAATTATTGAGGTGCCCTTGCAACGCGCCTCGTATGAAAGTTAGATCGCAAGCTGCGTTTATAATCCTTTTCTTGAATTGTTTGATTATCAGAATGGGAAATGAGCCTTAAAAATTAGTAAATAACCTTTTACTGATATACTTCTAATTTAATAGTTTTATTCAAGAGATAACTGCATTATTCTAACAATTCATTATAAAGAACGATTTATTTGTAAAAAAAAATAAAAATATTTTTAAAAAAGGGGTTTACAACATGATAGAGTTCAATTATATTTAAGTTGTGTTCGTTATAAAGAACGCAGTCTTAATTATATTTCTTATGAGGAGGATCTAAAAAATGGGTATTAAACAAAAGTTGGGAATGGGTGTAGCAACTGCGGCTTTAGGTTTATCTTTAATCGGGGGAGGTACATATGCCTACTTTAATGATGTTGAAACCTCCAATAACACATTTGCAGCAGGTACATTAGATTTAACTCTTGATCCGCAAACAATTATTAATGTCAACAACTTAAAGCCTGGGGATTGGATGGAGCGTGAATTCACATTAAAGAACAGCGGAAGTTTGGGTATTTCTAAAGTTCTTCTTGAGACAGATTATACTGTAACGGATGCGAAAAATGACAATAACGGCGATGATTTCGGCAATCATATTAAGGTGCAAATTTTAAAGAATGTGAGCAATAAGGAAGTTATTGTTTATGAAAAAACGTTGGCACAGCTTAAAAATCTAAAGCCGGATTTAGTGCAGGATGAATGGCTCTGGTGGAATATTGGCGGTTTAGATCCAAATGAAACGGATAAGTTCAAAGTTAAATTCGTCTTTGTAGACAACAATCAAGATCAAAATCGTTTCCAAGGCGATTCTTTAAAACTAACTTGGAAATTTGACGCGAAGCAAGAAGCAGGTGAAGCAAGATAGCTATCAATATAGGGGAGAAGGCGGGGAACTGCCAACTTCCCTTGATTGCTAAAAGTTGAAACGGTGGTGAGAGAAATTCGGTACTCACGAGTAAAAAAATTTGGGCAAAAGAAAATGCATTTGATAATAATGTTCAAAATCGTCGCAATTTGTTACTTTCTTTTCATAACATTCAACTTTGCTAGTTCCTACACCGGGGCCAGTTTTAATAAAACAGTAGCCATAACCGGTTTTCTTGCTGCAACAATTCCTGAAGAGGACAAATCCATTCTGCTGCGCTTTGTGGACGATAAAGACAAGGTCATTCAATCGTGCGGGAAAGTTCGAATATCTTCTGTTGCTCAAAATGAAGGGGATGATTTAGCGGAAGCATTGCATTATGAAATATATTTCATTGCTCAAGGAGATCCAATGAATGGAGAAAAAATAAGTCAAGGAAAGATTCCAGCATTAAAAAGTAAGAGTCAATTCCAATTAGCATACAATGCCGAAAAACCTGGAAATTATAAATTTAACGTTTTAATGAATACAAATGATGATGTTTGGAGCAAAAACATTCAAGTAATTTGCAAAAAGAACGAACAACTTGATCAACCTGCGAATGACTCAGATCAAAACCTTAATGAAGATAAGGCAGCTCAACCATCCGAACATTCGAAACAAGAACAAAAACAACTTCCAGTGGAAGAACCTATACGGGAAAATAATGGGAAAGAAAACGAAGTAAAGAAAGAGCAATCCAACGAAACGTTAATGAAAGAAAATGAGAATCAAGAAAATCATTCAAAAGATGAAATGAAAGAAAATGGAGCGCAACAAATAGAACAGAATAAAACCGAAACAAAATCAAATGACATTCACCTGAAAGAACAGCAATCAGCAAAACAAGAACAAGTTTCAAATGCTTTAGAGCAAAACGAACCACCTTTACAGTAAAGTGATTACAATTATTTCATTACGTTTTGTGTCTTGAGCAAAGCGAAAGGAATGGGTAAAAAAATGAAAAAAGTTGTTAAATGGATCAGCAACACGATATCGGTCATGCTGCTGGCTTCATTAATCATCATGTTATTCACAGTCATTTCGTCAAAAGCTTCAGGCGGGGAGCCTAAATTTTTCGGACATCAATTAAAAATTGTTCTTTCAGGATCAATGGAACCTAGTATACAGACTGGTTCCGTGATCGTTGTAAAACCTGAAAAAGAAACGGAAAAATACAAAGAAGGCGACATCATTACATTTCAAGCAGATGAAAACGTGTTTGTAACACATAGAATTATAAAGGTTGTCAAAAATGGCAATGAAGTTATGTACCAGACAAAAGGGGATAATAATGAGGAAGCAGATTCCGAACTTGTGTTAAGTAAAAATGTTGTTGCTAAATATACAGGCATTACCATCCCATATATTGGCTATTTTATGAATTTCGCCAATTCTAAACAAGGAAGCGTTATTCTTTTAATCATACCAGGCATTATTCTGTTCAGCTACTCATTAATCAGCATTTTTCGGGCACTTGCAGAAATTGATAAAAATTTGAAGCAATCAACTGCAAAAGAAGACTTCAACCATTCTCAAAATCAATAATGGAGGAAATACATGGTCAAATCAATTGGACGATGTTTCATATGTTTTTTATTTGTCTGGCTCATAATGCAAGTTCAAAATTTCAGCGCTGAAACACAAATAGGTATCGCTTTAAAAAATCTTCATTCAAACCATATGCTATTTCAAGTAGAAAACATGAAACCAGGCGATTGGGCTGAAAGAACGGTCATTATCGAGAATGTTGAAAATGCTGATATACAATATAATACTTTAATTGAAAATATAAAAGGATCAAAAAAATTATTTGATGCTTTAACTTTAGAGGTTAAAGATGGTCAAAAAAATCTTTTGTTTAAAGGATTGTTAAAAGATTTTAAAGGTTTTACACCGCGAAATATCCAAAGTTCCAAAGAAGACCAGTTGACATTTTTAATCACATTTCCTGAACAGTTAGGAAATGAATATCAAGGGTTAGAAACTTCTTTTAAAATTGTTTTTCAGGCAAATTCTTCTTTAGGCAGTATTCAAACGTATGGCAGCGGGAATAATGAAGGTTTACTTTTGCCAAATACTGCGACAAACTTTTATGCATTTATTCTTGTTGGGATAATGTTTTTCGCGATGGGAGCCATTTTTTTCTTTCAAAAACGAAATAAACATAAAGATCAGCTTCATGAGTTATGAAGCGCTTGGAGGAAGCGGTGTACAAAAAATATTGTCCTAATTGTCTGCGTTTTTCATATAGCAGCTGCTCTGAAAGAAAATGGTTGTGCCCATCATGTCGTTCTGATCTTACTTCCATGGAAGGAATATTCTGTCGCAATGTATTAAAATATTCTGCCGCCCTTGCGGAATATAAGCAAAAAAATCATAACCGAAGAGAGGTTCATTTTTCTAAACAAATATAAAAATTTTAGTTAACATTTAGATCTTTCTTTTCCTGTAATTTCCATTTTTTTGTAAATTCTAAAAACTGACGGAATTCTTCTTTCGATACTCCGGAATTCATTGCTTCCTGTACTAATAACATCCATTCAGGATCAAGAACATTCGTATTTTCTTCATTTTCCCCATTTATTAATGTATTAACAGGAACATCTAAAACGGATGATATTTTTTCCAAGAAATGGACAGAGGGGTTTGATTGAAGATTCCGTTCGATAGAACTTAAATAAGATTTTGCCACCCCTGCTTGTTCAGCCAGTTCAGATAGCGTAAGACCTTTGTTTTTTCTAAGCTGCTTTATGCGATCACCAATCATCATGATCATTTCACCTTCCTTTAACGGTTCTATGTCAATTATTGGGTGTACTTGATGTGAAGAGCACCTCTTTTATATGTATGAAAGTTAGATAAGTGAGCATAATATCTTATTTCTGAGTCGATCAAAGTTGCGAATACCATAAGAAATTCGTTTCATCACTTTAATTTTATTGTCAATCCCTTCTAAATAACCGTTGGTGTAGGGATAAATAAATGAATGGATAATTTCTTTTTCCCAGCTTTTAAAGATTCGTTTCTCATTCAGTCCCGATTTATCAATAGCTTAATACAGCAGTTCTAAGTTTGACCTTGCATTTCGCTCATTATTTTGTGTCATCTATTTTTTAAAGACTTCTATCACTTGGTAAGCTTTCCTTAAATCGGGGGCAACTCTAAATAATATTGAGAGTTCCTGTTTACGTGTGATGAGCTTTTTTTTCGATTTATGGAAGAGAAACCGCAACTTTTTCATCGAGTTTCGATCTTTGTCTTGGTTCGAGTGCCCAAAAGTTTTGGCGCGCATAATGGAATTGATCCACGATGATAATCGAATTTTGAAAGAGTTGTTGGGCCAAAATTTTATACGGCTGCCACATATCCATGACTACCATTTGAATACGATAAATCGGTAAAGAGCGAAAATAATCTTTTAACTTGGACCAACTTTCAGTCTTGAATGACATCCAATACCTTGTAGCCTTGAGGGTCACCAATGACACATTGATATGTTCCTTTTTCGGTTGTCCACTTGATCTCATCAAGGGCTAAAATTCGTGGTAATGAGTGGCTTTCATAAGTATCATAACGGTCAAAATATCGAATAACCGTTGAGTATCATCATCCAATATCTTTAGACACTTCCTTAAAATTGGCCGTTCTCCTTTTGATAAGAAGAGCTTGAAGGATAAATTTCGTATGACGCTGATAACGCCCTAAAAGGCATATAATTCAAAGAAACGTTTTCCGCAAGATGTACATTTATAACGACGCTTTTTCAGAATGAGGTACGCATACATTCCACGAAACTTGATATCTCGAATCTTCTGCAGACATAATCATGAATGGATCTTGCCTCTTCCAGCATTGAGGGCCATGTTGATAACAAGGTTTGGTTTCGAGAAAAATTCAAGGTGCGTATCTGTCTCCACAATCTTTGACGCCATTACATTTTCCAATCCAATCAGCTCTGGGATGCAAATAGTCTTGCATTTACGAAGTCTCCTTTTTAATGAGGTTTTGCCACTTTCATTATAAAAGAGAGCATTTCGTAAATGCTTTTTTATTTTTTAAGAAATTTCTTCTACCTCAACATTTGGTATAGAACCCTTTTAACCCAAATGTTTGTTTTTATTTAGAAACAACATAATCGCAATTAAAAAAAGTAAACGTAAAAGTCCAATTTTAAATCAAATTCATTTGCAAATGCATGAAAATACAAAATATTAATAAGGGAAAGCTCCATTCCGAAGAAATGACTAGAAAACATGTTTCCCCTATTCAGAATCATTTTACATCACTAAGTCGAACCATGTCTACTTATGCCGAATAAATCTTTGGCTATTCATACTTATTATATTCTCTTCTAAAAGCTGCTACCCCTTTTTTATTAATTCAAAATTAACGTTTTCTGCTCGTCAAGCTAAATGGGGGAAAATGGAGAAAAATTTCGTTGAAATTGCCGTATTGCTTTTTTATTAACTACCGGCAATTAATCGGCATAAATCCAGGTAAAGAGGCTGTAAACATTTAAGGGATTCGGAGATTTAAACTGCATGGAAAGCCGAAAAAAGCTACTTTTTCCGTTTTTGCTTCTCTTTAAATGTTTTAAAAACATCTCGTGTCTGCTTCATATATTTATAAATGCTGTAAGGCTTTTTTATGATCCGGATCGGAAGGGAAAGCAAAAATTTACTGAGGTCATTCCGGTATTCCTCTGTAATCTCAGCCGGTTTATGAACAATTTTTTCATACACCTCATGGTAAAATTCGTTTAATAAATCAATTTTTATTTCAACTGTGTGATGGCAGTTTGCACATTCTATCCTTGAAATTTTATCGTTAATGTAAGTAATGATATGATCTTGCTCCTCATTGCAATGAATGCAAAACAACGTTGCTTCCATTTCTTTTATTTCCATGTTTCTTCACCTCTTTTTATGAAGGATGAAATTCCCAAGATCTTTCTCTACACTAAGTATATTATTCAAACCTGCATTCATTTCCTTCTATAAAAATGTTTCCAACGCCAACAATTGATAAAACATCTTCGACGATTTAAATCATTATAACCAAATTTTAATATGTATTTCAAAGTATAAAAAGTTTGAAAAATACTTTCAAGAATTTATTGACTTTTTAAACATCTGGAATATAATAATGATTACAAACGATTAACAAATGTTATAAGTCGTAACAAATGTTACAGGAAACGTGCACATACGACGAAAAAAATTGCCTAGAAGGAGCTGGAAACATGTCTATTTATCAAGAATTGCTTTCACGGGAACGTGACGGCCAGCCAATTAAAGTAGGTGTTGTTGGTGCAGGTCAAATGGGATTCGGTCTGATTTCCCAAATCTCACGCATACCTGGCATGGAAGTCAGAGGGATTTGTGATGTCAATATTGAAGCGGCAGAAAGAGCTAGCAGCTATTATCAATCGAAATTAACGAAAAAACATCCTGTTCTTGTCAGCAGTGATTACCGAAAAGTGATTCAATCTGATGAAGTAGAAGTCATTGTAGATGCTACAGGGGTTCCTGAAGTTGGTGCAAACATTTCACTGGAAGCATTAAGATCTAGAAAACATTTAGTACTGCTTAACGTTGAAGTAGATATTACAATTGGATCAATTATGCACAATTTGTTTACATCAGCCGGATTAGTTTATACAGGATCTGCGGGAGATGAACCGGCAGCAACGCTTGAACTGTATGAGTTTGCGAAGACAATGGGTCTTGAAGTGCTTGTTGCTGGGAAAGGGAAAAACAACCCGTTCATACCAAACGCCAATCCGGATACATGCAAGGAAGAAGCTGCTCAAAAACATATGAGCGCCCATATGCTTGCAGCGTTCCAAGACGGCACAAAAACAATGGCTGAAATGAATTTATTAAGCAACGCTACAGGTCTCATTCCAGATAAAATTGGTATGCACGGCGTGGAAGCAAATTTGGAAACGGTTGCCGACAAGTTGAATTTACAAGAAAACGGCGGTGTTTTAAGTCAATTCGGAGTAGTTGAATATGTAAACGGATTAGCACCGGGCGTGTTTGTCATTGTGAAAAGCGAATTAGAACCTGTAGATGCAGAATTAAGATATTTGAAAGTTGGCAAAGGTCCTCATTACGTTCTTTACCGGCCTTATCATCTAGCAAGTTTAGAAACTCCTATTACGATTGCAAAAGCAGTATTGCACCACGATACATCGATTCATCCATTAGGGGCGCCAGTTTCAGAAACAGTCGCTGTTGCCAAGCGCGATATTCAAGCAGGAGAAGCCATTGATGGCATCGGCGGCTACTCTGTAAGAGGCGTGCTTGAAACTCATCAAGAGATGAAGAAAAATTCACACATCCCGATCGGTTTAATCAGTGGAAACATTGTTGCAAAACGTTCCATTAAACAAGGTCAATTTTTAACATTGGATGATGTCGAGTTAGATCCATCTACAACCGTTTGGAAATTAAGATCTCTTCAAGATCATCTTTTTTCTAACTAAAAATGCATTTGTGCGGCGCAAAGGGGGTGATTCTTTTTGAAGCTTGCAATCATTTTATCCATGATTTTGCTCATTCAATATGTGGCGACAATTATACAAGTCAGACATTATAAAAAATATGTTGACAAAATTGTAAGCCATTACAAGGGTAAAGAAGGGTATTTTTTGTACTCAGGCATGAATCGGCGAAAATTTAGTCCCGGCGCTATGGCAATGATTGTAGTGAACAAAGATTATGTTATAGAAGATTGCTATATTCTAAAAGGTATTTCAGTTTTCTCAAAGTTTAAAAAATATGAAAAATACATTGGCCATCATGTAGCTGAAATTTTGGATGATCACCATGAATTCACAGAAAATGCTGCAGGAAGGAAGAGGAAAATCCCTTCATTTTTGGCGGCTTTATCAATGGCGGCCGAAAATGCTATCGTTTCCATTTCAAAGAAAAAGCTTTCAATATAAAATGTGCTGAAAGGAGAAGTGAAAGATGGAATGGTTGAAATGGATTGGTGAACATTTTATCGGAATGTTCCAGGCTGGCGGAGAAACGTTTATGGGTATGTTTACAGGCATTATCCCGACTTTGGTTGTTTTGCTTACATTTACTTATGCAGTTATTAAATTTATTGGTGAAGAGCGGGTTAATAGAGCGATACAATTTGCTTCGAAGTATATGCTGTTACGATATACTGTCATGCCGATATTATCAGTATTGCTGTTAACAAACCCGATGTGTTATACGTTCGGACGCTTTTTGCCAGAAAAGCAAAAACCGGCGTTTTATGATTCAGCTGTATCGTTTGTTCATCCGGTGACGGCGTTGTTCCCGTATGCAAACGCAGGAGAATTATTTGTCTATTTAGGAATAGCCAACGGAATAAAAGAAGCCGGCTATTCTATGTCAGAGCTTGCTGTCCGTTATTTTCTCGTAGGGATCGTAGTTATTTTATTGCGCGGAATTATTACGGAATATATAACAAAATTTTTGGCGCGCAGAATGGAAGCGAAATCTTAAATTTTGGACAAAGATGAAAGCGAGTTCAAATTTTAAAGAGGAGGAGAACATATGTCAAAACGAGCTGTTTTTGTTGCAAAAGGTTCTGGCGGCTGGGGAAAAGGTTTGCGCATTGAGCCAAAAGGAAAGAAACAAAAAGTTGTATCTATTACAGGCGGCGGCATCCATCCTGTGGCAGCGAGAATAGCCGAATTAACTGGTACAGAGGCTGTAGATGGTTTTAAAAATTCAGTTCCGGAAGATGAAATGATGTGTGTCGTGATTGACTGCGGCGGAACAGCCAGAATTGGTTTGTATCCTATGAAAAGGATCCCAACCGTTGATATTCTCCCGTCTTCACCTTCTGGTCCTTTGGCAAAACATATTACTGAAGATATTTTTGTGTCGGGTGTTACTGTGAAGGATATTTATCTTGCGGACGAAGCAGAAGAACAAAACATTCAGACGGATGCTTCGGAAACGGAGCAGCAAGAAGACAGTCCAAAATTCAATGTGAAGGATAAGGAAGCATTTAAAGCTCAATACGAACAAGTAAAAAAGGAACACCGTGAAAACAATGAAAATATATTAATGAAGTTTTCAAGAGGAATAGGAAAAGTAACTGGTACTTTTTATCAGGCGGGACGCGATTCTGTTGATATGCTGATTAAAAATATTATTCCATTTATGGCTTTTGTCAGTATGTTAATAGGTATAATTAATTATACGGGAATCGGTGATTTGATCGCTAATACTCTTTCTCCTCTTGCCAGTTCTTTATGGGGATTGATCGTCATCGTTATCGTATGTACAATCCCGATTCTGTCACCGGTGTTAGGTCCTGGAGCTGTTATTGCGCAAGTCATTGGGGTATTAATTGGAAGCCAAATTGCAGCGGGCAACATTCCGCCTCAATTTGCTTTGCCGGCTCTATTTGCCATTAATGGCCAAGTGGGTGCGGATTTTGTCCCTGTCGGTTTGTCTCTTGGAGA
Source organism: Aeribacillus sp. FSL k6-2211 (assembly GCF_037966125.1). NCBI lineage: Bacteria > Bacillati > Bacillota > Bacilli > Caryophanales > Bacillaceae > Aeribacillus > Aeribacillus sp. FSL k6-2211. The sequence continues at coordinate 582,385 of NZ_CP150190.1, forward strand.
AGCGAAGCCAGAAACGATTCAATACGGTGTGCCAGCTGTATTGTATAGCCGTTTAATCACAGGAGTTCTTGCAGTTTTAATCGCATATGCCGCAAGCATCGGCATGTATCAATAATGAATAGGATTTCAAGGAGGATCATAAGATGTCGAAAACGATTATTCGTGAAATCGGTACTCTAGTCCCATCATTTGAAGAAGAAAAAGTTTTAATTCTCTTTGGGCCTAATGCTCCTCAAGAGCTTAGAGAAGTATCTGTTATTCATGAATTTGAAGGCGATGTGTCGGATGAGCCGCTTGTTGAGGGCGGAAAAATTATATGGGGCGATCAAGAATATTTCATCACAGCAGTCGGCTCGGCAGCAAACAAAAATTTAAAGGAATTAGGCCATATTTCGATCTATTTTTCCAAACCAAATGAACATGTGCTTCCAGGAGCTGTTTTTGTCGAGCCTTTTACTTTCCCACATATCGAAGTTGGAAAAGAAATTCGCTTTGAAAAATAACAATTTTCTTTCTGTTACCATTATAATTTAATACGAACCTAGATTTTATAGAAAGAAGTGGGGAATTATTGGAAGATAGAAGGCTGCTTGTGAAAATTTCTCATATGTATTATGCGGAAGGAGCTACACAATCAGAAATCGCAAAAGTGTTCGGTGTAAGCCGGTCGCTGATCTCAAAATATTTATCAAAAGCAAGAGAATTGGGAATTGTTGAAATTAAAATTCATGACGGCTCCCATCATCCTCTCATGAATATAGAAGCAAGAATTGAAAAAAAATATGGACTTCGGGAAGTCATTTGCGTTCCGAATCTAGGAAACGGACCGGATTTGGAAAATATCGGGGAATATGCGAGCAAATATTTATTAAGGATATTGAAAGACGGACAAATTGTCGGGGTTTCTTCTGGCACGACATTGCTTTCTGTTGCGAAGCAGATGCCAGCTAACCTTAATTATTCCTCCACGACCTTTGTTCCGATTGTAGGAGGAATGGGGGATGAACGGGTAGATATACATGCCAATGTTCTTGTTTCGATGTTTGCTGAAAAATTGAAGGCAAATTATAAGCTTCTCCATGCCCCTGTGATGGCTGACAGCAAAAAAGATAAGGAATTGTTTATGACCCAAACATCTATACAAAGCATTTTTAACCTTGCCGAAAAAGCGGATATCATCCTTGTAGGAATCGGCGGTTCACCTAAACACTCAACCATTACGAGATCAGAGCTGGGAAAAAAGTATAGACAATATTTTAATGAACTCGATGCTGTTGGCGATATTTGCTATAAGTTTATCGATGAAAACGGAAGCGCCCCTTCAAATATTTGGAATGATAAAATCATTTCTTTTAATATTGAAAAATTAAAAGAAATTCCGTTTGTGATTGGAGTGGCAGCAGGACTGGAAAAAGTCGATGCGATCAAAGCCGTTTTAAAAGGGAAGTTAATAAATGTGTTAATTACAGATGAAAAAACAGCGGAAATGCTTTGACCTTAAAAAAGTTAATCATGTGTGTAAACAGGGGGATGTCCGATAAGTCCCTAAATAAACCAAGCAGAGAAAAGCAAACCGTTTTCTCTGCTTGATTTCTTATGCTTTCTATTTTGTCTGAAAGTAGCTTGGCTGCCATAACACAAATATGGCAGTCATTTTTTTGCATAATACATGGTTGGAAGCTAGACGATCTTTAGTTTCTCAAAAGGAAAGAAGCTTAAACACTTTCACTACTTGAAGGCTCTGATAAAGAAATAAGTTTTCATAGATATTCCTTGACTATTTTCGGAAAAAACTCTATATTTATTACAAAAGTAACTATAAAGAACAAATGTAAAGGAGAGGTGGAAGAAATGAGTAATCATGCACTTCCAGCATTTATAACGGATGAAAGATTAGTTGAATTGTATAAACAAATGTGGCTGATTCGATATTTTGATGAAAAAGTCGACCAATTTTTTGCAAAAGGGATGATTCATGGAACGACTCACCTTTGTGTAGGACAAGAAGCAACAGCAGCAGGATCAATTGCCGTTTTGCAAGAGAAAGATAAAATTACCAGCACGCACAGGGGTCACGGCCATTGCATTGCTAAAGGTGCAACAGTCGATAGAATGATGGCCGAACTGTTTGGCAAAGTGACCGGATACTGTAAAGGGAAAGGCGGTTCCATGCACATTGCAGATGTGGAGAAAGGAAACCTAGGGGCAAATGGAATTGTCGGCGGCGGCATACCACTGGCAGTCGGTGCGGCATTAACTTCAAAGATGAAAAATGAAGGATATGTTGTATTGTGCTTCTTCGGAGATGGTGCAGCAAATGAAGGAAGCTTCCATGAATCGCTAAACCTTGCTTCCATTTGGGATCTTCCAGTTGTGTTCTTTTGTGAGAACAACCAATACGGAATGAGCGGATCTGTGAAAGAAATGTTCAATATTGAAAATATAGCGGATCGTGCACAAGCATACGGTATTCCAGGAAAAGTAATCGATGGGAACGACATGCTTGAAGTGATGAATACTGTTCATGAAGCGGTTGAACATGCCAGATCAGGGAAAGGTCCTGTGCTGATTGAAGCAAAAACATACCGATGGAAAGGCCACTCAAAAAGCGATGCCAAAAAATACCGCACTCGTGAAGAAGAGCAAGAGTGGAGAAAAAAAGATCCGATCAAACGGTTTAAAGAGTACTTGCTTGAAAAAGGAGTATTAACAGAAGAAAAGGCTGAACAGCTGAGAGAAGAAGCTTTCCAGGAAATTGAAGACGCTGTTACATTTGCGGAAAACAGTCCAGAACCGTCTGTTGATACATTGCTTGAAGACGTTTATGCGTAAATTTAAGGAGGGGAAAAGCGATGAGAGAGATCACTTATTTAGAAGCAGTTCGAGAAGCAATGAGTCAAGAAATGAGAAAAAATGAAGATGTTTATATATTAGGCGAGGATATCGGGGTTTACGGCGGTGCATTTGGTGTCACGCGGGGGATGATCGAGGAATTTGGACCGGAACGTGTGAGAAATACGCCAATTTCTGAAGCGGCAATCGCTGGTGCGGCGATCGGATCAGCACTGACAGGCATGCGGCCGATTTTGGAGCTTCAATTTTCAGATTTCATCACAATCGCTATGGATCAGCTTGTGAACCAAGCTGCAAAGCTCCGGTACATGTTTGGAGGGAAAGGGAAAGTTCCGATGGTTGTAAGAACTCCTGCCGGATCAGGTACAGGCGCAGCTGCCCAGCATTCTCAAAGTTTGGAAGCTTGGATGGCGCATATTCCGGGGCTGAAGGTCGTACAGCCGTCAACAGCTTACGATGCAAAAGGATTATTAAAAGCGGCGATTGACGATGATAATCCAGTTATTTTCTACGAACACAAACTCCTTTACAAAACAAAAAGCCACGTTCCAGAAGAACAATACTCGATTCCATTAGGAAAAGCGGATATTAAACGGGAAGGCAAAGATGTGACGATTGTTGCAACAGCGATTATGGTGCATAAAGCATTAGAAGCGGCAAAAGAGCTTGAAAAAGAAGGAATTGACGTCGAAATTGTCGATCCAAGAACGCTTGTCCCGCTGGATGAAGAAACGATCGTCGAATCTGTGAAAAAGACAGGTAGAGTTGTAGTCGTCCATGAAGCTGTAAAACGCGGAGGATATGGCGGTGAAATCGCTAGTGTCATTGCAGAGAGCGAGGCCTTCGATTATCTCGATGCCCCAATCAAACGTCTTGGCGGGCTGCCTGTCCCTATTCCTTATAATCCGAATCTAGAAAAAGCAGCTGTCCCGCAAGTACCGGATATTATAAAAGCAGTAAAAGAAACGGTTCAATTTAAATAAAAAGGGGGGAGAACCGATGGCAAAAGAAATTTTTATGCCGAAGCTGAGCAGTACGATGGAAGTCGGCACACTCCTTCAATGGTTTAAAGAAGAAGGAGAGTCCGTTGATATCGGCGAACCGTTATTTGAGATAATGACCGATAAAATCAATATTGAAGTTGAGGCATATGACAGAGGAATATTGTTGAAAAAATATTTCCAACCGGATGACCAAATTCCGGTCAATCAAGTGATCGGATATATCGGCGAACCGGGGGAAAAGGTTCCTGACGAGCCGCCGGCTTTATCAGAGGAATCAAACGAACAATCCGTTGAAAAGACTGAACAGTCTGAAACAAACGAAGACGCTGTCGAAGTAAAAAGCAATGAGAATGGTAAGGTACGAGCCACACCTGCCGCAAGACGTTTAGCAAAAGAAGCGCAAGTGGATCTTCGAAACATTGTAGGAAGCGGGCCAAAAGGACGCATACACCTTAAAGATGTGAAGCAATATTTAGAAACAGAAAAGGCACAACCGAAAGCATCGCCGCTAGCAAGAAAAATTGCAGAGCATGAGAATATAGACTTGAAGGCGCTTCAAGGCTCAGGTGCAGGAGGCAAGGTGATGAAACAGGATGTTATCAACGCCATTCAAGCATCAAGTCAGAAAGCTCAGCAGCCTGAAGTCCGGAAGAAACTATCCGGATTGCGGAAAGTGGTTGCCGACAGAATGGTGCAAAGCGCATTTACTGCTCCACATGTTACATTGGCCAGCGATATTGATATGACAAAAGCAATCGAAATGAGAACAGCGCTTCTTCCGGTTGTCGAAAAACAAACTGGATTCCGTTTAACTTATACAGACATTATTATCAAAGCAGTCGGTACAGCTTTATCACGATTCCCTGAAGTGAACGTTCATTTGGAGCATGATGAAATCATTTATAAAAATGAAGTTAATGTTGGAGTGGCAGTTGCGGTAAAAGACGGTTTAATGGTGCCGGTAATTAAACAAGTTGAGCAGAAAGGATTGGCCGCTATTTGTGCAGAAGCAAAAGATTTAAGCAAACGTGCAAGGGAACAAAAACTCCGGCCTGACGAGCTTAAAGGCTCTACCTTTACGATCAGCAATCTCGGCATGTATCCGATAGATGTATTTACACCGATTATTAATCAGCCGGAAATAGCCATTTTAGGTGTTGGTAGAACCCAAGAAAAAACTGTAGTAGTCAACGGGGAAATCGTCATTCGGCCGATGATGACAGCCAGCCTGTCTTTTGATCACCGTGTAATAGATGGAGCACCTGCTGCAGAATTTTTGGCTGAAGTAAAACGCATTCTTGAAAACCCGTATGAAATGATCTTATAAGGAGGGGGCTCAATTTGACAAAATCGTATGATATTGCAGTAATTGGCGGTGGACCAGGAGGCTACATGGCAGCACTTCATGCAGCTCGGTTTGGAAAAAAAGTAATGCTAGTCGAAAAAGATTTTTTGGGCGGCACATGTTTAAATAGAGGCTGCATCCCTTCCAAAACATGGTTGAAAAACGCTGAAATTATTGAGGCAATTGAATTATCAAGAGAATGGGGAATTCAAACGGACAACATCACGATTTCATTAGACAAAATGAAAAAGCGCAAAGACGAAGTCATCTCCCGTCTCAGAAACGGTGTTATGTTTTTGTTAAAGCAAGGAAAAATTGATGTATATGAGGCAGAAGGCTTTGTAGAAGAAGGAAATATTGTAAAAGTAGTTTCGGATAAAAAAGAGGAACGTGTTCAAGCAGACAAAATTATTGTGGCAACCGGTTCATCCCCTTCCGTTCCCCCAATAGATGGACTGGACTCTGCGTCTTTTTATACAAGCGATACCATTTTTGATATTGAAAAAATACCAAGCTCCCTAACCATAATTGGCGGCGGAGTCATTGGGGTGGAGTTAGCGACTATTTTTTCCAGTCTAAAAACAAATGTAACGATCATTGAAATGGCCGGACGGATTATCCCAACTGAAGATGCTGACGCCTCCAAAGCGCTTGCTAAATCGCTGCAGAAAAAAGGAGTCCAAATTTTAACAGATGCGAAAGTAACAAGCGTGAAACAAAACGGAGACAAAACCATTGTCGAATGTCTAAATGAAAAAGGCGAATCGGTATCGGTAGAAGGGGAGGCGCTTTTAGTAAGCGTTGGAAGAAAACCTAATTTATCTGCCGTTCAGGCATTAAAGCTAGAACAAAACGGGCCTTTTATTAAAGTAAACGAAAAAATGGAAACGAGCTATCCGAATATTTATGCTGTCGGCGATGTCATAGGAGGATATCAGCTGGCGCATGCGGCATATATGGAAGGAATTGTTGCCGCATCGAACGCAGCAGGCTGTGAACGGAAAATGGATGAAAAAGTTGTTCCCAGGTGCATTTTTACGCTTCCAGAAGTAGCTAGTGTTGGCTTGACAGAAGAGGAGGCCGAGCGCAAAGGGCTGCAAGTAAAGGCTGAAAGATTTGATCTTGCCGGAAATGGAAAAGCGCTTGTTTCTGGCGACACATCAGGATTTATAAAAATAGTGTATGATGAAAAATATGGAGAAATAATTGGAGTCACAATGGTTGGCCCACACGTGACCGAAATGATTTCAGAAGCTTCCTCTTTCATATCCCTGGAAGGCACTGTAGAAGAACTAGCCAATATGATCCATCCTCACCCAACCATATCTGAATCATTTTTTGACGTCGCCAGAAACATTATAGACAAAAGTAAAAAATAATAGCGCGATGTAAAAAGGGCTTATTTACAATTGTTATACTAATTAACATTTAGTAAAACAAATTTGTAAATAAGCTCTTATTTTTTTCCTTTATAAAAGAGTAAGTTTATTCGTTTGAAAACAGAAGCTTTTTATTCATCTCATGAAATGTTTATTATAGAATTATATAAGTAATCAGATGGATCAAATGATATTGAGAAAAAAAGAAGAGGTGACGAAATGTTAACGTGGGATGAAAAAAGACAACTTGTTAAAGTGGCCACTTTATATTATATGGAAGGTTGGACGCAAGAACAAATAGCGAAAAAAATAGGAGTGTCAAGACCGATTATTTCAAAAATGCTGCAACGAGCTAAAGAAGCAGGAATTATAGAAATATTTATTAAAGATGAAAGCGCCCATACAGTTGAACTGGAGCAAAAATTGGAGAAACATTACAGATTGAAGGATGCCATTGTCGTACCTACAGTAGGATTAACACCTGATATGATTAAGCAAGCTGTAGCACGTGCGGGCGCATATTATCTTTCCAAAAATTTAAAATCGGTGAAAAGGTTAGGTATTTCATGGGGGACTACGCTCGCAGAACTTGTGAAAGAATTTCCTTATATTCGAAAAGAAGATTTAAAAATTATTCCACTTGAAGGGGGGATGGGAAGAAAATTTGTCGAAATTCATGCAAACCAACTTGCTCATGAATTGGCTAAAAAGATGAATTGCACTTGTCTTTATTTATATGCCCCAGCGATTGTGGAGACAGAAGAATTAAAGGAAAGATTATTAGCAATGCCAGATATCGAAGCAGTGCTTGAAGAAGGACGGAATATAGATATGGCGGTTATTGGGATCGGCAACCCGCATAAATCATCCACGCTGCGTAAGCTAGGTTATTTAGAAGATAATGATTTGCATTATTTACGGAAGCTTGGTGTAGTTGGTGATATAGGATTTCGCTTTTTTGATGAAAGTGGGAATGTCATTATTAATTCATTTACAAACAAAGTCATTGGAGTTTCGTTAAACGAATTAAAGAAGGTTGACCAAGTGATTGCTGTTGTTGAAGGAATTCATAAACTTGAAAGTATAAAAGGTGCACTAAACGGGGGCTTCATCAATGTTTTAATTATTGATGAACAGACTGCTGCAGCTATTGTTGAAAATTGGTAAACAATTTGATGAAAAAATTTTTTAAAAACATCTCAATCATGAATTTCATTTTATATATTGACAAAAGAAAGCGATTACAAATATAATTAAAACAAAAGTAACAAAAAAGAACAAATGTAAATAGTCAGAATTTATTTTTTTATACAATTGGGTTTCTGACCTAATTAGGAGGAAAGATTCATGAATTCCTTTGAAAAAATTATTCAAGAAAATTGTGTTTTGTTAAATATTGAAGCAAATGATCAAAATGACATTCTTTCGAAACTCTCTGATACTTTGTATAAACATGGTTTTGTTAAGGATACCTTTAAAAATGCAGTTTTAGAGAGGGAAGCCCAATTTCCGACTGGATTGCCATTAACTTCAGTTGGTGTTGCAATTCCGCATACAGATGCTCATCATGTTGCTCGAACTGCCATAGGAGTTGCAATTTTAAAGAAGCCTGTAGAGTTTTCAGTAATGGGAAGCCCTGGTGATAAAGTACATGCTTCAATTATTTTGATGCTTGCGATGGACGATGGTAAAAAACAAATAGAACTCCTTCAAAGATTAATGGAATTTTTTCAAAAAGAAGAAAAACTACTTGCTTTAAAAGAAATGAAAAGCGAGAAAGAAATCGCTGCATATTTGGAATCTCAAATATTTTAAAAATAAACAATTTTTTAATATTAAAAGGAGGAATAAAAATGAAAAAAGTACTTGTCATTTGTGGGACTGGGGTTGCAACATCAACAATGGTGATGAATAAACTGAAGGAATTTTTTGAAGAAAAACAAATAAATGTTCAACTTCATCAATCAAAAGTGTCGGATGTTCTGTCAACAGGAAATGATTATGATGTCATCGTATCTACGACCGTTGTTCCACCAAGCATTAAAACAAAGGTTGTTAATGCCGTTCCTTTACTAACAGGTGTAGGAAAGGAGAAGGTATTTAACGATATATTAGAAGCATTAAAATAATTAATGAAGGGATGGGAGTATATGGATTTCATCCAAAAAATTGTTGATTTAGGACCTACAGTCGTATTGCCTATCATCATTTTTCTATTTGGTCTAGTATTAAAAATGAAGCCGGGGCGTGCATTTCGGGCAGGTTTAACTGTTGGAATTGGATTTATTGGTATTAATTTAATTATCGGTCTGCTCATGGACAATTTAGGACCTGCAGCAAAAGATATGGTGGAAAGACTGGGTATTGATTTAAGCATTATTGATGTTGGTTGGCCGGCTACTTCTGCCATTGCCTTTGGATCAACTGTAGGCGCATTGGCAATACCAATCGGATTAACTGTCAATTTAATTTTACTAATTGTAGGTTTGACAAAAACATTGAATATTGATTTGTGGAATTTATGGCATATTGCATTCACTGGCGCGCTTGTCAGTATTATGACCGACAGCTTTACAATGGGGATTGTAACAGCCGCTGTACATGCAATCGTCCTTTTAGTCCTTGCTGATATGTCTCAAAAACATGTAGAGCAATTTTATGGATATCCTAACATATCTTTTCCTCATGGAACGTCAACGCCGTATATTTTATTTGCTTGGCCTTTAGAAAAGCTATTCAACATTATTCCTGGATTAAAAAATTTAAAAGCTGATCCTGAATCAATTCAAAAAAGATTGGGAATTTTAGGTGAATCGACAGTATTAGGGCTTATATTAGGTCTTATTATCGGAATTTTGGCAGGATGGAATGTTAAAGAGGTGTTGAATTTAGGAGTATCAACTGCAGCTGTTATGCTTCTTTTACCGCGGATGGTATCCATTTTAATGGAAGGCCTTGCACCAGTTTCTGAATCTGCCAGTGAATTTGTAAAATCAAAATTTCCTGGCAGAGAAGTATTTATAGGGATGGACAGTGCTTTGGCAGTAGGACATCCAGCAGCGATCGCTTCATCTTTGATCATGGTGCCTATTGTATTGTTACTGGCAATTATTGTTCCTGGTAACAAAGTATTGCCGTTTGGCGACTTGGCAACAATACCATTCATCGTGAGTATGATGGTTCCGATTTTCCGAGGGAACGTTGTTCGAACAGTTGTAGCAAGTACGATTGCATTAGGTTTTGGTCTATTGTTGGCAACATATATTTCACCACTTTTCACACAAGCAGCAAAAAATGTAGGGTTTTCTTTCCCGGAAGGAGCGAACTCAATATCATCGCTTGTTGACGGAGCGGTTCCAACGACTGCCATCTTTTTATTCGGTGCAAAATTAGGGTATATTGGTTTGATCATTATTGCATTAATTGCTTTAGCAACAGCTTATTATATAAATAAAAGACCAAATAAAATAAACTAATAGTTTTATAGAATTGGACTAATCCTTTGTTTCTACAGCAAACTAAAAATTTAATTTGATTGAACATGGCTCCAACTCTCAAATCATTAAGTTTTGAAGTTGGAGTTTTTTTGATTTTGCTGAAATATTTTGCCGATTTAAAACGTCGACGCTTACTTAAAAAAATCACGTGTCTTTGTTTAGCATGGGGCATTTTGTAACGGATCATTACAAGGCAGTTATTCCACTAAAAAAGTGGGGTAAAAAATTTAAAAGCAAAGTTGAAAATGGTAATGGCGAAGGAACAGATAAAGAGCGGACAATAGGTTGAAGGAAAGCAAGGGAGGAGGAGCAAAAGTTGAAAATTCAACGCATTGAAAGGCAAAGTCGGCGAAAAATTCTGAACTCGTTTTTAGAATAATCGTTGTTTATTGAGAACTCATAATGTAGGTTCGAAAGCCTTTCTATGTCCCGATTAAAAAAGAAAATGTCCGTAAGAGAAAATTGACACCATTAGTATTCAACGTGCGATGACTGTTCCCCTGATAAAGCCAACATAGCATTTATTTGTCCTAGCAATTTAAAAATGAGAAAAGTGGTCCAGCTCAATGATTTTTTCGTTTGTTTTTCACCTCTAGCCAAGCTTAATCAGAATGAAACATATATCGATTGACAGGTCTTCCGATGCTGCCATACTGAACATGGATTGAGACTTTTTTGATTTTCGCCAGGTAGTCTAAATATCTTCGTGCAGTAACGCGTGCAATACCGATTCCTTCCGCAACTTCTTCAGCGGAAATCGGTTCTTTTTGATTTTGGAGGAAACGGATGATCTTATCAAGTGTTACTTGGTTCAACCCTTTAGGCAGGTCTGGATCCTCTGGCTTGTTCTTGAATTTATTGTTTAACAACATAGTGTCTACATCTTTTTGCGTTAATTTTTCTTTTTCCTTCAGCTGGCTATGATAAAGCAAATAGTTTTTTAATGATTGTTGGAGCCGTTCAAATTTAAACGGTTTCATAATGTAGTCAAAAGCGCCGTTTTGCAGGACACGGCGAACAGTTTCCATATCTCTCGCAGCGGTAATCGCAATGACATCTACGGAATGACCCTCTGACCGGATTTGCTTAAGCGTTTCTAATCCATCCTGATTAGGCATGTAAATATCTATAATAACTAGTTCAGGTTTCAATTCTCGAACAAGCTCTATGCCTTCTTTTCCGTTCCCTGCGATTCCAATCACAGTAAAGCCGTCGACTTTTTGGATAAATTGTTTATTCACCTCTTGAACCATGGGATCATCTTCAATCAACAATACACTAATTTTTTTGTTCAAATTTTTTGCCCCCTTTGTTTTTTACATATCAAATGTGATGATAAATGTAGTTCCCATACCTTTTTGCGACTCAACATGAATGTGACCGTTTGCTCGGTCAACAATTTGTTTGACCAGATATAAGCCTATTCCATGATTTTGCTTGTTTTTTGTGGAAAAACCCTTTTCAAAAATGTTCGGTAATACAGAATCGTCTATGCCAGGACCGTTATCTTCAACTAATATCGTGCAAATTTCTTTATTTTGATCGATGCTGACGAATATTTCTTTGTCAGGATCAGTCGACTCTTGAAAGGCATCAAAAGCATTTTCAATTAAATTCCCAATGATGATCACCAGGTCGTTATGATCGATATTTTTTGGAAATCGCTCCAAATGGCTGTTTCTGTCAATGACTACTTTAATTCCGAGCTCTTTGCCCCGGCTGATTTTGCTGAGTAAAAGGCCCGATATGCTTTCATCTTTAATATGTTCAGTTAAAAAGTTTGTCAGCTCTTCTTGCTCTTCCGTTATTTTGAATACATATTCTAACGCTTTTTCTTTATGTCCAAGCTGAATGAGACCTGCTATCGTGTGCAATTTGTTCATATGTTCATGATTTTGAACACGAAGCGCGTGGACAAAAGCTTTCACTCCGGTTAATTCTTCCGCAAGCTTTTTGATTTCAGTTCGATCCTGGAAAATGGCGACAGCTCCGACCGTTTCGTTATTCACTCTGATCGGGATGCGATTGCTTAAAATGCTTAGATTCCTTACCTGCAATTCTTTGTTATAAATAGGACGGTCAATTACTAATATTTCCGGGAGTCGGGTGTCGGAAATAACGTCGCGAATCGGCTTTCCGATCACATCTCCTTCAATGCCCATCATTTGTTTGGCACGGTCATTAAAAATAGTTATACGTTCATTTTTATCAATGGCAATGACTCCTTCGTGCATAGCATTAAATGTTTCAGTTCGTTCAACTAGCATTTTAGCTATTTCAAAAGGCTCCAAGTGAAACATCTGCTTTTTTATATGTCTTGCCAGGAGCCAGGCCCCCAAACCGCCTAATAGTAAGACAAGAAAAGAAATCGAAAAAATTTGCGATTTTAAATTTGCAAGCAGCTCATATAAGCTTGGAAGCTTATAGGCTGCGATGACGACTCCAACTTGTTTATGTTCTTTATTCATGACAGGTACAAAGGCGCGGATAACAGTGCCGATTTCTCCATTTGCTTTTGACGTATATGTGTGTTCGGCAAAGGCAGGACCTTCATCTTCTCCTTCCGATTTTGTTCCGATTAACGATTTGACCGGATGGGAAAGGCGGGTACGATCCATATCGAGCACAACAATATATTCTGTTCCGTTAATGATTTGAAGACGTTCAATCATCGAAGGAATCAGCTGGCGATCTTTCAAGCTTCCATTGAGCCCGTTTCTGACTTCAGGCAGCGCCGCAACCGTCCTCGCAGCTAATATAGATTGCTGTTTAAGCTCTTCTTCTTTTTGGTTTAAATATTCGTTTACAATAAATAATCCTCCGAAAAAAAGCGATAAAAAGACAATAATAAAAATTAAACCTGTTATTTTCCATATGATTGGTAATCGCTTCATAAGGCAACCTCTTTTAGCTAAACGTTCATACTTGCTTTATTTTATCACAGATTTGCTTTCCTTTACTTTAGAGAAAGAGCATGCTTGGTATAATTTATGTTAAAATGATCAAAAACAAATGGTGTGATGAATCATGAAGAAAAAAATCGTGAGGTATTTGGCTATAGTATGTGCCGGGTTAGCCTTTGCGTTATTTTCCTATAATATCATTATACAATCTCAAAATGATCCACCGGTTTACGATGATGAGCAAGAGGGGCTAAAAGAGCAAATTAAAATCTATTTCAGCCATGTAGTGGCGGAGGATACGCCAAAAGGCTTGGCTGCACAAAGGTTTGCAGATTTGGTCGAGGAAAAGACGAAGGGCCGAGTAAAAGTGATTGTGTTTCCAAACGGTTCATTATATTCAGATAAAGATGAAATAGAAGCTTTAAGAAAAGGCAAAGTGCAAATGATTGCTCCTTCCTATTCAAACGTGGCAAAATTGGTTCCGGAATGGGAAGTGTTAGATTTACCGTTTATTTTTCAAAACGATGATAATGTTGAAAGGGTTTTAACAGGAAAAATTGGCGAAGAGCTGCTCAGTATGTTAGAACCGAAAGGATTTAAAGGACTGGCTTTTTGGGGAAATGGATTCAAACAAATGGTAAATAGTCAAATGTTTATGAAAAATCCGGATGATTTCAAAGACCAAAGATTTCGGATCATGCCTAATAAAGTCATAAAAAAACAATTTAACATGTTAGGAGCGGAACCGATTGCCCTCTCATTTGATCAAGTTTATGAATCATTAGAAGAGGAAGCATTTGACGGACAAGAAAACACAATTTCGAATATTTATTCAAAAAGATTTTATCAATTTCATCCGTATGTAACAATTAGCAATCACGGTTATTTAGGATATGTCGTAATGGTCAATGAAACATTTTGGAATCAGCTACCTAAAGACGTTCAAAAACAAATTATGAAAGCAATAGAAGAAACGACAGCTTGGAATATGAAGCAATCGAAACAGCAAAATATAAGACAGCTTGAAGAAATGAGGCAAAATCCAAATATACATATTCATACGTTAACGGAAAAAGAGCGAAAGAAATGGCAGGAACGATTTGTGCCGCTTTACCAAGAATATGAAGCGAAATATGGAAAGCTATTAAAAGAAATAAGAAATGCAGCAAGCTGAACTAGCCATTGTTTCAGCAAAAAATGGACTGTCCGCGAGGCGGCAGTCTTTTTTTATGGAATTTGAGAGAAAAAAAAGAGGTGTTATATTCGCCGCTCTCATCCATTTTTACGCATGATACACCACAAGAAATAGTCCAACGAGCATTCGGTGGAAAGATGTAAGATAAAGTACATGGACATCACAGCGGCTGAACTTTCTTTACAGGAATGGCTGAAATAAAACCTTTCAGCTTATCGGCAGTAACTATTTGAAACGAATGAATGATTCTAAGAAACTCGATCTCATGGTTTATCGCCCGTTGTGTTTTGATTTTTTTTTGGGTTACAAATGGACAATCGGTTATGAAAATGGTCATCGTTGGAGTTACGACTGAAGCATGAGAGTCGTTGGGCAGTAGTTAACCAGCTCTGTTAAGGAAGGAGAACAAGCCGTTTACGTTTCTTTGGAGTGACAAGCTCGTTAGACTTTAAGCGGGAGTAGTTGAAAAGCAAAAATGAATCTATTAAGAGTTTCTGCTTCTGTTTCCCAGAATGACTAGGGAGGTGCTGATCCTTTCTCATTTTTGGCCATTCAAATTAATTTTGAGACCAAAAAGAACAAAAAGATTAATAAAACCATAATATTAAAACTTTTTGAACATTCTATTAACATAAATGTACGGACGTTTGAAAACGTTATCAAAGGGGAAAGGAGAGAGATAGATGCGAATAAACTTTAAAAACCTGACTGTACAAGTTATTATCGGTATCATTTTAGGGATTACAGTTGGATTTTTATTCCCTGAGTTCGGGGCGAAATTAAAGATTTTGGCAGATATTTTTATTAAACTAGTGAAAATGGTGATTGCACCAATTGTATTTTTCACCGTTGTCATCGGCATCGGATCGATGGGTGATCTGAAAAAAGTAGGCAGGATCGGCGGGAAAGCTCTGATCTATTTTGAAATTGTTACGACGATTGCTCTTGCTATCGGGATCTTTGTTGTAAACATTATGAAGCCAGGTGAGGGCTTTAACACCGATAGTGTGCAAGGAAGCGATATTTCTCAATATACGAAACAAGCAGAGGAAACAAGTCACGGTGCTTTAGACTTTATCATGAGCATTGTGCCAGAAAATGCAGTGGGAGCGCTCGCAAACGGAGAACTCTTGCCGATTTTATTCTTCGCAGTCCTTTTCGGATTAGCAGCGGCAAGACTAGGGGAAAAAGCAAAACCTGTCATCAATTTGTTTGAACAATTGACAAATATCTTTTTTGGCATCGTAAATATGGTTATGAAAATTTCACCGATTGCAGCTTTTGGTGCAATGGCCTATACAATCGGAAATTTCGGTCTGGGATCGCTTGTGTCTTTAGGAAAATTAATGGCCTCTGTCTACATGACGATGTTCTTATTTATCGTGATCGTGTTGGGACTGATCACAAAATTTTACGGGTTCAGCATTTTAAAATTTATCGCATATATAAAGGAAGAAATATTGCTTGTGTTAGGAACTTCCTCCTCTGAATCCGCATTGCCAAAATTGATGGAAAAGCTTGAGAAGTACGGATGTTCTAAGTCTGTTGTTGGTCTTGTTGTTCCGACTGGGTATTCTTTTAACCTAGATGGAACGTCGATTTATTTGTCAATGGCGGCTATCTTTATTGCACAGGCATATGGGATCGATTTAACCATTTGGCAAGAACTGACTCTACTTGGAATTTTAATGCTGACTTCAAAGGGCGCTGCAGGTGTGACTGGTTCCGGATTTATTACATTAGCCGCTACTTTGGCTGCATTTCCAATGGTTCCGGTTGAAGGAATTGCACTTCTCATCGGTGTTGACCGATTTATGTCAGAAGCCCGTGCGATTACGAATTTAATTGGAAACGGTGTCGCAACAGTTGTTGTGTCAAAAATGGAAGGAGAGTTTCATCCGGAAAAAGCTTCTCAAGAAGAGCAGGTTTCCAGTCAGGCGACTGGCACTGTATATGCTAACGAACAGTGATTCGAAAATTTGATAACAAATCAAAAAGAAAAGGATGTTGATAGAATTCGGCATCCTTTTCTGTTTTGATATTGAAGGTTTCTCTTCAGCGAGCTCTGTATAAAAAATGAAAAAAGGTGAAAAAATTTCAAGAACTGCTTAATATAAATAATGGGGAAATTATTGCAGAAAGGGAGTGGAACAAGGTGGTGCAGTCTCCAATTTTTTTAAAGCCTGTTTTTAAAGATCGAATTTGGGGTGGAACAAACCTTCGCACTCATTTTCATTACAAAATTCCAACGGAGACAACAGGAGAATGCTGGGCGATTTCTGCCCATCCGCATGGTCAAAGCATTGTAGCAGAAGGAAAGTTTAAAGGAAAAACATTGGGTGAATTATGGGACAACCATCGAGAATTGTTCGGCGGAATAAAAGGGGATCGATTTCCTCTCTTAACGAAAATTCTTGATGCAAACAACGATTTGTCCGTGCAAGTGCATCCAGATGATGAATATGCAAAAAAGCACGAAAATGGTGAATTAGGAAAAACGGAGTGCTGGTATATCATTGACTGCTCAGAAAATGCGGAAATCATTTACGGTCATCATGCCAAAACGAAAGAAGAGCTCGTATCCATGATTCAAAGCGGAAAATGGGATCAATTGCTGAGAAGAGTAAAAATAAAACCGGGCGACTTCTTTTATGTTCCGAGCGGCACCATCCACGCCATCTGCAAAGGAACGCTCATCCTTGAAACGCAGCAAAGTTCTGATACGACTTACAGAGTGTATGATTACGACCGTGTAGATGCAAACGGAAATAAAAGAGAATTGCATTTGAAACAAGCGATAGAGGTGGCGACTGTTCCTCATAAAGATTACACGATTGAACGTTCTGTGGAAGTAAAGGAAGGAGCAACGATTACCACATTTATCAAAAACGAATTTTTTTCAGTTTACAAATGGGAGATTGACGGCGAAGGGAAGTTTGTTCAAAATCATCCGTTCCTTCTTGCAAGCGTGATTGAGGGAGACGGGGAGCTTACTCATGATGGCCGTTCATACACATTAAAAAAAGGGGCTCATTTTATTTTGCCGAACCAAACAGGCGATTTCGCAATAAAAGGAAAATGTGTTCTCATTGTATCTCATGTATAAAACATTTATCCCGACTCTTCTTCCTCCTTTTAAAGGGGAAAGAAGAGTCGGGGTTTTTTATTTGAAAAAGGTCATTCGGTTGAAGAAATACTTTCCCCAACTCAATTGTACCCCCATAGAAATTCGCCGATATACTTGTCCACTTTCGGATGCTCATGAAGACCGCTGTGTGTGGCAAGTTTATCTTTAACAATGATTTCATGATAATTTTCTAACGGAACAATATTTCTAGCGCTGAGAGCGCTCTGGATGGAGACAACTCCATCACTGTCTTTATACTCGGGATTGATCCCTGCGATATTGAGAACTTTCGTTTTTTTAGAAAATTGATCCCGGTTGTTCAATATTTCTAGTAAAGCATGAGAATCTGGTTTTAAATCAATGATTGCTTTACCTGTATTTAGCTTATGGTAAGATTCCTGTTCTATTCCTTGAAACGGGCTGCCTATGACCACCATTTTGCGGACAATCGGGTAATCCTTCAAGTTGTTCGTGTCCTCGACATATTTTGTCGAAACGAGTCCTCCCATCGAATGAGCCACAATGTATAGCTCGTCTACCGAATAGTTTTCTTTTAATAAGCGCATTGCCTTTTTCAGAGAATTTGCCGTTTCCTCAATACTTGTGCGGTTTTCCTCAAAAACAATTTGTATAAAAGGATTTTTTAAGTTTTGTGGGATTGTTCCGGAAATATGGACAATGCCCATGCGATCAACTCGAATGACCATTGATTTTGTTCCCCAGCGGTAATCATATTCAAAACGATGCAGCATATGTTGGAACGAGCGCATTGTTCCTTTATAGCCATGGACAAAGATGGTCGGAATTTGAGGTTCAATGCTTGCAAAAGAGTCGTTTGAATCGACATGCTTCGAGCGCCACGTAATAAAAAAAACGCTTAAAAGAAAAAATGTAAATAAAAAAATTGATGCCATTCGCCCCATCATCGATTTTTTTCTCACGATAAGTTCACCTCGTAATGATAATATTATACTAATTTTTTGGTTTTATCATGGAATTTTTTTCTTTTTTTACAAAAAAAGTTTAGAAATTTACCAAATTTTCTTGAAATTCGTGTATAATATACATCGAAAGAACTAGTAAAAAAGTCTAATGTCATGCAAGGATTGTCAAATAGTGAAGAAAAAGGGGTGAAAGAGTGGAGCAGGTCAAAAATTATATTTTAACTTGTGACACGCTAGCATTGCTTCCTTATTTTAATACGTATGGAGAATGTTGGACAATTGTTATTGAGAAGTATGAAAAGTATCTTGTGAAAGAGAGGCCGAAAGACCTTTTGGCAGAGAGCTGCAACTATTATGGTGTGTCTCTTAAAGGCATCATAGACGCAGCTAAGAAAATCCTGCCGCGCCAGCGCATGCTTCCTGTATGCATTCCTGCCCTTGATCTTTGTTTTTTCCCTACTAAATCAATGGAGCATTTAGACTGCCAATGGATTGCGCATTCGGCTATTCGACATGTCGTTTCAAAAGGAAAGCATTCAACAATCGTTTTAATCAATCATGAGAAAGTCGTTGTGGAGAAGCATATGAGTATCATTTACAACAAAATGAAAAGTGCGTCTCATATCAATGATACATATAAGAGAAGGATCAATGAGGGGAAGGAATACCATTCCTTTATTTTATATGAGAAGCCATCTTGTTATGATTGTAAACGAAAATCATAATGCTGCTGAATGATTCTCGGTTTGCGGGGATTTTTATTATAAGTGCGGCAGTTCTTATAAAAATGCGGTCGAATGGTGAACTGCCGCACTATTTTTTATTTTTCAGCGGTTTCCTTTTTTAATTCCAAATGTTTTTTCAGCTCGTTGGAAAGGGAAAGACGTTCATCTTCAGGCACAATATAGTAGTAAATGCCGTTAATTTTTTTTCCGCTCCCTTTTATTTGATGCTGAATGACATTTTTTCGGGCATCTTTGTAATTTTCTTGAATTGCCCACATTTCATCAAATGTAAGATTTGTTTTTACATTGTTTTCAATGACTTTAAACATTTCTCCAAATTTTGTAATGGATGTAATGCTTGCTCCCTTTTCAATAACCGCCTCAATAATTTGCCGCTGCCTTTCCTGGCGTCCGAAATCGCCCCTTGGATCATCATATCGCATTCTTGAATACGCAAGAGCTTTTTTGCCATCCAAGTGAATGGTTCCTTTTTCAAAATGGTAGCCCTCGTAAGTGAAATCTAAATCATTTTCAACCGTCACACCGCCGACTGCATCGACAATATCGCGAAAGCTTTCCATATTCACTTTGACAAAATAATCAACCGGCACATCTAAGAAATTTTCAACCGTTTTAATAGCCATTTCTGTTCCGCCGAAAGCGTAGGCGTGGTTAATTTTGTCTTGAATGCCTTTTCCGACAATTTCTGTTCTTGTATCGCGGGGAATGCTGACCATTTCCATTGACTGTTCTTTTGGATTGACTGTCATCAAAATGAGCGAATCAGACCGTCCTCGGTCTCCTTTTCTTTCATCAACACCCATCAGCAATATGGAAATAGGATCGCGATTTTTAAAGTTGACTTTCTGATCGCGTTTGTCTGATTTATCCCGCCCGATGTTTTCTTGAATGTTGGCAATGGTCGATTGTGCTTTGTTCCAAATGTAAAAGGCATAGGATCCCGTGGCAATAATGAAAACTCCAATGACTGATAACAAAATCCAGAGCCATTTCTTTCTCTTTTTTCTCTGTCTATCTGATCTCATAATTTCATCCCTCATTACTAAATTTATCTAATCTGATTATAAGTTTCCAATTCTATTAAGACAATATATTTGTGAGGAAAATATTTTCGTATACACTTGTCAACACCGCTTGAAAAAATGAATTGACAGCATGGAACGGCAGGTCATTTTCCGCTATAATAAAGTGAGAAATTTGTCGTTTGGAGGATTATCTGTGAAAAAAAGGATTATTGTTAGTAATGTTGTCGTTTTATGTATAGCATCAATTATTGTCGGCCATTTTTACTGGAAACAAAAAATTTCAAAACCGACAGCTGCTTCTGTGGAATCGTCTGCAGAAAATATAAAGGAAGACAATAGTAAACAAAATGATACGCGAGAGGACTACGTCAAAAATTTACCGGAGGATGTTCAGGAAAAAATCAAAACAGCTTTAAAAGAAGAGAAACAATTGAACTTTGTAATTTGGGGATCTGAATCAGTTCCTTCCGATCAAAATGGGTGGCCGGAAAAACTGAAAAAGGAGCTTCTTTCTGCATATGGAGATGAGCTCTTTAACATCTCGATTGTTTCCGATGCCGAGGAGACAACGCATAGTGTATTGAATAAAAAATTATATAAAAAAATTGCAGACAAAAAGCCTGACATCCTCCTTTTCGAGCCGTTTATTTTGAATGATAACGGCGTTGTCGGCATTGACAATACTCTAAGCAACATTACGGACATCTTGCGGAAAATTCAAGAAGCAAATCCTGACGTATCGATTATGCTGCAGCCTGCACACCCGCTCTTTGGTGCAAAATTTTATCCTAAGGAAGTAGATGCGCTCAAACAATATGCCGAAGAAAACCATTTTGCATATTTAAACCATTGGGAAAATTGGCCGGATAAGGAAGACGAGCAATTGAAGCAATACGTTACAGAAGACCGATCCAAACCGAGCGAAAAAGGAAATCAGGTATGGGGAGAGTATTTAATCAACTATTTTGTTGCCGCGGATGAATGATAAATTTTTTTGGAAGGAAGTATATAATATAACATATTCCGGGAAATAGTGATTTTGTCGATTTTTTTGTTGAGAATGGTAGCTTAGACAAAGATCAACGTCAAGGCAAAATGTTGTCATTTTTTGGCTATTGTTTCCATAGTGTTGCTAGCTGTCGGTTCATAATATATGAAACAATAGTGAGGATTGTGCTAAATAAAAAAAGCTTCATCCCTGTCTACTGTCGATTTAGGCACATTTTTTTTGCGGCAACTAAGACATAGTCAAAAGAAATACTGCCAATTGCGATTGTTGAAAAGCATTCCATAGAAGCTGGCTGCCTTTGAATTCTTATCGCCATATGCAGAGAAAAACGAGAGGTTGGAGAACGTTTTTAAATTTGTATAGAAAAATATAGGATTTGCTCCAAATTGTGCGACAGATCCTAAGCTTCGCCAATGAGTCGAAAGGGTCGACTTTATGAATCAAATTTATGAATCAAAACATTTATCGGCAGCGAGATGTTCGCTATTCTGCTAGAGCATCACCGACTAACTTGGTTACCCTGAGGCAATTGTATCCTTTATTCTAAGCCGAGATGAACTAAAGGAGGACTTTTTGGAATATTCGATTAGAAAACGGAAATATTAGGTAAAAAATAAGGGGAATCTCAAGAAATTTACAAATCAGTTTTATTAAAAATGTTAAGATATATTATGTTCGAAAAAAATTTGTGAAGGTGATGTTCTTGAAAAAAATTAAAGTAATGACGATTTTTGGAACTAGACCTGAAGCAATAAAAATGTCTCCGTTAGTGCTGGAACTCAAAAAACATACAGACAAAATCGAGTCATTTGTAACCGTTACGGCACAACATCGCCAAATGCTTGATCAAGTATTGGATGTTTTCGGTATCGTTCCGGATTATGATTTGAATATTATGAGGGATCGGCAAACGTTAGTTGATATTACGACAAGAGGATTAGAAGGCTTAGATGGCATAATGAAAAAAGTAAAGCCTGACATTGTTCTTGTTCATGGAGATACCACGACAACATTTATTGCTAGTTTAGCTGCGTTTTATAACCAGATTGCCGTTGGCCATGTGGAGGCGGGGCTTCGCACTAATAATAAATTTTCTCCATTTCCAGAGGAAATGAACCGCCAATTAACAGGAATTTTGGCGGATTTGCATTTTGCTCCCACTAAGAAAGCATTTGAAAATTTAATAAAAGAGAATAAGCCGAAAGATTCGATTTTTATAACAGGCAATACGGCAATAGATGCTTTAAAAACAACAGTAACAGATGATTATCACCACGAAATTTTTGATAAAATTGGAAATGACCGAATGATACTGCTTACTGCACACCGACGCGAAAATTTAGGGCATCCGATGAGAAGTATGTTCCGGGCCATTAAAAGATTAGTAAAAGAATTTGCTGATATCCAGGTTGTTTACCCTGTTCACCTTAATCCGGCTGTTCGCGAGGTAGCAGATGAAATTCTCGGAAATGACAGCAGGATTCATTTAATTGAACCACTGGGAGTTTTGGACTTTCACAATTTTGCCGCCCGTTCTCACATTATCTTGACAGATTCCGGTGGCGTACAAGAAGAAGCTCCTTCTTTAGGCGTGCCTGTTTTGGTTCTCCGCGATACGACTGAACGACCTGAAGGAATTGAAGCAGGCACATTGAAACTAGCAGGCACTGATGAAGAGCAAATCTATCAATTAGCCAAACAGCTCCTAACAGACGAGAAGGTATACCGACAAATGTCACAAGCATCCAATCCTTACGGAGACGGCAAAGCATCAGAACGGATTGTGCAGGGGATTTTGTATCATTTTGGGGTAAGTTCAGTAAAACCAGTGTTGTTTAACCATAATACTTGAGCTGTTGAATTTTGACAGCTCTTGTTGACTTTTAATGGCTTTTGTCATATAAAAAGGTTGTATTTTTTAAAATCCTTTTACAAAAAAAATTTAGCCTATCTTCTTTAAGCAATATTCGATATAATAACTGATAGTGTGAATTCTGTCTGATTACAAAGGAGTTTTTAAGATTATGGAGAAAAAAATATGCGTTATTGGATTGGGTTATATTGGATTACCAACAGCTGTTATGTTTGCCAACCATGGATTAAGGGTTCATGGGGTGGATATAAATGAACATGCTGTCAAATCAATAAAAAATAAACAACTTCATATAGAAGAAAATGGATTACAGGAACGTCTAAACAAAGCAATCGATGATGGCAATTTTACAGTATCTACAAAACCTGAACAAGCTGACATTTTTATTATTGCTGTCCCTTCTCCGATCAACCAAGATAAGACTGCGAATCTTTCTTACGTCAGCCAAGCAACAGATTCAATCGTTCCGTACTTACAAAAAGGAAATTTAGTTATTTTAGAATCCACTGTTCCACCAAGGACTGTTGAAGACGTTATGTTGCCGATATTGCAAAAAAGCGGCTTGAAAATTGGTGAAGAATTATTTGTATCTCACTCTCCGGAACGTGTCATACCAGGTAAAGTATTCGAGGAATTAGTTCAAAATGATCGTATTGTAGGAGGAATTAATGAAAAATCTAGTCAATTGACAAAGGAATTATATCAAGTTTTTGTAAAAGGAACGATTCATACGACAGATGCAACAACTGCCGAAATGGTAAAAGTGATTGAAAATACGTATCGAGATGTAAATATTGCTTTTGCAAACGAATTGGCTAAAATTAGTGAAAATATTGGAGTCAATGTATGGGAGGCAATTAAGTTAGCAAATTTCCATCCTCGAGTCAATATTCATTTTCCTGGTCCCGGTGTTGGGGGACATTGTATAGCAGTTGATCCATGGTTTCTTGTTGAACTTCAGCCTGATGTTGCGAAAATGATTCATCTTGCTAGAACGATCAACGATGGTATGCCAGCATATACGGCAAATAAAGTTAAGAGATTATTCGAAGAAAAAGGAATTTCTCATGGTCGTGTTGCAGTGCTAGGTCTTGCGTTTAAAGGAAATATAGATGATATGAGAGAAAGTCCTTCTATTGAAGTGATCAATCACTTAGAAAAACTAAGTATTGATTACACAGCATATGACCCGCATATTAAAGAAAACAAGATTGAACGTCAAACACAAAGTCTATCTGAAGCTTTGGATCATTCCGATCTCATTTTGATTTTGACTGATCATAATGAATTCAAAGAATTAGATCCAAATAATATTGAGAGAATCCGATCTAAAATCATTTTCGATACAAAAAACTGCATAAATCGTTTAACATGGGAAAAGGCCGGTTTTACAGTGGTAACATTAGGGGATTCTAAAAACTTTCCTCGTATTTAAAGGTGATATTATGAAGGAAAAGATACTCGGGATTGATGTTTCTTCGTTAAATTATGAAGAATTAACATCATCATTAATACGAGATATCGAGGAAAAAAGAAAAGCTTTTATTGTTGCGATTAATCCAGAGAAAATTATGAAAGCACAAGTTGACGACCAATTAAAAGAATTGTTGAATAAGGCGACATACCAAATCCCCGATGGAATAGGTGTGATTATAGCGTCTAAAATAAGGGGAGGAAACATTCGCTCTCGTGTTACTGGGATTGATTTAATGTTAAAGATTTGTGAGGCAGCGGCAAAGCATAATAAAAAAATCTTTCTATATGGAGCAAAACCAGGAATTGCTGAAAAAGCAAAAGAAGAGCTTATCAAACAATTTCCAGGGTTGAACATTGTTGGTGTACTGCATGGCTATGAAAAAGATACCGACATTATTCGCAGGACAATTAACGAAGCTAAACCAGATATAATATTTGTCGCTTTAGGAAGCCCACGGCAGGAATATTGGATCATTGAAAATATGAACTCCCTTCACCCTTTTGTTTTTCAAGGAGTTGGAGGTTCTTTTGATGTCATTTCCGGAAATCTTAAAAGAGCTCCAGAAATTTTTCAAAAATTAGGGTTGGAATGGTTTTACAGATTAATAAAAGAACCTTGGAGATGGAAAAGGCAATTAATATTACCGAAGTTTTTGATTAAAGCACTAAAAAAATAACTGTTGTTTTATTTCAGTTTTTAGCAGATGCCTTTTCTCCAACAAAATATATTATTGTTGGGAAAAGGCATTTCTCATGAACTTATTCCATTTCAGTTAATTAAGATAGAAATAACTTTTGAACGGATCAAGCAACAGGAGGATGTGTAGTGAATAAGCGTTTATATTCATTTTCGTCAAAGTTTGAGTGGTTTTTGATATTTTTTATAATTTTACAGCCAGTTATCGATTTAATGACATCTTTTTCAATATTTATTTTTCATATCGATTTAACTTTCGGGGTATTCATTCGTTTTGGTGTGATGTTTCTCATTTTGTTATATATCTTGTGGGTTCCCCTGGATAAATCTAAGAAAAAAATATTATTTTATTTATTTCTGTTCGGGTTTGTTTTAATAATTGGTTTAATAAATAATATGTTGGTTAAAGACCCTTTTCATTTGTTCTCAGAGTTAAGAAATATTGCAAAAATTGCATATGTTCCCATTATTTTATTTGGTTACTTAATTGTTATAAAAAAGTTAAAAGAGCAAGAGAATATTCAAAAAACAATTCAAAGGAATATTTTTATTTCCATGAATATTGTATCTTTGGTAATGATAATAGCATCCATTACAAGTACTGGTATAAAAAGTTATGAGAGCGAAAAACTTGGACACCAAGGATGGTTTTTTGCAGGCAACGAAATTGGTGCTATTATGGCGATATGCTTTGCAGTGGTGGTGTATTACGCTGTTCAAAACACAAAATCGTGGAAAACTATTTATTACTGGATTCCTGTATGTATGTTGATATTTTCTCAGTTAGCAGTCGGAACAAAAGTTGGGTATGGTTCCGTCTTCATCATTTTAGTGATTGCATTTTTCATTTATTTGATTGAACGGATTAGATTTAGACATGATTCGGTTTTGGCAAAAAAATTTAGTGTAAATTTAGTGGTGAATTCTGTAGTATTAGTGTTATTTCTACTATTGACCCCATACACACCTGTTGCACATAATATGAATATCCACTTATCATGGGTTGGATTGGATCAACAACAAGCTGATTTTAATAATGATAATAAAACAGAAGAATCCAAAAACGAAATAGAAAAAGAAAGGGAAAAAGCAGTAGAAAATGTTTTATTAAGCGGGAGAGAGCACTTTTTAGCACAACATAAAAAATATTTTGCTGAAGCTCCATTATCTCAAAAGCTTTTCGGAATGGGATATGGTGGGAATTATCAAAAAGAAGGAAAAACAGTTGAAATGGACTTTTTTGATATATTTTTTTCTATAGGAATTATTGGATTTGCTTTGTACATTGCTCCATTTTTATATCTTGCTTATAAAATCGTTACATACTTTTTTAAAAATGTTAAAGAAAACTTTAATCATGAAGTGGTTTTATTTGGTTCTGCCGTTATTTTAGGTCTTGGCATCGCCTATACTGCGGGTCATGTTTTAACAGCACCGGCGGTGAGTATTTATTTAGGTGTGCTTATTGTATACTTATATTGTACTTTAGTTTTTAAAACTACATAATTACAGTTAACGGCCTCTTAAAAATTTTTACCTATCCCAAGTGGATAGGTTTTTTAAAAGAAGTATGAAATATTTTAGAATACATTGGAGAGGGTATTAAAAATAAGATATAATATCTTGGAATAATAGGTATTTGTCTTATCCTATTTATTTTGAAAGGAGTTTATTAAAATGAGCAAAGTCCTCATAATTATTCCTGCATATAATGAGGAAGACTCAATATATAATACAGTAAAAAAACTGGTTGAAACTTGTAAGTATGATTATGTGGTAATAAATGATGGATCAACTGATGGAACAAGGAGAATTTTAGAGGAAAATAATTTAAATTATATTGATTTGCCGATTAATCTTGGAATTGGTGGAGCGATGCAAACGGGTTATAAATATGCTCTTAAACACGGTTATGAATATGCAATCCAATTAGATGCAGATGGACAACATGATCCTGACGATCTTGAAAAATTAGTAGCGGAGATAGAACGATCGCAATATGATATGGTAATTGGTTCAAGATTTATTGAGAAAACTAACTATAAAGGATCTTTAATGAGAAGAATAGGGATATTGTATTTTTATTACTTATTACTTTTTATATCAAGAATAAAAATTACAGATCCAACATCAGGGTATAGAATTGTAAATAGGAAGATTATAAAAGAATTTTCAAAATATTATCCTGTTGACTATCCTGAAGTAGAGGTACTTGTAAAGTTGGCACAAAAAAAATATCGAATAAAAGAAATAAAAGTAGAAATGAAAAACCGCCAAGGAGGAAGATCATCGATCACACCCTTAAAATCATTATATTACATGACAAAAGTTACGTTTATTTCATTAATTCGTTCAGTTTTTTAGGGAGGGTAGTCATGGATATTGTCCAAGTTATAGCATTAATATTTGCTTTGCTTTTTTTTATGCAAGTTATATTCTTTACTAGCAGAAATAAACTTCAAGATAAACAAGCATTTTTGTGGATCGTTTTTGGTATTATTTCATTATTGATTGCGTTATTCCTTCCAAGTATTAATAAGTTTGCCCATTATATTGGAATATCTTATATGCCAGCATTGATTTTTATGGTTGCTTTTTTAGTAATTTTAAATTTACTTATTTATCAGACGACTGTCATTTCAAGTCAACAAGAAAAGTTAAAAAATGTTATTCAAGAACTAGCTTTTCTTAAAAAGCAAATAAAAGATTATATTAAAGATAAGGAAGATAAGAAATGACTTTGGTAAACTTCATATTGATATTAGGAAATACATTGATTTTAGTTACTGGTCAATTTTTATGGAAATACGGCATGGAAAATCAAACACTTAGCTTTTCTCTACTTTCCATTTTAAAGGTAATATTTTCCCCTTTTGTATTTTCTGGACTTGCAATGTATGGT
The DNA here is from genome assembly GCF_037966125.1 of Aeribacillus sp. FSL k6-2211. Taxonomy (NCBI): domain Bacteria; kingdom Bacillati; phylum Bacillota; class Bacilli; order Caryophanales; family Bacillaceae; genus Aeribacillus; species Aeribacillus sp. FSL k6-2211. The sequence continues at coordinate 610,360 of NZ_CP150190.1, forward strand.
ATTGCAACAATATTATGGCTATATATATTATCGAAAGTTCCGCTCAGCGTTGCATATCCCTTTCAAAGTATCGCATATATACTTGCTGTTTTTGGTGCCCACTTTGTTTTTAATGAAACAATCACCTTCCAAAAAGTTTTAGGTTGTTTGTTAATTATGGCGGGAGTTTCGATAATAGGTTTGTCTCCCAACAGTAATACTTAAAATTAGGAGGATATTCTCTTGAGTATAAATAATCAATTACTTCAATTAGTTAGGAAACATTATTCAATAATTATTATATTGCTTTTGGCCTTAGTTTTAAGATTGTTTGCTCTTTATGAATATGGATTGAATCTAACATTAAATAGCGATGATGTAGGGTATACAAAAAGTGCAAGAGTTCTTATACAGACAGGGATGCTAACATACCATCAAATTGGAGAACCCACTGTTCATATTATGCCTGGTCAATCTTTTTTATTAGCATTAGTATTTTTAATTTTTGGATTTGAAGAGGTAGGTTTATATGCAGCGAGGGTTGTAATATCTTTGTTCGGCATAACCAGTATTTTATTTGTATATCTAATTGGTAAATATGTTTTTAATAAATGTACAGGACTTATAGCCGCTTTTTTACTTGCGATATTCGTTCCTCAAATTTTGACAGATAACCTTTTGTTAACCGAATCACCTTTTATGGCAGGAATGTATGTTTTATTATATTGTTCTCTTAAACTGGCTAATGAACGCAAATGGTCTTACTTCTTTGGAGTTATCTTTTCTTATTTATTTTGTCTCATGTTTAGACCAACAATTGCACTGTATCCCTTAGTTTTATTAATATACCTATTATTAAAAAAATACCCTTTAAAAATGATGTTAAAACAATTTCTTATTGCTTTAGTTTTGCTTCTCATTGTATTAGGACCTTGGTGGATTAGAAATTATATTCATTACCATGAATTTATACCACTTAGTGGTGGAACAGGAAATCCTCTCTTACTGGGAACTTATCAAGGGTCGGGATATAGATATGGCGAACCCTATGATGACGTAATTAAAAAAATTAACAAAGAACACCCAAACATTTCTGCATATGAAAACATGAACTTACAAAAAGAAGCAGCCATTGATAGAATTAAATTATGGTGGAAAAGTGATCCAAAATCATTTCTTAGAAGCTATACAATTGATAAAACAATTAAACAATGGAATACATCATTTTATTGGAAAGAAATTTTTGGGGTTAAAATTGAGTTAATGCAGAAAATTCATAAACTAACGATGGTACTTGCAACAATATCTATGACTTTATCCATATTTTTATACAAAAGATCTCTATCAGAAAATGTTCTTCTATTTGGAATACTCGCTTATTTTACTGTTCTTAATAATATATTTTTTGCATTTGATCGGTATAACCAACCGTTAATGTCAATCTGGTTTTTATTTATTGGATCTATTATCTCCTATTTTTCACAAAAAACTAAAAGTATATTCAGGCTTAGAAGTTAAAATAAAATATAGATATTCTATTAGCAGTTTACTAGCTAGGTATATTATTTTTGTAGTAAATAATTTAGTTGAAGGAGGAACAAATATATGTATAAAAGGTTAGGAGCACTTTTCTGCAGTTTAATAATCCTTCTTAGCGTTTTGCCAATAAATATCGGAAAAGCTGTAACGAAAGAATTTTATAGAGTAAGTATAACATCTGAAAAAGCCCCAGTATATTCATTAGATGATGAAAAAATTGTAGGATACTTATATGGAGGTTTTGAATTTTACTCAAATAAAATTGTGGACGATAAAATTATATTCAATATGAATAATAAACAGTTTTATATTAAATTAGAATCTGTAAATTATCAATTGGAAGAAAATGAAAATGTGTCAACGGTACCAGAAAATTTGGATTTACCTCAATACAAAGTACTAACTGATCAAACACCTGTTTTCTTAACAGAATCCTCTGGCAAACAAGTTGGTATTTTATCTAATGGTTTTATCATTCAACCCATTCAAGAAAATGATACACAAGTTATTTTTTCTATAGGAAATCAATTGGTACAGATTTCTAAAAATAATCTAGAGATTTTAGCAAATAATGTGGAGAGTCCACAAATAAACGAAAAAGAAAATTTAAACTCTGGTGAAAGTAGTGATATTCAAAAGGAAATAACCTCAGATGTTCAGATTAATTCTGAAAACAATCAACAAACCGCAATACAAAATTCTAACGAAAATTTACAAGTTGAAAATAACCCAATAATGGAAAAAAAATTATTAATGAATAGCAACTCACATAAATTTTTTAAAGTAAAATATGATAACACACCTGTTTATCAAAATAATAAAATAATTACATATTTAAAGAAAGATCAAGAATATCAAAGAGTGGCTGATTCGGGTAATTGGTACAAAGTAAAAATAGGATCAGGTTATGGATATGTTTGGAAAGAAGCTACTTTGCCAAGTACGGGGTCAACAATACAAAATCTTAATAAGTTGAAAATATCAAACAATTATATTATCACTTTAGATAATACAATTGTTTATGACACTTCTAGTGGAAAAAGGGTTCCTTTTGCTGAAATTTCTGCGAACACAAAATATCCGATAATAGGAGGGTATAATAAATATGCAAATTGGTATGAGGTAGACATACTCGGTAGAATTGGGTATATTATGAAGACCTCTGCTCGAGTAGATTTCTCTAATGATATGGAATATTTTAGAGTTAAATATGGGGGCACACCTATTTTTGTGAATCACGAAAATGGTTCTCAGGAAGTTGTACATTTGTATCAAGGTCAAGTTTTCAAAAGAGTCTCAGACTATGGAAATTGGCATATGGTAAAAGTGGCAGATGGATATGGATATGTTTGGGAGGCAGCAACTGAACCTGCGGACGACAGTTCCATTAAAAATAAAAATAATGGGTTAAAAATAAGTGAGAATAAATTTAAAGCTCTTGATGATTTAGTTGTTTACGATACATCTTCAGGAAAAAGAGTACCGTTTGCTACAATTAAGAAGGGTGCTATATATCCGATATTGGGTGACTATAAAAAATATGCCAATTGGTATCAAGTAGATATAGATGGAAGAATTGGCTTTGTTAATAAATCAAATACTGAACTTCAATTTAGTAATTCAACAAAATATTTTGAGGTCATTGCAGATAATTTGCCTGTATATGCACCGGGAACATCTAATGTGTTTGTTTATCTAAAAAAAGGTGAAAAATTTGAACGAGTTCAGGACTCTGGTAATTGGCATTTAGTCAAAGTAGGGGATAAATATGGTTATGTGTGGAAGCAATCCACAAAACCAACGACATCAACAAATATTACAAATTTGAATAATGGGCAAGTTTCAAACAGTAGAGCTTTTAAGGCGTTACAAGATGTTAAAGTTATAGATACCTCTACGAGCTCTCGGAAGACTTTTGCTGTCTTAAACAAAGGCGTAGTATATCCGGTTATACAAGAGTATGAAAATTGGTATAAAGTCGATGTTATGGGTAGAATAGGGTATGTAAATAAGAGTGGTACGCAAAGAACCTTTGCTAACTCAGACCGTTATTTTCAGGTAATAAGAGATAATGTTTATGCAGTAAGTTCAAATGGCACGGAAATTATTAAGCTCTCAAAAAATGAAATTTACCCACGAGTAAAAGATGATGGTAATTGGCACAAGGTAAAGATTAATAATGAGTATGCCTATGTTTGGAAAGATAGCACACAATCAATAATGAATCCAAATGTAAAAGATTTAAATAGTGTTTATAAAATTCCAAATAGAAAGTTTACTACAAATAATACTACACAAATCTTTGATAGCAACCGAAATGTAATTGGTGAACTAAAGGGCAATCAGGCGTACAATTTTATTGATATTGTTGGAAGATGGTTTAAGGTAGATGTTTTAGGTCGAATAGGTTATGTCTATATGCCAGCAACATCAAGCATTCTGTCGTACTATGACATGAGTTTAGATGAGATGTTGAATATACAAATGAGAGTTAGCCCGCAAACTCAAATTGTAAATCATGGATATGTACATGAAAATTATATTCATTTAATGAATAATGGAAATACAGGAATCGTAATCGCAAATGCATTGAATGTTCGAACAACACCATCCATCAATGGACAAAGCAATAGTTGCGGGCAACTGCAAAAAGGTGACACAATTGAAATCATTGGTAAAGTTGGGGAATGGTACAAAATTAAATATTCAAAATCCTGTGGAGGATGGAAAGATGCAGACAGAGAAGATGTATTGTATTTCTTAAATCCTGATAACTTTTTAAACTATAATGGATCCGAAATATTTCAGTTTTTAAAATTATCTCAATACACTGGGCTTACAGCTGATGAAATCAATAACAAAATTTTAAAAGGTAAAGGAATTTTAGAAGGTAAAGGACAGGCATTTGTTACTGCTGCACAAAAATACAATATAAATGAAATTTATTTAGTTGCTCATGCTTTACATGAGACTGGAAATGGAACATCCAGATTGGCAAATGGAGTACAAATTAATGGAAAAACAGTTTATAACATGTATGGAATAGGAGCAAAGGATTCCTGTCCAATAACGTGTGGTGCTGAATATGCTTTTCAAAAAGGTTGGACAGATCCTGAGAAAGCTATTATTGGTGGTGCTGCTTTTATTGGGGAAGGTTATATTCATAATGGCCAAGATACGTTATATAAAATGAGATGGAATCCAGACAATCCTGGAACTCATCAATATGCAACAGATATCCGTTGGGCTATATTGCAAGCAAATAGTTATATAGGAAAATATTATAGTTTACTTGACAAGTATATCTTGTATTTAGATATTCCAGTATTCAAATGAGTTTTAGATTAACCACCCTCCTTTTAAATAGAATAATACTTTACTTTTTATTGAAGTTTATTAGGATTTAGCGTTTGTGTTTGTAAATGTAATTGCTATAATTCTTTTAAAAAATGTCAGGTTAATATTATAAAATATTTGGATATGGTTGATATATTTATAAGCTTACAACAATTAAAATAATATTTTCATGGAAATCTCTTGACTTAAAATTGCGTAAAGAGTAATTTTAATCAAGAGATTTTTTCTTTTTTAAAAAAAGAACAGTCAAAAAGAAGATAATGTAGGCTGTCTGAATTGATAGGAGCCACTAGAAATAAATTTGAATTTATATTTGACGTGTTACAAATAGTTATACACAATGTCATGATTTATTTTTATTCTTTTTAGCGAAATATATCTGGAAGTTTAAGATCCTTTTGGGACAAAACCTTTAAGGATAATTTACTGATGAATAACTAAAGGAAGTGAAATAATGTCTAAATTTAAACTTGCTAGCATATTATTTTTTATTTCTACACTTTTTCTTAAATTTTCAAGTATGTTTCGCGATATCGTCATTGCCCATCAATTTGGGGCAGGCGATATTGTTGGAGCTTATAATGCAGCTATGACCATTCCTAATACATTTATTTTATTTATGCTATCTGGCATGAAGGATGCGTTTGTCCCTTCGTATTTGAAATATGATAAGCAAAATCAGGGGTTTTCACATTTAACGAATATCGTAAAAGGGACATTTTATATAGGATTATTGATTTCACTTGCAGGTGCGGCATTTTCGCCGTGGCTTATCCATTTATTGTTTCCCACATTTAGAGATGATATTGAACAATTGGCTATTTGGACATCCATTATGTATTTTTTTTCTATTTTTTTAGTTGGAATTAATGCAGTTTTTGAAGGATATTTTGATGCAAAGGGGAAATACTCGTTTTCAACTTTTTCGCAGACTGTCGTTGTTTTAAGCACCATTGGAAGTACGCTTTTTTTAAGCAAACTGATAGGCGGCTATTCGATTGCTTTAGGGTATTTAGTCGGTACAATTATTTCGTTTTTAATTAAGTTTTTTTACTTTGGTCCGCGAAAATTTATAAATTGGCGTCAAAAATTGAATATAAAAGAAGTGAACACTTTTTATCTTATCTTCATCCCAGTAGGAATAACAATAATGGTTGGACAAATAAATTTAAATATTAGCAACTTTTATGCAGGAATGTTTGGGGCGGATGCTATTTCATATTTAAATTATGCTTTTCGTTTAGTAAGTATTCCTCAAGCAATTTTTGGAGTAACGGTAGCGACGATTATTTATCCAATTATTGCAAAGGCACGCACGAATAATGATATGGAATTATTTAAGACTGGAATGGAAAAAGGCTTGTCTATCATGTTCCTTTTTTTGGCTCCTACTGTTTCGGGAATGATGTTAATGATGGAAGAGATCATACAGATTGTTTATCAACGAGGGGCATTTGATGGTGCAGCAACGGTAGCAACATCAGAGGTTGCTTACTATTATGTGGGTTCGGTTCTTTTTTACAGCATTCAGGTTATTATTGCAAAGGGGTTTTATACCCTTGATAAAGGGAATTTAATAATGAGGATTGGAATTTTGTCTATTTTGCTAAATATAGTGTTTAATTTTGTTTTTTCAAGTTGGATAGGCTATAAAGGATTAGCATTATCAACTTCAGTCGTTGGCTTTATTTATACCTTTATTGCATTTTTTATTTTAAATAAACACATTGGTTGGCTTTCCGTTAGAAAAATTGGTAAGGAATACGTTAAAATCATTTTTTCCTGCATTGTCATGATAGTTGTTTTATGGATAATTAAACATCTTTTTGAACAATTTCATGTATTTTTATATGTAACGACTTTAACAATTATTGGAGCGGGCATTTATTTTATTATGCTATGGGCATTAAAAACAACATCCTTATATGATATCGTTGCAATGAGGTCAAGTAATAAAAAACAATAATCTATAAAATGAAAATCAAAAGAATACTTTTCTTTTTATCAATAAAACGATATAATGATAAGGGTTTAAAAATTTCATACAGTTAGGAAATAGCTAATGTACTTTATTATTTCCCTTGTGAGGTGTAACTTGATGTCTCCTTACATGACAACATTCTTAATAACATTTATAGTTAGTACGATTTCGGTACCGTTTGTAATTAAATTTGCACGTAATATTGGAGCTGTAGATATACCTGATAATAGAAAAGTCCATAAGAAAGCTGTCCCAAGAATTGGCGGGATTTCAATTTATATTGCTTTTTTAACAGGTTTTATCTATATTTCGACTTTAATAGATTTGAACATTAGTATTATCGTTGCCGCAACAATAATCATGATAACTGGGTTTATTGATGATAAATTACAAATAAAACCTTGGCAAAAATTGGTTGGCCAAACATTGGCAGCAGTAATTGTTTTAGCAGACGGCCTTTCTATAAAATATCTAACTGTTCCTTTTTTAGATCAGAGTATACCAGTTAATATATGGGTAGCTCTAATTGTATCATTTATTTGGATGATTGGTGTTACAAATGCGGTTAACCTGATTGATGGTTTAGATGGTTTGGCTTCAGGTGTTTCAATTATTGCAGCTAGTGCCATTTTCGTTATGGCATTAATTATGAATGAAACAAATGTTGCTTTCTTATCAATTGCTCTAATCGGGTCAACCTTAGGATTCTTAATATTTAATTTTCATCCAGCCAAAATTTTTATGGGAGACACAGGGTCATTATTACTCGGTTTTTTATTATCGGTTCTTTCTATTATTGGGTTTAAGCAAGTGACGTTTGTTACTTTCATTATTCCGATGGTAATACTTGCTGTTCCTTTAACAGATACAACAATAGCCATAATTCGTAGGAAACTTCAAAATAAAAAAATTATGGATGCCGACAAAAATCATTTGCACCATCGATTGTTAGATGCTGGTTTTACTCATCGAAAGGCTGTTCTTTTTATATACTCTATTTCACTTTTTTTCGGAGTTTCAGCAATTCTTTTATATAAGGCAAATTTATTTGCTTCCATTATTATTTTTATTTTAATATTACTTATTATTGAATTATTAATTGAAGGTTTTGAATTAATAAGTAAAAATTATAAACCTTTACTAAGTTTATATAAAAAGTTAAATAGTAAGAAAATAGGCATTGAAAATGACAAAAACGCTTGATGAGAATTAAGCGTTTTTGTTTTATAACTCTATTATAAGTTTGTGAGGTCTGTTTTATGAGAATACATTTAATTGCCAATATGTATCCTAGTAAAATTGCTCCAAATTACGGTGTGTTTGTAAAAAATACTGAGGAAATTTTGGTGGGAGCAGGTTTTAATGTTGACAAAACAGTTTTATTAAAAGAAAAAAATAGACTAATAAAGCTAGTTAAGTATTTTTTTTATTTTTCAAAAATTATTTTAAAAGGTTTAACAAAAAAGTATGATATTACATATGTGCATTATGCTTCACATAATGCACTTCCAATTTTATTTCTAAAGCTATTTAAAAAAGACCTTGTTATTTTCACAAATGTTCATGGCAGTGACGTAGTACCTGAAGTGCCGTCTCAAAAAAAATACCAACCTTATGTAGATAAGCTGTTGAATATATCTAATATAGTGATAACACCAAGTAAGTACTATCAGGATTTAGTGAGAAGCAAATATAACTTGCGGAACCGGATTGAAGTGTTTCCCTCCGGAGGGGTGAACAGTAAAACTTTTTATAAGCGAGAGGATAAACAAACAGCACTAAAAGAACTTATGCTGGATATAGACACTCATTATATTGGATATGTTAGCAGATTAGATGTGGGAAAAGGTTGGGACATTTTATTAACATCGTTAAAGAAATTGAAAGATGAAAATTTTTTGTTAAAAAATAAAATTAAGGTCATTATGGTGGGGGATGGGAAGGATAAGGAACGGTTTGTAAAGATGGTGTCTGATTATGAATTAAATGATGTCATTATCCATTACCCTTTACTGCCTCAAGAGAAACTAAATGCAATATATAATGCGATAGATGTTTTCTGTTTTCCGACTACAAGAAAAGGAGAAAGCTTGGGACTTGTCGGTTTGGAAGCAATGGCTTGCGGAGCTCCTGTCATTGGTAGTGCCATTGGAGGATTGTTGGATTATATTATAGACGGTGAAAACGGCCTACTGTTTCAAGCTGGTTCGTCTGAAGATCTATATAAAAAGATTAAATTTTTTTATTCAATGCCAGAAAATGAAAGAAGAACGATGAGTTATAAAGCCATATTTAAAGCGAATGAATATAAGGTAGAAAATATTAAACATAAATTAATTAATATTTTTCTTTCTTTTAGAGGAGGCACCTTATATGAAGAAGGTTAAGAAAGCTGTAATCCCAGCAGCAGGTTTTGGTACGCGTTTTTTACCAGCTACAAAAGCCCAGCCAAAAGAAATGCTGCCAATTGTAGATAAACCGACTATTCAATATATAATTGAGGAAGCGATTGAGTCTGGAATTGAAGACATCATTATTGTTACAGGAAGAAATAAAAGGGCAATTGAAGACCACTTTGACTATTCAATTGAACTTGAAATGGAGCTGAAAGAAAAAGGAAAATTTGAACTATTAGAACAAGTGCAGAAGATTTCCAATATGGTTAACATTCATTATATTAGACAAAAGAAACCGTTAGGATTAGGTCATGCAGTAAATTGCGCAAGAAGTTTTATTGTAAATGAACCTTTTGCAGTCCTTCTAGGGGATGACATTGTTAAGAATGGAGTCCCTTGTTTGAAGCAGCTTTTAGATGTATATAATGAATTCCAATGTTCAGTCATTGGTACAAAAAAAGTGCCTGAGGAAGATTTGCACAAATACGGAGTAATTAAACCTAAAGATGTATATATAAGCGAAACCTTAGTGGAAGTGGAAGATATGGTAGAAAAACCAAGGGAAAATGCACCTTCTAATATTGCTGTAATGGGGAGATATGTATTTGAACCTGAGATTTTTGATTATCTTGAAAATTTAGATATTGGCTACGGAGGGGAAATTCAACTTACAGACGCGATAAAGAAATTGGCTCAGGAGAAAAAAGTTTTGGCATATGCATTTGAGGGAAAAAGATATGATGTTGGCGATAAATTTGGTTTTATAAAAGCCACAATAGATTTTGCACTTGAAAGAGAAGATTTAAGTGAACAGCTAAAACAATATTTAAGAATGCTTTACAACGAAGGAAAGTTGAACTAACGCGAAAGGAGCTGTCCCAAAGTCAGGAGAACTGACTTATGAGGCAGCTCTTTTTTTATAGTAATTATTTAATGAAATGGTCGACATGTTCTTTGAATGGCAAGTATTACTTTTGGAAAAAATAAAAACAAACTAATATTAGAGGTATTCACAATGGTATTGCTAATGAAGTTAATTTTAATATTTTTAATTTCAGTAATTTTGACTCCCTTTGTCATAAAATTTGCTTTTGCTATTGGGGCTGTGGACATTCCTAAATCAAGAAAAGTACATTCAAAAATTATGCCTCGATTGGGTGGATTGTCGATCGCTATTTCGGTTTATATCGGGATTTTTCTATTTACACCTGAAAGTGTTTATCTAAAGGGATTTTTAATTGGCTCTTTTTTTATAATGATTACAGGTGTTTTTGATGATCTTTTTGAATTAAATTGGAAGTGGAAGCTTTCAGGTCAAGTGGTGGCTGCATTATGTGTGGTCTTGAGCGGACTGCATTTAAAATTTATTCACATACCTTTTATTGGACAAGTAAATATAGGTTGGTGGGGGATTCCAATTTCTTTTTTGTGGATTTTAATTGTTACGAACTCAATAAATCTGATAGACGGATTGGACGGTTTAGCTGCGGGAGTTTCAATAATTGTATTATCAACAATTGTTTATTTAAGCATGCCCGGATTATCTTTTGTTGTTCAAATTGCTTTAATAACCATTTTTGCTACTTTAGGTTTTCTTGTTTTCAATTTTTATCCAGCGAAAATATTCATGGGAGATACTGGAGCTCTTTTTCTTGGTTTTGTGATTTCTTTATTGTCATTATTGGAATTTAAAAACGTCACTGTTTTTTCATTGCTAATTCCCGCCTTAATCCTTGGGGTGCCGTTATCTGACACTTTTTTCGCCATTGTGAGAAGAATAATGAACAAAAAATCAATTTCTATGGCAGATAAATCCCATTTGCATCATAGTATTTTAAAGTTTGGTTTCTCGCATCTTCAGACTGTTCTAATAATTTACTTAATCAGTTTCCTGTTTAGTCTGGCAGCAATAGTTTTTTCTAGAAGTGCCATGTGGCTGTCAATTTTTATTATTTTTCTTATGTTGTTTTTTATTGAAATTCTCGGAGAAATACTTGAACTACATGGAAGAAATTTTAAACCGCTAACAAATTTAATGAAAAAGATCACATATGCATTTAAACAGAAATAACCAGACTATATAGCTCATTAAAATGAGGATTATTGTGTAAAGCCTATTAGAGCCATGTAGTTTTCAAATTTTAAATGTTTTTCATTCGGTCATAAAGAAAACCCATGGCTCGTTTTTAGAAACTAACGCAATTTACTGCTGTTAATGGAAAAATCTCTTTTATATTCCAAATGATTTCTCAACTCCGTTGAAACTTCTTCCAAAGAATCCTCTTCCAGTTGGTAATAGTAAGTCCCATTGATTGGATTGTCATACCCGTCAATCGTTAAGGATTCAATGCTGCTGATGGAACCGGCGTATTTTTGCAACGCCAAGATATTGCCAATGCTGAAATTGGTTGTTAAGTTTTTCCCTAAAGAATCGATGATGTCGTCATATTTCGTTATGGCTGATAAAGAGGAGCTCTTTTCAATGATTGCTTTTATTACCTCTTGCTGCCGCTTGCCTCTTCCGATATCGCCTAATGGATCTTTTTTGCGCATTCGGACATATGCTAAAGCTTCTTCGCCATTTAACGTTTGTACACCTTTCTTAATATGAATGGCGTTCTTTCGCCCTTTGCTATCTTGCTCAGTAAATTCTCTGTCGCTGTTCACTTCAACTCCGCCAAGAGCATCTACAATATCAATAAAAGCGTTAAAATTTAATTCAACATAATAATCGACGGGAATATCAAGCAAATTTTCCACAGTCTCAACAGTTAAGTCTTTTCCGCCGAAGGCATGTGCATGTGTGATTTTGTCTCGGTTGTGACCGGGAATTTTCACTCTTGAATCTCTAGGGATGCTGACCATTTTGATTGATTTTTCATCTTTATTAAATGATGCCAGGATCAAGGCGTCAGAGCGGCTTTTCTTTTCCCCGGGACGCGCATCGACTCCGATGAACAATACCGAAAAATTATCTTTTTTCGGATCAACTGGTTGTTCTCTTAATTCAGATTTTCTTCCTCTCTCTAGATCTTCCTGTGCTAGAAAAGAAACATTAGCTAATTTGATCGATAGATAAACGGCGTAACCGCCAGCAATTAAAAACAGGATTAAAAATAAACAGCCAAAGGCTCTTAATTTTTTTTTCTTTTTCTTTTTTCTCGTTCTTCTATTCATGTCTAACTCCTTATTTTTTAAATTTAGTTTTGAACCTTCTCCTCCAAATATACTAAGTCGCCTTCTTTGATCACACATTTCCCATTGGTGAGATCGGTCATCCAGTCTTTGAAGCTTTGAACCTGGCCTTCTTCAACATATGTTTCAACTTCCACATGATCGGAATAATAGATGTCCTTCAGCTTATAGACAGACGAGCGCAATTCGTTTTCGATTTTGCCGAGAAAGCTGTAATCAAACGTAGTGCGAATAATTTTCATTAGCTTGCGTTCGATGATGCCAACGTGGTCAATGGCTTCTGAAACAGCTTTTCCGTATGCACGGATCAGCCCGCCGGCGCCGAGTTTAATCCCGCCGAAGTAACGGGTGACAACAACGACAGTGTCTTTTAGTTGTTTCTTTTTCAACACTTCAAGCATCGGCACTCCTGCTGTTCCGCTTGGCTCTCCGTCGTCGTTCGCTTTTTGAATTTGGTCATGCTCTCCAATTAAATATGCGGAGCAGTTATGTGTGGCATCCCAATGTTTTTTTTTGATTGTATCAATAAACTCTTGAGCTTCTTTCTCAGTTTTGGCACGATTAATATAGCAGATAAAACGTGATTTTTGAATCACGATTTCATGCTCTCCAAAGCCAGCTACGGTATAATAGGAGGAAAGCAATTGTGTATCACCTCCGAAGAAACAAAACGGCATAACTTTTTTTGACAAAAATCGACTTTTTTTATAAAAAAACACTCACATTAGAATATTATAAAACGACAAAATTTTTACTTCAATTATGAACTGATAAAGTTTTTGTAACAACTTTTTTATAATGGAGGAAAAGGCTGTGAACTCCAAAAAAATAGATTCTGCTGTAATAGACGATATTTTAAATAAAATGATCGAAACCGTCCAAGCAAGCAAAGATCAAATCTTTGAAATCGGTGAAAAATCCCGCACAGAGTATGAGAAAATAGTAGAAGAATTGGAAGAAGTGAAAGAGCAAGTAAGTGAGGTGATAGAGCAAACCGATAAGCTGACGATTCAATCGAAAATCGCACGGCAGCGCCTCGTGGAAGTCAGCCGCAACTTCAACAAGTTTTCAGAACAAGATATTTTGAATGCCTATGAAAAAGCGCAAAATATTCAAATTGAACTGGCCATGCTCCAAGAAAAAGAAAAACAATTAAGAAAACGGCGGGATGAATTGGATCGCCGGCTTTTATCATTAAAAGAAATGATCGAACGAGCAGAGGTCATAGTAGGTCAAATTACTGTTGTACTGCAATATTTAAACCAAGATTTGCGGCAGGTTGGCGATTTGTTGGAAGATGCAAAGAAAAAACAAGCCTTTGGCTTAAGAATTATAGAAGCGCAGGAAGAAGAACGGAAACGGGTGTCACGTGAAATACATGACGGACCAGCTCAAATGCTTGCAAATGTTTTGATGCGCTCTGATCTGATTGAACGAGTTTTTCGGGAAAAAGGGACTGCAGAAGGGTTTCAGGAAGTTCAAAATTTGAAAATAATGGTGAGAAATGCGTTATCTGAGGTTCGGCGCATTATATACGACTTAAGACCTATGGCTTTGGATGATTTAGGTCTCATTCCAACACTTAGAAAGTACCTTTCTACTATTCAAGAATATGAAAAAGACATAAAAATCAATTTTCAAAACATCAGTGATGTGGAAGAAAAACGGCTTCCGGCGAAATTTGAAGTGGCCTTGTTCCGGTTAGTTCAAGAATCTGTAACGAACGCTTTGAAGCATGCGGAAGCAAAGCAAATTGACGTTAAATTTGAAGTCCGTCCAAACCAAGTAAATGTTGCAATAAAAGACGACGGCAAAGGCTTTGATATAAAGAAAGTGTTTAAAGAAAAAAAGGAGTCATTCGGTTTAATGGGAATGAAAGAACGAGTGGAGCTGTTGAATGGGAAAATGGCAGTCCATTCTGCACCCGGAAAAGGAACGTTCATTATTATTCAATTGCCTACTAATCTATGAAATAGAGAAATGGTCTGATTGACTTCATGCATACATCACTGAAAAAATAATAATGGGGAGGATTGTAAATGAATAATCAAGTTAAAATTGTCATAATAGATGACCATGCGCTGTTTCGAGAAGGTATAAAACGTATTCTTGATTTTGAGCCTAATTTTGAAGTGGTTGCGGAAGCTTATGACGGCAGTGAAGCTTTAACTGTTGTTGAAAGCTATATGCCGGATGTTGTCATTATGGATATTAATATGCCTGGTGTAAATGGCGTTGAAGCTACTAAGCAGCTGGTTAATTCATATCCAGATACGAAGGTTATTATATTATCGATCCACGATGATGAAAATTATGTGATACATGCTTTGAAGACCGGAGCGAGAGGATATTTATTGAAGGAAATGGATGCTGACACTTTAGTAGAAGCAGTTAAAATCGTGGCAGAGGGAGGAAGCTATTTACATCCAAAAGTAACTCACAATCTAGTCAATGAGTTCCGCCGTCTGTCATCAGCCAATAATGGACAAATTCCAGCTACAGTCCGGCGCCCTCTTCATATTTTAACACGACGTGAGTGTGAAGTTTTGCAAATGCTTGCTGATGGAAAAAGCAATAGAAGAATCGGTGAAACGCTGTTCATTAGCGAAAAAACGGTGAAAAACCATGTCAGCAACATTTTGCAAAAATTAAATTGCAACGATCGAACACAAGCAGTAGTTCTTGCCATTAAAAACGGCTGGGTGGAAGTTAAGTAAAGTTACATATTTTCCATGGCGATTAATTTTGAACGATTTGAATCGTCAAACCGTGAAAGTGAGATTGATTTCTAAATACCAATTTTGCTCGGTGTATCTATATTGTTTTTTCCGACTTGGCTGATTGTCCAGCGATGATAAATGAATTCAATTGCATTTCTTCATTACGGCTGGAAACATAATATCATTTGGCAACTTGTCAATCTATTCGGATCCTGACCAGAGAAATGTTTTGATCAGAAGCTACGAGAATGAATCATAGGAAGCATTACATTCAACGTTCCGGTTTTGTAGAATCAACTTAGGTGAAAATGTATCAACAGGAAGCATAACGGCCTCTTCAAATAACTACAGGCGCTGGGAAGAGGCCGGTTTGCTCAGAAACAAGAAAAAATGCAGCAAAATTGGTAACCGCAATTGGAATCCACATAAAAGCTCCGTTTAAGCTGCTCAAAAATCCTTTAAAAAGGTGTAGACCTCATAAGAATAACCTCAACGAAAATCGTAATGAGCCGATCGACAAAACGAAATCCGCATAAATGGCAGTATAAAGACTTTGAAACAGCTAAAAAATATTTTTCATCCTCTTGCAGTTTCATGGAAATCCGGCAAAGTTAATGATAAAAGCTTGCTTTTTTTATAAAATAGTTTTATAAAGGAGAGAATGAAATTATTAAAAGGAAAGGAAAAACATGATGCAAATTGCGATTGTAACAGATAGTACTGCTTACATTCCTGAAGAAGTTCGAAAGAGGCATGGCATACATATGATTCCTCTTAGCGTTATTTTTGGAGACGAGTCTTATCGTGAAGAGATAGATATGACAGCAGAGAGTTTTTGGGAAGAAATAAAGCGCCAGAAAGAGCTGCCTACGACTTCTCAGCCGCCAGTTGGTGAATTTGTCGAGTTGTTTGAAAGCTTATCGAAAGAATATGATGCAGTCATCAGCATTCATCTTTCAAGCGGTATCAGCGGCACTTACAATGGTGCTGTCACAGCAGGTCAAATGGTAGACGGCATTAAGGTATATCCTTACGATTCGGAAATAAGCTGTATGGCTCAGGGATTCTATGCAATTGAAGCAGCGAAAATGGCAAAGGAAGGGAAAAAACCGGAAGAGATCATCGCTCGCCTTGATGAAATTAAAAAATCAATGGATGCTTATTTTATGGTGGACGATCTTTCTCATCTTCAGCGCGGCGGACGATTAACCGGAGCTCAAGCTTTAATAGGGAACCTGCTGCAACTGAAGCCTCTTCTTCATTTTGTTGATAAAGTGATCGTGCCGTATGAAAAAATTCGTACGCGCAAAAAAGCAATCCAACGTATCTATCAATTATTTGACGAAGCTGCAAGCAAACATCCGGTGCGGGCGGCTGTCATTCATGCCAACAGGCCGGAGGATGCCAAAAAAATGAAAGAGGAGCTCGAAAGTAAATATCCAAATTCTGAATTTATTATCAGCTATTTTGGCGCTGTCATTGGAACTCATCTAGGAGAGGGAGCTATGGGTCTCTGCTGGTATAAAAAGTAATTGCAAGAAAACGTTAAACCCATTGTGAAAAATGGCTGTATCCATCCTCTTAAAAGAACTTCCCCTTCAAAACGAGAAAAGGTGCGATTCACCAAAAAATGGAACGGTGTCTGACCATCTGAAGGTGCAAAAAGCACCTTTTATTTTTTACAGAAATGAAGGATATAAATGATTCATCTAGCATCTTTCATTTGGACGAAAAGCAATAAGATCAATTGATTAAATATATTGATTTTCCAGAAATTATAAGGTAAAAATAATAGTAAGAAACAATATGGTATGTACAAGCGGAGGTTTTATATGCATGATCATGATCTCCAAAAACATCTTCTCGGAAGACATCTCCTTTCAAATGAGCTCCCGTTTTCAATGGATGCCGTTCAAAATGCCCCCTTCGTTGAAATAGAACAAGGTGTTGTGAAAAAATCCGGTATTTTTTATTGCAATCGATGTGGAAATGATCAACCCTTTTTATTTGCAGGCTTTGACTGTGCAAGGTGCAAAAAGTTTTGTCATTATTGCCGGAACTGTATCATGATGGGGCGAGTAAGTGAATGCTCAAAGCTTGTTAGTTTTCCAAGACGAGAGAAGGAGGAAAAACATTCGATCCAATCGGATCAAACAAACTTTTTGCAATGGGATGGTGAACTGTCTCCGGCGCAAAAAAGAGCATCTGACCGGATTGCGGAGTCCGTTTTGCAGCGTACAGACTGTCTCATTTGGGCAGTTTGCGGAGCAGGAAAAACAGAGGTGCTGTTTGCCGGCATAAACACAGCTTTGCAGAAAGGGCTATTTGTTTGCATTGCTGCACCGCGTACGGATGTTGTTTTGGAGCTTGGACCGCGTTTGAAAAACGTTTTTCCGAGCATCGATGTGGCAGTGCTTTACGGAGGAAGCGAAGATCGTTTGAAGCTGAGCCCAATTACCATTTCAACGACTCATCAGCTTCTTCGGTATAAAGAAGCCTTTGACGTGGTGATACTTGACGAAGTGGATGCTTTTCCATATTCTGTAGATCCTGCTTTGCAATTTGCGGTTGAAAAAGCACGCAAACGAAACAGTTCCCTTATTTATTTAACTGCGACTCCCTCCTCAGCAATTAAGCGGCATTTTAAGCCTTCCGAAATTGTGAAAATCCCTGCTCGATACCATGGTTATCCCCTACCTGTTCCTGAATTCAAATGGTGCGGCAATTGGAAAAAAAGATTGGAGAAAGGAAAGCTGCCGAAAAATATCATCACATGGGCAGCCGAACATTTGCAAAAGGAAAGACAAGCTTTTCTATTTGTACCGGAAATCAAAGTGCTTCATGATGTCGTTCCATTACTAAAAAAATTGAATTCAGCGGTTGAAGGAGTACATGCCGAAGATCCCCAAAGGAAAGAAAAGGTTCTGGCATTTCGAAATGGCCGGATTCCGATCATTGTCACAACTACCATTTTGGAAAGGGGTGTAACAGTTCCTGGAACTGATGCAGCTGTTTTAGGAGCAGAAGAAACCATTTTTACAGAAAGTGCCCTTGTTCAAATATCCGGCCGTGTTGGACGGAGCATGAACAATCCAACAGGCTCCATTATCTTTTTCCATTATGGCAAAACAAATGAAATGATTGCAGCGAAACACCATATTCTTGCTATGAATCGGGAAGCGGCAAAGGAAGATTTGTTAAAGTGTTAGTATTTAGAAAATAAAGGAAACGATACAGAATGTGTAAAGTTGGAAAGATCTTTTCAATTTTGGATGAAAAAAGAAATTTCTTTTTCCAGTATGATCCAATATAATACAGATTAGAGATCATATATTTGGGGTGAGGACATGATAGTAAACGCTCTGGAAAAAATTATGGAAGAATTGCTAGATGAATATATTGACCAATTTCATATGGAATGCACGTGCCCAACTTGCCGCAATGATGTTTTAGCTCTAGTGTTAAATAGAGTTCAGCCCCGTTATGTAACGAGTGAAGATAAAATTACATATGTAAGAGCGGAATTTTTTGATCGGTAGCAAATGACATCTCTTCTTGTCAGCCTGGCAGAATGCGCAAGAATTGTTTCAGAAAACCCACGATGTGATAATAGGAAGGCTTGATGCGAAATATGGGAAGATGTCTTTATTGTTTTAAAAGTATAGATGTCCGCTTGACTTGGAGACGGCTTTTTTTCCTCGAAAAAGATCCTGTTTTATGCGAAGAATGCTCCAGCAAGCTAAACGTTATATCAGGCCCCATTTGTCCAATGTGCGGGAGGCAAAGCGAAAAAGCCGAGTATTGTACTGATTGCGCGGCTTGGGAAAAACATCCTGACTATCATGGAGTGATAAAGAAAAACCGCTCTGTTTTTCAATATAATGAATTTATGAAAGAAGTGCTTGCTAGGTTTAAATTCCGCGGGGATGCGATATTGGTGCAGATGTTTTCCGAACCTTTTGTGAAAGCATTTCGCCATCACTTCGACAAATCGATGATTCTCGTTCCCATCCCATTAGGTGAAGAAAGGCTTTTGGAACGCGGGTTTAATCAAGCAAAATTATTGGCCCAGCTCCTTCAGCTTCCGATTATTGAGCCTTTGCGCAAAACAGATGCAGCAAAACAATCAAAAAAATCACGGATCGACCGAATGAAGACGAAAAATATGTTTACTGTAACAGATCCAAAACAAGTACATGGTCAACATATTGTTATCATCGATGACATTTACACAACAGGCGCAACGGTACGCCAAGCTGCAAAGCAGCTGATGAACGCTGGTGCGAAAAGTGTCGAATCATTTACGCTTGTCCGCAGCTAAATGACAAATCCGTTTTTCCGATATAAAATAATAATAATAGGAAGATTTTTGAAAGGTGGATTTTTATGGGGGAATTAGCAAACTGCCCAAAATGTGGTTCCTTGTTTGTCAAAACGCGGCTTCGTTCAATATGTGATGCTTGCTACCAAGAGGAAGAAAAGGCATTTGAAACAGTATATAACTTTTTGAGAAAAAAGGAAAACCGCAGATCGACCATTACTGAAGTTGTGGAAAAAACAGGAGTGGAAGAGGACTTAATACTGAAGTTTATTCATCAAGGACGCATTCAACTGGCGAACTTCCCGAACCTTGGTTATCCTTGTTCACGGTGCGGCACACTTATTCGCGAGGGAAAACTTTGTGTTTCTTGCAAAAAGGAAATACAGTCTCAAATTGAGCAAATGGAAAGAGAAGAGCAGTTTCAGGAGGAGAAAGAGAAGATGCAAACATACTACGCTATCCAACCGAAAAATAATGAAAAACGTTAACAAATCCCTCTATCGATCCGATAATGAATATAGAGATAGATTTCCAGCTGAAACAATCGTTCCATTAGAGCAGGAAAGGAGGCGGTGTCCATGAAGATTCACAGCTATCGGTCATCAAACGTTAATCCTTATCAAAAGCAAATGGATGCCAGCAAGCAGATGAAAGTGGAAGTCCAAAAAGATAGAGTGGAAATATCCAAGCAGGCAAAACAGCTTCAGCAGACGAGCGGTTTTGATCTTCAGCGCCAAGAAAAAGTGCAGGCGATAAAAAAAGAAATTGAAAGCGGGACTTACAAAATCGCCCCAGACCTGATCGCGAAAAGCATGATCCAATTTTATAAGAAAAAAAATGAAGAATAAATTGTGTCAATCCGTTTCGGTTTTTGATTTGGTTGCGTACGAAGCAGCCTGTTTCGATTTTTGATTTGGAACAGAATGAAAATGTGCTGGACAACTATATTGTACATTTCTGCATTTTTAGCATCTTCATCTTTACAACAATAAATTATTTTTCATGTCCGGCTTTGGATCACCTTGTCAATGTTCGGAACGAAGCACCGGTAAATATGATTGTATTGAATTTTGCGGGGAGGACGTTTTCGTGTCTCTTGCCAATTTAATTAACGTTTTAGAAAAGCAGTTAATCATTCATGAACAATTGTATAATTTGGCAGTAAAAAAAACGGATTTGCTGAAAAAAGATGATGTTAATCAATTAATGCAGCTTTTAAAGGAAGAGCAGAAATATGTGATGCAGCTTGAAAATGCTGAAAAGGAACGGATCAAAGCAGCGGCTTGCTTTTTAGAAAGAGAAGACGATTTAACGATTTCCGCCTGTATTGAAAAAGCAGAAAATGAGGATAAAGAACGGTTGAAAAATCTAAAAGAAAAATTGACAAACGTATTGGCTAATTTGAAAAACGCGAATTTTGTCAATCAACAACTGGCATTGCAAGCATTGCAGGTTGTGAATTTAACGCTTGATCTTTTCATGCCGGAGGAAGCATCGCCGAATTACACGAATCCGAATCAAGAATCGAAGCAATCGAAACGGCGTTCATGGTTTGATTCAAAAATTTAACGGGGGAATTCGCAATGGTATCAACATTTTTTGGACTGGAAGCGGCTAGAAGCGGATTGTATGCCGCACAAAGCGCTTTATATACAATTGGACATAATGTGGCAAATGCCGAGACACCTGGATATTCGCGGCAGAGGGTAAACCTTGTGCAAAAGCAAGCGTATCCGACACCAGGTCGTTTTCGAGCTGATATCCCTGGGCAGTTTGGAACAGGGGTGGATACACAAACAGTGCAGCGGATCCGCGACCGCTATCTTGATGTACAATATCGCGGCGAAAATTCTAAGCTTGGCTACTGGAGCTCTAGATTCAACGCATTATCGAGAATGGAAGATGTGATGAACGAGCTGAACGAGACAGGCTTGAACGAAACGATGGATAGCTTTTGGCAATCGCTGCAAGATTTGGCGGCCAACCCTTCCAACCTGGGTGCCCGCTCTGTTGTCCTTGAGCGCGGAAGAGCTGTTACAGAAACGTTCAATTATTTGGCGGAATCATTAAAGCATAATCAGAAAGATTTACGCAACGAACTCGATGTCGCAACAACGAAGATCAACTCTTTGCTTGAGCAAATCAACCAAATTAACAAACAAATCGGCGAAGTAGAACCGAATGGTTATTTGCCAAACGATTTGTATGATGAGCGCGATCGATTATTGGATGAGCTTTCTTCTTATATTGATATTAAAGTGACGCCGGTTGAAAGCGGAGGCAACGCTTTGAAAGTAGCCGAAGGAAAAGTAACTGTCGAGCTTGCTGGCTTCGAACCGCCAATCACCCTTGTCGACGGAAATAGATACAAAGTAAGACAATTTAGCCTCAATGAATCCAAGACGAACGGTCTTATCGAATCTATTTCTGTTGGTGGAAGAACGATAGGGGCAGACGATTTTGTTGAAAATTTAAACATCAATGGAAGTTTAAAAGGCTTAATCGAGGCGCACGGCTATACGAACATAGGCAGCACGATTGAACGCGGCATCTATCCTAGCATGATGTCAGATTTAGATCAAATGGCATATGATTTTGCGAACGCATTTAACACTGTCCACAGAAACGGATGGAGCCTTGAGGACATAAACAACGGCGTTCAAACACAGCGCGATTTCTTTGATCTCGGAGGTTTAAGCTCTCCTAAAGGCGCTGCGGCTGCCATTAAAGTATCGGATGATATGAATCGCGATCGAATTGCAGCTTCTGCTACAGGAGAAATCGGCGACGGCCAAAATGCGCTGAAGCTTGCTGAAGTAAAAAATACTTCATTTCAAAGTTATTTTGAAGCTGTTATCGGCGAAATGGCTGTTATGACACAAGAAGCGGAGCGGATGAAGGAAAATTCAGAAACCTTAGTTTCATCTGTTGAACAACGCCGCAAATCCGTCAGCTCCGTT
Organism: Aeribacillus sp. FSL k6-2211; assembly: GCF_037966125.1. Lineage (NCBI taxonomy): Bacteria > Bacillati > Bacillota > Bacilli > Caryophanales > Bacillaceae > Aeribacillus > Aeribacillus sp. FSL k6-2211. Next base: position 632,808 of record NZ_CP150190.1, read on the forward strand.
TCATTAGACGAAGAAATGACAAACATGATCCAATTCCAGCATATGTACAACGCCGCAGCAAGAATGATCACTTTGCAGGATGAAATTTTAGACCGAATTATAAACGGCATGGGACTGGTCGGGAGATAAAGTAAAATTGACTGTTGAATAACCATAGTGGAAAATGAAAGCAAAAATTGTCGGGTTCAGAATGTATGAAATGAAATAAGGCGATGAAGTGCAAATCATATAAGAAATGTACTATTTGCACGTTATGAATTCATACAAAAAATTTATTTAATGAAAGAGAGGTGCAGCATATGCGTGTCACTCAATCGATGCTTGCGCAAAACTCACTCCGCCATTTAAGTAAAAGCTATGAGCTGCTGGGAAAATATCAAGATCAGATGTTGACAAGAAAAAAAATCACCCGCCCGTCCCAAGATCCCGTTGTAGCAATGAAAGGATTGTACTATCGGACAAACTTAAAGGAAGTTGAACAATATAAACGAAATTTATCAGAGGCTTACCTTTGGATCGAAAATTCTGAAGCGGGATTAGAACAGGCCAACCAAGGGCTGCAACGAATACGCGAGCTTTTGATTCGCGCAAAAAACGGTACAAATTCAGAAGACGAACGTGATGCGGTTGCCCGCGAATTGAAACAAATTAAAGACGACCTTGTTGCTGTCGCCAACACACAAGTGGCCGGCCGCTATATTTTTAATGGAACGAAAACAGACTCAGCGCCTGTCAGCGGCGACCCGCCTGTCGTTAATAACAACAATGAACCGTTTAAAATCGAGCTTTCAAAAAACATTCAAATCCAAGTGAATATAACGCCTGACAATGTCTTTAACCAAGCATTGTTTGATACAATTCAAGACATTCAAAATGCTTTGGAAAACAACGACACAACGAACTTGGACAGCCTGCTCGGCCAGCTTGATGGCCATATTGATGCTCTTAACGCTGAATGGGCTGAGCTTGGCGCTCGTTACAATCGGATCGAGCAGATGGAAAACCGCATCGGTCAACAGGAAGTAATCTCTACTAAAATTTTGTCGGATAATGAAGATGCCGACATCGAACGGGTCATTATCGACTTGAAAGAGCAAGAAAGCGCGCACAGAGCAGCGCTTGCTGTCAGCGCCCGCATCATTCAGCCGAACTTAGTTGATTTTTTGCGATAATGTGAGAGAAAGGACCTGCATAAAGGTCCTTTTTGTTCATCGTTATGACTTTGTTTTTGCCCCATGTTTTCCTGCTTCTAAAGGGTTCACAGTTTTTATCGAAGAAATTTCAATTCCCGGCTAATTAGATTTTGCATTGTTCTTAGTATATAGTTTGTTCCTATCATTGAGGAATTTTAATTGTATCGTAATAGTTGAAACCCAATAAAAATTGTTTGTTGGTTTGCACCAACGGAGTTAAGATGAGAATTTCTTTTCTGTTTAAAACTTATGTTGTCAGTCGAGGTGAGAGGAATGCTTCTGCCGCAAATTAGAATGGAAAGCCAAATGGCGAAAATTGCGATCAACACTACTCCTGGAAATCAGTCAATCAAACAGCCGAAAGCGGATATCGATTTACAGCCGGCGAAAGTAGCGATGGAAATCAACCGCACTCCTGGAAAATTGACAATCGATCAAACGAAAGCGTGGGAAGATCGAAATTTAGCTGACACGTTCCGTTTCATTGAAAAAATAGCTGAGGAAGGCTATCAAGCTTGGCTTGAAGGTATTGCCCGCCTCGCCGAGCAAGGAGATGAACTGATGAAAATTGAAAACGGCGGCAGCCCGCTGGCTGATCAAGCGAAAGAAAACAGCGAATCCCCGATGTATGAAGTGAATGTCGGCTGCATTCCATCATTGTTCAGTGTGAAATTTGATTACGAACCAAGCAAGCTTGATATTAATTGGCATTTGAAAAAAGCTGAATTTCGTGCCATTCCCAATAAGCCGATCATTCATTACGACCGTGGCAGAGTCGATATAAAAATCGCCCAATACCAAAAGTTAAAAATCGACTTTGCCAACCTCACCTTTAAAGGACCAAACTTTGAAATGAACATATAAAGGTTGTGAGAACATGAGACTTAAGACAAAATATCATGGTGAAATAGAAGCCGCAAGCGACAGCATCATCCAATTTCCATCGGGCATTCCGGGGTTTTTAGATGAAAAGGAATTTGTGCTTTTGCCATTTGGCGCCGAATCGCCATTTTTTATTTTGCAATCGGTCAACACAAAGGAACTTGCTTTTGTCATGACTATTCCTTTTTTATTTTTCAAAGACTATGCTATTGACTTAGACGATGCCACGATTGAGCAGCTGGAAATCGAGTCGGAACAAGATGTCGCTGTCTATGTAATTTTAACGTTAGAAGACCCGTTCGAAAACACAACCGCCAATCTGCTTGCACCAATCATCATCAACCAGAAAAACAAACGGGCCAAGCAAGTGATTTTAACAGGCACTACTTATAAAACGAAGCATCCACTTATGGAACAGAAGGAGGTGTGAAGCCGTGCTCATTTTAACAAGAAAGCTGAACGAATCCATCATTATCGGCGACAACATCGAAATAACCATCACCGCCATCGAAGGCGATCAAGTCAAACTCGGCATTAAAGCTCCAAAACAAATCGACATCCACCGAAAGGAAATATACGACACCATTCAAACAGAAAACAGCGCGGCTTCCCGCACCGACCTTGACCTGTTAAAACATTTTCAAGAAAAGCTCAACAAAAATAAACCTGAGGTTTGAGCTGGAAAACCGTAACCAAACAAGGATGTTCAACCATTTTATTTTTCTATTAAAAAAGTCCCGTTTTTTCTTTAAACCCTATTAAACATCAAAAAAACAATCCGATATAAAACATGAAAAGAGCAGCGGCGGCCGACGCGGCTCTTTTCATACCACATGGACGTGGAAAAATAACAATTCAAGGAGGAAAAAATCATGAGAATTAACCACAACATCTCGGCGTTAAACACTTACCGCCAACTTTCATTTAACAACACACAAACTGCGAAAAACCTTGAAAAGCTTTCTTCCGGCTACCGCATCAACCGCGCTGGCGACGATGCAGCAGGTCTTGCGATCTCTGAAAAAATGCGCGGCCAAATCCGCGGACTGGAAATGGCATCTAAAAACGCACAAGACGGTATTTCTTTAATTCAAACGGCTGAAGGAGCTTTAAACGAAACTCATTCCATCCTTCAACGTATGCGTGAATTAGCTGTGCAATCAGCAAACGATACAAATACAGATACAGACCGTGCCGAACTTCAAAAAGAAGTAGATCAATTAATTGAAGAAATTGATCGCATTGCTAAAACAACTCAATTCAACACTAAAAATTTGTTGGATGGTTCATTGTCAAATGCAGGTAGTGGACTGATTTTCCATATTGGTGCAAATTCTGGGCAAAATGTAGAACTAACAATTGCTAACATGAAAGCTAGTGGAATAGGGGTTAGCGGTTTAAAAATTAATACTCAATCTGGTGCAGATGCTGCAATCACCATTATTGATAATGCAATTAATACAGTTTCTTCAGAACGTGCAAAACTTGGTGCAATGCAAAACCGCTTAGAGCATACTATCAACAACTTAGGCGCTTCTGCTGAAAACTTAACTGCTGCTGAATCTCGTATTCGCGACGTAGATTATGCCTTAGCTGCCTAAGCAGTGACAGGCACAGTCGTCCTAGCTGGAAACGGCTAGGAGTATCACCGGGTGAATTGCTGGAAACCCCTTAGAGCCTTTGGCGCCACAACGTAGCTGGAAACGGCATGCGTGATGGCTTGAAAAGTCAAAGGATTGGGCAACCGAGCAGCCAAGCTCCTGTCTCGAAAGAGTGGAGAAGGTTCAACGACTAGGACATACCGCCTAAGGCGAATGCTATGGCGATGAAGTCCGTAGGATGTACAGGATTCTTCCATCGTCCTGTATCAATCCGAAGTGCCCGGCCCCTAACTAGCGTTAAGCTAGCGGGTGAAGAGATAGTCTAGTCATTTGTGAAAGCAAATGTTCGCACGATGGCGAAAGAAATGATGGAATTCACGAAGAACAACATCCTTTCTCAAGCAGCGCAAGCGATGCTGGCTCAAGCAAATCAACTTCCACAAGGCGTATTACAATTGCTTCGTTAATTTTCTATTACTTAAGAGAGGCTCTAGTTTTCTAGAGTCTCTTTTATATTCAGCGTACTCAGCTAAGCTGTTATCTGCTAGTTGGTGCAAGTCCAACCCGAATTCCAACGGTAAAAGACCGAGTTGTACAGATGGCAACGAAAATGGTCATGGAACCCATCTTTGAAGCAGACTTCCAAGACTGTTCATATGGGTTTAGACCGAAAAGAAATGCTCATCAAGCCATCGCAAGGATTCGAAAACTGTGTAGGAAGCAATACTGGGTAGTAGATGTGGATATTAAAAGGGTAATTTGACAACATCAATCAAGAAAAACTGATGAAGTTAGTGGAAATGAGAATCAGTGACCGCCGAGTGTTGAAACTGATTCGGAAATGGCTGAAAGCGGGGGTAATGGAAGATGGACAGTTTCATAACACCGAAAAGGGTACCCCGCAGGGCGGAGTCATTTCGCCTCTTTTAGCGAGCAGCTACCTGCATTATATGGACACGATATGAAAGAAGAAGTTCCTACACTTAGGAGAACTGGTGCGATACGCAGATGATTTCGTGATCATGTGTCGTACGAAAAACGAGGCGCTGGAGAGCATTCAAGTACTAAAAGCCATCATGAAGAAATTCGACCTTGAAATCAACACAGAGATCCAAACTGGTCAACCTATGGGACGACACAAACGGATTTGACTTTCTAGATCTACACCATCGGAAATTTCCTGTGATGAACAAGGGTGGCTCGAAAGTTTATGTCATGCCTCACATTCCAAGTAAGAAAGCCAAGAAGATGAAAATGAAGATTAAGGAATATACGAGTCCAAGGAACAAGCGATTTATGGACATCAAAGAACTGGTGAAAGGGCTCAATCGAATTTTACAAGGATTTAAGAATTACTACAGTATTTCGGCCATCGCCAAGAAGTGGCTAAATAAAGTGGACTGGAATGTATTAGAAAGACTTACTCTGTACTGGAATAAGAAGAAGACCCAAAGGAAGAAACATGCGAGAATGAAAGAAGTTATAAAATTAACGCAAGGCTTATTAGTGAAATTAGCAAGTTAGACAAGAACGAAAGCCAAAGGAAGAAGAACGTCGGAAAACCGTATGAGGGAAAACCTCACGTACGGTTTGATGAGGGGAAGCTGAGAGCAAAAGAGACAGCATAGGCTGTCCCTTTGAAAACAGTTTTCTATTCTACTTGTTGAATAAAGAAAACTGTGATTTAACATTTTCGGGAGTGGTTATGTGCTAGTCTATTGTGAATCTAAAAATGACAATGGGTTAGTAATCTTTGACGTATATTCATTGGATGATTTAAGGGAATGGTGGGAATCTCGTGGTTTTTCCGTTCCGTGGAATGAAGAAGATAGTCGAAGTTTAATAGAATTGGAAAATGTGAAATGGGTTAAGCAAAAATGTCCGAGAGAAGGAAAATGGTATGAACTACCTGAAGAATTTTGGGGAAATTTCAAATATGACTTAAAAAAATTTAACTTTCATTCTAAAGATAGATTCCTTTTATTTCGTATATCGGCGAAATACATAAGTGAACAAGAAGTGGATTTTGTACAATATAGGGTGTATAAAGAATGGAAGATTTGAAAGATTTTTTTTCACAAATTTCTTGGAGTGAAGAAGCTAAATTAATTGTATGGGATGTGGGACACGGAAATTGGAATGAGGTACGTGTTGGAAATAATAGGATATTTTTTGATATTGGAGCTGATAAATATTATAGATTATCAGATAAACAAAATTTAATTGAAAAGATTGCCATTAAGGAAGATGATGTGATTTTTATCATAATTAGTCATTGGGATGTAGACCATTATCAATCGTTACTGTTTTTTCAAAATGAAACTTGTCAAAAGATAGCGGGAATTATTGCGCCGGAGTTCATACCGCATACGAACACTGCCAGAATGGTGGTAAATTATATTGAGCAGCATCATATAAAATTTTTTCGTATTTCCGGTTTTCATAAATCAAGTAAAGAGGTAGAACTAAATTGTATTTACGATTCACAATATTTGAAATTATATAGATCTAGATCAAAGAAAATTTCATCACGAAACTTAGATAGTATTGTCCTATTTGTTAAAGGGAATAATGTAGATATTCTTTTTACTGGTGATCAACAATATCATAAGCTTTATCAATATATTTTATCAACAAATGTTCATGACAAAGAAAATAAAAAATTAATATTGATCGTTCCGCACCATGGTGGAAACAGTGGTAAACTTAAGCCAGATGATTGGGAAAAGTTTAATTATGAAAAAATTATTCTTTCTTATAGTGACCGAAATCATTATTGTCATCCGAAATCAGCAGTTATGGACAACTTAAAGCAAATAGATAAGCAAAATGGGGAAAATATTTGTGAAACGAATGGGAAAAATATTTGTGAGAATTTAAAAATTTTTTGATTTAGATAGTTTATGGAAAAAGATGATTTTTCGTGGAATCACAATCTCGGTCTTTATGCATTCCGATGATACAGCCTAATTTCGCCTCTGTCAAAACGGTTTCGTATCGATGACCTTTTCGTACAGACACCTCATCGAAACTTAAAACCAGTTCATCCTTATCTAAAGCTTCATGAATTTGTTTTTGATGAAGGGCAGCTTTTTCTTGAGCGACCGAGTAGTACATTCTCTCTAAGGTCGAATACGGAATCTTGTTTTCGACTTACATCTTGTATAGTTGTATCCTGACATAATTCAAACAAGTATTCACGATACTTATTCGTTTGGTGTTTATTAGGTTGAATCGACTCATAAGGCTCCGAGAATATCGATTGACAATTTTGGCATTGATATCGTTTGACCAGCACAAATAAATACACAGAATGATTGAGAATAGGAAGATTACGAACCTTTCTTGTCCTCCTGTCATGGACATAAGAAGTCATACATCTACAATAAGGACAACGTTCCTCATGACACTTTTTTTGAACATGAACAAAATATTGATTGGAGAAAGAAAGTTGTTTAATCACTTCAAATTCTGGCAATTCTAGTGATATAGAAAGCACTTACAAAACCTCCTTATGTTTGTGTGGTAGCTAAAATTATTGCCAGGTTTTTGTAAGTGTTTTCTTCTTTTTTGCCAAAATCACAAAAAGTGGTGATGAATCACAATTTAAAAGCGAATTTTTAACTAGATTTTTTTAGTTTGAGATAGAAAAGCATAGAAAAATTATTGTACTTATATTCCATCCAGTTTTGGATTTGACCAACTGCAAATATTTCCAATGTCTTGATTCAATCCTTATTTGATATGGTTTTTGTGGAGCATTTTCCAAAAATATATGAACATGCTGGCGGTAAAAGGATAAATAACCCTCCCTTGTTTCAATTATTTTATATAATTGAGGTAGCAAATTTAATTGTTTGTTAATTTCATCTGTAGGCCTTTTCAGATCAATGTTTTCGGTTAAATAAATAGTCGTTCTTTTTGCACCATTATGTTTATAAATAATAGGTATTTGGAGAATTTTTCTGTTCATTGATTGGTGGAGATAAGGATTTATTAGCTGTTGAAAATAAATAATTTGTGCTTGATCATACAATACGAGACGATTTTGCTTATCAAGAGAGAAAACGAGTGAAAATTTGTACTCCAGCAACTTGATCAACTGCTTGTTTTCTTCATTTCTAAAATTATCTGTTGAGAGAACTATCTTTCTAGGAATATGATTTTCTGTTTTTAAATAGCCGTCATCTTGATACCACCATGCGAGCGCTTCCTCATTTAAATACATATGCAAAAATGGAAAAGGAATCCGTTTGATCCGATTTTTATACCATATTTTTTCAAGTTCCGTAATTTTTTCTGCAGTTTTTGATTGAACAATGTAACATTCAGTGAAGCCCCTTTTGATTCTTTTATCTTTTACAAATTTATACTTTGGTTCATTTAACGGAATATATTCTTTTAGAGATTGAAAGCAATGCCAAGCCCATTGTTTATCATGGATATTATGGACAAATTGAAACCTAGGCTTTCGTCCCTCTTGTTTTGTAAGACAACCATCACCTAATAATTTTCCGCATAAACGAGATAAAAAGTTATTTTGTGAGCTCACTTTTAATCACCTTAAACAAAACATATGTTCGTATATATTGTAACATAAATTGATAATAGTTGCCAAAGTTTACTGCTAAGATTTTGAGAAATATATGCATAAATAACTGAGTTAAATTCTGCTTTTAAGCTTAATAAAAAATTTAGGGATTACATGGTTTATTCTTATTACGTATTGTATTCTATATTTATATTTTGTTGGATTTTGTCGATATAATATATAAGAAACCATCAGTTGAGGAGTAGCGCGATGAATATTATTTTTCAAGATAAAGTGTTAAAAATTAACGGAGATAATCTTGATGAGCTCGAAAAGTTTATGAAACACGTAAATGCAAGATTAAATGAAAACGGGCTTGTTTTTAGCCATTTTCTTGTTAACGGTACGCCATTTTATTCTGATATACAAGATTTAATAAATGAATACGGCAATCAGGAGGTTCCTGTTGAAATAGTTGGAATCACTGAACGTGAATGGATGTTAGAATTGAAACATGAAGGCTATCAATATATTGAAAGGGCAGAACAGGTTTTAATACAGCTGTCGGAAAAATTGTACGCAGGAGAAAACACGGGGGACATATGGCAGCAATTTGTCCATCTTTCCGAAGGACTTAATTATTTGTACCAAATTTTTTCCCAATCCAAATTGGGCGAAAAACATGAAAACATTGTCGCCGGAATAAGATCCGTATCTGAGCAGCTCCTTCAAGCAATGGAAAATCTAGATTTTACCCTTATAGCGGATTTTATTCAATTTGAACTTTTACCGTTATTTGCACAAATGAAAGAGATATTAAAAGCAGAGGACGATTCAAATGCTAATTGATAATCGAATCATTTTGCGGGAAAAAGCGAAAAATGTTTTAGAACGGTTAGATGAATTAAACGAATCAGAGAATGTAAAATTAATTGAGGCGAAAAACGGACAAAAAACGCTGCAAATCAAAACAAACAACCAAAAGCAATTTATTCACAGTGCTTATAATCCTGAAAAAGAAACAGCTGTTTTCGTTGAAAAAATAAAAACAAAATTAGAAGAGAGGGAGCCGATCATTTTTATCGGTTTTGGGCTTGGATATCATATTGAAGCTATAGCAGAAGCGTTTTCGCCTTCTTGGTTTTCTATTATTGAATTTAACCCTTCCATATTAAATAAATCACTTAATGTCATAAATTTAAAAAAGAAAAAAGTCTATTCAAATATCAAACATTTACATTTAATTGAAAAAGAAGAACACATTTTACCAGCGATATTACAAGATGTCAACGATGTAAACACCCCCCCGCAAATCATTGTGTTACCTAGCTATGAAAGAATTTTTAAAGAAGAAGTCAATCGATATTTCACTGCATTTCAACAATATTTAAAAGAGAAAAAAAATCGTTTTATCACGACGATCAGCTTCCAAAAACGCTGGACGTATAATAGTTTAAAAAATTTCCCGTATTTATTAAAAACGCCAAACATATTAACCGATTTTGATACATCTTTGTTTGAAAACAAACCTGCTATTTTAGTTTCTGCAGGACCGTCTTTAAATGAAGAAATTAACAACCTAAAAAAAATTAAAAAAGATCGTTCTGCTTATATTTTCTCTGTCGGCTCTGCGATCAATGCATTAATTGAACATGATATATATCCGGATGCAGCATTTACATACGACCCTACTGAAAAGAATCAGTTCGTTTTCCAAAAAATAAAAGAAAAAGGAATCACAGATATTCCGATCGTTTTCGGTTCCAGTGTTGGATTTGAAACATTGGAAAATTACCCGGGGAAAATGGTGCATTTTATTACAAGTCAAGATTATATTTCAGCACATATCATCAAACATAACGAATATGATCATATCGATATTGCAGTTGACTCTCCATCCATCGCAATTATTACTTTACAATTGCTAAATCATTTAAATTTTAATCCTATTATTTTAGTGGGGCAAAATTTTTCCTATCAGCAAAATAAACGTTATGCATCAGGAATTGAGTATGATTTTGTGAAAAATGAATTAAACGAAAAAGAAATAGAGAATGCATTTGAAATCGAATCAGTTGACGGAGGCAAAGTTCTCACAAATGACGGATTTGTCCGGATGAAAACAAGTATGGAACTTATTTTATCGGGGATGAAAGATAAGACAGTTTATAATACGACTAAAAATGGAGCAAAAATCAAGCATACGATTTATAAAGAATTAACATCCATTATCCAAGAACTGCCCCAAAATATTGTAATGAATCATTGGCTGTCAGATCAAAAACCTAATTACAATCTCAAATATATAAAAGAACAATGGCAGCAGTTGATTGCGGATGCGGAACAAATAGAAGGAAAAATAAAAGAAATTAATAGCTTCATAAATAAAATAGAAGAAATGGTCAATGCAAGAAAATTGAATAAGCTGCACCGTTTATTTAAAGAAGTGGATGAAAAAACAAATGAAGTGTTAAAAACATTATTTTACAAAGCATTTCTTCGGCCAATGACACAATTTGAATATGAATTGGCATCAAAGGAAATAACCGCTGTCCGAGACAGCTCTGATCTCATTCACAAATCAAACGTGATTGTGAAGGAATATAGACGCCTAATCGCTGAGTGGGTTGTATCGTATCGGTTGGTGGCGGTGGATATTTCTAAAATATATGAACAAATATTGGGGATAAAAGGAAATGGAGAGGAGGGGTAAAGTGGAAAAGATTTTAGTTACTGGTGCTGATGGTTTTATCGGTTCTCATTTAACGGAAGAATTGGTTCGGCAAGGCTATAATGTAAAAGCTTTTGTTTATTACAACTCTTTTAATTCATGGGGATGGTTAGATCATTCGCCATTAAAAAACGAGTTTGAAGTGTTTGCGGGAGATATACGTGATCCGCATGGTGTAAAAGAGGCGATGAAAGGATGCGATGTCGTCTTACATTTAGCATCTTTAATCGCAATTCCTTATTCTTATCATTCACCTGATACATATGTCGATACGAATATTAAGGGGACATTAAACGTCCTACAAGCAGCACGTGAATTAAATATTCAAAAAGTTGTTCATACATCCACAAGTGAAGTGTATGGGACGGCACAATATGTGCCAATTGATGAAAATCATCCGCTTCAAGGCCAGTCTCCGTATTCTGCTTCTAAAATTGGGGCAGACCAAATGGCAATCGCTTTTTACCGTTCGTTTGAAACGCCTGTTGCGATTGTTCGTCCTTTTAATACATATGGTCCAAGACAATCGGCAAGAGCGGTTATCCCGACGATTATTACACAACTTGCATCTGGTAAGCGAAAAATCAAGCTTGGTTCTCTTCATCCGACACGTGATTTTAATTATGTAAAAGATACAGTAAATGGTTTTATTTCTGTTATGAAGCATGATGAATCGATTGGTGAAGTTATTAATATCGGCAGCAACTTCGAAATATCGATTGGTGAAACCGCAAAGCTTATTGCTGAAATCATGGGCGTCGATATTGAAATTGAAACAGCTGATGTTCGGATTCGCCCGGAAAAAAGTGAAGTAGAAAGATTGTGGGCGGACAATTCGAAGGCCAAAGCTTTACTGGGCTGGGAGCCTAAATATGGTGGAAAAGAAGGATTTAAAAGAGGCTTAAAAGAAACAATTGAATGGTTTACAGATGAAAGAAACCTATCCCAATATAAGGCAGATGTGTATAACATATGAGCGATGTTTTATTAGAATTAGCTAAAAAAATTAAAAACATGTGTCCAGAGAAAGATTTTATACCGCTGCATGAACCAATGTTCATAGGAAATGAAAAAAAGTATGTAGCTGATTGTATTGAGACAGGCTGGGTATCTTCTGTAGGGAAATATGTAGACGAATTTGAACGATTATTAGCGGAGTTTACTGGTGTAAAAAGAGCGGTTGCTGTTGTGAACGGAACCGCCGCCCTTCATATTGCTTTAAAGATTGTTGGGATTCAGCCAAATGATGAAGTGTTAATTCCTTCGTTAACCTTTGTGGCAACTGGGAATGCAGTTGTTTATTGTGGGGCTATTCCACATTTTGTGGATGTTTCGAAAACAACATTAGGTATTGACCCATTCAAGCTTGAAGATTATTTGAAAGATATAGCGATAGTAAAAAATAATGTTTGTGTAAATAAACAAACTGGTAAGATTATTCGAGCGATTGTTCCAATGCATACATTTGGCCATCCTGTTGATTTAGATCCATTGTTAGATATATGTGAACAATGGAATATAATCATGGTTGAAGATGCCGCGGAATCGTTAGGTTCCTATTATAAAGGCATTCATACGGGGAATTTCGGAAAAGCTTCTGCCATGAGTTTTAATGGCAACAAAATTATTACAACCGGTGGTGGAGGAGCAATTTTGACGAATGATGAGAAACTGGCAGATTATGCGAAGCATCTTACTACTACTGCCAAACTCCCTCATCGCTGGAAATATGAACATGATGAAATAGGCTATAATTATCGTATGCCAAATATAAATGCAGCATTAGGATGTGCACAACTTGAACAGTTAGAAGATTTTATTGAAAAGAAGCGTCAACTTGTTAACAAATATGAGCAACTGATAGAAGATTGTGATGGAATTCAACTATTCAAAGAGCCTGAGTTTGCCAAAAGTAATTACTGGCTGCAAACATTAATTTTTGATGAAAAAATGTATGATATAAATCAAGTTCTGGAAGCGTTAAATAACCATAACGTGATGTCAAGACCTGTATGGAAACCGTTACATCTTTTGAATCCTTTTCAAAACTGTCCAAAAGCTGATTTATCGGTAACAGAACAATTACAGTATCAAATTGTGAATGTTCCTAGTAGTAATTACCTTGGTGTATAAAAAAATAAAAAGTAGAAAAGGGGTTGTTTTTAACATGTCAAATATTAATGTTGAAACATGGAATAATATTTATGCTCAATCAAGAAGTTTATTAACTTATCCTGATGAAACAGTTGTGAGCTTTTTAACAAGAAACCAGGAAAAGTTAAGAGGTGGAAAAGGAATTGATATAGGGTGTGGTGCAGGTCGACATACTTTTTTAATGAATCAATTTGGCATAGAAGCATTAGGTATAGATAGCTCGGAAGCTGCGATAAAATATGCAAATGCAAAAGCAAAATCGTTGAATTTACAAAATATAACTTTTAAAAACGTGTTGGTTCAAGACCTTGAAATTGTTGAGAGCAGTTATGATATTGTTATAGTTTGGGGTGTACTTCATTACCTTGAAGAAGAAGATCGTAATACACTTTTAGATAAAATATATAAGATGTTGAAAAATGACGGATTGCTTCTTTGTACATTACGTTCAATTGAAGATACAAGAGCACGTAGTGGTAAGAAAATTGGTGAGAATCGTTACTTGGTAAACTATTTCGATGTAGAAACAAATAGCCCAAAACAAACAGCCATGTCTTTTTGGAATGAAGATGAAGTTAAAGAATTACTTCATAACTATAAAAATGTGTCAATTGGTCATAGAAGCGTAGAACCAATTGGAAAGTTAGGTACTAAATCTTCACATTGGCTTGTTGCTGCAACGAAATAAAGGGGGCGAGGAAGATCGGTCATATCATTTCAGTAGGTACAGGAAAAAACCAACTCCCTCTAATTAAAGAAATAAAGAATAGAGGATTCAATGTAGTAGGTTTTGATTTGAACGAAGACTCTATTGGGAAAAAATATTGTGATTTTTTTAAGAACATTAGTACTTGGAATTACAGTGATGCAATAGAATGGTTAAAAGACTTGGGATTATCATATCTTGGTGTCGGATGTTTTTCATATGGAAATGCCCTAGTTACTCAACAGAAAATTGCAAATTATTTCGATTTACCGGGAAAACTTCCAGAGGAGTTAGTTAATCTGAATAATAAAGTTTATTTAAGGAAAATGTTAAGAGCTAATCATTTAAGTACTCTCAATGAAATAGTTATCAAGGACAAATGTGATTTCCAAGTTGAAAAAGATAGATTATACATTGTAAAACCATTAGTAGGTGGATCCAGTAGTGATATTAAAGTATATAACAATAAAATAGAAGGTGATAAATATAATGAGAGCTATATGCTTCAAGAATATATTAGTGGAAAAGAATATAGGATTTCATTGATTATTCAAGATTCCAAAATTAAATTTTATAAATTAATGAACAAAGAAAATCTTCCGGCAACATTTTTTACTTCGAGATTCTCAAGAGTAAATATAGAAGAGTATAAAGAAATTGAATTGTTTTTAAAAAAATTCCTTACAATATTTAATATTAAAAATGCTATCATGAAAATTGATTTAATTAAAGATAAACAAAGAAATGAAATTATTGAATTAGATTTTGGTATTCCAGGAGATTATTTTGAAACCTATATATCCAAATACTTTTATAATTACGATTATGTAGGAAATTATATAAACTTTATATTGGGGTTACCAGTACAAGAAGATAACGTTAATCATGAAGGCAAATATTCATACTTCGATTATATTTATAACATTTCTAGTAACCCTTTCACTATAGATTATTCCTTAATTGAAAAAAAATTAAGTAAATATATTAAAGATTTTGGAATAATACAAACCAAAAATGATGGAGATATAATTGGTTTTCCAAAAAGTAATTTAGATAATATTTGCGCGGTGTTACATAATGAACAAAATTTAGATATAAAGTCTATTCATGAACTTTTTTTTAGTAACTAAATTTTTTAGGAGTTTTGAACATGAAGATTTTAACAGAAGCTTCTGGAAGCCTTGTTTCCGCATATTTAATTAAGGCGATAAAAGAATTAGGTTATATATCTGTAGCGTCAGATATTACTACTGAATGTTTTTCTAAATATCTTGCGGATGAATATCTTGTAATGCCTAACAAGAATGATAGGCATCTTTGGGAAAAAACTTTTAAACTTATTAAAGAAAATAACATTAATATAGTTATCCCTTCATTAGATGAGACTTTATTAGCATGGAGTGAACGTAAAGAGTATTTTAGAAGGCATAATGTTCATGTAATTTTATCTGATTCAGATGTTATTAGGGTATTCCAAGATAAATGGTTAACATATAAATTCTTCAGAGAAAATAATATCCCTACTCCAAGAACAAGTTTAAAACAAGAGTTTTCTTTAATAAAACCTCGTTTTGGAAGGGGAAGTGTAGGTATCTATAAAACCTCAAAAAAAATAAATATGGATGGTAATATTTCGCAGGAGTATATAAATGGTACTGAATATACAGTCGATGTTTTTTGTGACAAAAACTCGAATCCGGTTTATATAGTTCCAAGAAAACGGTTAAACGTTAAAGATGGGAAGTCTACAGCGGGGATTGTAGTGAAACATGAAAAAATTATTAATTATGTGAAAACAATTTGTTCAGCAACTAAATTTATAGGTCCTATTAATATTCAGTGCATTGAAACTACAGATGGGGAAATTAAGTTTATTGAGGTAAATCCTCGAATAGCAGGTGGAATGGCTTTAGGATTTGCGGCAACGGAAAACTGGATTAAACTAATAGTTGATCATTTTGTTTATGGTAAAGAAATAAAACCAGTTCCAGTAAAGTATGGGTTAAAAATGATGAGGTACTATAATGAGATATTTACCTTTGAATAAAATTCAATTCGATCAATACTCT
The DNA here is from genome assembly GCF_037966125.1 of Aeribacillus sp. FSL k6-2211. Classification (NCBI taxonomy): domain Bacteria; kingdom Bacillati; phylum Bacillota; class Bacilli; order Caryophanales; family Bacillaceae; genus Aeribacillus; species Aeribacillus sp. FSL k6-2211. The sequence goes on from NZ_CP150190.1 coordinate 648,675, forward strand.
GTGGTTGGATTTGATATGGATGGTACGCTTTATGATGAAGAAATCTTCATTAGACAAGTATATGCAAGTATAGCAAAATATTTAAGTGATATCCTATCGGATAGTTATGAATTCATATACTCTTGGATGATAGAAAGATGGAAAGCGAAAGGAAGTAGTTATCCGTTCATTTTTTCTGAGGTTATTGAACAAGTTGGACTAAAGGCTTCAGAAGAATTAATTAATGACTGCTTAAATATATATAGAAATTTTAAACCAATTTTAAGGTTAAATAAAAATGTAGAAAAATTTTTAAATGAAATTTCAAAAGAGCATCAATTATTTTTAATCACAGATGGCAATTTTAAGTTACAAAAAGAAAAATTTAATTCATTGAAGCTGGAAAACTGGTTTAGGGAAGAAAATGTGGTGTTTACCGGAAAATTGGGGAGAGAGTTTTATAAACCTAGTATTCGAGCAATAGAATACATTAAATGTTTAAGAAATATTACTAAACCAGTTTTATATTTTGGTGATAGAAATATTGATGAGCAATTTGCTCTTAATGCGCAATTTGATTTTGTTAAAGTTGAAAACTTTAATTACTTTTGGGATGTGAACTAAATGAAAAAAAGAAAAATTGTTGCTGTAACTGGAATTCGTTCCGATTATGACTTAATGACTCCAGTATATCGTGAAATAGATAAGCATCCCCTTTTAGATTTAGAATTAATAGTGACTGGTGCTCATTTATCTGATGCATATGGTTATACGGTAAGAGAGATTGAGAAGGATGGATTTAAAATTGCTGAAAGAATTGAGAGTTTAATTAATGGAGATTTAGCATCTTCGAGAGTAAAAGGTCTTGCAATCCAGCTGCAAGGAATGGTCCAAACTATTGATCGCATTCAACCTGATATATTATTAGTACTTGGCGATAGGGAAGAGTCTATTACTACAGCTTTAATTGGGAGTTATATGAACATTCCGGTAGCACATGTAGCTGGAGGAGATAAAGTCATAGGTAATGTAGATGATCAAGTTAGACATGCGGTCAGTAAGCTTGCACATATTCATTTTACTACCAATAAAGAAAGTGCAGAAAGATTAAAGAAGCTAGGTGAAGAACCTTTTCGAATTTTTAACGTAGGAAACCCTGGTTTAGATAGAATTAAAGATGTTCCAGTATTGTCGCGTAAAGAACTATCACATAGATTGAATTTTGAAATTAATGATAATGAACCATTATTGGTAGTTATTCAGCACGTAATTTCAACTGAAATTGAATATGCTTATAATCAAATGAAGACCACAATGGAAGCAATTAATGAATTAGGTTATAAAGCCATTATTAGCTACCCAAATTCGGATGCAGGCGGCCAACAAATGATTAAAGCTATTAATGAATTCACTCATAAACCTTTTATACATATTCAAAAAAATATACCTAGGCTAGAATTTATTAATATTTTGCGTGAAGCATCATGTTTAGTTGGTAATTCTAGTGCGGGAATATTAGAAGCACCGTTTTTAAAACTACCTGTCGTAAATATTGGAAATAGGCAGAAGGGACGTCTTCATGCCGACAATGTTCAGTTCGTTAATCATGATAAACAAGAAATTATTAATGCAATAAAAAAAGCTTTGTTTGATACAGAGTATAGAAAACAAGTTGCTAATTGTATCAACCCATATGGTGATGGGAATGCGGCTAAGAAAATTGTTGATATTCTTGCAACAATTCCACTGGATAAAAAGTTACTCATAAAGGAGATTACATATTGATGAAAAAAGTTATTATAGTCACTCCACATCCTGATGATGAAACTCTTGGGTGTGGAGGTACAATACTACGTCATAAAAAAGAAGGCGATCAAGTTTGTTGGTTAATTGTGACGAAAATGGGCGATGAATTTGAACTTAGTAGACGCACGAAAAGAAATGAAGAAATTGAACAAGTAAAAGAAATGTATGGTTTTGATGAAGTTTTTCAATTGAATTTTGATGCTGGTACTTTAGACTTTATTCCATTAGGAAATATCATTAATGAAATTAGTCAATGTTTTAACAGATTCCAACCCAATATAGTGTATTTGCCTTATAGAAGTGATATTCATAGCGACCATAAAATCGTTTTTGATGCTACAGTAGCTTGTACAAAATGGTTTCGCTACCCATTTGTCAATAAAGTTTTAGTTTATGAAACATTGTCGGAATCGGATTTTACTATCAATCCAGATTCTAACCATTTCCGTCCTAATGTTTTTGTAGACATTGCACCATATTTAGAAAAGAAAATCGAAATTATGAAAGTATATGAATCAGAACTTAGTGAACATCCATTTCCTCGTAGTGTAAAAGCAATAAAATCGTTAGCATATTTACGAGGAGCGGCAGCTGGCTACGAGGCAGCAGAGGCTTTTATGCTTTTAAAAGAGAGGTTATAGGTATGTCGAAAACACTTATAATTGCTGAAGCGGGAGTTAATCACAACGGTTCCTTAACCTTGGCATTTCAACTCGTTGATGCCGCAGAAAAAGCCGGTGCGAATGCGATTAAGTTTCAAACTTTTAAAACTGAACATTTGGTCACAAAATCAGCGCAGCAGGCAGAATATCAAAAAAAGAATATTGGAAAATCCTTATCACAATATGAAATGCTGAAAAAACTGGAGTTAAGTTATGCGGACTTTAAACAGCTAAAACAATATTGTGATGAAAAAGGTATTATGTTTTTATCTACACCTTTCGATTTAGAAAGTGTAGATTTTTTAATTAAAGAATTGAAATTGAATATTATAAAAATACCATCAGGTGAAATTACGAATGCCCCTTATTTACATAAAATTGCATTGCATGGTGTCGATGTGATTTTATCGACAGGAATGGCTACAAAGGAAGAAATTCATCATGCACTAGCGTTTTTAGCTTACGGTTTTGCGAAAAAAACGGATGTTTCATTTGATAAAGTAAAACGTTTTTATCAAACAGATGAGGCCAAAATGATACTGCAAGAAAAAGTAAGCATTTTACATTGTACAACTGAATATCCGACACCATACGAAGATGTACATTTGAATGCAATGGATGATATGGAAAAAGAATTTCATCTTTCGATTGGATTATCGGATCATACAGAAGGAATTTTCGTTCCGATTGCCGCTGTTGCCAAAGGGGCAAAAATCATTGAAAAACATTTTACATTAGATAAGAGATTGCCAGGCCCTGATCATAAAGCATCATTAGATCCACATGAATTAAAAGAAATGATTCAATCGATCCGAATCATTGAAAAAGCTCTTGGTGAAAAGAAAAAAAAACCGACACAGACAGAGCTGAAAAATAAAGAAGTGGCTAGAAAAAGTTTAGTTGCGGCTAAATCAATTAAAAAAGGAGAACTATTTACCTTTGATAATCTAACGGTGAAGCGGCCTGGAACTGGAATTGAACCATACTATTATTGGGATTATATAGGACAAAAAGCAGGGCAAGATTATGAAGAAGATGAGGTTATAAAGTAATGGGCTTAAAACCAGTGATTATTATTGGAAATGGTGGACATGCGAGAGTATTGGTTGACATTCTATTACTGCAGAAAAGAGAGATAATAGGTTATACAGCACCTACAGAAGAAAATAATCGATACAATGTCACTTATTTAGGTAAAGACGAAGAAATATTAAAATATCATCCGCAAGAAATTGAATTGGTTAATGCTCTTGGTTCTGTGTCTGATACGAAGCTCCGAGCAAATATTTTCAACATCTTTAAATCAAAAGGTTATAAGTTTTCTACGATCATTCATCCTTCAGCGATTATTTCAGATACGGTTATATTAGGTGAAGGCGTGCAAATAATGGCAGGTGTCGTTATTCAACCATTTGCTAAAATTGACGATAATACTATTGTAAACACCTCAACTTGTATAGACCATGACTGCTTTATAGACAAACATTGCCATATTGCTCCTGGTTGTGTCTTATCTGGCGGTATAAAAATTGGAGAAAGTACCCATATCGGAACGGGTGCAAAAATTATTCAAAACATCTCAATTGGAAAGAATGTGCTAGTCGGAGCAGGTTCATTGGTTTTAAGAGATATTGGCGATAATAGGAAAGTTTATGGTAGTCCTGCTAAGGAAGTGAGTAAATGAGAGACTGGAAAGAATTGTTAGTATCTCCTTTTACATCTATTATCGAAACGATGAAAAATATTGACCAAACCGCTGCACAAATTGCTTTAGTAGTGGATGATGATTTCCGACTTTTAGGTACAGTGACAGATGGAGATATAAGAAGAGGGATTTTAAAAGGTATTTCACTTGATGACCGAGTATCAAAAGTTATGAATAGAAATCCGATTACAATGAGAAAGGGAGCATCGAAGCAGGCAATTAAAAGGTTGTTTCAAGAAAAAAAACTACGTCAGCTTCCAATTTTGAATCAAAACAATCAAGTAGTAGATGTCATTTTCTCGGATGTATTATTGGATTCAGTTTCTTTTGATAATTGGGTTGTCTTAATGGCAGGGGGATTAGGAACCCGCCTTCGTCCTTTGACAGAAACCATACCAAAGCCGATGTTAATAGTCGGCACAAAGCCGATTTTGCAAACGATATTAGAAAGTTTTATTGAACATGGATTTCATCGGTTTTACTTTTCCGTCAATTATAAGCGTGAAGTAATTAAAGAATATTTTGGTTATGGTTTGGAATGGGGAGTAAGCATCCAGTACCTTGATGAAGATCAAAGACTAGGTACTGCTGGCGCGCTTTCTCTTTTTACTGAGAAGCCGACAAAGCCTATTATTGTTATGAATGGAGATATTTTGACAAAAGTAAATTTTCAGCAGCTTCTACAATTCCATGAAGAAAATGATTCTATCGCAACAATGTGTGTAAGAGAGTATCAGCATCAAGTACCTTATGGAGTAGTGCGAACTGAAGGAACAAGGCTTTGTTCGATTGAAGAAAAACCGATTGAACGCTATTTTGTTAATGCGGGAATATACATACTGAACCCTGAAGTATTGGATTTAATACCCAAAAATGAATATTTTGATATGCCTTCTTTGTTTGAATTACTAATAAAACTCCAAAAGAAAGTAAATGTCTTTCCTGTTCGAGAATATTGGTTAGATATTGGAAAAATGCCGGATTTTGAAAAAGCTAACCTGGAGTTTGCGGAGGTCTTTAAATGATTAATGGTAAAAAAATTTTGGCTATTATCCCTGCACGGGGTGGTTCAAAAGGAATTCCGAAAAAAAATATCAAACCTCTTAAAGGAAAACCGTTAATTGCGTGGACAATAGGTGAAGCAAAAAAGTCTCGCTTTTTAGATAAAATGATTGTTTCCACTGACGATGAAGAAATTATGAATGTTGCAAAAGAATGGGAAGCCGAAGTTCCGTTTTTAAGGCCTTCAGAATTGGCTAAAGATGAAACACCTGGGATCGCTCCGGTGCTGCATGCATTAGAATATTTTTCAGATTATGAATATGTTGTCGTCTTGCAGCCAACATCGCCATTAAGAATAGCAGAAGATATTGATCAAGCTATTTATTTATGCGAAAAAAATAAAAGTAATTTTTGTGTGTCTGTTGCTGAAAGTAAAATTATACCAGATTGGATGTTTCGTATAAATAATCGAGGAATATTAGAACCTTTAAATAGTAATAGAGAAATTCCTTATCAAAGACAAAAAACTAAAAAAACTTATGTTCTTAATGGAGCAGTATATGTGGGAAGAACAGAGACATTGATAAAAACACATTCCTTTTTAACACCAGAAACTATCCCATATATAATGCCTAGCAACCGTTCTATAGATATAGATGATATGGATGATTTTTTGTATTGCGAGTATTTATTAGAAAAACGTTAAAGTAAATAATAATCCTATTAATATAATGAATGTATTATTTTCTTGAAAACCCTCGCTCACTGGCAAGGGTTTTCTCTAAAGTTTGACAAAGAGGATCACTCGGATTTTACATCGCAATATACAAGCTATTCCATTCAATCTCGCAGTATTTCAATCTCATTGCCCCCAATGTCTATCCTTTTGATTAAGCCCGTATCGAGTTATTTCACATCATTTAAAGATAGAAGAAGTAAATCATATGAAATATCTAGATACCACTCTGCCTTAATAAATTTGCAATTCTTCAAAGGAAAATAGACTTTCTTGTAGAATATACAAAGTGACTTCCTCCTTGTGGATTTTTGTGGTTTGGTCACTTCAAAATTCTACAAATAAGGGGTGAAGTCCTTTTTTATGCTTTAGAAAACCTTATGGCTCTTGGGTTGAAAAATGTACAAAATGCTCATCTAAAAAAAGCTGCGGATTAGTTGCTGGTAATGAGTTGCAAACTTTTTTTAAGAACTGTTGACAGACAAAAAGCTCGGCATATGCTGAGCTTTTTGTCATCAATTCACTAAAAAATTTTTTTAAATACCGATTTCCCGTTTCAAAAAGGGAACTATTTTCAATCAAAACCCAGAAAGTGCTGCGAGTATTATGAGATCTTTACAACCGTTCTGCCGCGCAGTTTGCCTTTTAGAATGTTCGATAATGCGTCAGGAAGCTGATCGAGTGTGATTTCTTGCGCAATAGATTCTAGTAATTTATCAGGTTTTAAATCAGCGGCCATTCGCTCCCAAATTTGTTTTCGCAATTCCATTTGGCAATAGACCGAATCGATGCCAAGCAGGTTGACTCCTCGCAAAATAAATGGGAAGACAGTCGTTGGAACGTCGCTGCCTCCAGTTAGCCCACTGACTGCTACAGAGCCGTTGTATTGAATTCTGCTAAGGATTGCGGCAAGGGTTTTCCCGCCTACAGGGTCAACGGCTGCTGCCCAATATTGTTTATCTAACGGACGGATCTGTTCTGGACAAACTTCTTCGCGAGAAAGGATTTCTTTTGCGCCAAGCTCGCGTAAATATTCATGTTCTGTTTCTTTGCCTGTACTTGCGACAACATGATAGTTTCGTTTTGTCAACATGGAAACTGCGATGCTTCCGACTCCGCCGGTTGCTCCTGTAACGAGTACTTTTCCTTTTTCAGGAGTTAATCCATTTTCTTCTAAACTATGGACAGACAATGCCGCCGTAAAACCAGCTGTTCCTAAAGCCATAGCTTCTTTTAGCGTCAATCCTTTTGGAAGAGGGACAATCCAATCTGCAGGAATGCGGGCGTATTCGCTGTAGCCTCCGTAATGCGACACGCCGATTTCATAGCTTGTTGCAATAACTTCGTCTCCCTCTTTAAAGCGCGGATCTTTAGAAGAAACAACAGTGCCGGCTAGATCGATACCTGGTACGAACGGATACGATTTTACAATTTTCCCATTGGGAATGGAAGCTAATCCATCTTTATAATTGACACTGGAATAAGCAACTTTTATGACGACATCTCCTTCTGGAAGGTCATTCATGGAAATGGTTTGTACTTTCACTGAAAAATCTGTCTCCGTTTTGTTCACTACTAACGCTTTGAAGTGGTCCACTCGACATCCCCCTTATTGTTTTTCATATTCTTGCTTTTACGATAACAAAATTATTCTGACCGGTCAAAATATTTTTATCGTCAAAAATTCATGTATAATATCGTTATGACCGAAGTTCGAGGGGTGTTTTTATGAAGAAAAAAGCAGAAGAAAGGCGAGAACAAATTTTAAGGGCTGCTTTTCAAGCTGTTTCAGATAAAGGGTACGAAACGGTAACATTGCAGGATATTGCTGATTATGCAGGTGTAAGCAAAGGGGTTACGAATTATTACTTTGAAAATAAAGAGGATGTTTTTTTTAGCTTGCTGGAATGGGTGACGGATCGCATTTATCAACATGAGTATAAAGCGGTTAGTAAGCAGACAGCAGCGATAAATAAATTAGAGGCTTATATCCATTCTGTTTTTATCGATCCAAAAAAGAATAAAAAATTTTACAAAGTGTACCTTGATTTTATGGCACAAGCGAGCCGAAATCCACAATATAGGCTAATAAATCTCAAGTTTTACGAAAACTGCTGGAAAATCGGCCGCGACATTGTTGCTCTTGGTCAAAAGGAAGGAACGTTTTCAGCTGACATTGATGTCGATACAGCTTCCAAAATGATTCGCTCGATCATCGATGGATGTCTCATTCAGTGGTTAATGCGTGATGAAGATCACCTTCATGAGTTTTATAAGAAAACTTGCTATGAGCTAATTTTAAAATATTTAAAATAAGGAAAGTCTTTTGGGAATGATCTCCTGAAAATAGACATATTCCAGCGCTCAGCACCTGAAAGTACTTGAGACAAACTGGGACTGTAACGAATGTTAAAATTATCGAATCATTTGTAGAAAGCGGCTGATTGGAAGCGGTTTGACGGCTAAAGGTGCATTTTGGTTGCTGAAATTTTAAAAGATGTACCTGATGGATTTTTTGCAGGCGATGATTTACGATATTGAAAAGACATTGTTGCAAGGAGTCGAAGTCTTTTGGATAATCGATTAACCTACGAAGACATGATGAAAATCTGTGAAACAATTAATAAACATTATATTCCGGATGAGCAGCTGTTTTATGACACGATTGATCATATTTTAGAAAACTCAGAAAACGAAAGTGCTTCCGAAATTATTCTAGAAACATTTACAACGCTTTTAAAATTAATAGATTCCCAAATTCAAGAAATTGAAACAAAAGTGAATATACAACCTTCCTGTTTTAAAGGCTGTGCTTATTGTTGTTATTTTCCGATTATCACCACTCGCTTGGAAGCCAAATTAATTTTGCAATATATTCAAAGCCTGCCAAAGGAACAAAAGCAAGATATTTTTGGACATTTGTTCAATTATTTCGAATCGAAAAAGGAACAACTGGAAAAAGTATGTTCCATCGATTTTCATGAAGATCCTCAATTTAAATTCAAGTACATTTCTGAACAAGTAAGCTGTCCATTTTTAGATCGGTCGTCCAATACTTGCAAAGTTTACGAGGTCAGACCGACTCCGTGCCGCACGTATTTAAATTATTGCCATCCGAATGTGTGTGCGCAATCTTTAATGCCTCGGGAAACCTTCAGCTACGAATTTTTGCATGAATTTTATATGACGGCATTAAATGAGGTGCTTCAAGAGTTTTTATATGAAGATGAAGACTTAGGAATCACCTTTCCAGATGATGTATTTCATATCGATTATTTACCGAAGCTGTTAAAAGAAGAGCTGTACAAATAAGTCTTGAAAAAAAGAAGTCAGATTTTGGACAAATTCAGCTTAGAGAATTTTCTTCATGCTTTGGTGAAAAAATGAAATAGAATTTAGTAAATATGGTAAAAAAACAGAAGGAGCTGTCCAGAAAGTCAAATCCCTATTGAAAACAAAAAATCATAAACATCGATGATATATCAACGTTTCTAAAACATAAAAGGGGCCGTCAATAAGCCGAAAAAACGCTTATTAGACAGCCCCATTCTTGAAGAAAGATTTTTCTTGATTTTTTTCACACTTTCTGTGAATATAAAATAAAAATATTCACATAAACATAAAGAAGGTGATTCGATGCCCACGTAAATTTCGTGAGGAAGAAAAGGAAACGATACGTCAAACATTATTAGAAGCAGCCAAAGCAATGTTTCGTCAATACGGGATACAAAAAACAACTGTTGCGGCTTTGACTGAAGCTGCTGGCATTTCACAAGGAGCGTTTTATTTATTTTTCCCCTCCAAAGAAGCGTTGTTTTATGAAGTGTTTCAAATGGAGGAACGAAAATTAAGAGAAATGCTTCTAGTTGAGTGGACAGAGAAGCCGTTAACGCAAGAACGATTGGCAGATTTGTTAGTACAAGCTGTAAAGTTGATCGAACAAGAACCGATTTTGCGCTTGATGATTGATCGAAAAGAATATGAACTTTTAATGCGGAAGTTACCGCCGGAATATGCTGACCAGCATACGACAGAGGATGAAGATGCACTTGTGCCTCTTATTGAAAAATGGCAAGACGAAGGAGTTATGGTAAAAGAAAACCCACGTACAATCGTCGCGGTCATACGCAGCTTCTTTTTGCAGCTTTTGTACCGCGATGAGATAGGGGAGAAGTTTGCCGAAGCGTTAGTGCTTCAAGCGAAATGGCTGGCGAAAGGATTGGTGGAGGAATGATTGAGATCAAACAATTAACCTACACATACCCAAAACAAGCGAAAACGGCATTAAAGGGATTTAACTTTGAAGTCAAGGAAGGGGAAATCGGCCTTTTGAAATAGACATGAATCTCCTAGCAAAAATGGAGGTTCATGTCTTTCGTTATTTTACCAGAGATATCCATGATGATGGCACTGAGTCGGTTGGTCTGAGCACCGTCTCCTTGTTTTTCTAGAATGGTGTATAACGATTGGTTTTCGAGATTTTATGACATATAGATCGGTTTGGATAAAGATCGACTGTCCAAGCAATGTAGATCAAGAATGATAAGCTATCAATTCATGTCTGAAAATCCCTCCATATATAACACCAAATTTATTTGAGGACTGGATGAAATAGCAGTGAAGTGAGGTTTAAGCGAAAATATGGCAAGGATTATATTTTGCCTGAGCAATCAGAAGAGAAGGAATTATGCACTGGTGTAACAGTAACTGAAGTGAAAAATGCCTAAATATTAGTATGAAATTTTACATTTTTTTCTTCTTTGAAAAGCAACTGTTATCTATTTAATATCTTTTTGCAAAGCTATTGTTACATAAAATTGCTATGATGTCGTTGTAGGGAAAAGGAGGGATTTTTCATCATGAAAAAAACAATCATTGCTTTTACAGCTGCAGTAGCGACTACGCTTCCATTTGTAGGTCAAGCTTCTGCTGAAACATATAAGGTAAAACAAGGTGATTCTCTTTGGGAAATCTCTAAAGAATATAATGTATCAGTAGCAGATATAAAAGAATGGAACGGCTTAACGACTGAAACGATTTATCCAAATCAAGAATTAGTTGTAAGTGAAAAAATAAAATATACAATCAAATCTGGAGATACGTTAAGCAGTATTGCCGATCAATTCGGTGTGACCGTTTCGTCACTAAAATCTGCGAATAACTTAACATCCGATTTAATTTTTGCTGGTGATGTTTTAATAATTGATCAAGCAGCGAAAGAGGAACGTACAGTAGAAAAGAAAGTGAACAAACCAGTCGTACAGCAAGAAACAACGACGAATGATAAAAACACAGCATCTGCAAATAAAACCAGTACATATGCTGCGAATGAAAAGAGTTTAAAAAATGAAGAAGCAACGTCTTCTTCACCTAAAGAGGAAAACAGCTCTAATCAAACTGTCAGCAAGCAAGAAGTTCAAGCGAGAGAAACTGCAACGAAAGCTCAAGAAGATAACGGAGCGAAAGATGCTGGCGAAACGATTACAATGGAAGCTACCGCATATTCTTTAGTAGGAAATAAAACAGCAAATGGAACTGTATTAACAAAAGACTCAAAAGTTGTATCTGTAGATCCAAGTGTTATACCGTTAGGAAGCAAAGTATATATAGAAGGATACGGGACATATACTGCTGCTGATACGGGCAGTGCAATCCGCGGCAAAAAAATTGATATCCATATGCCTACTGAACAAGATGCGATCCAATTCGGACGTAAGCAAGTAAAAGTAACAATTAAATAACTAGATAATACGGGTGCCGAAAGCTTCTTTTTGGCGCCCTTTTTATTTTTTGATTATTACGTTTTGTCAAAAAGGCTAAAGATGCAGAAACTGAAGGTGAAAAGGAAAGGAAAAAATATTGCAGCGATTTTTGGAAGATGAGAACTTAAGCTATAATTGTCTAAGCTTTTTTTCATGCTTCAATGTTTTGCTGGACACGAAGTCGAGGGTTTCTTGTGCGTCTGTTAATTCAGCGCGAATCCCTTCCAATTTTTTCTCTAAGCGTGTAAAGCGTTCATCCACGTTTTTTCTAAAAGATTGCAAATCGTTTTCCAGTTTGTCCATTCTTGATTCCAATTTGTCCATTCTTGCCTCTAAGCCATCCATTCTTTTTTCAAGATGATCAAATCTTGAGTCAATGTGCTCAGAATGCTCTTTCAGCGCCTGCAAAATTGTTTTTAATGCAACGTCTTCCATACGAAAAGGGCTGCCTCCTTTCTTTTAACTATATTTTTTATTATAAAAGATTATAGGTAAAAATGTAAGTTGGAATAATTCTGGAAAATACTCAAATCGGGTATTTGTCAAAAAGAGTTGATTACAGCAAATTTCAGCTGCACGTAACCAGTCAGCCGTACAGGGCAAACGCATTTGAAGCTTGCTGTGAAACGTCGGCAAAAAGAACAAACATGCTGAAATATTAGGCTTGTTGCAAGGACAAAAAAGGTGAGCAGCAAGCAAAAGTAAAATGGCCAAAAAAGGAACCATAAAAGCTTTCCTAACGAGTGAAAAGAAGAACCCGCACTAGATGTTTCTGAAATAAAAATTGAGCCGGTTCTACAAATTTTCAAATACCGGAAATTTTTGCAAGCAGCTTTCTTTTTTTAGCTCTCCTTCAATCTTTTGAAGAAAGAATGCCAAAGATTCGTAAAATTTGAATGAACAGGTTGATGAAGTCTAAATATAGATTTAGGGCTATTAACGGCACTTCTTCTGGATGAACACCGTAATGCTTCATTCGATTAAAGTCATATAATACGTAGCCGCTGAAAATTAATACTCCTATGAAGGAAAATGCGAGCATGCCGCCTGAGTTCAACGGCCAAAAAAGATTAAGAACATAAATGATCAGAAAAGCGAGCAGGGCAGAAAATAACATTCCGCCAAGAAATGAGAAATCTCGTCTTGTTGCAGTTGCATATACAGCTAATCCAGTAAAAACAGCGGTTGTGGCGGCTAGTGCCATAATGACCGCGTGCGCGCCAATTGTTGAAACATAATGCGAGATCATTGGATAGGCTGTAATCCCTGAAATAAACGTAAAACTATATAGAAATGTATAAGAAATAGCTTTTTTTCCGCGCAAAAAGAATGCAAAAATAATCATGCCAAGTTCAATTATGGCAAGAGGCAAAAACAGTGATGGCGGCACATATATTCCCGCTGCCATTCCTAGCATGGCGATAGCCAAAGAAACGGCAAACGCCTTTAAAACACTGGGCATTTGACTTCTATTCGTAGCGTGTGTATACATAGTTTCCCCCGCAAATTTGATCTTCGATATGACGGTTAATGTTTTATTCTTTTGATATAATTTACGATTAACTTTATGCAAGGATTCATTTTTTTTAATTCAAGTCTTTGCAAATTCGATTTTATTTAAACAATGTTCATTTTTTTGCATCCTTTAGAAGCGGGAAGTTAGAAATCAACTATTCTACTGGACTCGACCTTTCTCAGGGCTGCCGTTAATAGCCATTCCGACAACTGCCGGAACAGGTTCCGAAGTTACGAATATTTCAATCTTGTCGGATACGAAAGAGCAGGTGAAAAAAGGGATTGTCAGTCCGTACTTATTACCTGATGTCGCAATTGTTTCGCCGATCATGACCATTACGTGCCCTCCTAGCGTGACAGCAGCAAGCGGAGTGGATGCATTGGTTCATGCTGTGGAAGCATATATTTCGAAGTTTGCTTCTCCGATTACGGATGCACTGGCAATTGGTGCGATGAAACTTATTTCCACCCATTTACCGAAAGCGTATTCAAACCCGGAAAACATTGAATCACGTGAGGCGATGATTACAGCGAGTCTCATGGCGGGATTAGCTTTTGGTAATGCAGGCGTTGGAGCAGTGCACGCTCTCGCTTATCCTCTTGGAGGACGTTTTCATATAGCACACGGTGTAAGCAACTCCTTGCTGCTTCCATACGTCATGAAATGGAACAAAATAGCTTGTTTAGAAAGATTCCGTGATATCGCAGAAGCGTTAGGAGAAAAAGTAGATCATCTAAACGATGATCAAGCGGCTGATGCAGCGATTGAAGCGATGATCCGGATATGCCGCTATGTGGAAATTCCGCAATCTTTGCGTGAATTTAATATTCCGGAATCCGCGATTTCTGAAATGGCTGAGGAAGCTTTAAAGCAAACGCGGCTTCTGCGCAATAATCCTCGAAAATTAAGCAAAAAAGATATTGAACAAATATACCGTGCTGCCTATTGATAGGAGGGAAAATCATGATCATGAAATGGAAAAATCGTCCGCACGGCGCTGAAACGCCATATATCCCTGCAGGTCCCTTTAAAATACGGCTGCCGTTTATTCATTATCGGTTTGAATGGCCCGATTATGTGCAGGGTTTGCTCATGTGTGCGGTAGACCTTGGGGCTATTACTCTTTTAGCGGATCATTTAGGGATGCCGTTTGAAGTGGCTCTCGCTGTTGTTGTATTGAATGGACTTTTATATTTACTGCATCATCTGCTTGGTGACCCGGTCATTCCAGGTTGGGTCACTCCCGCGATTCCATTGATTGTTTTGTTTGTTAAATAATTTCCAGAAGGTGAGGACCGAATATATGCACTCATTGCATTTCAGTTGACTCTTGGAATTTTATCCATCATTTTAGGAGTAACGGGACTTGCCAGCAAAGTGGTGCGTTTAGTGCCTGACGCCATTAAATCAGGTATTATACTGGGGGCCGGAATTGGAGCTGTCGTATCGATTTTTGAAGCTGGAGGAAAGTTTGAATTATTCCCGATTACGATCACAATTTGCATTGGCTTTGCGTTTTATCTAATATTCTCTAAACATTTCGAAAAATTAAAGCAAAAAAACAAAGGCTGGGCTTTGTTGGGGAATTTAGGGATTTTACCTGCTATTTTGCTAGCTGTTTTCGTAGCGCCTCTTGTTGGAGAAGCGAAATGGCCGGACATTCAATGGGGCTTCAGTAAACCAGACTTCGCCACACTTTGGGCGGAATATACGGTATTTGGCCTGGGCTTCCCTGCGTTATCGTTTTTCGTGAAGGCAGTCCCTGCTGTTTTTGCAACGTATTTAGTTGTGTTTGGAGATGTGCTGAAAACGAAAGCTCTCCTTTCTGAATCTGATGTCATACGTACGGATGAAAAAGTTGATTACAATCCGAACCGCGCCCACTTAATATTTGGTGGCCGAAACATTCTAATGAGCATGATCGGCCCTGATATTACGATGTGCGGTCCGATGTGGACTGCTATGCAAGTGGTCGTGATCGAGCGGTTTAAAAAAGGTAAAGAAGCGATGCATTCGTTTTTCGGTGGAGCAGGATCGTTCCGTTGGGGTACAAATACTGGATTATTTTTGCTGCCTATAGTAAGTTTAGTACAACCGATACTTGGAGTTTCTTTAGCTTTGACATTGTTGGTGCAAGGTTATGTAAGCGTTCGTATCGGTGTCATGCATTTCCGCAGCCAGCGTGATCTTGGAATTGCGGGGATTGTTGGTGCAATCCTCGTCATAAAAGGAGCAACAA
Organism: Aeribacillus sp. FSL k6-2211; assembly: GCF_037966125.1. NCBI lineage: Bacteria > Bacillati > Bacillota > Bacilli > Caryophanales > Bacillaceae > Aeribacillus > Aeribacillus sp. FSL k6-2211. The sequence continues at coordinate 664,082 of NZ_CP150190.1, forward strand.
TGGCTTTTGCTGCCGGCATCCTTTTATGCATCCTGCTGTATGGGAAAGATTTTCTGCGCGGAGAAAACGACCGCATATTTACGCACCACTCGAATGAAGAAAAAGAAAGAGAGGAGATTCAAGCAGTATGAAAGAACAACCATTGACAAAAGGGCTGTATCTTAACGGAGAATTTGTTCAGTTGGATGACAATTTTGTCGTTCAAAACCCTGCCACTTTTGAAACAGTCGGTTATGTGCCGAACGGAACCGCCAAGGAAGCAAAGCTGGCTGTCGATGCAGCTCACGAAGCTTTTAAAACTTGGTCAAAAACGACAGCCTATGAACGAGCAGAATTGCTGGAAAAATGGTATAAGCTCATAAATGATCGGCTGGAAGTGTTGGCATCCACGATGACAATCGAGCAGGGAAAACCGCTTGCCGAGGCGAAAGGGGAAATGCAATATGCTAACAGCTTTGTGAAATGGTTTGCAGAAGAAGCGAAACGGATTTATGGAGAAACGATTCCGGCATCTGTTCATTCGAAAAGAATTATCGTTCAAAAACAACCTGTTGGAGTCGTTGCTGCCATAACTCCTTGGAACTTTCCGGCGGCGATGATTACACGGAAAGTCGCCCCTGCCCTTGCAGCTGGATGCACAGTTGTCATAAAACCGGCTGAACAAACACCGCTTACAGCACTTTTATTAGCAGAATGTGCTCATGAAGCAGGTTTTCCAGCAGGTGTCATCAATGTCATAACGACTGAAAAACCAGCTGAAGTCGTTGATGTTTGGATGGAAGATTCACGCGTTAAGAAGGTTACTTTTACAGGGTCTACTCCAGTTGGAAAGCTGTTAATGAGGAAAGCAGCGGATACTGTAAAAAAAGTATCGCTTGAACTTGGAGGCTTGGCACCTTTTATCATAACAGAAGATGCAAATATTCAAGAAGCTGTAAAAGGCGTTGTGCAATCAAAATTCAGAAATGCCGGTCAAACGTGTGTATGCGCCAACCGGATTTATGTCCATAAGTCAATTAAGGAGCCGTTTTTAAAAGCATTTCATGAGGCTGTTTTAACACTGCAAGTAGGGAATGGCCTTGACGAGAAGGTAGACATTGGACCGCTTATTGACGAAAATGCAGTCAAAAAAGTTCAACATCAATTAGAAGATGCAGTCGAAAAAGGCGCGAAACTCCATGAAGGACCTTCCGTGAATATGGACAAAGGATATTTTATGAAGCCGGTTGTAATCTCTGATGTAACAGATGATATGTTGTGCATGCAGGAAGAAACATTTGGTCCATTGGCACCGGTCAGCACATATTCAGATGATGAAGAAGTTATCCAACGTGCAAATGGTACACCATTTGGTTTGGCTGCGTATGTTTACACCCAATCTCTCAAAAAGGCTGTTTGGTTTTCTGAAAATCTAGAATACGGCATTGTCGGAATCAATGACGGCCTTCCGTCTGTCGCCCAAGCACCTTTTGGCGGAATGAAAGAGAGCGGCCTTGGAAGAGAAGGAAGCCACTACGGGCTGGACGAATTCCTAGAAATTAAGTTCGTTTCTCTTCAATTAATATAATTTTGGATATCCAAAAAAGTGTGGAAAGAGGGTAAAAACACCCTCTTCCATGCTTTTAGCTACAATAGAAAAATCGTAATCTAACACTTTTTCATAAACTCATTCATTGACTAATCCATTTTAACTGACAGCCTTCCGAATTTTCTATCAAGTTTTGTTTGCTGACTTAACAATATGAATTTTAGCTATCACAATTGACAGTTCATAAGGGTTCCACATATCAATTGCTACAAGTTTTATATATCAAGTAAGATTTGAAAGAAATCGAACAATTTCATCTTGTTCGATTGTATTTTCGATGACTATTTTCATTGCTTCCAACTTGCTAATTTTGATTATTTGAAAAGCCCCTGCTTCTTTTACCTTCATTGTCACCTATTACATCTCTGCGTTAGCAACTATAAGGTGTTACGCAACGTAAAAGTCAATAGAAAAAGATGTTATTTTCTGGAGCTTTTTTAAAGATGAAAGTTGCCATATTTTTATTTTGAAAAGTGGCATTTTTTGAGGGGTTTTACGTGAAATGGGCTGTGTAAAACAGTGGACAGTTTACAGGAATTCCATGCAATTTTCTGCTTGTGACATGCTGATCTATCTCTAATTTTTATGGGAATTTGCACGATTATCCGAACACCATAAATTTTTTCTTAAAAAAACGCTCAGCTCTTCCTATAGGCTAAGCGTTTTTTTCTGCACTAATCTATTATACTTTCTGACGGTTAAAGACGTTTCTCAGCATACCGAATAAAAGGTAAGCTTGATAGCAATAAAGTCGCGATAAACAAGATGACTCCCGCCCAATGGAAATGAATCCAAAAATAGCCCCCAAATGTACCAACTAAGCTTGATCCCAAATAATAGAATAAAAGATATAAAGAAGATGCTTGAGCTTTATTCTTATCCGCCCGTTCTCCAATCCAAGCGCTGGCAATGGAATGACAGCCGAAAAAACCATATGTAAATAGTGAAATGCCGATAATTTTCACCAATACTGGCGGAAAAAGAGTCAATATGGCTCCGGAAATAGTCAAAGCGACGGCAAAAATTAGCGTGGCTGAATGGCCGTGTTCATCAGCTTTTTTGCCTAAAAATACAGAGCTGAAGCTTCCGAAAATGTAGACGATGAAAAGGAAGCCAAGCAATGATTGGCTGAATGAATAAGGAGGCTCGCTCAGCAAATAGCCAATATAATTGTATAATGTCACAAAGCTTCCCATAAATAAAAAGCCCAAAAAAATGAGAGATAAAAGCGGCTTATTTTTTAAGTGTACAGTATATGCCTTTATAACAGCTTCTATATTAAACGGCTTTTTTTCGCTATTCTTTGGTGTCGGTAGAATAATAGCAAAGACGATGCTTAAAATAAGAGCTAGCGCTCCGATGGAAAATAAAGCGGTCCTCCATGAAAAAAAATCTGTCAACAAGCCAGTGATTATTCGGCCGGCCATTCCGCCGATGCTTGTTCCGCTTATATACAATCCCATCACTTTGCCAATTGCAGTTGGATGAAACTCTTCTGCTACATACGCCATAGCGAGAGAGGGGATGCCTGCTGAAGAAATTCCAAGCAGTGTTCGGAATACAACAAGCAAAGGAAAATTTGGGCTCATAGCAATAAACATAGAGAGCATGGAAGTAAGCAGCATCGAGATGATCATGATTTTCTTTTTTCCAAGAACATCTGACAAACTAGCAGCTACCAGCATCATAAAAGCCAGTGTTCCGGTTGAAGCCGATACGGTTAAACTGGCTGATGCGGCAGAGATATGAAATTCTTTTGAGAAAACAGGCAGTAAAGGCTGTGTTGTATACAAAATGGAAAAGGTGACAAACCCGCCGAAAAAAAGAGCTATGCTGGCCTTTACATATTCTGGACTGTTCATTTTTATGTATACCAATTGGACTCGCCTCTTTCCATTATTTCCAAATATACTATACATCTAATAAGCTAAACTGTCTAATGCAACGAATGTAGTAGAGGCGAATGACAATGAACGATAATCTGTACGAAATCACTTTTAAGGGCCGACTAGTCGAAAAAAACACAAAAATTCAATCATAAACAAAAATTTAAATCTAGCAACATTCCTCTTTCAAAAACTTGCAAATGTCAAAGCCTACATTCCTTCGGCAACCGGGTGATTTGCCGTATTTGCTGCTGAAGGAATTTGAGCACCGATTCCTTTATGTGTTCACACAACCAAGGGAAAACATTTTATGCGATGGTTCCAATTGGTCGTTGGCAAAAATATTGCAAGTACAAACAAACATCTTCAAACATAAAAAGTTAGCAGGCGGACAATGTTCCGTGACAGTGGCAGCAGAGTTTTGAATTCTTGTGGAGGAAGCTGCTGAAAAGTTATATGGACGATGTGTGAAAATGTGGTAAAATATAAAAAAGCGTTTTCAAAATCAAAAAATATTAATGTAAAATCAAAAGAATTTCAAAAATAATTGACAAGATTATGTTTTTTCAAAATTGATCTGGAGGGGATTTAGAAATTGAAGAAAACTCGTTGGGGAATAATAAGCACAGCACAAATCGCTAAAAAGCAGTTGATTCCTGCGGTTCAAAGATCTAAAAATGCTGTTGTGGCGGCGATAGCAAGCCGATCCGATAAAGTGATCGGGGTGGCTGATGAATTAAATATTCCGAAAGCCTATAAAAGTTATGAAGACTTGCTAAAGGATCCAGATATCGATGTTGTATACATACCGCTGCCTAACCATTTGCACAAAGAATGGATTGTGAAGGCAGCTGAAGCAGGAAAACATGTATTATGTGAAAAGCCAGCAACGCTGACAGCTGAGGAGGCGAAAGAAGCGGCAGCCGTTTGTGAAAAAAACAATGTGAAGTTTATGGAAGCGTTTATGTACCAATTTCACCCACAGCATCAAAGAGTTCGAGACATCATCGCATCAGGTGAAATTGGCGATGTGAAATTAATGAGAGCCAACTTTTCGTTTTATTTGGATCCTGCTTCGCAAAATATTCGTTTAAATTCTGATATGGGCGGCGGCAGTATTTATGATATTGGCTGCTATTGTATTCATTCGATTCGAAATATTATTCAAGCCGAACCGGCTGAAGTGAGAGTAGATGCTGAAATAGATCCTGTTCATCGCGTTGATACGACGGCTGTCGGATATATGGAGCTTGACAATGGAGTCAAAGCCGTTTTTGACTGCAGTTTTAACGCGAGTTTTTCAAATGTTTATGAAGTGGTCGGAACGAAAGGTTCTATTCGCGTTCCAAGAGCCTATCGACCTGACCGCCAAGGAGGAGAAGGCTTAATCATTGTTGAAAAAGAAAATGAAAAGAGAATCGAAAGCATTGTAGCGGATCAATACGCTCTTCAAGTTGAGCATTTTTCAGATGCGGTGCTGCATGGAAAAAATCCTTCCTACACAAGCGAAAATATGATCCAAAATATGACTGTAATCGAAGCTTGCTATGAATCGATCAAACATGGAAAAAAGATTTCGCTCAAATAAAATGACAAAACGGCGGGGCATGTGTTCTCGCCGTTATTTTTGTGCGCCCGGCATGTACATGAACTATAGGGTGTAAGTCCCGAACCCCGAAGACAGAAGTAGAGGTTAGCCAAGAGCAAGGGTGTCCGTGGCGACGCGGAATCTGAAGGAAGCGAGCGGCAAACTTCCGGTCTGAGGAACACGAACTTCATATGAGGCTAGGTATCACTGGGTGAGTTTGCACAACAAAACAAAGCCCTTTCTGCCGAAGGTGATACAGAGTAAATGAAGCAGATGGATGGAAGGAAAGATTACACTCTTACCCGGGGAGGTCTGGCTGGCACGCCAAGTAACCTTGGTAACCTATCTAGTGATAGATAGCTGAACAGTCAGAAGTCAGCAGAAGTCATAGTACTCTTTCAAGCTCGAGATGGAAGAGGAAGGACTGAACAATTAAGGAGAACGAATCGCTAGGCGTTCATCTTCTGTGTGGAAGCAGACAATCCGATAGGACTTACTTGAAGGAGGAAGTGGTGAATCCCACGGGGGACTTCAAGAGGGTGGAGCAGAAGATGGCACAAATAGAAGAATTCGTTCACGTGGAGAGGATATCAATGTTGATGGAAATGATTTTGTCACGGGAAAATCTCCTGGCGGCACTGAAACGAGTCGAACAGAATAAAGGAAGTCACGGAGTAGATGGCATGTCCGTAAAAGACCTACGAAAACACCTCTACGAAAATTGGGACTCCATTCGACAGTCGTTGAGAGAAGGAACCTACAAGCCCTTACCCGTCCGTCGAGTCGAAATCCCGAAACCGAACGGTGGAGTAAGACTTCTAGGGATCCCTACCGTGACGGATCGTTTCATCCAACAAGCGATTGCCCAAGTGTTGACGAAAATCTTTGATCCGACCTTCTCGAACCATAGCTATGGTTTCCGCCCAGGCAGAAGGGGACATGATGCGGTTAGGGAAGCAAAGGGTTATATCAAAGAAGGATATCGTTGGGTAGTCGATATAGACCTAGAGAAATTCTTTGACAAGGTGAATCACGACAAACTGATGGGGATCTTGGCGAAAACGATCAAAGATCGAATTCTACTGAAGGTAATTCGCCGGTATCTTCAATCAGGCGTGATGATCAATGGAGTGGTAATGGAAACGGACATGGGAACGCCTCAAGGCGGCCCGCTTAGTCCACTTTTATCAAACGTCATGCTTCATGAATTGGATAAGGAGCTTGAGAAACGTGGACATAAGTTTGTTCGGTATGCGGATGACTGTAACATCTATGTGAAAACAAAGAAAGCAGGAATTCGTGTCATGAATTCCATTACGAACTTTATCGAGAAGGAGTTAAAGCTCAAGGTAAATAAAGAGAAATCGGCGGTAGACCGTCCTTGGAAACGGAAGTTTCTCGGTTTCAGCTTCACACTCAATAAGACTCCAAAGGTACGGATTGCGAACGAAAGTGTGAAACGTTTGAAGAACAAGATCCGTGAAATTACATCAAGGTCGAAACCGTATCCAATGGAGAAAAGGATTGAGAAACTGAACAAGTATTTAATGGGATGGTGCGGATATTTTGCCTTGGCAGAAACACCAAGTAAGTTCAAAGAATTTGATGAATGGATTAGACGAAGGCTTCGGATGTGTTTGTGGAAAGAATGGAAAACCCCGAAAACAAGAATTCGGAAACTCAGAGGATTAGGGGTTCCAAGCCATAAAGCATTCGAATGGGGCAATACACGCAAGAAATATTGGCGGATTGCCTGCAGTCCCATTCTACACAAAACCCTCGACAACTCCTATTGGAAGCGTCGAGGGTTAAGAAGTCTATTCGAAAGATATCAAGCACTACGTCATACTTAATTGAACCGCCGTATACCGAACGGTACGTACGGTGGTGTGAGAGGTCGGGGGTTAGTCACCCCCTCCTACTCGATTATCATTTTGACCAATAGAAAGCGTACTGGACAGAAGTGAATTCACCTCCCCTTATCGTCGGGCTGTACCCAACGCATGATGGCGGACTCTTACTATGAAAAAAAACGAAAATCTGCTTTAGCAATCGAATTTTTGTATTGACAAATCCTAATAAATCGTAAATTCTCTTAATTAAGGACTTCTTTCATAAATAATATCGAGTGCATTTTGCAATATATAGGTATAATAGCATCAAACCAAAGGCAGGGGGTACGCGTGAAAATCGCAAAAGTGATTAATAATAACGTGATCAGCGTTATACAAGATGATCAAGAGCTGGTCATCATGGGACGAGGGATTGCCTTTAAGAAAAGACCTGGCGATGAGGTTGATGAAGACAGAATTGAAAAGATTTTTAAATTGGAAAATCAGGATATGGCCAGTAAATTTAAATCGCTATTGTACGAGGTTCCGATGGAATATGTAAAAGTAACGGAGGAAATGATACAATACGCGAAAAATAAACTTGGCAAAAAACTGAATGATATTATTTATATATCGCTGACAGACCATATTAATTTCGCCATAGAACGGCAAAAACAAGGGATAAAGATTGTGAATCCATTACTTTGGGAAATCAAGCGGATATATAAAGATGAATTTCAAATCGCTTTGGAAGCACTGAAAATGATTAAAGACAAATTGGCGATTGAACTGCCTGAAGATGAAGCCGGTTTCATTGCGATGCATTTCGTCAATGCTGAGCTGAATGAAGAAATGACGGATGTCGCCAATATGACAAAGATTATTCAAGATATACTGAATATTGTAAAATACCATTTTAAAATTGAGCTTGACGAGGATTCATTAAATTATTTCCGTTTCCTTACCCACTTGAAATTTTTCGCGCAACGGCTCATAAACAACATGCTGCTGAAGAGCGACGATGATGAATTGTATGAAATCGTAAAAAATAAGCATCCGGAAGCTTATGCCTGCACGAAAAAAATAAAAGATTATATTCAAAAGGTGCATGGCCATGAAATAACTTCGGAAGAAAAACTATATTTGACAATTCATATTGATCGAGTCGTGAATCGTAATTAAACAAAATCTCAGCTTCTCGTAAAAATTTTTAAATGAACTGTTGACAGGAAATGAAAGCGTATGCTAATTTGTAAATAACAACCGAATAGAAACCATTTCATTTAGGATTGTTACTGGTCATGCAGGCAAAACCTAAATTGTTTCGTCATTTTTATGGCGGGCAATTTAGGTTTTTTTATTTTCTTGATCGTATAAGCGCTTTGCGACAGGATAAAGTTGGAAATTTTTTTAATAATAACGAGAGGGTGAATGAACAATGGGCCATTTCGAAGCGAAATTCCCGGAAAACTTTCTCTGGGGCGGCGCAACTGCTGCCAACCAATTAGAAGGTGCTTTTGATGCAGATGGAAAAGGTCTTTCTACTGCCGATATGGTGGCTTATGTACCAAAAGAAAAACGTGGTAAAAACGGACATTCATTAGATGTGACAAGTGCAGAAATCGAGGAAATCTTAAGCGGAGCAGCATCAGATAAAATTTTCCCGAAACGTTTCGGAATCGATTTTTATCATCGCTATAAGGAAGACATCGCCTTATTTGCAGAAATGGGGTTTAAAGTATTCCGTTTATCCATTTCTTGGCCGCGTATCTTCCCGAATGGGGATGAGACCGAACCAAATGAAGCAGGATTAGCCTTTTATGACAAAGTGTTTGACGAACTGGCGAAATATAATATTGAGCCGCTTGTTACACTTTCCCACTACGAAATGCCGCTCGGGCTTGTGCAAAAGTACGGCGGCTGGACGAATCGCAAGGTGATAGATTTCTTTGTTCACTACGCTGAAACCGTATTTAAACGGTATAAAAACAAGGTGAAATATTGGCTGACATTTAATGAAATCAATATGATTACTTTCAGTCCGTACACCGGCGGCGGCATTTTAACCGATCGGGTTGAAAATGTAAAACAAGCTGCCTTCCAAGGGGTACACCACCAATTTGTAGCAAGTGCACTAGCTGTTAAAGCATGCCACGAAATCATTCCGGATGCAAAAATCGGCTGTATGCTGGCTAGATTGGAAGTATATCCGGAAACATGCAACCCGGACGATGTACTTAAAGCATTAAAAGAAGATCAGCTGAACTTATTTTTCACAGATGTTCAAGTTCGCGGCGCATACCCAAGTTATATGAAACGCTATTTTGCAGAAAATAATATTCACATTGAAAAACTTCCAGGCGATGATGCCATTTTAAAACAATATACAGTGGATTTCCTTTCGTTCAGCTACTATATGACACTTGTAGCCAGCACGAAGGATGATGCTGAAGAAGTTTCAGGCAATTTAATCGGCGGTGTGAAAAACCCTTATCTTGAATCATCTGATTGGGGTTGGCAAATTGATCCGGTCGGCTTGCGGATTACGTTAAATAAATTGTATGACCGCTATCAAGTTCCTTTATTTATAGTGGAAAACGGATTAGGGGCCTACGACAAGGTTGAGGAAGACGGCAGCATCCATGACGATTACCGAATCGACTATTTGCGCAAACATATTGAGCAAATGAAAGAAGCGATTGGCGACGGTGTTGAATTAATGGGGTATACAACTTGGGGGCCTATTGACTTAGTAAGCGCATCTACCTCAGAAATGAGCAAACGGTATGGTTTTATTTATGTCGATCAAGATGACTTCGGCAACGGAACATTGAAACGCCTCCGGAAGGACAGCTTCTATTGGTATAAAAAAGTAATCGAAACGAATGGAGAAGAATTGTAAAAACGATTGCGATGTCGAAATCACTCTGTTTAAAAATGAAATGGGAGGTAGTAAGCATGAAACACGAGCGGCGCAAGCCTTTTCCAAACGATTTTTTTTGGGGAGGTTCCACATCAGCCTATCAAGTGGAAGGCGCATGGAATGAAGACGGAAAGGGACCTTCCGTTATCGATATGGCCAAATACCCCGAAGGCACAACTGATTTTAAAGTAGCCAGCGATCATTACCACCGTTACAAAGAAGATATTGCTCTGTTTGCTGAAATGGGCTTTAAAGCATATCGTTTTTCGATTGCCTGGACACGCATTTATCCTAATGGCGACGGAGAGGTAAATCGAAAAGGGATAGAGTTCTACGATCAACTTATCAATGAAATCAGAAAGCATGGAATTGAACCGATTGTGACGATTTATCATTTTGATTTGCCTTATGCATTACAGGAAAAAGGCGGCTGGTCCAATCGTGCAACGATTGATGCATATGAAAATTATTGCAAAACATTATTCGAGCATTTTGGCGATCGGGTAAAATATTGGCTGACGATTAATGAACAAAATATGATGATCCTTCATGGCGAAGCGATCGGGACCGTTGATCCGAACTTAAAAAATCCAAAAAAAGAATTGTATCAACAAAATCATCATATGTTTGTCGCTCAGGCGAAGGCAATGGCGTTATGCCATCAAATGCTGCCTGATGCAAAAATCGGACCGGCGCCGAATATTGTGACGATTTATCCGGCAAGCTCAAAACCTGAAGATGTTTTAGCTGCCAATAATTACGCAGCCATCCGCAATTGGCTGTATTTGGATATGGCTGTATATGGGCGCTATAACAATATTGCCTGGGCTTACTTGGAGGAAAAGGGATATACTCCAACAATTCTTGAAGGCGATATGGAAATTTTACAAAATGCCAAGCCGGATTTTATTGCTTTTAACTATTATACTTCGCAAACAGTAGCAGCAAGCGAAGGAAATGAAGAAGATGTGAACCAAACAGGAGATCAGCATATTACGGTTGGGGAACCGGGAGTTTATAAAGGAGCCTCCAATCCGCATTTAAAGAAAAATGAATTTGGCTGGGAAATTGATCCAGTCGGGTTTCGGACAACATTAAGAGAAATATATGACCGCTATCATTTGCCATTGATTGTTACGGAAAATGGATTAGGCGCCATCGATCAATTGGAAGAAGGCGATGTTATAAACGACACATACCGAATTGAATTTTTAAGAAACCATATCGAACAAATGCAATTAGCGATTAGTGACGGTGTTGAAGTGTTCGGTTTTTGTCCTTGGTCAGCTATTGATCTCGTCAGCACGCATCAAGGTATAAGCAAACGCTACGGTTTTATTTACGTTAACCGTGATGAGTTTGATTTAAAAGATTTGCGCCGAATTCGAAAACAAAGCTTTTATTGGTATAAGCAAGTCATCTCATCGAATGGAGCCAATTTAGATTAGAAAGAGTAAATTCGACAATTGCATAATTTTTTCGGGAAGCTGTCAAAAATCAGGAAGGAATGTTACCATCCGGGCATAACCTGAACTGATTTGAACAATACAGTGCGTTTATTCGTGCGCGTTCAAATTGGTTCAGGTTTTTTATATATCAAATATATTTTTGGGAGGGTCAATCATGAAATATGAGCAATTGGCTAAAGACATTATCGAAAATGTCGGCGGTAAAGAAAACGTTATAAGTGTTGTTCACTGTATTACAAGATTGCGCTTTCAATTAAAGGACGAAGGGAAAGCGAACACAGAAGTGTTAAAAAACATGGACGGAGTCGTCACCGTTATGAAAAGCGGCGGACAATATCAAGTTGTCATCGGCAATCATGTGCCTGATGTATATAAGGCGGTCGTTGCTATTGGCGGGTTTGAAGCTGCAAAGCCTGTCGATACGGAAGCGGGAAAAAAGGATAAAAATTTATTCAACCGCTTTATTGACATTATTTCGGGAATTTTTGCACCAACTCTCGGCGTTCTAGCTGCAACAGGAATGATTAAAGGTTTTGCCGCTCTTTTCGCATCACTAGGCTGGATAACAGATAAATCAGGAACTTATCAAATTTTATATGCAATTGGCGATTCGTTATTTTACTTCTTCCCGATCTTTCTTGGTTATACGGCCAGCAAAAAATTCGGCGGCAACACATTCATCGGTATGGCGATCGGGGCGTCATTGGTTTATCCGACACTATCTAATCTTACTAGCGGAAAAGCGCTTTACACTTTGTTTTCAGGCACGATGTTTGAGTCGCCTATTTATATTACATTTCTTGGCATTCCGGTCATTTTAATGACGTATTCATCTTCCGTTATTCCGATTATTTTGGCTGCTTATTTTAGTGCAAAGGTGGAAAATTGGTTTAAGAAAGTTATTCCTGATGTCGTGAAAACATTTTTAGTTCCTTTTTTTACACTGATTATCATAGTTCCTTTAACATTTTTATTGATTGGACCAATTGCAACTTGGGCAGGAAAGCTTCTAGGTCAACTAACAGTTGCCATCAATGATTTATCGCCAATTATCGCAGGGCTGCTTCTTGGCGGGTTCTGGCAAGTATTTGTTATTTTCGGTCTTCATTGGGGGCTTGTATCGATTGCCATCAACAATATGAGCACAATGGGAGCGGATCCTATTTTAGCGATGGCATTTGCTCCTTCTTTTGCACAAATAGGTGCTGTACTTGCCGTAATGGTGAAAACGAAACAGCAAAAATTGAAAACGCTTAGTGTTCCTGCATTTATTTCCGGAGTTTTCGGGGTTACAGAACCGGCGATTTATGGTGTTACGCTTCCGCTCAAAAAACCGTTTATTATCAGCTGTATTGCTGCGGCAATTGGCGGAGGACTCATAGGAGTATTTGATTCAAAAATGTATATGCTGGGAGGTCTCGGAATTTTTGGTATTCCATCCTTTATCAGTCCGACTGAAGGCATTACGTTTGGTTTATGGGGCACTTTAATTGCCATTACCGTTGCCTTTATCCTTGGTTTTATCCTCACTTTCCTTTTTGGATTCAGTCAAAAATCGGCAGCAGAAGCAGATCGGCAATCCCAACAAGCAACAGCTGAGGCTGACGCGGAAGAAGAATTATTAGGTAAAAAAGAAATTATTTTCAGCCCGTTTAACGGCGAAGTAAAGCCGTTATCAGACATCAAGGATGCAGCATTTTCATCCGGGGCCCTCGGCGCGGGCGTAGCCATTGAGCCTTCGGAAGGAAAATTAGTAGCGCCTGTATCCGGCACAGTAACGACTCTTTTTCCTACGAAACATGCAATTGGAATAACATCTGATCAAGGTGCGGAAATTTTGATTCATATTGGCATGAATACCGTTCAATTGGAAGGGAAATTTTTCACTGCTCATACAACTCAAGGCGCCCGTGTAGAGAAAGGACAGCTGCTCATTGAATTTGACATAAATGGAATTCAGTCGGCGGGCTTTGATTTGGCGACACCGGTTGTTATAACCAACACTAGTCACTACAAAGAAATAAATGAAACGAAAGAAAAACAAATCAAAATTGGCGAACCTTTATTGACGCTTATAAATGACTCGGAATGATTTTCACAAGAAAAAAGCATCTGCTGATTAAGGGCAGATGCTTTTTTTAAGAAGATTTTGAACGTTTTGCAGCTTTTCATGCTGTTTTTTTGAAAAAATATAATTCTTTTATGTAATAATAGTTTCCGTAATATGCGAATATTTTGAGAAATTATGTTAGAAAATATTACATATTTATTGCAGATATAGTCATATAAACTATAATTCTTAATAAATAAAAAATCCCCCTAAAGAGTTTGTAGTGATCTCTCATTCTCTGTCAACCGGAAAAAGAAGGTGAAAAGCTGACATTTGCCAGCGTATCTTGGAATGATGAAAAGTGAATATCGTTCCCCGAAATAAGTGGGAAATCAAAGCTGTCTAGGGTTCCGTTGCTGGCAGGCTGTATCACCGCCGGTAAGTCTGGTCCGAGAGAGAGCGTATAGAAGCTGCGTTTGATTGCAACTTCTATATACACGGAAGGATAAAAGCCTGGGAGATCTATTCTCTCTGGCTTTTATTTTTTTAAAGCTGAAAATTTAAAAATCTGGGGAGGGGGATATAACAGAATTTCTTTAAGCACTATTTTGAAATACCTAATTTCAAAAAGAGATGAAAAATATAAAGCCGAGGTGAAAGACATGAAGAAAAAGAAGTTTCCACTACTTGTTCTTTCTATCATTTTTTGCTTGTTGTTGTCTGCTTGCGGAAGCAAATCTGCAAATGAAACTTCTGGCGGCAATAAAAGCAAGAAAGAACCGATTAAGATTGGTTTCAGCGCCTTGCCGAGCTGGTATTTATGGCATCTCGTAGAAAAAAAGGGTTTTTTCGAAAAACATGGAGTGGATGTCGAATTGGTTTGGTTTCCAGTATATGCTGATTCCCTTTCTGCATTAAATACGGGAGAAATTGATGGAAACAGCCAAGCTTTGCTTGATTCGATCTCCCCTTTAGAAAAAGGAATTGATTTAAAAGCGGTATTTATTACAGACAATTCACTTGGCGGCGATGGGCTTGTTGCTTCAAATGATATTCGCTCGGTTAAAGACTTAAAAGGGAAGAAAGTTGGTACGGAAATAGGTACGATTGAACACTTTTTTCTGCTCACGGCATTGCATGAAGCGGGATTAAAGGAGTCCGATGTGAAATTTACAAACTTATCTGTTCAAGATGCGGGAAATTCATTTATAGCTGGAAAATTGGATGCAGCCGGTTTGTGGGAGCCTTTTTTAAGCATGGCAGTGAATAAGGGAAAAGGACATAAGTTGGTGACATCCGCTGATTTTCCGGGCTTGATTTCCGACTTATTCGTTGTAAGGGGAGATGTTGCGAAAGAGAGGAAAGAGGACGTGCAAAAAATCGTAGCAGCATGGTTTGATGCGGTTGACTATCTTTCGCAAAATTACGATCAATCGATTCAACTAATAGCGGACGAGGCGGGAATTTCAAAAGAAGAGCTGGATGTAGGGATGAAAGGATTCAAGCTGTTTTCTCCTGAAGAAAGCTTGAACGCTTTTAAAGAGGGAGATAACTATCAATCTTTTTATTACACAGCTGAAAAAAATGCTGAATTTTTAAAAGAGTTAGGGTTTATTAAAGACATTCCTGATTTTAGCAGCTTCGTTGACACCTCATTTATAAAAGCGGAAATTGAACGGGCAAAGTAAGGAGGATTAATGGATGGAGCTTCAAAAAGGAAAAAGGCATCAATGGACATTATTCAAAATACGCGAGGATATTCCGAAAAAATGGTATTTTACTGGGGTATCAGCTGCTTTTATCTTGTTATTGCTCATTTGGATTTTGCTGAGCAATTTAAAACTTGTGGATGAAGTATTTCTTCCGACTCCCGCAGCTGTTGTGGGCTCTTTCTTTGCTGCCCTTTCAAGTCCGGAGTATTGGGGAGAAATCGGGATTAGCGTCTACAGAGTTTTTATGGGGTTTTTACTGGCATGTCTGTTAGGGATTCCGCTCGGAATATTGGCTGGCACTTTTAAGCTTGCAGAATCGGTTATTTTGCCCGTCTCTGAGTTTATCAGGTATATGCCGGCAGCCGCTTTTATTCCACTTATTATGGTTTGGGCAGGAATTGGGGAGACAGCAAAAATTTTAGTGATTTTTATCGGAAGCTTTTTTCAGCTCGTTTTAATGGTGGCAGATGACACAAACCGGATTCATAAAGACCTACTTTATGCCTCCTATACTCTTGGAGCAAACCGCTGGCAAGTCATCTCAAAGGTTATCATCCCTGCAATGCTTCCGAAATTAATGACAACTATGCGGCTGATTATGGGATGGGCTTGGACGTATTTAGTTGTAGCAGAGCTGGTGGCGGCAAACAACGGTCTTGGATATTCGATTATGAAAGCGCAGCGTTTCATGGATACCGAGTCCATCTTTGTCGGAATCATTGTTATCGGGCTGTTGGGACTTATTATTGACAGATGCTTTGCCTACATTAATAAAAAATTATTTCCATGGGCGGAAGGAGGAAATTAAATGTTGAATGCTATCAAAGCTGAAAAAAATCTTCGCCAAGAGAAGATTGAAATAAACATTCAAAATTTGTCGAAAGTGTATAAAACGAATAATGGCTCCTTTCAAGCGCTGGAGAATGTTTCTTTGTACGTAAAAAATGAAGAATTTGTTTCCATTCTTGGACCGTCGGGATGCGGTAAGTCGACCATTTTGAGAATTTTGGCAGGTTTGGAGGAGCCGACATCAGGCAGTGTGCAAGTATCCGGTGAAGAAGTGAAAGGACCAAGTGCGAAACGAGGTATGGTCTTTCAGTCTTATACGTTGTTTCCTTGGTTGACAGTAAGAGAAAACATAGAGTTTGGCCTCAAGCTAAAAGGAATGAAACAAAAAGAGCGTAAAGAAATTTCCGATCGATATTTAGAGCTGGTAGGACTGGAAAGATTTGCGGATTCCTACGGCAAAGAATTGTCCGGCGGCATGAAACAACGTGTGGCTATTGCAAGATCGTTGGCCAATAATCCGGAAGTGTTATTAATGGATGAACCTTTTGGAGCGCTTGATGCACAAACAAAGCAATCCATGCAGCAATTATTGTTGGATATTTGGAAGAAGGAAAAAACAACCATTGTGTTTATAACGCACGACATCGATGAAGCCTTATTCTTATCCCAGCGAATATATGTCATGGAAGCAAGACCGGGGAGAATTCTCGAAGAGATTGATGCGGATTTGCAATTATTTCAAGATGGGGAGCTTGTGGATGTAGAGAAATTTATGAATGTAAAAAAACATATCATTTCTTTATTAAAGCATTAGTAAAAAAAATACAGAAGGATCGGAAGGGCTGTTGATGATGAAGATACGAAACAAACTGCTCCTTAGCTTTGGAACCGTTTTGCTAATTGTCCTGCTCGCCTTTCTTATTGTTTACTCTACTTTGCAGGACGTTTCCAAATCCTATTTTAATTTAGCAAATACCGATATGAAAAAATTGCAGCTTGCCCACCAGATTCAATTTGAAGACCTTGCGTTAACAGATGCGGTCAGAGGGGTGATTATCGAACCGGATAATACGGCCGAAAGGGAAAAGTACAATCAGTTTGCAAAGCAAATTGATCAACATATTAAAGAAGTGACTCCGATGCTGGATGATTCCAGGACGAAAAAAATTTTCCACGATCTAAATATAAATAATCAAAAATTAGTTGAATTAGAAACGCAGATGATGGAATTGGCCGGGGAAGACCGCCAAAAAACGCTTGCTATTTTTCATGGTGAATATGCGGATATTCGCGCTATTTTTAGTTCCAAACTGGAAGAATTCAAACAAATTGAGACAGAACGGATAACCAAGAAAATTGCGGAAGATGAAAAATTAATAAGAAAAAAAATCATGGCGGGTGCAGCGGCATTTATCACAGCACTGTTTGCAGGAATTTTAATTGCAATATTTATTTCTAAAAGAACCACCCGGCCATTGTGGAAAATTGCAAATAAATTAGAGGAATTGGCGCGAAATAAAGGAGATTTAACAGCTAGAATCCATATCACGAATAAAGATGAAATTGGAAAGCTGGCCACGGCATTTAATAGAATGCTGGAGAACCTGCAAAAAATGATGCTAAAAATAAAGGAAACGACAGATGAAGTTTCCGCTTCAGCACTCGAGCTTTCTGAAGGTACTAAAAACTTTGCGGAAAGTACAGAACAGATCACGATGGCAGTTCAAGACATTGCTTCCGGAGCCGGTGATCAAGGGGACATGGCGGATGAAAGCTCACATGCGGTGAATAATATTGCCAATGAAATTCAAAAAATTGCATCGTCATCTTCTTTCGCAGCAGAATCGGCCTTGACCACATCGAAAATCGCAGAAGAAGGAAACAAATCAATTGTCAAAGCAGTCAAGCAGATGGAATTTTTACAAAAATCCGTTGATGAAGCGTTTATTAAGATTGAGGAACTTGGCAAGCTTACCGACGAGATAAAAAAAATATCAGATGTCATGGCAAATATAGCGGAGCAGACGAATTTATTGGCTCTAAATGCTGCAATTGAGGCGGCGCGTGCAGGGGAACAAGGCAAGGGTTTTGCTGTTGTAGCAACGGAAGTTCGAAACTTGGCGGAAGAGTCAAAACAATCTGCAATTCAAATAAATGAAATGATACAGCATGTCCTCTCCATTGCTGCTGCCGCCGTGGAGAATATCGATAAAGGAAGGAGCGATCTAAAAGAGGGTAAAAGGGTTGTTGATGATGCTGGGCGCGCTTTCCATAAAATTTTAACATCAGTTGAGAAAGTAACATGTCAAATACAAGAGGTTTCCTCATCTGTCCAGCAAATGTCAACAGGAGCTGATCAAGTTGCTGTTTCTATCGGACAATTGGCTGACATCGCCAAAAAATCATCAGCTCATTCACAAAATGTGGCAGCCTCAACGGAAGAACAACTGGCTGCAATTGAAGAATTTACAGCAACGGCAGAAAATCTCTCAAATGTAGCAAAAAAACTGAGAAACATGATCGGGGAATTTAATGTTTAACATTGTTTTTATCTATTTCCAGCATTCATTGTAAGTTTCATGTTATATTATCTAACAAAATCATTGAACAATGCTGCACTCCTTTCTATATTAATCTTAAATAAAAATTTCATAAAGGTTCCTGATCGATAGGAACAAAAAAGCTGTCTAGGGTTCCGCTGCTGCTTAAGTTTGCAGCAGGTCTGGTCCGAGAGAGAGCGTATAGAAAGCATCAAAAGATGTCTTTCTATAAACACGGAAGGATAAAAGCCTGGGAGATTTCCCTAGGCTTTTATTTTTTTACAACGATCATTAAGAAAAGTCTCAAGGGAGGTATTTTGGATGACTAAAATTTTCAGCAAAACGATCGTACCTGGAGGAAAATGGTCAGGAAAAATTGGAAAAGGAAAGCTTATTCGTTTTACAGCCTTGGAGGCTGGAGCCAATCTTTCACTTATGATGTATCATGCACATGATCTTTCAGAGCGTTATAACATGCCGGATACATTAAAAGCCCAGCACACATTTCACTTGACAAAGGGAAACGTATTGATGAGCGATAACGGCCGAGTATTGGCCAGCATCACTAGCGACAGCCTTGGCTGGCACGACACTGTTTCAGGCTATACCACAAGGGAAGGAACAGATGAGAAATATGGAAAAACAAGCTATCAAGAATTAAGAAATGACTGGCTCAGAAGCGGAGAAGAGAACTTTGCCATGGAACTTGTAAGAAACGGGCTCAGCCTGCGCGACATGGCTCCTGTCGTCAATCTGTTTTCAAAAGTGAAAACCGACGACAAAGGCAACCTTACCTATTGTTTGGATCATTGCAAAAAAAATGACACAGTAACATTAAGAACAGAAATGGATATTTTGCTGATTGTATCTAATACACCAAACCCGCTTGATCCAAGAACCAACTATCCGTCCGTTCCGGTGGCAATGGAAATGCTTCCGGCAGAGCCTGTCGATTTGAACGATTATTGTGTAAATTATCGTCCTGAAAACCGCCGGGCATTTGAAAATACTTGGGAATATTATGCGCTTTTATAGCATTGGGCAGGAAATTGTTTGAGTACCCAGGCTGATGCCTTTAAAGATCAACATTATAGAAAATACCGATTTAAAAATACGATATGGGGAGGAAAGGAACATGGAAAATATTAAAAAAGTAGAAAGTCCTCGAAAAGAAGAAAATGCAATCTATAACAAAATCATCCCTGCCGGTGAAGGCTGGATGCATGAACTAAAGCCAGGGCAAGTTCTAAGAATTGTCGACTTGGAAGGAAACCAAGCAGTAGATACATTGTTTTACGATGCAGATAATCCGGACGATCATTACAGTGTAACAGCCACCATTACAGGACAGAAAAATATTTACTTAACAACAGGTTCGGTGCTTCGTTCTGAATCAGGAAATGAATTGCTGAAGATTGTAGCGGATACATGCGGGCGGCACGATACATTAGGCGGTGCTTGCTCAGCACAAAGCAATACCGTCCGATATGCACATGATAAATTGCATATGCACAATTGCCGCGACACGTTTATGCTGCAGTTGTCGAAATATGGGGAGCGTTTTACAAAAAGGGATCTGGCTCCAAATATTAACTTCTTCATGAATGTTCCGGTTACAGAAGATGGTCATTTAGAATTTGCTGATGGAATCTCTTATGCCGGAAGTTATGTGGAATTATTATCCCTTCGGCGGACATTGGTGCTGATCAGCAACTGCCCGCAATTAAACAATCCTTGCAATGCTTACAATCCAACAAAAATACAAGTGCTGATTTGGGATAAATAAACAGAATCAACTAGGATACGGATGCGTCAGGGGGGAGAACAAAATGTTTAAAAAAATTCTGATTGCCAATCGCGGGGCAATAGCCGTCCGGATTGAACGGACGCTTCGCAAGCTTGGAATTCTATCGGTTGCTATATATACAAAGGCGGATCAAGACAGTTTACATGTAGACGAAGCAGATGAAGCTATTTTAATAGGAGAAGGCCCGGTCAAAGACAGCTATTTGAATGGAAATTTAATCATAAAAGCTGCCATTGAGTCAGGAGCCGATGCCATTCATCCCGGATATGGATTTTTAAGTGAAAACGCAGATTTTGCCCGCTTGTGCGAACAAAATGGAATTACGTTTATCGGACCTTCACCTGAACAGATGGAGATATTCGGATTAAAGCATTCTGCCAGAGAAATTGCAAAAAAAGCCAATGTTCCTTTATTGCCGGGAACGGACCTCATCACCGATTTGGATGAGGCGGTAAAACAAGCTGAACATATTGGTTATCCAATTATTTTAAAAAGCACGGCAGGAGGCGGAGGCATCGGAATGCGCGTTTGCGAAAATGAACAGCATTTGCGCTCGGCATTTGAGGCGGTACGTCGTCTTGCTGAAACAAATTTTAAAAATAAAGGCGTTTTCCTGGAGAAATATATCGCTAGAGCACGCCATATAGAAGTTCAAATTTTTGGAAATCGATTTGGTGAAGTGGTAGCTTTAGGCGAACGAGACTGCTCTATTCAGCGCCGCAATCAAAAAGTTGTGGAAGAAAGTCCGGCCCCTCTTTTGTCCCAGGAAGTCAGAAAAGGAATGTTCGCAGCCGCCATCCGATTGGCGGAAGAAGTTGGATACCGGAGTGCAGGCACCGTTGAGTTTTTATATGATCCTGAAACAAGCTCCTTTTACTTTCTTGAAGTGAATACAAGACTTCAAGTGGAGCATGGTGTAACAGAAGAGGTCTTTGGCATCGATCTTGTTGAATGGATGATACGTGAAGCAGCAGATGATCTGCATGAATTGCATTCCTTGGTTAAAGAGCCGAAAGGGCATAGCATTCAAGCGCGTATTTATGCGGAAGATTGTTTGCATGAGTTTCGGCCGAGCGCCGGACAGATTGATGAGGCAAAATTTCCTAAAACAGCTCGAACGGAAACGTGGGTAAGAAACGGAATCACGGTTACGACTCTTTATGATCCAATGCTGGCGAAAGTGATTGTTCGTGGAAAAAACAGGGAAGAGGCGATCGGAAAACTCATACAAGCGCTAAACGAAACGAAATTGTACGGTATTACAACCAATCTCCACTACTTGAAAGCTTTATTGAAGGAAAAGGATTTTATAAAAGGAAATGTATACACCCGTTTATTAAACCATTTTCAACCTAGAGAACATGCACTGGAAGTATTGGACGGAGGAATTCAAACAACTGTTCAGGATTGGCCCGGACGCATTAAATATTGGAGCGTAGGTGTGCCGCCTTCCGGTCCAATGGACCAGCTCTCGTTCCGGATTGGAAATAAACTTCTCGGGAACAGAGAAGGCGCCCCTGGTCTTGAAATGACATTGCTCGGGGGATCTTATCGTTTTCGAGATGATATATGGTTTTGTATTACAGGTGCCGATATGCAGGCTAAGCTTGACGATCAGCCCGTGCCGATGTATGAACCTGTTTTGGCAAAAAAGAACCAAGTATTATCATTTGGTGAAGCGAAAAGGGGAATGCGGACTTATTTATTAGTAGCAGGCGGTTTTGACATGCCTGAAGTTTTAGGAAGCTCCTCCACATTTACGCTCGGCGGATTCGGCGGCCATGGCGGACGCGCCTTGCGCACTGGCGATGTGCTTTTGGTCAACCGGGGGGCTGTTGTCAAAAAAACGAAGGGGCTTCCAGCTGAATATAGACCGATCATGACGAATAAATGGACGATAGGCGTCATTCCGGGCCCTCATTGTACAAGCGAATTTTTGCAGCCGGATTATTTGCAGCAATTAACTGAAACAGAATGGGAAGTGCATTTTAACAGTTCGCGCACAGGCGTCCGGTTAATGGGCCCAGCGCCGAAATGGGCAAGAGAAGACGGCGGAGATGCAGGTTTGCATCCATCAAATATTCATGATAACGCTTATGCAGTGGGATCGCTTGATCTAACAGGCGATATGCCGATTTTACTGGGACCTGATGGACCTAGTTTAGGAGGATTTGTCTGCCCAGTTACGACGGCTTCAGCTGAGTTTTGGAAAATTGGGCAATTGCATCCGGGCGATATCGTCAAGTTTCATTTGTTGTCATTGGAAGAAGCGGCGGAACTTCGAAAAAAACAAGAAATGTTTATGCAAAAAATTGAAAATGGCAGTTTGTACGGATTTCAACCTTCTCAACTTCCTGCCATTAATCCAAAAATTACAGCCGACGATTCAATTTTGGCTCAAGAACAAACATCTCGAAACATTCCAATTACGATTCGTTCAAGCGGCGACGAAAATTTGCTGATTGAGTACGGTTCAATGGATTTAGACCTGCTGTATCGGTTTCAAGTACATGCTTTAATGCAAGCGATACAACAAAAAGGCAACATCCCTTTCCTTGATTTAACGCCGGGCATTCGGTCTTTGCAAGTGCACATTGACCCATCGAAAATGTCCGTTCGCGAGGCTTGTCAAAAAATTTTAGAAATTGATCGCGAGCTTCCGCCGCTGGAATCGATAAAAGTCCCTTCACGTATTGTTCGGCTGCCTCTTTCCTGGGATGATCCGGCTACTCAATTGGCCATTGAACGCTACCAGAAAAACGTCCGTTCCGATGCTCCGTGGTGTCCGAGTAATTTGGAATTCATCAGGCGCATAAATGGCTTAAAAAGCATTGATGATGTAAAGAAAATTGTATTTGATGCAAAATATCTTGTTTTAGGATTAGGTGACGTCTATCTTGGCGCTCCAGTAGCCATTCCAATTGATCCTCGGCACCGTTTAGTCACAACAAAATATAACCCTGCCCGGACTTGGACGCCTGAAAATGCGGTAGGAATTGGCGGTTCGTATTTATGTGTATATGGAATGGAAGGTCCTGGAGGCTATCAATTTGTCGGCCGGACGATTCAAATGTGGAATAAATTCCGGACAACGAAGAGTTTTGAACAAGGAAAACCTTGGCTATTGCGGTTTTTCGATCAAATTCAGTTTTACCCAGTAGATGCGGAACAGTTGCTGCAATTGCGGGAAGATTTTCTTAGAGGAAGGTTTGAAGTGGAAATAACAGAAACAGCGTTTGATCTTGGCGAATATTTAAAATTCTTGGATTCGATCAAAGATAGTGCCGAAACTTTCCGCATGCGGCAGCAGGAAGCTTTTCAAGCAGAGCGAGAACGGTGGAAGCAGCTAGGATTGGCGGAATATATATCAGAGCATGAACCAATGAAAGAAGGGCAAGAGGAAAATATCCCTCCAGGTGCTGAGGTTGTTCGTTCTTCCATGCCCGGAAGTGTATGGAAAGTTCTTGTGTCTCCTGGACAGCAAGTTAAGAAAGGCGATGTTCTGATGATTGAAGAAAGCATGAAAATGGAGTTTCCGCAGCTGGCCCCGTGCGATGGACAAATAGTAAATGTTTACGTGAAACCAGGGGACGAGGTGCAATCAGGACAATTGATTGTCAGCATTTTAAAGCAGAAAGAACGAGAGGAGGTTCTCAAATGAAATCGGTCAAACATTTTCCTCAACCTTTGACGATTGCGCGGTTGAGAGAGATGTACCTTAACAATGAATTGACTCCCGAAGAAGTAGTCGTTGAAATCATTCATCGAGTTAAACAAGATGAGGATATGAATATATGGATTACCCCTCCGGCAATGGAAAGAATTCAGCCTTATCTAGACAGGCTTGCTTCACTGGATCGGAAAAGCTTGCCATTATGGGGAATTCCATTTGCTATTAAAGACAACATTGATTTAGCCGGGGTTCCGACAACTGCAGCTTGCCCCCAATATGCTTATATACCAGAAAAAAGCGCAACAGTGGTTGAGCGGTTAATTGCAGCAGGTGCAATCCCATTAGGAAAAACAAATTTAGATCAGTTTGCCACTGGGCTTGTCGGTACAAGAAGTCCTTATGGAGAAACGAAAAATGCCTTAAAAGAAGAACTGATCAGCGGGGGATCAAGCTCTGGATCTGCGGTGGCCGTTGCACGAGGCCATGCAGCGTTTGCACTCGGAACGGACACTGCTGGGTCCGGACGAGTGCCGGCAGCCTTAAATCGCTTAGTCGGATTTAAGCCGAGCAGGGGAGCCTGGCCGACCGCTGGAGTAGTTCCGGCTTGCGCAAGCCTTGATTGTGTGACAGTTTTTGCGCACAATTTGCAGGATGCATTGGAAGTTGATCGAATTGTGCGCGGCGAGGATGAAACAGATCCTTGGTCACGCTATTTCCCGAACGTATCGCCGAAAAGTCCGAGCAAAATTTGTTTGCCGAAACAACCGCTTTCGTTTTTTGGCCCATTTCGTGAAGGATATAGGAATGCATGGATGAAAACGATGAAAAGATTGGAACGTTTGCGTCTTCCGATTGAGTATATCGATTATGATTTGTTTTCCGAAGCGGCATCTCTTCTTTATGAAGGTCCTTGGGTGGCGGAAAGATGGGCGGATTTAGGTGATTTTGTGAAAGCAAATACAGAAGATGTGTTTTCCGTTACGGAAAAAGTCCTTTCTTCCGGAGCTTCTCCTGATCATACGGCAGCATCAGCTTTTCAAGCGATGCACAGGATCCAATCAATCAAGCATAAAGTGAAAAAATTGTTAAAAGATGCAGTATTAGTTTTGCCTACTTGTGGCGGTACTTGGACGCGCGAACAAGTTAGGCTCGATCCGATTCGCACAAATAACGAAATGGGAAAATACACCAATCACTGTAATCTTTTGGATCTGTCGGCAATCGCCATTCCGGCAGAGGATGCGGAAGCAAATGTTCCTTTTGGCATGACGATGTTTTCGCTGGCAGAACAGGAAGGATTGATATTCGGACTTGCTTCTCAATTTTTAGGAGAGATTCTAACAGAAAATTTTCAACCGCAAAAAAATACGACTTTTGTTGCCGTCTGCGGTTTGCATATGAGAGGGTTTCCGCTCGAAAATGAAATGCATCAATTCGGCGGCAAATTCGTATGTGAAGCAACAACTGCTCCTAATTACCGGCTGTATAAGCTGCCTACGGATCCTGCCAAACCTGGGCTTATCAAAACAAACCACAATGGCGCCTCCATTCAATTGGAGATATGGGAAATGCCATTAGCTTCATTTGGTGCTTTTACAGCATCTATTCCAGAACCTTTAAGTATAGGAACAGTAGAACTGATCAACGGAAACAAAGTGCCGGGCTTTCTTTGTGAAGCGTATATAGCCAATCAAGCGGAGGATATTACAGCTTTTGGAGGATGGCGTTCCTATTGCCTGAAAGAACTCAATTCATAATACAAAAGCCGTCAAACATGTTGGCGGCTTTTTCACGTTCAAGCGCAAAATTCTAATTTTAAGAGATTGACAGGATGGAGTGACTGAACTATTTAGATAAAATCGACGTGTACGTACAGTGTATTAGGAGACAGAAAGTTAGCTGCATACTTCTGTTTTGTTTATTTTTTAAACTGTAACATACGACTTTTACCTCTGCTGGTTACTTGAATATTGAAAATACCAATGTATCAATTCATTTCCAAATTGCTTGAAAAAATAGTATTTCCTCTTATTTAGATTTATTACATAAAATTTTAAAATATTGTATTTAAATGGTTCATCACCAAAAGATGTACTTGATTTTTACGTTAAAATGTGATAGAGGT
Organism: Aeribacillus sp. FSL k6-2211; assembly: GCF_037966125.1. Lineage (NCBI taxonomy): Bacteria > Bacillati > Bacillota > Bacilli > Caryophanales > Bacillaceae > Aeribacillus > Aeribacillus sp. FSL k6-2211. The sequence goes on from NZ_CP150190.1 coordinate 690,064, forward strand.
CTCTAGACGGACACGCAAAGTAAAACGCTGGATATTTCGATACCCATATCCTCGCCTTTTGATCAATTTTATTTTGTTGTTGATTCCTTCCATTGGACCATTTGAGTAAGAAAAAACGATGCAAGAAAGCACTGCGTCTCTTCGGGTGATGAGTGCCTTGGCAATACTGCGTACGGCGGCACAGTCGCTAAAAAGGTACCGGTCAAACCATTGGGTCAAACGAGTTTCGGCTTGCTTTCTTGTTTGGCTTTTGGATACGTAACGGAAATGTTGAAGTGCTTGATAGACATCACGTAAATAAGCACTTTCTTGGCACCATTGTCGAACTTCCTGTCTCTCTTCTTCTGTTAATTTTTCTGGACGTTGGCTTAACAATCGGCACACGCGGCGAACGCTTCCATGTTTGGTTCCGCCTTTGGCAAGGTATTTGCGACAACGTTCCAGTGCATCGGTGAATAACTGAATCACATGGAAGTGGTCAAGAACATGGATGGCTTTTGGACATACCTTTTCAATGGCTTTTCTCATGGCAGGAGCCAAGTCGCTGACAACATACTTCACTTTGGAGGCGACGGGTTGAAGCGCCTCCACAATGGCTTCTTCATTTTTTCCAGAAGCAATGGAAAGGACATTCCGAGTCTGTGTGTCCATCACCGCTACTCCGTAATCATGTCCCTTTCGGAAAGCGAATTCATCCACACATACTACTGTAGGATTCGATGTTGGTAAAAGAGCCGGGGCATATTGATAAAACCAGCGTTCTACTGTCGTATAGGCGAGTTGTAACAAGCGAGCGACTTCTTGAATCGTTTTTCCGATGCATAACTGGGCGACCCAATGTTGAAACGATTCCGTCGCGATACTGTGAGACGGAAGTCCCGGATAAGAAACGGTGAACGTCAGAAAACAGGCTTGGCAACGCCGTCTTTCTATGGGAAGTTCAATCCAAAATAAACCGACCGTATTTGTATAGCCATGAATCCATTGTTTTCGTTTCGATGATATTTTGGTTGTCCGTCCGAAGCAAGTCGGGCAGATCGGACAATGAGGAGGGAGGGAAAGTTCAAAAATCCATCGTTCTCCCTCTTTTCGTTCTCCATGAATAAGAAAGCCTGGTAAAGTGATCAAATCTTTGATAAACTGAGATTGCATGCGAAATTTCCTCCATGGTTGATGGTTTGGTCACCTTTACCATACAGGAAATTTCGCATTTTTTGTACCCTTGATCAGAAAACAACCTGATTGTCAAGTACATTTTGTGGTGAAGAGCCATTTAAATTCCAATTTTGGTAAAATTACTATATAGTAAAAATAACTAGGAGGTGTGGGAATTTATAAAAATTAAGAAAACTATTTTTTTTATAATATTCTTCATCTTCTTAGCTTCATGCAATCATCAATTATCCTATGATCAAAAAATTGATTGTAATCAGAATTGGGCTCTATGCTCCATACAGAAGGAATATGCTGATCCTAACTCTTTAACAGACACACCTATAAAAATTGCCATTATTGATAGTGGAATTGATGAAGAAAAGGCTCGTGTCAAAGTATCAAAAAGGTTCAACGAGAAAAATAATCAAATAGATTCATACGGACATGGTACAGCGGTTGCTAGTATCATTAGAGAATGGAGAAATCATTACTCAACATTTTGATGTAGTGTTGCAAGAAATTGACGGCACCGATTTTATTGCAACACTCATTGATCAAGATACTGGAGAATCTTACCAGATCAATACCATTGATGCTCAAGCTTCGGTTCTGCCGGCGGTTATAATCGGAGTAGTTGCAAAACATGGAATCAAGTATGCCATAAAAAAATTTGGAAAAAAACTTATCGTTAAGTCGATAAAAAGCTCTAAAGCCGTTCTTAACACATTTGCAAAGGCAGCCGTTAAAGCAGCAAAAAGTAAAGTTTCCAAATTCAATGTAAGTAATAAGCATTTAAAAAATGCTGGAGGTAATTTTTCTAAATTCAATACTACTGATAAAAGCCAAATACGTAATTGGGTTAAAGAAGGATTAAATTCTAAGAACGCATCTTATTCTTTAAATCCAGAGGAAGAAAAAAAGAATGCGGATTTGTCATTTGTAGTTATAGCGGACCTTGGTAAAGTAATAGGTACAAAAGGTCAGAAAAAATAAAAATTGTAGTAGGGTGGGATGGTGAAATATGGACAGCATATCCAATCAATTAGAGTTTGTCTATCACTTTACAACCGATGAATCTTACATTCCTAAAAAGTGGAAAAAAGATTCTGCTATCGTACTTAGAGTTGATGGAGATTTTGACATAAAAGTAGATGGAATCTCCTATTTCCGAGATGATATCGCATTGTTGGAGTTTTATTTATACCTAGAGAGATGGCTCGCCATTATCGAAAGTGGCAAATATGATATCCCGGAATTTCATTATTATACTCTTGAAATTGACGAAGATGAGCCGTTAATTTCAATCATCCCTTTTGACAATAACGATAAGGCTCGACTCACATCTATTTGGAGAAAGGAACCGTTTGATCCTGTATTTAAGATGGATTATATAGTGAACCAATTGACAGAATTACGCGATCAATTAAAAAAAGATATCGAGGCACATTATAACATTTCAGTAGAACCGTTTATTGATAAATTTCCGATAAAAGCTTTAGCAGTTGTAGACAAAAAAAAGGGTAAGACGAAATGGCTTTAGTCATTGAACGTTACTTGTTAAAGACTATGTCAATGTTTGTAGTTGATAACATTTCTTGGGGCTGCCTATTATTTTTGAAGCCCCATTTATTTTTTCAAAAAGTGTCCGAATTATGCTAATTCAACACTACTGATAAAAGCCAAGTACGCAATCGAATGAAAAGGATTCAATTCTATAAATCCAGAGGTAGAAACAAAGAATGCTGATTTATCATTGTAGTGATAACCACTCGGTAAAACATAGGTACGAAAGAGTAATAGGGGATGGGATGGTGAAATATGGACAGCATATCCAGTCAAATAGAATTTGTCTATCACTTTACAACCGATGAATCTTATATTCCTAAAAAGTTGAAAAAGAATGCTGCCATTGTGCTTAGAGTTAGTGGAGATTTTGACATAAAAGTAGATGGAATCTCCTATTTCCGAGATGATATCGCATTGTTGGAGTTTTATTTATACCTAGAGAGATGGCTCGCCATTATCGAAAGTGACAAATATGATATCCCGGAATTTCATTATTATACTCTTGAAATTGACGAAGATGAGCCGTTGATTTCAATCATCCCTTTTGACAATAACGATAAGGCTCGACTCACATCTATTTGGAGAAAGGAACCGTTTGATCCTGTATTTAAGATGGATTATATAGTGAACCAATTGACAGAATTACGCGATCAATTAAAAAAAGATATCGAGGCACATTATAGTATTTCAGTAGAACCGTTTATTGATAAATTTCCCATTAGAGCTTTAGCTGTCATCGATAAAAAGAGAGGCAAGAAGAAATGGTTTTAGTATTCTGTAAAAAATTAGGGATACAAATCCTTTAGAGTATAGGAACAGTAGAACTGATCAACGGAAACAAAGTGTCGGGCTTTCTTTTGGAAGGCGTATATCGCCAATCGATTCGAGGATATTACAGATTTTGGAGGATGGCGTTCCTATTGCCGAAAAGAAGCCGAATCATAATGGCAAAAGTGGCTGTCAAAGTAGTCGATTTTTTCGGCTTATAGGTGCCCTTTCAATATTCAATGTTTATGTTTTTCGTTTCCAAAAGATTTTGGCTTTCTGGACAACTGCTTTTCCTATGTTTCCCTATCTTGATCATGTCCTTCGGGAATCTTATGAAGGACTTTTTCTATGCACGCCATTTTCATTCTGTCCTTCAAAAGTTATGACGGACATTCAGTATATGCAATTTCCTTTTTTTGGATTCCATCACCTCCATGAAGGACGTTTATAAATTTTATTAGATTATTTTTGTCCTTCACAGTTGTATTTCTTTAAAATCCATCTCAGTTCGGATTCTAAAATCAAATCAGTGAACCTTTAAGTAATAAAAAAAGGTTTCTGCCTTTTTGTTCATCTCAACATTTATTAAATGGAGAGATGCTTCCAAAAGTTTGAACAACTTTTGTGAAGCATCCTCCTGTTTTAATTATGTGGTTTAAATATTTTTAACATAGTTTTCATGTCATCATTGTCACTAACGATGTTTCACTTGTGAGTTAGACAGAAATTTAAAACGATACTGAACTTTTTTCTTGTTTGATCCGTATTAAAAGATGAGAGGAGGAAAATACATGACGTTGAAGCTAGAGCAAGTGACGAAAAAATTTGGCGATTTCACCGCTGTGGATAAGCTGTCTTTATCCATTCCGGAAAAAGAAATGTTTGGTTTTTTAGGGGCAAACGGTGCCGGAAAAACGACAACATTTCGCATGATTTTAGGGCTGCTGGCACCAACTGAAGGAACCATTACATGGAATGGAGAAAAAATTGATTATAGCACGAGCCCGTATATCGGATATTTGCCCGAAGAGCGGGGATTGTACCCGAAATTAAAGGTAAAGGATCAGATTGTCTATTTAGCCAGATTAAGAGGGATGAACAAAAAAGATGCGCTGAAGGAGCTGGCAAATTGGCTCGAACGGTTTAAAGTGCCGGAGTACGCTGAAAAAAAAGTCGAAGAGCTGTCGAAAGGAAACCAGCAAAAAATTCAATTTATTGCTGCTGTCATACATAAACCGAAGCTGCTCATCTTGGATGAACCGTTTAGCGGATTGGATCCGGTCAATGTTGAGCAATTGAAAGAGGCTGTCATTGATTTGAAAAATGCCGGTACATCCATTGTGTTTTCCAGCCATCGGATGGAGCACGTTGAGGAATTATGTGAACATTTATGCATATTACATAGGGGAAGCCCTGTAGTTCATGGGTCGCTCAAAGAAATTAAACGTTCCTTTGGCAAAAAAAATCTCGTGATTCATGCGGATTTTGATCTCAATTTCTTGAAGGATTTCCCAGGTGTCGTAAAAGCCAAGACAACAGTTGAAGGGATTCAATTGCAAATTGAAAGAGAAGAGACCGCACAACAATTGTTACAGGAGATTGTCGATAAAGGATTTATTCGCAAATTCCAAATAGAAGAGCCTTCATTACATGATATTTTTATAGAGAAAGTGGGTGCGGCCTATGCATAACTTTTGGACTGTTTTGTTCCACACTTATTTTACCAAACTAAGATCGAAGCAATTTATCATTTCCACGGTTATTACATTGCTTATTATTCTAGTTTTGGGAAACATATCAAAAATTATTGATTTTTTTAATTCTGGTGAAAATCAAGAACGCCTTGCAGTCATTGATCAATCAAATTCTTTATTTGAACCGTTTAAAAAGCAATTAAAAGAAGTTAATCCGGACATTCAATTGCAAAAAACTAATGCTTCCGAAGAAGAGCTGAAAAAGAATGTATTAAATGATGAGATCAAAGGGTATCTCGTTTTATCTTTAAATGATGAAAACCGGCCGATGGCGGTATATAAAGCAGCGTCTCTTGCAGACTCAACCGTTCCAAACGATTTGCAATATGCCCTCCAACAAGTGAGCATGGTATGGACAGCAGGTCAATTGAAATTGACGCAAGAGGAACTGATGAAGCTGAATGCGCCAGTATCTTTTGAAATGGAAGCGTTGAATGCCAACGCAAAAACGGTGGAAGAATTGAATCAAGCGAGAGGTCTCGTATATGTACTTTTATTTGTAATATATTTTGCAGTGATCATGTATGCAAATATGATTGCGATGGAGGTAGCAGTAGAAAAATCTTCTAGAGTGATGGAAATTTTAATTTCCAGTGTTCCTCCTATTACACAAATGTTTGCGAAAATTTTAGGTGTTGCTCTATTGAGTTTAACGCAGCTTGCCTTATGGCTTATTGTCGGCTACGTTTCCATTAAACAAAATTTAGAATCGATGGATGGAGGATTTTTCTCTTTCTTTGGATTCCAAAACACGTCGTTGTCGACCATTCTATATGCAGTCATTTTCTTTATTTTAGGCTATTTATTATATGCGACGATGGCTGCCTTTCTAGGCTCGCTGGTCAGTCGTATAGAAGATGTTCAGCAGTTGATCACTCCGATGATTTTAACGGTTGTGGCGGGCTTTATGCTAGCGATATTTGGTTTGAGCAATCCGGAAGCTTCCTATGTTACGATCACATCATACATTCCGCCGTTTACCCCGATGCTGATGTTTTTGCGGGTTGGAATGCTGGATCTTCCAATTTGGGAGCCGCTTTTAGGAATCGGTTTATTAATAGCATCCATTGCTATATTAGCTGTCTTCGGGGCAAGAGTTTACAAAGGCGGCGTATTGATGTACGGAAAATCCAATGCGCTTAAAGATATTAAAAAAGCTTTGCAGCTATCGAAAAATAAATAAAGAAGACATTACGCAAAATGGTTTTCTTTTGATTTTGAGCAGATAATAATAAACGTAGCAAGCAGCCCGATTCCTGTATACTAGGAGTTTGGCTGCTTAATTTTTTGGAAGCTTTGATAATGATGAAAATGAGTCAATTTCTGCGCAGTATTTTTTCTCAACTACCGAAGTTGGGGGAGCTCCCTTTTTCATTATTCCTGCAAATATTCGCTTCTTGACGATGTGATTTTTAATAGTAAAGAGAAAACCCCCAGTCAATCAAGACATTTATTGTAATTGAAAGCGGTTTAAAATTTTTTGAAGATGTATGACAGCATCGGAAAGAATAACCGATTCCTTTGCAAGCTCATGGATCCCTTCAATATGTTCCTCCAATGCTGCCGTTGTTTCGTTGACTGTGTTGGTGAAATCATGTGCGATTAAGTTTACATTTTCTATTAAACCTTTTAAATTGTTGCCGTTTTCACGAATGTTTATGACGTTTTCTCGATTATGCTTTAACAGAGAATGAATGTCTGAAAACATTCGCTTAAATGTCTGCATGCTTTCTTTTGTTCCAGATATAGACAAGGAAGCTTGATCAACACTTTCTTCATTTTTTTTGACGGCAGTAACGGCATGAGCTAAATCATTTCTCGTTTCTTCCAACGAAGATAAAATTTTAGCCGCAAAAGAATTTGTATCATCTGCCAGTTTGCTCACTTCTGCAGCTACAATCGCAAAGCCTTTTCCAGATTCACCTGCTCTCGCTGCTTCAATGGAAGCATTTAATGCTAAAAGGTTCGTTTGCTTGGCAATTGCTGTGATCGCAGAAGCCATTTCCATCGCTTGATCCGCTTTTTTGGATACCATTTGGATGAGAGAAGTTGCCTTTTTCGTGTCATTTTCAATATTTAGCATAAGCTGTTCCGTTTTTTCAATCATTTGTTGCCCTTCATCTGCTGAACGCATCGTTGATTGAGCGTATTCAACAACACGTTCAATTTCCGATCCCATATTTGATACACCTTCTATCATCGAATTTGCCAGTTCGCTAACTTTTTTAAACGAATCGGTCTGCTGTTTGGAGCCTTCGCGGAACACTTCCATTGTTGCAGCAACTTCATCAAAAATTTCCGATAAGCGATTCGCTTCTTTTTTTTGATCTTGACTGACCTTCTTGACAGTTTTGACGGCATTGGCAAACTCGCTTAAAATCGACCGGATTCCAAAAATAATTTTATTGATTTCATAACCTATTTGATGAAACTCATTGCGTTTGCCGACAATATCTACTTCGACATGAAGGTTGCCTGATGATACAGTACGAGTGACGTTATACCATTGTCTAAGATTAGAAGTGAACGAGCGGTAAACAAAGAAGCTGTTTACTGCACTGGCGCAAATAGTTACGAAAAATAAAATAATTGCTTGACGAAAAGATAATTGCATAAATAAAGCTGTCATGAGGCAAAGAAAGCTTGGCAAAAACGATAGCATGGCAAAATTCATTTGCAAATACGGGCGATGAATGAGTCTTCCTAACCGGATATTATAACGTTTTCCAGTACTGTCTGTAACGAGCGGACAGCTCGCATCAACAAGAATTTCTCCTGTATCACGGATATACAGCTGCAAAAGCGGTTCTTTTGTTGTAGCGGCTTTTTTGCCGACCTCATCCGAAAATACTCTTCCTTCACGAAGGCGATTGGTATGTAGCGGAGAATATCCTGTTTCATCTACGACCAAAAAATATTCGTCTTGGTCCAGCCTTTCATCGAACGTTTTTCGAATTTTGTCGAGCTGTTCGGTTAGCGGAAGCTGAGGATCTAGCTGTTTCTTAATGATATCGCTTACATGCACGACTTTTTTGAGTGCTTGTTGAGCAGCTTTTTTCTTTATTAAACGGCTCATACTTCTCCCTCCCCTTACTACAAATGTATACCCCATTTACAGAATTTTCAATAATTATTTGTTAAAAATTTAATTTCTAGTAAAAAAGGAACAAATGTTCTATTTTTATAGATTCAAAATTTAGTATTTGATATAATGAAAATGCAATAGAACGGTAGACTCAAGGGTGGTTGGCATTTACCCCGTACAGAAAGGGGGTGTGCCGATGACAGTATTCGAAGCGTTAATGTTTGCGATCAGTTTTTCAAGCCTTATAATTACAATGCTGTCAAATCCGCAAAAAAAATAATCCACCCTTGAGTTGATAGCAGTGGTGGATTATTTTTTACCTGCTGCCTGATCCCCTTGAAGGGAACCGTCTGTTGCAGGGCCAAAGGTGTCGCAGCACCTTTGGTCGTCTGGTTGTTGATGCAATTTTTCAACTTCATTATACATTATTCCCCTCGTCTTGTAAAAGAGAGCAACTATATGATCCTGCCTGATTATATTCCCTTCATATTTTGATCCCTTTTTTTTATGTTGATTTACCTTTTATTTTTCCCTTGATTGAAAAATCCCAAAATAATAGACGTGAAATCAACAAGTAAACAATATACATTTCAAACCTTAGCTATAAATAAAATATTCAAAACAAAAAAACAAAAATAAAAAAATATATTCAATAATAAACAATCATATGTTATATTTAAAATAAATAAAAACAAAAATGGAGGTCAACAGATGGTCAAAAGTTTGTGGGATTCAGAAAAAGCTAAGAAATTGTCGGAAGGTTTAGAACAGTTAGTCTACCGTTCCAATTTAATCGGAGCTGATCGCGCTGTATGCAACTGGGGCGGAGGCAACACTTCAATGAAAACAATTGAAAGCGATTTCCGCGGCCGTGAAATTGAAGTCATGTGGGTAAAAGGAAGCGGTTCAGATTTAGCGACAATGAAAGCGCACAATTTTACAGGACTTAAATTGGACGATATCCGCCCGCTTATAGAACGAGATGAAATGTCCGACGAAGAAATGGTAGCTTATTTATCTCATTGCATGATTGATCACAAGCATCCACGCCCTTCGATTGAAACTTTGCTGCACGCATTTCTTCCGTTCAAGCATGTTGATCACACGCATCCTGATGCGATTATCAGCATTTGCTGTGCGGACAACGGAAAGCAAATTGCTGAGGAGATTTACGGCAACCGATTTGTTTGGGTGCCTTACGTGCGTCCTGGATTTACGCTTTCCAAAATGATTGCTGAAGGCGTGAAAAACAACCCGAATGCAGAGTTAGTGTTGATGGAAAAACACGGCTTAGTCACATGGGGCGATACTTCAGAGGAATGCTATGCAAAAACGATTTCTATTATTAATGAAGCAGAAAACTATATAAAAGAGCGAATCGATGAAGAAAAAGCATTTGGCGGATTAAAATATAAAGCCCTTTCCAAAGATGAAAGAAAAGAAATCCTAGCGGAAATACTGCCAGTTATTCGTGGTGCTGTAAGCGATGAAAGAAAAATGATTTTAACTTGGGATGACGGAGAGGATGTTCTTCAGTTTGTTAACAGTCGAAACGCAAAAGAACTTTCTCAAATAGGCGCAGCATGCCCTGATCATTTAGTTCACACGAAGCGGGTTCCTTTATACATCGAATGGGATCCGCAAACAGAAAATAAAGAGCAATTAAAGGAAAAAATAAAAGAAGGAGTTTCCAATTATAAAAAAGACTACAAAGCTTATTTTGAGCGGAACAAAAACGAAGGGGACAAAATGTTTGAAGCTGCCCCTAGAGTAATCTTAATTCCTGGTATTGGAATGGTGAATACAGGGAAAAACGAAAAAATGTCAAGGATCAGCGGAGCTCTTTATCATCGCGCCATCGCTGTCATGAAAGGGACAGATGCGATCGGGAAGTTCGTCTCATTAAACGAAAATGAGTCTTATAATGTAGAATATTGGCCGCTTGAGCTCTACAAATTAACGCTTGCTCCGCCAGAAGCAGAATTTTCGCGCAAAGTGGCTTTTGTCACAGGCGGTGCAGGAGGAATTGGCAGTGCGACGTGCCGACGTCTAGCCAGCGAAGGCGCACATGTTGTTATCGCTGATTTAAACATCGAAGGAGCAGAGGAAAAAGCTAAAGAAATTAACGAAAAATATGGCGAAAATCGTGCAATTGCCGTCAAAATGGACGTAACAAAAGAGGAAGAAGTGCAAGCTGCCTTTAAAGAAGCTGCCCTTGCCTTCGGCGGAGTCGATATTATTGTCAACAACGCTGGACTTGCTACATCCAGTCCGTTCGATGAAACAACTTTGCAAGAATGGAATTTAAATATGAACGTTCTTGGTACAGGATACTTTTTAGTAGCTCGCGAAGCGTTTAAACAAATGAAGACGCAAGGTATTGGCGGGAATATGGTATTTGTTGGCTCGAAAAATTCAATTTATGCTGGAAAGAATGCGGCTGCTTACAGTGCTGCAAAGGCGCTTGAAACTCATTTGGCAAGATGTATTGCTGCTGAAGGCGGCCAATACGGAATACGTGTAAACTCCGTTCTTCCGGATGCCGTTCTTCAAGGCTCTGCAATATGGGATTCCAAGTGGCGTGAAGAGCGTGCAAGAGCTTATGGAATTTCACCGGATGAATTAGAAGATTATTATAAAAAACGAACAACATTATTAGTAAATGTGTATCCTGAAGACATTGCAGAGGCGATTGCATTTTTTGCATCTTCTAAAGCTGAAAAAACAACCGGATGCATGATCACAGTTGACGGCGGTGTTCCAGCGGCATTTACTAGATAATCTTTCAACAATACAAAAGAGCAATAGCCTATTGGCCATTGCTCTTCATGAAAATTCTCCACATAACAGTTATCGGTTATTATAACGAATTCGTGAATAAGAAAGATTTAAACATTGCAGCAGGTCATCCCCCTTCAACAACGTACGGAGACTTAACCATCAGGAGGCTTTCGGAAAGCGGAAAAGGGCATAAAAACCTTTTCCGCTTAAAAATAATAGATGCGCTGTGAGAAAACTGCTTTGAGCCTGATGCGCTAAAAATATTGGTGACAATGATTTAATGATTCATTTTATTTATAATGTGGTATATTATTTTCTGGCAGTGCTTGAAATCTTTAGGACATATTGTGGTAATGTGGTATATTATTTTCTGATAACTATTGAAAAACTTTTGAACATATTGGGGGGACGTGCAAGGTGCTTGTAGCCGAAAGACATAGGAAAATAGTTGAAATCGTTAACAAAAAATTAAGTGTACGAGTAGCGGAGCTTAGCAAAATGTTTTCAGTCACGGAGGAGACGATACGAAGAGATTTAGAAAAGCTGGAAAAGGAAGGGAGGCTTCTGCGCAGCCACGGGGGAGCGGTCAGCATTGAAAGAGACCAGCAGCTCGAATTGTCCTATTTAGAACGTGAAGTCACAAATGCCAAAGAAAAAAAAGCAATCGCTGCAGAAGCAGTTAAGCTCATACAGCCAGGAGACCAGATTGTTTTAGATGCAAGTTCGACGGCATGGTATATGGCAAAGGAACTGCCGAATGTACCACTAACAGTTATAACAAATTCCATTAGAGTAGCAATTGAATTAAGTGTCAAAGATCAAATAAAGGTAATGTCAACCGGCGGAATGCTCTCTTCAAAATCATTATCGTATATTGGTCCTCTCGCAGAACGATCTTTGGAAACATACCATGTCAATAAAGCTTTCCTATCCTGCAAAGGTGTGCATCTTGAAGGCGGTCTCAGCGATTCGAATGAATGGCAAGCATTAATAAAAAAGCAAATGATGGAGATAGCAGATAAAACCATTTTACTAGTTGACTCCAGCAAGTTTGGCGTTCGGACGTTCGCTTTAATCAATCATATTGAGAAAGTGGACGAAATTATTACAGATTCCAATATCCATCCAGCATATAAAAAAGAGTTTGAAGGAAAAAACACAAAAATCACAATCGTTCCTTTATCGTAAAAGGAGTCAAATTGTTTCAAAATAAAACAAAAAAAACAAAAAATTTTTTATAATAACACTCTTTATTTTTTTTGGTATATTTGATAATATAAAAACAAACAAAAATAAACAAAGGTTGTGTAAGCGTTGTTAAAAGGTATTCCAAAGAATCTTTCTCCTGAGCTGTTAAAAATTTTGATGGAAATGGGCCATGGTGACGAAATTGTCATTGCAGACGGGAATTTTCCGGCAGCAAATTTTGCTCAAAGATTGGTTCGAGCTGACGGACATGGTGTTCCTGAGCTGTTGGATTCTATCTTAGATTTGTTTCCGTTGGATACTTTTGTGGATAAACCGGTGGCTCTCATGCAAGTAGTAAACCAAAATGAAAGCAAACCGGCCATTTGGGACGAATATAAAAAACTTCTGGAGAAAAAATGTTCCGAACCATGGGATATAGAATTTATGGAGAGATTCAGCTTTTATGAAAGAGCCAAAAATGCTTATGCAATTATCGCAACGAGCGAGAGTGCGCTTTATGCCAATATCATTTTAAAAAAAGGTGTCATTTCATAATAGATTTCATTGGGAAACTAGTACATTTTCCGTTCAAGATGGAAGCGATAGGATGGTGGAGACAATATGGTGCAAAAATTTATTCTTGCTCATGATCTTGGGACAAGCGGAAATAAATCCACATTAATATCGCCGGACGGTGAAATCATAGCTCATACTACCTATCAATATTCCACCATTTTTTTGAAGCAGCATTGGGTTGAACAAAATCCGAATGATTGGTGGGATGCCGTGGCAAATGCATCAAAACAACTTATTTCAGAAGCAAAAATTGATCCGAAACAAATTGCATGCATTACGTTCAGCGGCCAGATGATGGGGGCTGTCCCAGTCAATCATAAAGGAGAAGCTGTAAGAAATGCAATTATTTGGGCTGATATGCGTTCGGCGCAAAAAACAGAAGCAATTGCAGAAAAGATAGGAATGAAAGAACACTATGAAATTACTGGAAACAGATTATCCCCATCCTATTCTGCAGCAAAAATTAATTGGATTCAAGAAAATGAACCAGCTGTTCATAAAGAAACATTTAAATATTTACAAGCAAAAGATTATATAATTGCTAAACTAACGGGTAAATTTGCCACCGACTATTCTGATGCAAGCGGCACGAATCTATTAAATATTAAAAAGAAAGAGTGGTCGGAAGAATTAATAAAATTATGGCAAATTGATGATGAAAAATTGCCTGAGATTTTGCCTTCAACAGCGGTTGTTGGTGAAGTTCATTCAAAGGCGGCGGAAGAAACAGGTCTGATGCCTGGTACACCTGTTGTAATGGGCGGTGCAGATGGGTGCTGTGCTGCATTAGGTGCAGGTGCGATTGATGAGGGAGATATTTTTAATTACATTGGCTCTTCTTCCTGGATCTCATTTTCGTCATCTCGTCCAGTTTTTGATCAAGAAATGCGGACATTCAATTTTATCCATTTGGATGAAAATAAATATATTCCCATCGGAACGATGCAAGCAGCAGGGACTTCCTTTCAATGGTTAAGAGACATACTGTTTCAAGACGTTTTGAAAACGGATGCAGCGAAGAATATTTATGAAATGATGAATGAAGAAGCTGAAAGCTCACCAATCGGCTCCAATCAATTGATTTTTCTTCCGTATTTAATGGGGGAGCGGTCTCCTTGGTGGAATCCAAACGCAAAAGGCAGTTTCATAGGATTGACGATCAATCATAAACGATCTGATTTGATTCGTGCTGTTTTGGAAGGGATTTCAATGAATTTAAAACTTATTTTCGATGCTCTGCAAGAAAATTATGATCGGCCATTTCAAGACATATGGCTGTTTGGAGGCGGAGCGAAAAGCAGAATATGGCGGCAAATGCTGGCTGATCTTTTCGGTGTTACCATCCGTATACCGAAAATTTTGGATGAAACGACCTCAATGGGCGCTGCGGTTGCAGGCGGTGTAGGAGTAGGCCTTCTGAAAGATTTGACAGCAGCGAAAGCTTGGTGTGTTGAAGCTGAATCATTTGAACCAGATCAACACAACCATCAATCTTATCAAACAGCTTTGAAAGCGTTTGAACAAGTTTATAAACAAGTGGAGCCGATTTTTAATCAATGGAACGGGGTTGAATAAATGTACAAACAATTGTGCGAGAAAGGGGGAAAATCATGGACATTTATTTAGACACCGCAAATGAACAAGAAATAGAATTTGCTTCAAAATATGGATTTTTAGCAGGGATTACAACAAATCCAAGCATTATTTCAAGAGAAAATAGAGAGTTTCGGCAAATTATTGTGGATATTTCCTCCAAAATTAATGGAGAAGTCTGGTGCCAGGTAACAGGAGAAACAGCTGAAGAAATGATCCTTGAAGGGAGAGAAATGTCCACATGGGGAAAAGATATTGTCATTAAACTCCCGATGACTGAAGAAGGATTATCCGCAGCTTATCAATTGAAACAGGAAGGCATAAAGGTGAATATGACTCTTATTTATACACTGCCTCAAGTTGTATTAGCTGCCAAAGCAGGGGTGGATTTTATAAGCCCTTACATCGGAAGAATGGATGATCATGCGATTGACGGGCTGCAATTTATTAAAGAGGCAAAAGAAATTATTCATCAAATGCATGCGGAAACGAAAGTTATTGGAGCAAGCATCCGAAATCCGCAGGTTGTCGTTGATCTTGCAAAATCAGGCGCAGATGCTGTAACGATGCCATTTTATATTTTTAAGAAAATGTTTGCGTCAGATCTTACAAATATCGGGTTAAAAGGGTTTTTAAATGATTGGAAGCAATATCAATCCGCGAAAAAATCTGAAAAATCTTATTAATGTAAAAGTGGAACAAAAATTCAGGACGGATAATGACAGTTACGTAAAGTAGGTGATAGGATGTCAGCTCAATTATTAAGAATGGAAGGGATAAGCAAAAGTTTTCCTGGAGTAAAGGCATTATCAAAAGTTCGACTGGATTTAAATTATGGGGAAGTTCTAGCATTAGTTGGCGAAAATGGTGCTGGAAAATCGACTTTAATGAAAATTTTGTCTGGAGTCTATCAAAAAGATGAAGGTGAAATCTACTTAGAAGGCAACAAAGTTGAAATTCCTAATGCGAAAGCAGCACAGGAAATGGGCATTAGCATTATACACCAAGAACTAAATTTAATGCCTGATTTAACGGTTGCCCAAAACATTTTTATTGGCAGGGAGCCTCGCACCGGATTTAATTTCTTTTTGAAGGAAAAGGAATTGAATGAAAAAACAGCAGAGTTGCTTGAGAAACTCAATATTAATTTAAATCCTAAAGAAACAGTATCAGATTTAACAGTGGCAAAGCAGCAGATGGTGGAGATTGTGAAAGCGTTATCTTACAATGCGAAAATTATCGTGATGGACGAACCAACTGCCGCTTTGACGGAATCTGAAATTAAAACATTATTTGATTTAATTGAAAATTTGAAAAACAAAGGTGTTGGCATCATTTATATTTCACACAGAATGGAAGAATTGAAAGTCATTTCTGACCGAATAACAGTCATGCGCGACGGTCAATACATCGACACGTTATATACGAAAGATACAGATATGAAAAAGGTTATTTCGTTAATGGTAGGCCGTCACATCCAGGATGAATCTCGCCCTACAACGACGGTTTCAAAAGAGGCTGAAACAGTCCTGGAAGTGAAAAACTTATCGACCAAAAACTTTTTAGAAAATATCAGCTTTACTTTGAAAAAAGGAGAAATTTTAGGCTTTGCCGGTTTAATGGGAGCTGGACGCACAGAAGTAGCAAGAGCCATTTTCGGTGCTGACAAAATCGATGAAGGGCAAATTTTTATCAATGGAAAAGAAGTGAAAATCAATAAGCCTGAAGATGCAGTAAAGCACGGAATCGCCTATTTGTCTGAGGACAGAAAGCGATATGGCTTAATGCTTGAAATGGACGTGAATTCGAATATTTTAATTTCTTCACTGAGCAATTATGTGAATTGGCTGACCTTTGTCAATGACTCAAAAGGATATGTAACATCAGAAGAGTATGTAAAGTCGCTGAAAATTAAAACGCCAAGCATCAAACAGCTAGCGAAGAATTTATCGGGAGGAAACCAGCAAAAAATTGTCATTGCCAAATGGCTTGCTAAAAACTGCGACATTTTAATCTTTGATGAACCTACACGCGGAATTGATGTTGGGGCGAAAACTGAAATATATCAGCTGCTAAATGAACTGGCTCAGCAAGGAAAATCCATTATTATGATTTCTTCCGAATTACCGGAAATATTAAGAATGAGCCATCGAATCATCGTCATGTGTGAAGGAAGAATCACCGGAGAGTTGACAAACGAAGAAGCATCTCAAGAAAAGATTATGGATTATGCAACACGAACTAGATCATAAATTGTAAGTTCGATTGAAGTGTCCTTTATGTCAAAAGGATTTGGAATACAAAACGAGGAGGATCAATATGAGTACAGGAACTGCACCTAACACAGAGACAAAAAAGAGTGGAAATCTATTAAAATCCAATGCACTGCAACAAATATTGGCATTTGCTAGTTTAATTGTACTTATTCTGTTTTTTACCATTTCCTCCGATAACTTTTTAAATTGGACTAATATTACTGGGATATTATTATCAACGACAGTTATCGGAATCATGGCGTTAGGAACTACATTTGTTATTATGACTGGAGGAATTGACCTTTCCATTGGTACAGGAATGACGCTATGTGCTGTTATGACAGGGGTATTTATCGTCTTTTGGGATTTGCCAATTATAGTCGGCATTTTAGGCGGAATTTTGACTGGTGCATTAATGGGATTTATAAGCGGATTCAGTGTTTCAAAATTAAAAATTCCTCCATTTATTGCAACATTGGCGATGATGATGATCGCGAAAGGATTAGCACTTGTTATTTCAGATGCAACTCCAATTTATTTTAGTGATAAACCTAGCTTCAGTGAAATTGCATTAGGTTCAATTATACCAGGATTTAATTTGCCTAACGGTGTCCTAATTTTCATTATTATGGCAATTATTGCAGGAATTTTATTAACGAAATCTATTTTTGGCCGCTTTACAACTTCTATTGGAAGCAATGAAGAAGCGACAAGATTATCCGGTATCAATACGGATAAATGGAAAATCATCATTTACACGGTTGCAGGTGTGTTTACAGGAATAGCAGGAGTTTTAATGGCTTCAAGGCTTAATTCAGCACAGCCTGCTTTGGGAGCCGGGTATGAGTTGGAAGCAATTGCAGCTGTCGTTATCGGGGGGACTTCGTTAAGTGGTGGTAAAGGAACTATTTTAGGAACAGTTATTGGGGCTCTTATTATGAGCGTATTAACAAACGGTTTGAGAATTATGTCAATCCCTCAAGAATGGCAGACAGTTGTTGTTGGATTTGTCATTTTGGTTGCAGTTTATATCGATATTATCCGTCGAGGCAAAAGCAGTTAAATTCCGTTTTTTATCTCTAGTTACAAACTAGAGTTAAAAAATAAAAAAATTATAAGGGGGAAAATTCAGTGAAGAAATGGTTGTTAACTCTATGCGGTATTTTAATGTTGTCGCTCATTTTGTCAGCATGCGGAAGCTCCTCGAAAAACGAGAGCGAAGGAAGCTCTGAATCCGCAGGAGGCGACAGTGGAAAACCCTATATCGCTATTGTCTCTAAAGGATTCCAGCATCAATTCTGGCAAGCTGTTAAAAAAGGTGCTGAACAAGCAGCAAAAGAGTTTGACGTAGAAATTACGTTTGAAGGTCCAGAAAGTGAATCTCAAGTCGACAAACAAATTGAAATGTTAAGAACAGCTATTGATAAAAAGCCGGATGCAATTGGTTTTGCTGCTCTAGACAGCCAAGCATCAATTCCTTTATTAAAAGAAGCTGATGAAAAAGGTATTCCGATTATTGCATTTGACTCAGGGGTTGACAGCGATATTCCTTTGGCAACTGCATCTACAGATAACAAAGCTGCTGCAGCGTTAGCGGCAGACAAAATGGCTGAAAAAATTGGAGGCAAAGGAAAAGTTGCGCTAATTGTTCATGACCAAACAAGTATAACTGGTGTTAACCGCCGAGATGGATTTGTTGAGAGAATAAAAGAAAAATATCCAGATATTGAAATTGTCGACATTCAATATGGCGGCGGTGACCAATTAAAATCTACAGACTTAGCGAAAGCAATCATCCAAGCGCACCCTGACTTAAAAGGGATCTATGGTGCCAACGAAGGTTCAGCGATCGGTGCAATTAATGCAGTAAAAGAAATGAATAAACAAGGCAAAATTGTTGTCATCGGCTTTGACTCTGGTAAACAGCAAATTGAAGCGATTAAAGACGGTACAATGGCAGGAGCCATTACACAAAATCCGGTCGGTATCGGCTATGAAACAGTAAAAGCTGCTGTTCAAGCAATCAATGGCGAGAAAGTAGAAAAGGTTATTGACACAGGATTCTATTGGTATGACAAAACCAATCTTGATAATGAAGAAATTAAATCTGCCATTTACGAATAATAACCTGAAAGCTGGGGATGCATTTTGCAGCCCCAGTTATACAAATACTTGAAGGGGAAAAAGATTAACCAGCTCATAAAAACAGGGTGAAACGAAACTTAAAAATTGTTTTCAAGATGATAAACATATACTAGAGGTGGAATTTAATGTCAGCAGTAATCGGAGAACTAAAAAAATATGCACATAAAATTGTAGATGCTGGTTTAGTTGTTGGAGCCGGTGGAAATCTCAGCATGCGTGATGGTGAATATATGTACATTTCACCAAGCGGCTTTGATTTAAAGGAGATTGAAGATGATCAATGGGTTAAAGTAAAAATTGACACTGGAGAAGTTTTTGGAGATTTAAAACCTTCCTCCGAATTGCTCATGCATTTAGAATGCTTTCGGCGAAATCCAGAAATCAATGCAGTGTTGCATGCGCATCCTAGCTACTCTGTTGGAGTCTCTAGTGCAGGGAAAGATATCCCAATGCTTTTCCCCGATTTTCCTGCAATGGTAAAGAAAGTTTCCTACTTAGATTATATTATTCCTACAACCAATCTTTTAGCAGAAGCTGTTGGAGAAGTCATCCATGACAGCGATGTCATTGTGATGAGGAATCATGGGGTGCTCACAGTCGGCAAAACGATGAAAGAAGCATTTTTTTATATGCAGTTAACCGAAGAATCAGCAAAAGTATTTACCATCGCTTCAACTGTCGGTACTCCGAGAATTTTAACGGAACAAGAGTGCGAAGATTTACGAAATTTATCATCCGAAAAGTATCGGGCCAGTCTGTTAAAGAAGAAGTCATAAACAGGCTTATTTTACGGGAGTGCGTATGACATGAAAAGAGTACTAGCTTTTGATTTGGGTGCTTCGAATGGTCGATTAATACTCGGAGAATATGAAAATAAAAAATTAAACATAACAGAAATTCACCGTTTTCAAAATAACCCCATCACGATCGGAGATCATTTGCATTGGGATTTAAACTACTTATTTACTGAAATGAAAAAAGGAATAAAAAAATTTGTCGAGGTTTATGGAAAAAGGATCGATGGAATTGGTTTTGATACGTGGGGAGTAGATTTCGGTCTCATTTCTGAGGAAGGAGATCTATTAGAAAACCCGTATTCTTATCGGGATACACATACCGTTCTCTTTATGGATGAAGTCCATGAGAAGATAGATAAGAAAAAACTTTTTCAAATGACTGGCGTAGAGCCAGCTGCCATCAATACGCTTTATCAGCTGTATGCGATTTTGAAAACAAGGCCTGAGCTAATAGAAAAGGCAAAATATATATTAATGACACCGAGTCTGTTCGCCTATTTGTTTACAGGTGAAATCAAAAATGAATTTACAATCTCGTCGACTTCTCAACTATTAAATTGGGAAAAAAAAGATTGGGATGAGACGATTTTAAATAAGCTGTTTGCAGATAAGGTGAATTTTGCACCTCTGGCAGAAACGAATCGCATTTTGGCCAAAACGAAAGCATCTATTAATAAGGAATTAGGGATCGATCCGGCCAATGTCATCGCGGTTCCAGGACACGATACAGCTTGTGCTTTAGGTGCCATGCCGATTCAAAATGATCAAACAAGCTGTTTTATGAGCTGCGGAACATGGGTGCTGATCGGTGTGACGGTTGAAAAGCCGGTTGTTTCAGATGAAGCTTATGAATGGGGCTTCACAAATGAAGGAACATTTGACGGGAAGTTCCGTTTGCAAAAAAACAATACCGGCTTATGGTTTATTCAACAGTGTAAAAAAGAATGGAACGATAATGGCGAAGGCATCTCCTATGAAGAAGAAAGCCGGCTGATAGAAGAAGCAGAACCGTTCCGTTCTTTTATAAATCCAAATGATCCATCGTTTTTTAACCCGCCAAGCATGCTGAAAGCTATTCAAGATTATTGTCAAAAAACTTTACAGCCTATTCCGGAAACGAAAGGGCAATTTTTGAGATGTATATTGGAAAGCTTAGCTTTTCAATACCGTTTCGTGATCGAACGGCTGGAAAATTTAATCCATCATAACATCCGGTCGATTCATATGGGAGGCGGGGGAATACAAAACAAATGGTTTTGTCGATTTATTGCTGGCGCCGCAAAGCGTACCGTTTATGCAGGGCCGGTGGAAGCCAGCGCAATCGGCAATATGCTTTCTCAATTAATTGCCCTTGGAGAAATTGCAGACTTAGAAGAAGCAAGAAAAATTGTTACCAACTCCTTTAGCTTTAAAACATATGAACCCGAAAACTGTGATCATTGGGAAAAACATTATAAATCATTTCTAGCAATCATTAAATAAATAACATACAGGAGGAATGAAAGATGGCAAAAGATCCACGATATGTAGGAAATCTACCAAAGATAGGAATACGCCCGACGATCGACGGCAGAAGAAAAGGAGTTCGTGAATCATTAGAAGAAACAACAATGAACATGGCAAAAGCTGTAGCTAAATTACTGGAGGAAAATGTTTTTTATTATAATGGACAGCCAGTGGAATGTGTGATTGCAGATACATGTATTGGAGGAGTAAAAGAAGCGGCAGAAGCAGCTGAAAAGTTTGCAAGAGAAGGCGTTGGCGTTTCGATTACTGTTACTCCATGCTGGTGCTATGGAACTGAAACAATGGATATGGATCCTCACATTCCGAAAGCAGTTTGGGGATTCAATGGAACAGAAAGACCTGGCGCAGTCTATTTAGCTGCTGTTCTAGCAGGTTATAACCAAAAAGGACTTCCTGCCTTTGGAATTTACGGTAAGGATGTTCAAGATGCAGGAGATACGAATATACCTGAAGATGTAAAAGAGAAGCTCATTCGTTTTGCAAAAGCAGGACTGGCTGTTGCTATGATGAAGGGTAAATCTTATCTCTCCATTGGATCTGTATCAATGGGAATTGCAGGAAGTGTTGTGCAAGAAGACTTTTTCCAAAACTATCTTGGAATGAGAAATGAATATGTTGATATGAGCGAATTCGTGCGCAGAATTGAACTGGAAATTTACGATAAAGAGGAATATGAAAGAGCCTTAAAATGGGTGAAGGAAAACTGTAAAGTTGGTCCGGACAACAATCGCGACGGCTTTAAAAGAACAGAAGAGCAGAAGGAAAAAGATTGGGAAATCAGCGTAAAAATGGCTCTTATCGCACGCGACTTAATGGTTGGCAATAAAAAATTAGAAGAAATGGGATATGGAGAAGAAGCTCTAGGAAGAAACGCCATTGTTGCTGGTTTCCAAGGACAGCGTCAATGGACCGACTATTTCCCAAATGGAGATTTTATGGAAACGATTTTAAATTCATCTTTTGACTGGAACGGAAAAAGAGCGCCATATATTTTTGCAACGGAAAATGATAACTTGAACGGCATTTCCATGTTGTTCGGCTACCTTTTAACTAATACGGCGCAAATTTTTGCCGACGTGAGAACTTATTGGAGTCCGGAGGCTGTCAAGCGGGTAACTGGCTATACTCTTGAAGGGAGAGCGGCAAACGGAATCATCCATTTAATTAATTCTGGAGCGGCTGCATTGGATGGAACAGGAGAACAAACAAAAGACGGCAAACCAGTTATTAAACCATACTACGAATTGACAGATGAAGATATTAAAAAATGCTTGGAAGCAACACAATTTAGACCTGCTTCAACTGAATACTTCAGAGGCGGCGGATATTCAACTGACTTTTTAACAAAAGGCGGCATGCCTGTAACGATTTCGCGCTTAAATATTGTTAAAGGGCTGGGTCCTGTTCTGCAAATTGCAGAAGGATATACGGTTGATTTGCCGGAAGAAGTTCATGACGTGCTTGACAAACGGACCGATCCAACTTGGCCTACCACTTGGTTTGTTCCGAATCTAACCGGAGAAGGTGCATTTAAAGATGTTTACTCGGTTATGAATAACTGGGGAGCCAACCATTGTTCCATCAGCTATGGTCATATTGGAGCCGATTTAATCACGCTGGCATCCATTCTTCGCATTCCGGTAAATATGCACAATGTACCTGAGGAAAAAATATTCAGACCAGATGCTTGGAGCATGTTTGGAACAAAAGATCTTGAAGGCGCTGATTACAGAGCATGTAAAAACTTTGGGCCGATCTATAAATAACAAGTAACAAAGGAACGGGATGCTTATGAAAAAATACGCAATCGGAGTAGATTTTGGGACTGAATCTGGAAGAGTTGTCTTAGTAGATGTTGCAACTGGTGAGGTTGCTGGTACTCATTCCACACAATATAAACATGGAGTCATAACGGAAACTCTTCCTCATAAGCAGAAGAAGCTGAAAAACAGTACAGCTCTTCAGCACCCGCAAGATTATTTAGATGTGCTGGAAACGTCCATCCCGAGAGTGTTAGAGGATTCCGGGGTGAGCAAAGATGATATCGTCGGCATAGGAATTGATTTTACATCCTGTACAATTCTGCCTGTCGATGAACAATTAACACCATTATGTTTTCAGGAAAAATGGAAAGATGAGCCGCATGCATGGGTAAAATTATGGAAACATCATGCAGCGCAGCCAGAAGCAGATACAATTAATCAATTAGCAAGCGAGTCGAATGAAGAATGGTTAAAGCGTTATGGTGGAAAAATTTCGTCAGAATGGATGCTGCCGAAAATATTAGAAATTATACATGATCGTGAGGAGCTCTATCATGAAGCGGCATTGTTCCTTGAAGCAGCTGATTGGCTGACGTCGCTGATGGTCGGTGAAGTGAAACGAAATAGCTGTTCTGCCGGCTATAAAGGAATGTGGCATAAACAGGAAGGCTATGTAAGAAAAGAATTTTTAAAAAGACTTCATCCATTGATGGAAAATATTTATGAAACAAAACTGTCGGGTGAAGTGGTTCCGATCGGCAGCAAGGCTGGCGAGCTGACGGAAGAGTTTGCAGCAAAAATTGGACTAAAACCAAAAACACCGGTTGCCATTGGAATTATAGATGCTCATGCTGCTGTTCCAGGTGCAGGAGTTACCGCACCTGGAAGCATGGTTATGGTTATGGGAACCTCCACCTGTCATATGCTGTTAAGCACAAAAGAAGAGTTTGTCGAAGGAATCAGCGGAGTCGTCGAAGATGGAATAATCCCTGGCTACTACGGATATGAGGCAGGCCAGGCTGCTGTTGGCGACATTTTTGCATGGTTTGTCAAAGAGCTTGTGCCGGGTTATGTCGAAAGAGAAGCGGAGGCCAAAAATCTATCTATTCATCAATATTTGGAACAAAAAGCCAGCACATTGCCTCCAGGATCAAAAGGATTGCTGGCATTGGATTGGCATAATGGAAATAGAACTCCGTTAGTTGATGCCAATTTGTCAGGTTTATTAGTCGGTCTTACGCTGAATACAAAACCTGAAGAAATTTACCGTGCATTAATTGAATCAACAGCATTCGGGACACGCTTGATCATTGAAAGCTTTGAGAATGCAGGAATCGAAATTAATGAATTGGTTGCATGCGGCGGACTGCCTCATCAAAATGAAATGCTCATGCAAATATATGCAGATGTAACGGCAAGACCAATCAAGATCGCATCTAACAAAATCACATCAGCCATCGGAGCTGCAATGTTCGGAGCTGTTGCTGCAGGATCAAAACTAGGTGGATACGATACGATCGAAGAAGCAGCAGCAAATATGGCCAAATTAAAAGACAAAGTTTTTTATCCGAAACAGGATCACGTAGAAAAATATAATTTGTATTATGAAGAGTATAAAAAATTGGTAAACTATTTCGGCCGCGGAACGAACAATGTGATGAAAAAAATAAAAAATTAATACAAAATACGGGGGTGTCTAATAAGTCGCTTTTACGGCTTATTGATGCCCCCTTTAATGTTTTGAAACGTTGATATATCGATGTTTATGATTTTTTGCTTTCAATGGGGCCTGATTTTATGGAGGCTTCTTTTTTTTTGCACTGGCGCACAAAACTACTGATGCTAAATGTTTTAATAGAATCAAAGCTTGATGCAAAATGGCGATTATGTTTCTATTAAATCAATATAATAATTAGTTTGGTCAAATTCACTCTTTTTGTTTATAGGTTTCAAATTATATCCATTTTATTTTACTTCAATCATCACGGCATCTCCCTGACCGCTTCCAGAACAGATCGCTGCGATTCCAATCCCTCCTCCGCGACGGCGTAATTCGTACGCTAGTGTCAAAAGAATACGCGCGCCGCTTGCGCCGATTGGGTGACCAAGGGCAACAGCACCGCCATTTACATTCACTTTTTCCGGATCGATTCCCGCAATTTTTATACTAGCGAGTGCAACGACTGCGAATGCTTCATTAATTTCGAACAAGTCGATATCATCGACAGATTTCCCCGTCTTTTTCAATAGCTCAAGAATGACAAGGCCCGGTGTTATTGGAAAATTTTCTGCTTCAACCGCAACTTCTGCATGGCCAATGATGGTTGCAAGAACGTTTTTACCTTCTCTTTTTGCCCGTTCATCGCTCATCAGTACAAGCGCTGCAGCTCCATCATTAATTCCAGGTGCGTTGCCGGCTGTAATCGTTCCATCTTTGTCAAATACAGGAGGTAATGTTGCCAGAATCTCTTTCGTTGTGTCTTTTCGCGGTGATTCATCTTTATAAATGACAAGCGGGCTGCCTTTACGCTGTGGAATTTCAACCGCTGCAATCTCTTCTGCCATCTTGCCTTCTTCGATTGCTGCAATTGCTCTTTTATGGCTTCTCACAGCCCAATTGTCCTGTTCTTCACGCGATATTTCATACTCTTTCGCAATTTTGTTTCCGTACGTCCCCATATGAACACCAGTAAAACTGCATGACAGGCCATCATGAATCATTAAATCAACCATCTGTGCATTACCCATTCTTAACCCCCATCTTGCGTTCTTCAATGCATATGGAGCGTTTGACATTGACTCCATGCCGCCTGCCAAAATGATTTCTTCGTCGCCTGCCCGAATGATTTGATCAGCCATTGTTACACTGCGAAGACCGGATGCACAAACTTTATTCACTGTTTCTGTTTTAATGCTCCAAGGAATACCTGCTTCACGTGCTGCCTGGCGCGACGGGATCTGTCCCTGTCCAGCCTGAAGAACATTTCCGAAAATGACTTCATTCACATCTTCAGGCTTTACTTCTGCTCGCATTAAAGCCTCTTTCATCGAAATACCGCCAAGCTGTGATGCTGTTAATTGAGCAAGCGATCCGTTAAATTTTCCAATCGGGGTACGCGCTCCTTCTAAAATAACTGTCTTTACCATTTAATTCACCTCCGAAAGTTCAGGAGAAACTGTGAATTTTGCCTCTGTTTTTGCTATCACTTCATCAACTGAAACACCATCCATTGTTTCAATCAGCACCATCCCTTGATCTGTAAAGTCAAACACGGCTAAATCGGTAATCAATCGATGGACGACGCCTTTTCCAGTAAGTGGAAGTGTACATTCTTTCTTCACTTTCGATTCCCCGCTCTTGTTCAAATGTTCCATAATGACGATGACACGTTTCGCACCGTTTACAAGATCCATTGCTCCGCCCATACCTTTGACCATTTTTCCTGGAATCATCCAATTGGCTAAATCGCCGTTCTCTGAAACTTCCATACCTCCTAAAATAGCAAGATCAATATGTCCTCCACGAACCATTGCAAATGATTCGGCACTGTCAAAAAATGAAGCGCCGAGCACTGTAGTAATCGTTTCTTTACCAGCGTTAATCAAATCGGGATCTTCCTCCCCTTCAACCGGATAAGGTCCAATGCCAAGCAGCCCATTTTCTGAATGTAATAAGATGTTGAAATTGGACGGAATCTCATTGGCAATAAGTGTTGGCATTCCGATGCCAAGATTGACAATCATTCCGTTTTCAATTTCCTTTACCGCACGCTTAACAATCTTTAATCGATTGTTAGACATCCTGATCACTCCTTCTTTTATTTAGTAACCACTGTTCTCCGCTCAATGCGTTTTTTATAATTCGTTCCTACCAGTAAGCGTTGAACATAAATACATGGTGTGTGAATTTCGTCCGGATCAAGTTCACCAGGTTCAACAATTTGTTCCACTTCCGCTATGGTGATTTTACCTGCCATTGCGGCAAGCGGATTAAAATTTCGCGCTGTTTTCCGATACACAAGATTCCCATAAGTATCAGCCTTCCACGCTTTTACAAAAGCAAAATCTGCAACGATGGCTTCCTCTAGCAAATATGTTTTTCCGTTGAACTCTCTTTCTTCTTTTCCTTTTGCGATCGGCGTTCCGACACCTGTTGCGGTATAAAAAGCCGGAATTCCTGCTCCGCCTGCTCTCATTCGTTCTGCAAGAGTACCTTGTGGTATAAGTTCTACTTCTAAATCGCCGCTTAAAAATTGCTGTTCAAAAATTTTATTTTCCCCGACGTAGGAAGCGACCATTTTTTTGATTTGTTTATTTTTGAGTAGAAGACCAAGTCCCCAATCATCGACACCACAATTGTTGCTGTAAATAGTCAAATTCTTTGTCCCCTTGTCACGTAAAGCTTGAATAGTCTTTTCTGGAATTCCGCACAACCCAAATCCGCCTACAACAATGGATGCACCGTCTTGAATGTCTGAAACCGCTTCCGAAAATGAATTCATGATTTTGTTCATGAACATCTCCTCCTTTCTTTGTCTTATGTAAGAGTTTACATTCCCATTATCTATAAGTAAAATAGATAAAAAGAATACAATTTATTCCAATAGTGAATAAATAAGGGGGGAGTATGGTGGAATTTCGTGATATTCAATCTTTCATTGATGTTGCCAATCATAACAGCTTTACAAAGGCTGCTGAATATTCCTACTTATCACAGCCTTCATTGAGCAAAGCCGTTAAAAAGCTTGAAGCTGAGCTGCATGTTGAACTGATCGAAAGGTCAACTCGTCATCTCCGTTTGACAGATGCAGGTCAAATTGTATATCAGCAAGGAAAAAAATTGATTGAAACGTTGGAAGAAATGAAAATGTTATTAGATGAACTTTCTAATCTTGCGACTGGAGAGATTAAGATGGGGGTTCCGCCGCTCATTGGAACTTTGTTTTTTCCTTCTATTGCAAGAATGTTTCATCAAAACTATCCGAATGTGAAACTTGAACTTATAGAGCTTGGGGCAAAGGTCATCGAACAATTAGTGGAAGAAGGAGAGATTGACATTGGCATAGTTGTACTGCCTGTAGACGAATCCGTTTTTCATATTCATCCGTTTATTACAGAAGAATTTGTCTTGTTTATTCATCGTGACCACCCAATTGCACAAAAACAAACAGTTTCAGTACATGAATTAAAAGATGAACCGTTTATATTGTTTTCGAAAAACTTCAAACTCCACGATTACATCATCAACACATGTAAAAATGCAGGCTTTACTCCAATTGTTTCATATGAAAGCTCGCAATGGGATTTAATTCTTGAGCTTGTTTCATCAAAACTAGGTATTACTTTAATGCCGAAAATGATTTTTCATAAACAGAACAGCCCCAACATCACGATTGTTCCGCTTAAAGATCCGCCTCTTCTTTGGAGACTCGGCATCATTACGAGAAAAGGCAGATATCACTCATTTGCTTTAAAAAAATTGCTGGAAATGCTTAAAGAAAATCCATTATGATTTTTCAAACGTATTTATCGTTTCGATAATGGGGACTTTCATCAAAGTATCAACTGTTTCCAACTAAAATTTCAGAACATTCAAACTTGTTTTTTACATTGAAACAAAATGAAACTGCAGTTATTGTTCATCAAATTTTCCATCATAAAATTAGGACGGTACAATAGTGGCTTTGTCATTCAAGTCGTCTTTGTTGTCCCTTGGAAAATTCCTTGTCGTTATTTTTATGTTTACTAGACTAAAAGATGGTCTATTTTTTTACAAAAAATCTCTTGATCGAGCTTAAGCTGTCTGTCGAATTGTATGGAGCAAGCAACAAAATTCTATGGGCGAATTGCAACAAATTCTTTTTTAAGCTGTATTGTTGTACGAAAAAATTGTAGCGAAACAGTGTAGCGATTCGCTACAATTCATCATTCTCTTTCACCATTCTCTAATTTTCGAAAGCCTTTTCTCCCCTTAATTTTTTGATGATTTTTAATATTGGCACGAATGTTGCAAAGTAAAAAGTGAAAACAAAATCAATTTTTGAAAAAAGAAAGGAGAGAAATGGATGGAAGCAGTAACAACTCGCAATGCACAAATACTTGCTATCGATGCAGGGGGAACGATGACAGATACCTTCATTATTGACGACAATGGTGAATTTGTCGTCGGAAAAGCACAATCCACACCTGAAGATGAATCAATTGGTCTTCTCAACTCTGCAAGGGATGCACTAACTTACTGGAACACAACAGTAGAAGAAGAATTTCCTAAATTGCTTGCGGGTGTCTACTCCGGAACAGCGATGCTGAATCGTCTCGTGTCAAGGAAAGGACGCCGCGTCGGTCTGATCGTTAATAAAGGGATGGAGGATTTCCATCGAATGGGCCGGGCGATCCAGGCTTACCTAGGATATTCTTATTCAGACCGTTTACACTTGAATACTCATCGTTACGATCCTCCACTTGTACCGAGAGAATTGACAAGAGGCGTAACAGAAAGAGTCGATTTATTTGGAAACGTTGTCATTCCACTTTATGAACATGAAGTGGAACCAGCAGTATTGGACCTTCTGGAACAGGATGTCGAAGCAATTGTGATCAGTTTGCTTCATTCTTACAAATATCCGCAGCATGAACGAAAAATTAGGGATATTGCAAAGGAAGTCATGAAGAAAGTCGGAAAAGAAGTGCCTGTGTTTGCATCGGTTGATTATTACCCTGTTAGAAAAGAGTCTCACCGCACAAATACAACCATTATAGAAGCATATGCAGCAGACCCGTCTCGGGAGACATTGTCGAAAATTGATAACATGTTAAGAAATCACGGGGCAAAATTTGATCTTCGGGTCATGGCCAGCCACGGTGGAACGATAAGTACGCGTGCAAATGAACTGGCAAGAACGCTCGTTTCAGGTCCGATTGGGGGAGTAGTTGGCGCGAAATATCTCGGTGAACAACTCGGTATTCGCAATATTGCATGCTCGGATATCGGCGGAACAAGTTTTGATATGGCTCTTATTACTCAAGGGGATTTGAGTATTAATACAAGCCCAGATATGGCAAGGCTTGTACTATCATTACCGCTTGTTTCCATGGATACTGTTGGAGCTGGGGCAGGCAGCTTTGTGCGAGTGGATCCGAACTTCAAATCATTAACACTTGGACCGGACAGCGCAGGTTCGAGAGTCGGCGTTTGTTATCCGGAGGGCGGCATAGAAACGGTAACAGTAACCGACTGCCACGTTGTTCTTGGACTAATCAACCCGGATAATTTCCTTGGCGGCGAGGTTAAGCTATATCCGGAAAGAGCTTATGAAGCATTGAAGAAGCAGGTCGCCGATCCACTCGGATTATCTGTTGAAGACGCAGCATACGGTGTTATCGATCTGCTTGAGTCGCAACTGCGCAATTACCTTGAATCTATGATCCTTGGAAAAGGGTATTCGCCATCTCAATATGTATGCTTCTCTTATGGAGGCGGCGGTCCGCTTCATACTGCCGGCTACACAAAAGGTCTTGGCTTTGAAGATGTTCTAGTACCGGCGTGGGCAGCTGGATTTTCTGCTTTTGGCTGCGGTGCGGCAGACTTTGAATACCGCTATGATAAAACACTTGATATCAATGTAAACAACGGAGATGAAGACAGCAGTAAGCTGAAGGCAGGTAAAGAATTGCAGGATGCTTGGGATGAACTAATCGAAAAAGTGGCAGCTGAATTTGAGAAAAATAACTTTAAACGACAAGATGTGAGTTTCCGTCTTTATTTCCGCATGCAGTACCAAGGTCAGTTAAACGACCTTGAAATTGAATCGCCGATTCAAAAGTTTAAGGATATTAACGACTGGGAAGAGCTTGTCAAAGCATTCGAAGAAACGTATGCGAGAATTTACGCAAAAGCGGCCAAATCGCCTGAACTCGGTTACAGCATCACAGGAGCAATCGTACGCGGTATTGTTGAAGTGGCAAAGCCGAAAATTCCTGAGGAGCCTTTATCTGGAGAAACTCCGCCGTCAGAAGCGTTTCTTGGCCAGCGTGATGTGTATTGGAAGGGCGAGTGGATCAAAGCAAACATTTGGGAAATGGAAAAATTGAAGCCAGGGAACAAAATCGGTGCATTTTCAATTTTAGAATCTCCAGCCACAACGTTTGTGATTCCGCCTGGTTTTGAAACATATCTTGATGAGCATCGCATTTTCCACTTAAAAGAACTTTAAGGAAAAAGGAGGGTATTTTTTCATGACGATTACTGAAAAAACAATACAAAGCCAGAAAAATATTGGTTGGCACGGAAAAACACTCAAGCAAATGCGCAAAGAAATTGATGAAATCAGCCGAGAGACAGGACATTACGCAGGTTTAAAAACATTGCCATTAAAAGAGTCATATCCAATCCGCTATGAAAAGATCTTTTCAAAATTGCGGGGAGGAGTTGTGCATGCAAGGGAAACGGCCAAAAGAGTGGCGGCCTCCCCGATTGTTGAGCAAGAAGGGGAATTATGCTTTACTTTATACACTCCTGAAGGAGATTCGATTGTAACTTCTACTGGAATTATCATTCACGTCGGGACGATGGGCGCAGCGATTAAATACATGATTAAAAACGATTATGAAGAGAATCCGGGAATTGAAGACGGAGATATTTTCTGTAACAATGATTGCCAGATCGGAAATGTGCACCCATGTGACGTTCATACAATTGTTCCAATCTTTTACGAGGGCGAGCTGATAGGCTGGGTTGGCGGAGTTACCCACGTAATTGATGTTGGGGCGACTGCACCAGGAAGTATGACCGTTGGACCAGTTAGCCGTTACGATGACGGTTATCAAGTGGCCTGCCGTAAAATCGGTAAAAACGATACGCTCTTAAAAGATTGGCTTATTGAAAGCCAGCGTTCTGTCCGAACAACAAAGTACTGGCTTCTTGATGAACGGACTCGCGTTGCCGGCTGCCATATGATCAGAGACCTTGTCCTTGATATTGTCAAGGAGGAAGGTGTCGACACTTATAAACAATTTATTCGCGAGGTAATTGAGGATGGACGGCGCGGTTTTGTCAATCAAGTAAAAACGTTGCTGATTCCGGGTAAATACCGCCAAGTTTCATTTGTGGACGTACCGTATAAAAACCTAGATGTTCCTCCTTACGCTCGTGTAAACACGATTATGCATGCTCCAACAGAACTGACTGTTCACAAAGATGGCAAGTTCCAAATCGACTTTGAAGGCGTTAACAGATGGGGATGGCACAGCTACAATGCTACACCTGTTTCGATTACGAGCGGAATATGGGTCATGATGTCGCAAACGCTCATCCCGAACGATCGGGTTAATGATGGCGCTTATTATGCGAGCCAGTTCGACTTGCCTTACGGTTCATGGCTAAATCCGGACGATATTCGGACCGCTCACAGCTATGCATGGCACTTCCTTGTATCTGCATGGAGTCCATTATGGCGTGCACTTAGCCGCAACTACTTTGCACGCGGGTATTTAGAAGAAGTTAACGCCGGAAATGCCAACACTTCTAACTGGCTGCAAGGAGGAGGATATAACCAATTTAACGAAAATCATGCCGTTAACAGCTTCGAATCAGCAGCCGAAGGGGTCGGAGCAAGTGCGGTAAGAGACGGTATTAACCATGCGGCAGCCATCTGGAACCCTGAAGGTGATATGGGAGATATGGAAATTTGGGAGCTCGCAGAACCGCTTCTTTATTTGGGACGAAGCATAAAACCAAATACAGCAGGGTATGGAAAATACCGGGGAGGCAGCGGCTACGAGACTTTGCGGATGGTATATGGTGCAAAAGACTGGACGATGTTCTTTATGGGAAATGGCTTTATGTCAAGTGACTGCGGTTTAATGGGAGGCTATCCAGCAGCATCAGGATACCGTTTTGAAGCACATGGAACGAATTTGAAAGAACGGATCGAAAAAAGACTGCCTATTCCTACAGGGGGAGACAGTGATCCAGATAATCCAGAATACGATACTTTAATGGAAGCAAAGGAAATTATCCGTGATAAGCAATCCATTACAACAGAAACAATTTTTGAAAATTACGATCTGTATTTAAATTACCTTCGTGGGGGTCCTGGTTTTGGGGATCCGCTTGAGCGCAAGCCGAAAATGATTGAGGATGATTTAAATGAAGGACTGCTGCTGCCGCGTTATGCAGAAAGCGTTTACGGAGCAGTTGTCAGCAAAAATGAAAAAGGCAAGTATATCGTTGATGAAAAAGCGACAGAAAAACGCCGCAAAAAAATAAGAAAAGAGCGTCTAAAGCGCGGGGTTCCTGTAAAAGAATGGATGGAGCAGGAGAGACAAAAAATTCTAAACAAAGAAGCGGCTGTGCAGGTTCGTCATATGTATGCCGGCAGCTTTGCCTTAAGTGAAAAATTTGCGAATGAGTTTAAACAGTTCTGGAATCTGCCGACAGAATGGCATTTATCAGAAGATGAGTTAGGTGTACCAACCTTTGGAGCAAAAATAAATCATCAGAAAAAAACGGGGTGAGAACATGGCACAATATGATCGTAAGACGATTGAAGAGCTGATCGACGGAACAATTGATTTTTACAAATTAAAAGAAATGCTTTCAAATTTTAAGGATACTGACCGATTTGATAAATATATCAGCATTTTGCAGGAAAGAGTTCCATGGGATGATCCAATTCTATTGCCGGCTGGACTTCACCTTTATATCGTTTTGAAGCCAGATGGCAAACGAGTCGTAAAGTGTGATTGCGGACATGAATTTTGTGAGGCAAGTGACAACTGGAAACTTCATGCGCTTATATACGTTCGTGATACAGAGGAAAAAATGGTGGAGCTGTATCCGAAACTGCTTGCTCCAGATCCGGAGTGGCAGGTTATACGTGAATACTATTGCCCAAATTGTGCAAGTCAACTGGAGGTAGAAGCTGTAACACCTTGGTATCCAATCTTAAAAGATTTTGAACCAGATATTGATGCATTTTACAATGAATGGCTGAAGCGTCCGATACCTCAAGTGAAATAAATCATCAATCAGGAGTTCGTTTCTGACTAAAGGCTGACACAATCGAACAGCAAGTGGATAACCTAGTGTTTTCATCACAAAGGTTATCCACTTTTATTTAAAGCAGTTTTAAAAAAACTATAGAAAGTTGACACATTATTTCATTTTTAGAGAGAATACCATAAAGAAACAGAATTTTTTACGACAAGCAGTTCAAAACGTATTGCTCAAAATTAATCTGTCGCATGCACACTTGAGCAAATGCGTTAAACATTTGACATCGTTTTGATAAAGCGATGGTGAACGCATGAATTTGATTCAAAAGATTAAAAATGCGAATCTAGACACTTGATATCTTCGAGTAAATACGTTAATAATTGTGGTAACACTTGTCACTTCCTTGCTTATCATCACTGGTGTGTAATTCCTTAAGAACTACGGGGGTGGTAAGTTTTTTGCTTTTAAAGCCCCGAATAAAGAATTTTTATAATCTATTTTCGAAAAATTTTGATAATATGTTCAAGAGGAGGGGGGAGTACATGGGCAATCCATATATATCTATTTTCTCTACGCACAACTTGCCAGATAAAAAAAGAGATTTGGAAACTTTATGGGAAATGTTTGTGGAAAGATCGTGGGAAGATAAAATATCGGGCAAAATACGAAAAAATGTTTTAGATTCTTGGAGCCGCTGTCAGGAAACTGGAGTTGACCCGATGCAATTGCAAACGAAGGCAGCTTTAACAGAATACGAATTAAATCATCTGTTAAAAGGATCTGAGCTATATCAAATTGCGAAACCGATTATTGATAATTTATTTTATAAGTTGAAAGGTACTCGGTATCTTATCACACTGACAGATGAAAACGGTTGCATAATTTATTTGAAAGGTGAACCGTATGTTTTGCGGGAAGCGGAAAAAATGAATTTCACAGTTGGCATGGACTGGAGCGAAAATGCAGCAGGTACAAATGCGATTGGAACGTGTATCGTCACCCAAAATCCCATTCAAATTTTTTCTGCAGAACACTTTTGTCAAGGATGTCATCCATGGACATGTTCTTCAGCTCCTATCATTCATCCCTTCACAAAAGAGGTCATCGGTGTCATCGATTTTACAGGATTTTGGGAAGATGCTCAGCCTCATACACTTGGTTTAGCTGTATCCACTGCACAAGTGATTGAAAAACAGCTTGCATACGTCTATATGAAAGTGAATAACTATTTAATAGATTATTTTTTTCAATGTGCAAATAAATGGAAAAATGATCATATTCTAGTACTGAACCATGCCTTTTATGTTGTGAAGAGCAGTGAAAAGCTAATGGAATTATTTAACCTGAAACATGCAGGAGATTTGACGGTAAATCCTGATTTTCATCCTTTAATAAATGAGATGAAAAGGATGTCCAAATTCTCTGCGAAAAACGATATTTCCAGCGATTTGATGGTTCGAGATTTCAAGGTTTTAGCAATCGAGCCGATTCATTTTAAAGGGGAAGTTGCTGGATATATGGTCGTGTTGAAGGATAACAAAAAGGTATTCCGTACCACTGCGCGATACATTCTCAAGGATGAACCATGGAACGATATTATTGGGACATCGGATGCATTGTTAACAGCACTAAACAAATGTTATAAAGCTGCTCCTTCAAATGTTCCGATTCTTCTGTTGGGAGAAAGCGGTACAGGAAAGGAAAAAATTGCAAAATCAATACATCAATCCAGTCAGAGAAGAGACAAACCTTTTTTAGCAATAAACTGTGGCGCAATTCCGAAAGAATTGATTGGAAGTGAACTGTTCGGTTACGAAAGTGGAACTTTTACCGGAGGTTCGAAAGAAGGGAAGAAAGGAAAATTTGAGGAAGCAAACGAAGGAACCTTGTTTTTAGATGAAATCGGCGAGATGCCGCTAGATCTGCAAGTCCATTTGCTTAGGGTGCTGCAAGAAAAGGAGATTATGAGGCTGGGTTCATCTCAAACGATTCCAATCAATGTGAGAATTATTGCTGCAACGAATAAGAACTTATATGCCTTGTGTAAACAAGGGCTTTTTCGCGAAGACTTATTTTTTAGACTTAACGTTGTTACGGTTAATATTCCTCCTCTTCGTGAGCGAAGGGAAGATATTCCTCTGATTGCTGATTATTTCTTAAAAAAATTTGCAAAAAAGTATGCGAGAGAATCCCTTTCCATTGCGCAAGAAACTTTAAATTACTTTTTAGAATATTCGTGGCCCGGCAACATAAGAGAAATGCAAAATGTCATTGAGTATGCCGTCATATTTAGTGATTCTCCTGTTATTAGGATAGAAGACTTACCGGCATACTTTATTGAAAACAGAATGAGCCTCTCCATCAATAACCAGCTTAAAGATTTATCTTTAATTGAAATCGAAGAGCAAAAAGTGCTTGTCAGGCTTTTAGAGGAAACAGGCTGGAATTTATCAGCTGTCGCCAAAAAAATGAATATTGCCAGGTCCACTCTTTATCGGAAGTTAAAAAAATATCAGCTAAAACAAACATAAGCCGATTTTCTCGCGTAAATCCAATCATATTCACTAAACTCTTCACATGTCATCACATCTCAAATTTTTTAAAACAAAAAAATGCCTAGGCAAGGCGCTTTTTTTACGGTGTCATAGTTAATAGAAGCTAGTGTGTTGAAAAATAAAAAGATCCTCAAGCAAAATGAGCTATCATACCTTATCCATTCCTTCCATACAATTGAAATGAACGACGATCATGGGAGGATGGATGATGCAATTTTATTACGGTCAGCAAATGCCGCTTCGCATATTGGATGAAGCGGAGTTTTGGAAGCATCAAGAGGAAGAGCATACTGTTGTGATCCGAGAGCTTGTGGCAAATTTAGAGCAAAACTATGTAGATGCTTTGTTAAATTGGGAAGAAGAATTGTCGAAGACGCATCAAAAGGTTGTGCGCTATATTGAGTCTGTCATACGCTCCCCTTACTATATTCCAGCAAAGCTTTATCAACGAGTATTGAATTTGGTGTCATTTTGCTTAAAGCAAAGTCTCGATTTTATTAAATTATGCCGGCAAATTAAAACGGAAAGCGCTGCTGTTCGAAAAAATCCGACCGCCAAAGTTGTTTTGGACCATATTATTCGTGAATCAGAATATTTTGTCGGCATAGCGCAAGTGCTGTTGTATGGCAGCAAGTAAATTTTCAAGGGAATTCCTTTTTTGAAGGAGTTTCCTTTTTGTTTTCCTGGATTTTATTATTATATCTACGATGTGTAATTTAGAGAGTATGAGAATATTTTTACATACTCTAAGGAGTATGGAATACTAGTAAGAAAAAATTTTATTTATAAAAACCGCTGGAATATTGATTTTATACGGTTTTTACATTAACTAATTAGATATAGGAATAGTTATTGTTAGTTATAGGATTTAGTTAAAGACATCGGTTAGATTAAACCGGTGTCTTTAATTATAGAGGTTGTTATTTAGAAATGTTGGATTCTAAAATCACAGGGTAATTATTTTGGAGAGAATAAGGGAGAAGTTCAGTATTTTAATTAATTGGTACATGATTTGAGAAATGTCCGACATTTCTTTTGAAAAGCCGTTGACATTCTTTTATAGTTTCAGTAGGTTGATAGTAGATTACAAAGGGTGGGATGTCAGTGAAGGCTTTTTTATTCAGAGTGTTCGTTTTTGCTGTTTTATGGACGTACTTTTTATTTTCAGCTTTTTTGGATCATTCAGCACATCTCACCTTATTGGTATTTTTAAGTGCTTGTACAATTGGCTGCTATTTTTTTCTGCCTGTTGTCAAAAATACTCTTCTGTTGTACATCATCGTGGATCTTTTCATTTTGTCAGCGGGATGGCTTCAGTCTGCTGCAGGCAATCATGCCTCTCTTTTATTAATTTTATATCTTTATGTCGAAGCAATTTTTCAGCTAAAAAAACAGCCCTTTCGTCTGTTTGCCGTCATTCATGTTTCTGTTTCGATCCTGATCGCCTTATTCCTTCCTAATCCTTTTGAATGGCTGACGGTGTTTGCTATATTTACTTTCATTTCTGTTGTTTTAAATGAATATATCTTTGAAAGGAAGGAACAAAGGGAGCTGTATGAACAACTATTAGGAGAATATAGAGGATTAAAGCGTATCAGCTATGAAAACGAGCGGTCGGCCAGATTGGAAGAACGAACGAGAATTGCCCGTGATATTCATGATTCTGTCGGGCATAAATTAACGGCATTGCTGATGCAGCTTGAGATGCTTTCGATCAAAGAGAAAAGGAAGGAATATGAAGAATTAAAATCTTTAGTTCGCGAAAGTTTAGAGGAAACGAGACATGCAGTTAGGGCGCTAAAAATGGATGAAAGTGAAGGGATTTCGTCAGTGCTTCAGCTCATTCGTAAGCTGGAATCGGAAAGTCATATTATGGTGCATTTTACGACGAAGCAAGGGGTTTTGTCGGCCCGTCTTACTAATCAGCAAAATGTCGTTTTGTACCGAGTCATCCAAGAGGCGCTAACGAATGCGATGCGGCATGCGCAATCAAGGGAAGTGTATATCATACTAGGAAAAAATGCGATCGGTGACTTGGAATTTACGATAAAAAACCGGATATCGGATGCCAAACCGTTTCAAAAAGGCTTCGGTTTAACGAATATGAAAGAGCGTGTGAAAGAAGCTGGAGGAAGCTTGAACATATTTCAAACAAATGATGAGTTTGTTGTTCATGGGACTTTGCCAATAAAGTCCTGCGGTAATATGTCAAGGTGAAAAATCATAGAAATTGGAAATTCCCTTGTCCGATGATCCGAAAAAAGGCAATACTGAAGAAACCCAGTATTGGTACATGTAATAAACTGGGTCTAAAGGTTGATATTGGTATACCAGATCGATCCTCTTATCGATCTTCCCCCTTTCTTGGCGTGTAGATTTGACCGTTGCGTAGCAGCGCATCGATCACACGCACGAGTTTTCTAGCGGTGAGGACGAGGGCTCGTTTATGTTGGTGTTTGGGCACTTCCTCATACTTCTTCCGGTAGTACGCACGAAACGTCGCATCATGCCGTTGCACCGAGTTGGCAGCCTCCACTAGGTAGTAACGGAGATAGCGATTGCCGGAACGAATGAGGGAGGTGTCCTCGGCTTGAAAACGGCCCGATTGGTGCTTGGACCATGTCAAGCCGGCATATTTTGCCAAGGCGGCCTGGTTGTGAAACCGCTCGATTTGCCCGATTTCGGCCAGGATGCCTGCGGTATAAACCGGTCCGATGCCTGGGATGGTTTGCAGTGTGTTCGGAATGCCTTCAAGATGGCGGGTAATGGCTTTATCGAGCTCTTTGAGCTGCGATTGCAGGCTGCGGATTGATTGAATCGACAGCCCTAACAGCAAGTCGATGGAATCCTCGACACACTTGGACAACCGATACGACGAACGGGCCGCCTTTTGAATCGACTTGGCGATGCATTCCGGATCGGCAAAGCGATTGCGCCCTTTTTGGCGCAGGAAGTCGGCCAACTGCTTGACATCCATTTGGCAGATGTCATCGAGGCTCCACGACTCAAGCAGCAGTTCGAGAATGGCATGTCCGAAGATCGAACTGTCCACCTCTTGGGTAAAGGAACTGCATTTGTA
The DNA here is from genome assembly GCF_037966125.1 of Aeribacillus sp. FSL k6-2211. Taxonomy (NCBI): domain Bacteria; kingdom Bacillati; phylum Bacillota; class Bacilli; order Caryophanales; family Bacillaceae; genus Aeribacillus; species Aeribacillus sp. FSL k6-2211. The sequence goes on from NZ_CP150190.1 coordinate 729,647, forward strand.
AAACAAGTGCTGGAGAAAATACTGTTTCTCACGGGTTAACTGGTGGACGAGATGATATCGCATGCGTGTCAGTCGCTGAAGCGCGAGAAACTGCTCCTTGAGGACAGCCGTCATCTTCAGACGGCCGAAGCGAAGCCGATCCGCAATGATCCAAGCATCGATGTCATCCGTTTTCTCCAAGTCGACATAGGCTTCTTTAAACTTGCGAATGAGCTTTGGATTGATCGTAAACACCTTGACGTTCCAAGCCTGCAAGGCCTCCTGCTGGTGGAAAAACATAGCTGGATGCCAACTGTAGACCGAGGTGGCTTCCATCCCGATCAGAATTTCGGTTGGCTTTCGCTTGTTAGCCCACAGGAGGATTTGATCCCGAAGGAAGGTGGCGCCCAGAAGATGATTATCCACTTTGAAGCGTGCGCACGTATTTCCTTCATGATCCATAATGCAGGTGGCTAAGTCGCGTGAGCTCACGTCGATCCCGACGTAGAGTTTCATGAGATCACCTCCTATTGTTGTAGGATCGAGGGGTAGGACTCTTCGGGATGCCCCCGGATCGCGCCTGTTGACCAGTCACCCTCGCATATGAGAACTCACGTTGGACCATGGGCTGCCCTGGAAGCTGCTCCTTCCAGCATGGGGAAAACCAACGGGAACAGCCTGCGGGTTAGACGTCCAAACAGGGGCCGAGGAGACAGACTTTACAAGTAGTCAAAGCTACAGGAGTGAGAAGAGTATCCCCGATGATCCTAAGACCATTATCCAGGAACATTGCGAAAAGTCCAACCCCGGTACGCTCAACCCTTTGTGGGAGGGGCGCGCCCCTCCCACAAAGGCAACCACCCAAGATATGCGATTGTCAAGGAGCGTATCGGACTGGAAATTCGATAAAAAAACTTTCTGAAACTTAGTATACGAGGAGTATGAATGATGACCATCCGTATTTTACTTGTTGAAGATCAAGCCATTGTCCGCCAGGGCTTGAAAATGATGATCGAACAGGACGAGCAATTAAAAGTAGTCGCGGAAGCTGATCATGGGTTAAAAGCAATCGAAATAATGGAAAAGACAATTGTAGACCTGATTTTAATGGATATTCGCATGCCAGTTATGAACGGAGTAGAAGCGACTAAAAAAATAAAAGAGCGGTGGCCTGATGCGAAAATTCTTATTTTAACAACGTTTAATGATGAGGAATATGCCGTACAGACGTTGAAGGATGGGGCAAGCGGTTTTTTGCTGAAGACATCTGAACCGGCAAAGCTGATTGATGCGATACATAGCTGTATGAAAGGCGGAATGTCCATTCATGAAGATGTAGCGGCAAAAATGGTCCCGAAGCTGCTGGAAAAGCCAAAAAAAGAGATGGTGAACGTTCCTTTAACACCGCGTGAGCTGGCGATTGTGAAGCTTGTCGGCGAAGGAAAAACGAACAAAGAAATTGCGTCTGACCTTCATTTGTCCATCGGAACTGTCAAAAACCATATGACGCAAATTTTAAATAAGCTTGGGCTGCGGGATAGAACACAGCTCGCTATTTATGCCATTAAACATGATATTTGCTAGCTGTTTGATTAGGATCGGCTATTTAGGCCGGTCTTTTTTTGTATTGAAATAATGCCGTGAAATTTTAAAGCTCTATGTTAATGAAGCGTTCATAATTGAAAAATGTTTGCTTCGACTCGGAATGTTTGCTGATTTTCAGCGCTATTCCTAGAGACTTTGTAAATGTATGACCTAAGTCATAGTTTTTCAGTGAAAAGAGTGACTGCAGATAGTATGTGAGAAAGTGCGGACGCTGTAATATACAAATAGAACGTTGAGAGGGAGGATAAAAAATGCTGGAAGCTGTTGAAATAACGAAAAGGTTTAAACAAACGCATGCTGTAAACGGTGTGAATTTATTTTTGGAAAGAGGGGAAATCATCGGGCTTTTGGGGCCAAACGGCGCCGGCAAATCGACCACCATTTCAATTATTTCTACTCTGATTCCGCCGACAAGCGGTGATGTTCGTTTGAATAACGAAAGTGTCATCAAAAGGCCGGAAAAGCTCAGAAAAATTTTAGGGGTTGTACCGCAAGAAATTGCATTATATCCCGATTTATCAGCGCGGGAAAATTTGCTGTTTTTCGGCAAAATTTATCGGCTGTCAGGTTCGCAATTAAAACAGAAGGTAGAGGAAGTTTTGGAAATGATCGGTTTAACGGATCGCCAGCATGATCTTGTTAAAAATTTTTCAGGCGGAATGAAGAGAAGATTGAACATCGGGGCTGCCTTGCTGCACGAACCTGAATTGATCATTATGGATGAACCGACAGTCGGCATTGATCCGCAATCAAGAAATTATATTTTGGAAACGGTCAAAAGGTTAAATAAGGAGAAAAAAATGACCGTATTGTACACGAGCCATTATATGGAGGAAGTCGAATTTTTATGCAATCGCATTTACATTATGGATAAAGGGAATATTTTGGCGGCCGGTACTAAAGAGGAGATAAAAAATATTTTATCGGCAGAAAACACAATCCAAATTACTGTCGAGCGCGTGAACGATTCATTTATTCAAGCGCTGCGTGATCATCCGGTTGTCAATCGCGTGACTGTGCAAGATCGGGTAATTACCGTATTAACGCCAAAGGAAGCGAATGCTTTTTCCATATTGTTCAAAATTGCTGAGGAAACAAACACAATGTTGACATCTATCGAGATTAAAACACCTACTTTGGAAGATGTGTTTCTTCATTTAACTGGAAGAGCATTACGAAATTAAAAGGGTGATGATCATGATTGGACAATTTATTAAGAAACAATTTTTAATAATGATCCGCAATAAGCAGGAATTGCTTCTTCTATTAGTAATGCCGTTCACTCTTATATCTATTTTAGGTTTTGCGCTCACAAGTGTAATGGACAGCAAAAAAATGGATATTCAAGCGAAAGTAGCGATTGTCGAACATGGCAATGAACAAGAGGACTTCGAAAAATTCGCCAACGACGTAAAAAACGTGCAAATGCCGGATGAGGAAAAGGAATTTCTATTAAAACAAGTGGAAAAAATGATGCCTATTTCCATTTTAAAACAAGAAATTTTAGGCTCAAAAGGGCTGGAACCGTATATACAAATGGCAGAGTTTCAGCCTTCTGAATTGGAGGAAATTCGTGAAAATGACAAATATACAGTCATTGTTGAAGTGCCGGAGCATTTTTCATACACGTTGTTAAACCATTTAATATTTGGCGAGAAAACGAAGCCGAAGCTTAGTATATATGTCAACGAAGGCAAAGAAATTACAGCCCAATTTGTTCAAGAGCTCATCACTGAATTTCAAGAGCAATATTCTTTGATTTCTAAACTGGATCAGGCTGGCTTAAACGAATCACTTGAACTGCCTGTCGCAAAAGTAAAGGGAGAAATGGAAACCGTGACAAAACGGGAGCCAATTAATTCTTTTACTTATTATACAGTCGGCATAAGCGTTATGTTTGTGTTGCATCTGGCCTCGTATATTTCGTCTCATGCTTTGCAAGAAAAACAGTCGAACGCATTCCATCGTTTGTTGCTTGCCAATGTACCGAAAAATTTATACATGGCTGCTATTTTCATAACTTCCTTGATCATTGCCTTTTTTCAGCTCTCCTTGTTATATGCTTTAGCAGCCGTTTTTTACAGTGTCAAGTGGCCGGATCTCGTCTCGTTTATCATTGTTACGCTTGCTCTTTGTGTGGCAGTCGGAGGAATAGGAACCTTTTTAACATCATTGAGCTATCGAATAAATTCAGATAATGTTTCCATTTTCTTCTCAAGCGGAGTCGTTTCTATTTTGGCTTTTCTTGGCGGCAGCTATTTCCCGGTTTCGCAAATGTCGGAATTTATGCACAAATTGGGGGATATGACGCCAAATGGAGCCGGCATGACAGCTTATTTAAAAATTTTGCAAGGCTATGATCTGTCGCAATTTATTTGGACTGTCATATACTTATGTCTTTTCGGTTTTGTTATGTTCGTATTGAGCTTGCTAGTTTTCCCAAAAAGGGGTGAAATGGCGTGATCGGAGTTTTGACAGCAAAGCTGCGTCTTTTTATCCGGAAGCCTTGGCTATTTTTAATGGTGTCGATCCTTTCTGTCGTTTTTGCTATGCTCATCAGTTCCGTAAACAAACAGACTATAGTTGTCCCAGTATACAGCGCACTGCCTGAAAGTGAAGTGAAGGAAATCATTCGCTCTCTTGAGCAGTATAATCTATTTTCGTTTAAAAGGATGAAAAAAGAGGAAGTTGAAAAGCTGGTTGGCGAAGGTAAGGCGGAAGCAGGTGTGGAGCTTAAAAAGGACGATTTCCGCATAATCGTTGCTTCCAATACCCCCAATAGCTATTTGGTTCAGCAAACGGTTCAAAAAGTTTACGCAAAAGCATTACAATCCAAGTCGATCATCGATCAGGTGAAGGAAAAACAAGGAGAATCAAGCGCAAAGCAAGTGGCAAAATCGCTTGCGGAAGCGAAAAACGATCCGGTGTTTACCGTAGAGACAAAACATTTCCGTGCGGATGAAACTGTTATCATCAACAGCAAAATGCAATCGATTTTCGGCAGTGTCTTATTTTTTGTCATTTATACGATTGCGTACAACGTTTTCAATATATTAATGGAAAAGCGAAACGGCATTTGGGATCGAATGATTTTGTCGCCGGTCAAAAAATGGGAGATGTATGCCGGAAATTTAATTTACAGTTTTGCAACCGGCTATATTCAGGTGGCGCTTATTTTTGCAGTCTTTCACTTTGTGTTTGATGTAGATTTCAGCGATAAATTTTGCTTTGTGCTCGTATTGCTCATCCCTTATGTACTGGCAATTGTCGCAATATCAATTTTTATAGTAGGAATTGTCAATAATGAGCAGCAGTTTCATGCGGTGCTTCCGCTTGTTTCTGTCAGCATGGCGATGCTCGGAGGAGCTTATTGGCCGCTGGAAATTGTTTCTTCGGATGCACTTCTCTTGCTTTCAAAATTTGTCCCCGTTACGTATGGAATGGACCTGTTAAAAGGGGCGGTAGTTTACGGCTACTCATTCAGCGATTTGCTCTATCCGATGAGCATCCTATTCTTGATGGCTGTTGTGTTCATGGGGTTAGGGATCAACATTATGGAGCGGAAACGGGCTTAAGCGGTCAGCTTCCATTTGTAAATTATATGCGGCTCCCGCCTTAATCGTTGGCGGGAGCAAAATTTTGCATTTGTCGGCTGACAAGCTTTTGATACAACGGATGGGACTGCAACAGCTCATTATGTGTTCCCTGACCGGTAATTTTACCATTTTCGAGGACGATGATTAAATCTGCATTAATAATAGTTGAAAGTCGATGGGCGATGACAAATGTTGTACGATTTTTCATAAGATGAAGGAGAGCGTTTTGCACTTTTTGCTCGGAGTTGCTGTCTAAATTGGATGTAGCTTCATCCAGCAGAAGAATTTTTGGATTTCTCAACAGTGCCCTCGCGATGGCAATGCGCTGACGCTGCCCACCGGATAGCTTGATCCCTCTTTCGCCGACTTCCGTTTCATAGCCGTCTTGCATTTGTTCGATGAATTCATCTACATTAGCCAATTGCGCGGCTTTTCTCACTTCTTCTTCGCTGACTGTACGATTTAGCCCGTAGCAAATATTTTCACGAATCGTGCCAGACATAATCGGGCTTTCTTGAGAAACGTAACCGATCTGTTGGCGCCACTCAAAAAGCGGAAATTCGCGAATGTCGGTATTCCCTAATTTTATTGCCCCGTTTGTTGGCTGATAGAACCGTTCAATAAGGGAAAAAATAGTTGTTTTACCAGCACCGCTTGGTCCGACGATCGCGACGGTTTGGCCGGGCTTCACTTCAAAATGAACGTTTTGCAAAATCGTTTTTCCTTTTTCATAAGCAAACGAGATGTTTTGAAACACGATTGGTTTATGAACATCAATTCTTGTATTTCCATTATTATGTTCTGTTTCTGTATTCAAAAGCTGCTGAATTCGTTCTGTCGCACCCATTGCCTTTTGGAAAGCTGTAAAAAATCCTGCCATTTGGCTAAAAGGTACAATAATTTGCACCATATATATTATGATGGCAACGAGCGAACCTGCGGATAATTCCCCTCTGGCAACACGAATTCCTCCATAGCCGATAATGACGACTAACACCGCCATAATAATCGTTGTCATTAAAGGTGAAATAATCGCTTGGATTTTTGCTTCCTTCAAGCCGAATCGGAACAACTGCTGAATTTTTTGATTTCCGTTTTGTTTTTCGACAGGTTCGGCAATGTTTGATTTTACCAACCGGATATCGCTCAGCACGCGGCCTAGATTGCCGCTGAAAGTGGCCATTTCGTCTTGGGTTTGCATGGAAATTTTATAGATTTTCTGTCCAAGTGGAAGAACCAATACGATAGCAAGCGGTACAAAAATAAACAGAATGAGCGTCATTTTCCAATCAATGATAATTAAAATAGCGACAGCCCCTAAGACCGTAACAATTCCTGAAACGAAATTAGCTAAATGCTCGGTCACGAGCGACTTTACTGTATAAGTGTCCTGTGTTATGCGGCTCATCAATTCTCCAGATTCATGGCGGTCAAAATAAGGTATCGGCAAATACAGCACATGGTTCCAAAGCTTTGAACGGATTTTTGCCACAATATATTCGCCAATATAAGACATAAGATAATAGGAGAAGCCTGATGTAGTTGACTGAAGAATAAAAACTGCAATCAATAAAAAGATTAAATGAGTTTCAATACTTGAAGTTGAAAAACGATCAATCAAATCCCGTGTAAAGATCGGAACGACTAATCCTGTAGCTGCTTCCAAAAGACTTAATGCGATTGCCGCAACAAAAATCCAGAAAGGAGGGTTAGCCATTTTTATCAACTTTTTAAAATTTTGCCATGAAGTTTGATTTTTTTCAAAATTCTCCACAACGAATCTCTCCTTTACGTTCGGGCCATTTTGAATCAGGATTGCTGGATAGCTTCTCTCCTTCTTAGTTTTATCTTAAAACCTGACGTAACGTTAGAATCAATATATTTTTTGAAAAAATTGATTTAAATTTTGAAATTGTATGGAAAGGAAGAATTGCGGCTGTCTAAGTGGAACAGATTTGACGGCTCAGTCCTTTTCATATCATTAAAACGGTTACATGAAGCCCGCCTCTAAGCAAGTGGGAGGGGGGAGTTCATCGAAATATTTTAAAGAAAGAATTAATGAATCACTAAGTGCAATAGAGAAGAGTTTGGCTTTGTGTTGCGCCGGCTAGTATCCAGCAAGCCCGGCCAAACAACGAAAAGCGAGCGCGAATCTTGACCTTTGATTATTTTTTCAATTTGAAAGGGTTTTGCTTCTTGGTTGTCAAAATATATTTTTGTATCAATCATAGATGGGAAAGGAGAATTCATCATGAAAACTGCTGATTTATGCGATCAATATTTAGAAAAGCTTCAAGTTTGTAAATTGCCGCTTATCAGTTATGGGGGAAAAAAGAAATTTTCAGGTCCAATTGCAACGGTTGAAGTGTTTGAAGATAATGTGCTAGTTCGTCAAGCTCTAGAAACGATCCCAAAAGGTTCAGTTCTTGTTGTGGATGGAAAAGGTTCACGAAACTGCGCGCTTTTAGGAGATCGTTTAGCTCAGATTGCATGTGAACGTGAATTATCTGGCGTGATTATAAATGGATGTATACGCGACTCCGCTGAAATTGCGACGATGCCGATTGGGGTAAAGGCACTCGGCACCTGTCCGGTTAAAAGTAAAAAAGAAGGGAAAGGAAGCCGTGATGTCGCACTTGAATTTGGTGAAGTGCGCTGGACCCCAAATGCGTATGTGTATGCTGACAATGATGGCATTGTTGTTTCGGAGGAGTCCCTAAATATCGATTCATTTGATTGATTCGCATACCGTCATTATGTAGGAATCATAGTAAAGGTACGCATAAGTGATAAGCAGTCAAATGATACAGAATACAAATTGAAAAAAATGTTTTTTTCTAAATACATGCGTGTACAGCAGCATACATAATAACAACAGTTCAGCAATGTAAGATTTATGGATATAAGTCAGATTTTTGAACACAAATTTTTTCATGAAGTTCCTGTCCGTATAAGTGTGGTAAGGCAGTGACACTCGACAATGAGCCTCTGCGGGCGTGATTCTTCTGTCAAGAAGGAGATGTGTAAAACATCGGCAGGCAATCATGTCCGTTGCTCCAGTAAAGTTGCTGTAATCTCCATTCTATTTAATGTATATTAAATGTACGTTTTTTATTGGTATTGACGATTTAAAAAAGAAATAAAAGATTTTCGGGTCGTTTTTACTGTAGAAGCGGAAAAACAAATTGACAAAAAATTCAATGTAACTAAGACATTTTCCATAAAAAGGGGTGTGATATACAAAATTACTCCTCAGAGCTGAAGGATTTCTACTTCACTTGATATGACGGGTACTAGCCCGTTCGCAACTTTATTATAGAGAGTAAAGGCATATATCCTTATTTGGTAAGCCCAAAATGCTTCAAATAGTCGAGAAGAGAATACTGGTGAGATGGCACATACATTCTAAAAAGAACATTGTAATTACTGTTTGAGGAAAGAATATACAAACTAGGGGGAAACAGAAGAAATTGAAACCATTTATGTACTTTTCGTAGTAGATTAATAGGGTAACTTGACAAGCTCTTTTATCGATTGTTACAGTTTATTCATAAAATATCAAAGCAGTGTGCTAGTAATTTTACTTTTTACTGTAGATGGGCAAATGAACTACATAATCTGTAGGTGAGCAAATTATCTAACAAATATTTACATCCAAATAAGAAAATAGGCATGCCCCCGCCTCCTTGGTTAAAATAGATGTGCCAACAAACCATTTATACAAGAAGGTTCATGTCTTATGAATAGATTAGCACATTGGCACTTTATTTATTAAAAACCTATCATGAAGCATTCCGTTCATCTTGAAGATGCGATGATTATGAAAGGCTTTCTAAAACATTTACTGATCACTACCTGGGAACTTTCACCGAATCATCGCTCGACACTTAGCCATTTTTCTCAAAAAAACCTGGAATGAAGAGACATTACTTCGCAAACTCAGTATCAGTAGGGGATGCTTCATCGCATTGAACGCATTGCTAAACATGAAAATCAATCCATTTTTGTTTCGCTCGACGATACAATTTGGCAAAAAAAAACAAATCCTTCGTCACGGACAAAGCATATCATTCAAGGATGTTGATTGGAATGATTCTCACGCCGATAAATAGTTAATCTGGGTACATTCTCTCGCTTGGCTCACGGTTCATGTGATGACTCAAGACTTTCTCTTTCGTGTTTCGCCCCTACGACAATACGGCTGGGGAAAAAAGTGGAAACTTGCGGTTGAAATGCCTTCTTCTTTGGATGTGAACCGTCCCGTTTATGTGCTAATGGACTCTTGGTATCAATCTCAAACGCTCATGGAAGCTTGCTTGAAAAAAAGATTCCACGTGATTGCAACGCTCAAGACCAATCGTTTTTTATCCAAAAGACATGGCGGTTCAGGCAAAGGAGTTTGACCACTCTCTTTGAAAGACACTCATCTCGTCCATGGTGGGAGAAGAACGTTATCGCGTTGACCGCTACGAAGGGGCGCACAAAAGTATCAGATATGCCGTGGTGCTACTCTGCTTAAAAAGACGATCAACCATGACGCTTGACAATCTTCATTGCGTTTTGAGTACCGATCGAAAGCTATGTAACAAAGACATCTTTGCGCTACTATGTCGACGTTGGTCGATCGATTCTTTTTCCATCAAGCGAAAGACCACTAAGCCCGATGGGTACCGTATTAGCAGGCGTTGGGCGGTGAAACGGTATTGGATTCTAGTTTTATTAGTTTATGTGTACAGTATGACGAGAAATCCAACAGCGACTTTAACTAGAAGGGACGCATCTTTGTCGAGTTTATTTATCAGAAAACAAAGCAAGATACTCCCAAAAAAACAGTTTCATATAGCAAAAGGGATACTTGTTTGTTGTTTTTTTTAGATGACAATTGTTGTGTAATTTACATGGCGTAACTATAGTTATTTATTGTATTTTTAAAGTAAGGGAGTGACTTATTTGAAAGAAAAAGCATCTAGCCAAACATGGGCAATGATATTATTTACAATTGGCGTGTTTATGGCTGCTTTAGATAATGGAATCATTAGTGCTGCACTGACAACGATTAACAATTCGTTCGAAGTTTCTGCTAATTGGGGGGCATGGGGAGTTACCCTTTATACATTAGGATTAGCTATCAGTGTCCCGATCATCGGAAAAATATCGGATCGATATGGACGAAAAAAATTATTTATTGTTGAAATTGCTTTGTTTGGTTTGGGATCTTTACTTGTTGCTTTAAGCCCAAATTTTATTTTTTATTTAAGTGCTCGATTCTTACAGGCTCTTGGTGGAGGGGGAATCTTCATTATCGGTAGTTCACATGTACTAAGTACGATGCCGGTTGAAAAACAAGGAAAAGCCCTTGGAATGTTGGGTGGAATGAATGGGATTGCCGCCGTTTTGGGACCGAATATTGGCAGCATGTTATTAGATTTAACAGGTAAATGGCATGTATTATTTTTTATCAATGTCCCGATAGCGATATTTTTAATTATCTTTGGATGGGTAAAATTAGAAGAAACGAAAGACCCGGAAACTGGGCGTCTCGATTTGTTCGGAACGGTTTTACTATCTCTTTCCGTTTTAGGAATCATGTATGGATTGACGAATATCGAAGGTGTCGAATTTGTAGACAGCTTGTTGAGCCCAAATGTGTATGGTTTTATTTTATCGGGGATTGTTCTTTTCATTGCTTTGATTTTTCATGAAAGCAAACTCGAAAGAAATGGCGGCGACCCTGTTCTTCCTTATCGTTTGTTAAAACAACCTACGTACCTTTTAACTTTATTAATAGGGACTTTCTCTGGGGCGTTGCTGGCAGCCATGATTTTTATCCCGGCATTTACAGAACAAGTGCTCGGGATTGCGTCAGAAAATTCCGGGTATTGGTTAACACCCCTTGCAATAATGGCGGGAATCGGTGCATCTATGGGTGGAGCATTCGTTGATAAAAGAGGACCAATTTCAGCGGTGATATTATCGGGAATCATAACTTCCATCGGTTTTCTCTTGTTCCCGACATGGATTGATTCAAAATGGCAGTTCATTATTTCTTCGTCGGTTGCAGGTTTGGGAATGGGAATACTTCTCGGTGCCCCGTTAAATATTTTAGCGACAGAAACGCTGAAGTCGGATAAAGGTTCCGCACTTTCTACCTTATCGTTAAGCCGACAAATCGGTATGACCCTCGCTCCAACGATCTACGCAGGTTTCATCGCTAGGGGATTCAATCACATTCCCGAGTTATTTAAATCCCATTTTCCTATTATACTAAAGGAAAAGATAGGAGGGACGAGTTTAAGTTCGGAAGCCATGAAGGAGTTTTACCAACTATCTCAACAATTTGGTACGTCATCTGGGGAATTTTCCGAAAATCAGATGCTGGGAATCATCAATCAAGTCAAAGATCCAGGGTTAAAAGAAGTGATCCAATCGAGTGTCGATCAAATCACCTTAATGGCAGCACAAGATGGTTACAATGGACTCTTTTATTCTGCCGTAACCTTAGCGATCATGACAATTTTCGTTACTTTGATCCTAATTCCCATTCGCAAAAGAAAACTTGGGGAGACAAAGCAAGTTCATTCTTCATAAGCAGTTGATCATGTTTAAAGATGTTCACTTTTCATAAAGAATGAAGATCACCGGGAGGAGAAATGAAATTCGGTTAGTTAAGATGGTTTACATTTATCCGTTGGCTTTTACCTCCTAAATTCTTGCAAAAGAGAAATAACCTACAAAAATGTATATGACATTACCCATGGTGCTAGTTGAGCGTCAACGCTCAACTAGCCCAAGAACAACGAGCGAATAGGCCAATAAAATGGCATCAAGCGCCGTTTCAAATCCAGAGATCGAATTGGCGCGAATTTTCGTGATCCGAAATGAATCCACTAAAACCGAGAACGCGGTTTCGACGATTTTGCGTTTTCACTTCATCCATTGTTTCCATTCTTTTGATTGCACCACACGTTGATTTTTTCGGGCAGGCGTCCAAAAAGCGATCTTGTATTCATCGTACAGCTTCTTTTGCAGGGCTTGGCTCACATATCCTTTGTCGCCAAGTGTATACGGATGAGGAAGTTGAGTCATCACTGTTTCCGCAGCTGTCCGATCGTGGCAGGATGCCTCGGTCAGGACATATCCCATCGGAAGCGCTTGGTCGGTAATCTGAAGATGAAGCTTAAACCCATAGTAAACCATCTTTTTGGATGCACAATACCCAATATCTGCGATTCCTTGAAATCGTTTGACGCGATACATTCGTGCGTGGTGGCAGAGTTCAATGGGTAAGCTGTCCACTACCGCATAAGCGTGATGTTGTCCACGTTTGGCGAGTTGGTGACGAATCCATTTGATCGCCCAACGCAAAGAACGGCATCGACGGTTGTATCGAGAGCGCTCTAGGAACTTTTCCTTGGTGAACAGGTTTCCAATGACAAATCGATGCCAAGCCCGTTCCGAAGTAAAACCCAGCAATTTTCCAAGAACGTGAATGGCGATGATAACCTCATCCTCTTGCTTCAACAAATGACGATTTCGACGTTGCAAATACATCTGAATACAAGACAGTTGTGCTGATACAACGAATAAGATCGCGGTATATTGCTTTTGAATTTTTGCTTGGTTTATTGTAAAATGAAAGTGCTCTTGCATGGAACTTCTCCTTTTGAATGTTTGTTCGCACTTTCATTTTAAAGGAGATCCTCATGCAAGGGCTGTTTTTATGTCTCGAGATTTTATCTAGCACCACGGGTATATGACATTATCATTGTACACACATTTTGGGGCTGTCCAAAAAGTCAGGGTAACTGACTTTTTGGAGCCCCTCATTTTTTCACTTTTTAAAAAAAATGCACAAAAAAATCGTCCTTTCTAGTAAAATGAAGTTACCACACAACATTACAGAAAGGACGATTTTTTATGAGCAATCAAATGATTACTCGTGAAAATTATAACACACAAATGACACTTCCTCTAGATGGAAAAGAAGAAAAAACTCCTGCCAAAAGAAATTTAGCCCCTACTTTCAAACCATATGACAACCGTCAAGTTCAAATGATTTATGATATTGAATCTCTTATACCCGAACATCACGTGGCACGTGTCGTGGACGAAATGGTGGAGGCGATACCAGATAAACAATTGTTTTCTCATTATAAAGGCGGCGGCAGAAGTTCCTATCATCCCAAAATGATGCTGAAAATCATTCTGTATGCTTATTCTCAAAAGGTTTATTCCTGCCGAGGAATCGAAAAACTCGTTAAAGAAAATATTCCTGCCATGTGGCTTTCAGCGATGCAACAACCAGATTTTCGCACCATTAATGAGTTCCGAGGGGAACGGATGAAAGCTTTCATGGATGAGCTCTTTGAAGTCATGATTCTCAAATTGATAAAAGAACATTACATCACGATGGAAAACTACTTTTTGGATGGCACTAAGATCGAAGCCAATGCCAATAAGTATTCTTTTGTGTGGAAAAAATCCACTTTGAAATTCGAAGAGAAATTAAAAGAAAAAATCCAAGAAACACTAAAGCACATTCATGAATTAACCCAATTAGAAGCCGGAACAGGGCAAAAGGAAAGCGATCAACATACAGAGATCACCGAACAAAACCTGGAGGAAATCGCAAAAGAAATAGAAGAAAAAGTTGAAACGCTAACGGAAGAAATCGAAAAGGAGACCGATACATCCATTCGGAAAGAGAAGCGAAAAAAACGCAGTCAATTAAAGAAATCGGTGAAACAAATTCGTGAAGATTTCCTGCCCCGAATGGCAAGATACAAGGAACAAAAGGAAATGTTCGGTGACCGTAACAGCTACTCGAAAACAGACAAAGACGCAACCTTCATGCGCATGAAAGAAGACCATATGAAAAACGGTCAGCTCAAGCCCGGATACAACGTGCAAATGGGGACAGAGAATCAGTTTATCTTGTTTTATACCATTCATCAACGACCGACCGATACACGTTGCTTTATCCCACATATGGAGAAGCTAGCCTCCAGTTCATTACCGATGCCCCAAACAGTTATTGCGGATGCAGGCTATGGTAGTGAAGAAAACTATGTATATGCAGTTGGTGATGAGAAAGAGCCCCGGTTTGAGTTTCTAATTCCTTATGGGAGCTATGTAAAAGAACAAACACGTACATACAAAAAAGACATTAAAAATGCCAAAAACTGGACCTATTGTGAAGAGGATGATTGTTTTATTTGCCCGAATGGAAGGAGAGTAACGTTTAAAAAATACCAAAACAAAAAGAATCCATCTGGCTATGAACAAAGCTTCAAAATATACGAATGTGAAGATTGTACCGATTGCCCATTGAAAGCGAAATGCACAAAAGCGAAAGGCAACCGACAAGTTCACTGGAATCCCATCTTCGAAGAAATGAAAGCAAAGGCCAAAACAGCCCTTGAATGTGAAGAGAAAGCCGCTATCTACGCTCGACGCAAAGTCGAGGCAGAAAGTGTGTTCGGTCACATCAAGGGCAATCGGTCGTTCCGCAGATTTTCTTTGCGGGGCCTCGACAAGGTACATGTTGAGTTTGGGATTGTGGCATTAGCCCACAACTTCCTGAAAGTAGCCGGCATCCGCCAGCTACTTTCAGATAAAAATCGAAAAAATATAAAAGCAAGTGGAGAGAAACGAATTGTTTTTCTCCACTTGCTTGTGCGCCCGGCATGGGTGTAATCTATAGGGTGAAAGTCCCGAGCTGCGAAGGCAGAAGTAGCAGTTAGCTTAACGCAAGGGTGTCCGTGGTGACGCGGAATCTGAAGGAAGCGAGCGGCAAACTTCCGGTCTGAGGAACACGAACTTCATATGAGGCTAGGTATCACTGGGTGAGTTTGCAAGACAAAACAAAGCCCTTTCTGCCGAAGGTGATACAGAGTAAATGAAGCAGATGGATGGAAGGAAAGATTACACTCTTACCCGGGGAGGTCTGGCTGGCACGCCAAGTAACCTTGGTAACCTATCTAGTGATAGATAGCTGAACCGTCAGAAGTCAGCAGAGGTCATAGTATTAGTTGGTCTAGAACAACTAAGAAGGACCGAACAATTAAGAGAGAATAGCCCTTGGCATTCAGTGAGTCATGATGAACACAGAAAACGTAGTACCTCACTTGAGGGAGGAAGCGGTGAATCCCGTGGGAGATCTCTTGGAGGGTGGAGTGACCACTGGCATAAAGAGAACAGCTATTCACGGAAGTTATAAAGACTTGCGTCAATTATCTTAATTGAACCGCCGTATACGGAACCGTACGTACGGTGGTGTGAGAGGACGGGAGTTAATCGCTCCCTCCTACTCGATCATTTTAGGGACTTATCGGACAGCCCCTTTTTTTTTGTATGTCATGTAAAGCCTGATTCAAAAGGTCAAGATGTTTTATGTTTTTATCTAAAATTTGTTGAACAAGTCTGTAGCTTTGGTCATCTAAAGTTCCATTTACAATGTTCTGTGATATTTCAATACCACGTTTTTCACCAGCTAGTGCATCTTTTACTATATGGTCCGGTTCATTGTTGTGGTCTGTTAACATTTTAAATATCTCCATACTTTTCCCTTTGATTCCAGGATGATCAACTGGTTTTCCGCCAAGATCTTGTATTCTTTTCGTTATCTCCATCGCATGTTGCTGATGATTTTGCTGTAACTGTTGTAACAGTAATTTAAGTTCCGGTTGCTTAGCACGATTTATATATTCATTATAAGCGTGAATTGCCATATAATTTCCTTTTAAAAATTCATTTAAACTGTTTATAGCACGTCTCACTTCATGTCCTCCGCAATTTATTTTTAAAAGTATTTATAGTTTGATTTGTGTGGTAAAAAAATATGCAAGCTTTATTGTAACAGTTGGTCTTATATGTATTTTCCGATTTATATTTGTTATGATAAGACAAAGAAGAAATGGTTGTATGATGTCAATATGAAAACTCCTAAAGGTCGCACAATTGAGACATCATTGAATTGTTCAAATTCGTTCAAAAAACGATCGTGGATATAACACAATAAGGTTTAAAGTATCGTCTAATAGGGTTTCCGTAACTAGGAGCTGACTGTCAGTATACAAATTCATATTTGTATAAAAACGGAGGTTGATATTAATGAAAATCGTTATTAACGATACTGAATTGGAGGTAATAAAAGGCGATATTACAAAGTGTACTGTTGACGCGATTGTTAATGCGGCTAACAACGGACTTTGGGGAGGCGGGGGTGTCGACGGCGCGATCCATAGGGCAGGCGGGCCGGAGATTATGGAGGAATGCAAAAAGATCAGAGAAAGAACAGGAGGATGTCCGACCGGGGAAGCAGTTATTACTACTGCAGGAAATTTGCCCGCCAAATACGTTATTCATACTGTCGGACCAGTATGGAAAGGCGGAGCCTATCAAGAAAGGGAGCTGCTAAGAAATTGCTACATAAACTCCTTAAAGCTTGCGGAAGAGCATTTCGTGAAAACGATCGCATTTCCAAATATCAGTACTGGTGTTTATCGTTTTCCAAAGCATGAAGCGGCCCAAATTGCTTTAGAGACCGTTAAGGAGTGTATTCAAAATCAATTCATCCGAAGCATTCAATCAATATTGTTCGTTTGTTTTGATGACGAAAATTATCATATTTACAAGACGATGATCAGATAGGAAAAAACTCTTTTTCGAATCAATGGCCACCATACAAAAATCATTTATTCGTTGGCGAGCTTTAATTGTAAACAATAAGTTTTTGCGACATATTTATCAAAAACTAAGAAAATATGCAGCGTTGAGACGAAAATATCCATCGCCCGTTTCGTTTATAATGAAACTTTTTCAATGAATGCAGAAATTTCGAAGTCGGAATACAACATTTGATGATTTTCAAAGCGATCAACTTCAAAGGTCGCAATATTCCAAAAAATTTTTTCCATAAAACATCAAGCAATCGGCAGTTGTTTATTTTATGTGAAACGTGCACAGTGAATATGAAAATACGAACGACTTTGGAGATGAATTCAATGTATTTGAAAAGCCTCGAAATTTTAAGAAATAAAGATATTGATTTAAATAGCTACCCGTTTTCGATTCCTGCAATAAAAAATTTAAAATCCATTTCGTTTCGTTCCAATATTACTTTTTTTGTCGGGGAAAACGGTTCCGGAAAATCAACGCTCCTTGAGGCAATAGCTTATCAGTGTGGCTTTAATACAGCCGGAGGAGGCAAAAACAATAATTTTCATGTAGATGCTTCCGATGCGGCCCTTGGGGAATACATACGGCTGTCATGGATGCCAAAAGTGACGAACGGGTTTTTTTTGCGAGCTGAGACCTTTTATCATTTTGCGTCGTATCTCGATACAATTCCTGAAAGTCTCCCTTATTATGGAGGCCGTTCTCTTCACAAACAGTCGCACGGGGAAGCTTTTCTCTCACTTTTAACAAATCGTTTTGGAAAAAAAGCGATCTATCTGTTGGATGAGCCTGAAGCAGCACTTTCACCTGCTAGACAGCTGACTTTATTAAGAATCATAAAAGATTTGGAAAACGATGCGCAGTTTATTATTTCTACTCATTCTCCCATTTTACTCGGCTATCCAAATGCCCGAATCTTAAATTTTGATGAACATCCGCTAAAGGAAGTAAAATATGAAGAAACTATGCATTATATTATTACTAGGCGGTTTCTCGAAAATAGAAAAAAGGTGTTAAGTGAACTGTTTAACGATTGAGACACAACAGCCTGTGTTGGAGATGCCGTCCATTTATATTTTTCATCACATCACTCACCCTAAAATATTCTGCTTTTGGAGAGGTATAAACAATGAACACAAAAACAAACGCAATGCGAATTCTTGATAAAGAAAAAATACAATACAACGTGATTACTTACGATGTCCAAAAGGGGAAGGTTGATGGGATTTCTGTTGCACAAATGATTGGCAGAAGCCCTGAATCAGTATATAAAACATTAGTTGCTAAGAGCAGCGCCGGCAACATTTATGTATTTGTCATCCCTGTTGAGGCAGAATTAGATTTAAAAAAAGCTGCGAAAATAACAGGAGAGAAAAAAATCGAAATGCTGCCAGTAAAAGATTTACAAAAATGGACAGGCTATATCCGCGGAGGCTGTTCGCCGATCGGCATGAAGAAACATTACCCGACGATTATCGATTCAACTGCATTGGAACACGAGCATATTATTGTCAGCGGGGGCAAAATCGGCGTGCAAATGGAGCTCAGCGTCAAAGATTTGCAGCAAGTAACAGAAGCGAAGCTGGAAGATGTGACGAAATAACAAAAATAGCCGAATTTTATAAGATGTGGTTGTTGTTTTACACTTCGAAAAGAAAGTGAAGGAATTTTACTGAATAAAATAGAAGATTAAGGTGATAACAAGGATAAAGCCTCGTGTTGAAATTCGAAAGAAATGGAGGGCAAGCATAATGGATTTATTCAAAAAGGGATTGGCGTTCGGACTTGGTTTAGCTGTAGCAAGCAAAGAACAAGTGAAAAAGTTTGTAGATGAACTCGTGAAAAAAGGCGAGATATCGATTGAAGAATCAAAAGAAGTTTTTAACCAGCTAATCAAGCGCGGTGAAGAAGAAAAAACTGAACTGCAGCGTCTTGTTCGAGAGCAAGTGGCTCAGGTGATCAACAAACTAGATATAGCAACGAAAGAGGATATCCGAGCACTGGAAGAAAAGATTCGCAAATTGGAAAAGGAAGATGAGTAAAAGAGGACCTGTTAAAAGGTCCTTTGTTGTTGAGGAGGCGGTAAAGTGGTTGGAAAAAGGATGCGGCATATTGGCCGTTATCGGGATATCGCGTCTGCTTTAATTCGCAATGGATTTGGATTCGTCGTAGAGGAAATGGGTATTTCGCAATTTCTTTCTTTGCCGCAAAAAGCTTTTTTTGGCAGAAAAACTGAGCATCATTCCAAAACGATAGGTGAACGGGTAAGGCTTGTATTGGAAGAATTAGGCCCGACATTTATAAAATTAGGTCAAATTGCGAGCACCCGTCCTGATTTGCTGCCGGAGGAGATTATTAGTGAATTGGAAAAATTGCAGGATCGAGTTCCGCCTTTTTCTTTTGATGAGGTTCGTGAGATTGTTCAATCAGAATTGGGCGGTGAAATAGAAAAAATTTTTCGGCACTTTGATCATGCTCCGTTAGCTGCTGCTTCAATAGGACAAGTTCATCAAGCCGTTTTGCATTCGGGTGAAAAAGTGGCTATAAAAATTCAACGCCCTCATATTTCGAATGTGATTGAAACGGACTTAGAAATTCTTCAAGATTTAGCGGTATTAGCGGAGCATAGGCTAAAATGGGCTGCAAAGTATCAGGTCAGGGACATGATTGAAGAGTTTTCAAAGGCTCTTCGTGCTGAGCTCGATTATACCATTGAAGCCCGAAATGCAGACAAATTTTCTAAACAGAGTGCAAATGAACAAGCTGTCTACATTCCGAAAGTGTTTTGGGAGTACTCGACGAAAAGAGTATTAACAATGGAATATGTAGAAGGAATTAAACTAAATGAGATTGAAAAACTAAAAACAAATGGATACCATTTGGATCATATTACAGAAATTTTATCAAAAGAAATTTTCCGGCAAATATTTATAGATGGTTTTTTTCATGCCGATCCCCATCCTGGAAATGTCATCATTAAGCAGGGCGGAATCATTGCCTTCATTGATTTCGGAATGACCGGCCGGCTTACATCGGACATGAAGCATCATTTCTCATCATTAGTGATTTCTTTAATGAGGCAGAGTACGGATGGCGTCATGAAAGCCATTTTGCGCATGGGCATCGTTCCTGAAGATATCGATTTAAAGCAATTGAGAGCGGACATCGAAGATTTACGGGAAAAGTATTACGGTGTTCCGTTACACCAAGTCAGCATCGGTGAAGCTGTGAACGACCTTTTTCGAGCAGCTTTCAAACATTCCATCAAAATCCCTTCTGATTTAACACTATTAGGAAAAACGCTTTTGACGGTTGAAGGCGTGGTCGAAAAATTGAATCCAGATTTTAGAATTATCGATGTTGCTGAGCCTTTTGGTCGCCGGCTGGCAAAGGAGCGCTTGCATCCGAAGTATATCGCTGAAAATGCATGGAAACACGTAACAGATTATACAGAACTGCTAATGGATTTTCCAGCTTATGTAGCAGAGATCGCTTCTTTAATGAAGCGGGGCAGACTCCGCCATGAGATCACGATTCCGGAATTAGATCTTTTTCTGAAAAAACTTGACCGCATCAGCAATCGGTTATCGTTCAGCATCGTGCTATTGGCATTCAGTATTATTATGGTAGGGATTATTATTGGTTCTTCAATGGGAAGGCAATCAACACTGCTTTGGAAAATTCCAGCGATTGAAATCGGTTTTGGCGTAGCAACGCTCATGTTTTTGTGGCTGTTATTTTCCATTTTTAAGTCAGGAAAGTTTTAGTCAAAAAGAGCCGTCCAGAAAGTCAAATCCCCATTGAAAACAAAAAATCATTAACGTCGATATATCAACGTTTTCTAAAACATTAATTCATATCTCCAAAAGAATTTAAAAAAGTACTTGACTAAATGTAAGAAAGGGGTGTCAATAAGCCGAAAAAACGACTTATTAGACAAGCCCCTTTTATTAACGCGGAGATGTGATGATAAATGTTTTTTGCCGCTCTTTATAGTATTTCGTACTTTTTATAAAAAGCTCCCAGCTCTCCTTTATAGTTTTTTTGCCAAGGCTTGTCTTTCCCGCAATAATGGATAAAAACAGTATTCTCTTTTATCCACTCCATCCCATGCTTTGCATTTGGAAGCAATTTAATAATTTCATAATATCTTGCATCATAATTGTATCGATAACAATCAACAGGTTTAATTTTATCCCAGTATAAAGCATTGAGCACATCTTGATCAGGAAGGACAAGCTTTAAACGGTTTTCATTAATAAATGCATAGATATCTTCCAATTTCACTTCTTTCCGAATCCGTTCCAAATTCATAAGCAAAACGCCCGTATTAAAATATCCTTTCGCATTCGGGGTTTTAAGCCTTAATTTATTAAAAAGGTTGGCAACTTTTGTAGAATGTGTATGTTCAGAAGCAATAAACAAGCAATTTTCAAAATCACTATAGTAAAAATCTTTGATGGGATTGATTACAACGATGTCGGGATCAAGGTACAGAATTCGGTCTAAATCGTCGGGCAAAAATTGATGGGAAGCTAATCGATAATACATTTCTGATGTATAATGGCGAAAAACGGGTGCATCTTCAAAGAGCTTAGGGTCTACGTATATTGGATATAAACTTTGGTTATGACGTTTTACAAATTGATCCAATTCGTGTAAATCTTGATCGGAAATATTTGAATACATGATATATATCGAAAATTTTTCTTCAATATTATTTTGGAATAATGAATTTAACATAACTTTCAGCGGGGGAATATAATTTGAATTCAGTGTGACAAGAATATTGATCATTTGTACCATCCTCGCAAAAGATCGTAGCAAAATTTTTAAAAGCGTGGATAAAGCCACAGCTATTTAACAAATTACCATCAACGTTTTCATTTTTCAAATAAAATTTGTACGCAGCATTTGTTTTTGTTTAAATTGAATTATAGCATGTTTTTCATTTTTTGAAATATTGACACAAGCTTCTTCAAAAAGGAGGAGTCCTCTTTGACAGAATCAAAACGGGAAAAATTAATGAGAAAGATTGAAAATCATTTGCGAAAAACGGCTAGACATCTAGTGAAAATTGATACGGAGGAAGAGGCATTGCAATTTTTGGCTGATTCCTTCCGCTCCCAGTTTTCATGTGATTTTGTCGGCATCATTTTACAAGAGGGAGAGGAGCTGAGTTTGAAAGTTTGGAGCGGAGATTTGCAGAAAATAACGGAATCCTTTCCGCTGCAGGTTCAAAACTGTTCGCCGAATCTCCTTCACCAAAGCTTAACATATGATAAAGCAGAGCAAGCAGGCGACTGTCAGTTTACCAATTTAATGAAAAAAGAAAAAGTAAAAACGTGGTTTACAGTTCCTCTCAAAGACGATATGAGCAGCTTGGGCTTTTGCATTATTGCCTATCTTGACTACGTACCTCTGTTGGATATGAAGGCACATTTTGATGAATTCGGCAAAGATGTAGCTGTTGCAATTGCAATGGCAAAACAAAAAGAAGCACAAATTAAAAAAATCGAAGGGATCGAGTGGATCAGCAAAAATTTGTCGCTTGATGTGCCGCTTGAAAAAAATATTGAAACACTTGTGGAACGCGCCGGAAAAGGAACTAATGCAAGGATGGCTTGTATTTATTTATATAACGAAAAAGAAAATCATTTTATTTTTCAGCCTCCATCCTATGGTCCATTTGAAAAACCGGAACGGATTAATATTGAAACAAATTATGTTTTAAAGGAATACTTTCCGTTTTTGGATACTCCAGGCGGGTCTGAACTGACCGTTCCATTAATATTTGATTTGAAAACAATCGGTGTGCTTCATGTAGAAGAGAAACAAAAGGGAGTTTTTAATGAAGATGATTTGGAGATATTAAAGCTGCTTTCCAATCATATTGCCGCTATTTTGGAAAATGCCCGTTTATATAAAAACGAAAAGGAGCATAAAGAACGTCTTTACTTTCTGCTTGATTATCAGCACGCCCTCGTGAAAGAAACAGTTGAACATGACAATTTTGACGGTATTACGTCTGCTTTAAGAAGTCTTTTTTCCAAATCCGTCCTTTTGTTCGACCGTTTTATGAGGCCGATTTCTTGTTCCTTCCATCATTATGATTTATCAAATAAAGATGTAGAAAGGCTGATGGGCAGCGGAAATAAAGAGAGATTGATAGAAAACGGAAGGAAACTCCACATCCAATTGGATGACGGGGAAGAGCTTCATTTCCGGCTGTGGAAGGTGAACGGCGGAGGAAATTTGCTTGGGTTTTTGGCTGTCGAAATTGGCGAAAATGACATGGATGAATTTGATCAGCTGACAATTGATTTGGCAAGAAATATTTGTTCGATCCAATTTATCAAGCAGAAGCTTGTTTTGGATACAAAAGAGCAGGTAAAGGATAGTTTTGTCAGCAAATTGCTTGTGGAACGTATAGAGGATCAAGAGCGGATTTTACAATATGCGAATTTATTCCAATGGAACTTATTTCATCAGCACCGATTAGCGGTGTTGTCGATTTTATTAGATGAGAAGGAAACGGAAAACAGTAATTTGCTTGTTCAACAATCTAAAAAAACATTGATTTGGGACCAGTTGAAAACACAAATTTCCCGTTTCAGCAAAGAAATTATCATGGCGACAAACGATGGAAACTATATATTGATTGTTCCGGTAAAAGAAGAAGGCAAGCATCCAAAAAACTATTGGAAAGTATTTTATAGAAATATAAAAAATTGGGTTCGAGAAGGCAATATTGAATGCCAAGTATTCATGGGGATCGGCGGTAAAACTGAAAATTTAAATGATTATTATATTAGCTATCAGCAGGCTATCCAAGCTTTGAATGTCGTGTTTCACAGGTTTCGCCACAAAGGGTTTGCTTTGTTTGAGGAATTGGGTGCTTACACTATTTTACATCATTTAGATAATAAAGAAGCGGTGGAATTTTTCATCAAAAGGCATCTTGAACCGTTATTGAATTATTCGGAAGGGAAAAGTATGGATTTATTCCATACGCTGCGAGCGTTCCTTTATAACAACGGAAATATTAAAAATTCGGCAGAAGAGCTGTTTATTCATCGAAGCTCCCTTCTTTATCGTCTTGAAAAGATTGAATCGCTGCTGGAAATTGATTTAAATGATGCTGATCATCGATTTAATATGATGATGGCTTATAAGCTTTATGACCTGTATTATTCAAAAACAACTGAAAGAATATAAAAGCGCCACAGCGTTTTTTCCACAAAATTGTTGATAGAAGAGAAGCTTTTTCCGTATTTTGTAGGTGTTTATTTCATTTTATATTTTCTATAATAATTTACAGAATATTAATAAAGTTATGTTTTTAAAAGGAGTTGTGACTATGACGATATCTAAAGTCGGGGTAGTTGGAGCAGGCTCGATGGGAAGCGGCATCGCCAATTTGGCCGCCATTTCAGGATTTCAAGTTATCTTGCATGATGTCGAACAAAAATTTCTTGATAACGGCTTATCAAGAATAAATAAATTTATGGAAAAAAGCGTTGCAAAAGGAAAAATGACCGAAGAGCAAAAAAAGGAAGTTTTGGAACGAATTCAAGTTACGACAAATTTGGAGGATTTTAAACAGGCTGATATTGTGATTGAAGCTGTTATAGAAGATTTGGAAGTGAAAAAAAGCGTTTTCGCGAAATTGGATCAAATTACATCTGACCATGTGATTTTGGCAACAAATACTTCTTCCATGTCCATAACAGAGATTGCGTCTGCAACGAACAGGCCGGAACGCGTCGCAGGAATGCATTTCTTCAATCCTGCGCAGATCATGAAATTAGTGGAAGTTGTTCGAGGATATAAAACAAGCGATGAAACAGTAGTAGAACTGAAGGAATTTGCGAAAAAGCTGAATAAAGAGCCGGTGGAAGTGAAAAAAGACACTCCAGGATTTATTGTCAACCGTATTATGATTCCGCAATTTATTGAAGCGATTAAGCTGCTCGAAGAAGGGGTAGCTACAGCGGAAGATATTGATAAAGCGGTTACGCTCGGGCTGAACTATCCTATGGGGCCGTTCACACTTCAAGATTTTGCCGGTGTTGATATCGGCTACTACGTAATGGAATATATGAAAAATGAGTTTAATGATAACCGCTTCGCACCTCCAATGCTTCTAAAGCAATTAGTAAGAGCAGGAAGACTTGGAAGGAAAACAGGAGCCGGTTTTTACGACTATGACTAATCATGAGAATGGGGGACTGAAGATGAGCTTGGAATTTTTAACATGCGATATTGAACAGCATGTAGCAGTTGTCACCATCAACCGCCCGCCTGTCAACCCGCTGAATTCAAAAGTATTTAAAGAGCTTGTAACCATTTTTAACGAGCTGGAAGAAAACAGCCAAGTAAGAGTCATTATTTTAACAGGCAGCGGTGAAAAAGCATTTGTTGCCGGAGCAGATATTAACGAAATGGCTGATCTCGATCTTGTTGGCATGATGAATATGAACCGTGTGTCAAGGGAAGCTTTTTCAAAAATTGAAAACGCATCCAAACCTGTCATTGCTGCCATTAACGGTCTTGCTTTAGGCGGAGGCTTAGAGCTTGCATTGGCTTGTGACCTGCGGATTTGCTCGGAAAAAGCTAAATTTGCTTTCCCTGAAGTCGGTCTTGGCATTATTCCTGGCGGCGGAGGCACCCAGCGTCTGCAAAAAATTGTCGGTCAAGGCATTGCTAAAGAATTACTTTATTTTGGCGACATGTTTGATGCTAACAGAGCGTTGGAGCTTCATATAGTGAACAAAGTTGTACCTGGCGAAGAACTGCTGGCAACTGCCAAACAATGGGCAGAAAAGCTAGCCCAAAAACCGCCTGTAGCTCTTCGTATGCTGAAAATAGCTGTCAATGCTGGCAGCAATGCTGATCTGGAAACAGGATTGACCCTTGAAGCATCTAGTTTTGCCAATGCCTTTTCAACTGAAGATCGAAAAGAAGGATTGAAAGCGTTTGTAGAAAAGCGCAAGCCGGTTTACGTTGGAAAATAATAAAAGCGATACAACCGACTTAATGTAGAAAATATAGAAAAAGTCATCGAACAAATCATGTATTTCACGAAGTGTCCGATATGAAATGACTCAGGATGCTTCGTGTCTTACATGTTTTGAATATTTGCGTAAGAGGAGATGGCGAAGCAATGAACAATTATTTGTTTTCGGTGTACGAGTTGGTAGAACATACGGTGAAAGCCTATAAAGATAAAGAAGTGCTCTATGACCTGAAAAACAGATTGACCTATGGCGAATTTTTTCAAGAAGCTAACCGGCTGGCTGCGGGTTTGAAAAAGCTGGGGATCAACAAGGGAGATCGAGTCGCTGTTTGCTTGCCAAACTGGAACGAAACAGCCGTTATTTTTGTAGCAGCGGCCAAAATAGGTGCAATTCTAGTTCCGTTTAATCCGAAGTATAAGCATCACGAAGTGGAATACATTCTCAAAAATTCGGAGCCAAAAGTGTTGTTTGTAACGGAACAGTTTGATGAAAACATTGGATTTAAGCAAGCGTTCCAAGTTGTAAAAACTTTGATTTCTGTTCGTTTTGAACATCCTGATCTATTATCCTATCAAGAAGTAGCGTCTTCCGCGTCAGAAGATGCTCCAGCTGAAAAGCTTGATGTCAACAACGATTTGTTTTGTTTATTGTATACATCAGGAACGACAGGCATTCCGAAAGGTGTAATGATTAGCCATCGCGCCATTGTTCAATCAGCTAATATTATGGCTAAAACGATTAGATGTACTGAAAAAGATGTGTTTATCGTTCCTGCTCCTTTATTCCATATTTTTGGAATGGCCGTCAATTTGTTTTGTGCGATCTCTTGCGGCGCAAGAATCATTTTGCAAGAGAAATATCATCCGAAGGAAACATTAAAATTAATTGAACAGGAAAAAGTGACGATCAAACAAGGAGTTCCCGCCATGTTTATAAAAGAATTAGAACAAGAAGATTTTGAAGATTATGACCTTTCTTCATTGCGAGCGGGTATTGTCGGGGCATCACCTATTCCACCAAACAAAGTGAAAGAAATTCGGGAGCGGATGGGAATAAACTTGTGCCAATCATACGGAATTACCGAAACAGGATCTGTTACTGCGACTGACTATGATGAACAGGATGAACGAGTGATATTGGAAACTGTAGGAAAACCGATCGAAGGTGTAAAGCTGAAAATTGTAGACGAAAATCGGCAGGAGCTCCCTCCAGGCGAAGTTGGTGAAATTGCCATCCACAGCTTTGGCACCATGAAAGGGTATTACAAAATGAAGGAACAAACAGAGCAGGTTTTGGATAAAGAAGGATGGTTTTATACGGGAGATCTCGGAGTGTTGGATGAAAAAGGAAACCTTCGTTTCGTCGGGCGAAAAAAAGAAATGATCATTCGTGGAGGCTTCAACATTTATCCGCAGGAAGTCGAGGCAGTTTTAACTAAACACCCTCAAGTTGTCGAAGCAGCTGTCATAGGCTTGCCTGATGAAGTAATGGGCGAATCAGTTTGTGCTGTTATAAAGCTGAAAAAAGGCGCAGCTTGCACAGAGGAAGAATTAAAAGAGTTTGTTAAAGCGCAAATGGCATCATACAAAGTTCCAAACAAAATTATTTTCACAGAAGATTTTCCTGTCACAGCGAGCGGTAAAATTCAAAAGGTAAGACTGAAAGACCAAGTGATGGAAAAATTTAATTTCAATGCGTAAATGGTTCGATGAAAAGAAGAGTTTAAGAACAGCTTATCGGCTGAAACATTGAAACTCCGGCGATGATTTGGAAAATATCGGGATATCTTATGAAGTAAGCATCAATTCCATATAATGTTTCCTGTTGGTTTCTTTACACTGCCGGCCGGCATTATTTATGTAACTCGTCGTAACGGACAGTTTTGCCATGGTATTGAAGTCATTCATGCGTTTGATGTTCATGTGCGATTTGGAAGCTGGTTTATTGACTGAATAATTGAGTTAGAATTTCCGAAAATTCAGATAAAATAACAATATCTCAAATCTATTATTTTTACTTCCAATCTTTTGAAATTTGAAAACGATTGCAAAAAATGTTCATAAGCGTTTGATGATTGTGCATGCTCATTTGATTTCATTTGCGAGATCCGGATTTTCTTAATCTTTTGGCGGCTCCCTGCTTCTATTCTTGTCTTTTTTCGATATTGCAGCAGCAATTACTTACCTTCCATATAATTTGTCGTCTCTTGATGAGCTTTTCAGCCGTTATTTCGGCTGACTCCGCCTCTTTTTTTGGACGCAAAGGAAAAGTGATGTATGATTTGGAATTTCCCGCTATTCTTTCGTGCCTTTAGCTTTTGTTCTTTCCATTATGTATGTGATGCCATTATGTTTTGCGCTTCCATTCAGCAAGCTTATACAGATGCCGGTGGTTATGGGGACTGTTTTCAGCTTATTGGTGCAAATGCACTTTTCTTGTTTTTGCTCTAATAACAGGTGAAGCAGCTTTGGTAGAAAAATGAATGGTAAAAAATAGAGGTGTTATAAAATGGAACAATTTTCAAGCAACCCTTTTTTGAAAAAAGTGATTTCTTTAGATGATATATTTACACCGGAGAATTTTACTGAAGAACATCGCATGATAGCTAGCACTGCATCAGCCTATGTGGAACAAGAAGTTTTGCCTGTTTTGCCGGAAATAGAAAAACAACAATTTGATCAATCGATTGAGCTCTTAAGAAAAGCAGGAGAATTAGGTCTATTAGGATCAGATGTGCCTGAAGAATACGGAGGGCTTGATTTAGACAAAATCAGCTCGGTTATCATCATGGAGGAAATTGGAAAGACGAGATCTTTTTCAACAACATTTGGAGGGCAAATTGGAATTGGCTCCCTTCCGATTGTGTATTATGGAACAGACGAACAAAAGGAAAAATATTTGCCTTACGTAGTTAGCGGCGAAAAAATTGGTGCGTATGCATTGACAGAACCGTCGGCAGGAACGGATGCCTTAAGTATCAAAACGTCAGCACGATTGTCTGATGACGGCAAATACTATTTAATTAATGGCGAAAAACAATTTATTACTAATGCATCTTTTGCAGATTTCTTTATTTTGTACGCGAAAGTGGACGGTGAGAAGTTCACCGCCTTTATTGTCGATAAAAACAGTGAAGGGATTACAATAGGACCGGAAGAAAAGAAAATGGGTTTAAAAGGCTCTTCAACAACACCGGTCATTTTGGAGGATGTAAAAGTTCCGGTTGAAAATGTATTAGGGGAAATTAGCAGGGGACATTTGATTGCGTTTAACATTTTGAATAACGGCCGCCATAAAATATCAGCGGCAAGCCTCGGCATGGCAAAAAGAGCATTGGAGCTCGCCGTTCAGCATGTAACAGAGCGGAAACAATTTAATCGGCTGCTGTCGCAATTTCCGTTAATTCAAGAAAAAATAGCCGACATAGCTGCAAAAATATTTACGATTGAAAGCATGGTATATCGTTCTGCCGGCGAGTTGGATCGGGGATATCAGTACTGTAAAGAAAATAATATTCCGTATAGAGATATTTTAAAGCAATTTGCAGTGGAAGCTTCGATCAACAAGGTGTTTGCCTCCGAAGCGCTGGATATCATTGTGGATGAAGCGCTGCAAATGCATGGCGGATACGGTTATATTTCCGAATATGAAGTGGAGCACCTTTACCGCGATTCAAGGATTAACAGAATATTTGAAGGAACAAACGAGATTAACCGGATGATTATTGCCCAAACACTGCTGCAATCAAAAGCGGAATGGACGGATTTCAGAAAGCTTGATGAAGGTCCATCTGAAGAAATGGCGCAGGAGTGGGAGCTGCTGTCCAACTTGAGAAGGCTCGCGGGACAAGCGATGGAAATGATTTTACAGTCATCTGAAAATTATAAGGAAGAACAAGAAATTTTAGCATGGTTGGCAAATTTGGCTATTTCGATTTATGCAATTGAAAGCAATTTATTTCGAGTGGAAAAATTACTTGCAAATAAAGCTCAGAAAAAAATAAAAGAAAAGAAACTATTGGCAAAAATTTTCGCATATGAGGCATCTAGTAAAATTGTGTCGGAAATGTTCAAGTTCAGTGTGTTACACGATGAACAAATAAAGCAGCAAAAAGAAAAATTATTTAAAACGATTCAATCAAGCAACAATGATTTTGTTCATGATAAACGATTGATAGCATCTGCCGTTATATCTGCCGGAAATTATTCAGGCATTCACAAGCTATAATCGATTTTTTCTTACGTGGAAGTCCGATAAGTTCCAAAAATAATTCAAGTAGGGCTGTTCAGGAAGTCAATTCTCCATTGAAAACAAAAATCATAAGATCATATATAACGTTTCTAAAACATTTAAGGGGGCGTCATAAGCCGAAAAAACGACTTATTTGACAGCCCCCTTAATATATTTCGATTTTTGTTTGAAGGGGCTGTCCAAAAAGTCAGGGTTAACTGACTTTTTGGAGCCCCTTCATTTTAGGGACTTATCGGACAGACCATTTTTTCTATCTGTTTATATCCTTCAGATGTCTTATGAAGGACTTTTCTTATGCTCTCTTTTTTAATTACGTTCTCCAAACGTTTTATGACGAACATTCAGCACATACAATTGCTTCTTGTTGAACTTCATTACCTCTAGAAGGACATTTACAAATTTTATTCGATTATTTTGTCCTTCACAGTAGTATTTCTCCCAAATCCTTCATTTTAGGAACTCATCGGACAGCCCTTTTCAGCATGTATGAGCTGATGCCGCAATCCCAAACTCAACATATACCTTATCGAGCTCCCGCAAAGAAAATCTGGCACCTTGCAGACGCGAGGGGCATTCAATTTAAAAAAATAACAAAGGTATTTTATTTGTCTCGCATAGAGGAACAAATGAGTGACGAATAAAGAAAAAATGCCATTATAATAGAATCATAGTAAGCGTTTCCATCAATCAATCAATCCATCCATTTCATTTATGTAAAGGAGAGATATGTCATGAGCAACAAGCGTACAGTTGTCGTTGTAGGCGCCGGTCCAGTTGGCCTTGTAGCAGGATTGGCACTTAAAAAAAGAGGAATTTCTTCTGTCGTGATTGAAGCAGAGCCGAAAGGGCGGCCAAGACCTGGAAGCCGAGCAATTTATATTCATAACGCAACGTTGAAGCTGCTTGAAAGCATTGATGAAGGACTTGGTTTTGAAATTGCGAGAAATGGTGTTGTCTGGCCGATAAAACGCACGATTTATAAAGGGAAAGAAGTGTACGTAAGAAATTACGGTGTGACGGATACTAGTGATCCGACAAAGCTTCCGCCATTTACGTCATTACATCAAAATCATATTGAATCGATTATATATGATTATTGTGAAAAAGCCGGCGTTGAATTTGTATGGGATACCCCTGTGAAAGAAGTGATTTCAGAAGAAGACGGCATTAAAGTGGTGACAGAAAAAGGGGATGTTTGGGAAGCGGAATATGTGATTGGTTGTGACGGCGCTCGTTCTGTCGTCCGTGAAACAGCAGGATTAAAATTTGAAGGGCCAAGAACAAAAGATACATTTCTTGTCGTTGATGTTGAAGAAGATGAAAACGATCCGCTGCCGCTTGAAAGGGTTTTCCACTATCAGCATCCGGCAATGGGCGGGCGGAATGTGATGTTTGTACCGTTCAAAGGCGGGTGGAGAATCGACCTTCAACTGCTGGAAG
Source organism: Aeribacillus sp. FSL k6-2211 (assembly GCF_037966125.1). Classification (NCBI taxonomy): domain Bacteria; kingdom Bacillati; phylum Bacillota; class Bacilli; order Caryophanales; family Bacillaceae; genus Aeribacillus; species Aeribacillus sp. FSL k6-2211. The sequence continues at coordinate 761,217 of NZ_CP150190.1, forward strand.
ACGATAATCCAGATGAATATTCGGAAGTGGAAGGAGTAAAAAAATGGCTTCCGAAAGTTATGGATCCTAAATATGCAGAACGGATTACGTGGGTATCATCATACAGATTTCATCAAGTTGTCGCCAATTCATATACAGACGAAAAACGAAGAGTTCTGTTGGCAGGAGAAGCTGCCCACTTATTTGCACCATTTGGTGCTAGAGGGCTGAATTCGGGGGTTCCTGATGCTTTAATTGCTGTTAAAGGAATTGAAAAGGCTCTTGATGCTTCAAGCGAAGAGAAAAGACGCGAAGCGATTGAAAAAGCGGCAAATGAACGGAGAATTGCAGGCTTGTGGAATCGCAACAGCTCTTCGACTGCATTGCATCACCTGCAAGGAAATTCTCCAGAAATGAATTTAAAAAGGGAAATTGCAGCATCTTTAACAGCCATTGTGCCGAAATTAGGAAGATGGCTTGATGAAGGTCCTTATGGCCCAAAATTTGGTCCGCCTGAATTAACAACAAAATATTAATCGCTTTTGATTTTATATAAAGGGGTGGAAAACATGTCAATTACGCTCATTGAGAACCATGCTTCATATGATTTCAAGCATGAACGAGTCAATCAAATGGCGGATCGTCTGCTAAACATTAACTGGTACCAGCATGTCGGAACAATTCATGATGACGTCCAGAATAAAGCAGAAAAATTTTTGCAATCACTGAATATAGAAAATTGCGAAATTAAGTGGATTTCAAAAGATGAAATTGGAAATATATACGATACCATTCGGTTAACTAACAGCTCTTTATGGGAAGCATTGAAGGTGCTGCCTGACAGGCTGAAAGAGAAAATTGATCAATCCGGACAAGAGGAAATTTTGAACGAAATCGTCTATCATTTGCCGGAAGCTGTATTTCATGAAGTCTATAAAGGTGCCTTCAAAACATTTTCAGATGAATCATTCATTCGGTTTTTAGTTGGCCATGCCATGTACATCAGCTTGTTGGCATGCGCATGGGAATTGGTTGCAAATATAAACGAATGGGGAGAAAATCCATTTGCCTATTTAGTTGATATTTTAGAAATGGGACATATTCCATTAGGTTCAAACAACCAAACATTTTATATAATGTAGGGGTTCCATATGTGTGCGGCAGCCATATTTTCGTGCGAAAAGCATGTAAAGGAATCGCTGAAGCTGTTAGATGCACCGCATGTCATAATATTAAGTCATTACACGAAAAAGAAATGCAAGTTTTGTCAGAAAAAAGCCGTTTTTAAGTTTGAAGAATAAAATTATGCAAAATAGCAGCCTTGTCTTCTTACAAATGAAGCAAGGCTGCTTTATTTTTTGGAGATAAGAAAATCTTCATCCTTTTCTAGTTGTGCGGAAAACGTTTTCAAAAATATATATGTGTTTATCTTTTTTTTCGATTGTCCACAACTCTTCTTGCTTTCATTGTAAAGCGAGGCAGCTCGTTGTCTGGAACTTTTTCAACTTGAATTCTTAAACCGACTCGTTCTCTTAATTTTGTTGCGAGGATAGGCACGATTTGTTCAGAATCGGATTCAATTTCCACTTTGATTTGATCCATTTCATTTTCTGTGTAGTACACGATGCGAAATTCTTTCACTTCTTTGAATTCGCGAATAATGGATTCAATGGAAGACGGGTAAATGTTAATGCCCCGTATTATGACCATATCGTCTGCGCGGCCGAGAATTCCTCCAGGGAAAAATTGATAAGAATTGCCGCATTCACATTGCTGATCAGACCGGATCACGATATCGCCTGTCCGATAGCGAATAACCGGATAGCTTTCTCTTCCTAAATTGGTTAATACTAATTCTCCTTTTTCACCAACTTCCACCGGCTCCAACGTGTTAGGATTGATCACTTCTACAATAAACTCCGATTCATTGACATGAATCCCTTTTTGTTCTGAACAAGAATAACCGTATGCTCCCATTTCTGTCATGCCTACGTGGTCATATAAAACGGCTCCCCACAAACTTTCAATTTGCTTTCGTGTAGAAGGGACAGAGGCTCCAGGTTCACCAGCCGTAATGATTTTTTGGACAGGGCCATTTTTAATATCAATGCCGTTTTCTTCCGCTACTTCCGCCAGATGTAAAGCGTAGCTTGGAGTACAGACTAGTACTGTTGCTCTGTTTTCTATCATGCTTCTCAATCGCTCAATCGAAGTTTGGCTGCCGGATGAAATCGAAAGGGCACCTAATCGTTTTGCTCCTTCAAATGCAGCCCAAAATCCAATAAAAGGACCGAACGAAAAGGCGAAAAATACTCTGTCTTTTTTCGTAACTCCGCTGGAGCGATAAACTTCCAGCCAGCATGTTTCCCACCATTCAAAGCTTTTTTTTGTATCTAAAATTTTCAGCGGTTTCCCTGAAGTGCCGGAAGTTTGATGGTATCTTACATATTCCTCTAAAGGGTATGAATGGTTTTTGCCGTATGGAGGATGATTGTTTTGATCATCGACCAATTCCTTTTTCATTGTGAAAGGAAGCTTTTTCATTTCTTCCAAAGATTGCAGCGGAAGCTTTAAACCGGCAAGTTTTTCTTTATAAAATTCATTATGATTCAAAACAAAATGTAACAATCGATTCAGTTTTTGCAATTGCAGCGACCTAAGTTCGTTTTCTTGTGTTTGTACTGTATGAACCATGAATATTCCTCCCTTTTAGACTTGTAGCTAGTTTCTTATCATAGTCAGAAAAGAAAGAAAAAGGAATATTCTAGTTCTTTTATACAAAACAAAAAATTCAAAATTTTAAAAAATGTACTCATTTTCCGTCGATATAACCTAAATGCTCTGATATGCTTTTAGCTGCTTGCGTAATATGTTCAATAAAGACTGGAAACCGATCATCTGTCATTCTGGCAGTTGAGCCAATCATGGACAGTGAAGACACCACTTTGCCGGAATAATCGCGAATTGGTGCTGCGATCCCGACATACCCGACATAAAATTGGTCTTTTGATATGGCAAATCCTTGTTTTTTAATTTTTTTTAACTCATTTTTTAAAATGTCTGGATCGGTGATCGTATAGGGAGTGTATGCATATAATTTTTTCGACAAAACTTTTTCAATTGTTCGTTTGTTTTGATAAGCCAGAATGCATAACCCTTCACTTGTGCAATGAATCGGATTTTTCCGCCCTATATATGTTAACAGCCGATCGGGCTGGCTGCTTTCAATTCGGAACAAATACACTACTTGATCCTCTTCCAGAAGACAAATATGGGCGGATTCATTTAATGTGTGAACAAGCCTTTTTACAATGGGCAGCGCTTCTTTGTACAACTCATGATTGCTGAAAATCACGCCTCCTAATGTTAGAATCGAAAGGCCTAATCGATACTTGTTTGTCCGGGGATTTTTTGATAAAAATCCTTCCTTTACAAGCAATGAAACAAGGCGATGGGCGCTGCTTTTGGAAATATTTAATTTTTTTGATATTTCGGTAATCCCTAGCTCTTTTTGTTTATGTGTAAAAAGACGCAGAATTTTCATTGCGTTCTTCACAGATGACAGCAAATATTTTTCGCTCATGTTAGTCCTCCAGTCTAGTCGTCATTGCCGAACAATTGCTTCGTTTTTCTCTGTTTTATTAATTCAGAAATTCTTTCTCCCGCATTCACCACTTTTTTTATAAGCTGCTTGATGTTAATGGAATTGATTCGCTTCGTAGAGCCGGTAATGTTCACTGCTGCAACCACTTTATTATGTTCATTAAAAATGGGCGCACCGATTCCGATGATCCCTTTTTGGAACTCTTGATTGCAAACGGCGTAGCCTTCTTTTTTTATTTTCAAAAGCTTTTCTTTTAATTGCTCGGGTGAAGTGATCGTGTTCGGACCGTATTTTTTGAAGGGCTGCGAGCAAATTTTCTCGATTACTTCTTCGTCTTCAAAGGCTAAAATGGCTTGACCGGGACTTGTGCAGTAGACAGGATTCCTTCTGCCGATATGGGTATATTCTTTTTTTGAAGGATACGTGCATTCAATTTTTTGCAAATAAATAATTTCGGTGCCTTCTAATATGGAAATGTGCGAATTTTCGCCTGTCTCCTCTGTTAAAACATTTAGAACCGGCGTCGCCTCATTTAAAATTTTCAATTGGGAGCTAACGATGCTTGTTAATGTCAAGATCGAAGCACCTAAACTGTAATGGTTTGTGTTTATATCTTTGTATACAAATCCTTCGCTGGCTAAGCTTGTTAAAAGTCTGTGGGCAGTGCTTTTTCCGATATTTAGCTTTTCGGCTATTTCTGACACACCCAGTTCCGGTTCGTCCATTGAAAAGCTTTTCAAAATTTTTAAAGCGTTTTCAACGGAAGAAATTCTTTTTTTATTTTGAGAAGCCATCCATATCACCTGTAAAAAATTTTTTGATTGATGAGGAAATCCATTTTTGTTCTGTATATAAGAAAAATAATGTATTTTTAGATTTTTTTCAATATTAAGATGGTAACAAGACCATAATCAATGAAAGGGGTTTCAATAGTGAAACTGATCACGTTTACAGAACAAGGCGTCACACGCATCGGTGCAATTGAGGATGGAAAAGTGATTGATCTGCATGCCGCATTTGAAAAAAAGCTGGAATCGGAAGGGAAATTGCGCTTCAAACAAATTGCTGAGGCGTATGTGCCGGCAGATATGAACGGATTTTTGCAAGGCGGAAAGGAAAGCTTGGACTATGCAAAAGAAGCAGTTGCATTTGCTTTAAAACATGAAAAATATAAAGGAAAGCAGCTTGTGTTTTCCAAAGAAGATGTAAAAGTGGAAGCACCAGTGCCATCGCCGGGGAAAATGATTTGCGTAGGCCATAACTACAGGGAGCATATTTTGGAAATGGGAAGAGAGATTCCTCCATATCCTGTAGTTTTTGCGAAATTCGCGAATACTGTCATCGGACCGGAGGATGACATTCCTCATTATCCAATTTCCGATCAGCTGGATTATGAAGCTGAGTTTGCTTTTGTGATTGGAAAACGGGCGCGCAATGTTTCCCAAGCAGAAGCATTGGATTATGTTGCAGGCTATACAATTGTGAATGATGTGACTTACCGGGATCTTCAACGCCGTACGCTGCAATGGCTTCAAGGCAAGACAGTGGATGGAAGCGCTCCGATGGGGCCGTGGTTAGTAACAACCGATGAGCTGTCAGATCCTTCTGGGCTGGAAGTAGTCTTAACGGTTAACGGTGAAGAACGTCAGCGTTCTAACACGAAAAATCTTGTCTTTTCCGTACAGTACTTGGTTGAATTTCTATCTGGACTTATGAAACTTGAGCCGGGAGATGTCATTTTGACAGGAACTCCAGGAGGTGTTGGTGTAGCGAGAGACCCTCAAGTATTTTTAAAAGATGGAGATGTTGTCCGCATCGAGATAGACGGCATCGGTGCATTAGAAAATAAAGTGAAAAAAGTGATGGGGGAGATCAGCGAATGACTAATATGAACGAAGCGATTGAAAGCATAAAACAATCCATTGACCAAATGATTGAAACTACAAAAAGTCTTTCAGAAGAGACCATTCGTTGGAATCCATCAGAAGAAGAATGGTCCATCATGCAAATTCTTTGCCATGTTGAAGAAGCGATTCCATACTGGTTAAACGAAATTGAGCGGCTGCTTGAGTCGCCGGGTGCAGAATGGGGAAGAGGACTTACGGATGAAAACAGGCTTGCTGCTGTTGCTAATACAGAAAAACGTGAAGTTTCAGACGTGCTAAACAAGCTTGAAAACGTAAAAGATCAAGTGGAAAAAGTGTTGAGCAAGCTGTCAGAAGAAGATTTAAAATCAGAGGCTCCGAGCCGCAATCCTCGTTTCGGAACAAAACCGATGTCTTTTATTGTCGACCACCTGCTTGTCGAACATGCAAGCAAGCATTATAGCCAAATTCAACGTAATTTATCAAAGCTTTAAAAGAATAGAGGAGGTTAGTTCATCATGGCGGAAAAAAATGAGTTTTTTAAAAGTAAAATTGTCCGAGATTTCACAAAAGATATTGAGCAATACCATCTAGGACCGCTTTGGGATGCTATTCCAGATTTAATGCATCGCCAGCCAACTCCGCAAGCTGAAGCGTATCTTTGGAAATGGAAAACCCTTTATAAAAAATTGATGGAAGCAACTGAAATTTTTACTCCTGAGCGCGGCGGAGAAAGACGGGCGATTTATTTTCAAAATCCTGGATTGACTTATCGAAAGCCTTGGGGATGGGCATCAACAACACAAACGCTTTATGCTGCCGTACAATTAATTCTTCCCGGTGAAGTAGCGCCTTCGCATCGCCATTCGCAAAGTGCGCTGCGCTTTATCAGTCAAGGAAAAGGCGCTTATACAATTGTGCAAGGCGAGCGGATTTTTATGGAGGAAGGCGATTATCTCATTACTCCGAAAGGGCTTTGGCATGGTCATGGACATCCGGGTGATGAGCCGATGATTTGGATGGACTGCCTTGATATTCCAACTATCTATTCGATTGGCGGCACGTTCTTTGATCCTTATCCAGACGGAATTGAACAACCGAAAGTTCCTGATAATTACTCATCGCAAAGATATGAAGGCGGCATGGTTCGTCCAATTTCTGACCGTGAACCAAAAATCGCTCCGTTAGGGTCTTATAAATGGAAGCAGACTGAAGCAGCTATTCAAGGTTTAAAACGCTTTGATCCAGATCCGTACGATGGATATGCGGTTGAATATATCAATCCTTCAACAGGCAAACAAGCCAATCCGACGATTTCCGCTTGGATGCAATTGCTTCCAAAAGGGTTTCATTCAAAAGCTCACCGTCATACGCACTCAACTATTTACCATGTCTATAAGGGATCTGGGTACAGTATTATCAACGGTGTGCGCTTTGATTGGGAAAGCGGCGATTTCTTCGTTGTTCCGAATTGGGCGTGGCATGAGCATGTTGCCGAAAAAGATTCTTACCTGTTCTCTGCGAATGATTTGCCGATTATGGAAAGATTTGATGTGGAACGTGAAGAAGCTTATGAAGAAAATAATGGATTCCAACAAGTGACCGATGAATTTCAACCTGTATTCGTTTAAACTTAGCAAGCATAATGGAGCAGTTGACGGTCCAAATTAAAACTGAACCTTTTGACGAGGTTTAAAAACCCCTTTTTCACAAAGCTATTGTTGAAAAAGGGGTTTTGTTTTTTAGCGCGCCCAGCTAAGGTGTAATGGAAGATGGACAGTTTCATAACACCGAAAAGGGTACCCCGCAGGGCGGAGTCATTTCGCCTCTTTTAGCGAACAGCTACCTGCATTATATGGAAACGATATGAAAGAAGAAGTTCCACACTTAGGAGAACTGGTGCGATACGCAGATGATTTCGTGATCATGTGTCGCACGAAAAACGAGGCGCTGGAGAGCATTCAAGTACTAAAAGCCATCATGAAGAAACTCGACCTTGAAATCAACACAGAGAAATCCAAACTGGTCAGCCTATGGGACGACACAAACGGATTTGACTTTCTAGATCTACACCATCGGAAATTTCCTGTGATGAACAAGGGTGGCTCGAAAGTTTATGTCATGTCTCACATTTCCAAGTAAGAAAGCCATGAAGAAAATGAAAATGAATTTAAGGAATATACGAGTCCAAGGAACAAGCGATTTATGGACATCAAAGAACTGGTGAAAGGGCTCAATCGAATTTTACAAGGATTTAAGAATTACTACAGTATTTCGTCCATCGCCAAGAAGTGGCTAAATAAAGTGGACTGGTATGTATTAGAAAGACTTACTCTGTACTGGAATAAGAAGAAGAACCAAAGGAAGAAACATGCGAGAATGAAAGAAGTTATAAAATTAACACAAGGCTTATTAGTGAAATTAGCAAGTTAGACAAGAACGAAAGCCAAAGGAAGAACGTCGGAAAGCCGTATGAGGGAAAACCTCACGTACGGTTTGATGAGGGGAAGCTGAGAGCAAAAGAGACAGCATAGGCTGTCCCTTTGAAAACAGTTTTCTACTCTACTAGTAAATTGGAAGCCTTCCCCATCTTAAACGACCTAAGCTTTTAGAAGAATAAAAAATGGTTGTGTGGATTTTAAGCAGCCCTTCAGCTTACCGATTTCATAAACTCAATATTTTAAAAATTAAGAAATCATTTCAATAAAGTTATGAATGTTTTGTCAAAAGATGCTAAAACAAGGCAATTTTTTACCGATAAATAAAATAGCAAGAATTCCTCGGAGGAGAAGGAATATGGGAATACAAAAGATAACCGGTGTTAATAATAATGCTTTTTTGCAGGATATGCAAGGAAAAGAGGAAAAATTGTCAATGCCTGAAAACCAGCAGCCTGTCCAAGAAGAAGAAAAAAAAGCTAAAGTTACGCTGGAGGAAGCAATTGAGGATTTGAACAATTTTTTGAAGCCGATTAAAACATCGATTCAATTTGTACTTCATGAAGAACTGAAAGAATATTTTGTACAAGTTGTCAATGTAGAGACGAACGAAGTCATCAGGGAAATTCCTCCGAAAAAAATGCTTGATATATATGCGGCAATGGCAGAGCTGATGGGATTAATCGTGGATCGGAAAATTTAACTAGGGGTGGAAACAATGCGAATTGTCGGTTTGGCAAGCGGAATGGACATTGACGCTCTCGTAAAAGATTTAATGAAGGCGGAAAGAATTCCGCTCGATAAAATGGTCCAACAAAAGCAAATTTTTGAATGGCAGCGCGACAGCTACAGGGAAATCAACAAGCTGTTGGACGAATTGGACAGATTGATTTTTGACGGCGTATACAGACTGTCGAATTTCCGGCAAAAAAAAGTGACGAGCTCTGATGAGTCAGCTGTTGTGGCAAAGGCAATCAACGCTTCAGCTAATACGTCAACAGCGATTGAAGTCCAACAATTGGCTAAGGCTGCCACATATAGTGCAGCAACGTTAAATAAATTTACATCTGGTGCAAGAACGCTAAAATTTGAAGTGACCGATCCAGGTTCAACAGAAACGAGAGAAGTGACGATTAATATTGGTGAAAATGATACGCTTGATGATGTTATCTACAAAATCAACAGCTCAAATCTAGGCGTTACGGGGATGAAATTAAAGGATTCATCTGGTGTGGAAAGGCTCGTTTTAACGAATAATAAAACAGGTGAAGGCGGAACGATTAAAGCTGCCGATAGTGAAACATTTGATTTTTTGCAAAGCCTAGGTTTTTCACTTAATAAAACAACGTTTAACCTAATCCCCGAAACTGCGGGTCAAAATGCAAAAGTTAAAATCAACGGCTACGAAACTGTCCAAACATCTAATACATTTACGATTGCGGGGATTGAATATACAATTAAAAATGTAACGACAAGTCCTGTTACGATTTCTACATCAACAGATGTTGATGCAATTCTCGATACTATTGTAAAATTTGTTAATAAATATAATGAAGTGATTGAAAAGATTAATGGCAAATTAACAGAAGAGCGCTTCCGGAATTTTCCTCCTCTAACGGATGAACAAAAAGAGGAAATGACGGAAAAGCAAATCGAGCTGTGGGAAGAAAAAGCGAAAAGCGGCCTTCTTCGCGGCGATGCGATTTTAACAAGCGGTCTTAATCAAATGCGGTTGGATTTATATTCTCCTGTCGCCGGAGATGCTTTGAAAGGGTTTAAGCAGCTTACGGATATTGGGATTTCAACAACAGCCAATTATTTGGACCGAGGCAAACTTACAATTGATGAAAATAAACTCCGGGAAAAAATTCAGGAAAATCCAGAAGCGATCTATAAACTATTTATGTCTGACGGCGAATCTTACAATGATAAAGGGATTGCCCGCCGTCTCCGCGATTCTTTGAAAGGTATGATGACAAAAATCAAAGACAAAGCGGGAACGTCTTTGTCTACAAATGACCAGTTTACGATTGGAAAAAACTTAAAAGATTTGGATAATCGAATCAATGCCTTTCAAGATCGGCTTATACAAATCGAATCAAGATATTATCGGCAATTTACGGCAATGGAACAGGCGATTCAGCGGGCGAACCAACAGTCAGCGTATTTGATGCAATTATTTGGAGGCGGCGCTTAATCGTCTGCCTTTACTATTTACTTTTTAATGGATATGATATCTGAGGAGTGTCTTAAATGGCAATGAACAATCCTTATCAATCTTATTTGGAAAACAGCGTACAAACTGCATCACCGGGTGAACTCACGTTAATGCTTTATAACGGGTGTTTAAAATTTTTAAAGCTTGCGAAAAAAGCAATAGAAGAAAAATCTATCCAACAAAAAAACGAAAATTTGCAAAAAGCACAAAGAATCATTTGTGAACTAATGGCCACGCTAAATATGGATATTGAGATTTCTAAAAATATGTACGCACTGTATGAGTACATGAATCGACGGCTTGTTGAGGCCAATTTTAAAAACGATGTCACCATTATTGAAGAAGTGGAAGGATATGTGACAGAGTTCAGAGATACGTGGAAAGAAGTAATCCAAATCAACCGGAAACAGCGGCATAGTGAAGGCGGACAAGCGTAATGGACGAAGTGGAAAAATTGTTGGAAATAACGGAAGAGTTAGTGGAATTGACAAAACGGTCTAAAGATCAACATCGCGACCGTGATCAAGTGATACAAAAAATAGAAGACTTGCTAGCAAAACGGGAGGAGTTAACAAAAAGCATGAATCCTCCCTTCACGCCCAAGGAGAAAGAAGCAGGAAGAAAAATTATCCAATTGAATCAAATTCTTGTTGAGCAGCTTAAACTAATAAAACAAGAGATACAACATGATATCGTCAAGATGAAAGCCCAGAAAGAGATGACAAAAAAATATATGAACTCTTATGCGAATGCCACTATTGATGGCATTTTTTATGATAAGAAAAAATAGCAATATATGTACAAAAAGACACGATCATGTAGCGATGGATGAAAGTGTGAAAATCGTTTTCCCCGCTCATCAGCATTCATAAAATGTTCACGATTTTTTTTATTTTGTGAAAGGAAAAACGAACGAAACATCGAACTATATATATATCCCTTAATAAAAGGAGGAGCAGCTCAATATGAAATACAACATTAGAGGGGAAAACATTGAAGTAACTCCAGCATTAAGAGAATATGTACAAAAAAAATTATCTAAACTTGAACGTTATTTTGATAATGGAGTACAAGCCGATGCAAATGTGAATTTAAAATATTATAATGACAAAGAATCTAAAATTGAAGTAACGATTCCAATGACACATTTAGTGATGCGTGCTGAGGAATATCATGAAGATATGTATGCTGCGATTGATCTTGTCGTTGATAAGCTTGAACGTCAGATCCGCAAGCATAAAACAAGAGTAAACCGGAAGCTTCGTGAACAACAAGTTGATGCTAAATATTTCATCAATGCGGAAACGAATGATGACACTGATGTGAATGAAGAGGATATCGAACTTGTAAGAACAAAACGGTTCAATTTAAAGCCGATGGATACTGAGGAAGCTATTTTGCAAATGAACATGCTCGGCCATAACTTCTTTGTTTTTACGAACTCTGATACAAATAGAACAAATGTTGTCTACCGCAGAAAAGACGGCCGCTATGGATTAATTGAACCAAATGAGTAAAATTTATTATATATAAAAAAGTGCAGCCTACCTTGGCTGTACTTTTTTTACCTTCAAGCAAATAAAATGTAGACAAATGGGACGGGTTTATGGAAAGACTTTCACACAGCAAAAGTTGTACGCTTGGAAAAGCAGTGATAAAATTTAAAAGAAACTAAAATAATTAAAATAAATTAAGGAGCGTTAAAGATGCTTGGACTTTTAAATAAAGTGTTTGATCCGAATAAACGCACTTTAGCTCGTTATGAAAAAATAGCTGAAAAAATAAATGCTCTCGGTCCAGATATGAGAAAGCTTTCTGATTTGGAATTGAGGTCAAAAACAGCTGAGTTTGCGGAACGGCTTGAAAAGGGAGAAACACTCGATGATCTGCTTGTGGAAGCCTATGCAGTTGTAAGAGAAGCCGCTCACAGAGTGCTCGGCCTGTATCCATATAAAGTACAGCTTATGGGAGCTATTGCCCTTCACGAAGGCAATATTGCGGAAATGAAGACAGGTGAAGGGAAAACATTAACCTCAACGATGCCTGTTTACTTAAATGCGTTGACGCGGAAAGGCGTTCACGTCGTTACCGTCAATGAATATTTGGCAAGCCGGGACGCAAAAGAAATGGGCAAAATTTTTGAATTTCTCGGCATGACTGTTGGTTTAAATTTAAACGGTATGTCAAAAGAGGAGAAAAAGGCTGCTTACGAAGCTGATATCACCTATTCAACAAATAACGAACTTGGGTTTGATTATTTGCGCGACAATATGGTTTTATACAAGGAACAAAAAGTGCAGCGCCCTCTGCATTTTGCGGTAATCGATGAGGTAGACTCCATTTTAATTGATGAAGCAAGAACTCCGCTTATTATTTCTGGACAAGCACAAAAATCCACCAAACTGTATATTCAGGCAAATGCTTTTGTCAGAACGCTTCAAAAGGATAAAGATTATACTTATGATGAAAAAACGAAATCCGTTCAACTTACAGAAGAAGGGATTGAAAAAGCGGAGCGTGCTTTCCATATTGATAATTTGTTCGATTTAAAAAACGTCACACTAAACCATCATATCAGCAATGCGCTGAAAGCCCACGTCGTCATGCATAAAGACGTTGATTATGTTGTTGAAGACGGACAAGTGATCATTGTAGACCAATTTACCGGACGGTTAATGAAAGGCCGCCGTTACAGCGACGGTTTGCATCAGGCAATCGAAGCGAAAGAAGGCCTTGAAATTCAAAATGAAAGCATGACGTTGGCAACGATCACGTTCCAAAACTATTTCCGAATGTATGAAAAGCTGGCGGGAATGACAGGTACTGCGAAAACAGAAGAAGAAGAATTTCGCAACATTTATAACATGCAGGTTATTACCATCCCGACAAACAAGCCGGTTATCCGCGAAGATCGTCCGGACCTCGTTTACCGTACAATGGAGGGGAAATTTAAAGCGGTTGTAGAAGACATCGTTCAGCGGCACATGATTGGTCAGCCTGTTCTAGTAGGTACAGTCGCGGTTGAAACATCTGAATTGCTTTCTAATATGCTTAAGAAGCGGGGAATTCCGCACAATGTGTTGAATGCAAAAAACCATGCAAAGGAAGCAGAAATTATTGAACAAGCCGGACAAAAGAATGCTGTGACGATCGCGACAAATATGGCCGGACGGGGAACGGATATAAAGCTCGGCGAAGGCGTAAAAGAGTTGGGTGGATTAGCTGTCATCGGCACAGAACGCCATGAATCCCGAAGAATTGACAATCAGCTGAGAGGACGTTCTGGACGTCAAGGAGACCCGGGTGTTACGCAGTTTTATTTGTCAATGGAAGATGAACTGATGCGCCGATTCGGTTCAGAAAGTATGATGAGCATGATGGATCGGCTTGGAATGGACGATTCCCAGCCGATTCAAAGCAAAATGATTACCCGTGCTGTGGAATCGGCGCAAAAACGGGTGGAAGGAAACAACTTTGATGCGCGGAAGCAGCTTCTTCAATATGATGATGTGCTCCGTCAGCAGCGTGAAATTATTTATAAACAAAGAGATGAAGTGCTTGAATCTGAAAATCTGCGAGAAAATGTTGAAGACATGATTCAACAAACGATTACCCGTGTTGTACAGTCATTTACGCCTGAAGAAGAGCTTCCAGAAGACTGGAACCTTGAAGGACTAGTCGACTGGGTAAAAGCCAATATTTTGGATGAAGCAGATGACTTTAATGTAAATGACCTTCGCGGAAAAGAATCGGATGAAATTATTGATATCATTTGGGAAAAAGCGAAGAAGCGTTATGATGAGAAGGAAGCTGCTTTTGGCGAGGAAAACATGCGTGAATTTGAACGAGTCATTGTACTCCGCGCCGTTGATACAAAATGGATGGATCACATCGATGCAATGGATCATCTTCGCCAAGGTATTCATTTACGTGCATACGGACAAACCGATCCGCTTCGTGAATATCAATTGGAAGGCTACACAATGTTTGAAAATATGATTGCGTCCATCCAAGAAGAGGTTACAAAATATATAATGAAAGCTGAAATTCAAAACAATTTGGAACGTCAGGAAGTGGCGGTCGGCGAAGCCGTGCAGCCGAAAGAAGGAGACGCCCAGACGAAAAAGAAACCTGTCAGAAAAGCAAAAGAGGTTGGCCGCAACGAGCCATGTCCGTGCGGAAGCGGCAAAAAATACAAACATTGTTGCGGAAGATAACGATTTTAAATAGAATGGGTGTGGCGAGATGTCAGTCTCGCCTGTCCCATAAATTTTTTAATTAATGTATAAGTGGACAAAGCGAATCTGCAAAAATATAGTATACTGTGCAAAAAATTTTTAGAGGTGATGGACTAATGGATTTAGTAGAAATTCGGAATGAACTGGAGAAAATGGCTAAACGATTAGCGGATTTTAGGGGGTCTCTTTGACTTAGAAGAGAAGGAAGCACGCATAAAAAAATTAGAGGAGCAAATGGCTGCGCCAAATTTTTGGGATGACCAGCAAGCAGCTCAGAAGGTAATTAATGAAGCAAACGCCTTAAAAGATCTTGTCGGAGAATTTAACCATTTAAATGAATCATATGAAAATCTTCAAGTAACTTACGAGCTTATTAAAGAAGAGCCGGATGATGATTTGCAAAGAGAGCTTGAATCCGAATTGAAAAAATTAACGAAGGAATTGAATAATTTTGAATTACAGCTTCTTTTAAATGAGCCTTACGATAAAAACAACGCGATTTTAGAGCTTCATCCGGGAGCAGGAGGGACGGAATCTCAGGACTGGGCATCTATGCTCCTGCGAATGTATACGAGATGGGCGGAAAAGAAAGGATTTAAAGTTGAAACGATCGATTATCTTCCGGGTGATGAAGCAGGAATAAAAAGTGTAACGCTGTTAATTAAAGGACACAATGCATACGGTTATTTAAAAGCGGAAAAAGGAGTCCATCGGTTAGTGCGCATTTCTCCTTTTGATGCATCAGGCCGCCGCCATACTTCCTTTGTTTCCTGTGAAGTGATGCCAGAATTTAATGATGAAATCGATATTGAAATTAGAAGCGAGGATTTGAAAATTGACACGTACCGTTCAAGCGGTGCGGGAGGGCAGCACGTAAATACGACCGACTCGGCGGTACGGATTACACACTTGCCAACTGGAATTGTCGTGACATGTCAAACGGAGCGCTCTCAAATTAAAAACAGAGAACGAGCAATGAAAATGTTAAAATCTAAGCTATACCAATTAAAAATTGAAGAGCAGGAAAAAGAATTAGCGGAAATTCGAGGAGAGCAAAAGGAAATTGGCTGGGGTAGCCAAATCCGTTCTTATGTCTTCCATCCATATTCATTGGTGAAAGATCACCGGACAAATGTCGAAATCGGCAACGTCCAAGCTGTAATGGATGGGGAAATTGATGCATTTATTGATGCATATTTAAGAGCAAAATTGTCTTAAGGCTGTTATGAAAAGGATGATGACGCGTTTACAAAAGATGAGCGAATAGAACTGTGATGCGGAAAAATGACGAAGAAAAACTGCCCTAAATTCCATTTGATTAGAGAACTTGTGGGGCTGTCCAGAAAGTCAAAATCCATTGAAACGAAACATCATAAACATTGATATATCAACATTTAAAACATTAAAGGGGCGTCTATAAGGCGTAAAAACGACTTATTAGACACCCTTTTTCTTTTTTATCAATATTCAAGTTATTTTCACAGGATTGTCAAATGTTGGTCAATTTGTTTCAGATTGAAACCTCAATAATTAGGTTATAATATCTTCGAGACTAATTGGCGAAGGGGGATTTCGCAGTGAAAAAGTTCTTGATCTTAGTATTTGGTCTTTCACTCGTATTAGCTGCATGCGGGGGCGGCGGGAATGACCAAGAAAGCGGAACAAATGGCGGAACAGATCAAGCTGAGAATACTGCATCTGCAGAAGATCTGATAAAACAAAATTGTACAAGCTGCCATGGACAAAATCTTGAAGGTGCTTCCGGTCCGAGTTTACAGAAAGTTGGAAGCAAATATAGCAAAGATGAAATAAAAGATATTATTTTAAACGGCAAAGGCGCTATGCCAAAAGGTTTATTGAACGATAGCGAAGCAGATGTTGTCGCTGAGTGGCTTGCAGGACAAAAGTAACATAAGAAGCGAGGGGACATGATCACCCTCGCTTTTTTATGCTATAGAAAAAAATAGCAGATAATAGAAAATTTTGTAGTTTTTTTTACAAGAATTTTAAAAATTTTCCCTCGAAATATGATATTGAAACAAAAATGTAATATGAAAAAGTCTATTTTTGACGAAAAATGATGTTATAATGTTTTTTGTGGGAAGGATGTAAGATTTGTTTTCTGCTTCATAATTAATAGACGAATAGAAAATAACATTAGTTTCAAGTTATAAAAATTTTTTTGACTAAGTACTGAAATAATTCAATGACTTCAGGTGATAGCATGATCGAAATGAAGGATGTTTATAAAACCTATTCGAATGGTGTTTTGGCCATTAACGGTATTTCAATAAAAATCAATCAAGGCGAATTTGTATACATCGTAGGTCCTAGCGGTGCTGGAAAATCGACATTTATCAAATTGATGTATCGGGAAGAAAAGCCTACAAAAGGCAGTATTGTCATAAACGGTATACAACTAGAAAACCTTAAAGAAAAAGAAGTGCCGTATTTGCGGAGAAATATCGGGGTTGTCTTTCAAGATTTTAAATTATTGCCGAAATTGACTGTTTATGAGAATGTTGCCTTCGCTTTGGAAGTGATCGGGGAAAATCCGAAGAACATTAAAAAGAGAGTGTTAAATGTGCTCGATCTTGTGCAATTGAAGCATAAGGCACGTTTCTTCCCTGACGAATTGTCTGGCGGTGAACAGCAGCGCGTATCAATTGCTAGATCCATTGTAAACAATCCGCCTGTTGTAATAGCTGACGAGCCGACAGGAAATTTGGACCCTGAAACCTCTTGGGAGATTATGAGATTGCTAGAGGAGATCAACAATCGGGGCACAACGGTGTTAATGGCAACACACAATAAAGTGATTGTGAACACGATTCGAAAGCGGGTTATCGCTATTGAGGACGGCAAAATTGTGCGTGATGAGGCGAGAGGGGAGTATGGTCTTTATGAATAAAACTCTCGGTCGTCATTTGCGGGAGGCGATAAAAAGTCTTGGGCGAAACGCTTGGATGTCCATAGCCTCTATATCAGCCGTAACAGTGACCCTTCTTTTGGTCGGTACGTTTTTGGTTATTATGATGAATTTAAATAATATTGCCAGCAACATTGAAGAAGATGTTGAAATAACCGTGCTAATTGACAGGACAGCAGATCAAAACGCTCAAAACCAACTTGAATCGAAACTAAAAAATCTAGAAAAAGTGGAGAACGTCCAATTTTCTTCCAAAGACCAGGAGCTGGAAAAATTAATTAAAAGCTTCGGTGAAAAAGGAAAGTCATTCAAGCTATTTGAACAGGATAATCCTTTAAACGATGTTTTCATCGTCAAAACGAAAGTTCCCGAAGATACTCCAGTTGTAGCGGAAGAAATTAAAAAAATGCGCTTTGTCGAAGATGTTCAATATGCAGAAGACACTGTAAAAAAATTGTTTGAAGTTCTCAACGTTTCAAGAAATATCGGTATAGTGTTGATCATCGGGCTTGTGTTTACTGCGATGTTTTTAATCTCAAACACTATAAAAATCACTATATTTGCCCGCAGACGAGAAATAGAAATTATGAAACTTGTTGGTGCAACAAACTGGTTTATACGCTGGCCGTTCTTTTTAGAAGGTTTGTTTTTAGGAGCGCTGGGAGCTGTCATACCAATTACAGTTTTAGTTGTCAGCTACAATAGCTTAGTAAATATTGCCGTTCCTTATATTCAAGGTTCTTTTGTTGAGTTGTTGCCATTTTCTCCTTTTGTTTTTCAAATATCGGCTATCTTATTGTTAATCGGCGTCTTAATCGGCATATGGGGAAGCTTAATGTCTGTTCGAAAGTTTTTGAAAGTGTAGTTTATCTTAGGCAGCTCTTGCCATACCAGATCGAATTGATTGAAAACATGAATTAAGAGGAGGAACCGGATTGTGAAAAAGAGAATAGTGACATTAAGTCTTACAGCTATATTGGGGACAAGCGGGGTATTTGTACCGCTGAGCAAAAGCGCTTATGCGTCATCCTTTGAGGAGAAAAAAGCAAGAATTCAAAATGAGCGGTCAAATGTTCAGTCGAATATAGAAAGCAAGAAAAGTGAAGTAAAAGAATTAGAGACAAAACAAAATCAACTTAATCAAGAGATTAAAAAGTTAGATGAAAAATTGCTGGATACTGGTGAAAAAATCGAAGAGAAAGAGAATGAAATCAAGAAAACTAAAGCTGAAATTGAACAGTTGAAAAAACAAATTGCTGAAGTAAAAAAACGGATTGAAAAGCGGAATGAACTGTTAAAAGAACGGGCAAAATCCTTGCAGGAAGCCGGAGGTACAATCAGCTATCTCGACGTTATCTTAGGTGCGAAAAGCTTCAATGATTTTGTAACTCGTATAAGCGCTGTTACAACGATCGTTGATGCGGATCAAAAAATTATTGAAGAGCATGAAAGAGATATGAAACTGAAAGAGGAAGCGGAGGCTAAATTAAACAAACAGCTGTCCTCTTTGGAAGAAGCTTTATCTGAATTGGCTTCATTGAAACAAGAGCTAGATAAGCAAATTGATGAAAAAGATAAATTGTTGGGGCAATTGGAAGCGGAACATGGCCAGGCAATGGATCAATTAGAAGATTTGGTACATCAAGATGCTATGCTGGCAAAGCAGCAAAAAATGATTGAACAACAGCAGCAAGAATATTTAAAAAGACTAGAAGAAGAAAAGGCTAGACAGGCTCAAGCTTCACAATCTGCTTCTAAATCAAGCGATAAAACTGCTGCTTCAAGTGATAAAACTGCTGCTTCAAGCGATGGCGGATCTTCACCAGAACCATCTGTATCATCAGCTGCAGGAAGCGGATCTTTTATCTGGCCGGCTTCAGGTGTTCTTACCTCTAAAATGGGGATGAGATGGGGCAGGTTACATGCAGGAATTGATATTGCAAAACGAGGAACGGTTCCAGTTTACGCTTCTGCTGGCGGCACGGTTAGTTATGCTGGACAAATGAGCGGCTACGGTAATGTGATTATGATCATCCATAATATTAACGGTAAAACGTATACTACACTTTACGGGCATTTGAGAAGCATTAACGTTTCAAATGGTCAAAAAGTGAGCCAAGGTCAGTTTATTGGATATATGGGAAATTCAGGAAATGTGTATCCGAAACCAACTAAGAATAACCCACAGGCAGGCCAACATTTACATTTTGAAGTACATAACGGAACATGGCGAGGCAAATCCAGCGCGATCAATCCTTTAAGCGTTCTTCCATAAAAATTTATTAACAATGCACAATAAGCTCTCAAGGGAAGAAGAGTTTGTTGTGCATTGTTATTTTTTTTATAAATTGCAAAACAGTTTTCTTCTGATCGTGTTTCATCGATGCAAAAAATAGAGGAAACGGGAGATTACATCAAGCTTCAATGGATTGATTTTCACAATAATTCTTTTTCATGTAGTGATAGATAATTACAAAAAATATAGTTACTCCTCCCGTATGATTATGCCGGTGTAGGCAGTTTGCTTGACTAAAGAAAAGGAAAGCGTTTTTATGAGAACAAAACACCTTACCCATTTTCAAAGCAAAGATGATCGTTGGCTGATTTTTTCTGTTTTCTTGATGGAACTTGACTAGAAGCGGTCAAATTCTTGTCAAAGGGCGGTATATTAAGTTTTTTGAATTGCTTTTCCTTTTCCTGTAATCCGCACATGATTTGTACAAGCTTTGCATACGCTATAAATAATTCGGATTGTTGGAAAGGAAGGCAAAAACATATGAAACAAATAATAAAATTGATTACAGTGTTTTGGATCGTGACCAGTTCCATCGTCGTTTTGGATGTGCACGGTCATGCTGAAAATAATGAATCGCTGGAAAATAAAACAATTGCTGCATCTGCGCAAAGTTCAGATGAAACCATTCCAGGATTGGAGAAATTTATAAAAACGTATGAATTAATTTCTGAAAAATATGTCCATCCAGTCGACAAAAAACGTCTCCTAGAAGGTGCCATTCAAGGGATGCTATCTTCTTTAGGCGATCCATACTCAGTCTATATGGATAAGGAAACTGTTAGACAATTTACAGAGTCCCTTGATTCTTCATTTGAAGGAATCGGTGCCGAAATCGGTATGAACAACGGCAAAATAACCATTATTTCACCATTTAAAAATTCGCCGGCGGAAAAAGCGGGCTTAAAGCCAAATGATGAAATTGTGAAAATTGATGGTAAAACAGTTTCCAGTTCAGATCTTCATGAAGCAGTACTGAAAATCAGAGGAGAAAAAGGAACAATCGTCAAACTTACGATACGCCGCCCTGGAAGTAAAGATTTATTGTTTTTTGAAGTAAAGCGGGATGAGATTCCGATTGAAACAGTGTTCAGCTCCGAAATCAATAAAAATGGGAAGCGGTTAGGTGTCTTGCATATTACTTCATTTTCTGAAAGGACAGCTGATGACTTTAAACAAAAGCTAAAAATGTTAGAAAAAAAGAAAATTAACGGTTTAGTCATCGATGTTCGCGGCAATCCGGGGGGATATTTGCAGGCTGTAGAGCAAATTTTGCATCAGCTCGTTCCTAATCATGCACCATATATTCAAATAGAAAAGAGAGACGGAAAAAGGGAGATGTATTATTCAACATTAAAAGAAAAGAAGCATTATCCTATTGCCGTCTTAATTGACAACGGCAGCGCATCTGCTTCGGAAATTTTGGCAGCTGCGTTGAAAGAAGCGGGGGGTTATACCATTGTCGGCGAAAAATCCTTTGGAAAGGGAACAGTTCAGCAAACAATACCGCTGGATGATGGAAGCAACATAAAGCTGACGTTATACAAATGGTTGACTCCTAAGGGAAATTGGATTCATGAAAAAGGTGTGGAACCAACGGTAAAAATATCGCAGCCGGATTATTTTAAAGCTGGACCGCTCGATATTTATCAGCCATTAAAGAAAGAGATGAATAATGAACAAGTTCGCATTGCACAAATATTATTATCAGGATTAGGTTATGATCCTGGGAGAAAAGACGGTTATTTCAGTTTAGAAACCGAGCTGGCTGTAAAGGCGTTTCAAAAAATGAACGGTTTATCCGTGACGGGGAAAGTGGATCAAAAAACAGCTATAAAAATGAATGAATTGATCACAAAAGAAACTCGTTCAAAACAAAATGACTTGCAGCTGCAAACTGCCATTTCACTATTAGCACGATCTTCTTAAGTATTGAAAAAATACGGCAGTTTTTCTGTTGCATTTTGTTTAAGGGGCTGTCTAATAAGTCGTTTTTACGGCTTATTGACGCTCGCTTTAATGTTTTAGAAACGTTGATATATCGATGTTTATGATTTTTTGTTTTCAATAGGGATTTCACTTTATGGACAGCCTCTAAATGAGATTTCGCTTCCTTGTGCAGGCTTTTCAGTTGAGAAAATTTCTGCTTTCATATCGTAGTGAAATTTACAATTATTTATGCATACAGAGGATGGACGCAGCTTTATGACAATATGGCTGCGTTTTCTTGTGCGCCCGGCATGGGTGTAATCTATAGGGTGAAAGTCCCGAGCTGCGAAGGCAGAAGTAGCAGTTAGCTTAACGCAAGGGTGTCCGTGGTGACGCGGAATCTGAAGGAAGCGAGCGGCAAACTTCCGGTCTGAGGAACACGAACTTCATATGAGGCTAGGTATCACTGGGTGAGTTTGCAAGACAAAACAAAGCCCTTTCTGCCGAAGGTGATACAGAGTAAATGAAGCAGATGGATGGAAGGAAAGATTACACTCTTACCCGGGGAGGTCTGGCTGGCACGCCAAGTAACCTTGGTAACCTATCTAGTGATAGATAGCTGAACCGTCAGAAGTCAGCAGAGGTCATAGTATTAGTTGGTCTAGAACAACTAAGAAGGACCGAACAATTAAGAGAGAATAGCCCTTGGCATTCAGTGAGTCATGATGAACACAGAAAACGTAGTACCTCACTTGAGGGAGGAAGCGGTGAATCCCGTGGGAGATCTCTTGGAGGGTGGAGTGACCACTGGCATAAAGAGAACAGCTATTCACGGAAGTTATAAAGACTTGCGTCAATTATCTTAATTGAACCGCCGTATACGGAACCGTACGTACGGTGGTGTGAGAGGACGGGGGTTAGTCACCCCCTCCTACTCGATTTAAATCATTGGGAAGTGACAGAGCGGCATTGTTAAGTGGCTGTTTCCTTGCTCAATTTTTTGATCAATTTGCTGCAAGTTTGATTCATTCAGCTTTTTAGAAAAAAGCGGTATGAAGCCAAAAAAGCCGCTGCTCCATGAATTTGGTCAATCGGCCTTTTTACCTATTTCCAGTTTTTTATATGACGTTCTAGCTTCTTTTTTAAAAGATTTGATAAAATAGAGGAAAGTCTCATATGATTCGTAAAAGGGGTGGGCCGTTTGGTTGGACAATGGCTTTTAGAATTGCTTTTCAGCATAGGCCGTTTTTTCTTGCATCCGCTTTTGTATTTCTTTCTCATTTTTTCCTTTTTAAATGGATATTGGCGGGTTAGAAGAGAACGAAAATCTTTTCATGTGCGCGTATATGATGTGTTTGACGATATTCGTTTTACTTATACGAAGGGAATTATCGCTGGCCTTATCCTTTCTGTTCTTTTCATGCTTCTAGGACTGTGGATTCCATTCGGAACACTCGTTTTATTGACTATTTGGCTGCTGGCTGTTAGTTTAACTTTTCAGCCGCGTTTTTTGTCATCAACGATCTCATTGGGCGGAACGATTTTTTTAACAGCTTTATTAAATGGAGTGGCAGATCAATCTCCTTGGATCGATGAATTTTTTGTGAGCCTTGATAAAACAAACTACAGCGTCTTGTCGCTATTTTTGAGCTTTTTGCTTATTTGTGAAGGGATTCTCATCTATCGAACAGCACATTACCATACATCCCCATTTATCATAAAAAGCAAGAGAGGAATGCCGATTGGGAATCATGTAGCGAACAGAACATGGATGATTCCGTTAATGCTTTTAGTTCCAGGCGGTTCATTGGAATCTCCTTTTTCTTGGTGGCCAATTATTTCTTTAAATGGTGAACCATTTATGCTCGTGATGATTCCGTATTTTGTCGGTTTTTATCAAAGAATTCAAGGGTCTTTGCCAAAGGAAAGCATTCAAGTAACAGGCCGGCGCATTTCGATTCTTGGAATTATTTCTCTTGTTGTTGCTGCTGCTTCGTTGTGGGCTCCATTTCTGTCGTTTGTTGCCGCGGCTCTTGCATTGATAGGAAAGGGATTAATAACTGTAAAACAAAGGATGAATGATAATTCGGCCGCTTTTTATTTCTCGAAACAAGATTATGGACTGGTCGTATTAGGCACGCTTCCTCAATCCCCGGGAGAGAAAATGGGAATAAAAGCGGGAGAAGTTATAACAAAGGTGAATGGAAAAAATGTAAAAACAACGTACGAATTTTACGAAGCGCTGCAGATAAGCAGGACGCATTGTAAGTTGGAGGTACTAGGACATAACAAAGAAATCCGTTTTGTCCAACGCGCCTTATACGAAGGGGAGCATCATGAACTCGGCTTGCTCTTTGTGCAAGGTGAGAAGTGGAAGTCAGAAGCCTCTTAACCGGTATGAATGGTTCATAATCAACCGGAATAGCGACATAATTTTTAGGGATAGGCCATAATTCTTCGGAATGAGTTTCATTTTTTTTCCGGAACGATAAAGGTATATTTTCTCTATCACATCAAACCACTTAGTCAATGATTGGCTAAGTGGTTTTTTACGTCAAAAAATGTTATAGCTAGCAGAATTAGGCTCGAGAAATTATTGTACAAAGGAACTGACATTGTTCAATAATATTTGAAGCCTTTCAGTAAATATGTCTAATCATGAAAATAGCCGCGGCTAGAAAAACTTTAGCTAAACATTGCAAGCACCTTCAATGGTTTAAAATATCATTTATCAAGTACTCTGCATCGGCGCCCACCCCTCCGATAAGAGCGGAGCCTCTCCGATATTGCCAAGGCAATCCTAAGAAGTACAATCCTTTCACAGGAGTAACCCCTCGTTGGTGAACGGGCTTTCCTCTATGATCTAAAACATTAGGAATTTGTATCCAGCTGTAATCAAAATAAAATCCGGTTGCCCAAATGACATTTTGAACTTGAATTTGACTGTTATCTGCAAAAGAGATAACATCTCCTGAAACACTCTCTGTTTTAGGCTTCATTTTTATTTTGCCTTCTTGTAATAAATGTTTCAGCTCTTTACCGAAAATAGGATCGCTTTGTTTACTGATCAACCTGCCTAACGGGCTATTGATATGGACGTCTAATAAACCTATTTTTTGAAACCACCAGAAAATACTTTTCCCCATAATTTCAAGTGGGAGAAATCTCATTTTATGACCTACTGATAAATAAACTTCTCTGTCTTCGGACAATTCAACTGCAATTTGCGCTTCAGAATTTCCTGCACCGACTACTAAAACAGAGCCATCTTGCAATTGAGATGGATTCAAATAGCCGGATGTATGCACTTGATACACTTGATCGTATAAGCTTTCGGCAAATGGTGGAAGATAAGGCTTTTGAAAAGGCCCTGTTGCTATAACCACTTTATTTGCCATATATCTCCTATGGTTGGTTGTCACTTTAAAAATCTCATTTTCTTTTTGAAGAGAAATGACTTCTGTATTCAGATGAATAGGTAATTCGAATTTTTGAGCATAATCCTCTAAATAATCGGCTATTTCATCCTTAGTTGGATATCCGTCCGGGTCACCCTTTAAGACCATTCCTGGCAAGGAGCTAAACGATCGAGGGGTAAAAAGCACTAAAGAATCGTAACGATTTCTCCAAACATCTCCGATTCGATTTTCCTTGCCGACAATGGCAAATAATATATCGTGTTGCTTTAGATAATACCCCATCGCTAATCCTGCTTGGCCAGCACCGATTACAAGAACATCAACATTTTGTCCCATTTCAATCAACTCCGAAAAAAGCTAGACTTTCATTTTTCCATGATGGATTTGAGAGGTTTCAATTTGAATGGTTGTATGCAAAATCTTAAATTTTTCTTCAATCATGTGAATGGCAGCTTGTAACACTTTTTGACTGTCATGATGATCTTCAATTAAAATATGGCAGCTTAGTGAATCTAAACCTGATGTAATCGTCCAAATATGCAGGTCGTGAACATCCTTCACACCTTCAATACTTTTTAAGGCTTTCTTCACTTCATTTTGATCAATGGTAACGGGCGTTCCTTCCATCAAAATGTGTATGCTATGCTTCAAAACTCCCCAAGCGCCTTTTAATATTAATAAAGCAACTAAAATGGAAATAATAGGGTCTGCTATATACCAGCCAAAGAGCCACATGATGAATCCTGCAGCAATGGCTCCGACAGAGCCTAAAGCATCGCCGATAACGTGAAGATAAGCGCTGCGAACATTGACATTATGTTTCACATCACCTTTTCTCATTAACACCCAGGCGCTTAAAAGATTAGCAAAAAGACCAATAGACGCAATCAACATCATCGAGCCGCTTGCTACAGTCGGCGGATTGAAAAAACGCTGAACAGCTTCCCAAATGATAAATCCAGCGATAACAAACAAGGTAACTCCATTAAACAAAGCGGCTAAAATTTCAAAACGATAAAAGCCATACGTTTTATTTGGGGAGGCTGGTTTGGCCGCAAACCATATAGCAATTAGGCTAAGAGCAAGCGAACTGGCGTCACTAAGCATATGTCCAGAGTCAGAAAGAAGGGCCAGACTGTTTGTCATTAACCCCCCGAAAAACTCTAACAGCAAAATTCCAACAGTAATGAGCAGTGCAATTATAAGTCCTTTTTTATTGTTTTCCCTGTTAAAGTCGTGATGGTCGTGAGAGTGGTGATGGCTGTTCATGGTCAAATGCCTCCTTACTGATGTTCAGAATGATCAATGGCTTGTTTTAATAATGAAAAAACGTGTTCGTCATTACAGGAGTAAATCAGTGTTTTTCCTTCACGGCGATACTTAATAAGTCTAAGATTTCGCAATATACTAAGCTGATGGGAAACTGCTGATTGAGACATTTCCAACACTTCGGCAATATGATTTACGCTGCACTCTTCTTGTGATAACAAATAAAGAATTTTAATTCGAGTAGGGTCGGCTAACACCTTAAATATTTGCGATATATGTTCAATTGTTTCAGGTTTTAAGAAAGAATGATCTTCCGTCTTCATTCATAATTCCCTCGTTCTTTTATTATATATGAGCATATGTTCATATTTTATTGTATTTTGCATTCTGTATTTTGTCAAGTTTAGGAAATCTGTTTAACAGTACATAATGAGGAGGGAACCTTTCAGATTGGAAATACGGTCAACTAGTTCTGAGGCATTTTCAGTGGGCTTAAGAAATCTAAGAGCTCGTTAAAAGTGACAATAGCAATGAGATAAATGAAGCAGTTTTTAAAAGATGATTGCTTCAAAGTAGATTGCAGCTGGAGAGAATTTCTAAATTGATCGTATAAGGACATTTCAGGGTACTTGCGAGCAATCATTGAGAAGTCGATTCAGTTATCTTTTTGAGAAGCTGCCAAGCATGGAAATTGAGCATTTCAATATGTTTATTTTAATTATTGACTAGCAGAAGATAACCTCTCGTTCTTGAACAGCCTTGCCTAAACGTTAACTTGGTTAATTCACGCTGTCGGCTAGCCTTCATACAGGAACAGGTGAAGCCGGGCATGAATAGCAGCTTCTGCCAGATCAAAAAATGTCGGAAAAGGGCATACTTTGTCCGGTTTAGCCGTAAAGGAATCCCTCTTATGGTAGACAGGTCTACATAAGAGGGATCATATCAAATGAAACCTGAAGGATCTTTGTGTCAGCAGATCTAATTTTACAAGAACAAGCCGCCAATGGCGCCCGTTAAGACGATAATCCATGGAGCTATCCTCCAATAAGCGAGCATACTGAATAAAATTGCAGCAAAAGCGAAATCAATCGGACGATTAATGGAGCTTATCCAGATCGGATCATAAAAAGCGGCAATTAAAATTCCGACGACAGCAGCTTGTATGCCCATTAACGCACCATTAATCTTTGAATTGCTTCGAAGCTTTCCCCAAAACGGTAATGTACCAAAAATGAGCAGAATTGCCGGAAGAAAGATGGCGCAAGTTGCAACGAATCCCCCAGCCCATCCATTCATGACCGCTCCAATATAAGAAGCAAATGTAAACAAAGGACCAGGAACTGCCTGTGCTGCTCCGTAACCAGCCAAAAATTCTTTTTCTGTTAACATTCCTGTTGGAATAAATTCCTGTTCAAGCAGCGGGAGCACCACATGTCCTCCCCCAAATACGAGAGATCCAGAGCGGTAAAAGCTGTCGAACAAGCCGATCCAGTAAGAAGAAGTCCACACTTTTAATAAAGGAAGGAAAAGGAGAAGCCCGAAAAATAACAATAAACAGCTTGCGGCAAATCGTGTTGAAATCGGCACCTGCAACGAAGTCTGGGTATCTTCTTCTACTTTTGTATATAATAAAAATCCAATAAAAGCCGCTAGCAACATGACGACAACTTGGGAAAAAGCATGTTGCCATAATAAAGTAACGACTAGCGCGCCTAATGCGATGGCTTTTCTCCCTAGGTCAGGGGCAAGTTTTTGTGCCATTCCAATAACAGCATGGGCGACTACAACAGCAGCAACAATCTTTAAGCCGTGAATCCAGCCGGCATCAACAATATGTAACTCTTTAAGAATAAGAGCAAAGATCATCAGTGCGATTGCAGACGGAAACGTAAAGCCGATAAAGGCGCAAAGTCCGCCTAATATTCCTCCCCGCATGAGACCGATGCCGACCCCGGCTTGGCTGCTGGCAGGTCCGGGTAAAAAATGGCATAAAGCAACCAAATCTGCATAGCTCTTTTCATCCAACCATTTTCTTCTCCGAATATATTCTTCATGAAAATATCCTAAATGGGCGATTGGCCCCCCAAATGAGGTCAATCCAAGCTTTGTGGAAATGGCAAATATCTCGAACAGCGTTTTCCATTTTGATTCCTTCATGTTATCCCCCACCTTCATTATGTATTTCTTTAAAAAGCTCGTACGCTTTCGTCCGGGCTTCTTTCAGAACGGCTTTCCCTTTCTGTGTAGTTGTATAATATTTTCGTATTTTTCCTTCTACATTTTGTTCTGTTTTTTCTAACAGTCCGTCCTTTTCCATTGCGTGGAGAATCGGATAAAGAGTCCCTGCACTTATGTTGTAGCCATGACTTTTCAGTTCCTCAAGCATCCACAAGCCGAATATAGGATGTTCGCTTGCATGATGTAAAATATGAATATGTATAAAACCGAGAAAAAGCTTGCGCAACACTTTATCTTCCATTTTTACCCCCCATTTTGAGAATCGATATCGAATTTCGATAACATTAATATTGTAAGGTTATTCATATGTACATGTCAAAATTATATTTACGAAAATATTTGACAATTGAATTGTCTTTTCATAAAATGGACATATAAAATATGAACACTTATTCATATAAACACATATACTGCAATGTGTACTCTATTTCATTGGAGGATTAGAGAATGATTCAGTATCGGGTAAAGGGATTGTCTTGTGCAAATTGCGCAAAGAATCTGGAAGAGGAAATCCAAAAGCTTGAATATGGAGAAAATGCAAAATTAAATTTTCAATCTAGCAAACTGTATGTCAATGAAGAAATTAATATTGCGAAAGTCAAAAAAATTTTAGCATCGGATGGGGCCTATATTGAGGAAGAAAATAAACATGAAGATACACATTCTTATTTATTGTGGCTCGTTTTGCTCTCGGTTTTAGCTTTTATAGCTGCTGTTGTGTTCGAAAAAACATTATCACAATCCGCCGCTGTTACAATGTATATAATTGCTACGGTGATCAGCGGATATAAAACATTTTTGAAAGGGGCCAAAAACCTCGTTCGATTGAAATTTAATATTGACACCCTTATGACAATTGCTTTGATTGGAGCTTTTGGCATTGGAGAGTGGAAGGAAGGTGCTGTTGTTGCCATTTTATTTGGAGTGAACGAATATTTAGAGGGCTTGGGAATGGAAAAGGCCCGTCGTTCTATCGAATCGCTTTTAGAAGTTGCGCCGAATGAAGCTACGATTGTTATAGATGGCCAGGAAAAGAAAGTTTCCATTCATGACATCAAGGCAGGGGATATTGTTCTTGTCAAAGCCGGTGAAAAAATTCCATCGGATGGGATAGTGGTGGAAGGGAAAAGCTCAGTTAATGAAGCGGCCATTACTGGAGAATCTCTCCCTGTTGAAAAGGAAGCAAAAGATGAAGTGTTTGGCGGAAGCATTAATAATGAAGGAATTTTGAAAGTTCGGATAACAAAGCCTTACGAAGAATCGTCTCTAGCGAAAATTTTGCATTTAGTTGAAGAAGCGCAGGAAACAAAAACGCCGACTGAGCAATTCATTAATAAGTTTGCGAAATATTATACTCCTTTGATCATGCTTATCTCTCTTGTCGTTATTTTTATTCCGCCGCTTTTCTTAGGAGTTGATTGGAGAACATCTTTATATCAAGGATTGGCAGTGTTAATTGTCGGCTGTCCATGTGCATTAGTTTTATCCTCTCCCATTGCTATCGTTTCAGGAATCACGAGAAATGCACGCAAAGGCATTCTTGTAAAAGGCGGGGTTTATTTAGAGCAATTAGGGAAAATTGGAATAATAGCTTTTGATAAAACAGGAACACTGACAAAAGGGGAGCCCTATGTAGAGAAGTTTGTAGAATATGATCCTTCTTTTTGGAGCATCATCGGATCAATTGAAAAATCCTCTACTCATCCGATCGCTAAAGCCATTATGAAAAAAATAGATGAGTTAAACGTTTCCCTTTTGGAGGCTCACTCCGTTGTTGCAACATCAGGTGAGGGAATAAAAGCGGAGATAGACGGGAAGGAATACCGTGTCGGCAATGAAAAAACGATTCAACATCTTTCGCTCAGCGAAAATGTAAAGGAAGACATAAAGGCCTTTAAACAGGAAGGACTAACAATCGTTTTGGTTTCAGATGACAAAAACGTTCTCGGTATGGTCGGTATAGCGGATGAAATTCGACAGGAAAGCAGCCAGGTGATCCGCATGCTTCACCGAACAGGTGTGAAGAGAACTGTCATGTTGACAGGAGACCACGAAAAAACTGCTGAAAAAGTGGCGAAAAAGGTTGGTTTAAGTGAATATTTTGCAAACCTTCTGCCGGAAGAAAAGGTGGAAAAGGTAAAAGAGCTGTCTCTCTCAGGAAAAACGGCAATGATCGGAGATGGTATTAATGATGCGCCTGCGCTCGCAGCTGCTGATTTAGGCATTGCAATGGGAAAAGGAACAGACAGCGCAATTGAAACGGCTGATATCGTTTTAATGCAAGATCATTTAGGAAAGCTGCCTGAAGCTATTTCAACCGCCAAAAAAGTTAATAGAATCATCAAGTTAAACATCGGGATTGCTCTAGGTTTAAAAGCCGCTGCACTGCTGCTGACGATTCCAGGCTGGCTTACGCTTTGGATAGCCATTCTGTCTGATATGGGGGCGACTGTTTTAGTGACCCTCATTAGTTTAACGATTTTATGGGAACGAAATAAAAAACTTCTAAATGAGGCTTTCAGCTAATGGCTGATCGCCTTTTTTTCTTGCATTTTTTAATATTTCTCTTCCATAAACATATGACATTTATTATAATCTTATTAATTTGACAACCTGCCGCTAATGAAAAATTGGACATAACATTATGGACAAAATCATGGGAGGAATTGTGCATGCTTTTAGGTGCAATTGAAGCGGGCGGAACAAAATTTGTCTGTGGAATTGGAGATGAAAACGGAAATATCATCGAGCGGACTTCTTTTCCGACGACAACGCCTGATGAAGTACTTGAACAAGTGGTCAAATTTTTTCGGGATAAAGATATTAAAGCGCTTGGAATTGGCTCATTCGGTCCGATTGATTTAGATCGCACAAGCGAAACATTCGGATACATAACATCTACTCCGAAGCTACAGTGGGCGAATATAAATCTTGTCGGAACGATAAAAAAAGAATTCCCTATTCCAATTGGCTTTGATACCGACGTCAATGCAGCAGCGCTGGGGGAAATGAAATGGGGGGCTGCGAAAGGTCTGAATAGCTGCATTTATATGACGATCGGTACCGGGATCGGAGTCAGTGCCATCTCTGAAGGACATCTAGTACACGGGCTAATCCATCCGGAAATGGGGCATATGCTTGTTCGGCGCCATCCTGAAGATTCGTTTGCCGGCAATTGTCCGTATCACAAAGATTGCTTGGAAGGAATGGCATCCGGTCCAGCAATAGAAAAACGCTGGGGAAAAAAGGGGCAAGAATTAGAAAAAAATGAGAAAGTATGGGATTTGGAAGCGTACTATATTGCACAAGGAATTGCCAACCTTATACTCGTTTTATCGCCTAAAAAAATAATAATTGGCGGCGGAGTCGCCAAACAAAAGCAATTGTTCCCCCTTATACATCAAAATGTTCAAGCTTTATTAAACGGTTATGTTCGCCATGAAGTGGTGCTAGAAAACATTGCAGATTATATTGTTCCGCCCGGATTAGGGGATAATGCGGGACTTTGCGGAGCAATCGGTTTAGCATATGAGGCGTTTTTGGAGAATAATCAAAAATAAAGCTCAAGAACATTTATCGGCAAATAATCGTTACAGATAACCCAAGCCATAAAATAAAATCAGGCATACAAAAAATGTGTACAAGAAAAGGAAACTTTCAAGAATGCAGTTAAGAACCAAAAAGAATTAGATAAAGCTAAAACTAATGCTAAAGAGAATTGATCCAAGATATTGCTCGGTGACCTAACAGCTCTTTATGTTACAGCTGAGATGATTAAGTTTAGGTGGCTGGAAGCATTCATTTTTTGATAAGTGGAGTTCAGGAGTATTGCAATGTATATGCTGAAACAAAACGAATATTGAAAAATATTTTTTAATCTTTAAACAATTATTAAACATCTCTACATTTAGAGGGAGAATCAATTAAATTATATATCTTAAAAAAGACAAATTAGACTTAGGGATTTAGAAATTTATTTATTATTTAAAAACAGTATGTCTATGGGATATCTTATTATCGGGGATTAAGAAGACCTTTATAAATACATGAATGAAGAGGATATTCAACAATTTCAAAATGTAATAAAAATCTATGTATTGTCAGATGAACAGTTAAATGAAGAAGATGCAGATATTTTTAGAGAGTTTGCAATGGATTTAGTTGATGGTAAAGATTTTTGTGCATTAATACTGGATTTTCATGTAAATGGAGAATAGTTTGAAAATCTACCACTAGATCTTAAGGTGGAAGATTATCAAAAAATATTACATGCAGTAAATTCTGAATACGATATTTCATATGTAAATTTAGATCATTTGTTTTATCTATCTCAAGATTAAGAAAGAGTATCCAATAGTGAAAAAAGGCGGCTATTGGATGCTTTTTTATATGCTTAGGGTAGTCTTAGGGGGTGACCGTAAGAAAAAAGTAAATATAGTATAAAAGTTGCTTTTATAAAGGCGAATTTTTTAGCCTATGAGCTTCATTATTGCATTTAAATATAATCATAAAGCCGTTTATTTTGACTTCATCGATTTCAACTATTTCCCCTGTATCCTAGGTTTTCTGACCGCTATACATCGCATCATTTTTTATTCTTTGCATTGGCTTATTTTTCCCTTCTCTTTTGTGGTTTTGCTTGAAAGCTTTTTGAGGGCTTCAATATAATAAATGTATAACCGTTGACGAAAAGAGGTTTTTTTATGATCAAGCTTGTGTTTGCCGCATTCGCCCCTTTTTTGCTTGTCTTATTTTTCACAAGAGTTACATATAGTCATGTCGTTGGGACATTGTTGACGGCTGGTTTATTAATTGCCTCTTATTTTGCAGGTCATATGGATACTATTTATATCGCCATTTTGGATGTAGCCAGCTTAGCAGCTGGTTTTATCGCTGCCAGAAGCATGAAAAAGGATAAGAAAACATCTACTTAAACCTGTTCAACACGATTGACAGGTTTTTATTGTCTATGAAAATCAAACGTCAGTTCGTATTTTTGGTGATTCAGCCTGATTATATGTTAAAATAAAATATAAGTTTCTGAATTGGAGGATGTTCCATGGATCGGTTTGAATTAGTTTCAAATTACCAGCCTCAAGGAGATCAGCCGAAAGCTATCAAAGAGCTGGTGGAGGGAATCAGGCAAGGAAAAAAACATCAGACATTGTTAGGTGCAACTGGAACTGGCAAAACGTTTACGATATCCAATGTGATTAAAGAAGTGAACAAACCGACGCTGGTTATTGCCCATAATAAAACGCTTGCCGGACAGCTGTATAGCGAGTTTAAAGAATTTTTCCCGAACAATGCAGTTGAATATTTTGTCAGCTATTATGACTATTATCAGCCGGAAGCGTATGTTCCGCAAACAGATACGTATATTGAAAAAGATGCGAGCATTAATGATGAAATTGATAAATTAAGACATTCGGCCACCTCTGCATTGTTTGAACGGAAAGATGTTATTATTATCGCAAGCGTTTCTTGCATATATGGTTTAGGTTCGCCAGAAGAATATCGTGAGCTGGTCGTTAGTCTTCGCACAGGAATGGAAATCGAGCGCAATGACTTGCTGCGCCGTTTAGTGGATGTGCAGTATGAAAGAAATGATGTAGATTTTCGCAGGGGAACTTTTCGCGTGCGCGGGGATGTAGTGGAAATTTTCCCTGCTTCGCGCGATGAACATTGTATCCGCGTGGAATTTTTCGGAGATGAAATCGACCGTATCCGTGAAGTTGATGCGCTGACAGGCGAAATTATTGGAGAGCGGGAGCATGTAGCGATTTTCCCGGCATCACACTTTGTGACAAGAGAAGAAAAAATGAAAATTGCCATTGCTAATATTGAAAAGGAGCTTGAGGAACGGCTGCATGAACTGCGGGAGAATGGAAAGCTTTTGGAAGCGCAACGGCTCGAGCAACGGACAAGATATGATTTAGAAATGATGCGGGAGATGGGCTTTTGCTCCGGGATTGAAAACTACTCCCGTCATCTTACATTAAGACCGCCCGGTTCGACTCCTTATACGCTTTTAGATTATTTTGGAGATGATTTTTTGATCGTCATTGACGAGTCGCATGTGACGATTCCGCAAATCCGTGGGATGTACAACGGCGACCAGGCGAGAAAACAAGTGCTTGTCGATCATGGATTCCGTTTGCCTTCAGCACTTGACAACCGTCCGTTAAAATTTGAGGAATTTGAAAAGCATATGAAACATGTCATTTATGTTTCTGCCACCCCTGGGCCGTATGAGCTGGAGCATACGCCGGTTGTTGTTGAACAGATTATCCGCCCGACTGGACTTTTAGATCCAACCATTGACGTCCGACCTGTTGAAGGGCAAATAGACGATTTAATCGGCGAAATTCAAAAGCGGGTTAAACGGAATGAGCGGGTGCTTGTGACCACATTAACGAAAAAAATGGCGGAAGATTTAACGGATTATTTGCGGGAAATCGGGATTAAGGTGACATATCTCCATTCCGAAATTAAAACGCTCGAGCGCATTGAAATTATCCGCGACCTGCGCCTTGGCAAACATGAAGTGTTGGTCGGGATCAATTTGCTCAGGGAAGGGCTTGATATTCCGGAGGTCTCTCTCGTTGCAATTTTGGATGCAGATAAAGAAGGATTTCTTCGTTCGGAACGTTCTCTTATTCAAACAATCGGACGGGCGGCTCGGAACGCAAACGGGCATGTCATTATGTATGCTGATACAATCACAAAATCGATGGAAATCGCCATAAACGAAACAAAACGGCGTCGTGCG
The DNA here is from genome assembly GCF_037966125.1 of Aeribacillus sp. FSL k6-2211. NCBI lineage: Bacteria > Bacillati > Bacillota > Bacilli > Caryophanales > Bacillaceae > Aeribacillus > Aeribacillus sp. FSL k6-2211. Next base: position 796,408 of record NZ_CP150190.1, read on the forward strand.
ATTCAAGAGGAATATAACCGTCAACATGGCATTACGCCAAAAACGATTCAAAAAGATATTCGCGATGTAATTAGGGCGACATATGCAGCGGAAGAGGAAGCAGAATATAAAACGGAAAAGGCTGTGAAGCTGAACAAAATGTCGAAAAAAGATCGAGAACAACTGATAGCCCGTATGGAAAAAGAAATGAAAGAAGCTGCAAAAGCATTAGATTTCGAAAGAGCTGCTGAACTGCGCGATCTAATTTTGGAGATGAAAGCGGAAGGATGATTGGATATGGCAATGGATAAAATTGTTGTAAAAGGTGCACGCGCTCATAATTTAAAAAACATTGATGTCACGATTCCAAGAGACAAGCTTGTCGTTGTAACAGGTTTATCGGGATCGGGCAAATCTTCTTTAGCATTTGATACAATTTATGCAGAGGGACAGCGGCGATATGTGGAGTCTTTATCTGCCTATGCCCGCCAATTTTTAGGACAAATGGATAAACCTGATGTCGATGCGATCGAAGGCTTATCGCCGGCCATTTCGATTGATCAAAAAACGACAAGCAGAAATCCGCGTTCAACGGTCGGAACGGTGACAGAAATTTATGACTACCTACGGCTTCTTTTTGCCCGTGTCGGGCGGCCGACATGTCCGGTGCATGGGATAGAAATTTCTTCGCAAACAATCGAACAGATGGTTGACCGGATTATGGAGTATCCGGAACGGACAAGACTGCAGGTTCTTGCTCCTATTGTGTCTGGAAAAAAAGGAATGCATGTGAAAACATTGGAGGAAATAAAAAAGCAAGGGTTTGTCCGCGTGCGGATTGACGGAGAAATGATGGAGCTTACCGATGATATTTCTCTTGAAAAAAATAAAAAACATTCCATCGATGTCGTTGTGGATCGGCTGATCGTGAAAGAGGGGATTATAAGCCGGTTGACCGATTCGATTGAAACAGCTTTAAAATTAGGTGATGGAAAAGTCATAATTGACATCATCGATGGCGAAGAGCTGCTTTTCAGTGAACATCATGCCTGCCCGATTTGCGGTTTTTCGATTGGAGAGCTTGAACCGCGGATGTTTTCCTTTAACAGCCCATACGGAGCTTGTCATGCTTGTGACGGCTTAGGTTCAAAACTAGAGGTGGATTTGGATCTCGTTATTCCAAATAAAAACTTGACATTAAAGGAACACGCAATTGCACCGTGGGAGCCGACAAGCTCTCAATATTATCCGCAGCTTCTTCAAGCGGTTTGCAACCATTACGGTATTGATATGGACATTCCGGTTAAAGATATACCGAAACATCTGCTCGATAAAATTTTATTTGGAAGCGGCGGGGAAAAAATTTATTTTCGCTATGAGAACGATTTCGGGCAAATCCGGGAAGGCTATGTAGAATTTGAAGGTGTGGTCCGCAATATAGAACGGCGCTATAAAGAAACGACATCTGATTTCATACGCGAACAAATGGAAAAATATATGACGAATCAGCCGTGCCCGACATGCAAAGGGCATCGACTGAAAAAGGAAAGTCTGGCTGTTCTTATTAACGGACGCCATATCGGACAAGTCACTCAATTGTCTATTCGTGAAGCCTATCAGTTTTTTGACCAATTGGCATTGACAGAAAAAGAAATGAAAATTGCCAATTTGATTTTAAGAGAAATAAAAGAACGGCTGAATTTTTTAATTGAGGTAGGTCTTGATTATTTAACATTAAGCAGATCAGCCGGTACGCTCTCTGGTGGAGAAGCTCAAAGAATCCGTCTTGCCACGCAAATCGGATCAAGACTGACTGGAGTACTTTATATATTGGACGAGCCGTCTATCGGTTTGCATCAACGGGACAATGACAGGCTGATCCGTGCTCTCCAAAATATGCGGGATATCGGCAATACGTTGATTGTAGTTGAACATGATGAAGATACGATGCTTGCAGCTGATTATTTGATCGATATTGGGCCGGGAGCTGGCGTGCACGGCGGTCAAGTTGTAGCTGCGGGTACACCAAAAGAAGTGATGAATGATGACCGTTCGCTTACAGGACAATATTTGTCAGGGAAAAAGTTCATTCCATTGCCGGTCGAAAGAAGAAAACCGGATGGTAGGTATATTGAAATAAAAGGAGCAAGCGAGAACAATTTAAAAAATGTAAATGTCAAATTTCCTTTAGGTGTATTTTTGGCAGTAACAGGTGTATCTGGTTCGGGGAAAAGTACGTTAGTCAATGAAATATTGCAAAAAGGCTTGGCGCAAAAGCTGAATAACAGTAAAACAAAACCCGGTGCCTATAAAGAAATGAAAGGGATTGAACATCTAGATAAGGTCATCAGCATTGACCAATCTCCGATTGGAAGAACGCCGCGTTCAAATCCAGCTACGTATACCGGCGTATTTGACGATATTCGCGATGTGTTTGCAGCGACGAATGAAGCGAAAGTAAGAGGCTATAAAAAAGGACGCTTCAGTTTTAATGTGAAGGGCGGCCGCTGTGAAGCATGCCGAGGCGATGGAATCATTAAAATTGAAATGCATTTTCTTCCAGATGTATATGTTCCGTGTGAAGTATGCCACGGAAAAAGATATAACCGGGAAACTCTTGAAGTCACATATAAAGGAAAAAATATTGCGGATATTTTAGAAATGACTGTGGAAGACGCACTTCAGTTCTTTGAAAATATTCCAAAAATCAAACGGAAGCTGCAAACCATTTACGATGTAGGACTTGGTTATATGAAACTTGGTCAGCCGGCTACGACAATGTCCGGAGGGGAAGCACAACGGATAAAGCTTGCTTCAGAGCTGCATCGCAGATCTACTGGAAGATCGCTGTATATTTTAGATGAACCGACAACAGGGCTGCATGTTGACGATATTGCAAGGCTCTTGAAGGTTTTGCATCGGCTTGTTGAAAACGGAGATACGGTTCTTGTAATTGAGCATAACCTAGATGTGATTAAATCCGCTGACTATATCATCGACCTTGGACCAGAAGGCGGGGACGGCGGAGGAACAATCATTGCAACGGGTACCCCTGAAGAAGTGGCAGAAGCGAAAAAGTCTTATACAGGAAAATATTTAAAACCGATTTTGGATCGGGATCGGGAGAGAATGAAAAATTTAATTTTGAAAAAAGAGGCAGCGGCAAACAGTTAAATAGGCTGTTGCCAGTCTCTTTTAAATGACGAAGAGTGTTCCTGAAACGGATGGTTTTATTCCGTCGGTTTTCAGGAGATGAGTTGTAGATTTTTACTAGCCCTTTCAGCGAAAAATCGAGGAAATACTGATTTTCTTTGATATATGAACATACTTTCCCCTTTTCGCATAAAACAGAGTTGAGCCCTTTGTGTGACAAAGGGCTCTTTTTTGTGCGCCCGGCATGGGTGTAATCTATAGGGTGAAAGTCCCGAGCTGCGAAGGCAGAAGTAGCAGTTAGCTTAACGCAAGGGTGTCCGTGGTGACGCGGAATCTGAAGGAAGCGAGCGGCAAACTTTGGGTCTCTCGGAACACGAACTTCATATGAGGCTAGGTATCACTGGGTGAGTTTGCAAGACAAAACAAAGCCCTTTCTGCCGAAGGTGATACAGAGTAAATGAAGCAGATGGATGGAAGGAAAGATTACACTCTTACCCGGGGAGGTCTGGCTGGCACGCCAAGTAACCTTGGTAACCTATCTAGTGATAGATAGCTGAACAGTCAGAAGTCAGCAGAGGTCATAGTATTAGTTGGTCTAGAACAACTAAGAAGGACCGAACAATTAAGAGAGAATAGCCCTTGGCATTCAGTGAGTCATGATGAACACAGAAAACGTAGTACCTCACTTGAGGGAGGAAGCGGTGAATCCCGTGGGAGATCTCTTGGAGGGTGGAGTGACCACTGGCATAAAGAGAACAGCTATTCACGGAAGTTATAAAGACTTGCGTCAATTATCTTAATTGAACCGCCGTATACGGAACCGTACGTACGGTGGTGTGAGAGGACGGGAGTTAATCGCTCCCTCCTACTCGATTATAAACTGATGTTTCTCCTTTCATTCATTCAAATTCATAATTTTGAAGACTCTATGAATCGGATTTTCTGGCGTCTTAGTTATTGTGCTCACGATGTCTACAATTACCGAATATATTGAATATCTTTGATGCATTGCTAATTCATAAAAAAGCTGACCCAAAAAAATATTTGACGCCTTGGATCAGCTTTTTTAAAATCAGTCCCTGTGAAAAGAAGGCATTATATAAATTATTTATTTTCCATTTCTTGAATGGCTGTTTGAGCCAATTTAGAAATTGTCATATCATCCATTGGCGGATTGTGAAGCCCTGCTCTCACATCACGATAATACCGCTGCAGCGGATTTGACAGTTGAAGGCTTTTTGCTCCAACTAGTCTCATCGCTTTATCGACAATGTTGATAGCTGAGTTCGTCACAATATGCTTCGCAACACTAAGCTCGTTTGTAATGTATGGACGGCGTGCTTCATCATCATAAATTTCCGCTACGCTATACAAGAAATGTCTAGCTTTCATTAATTCTAAGTCAATCTGACCGATTAAATTTTGTACATTTGGCAATTGGCTAATGGTTCCATTTATACTATTTGGAGAATATTCTGTCGCAAATTTCACTGCATAATCACGCGCCGCCTGTGCAATACCTAAATAACAAGCGGGAATATGCAGAATCCAACCATTTATTGTATTTCCTCTCGGTCCATGGTTTAGCTCTACAAAATTTTCTTCTGCTACTTCAACGTTATCTAACACAAGATCGTGACTTTCTGTTCCTCTCATGGCGATAACGTCCCAATTTTTTTCAATTGATAATCCCTTTGCTTCTCGTTCAATTAAGAAAAATCCAATTCCTTCCTTTTCTTCAACCCATGCAGATACAAGAAAATGTGTCAGCACAGGTGACATAGTAGTATATGTCTTTCTGCCCGAAATAATCCACTTGCCATCTCTTTTCACTGCTTCCGTTTCAGGGCGCCCGCCGCGGGTTGGACTGCCTGTTTTTGCTTCACTAACTGCTCTGTTCACCAAAGCGCCGTTTAAAATTTCTTTTGCAAAAGAGGCAAGCTTTTCTTCCCTCCAAAGTTTTTTCTCATACAACTCCCCAACGACGCCCAGATGCCAACCGATGGCTAGGCCTGTAGCACCATCAAAGCTAGCAATGGTTTCTTGGAATAGAACTAGATCTGTAACACCAATGCCGCCGCCTCCGTATTCTTTTGGCAGCGAGAGCTTCGTATACCCCATATTGACAAGCGCTTGGATATTTTCTTTTGGAAACTTTGTCTTTTCATCGCTTTCCCTAGAATGACTTTTAAACGACTTTTCATGCTTTAACAGCTTTTCGATCCACAATCTTTGCGCATCCGTTTTCACAAATAATTTTTTTGACACGTTCCACACTTCCTTAAGCAAACTCTGTTCAGATTAATATTTTAATAGGTTCAATGAACTATTAAATTTACGAACATTTTCCATTATAACAATTTAATTCATACTTTACAACTAGGAATAGTTGTGTTATAGTTTAGATTATTCAATTAACCCAATGTTTTGATATTTTTGATAATAAAGAGAGGTGATTCGTATAATCGAATTAAAGGACATTCAAAAAAGCTTTAAAAAAATTCAATTCTTAAAGGAATTGATGTAAAAGTAAACAAAGGGGATGTCCTAGTTATTATCGATTCAAGCGGATCTGGGAGAATCACCCTTCTTCGATGTATGAATGATTTAGAAAGACCTGACGGGGGTACTATTACTATTGATGTGTTTTCCGTGGAAGGAAAACATGCGTCAAAAAAAGTCATTTTAACGCTAAGACGAAAGACCGCAATGGTTTTTCAGCATAATAATTTATTTAAAAAATAAGACGGTGCTGGAAAACGTAATGGAAGGTCTTATCGTTGCAAAGAAAATGAAAGCTGCCGAAGCGCGTAAAATTGGCATTGATTTACTTAAAAAAGTTGGCCTGGAAGAGAAAATGAATGACTATCCTAGCCAGCTGTCCGGCGGTCAACAGCAGCGTGTTGGTATAGCGCGACACTTGCTTTAAACCCTTCCGTCATTTTATTTGATGAACCTACTTCTTGCGCTCGATCCTGAGATGGTTGGAGAGGTTCTGTCGATTATTAAAAAAATTGCCGATGAAGGCAAAACAATGGTGATCGTAACTCATGAGGTAGCGAATCGTGCTGTGTTCATGGCGGGCGGCGCCATTATTGAACAGGGACCGCCTCAAGAAATATTAGTTCATCCAAAGCATGAGCGTACAAAACTATTTTAAAAAAGGCTTCTTATAGAGCCTGAATATACTATTTTAAAATTTACATGGGGGGAAAATTACTGCATGAAACGTAAACGTATTTGGACAAAATTCTTTTTATTCATTTTATCTATTTTCGTCATCGCTGGTTGTTCGAACAGTGAAAGTAAAGAAACTGATGACGGCAAAAAAGTGATTAAAGTGGCATTAAGTGATGAAGTAAATCCACCATTTTTATATACGGATGATCAAAATAAACCTATCGGTTATGATATGGATTATTTAGCGGAAATTGAAAAGAAATTGCCAGAATACAAGTTTGAGTATACGTTTGGAGAAGAAGAATCGAATTTAATCGGGGTTGACACAGGAAAATTCGATTTTGCGATTAACTGGTTTTTCAAAAATCCGGAAAGAGAACAGAAATTCCTTTATCCAGAACATGAGTATGGATACTCTTTAACTGTATTAGTGACGAAATCAGATCGAAATGATATTAAATCGTTAGATGATATGGTTGATAAAAAACTCGCTCCAATGGCGCCAAGCGGTGGACTTCGTGCTATTTTAAACGGGTACAATGAAAAGAACCCAGATAATCCGATCGAGATTGAAAGTATGGAAAATCCATCAGCAGCAGATAACTTAAAACGTGTTGCTGAAGGAAAAGCAGATGCTGTTTTTTTGAACAAAACTACATTTGATGCTCTTCAAAAAGAGCTAAAGTTGGATTTGAAAATAGGTGGTATCGTTTCGAAAGAGCCGGTTTATATTGTTTATAACAAAAAACATAAAGAACTAGCTGAGAAAATTGACAAAGCAACTGCTGAATTGATTGAAGACGGTACGCTTCCGAAACTAGCTGAGAAATGGTTTGGTGTAGACTTTTTCAAAGACCTTGACTATATTAAAAAAGAAGGATTCCAATACGAGAAATAATCAAAAACCGTATTGAATGATTAATTAATCATTCAATACGGTATATTTAAATTCGTATATATTTCTTAATGAAGGTGGTGAGCAAAATTAACACGAGTTTACAAGATTGGGTAGATTTATTTTTGAAAGTGTTAGATAAGCTCCCTCTAACATTGTTCATGCTGGTCACATCTTTATTTTTCGCTTTAATTTTAGGTGTTATTATCGCGATTATTCGAATCCAAAAACCGCCTATCCTTTATGGAATTGCAACATTTTACTTGTCATTCACACGTTGTACTCCGTTATTAGTTCAGCTGTTTCTTGTCTATTTCGGACTGCCTCAATTATTGCTAGTTTTTAATATTGATATTAATAGTTGGAACAGACTTGTTTTTGTTATTATTACATTCTCATTTCATACAGCAGCTTATTTATCAGAAGTTATCCGTTCAGCTTACTTAGCTGTCGGCACGGAGCAATTAGAAGCAGCATACAGCGTTGGCATGACGTATACACAAGCTCTAAGGAGAATTATTTTGCCTCAAGCTTTTGTCATTTCATTGCCTAATTTAGGCAATAATATTATTGAATTGTTAAAAGATACATCACTTGCCTTTTCGATCGGTATTATTGATATTATGGGGCAAGTTCGAATTATCTTAGGGAATAATCATGGTATGGGAATGTTTGAGATTTATGTCGTGATCTCTCTTGTATATTGGGGTACTTGTATCCTCATTGAAGGTATTATCGGCTATGCCGAAAAAGTGTTTAAAAAAGGTCGAGTTAGTTTATCTAAGTAATTTTTTGCTAAGGATCGTGATAACTCGTGGCAACAACTATTGATGTTAAATTTGCTTTAGAGCAAGTGCCTGAAGTGTTAAAAGGTGTGCCAGTGACATTGACGATTGCCATTGTTGCGATGGTGCTTGGACTTGTATTCGGGCTGCTTATTGCTCTTTGCAGAATATATAAAGTTCCTGTACTAAATCAATTGTCCATCGTTTATATTTCTTTTATTCGGGGAACACCGTTAGTTGTCCAATTGTACGTCTTTTTCTACGGTGTTCCGGTATTGTTTGATTTTCTTAATCATCATTTCGGATTGAATTTAAATGCGGATGAAGTTCCGACGATGATTTATGCATTAATTGCTTATACAATCAATACAGCTGCTTATGAGGCAGAAATATTCCGCGCATCGATCAATGCAGTAAACGCTGGACAAATGGAAGCTGCGTACTCAGTCGGCATGACAACTGCACAAGGATTATATCGAATCGTCCTGCCTCAAGCATTCGTTGTGGCTTTTCCGAATTTAGGCAATACGTTTATTGGACTGATCAAAGCAACATCTTTAGCTTTTGCTGTAAAAGTCGTAGAAATTTTAGCCATTACAAGAATTATAGCAAATAATGGATATAAATTTTTAGAAATGTATTTAGTTGCATCGATCATCTACTGGATTATTTGTTGGGTATGTGAAGTCATATTTGCCAAACTCGAAAAGAAAATGAGCCGTTATGAAAAACGGATGGATCTAAAAACAACTGCATAATTGGATGGAATTTTCCTAATTTACGGAAATATTAAAAAAACACCAAATGACATTGAACCAATTGAAAAAAAGAAGCCCCACATGTGTAAATATTGCACTTTGTGGGGTCTTTTTACAAAAAAATTAGGTCGAGATAATTAATTGTTTTAAATTTATCCATTGATCGCTTCATGGCTTTTCGGACTAGTTGCCACACTATTTAAATTTTCGGTTGTCCTTCAGTTTCTTTTATAGATGAAGATACGATTTGGTGAAATTTTTCCTATATAAAGTCATGAATTGTGCTACGAACAAAGTGTGGACTAATATGATACAGCAGTGCGCGTTTCGTGATAATTGCTTGGTGGACAAATGAAAAATTCGCAGCTTTTGTACAAAAGCTGCGTTCATTGCAAATGCCAGTTTCCACCTAATTGCACACAATTTGTGCTAATGAATAAATGAAAACATATTTCTCTAGCAAAAAATTAAATTTATTTAGCATGAAAAAATGCCCTGACATCGTTCGAGAAAGGAGAACGGCCTTTTTCTTACATTGTGTCATAACGTATGAAGGGCTGTCCATAAGTCAGTTTTCTGCTTATGTAACAACCCCTTTCAGAAAAAATTATATAAACGATCATGAAACATCCATTCCAATTCAAGAAAAATTCGTTTTACAAAATAACGAAAAAATGGTATAATTTTCTCCGTGAGTTTAATTTTATTGTACATTTATGTTAGGAGAGGAAAGGACAATTCCTCTTCTAACAATTTCTTCTTCTAATAAAACGATAAACTCTTCACTAGCCTCGATTTGAATGGCTTCATAATAGGCTTTCATTAACAGGTAATCAGATAAAAGATACAATGAGTTCATTTGAACTGCTGCCCCTCCTTTCTGTTAAAATAAACAAACGTTTACGTCAGGACAGAAAGACGAGTCGTCTAGGGCAAGCAAAATATGAAAATTCAGAAAATATAAAGCCTATCAACTCCTTTCCCATTTGTGTAAAGAATGTTACCAGAATAGTGAAAAAATGTCAATCTGTTTCATACTTTCACATAGAAAGTGTTATAATAATTTGTAAATAGAAAGTGAAAAGGACGAATTTCGATGTTTATTAGATGGTTGACAAGCATTTTATTAAATGCACTGATTTTGATTGTTGTAGCTGGGTTCTTTGATTCGTTTTATTTAAGCGGAGTTGGAGCGGCTATTGTAGCTAGTATGATTTTGTCAGTGTTAAATGTTTTTGTGAAGCCGTTTCTAATATTATTGACATTGCCGATTACGGTTTTTACTCTCGGAACATTTTTATTTGTCATCAATGCAGTTACGTTGATGATTGCCCAGGCAATAATGGGAGATGCCTTTAATATTGATGGCTTTGGAACTGCCCTCCTCGCCTCCATCTTCATTTCATTTTTGAATCTGCTCATTCAATTGGTGTTTATGAACCGTTTTAAAGACTAATGAAAAAGATTTTTTCATTCATATCTCCTATCGTTTCGGGAATGATACGAATAGGTGATATAAATGAAAAAAATCTTTCCTCTTATTATTTTTGTTTTCATGATTTTATCTCCCGCATTTCCTAGCTTTGAGCTTGCAGCTTCGCCAAATGATTCAAACGTCTACACGATCGTATGGCTTTCAGACACTCAATACTATTCGGAAAAATACCCTCATATTTTTCGTAATCAAATGGACTGGATTGTGCAAAATCGTGATAATTGGAATATACAATATGTTGTTCATACCGGTGATATTGTCAACCGTGCGGAAAAGAAACAGCAGTGGGTTCAAGCAGACCGCATGTTCCGAAAACTGGAACAGGTGTCTATTCCTTATGGAGTGCTTGCGGGCAATCACGATTTAGTAAAAGGAAAATCATATAAAATGTTTCATCAATATTTTGGAAAAGATCGTTTTTTCACGAAGCCTTATTACGGTGGGGGATATCGGAATAATCGAGGGCATTACGATTTAATTACGCTCGGACATCAACATTTTCTTTTTTTGTATATCGGCTGGCATGTTGACAAAGACAGCATCAGCTGGATGAACGAAGTCTTAAAACGTCATTCAGACCGAACAGCAATCATAGCTGTCCATAAATATTTGCATAAAAATGGAAAACGAACGCTGGTTGGAAATCGTATATTTCGCAATATCGTCAAAAAGAATCCAAATGTAAAAATCGTTTTGAGCGGCCATTATGATGACAGTGAGTTATTAAAAACAAAAATTGATGATGATCATGATGGGACTCCTGATCGGATTGTTTATGAATTATTGGCGGACTATCAGGGGGCTCCTGAAGGAGGAGAAGGCTTTTTACGCTTGCTCCATTATTTTCCGAGTCGCTCCAAATTTTATGTCCGTGCATATTCACCTTATTCCAACAAGCATTTTTTTTTCCCTCCTAAAAAAGAAGAGTTTTGGATTGAATAGCCGTATCTTTCGCTCCGATGCCCTTGTCTCTGCTTTTAAGCAATGAATGTCTTTGATGAAAGATGTTTGTTGCCAAAAAGAAAAGTGCTACAATAAAAAGATGAAAAAAGTTTTTTAAGTCTAAGGAGGAAAGACTTCGTGTCGAAAGTACGTACAAAAGATATTATCGAAAAATTCCAACTTGAATTGATCAGCGGAGAAGAGGGAATCAGCCGGCCCATTATTACAAGTGATCTTTCCAGACCTGGTCTTGAAATGGCTGGTTATTTTACATATTATCCGAAAGAGCGTATACAGCTGCTGGGAAGAACGGAGCTTACGTTTTTTGCAAAATTGACGCCTGAAGAAAAGAAAAGTCGGATGGAACAGCTATGTACGGATGTAACACCGGCAATCATTGTGTCAAGAGAGATGGAGGCTCCGCCGGAATTAATTGAGGCATCTGAAAAATCAAATGTTCCAGTGCTGCGCTCACCATTAAAAACGACCCGCTTGTCAAGCCGCTTAACCAATTTTTTGGAAAGCAAGCTTGCTCCAACGACAGCTGTACATGGAGTGCTTGTTGATATTTACGGGGTGGGTGTTTTAATTACAGGAAAAAGCGGGGTCGGCAAAAGTGAAACTGCTCTTGAACTGGTGAAAAGAGGACATCGCTTGATTGCAGATGACTGTGTTGAAATTCGTCAGGAGGATCGGGATACATTAGTCGGCAGTGCGCCGGAATTGATCCGCCATCTTTTAGAGATCCGCGGTCTTGGAATCATTGATGTGATGACATTGTTTGGTGCAGGAGCCGTCCGCAGTCATAAGCGAATTTCTCTTGTTATCGATTTGGAATTATGGGATCCGAACAAACAATACGACCGTTTAGGACTCGATGAAGAGAAAATGAAAATTTTGGATGCGGAACTGACAAAATTAACAATTCCTGTCCGTCCTGGAAGAAACTTGGCTGTTATTATTGAAGTTGCGGCAATGAATTTCCGGTTAAAAAGAATGGGATTCAATGCGGCGGAACAATTTACAAATAAATTGGCGGATGTTATCGAAGATGGAGATCACGATGATTTTTAATTGATGAAATAGGAGAGATGAGAGAATGAAAGAGGCAATTCAGCCCATTGATCCAATCGCATTTCAGCTAGGGCCATTACAAGTTCATTGGTACGGGATCATTATAGGAATCGGCGCATTGCTCGGCCTATATTTGGCGATGCGTGAAGGGGAGAGAAGAGGTCTTCATAAAGATATATTTGTCGATCTTGCATTATTTGCTATTCCTATTGCGATTATATGTGCCAGAACTTATTATGTCATTTTTCAATGGGAATATTATTCTGAAAATCTTTCGGAAATCCCTAAAATTTGGCATGGTGGCCTTGCCATTCACGGCGGGTTAATCGGTGCTGTGGCAACCGGGATTGTGTATGCAAAAGTAAAAAAACTATCTTTCTGGCAACTGGCTGATATAGCTGCACCGAGTATTATTTTAGGGCAGGCGATCGGCAGATGGGGGAATTTTATTAACCAGGAAGCTCATGGAGGACCTGTTTCAAGAGAATTTTTGGAAAATCTCCACTTGCCTGAATTTATCATTAATCAAATGTATATAAATGGACAATATTATCACCCGACTTTTTTATATGAATCCATTTGGAATCTCGCTGGGTTCATCATTTTAATTTTGCTAAGAAGGTTTAATTTGCGGCGTGGAGAGCTGTTTTTATCATATGTTATTTGGTATTCGATCGGGCGATTTTTTATCGAAGTCATGAGAACTGATAGTTTGATGCTTACGGAAACGGTAAAAATGGCACGGGTCATTTCGATTTTACTTATTCTTAGTGCAATTGCTCTTATAATTTACCGGAGACTAAAAAAAGTAGAAAGATATTTAGATGAATATTGATAAATTGCTGGAATGAAGGTGAAACTTTGAAACAAACATTGAAAAAAGGATTACAAACAGGATTGGAAACAACGTGGACTCTCGGTAAAGTCATTTTCCCTGTAACGTTGATTGTTTCATTTTTACAACATACTCCTTTGATTGATTGGATGGTTCATTTTATAACGCCGGTCATGAAGGTGATCGGGTTAAATGGAGATGCTGCTATCCCCCTTGTGATTGGGAATTTTCTTAACTTGTATGCGGCGATTGGAGCCATTTTGTCCATTGATTTTACGGTAAAAGAAGTCTTTATTTTGGCAGTCATGCTGTCATTTTCCCACAACTTATTAATCGAAACGACTGTAGCAAGCAAAGTCGGTGTGAAACTGTGGATCATCTTGTCCGTCCGGCTCGGACTGGCATTTTTTTCGGCTTTTATCATCAATCTTTTTTGGGACGGCGGTGGAGAAAAAGCTCAATACGGATTTATATCTCAACAAGATGCCGTGCCTTCAGACTGGGGAATGATCTTACTTGAAGGGCTTGAAAAAGCGGCAATGGGAGTCATTCAGCTTGCGGCCATCGTCATCCCGCTAATGATTGCCATTCAATTTATGAAAGATTTAGGCTGGGTCGACACTTTCTCAAAAAAGATGGAGCCGGTAACCGAAATGCTGGGAATGAAGAAGAACACTTCGACAACGCTTGCGGCAGGATTAATTTTCGGGCTTGCCTACGGGGCTGGCGTGATGCTGCAAGCAGTAAAAGAAGATGGAGTGGAGCATCGCGATTTAACGCTGGCGTTTATATTCCTCGTTGCCTGCCATGCTGTGATAGAAGACACATTGATTTTTGTTCCGATCGTCGGTTCAGTTTGGCCGCTTTTACTCATCCGGCTGTTCGCAGCCATTCTTTTAACGATGATTATCGGTTTTGTCTGGAAAAAACAAGCACATATCGGGAAAAGGGGAACGGTTTATGAACATTGACACCGTATTGTTTGATTTGGACGGCACGTTAATAAACACAAATGAATTAATTATTGAATCGTTTTTACATACGCTAAACTATTATTATCCGGGCAAATATCAACGGGAAGATATACTTCCTTTCATCGGGCCTCCGCTTATTGACACATTTCAACGTATTAACCCTGAAAAAGCGGAGGAAATGGTCCGAAGATATCGGGAGTTTAATCATGCCCAGCATGATCTGCTTGTGAAGGAATATGATCATGTGCACGAAACGGTTCGAGCTTTAAAAGAAAAGGGATTGAAACTGGGCATTGTGACAACGAAAATTCGCGACACTGTTATGATGGGGCTGAAATTAACGGAAATGGATTCATTTTTTGACGCAATTATCACACTGGATGATGTACAGCATGCGAAGCCTCATCCTGAGCCTGTCTTGTCCGCTCTTAAATTGCTCGGTTCCGATCCGTCTAATGCATTAATGGTGGGAGATAACCTTCATGATATAGAGGCGGGAAAAAATGCAGGAACATTAACGGCAGGAGTTGCTTGGAGCATAAAAGGGAGAGAGTATATAGAATCGTTAAAGCCAGATTTTGTGCTGGACAAAATGAGTGATTTATTGAACATTGTGATGGAGTGAAGATTGTGAGAAGAACGGATAAATTTCCTGTTGAAGGCGCAAACTCCCTTTGGCAGGTGTACAAGACGGTTTCTTTTTGGAAAGTTGTCAAAAATGTCATCGTGATTCTTATCGCGCGCTACACTCCATTTATGTCTATCAAAAACTGGCTTTACCGCACATTTCTTGGCATGAAAATCGGACAGCAAACATCGTTTGCATTTATGGTTATGGTAGATATTTTGTTCCCGGAAAAAATTAAAGTTGGGCGCAATTCTATTATCGGATACAACACGACGATTTTAGCACATGAATATTTAATTGATGAATATCGCATCGGCGAAGTGGAAATTGGAGATGAAGTCATGATCGGAGCAAACACGACTATTTTGCCTGGTGTGAAAATTGGAAATCGAGCTATCGTTTCTGCCGGCACTGTAGTTCATAAAGATGTTCCGGAAGGCTCTTTTGCAGGAGGAAATCCAATGCAAATCATCTACACAAAAGAAGAAATGGAAAAAAGAAAGCGGTAAGCGTCATCAATTTTTTCGCTTACCGCTTTTTGATTAAGCAGGATTGAGCGAAAGTGAAATAAAGGCGCTTTGTGAAAGAAGTTTACATCAAAAACTTATTGATTATAAATCTTTATTTTGGTAGTATGGTAACATATTAGCGGATTAAAGTGAATGCGCCATGGAGGTGTCAGTGAGTGTTTATGTTTGAAAAGCCCTTAGGAATGCGGGATACATTGCCGGGCTTATATGTCATAAAAGAAAGCGTTCGTAAAAAAATGATGAATGTGATTGAAAGCTGGGGTTATCAATTTTTGGAGACTCCAACGTTGGAATTTTATGAAACGGTAGGAGTTCAGTCGGCGATACAAGAGCAGCAATTATTTAAACTTCTTGACAGGCAGGGGCATACGCTCGTTTTAAGACCAGATATGACAGCTCCCATTGCACGAATTGCGGCTTCCAAGCTGATGAAAGAAAGCTTGCCGTTAAGGCTCGCTTATTCTGCAAATGTGTTTCGTGCACAGCAGCATGAAGGCGGCAGACCGGCAGAATTTGAACAAATTGGCATTGAGCTGATTGGCGATGGAACGATTAGTGCTGATGCGGAAGCGATCGCTCTAATGATATATGCCTTAAAAAATACTGGCCTTAAAGATTTTAAAATTTCCATTGGGCATATCGGATTTATCAATGCTTTGTTCGGAGAAATTTTAGGGAAGGAAGAACGGGCGGAGAAGCTGCGCCGCTATTTATATGAAAAGAACTTTGTCGGATACCGCGAGCATGTGAAAAGATTATCTCTCTCTACCATTGACAAAGAACGCCTTTTAAGAGTCATTGATTTAAAAGGAGGAATTGAGAAGGCAGATGAAGCTTCAAGCCTTGTTGCTTGTGACAGCGGGAAGAAAGCGCTGGAAGATTTAAAACAGCTCCTTATCCAATTAAGAGCTTATGAAGTGGATCAATATATCAAATTGGAACTGAATATCGTCAGCCACATGAGTTATTACACAAGCGTGATTTTTGAATTATATGCGAACGGTGTTGGACTTCCGATCGGAAACGGCGGGCGCTATGACCATCTTTTAGAAAAATTTGAACGTCCTGCCCCGGCGACAGGCTTTGGCATACGGTTAGATAATTTGCTGGAAGCTCTGGGGGATTTAAATTTGAATAAAGATCGCTATTGCATCATATTCAGCAGAGAGAATCGACAAGAAGCTTTTCGGTATGCCAATAAGCTGCGAAAAGAAGGAAAACAGGTTGTCATGCAAGATATTTCCGGTATCGATCAAATCGACAGGTTTACAGGTCAATTTACAGATATTTATTATTTCCTCGGAAAACCAGGAAAGGTGAGAGAGTGATGAGCATGTTAACGATTGCGATGCCGAAAGGGCGAATTTTTTCAGAAGCTGTCGAACTATTAAGAAAATCAGGCTACAAGCTGCCAGACGAATTTGATGAATCAAGAAAACTAATTTTGACCGTGCCGGAAGAAAATATTCGCTTTATTTTAGCGAAGCCGATGGATGTCGGAACATATGTAGAGCATGGTGTTGCAGATGTTGGGATCGCCGGAAAGGATGTCATGATGGAAGAAGAGCGGGATGTTTTTGAAGTGCTTGATTTGAAAATTAGCAAATGTCATCTGGCTGTAGCCGGACTGCCTGATACGAAAATGAATGACATCGCTCCAAAGGTGGCGACAAAATATCCAAATGTGGCTTCTAAATATTTTCGAGAGCAAGGGGAGCAGGTCGAAATCATTCATTTGAATGGATCGATCGAGCTGGCGCCATTGATTGGACTGGCTGACAGAATTGTCGATATTGTTTCGACGGGAAGAACGTTAAAAGAAAACGGATTAGTAGAATTTGAACATATTGCTGATATCACTTCAAGACTCATTGTCAATCCCGTCAGCTATCGGATGAAGGACAAGCCGATCGACATGCTTGTGGAGCGGCTTGCCAAAACAGTGGAAGAAGGAAAGGAGGATTCGGATTGAAAATTATTCACATCACTAAGGATCAAAAGCTTTCCTTGAAAAGATCGATTGACGCTGGAACAGAGGAGCAGCGCAAAATTGTGAAGGAAATTATTGAACGAGTCAAAAAGGAAGGCGATCAGGCGCTATACGAATATACGAAACGTTTTGATGGGGCAGATCTTCAATCTTTGCGCGTATCAAAAGAAGAAATTAGTCGAGCGTACGAAGCGGTAGATAAAGAATTCATTGACATTGTTCAAGAAGCAGCAGAAAATATCTTTCATTTTCATGAAAAACAAAAGAAAGAATCATGGTTTTATTTCGATGAAAAAGGAACAATGCTCGGTCAGAAATTAACGCCGCTAGATGCTGTCGGCGTTTATGTTCCCGGGGGCACAGCTGCCTATCCTTCTTCTGTTTTAATGAATATCATGCCGGCTAAAGTGGCTGGTGTAGGCAGAATCGTGCTCGTTTCTCCTCCAGATCAAAATGGGAGCCTGCCGGCGGAAGTGCTGGTGGCAGCCAATGAAGCTGGCGTATCGGAAATATATAAAGCTGGCGGTGCCCAAGCAATTGCCGCTCTAGCTTACGGTACAGAAACAATCGAACCGGTCGACAAAATTGTCGGTCCTGGCAATATATTCGTCGCTCTTGCAAAGCGGGAGGTATTTGGAACAGTTGATATCGATATGATCGCCGGGCCAAGTGAAATTGTCGTCTTAGCTGATGAAACGGCTGTTCCGCATGAAGTTGCGGCCGATTTATTATCGCAAGCAGAGCATGACAGGCTGGCAACCAGCATCCTTGTTACGCCTTCTATAAAATTAGCAAAGGAAGTTCAAAAGGAAGTTGCGGCACAATTGGCCGAATTGCCGCGAAAAGATATCGCCGCTGCTTCGATCGAACAGTTCGGTGCTATTTATATAACGGATTCAATCGAGGAAGCGGTTGGGATAGTCAACCAACTGGCACCTGAGCATTTGGAGGTATTAACGGAAAACCCGACGGGTGTTCTGCCAAAAATTAAACATGCAGGAGCCATCTTTTTAGGGAGATATAGCAGTGAACCTGTAGGCGATTATTTCGCAGGTCCCAATCACGTTTTGCCGACAAACGGAACAGCGCGTTTTTCCAGCCCGCTTAACGTGGATGACTTTATGAAAAAGTCAAGCATCATTTCATACAGTGAAGAAGCATTCCGTGCACATGCTTCAAAAATTGCAAAGTTTGCAAGATATGAAGGATTAGAGGCGCATGCAAGAGCAATTGAAGCTCGACTAGAAAAAAGAGGAAGTGATCGAAATGAATAGAACCGCCACAATATCTCGAAAAACGAACGAAACGAATATTCAGCTGTCATTTTCAATAGATGGTGAAGGCCGTGCAGATCTAAAAACTGGAGTTCCTTTTTTAACTCATATGCTTGATCTGTTCACAAGGCATGGCCATTTTGATTTAAAGATTGAGGCAGAAGGCGACATTGACATTGATGATCACCATACGACAGAGGATATTGGCATTTGTTTGGGACAGGCGATTCAACAAGCACTAGGCGATAAAAAAGGAATTAAACGGTACGGTCATGCCTTTGTCCCAATGGATGACTCTTTAGCGCAGGTTGTTATTGATTTAAGCAACCGACCGCATTTTGAAATGCGTGGAGAATTGCCGAAGGGGAAAGTAGGAACATTTGATACGGAGCTTGTTCATGAATTTTTATGGAAGCTGGCGCTTGAAGCCCGGATGAACCTGCATGTAATCATTCACTATGGAATGAATACCCATCATATGATTGAAGCTGTATTTAAAGCGTTGGGGAGAGCTCTTGATGAAGCGACTATGATCGACCCCAGAGTCAAAGGGGTTCCATCAACGAAGGGGATGTTGTAAAAATGATTGGCGTGATCGACTATGGCATGGGGAATTTATACAGCGTCTCGAAAGCCTTGGAACGCATGAATGCAGAATATTTTGTATCAAGTGATTTAAACGAGCTTGAAAAGGCAACAGCTTATATATTGCCAGGAGTAGGCGCATTCAAAGACGCGATGGCTATTTTAACGGAAACAAAAACAGATAAATTTTTGAAGGACGAAGTGCAAAAGGGAAAGGCTTTATTAGGTATTTGTCTTGGCATGCAGCTTTTGTTCAACGAAAGCGAAGAACACGGCTGGACTGAAGGACTCGGCTTTTTAAACGGCCAAGTAAAAAGAATTCCAGGAGAAAATGTAAAAGTCCCGCATATGGGATGGAATAAGCTGGCTTTTCAACGAGATCATCCTCTTATAACTGGTCTTCAAGAAGATTACGTATACTTTGTCCATTCTTATTATGCGGTCGTAAACGATCCGGACGTTGTGGTCGCTAGCGCTTCATACGGTGTGACGGTTCCGGCTATTGTAGGAAGTGGAAATGTATTCGGCTGCCAGTTTCATCCGGAAAAAAGCGGCAAGCTGGGACTAGCCATCTTGAAAAACTATTTAACTTTTGTATCAAGGATGTGAGCTAATGATGAGTTTTACTATTTTTCCTGCCATTGATTTGCGCGGAGGGAAATGCGTCCGGCTGCTTCAAGGCGATTACAATAAAGAAACGGTTTACGGAGATTCACCGTTTGCTGTCGCCGAGTCGTTTGTAAAGGAAGGTGCTGACTGGATTCATATGGTAGATTTGGATGGGGCAAAAGACGGAGTCCGCGTGAACCATCAACATGTTTTGAAAGTGGCAAAAGAGCTAAAAGTAAAGGTACAAGTTGGCGGCGGCATTCGCACAGAAAAAGATGTATACGAATATTTGGAAAACGGCATTTCCAGGGTTATTTTAGGCAGTTCTGCCGTTTCAAACAGGTCATTTGTTGAAAAAATGCTGGCTGAATACGGCGGCCGAATCGCAATCGGTATCGATGCGAAAAATGGCTATGTATCAACAGAAGGCTGGCTGAATACGTCCGAAGTTAAAGCGGTTGATCTTGGAAAAGAACTGGCGAAAAGCGGTGCAGAAACATTTATTTTTACTGATATTGCAACAGATGGAATGCTCTCGGGACCAAATGTCAAGGCGATTGTGGAAATGGCAAAAGCAACTGGAAAAACAGTCATCGCTTCCGGAGGGGTAAGCTCCATTGATGATTTGAAAAAGTTAAAGCAATATGAACAGGATGGAGTGAAAGGCGCTATTGTCGGAAAAGCGCTTTATACGAAAAAGTTCAGCCTCCGCGATGCTATCCATGAGGTGAATGGGCTATGATTACGAAACGCATCATTCCTTGTCTAGATGTTAAGGACGGACGTGTCGTCAAAGGCGTGCAATTTGTCCAGTTGAAAGATGCGGGCGATCCAGTGGAGCTAGCGAAATTTTATGATGAAGAAGGAGCAGATGAGCTTGTCTTCTTAGATATTTCCGCATCTCATGAAGGCAGAAAAACGATGATTGATGTTGTCGAACGAGTAGCAGCAACATTAGCCATTCCCTTTACGGTCGGAGGCGGAATCAACTCTTTGGAAGATATGAAAAAAATTTTGCGTGCTGGTGCGGATAAAGTTTCCATTAACACTTCTGCTGTATTAAACCCTTCGCTGATTATGGAGGGAGCTGATTACTTTGGCAGCCAGTGCATTGTGGTAGCGATTGACGCAAAATACGATCCGCAGCTCGGAAGCCACCGCGTCTATACGCACGGGGGACGAAAAGCGACCGAATGGGAAGTCGTGGCGTGGGCAAAGGAAGCTGTAAAAAGAGGTGCTGGCGAGATTTTGCTGACTAGCATGGATCAGGATGGAGAAAAATCCGGCTTTGATATTGACTTAACCAAAAAAGTAAGCGAGGCAGTTCCCGTCCCAGTCATTGCATCCGGCGGCGCCGGTAATGCTGAGCATTTTCTTGAAGTTTTTCGCGTTGCCCGAGCGGATGCAGCGCTGGCAGCTTCCATTTTCCATTACAAAGAAACATCAGTCAAAGAAGTAAAAAGATTTTTGCAAAAAGAAGGGGTGAATATACGGTGAACATAGCAGAACTCAAATTCGATGAAAATGGACTTATTCCTGCGGTTGTTCAAGATGCTGTTAGCAAAGAAGTGTTAACAGTAGCTTATATGAACGAAGAGTCGCTAAAAAAAACGTTGGAAACGAAGGAAACATGGTTTTACAGCCGTTCTCGCCAAAAACTTTGGCATAAAGGAGAAACGTCCGGCAATACACAAACTGTTCAAGAGATACGCTATGACTGTGACAAGGACGCGCTTGTCGTGCTGGTAATCCCGAATGGTCCGGCCTGCCATACAGGACAATACAGCTGTTTTTCAAAAGAAAGTGGCGGCCAGGTGGACGGTAGCCGTTTTGATATTATTAACAAGCTGGAGGCCGTCATTGCTGAGCGTGAAGCTGAGCGTCCGGAAGGCTCTTATACTACCTATTTGTTTGAAAAAGGCTTGGACAAAATTTTAAAAAAGGTTGGAGAAGAAGCTTCAGAGGTCATTATTGCAGCAAAAAACCGCAGCCATGATGAGCTGAAATGGGAAGCCGCGGATTTATTATTTCATTTGCTTGTTCTGCTGCGCGAGCAAAAGCTTCCGCTCGATGAAGTATTGACAGTTTTAAAAGAAAGACATGAAAAATAATCGCGAGTAAAAATAGGTTTTTCCTATTTATAAGATATGGTATACTATCCCTCGGCAAATAAAGTGAAATGGAGGGTTTGAGTGGGAAACCGTAAAGTAAAAAAAGACGAAGATTCAAAAATTGTTTCGTTTTTCCAAGACAGTGCAACGTTTTATCGCTGGGGATTAAAGGCTTATCAAAAAGGCGATTTGCAGTCGGCTTCAAAATTCGTCAAGCGGGCAGTAGATCTGGATCCGTATAACGAAGAAATGATTTGCAGGCTGGCCAGCATTTATACCGAATTAGGAAAGTTTCAAAAATCAAACGAACTATTAACATATATTATTGAACATATTCACCCTCATTCGGTAGAATGCTATTATTTTCTTGCAAATAATTATGCTCATCTCGGCTTGTTTCACGAAGCTTATAAACATGCAATGATATATAAGGAAAAGGCGCCGCAAGGCATATTTTCCGTAGAAAACAGCGATCTTCTTGAAATGATCGAAATGGAAGAAGAGGCTGAGCATTCGGATGATCTAATCGTGAAGCAAGAAAAAGCGCGCTCTTTGCTTGAAAATGGACAGTTTCAAGAATCTATTTCCATTTTAAAAGAGATTATAACTGATTACCCAGAGTTTTGGTCCGCTTATAACAATTTGGCGCTTGCCTATTTTTACCTTGGGGAAGTGGAAAAAGCGAAGGACATGATTTCCCTCGTGCTCCGGAAAAATCCAGGGAATTTGCATGCTTTATGCAATTTGCTTGTATTTTTTTATTATGAAGGTGATGAAACGAGCATAAGCATGCTAGTTGAAAAACTAAAAAGGGTTTATCCGCTTGTTTCGGAGCACCAATATAAACTGGGGGCGACGTTTGCACTCATCGGCTTTTATCCTCATGCATTCAAGAGGCTCCATGCCTTGTATCGAAAGGGATTTGAGGGGGATGACACGTTTTATTATTGGCTCGCATACTCTTCTTATTTTATAGGACACTATGACTTTGCTAAAAAAATATGGAAGAAGGTTCTGTATTTAAATCCGCGGAAGGAAGGCTCTGAACCGTGGAATATGAAAGGGCTAAACGAAATGGAAAATCAAGTCCCGGAGCGGCTGCTCTCTATCTATTTCGCAATGAAAATGGATGAACGAGCATATTTAGTAAATGAACAGGAGTTTGAAACTCGTCTTGAAAGAGAAGCTGTTCAATATGCTTTAAGCGTTTTAAATGGCAAAAGGCCGACAGGTTTTCATGCTGTTCATTTCGCTTTCCATGTGGCCGATAGTTTAATGGACAAAACGTTAGAAGGAAAAGAATTGGTTTTATTTTGGTTTCGGCTTTTCAAAAATGCCTTTAAGTTCGACATAAAATTTCGCAATGTCAACGCATGGTCAGCAGCTGTCTATTATTTATGGATGAAACAGATAGGAAAAAACATCACACAAGATGGTGCGGCAAATCATTTTAACATCAGCAAAGCTACGCTGTCTAAATACGTGCGCGTCGCAAAAAAATTGAAAATGTGAGCAAATAAATAGCACGAGACATTTATTTTATATAGGATATGTTGTAGGGAATAATAATTTTGTATTATTTATTGGATCATATGATGAGGAGTGAGTCTCGTGTCTGAAGAAAAAATTTATGATTGTATCATTGCCGGAGCAGGACCTGCAGGATTGACAGCTGCTGTTTACACATCCCGCGCCAACCTTTCTACTTTAATGATAGAAAGAGGCGTGCCTGGAGGACAAATGGCCAATACGGAAGATGTTGAAAACTATCCTGGATTTGATCATATTTTAGGTCCAGAGCTATCAAATAAAATGTTTGAACATGCTAAAAAATTTGGTGCTGAATACGAATATGGAGATGTGAAGGAAATTGTCGATGAAGGCGAATATAAAATCGTCAAAACAGGCAACAAAGAATATAAAGCAAGAGCAGTGATTATCGCTACAGGGGCCGAATATAAAAAGCTCGGCGTGCCTGGAGAGAAAGAACTGGGCGGACGAGGCGTCTCTTATTGTGCTGTATGCGACGGAGCATTCTTTAAAGGAAAAGATTTGATTGTTGTCGGCGGCGGAGACTCTGCTGTCGAGGAAGGAGTTTATTTAACCCGCTTTGCGAACAGTGTGACAATCGTTCATCGCCGCGATCAATTGCGCGCCCAAAAAATATTGCAGCAGCGCGCCTTTGATAATGAAAAGATTGATTTTATTTGGAATCATACAGTAAAAGAAATTCATGAAGTCGACGGGAAGGTTGGCAAAGTCACGCTCGTAAATACGATAACAAATGAAGAAACAGAAAAAGAGATAGACGGTGTATTTGTATACATTGGCATGGTGCCGCTGTCCAAACCTTTTGAAAATCTCGGAATTACGAATGAAGCAGGATATATTGAAACAAATGAAAACATGGAAACGAAAATTCCCGGCATCTTTGCGGCAGGAGATATTCGGGAAAAATCTTTGCGGCAAATTGTAACTGCAACTGGTGACGGAAGCATTGCTGCCCAAAGTGCTCAACATTATATTGAAGAATTAAAAGAGAAATTAAAAAATGCCTAAAATTGTTAACAAAATCGTAACTATGATTTAATTGTGCTGTAACATCAATGAAATAAAATTCAGTTACTATAAAAGTAGTAATTGACCCCCTTTTATAATATATACTTTTGAGCATGGGCAACCCTTCCCATGCTCCTTTTTTTATTGCACCTTTTCTTTTGAAACCTTTAAAAGAGAAAAAACGTATGATAAAGTAGGAAAGCATGCGCATTGAGACACTATAGCATTTAATTGTATAATAAAAGGAATAAATATTTTTTATGTACCGCAACCTAGGGGTGAACTTGCTTTGCAAAGGGTTACAAATTGTGTTCTTGTTCATGAAGGTCAGCTGCTCTTGCTTCAAAAACCGCGCCGGAATTGGTGGGTAGCCCCTGGAGGGAAAATGGAGCAAGGGGAATCGATAAAAGAATCTGTTGTAAGAGAATTTAGAGAAGAAACTGGAATTTATTTAATAAATCCAAAAATTAAAGGGATTTTCACGATCATTGTCAAAGATGGAGATAAGGTTGTTCAAGAATGGATGATGTTTACATTTTTCGCAACACAATTTAACGGGGAAAATGTTTTGGAAACTGAGGAAGGAAAGCTGAAATGGCACTCGATTGATGAAATTAAACAGTTGCCGATGGCTGCGGGCGACTACCACATTATTGAATATATGATTAAAGGGTCAGGAATCATGTATGGAACATTCATCTATACACCTGATTATGAGCTTTTGTCTTATCGGCTCGATCCACAATAAAGAAAACTTCAGCTGCAAGAAAATCGAAGCCAAGGTTCAGAGAAGAGGATATACATGCCAGTTTCAAAATTTCCGCTAAATAAATTTATGATTTGACTCTTCTCATCCTTGATCAAAAAGCTATCAGATCAAAAAAATAAATCCCGATATTTCCTATTCAACATCTGTTACTGAATATTTTTCTTTTGAAAAAACGGGGGGCTTTGAATGATGAGTGAAACTTCAAATATTAAGATGGTTATTATTACGGGGATGTCCGGGGCAGGTAAGACGGTTGCGATTCAAAGCTTTGAAGATCTTGGATATTTTTGCGTCGATAATCTTCCACCTACTCTTTTGTCCAAGTTTCTAGAGCTTATGAAAGAATCGAGAACGAAAATGAACAAAGTAGCTGTAGTTATGGATTTGAGGGGAAGGGAATTTTTTGAATCTTTCCATCAGGCAATTGAAGAAATCAATGATATCCCGTGGATCGCACCGCAAATTTTGTTTCTTGATGCACATGATCAAGTATTAGTTAACCGGTATAAAGAGACGAGAAGAACCCATCCATTAGCTCCAAAAGGTCTTCCGCTTGAGGGGATCCGCCTTGAACGGGAAATGCTGGAGGAATTAAAGGGACGTGCGCAAATTGTATATGATACATCCAACTTAAAGCCAAGAGAATTAAGAGAAAAAATTTTAAAACAGTTCGCAGAAAATGGCGATCAAACCTTTACGTTGAACGTTTTATCATTTGGATTTAAATATGGTTTGCCGATCGACGCGGACTTAGTGTTTGACGTGAGATTTTTGCCCAACCCGTATTATATTGATCATATGCGCCCTAAGACGGGGCTTGACGAAGAAGTTTCATCATATGTTTTAAAATGGACAGAGACATCTAAATTTTTAGAGAAGCTGACAGATTTACTCTCATTTATGATCCCTCATTTTCAAAGAGAAGGAAAAAGTCAAGTGGTCATTGCAATCGGTTGCACTGGCGGACAGCATCGCTCGGTGACTCTGGCTGAATATTTAGGGGATTTTTTCCGCAAAAACTACAAAGTGCATGTATCCCATCGTGATATTGAAAGGAGAAACTATCGATAACTATGGATAAAAAGAAAATCGTCATTATTGGAGGAGGAACCGGATTATCTGTTCTGCTTCGAGGCTTAAAGCTGCTCCCTTTTGATATCACGGCCATTGTAACAGTTGCAGATGATGGCGGCAGCTCCGGTAGACTTCGTGATGAACTGAACATTCCCCCGCCGGGCGACATTCGCAACGTGTTAGCTGCTCTTTCCGATGTGGAACCGCTAATCGAGGAACTTTTCCAGCATCGTTTTAAAAAAGGGAACGATTTGACTGGCCATTCTCTCGGCAATTTAATACTTGCAGCGATGACCAATATCACCGGCGACTTTATGCACGCCATTCGGGAAATGAGTAAAGTATTAAATGTTCGCGGTACTGTTTTGCCTGCAGCGAACCAGAGCGTTGTATTAAATGCGGAGATGGAAGATGGATCTGTTGTGAAAGGGGAATCGAAAATCCCTTTTTCAGGAAAAAAAATTAAAAAGGTGTTTTTAACCCCGAAAAATGTAAAACCTCTTCAAGAAACGATCGATGTCATCAGACAGGCACATATGATCATTTTAGGGCCTGGAAGTCTTTATACAAGCATTTTACCGAATTTGCTCGTTCCGAAAATTGGCGAGGAGGTTTGCAAGTCCTCGGCCAAAAAAATATATATATGCAATGTCATGACTCAGCCAGGGGAGACGCTAAACTATACAGCGAGCGATCATGTGAAGGCTCTTTACGATCATTTAAACTGTCCGTTTATTGATGTGATCCTCGTGAACAACGGATCTATTCCCGAATACATACAAAAACGCTACGCGAAAGAATCAGCTTTTCCTGTCCAAGTCGATGCAGAGGCGCTAAAAGATATGGGACTTCGAGTAGTGCAGGACAACATGGTCTCCTTCGATCAACATGTTATTCGACATGATACGAATAAAGTGGCAAACATCTTAAAAAATTTGCTTCTGGAAGAAACGTAATCGGAAAGGGCGGTAATGGAAACATGTCGTTTGCTTCAGAGACGAAAAAAGAATTGACAACACTGGAAGTAAAACAATGTTGTTTAAAAGCAGAGTTGTCCGCGCTCATCCGAATGAACGGAACTGTGTCATTTTCCAACCGGGAATTGCTTTTGGATGTGCAGACTGAAAACGCAGCGATTGCAAGACGCATTTACATGCTGATCAAAAAAAAATATGACGTTCCGATCAAGCTGCTTGTACGAAAAAAGATGCGATTAAAAAAGAATAACGTCTATATTGTTAGAATGAATGAACAAGTAAAAGAGATTTTGGAGGATTTGCGAATTTTAGGCAAGGATTTTATGTATAACCATCAAATCTCTTTAGACCTTGTGAAAAAAAAGTGCTGCAAGCGGTCGTATATGCGCGGTGCGTTTTTAGCGGGCGGATCTGTCAACAACCCGGAAACTTCTTCATACCATTTGGAAATCTCGTCGTTATATAAGGAACATAACGATTCGCTATGCAGCTTGATGAATACGTTTTATTTAAATGCAAAAACACTGGAACGGAAAAAAGGATATATTACATACTTAAAGGAAGCTGAAAAAATTGGGGAATTTTTGACATTGATCGGTGCCCATCAAGCTCTACTGCGTTTTGAAGATGTCCGAATCGTTCGTGATATGAGAAATTCAGTGAACCGCCTTGTCAATTGCGAAACAGCAAATTTAAATAAAACCATTGGAGCTGCTTTACGGCAGGTAGAAAATATAAAATTCATTGATGAAAAGATCGGATTAAGCGCCTTACCTGAAAAGCTGAGGGAAATTGCAGAATTACGGGTTATGTATCAAGATGTGACATTGAAGGAACTAGGTGAAATGGTGTCCAGCGGGAAAATCAGCAAATCGGGAATCAACCACCGATTAAGAAAAATCGATGAAATCGCTGAAAAATTGCGGGCTGGCAAAACGATTTCATTTAAATAAATTTTTAAGAAGAGAGGGATTATAATATGGTTGAGAAAAAAGTGGAAGTTCGGTTAAAAACCGGTTTGCAGGCACGACCGGCTGCATTGTTTGTTCAGGAAGCCAACAGGTTTTCATCTGACATTTTTATCGAAAAAGACGGGAAGAAAGTAAACGCCAAAAGCATCATGGGGTTGATGAGCTTAGCTATTAACAGCGGCTCTGAGATCACATTGATCGCAGAAGGAAACGATGAGGAAGAAGCATTAGAAGCGCTTATCAACTACATTCAAAATGAAAATTAATGTGAACAAACAAAAAAATTGCCACAAAATTCATCAATGGATGGATATTGCCTCTCTTGTGGGAGAAAGCAGGAAACAACCGCTGTCAGCCACAAGAGGGCTTTATTTTTGCTAAAACTGATATGAAGACGAAATGGCTTCGGGTGCGTTAATAGAAAAGTTGTGATAAATCTTATGTTGGGAGAGAGCTTCGTGAAGGTTCTTAACTGGAACTTTTGGATTCAAAGCATTGCGAAAGAGCGGGGCGAATCCGAGCAATATATTTGGTGTAAGTACTATTTTTTCATAAATCTGCGATCAACATTCAAGAAAAAACAAACGTGCTTTGATATGGTTCGAATGACTTACAGCTGAATGGATAAAGAGAGATTCTAGCCCTTTATAACATGAAAAAATCGAGTATAACACTTGTTTTTGCCAGCAGGTGTCCAGAAAAAACTTCAGCAAAATACGGTTTACACAGGCTCTCCGAAAGCATATTTAATCCTTCATCCGGCTCGATCCGCATTTTGGGCTTAGATTAAAGCAATGTCGGCAGTTAACGGCCTGACGATTCCGGTCAAAAAGTTAAATGAGGAGCTGCTGTCAAGATCATTCTTGACATTTGCTCCTCATTCAAATGCGTGAAGGTATGAAGCAGCGGTTTATTTTTATACTGTCTGCTTGATATGTTTAAATTTTTTTGTCTTCCTATTTGAGGCAGCTTTTATTTTGTTAAAACTTTGTCAATCAACCCATATTCTTTTGCACGTTCAGCTGACATAAAATTGTCGCGGTCCGTATCACGTTCAATTACTTCAAGAGGCTGGCCAGTGTTTTCAGATAAAATTCTGTTCAATTTATCTCTTAAAGAGAGAATTCGTCTAGCTGCAATATCAATGTCAGTTGCCTGACCTTGCGCGCCTCCTAACGGTTGATGGATCATTACTTCACTATTCGGAAGGGCAAAACGTTTTCCTTTTGCACCTGCCGCCAATAAGAATGCTCCCATGGAAGCAGCCATTCCTATACACATCGTGGATACATCAGGTTTAATAAATTGCATCGTATCATAAATCGCCATGCCAGCAGTAATTGATCCGCCCGGGCTGTTAATGTAAAGGGAAATATCTTTTTCAGGATCCTCCGCTGCCAAGAAAAGAAGCTGAGCAACGATGGAGTTTGCAACATGATCATCAATTGGCGTACCAAGGATAATAATGCGGTCTTTTAACAATCTTGAATAAATATCGTAAGCACGTTCACCACGGTTTGTCTGTTCAATAACAGTCGGTATTAAATTCATTATGTTTCCTCCCTCGCATCAAAGTTAAAGTCATTTCTATTCCATCATACATAAAAGGTCAATAAAGGTCAAACAAAAAACTTTTATATATAATTATTTATAAGATCAATACATGTACCATCATACCCTCATTTTTTATTTTTCAAACAACGATGAAAAATGAATTTTTCAAAACAATTTTGACACGATGGATAATAAGCAAAATTTATTCTTGCATATACTGTTCGGTTCGATTATAATATAATTCGTGACATTTGAAAAATGCGCTCGTAGCTCAGTTGGATAGAGCGGTGGTTTCCGGTACCACGTCCGTCGGGGGTTCGAGTCCCTCCGAGCGCGTAAGCCTAGAGCAACAAGGGTTTAGAAGTCGTTCAACGGACGGGAACTACCGAAAAACGGACAACGTATTTTCGTAAGGTTTCCGTCCTACTGAATCAAAGAGACAAAGAGACCGCGTGCCTCCAAAATGAAAAATTTTGGAGGTTTTTATTATGCGAAAAAGGCTAGAAGGGTAGTTTCAAGACATCTGATTGTAGATGTAATCTCGATTCTATGACGGTTGCAGAAGGATTAAAACACGCTAAGATCATTTACAAAACGGAAGCTATCCAGGACGAACGAGTACCGATTATTGAAGTTCTTGAAAAAATTTTATAGATGTTGTCGGTTTTAGAGATCTTACTACTGACCAAATTAGACGGTACATTAATACGTCATCTGTAACCGTGGATATTCTTTTCGGTGCTATTAAATCGATTTATAGAAAGCTACATAAATACGGTATTATTTGAAGAAAGTCTCGTCAAAAATGCCAAAATTAATAAGGATAAACAACGAATCTTTGTGCTTACAGACACGCAAGTAAAGAGGCTATGAAACGTCAAAGATATAAGTATTTACGTGATTTCGTGACTATGGTGCTATTAAACTAATGGTAGAGTGAGAACAAAGGGCAAACTAAGTTGAATAATCAGAAATTTCAGGTATTTTTAGATAACGGTATTATTATGTTACTGGGACCAAAAACAATAGCCGTAAAAGCCGGATTGTTCCAATGACTAAAGAAGTATGTAAACTACTTGATAGAAGAAATTCGAGGATACTTCGGTAACATTTCATATGTTTTCGTTAATCAATATAGTGAAAAGTTAAAAAGAAGGAAACATCAGAAAAATATTCAAACTAAAAGACGAATGTTGCGTAAGTCTTACACTGTTTAAGACATACATTTATCGTAACCTATTTGAAAAAGGTGACGATATTCATCGCACTCGATAAGAACTATGCCAAAAAGGGTGAAAAAAATGTAAAATATTAATATCTTGAAGATTTATAGATCACGAAGGGTGTTGAAGAATGGAACGTATTTCAGTAGTTTCCATTTTAGATGTTATTGGTGAATTGTTTTCTGATGAAGTTTCGATTGCTGTTTCCAATACAAAGGAATATATCTATTACCGGCCGAGCAAACGGATTGATTTGAAAATCAGACCGGGAGACTTGGTGAGAAAAGGAACGATTGCGTATAAAGCTTTGCACACCAAACAAAAGGTTTCTGAGTTTATTAACCGCGATGTGTTTGGCGTTCCTTATCACGGGATGGCTGTGCCGTTTTTTTGGGAAGGAAAGCTTGAGGGATGCGTCACTGCGATTTTTCCTGCTTTGACGGATGGAAAATCTGTTGTGACCGTCAAAACTGATGATGGATGGGTTCCTATTCCTTTTTCGAAAGTTGCGTATTTAGAAGCAAAAGATAAAAAGACCTATGTGTACACTGAAGGATGCTCAGGAACGCATAAATACTCTCTCCAGGAATTTGAATACTTGCTTCCAAAGGACTATTTTATTCGCTGTCATCGGGCTTTTATTGTGAATGTCAACCATATTAAGGAAATCTACCCTGATGCACATTCAACTTTTTTGCTGTTGATGAATAACGGTGATAAAATTCCTGTCAGTCAGTCCTACTCCAGTTATTTTCGAAAATTGCTTGGATTTTAACGGATTTCCGAAAGAAGTCTCCCATCCTCAAGGAATGTGCAGGGCGTAGCCCAATGAGTAGGTGGGAGATGAATTTCGGTTGGCTTTAGCCAAAGGTTTTGATATAATCAGTCTTATATATAAAAAAGGATTGATATATCAATGAAATTGGATAGTAATAATCATTCAGTGTTCCTATTACATTATCATCTTGTATTAGTTGTAAAGTATCGCAGAGAAGTGTTCACCGATGAAATATCTGATTTTGCAAAAGATATGTTCATTGAGATCGGAAAAAAATACAACATTACTTTGACAGAGTGGAATCATGATAAGGATCATATCCACATCCTATTCAAAGCACATCCTAATTCTGAATTATCGAAGTTCATCAATACTTATAAGAGTGCAAGTTCTCGACTGATAAAGAAAAACTTTCCTCATATCCGAAAAAGACTATGGAAAGAGATGTTTTGGTCAAGAAGCTTTTGCCTGCTTACAACAGGCGGTGCACCAATAGAAGTCATAAAAAAATACATTGAAAATCAAGGTCAGAAGTGAGGTGATTTGATATGGCCAAACAAAACAAAGCCTTCAAATTTCGTTTGTATCCGAATAAAGAACAGAAAATCCAATTAGCCAAAACATTTGGTTGTGTTCGCTTTGTCTACAATAAGATGCTGGAAGAACGTAAGGAAACGTATGAGAAATTCAAAAACGATAAAGAAACGCTTAAACAACAAGCATTCCCGACACCAGCGAAATACAAAGATGAATTTCCATTCCTAAAAGAAGTGGATTCTTTAGCTTTAGCAAACGCACAGATCAATTTGCAAAATGCTTATAAGAACTTTTTTGAAGGTCGTGCGGAGTTTCCTAAATTCAAAAGCAAGAAAAATAAACAATCTTACACAACCAATATGGTCAACGGCAATATTAAGCTAGAAAATGGTCATATCAAACTACCAAAAATCAAAAAGCCAATGAAAATGAACCGACATAGAGAAATACCTGCTGATTATAAAATCAAATCTTGTACTATTTCTAAAACAAAGACAGGTAAATATTATATTTCGATTTTGACAGAATACGAGAAAGATATTCAGTCAGTAAAGATTCAAAAAGTAGTTGGCTTAGATTTTGCTATGGACGGTCTATATGTCGAGAGTGAACAGGGTGAGAAAGCCAATTACCCACGGTACTATCGACAAGCATTAGACAAACTGGCAAAAGCACAACGAATTCTTTCTCGCAGAAAAAAAGGTTCTGCACGTTGGGAAAAACAACGTTTGAAAGTAGCAAAGTTACAAGAGAAAATTGCCAATCAACGCAAGAATTTTCTTCACCATAAATCAAAAGAATTAGCATCAACCTATGACGCAGTTATCATTGAGGACTTAGACATGAAAGGAATGTCTCAAGCCCTCAATTTTGGAAAAAGTGTTCATGATAATGGCTGGGGTATGTTCACTACTTTCTTAGAATACAAGCTAAAAGAACAAGGGAAACAACTTGTAAAAATCGATAAGTGGTTCCCTTCTACTAAGAAATGTTCTTGTTGTGGCAAGGAAAAAGAAATGCCATTATCTAAACGTGTATATGAATGTTCTTGCGGTTTTGTATTAGATCGTGATCACAATTCAGCAATCAATATCAAAAATGAAGGATTACGCATATTAGCATAAAGAATAATAACTTTCGGAACGAGAGGGTTAGCTCGGTCAATTTCCCGTCAATAGATAGGATTACCCGAGAAGCCCCCACTTCAAGCGACCCGCAAGAGTGGTAAGTGGAGGGTAGTTCACAAAATCGTTCTGTTTTAGTATAGAAATTAAGTTGTTTATCTGAATTTTCGGTCACTTATCCCCAAAACCTTGCCCCATTAACTTTTATCGGTAAAATAAATTTTAAATTCATTAAAGGGGAGATGATGGGGAAATGGACAATAAATTGGAAAGGATTGAAGATTTGCGTTTGCGCGATCGAATAGTCACAGCTGATGAAGCCGCATCATGGATCAAAGACGGGATGACTTTAGGGTTAAGCGGATTTACACGCGCGGGTGATGCGAAAGCGGTTCCATATGCGTTGGTAAAACGTGCAGAGCGAGAATCGTTTAAAGTAAATGTGTATACAGGAGCCTCTTTAGGTTCTGATATCGATAAAATGTTCACTGAAGCTGGCATTTTAGGCAAGAGGCTTCCTTTTCAGGCAGATCCTACGATGAGAAAAGGAATCAATCGGGGAGAATTTTTATTTGTCGATCAGCATTTGTCCCATACTGCTGAATTAGTGCGCTCAAATGTTATGTATCCAATCGATTTTGCAATTTTGGAAGCGGTTTCTATTACAAGAGATGGAATGGTTATTCCGACAACCTCCATTGGAAACTCGTTGACATTTGCCCAGCACGCAAAATCGATCATTATAGAGATTAATATGGCACAGCCTGCAGACTTAGTAGGAGTGCATGATTTGTATGAACCGGAGAAACAAGGGGAAAGAAAACCAATTCCGCTGACAAAATCGAATGATCGAATCGGTACGATCGGAATACCGATTGATATCGAGAAAGTAAAAGGAATTGTATTTACCAATCAGCTGGATTCACCGTCGACAATTGTGCCTCCGGATGAAGAAACAGTCATTATGGCGCAGCATTTGATAGAGTTTTTGCGTAAAGAAATTAAAGCCGGCCGGTTAACGGAACGTTTGGCCCCGCTGCAGTCAGGCATCGGTTCCGTCGCCAATGCAGTTCTTCATGGCTTGCTGGATTCAGAATTTGAGGATTTAGAGGTGTATTCTGAAGTATTGCAGGATGCAGTCTTTGATTTGATAGATGCGGGCAAAGTCCGTTTTGCCTCTTGTTGTTCGATTACCCTTTCAGAGCCGAAAATGAAGGACGTTTTCTCGAATTTTAAGAAATACCGCGACCGTTTAGTGCTGAGACCGCAGGAAATTTCCAACCATCCTGAAATTATTCGCCGGCTCGGTTTGATTTCCATTAACACAGCATTGGAAGTGGACATCTACGGCAACGTCAATTCAACCCACGTACTTGGAACGAAAATGATGAACGGCATTGGCGGATCCGGTGATTTTGCAAGAAATGCCCGCCTGGCGATTTTTGTGACAAAATCAATAGCGAAAGACGGAAACATATCAAGTATTGTTCCTTTTGTCTCCCATGTTGACCATACGGAGCATGACGTCGATGTCATCGTCACCGAGCAAGGGTATGCGGATCTCCGGGGCTTGGCGCCAAGAGAGCGTGTGGAACTGATTATCGAACGCTGCACCCATCCGATGTATCGCGACCAGCTTCGTGAATATTATCAGGAAGCTCTTGCAAGAGGAGGGCATACACCACATGTTTTAGAAAAAGCTCTTTCATGGCATATAAATTTTGCTAAAAACGGAACGATGCGTGAAGAGATTGCACATAGCGTTTAATCGGATGACAATTTATTCGTGCATTTTCTAGACATGCGAAGAGATCGGCATAGCTTGATCAAAGAAGGAATTTATCAACTAGAGATCAATTTTGTGGATATCACACAACAAATGTTTTCACCCCCTTAGCGTTAAAAGCACTAAACGAATGGACTTATTAATTGATACTGTACTGAAAAATTTAATAAAACATAAATTCGAGTTGAAGGCAGAAAACGATTGTTTTTGCGAAAATCATCATACAGAACGGATAGTGAGCGCTTTGATCAACTGTTTTCTGAGAATAAGGACGGATTTGCAATGGTTATTGATTACAGCGTCAACTGGTATCTAATGTTAATCGATCATTTTTCTGACGCAAATTGCTGTATCAGCCGATAAACTCGATACTGAAGTCGATATTCCGGAAGTCGTCAATCTCGTGTTTTTTCAAGAAAGGACGTTCGACATCAAATTTTTGGCAAATAATTCGGTTCAGAACACGCTTATATAAAGACTTACTAGGATTGGAGAAGTTAATACGCATTCACCTTTTTGGCAATTTTGAGTTTTTCTGCGAAAATCCAAAAGGAATGGAAGGAAATAGTTTAACGGAACGGTTGTTTAACATCGAAGTCGAAATCATTAAAGAACTTTAGCATTTGCAGCACCAAGAAGAAAAGTATATGGGTTAAAAACGGAGTTATGGAATAAAAGTTGAAAGAACCGTTTAAACGTGCAGGAAGCATTATAGACTTGTTTAAAGACAACATGGATGATCGTGAGGAAAATGATCTGTATTCGATAATTTAACACAAAATTGTGAAGATATTGTCGGTGCTTAATGGAATACATCTATTATTCTTTTACCTTCATTACAAAAGAGGCATCTTAGATGTTGAACAAGATCTTAGATGCCTCTCTAATGTGGAAATTTGGAGATTTGCCGGTCAACCTTCTAGATAAAATTGAGATGGAATAAGGGGAAAGTTATTTTTGCAGTATTCAACATAAAAATCCGAAAAAAAATTTCCCCATCTGGATTATAAAAGCGAAAACCTGGATCCGATTATATCTTCAAAGAGTGAATAAGATGCATCACTTGCTTCGTCTGATTGTACAATAGCTGTTTTGCCTGATCCATACATTCCTCAATCGTCAATGGTTTAGTAATAATCGAAAAGACTCCGTGAAATTTGCTGCGGAGCACATCCAAATTGCCTGCAAGCGAGCCGGATATTAATATCGTTGGAACTCCGTATATTTGAGCGAGATCAGCGATATAGCCGGGCGCTTTTCCGTATAATGTTTGTTCATCGCTTTGTCCTTCTCCTGTAATGACAAGATCCGCCTGCTCTATTGCTTCCTTCAAGTTCGAAGCTTCTGCTACAAGCTCAGCACCGGATATAAGCTTTGCGCCTAGTACAAGGAATGCAAATCCCAAGCCTCCTGCTGCCCCTGCACCTTTCACGTTATTGAAGACTTTTCCTTGCTGCTTCTCAATAAGAGCAGCAAATCGGGCCAATGCTTCGTCGTAAATCGGTATTTGTTTGCTGCTGGCACCTTTTTGCGGTCCGTAAACTGCGCTGGCACCTTTTTCACCACATAGCGGATTGTCCACATCACAAGCAACCTTTATTGTAATATGTTCCAATCTCGGATCCAAACGGTCGAAACTTACTTGATTGACCTCCAATAAATCTTTTCCGAAAATCCCCGCTTCTTTTCCTTCTTTATCCCAAGCTTTCATGCCAAGCGCCTGTAAAAAGCCAAGGCCCCCATCATTTGTAGCACTGCCGCCAAGCCCGATAATAAACGATTTACAGCCTTTATCCAATGCATCTTTCATCACTTCGCCAAGTCCGAAAGTAGTGGTCACATCCGGGTTTCGTTGTGAAGGAGGCACTTGGACAAGCCCAGCGATATTGGCAACTTCAATAGCAGCCGTATTATTTTCGAGGATGGCATAATATGTTTTTATTTTTTTGCCCAAGGGGCCTGTACAGGTTACCTCAATGCGATCCCCGGCTGAAGAGGCTAACAATGCATCGACTGTTCCTTCTCCACCGTCAGCCATTGGCTTTGTTCTTACTGTATCACCATAATGAAGGTCAAGTATTGCTTGTTTCATAATATTTGCTGCTTGAGAAGAGGTCAGACTCCCTTTAAAAGAATCAGGTGCTACGACAATATTCATTTTAGCTGCCTCCTTTGTTTGTCTGATATCCTTCCGAATTTTTAAAAACGATAGAGTAAACGAGATAAATGGAATTAATTACACTCAGCATATTGATTTCTTCCAAAATAGGTGATTTAAAGGATTCTAGTTTGCAGCTGCTCACTTTGATGATTTGTTTCGCATTCTGTGCTAAATAGCCTTTTTCATTGCCTGTAATCGCAACGATAGGAATGCCTCTCTTCTTTAATACCTTTACTAGCTGAACGATAAATCTTGTTTCTCCGGAAAAAGAAATGACAACGGCTAAATCTCTGGGCGTAAGTGATTCTGCTTCGGAAATTTGATTTTCATGGTTGCTGTACGCAGTAGCATATTTGCCCAGACGAATAAATTTGAATTGTGCATTTCTTGCAATGAGATGCGAAAATGTTACCCCAAAAAAAGCAACTTTTTTTGAGTGATGGATTTCGTGAACAACTTGAATGATTTCCTTTGAGCGGAGAAATTGCTCTGTTTGCTTCAGAGAAGCATGTAATTCGTCATAATATTCGTTTATTTGTTTTAGATTAAATTTCGTTTTAAGGTTTTGATAGTCTACTTCGGTATCATTAAATTCAATAAATGATCTGGCATATTCTTTAAGCTCTTTAAACGTAATATTTTCAAAGCGCTGACAAAATCGGGTGATCGTTGCAGGTGATGTATGGCACGCTTCAGCTAATTCATAAATGGACATTTTCGGGATTTTTTCCACATTCCTCAAAATATATTCGGCAATAATGATTTCTGATTTTGTTTGGTCTGTTGAAGATTCAATGAAGTTTAATAATTTAGCCATAAAGTTGTACATCGAATCACTCCGGATTTCATATTTATTGTATGCTCTATTATAAATGACCATGAAAAAAGTTTCATAAAATGAAATTTTTCCTGTCTTTGTTTTTTCGTTCGTTAAGATATCGGTAGAAGCAGTTACATGAAAAATTACTACCAGGAGCTGAAACACAATGAAAAAATTCAATGTACTTATTGTTGGCGGGGGGAGT
Organism: Aeribacillus sp. FSL k6-2211; assembly: GCF_037966125.1. Taxonomy (NCBI): domain Bacteria; kingdom Bacillati; phylum Bacillota; class Bacilli; order Caryophanales; family Bacillaceae; genus Aeribacillus; species Aeribacillus sp. FSL k6-2211. The sequence continues at coordinate 834,743 of NZ_CP150190.1, forward strand.
ACTTGGACGCCAGGGCTTTTAAAAGCAATTTGCTCGCGTCAAGATACTTTCCCGATCAACCGATTGGTCATGTATGATATCAATTACGAACGCCAAAAAATAATTGGCGAATTTGCGAAAGTGCTCTTTAAAGAAGAGTACCCTGACATTCATTTTAGCTATACAACAGATAAAGAGGAAGCATTCACGGAAGATATCGATTTTGTTTTTGTGCAAATGCGTACTGGCGGCTATGAAATGCGTGAAAAAGACGAAAAGATCCCGTTGAAACTAGGGGTTATCGGTCAGGAAACATGTGGGCCGGGCGGTTTTGCTTACGGTATGAGATCGATCCGCGATATGATTCAATTGGTCAAGGATGTCAGAAGCAAAACGAAAGACGCATGGATTTTAAACTACACAAATCCTGCTGCTATCGTTGCGATTGCGTTACAGCAAATGTTTCCTGATGATAAAAGAATCCTCAATATTTGCGACCAGCCTGAAAACTTGCTTCGTTCGTACGGCCGTTTATTAAATATGAATGAACGTGATTTTGATCCTGTATACTTCGGATTAAATCACTTTGGCTGGTTTACTCATTTATATGATCCGCAAGGCAATGACAAATTGCCTGAGTTAAGGGAAATGATTTTGAAAAACGGCTTCCGTCCGGCTGACTACGAGCAAAGGGATAAATCATGGCTCGAAACGTATGCCATGGTGCAGCAAATGGTGCGAGATTTTCCGGACTATTTGCCGAATACGTATTTACAGTATTATTTATATCCAGATAAAGTGCTGAAAAAATTGAATCCGGATTTTACGCGTGCAAATGAAGTACAAGCCGGAAGAGAGAAACGCGTATTTGAAGATTGTGTGCGCGTTGCTGAAACAGGAACCGCAAAAGATTCCAACGTAGTAGCAAATGATGCGCATGGCGAGTTTATCTTAATTGTTGCAGAATCCATTGCATACAACAAAGGCGACAATTTTATTGTCATTTTGAAAAATGATGGAATCATCAGCAATTTGCCGGATGATGCGATGGTTGAAGTGGCTGCAAGTATAACCTCAAACGGGCCTAGACCATACGCAGTTGGAGAAATTCCAACATTCTATAAAGGATTGATTGAAGGGCAATATGCGTATGAAAAACTTACTGTGGAAGCATATATGGAAGGCTCATACGCCAAAGCGCTGCAAGCTTTAACTTTAAATCGTACAGTGGTATCTGCAGCAAAAGCAAGAGAGGTATTGGATGCCTTAGTCGAAGCCAATAAAGAATACTGGCCGGAATTGCGATAATAACTTGTCCGTGCAGGGAGCCGTTATGACTCCCTGCTTGAAAAATAGCTGGAATGTATCCGCTTTCTATATCTTATCTAGGAGGGGAGCTATGAAATGAAGAAGGTATTTAACTTTGATTTCTTTCAGAGAATTGGCAAAACTTTTATGGTTATAATTTCTTTGCTTCCTGCAGCCGGTTTATTGTTGGGAATCGGTACAACGTTACAATCTCCATATTTAATCGAATATTTGCCTTTTTTAGATTTAGGATTTTGGAAAACGATTTCTGATTTAATGAAGGGTGCAGGAAAAGCGATATTTGGGAACTTAGGTGTTTTGTTCGCTATCGGTATAGCGGGGAGCTGGACCGGTGGAAAAGCGGCAGCCTCCTTATCAGCTCTTGTTGGTTATTTAGTTATGCATACCGTTATCGGGATTGTCCTTGGAATCACGCCGGAAAACGTATCGGAACCAGGGCGTGTACTTGAGTTAGGGATCCCGACACTTCAAATCGGTGTTTTTGGCGGTATCATCATCGGGTTTGTAGCAGCAGTTCTTTATGAAAAATATCATGATTTCAAAATGCCGGAAATGCTATCCTTTTTCGGCGGTTCACGATTTGTTCCTATTATAACAGCAGGTTATTCAATCATTATTGCACTGATTTTGGCCTTTGTTTGGCCGCATGTACAAGACGGCATTTATGCACTTGGAACTGCCTTATCTGGAGAAAATACGCCGCCACTTTACATGTTCATTTATGGACTAGTAGAACGTGCCCTTATTCCGTTTGGATTGCATCATATTTTCTATATCCCAATTCGTTTTTCGGAAGTTGGCGGAACGTATACAACACTTGCTGGATCTGTCGTTTCCGGGGATACGGCAATGTATATGGCTCAGCTTGCGGATAAACAAGTAAATGATGCCGTTGAAATAACAGCAGGAAGATTTATGGCAGGGAAATTCCCGTTTGTTCTGTTTGGTCTGCCAGCGGTAGCGTTAGCAATGTATCACATGGCAAAACCGAAAAACAAAAAAGCTGTAGCAGGCTTATTATTGACTGCTGCGGGAACAGCATTTTTTACAGGAATTACAGAGCCGCTTGAATTCACGTTCTTGTTCGTAGCGCCATTATTATACGTTTTCCACACATTAATGGCAGGGCTGTCATTTATGCTGATGTATGTTTTAGATGTGAATGTTGGATATGCCGGCGGATCCGGAATCATTGATTTTATCTTATTTGGTATATTACCTGGTGTTGGAGAGCCATGGTGGTATGTCATTATCGTTGGTCTGGCAATGGCTGTTGTTTACTACGTTGTATTCAGATGGGCTATTAAAAAGTGGGATCTTCTTACACCAGGACGCGGAGATGAAGATTCGAACAGACTTTATACTAGAAAAGATTACGAAGAAAAAACAAATAGAAAAAGTGATGAATCTGTTGTCAATCAAAAAGCGTATGAAGTCTTAGCAGCACTTGGCGGAAAAGAAAATATCAATAATCTTGATGCATGTATTACACGTTTAAGAGTAGGTGTAAAAAACAAAGGCGCTGTTAATAAAGAAAAACTGAAAGCTCTTGGTGCTTCAGGCGTATTGGAGGTAGGAAATGGAGTTCAAGCAATATTTGGACCTACTTCAGACACGTTAAAAAATCAAATTTTAGATATCATGAATCAGGAAACAAACGAATATAAAGAAGAATCAACTATTAGTTTCGTAGCGCCATTATCAGGAAAGGTTGTTTCATTGGAAGAAGTGCCTGATGAAGTTTTCTCTCAAAAAATGATGGGCGACGGCATTGCTGTTCAACCAACAAGCGGAGATGTCTATTCCCCGGTTGACGGTGAAATCGTCGATGTATTCCCAACCAAGCACGCCATTACACTTCGTTCAGATGAAGGAGCAGAGCTGTTGATTCATTTAGGACTAGAAACAGTGAACTTAAAAGGAGAAGGCTTTGAAATAAAAGTTTCACCTAAAGACAAAATCAAAAAAGGAGATCTTATCGCACAATTCGCCATTGATCAAATTGGCGAAAAAGGGTACAACACCATTACTCCTATTATTTTACTGAACGGAGATCAGTTTAAAATCGACCATAGTAGTTATCCATCCAGCGTAGTTGGAGGAAAAGACGTATTAATCAAGGCTCAGAAAGGATAAGATCGATCATCCATGGAGATAACAGTACGGTACTATACACAAAAAACAATGATGACAACGATATGGAATAATGAGACATCCGTATTTCCGCAACGTACCTAGGTTTATAGAAACGATTTTTAATACATGTCTTTTTCAAATAAGATTGGGCGTACTTTCATCTTCTCAAAATAAAAGGTTTGAAAACACATGGGTATTCAGTTATAATAGGTACCATTTTATTTCCCAATCCTACTGCATGTGCGTCATATTGTTAGTATGCGATTGGCTTGTTAAAATATTTCATTTAATATATAATAACACTAGCATTGCAGTAATTAAATCTGATGATTCAAAATACTAAGAATGTTCAATTTTTTATTGATTTCGAAACAAAAAAATCCTTTACAATGGAAGTACAGGTGGTTCCTGTCCAAATCCAATCGTAAAGGATAAGCGTTATGGACAAGAATACACTAATTTCATCATTTGGTAAATGGGTTTCACCCATAAATATTCAAAAACTTAGCGAACAAGTCAAAGAATTGAAACAGGACTATTACACAAAAAAGCTGACAACAGAAGCCTATATTAAACTTTTATTGGTAGCCCAGCTGCTCGAATTTAAGAGCTTAGAGGAAATGAGTGATGCACTTGTAGACGAAGATCTTCAAAAAGCACTCGGATTTGAATCGATAAGTGCCTCTCAGCTATCCCGAAAAAACAATCAGATCCACCCACTAATTCTTGCAAGTTTGTTCTTGGATCTTGTTTGGAAAATTCAACGGTACCATTATCAAAACGGAAAGAATATGCCACTGAAAATCATTGATTCAAGTACACTCCCGTTGAATTTGACCCATTATAAATGGGCAAAATTCCGGAAAACAAAAGCTGGTGTAAAGCTACACTTACGGCTCGTTTTCATGGATAAAGACACCGTCTATCCTGAAAAAGCAGTGATTACGACAGCAAAAGAACATGACCGAAATCAACTCGAAGTCCTAGTGGATGATCAAGAAGCCATGTATGTGTTTGACCGCGGTTATGTGGACTATGAACGTTTTGATCGGATGACAGATGATGGCTATTTCTTCGTTTCAAGACTGAAGAAAAACGCAGTCATTCGTGAAGTCTATACATTTTCACTTCCTGATGATTGTCACGTTCTATCCGATAAAATGGTCTACATTGGTACCACACAAAATCGTACTGAAAATGTCTTTCGTCTACTAGAAGTTATGGACACAAAAGGGAACTTACTTCGTTTCATCACCAACCGATTTGATTTAAAACCAGAAGAGATAAGTGATATTTACCGATCTCGCTGGGCTATTGAACTCTTTTTCAAATGGCTCAAGCAACACGTAGAAATTAAGCACTTTTATGGAATGAGTGAAACAGCTATTCAAAATCAAATTTTCTTAGCCCTGATCACGTATTGCTTACATGTTCTCATTCAATTGGAGATGAAAAGTAAGAAATCCCTACTTCGAATTACTCGTTGGTTAAAGAGAGCTCTGTGGAAACCAGCTTATGTTTGGTTGCGAAAATTTGATGGGCGAGCCAGTCCATAATCTCCCTTTTGTCGTTGTCGCTCTGGTTTAACTGTATATATTTACCAAATGGGCAGTGCCACCTTTCTTTAGGTTTTGTCTTTTTGGCACAAATTCACAAAAGCTAATTAACAGAAAATTCTAACTATATTTATGCAATGCTAATGATATAATAAATATTATAGTTATCATTTTCCATATCTTAGCTTATTAAAGCATTGAAACATTGATAATGTAATTATTATCTTACCTACTTAGGACTAAATATAATTTTCATAGCAAAGATGATGTATAAAAATTTTTGTGTCAAGCATTTGGCTAGACCAAATTTATGATTCATATAAGCAGTATTCAGAGTGTGATGTACACGACCAATACCATGGAGTAAACGATCAAGTAGTATCCAAGATTTGAGAAATAGGTAAGGTGAAAGTTAAGAGGATTTGTCGAAGCACAGAAGGCCCTTCAACGTATGTATGTTTGAAGAATATTTTAATCATAAAGGAATAAGGAAATTTTCTCTTCTCACATAAAGACTGAATATTCAGTCTTTTTTTTAGGTGAAACATATCTCTATTGATTCCAAATCGTTTCAGAGATATCTTATTTTTATAAATAACAAAAAATTCTTGACATTAATTTTCTGAATAAATAAAATTTAATTGATAATGTAATTATATAAAAAATGAGGAGGTGTAAAAATATTTGAAAGAACAATTGTTAATGTGTCGACTATATCAATTATAGAAGAGGGAAATGGTGTAAGGAAAATATCGAAAAAATTTACTTACATGAAGAAATAAAAAAGGATGATTGGATATTTAGAAGACATTAAGCCAGTTTAGGAAATTATTTGTATTTTTGAACACACTAGCGTCGCATTAAAATTATACAATTCGATTAATATTACAGAATATTCTGTTAGTAAACTTCTCCATAAAAAAATCCTTTATAATGGTTTGGTGGTAGTAACCTATCCAAATCCAATATAAAGGAGCATAGCATGAATAAGTTTACACGAAAAACATCTTTTGAACAATGGTTTTCACCGATTAATTCTTCATTATTTACAGAATTAGTGGAAAGCCATCAATTAAATCGCTATACCAAGAAGCTTTATATGGCTTCTTTTGTGAAACTCCTTTTATATGCAGGGCTTCATGAAACAGAGAGTTTGCGTGCATTAAGCGATGCGGTCTTCTCCGAAGAATTACAGCGAGCAACAGGATTACAATCGATTAGCTTTTCACAGTTAGGAAGACGAATCAATGTGATTCCAACCGTTTTCTTTCAAACGATTTTTCTCGATTTAGTGGAACAAATTCATCAGAAAACTCATTTTCAAACGCGAAGAAAAATGACAAGGCCACTCAAAATCATTGATTCGAGTACGTTACCTCTGAATTTGACCAACCATAAGTGGGCCGAGTTTCGAAAAACAAAGTCAGGTGTCAAGTTACACTTGCGCCTGGTTTTCATGGAAAAAGGGTACTCATATCCGGACAAAGCAGTTTTGACGAACGCCATTGAACACGATCGAGGTCAACTAGAGGTATTTATTGATGACAAAGAATGCCTGTACGTGTTTGACCGTGGTTACTTAGATTATGAACGTTTTGATCGTATGACAGATGATGGCTATTTCTTTGTTTCACGATTACGGAAAAACGCTGTAGTTCGTGTATTGGAGACCTTTTCTCTGCCGAAAAATTCATCTGTTTTGTCTGATGAAATGGTGGTCATTGGCACCACACAAAATCGTTCTGAGAATGCGTTCCGTTTACTGAAATTGGTTGATACAAAAGGAAACACACTGCATTTACTCACAAATCGTTTCGACATAAGTGCAGATGAAATAGCAGAAATCTATAAATCGCGCTGGGCGATTGAATTGTTTTTCAAATGGATGAAACAACATTTAAACATTAAAAAGTTCTATGGACACAGTGAACAAGCAGTACACAACCAAGTGTACATGGCGATGATTGTGTATTGCTTAAATGTATTAGCACAGCTGAATACGAATAGCCATCGTAGTTATTTACAAATAAGTCGCTATTTAAAAGCAGCTTTATGGAAATCTGCACACATTTGGTTACGAAAAATAAAAGGGAAGAGTGTCCCGTAAGGTTGAGTTGTCGTTGTCTCATTCGTCTTAGGTTATAGGTAAAAAATGGATGTTTACTACCTTTATTATGGTGTTTTCACTTTTTACCAATTTCATGAAAAAATATAGACTGAAAATTCAAAATTTATTTAAGCGACACTAGTGTTTTGAACAAAATGTTAAATTATACAAAAAATATTGAAATAAAAGATGGTATTGGTAGAATTTAAATGGATTGTAAAAATTTATATTCCTCTTTAAAGGAGGTGCAGACGGTGATAAAAACGATTTACACCCTTGGAAATAAGTATTTAATCGAAGAAAAACCAGCTGTTATTCAAGCAATAACGCTGCCTATTGCAAGATCATATGATTCAACTAAATATGTAATCATTGTCGACTTTTCTATTAAAGATAAAAAAGTCAAAATAACGCCAAAAGAAATAAGCGAATCTACCTCATTAGAGTTGCTATGGATTGGTACAGCGGATGGAGCAGCGAGCCCACAATGGTTTGGAACGGTGAGCAATGTCGAATATTTGCTTAGTCAAACAATTACAAATCTTCTCGAACGTTGGAATCAAGAGGATTCCTATTATTCTCTTTTAAAGAGAGCACAAGATGTTTTTTTCTTGGATCTTGGCGCGGCCAAAAAATCAGATGAACGATACCGCTATGTTTTTAATCCAGCATATGTTGGCGGCGAATTGACGGAAAAAGAGGCGAAAAAAGCGGTTAAGGAAGCAGCGAAGCAGTTTCAAGCTTTTATTGAAAAAGAAGCCAATGTTAGCATCAAAGATGTCCTCTTGTATTCCCTTGCCATTAACGGACAGCTCGCAGTTTCGCAGCCAGAATATGAACGGCTTGTTATTGCAGAGAAACTAAGTGTATTTGAAGAGTCGAAAAAGGGAGTATGCGCCCTTACAAACAAAGAAGACTTTGTGACAGGAGAAACGACAAAACTGAAATTTAACTACTACATAAACGATAAAATCAGCTTTGCGAGCGACCTTGAGAAAAAATCATTCGTTAAAAACTTATCCATCAGCAAAGATGCCTATCAAGCGATTATGGCAGGAGAAGCGTACATTCTCCGCAACTTCAATACTCGTTTCAGCGGCCTTCCTTGTTATATCATCCCAGACTTTTTATATGATGTGCCGTTTGAAGATGCTCCGCTTCAAGATATTAGCAAACGCATTAACCAGTTTGTTCGAACTGTAAAAACAGTCGAAACGGCAGAAGCATTGCATCGAGACGTAGAAGACTACAAAGAATTTGAAGATCAAATGGACAACCATATTTCGCTACATTTTCTTTTTTACACAAAAGCGCAGTCAGCTTTAAAGGTGAATAAACTGTTATCCGATGTTCCTCTCACTCATTTGCGCCGACTAGGTTACGAGATGCGAAAAGCAGGGGAAATAGGACAACACTTTTTTGGCAATGAAAAATTCAATCTCGGCTTGGAATCGATCTATTACTTAATTCCGATGCGGGTTCAACGTGGGGAAAACTTTGAAAAACGTAAAATTTTGCAAGTATATGAGTCGCTATTAATAAATAAAACGCTTTCATACCAATGGTTGATCACGCAATTTGTGCAGCTTGCCAAAGTGCATATGTATGCTAACTATAACCTTTATCAATATAGTAACGACAAGGAAGAATCCAATGATTTTCGATTAGTGAATGCGATGGTGCGAGCGCAATTGTTCTTAAAAATGCTGCAAAACCTTAACTTAATTAAGGAGGAAAGGGAGATGACAAAGATTACATATGATTTGCCTGATGCCGATATGGTCGAGTATATGGAAACCATGAATTATAATGTCGCGCAAAGTTCTTTATTTTTGCTTGGCTATTTAATCGCGAGAATTGGTTCTGCGCAAGTCGGCAAAGCAAATGAACGAGCAGAAGCGCTCGGACAAGCCCGGGGTGGCAGAACAGCAAACAAGCCGATTTTATCGAAGATTAATTATCATGGCATGAACAAGCAAAAACTGATGATGCTTTCAAGCGAAGTATTTGAAAAGCTGAGACAACTTAAAATCGCTTCCTTACAAAATGAAGCTGTTTATGCGGAACATAAACGTCTCTTTGATTCAGCATTGCAGGGAAAATGGAATTTATCCGATCGTGAAAGCGTTTTTTATTTGTTATCTGGCTACGCATATGGCACAAAGCGGATTTTAAACAGCATCAAAAAGGATAATTCCGACCCTGATTTTGAAAATGAAAAATAAAGTATTACGAATGGAAAGGAAGAAGAGATTCCCCAAATACTGCGAAAAGTCCAATCCTGTATAAGATAAGATGGGGGGAGCTCTTCCTTCCAAATAGTAAACAATTGGTCAAGGCATTTGGATAAACTGCAAAATCTCTTAAAAAATCATTTCTAACATTAATTATATACGAGGAGGAATGAAAATGAATAATAGCGATATTTTATTCCTTTACGATGCGAAGTTAACAAATCCAAACGGCGATATTGACGAAGAAAATCGTCCGCGTATGGATTATGAACGTTCATTAAACTTAGTGAGTGATGTGCGTTTAAAACGATATATTCGCGATTATTTGGAACAGCTCGGAAACGAAATTTTTGTAGGTAAAGTCGATGGAGAAACGGTCAATGCGACAGAACGTATTAAGCGTTTATTTGAGAAAAAGTATGATGGAAAAGTGAACCTTAATAAACTATCAAAAGAGGAACAAAACTGGATGCTTGAGCAATTTACTGATGTCCGCATGTTCGGTGCGACAATGCCGATTAAATCGGAGGATAAAGGAAGCTCCATGACGTTTACTGGTCCGATTCAGTTTAACTGGGGCTACTCGTTAAATAAAGTCACGCTTGTCGAATCGGCAAGTATTACCTCGCATTTCGGTTCCGATGATAAAAATGACGGCGGTAATATCGGCAAAGACTATCGTGTCTATTATTCATTTTTGGCGTTTCATGGCATCATAAGCGGTCATCGCGCGGTGCATACGAGATTGACCAAAGAAGATGTCCGTTTATTTGATCAAGCGGTTGTTAAAGCGATTCCATTGAGCGCAACACGTAGCAAAGTCGGACAATACCCTCGTCTTTACTTACGTGTAGAATATCATTCTCCTGAATTTATTACCGGCGATTTGCGAGATTTGGTGAGTTTAGAGGAAACAGAAGGGCTGCGCAGCATTTCCGAAGTTAATTTGCATGTTGATGCACTTGTGAATAAACTTTTGGAAGTAAATGGTGAAATTGCCCGCATCCATTACTGGCAAGATTCTAATTTATTGTTGAATTATGAAGGACAAAAAGGGATGCTAACAGCTCTTGTTCCATCCGAGTTGGCGGATAAACTCGTTCCTGTATTGTGAAAAAGGGTGACGTTTATGAAGATACTTATTTTTGACCTTATCGGGAAGATGGGACATTTCCGAAAAATCGATACGAACTCATCTTCGCTTTCGTACTCTTTTCCGCCGCGAACAACGATTGTTGGCATACTCGCTGGTATTTTAGGAATGGAGCGCGACAGTTATTATGAAGTGTTTTCACCGAATCAATGCCAAATTGCGCTATCTGTTCGCACGCCGATTCGCAAAGTGATGCAAACAGTCAATTATATGTTTGTGAAGTCAAAAGCCCATTTAAACAATAGTGGAGGACATACGCAAATTCCCCTTGAGTTAGTACTTCCCGGGGGAGAAGAAGCCAATGTGCGGTACCGCATTTATTTTTCCCACTCTGACCGATCTATCTATGAAAGCGTGAGGGGAAGAATCCAATCAAGCCGATATGTTTATCCGCCGTATTTAGGGCTTTCTGAATTACTTGGGCAGTTAAACTGGGTTGCCGAAGCAGAGGGAACGGTAATGGAAAGTCGTGATGCGGTGCCGATCCATTCTGTTGTGCGAATTCCTAATTTGCGTGAGCGATCGATCCAATTTTCAAAGGAAACTCGCTTTTTAAAAGAATTTATGACACGCCAGTTTACAAATGAGCGGATGATTCAAGAAACAGACTATTACTTATTTGAACGAGCGCGGCAATTAGTGGCTATTCCGGCTGTACCGTATGTATCCGTTGCTTATGGGGGAGAAAAAGAAAACATTTTATGGATGTAAGGCAGCGGTGACCTCATCGCTGCTTTATTTCTAGGGGTGAAGCATATGTATTTGTCTCATAATAATCCAGAGAAAAAATTGACTGTACATTTAAAGGAAGTATACAAATATTTGCAAGATATGCTTAAGCATGTGCCGTTGTCTAAGGGAGATCGGGCGACGCTTGAATATATAGGAAAAATTGTTGCGGTGTCACACGATTTCGGTAAATATTTATCATACTTTCAGGATTATTTGCAAACAGGTGAAGCAAGGGGAGATTTACATCATCATTCCTTTATTTCTGCCGTGTTTACCGCTCATCTTTTGCGCCATCCGGTGAACTTAAATGCTTCTTGGTTTGAATTTGCCCCGCTATTAGGCTACTTCGTCGTTATGCACCATCATGGGAATTTGCGCGATATTTCTTTAGATGTAACAAAATCGCGCCATATTGCAGAAAATACCGTGCAAGATTCATTATATTACCGAGTCATTACATTAAAACAGCAAATCGATGATATAAAGAACCATGCTTCTGCGATTGTGGAAGATTTATCTCCTTTATGGGATGAACTGTCCATTCCATTGTCTCTTTCAGAAGAACTGCACAGCTTCCTTCAAAATTATGAAAAAGCGTTCGACGAGGTATACCGCCAATATTATTTGATCGATAAACGAAGAAAACAAGAATTGACGAGGAAACTTTATTATTATGTGCTATTGCTATATTCTGTGCTTATTGATGCGGATAAATTATCGGCGGCTAACATCGAACGGAAACCGCGTGTTCACATTCCAGCTCATCTTGTCGACCAGTACCGCGAAGCGAATTTTGATGTGAACGTGACAGAGGGGACGAACGGGTGGCGCAATCGGATGTACAACGTAGTGATGGAACGAATAGAGGGGCTTTTTAAAACAAAACCAGAACAGCGATTGTTCACATTAACGGCGCCGACTGGAGCGGGAAAAACGCTGCTGTCGCTTTCGGTTGCTTTAAAATGGCGCGAGCAAGCAGAAAGGCAGTATGGCTATACCCCAAAAATTATTTACGCTCTGCCGTTTACAAGCGTTATCGATCAAAATGAAAAAGTAGTCCGTGATTTGTTAAGCCAGTTGGATGATTTTCATGCAAATGAGCAGCGGTATTTAGTTAAGCATCACCACTTATCTGCGTTTCAATACAAAACTGAAAACGAGGAACTGCCTCTCCGCAAAGCATTGTTGCTGACGGAAAGCTGGGAGGCAGAGCTGATTGTCACGACATTTGTGCAATTGTTTTATACACTGATTGGCTATGAAAACCGCGCGTTAAAAAAATTCCATCAAATTGCCGGAAGCATTATCATTCTCGACGAAATTCAAAACGTGCCGATGGAATATTGGCCTTTGTTGCGTTCCGTGTTGTACAAAATGGCAGAATTGTTTTCCTGCAAAATTTTGTTGTTAACAGCAACGCAGCCGCTTATTTTCCCCGAAGGTGAAACGGTTGAACTTTTGGAATCGGAAATGGTAAAGCCAATTGACTTTTTTAAAGAAATGGAACGGGTCGAGCTTCATTGGCTAGGAGGGGATAAAGGCGCATACAGTCCCGCAGAATGGATGGAACTGTTTCAAAACCGTTTTGAAGATGGAAAAACTTATTTGGCGATTTTTAACACAATTAAAACATCGATTGAAATTTATGAAGGGATAAAAGAATGGCTAAAAGAACGCAGTTATGACGTAATCTACCTTTCTACAAATATTGTGCCTTGTGAGCGGAAATGCTGCATTGAACAAATAAGACAGCTTTTAAAAGAGAAGAAGAAAGTTGTTGTTATTTCAACGCAAGTTGTCGAAGCAGGAGTCGATGTTGATTTTGACGTGGTGTATCGCGACTTAGGACCTATTGATTCCATTGTCCAAGCGGCGGGACGCTGCAATCGTAACGGAAAGTTACATGGACTTGGTAAGGTGTATATAACGCCAATTGAGCGAGATGGAAAGTTAGAATCACAATATGTGTATAAGGGTGTTCATACAAATATAGCGAAGGAAGTGCTACCGAAAACACCGGTATCTGAGCATCAATTTTTTGATATCATTATGCAATATTTTACTGAAATGCGCGGCAAAAAATCGTTCGATGCTTCCGATGGGATTATAAGTGCGATGGAAGAACTAAAATTTGATGCAAAAGATAAGTCGGGAAGCAAAAATAAGCCCAAATATGTATCGGAATTTCAATTGATTGAAAACGCGCATCAAGCAGTGGATGTGTTTGTCGAAGTAGATGATCAAGCGATGGACATTTGGCAGCAATATATTCAGCAGGTGATTGAGGAGAAAGACTTAGAAACTCGGTTTGAAAACTATTTGCGTTTGAAAAAAGACGTGCGCCAATATGTCATTTCCGCTCCGATTAAACTTGTAAAGAATCTGGATCGGGATTTATACGAAAAAACGAAAATGATTCATTTATCCAACGATATACTAAACCAATATTACAACAGCGAATATGGACTGATTCGCTCAAGCGAGATGGTGAATGCATGGACTATGTAATGGATGTAAATGGAACACATATTTGGTACTACTTCATCTGCAAGCGCGAGGTTTGGCTGATTACACATCAGATCGCCGCCGACCAAGAGGATGATAACCTCGAAATTGGCCGTTTTATCTCGGAAACAAGCTATCAGCGTCAGAAGAAAGAAATGCTGATCGGCAATATTAAAGTGGACCGCATTCGCCGCGAAGGGGATACGCTTGTTGTCGGTGAAGTAAAAAAATCATCCACATACGAAAAAAGTGCCTATTACCAATTATTGTTTTATCTTGACACATTGCGAAAAATGGGAATTGAGGCAAAAGGGGAGCTTTTATTTCCAAAAGAAAAGAAAGTAACGAAAGTGGAATGGACAGAAGAAGGAAAACGGGTATTGGAAGAGGCGATAGCTGAAATTCGCCGCATCGCCCGTTTGCCTGTACCGCCAGAGCCAAAGAAAATAGGATTTTGCCGAAGCTGTGCCTATCGTGAATATTGTTTTGCGGAGGAATCATGATGAAAAAGACGCTCTATATTTTTCAAAGCGGCGAACTAAGTCGCGAAGACAACAGTATTTGTTTTGAGACAACTGAGCGTAAACGGAAGCTTCCTGTTGAAGATATCAATGATATTTATATTTTTGGAGAAGTGAATGCAACGAAGAAGTTTTTAGAACTGATGGCACAAAAAAATATCTGCATTCACTATTTTAATCATTACGGCTATTACACGGGAACGTTTTATCCGCGCGAGCATTTAAATGCGGGTCACGTCATTTTAAAACAGGCCGAAGCGTATTTGAATCCAGAAAAACGTCTTGCTTTAGCGCGAAAATTCATTGAAGGTTCGATCGGGCAAATGATACAAGTGCTGAAATATTATCAAAACCGTGTTAAAACCAATAACGAGAAGTTTAAGGAGATGATTTTGGATTTCCAATCAAGCCGGGCGAAACTGGAACAATGGACAAGCGTCGAGGAAATGATGTCAACAGAAGGGCATGTACGCGAGAAATATTACAGCATGTTTGATGATATTTTAAATCATAACCGAGACTTTTTGTTTGAAAAGCGCTCGAAGCGGCCGCCGCTCAATCGTTTAAACGCAATGATTAGTTTCGGGAATCAGATTTGCTATACAACGGTGCTAAGTGAAATCTACAAAACGTATTTAGACCCGCGTATCGGGTTTTTGCACGCGACTAATTTTAGAAGATTTTCTTTAAACCTAGATGTTGCGGAAATTTTTAAACCGATTATGGTCGATCGCCTCATTTTTACTCTTGTAAATAAAAAGATGATTACGAAAAAAGATTTTGACAAACATATGGAAGGAATTTTGTTATCGGAGGAGGGGCGGAGAAAATTTATCGAGGAATTGGACAAGCGCATGAAAACAACAGTCAATCACAGGCATCTTGGTAAGTCTGTCTCATACCGTCGTCTCATTCGTCTCGAGCTTTATAAAATTCAAAAGCATCTTCTCGGCGAAAAAGAATATGAGCCGTATCGCTCGTTATGGTAGGTGTTGCTATGTTTGTGATACTAGTCTATGATTTTGATAAAAAACGTGTCGCGAAAGCGTTAAAGATCGCAAGGAAATATTTATATTGGGTGCAAAACTCGGTGTTGGAAGGGGAAATTTCCGAAGCAAACTATGTAAAGTTAAAAATGGAGCTGGCGAACATCATGGATCCCGATACAGATTCTGTAGTGTTTTATACGTTTCGCACGCAAAAATATTCGAAGCGGGAAGAGATGGGATTACGCAAAGGTGGAGAAGACAACATTTTATAGGAGGAACAGATGAGGCTTACGATTCGATTTAGACCAAAAAATGGAACCCTTATATTACCTATCAACTATGAAGAAGTGTTGCAAGGATTTTTATACCGCTCCATTCAAGATTTTGACCTTGCGGATTTTTTGCATAACGTTGGATATAAGAAGGAAAAGCGGCGGTTTAAAATGTTTACATTTAGCCGTTTGTATGGAACATACCGCATTCATCGTCATGAGAAAAAAATCGAGTTTTTTGACCAAGTAACATGGTATGTTTCTTCTATGTTAGATTCGCTTATTGTGGATTTAGCGAGAAACTATTTATTGAAAGAACAATTCATGTTAAACGGACAGCCGATTCATATCGAGGAGACAGTGGTAAAACCATTAAAGATCGCGGAAAAACATACTTATCAAATTCGTATGCTATCGCCACTTACGGTTTATAGCACTTATGAAAACCGATACGGTGAAAAGCGAACGCATTTTTTCTCGCCGTTTGATCTTGTTTTTTCAGATATGGTAGAGAAAAATTTTTGCAATAAGTTTCAAGCCTATTTTCAAGAACAGCCAACAGAGAGAGTAACTATTAAGCCGATAAAAGTAACGGAAAAAGATAAAGTTGTTACAGTGTTTAAAGAGTTTCGTATCAATGCATGGAATGGAACTTACGAAATTCAAGCTCCGCCTTCTTATTTGAAATTTATGTATGACGTCGGCATCGGGGCCAAAAATTCACAAGGATTCGGTATGTTTGAAATCATAGAATAGTTTTCTTTCTTTGTCGTCGATCCTCAATAGCGCACTAATCCCAGGGGATCGACGACACTTCATTTTTCAGAGTAACGATATAAAAAATACAGAAAATACAAGGAAAACAAAGAATTGATAAAATTGACTGTTTACGCTAAAATGAAAATAACAAAATTTCCATTATTATCAAAACCTTGCACCATCAATGATTTTTGGGGTTTTTATCTTAACTATGAGGGATTGAAACTGTTTGTGGCACAAAAAATTGAAAACGAGGAGGATTGTTTTTATCTTAACTATGAGGGATTGAAACAGTAATTCTTTTTAATATATTCTTTTTCATTAACGCTTGTTTTTATCTTAACTATGAGGGATTGAAACCTTCAAAACGTCCAGTTTCGTCAAGAAAGATGTCTTCGTTTTTATCTTAACTATGAGGGATTGAAACGAAATGGTTTCTAACAGCTTGTCAATTTTTGTTGGGTTTTTATCTTAACTATGAGGGATTGAAACAATAATACTGTAAAGCATCGCATCATTGAAAACGCGTTTTTATCTTAACTATGAGGGATTGAAACGCTTGCGAATGGTACGCAGTAGCAGAAGGAACAAGGTTTTTATCTTAACTATGAGGGATTGAATACATTTTACATTGACAGTGTTCTGACTCCAGCGCAACATGTTGATTCTTCTGGATTTTAATGACCAGGATGATGATGGAATTTTGCTTGACATCCTGTAGGAAAGTACTAATAGTCGAAAAATGGGAGTACAATATCACTTGGCTTTAGACGCATCAAGACCATATTTTTTATTGTACGGATTAGAAACTTACGGTATACGGGGTCTTCCCTCATTACATTCACGTAGTGGGGGACAGGCCCCATAATCATTTCATCATAAATAAGTCTCAAGACTTAGTTGAATATACATTTGAGGTCCATTTTGGAAAATCACTTTTCTCTGTATTCTAAGGAAGAAAAAAGTAATTGAATTTGTTTTTCCTTTAAATTCATTTAATCAATCCAGCTTGAAGTTTTTGGATAATAGCTGTTTATGAGGCTAAAAATCTTCTCTAAAATAAGAATGCGAAAAGGTTGTGGATTTGGAGAGTCATTGCTTTTTTTGTATTTGTTTAGGCGAACTTCTTGCACTAGGGATTTGTTAATGAAGCTAGGTAAGCGTCAAATCTTGCACACCTTCTTGATGTGCTAATTTCATGAGATAATCTCCTCAAGATGAAATTGAAGGAGGTTTTTTTATGCCTAAGAATCCTGAATTACGAAAGGTTTGGGAACAACGAATCGCTGACTATCGTAAAAGCGGTCAAACTCAAGTAAACTGGTGCAAGGAAAATCAATGGAGTATTCACCAGTTTAAATACTGGTTAAGAAAAATTGAAAATCCAATAAAAAATCAAGGAAAGTCTACAAAATGGGCATCCGTTACCCTAGAAGATCATTCACAAACAGTTGAAAATTCATTACGGATTGAAATTAGTGGGATTTCAATTGAAGTAAAACCTGGTTTCGATCCGGCCTTTCTTTCAGAAGTGGTTAGGACGTTGAAATCAACATGTTAGTTGGTACAAGAGCTGAACGAGTTTACTTGGCAAAAGGAAGTACTGATTTGAGAAAATCCATTGATGGATTAGCTGCTTTGGTGAAAGAGGGATTTGATTTAGATCCCTTTTCATCAAGCTATTTTGTGTTCTGTAATCGAAAGCGAGATAAATTAAAAATTCTTCACTGGGACTATAATGGTTTTTGGCTTTATTATCGTCGATTGGAAAAAGGAAAATTTCAATGGCCAAATGAAAATGACACTGGAACGATACAAATTAGTTATCGGCAATTACGCTGGTTATTGGATGGTCTTGCAATGGAGCAAAAGAAAGCACACCCAGAAGTAAAGGCTAGAACAGTTATATGAATTTTTTACTTTTAACAAAAACCTTGGAGGAAAATAGCTAAAACCGTCGAATTATTACTACATGATGAAAAATTTAAAGAATCCTAACCAAAACCCATTTGAATTAATTGAAAAACTTCAACAGCAAATCGTTGAATTGACGGCGAAATTACAATGGTATGAAGAACAGTATCGTCTTAGTCAAAAACGAAAATTTGGCTCTTCAAGCGAAAAAACAAATCCTAATCAATTAGAACTACCTTTATTCAATGAAGCAGAGGTAGAGTCTAATGTAAAAGCCGAAGAGCCAACTGTTGAAACAATTACATATCGTCGTAAAAAGAAACGTGGTCAACGTCAAGCTACGTTTGAAAACCTGCCTATGGAAACGATTGAATATCGTTTACCCGAAGAAGAGCAGGTCTGTTCGTGTTGCGGTGAAAAAACACACGAAATGAGCACAGAAGTACGACAAGAATTAGTGATTATTCCGGCTCAAGTCAAAGTTTTAAAACACGTTCGATATGTCTATGGATGCCGTCATTGTGAGCGTAATGAAATAGAGACACCAATCGTTACAGCACCTGCCCCAAAATCTGTGTATCCAAAAAGTTTAGCTTCACCGTCAAGCATGGCATATATTATGAATCAAAAATATGTAGAGGGGCTACCTCTATATCGCCAAGAACAACAGTTCAAACGATTAGGTGTGATCTTATCCAGGCAAACCATGGCCAATTGGATGCTTTATGGTGCCGAAAAATGGCTTGCGCCAATTTATCAACGAATGAAAGAGCATCTCCTCTCTAAAGACATTCTACATGCGGATGAAACAACTGTTCAGGTTTTACATGAACCTGGAAGGTCAAGCACATCGAAATCTTACATGTGGCTTTATCGGACTGGAAGAGAGGATCCACCACTTGTCCTTTATGACTATCAGGAAACTAGAGCAGGAGAACATGCCAAAGAATTCCTAAAAGGGTTTAAAGGATAGGGCTTGTCTAAAAAGTCCATAAAAACAGAGCGAATGGAGAAAACAATGAGTTTTTCCATTCGCTCTGTTTCCTTATTTTTGAAATTGGTTTGGGAATTTGCGGCCCATTTCAGTATGTTGTGGGCCATTGCCACAATCCCGAATTCTGTTCGGACTTTATGAAGCCCCCGTAACAGAAATCGAGTGAAACGCAAATTGCCCTTGATGTTACCGAACACACTTTCGACATCCACTTTACGCTTCGCATAAAGAGCTGCCTTTTGTTCGTCACCAAGAGCTGCTTTGGCTTTCGCTTTCATTTCTTCATAAATCGTGTTCCAATATACTCGACGATTTCCTTTGGCTTTCGTACACCCATTCTTCAACGGGCAATCCGTACAATCTTCACACTCGTACACTTTCAAATCTTGTATGTATCCAGATGCATTTTTTCTTTTTTGATAATACTTGAATACGACTTTCCGATTGTTCGGACAGATAAAGCAATCGTCTTCTTCGATGTATTTCCAGTTTTGTACTTTTGATAAATCCTTTTTAAACTTTTTACTTTGTTCCTTCAAATAGGTTTGGTATGGGGCTAATAATTCAAAACGAGGTTCTTTTTCTTCGCCAATCGCATATAAATAGTTTTCTTCACTCGCATATCCTGCATCGGCAATGACATACTTGAGTTTCTTTTCCTTCGGCATCGATTCCAATAACTTTTCCATAAATGGTTGGAAACAGCGAGTATCTCCTGGATTTTGATAAATTTCAAATCCCACGATAAATTGATGTTGTGTGGCGAGTTGAACATTATAACCCGCCTTGAGTTGGCCGTTTTTCATATGGTCCTCTTTCATTCGCATAAAAGTGGCCTCATGGTCGGTTTTCGAGTAGCTATTTCGTTCACCTAGAATCTGTTTTTGTACTTTGTATTTTCGTAATCGTGGAAGATAATCCGTTTGAATCGTTTTCAGTTGTTTGGTGAGTTGGGATTTTTTAGAGCGAAGTTCTTTTTTTCTTTCTTTGTCTTCTTCCTGTTTATAATCTTTTTCCAAAGCTTCTATTCTCTCAGAAAGTTGTGCCGATGATTTTTCTAATTCTTCTTCTAATTGTTCTTCTTTTAATTCCTCCAAGGCGATTTGGTGCGCTTCTTGTAGAAACGATTGAATTTTGGCTCGTAGTTTCTGATCATATTTTTCTACGGATTTTCGCCATACAAACGTATATTTGTTGGCATTCGCTTCTATTTTCGTACCATCCACAAAAATATGGTCGAGGTCGATAAGTCCTTGTTCTACTAGTTGAAGGACAAATTGTTCAAATACAGAATCCATCATGTTTGACATACGAACACTACGAAAATCATTTATTGTGCGATGGTCAGGGGTTTGCAATCCCGCCAACCACATCATCGGAAGATTTTCTTTCACCATTTGCGCTATTTTCCGACTTGAATAAACATTTTGAGTGTACGCATATAAAATCACTTTCAATAACATTTTAGGGTGATAGGGTGCACGACCCCCACCAACATAATGAGTATACAACACTTCATCCGGAATCGATTCCACCATTTCATCCACTAAACGGGCGACATGATTTTCAGGAATATACATTTCGATATCTAAAATGCTCATGACTTGACGATTGCAATAAGGTTGGAAAACTAGTTTTTTGCGTTTCTTATTCTTTTGAACCTCTATTTTTTGAATACCCTCTAGAGTCATTTCTAATTGCGTGTTATAATTTTCTTGAATAGTCATTTGATTATTCATAAGAAATCGTCCTTTCTGTAGAATGTTTTTTGGTCAATTTCATTCTATAAAAAAGGACGATTTTTTTGTACCCTAAAAACAGAAAAAAGGGCTGAGCCCAAGGTCGATTCAATCGACTTTTCGGACAGCCCCATACCATAAGGTATCCGGCGTAACATTAGTTGGATGTTGGGCTCATGCCCGCAGAAAGTTCGATGAGGCTTTAAACGTACTTCCTGAATCCAAACGTCATTCAGCAGTCACAGCTCGGGAAGGACTCAATTTCTGTAATCAGCTATTTGCCATCGAGCGTGATTTGAAAGAATGTACACCAGAAGAACGATATAAAAAACGACTTAAACACAGCCAACCATTGTTGGAGGCTTTTTCAGCATGGCTAAAAACAGAGAAAAGCAATGTTTTACCAAAGAGTCTATTAGGTCAAGCCATTACATACTGCCTCAACCAATGGGAAAAACTCGTGGCATTTTTAGAGGATGGACGATTAGAAATCGATAATAATCGAAGTGAACGATCCATTAAACCATTTGTGATCGGAAGGAAGAACTGGATTTTTAGCAATACTCCGAAAGGAGCTAAGGCCAGCTCAATCATTTACAGTATTGTGGAGACAGCAAAAGAGAATAAATTAAATCCATTTTATTATCTTCGCTACTTATTTGAAAGGCTTCCCAATATGGATATAAGCAATATGGATGAGCTTGATCAACTACTTCCTTGGTCCAAAACAATTCCTTTGAATTGTCGGGTTTTTAATAACTTATCACAATAATAGTATTTAATCCCTATCATTAAAAGGTGGGGATTATTTTACGCTTACGAAGCTAGTACGTTTCATTGACATTTTAAATGAAAATTGTAAATATATGGAATAAAACTATGTAAAATTCTAGTCAAAATATTTTGTATACAAGGGGAGGATCGGTGCTACTTTGTTGCCCCTTGCTGAGCGGAGTGCTAAAGGATAAACAAATCAAGTGATAAAGCTGCGAAAAATTTTTGGGAAGGAAGGGAAAACATTGAAAAGATTTTTTGCGATTCTGTTGGGTATCATCGGATTCATTGGTTTATATATTATCTTTTTGAATCCAATCAATTTTAGTTGGTGGCCTTTAGGAAATCAAAGAACCCAGTCCGTTACATCAGAGGGAATTGAAATGATTGAAATTGATGCCTCAGGTGTTAGCACAACGATTATTCCGGAAAATCGAGAAGATTTAAAAGCTGATTTAGATGGAAAGGGAAAGCTGATTGTTAAACAGCATGGAGACAAAGTAAAAGTAAGTGCGAAACAGAAATGGAAATGGTTTGGGTGGTTGTTTCATAACAAGGCAAGATTGAATATTTACATCCCTGAAGATTATGATCGAAACATGGCTATAAATCTTGGCTCCGGGAATTTGAATTTCTCTGGCCTTTCAAAAAATGAACCGATGAAACTAGATGAATTAATATTAGATATAGGCTCGGGAAACGTCAACCTGAAGAATGTATCGGTTAAACATTTTGAGCATGATAGTTCATCGGGGAATGTCGATATAGACTCATTAACGACAGAAACAGGATCATTTGATATTAGTCCTGGAAACCTCAAAGTAAAGCATTATATCGGAGCTATTGAGGCTGAGCTATCATCTGGAAATTTAAATATACAAATGGATGAATTAACAGATTCAGTTGATATTGAAGTAAGTTCAGGAGTGGTGGATCTTAATCTTCCGACTGATGCTGACTTTACTTTAAACGGAAAGACAAACAGCGGCAATATAACATGTGATTTTCCGCTAACTAGCAAAAAAATAGATAATAAAAACATCAAAGGTACCCATGGGTCCGGTGAACATCCTATCGACGTAAGCGTATCAAGCGGCAACATTAAAATTTATTAAAATGATGTGAAAAAGCGTTCATTGATTAACTAGGGAAGCAAGAATGATGTCTATCTCTTTAATAAAATACTTAACAAGTGCCGCACTCTTAAAATATTAAAAGTCAATAGAAAAAGGAAGCAGCCTAAACCTTCTATATTCGTGTTTTAGGCTGCTTTTTAAATAAAATTTCTCTTTTTATCTTTGAATAGCTGAGCATTTATTCGCATATTTTATTAGTCATTCCAAGGATTTTAGGAAATTAGATGCAGGTATTTTATTTACTTATAGGCTGAACCAAAAGAAAAGGTCAGACTCGTTAACAAAAACAAATATAGTTAAGAACCTGTGGTGCTAGATAAAGATCACAGGATATAAAAATAGCCCTTGCATGGAAAATTCCTTTAAAATGAAAGTGCTACCAAACATTTAAAAGGAGAAGTCCCATGCAAGAGCACTTTCATTTTACAACAGACGAAGCGAAAATTCAAAAACAATATGCAGCGATTTTGTTCTTTGTATCTGGACAATTGTCTTTGATTCAGATGTATTTACAACGCCGAAATCACCATTTGTTGAAGCAAGAAGATGAAGTCATCATCGCCGTCCATGTTCTTGGAAAGTTGTTAGGTTTTACATCCGAACGAGCTTGGCACCGATTTGTGATCGGAAACTTATTTTCGAAAGATTTATTTCCTGAACGTTCTCGATATAACCGCCGTTGTCGAAATCTTGGCTTTGCCGTCAAATGGATACGATATCAACTAGCCAAACGTGGGCAACATCACGCTTATGCGGTAGTGGATAGCTTACCTATTGAACTCTGCCACCACGCACGAATGTATCGCGTCAAACGGTTTCAAGGAATCGCAGATATCGGGTATTGTGCATCCAAAAAGATGGCTTACTATGGGTTTAAGCTTCATCTCCAGATCACTGACCAAGCGCTTCCGATGGGATATGTCGTCACCGAAGCATCCTGTCACGACCGGACAGCTGCGGAAACCGTGATGGCCCAACTTCCTCATCCGTATACACTTGGTGACAAAGGATATGTGAGCCAAGACTTGCAAAAGAAGCTGTATGATGAATACAAGATCACTTTTTGGACGCCCGTTCGGAAAAACCAGAAAATCCATCAATCGAAAGCATGGAAACGATGGATGAAACGAAAACGCAAAATCGTCGAAACCGCGTTCTCGGTTTTAGTGGATTCATTTCGGATCACGAAAATTCGCGCCAATTCGATCTCTGGATTTGAAACGGCGCTTGATGCCATTTTGTTGGCCTATTCGCTCGTTGTTCTTGGGCTAGTTGAGCGTTGACGCTCAACTAGCACCATGGGTAGTTAAGAGTTAAGATATAAAATAAGTTCAATGGACTATATATGGGGAAATGCATGTAATTTCAGATGTTTATGGGGTAACCTTTTTTGTGTTTGTTTTTGATTTTGTTATTGATGGATGATTATGTAATAAATTAAAATATATATATAAATTACTCAACTTTCGCACACAGAAATATTTAAGCATTGCTTGATATAATTAGGTATAGTGGCCAACCATTTATTCATTTGATTTTTAAAGATGTCCATGTTCAAAGAAACCTCGGCTTCCGCCAAAGTTTGGAAAAGGTCAATAAGTGATTGAAGGGCAGTAATAAAATCTATGTCTTTTACATCTTCGCAAAGGATGTAAAAAAGGTTGCCAATCGTCTTAGGATCCTCCTCTTTTCGCATTTGCCAAGCAATGAGAATATATCGTGTAAAAACAATGGTTGTATGGCTAATTAACATGTCGTAGGAACGTCCCTGGAATTCTTTCTCTAAATTTAAAAGGGATTTATTGCATTTGAAGAAGACTTCAATGTCCCAACGCATGCCGTAAATACGAATGATCTCTTCATTTTCTAATGTTGTATCTGTGCTGAGAATGGCAAGCCATTCGCTCCGTTTATTACGGTTTCGTACAAATAGAATTTTTACTGGAATTCCATTGTCTAAAGTAGCATAAACGGATCCGCGAATGTCTTTTTTACCCATGTGAGGTTTTGCCAATTTGTAAAGTTGATTCAGTGTGAAACGTTCACCATTGTAAACGTATCGCTGCTTTAATTGCTTCACCAAGCCAATGACAAATAACCCTTTGTTCGTAATCTTCTCAATTAAAGGCGCTTGTGTAAACCAGGAATCCATGAGAACATAGTCAGCTATAATCCCTTTTTCAAGCGCATGATCAAGTAAAGCTGAAGCCACGTCCGGTTTTGATTTCAGAGCTTCCTGGCGACGCTTATAGCCAGATGTTCGTTTATCAATATTGGTATTGATTTCTTGCAGGCGATTTTCCTTTTTCGGTGAACTTAGAAGAGCAAAATCAACGGGAATAAAAGTAAAACTATCGGTCCAGCCAAGGGTAAGCATTTGAAACCCTTTCAAGTACTGATGGGTAGAGTGATCAAAAACCTTAGCCAACAGTTCAACCGACTTACTACGGTTTCTTGAAAAGACAGAATCATCAATCACAAAAGCTGTGACACGATCTTTTGAAGTTAATGGTTGAAGCAGACGGATCATTTCACTGCTTAATGAAAGCAGAAACTTTCTCCAATGATAGGTTGGTGTATTTAAAAAGCGATAGACTGTATCCTTTCCGGGCAGATCCTGAGATCGTTTACTCATAAAAGCACGAAACCAGTTCTTATATTGGAAGACTAAAAGAAAAATCAGTTTGAAAACAGTAAGACAAGAATACCCGGAAAGTTTCGTAATATTCGCTTTTCTTAAATGATATCCAATATTTAATTCGGAAAATCCTTGTTTAATTTCTTTTGGTAATTGCGCAAAGTAGTCTTTATTCGTTATCATAGTGGTGACACCTTTCTTTTGGATTTGGTTTCGTCACCAATATTTTACCAAAAGAATAGGTGTCTTTCTTTATGTTTTAAAAAATGTCAAATGATAATTTTGTACTTCCCAAAACCATTTACATCAAGCATTTAAACAAGATTTTGGACTGCGAAAGCTGAGTAAATTACTAAATTTGAACAAAGCTGGGAACTGGAATGGGAGCATTGTACCATATTTGTGTAATGGAGTGCGGAGTTCCTTGATTCGCATTTTATTGGAGCGAATTCCGAAGGATAACTGGCGTGTCCGAGATATAAGTTTTGTTGATGAGATGATTAGTAAACTTCATCCTAATCGTGAATGGTTAAAACCATATAACGTCATTACCGAATATTGTAATGATATTAATCAATCATGCAGGAACTAGTACAAATGCTCGTGAGAGATTGGTTTATTATCTAAAAGTTTAGAACTCAACTTTCTCACAGTAAATTGGATTTCTAAGCCTTACGGTTAATGGGTTTGTTGGTTGTTTCGAATACTTCTTGACATAAAAATTTGCAAAAAAAACACCTCAACTTTTGGTATAGTTTAATTGTCCAGAAAAAACATTACCAAAAGCAGGTGAGGTGTCTCTTATTATGATAACGAATAACAGACTGAACAATCAACTACCAAAAGAAGTAAAAGCTATATTTGATGAACTTGAAATCTTAAAATATTTAAGGAAAGTGGGAATTAACAAGGGTTTCGGTTATTCCTGCGCCTATTTATTCCAGCTAGTTTTTAGTTTAGTTTTTGAAGGCAAAAATTTGTTTCGACTTCTTCAAAGTAAAAAAGCTAAAGATTTGCCGGAAAAAAACGCTATTTATCGCTTCTTAAATAACCCTCAATACAATTGGCGCAGGTTTTTACTTGTTTTGAGTACTTTCACCATTATGAAGGTAAGTAGTTTAACGAGACACGACCGTCCGAAAGTGCTGATCGTGGACGACTCATCTTATGAACGAAATCGCAGTAAAAAGGTTGAACTGCTTGCTCGCTGTTTCGATCATTCTTCTCAAAAAATGCGTTATTACAAAGGATTTCGTATGCTTACACTCGGCTGGTCAGATGGTGCTACATTTTTGCCTATTGATTTTGCTTTATTAAGCTCTACGAATTCCCAAATCAATGGGATTGATAACCGAATCGATAAGCGTACATCCGGTTATAAGCGGCGTGTCGAAGCTTTACAAAAAGCGCCGGAAGTTATTCCCAATATGATTAAACGGGCACTTTCTCAAGGAATCGATGCCTCATACGTTTTAATGGATACATGGTTTACCCAACAGCCTTTGATCAAGTCCATTGTGGATCAAGGGTTGGATGTTATTGGAATGGTGAAGGATACAAAACAAAGATATCAAGTGAACGGTGAATGGGTGAGCCTAAAAAAACTATACCAAACAGCTAAACCATCACAACATCAAAAGGGTATTTTGCGCTCTATTCACACAACGATGGCAAATGGCGTACCTGTTAAAGTGGTATTTGTCCGTAATCGTAATAAAAAGAGACAGTGGCTAGCTATTTTGAGTACAGACTGTACTTTATCGGATCAAGAAATCATTCGTATTTATGGGATACGTTGGGATATTGAAGTATTCTTCAAAACAGTCAAATCCTTATTGAAACTCCAAAAAGAGTTCCAAGGAAGATCTTATGATTCCATGATCAGCCATACCACTATTGTGTTTACAAGGTACATTGTTTTGTCTTGGCAAAACCGAGTAAGTACAGATTATCGAACATTAGGCGGCATTTTTTATGAACTTTGTGATGAAATCGATGAACTAGATTGGGCCTTTGCACTTCAACTACTCATTGAAATTCTTGAAGATGCACTTCAAAATGTAAATCAAAAGATTAAAAAATTCATCGAAAGTCAATTACGTAAATGGATTGTAGTTTTGCCTAATTATATCAAGGCTTATTTACCAAAATTGAGCTGCGAAAGTTGAGTTTAGAAGAATTAAAGGCATTGTTCAAAAAAATGTCGGAACTTTCAAAAGAAAATAGAATGTAAAGGAGTTAGAAACGATGAGCCGCGATTTGTCGATTCATGCATCAGCGGTTGTTCAAAAAAATTTTTCGTTCACGTTCGTCACCCCAATGGTCATGCATGGAGCAAAACGAAAAGAAATAGCGGAATTTCGGATTCCTTCGGTAAGAGGAATATTACGTTATTGGTGGAGGACATTACAAGACGAAACGAGTCCCGAATTTCTATTGGAAAAAGAAGAAGCAATATTTGGGGGTACAACGAACCAACAAAAATCACGTGTATCATTCATTCTCCAGCAACCCATAACTGGATATAAGTCGGAGAATGTATTGCCGCATAAGACTAGTCCTGTTTCCCTTAAGAGTATTGAGGCAAACAAAACTGCAATAATAACCATGCAAACATTGCACAAGCATAATGAACACTTTAAATTATATGATTTATATTTTCAGTATATATTGCATCTTGCGGGAATGGGACAGCGGGCAAGACGGGGATTTGGTGCATGTCAATGGGAAGAGCATAAGTGGGGAAACAAAGAAATGTTTACGGCTTCTCTAAAGCAGATATTGGAACAATTAGGTGTTGCTCAGAAGTTTGAGTTTTCGATCAGTGGGGATGGTATGTTGAAGAGGAAGAAATCAGCAACTACGCCTCATCCTGTATTATCCGCTGTATGGATTGGTGAAGGTAAGTCAACGCCTCATGAAGTGTTGAAAATGTTTGGTGAAGCGTCACATAGAGCGAATCGATATGGCAATTTAGGTTCTGTGAAAGAGCGGTTTGCTTCCCCATTATGGTGTACGGTAAGGAAAATTGGAGATTTGTATTATCCGATTGTGACAGAAGTACAAGCAAAGGACGAAAGATATACAAACTCCAAATATGAACGTGATCGTGCGGAGTTTTTACGTGTAATTGGGGTGAGTGTATGAGCAATCAACATTTAGTCGTTTTTACGGTAGGTCCTGTTCAATCATTTATCGCATCAGCAAGAAAAACCGAAGATTTTTGGAGCGGAAGTTATATATTATCACACATTATCCGCGAAGCGATGAAAATGTTATCAGAGTTAGATCCGGAGTGTGAATTTATATTTCCGAAAAATATCCAAGAAACAGATATAAAATCACGTCATATCGCCTCAATGCCAAACCGTTTCACAGCTATTGTTCATAAAGATGCGCAAGGTGCAGCGGCTATTCTTCAAGAAACGGAAGGGCATGTACGTAAAGTGTTTTATGAATTGTGCACTTTTGCGATTCACTCAGTTTTTCCATCCCTTGATGAACAAGAAAAAATGATTTTGAAGGAAAAAGCAGTTAAGCAAATTGACGTGTTTTTCGAAGTGTATTGGGTGATTGAACCCTATGATTCTACCATTAATTTTCAAGAAGTAAGAGAAAGAGCGGAAAAACGTTTAGGGGCATTAAAAAACGATAAACACTACCCGGGGTTTGTGCAGTACGGATTAACATGCAGTGTATGTAAGGAACGGGAAGCATTATGCCTTGAGAATATAGGATTGGAAGATAAATATGGGGATATGAAACGAAAGTTAGTGGGAACGTGGAAAAAGCGTTCAGAAGCATATAAAGTTTCTAAGAACGCTGAGGATAAGGAACAGAAAGCAGGACGAATAAAAGACAACGAATTTTTATGTGGAATTTGTCTTGGCAAACGTACAGCGTGGGATTATTTTACAGATAAATTAGGGAATAAGCAGGTCTTCCACCGCTTCCAGTCCGTTTTGGATATCGGTGAAGGAGATTATTATGCTATTCTTCTGATGGACGGAGATAATATGGGGAAATGGTTTTCTGGGGAAAACAAGGAAGACTACAGTCGGGTTAGCGAGCGATTAGCTCATTTTTCCCAACGAGTAGTGCCTAAGATTGTCGAGCGGGATTACAAAGGGCGCCTTGTTTATGCCGGCGGCGACGATGTGCTCGCATTTTTGCCTGTGGAGGAAGCATTGCGTGTTGCTCAAAAGCTACGTTTTGCATTCAGTCATCCAGAACATGGGCTGGGAGAAAAGGCAACAGCATCGATCGGATTGATCATTGGACATAAGAAAGCCCCTTTGCAAAGTTTGCTAAACAACGTTCGCCAATTGGAGAAAAAGGCGAAAGGGTATGTCAATCCTGAAACAAATGCAAAGAAAAATGCATTGGCTTTGGCCGTGCATACGCGCTCAGGCGAGATTTCTGTAGCGATACTACCTTGGGAAATTGAAACATCACGGACAGTGAAGCTGCTACAAGATATTATTTCATTGTTACTAAACGATTTATCTTCGACATTTATTTTTCATTTTTCCAATGCTTTCTTTCCACTGCTGTACGAAAATGAAGATTACCGAAAATTGGAGAATCGTGAGATGATGCAAGTGGAATTGCATCGTTTATTAAAACGCTCTGTAAAAGAGGGGAGAAAAGTCGAATCGTTGGATCAGCATGTAGAAACATTGCTAAAGTTACATAACGTCTCTAAATCAAGTTATGATTTCTTAAGTTTATTGAAAATGCTGACATTCTTTAAGAAATCGGAGGGAAAAAAGAATGAAAAAGCTGACGTTAAAACCGGTTGATACTTTTTTCTTTAAAAATCATCAAGTAACTGAAGCTGGAAACGATACGGTGATGGACGGCATTTTCCCTCCAAGACCAAACACCATTTATGGTGCATTGCGGGGAGCATTTATTCACGAGCACGCCACGTTTGAAGAGTTTTCACAACAACGAAATGATAAGTTAAAAAAGTGGATGGGGACACCAAACGAAACTGGAGACTTTCAGATTACTTATTGTGGGATGGAGTACAACAATATTTTATTTCTTCCGCTTCCTTTAGATTATCAAGTGGTAGAAGAGGACGAAAAAACGATTGCATATCCTCTTCAATTAAAAAAAGATACGCAATTTTCTTCACAACCTGGAGAGTGGAGATTATTTTCTAACCGAACCGAAAAATCGAAAAGTTCAAGTCATCAATTTGTCCCTATTCAGCATTGGAAAGAAGGGGTTCTTCATCATCAGCCTATTTGCCATTTGTCTCACGCTGCTCAGATAGTGTCGAGCGAAGAAAAATTAGGAATTGCACTTAATTACCAAGAGAGAAGGGCAGAAGAGCACTATTTGTACCGAATGGTCAAATGGAGATTTAAAGAAGAAGGAGCCTTTGTCGTCTACACTTCTTCTAGTCCTGATTTTTCGTCTGTTAAATTTGCGCGCATTGGCGGAGAAAATCGTCCGTGGATTGTCAAACAGAACGAAGAAGTTTTCTCTCTTTGGACCGAGGAAGAGCTGCAAAAATTGTCTGAGCAAATTAAGCAGACTAACATCGCTAAAATCATTTTATTAGCACCGGCGATTTGGGTGAATGGGTCACGACCTGGAAGTTTTGATAGTGAACACATTTTATTGCCAAATGGGCTTAGAGTGAAATTATTAGCTGCTGCCATTGGTCGGCCAGAACTGTACGGCGGATGGGATATTGCCAACCATCGACCAAAACCAAGGAAGCCGATGGTTCCCGCTGGTTCCGTGCTCTATATTAAAGTACAGGAGGGACAGATCACAGAACTGCTTTCACTCGCAAACGGCTTACATTTGACCGATGAAGGTGCACATGAAGGATTTGGTTTTGCAGTAATTACTAGCGGAAAACGAATGGAGGAGGAATTGTCATGTATTCGTTAGTTCGTCCATTTTTATTACATGCCATCACGTCTGTTCACGCAGGAAGTGGAAGTGAAATCGGTCTTGTAGATTTACCGATTCAGCGGGAAAAACATACAGGATTTCCAAAAATCGAAAGCTCTTCTTTAAAAGGGGCGCTTCGCTATACAATAGAGACGTCTTTAAATCAAGATGAAAAGAAAAAAATGAAGCTGGAAAAATTAGAACTAATTTTTGGCTCAAATAAGAAAGAACAGAACAATAACGATACACAATCAAGCGCAATTGCTCTAAGTGATGCAAGAATATTAATGTTCCCGGTGAAATCGATGCGCGGTATATTTGCTTGGATTACATGTCCTCAAGTATTGAAACGGTTTAATGATGAAATATTGCTTCACAAATTGAACGTTGAGCCCCTTGTCGTACCAGAAGCTAAAACAGTATCTTCTGAACGATTAATTGTGGCTAACGATCATATCGTTTTAGAAGAATATAATTTCTCAGTAAAAATTACCGACGAGGCAAAAACGCTCGCGGAACAACTATCAGCTTTAGTGAAGAAAGAGCTTTACACGGAATTGCGCGATCGGATCGTCGTATTAGAAGATGACGATTTTGCGGATTTTGTGAAATTATCTACTGAAATTAATGCGCGTATTAAAATCAACCAAGAAACTGGTACAGTTGATAACGGAGCGCTTTGGTATGAAGAAAATGTTCCACCAGAAACGATTTTCTACAGTTTTCTCTACATTGGTCAAATTCGCGGTAACGGGGTAGAAGGCTTAAAATCAGCTGAAGACGTGGAGAAATTTTTAGTGGAGGAAGGACATTTCCCTGATGTCTTCCAACTTGGCGGGAACAGCACACTTGGCCGTGGAATGCTCCGGAGAATTTGGGTGTAAAGGAGGAAACAATATGGCAGTAGAACGTGTTGGCATTGAAAACGGACGAGCATCGTTTGCCTTTGAAAGCGTAAAGAAAGCTTTCCAAGACAATAAAGTAAACTTCGAAAGCTACCGTTCATATGTAAAAAAAATGCCCTCTCTCATTCAAGTAAATGGATTAGGACAAGCATTAGCTTTTTGTTATCAAAAAAAGAAGGAATACCGTGTGATTTATGACCAATTACATACATGGTTAAGGGGACAGTATAAACAATATTTCCAAGAACAAAATAAAGAATTTGTAGAAGTTGTCATAGGGCTAAAAAGCTCGGATTATCGCGTGCTGACGATGGAAGTACTTGCTCTATTTTAAACTGGTTGCGAAAATTTGCCGATGGCATGGCAGAACAGAAACAGCAGTAAAGGAGAGGATAACATGCTGTTTCACCCAATAGATACGAAAGAAGCTTTTAACCCGGCGAATAAAAGTGAAATTGCTCATTTGTGGTATCACGTTCATTACGATCAATTCACTCTGAATGAAAGAAATAAAAAGGGCAAATACGTTCCAAAGAAAGAGTTTGATTCTATTCCCATTCGTCGTGAGCTGATGAAAATCGCAGAAAATACCATACAACAACAAAAAAGAGCGCTTGTTGATTTATCAAGCTATTATCACATACGACAGTTAAAAGCAAAACCGATTGCCCGCATTGTCCATGGATTAGGAGGAGGGCATGTTCGCGAAACATCGCTGACGCTCCACCCTGTGTATGGAATTCCGTACATTCCAGCTTCGAGTCTAAAAGGAGTTGTAAGAAATTGGTTTATCCAAACGTATTGTGATGGGAATGAAAACCAATTAGCTTTACATCCAAAAGGTTCGCTTGTGTTTGGAACACAGGAGCAGCGAGGAATGGTTCAGTTTCACGATATTTTCTTAACGAATGATTTAAGGATTGAACCGGATATATTAACTGTTCATTTCAAGGATTATTATAGTGGTAGAAAGGCGGCAACCGATGATCAAAGACCGAATCCGGTAACATTTTTATCAGTGACTGTTTCCGATGTGGATATATATGTAACCTCTAACAAATATGACGATTCGTCAAGTGAGGAATTGTTAAAGGAGGCAGCAAACTGGACAGCTCAGGCTTTGTCAGAATTAGGAATTGGTTCAAAAACATCATCAGGGTATGGTTATTTTACCAATATTGAAGACGTGACTGAAACAGAGTTTTTACAGTATGTAGAAATGCGGAAACTGGAAAGAGAAAAACAAAAAATAATAGAGATAGAACAAAAACAAAAGGAGGAAGAGGAAAAACGTCGAAAAGAAGAGGAATCTCGTCTAGCTGAGATGTCTGACGAGGAAAGATTAGTTTTCCTAATTGAAAGATTAACAAATAGCTCCGTTGACGAAGAAAAGAGCAAAACAGAGCTATACAACGAAGTGATAGAACAAAAAAATCAGCAGGCGGCACAAGCGTTAAAAGCATATTGGCAACGTATCGGCCAATGGAAAGTGAAAAAGCAAAAGAAAAAACAATACGAAAAAGTACAGGCTATTAAACAACTATTAAATGAGAGATGAAAATTTGTTGTCGACCTCCAACCGTGCAAAAATCAGGAGGATCGACAACACTTTATTTTTTAGCGTAACGAGGCAAAACCCAAAGAAAACAAACACGAAACAATAATTGATAAAATTTACTATTCACTTAAAATAATTCAAATGAAACAAAACTGAGTAAACTTCCTTCTCTTTATGATTTTAATAATTTGCGAAAACGCCCTAATTTCCAAAAGGAATCATCTAGATAATCGAATAAACTATGGAAAAAGGATAATAAAAATAAAGAGTGTTATTCAAAACAATTGACATTTTGTTTATAAAACGTTAAGAAAAGATTAATTTTACTTTTACTCATAAAGTAGTTTCTTTATCAAATATTGAGGTGGGATTTCATTACACTCAACTTTATTATCTAACACCATATTTATATAGAACAAATCAAGTATTATATGTTTGAAGGATGTTAAGAAAAAATTTGTGCATCAAAACGTGAAGACCTTTGCAAAAGAAAATACCAGCCTTTTAGCGATTAAAAAAAACGATTTCCGACTGATATTCTATCTGGAAGATTACTTTGTGTTTGGTCTGTATTTGTTTGAACACAGCAATAACGTGCTTCTCAAATGAATTTGAGAAGCTTTTTTTTATGCTTAGAAATTTTTTTCATGAAATTGTACTGCAATGGAAGTTTAAAAGAGATTTATGAAATTGATTTTTCTTGTATAGATAAAATTTTTATTTTCGAAAGTTGGAAAAACTTTCATCAAGATTCTTAGTTCAACTCTCGTTTGGTAGGAATATGAATTAAAAAAATTCTTCTTGTTTCATTTAGAAACTTGTATAAGTTAACAAAATATTAATGTTGAATTTATATGTGATTTACATTCTATTTTTATACTGAAATCATAAACAATCAACAAAAAGCAAAAACAATTCACATTAAAAGGAGAAGTGAATGATGGGGAAAAATCATTTTGGGAAAGCTGGCAAGTCATTACAAGTCTGTATTTTAGGGTTAAGTTTATTAGGTTTGGCAGCTTGTGGAGGCGGCGGAAGTGAATCTTCTTCCAAAGAAATCGATACTGAATCACTTACTCTTGATGAAATTGTTGAAAAAGCTAAACAGGAAGGTGAAGTGAATAGTGTCGGAATGCCGGATACTTGGGCAAACTGGAAAGAAACATGGCAAGAACTTTCAGAGGAGTATGGGTTAAAGCATACAGATACAGATATGTCCAGTGCTGAAGAAATAGCTAAATTTGAAGCAGAAAAAGATAATGCGACAGCAGATATTGGTGATGTAGGCATCTCATTTGGGCCTGTAGCGGAGGAGAAAGAATTAACACTTCCTTATAAAACTTCCTATTGGGATGAAATACCTGATTGGGCGAAGGATGACAATGGTGATTGGGTTGTTGGCTATCAAGGAACCATTGCTTTTTTAACAAATAAAGAGCTTGTAAAAAATCCTCCAAAATCTTGGAATGATCTATTAGAAGGTGATTACAAAGTAACAGTCGGTGATGTTCAGAGAGCCACACAAGCGCAAATGTCCATTTTGGCAGCGGCAATGGCACTTGGTGGTAATGAATCGAATATTCAACCTGGTATTGATTTCTTCGCGAAACTTGCAAAACAAGGACGTCTTAGTTTAACGGACCCTTCCCCGGCCATGATTGAAAAAGGGGAAGTGGAAGTAGCGATTCTTTGGGACTTTAATGCTCTTAATTATGCTGATCAAATTAACCGTGAACAATTTGACATTACTATTCCAGAAGAAGGTTCTGTTGTCAGTGGGTATGCAACGATTATTAATAAATATGCAAAACACCCTCATGCCGCAATGCTGACAAGAGAGTATATATTAAGTGATGAAGGTCAAATTAATTTAGCAAAAGGATATGCACGACCAATTCGTAAAGTCGAACTGCCTTCAGAAGTAGCTGAAAAAATGATACCAGAAGAACAGTACAAAAATGCAAAACCAGTTGAAGACCATAAAGTGTGGGAAGAAACAGCAAAAAAATTGCCGCAAATATGGCAAGAAGAGGTGCAAGTACATGTCAAATAAAGTAATCGTCGTCGTTGTAGACGGAATGCGGTATGACAAAGCATATGATGCACTCGGATATTTACAGCACCTCGTTGAAATAAAACAAGCGGCATTATATAAAGTGAAATCGGAACTGCCAAGTTTATCTCGGCCATTATATGAAGTTTTATTGACTGGGACACCTGCTTCTACAAACGGTATAACAACTAACCAGACAGTTCGCTTATCGAAGCAAAAAAGTCTGTTTCACTTAACAAAAGAACACGGTCTTCGTAATGCCGCAGCGGCTTACTATTGGGTAAGCGAGCTTTATAATCGAGCACCATTTGATTTTGTAGAAGATCGTTTCCAAATGGATGAAACAAAACCTATTCAATATGGAATTTTTTATTGGGAAGATGATTATCCTGATTCTCATTTAATGGTTGATGCAGAATATTTAAGAAGAAAATATATGCCCGATTTTTTATACATTCATCCTATGGGTGTTGATTTAAAAGGTGAACAATTTGGAGCGGAATCTAAAGAATATCGGGAACAAATTTTAAAAGTAGGCAGTTTGCTAGCTCAAACTGTACCGATTTGGCGACAGGAAGGGTATCAAATTTTAATTACATCTGATCATGGAATGAGTGAAACAGGAAATCATGGTGGCACAACATCCTGTGAAAGGGATGTACCGCTATTTGTCATAAGCGAGAAAATAGAAGCTGGTGTGTATGATGAAGTGATTCCACAACTAGCCTTTGCGCCGCTTGTTTGTCAATTGCTGGGGATTGAACCTTCAGAAGAAATGATTTCATATCAAATGCCAGGACTAAAAAATAAAAAAGTTTTCAATTAATTCGACAGCCTTTGCATTTAGTTCATCAAATAAAATCGATCTAGCTTTATTGCTAGATCGATTTTAAAGGCGGAACAAACTAAAGGAGCGAAAATCCTTGAGAAAATTAAAGAAACAAAAATTATTTTTGTTGGTTTTGCTTTTGCCATTTGTTTTGCTTGTCATCAGTTTTGAGTTTTGGCCATTATTTGCTATGATTCATAACAGTTTTTTGGCGGATGATGGTAAAACACCTTCAATGATTCAATATTTTACAGTGTTTCATAGCTCTTATTATTTACAAGCTGTTCAAAACAGTGTTTTGATTTCGTTATTTTCATCAGTTGTCTCTATAATCATTGCAATTATAACGGCCTATTCCATTACCCGTTTTTCGAGAAAAATTCAAGATCGCATGCTGATGATTACAAATATGACATCAAATTTCGAAGGTATTCCGCTTGCTTTTTCCTACATTATTTTATTAGGGACTAACGGGTTATTTACACTTCTTTTTGCTGAACTTGGTTTAGATTTATTTGCCGAATTTAACTTATACTCATGGTCAGGTCTCATACTTGTCTATATTTATTTCCAAATTCCATTAGCAATTATGTTATTATATCCCGCTTATAAAGGGATACAAAAACAATGGATGGAGGCAGCATCTTTGTTAGGCGCAACAAATGTCCGCTTTTGGCTCCATATCGGCATTCCTTATTTGCTGCCTAGTATTGTTGGGACATTAAGCATTTTGTTTGCCAATGCTATGGGAGCCTATGCAACAGCTTATGCTCTTGTGGGAAACAATTATAATTTACTGTCGCTGCAAATTGCATCACTTGTTGCAAGTGATGTTGCATTAAAGCCGCAGTTAGGCAGCGCGCTTGGTGTTCTTTTAGCGGTAACAATGCTTGCTGCAATGTGGATTAATAACCGCATGATGCGGCGGATAAGGAGAGATTTATCTTGAAATTCAATAAAATTTTCCATAAAACTGTTCTTGTTGTTTTAGTTATTTATTTGCTCCTGCCGCTTGCAGCTACTTTGATATTTTCAATTGCAGGCAAGTGGGATCATACGTTATTACCGGAGAGTATTACTTTTAAGTGGTATGGAGAATTATTTAGTGATGAACGTTTTTATCAGGCTTTGCTTCGATCCCTATTTCTCATACTAGTCACAGTGGCGATAAGCAACATCATAATGCTCCCGACAATATTTATTGTTGCGGTTTATTTTAGAAGATTTGAAAGAATTCTTCAAGCTGTAGCGATGCTTCCGTACGGAATTCCGCCTATTGTAGGAGCAGTAGGATTGATTAAAGTATATTCCAGCGGTCCATTGCAAATCTCTGGTACACCATGGCTTTTAGTCGGTGCTTATTTCGTGATTACAATGCCGTACATGTATCAAGGTATTCGGAACAGCTTGCAAACAATTAATGCTCAAGAATTAGTCAGTGCAGCTGAATTGTTGGGGGCGACCAAGTTTCAAGCATTTCAAAAAATTGTAGTGCCAAACATCTTGTCAGGAATTTTCGTTTCGACCTTGCTTTCCATTGCATTATTGTTTGGTGAATTTGTATTAGCGAACTTGCTTGTTGGCGGACGGTTTGAAACGATCCAAATTTATCTTTATCAAAAGTTAAATAAAAGCGGGCATACAGCAAGTGCAATTGTTATTACATATTATGTCATTATTTTACTATTAACATGGATTATTTTAAAACTTAAAAAACGGCCGATGCAATTTCAGTCAGTATTTGGAAAACGGAAGCAGCTGATTTTAGTTGGTGAAAAAACAAAAGGATTTTTAAAGGGTGAACATAAATGAGCTACTTAATAATTGATCAGGTGACGAAGCGTTATCAGCAGCAAACGGTTTTAAATAAAATTTCTTTATCGCTTAGACAAGGAGAGTTCGCTACTTTACTCGGACAAAGTGGTTGTGGTAAAAGCACTTTATTAAGATCTATAGCAGGATTGGTCGATATTGATGAAGGAGCTATTCATGTAGATGGAAAAAATATTACAAATATGGAACCGCGTAATCGGGAAATTGGGATGGTCTTTCAATCATATGCCCTTTTTCCTAACATGACCGTTTTTGACAATATTGCATTCGGTTTAAAGATGAAAAAGAAGAAAAACATTAAAAATCGTGTGCAACGTATGATTGAGATGATGGATTTAATCGGTAAGGAAGATTCCTACCCTCATCAGCTTTCTGGAGGACAGCAGCAGCGAGTTGCACTTGCACGAAGTCTTATTTTAGAGCCGAAAGTATTGCTTTTAGATGAACCATTAAGTGCATTAGATGCGAAAATTCGAAGAAATTTGCAGCTAGAATTAAAAAAAATTCAAAGGGAGTTTCAGATTACCACTATATTTGTGACACATGATCAGGAAGAAGCGATGACAATGTCCGATACAATTTATATTATGAACGAAGGAAGCATTGTTCAATCTGGCATTCCAAGTGAAATTTATACCTCACCAGTTAATTCATTTGTGGCTAAATTTATTGGAAATTATAATGTTTTGCAAATGGATCAATTTCAGAAGATGATTCAAACAGAAGAGCTTGCTACTGAAGGACAAGAAGTGGCTATTCGGCCAGAAGTTATCGATTTAGTTGAGATAACAGCAGATGTGCCAAATATTGAAGAAAAATGGATTGTTCAAGGGACAGTTCAGGATGTTTCGATGATAGGCAATGTAATTAGGTACGAAATGAACGTCAATGGAGTTTTAGTGAAAGTAGATTATCTCCATTCTCGTGAACATTTCTTTAAACAAGGAGAAAATCTTCATCTAATCATTCCAAAATCGGAATGCATTGTGTTTTAAAGGAGGAAGTTTTAGTTAATGTCCATACTTCCAGAGGAAAGAAAAAATGCCATACTTCAAGAATTAGATCGAACCGGAAAAGTAAAGGTCATTGATTTTGCCGAGCAATTTCAAGTTTCTCAAGAAACAATCCGCCGGGATTTAATGATTTTAGAAGAAAAAGGACTATTAAAGCGAGTATATGGCGGGGCAGTAAAAAAATCTTATCAAGGAACAGAGCCTCCATTTGTACAGAGAAAAATAGTGAACCAAGAAGCGAAAATAAAAATTGGAAAAGCAGCGGCCATGCTTATTTCAGATGGCGACACAATTGTGATCGATGTTGGAACAACCGCATTAGAATTGGCAAGATCTATTGAAAATAAAAAAGAAATAACAATCTTAACAAATTCTTTGCCAGTTTCCTCAGTTTTAACTGA
This sequence comes from Aeribacillus sp. FSL k6-2211, assembly GCF_037966125.1. NCBI lineage: Bacteria > Bacillati > Bacillota > Bacilli > Caryophanales > Bacillaceae > Aeribacillus > Aeribacillus sp. FSL k6-2211. The sequence continues at coordinate 874,718 of NZ_CP150190.1, forward strand.
TCTATTAAACCAAAAAATGTTTTCTGGAGAAGTATTGTTATTAGGCGGCCAACTAAATCCAAAGCAGCAGTCAGTAGGCGGAAGATTAACTGAAAAAATGTTAAGTCAATTTCATATTGATAAGGCCTTCATTTCAGCAGGAGGAGTTTCTATAGATGGCGGCGTAAGTGACTATGATTTGACAGAAACGTCTGTCTCTCAAGAAATGATACATGTGTCAAAAGAAATTATTTTACTTGTTGATCATTCAAAAATTGGTGTCGATGCTTTTTGTAAAATTTGTCCTCTTGAAAAAGTAGATGTGATTGTTTGTGATCAACCTATCCCAAAAGGGTGGAAAAATCATAAAAAAACAAATGGTATTAACTGGATTACTGCAGACTAATAAATCTGAAAGGATTTTATGATGAAAGTAGACTACCACGTTCATTTAGAAGAAGGACCATATTCATTAAATTGGTGGAATCGAACTGTTCGAGCGATTGAACAGTTTTGGAAAATCCCATATGATCCTCATTCTAAAGAATGGCTTATGGGAACAGCGAGAATTATGAATTATCGAATGGAACAAGGGGCATTTTCTTCATTTTGGCTAGATTTTTATTTAAAACAAGCAAAAAAAATCGGGTTAAAGGAAGTGGGAATAGTTGATCATCTATATCGATTTAAAGAAATGAAATCCTTTTATAAGAAATATATTTATTTAGAAAATGATCGACTTGGCACATTGCAAAATAATTGGTTGGATATAGTTTCATGTGTCTCAATCGAGCAGTTTGCCAAGTTGATAGAAAATGAAAAGCGAAAATGGGAAGCAGAGGGCGTTCGATTAAAGTTTGGGATTGAAGCAGATTTCTTTCCTGGGTGTGAAGAGGACCTTGTAGAGATATTATCTCAATATCAGTGGGATTATGTAATAGGTTCTGTTCATTTTTATAAAGGATGGGGATTTGATAACCCAGATACTAAAGAGTATTTTCACCATTTTGATTTAAATGTTCTTTATGAGGAACATTTTAAAGTTATTGAACAAGCCATTTCTTCAAAACTGTTTGATATTGTAGGGCACCTTGATAATTTAAAAGTATATGGATTTCGGCCAAATGAAGAAGATCTGAAAGGCTATTACCGCCGTATTGCACAAAGCTTAAAAGAAAATGATACGGCAACTGAAATCAATACAGGACTTGCTTACCGCTATCCGATTAATGAGATGTGTCCAAGTCCTGAATTTTTAAAAATTTTATCTCAATATGAAGTACCTATAACTATGTCTTCTGATGCTCATTTTCCAGATGATGTAGGCAATTTATTAGATGAAGCGAGAGAATTGTTAAAATCAATCGGCATTAAGAAAATAGCAACATTTGAGAAAAGGAAAAGAATTGAAATTGATTTAGACAAGTAGTACGGGAAAACTTATGATATTATAAACTGTTTTCAACTATGTACGAAAGAGATGGAAACTTGCAATTATAACGGAACCTCTTAAAAATTGTCGTCGACCTCCAATCGTGCAAAAATCCCGGGGGATCGACGACAATTTCTTTTTTAGAGTAACGATGCAAAATCTGCAGAAAATAAACGAAAAACAAAGAATTGATAAAAATTCCTGTTTACGCTAAAATTGAAATAACAAAATTTCCATTATTATCAAAACCTTGCACCATCAATGATTTTTGGGGTTTTTATCTTAACTATGAGGAATTGAAACAGAAAAATGGAAACAAATTAACCGAAAGTTTAACCGTTTTTATCTTAACTATGAGGAATTGAAACCCGCAGGAAAGATTCTTAATCATCGCAATGTATCTCAGTTTTTATCTTAACTATGAGGAATTGAAACAAGCTCCGCCTTTTCCTCGCCGATATACGGGCATATGTTTTTATCTTAACTATGAGGAATTGAAACGAGATGACCTTTCTCGCCTCTTCATTTTGTGCAATAAACAGTTTTTATCTTAACTATGAGGAATTGAAACTCGCCGAGAATTTGACCAAGAAGTGCAAACTCCTTCGTTTTTATCTTAACTATGAGGAATTGAAACTTCGATACATAACATGCACCAAACGCTTGATGACTTCGTTTTTATCTTAACTATGAGGAATTGAAACTATAGTATATAGTCGCTATTATTTATATACGTTATTAACGTTTTTATCTTAACTATGAGGAATTGAAACCAATATTTCGCAGCGACTAAATGGAATGATATGCCAGTTTTTATCTTAACTATGAGGAATTGAAACTGTATCAGACCGCAAGAAAAGCTGAAGCAACTCTCCGTTTTTTATCTTATCCATAAGATTTGAAACAATAATCTCGATATCACACGATAAAAGAGTAAGAAAATCATGGACAAATAGATGGAAAGTTTTTTTGTACAGTAAATAATCCACCTGCAGGAGGGCTTCCTGGTAATCCGTATGGTTGTAGGTACGTTACGATACCCAGCATTTGATGATGAAGAATTAAGCGAAAAAGTTGAATGTAAACCGTTTAATAGCATTGTTGAAGTGAAAGAATTTTTCTAAATCAGTTTATTAGGGCGAAGAAGAAATATTTTTGGATAAAGAAGCGACTTTTAAAATAAAGCAGATTATAGTGATCACAATTTTTTATGTGAGATGGTCAAGAAAATGAAAGAGGATAGTAAAGAACCTGTTGTTATTAATAAAAATAAACCTGTTGATGATCAAAAAAAACAAAATGAAGATACAAGATCTGATCGTTTTTCATGGAAGATAGATGATGTTGAATTCTATTAATTTTTCAAAAATTGGCGCTCCTTTTAGGAGTGCTTTTTATTTTACCTGAGAGAGGATGTAATGTGTATAAGGGAAAAACGCATACAAGATTACGACGAAGACACAAGGGTATCTGACTGTTACGGCGCCGATCATTCGTCCTGGCGTATTCCCTTATATGTGATCGGGTAAAATGGTTCTGATGGAAGCCGAGTTTGCAGGAGGAAATCTTTTCGGACAAAACAATTCAGGCAAAGCCGGTTACTGATGGCGGCCATCCGAATGAACCAGTCACATTGCAAAATTTCAACCGGCATGCAAAAGGGATTTCACTACGGATGAAGAGTACAAGATTTAAATCTGGTCATCTCTTTTACTGTCACATTCGGATTCATTCAACATTGCCTGTTCGTTTGGAAGTCCCCTATATATAACGGTTGCCGAAAAATTTTTATTTAGCTCAGTTGAAAAACTGGGCTTTTTATTTCCTAAATATGGAAACAAATCCACTCCCCCATATACCGCTCCTCTTAAAAAAACGTCATTTATGTCAGAATATATAACATAAATACGTAATTTTTTTGGTTAAAATACACAAAATCACATTAAAAATTGTGAATATTCGCTAATGTTAAATAGCTGAAAAGAATATATAATAAATACACATTACGTATTGTGTTATAAAAATTAACATAAAAGGGATTGATCGTATTATAAAGGGGTGAATGAATGAAGACGTTGTTCATAAAAAATGCCAAAAATATTATTACTATGGATGAAAATCGAACGGAATACCCAGGCGGCAGCATGTATGTTGTCGGTCAAGAGATTAAAGCGATTGGCTATGATTTACCTTGTGAGTCAGCGGATATTGTCATTGATGCGCGCGGAAAAATTGTTTATCCGGGGTTAATCAATACGCATCATCATTTGTATCAGACTTTCACCCGCAATATCCCTTGGGTGCAAAATGTTGAGCTGTTTGATTGGCTAATCGCTTTGTACGATATTTGGCGCCATCTAAGGCCGGAAGATGTGTATTTAAGTGCTGTTGTCGGATTAGGTGAGTTACTTAAAAGCGGTTGTACGGCATCAGCTGACCATTTTTACGTTTTTCCGAATGGAGTCAGCTGTGAATTAATTGATGAGGAAATACGGGCAGCACGTGAGATCGGAATTCGTTTTTACCCAACTAGAGGCTCTATGAGTTTAGGACGATCAAAAGGGGGATTGCCGCCAGATGAAATCGTTCAACCGGAGGATGTTATTCTTCGAGATACCATGAGAATTATTGAAACCTATCATGATCCTAGTAAATTTTCGATGCTGCGGGTAGGTGTTGCACCTTGTTCACCATTTTCGGTTAGCAAAGACTTGCTGCGTGAATCAGCGGATTTAGCACGCAGTTATGGCGTTCGGATGCATACCCATTTGGCGGAAACGATCGATGAAGAGGATTTTTGCAGAGAAAAGTTTGGCATGCGTCCTTTCGAACTAATGGAAGAAACAGGTTGGGTCGGCGAAGACGTGTGGTATGCGCATGGAATCTGGTTTGATGACAAAGAAATTGCCAAGCTGGGTGCTTGTGGCTGCGGAGTTGCTCATTGTCCGAGCAGCAATATGAAAATGGCTTCCGGAACGATGCGAATTATGGACATGCTGCAGGCAGGGGTAAAAGTGGGATTTGGTGTTGATGGTTCAGCTTCTAATGATTCCTCCAATCTATTATTAGATTTAAAAATTATGAACCTGCTCCATAATCTTCAGCATGGAACGACAGCGCTAAGTGCTGAAGATTGTTTGTCGATTGCGACGAGAGGTTCAGCTAAAGTGCTTGGCTGGGAAGATGCCATTGGTTCATTGGAAGTCGGCAAGGCTGCTGATATGTTTATGATTGATACGAATCGATTAGAATTTGCTGGTGCGCTTTTCAACGATACGGCACTTCCGATTCTAGCGGGCACACCGACAGTCGATATGACTATCGTTGGCGGACAGATTGTTGTAGATAAAGGGCGTCTTGTCAATATCGATGAAGAATCATTTGCCATGCGGGCGCAAAAAGCTGCTGAAAGAATGCTGGAAACGGCTCTTGAGCATACAAAAGTCAATTATAAAAAACCAAGAATAAGAAACTCAGCTATTCTAACTTAGATAAGGGGGGATAAGCAGTGGAAGCAATTCGAAACGAGATTGTCGCATTTCATCATGTTAGTAAGATTTACAATACCGGCACAGTCGCTTTAAGCCAATTCCATTTTTCCATCACAGAAGGGGAATTTATAAGCTTCCTCGGCCCGTCTGGCTGCGGGAAATCAACGGCATTAAGAATGGTGGCAGGTTTAGGCGAAGCTACTGAGGGCAAGGTAGAGGTATTTGGGCAAAACCCGAAAGAAGTTATAAAAAATACAAATGATGTTGCTTTTGTATTCCAAGATGCCAATTTGCTTCCATGGAGAACGGTGCTGGAAAATGTGATGCTGCCTTTAGAATTAAGGGGTTCGGATAAAAAAAGCCGCAAAGAGGATGCGATCAAAGTATTGGAGATGGTTGGACTAAAGGATCATATAAAGTCATATCCTAGGCAGTTGTCAGGCGGAATGAGAATGAGGGTGTCTATAGCTCGAGCGTTGGCTGCAAAACCTAAATTGCTGTTAATGGATGAACCGTTTGCTGCATTAGACGAGATTACAAGACAGACCTTGCAGACGGAGCTGCTTGAAATATGGAAAAGGGAGAAAATGACAATTTTGTTCGTTACTCATAATGTATTTGAAGCTGTCTATCTTTCTACTAGAATTGCAGTGTTGTCAGCTCGGCCCGGACGATTATCATCTATCATCGATGTCGATCTTCCTTATCCGAGGGAGCGGACAGATGAACGGTTTACAGAATATGTCGATATTTCCTCGCAAAGTCTTGAGAATAGTTCAACCCGAAGGGAGTTGGTATAAATGTCTGTACAAACAGCAACCACTCAAACGAAGGAAATTGTCGCTCAATCAAATAATACTGGCAAACTGAAAATATGGAGCAAATCAAAATGGAAGATTATTGGTCCGATTGCTGCGCTTGTTGTTTTTCTTTCTTTATGGCAGTTTGTACCGATTATGGTTGGCGTGCAGCCGTTTATACTTCCAAAACCGACGGACGTCCTTCAAGCGGCGGTTGAAGATTGGGAGTTATTATGGCCAGCCATACAAATAACGGTGGCTGAATCTGTGATCGGATTTGTAATAAGCGCCATCATTGGAATTGGCTTTGCGGTTTTATTAGCAAGCTCAAAAATTTTAGAAATAAGCATTTACCCGTATGCGGTTATTTTACAAACGATACCGGTTGTAGCTGTTGCACCGATCGTTGTTATCTGGTTCGGCTCGGGCTTCAATTCGATTGTGATGATTTCATTTTTAATCGGATTTTTTCCGATTATTTCAAATACGTTAATGGGATTGAATTCAGTCGATAAAAATATGAGCGAATTATTTACTTTATATAATGCGTCAAAATGGCAAAAAATGTGGAAGCTCCGAATTCCGGCTGCTATGCCTTACATGATGACCGGCTTAAAAATATCCAGCACGCTATCGATCGTTGGAGCTATTACGGGTGAATATATAGCTGGAATTGGCGGAGGAAAAGGCGGTTTAGGGTATGCCATTACGGTAGCAGCCGTTCAATTAAAAACACCATATTTATTTGCTTGTGGAATTGCCGCTGCTATTTTTGGGATTGTCTTTTACTTACTCGTAAGTTTGTTTTCTCATTTCATGCTGAGATCATGGCACGAATCCGCGATGAAGGGAGAAAAATAAAAAATTTGATCAAAAATTAAGTTGACATAATCACTATTGCTTACAAGAGCTGAATTCAATTTGCTAATTTTTTTTGCATAAAAATGGTTTGCTTGCGTTAGGGAACGAGCTTTATTGAGTTTCAAAAAAGTGCAAAAAGGGGGAAAAAGAATTGGAAGCATGGCGTAAAGCAAGTTTTCTATTAATCGGGATTATATTCATGCTCTTCCTCACCGCCTGCGGCGGACAAGAGTCGAGCAGCTCAACAAACGAGGGAGACAGCGCTTCGAATGAAGAGAAAAAAGACTTAAAAGATGTAAAAATTGTATTAAATTGGTTTCCGAAGGCGCAGCATGGCGGTTTGTATGCAGCACAAGAAAACGGATTGTTTGAAAAAAACGGTTTAAAAGTCACGATCGAACCGGGCGGGCCGCAAGTCTCGTCTATTCAAATGGTTGCATCTGGAAGTGCTGACTTTGGGCTTGCACATGCTGACCAAATGGTTATTGCTAGAAATCAAGGAATTGAATTAGTCGCTGTAGCTGCTGCCATGCAAGGAAGCCCGCAGGCATTAATGTTCCATAAAGGAAAGGGAATTGACGATTTTGATGAATTAAATGGAAGAAAAGTATATATACAGCCTGGTATTACGTATTGGGACTTTTTGAAATCTAAATATAATTTAAGTAATGTACAAGAATTGGCTTATACAGGACAGCATTCGAATTTTATTAGCGATCCCAATTCTGTAAGCCAAGCCTTTGTGACTTCAGAGCCGTTTTTCTTAAAAAAAGATGGAGTAGATGTAGAAACGAAGCTCATATCTGATGCAGGTTATAATCCTTATAACGTTGTGTTATATGTTACAAAAGACTATTTAGAAAAAAATAAAGAAACTGTCAAAGCATTTGTGGATGCTTTTGTCGAAGGATGGTATTTATACAAAGATTCTTACGAAGAGATTAATAAAGTGATTCAGAAAGACAACGCTGATATGGAATTAGAATCATTAAAATTTGAAGCCGAAACACAAGTGGATTTTGTATATGGAGGAGATAGAGCAGAGCATGGAGTCGGATATATGACGGAAGAACGCTGGGCAACATTAATTAAACAATTGCACGATCTTGGTTTATTAGAAAAAGCATTTGATGCAAAGGAAATTTTTACGACAGAATATTTGCCAAAACATGAATCGAAATAAAAACGAAAACGAAAGCTGGGCAGCTTATATTTGCTCAGTTTTTTGTATTAACCAAAAGCTTTACTGCAAAAAAAGAAATCGGCTTATATGCCGACTTCAAAAACTGATCTCATACATTAAAATTTAAAAGTTCTTTTATTCCTCGTTTTTTACTTGATTATATGCTTGATCAAGATTTTGCAGTCTTTTCAATATTTCAGCATTTTTGGTTAGCTGGTCGTAAATTAAAGTTGAGACGACAGATCGGTAGTAGCTGTTCATGGCATCAATCTTTGAAGATTTTTCTTTATTCATTTCAATGTACTGTTTAAAGTTTTCTTTAAAATAGGAAACAGAAAAAAGCTGTGTCATTTTCGTTCCTCCAAAATTTTAGATTCTTTTTTTAAATTCTTCATGTAAAATAGAACTAAAGGGGGGGAGTTCTGATGCATATAAAAATGGACTTAGTCCAAAACCAATCCTTGAGATTGGCGATGACGAAAGAGCTGAAGCAAGCCATTGGGCTTTTGCAATATTCTACAATCGATTTAGTATCTTACTTGAGGGAAATTACGCTTGAAAACCCCTTTGTGGAATTGGAAGAATCCCATCCAACGATATTTTATCATAATCAAAGAAAGCAGCAGAGGGCAAACAAGGAGGATGGCCGCTGGATCGAAAATATGCCGAAAAAAGGGATGGGGCTAAAAGATCATTTGCGAAATCAGCTCGTAGAATTTCGTTTTACCGAAAACGAACGGCGTGCTATTCATATTTTAATCGATGCAGTGGACTCAAATGGTTATATGTCAGAAGACTTATCCCGCCTATCGGAAAAGTTCCAAATTTCGATCGATCTTTTGGAAAAACAGCTGTCTGTACTGCAATCATTAGATCCAATTGGCGTCGGGGCACGTTCGCTTCAAGAATGCTTGCTTTTGCAGGCTAAAGAAATCGAGGAAAAACCTGAAGGCTCCGAGTTCGTGTTAAAAGAGCATTTTCATCTGTTTGCCACAAAAGCTTGGAAGGATCTTTCCAAAAAGACAGGTCTGTCGCTGAATGCTCTTCAGCAAATTTTCGATTTTGTTCAAACATTGAATCCAAGACCTGGTCTGCAATTTGATGAGGAAACCCCGAATTATATCATCCCTGATTTAATGATTGAAGAGCGAAATGGAGATTGGATTGTATATTATAATGAAGATCTTTTGCCGCAAATTAAAATCAATCGGGACTATGAACCGATTGTACAAACAGAAAAAGATGTAAAATCTTATGTACAGACTAAACTCCATCAAGGACGCTGGCTGTTAAAATCGCTTGAGCAGCGGAAGGAAACGCTTGTCAAAGTTATGCAGGAAATTATACGATTTCAGAAAGACTTTTTCTATTTGAAAAACAACGTTTTGAAACCGCTAACATTAAAAGATATCGCTGATTCTCTTAACATTCACGAGTCGACTGTAAGCAGAGCGGTCAATGATAAATTTGTTCAAACTCCTTTCGGCTTATATGAGTTGAAATATTTTTTCACTAACAAAGTGGGAGAAGAAGATACATCAAGTGCGAATGTTAAACAGGTCATTCAGCAATTAATTGATCAAGAAAATAAGCAAAGACCGCTTTCAGATCAAAAAATTGCCAACCTGTTGAAAGAGAATTATAATATGAATGTTTCGAGAAGAACAGTGGCCAAATACCGCGATCAGCTCAATATCCCTTCGTCCAATTTGCGAAAAAGATATAATTAGAAAGGAATTGGATTCGTGAATCAAGTGGTTCTTTATACGAAGCAAACATGTCCATTATGTGATGAAGCAAAGGAATTGCTGTATAAGCTGCAAGCTGAAATACCCTTTGATCTGAAAGAAAAAGATATTTATCAAGATGACCGGCTGCTGGAAAAATATCAACTAATGATTCCAGTGATTGAAGTGAATGGAAAGATTGTTATTTTTGGGAAAATTGAAGAAAATTCTTTAAGAAAACGTTTGCTGGAACTTGTTTCTGTTGATTAACATTTGCGCTCCTGCTAAAATAATATATGTAGCAAGGGGTGAATTTTTTTGCTATAATTGGGACATAATTTGTCTTACAGGGACAAAAAAAGTCCCGGAAAGAAAGAGCTGAAGGGTCTTGAAAATGAAATCATTAATTGAAGCTCAAAAAAAATTATTGCCTGATCTTCTCCAAACTATGCAAAAGCGCTATCAAATTTTGCAGTCCATTCGACTGATGCAGCCTGTAGGAAGACGAAGCTTGTCAAACAATTTAGGCATCAGTGAAAGAATTCTGCGTGGAGAAGTGCAATTTTTAAAAGAACAAAATTTAATTCATATTCACCCCTCGGGAATGACCTTAACGAAAGAAGGGGATGATCTTCTTTCATCATTGGAAGAAATGATGAAAGATGTTTTAGGTTTAACTTTTTTGGAAACTACATTAAAAGAGAAGCTTCATTTAGATGAAGTGATTGTTGTTTCAGGTGACAGCGACCATTCGCCCCTCGTGAAAAAAGAAATGGGAAGAGCTTGTGCACAATGCATCATGAATCATTTGCAGGATGACGAGGTTGTTGCTGTGGCAGGCGGCACAACGCTGGCAGCTGTTGCTGAAATGATGATTCCGTTAGGTCATCGCCGAAATGTTTTATTTGTCCCTGCAAGAGGCGGACTAGGGGAAAATGTTGAAAACCAGGCGAATACGATTTGCGCCAAAATAGCTGAACGTGCACATGGGAAATACAGGCTGCTCCATGTTCCTGACCAGCTAAGCAAGGAAGCATATGAATCCATTATCGAAGAACCGGAAATAAAAGACCTTTTAAAAATTATACGTTCAGCGAAAATGCTTGTTCATGGCATCGGGGATGCTCAAACAATGGCGGAGCGAAGAAAGACTCCGAAGGAAGATTTCGAAAAAATTAAAAAAGGAAAAGCAGTAGGCGAAGCTTTCGGTTATTACTTCAACCAAAAAGGTGAAGTCGTCCATAAAGTTCAAACGGTTGGAATGCAGCTGGAGGACTTAAAAAACATACGAAATGTGATCGCGGTTGCTGGAGGAGCCTCTAAAGCAAAAGCGATCAAAGCGTATATGAATCAATCATTAGCCACGATTTTAGTAACTGACGAAGTGGCAGCTAAAGAGTTATTAAGGGAACTGTAAAGCTCCCTCAATATAAACATCATTCCTAAAATTGAAGGAGGACTTAAAGATGGCAGTGAAAATTGGTATTAATGGTTTTGGTCGTATTGGACGCAATGTATTCCGCGCAGCATTAAAAAATCCTGAAGTAGAAGTAGTAGCAGTAAACGATTTAACAGATGCAAACATGCTTGCACATCTTTTACAATACGATTCTGTTCATGGAAAACTCGATGTGGAAGTCGGGGTAAACGGAAATAACTTGGTCGTGGATGGAAAAGAAATTCAAGTATTATCCGAGCGCGATCCAGCTCAATTAGGCTGGGGAGACCTTGGCGTTGACATTGTAGTAGAATCTACTGGTCGCTTCACGAACCGTCAAGATGCAGCAAAACACCTTGAAGCAGGTGCGAAAAAAGTAATCATTTCTGCGCCGGCTAAAGAAGAAGATATCACAATTGTTATGGGCGTAAACGAAGACAAATATGATCCAAGCAATCATCATGTCATTTCCAATGCTTCATGTACAACAAACTGCTTAGCTCCGTTTGCAAAAGTTTTGCATGAAAAATTTGGCATTGTTCGAGGCATGATGACAACTGTGCACGCTTATACAAATGACCAACAAATTTTAGACTTGCCTCACAAAGATTACCGCCGCGCTCGCGCTGCAGCAGAATCTATCATACCGACAACAACTGGTGCGGCTAAAGCAGTTGCGCTCGTATTGCCTGAATTAAAAGGAAAACTTAACGGTATGGCAATGCGTGTTCCGACACCAAATGTGTCCATCGTTGACTTAGTGGCTGAGCTTGAAAAAGACGTAACAGTGGAAGAAGTAAATGCTGCGCTTAAAGAAGCAGCTGAAGGAGAATTGAAAGGTATTTTAGCGTACAGCGAGGAGCCGCTTGTATCCAGAGACTATAATGGTGATACTCATTCTTCTACGATTGATGCGCTTTCTACTATGGTGCTTGAAAACCGCATGGTGAAAGTTGTTTCTTGGTACGATAACGAAACAGGATACTCAAACCGCGTGGTAGATTTGGCGGCTTACATTGCAAAACAAGGTTTATAATCTTTAAATACGGACTTGTAGCTTGCCTGTTTAAAAAGCTATAATGAAAAGCGGGAAGGGGAAGGGGACGTTTACATTCCCCTTTCCCTTTCAACATGTAGGAAGAATTTTTTCCTGATCGTTATTGTGAAGGAGGAGCTTGAGCCATGAACAAAAAAACGATAAAAGATGTCGATGTGAAAGGGAAAACGGTATTTTGCCGAGTTGATTTTAATGTACCGATGCAGGATGGCAAAATAACCGATGATACACGCATTCGAGCTGCACTCCCAACGATCCAATACTTGGCGGATCAAGGAGCGAAAGTATTGCTTGCCAGCCACCTTGGCAGACCAAAAGGACAGGTTGTGGAAGAGCTTCGATTGACGCCTGTAGCGCAGCGTTTAGAAGAACTGTTAGGCAAAAAGGTGGTCAAAGTAGATGAAGCTTATGGTGCGGCTGTAAAAGCGGAAGTAGACAAGTTAAACAATGGCGACATTCTCGTTCTGGAAAATGTACGCTTTTATCCTGGCGAAGAAAAAAATGATCCTGAGCTAGCTAAAGCTTTTGCTGAATTGGCTGATCTATATGTTAACGATGCCTTTGGCGCCGCTCACCGCGCACATGCATCCACCGCAGGCATTGCGGAATATTTACCATCTGTTGCAGGATTTTTAATGGAAAAAGAAATCAATGTTTTATCTAAAGCGCTTGATAATCCTGACCGCCCATTTACAGCGATTATCGGGGGTGCAAAAGTAAAAGATAAAATCGGAGTTATCGAAAATTTATTGGAACGTGTAGATAATTTGATTATCGGTGGAGGACTTGCTTATACGTTTGTAAAAGCGCTGGGTCACGAAATCGGCAAGTCTCTGCTTGAAGAAGATAAAATAGAACTGGCAAAATCGTTTATGGAACGTGCCAAAGAAAAGGGCGTTCGCTTTTATATGCCTGTAGATGTTGTGGTAGCAGATGATTTTTCAAATGATGCCAATACAAAAGTAGTGGATATTGACAGCATTCCGGCTGATTGGGAAGCACTTGACATTGGACCTAAAACGGCTGAAATTTATGCGGATGTCATTCAACAATCAAAGCTTGTTGTTTGGAACGGACCGATGGGCGTTTTTGAAATGGATGCTTTTGCAAAGGGAACAAAAGCTGTAGCGGAAAGCTTGGCGAAAGCAGAACATACTTATACGGTCATCGGCGGCGGTGATTCAGCAGCAGCAGTAGAAAAATTCGGCCTTGCGGATAAAATGAACCACATCTCAACCGGAGGCGGAGCATCTTTAGAGTTCATGGAAGGAAAGAAACTTCCGGGAGTTCAAATATTGGAAGACAAATAACCACAACCATTTCCGTAAAAAGGAAGGTGTAAAGATGAGAAAGCCGATTATTGCAGGGAATTGGAAAATGCATAAGACGTTGGAAGAAGCAAAAAGCTTTGTAAAGGAAGTTAAATCACTCGTTCCCCCACAGGATAAAGTTGATTCCGTTATATGTGCACCTGCCTTATTTTTAGGTCAGCTTGTGGAATTGGCTGAAGGCTCTGAACTAAAAATTGGCGCTCAAAATATGCATTTTGAAGAAAGCGGAGCTTATACAGGGGAAATCAGCCCTGTTGCATTGGCGGATATCGGTGTTGATTATGTGATCATTGGACACTCCGAACGCCGGGAAATGTTTGCCGAAACAGACGAAACCGTGAACAAAAAAGTATTGGCAGCTTTCAAACACGAATTAACTCCGATCGTATGTGTAGGCGAATCATTAGCTGAGCGTGAAGCTGGAAAAACGAATGAAATTGTTGGCGATCAAGTCAAAAAAGCGTTGGCTGGAGTCGATGCGTCGGCTGTGAAAAACATCGTGATTGCTTATGAGCCGATTTGGGCGATTGGCACAGGAAAATCGTCTTCTCCGGAGGATGCCAATGAAGTATGTGCCCATATTCGGGGTGTAATTGCCGATATTTATTCCGATGATGTTGCAAACGAAGTTCGCATTCAATATGGCGGCAGTGTTAAACCGGAAAATATTAAAGATTTTCTAAACCAGCCGGAAATTGACGGAGCATTAGTCGGAGGCGCAAGCCTAGAACCACGCTCTTTCTTGCAGCTATTGGAGGCAGGCCAAAATGAGTAAAAAGCCAGTAGCGTTAATTATATTAGACGGTTTTGCTCTGCGTGACGAAGTGAAAGGAAATGCTGTGGCTCAAGCGAACAAGCCGAATTTTGATCGATTTTGGAATACATACCCGCATGCAACGTTAAAAGCATGTGGAGAAGCTGTCGGCTTGCCGGAAGGTCAAATGGGAAATTCTGAAGTTGGACATTTAAACATCGGTGCAGGCAGAATTGTATACCAAAGTTTGACACGCGTTAACATAGCGATTCGTGAAGGCGAATTTTTTGAAAATGAAACATTTCTTTCAGCTATGAACCACGTGAAAGAAAAAGGAACGAACCTTCACATTTTCGGCTTATTATCGGATGGCGGTGTTCACAGCCACATTAACCACTTATTCGCCTTGTTAAAATTGGCGAAAGATCAGCAAGTGAAAAATGTGTTCATTCATGGATTTTTGGACGGACGCGATGTTGGTCCGCAAACGGCGAAGCAATATATTGATGAGCTGAATGAAAAAATCAATGAATACGGAGTAGGACAGATCGCAACGATTTCAGGCCGCTATTACTCGATGGACAGAGATAAAAGATGGGATCGAGTAGAAAAAGCATACAGAGCGATGGTGTATGGCGAAGGGCCAGCTTACAAAAACGCATACGAATGTATTGAAGATTCTTATGCACACGGGATTTATGATGAGTTTGTCATCCCTTCTGTTATGACAAAAGAAGACGGCAGTCCTGTTGCAACCATTCAAGATGATGACGCGGTTATTTTCTATAATTTCCGTCCGGATCGCGCTATTCAAATTTCGAATACATTCACAAATGAAGATTTCCGTTCCTTTGATAGGGGACCGAAACATCCAAAACGTTTATTCTTCGTTTGTTTGACGCATTTTAGCGAAACGGTGAAAGGATATGTTGCCTTCAAGCCGGTTAACTTGGACAACACAATTGGCGAAGTCATTTCCCAAGCCGGATTGAGGCAGCTGCGCATAGCAGAAACAGAAAAATATCCGCATGTTACGTTCTTTATGAGCGGAGGCCGGGAAGAGAAGTTTCCTGGCGAAGAACGGATTTTAATTGATTCACCGAAGGTAGCCACGTATGATTTAAAACCGGAAATGAGCGCATATGAAGTAACTGATGCGCTTTTAAAAGAAATTGAGGCTGACAAGCATGATGCGATCATATTGAATTTTGCCAATCCGGACATGGTCGGTCACTCCGGCAAACTTGAGCCAACGATAAAGGCAGTCGAAGCGGTTGATGAATGTCTCGGAAAAGTGGTGGATTTGATTCTCGAAAAAGGCGGAACAGCTATTATAACTGCTGACCACGGAAATGCGGACGAAGTCGTCACACTTGACGGAAAACCGCAAACCGCACATACGACAAATCCAGTGCCGGTTATTATAACGAAAAAAGGAATCGAATTGAGAGAAGACGGAATTTTAGGTGATTTGGCACCAACGATGCTCGAGCTGCTCGGGCTGGAAAAACCGAAAGAAATGACAGGGAAAAGTCTTATTAAATCATAAATAAAGGAGATGAAGCAATATGCCAGCTATTACTGATGTTTATGCACGTGAAGTGCTTGATTCAAGAGGAAATCCGACAGTTGAAGTAGAGGTGTATACAGAATCAGGTGCATTTGGACGGGCGCTTGTACCTAGCGGTGCATCCACAGGTGAGTACGAGGCTGTTGAATTGCGTGACGGTGATAAAGAACGCTACCTTGGAAAAGGGGTTTTAACAGCAGTTAAAAACGTGAACGAAATTATTGCCCCAGAACTGTTAGGCTTTGATGTGACGGAACAAAATGCCATCGATCAACTATTAATTGAACTTGACGGAACAGAAAATAAAGGAAAGCTGGGAGCAAACGCAATTTTAGGTGTTTCTATGGCCGTTGCTCGTGCTGCAGCTGATTATTTAGGTGTTCCGCTGTATCAATATCTCGGTGGCTTCAATGCGAAAACTCTTCCTGTGCCGATGATGAACATTTTAAACGGCGGCGCTCATGCAGACAACAATGTTGATATTCAAGAATTCATGATTATGCCGGTCGGCGCGGAAAGCTTCCGGGAAGCACTGCGGATGGGAGCGGAAATTTTCCATTCATTAAAATCTGTATTAAAAGGAAAAGGATATAATACAGCTGTTGGTGATGAAGGCGGATTCGCTCCAAATTTACAATCAAATGAAGAAGCTTTGCAAACTATTATCGAAGCAATTGAAAAAGCCGGCTACAAACCTGGCGAACAAGTTAAGCTTGCGATGGATGTTGCTTCTTCTGAACTGTTTAATAAAGAAGACGGCAAGTACCACCTAGAAGGAGAAGGCGTTGTAAAAACGTCGGAAGAAATGGTGCAATGGTATGAAGAGCTTGTCTCCAAATATCCGATCATTTCGATTGAAGACGGACTTGATGAGAACGACTGGGAAGGCCATAAACTGTTAACAGAACGTTTAGGCGGAAAAGTTCAGCTTGTCGGAGACGATTTATTTGTAACAAATACAAAAAAATTAGCGGAAGGCATTGAAAAAGGAGTCGGCAACTCTATTCTGATTAAAGTTAACCAAATCGGAACGTTAACAGAAACGTTTGATGCGATCGAAATGGCAAAACGCGCCGGCTATACAGCGGTCATCTCCCATCGCTCAGGCGAGACGGAAGACAGCACCATTGCAGACATTGCTGTGGCAACAAACGCAGGCCAAATTAAAACAGGCGCACCTTCCCGCACGGACCGCGTTGCGAAATACAATCAATTGCTTCGCATCGAAGATCAACTTGGCGATACTGCAGTTTACCAAGGAATTAAATCTTTCTATAACTTGAAAAAATAACACTATCTATGAAAAGGTCTAACCGAGTTATTTGGTTAGACCTTTTTTAATTAAAGCTCAAAGCACACAAAATCATAACCTAGACGGTGTGTAAATACTTTCTTATTACCAATAAACAACATATAATAAAAACATAGACAGCGTAAAAACACAGTCCCGGTTGGTAGTCCGGGCGCACTCCGAAAGAGTGTCAGTATCCTTCCCCTCCTTGGGATGTCCATCGCTGTCGTTACGTTTTACAAGGAGGGACCTTTCATGAAGTTGACGGTTTTTTACGATGGACAATTCTGGATCGGTGTGGTTGAGCAAAAGGAAGGTGAAGCTATAAAAGCGGTTCGCTACGTATTTGGTTCAGAGCCAAAAGATGATGAAGTTTTGGCATTTGTGAATGGTCCGATGCTATCGTTACTGCACAAGTGCCGCACAACAACCGCCGTGCCGCTTGAAATGAAAAAGCGCAAAAATCCGAAGCGACTGCAACGTGAAGCTGCAAAGGAAATGAAAACAAGGCCGCTTTCCACATATGCACAAACAGCCCTTCAGCTAGAATTGGAGCATCGTAAAAAAGAGAGAAAAGTTTTGCGCAAGGAGCTTTCGCGAAGCTCTCATCAAGCGAAAAAGAGAGTTAAAGCGTTTAAAAGCGAAGGCAAAACATCGTGGAAGGTAATACAGAGTTGGATGTCTTGCTTCAAGACATCCGCTTTCGTATTTTCTGAATGGATACGCTATTGTGTAATGAGCCAATTTATGATACATTAAAACTATTGTAATGTGCGTTTTTTTAGGAGGTGGAGTGGACATGCATACTCTGCTTGTCATACTATTAGCAATTGTATCTATTGCGCTGATCGCTGTGGTGATACTGCAGTCTGGAAAAAGTGCTGGATTATCTGGAGCCATTTCCGGCGGTGCTGAACAGCTTTTTGGGAAGCAAAAAGCGCGTGGAATAGATTTAATCTTACATCGTATTACAATCGTTCTTTCTGTGTTATTTTTTGTTTTAGCAATTGCTGTTTCATGGTTTGGATTATAATAGCTAGAAAGGTCTGTCAAACAGGCCTTTTTTCTATGGGAAAATAAAGCTGTTGAATGAATAATGTTTTTGGTATATAATGGAATTTAAACTTTTTTCATACTACAATTCGTTGTAAAAAATAAAGAATTTAAAAAGAGAAGGAGATTTTAAAATGAAAGTTTTACCGCCAAAACCTTTTACGTTTGAAGGTGGGAATCGTGCTGTACTGCTGCTTCACGGCTTTACTGGAAATTCAGCAGATGTGCGGATACTTGGGCGTTTTTTGCAAGATAAAGGGTATACTTGTCATGCCCCTCAATATAAAGGCCATGGGGTTCCTCCGGAAGAATTGGTTCATACCGGTCCCGATGACTGGTGGCAAGATGTGATGGGCGGCTACGAACATCTGAAAGACTTAGGTTTTAAAGAAATTGCAGTTGCCGGTTTGTCTCTTGGAGGAGTTTTTTCTTTAAAACTGGGATACACTGTACCTGTAAAAGGAATTATTCCAATGTGCGCCCCGATGTATATTAAAAGCGAAGAAACGATGTATAAAGGGATTTTAAAATATGCCCGCAAATATAAACAATTTGAAGGAAAGCCGGAAGAACAGATTGAGGCGGAAATGGAAGAGTTTCAAAAAACACCAATGAAAACGTTGAAAGCTCTGCAGCGTTTGATTTCTGATGTGAGAGAAAATGTCGATATGATTTATGCCCCGACATTTGTGGTTCAGGCGCGGCACGATGAAATGATCAATCCGGATAGTGCAAATATTATTTATAACGAAGTAAGCTCAAATATAAAAAAAATCAAATGGTATGAAGAATCGTCGCATGTTATTACGCTTGACAAGCAGCGAGATGAACTGCATCAGGACGTCTATGAATTTTTAGAGAGCCTTGATTGGCAGGAGTAAAAGGAGGTTATCGTATTGGCAGAACCCGATATGCAATTAGCTGAAAGGCTTCTTTCTTTTATGAAGGAAGAGGCTTATAAACCTTTGACTGTGGAGGAATTAGAAGAAGCTTTTCAGCTAGAGGACGCAGACGAATTTAAAAAGCTGATTATTACTTTAAATAAGATGGAAGAAAAAGGCCTCATTGTGCGGACGAGAGCAAATCGATACGGTGTTCCAGAAAAAATGAATTTGATCCGCGGAACACTGGTCGGACATGCCCGCGGATTTGCTTTCGTTGAACCGGATGAACCAGGTTTTGATGACGTGTTCATTCCGCCCGGCGAGCTGAATCATGCGATGCATGGAGACAAAGTTCTTGTGCGGCTAAGCCCGAAAACAAGCGGGGCGAGACAGGAAGGCACGGTCATACGCATTTTGGAAAGAGGAATAACGGAAATTGTCGGAACATTTACGGAAAGCAAAAACTTCGGATTTGTCATACCTGACGACAAAAAGATTGTCAACGACATTTTTATTCCGAAAAATGCATCAAATGGGGCAGTTGAAGGTCATAAAGTAATTGTCCGACTCACGTCATATCCTGAAGGACGAATGAGTGCAGAAGGAGAAGTCGTACAAATTTTAGGCCATAAAAATGATCCTGGCGTCGATATTTTATCAATCATTCATAAGCATCAGCTGCCATTGAGCTTTCCAGATGATGTATTAAAGCAAGCAAACGAAACACCTGATGAGATTAAGAGCGAGGAAATCAAGAACAGACGAGACCTTCGCAACGAATTAATCATTACCATTGATGGTGAAGATGCAAAAGATTTGGATGATGCCGTAACAGTAACAAAGTTAAATAACGGCTGCTATAAGCTTGGCGTGCATATCGCAGATGTCAGTTATTATGTAAAAGAAGGAACTCCGATTGACAGAGAGGCATTTGCACGCGGGACAAGCGTATATTTAGTTGATCGCGTCATTCCGATGATACCGCATCGTTTATCAAACGGAATTTGTTCGCTGAATCCGAAGGTGGATCGTCTGACATTATCGTGCGAAATGATTGTGGATGAATATGGGAACGTAGTTCAGCATGATATTTTTCAAAGTATTATTCGCTCCGCTGAGCGGATGACTTATTCAAATGTCAATAAAATTTTGATTGAAAAGGATGAACAGCTTCGGGAAAAATATCAAGAAATTGTCCCCATGCTGGAGGATATGGCTGAGCTTGCGTCGATTTTACGGAAAAAAAGAATGCTGCGCGGAGCTATCGATTTTGATTTTAAGGAAGCGAAAGTTTTGGTGGATGAGAAAGGCAAACCGTATGATGTCATTATTCGGGAACGATCTGTAGCGGAACGGTTAATTGAAGAATTTATGCTGCTTGCAAATGAAACAGTAGCAGAACATTTTCACTGGTTAAATGTACCGTTTATATATCGAATTCACGAAAAACCGAATGAGGAAAAACTAAGACGTTTCTTGGAGTTTATTACAAATTTTGGTTATGTAGTGAAGGGGACAGGAAACAATATTCATCCGCGCGCTTTGCAGCAAATTTTAGATGAAGTACGGGGAAAACCTGAAGAAATGGTGATTTCAACTGTCATGCTTCGGTCTATGAAGCAAGCGAAATATCATCCGGAAAGCGTCGGGCATTTCGGATTGTCGACCGAATTTTACACCCATTTTACTTCCCCGATTCGCCGTTATCCTGATTTGATAGTTCATCGACTCATTCGCAAATATTTGCTTGAAGGGAAAATAGACGAAAAGACACAGATGAAATGGGCATCAATTTTGCCGGAAATTGCAGAACATTCTTCTAATATGGAACGGCGGGCTGTTGATGCGGAGCGTGAAACGGATGATTTGAAAAAAGCAGAATTTATGCTGGATAAGATTGGGGAAGAATTTGATGGAATCATCAGTTCTGTCACAAACTTCGGCATGTTTGTCGAGCTCCCGAATACTGTTGAAGGTCTCGTTCATGTAAGCTATATGACGGATGATTACTACCATTATGATGAACGTCATTATGCGATGATCGGTGAAAGAACGGGAAATGTTTACCGCATCGGCGATGAAATTACCGTCCGCGTTGTGAATGTTGATAAAGAGGAACGATCCATCGATTTTGAAATTGTCGGTATGAGAAAAAAACGAAAAAAATCAACACGGCCTGAAACGGTGAAGGTGATTAAGAGCAAACATCAGGAAGAAGAGGAAGAATGGTCAACGAGACCGCCGAAATCAAAAAAGAAAAAGTTTTATAAAAACGTATCGAAAAAGAAGCGGAAGAAGAAAAAGCGTTAAAGCGAGGCCAGATGTCTAAAAAAACAAACTTATTGAAACAGCAAAATTTCACTTAGAAAGAATCTTGATTGAGGCGAAAATGTTCATTTGCTATAATTATCTTTACCCCTAATTTTCACGAAAGGGTGACAGAGAATGTCAAAGGGAGAAGGGAAACTGATTGCCCAAAATAAAAAGGCGCACCACGACTATTTTATTGAAGAAACGTATGAAGCTGGGATCGTCCTCCAGGGAACAGAAATTAAATCGATTCGCGCCGGCCGCGCCAATTTAAAAGATGCGTTCGCAAGAGTGGAAAAAGGGGAAGTTTTTCTTCATAACATGCATATCAGCCCGTATGAGCAGGGAAATCGATACAACCATGAGCCGTTAAGAACGAGAAAGCTTCTTTTGCATCGAAGAGAAATCAATAAGCTGATCGGGGCCACAAAAGAACAGGGCTATTCATTAGTTCCGCTGAAGCTTTACATTAAAAATGGATTTGCGAAAGTGCTTATCGGGCTAGGAAAAGGGAAAAAGAAATACGATAAGCGGGAGGATTTAAAACGAAAAGAAGCGAAAAGAGAAATTGAACGGGCATTTCAACAAAAACAAAAAGGGATCTATTAATGATAACAATAAATGACAATTGAAAAATATATTGTTTTTGTTATAATAATATATGTCGTTGCCAGTTGAATATATTTCTCAAGCACTAGCTCGAATAAAACGGGGACGTTTTGGATTCGACAGGGATAGATCGAGCTTAAGCTGCGAGCCGGAGGGATCGTCTCCGTCATCAACGTCGCCTAAAGATAACTGGCAAACAAAACAACTACGCTTTAGCTGCTTAATGCTAAAGGCTCCTTTCTTCCATCGCCCATGTGGAGGAAAAGGGGTTCAACTTAAGTGGGCTACGCCCGATTCCGCCGTCTGAGGAAGAGGGAAGAGACGAATCAGACTAGCTGTCCGGATGCCTGCCGACAGGCTAAGGAACAGTGAAATGTTAAATATGTCGGATACGCTCGTAGATGCTTAAGTGGCGATATCTCTGGACGTGGGTTCGATTAGGAAATAGTCGCCTTGTGTGGCAACACACAAGTGAAAATCCGGCTTAATCGGTGAAACCTAAGTCGTTTCTGCGATATGGCAACACCGAGCGGTATGTGGAGCAATCCAACAGCCGTGTATCGACTCATAGGCTGCCTTCAAGGTAGTACTAGGATGCGAAATTCTGCCGTACGGCAAATCTAAATTTCGCATAACACGCCGGAGGACCTGTTTAGGTTCAAGATATAGTCAGTGCCATTGCGAAAGCATGGATCAGCACGTCCCACCGTCTCCATTATAGAAAGACGTTTCCCGTGATTTTTATAAAATTAACAATGAAATAAAAGAAATCGGCAAACATGCTGGTTTCTTTTATTTACATGCTTTGCTAAAGGAAAGGGTTTCAGTTCAAAGCTGAGGCCCTTTTTTTCTTATTATTGTGCAGCTTTCAATACTTTTTGAGCGAGAAAATAGGCTGTTGTAGCAATAAGCAATGATATAAGCAATGGTATGGAAGAAGGCTCGCCGAACACTACCTCTTGACTAAGACTGCCCGTTTTGGCAGAAAAATTTGGCGTGTAAAAAGCAGTTAAAACAGTACCCGATAGTATTTGAAATACCGTATAGAGCAATAGAAAACGAATGATAAAAACAAAATATTTTTTCAAAAATGATCCCGCATTTTTTGTATTTAAGTATACCATCATTTTCTTTTTTGCCACATCCTTGTTAATTGAATTTATCAATAGAGCTCTTATTGAAAAAAAGCGCACATGCTGTGAAAAGCAAGTGCGCTTTTTGATTAAAAGACAATCGTTTTGTTTCCGTGAACAATGATGCGGTCTTCCAAATGCAATTGTACAGCGCGGGCGAGAACGTCGCGTTCAATCGTTCTTCCGACCCTTTTTAAATCTTCAACATTGTACCGATGGCTGACCTCTTTAACCCCTTGTTCAATAATTGGTCCTTCGTCCAAATCTTCCGTCACATAATGGGAAGTGGCTCCAATAATTTTGACTCCGCGTTCATATGCGCGCTCATACGGTCTTGCACCGACAAATGCAGGCAAGAACGAATGATGAATGTTAATAATTCGATGCCGGTAATGCTTGATGAAATCTGGAGATAAAATTTGCATATAACGGGCGAGAACGACGAAATCAATATTATATTTCTTCAACAGTTCAAGCTGCTGCTTTTCCGCTTCCGGCTTATTGTCTTTATTGACCGGTATGTAATAATACGGAATTCCAAGCGATTCAACTGGTTCACGCAAATCTGGATGGTTGCTGATTACCAAAGGTATTTCGCAAAAAAAATCGCCTGATTGATAACGCCAAAGAAGATCGAGAAGGCAATGATCTTGTTTCGATACGAAAATCGCCATTCGCTTTAATTGGTTCATATATGAAAATTGCCATTTCATTTGCAATTCTTTTCCGATCGGCTCAAAGTCTTTTTCAAGCTCGCCTTTTTTGCGTTCTATATCCGGCAATTCAAATTCAACGCGCATAAAAAAAGTGCCGCCTGAAGGATCTGTTGAATATTGATCTGATTGGACGATATTGGCGCCGTGTTCATATAAAACTTTAGAAATTTTTGCAACAATTCCTGGCTGGTCGTTGCATGTAATAAGAAGACGTGCGCGATCTTTATATTGATGTAAAAAAGATTCAAGATTCGTTTGTTTCGTATGTAACATAAACCTTTCCTCCAACCCAAATGTGATCTGTACAAAGGATACTAATAGTTTGCTTTCTTGTCAATTTGAACAAGGAAAAAAATATTTATAAGTATTCAATGTAAGAAAATCTTACAATAAAAATTAAAAAATACGAAAAAAAATTGTATAATAAAGTTAATGGCTGAAAATGTTATAAATTTTAACGTAATAACGTTATAAAAGGAGGTATAACAATGTCAGAATCATATAAGGATAAAAAAGTCATTACGATCGGTATCGTTAGTGAACTAACAGGGCTATCACCAAGAAAAATACGATATTATGAAGAAAGAAAATTAATTTTTCCCGAAAGAACGAAACAAGGAACGAGAAAATATTCCTTTTCAGATATTGAAACATTAATGGAAATTGCAGATAAAATCGAAGACGGCGTTCAAACGTTTGAAATTAGAAAAGAAATGCTGAAAAAAGAAAGAGATAAAATGCTCGAAGATAAGAAAAAAATGATTCAAGGCCAGCTGAATGCACACTTCAAAATAAGAAAACAATAGTTCAGGGCGGTTAAAACCGCTTTTTTTTTATGATTTAATAAAGTTCTTCATTTTTATAAAAAATTATCAGAGTTTTTTTGCTTTTAACAAAATATTAGAGGTATATTTAAAATAGATGATTATTTAAAAAGGAGGAAGAAGAAAATGGACTATCGTATAGAAAGAGATACGCTGGGAGAAGTAAAAGTTCCCAAAGACCGCTACTGGGGTGCACAGACGGAACGGAGCAGAAACAATTTTAAAATCGGTACTGAAACGATGCCGATTGAAGTCATTCGTGCATTTGCCATTTTAAAAAGAGGTGCAGCGATCGTTAATGAAAAATTAGGAAAGCTGCCAAAAGAGAAAAAAGATGCGATCGTTCATGTTTGCGATGAAATTATAGAAGGGAAGCTTGATGAGCATTTCCCGCTCGTAGTATGGCAAACCGGAAGCGGAACGCAGTCGAACATGAATGTCAATGAAGTGATTTCGTTTAAAGGAAATGAATACTTGAAAGAAAATGGGTTTGAATCATTAAAAATTCATCCAAATGATGATGTGAATATGGGACAAAGCTCAAACGACACATTCCCTACAGCAATGCATATTGCTGGTGTCATAGCGATAAAAAACAAGCTGTTGCCGGCAATTGATTTGTTGACAGAGACGCTCGATAAGAAATCTAAGCAGTTTGAGAATCTTGTGAAAATTGGCCGCACCCACTTGCAGGATGCAACACCGCTCACGCTTGGACAGGAAATCAGCGGATGGGTACATATGCTGAGAAAAAGCAGAAAAATGATTGTCGAAGCAATGGATAACTTGAGAGATTTGGCGATCGGCGGAACAGCAGTCGGAACAGGAATTAATACGGATCCTCAGTTTGGACAGCTTGTAGCAGATGAAATAAGCAAGCAAACGAATGAATCATTCCGTTCCTCTGAAAACAAATTCCATGCGCTAACTAGCCATGATGAAATCGTTCATGCACACGGAGCGCTAAAAGCCTTGGCAGCTGATCTTATGAAAATTGCAAATGATGTTAGATGGCTGGCAAGCGGTCCAAGATGCGGAATTGGCGAGATCACGATACCAGCAAATGAGCCCGGAAGCTCCATTATGCCGGGAAAAGTGAATCCGACGCAAAGCGAAGCATTAACGATGGTAGCAGTCCAAGTCATGGGAAATGATGCAGCGATCGGTTTTGCCGCAAGCCAAGGAAATTTTGAATTAAATGTTTTCAAACCGGTTATTATTTATAACTTTTTACAATCGATCCGGCTTTTATCGGATAGTATAATTTCCTTCAACGACCGCTGTGCTGTGGGAATTGAAGCAAACAAAGAAGTGATTGATAAATATGTACAAGACTCGCTCATGCTCGTAACTGCTTTAAATCCTCATATTGGATACGAAAATGCAGCGAAAATTGCAAAGCTTGCATATGAAAAACGATTGACTTTAAAGGAGGCAGCTGTTCAACTGAACCTTCTGTCAGCCGAAGAATTTGACCGCATTGTCCAGCCGGAGAAAATGGTGTAACAGAAAACATTGAATTTTTGCTGGGAGATGAAAATATATACCGATACTCACTACTTGATACGATCCCTCTTGTCTAGATAGAAAGAAAAAAACCTATACTGTCTATGAACTGCACCCCTTAAAGTAGATGTTGAAAAATCCCTATTTGGTCAACACTGCTTTAAGAGGTGATTTTTTATGGCAAGAAAAGGACAAAAGTTCATAAACTATTCAGTTGAGTTTAAACTCTTAGCAGTTAAAAAATATCTTCGAAGACAGTGCTTCTTTCTTCAGCTTACAGACCTACTGAGTTATATGGGGAGGAATTGTCAGATGATTTCTTTAACAGTGATTCCTTCTACAACTATTCTGTAAGCCGCTGAATATGGGGAATTTTTAATACTGTCTATTTGATCTTTGATCGGGATATGATCAATTTGTGCGTCCGGTTTTCTTTTTTATATTCAATGCTGCCATGTGCAAAACCCAGTATTCTTCCACATAAAAATTTCATGAATCCTACACAAAATATTCACCTTTGCAATGTTGCAATATGTATGTATAAAATTTATTCTTTATATAATAGTTCTCAACTAATTTTTTATTGAGGAAAGGAGATTTATTGTGAAAAAAATCTTTATATTGGTTGCAGCCGTTTTCCTTCTTGCAGCTTGCGGTCAAAATGAAACGAAACAAGAGAACAGCGGAGAAAGTGCCGAAGTTCATCCGCTCGAAGTCAATTTGAAAGTGCCGGACCATGCGAATATTCATGAAAAAGTTTCGTTGACTGCTGAAGTGAGCTACGGAGGAGAAGCGGTTGAAGATGCTGATGAAGTAAAATTTGAAATATGGAAAGAAGGAGAAAAAGAAGAAAGTAAAATGATAGAAGCAAAACATGAAAAAGACGGCCAATATACGATTGAACACACATTTGATGAAAATGGAGTTTTTTTTGTTCAATCACACGTTACGGCGAAAAATCAGCATAATATGCCCAAAAAACAAATTGTGATTGGTGAACTACATAAAGGTGGAGCTTCAACGGGAGAAAACGAAGAAACCGCAAATCATACTCATGAACATTCTCAAGGATCTGTAGACATCCAATTGGAGCTGCCGACAAATGTAAAGGCGAATGCGGAAACATTGATTCAAACAAAAATTCAAGCAGAAAACGCTCCGTTGCTAAACGCAAACGTCCGTTATGAAATTTGGAAGGACGGTTCTGATAAGCATGATTGGGTAGATGCTGCAGGAGACGAGAAAGGTACTTATGAAGCGAAATATACATTTTCTTCCTCAGGAACTTATCAAATCCAAGTTCATGTCAACAATGATGAAGGACTACATGAGCATGTCACGAAGAAGGTAACGGTTCAAAAATAAAGATCGGATATTGTTTATGGTAGAAAAGAATTGAGAAAGAATCGCTGAAAAAGTGTATATGTATGGACAAAAATAAGAGCGGGGAAAGAAATCAATTAAGTCGTGGCGAACTAATTGAACGGCAGGAACCAGATATGTTCGAAGCACGTAACGTCGATACGTATGAATAGATTAATTAAAAACATGAAAAGCCGCCCTTCCCTTAAAAAGAGAATGTATGGCAAAAGAATTTTAAACGAAATAATTGATTGGCATTGAATACGAAAAAGAATTCCTTTTTATAAATGAATGAAGATTCGTCCAGTATAACTTGTTCGAACATAAGTTAAATAACAAATGCAAAGTAGTCTTATAAACCAAAATAAAGCGAAAATTTAGTTAAACGAAACAAAAGTGCATAAAAGCTGAACAACCTTACTCCAATGAATTTTGAAGTAAGGTTGCTTTGGCTTTATTCATATTGCTGATTTTCAAGTAAGAAAAAATTATCTTTTCGACCATCTCAATTTTATTGAGTTAACAATTTTTCTAAGTCGTCCAGCATATGGTTTGCAGCAAGCACACCGCCGGCTGTGTTCCAAATAGCGTCGTCAACTTTGTAAGCTTTTCCGTTTTTAACAGCATTTAAGTTTTTCCAAAGTGGATCGTTTGTCCATTCTTTTTCTGCTTGCAAAGCTTCTTTGTCTCCTTGCGGTGCATAGGTGAAATAGAAGATGATGTCACCGTCCATTTCCGGAATTTGTTCTTTTCCGACTTCAACTGCCAAATCTCCTAATTTATTTGCATCTGTAAACAATTTTTCTTGCTGAGCAGGACGTTTAAATCCAATTTGATCGAAAATCACACCAGAAAATGAATCTTTCCAATATATTCTCGTTACACCAGCCATGAATCGAACAACTGAAACTTCTTGATTCACTTGATCTCCTAATTTTTGTTTTACTTCTTCTACATGATTATTAAATTCATCTAATACTTTCTGTCCTTCTTCTTCCCGATCGATGGCTTTTGCATAAAGCTTAAAGTTTTCCTGCCAGTCGCCTCTTAATGTTACCGAAAAAACTGTTGGCGCTATTTGATTGAGCTTGTCGTAGATTGCTTCTTGGCGAAGCTTATTGCCTATAATTAAGTCAGGCTGAAGAGCTGCAATTTTTTCGACATTGACTTCACTTTCTGTGCCAACGACTTCAACATCTTTCATTTCATCTTTAATATGATCGTACCAAGGATCGCCAAGCCAAGATTGAACGGCTCCGACTGGTTTTAATCCCATTGCTAAAAGTGCTTCAGTTCCTTCATTCGTTAATACGACGACACGTTCAGGTTTTTTTGGAATTTCAGCTGTTCCCATTGCATGCTCAACTTTGTATGATTGACTTTCAGTTGAGCTTTCTTTCTTTTCTTTTGAAGCTTCTTTACTGTCCCCGTTGCCGCAAGCAGTAATAACTGCTAGTACGAGTATGGCAACGATGGAAAATAATAATTTTGATATTTTTTTCATTATGTAACCCCCTAAAATGTAGTTGAAAATGATTTTCAATTCCTTAATAATAGTAATCAGTGAGAAATAAAAAGTCAATAATTAATTGAAAATGATTTTCACATTCAAAATGATTTGGTACAATTGGTTCAGAAGTTCGACTTGTTAGGAGAGACGTGAAGTTGTCATTATCTAGTAATCGTAAAGCAATCTTACTTTTTCTTTCCTTTTTGCTTCTATTATTCTGCATGTGTGCAAGTATTGTATATGGATATACGGATACAAGCTGGAAGATGGCATGGGATGCTTTTTTTCATTTTAATGGTTCCAATGAACATATTATTATACAAAATGTTCGACTTCCTCGATCCGTCATAGCGAGTGTAGTCGGCGCTTGTCTTGCTTTATCCGGTGCATTGATGCAAGCTATTACGAAAAATCCTCTTGCATCGCCAAGCGTTTTTGGCATCAATGCCGGTGCAGGATTTTTTATTGTTCTAGCTTTTTCCTTATTTTCTGTAAACAGCTTACAAGCGTTTACTTGGATTGCTTTTGCAGGCGCAGCTTTTGCTGCCATGCTTGTGTACATGATCAGCTCATTGGGCGGTGATGGATTGACGCCTGTAAAGCTTACTTTGGCAGGAGCGGCCGTTGCGGCACTTTTTTCTTCCCTTACGCAAGGTTTGTTAGTTTTAAATGAAGCAGCGTTGGATCAAGTATTATTTTGGCTTGCAGGATCTGTGCAAGGCCGCAAAATGGAGGTAATGACAGCTGTTCTTCCATATATTTTGATTGGATTAGTTATTTGTACATTTATCGCCTCTAAATTAAACGTCTTAGTAATGGGAGAAGAAGTGGCGAAAAGTTTAGGACTAAAAGTAGGGACAGTGAAGTTTTTTGCAGCCTGTGCTGTCATATTTTTTGCGGGCGGTGCAGTTGCGGCGGCTGGTCCTATTGCATTCATCGGCGTAGTCGTGCCCCATATTGCAAAGTATGTGGCCGGAAATGATTACAGATGGATTTTGCCGTTCTGTGCAGTATTTGGTGGGATTTTGTTAGTAGCAGCAGATATTGGCGCCCGTTTCATTGTCATGCCTGAAGAAGTCCCTGTAGGGGTCATGACGGCGATAATTGGAACCCCATTTTTTGTTTATATTGCAAGGAAGGGGGTTCGTGCATCATGAAAAAATATGTTTCGCTTCGGATCGGAAATGTCATTTCATTTTTAATTGATAAAAAAGCCTTTTTCCTTTCGTTCGTTTTCTTTCTTGCGTCGTTTTTCGTAATCCTTGTCAGTGCAAGTGTAGGCGAAGTGATGATCAGCCCTGCCCAAGTTTTTCAAACAATTTTTGGAATAGGGGATGGAACGAACGAGCTTGTTATTAAACAATTTAGGCTTCCGAGAATTCTTATTTCCCTTTTGGTCGGCATGTGTTTGGCTGTTGCGGGCGGAATTTTGCAAAATTTAGTTCGAAACCCTTTAGCATCCCCTGACATTATCGGAATTACCGGCGGTGCTTCGGCAGCGGTTGTACTATTTTTAATGCTGTTTTCCGATAAGAATCATTCTTTAACTGTAAGCATTCATTGGATGCCTTTGGCAGCTTTCATAGGAGCAGCCGTTACAGGCATTTGTGTTTATTTATTGTCGTGGAAAAACGGTGTGACTGCAATCAGGCTTGTGTTGGTCGGCATTGGAATCTCCTTTTTAACTAAAGCATTAACGACTTTGTTAATGATAAAAGGGCCTATTTACCAAGCATCCCAAGCAAATATTTGGATAACCGGCTCAGTTTATGCAGCAAACTGGTCTCAAGTAAAGATTTTGTTTCCAGCAACTATCATTCTTCTCTTGATAACGGTTGTTACTGTACGAACGATCAATATTCAAAGTTTTGGCGATGAGATCGCAATCGGTATGGGAAACCGGGTACAATTAACCCGCTTTTTCCTCTTATTTCTAGGAACCGCTTTGACTGCTGTTGCTGTCGCTTTTGGAGGAGGGATAGGGTTTGTAGGTCTTATTGCTCCTCACATTGCAAGAAAGCTTGTCGGTTCAAGCTTTGGTTTGATGCTGCCGATTTCAGCCTTTGTCGGGGCACTCATTGTTATGCTTTCTGATTTATTGGGAAAAACAATCTTTTTGCCGCATGAAATTCCAGCTGGTGTGTTTACTTCAGCAATCGGGGCTCCTTATTTTATTTACTTGTTAATGAAGCACAGAAATATTTAGGAGGTGATGGCATGCATAGATTGTATACTCATGAGTTAACTTTTGCTTATGGACAGAATATGATTATTGAAGATCTTAATCTTACTATTCCAACGGGAGAAATTACTGTATTAATTGGAAGCAACGGTTGCGGAAAGTCGACCTTATTAAAATCTTTGGCAAGAATTTTAAAGCCAGCAGGCGGTTCAGTACTCTTGGAAGGAAAGGACATTGCCGAGCTACCGACAAAGGAAGTGGCAAAAAAACTGGCTATACTTCCGCAAGGGCCTGAAGCCCCAGAAGGATTAACTGTTTTGCAGCTTGTTAAACAAGGACGGTATCCTTATCAAAATTGGCTGAACCAATGGTCCAAGGAAGATGAAGAATTAGTTTTTCGAGCGCTTGAAGCAACTAGAATGAGTGAATTGGCAGAACGAACAGTGGACTCTTTATCAGGAGGGCAAAAACAGCGTGCATGGATCGCCATGACTTTGGCGCAAAATACAGATATTATTCTTTTCGACGAGCCAACAACTTATTTAGATATAACACATCAAATTGAAATACTCGATTTATTATTTGAATTGAATATGAAAGAGAAAAGAACGATCATCATGGTTCTTCACGATTTAAATTTAGCCTGCCGTTATGCTCATCATATCGTCGTATTAAAGGATAAAAACATTTATAAACAAGGAAAACCGGAAGATGTAATGAATGTACAACTGGTCAAAGATGTTTTTGAAATGGATTGCAAAATTATTCGCGATCCGATTTTTGGAACACCGCTATGTATTCCGTTCGGAAAAGGGAGAAATATTAATAAAGTAGGGATGCAGGCATGGGAAAGTTGACGTTCGATGAAATAAAGGTGCTGTCAAAATTTCGATATTCAGAAGCAAAACGTGCAACCGATTCATCAATTGACATGGAGGAACTGCTAAAACCGGAAAAACTGCAGCTGTTTTTAAAAAATATTCAGCCTAAATTTAATGCACCTCTTTATGTAGCCGGGTCAATGTTTATTAAAAGATATGCTTTTTTAGCCGCTTTAGCTCTTTATACCATGACAATGTTTGATAAAGCTTTAAAAGTGGATATAAAAAATCTTGTCCTGATCACTGATGACGAAGATCCGCTTTGGCTGCCGGGCTTTTATTTCAAATCGAACGAAGTCACAATTGCTCCCCAAGAAAGAAAAAAATGGCGGGATGAAATGTTAACCTTATTATTTAAAGAAAACATCACCCGTCTTTTACAGGTTGTCTCAACAGAGGCAAAAATTTCAAAATGGATTCTTTGGGAAAATGTTGCGATCTATATATTTTGGATGTATGAAACATTGCTCAATGAAAAGCAGCATGAAGATAAACATGAAAAAATAAAAGAAGATTTTATTTATTGCGTGAAGGAAGCAAAAGGTGAATTGTTTGGGGATTTTAATCGGAACCCTTTAAAAAAATTTTTTGGTCCTAAGACATATTCTGATCAATATGATGATTATATTCGAAAAAGAAAAACATGCTGCCTGTTTTATTTGACAGACGATGAAGGGAAAAAGTGCAGAACATGCCCGAATGTTAGTGAATGTACAATAAAAAAGTAATTGGAGAGATTAAAAATGGATAACCAGTTTCAAGCTCAGATTGATGCGCTTGTTGAAAAGTATACCGAACTCTTGCTTGGAAAATCGTCTCCTGAATTAAAAGAAAAAGTGAAAATTTGGGTGTTGTATACGTACATGGCAAAATCGATGCCGCCGCTAGTGAAACATTGGAATGAAAAATTTCCAGAAGCAAAAGAACAAATGAAAGCTATTATTAATGAAATAAAAGAATTAAATGAACAGCATAGAAATAATAAAAAACGTTGATCTAAATTTGAAGTTGTCCTCCTTATAAGCAGCAGGAGGATTTTTTATGCGGACAGAATAGTATCATTCAAAATAACTTTAAGGTTTCATAGCATTGACGTTGGACGAAACAATGGAATGCTGATAAAGGTTAAAATTTTTTTGTGCTAAAGCAAAATGCTTCTTACTTTAAAAACAGCAGATAAATAGTTATCATATAGAACGGAATGAGCATTCGATCGCCTATTCAGTAATCGATTGGGAATAACATTTCAACCCGTAAAGAAATAAAACCTTACTCCGCTTGTTTACCGGAATAAGGCTGCTTTAACTCTTTATTTGCTGTCTGCTCGAATGGGGTCAGACACTTTTAAGTTCATTTTTATTGAATGTTTTGATTGTAAGGAGATTGCTGTTGCAAATAATTAGCATATTGCTGATAGCTTTGTTGTATTTTTTGGTTGTCGCACGCCTCAAGGGAATACCATCCATTTTTAAACATGACATTAAATAACTGCCGCTGGCATTTTTGCGTTTCGTCGCAAATCATTTGAATATTTTCGTATAAAACGGTGTGGCTAAGCTCATTCAAAGCTGTGCTATAACCTTGTGTCATATATTTTTCAGTTGCAAGCAAGTCATTTATAAAGTCGCGGTCGTTCATTTGCGGGCTTTTTTGAACTGTTGTTTCCGGATTGCTGATTTTCGTGTTGTTTGATTGCTGGGCTTGCATAATAAATCTCCTTTCTACTGCATTTGTGGATTGCCATTTAATTGATTTAATATCTGCTGATAGTGGCGATGATGCATTTCTCCTACCTTTTCCAACTCAGCTTTAATTTCAGGAATTTGGCATTGTGAAGCAAAAAAATGTGCTTTTTTCATCGCAATTAAATTCCATGACATCATATCTGTTAAATATAGTTGATCTTTTACAGAAATAATTTGCGGCGGTTCGTTATAAACTTGATTTTGCTGCATATTTTGCATATTGGTTGGCATTTGATTCATCATAAAAGCCCCCTTTTTCAAAAATGTACAAATTTAATATCCCACAATTTTTAAAGAGTTATGCAAAAATTTTTTAACAGGAATATTGAACAAAAATTTTAAATATTTTATACTTTAGTAAAACAGAAAAAAATGAATGAATGTTCATTCAAATGAAAGGGGATTTGAAATTGTGCGTCAAATAAAAAAAGCTGCAGTACTCGGATCAGGAGTGATGGGATCCCAAATTGCAGCACATTTAGCGAATGTCGGGATTCATGTATTACTCCTGGATATTGTACCGACAGAACTAACGGCAGAAGAAAAACAGCAAGGATTGACGCTGAAAGATCCAATCGTTCGAAACCGTTATGCTCAAAAGGCCGTGCAAAGACTGCAGAAGCAGACTCCTGCTCCATTGACTGCAAAAGAAAATATAGAGCGAATTGAGATCGGGAATTTTGATGATGACATTGAGAAAATTGCTGAAGCTGATTGGGTGATTGAAGCAGTTGTGGAAAGGCTCGATATTAAACAGAAAGTTTTTGAAAAAGTGGATAAATGGCGGCGGCCAGGCAGCATTATCAGCACAAACACGTCTGGAGTTTCCGTTCATTCGATGTCAGAAAACCGCTCAGAAGATTTCCGCAAACATTTTTTAGGCACTCACTTTTTTAACCCGCCACGCTATTTGAAGCTGCTCGAAATTATTCCAACAAAAGATACTGACGAACAAGTTGTAGCATTTATGAAGAGATTTGGTGAAGATGTTCTTGGCAAAGGGGTTGTTTGCGCAAAGGATACACCGAATTTCATTGCCAATCGCATTGGAACATATGGTTTTCTTGTAACCGTACGTGAAATGCTGAAAGGGAATTATTCTGTCGGAGAAGTTGATTCCGTGACAGGGCCTTTGATCGGCAGACCAAAAAGCGCCACATTCCACACACTTGATGTAGTCGGTTTAGACACGTTTTTTCATGTCGTAAACAACGTATATGAAAGAGTGGATGGCGAAGAAAAAGAAATTTTTCGTGTCCCGGATTTTATGAAGAAAATGCATGAAAACGGCTGGATTGGGTCAAAAGCCGGGCAAGGATTCTACAAAAAAACGGGCAAAGATATTTTAGAATTAAATGTAAATACGATGGAATATGAAAATAGAAAAAAACTTCGTGCCGATTCTATCGAAATAGCGAGACGTGAAAAAGGCACCGGGGAGAAGTTAAAAGCAGTTGTTTATTCGAACGACCGTGCAGGCACTCTTATTTGGAAAATTCTTATTCCAACGCTCCTTTATTCCGCAGAACAGCTGGACAGCATTGCCGAAACGATCGTTGACATTGACCAAGCGATGAAGTGGGGATTTGGCTGGGAGCTTGGACCGTTTGAAATGTGGGATGCAATCGGGATAAAACGATCGGTTGAAATCATTGAACAGCAGGGCGGAACAGTGCCAGTATGGGTCAAGCAAATGCTGAAGGATGGAAATGAAACGTTTTATAAGCAAAGCGAAGGCGCCACTTATTTTTATCATCGGGGCGAGTACAGACTGCTGCAAACAAATATGAAACAAATTCATGTGCAATCGTTGAAAAATGGAAAATCAATCATTAAAGAAAATAACGGGGCAAGCTTAATCGATATCGGCGATGATATCGCACTGCTCGAGTTTCATTCGAAAAACAATGCGATCGGCTATGATATTGTGCAAATGATCGATTTTGCCATCGACGAAGTTGATAAAAATTATAAAGGGCTAGTCATCGGCAATGAAGGAAAACACTTTTGTGTAGGCGCAAACCTTGCGTTTATGTTAATGGAGGCGCAGGATGAAAATTATTTTGAAATTGAGCTGATGATAAGAAAGTTCCAGCAAGCGATGATGAAAATTAAATATAGTCCGAAGCCGGTTGTAGCGGCCCCTTTTCATATGACATTGGGAGGCGGCGCGGAAGTATGTTTGCCTGCCTCAAGCATTCAAGCAGCTATGGAAACTTACATTGGCCTAGTTGAAACAGGTGTTGGACTGATCCCGGGCGGGGGAGGAAACAAAGAACTGTATATAAAAATTCTTGACCAAATCGGCAATGATATTGAAATTGATTTGCAAAAGGTCGCAAATAAAACATTTGAAACGATCGCCATGGCTAAGGTGTCCAAATCCGCACAGGAAGCGCAGCAAAACGGGTTTCTTCAACCGACAGACGCCATAACCATCAATAAAGATCACCTGCTGTATGATGCGAAGCAAAAAGCGCTGTTTTTATATGAAAGCGGATACCGTCCTCCTGTCCGCAAAAAAATTCCGGTAGTTGGCGAGACCGGATATGCCGCCATGATATTAGGGGCACAAAATCTTTATTTATCGGGATACGCTTCGGAGCACGATGTAAAGATTGCTAAAAAATTAGCCTATGTGATTGCGGGAGGCAAGCTTCCATACAGGACAAAGGTAGATGAACAATATTTGCTCGATTTGGAACGGGAAGCATTTTTAAGTTTAATAGGTGAACCGAAAACACAAGCCAGGATGCAGCACATGCTGTTAAAAGGAAAACCGCTGCGCAACTGACAGAAAGGAGTTAGAAAAATGAGGGAAGCTGTCATTGTCGCTGGTGCTAGGACACCGGTTGGAAAAGCAAAAAAAGGGGCATTAGCCAACATACGACCGGATGATTTAGGAGCATTAGTAGTAAAGGAAACATTGAAGCGGGCCGGAAGCTATGACGGACATATTGATGATGTCATTATTGGTTGTG
This sequence comes from Aeribacillus sp. FSL k6-2211, assembly GCF_037966125.1. Classification (NCBI taxonomy): domain Bacteria; kingdom Bacillati; phylum Bacillota; class Bacilli; order Caryophanales; family Bacillaceae; genus Aeribacillus; species Aeribacillus sp. FSL k6-2211. The sequence continues at coordinate 911,328 of NZ_CP150190.1, forward strand.
CTATGCCTGAGGCAGAACAAGGCTTAAACATTGCAAGAAATATCGCGGCGCTGGCAGGGCTCCCCTATACAGTGCCGGGAATAACCATTAACAGGTTTTGTTCTTCAGGGCTGCAGGCTATTGCTTATGCAGCTGAACGGATCATGCTTGGGCATGCGGAAGTCATTATCGCAGGAGGAACAGAATCAATGAGTCTTGTTCCAATGACTGGAAATGTATTGCGGCCAAATGCAAAGCTTGCCGAGGAAGCGCCTGAATATTACATGAGCATGGGACATACAGCCGAGCAGGTCGCACAAAAATACAATATCAGTCGAGAGGAACAAGATGAATTTGCTGCGCGGAGCCACCAAAAAGCAGCATTAGCAATTCAAAACGAAGCATTTGCTGAAGAAATCGTTCCTGTAGAAATCACGAACCGAACAGTTGATGCTAATAACAAGCTGCAGGAGAAAAAAACAATATTTCGCCAAGATGAAGGGGTTCGACCAGAAACAACAAAAGAGGTTCTTTCATTTTTAAAACCGGTATTTGCAGTAAACGGATCTGTAACGGCGGGAAATTCTTCGCAAATGAGCGACGGAGCGGCTGCCGTTATGGTAATGGATCGAAAAAAAGCGGAAGAGCTTCAGCTAAAGCCGCTGGCCAAATTCCGTTCTTTTGCTGTAGGAGGAGTGCCGCCTGAAGTGATGGGAATAGGCCCTGTCGTTGCGGTGCCAAAAGCGCTTGAATTAGCGGGTCTTGAACTTTCCGATATTGGACTCATTGAATTAAACGAAGCATTTGCTTCACAAGCGATTCAAGTAATTAGAGAACTCAAATTAGACGAAGAGAAAGTAAACGTAAACGGAGGTGCCATAGCTCTTGGACATCCTCTTGGATGTACAGGTGCAAAATTGACATTAACTCTTATCCACGAAATGAGAAGAAGAAATGAACAATTTGGATTGGTGACGATGTGTATCGGCGGAGGAATGGGTGCAGCGGGAGTTTTCGAGCTTCTATAAAAAACCAAAAGGTTAGGTTTTCTACACATGATGGAAAATGACATGGAGTCTTCGAACTTATTTATGAATCCAAAAGGGGGAATATTGGGTGGCAAACAAAACAGAGGCCTATATAAAGGGCGGAAGCTTCATCATGGAAGAAATTCCTTTTGATCGGATCTTCACGCCGGAAGACTGTACAGAAGAACATAAAATGATTGCGAAAACAGCTGAAGATTTTGTCCTGAACGAGGTTGTTCCTTTTATTGACCGTCTTGAAAACCATGAATTTGATATTTCGGTGAAATTGCTGAAGCAAGCTGGCGAACTTGGTCTGCTCGCAGCAGATATTCCAGAAGAATATTCCGGACTAGGTCTTGATAAAGTAAGCTCTGCTCTTATTGCAGAACAATTTTCCCGCGCAGGGGGCTTCTCAATTACATTTGGAGCCCATGTAGGCATCGGCTCGCTTCCAATTGTATTGTTTGGAAATGAAGAACAGAAGAAAAAATATTTGCCCAGCCTTGCAGTCGGTGAAAAAATCGCTGCATATGCATTAACGGAACCAGGATCAGGATCAGATGCTCTTGGTGCAAAAACTACAGCGAAGCTAAATGAGGCAGGAACACATTATATTTTAAACGGAGAAAAACAATGGATCACAAATTCAGCTTTTGCAGATGTTTTTATCGTGTATGCAAAGGTGGACGGCAAACATTTCACAGCATTTATTGTTGAAAGAGATTTTCCGGGTGTTTCAACAGGTCCTGAGGAAAAGAAAATGGGGATCAAAAGCTCTTCAACAAGGACATTGATCTTAGACAACGTTTTAGTGCCAAAAGAAAATGTTTTAGGGGAAATCGGCAAAGGGCATAAAATTGCCTTCAATATTTTAAATATCGGACGATACAAATTAGCCGTCGGGGCAATCGGAGCCTGCAAGCGCATCATCGAATTGTCGGTCAAATATGCGGTGCAAAGGAAACAATTTGGACGGCCGATAGCCCAATTTCCGTTAATCCAAGAAAAGTTGGCCAATATGGCGCTGAAGCTTTATGCAATGGAAAGCTCAGTCTATCGAACGGTTGGATTGTTTGATGACCGGATGAGTTATTTAACACCTGAAGAGCAAAAGGATGGAAATGCTGTTGCCCAATCAATTGCTGAATATGCGATCGAATGCTCATTAAACAAAGTATTCGGTTCTGAAACGCTTGATTATATAGCGGATGAAGGAGTTCAAATTCATGGCGGATACGGATACATGGCGGAATATGAAGTGGAAAGGGCCTATCGCGACTCCAGAATTAACCGCATTTTTGAAGGAACGAATGAAATCAACCGCTTGCTTGTTCCGGGAATGTTTTTGAAAAAAGCAATGAAAGGGGAGCTACCTCTTCTTCAAAAATCACAAAGCCTTCAAAAAGAACTGTTGACATGGATGCCGGAAGAAATCGGCGATGGCGTATTGGAGCAAGAAAAATATTTGTTGAAACAAGCGAAAAGAGTGACGCTTTTGCTGGCAGGTGCTGCAGCTCAAAAATTTGGCCAATCCTTGCAGCAGGAACAAGAGATTCTTGCAAATATCGCGGATGCGGTAAATAACGTTTATGCGATGGAATCCGCTATTTTGCGCACAGAAAAGGCCATTGTGAACTCAGGAGAAGAAAAGAATAAACAGAAGCTTCTTTATACACAAGTGTTTGTGCAAGAAGCGTTTCAGGAATTAGAGGCGAATGCAAAAGAAACGATTGTTGCGATCGAGGAAGGAGACGACTTGCGGATTCTTCTCTCTGCTCTAAAAAAATTGATGCGACAAATCCCTGTAAATGTCATTAAGAAAAAACGCCAAATTGCAGCTAGAGTGATTGAAGAGGAAAAATATATAGTATAACTGCGGGACTTAGGGGTGTCTAATAAGTCGTTTTTACGGCTAATTGACGCCCCCTTTAATGTTTTAGAAACGTTGATATATTGGGGTTTATAATTTTTTGTTTTCAATGGGGATTTGACTTTCTGGACAGCTCCAAAAATTTATTGATCAAGTTATTATGTTTGTCCAAATCGGATATGATAAAATATTATTGGTGTTGTATGAAGGAGGTGAGAAGGAATGGCTTTAACAATGTACTGGTATCCGAAGTGCGGAACTTGCAGAAAAGCGAAAAAATGGCTGGAAGATCACGGAATTGATTTTCGTGAAATACATATCGTGGAAAATCCTCCTTCTAAAGAAGAGTTAAAATCCTTTTATGAAAAGAGCGGATTGGAGTTAAAAAAGTTTTTTAACACGAGCGGTCAAAAATATCGTCAATTAGGTTTAAAAGAAAAAGTAAAAACAGCAACAGATGAGGAGCTCTTTGATTTGCTCGCATCAGACGGTATGCTCATTAAGCGGCCGATTGTTACCGATGGGGAAAAGGTGACCGTTGGCTTTAAAGAAGAGGAATTTGAGAAGATTTGGGGAAATTAAATTTAGAAAAGATTCTATTTAAATAGAATTCTTATATAAAAATGATAATTGGAGGGAATGACATTGAATACACCAAAAGAATTGCGTTATTCTGAAGAGCATGAATGGGTAAAGGTGGAAGGTGACAAAGTAAGAATTGGGATCACTGATTTTGCGCAGTCTGAACTCGGTGACATCGTATTTGTTGAACTTCCAGAAGTTGGAGATGAAATAGTCGCTGACGAACCTTTCGGAAGCGTTGAATCAGTGAAAACAGTTTCTGAGCTTTATGCCCCTATCAGCGGAAAAGTTGTTGAAGTGAATGAGGAATTGGATGACAATCCTGAATATGTAAATGAATCTCCTTATGAAAAGGCTTGGATGATTGTTGTTGAACCAAATGACATTCAAGATGTTGAAAAATTAATGACAGCTGAAGAATATGAAGAAATGGTAAAAGAAGACTAATATGAAACCCCCGTCTCCCTTTGAGAAGGGGGTTTCCTTTTCTTTATAAATGGAAAAGTACGGACAATCAAAGTATTTTGTGTGAAGGAATCAACCACTTCATTTAGAATAAGTATATATCAAAAAGCATCTATAAGCAGGTGATAACAATGGCACTGATAGAGATTGAGAAAGTTATCATTGTTGAAGGAAAGTCTGATAAGAAAAAAGTAGAGAAAATTATTAATGAACCTGCTGAGATTATTTGTACAAATGGCACGTTAAGCTTGTCCAAGCTCGATGAATTGGCGGAAAGCTTATTTTTCAAGGATGTTTATATTTTAGTCGATGCGGATGAAGCAGGAGAAAAATTGAGAAAACAAATTAAGCGGGAGCTTCCGGAAGCCAACCATTTATATATAGACAAAATGTACCGTCAAGTTGCATCCGCACCTGAACAGCATATTGCCGCCGTTTTGCTGAGAGCAAATATTGATGTACATGCAAGATATTTATCATAAATGTGGAGTGTGTTCAATGATTGAAATAACAAAAGAGCAATTAGATGCGATTAGCGATGAAGAGCAAACCATTATATTTTTATATACACCTTTTTGCGGGACGTGTAAATTAGCTAAAAGCATGCTGGAAATTGTAGAAAAAATCATTCCTTCCATAAACATATATACGAAAGATTTGAATTATATCCCTGAATTTGCTAAAAAATGGAAAATTGAAAGTGTTCCATGTTTATTGATCTTTGAAAAAGGACAAATTGCCGAAAAAATATATGCGTTTCATTCTATTGACTATTTATATCAAAAGTTAAAAAGTTTTTCTACCATATAATTATATTTCCTGAGAAATATGTCAGTTTTTTCTAGAAAGCGTCGACAACTCCCAGCAGGAAGAAGGAAAGCTAGAAAGAATGAGTAAAATAAAATATTTGCTGGGGGGTTGTCAATGTTTGATTTTTTATTAGAAAAGGCAAATGATCATCATTTTTTAAAGCCTTTATTTCCGGCACATCCTATGTTTATTGCTTTTGAGTATGGCCAAAGCATTTATTGTTATCAATTGGATTTGGAAGGATTAAGACGAGTTGATGGAAATATCGAATCCATTGATGTAAAAATTATAGGAAATGAAGAGCAAATGGAAGAGCTCATTACAGGCCAGCTAAAGCTCCAACAACTAATGAAATTGAAAGCAGTAAAAGTTGAGGGGAGATTTCGGGATATTTTAAGATTAGAATCTGTCTTGTCTTTATTGGCCTAACAGGTTAAAATAGAGTAAAGATATCGGAAAAGAATATATTGACACAATGTTTGTTGAATGGTACAATCTCTCCCAGTTAGTTTGTATTGTTTAAAATAATGTTTTAATAGAAAAATAGCGGGTGCACATGTACAATAAAGCTTTGTCTACAATTGCGTTGAAAAAAAGGAAGGTCAATTGAATGTAATCGTGCCTTTCTGCAGCTGTGCAGGAAGGCTTTTAGTATTAAACCGAAGCTGCTGCATGTGTGAAAGAAGGTGTAAACTTGATTTCTCTCAACGGTGTTACAAAAATTTATCATACGAATCATAGCCAAGTAAAAGCTGTCGATCAAGTTGATCTTCAAATCCAGAGCGGAGAAATTTTTGGGATCATCGGATACAGCGGTGCTGGGAAGAGTACATTAATACGCTTGTTAAATGGTCTTGAAAAGCCGACAAATGGGACAGTTGAAGTGGCGGGAAAAAGAATAGACCAAATTAAAGGAAAAGAACTGAGATCCGCCAGAAAAGAGATTAGTATGATCTTTCAGCATTTTAATCTATTGTGGTCAAGAACAGTGCGGGAGAACATCGCTTTTCCATTAGAAATTGCCGGCATGAAGAAAAGCGATCGGCTCAAAAGAGTTGATGAACTTATTAAACTAGTAGGTTTAGAAGGAAAAGAAGATGCATATCCCTCGCAATTGAGCGGAGGACAAAAACAAAGAGTCGGCATTGCAAGAGCTCTTGCGAACAATCCGAAAGTTCTTTTGTGCGATGAGGCGACTTCTGCTTTAGACCCTCAAACGACTGATTCCATCCTAGATTTGCTTGTAGATATTAACAAGCGATTAGGTTTAACGATTGTTTTGATCACCCATGAAATGCATGTAATTCGAAAAATTTGTCATAGAGTGGCTGTGATGGAAAACGGGAAGATTGTTGAACATGGTGATGTGTTGACGGTTTTCCGAAATCCGAAGGCTAACATTACAAAACGATTTGTTAAACAAGTTACAGAACCTGATGAAACAATGGAAACGATTGATTACCTGCTTGAAAAGTACAAGCATGGAAAGGTTGTCAAACTTACCTTTGTAGGAGACAGAGCGGAGCAGCCTATGATTTCAAAAATCATTAAAGAGTTCGATGTAGAGGTTAATATTTTGCAAGGGAAAATTTCACAAACTCAAAGTGGATCCTACGGGACGTTAATCATCCATTTTGATGGAGATGAAACTACAGTTGAACAAGCCATTGAATTTATTCGCAATCAACAAGTGGAGCTGGAGGTGATTGCGAATGTTTGAGACATTGTTGCCAAATGTAAAATGGGACAAAGTCATTGATGCAACTTATGAAACGGTTTATATGACAGCTGTTTCTGTATTTGCTACATTTTTTCTCGGAATTATTTTAGGTCTTTTATTGTTTTTAACGTCAAAGGGGAACATGTGGGAAAATCGGTTTATCCACTCGTTTGTTGCAGCAGTTGTCAATGTATTCCGTTCAATTCCCTTCATTATTTTGATCATTTTGCTGCTTCCTTTTACAAAAGCAATCGTTGGTACCATTTTAGGGGCTAATGCTGCACTTCCTGCACTCATCATTGGTGCTGCGCCTTTTTATGGAAGGATGGTGGAAATTGCACTGAGGGAAGTTGACAAGGGGGTGATTGAAGCTGCAAAATCGATGGGAGCTACAATGAGCACAATTATTTTCAAGGTACTGCTTCCAGAATCGATGCCTGCTTTAGTTTCAGGAATAACTGTCACAGCAATTGCGTTGGTAGGTTATACAGCCATGGCAGGCGCCATTGGTGCCGGTGGTCTTGGAAACCTTGCCTATTTAGAAGGATTTCAGCGTAATCATAGTGATGTAACATTTGTTGCAACTGTACTCATATTGATTATTGTATTTATCATCCAATTGATCGGCGATATGATTACAAGAGCAATTGATAAGCGTTAAACGAAGGAGGAGAATAATATGAAAAAATGGCTTTTAGCGACTGTTTTAGGTGCGACGATGATATTTGCTTCTGCTTGCGGAGGTGGAAGTAATCAGGGAGGCAGCTCCGGCGGCTCTGACAATGAGAAAAATGAAGTAATTAAAGTTGGCGCATCTCCTGTTCCACATGCAGAAATTTTAGAGGAAGCAAAACCGCTTCTTGAGAAAAAAGGATATAAATTGGAAATTGAAGAATTCACTGATTATGTATTGCCGAATAAAGCTTTAGCGGAAAAGGATATTGATGCAAACTACTTCCAGCATATCCCTTACCTTGAAGCACAGAAACAAGAACATGGATATGATTTTGTCAATGCCGGCGGAATTCATATTGAGCCAATTGGCGTATATTCAAAAAAATATAAATCTTTAGAGGAGCTTCCGAATGGAGCTACTATTATCATGAGTAACTCAGTTGCTGACCATGGACGCATGCTGTCAATGCTGGAGGAAAAAGGTTTAATTAAGCTGAAAGATGGCGTTGATAAAACGAAAGCGACAGTTGATGACATAGCAGAAAACAAAAAGAATTTGAAATTCAAAACAGACATCGAAGCGCCAATGTTGACGAAAGCTTATGAAAACAATGAAGGCGACGCTGTATTAATTAACGGGAACTTTGCTCTGGATGCAGGACTTGACCCATCAAAAGATGCCATTGCTCTTGAATCGCCAAAAGACAATCCGTATGTAAACGTCATTGCTGTCCGCAGTGAAGATAAAGACTCTGAAAAAATTAAAGCTCTTGTAGAAGTGTTACAATCAGATGAAATTAAAGAATTTATTCAAACAAATTATCAAGGCTCCGTTATTCCTGCTGAATAATCAATTGGGAAGCTGTGCATATTTACGCGCAGCTTCTTTTTTTGGATCAAGCTGAGCTGGTATTGTTTGGACAAAATTTCATTTGAGAAAAAACGTACGAACTTAGGTGAAATTTATGCCGCCAAAAAAGCAAATAGAAAGTGCTGTTCATTTCAATTAAGCGCTTCAGCAGAACATAAGAAAGGGAATGGGGCATTTACTCAACATAATTTTACAATTGCTTGTTTCAAAAAGGTTGAGCTATCAATAGCATGAAAGATCAGTGTCAAATGCAAGATGAATATTGTATTTTTTCTCTCCAGCGGGAATGCAGCCGAAAGGAAATATATGAAGCAGCAGGATTTGCACCAGCTTTCGAAGAAGGACTTGTGATGAGCTTAGCGGCCGCATTTAGAACGGAATGTTTTGCATGAAAAACAAATAAAGATGTAATTTTCAGTATTTTGGAGCATTTGTAAGATTGAACCTTTAATCCTTTCTCATTGGCTTAAAATGGGTTTTAAGCTGTTTTAATCAGCGATACAGCAGGTTGCTTGCAAGCTGTAATCATTGCTAACATTAAATTGTATAAAAAATGAAAGGATTGGTTCATTATTTATTTAAACCAAGAAATGATAGACATTAAATTTACGTCTGAAATGGAAAAAGCAATGCATCAATTTCACGGAATGGGATATAACGAATATAGGAGAACACATAAGAAGCGAATGAAGGTTGAAAGAAAAAGAGAACGAAATTACCGCAGCAGCCAAATTGTAACAGCTAATCTGAAAGGGAAATTGTTTTTGTCTACGCTAAACTAAATCAGCCAGTCGGCAAAGACTGGTTTTTCTTTTTATTGAATACATACAACAAGTTTGTTTGAATGATACTAAGATGACTATATACTTTGTTCCTAAAAATTTGGTAATATGAATAATGTTGTGAGATATTAAAAGGTTGTATTCACTTTTAATTTGTTATAAAATAATAATGAGAATAAATTGAGAATGATATTAATATTTGACCTATAGATTAATGGAGGTATTGGTTATGTCAGGATCTACATTAACGATTAAAGATTTGCATGTTTCCGTAGAAGGGAAAGAAATTTTAAAAGGTGTGAACCTTGAAATAAAAGGCGGAGAAATTCATGCGATCATGGGGCCGAACGGAACAGGAAAATCAACTCTTTCCTCCGCGATCATGGGACATCCAAAATATGAAGTGACACAAGGATCCATAACCCTCGACGGACAAGATGTGCTTGAGATGGAAGTAGATGAGCGTGCGCGTGCAGGACTTTTTCTTGCCATGCAATATCCAAGTGAGATCAGCGGAGTCACAAATGCTGATTTCTTGCGTTCAGCTATCAACGCCCGCCGAGGCGAAGGCAACGAAATTTCTTTAATGAAATTTATTCGCAAAATGGATGAAAAAATGGAATTTCTTGAAATGGATCAAGGGATGGCGCAGCGATATTTAAATGAAGGATTCTCGGGCGGTGAGAAAAAACGGAATGAAATACTTCAATTAATGATGCTTGAGCCTAAGATTGCCATCTTGGACGAAATCGATTCAGGCTTAGATATTGATGCGTTGAAAATTGTTTCCAAAGGTATCAACGAAATGCGGAGCCCTGAGTTTGGCTGCCTGATTATTACACACTATCAACGTCTGTTAAACTATATTACACCAGATTTTGTTCATGTTATGATGCAAGGAAGAATCGTGAAATCCGGCGGAGCAGAACTAGCTCAGCGTCTTGAAGCAGAAGGATATGACTGGATTAAAAAGGAATTAGGCATCGAAGACGAAACAGTAGGGCAAGAAGCGTAAGCGTTAGGAGGATCAAAATGACTGTAGAAACGAAACTACCGTTTGACCAGAAATATATAGAAAATTTCTCCAAACAGTTAGGAGAACCGGACTGGCTGAAAGATCTTCGCTTGCTTGCTCTTGCAAAAGCTGAAGAGCTTCCATTGCCAAAGCCGGATAAAACAAAAATCGACAAATGGAATTTCTCACAGTTTTCTAAACATGTCGTTTCCAGCAGCACTCTATCTTCTCTTGATGAGCTGCCGGAAGAAGTAAAAACGCTTATTGAGGCAGATGAAGAACATAAAAATCTCTATATACAACGTGACAATACGCCTGCTTTTTTGACAGTCTCTGAAGATTTGAAAGAAAAAGGAGTTATTTTTACTGACATTCACACGGCTGCAAAGGAACACGGAGACTTGCTTCAGCAATATTTTATGAAAGATGGAGTAAAAATTGATGAACATCGGCTGACAGCTTTGCACGCAGCCTATTTGAACGGCGGGGTCTTTGTGTATGTGCCGAAAAATGTAGAAGTGGAAAAGCCTCTTCAGGCGGTTTTTATACATGAAAACCCTGAAGCCAATTTGTTTAATCATGTGATCATCGTTGCGGATGATAATAGTTCTGTTACGTATGTCGAAAACTACATCTCGACCACCGAAACAGAGGGTGCTGTGTTTAATTTAATTACCGAAGTTATCGCCAATACTAATGCGAAAGTTTCCTACGGTGCGGTTGACAATCTGACTGAAAACATCACAACATATGTGAACCGCCGCGGGGTTGCTGGACGCGATGCAAAAATTCTTTGGGCATTAGGATTAATGAATGACGGCAATACGATTTCTGAAAACACAACAAATCTTGTCGGAGACGGTTCTATAGGCGATACAAAAACAGTTGTTGTTGGGAGAGGAAGCCAAATTCAAAACTTTACGACGAAGGTCGTTCACTTTGGCAAACATACCGAAGGCAACATTTTAAAACATGGTGTTATGAAAGACAGTGCGACGTCCATTTTTAACGGCATCGGCAAAATTGAGCACGGTGCATCGAAATCAAATGCTGAGCAGGAATCCCGCGTTTTAATGTTAAGTGAAAAGGCAAGAGGAGACGCAAATCCGATTTTGCTTATTGATGAAGATGATGTTGTCGCCGGCCATGCCGCATCTGTGGGACGTGTTGACCCGATTCAGCTCTATTATTTAATGAGCAGAGGAATTTCAAAATCGGAGGCTGAGCGATTAATTATTCATGGATTTTTAGATCCTGTTGTAAGACAAATGCCGATTGAAAGTGTAAAAAACCAATTGACAGAGGTTATTGAAAGGAAAGTTCGGTAATGGATATTAAAGAAATTCGCAAACAGTTCCCGATCCTTAGTCAAAAGGTCAACGGCCGCGATTTAGTTTATTTGGATAATGCTGCAACATCGCAAAAGCCAAATGTCGTCATTGATGCAATCACAAAATACTACCGCGAGTACAATTCAAATGTGCATCGCGGTGTTCATACACTTGGTACAAAAGCTACAGATGCCTATGAAGGTTCACGGGAAAGAGTTCGTCAATTTATTAACGCAAAATCCGTCCAGGAAATTATTTTTACACGGGGAACAACAACAGGACTAAATATGGTGGCACAGAGCTATGGAAAGGCCAATTTAAATGAAGGCGATGAAATTGTCATTACGTACATGGAGCATCATGCCAATTTAATTCCATGGCAGCAAGTTGCAAAAGAAACAGGAGCTACGTTAAAATATATACCACTAAAAGAAGACGGAACTATCTCGTTAAGTGATGTTCGAAATACGATTACAGCCAATACGAAAATTGTTTCGATTGCGCTCGTATCCAATGTTCTTGGCACGATCAATCCAGTAAAAGAAATAGGCGAAATTGCTCATCAAAACGGAGCTGTTCTTGTCGTAGATGCTGCTCAAGGAGCACCACATATGAAAATTGATGTTCAAGATTTAAATTGTGATTTTCTTGCTTTCTCGGGACATAAAATGTGTGCTCCGACAGGAATCGGTGTTCTATACGGAAAAAAAGAGCTGCTCGAAAATATGGAACCGGTTGAAACCGGCGGAGAGATGATTGATTTTGTCGGTTTATATGAATCTACATGGAAGGAGCTCCCATGGAAATTTGAAGCTGGTACACCAATTATTGCCGGAGCAGTTGGATTAGCCGCAGCAATTGACTTTTTAGAAGAAATTGGACTTGAGAATATTTTCAATCATGAACATAGACTTGCCCAATATGCATTGGAGCAATGCTCAAATATTGAAGGCATGACAATTTACGGACCGAAAGAACGGGCTGGGCTCGTTACCTTCAACCTCGAAGGCATTCATCCTCACGACGTGGCAACTGTTCTGGATGCGGAAGGTATTGCGATCCGAGCCGGGCACCATTGCGCCCAGCCATTGATGAAATGCTTAGAAGTATCAGCGACAGCACGGGCGAGCTTTTATCTATATAATACTGAAGAAGAAATTGATTTATTCATTCGCGCAATTCAAAAAACAAAGGAGTATTTCGGCAATGTCATTTGATAATCTTGACACATTGTATCGTCAAGTCATTATGGATCACTATAAAAATCCTAGAAATAAAGGCTCTCTTCAAGACAGCGTTACGGTTGACATGAACAATCCAACCTGCGGTGATAGAATTCATTTGACAATGAAAATTGAGGATGGAAAAGTCATCGATGCGAAGTTTGAAGGGGAAGGCTGCTCCATTTCGATGTCATCGGCATCCATGATGACCGAAGCGATCAAAGGACAAACGATTGAAAATGCTCTTAAGCTTTCTAAAATCTTCTCCGATATGATGCAAGGCAAGGAATACGATGATGATATTGATTTAGGAGATATTGAAGCATTGCAAGGCGTTTCAAAATTTCCAGCTCGAATCAAATGTGCAACGCTTGCCTGGAAAGCGATGGAAAAAGGTGTGCGATCTGAAGTCGAGTGATAAAATTTAAATTAGATTGGAGTGAGAAAGTATGGCGAAAAAAATGCCTGAAATAGGCGATTATAAGTATGGCTTTGTCGATAAAGACGTTTCTATATACCGTGCAGAACGCGGATTGACAAGAGAAATTGTTGAACAAATTTCGAAAATGAAAAATGAGCCTGAGTGGATGCTGCAATTCCGCTTGAAAGCTTTAGACCATTTTTATAAAATGCCAATGCCTCAATGGGGCGGCGATTTGTCTGCTTTAGATTTCGATGAAATTACTTATTACGTAAAACCTTCTGAACACTCAGGACGTTCTTGGGATGAAGTTCCAGAAGAAATTAAACGCACTTTTGATAAGCTCGGAATTCCTGAAGCGGAACAAAAATATTTAGCAGGTGTTTCTGCCCAATACGAATCAGAAGTTGTGTATCACAATATGAAAGAAGACCTTGAAAAAATGGGCATCATTTTTAAAGATACAGACAGCGCCTTAAAAGAAAACGAGGACATCTTTAAAAAATATTGGGCGACGGTCGTTCCGCCGACTGATAACAAATTTGCCGCTTTAAACTCTGCAGTTTGGTCAGGGGGTTCCTTTATTTACGTTCCGCCTGGTGTAAAAGTTGATACGCCTTTGCAAGCATATTTCCGAATTAATTCAGAAAACATGGGACAATTTGAACGGACGTTAATTATAGTTGATGAAGGTGCCCACGTTCATTATGTTGAAGGATGTACGGCGCCTGTCTACACAACTAACTCGCTGCACAGTGCTGTTGTAGAAATCATTGTGAAAAAGGGAGCCTATTGCCGCTATACAACGATTCAAAACTGGGCAAACAATGTGTATAACTTAGTAACGAAACGTGCGGTTTGTGAAGAAAATGCAACAATGGAATGGATTGACGGAAACATCGGTTCGAAATTAACTATGAAATATCCTGCAGTCGTATTGAAAGGTGAAGGTGCACGGGGCATGACATTGTCCATTGCCCTTGCTGGTAAAGGTCAACATCAAGATGCAGGAGCGAAAATGCTTCATTTAGCGCCGAATACTTCATCTACGATTGTTTCGAAATCGATCTCGAAACAAGGTGGAAAAGTAACGTACCGAGGTATTGTCCATTTTGGTCGGAAAGCAGATGGGGCACGTGCAAACATTGAATGCGACACATTAATCATGGATAACCAATCAACTTCCGACACGATTCCATATAATGAAATCCTAAACGATAATATATCTTTGGAACATGAAGCAAAAGTATCGAAAGTATCTGAAGAGCAGCTGTTTTATCTCATGAGCCGCGGCATTTCTGAAGAGGAAGCAACCGAAATGATCGTTATGGGATTCATTGAACCATTCACAAAAGAGCTGCCAATGGAATACGCCGTTGAAATGAACCGCCTCATCAAGTTTGAAATGGAAGGAAGTATTGGATAATCCTTATAATACTAAGGGGGTGTCTAATAAGTCGTTTTTATGGCTTATTGACGCCCCCATTAATGTTTTAGAAAAGTTGATATATCGGTGTTTATAATTTTTTGTTTTCAATGGGGATTTGAGGACAGACCCACAATTCACCCACAAAAATTAGATATTCATGTTTGTATACCGTTAATACAACTCCAGTGCCTCGTCTCAATTTTCTTGGTCACATGGAGATATGTGTCAGCGGTTATTTTTATACTTTAGTATCTTAATCTTTCGCTCCAGCTAAAGGAGAGCATCATGTAAAGAAAAAACAGGGAGTTTGCATGTTTGCACACTTCTGTGGCGGTCACAAGCAGGAAACGTCACTCACCGGACTATTTCTAATAGTTTACATTGCATAACAGCTTTTCTCCAATGCCAATAGTGGCTGTGAGAAAGAAGAATCAGAAGGCTTTAAAATTTCGCTTGCCCCTCTCCTCTAGAACACCATAAATGATGACTTACGTTTTTCTATGAGGCTTGAACATCTTCTCATACCAAAATAAAACCGAGCCGCAAATCATTGCAAGGAGAATAAAAGATAACAAGAAAAATAATGGATTGATAAAACCAAATGCTATATTATTTGCAGTAATTTCATCTCCTAATAAAAATTCATCATATTAGGAGTATAAGATGTTGGCCAAATATAACTGTTCCTAAAATATATAATTATGGAGTACAAGAGAAACAATCACGGCTTCTTTCACGATCTTCAACACAACCACCTCAATACATATGTATTGCGCGTCATTTTCTGAAGCCGCATCCTTTTTAATGAGATCCTTTCATAAAGAAGAAGCAAACTCATTTATACGATCAAAATATATTTAGCCCCTAAGCGATAATTTACCTATTAAAATCCCATGTCCATTCCCAAAACTTACTACCTTGGGCTACTATAAAGTAATCAAACCATTTTTCAAAAGTCAGGTTTAGAAACCCAAACGGATCGTCCAAACTTCCGCCGTTGTCAAGCCAATAAAGATATCCTTTTCTTTCGGGAGCTAAAGCTATAATGAGCCGGCAGCCATCGTAGCCATATCCAATAGGAAACCAATCTGGAGGATAATCAATATATTGATAATCCTCTAGTATCTCTTCGACAGATAATAATTGCAGTCCACCTCCGTTTTCAGGATCATCAAATAATGTAGCACCATTACATATTTTCAGAAAGTCTTCATAGTCACAGGAATATTAAAAGGCAGCTTCTTGATTTCTTCTTCTGTTGCAGGGGGATTGAAACGAAATTGTAGTTTTCCTAAAAATCCTTCTTCATTTTGAACAACCAGCATATTCTTTTCATCTAGTCTTTTATTCAAAGCATCTAAAGTTATTTTGATTCGTACTGACATGTTGTGGCTATCACTCCTTTTATCATTCATCCAACAAGGACTAACAATCTTTCTGTGGAAATCCTTTTACAGTTGTATGAGGTTACTAAAATTGTAGAATACGGTGTATTTTATCATTTGGCCAAACTGTGCTCTTATATGTTTATTATACCATTTTCTGTAATTTTTCTATCTGAAGTAGTCCAATTGGCAGCATCAGCTTTTTCAAGTTGTAAATGATGAATCTGTGAATTATTTCCTGATCATAGATCCTTATAACATCTTTACTTTACCTGTTTTTTCGATCAGCAACTGTACAGGATGAGATATTTGAACTTTTTTGTTGCAAAACTCTTTATTTTTATTGTTGTTATAAATACAATGTCCAAAAATACTGCCAGCCTTTTATAACAAAAAAATGCTTAAATCGTGAATCTTTTTCGATGCTGTATTATGATGAGTATATAAAGACTACATTGATAGGAGTAAGAAATGATTTACATAGGCTTGACAGGTTGGGGAGATCATGATTCTCTCTATCCATCCGGAACATCATCGAATGATAAATTAACGATTTATGCAGGACATTTTCCTGTTGTTGAGGTCGATTCCACTTTTTATTCGATACAGCCTGAGAAAAACGTTCGAAAATGGGTGAACGAGACGCCCAAAAATTTTCAATTCATTGTAAAGGCGTATAAAGGAATGACTGGACACGAAACAGGCTTAGGATCTTTCGAAAGCCGCTCAGAAATGTTCGCTGCTTTTTATAAAATGATTCAGCCCTTTCAAGAAGCGAATAAATTGGCAATGGTTCTTTTTCAATTTCCCCCTTGGTTTCACTGCAAAAGAGAAAATGTTGATTTCTTGCGATGGTGCAAAGAGCAAATGAAGGATGCCCCTTGTGCACTAGAATTTCGCCACCGCTCCTGGTTCCTTCCTACATATTATGAAAAAACGCTTCAATTCATGGAGAAGGAAGGGTGGATTCACACCATTTGTGATGAGCCGCAGGCAGGGGAAAATTCAGTTCCGACCGTATTATATTGCACGAATAGAGAAAAGACCTTGGTAAGATTTCATGGACGAAATGTTCATGGATGGCTGAGGCCAAAAGAAGGGAATTGGCGTGAAGTACGATATTTATATAGATATAATGAACAAGAGCTTGATGAATGGAAAGGACACATAAAAATGCTGAAAAAGCAAACTAAAGATCTCTATCTCATTTTCAACAACAACTCGGGCGGAGACGCGGCGGACAATGGAAAAGAACTGATGAAAAAGTTAGGAATTACATATCATGATTTAGCGCCAAGGCAGCTTGATTTATTTGAGTGTTTTGAAAAGTATCCCACTGAAGGAGAGAGCGACTTTGATTGAGACGGTTCATATATATCATACGAATGATCTGCACAGTCATTTTGAAAATTGGCCGAAAATCGTTCATTATCTAAAAACAAAAAAACATATTCATAAAAGTAAAAACGAAACTGTTTTTTTATTCGATATCGGCGATCACGTCGATCGCTTTCACCCAATTACTGAAGCGACCGGGGGAGTCGCAAATGTTGAGCTGCTGAATCATTTAACTCCAGATGCAATAACGATTGGAAATAATGAAGGAATTACTCTTCCTTTTGAAGCATTGGATCGGCTGTATAATCATGCACAATTCCCGGTCATTGTGTCTAATTTATTTTACTTAGACGGTACTAGACCAAAATGGGCAAAGCCTTATGTGATTAAACATTTACAAAATGGAGTCCGAATCGGTATTTTAGGCGTAACGGTTTGCTTTGAGCAATTTTACCGTCAGTTAGGGTGGATGATAACAGAACCGATGGCAAATATAAAAGAAACATTGGAGGAAATCCGGGGCAAAGCAGATGTTATCATTCTTTTATCACACCTTGGAATATCCGATGATGAATGGATTGCTCAACAATTTCCTGATATCGATGTTATATTAGGAGCCCATACACATCATGTGCTTGATCGTGGAAAGCTTGTAGGCAATACGCTTTTGGCGGGAGCAGGAAAGTTTGGACAGTGGCTTGGACATATTGAACTTAAGATCGACTCTGCTCAAAAGAAGCTGGTAAATAAAAAAGCGGAGATTATTGAAACGAAAACGATTGAAAAAGAAGATGTTTTTACCATAAAGTGGCTTGATCAAAAAAAAGTTGAAAGTGCTCAAAAACTTAACGAAGTTGTTGTGGAATTAAAAGAAGAATTACGGATTGATTGGTTTTCAGATTCACCATTTGCAAAGCTGTTGGCTTCCGCTTTAAAAGAATGGTGCGATGGGGAAGTTTCCATGGTGAATGCCGGAGTATTGCTTGAATCGCTTCCGAAAGGACTCGTCACAAAAGGCGATTTGCACCGGATTTGTCCTCATCCGATTAATCCTTGTAAAATCATGGTTCAAGGCGATCAATTAAAAGAAGTTATTTTACAAGCACGGACAAAAGAAATGGAGCAATTGAAGCTTAAAGGATTAGGCTTCAGAGGCAAAGTAATGGGGCGTATGGTTTTTGACGGCATTGAAACGGTCATGGAAACGTTGGAAGATGGCAAGGAACATGTGAAAAAGATCTTTGTAAATGGAAAACATCTTGATCAAAATCATGTGTATGCAGTGGCAACTATTGATATGTTTACATTAGGTCCATTATATCCGCAATTAAGCCGTGTAAAGAATAAAATATACTTCATGCCTGAATTGCTAAGAGATGTACTTGCTTGGAAATTATCGAAACAGTTCCTGCAAATCCATCAATAAATTTTTGTCAACATCTCCTTTCCTTTCATAAAGTGAAGTAGGGAAGGAGGGTATTTTATGGTATCTGTATCGCCGGTTAAAATTGGTGATCATCAATTTACCGCCATTACCATTCAGCTGCCAAAAACGAATTTCATGGCTGTTACAGCCGAAAAAGGTTATATTATGTGCGGTGCGCTTGATGTAGCCTTATTGAATGAAAAATTAAAAGAGAGAAAAATTATTGCCGGCCGCGCTGTCGGAGTGAGGACAATTGAGCAGCTTCTTGAAGCCCCATTGGAATCAGTCACAACAGAAGCGGAGGCAATTGGCATTAAAGCAGGGATGACAGGCAAAGAAGCACTATTGAAAATGGTAGAAAAATAAAAAACAACCATTATCTTTTTATAAAAGAATGATTATTGCTCATCTATAGTGTACAGATGAAAGAAGTTTCCAAAACGTACCATCTATGAATTTAAATAAGATGTATTCCTTAATGGATTTTTTTTCAACAGACATGAAAAAGTATTTTCTATCATTTGATCAGCGATAAAGTCGCAAGTAATTGCCATTCAGTCGAGTAAAAAACATAAAATTGATTCATAAAGAGCCCGTTCCTGAGTTGGTGCGGGCTCTTTATTTTTTTTCTTTTTGCCATTCAAGCCGTTCCCATAGTTTTAAATGCGGATAAGGGTCAAAAGACCACTCGGTTTTACCGTTGTCTTTATACATCCCGTAATGCAAGTGCGGCGGGAATTTGCCAGATGTTCCTGGAGGGCCGTAGCCGCTGCTTCCGACAGAACCGATGATTTGCCCCGGTTTTACGATTTGTCCAACGTGAATGTCTTTGGCAAAGCCGTTTAAATGTGCAAAATAATGGTACGTATTCTGAATGTCCCGAATACCGATTCTCCAACCCCCATAGCGATTCCAGCCTTTCATTTCGACAATTCCGTAGCAAGTGGAACGAACCGGTACGCCATAATGTGCAAATATATCTGTGCCTTCATGAATTCTCCGGCCGCCCCAGCCGCGCGCATCTCCCCATGTATCACGGTAGCTGTAATCAGTTCTGACGGGAAGAGGAAAAGCATGCTCGTTTAATTGCAGATGCCCGAAATGTTTGAACAATTTCATATGACCTAAAATAATTCCGACCGTTTTATCACGGTGATAATAAGACCATAAACCAATTTTTAAATTTTCTATATCATTACCATATTTTGATAAAAAATGTGCAAAACTATATAAGACATCTTCATCATGATCCATTTGCGCTTTGCCGTCGCCGTTTCCATCCATTCCGATTCCCCCGAATAGCTGAATGCTAACCGGATTTTGGTCGTTCAGATTCGGATTAGCTGTCCCAGCCCATTTATCAGGAGGAATGTAAATGCCAATAACTCCTTTTTGTTTTGGGATATCATTTTTTATTTTTCTGACGTTTCGTTCGTATTGGTCGCACGCAGCCAATACATACCAAGGAATCTGGGTGATGGCTTCCACCTTTTTATACAGGCTCATTCGCAAATGATTTATTTGTTGTTCAGTTAATTGACTGGACGCATTGGCATGGCTGGAAAATAAAGATAAAAGTGCAGCCAATAATAACATTTTTCTGAGAACCACAATTGATAAACTCCTTTCCATCATGTCATGTCTTAGTGTAAGAAAAAAGTAAAGTTTCAATGGCTGGAAATTGAAGGAATATAAAATTCCTTTTTCTTGTCCAATATCTTTCATTATGTTAAATTGACTATAGTGTATCATCTTTATTTTTTTAATGATTACATATTGGAGATGATGAAAAATGGCTCAAAAAGAAGAAAGTTTACGAAAACCTGAATGGCTTAAAATAAAATTAAATACAAACGAGAATTACACAGGGTTAAAAAAATTGATGCGCGAGCAAAAGCTTCATACGGTTTGTGAAGAAGCGAAATGCCCCAATATTCATGAATGCTGGGCAGTGAGAAGAACGGCAACATTTATGATTTTAGGAAGCGTTTGTACACGCGCATGCCGCTTCTGTGCAGTGAAAACAGGACTGCCAACCGAGCTTGATTGGCAAGAGCCGGAGCGTGTAGCGGATTCCGTCCGCATTATGAACTTAAAGCATGTTGTCATCACTGCAGTTGCCCGTGATGATTTGAAAGATGGCGGAGCAGCCGTTTTTGCTGAAACGGTTCGTGCTGTGCGCAAAAAAAATCCATTTACTACAATAGAAGTTCTTCCATCTGACATGGGCGGAGTGTACGAAAATTTAAAAACATTAATGGACGCTAAACCTGATATTTTAAACCATAATATTGAAACTGTTCGGCGCTTAACCCCAAGGGTTCGCGCTCGTGCAACCTATGAACGTTCTTTGGAGTTTTTGCGGAGAGCAAAAGAAATCAATCCGGATATTCCGACAAAATCAAGCATTATGATCGGGCTTGGGGAAACGAAAGAAGAAATTATCGAAGCGATGGATGACCTTCGTGCAAATCATGTTGACATCATCACAATCGGACAATATTTGCAGCCTACGAAAAAACATTTAAAAGTTCAAAAATTTTACCATCCAGATGAATTTGCAGAATTAAAAGAAATTGCTTTGTCAAAAGGATTCAGCCATTGCGAGGCAGGTCCGTTAGTCCGTTCGTCTTATCATGCTGATGAACAAGTAAATGAGGCAGCCAAACAGCGGCAGGCAAAAGCTTAAAGCCACAGAGCCGTCAAGAATTTCTTGACGGCCCGTTTTAATAAAAATAGGTAAATAACCTCTAAAAAATTCACCTATGCATCAACGTTTATTTCATTGATCTTTTATGTCGTGATCAATACTTTCGTTCATTTCTCCGAATCCTTCGCCATTTGCATTTTCACCAGCATTCAATTTTCTTCCTTGGGGAGACTTTAACATGCGCTGAATGGTCTGGTTTAAATTGCGGTTAATATTTGGAGACTCTCCATCAAGAGTGCTGTATGATTCGATTTCTTTAAACAGATTAGGATTATCGGTTACATAAATATGAAAATAACGCGGAACAATGGATGCAGCTGTCTTTTTCACTTGGTCAGCTGTTTCAAATTTGTTGTTTGAATCGGTTTTATACGCTATAAGAACTTCTTCATCTGTTACGAGCGTAGCAGCATCATGAACATTTGGAAGCTGGACGGCAAGCCTTCCGATTACGTCTGCTAATTGTTCCCGATTGATGACAGGAGTTTTTACTGTGGCTTTCTCTATTCCGGCTGTTGGACTTTTTTGATGCCGGACATATCCAAAGCTGTCTGAATCTTTATTGCTGTTATAATTATCATTTCTTTCTGCCACGTTTACCGTATTCCCGTTTTCATTATATAGACCTTTTCCTTCTTGATCATATTGGCACCCGCTGGCTGCAAGCGCAGCTATGATAAAAGGAGTAAAAAGCCTTTTTTTCATTTCAGCACCTCCTTATAATTTTAGGATTGCCGCTTTTAAAAAATTGTTGTCAGGCAATTGATGGAGGGAAATCATTTGTTTATGATAAACATATGGAAGAGGGTGAATTTGTAAATGATCACAATTTTTAATCAAACATACGAGCTTATAAAAGATTTTAAAAATGGTTTTAATGAAGAGGCTTTTAAAGCAAGGTACAGTGAAATTTTAAACAAATATGATTATATTGTCGGCGATTGGGGATATAGCCAATTGCGGCTGAGAGGATTTTTTGATGATCAAAACCAAAAAGCAACACATGATACGAAAATCAGCTCATTAGATGAATATTTGTATGAATATTGCAATTTCGGCTGTGCTTATTTTGTATTAAAGAAAATAAAAAAATAAACGCCAGATGCAAAAACATCTGGGTGTGAAAAAGTAATCAGGACGGCATACAGCCGTCCTGATTACTTTATTTCATACGGGTCTTCTTCATTTTTATCAGGTTCATCATGAGGAGGATGACTGCCCGGAAATTGTCTCGGCAAATTCTGATGCAAGGATTTGAATTCATAGTTAAAACTGCTATATGGACGCTGACCTTCTTCCCAAGGTGTGCTTTTATTCTCCACAGGTTCATCCTTTCCCCGCGGAGCTCCGTAGGCGCCTTCCGGCATATCCTCCGGGATAATATAGTTTCGCATTGTTTCCACTACTGAAAAATCAGTATATTCATTTTGTTTGTCCATTTTGTTCACCTGTCCATGATTTTACCATTATCGTTCCTCATGGAAGGTAATTTATACATTAGACGATCTCATATAAAAACTCCCGAAGCTCTTTTGCGTCTTCATCATTTAATTGATAAACATCTTCTAAATACCCCGGTTCTTTAAGATCATCTTCCCCAATGATCGCAAACCGGTTGCTTTGCAAATTTAGTACAAGATATTTTCCGTAATAGCGGTCCGATTGAATAATGGCTAAATCAAAGCGTTGATTTTCTCCCATAAAGCTAACAAATCTTGTTTTTGTCTCGACGGTTTCATCATACAAAAAAAAGCGTTCGGCCATGGTTCATTACCTCCGTTTCTTATAATTGCATTGTAGCATAAGATGATGCATTCACAACGATTTATCGCAAATTTGTGAGAAAACTTACCTCTGTTTCGATTCGCATAGCGATTTTTCTGTTGAAATAGAAGCAAAATAACACAATTTTTTTATCAGCCCGCACATCTGCTGCCAATCAGCCATGATTTCTGTATCGAATGGGAAGTTAATTGGAGAAACATATCATGAATCGGCACGAAAGTCATATTCAAAATCCTCCTCTGCTTGTCATGAAAAATCGTCATCTGTAAAAGCAATTTTTTGTGCGCGTTTAGGAATTTCTTTACTAAATTGAAAAAATCTAAGCGGATCCTACCCGGCATGCAAGATGTATCAAACCGCGGAAAGCTTGCGCCTGCTCAATCACGAAATCCAAATTTTAGAAACATCAGCTCTGTTTGCCAAAATCGATCCGTCTAACGAGAGGATTTTAGTGCTCTGCTTTAAAAAACTCAAAAGTGTGTAAAGTAGTAGGTAGTTCAAATGGCCGAGTATGGTAAAATAAAAAACGGATACAAAAACCTTAAGAAAGGAAAGAAATCATATGTATTTTGTGGACAGAAAAAAGATTGAAGATACTGTAAAATTTGTAGAAGATCTTGTATCCATGTTTGAAGGACATCAACAGTGGGAGTCTGATGTTGAAAAAAAAGCGTTGGAGCGGATTGCCCAATTGTTGATTGAGGCGATTTTAGATATCGGAAACGGAATTATTGACGGTTTTATTATGCGGGACCCGGGAAGCTATGAAGACATTATTGACATTTTAGAAGATGAATCTGTCGTTGACAGCAGGGATGCGGAAGGATTAAAGAAATTAATTTCCTACAGAAAAATGCTCGTTCAAGATTATTTAAACATACGGCATGAAGAACTGTATGATTCAATATCAACCCATTTACAAGTTTTGAGAAATTTTTGCCATCGTGTTCGAACCTACTTGGAAGATGAACTTGGACCAGTTACAGCTTTTAAGCCGTAATGGATTGATTGAAGGAGTGAAAAAAATTGAAGAAATATAAAGGATATTTCATCGATTTAGACGGCACCATGTATCGGGGTACAGAAAAAATTGAAGAAGCTGAAGAATTTGTTAAAAAACTGAAGGAAAAAGGAATTTCGTACTTATTTATGACAAACAATTCTTCTAAAACCCCGAAGCAAGTAGCTGAAAAACTAATCAGTCTCGGCATTCCGGCGGAAGAGCATCAAATTTTAACTTCAAGCATTGCCACAGCCAACTTTATTTGGGAAAGAAAACAAAATGCTTCTATATATGTAATCGGTGAAGAGGGGCTGCGAAAGGCCTTGGAGGAAAAAGGTTTTCGCTTCGTCGATGAAAATCCGGATTTTGTCGTTGTGGGTATTGACCGAAACATCAATTATGAAAAGCTTGCCAAGGCCTGTTTAGCGGTTCGCGCAGGTGCAACATTTATTTCAACAAACGGGGATACTGCTCTGCCGACTGAGCGAGGACTGCTTCCAGGCAATGGCGCCATTACATCGGTCATTTCAGTATCTACAAATGTTCAGCCGATTTTTATCGGAAAACCTGAAAAAATTATTGTAGAGCAAGGGCTGAAAATGCTGAAAACGAAAAAAGAAGAAACGCTTCTTGTCGGAGATAATTACGAGACGGATATTAAGGCAGGTATCCAATCAGGGATGGACACCCTTCTTGTGCATACAGGCGTAACAACGAAAGAACACTTAAAACACAAAGAAATACAACCGACTTATATAGTGAATAACCTTTCGGAATGGCATGTGCTATGATGAAGCCTTTTTCTTTTCCAGCTGATTTCACAATAGGTGCTCCGCTGCCCCTACTGTGAATCAGTGGATCGATGGGCGAGCCGGCTTGAAGCTGCCGCTGCAATGGCTCCGACAATATCATCTAGAAAAGTATGACACTTACCTGTGCTTTTATCGTTTAAATGAGCAAGTATACCAGGCTTTTGTTTATCGATATAGCCATAGTTCGTAAACCCGATTGATCCGTAAATATTCACAATGGAAAATGCAAGAATTTCATCAATTCCATATAATCCTTCATCCGATTGGATGATCGATTGAAGAGGCTCCTGTAAACCCCCCTTTTCTGCTAGAACATCTAATTGAATTCCAGTTAAAATGGCATTTTGAACCTCTCTTTTCGAAAGAACTCTTTCCACGTTTTGCAAACAGTCTTCCTTTGTTAAGTTCGGATAATATTGCTGCTGTAAAAAATAGACGAGCTCTGCGATGTCATCCGGTGTAACTCCTCTATCTTTCAGCCATTTTCTTGCAGTTTGCTCTATTTTATCCATGTCGTTCACCCTATCTTTTACAAGTATATGAAAGTGCTGAAATCGGCTGTGACGCCGATTTCAATAAATTCTTGCTTAAATTTTCAAAAAGCATCAACATCTTTTTTATATTGTATACACAAAAGCTTTTCTACATGTTATAGTTTATGGCATTTTTTCATTATTTATATTGGGGTGTTTTTTTGAAAAATGGATTTATAGGGGGAATTAGGAATGAAAGAGCTTTTAAAAAAGCATTATGGAATAGATGTACTCGACTTTTTTTCAATTGGGCAATGGCAGGGGTTTAAAACAAAAAGAAATATCGGTTTTATTGCTGCTGTTTCACATATTGACCATAAGGAGCTTTATGAACTGTATGAAATGAGTCGTTATCTCCTTATGACAAACGAGAGAAAAGCTGCTTCGTTTTTATTAACTGTAAATGGGGATCTTACGGCAGAACATAATGGAACGCGCTACGCTGTGTTTCAAATACCTCATCAAACAAAGCGGCTTAATATAACTTCTCTCGGAAAAGAGCTGTCATTTTTTCACGAAGTTGGCAGAAGGCTGCCTTTTACTCCCGTTCATTCGAATCGAATTGGGCAATGGAGAAATTTATGGGCAAGGCGGATCGATCAAATGGAGCAATTTTGGAGTATTCAAATTGCTTCAAAGCCTCATCACGCCTTTGACAAGCTATTTATTGAATCCTTTCCATATTATTTAGGCTTAGGTGAAAATGCCATCCAATATTTAGCGGATACTGAGCTTGATGATCGACCATTGCCGGTTGATTCCGGCACCATATGTCATCAACGTTTTACGAGAGAAACATGGGAAAACGCATTTTCATTGCCTATTGATTTCGTTTTTGATCATGGAGCAAGAGATATTGCTGAATGTTTAAGGTATGATTTTCTGACAGGAAGGCAAACAATTGATGAGCTTTTTTTGGCAGAATACGACCGAGTGTCTCCGTTATCCTCTTTTTTTTGGCGGTTAGTTTTTAGCAGGCTTTTGTTTCCTGTTCATTATTTTGAATGTGTTGAAAACTATTATCTTGCAGAGGAAGAAGAAAGGGATTCTCTGCAATTTCAAATGGAAAAAATTTTGCAAACATCTTCGCAATATGAGCAATTTTTATCTTCGTTTTCATCTATGATATATTTGAGGAAAAAGCAAATTGTCTTGCCGGCTTTGACATGGTTATAAAAGGTTCAGTCGCATTTTGTTGTGGTATCATAAAAAAGAAAGCAGCTAAAATCTTGCAGCTGTTTCGAACAAAGCATTGATTTTGTCATATCAATTCAAAACAATAGCTATTTATTAGAAGAAGGAGAAGATGAATCAGTGACCCAATATATTTTTGTAACAAGAAAACTGCCAGAAAACCTATTGGATCCTCTTCGTTCCATCGGAGTTGTCGACATGTGGGAGCAGGATTCTCCATGTCCGAGGTCTGTATTATTGGAAAAGGCAAAAAAAGCTGATGCTCTGCTTACAATGCTGTCAGACCGGGTGGATGAAGAACTGCTTCAAAAAGCCAAAAAATTAAAAATCGTTGCTAATTTAGCAGTCGGGTATGACAATATCGATCTCGAAGCGTCGAAAAAGTACGGCGTGACTGTAACTAATACACCGGATGTACTAACAGATACGACTGCCGATTTAACCTTTGCTTTGTTAATGGCAGCGGCAAGAAGATTGGTTGAAGCTGCGGAGTATGTAAAAGAAGGAAAATGGACAGGGTGGTCTCCATTTTTGTTGGCAGGAAGCGATATCCATCATAAAACGATTGGGATCGTTGGGATGGGGAAAATTGGAGAAGCTGTTGCGAGACGGGCAAAAGGATTTGATATGGAAATTTTGTATCATAATCGTTCAAAGAAACCGGAAGTGGAAAAAGAGCTTGGAGCGAAATACTGCACATTTGATGAATTGCTAGAGAAAGCCGATTTTGTCGTTAATTTAACACCATTAACAAATGAAACGAAAAACTTGTTTGACGAGGAAGCCTTTAAAAAAATGAAAACAAGTGCAATATTTGTTAATGCTGGCAGAGGAGCATCTGTTGATGAAAACGCTTTGTATAATGCTCTAAAAACTGGTGAAATCGCTGGTTGTGGATTGGATGTGTTTAAAGAAGAACCGATTGATTCCAATCATCCGCTTTTATCATTGAAACAAGTTGTAGCACTTCCGCATATCGGCAGCGCGAGTCGGGAAACCCGCATAAAAATGATCGAACTTTGCGTCGAAAATATTCAACGTGTGTTAACGGGCGAGAAACCGAAAACAGCCGTTGTTTAAACGCCCAAAAAGCGTTTACATATGCGGATGATGAAAATTTCTCTTGTAAAATCAGTCATTGAAATTTATAATGTCTTATAAAACAGTTAATGTCTTTTTACGGCAGACAATTGTCTATTATAAATAAACATAAGGGAGATGAATTGGTTGGAATCAATCTCAGTAGGACTGCTCGGTTTAGGCACCGTTGGTAGCGGAGTAGTAAAAATCATTGAAGACCACCAGGATAAGCTCATTCATTTAATCGGGTGCCCGGTGAAAGTAAAAAAAATTCTTGTTCAAAATACAAATAAAAAAAGAGACGTTCATGTAGAACCTTCCCAATTAACGACAAATGTTCATGAGGTAATAGAAGATCCGGATATTGACGTCATTATTGAGGTCATGGGGGGAATTGAGCAGACACGGGAATATTTGCTTGAAGCATTAAATCGGAAGAAGCATGTTGTGACGGCAAATAAAGATTTGATGGCAGTGTACGGAACTGAGTTGCTCAAAAAAGCGACGGATAACGGCTGCGATCTTTTTTATGAAGCAAGTGTCGCAGGCGGCATCCCGATTCTGCGTACATTGGTAGATGGATTGGCGTCAGACCGGATTACAAAA
Organism: Aeribacillus sp. FSL k6-2211; assembly: GCF_037966125.1. Taxonomy (NCBI): domain Bacteria; kingdom Bacillati; phylum Bacillota; class Bacilli; order Caryophanales; family Bacillaceae; genus Aeribacillus; species Aeribacillus sp. FSL k6-2211. The sequence goes on from NZ_CP150190.1 coordinate 939,401, forward strand.
ATGATGGGGATTGTTAACGGAACGACAAACTTTATTTTAACGAAAATGTCAAAATACGGAACCCCTTATGAAGAAGTGCTGAAGGAAGCGCAAAGATTAGGATATGCAGAAGCTGATCCGACTTCTGATGTAGAAGGCTTGGATGCAGCGAGAAAGATGGCGATTTTGGCAAGACTTGGATTTTCTATGGAAGTAGATTTAGAAGATGTGGAAGTAAAAGGGATAACGGATATTACACAAGAAGATATTGATTACAGTAAACGGCTCGGCTATACGATGAAATTAATCGGCATCGCCCATCGAAGCGGTGATAAAATTGAAGTTAGTGTACAGCCTGCACTGCTGCCCGATCATCATCCGTTAGCTTCCGTCCAAGATGAATATAATGCGGTTTATGTGTACGGCGAAGCAGTAGGGGAAACAATGTTTTACGGTCCTGGCGCAGGAAGCTTGCCAACTGCAACCGCTGTTGTTTCGGATTTAGTAGGCGTATTGAAAAACATGCGTCTAGGTGTAAATGGAAGAAGCGCCGTAGCCCCGCAATATCAGAAACAATTGAAGGCACCTGAAGAAATTTTTGCCCAATACTTTTTACGAATTCACGTAGAAGATCAAGTTGGAGCTTTTTCAAAAATTACATCCCTCTTTTCAGACAGAGGTGTAAGCTTTGAGAAAATTCTCCAATTACCTCTGAAAAATAAAGATTTAGCGGAAATTGTCATCGTTACCCATAAAGCATCGAAAAAAGATTTTGAGGAAATTTTAATGGAGCTCCGAGATTTGCAAGTTGTTAAGGAAGTTAAAAGTACGTATCGAGTAGAAGGGAACGGCTTATTATGAAATGGAATGGACTAATTGCAAAATATAAAGAATTTTTGCCAGTAACGGACAAAACACCGATGCTGACATTGAACGAAGGTAATACTCCTCTCATTCATTTAGAAAAATTATCTGAAAAATTAGGCGTTGAGCTGTATGTGAAAACAGAAGGAGCGAATCCTACCGGTTCATTTAAAGACCGCGGTATGGTGATGGCAGTTGCAAAATCGGTGGAAGAAGGAAGCACAACTATAATGTGCGCTTCAACTGGAAATACGTCTGCAGCTGCTTCCGCATATGCGGCACGTGCAGGATTGCGTTCCATTGTTGTTATACCGAACGGAAAAATCGCTTTTGGAAAGCTTGCCCAAGCAGTTATGTACGGCGCAGAAATTTTTGCAATTGAAGGAAACTTCGATGATGCCTTAAAAATGGTTCGTGAAATTTGTGAAGAGCTGCCAATTACTCTTGTCAATTCTGTAAATCCTTACCGAATTGAAGGGCAAAAAACAGCGGCGTTTGAAATTTGTGAACAGCTGGGAAAAGCTCCGGATTATTTGGCGATTCCGGTTGGAAATGCTGGAAACATTACAGCATATTGGAAAGGATTTAAAGAGTTTAATGAGCGGCACCAAACAGGGCTTCCAAAAATGCACGGTTTTGAAGCGGAAGGCGCCGCAGCCATTGTAAAAAATCAAGTGATTGAAAATCCGGAAACAGTGGCAACTGCCATTCGAATTGGAAACCCAGCAAGCTGGGAATTTGCTGTCAATGCTGCCAATGAATCAGGCGGAAAGATCGATATGGTAACAGATGAAGAAATTTTGGATGCTTATCAATTAATTGCAAGAACGGAAGGCGTTTTTGCTGAACCTGCTTCAAGTGCATCTATTGCAGGAGTGATGAAAGATGTAAATTCGGGGAAAATCCCGAAAGGAAGCACAGTTGTAGCAGTATTGACCGGCAACGGATTAAAAGATCCGAATACTGCGATCGATGTGTCATCCATCCAGCCGATCGTGCTGCCTAATGAAAAGAAAGCTGTGATGGACCATCTCAAGGGAGATGGGCATGTATGAAAGAAGGAGACATGTTAAAAATTCAAGTTCCCGGAAGTACAGCCAATCTTGGCCCCGGTTTTGATTCTGTAGGGCTCGCTTTAAACCGCTATTTAACACTAGCCGTTACATTTGCGGAAAATTGGACATTTAAGCCGGTAAGTGAAGAAGTAGCAAACGTACCGGAAGGGAAAGAGAATTTAATTTATAAAGTCGCTTCCAAGCTAGCAGAAAAACATAGTGTTAATCTTCCTGCATGTTATGTGGAAATTTCAAGTGATATTCCGATGACAAGAGGACTCGGAAGCAGCGCGGCCGCCATTGCAGCAGGGATTGAGCTTTGCGATCGTGTTTGTAAACTGAATTTGAGCGATGAAGAAAAAATTCATTTTGCCAGCAAGTTTGAGGGACATCCGGATAATGCCGGAGCTTCTATAGTAGGCGGTCTAGTGGTCGGCTATTTAACAGATGACCACACATATTTTGTAAAAGTGGATAATCTGGATGTGGATATTATCGCGGTTATTCCGCCATATTATTTATATACGAAGGATTCTAGAGGCGTTTTGCCGAAGACATTTAAATTTCAGCAGTCGGTGAAAGCCAGTGCGATCAGCAATGTGCTTGTTGGGAGCATCATGAATAATAATTGGGAATTGGCAGGCCAAATGATGGAAATGGACATATTCCATCAACCGTATAGGGAAAGTCTAGTTCCTGAACTGTCAGCTGTTCGAAAGATAGGAAAAGAGCACGGTGTGTACGGGACTGTATTGAGCGGTGCAGGTCCAACGATATTGTGTTTTGCTCCAAAAGGCATGAGACACTCATTGCGTCCTAAACTAAAAGAGGCTTTTCCTCATTGTGAAGTAACACAGCTAGAAATTGATTATGAAGGGACAAAGTCTTGGTTTACTCATATTGAAAGCTTGATATAAAGAAACAAACCGGCTTTTCGCCGGTTTGTTTCATTAAAATACTTGTTCTACTTCTACGATGCCTGGAACTTCTTCCAGCAGAGCCCGCTCAATACCTGCTTTCAAAGTAATGGTAGAACTTGGGCAGCTCCCGCACGCACCTAAAAGGCGCAATTTCACAATGCCCTCTTCAACATCAACTAATTCGCAGTCTCCGCCGTCACGAAGCAAAAACGGGCGCAGCTTATCTAAAACTTCCTGTACTTGTTCTTTTATTTGAACATCTGACATACTATCGACTCCTTTCTTATCCATCATTATATTCAAAATGAGCGATAAAATCTATTTGTAAGTTTCAAATTCATTGTATCACATTTTTTTTAAATCTAATATGGATAATCTAGGAGATCATCATTTTATTAAATAGGAGAGAACAAACATGAGAAAACCGGTAGAAATTTGCGTTTATGGTGCAGAAAACTTATGTCCAAGCTGTGTAAATTCGCCTTCAGCAAAAGATACATTTGAATGGCTGGAAGCAGCACTGACTAGAAAATATCCAGATCAGCCATTTGACATCACATATATTGATATATATTGTCCTCCGGAAGATGAAGAGAAAAAGAAAATAGCCGATCAAATCGTGAAGGAAGAATATTTTTATCCCCTTGTTGTCATAAATGGAGTGGTAGTAGGAGAAGGAAATCCAAAGATAAAAAGGATTTTTCAAGAGATGGAAAAACATGGTTACCAACCTGTGTAAGAAAGAGTTTACTCGTCATCCAGAACTGTGAAAGAAAAAGTGCATTGTCGATTTCTTCAAGCCAAAAGAACAGATTCGCTAAAAAAAAAAAACGCTGCTTCGTTTTTTTGCATGCAAAATAATAGACAACTGTATTTCTCTTGATTTATATTTTCCAGTGAAAGAGTTCCGGAAAAAGAGAAGCCGGACGTACAAATGAACGCCCGGTTTTCTCATGCTCCACTATGATATTTATAAATCCAAAGAATTCCTGATTTTAAAAGACGTGGCACACGTCCAGTGAGTGCGCGATCTCCTACCATCCCAAAACCTGATTTTTTTCCGAGAGAACCGAGAACGCCTTTTAATTTGAACGGCGGCAGTTCCTCTGGAAGAGGTTCGTTGTTCCATTTTTTGAGCAATACTTGTACAATTTGTTCAGCCTGTGCTTCGGCAAGTTGAGCACTTGGTGCGTAAGGAAGGCTTGCACAGTCTCCAACAACATACACATGTTCATCTTGAGGAAGATGATGGTATTTTGTTAAAATAACCCGTCCTTGCCGGTCTTTTTCAACATTCAATTTCCTTACGACATAATTCGGTTGAATTCCTGCGGTCCAAACGACAACATCACAAGGAATCGGTTCATCATGGTTATAAACCATATTTGGCTCAACTTTTGTAATATTGGCGCTGTTGATTACTTCAACCCCGTGCTCTTCAAACCATGTTTGGACATATTTGCTTAATCGTTCCGGGAAGTTTGATAAGATCACTTTTCCGCGGTCAAACAGCTTGATTTTTAAATCGGATCTGCTTTCACGCAGTTCGCTTGCCAATTCAACGCCGCTCAATCCGGCTCCAACTATGCAGACTGTTGCACCTGCTCCTAAATTGTTCAGCTTTTGATACGTTTCACGTGATTGATCGATTGTTTGAATGCTGCAAGTATATTTGTCAGCACCCGGAACATTATGATATTTGTCTTCACATCCTAATCCGATGATAAGTTCATCATACGTGATTGGAGATTGATCTTTTAAATGTACAAGCTTTTGTTCAAGGTCAATGTCCGTGACTTCACCGTAATGAACGTTCAATTTCGGGTGTTCTGGAAAGGCCACGCGCACATGCTGATCTGAAATCGTTCCCGCAGCCAGCGCATAGTATTCCGTTTTTAAACAATGATAAGGGTTTTTATCCACTAATGTTATTTCGACACCATCCGGCAAGTTATTGGGAAGCAGCTTGTGAAGAATTCTCATGCCGCCATAGCCGCCTCCGAGGAGCAGTAACTTTCTCATCGCGATTCCCCTTTTCCCTGCAAATGTTTACCCCAAAACTGTGACAATCGTAACAAATGCCACTAAAAGTATAACGAATTTATGTATAAATCACAACATACTTAAGGAAAAATAGCACAATTGTTATGGCAAAATGTTAAATGAACCTTGAAGTTCAATGCTTTGACAATGAAGAAAAAAAGCATTATGATAGGCTACTGAGTATAGAAGGAGGACAATTCACGTGAAACCAATTATAGAGTTTTGTGTCAGCAACTTAGCAAACGGTTCACAAAAAGCATTAGAACAATTAGAAAAAGATCCTAATTTAGATATAGTTGAATACAGCTGCCTAGGGTATTGCGGCCAATGCTACGAATCGCTTTTTGCCCTCGTAAACGGAGAAGCGGTAGAAGGGGAAACGGCAGAAGAGCTAGTGAAAAATATTTATCAATTTTTAGAAGAAAATCCAATGTTTTAATAGAAAATAAAAGTGAATGATAAAATTAAAAGGGAGACAAGCTTTTGATTCTCCTTATTTTGATCCTGTCTCTAAATATTTCATTCGAGGTATGAGAGCATATTATAAAATGTAAGTATGAATCTCAATATTGTTTCTCAGTACGACGCTTGCCTTTGCGGATGAGTCTTTTTTTTACGTATGAGCAAGGTGTTTGAAGCGGCAGGCTGATGATATAAAAAATAAAAGCCCCTCTTATATTTCCCGAGGAGCTTTTATTTATATATGAAAACGGGGGATATTTTTATTGTCAACAAATTTTGAACGTTTTATACTTATAAAAACAAATTTTTTGTTGTTTTGGAGGAAAAAATGGAAACTTTTCAATTTACAAAAATGCATGGATTAGGAAACAGTTATATTTATGTAAATGGATTCGAAGAAACGCTTCCGGAGCATCTCCTGCCAGATATTGCGCGAAAAGTTGCGAACGTTCATACCGGCATCGGTTCAGATGGGCTAATATTAATTCTTCCATCTGAACGTGCGAATGTGAAAATGAGAATTTTCAACAGTGACGGTTCAGAAGGAAAAAACTGTGGAAACGGTTTGCGCTGTGTCGCAAAATATGTTTATGAGCATAACATAGTAAAAGAGAAAAAGTTTTTGATCGAAACACTTTCTGGCTTGGTTGAAGCCGAAGTCCATGAAGAAAATGGACGAGTATCAAGCGTCACAATTGATATGGGTCACCCTAAGCTGTTAAAAAAGGAAATACCGATGGCCGGAAACGGAGATGAAACAGCTATTGGTGAAATCATGGAATTTAACGGCTCGAAATATGAAGTCACAGCGGTTTCGATGGGAAATCCACACATCATCTTTTTTGTAGACGATATTGAGAAAGCTCCATTAACAACATTGGGACCGATTGTCGAAAAAGATGCAAGATTTCCAGAAGGGGTAAATGTAGAATTTGTCGAAATCGTCAACGACCATGAGCTTCATTTTCGAGTATGGGAAAGAGGTTCAGGTGTCACACAAGCTTGCGGCACCGGAGCATGTGCGGCAGTGGTCGCATCCGTATTAAACGAGCAAACAACAAGAGGCAAAGAAACAGTTGTCCATCTTGCCGGCGGCGATTTATTTATTAAATGGACTGACGAGGGGAACATTTTGATGAAAGGACCTGCTGAAACGGTTTGCACGGGGACCTATTATTATGAATCCGGTTCAGAAATTTGAGAGTTTTTTTCTGAAAAGGTATACTAAAAGTGACTCAAAAATTAATGAAAAGGAGGATGGGTCATGTCTGAAATTGTTATGCTTACCGAAGCGGCAGCTTTTCAAATAAAAGATATGATGAGAGAAAATGAAGAAGAAGGCGCCTATTTGCGTATTGGTGTGAAAGGCGGCGGCTGCACTGGACTTTCATACGGCATCGGGTTTGAACAAGAAAAACAAGAAGATGATCACGAATTTGAACAATTCGGCATTCGGATTTTAGTGGATAAAGACAGCGCCCCTATATTAAAGGGAACAAAGATTGATTATAAACAATCAATGCTTGGTGGAGGATTCACGATAGACAACCCTAATGCGATTGCGTCTTGCGGCTGCGGCGCCTCCTTTAGAACTGCAACACACGCTGGAACACCGGAAGAGTGCTAAAAAAGATTCTTTCCTGAAGCCAAGCATAATGATCGCTTTATTCCTTAACTTTTTCTATACTCACAATAAAATATATCCTAATAAAGTGGAATCCAAAAAAAAGTCTGCTTTATTAGGATATTTTTATGGGAAAAACGGCTAAATGCAACTTATTAAAAGTGATAGAGAATTAAATGAGGATATTTGCAGATCACAGATTTTCATCATGGAAGACCGTGCGAAAGACTATATGAATCACCGATGAAAGTTGAAAAAAGATAGGGCTGTCCGTTGAGTTCCTAAAATGAAGGATTTTGGAGCTACTGTGAAGGATAAAAATAAAGGAATAAAATTTGTAAATGTCCTTCATAGAGGCAATGAAGTCCAACAAAAGCAATTGTATGTGCTGAATGTCCGTCATAAAACTTTTGAAGACTAATTCAGAAAGAGAGCATAAGAAAAGTCCTTCATAAAACTTCTGAAGGATGTAAACAAAGGAAAAATAGTCTGTCCGATTGATGCAGTCTGGTTTCTTTAGAAAAGTACTTGACAAAAAGGCTGTCTCAAAAGGTCATAAAAAATGACCTTTTACGAGACAGCCTTTATTCTTTCCAATAAAATTTACTTTTGCTTATTATTCCCGCTGTAAGGGGGCTGTTCAGAAAGGCAGATCCCCATTGAAAAACAAAAAATCATAAGTCCTGGTATTTCAACGTTTCTAAAACATGAAAGAGGGTGTCAAAAAGCCGAAAAAACGACTTATTAGACACCCACATCTTTTTTCATCAATTAAACATACTTGTGCTGTGCATTGGCTGAACTTTTGCGCTTGGGTCAATATAAGCTTTGGCATTGTTTACAGCTGTTGGACCTTCGCCAAACCCAGTCGCAATTAATTTTATTTTTCCTTCATAAGTACAGATGTCTCCGGCAGCATAAATTCCCGGAATATTTGTTTCCATTTTTGAGTTAACAACAATCGAATTTTTCTCAATTTCCAGCCCCCAGTTTTTGATAGGGCCTAAAGAGGAAACGAAGCCAAAATTGACAATTACTTCATCTACATCAATAATCTCTTTCCGATCTCCTTTTGCTTCTTCGACTACGACTTGTTCAATTCGATCCTTGCCGATAAGCTCAACAGGAACAAAAGGTGTTAATATATTTGCTTTAGAATTTTTTAATTGATTTACGCTATGCTCGTGCGCGCGAAATTTATCTCTTCGATGGACAACCGTTACTTTTTCTGCAATAGGCTCAAGCATTAACGCCCAGTCAACAGCTGAGTCGCCGCCTCCAAACAGGACGACCTTTTTGCCTGCAAAATAGTTTAAATCTTCTACAAAATAGTGCAGGTTTTTCCCTTCAAATTGCTCAGCATTTTCCAGCTGAAGTTTACGTGGTTGAAATGCGCCGTTTCCGGCAGTGATGATAATCGTTTTTGAATAATGTATTTCTGAATTTGTCGTTAACTTAAATGTCCCGTCACTTTGTTTTTCAACTTCCTGAACTTCCTGTTCAAGGCAGACGGTTGGATTGAATAAGGCAATTTGTTCTTTTAAATTATTGACTAATTCTTGAGCTCTAATTTTTGGAAACCCCGCTACATCATATATGTATTTTTCAGGATAAAGCGCTGTCAATTGCCCTCCTAATTGTGGAAGGCTTTCAATAATTTTAACGGAAGCCTGCCTCATTCCTCCGTAAAAAGCTGTGAACATCCCGACAGGTCCCCCGCCAATAATCGTTATATCGTAGACTTTGCTGTCCTCTTTCACAGACGATTCCCCCTCTTGTTAATCTTTATTAATCATATCATAAAAAAAAGATTGTAAAAATACAAAAATTCTGTCATTTAAAGATTTATAAAGTTGATCATTTAGCTTAAAAATAAACTTGAAAAGTTGGACACAAACGGATATCATGACTATAGGTAAAAAGATGTTAAATTTTATTGACAATTTTGCCCTTATAATTTTTTGTCCAATAACGTGAATATTTTCACAAATTATGTGAAAAGTGAGTCTAGAATTGACCGCTTTAAAAATTACGGAAAAGGTTGGTGTGTCTTGTGAGAAATCCTAAAGTTGTTATTTTAGGTGCCGGTTATGGAGGATTAATGACCGTAACACGTCTACAAAAAATGGTGAGTGTGAACGAGGCTGATATTACACTTGTCAATAAGCATGATTATCATTATGAAACAACATGGCTGCATGAAGCATCTGCAGGCACCCTTCATCATGACCGATGCCGCTATCCAATTAAAGATGTAATTGATACAAACAAAGTAAACTTTGTGCAAGATTCTGTAAAATTAATTAAAACAGATGAGAAAAAAGTCATTCTTGAAAATGGCGAGCTTAACTATGATTACTTAGTAGTCGCTCTTGGGGCTCATCCGGAAACGTTTGGAATCCAAGGGTTAAAAGAATACGCTTTCACAATTTCCAACATTAATTCTGCTAGACAAATTAGAGAGCATATTGAATATCAATTTGCTACATACAATACAGAAGAAGAAAAAGATGATACACGTCTAACCATTGTAGTCGGAGGTGCAGGATTCACTGGAATTGAGTTTTTAGGCGAACTTGCCAACCGTGTTCCTGAGCTTTGCCGAGAGTATGATATTGACCCTAAAAAAGTCCGTATTATTTGTGTGGAAGCAGCACCGACAGCACTTCCAGGTTTCGATCCTGAACTTGTGGAGTACGCAGTCAATCAACTGCAGCGCAAAGGTGTTGAGTTTAGAATCGGCACAGCGATAAAAGAATGTACTGAACAAGGAATTATTGTTGGGAAAGACGATCAAACAGAAGAAATAAAAGCAGGCACTGTTATTTGGGCGGCTGGTGTGCGCGGAAACAGTGTAATTGAAGAATCTGGTTTTGAGGCAATGCGGGGCCGCGTAAAAGTAGAGAAAGACTTGCGCGCACCAGGACATGATGATGTGTTTATTATTGGAGACTGTTCATTAATTATTAATGAGGAAATCAATCGTCCATATCCGCCGACAGCGCAAATTGCAATGCAGCAGGGAGAAGTTTGCGCGAGAAATTTAGCTGCATTAATTCGCGGTAAAAAAGAACTCGAACCATTTAAGCCAGATATTAAAGGAACTGTTGCTTCTCTAGGAGAAGATGATGCAGTAGGTATTGCGTTAGGCAAAAAAATGGTCGGTACAAAAGCATCCTTCATGAAGAAAATGATTGATAACCGCGCGTTATATATGGTTGGCGGAGCAGGTCTCGTGTTGAAAAAAGGAAAATTCAAATTTTTTTAAGCTGAAGAAAAGAGCAAAGGCTTAAGGGCTTTTGCTCTTTTAAAATAATGTTTTATAAACATGAACAGCTTTTGTAATTTCTTTTAAAGCAGGAAAGTAAAATGTTTGGAGAAGGAGCCGCTCTGTATTTATTGAATTTTCGTAGTAATAAGCTTTTAAACAAATTAAATTAAAGAGCTCGCTATGCTGATTGCGATTAGAGGGTTCGATTCAGCATAAAATCGCCATGCTGATCTGCAATTATATAGTAGCCTGATGTAATTGGTCTGTAGGACAGCTATACCCGATATTTCCTTCAAAGTTCTTCGTTTTATTCTCAAGTTCTTGTGCTTCTTTTGTTTGTTTACACCGTCTTTTTTGTGCTTGAAGGAATGAAAGTTCTCTCTTAAATGTTGAAGCCAAATCCCTCTTTATGGTACTAGCACAAAAGCATCTCACATGAGTAAAAAACAGACAAAGCACTGTACATTAGGACAATCTTTCTTAAAGGTGATTTTTGGCATTTTAAAACATTTGGGGAAACTTCCAGTTTTTTTGTATAAATTTTGAACTGCTCAAAGGTTGGAGAGCCTACTGAGAACCTTTTTGTGTGCATGTCAAACTTGCTTTGCTGATTTATGCCGATTAAATTAAATCTTGTACTTGATATATTGGAATAAATAGGTTAATAATTAAGGTAACAATTTATCGATTTGCTGCTTTAAAGGTTTGGCACATGTAAGAAGATCTGGCAAATTAACAAAGGCTGGTCAAGTTTTATCCTTATTAAACCACATAAAAACTTTTAATAATAATACGACAGTTTTCTGAGGGTGAGGTCACGATGATGAACATACCGGTGCTGTTGATTTCCATGCTGCTGTTCTTAGTTTTATTTTTTGGAATCGGTTTTTTATTAAATATGCTTTTAAGAATGTCATGGATAATGGCGATACTTTATCCGTTAGTATGTATTTTTTTAATTGATGAAGTGAATTTTTTTGATTATTTCAAATCACCTAGCCGATCATTTTCTCTGTTGGGTGAAAAAATCGCCTCTCTTGCCGTAGCAGACATTCTCATTTTAGGAAGCGGGATGGTAGGTGCGATCCTATCAGGGATTGTCATTCGAATGCTTCGAGCAAGAGGATATCAAATGTTTTAAGCTTTTCCGTATAATCGGAAGGCTTTTTTTTATGTAAAAAAAAAACGCTTTTTTTTTAAAACAATGTTATTTGAGTGCCTACATTTTATTTTTAATTTATCGGAAAATTTATACATGTCGGAACGTATTGAAAAATACGCTCCTTTCAAAAGCTCCTCCAACGTATATTTTGTTTGCGATTTGGAAACAAATAGACGGTGAGAGGAGTGAAATTAGAAAAAATGAAGAGTATAAAAATGTGGACTAGAAGAATTATGATGAGTCTGTTGTTTATTGGGGCGTTTTTAACAACTTTTGAAACCATTTCAGGTGTGAAAGCAGATGAACTGACAAAATGGGTGATCAAACAATATAATCAAAGAGAAAATTCCCAACAAGCCGTTGCAAAAAATATTAATCATGCAAATCAAGGACAGACGATGGAAAAATCCATTGATTTATCAAAGTATCCAAAAAAAACAGTTGTGGCTACCGGATATACAGCCGGATATGAGTCGACAGGAAAACATCCTGGCCACCCTGAATATGGAATTACTTATTCAGGTGTTAAAGTAAAAAGGGATCATTTTTCCACTATAGCAGCAGATTTAAACGTTTTTCCGATCGGAACGATACTTTATGTACCCGGATATGGCTACGGAGTTGTTGCAGATAAAGGTGCTGCGATTAAAGGCAATCGGCTTGATTTGTATTATGAAACAGTAGAAGATGTTTACAATCAGTGGGGAAAGAAAAAAGTGGATGTTTATTTAGTTAAAAAAGGAAACGGAACGCTAACAGAAGAGGAATTAAAAAAATTAAACGAAAATAAAACGATGGAAGTTTTTAGACAACGGTAGCTTATCCCACAGGGATGGGCTTTATTTTTTGGTTTGAAAATAAAGCAAAGTTCTATTCGACCTCGTATAATAATTGAAGGAGGTGGAAAAATGTTTAAAGTACTAGACGGTTTAGAAGGGGAAAGTTTAATTGTTGGCCTTTTTAAGCAAAACGGAAATTTGTCAAAAGCTTTGCAGGAGCTGGATAAAAAATTGAACAATCAACTCACCAAGCTTATAAAATCAGGTGAAATTTCTTCTGCGAAAAACAGTGTCGCAAAACTATATACATTCGATGCTGAAAACGTAAAACGAATTTATTTTGTCGGGCTTGGGAAAGAAAAAGAATTCACGTTCCAAAAGGCAATGGAAGCTTTTGGGCATGCGTTTCAAGCTGTTCAACAAGATCAGAAAAAGATTATAAGCGTACAGCTTTCTACCTTTATTGGAGGAGATGTGGAAGAGGTAGATGCAGCTCATGCACTAGCGGAAGCGTTTGCCCTTTCTACATACAAAATAAAAAACTATAAACAACGATCAAGCAGCAGCGAATCAAGCATTGAAGCTGTTCATGTTTTGACAGATGCAGATAAAGCGAAAATAAACGCAGCCTTAACTGCCGGTTATGTTTATGGAAGAGGAACAAATTCGGCAAGAACTCTTGTGAACATGCCTTCAAATTTATTAACTGCGACAGAACTCGCGAATTATTCCATCGAACTGGCCAAAAAATATTCTTTTGAGATCGAAATCCTTGAAAAAAAGGATATGGAGGAAATGGGCATGGGGGGGATATTGGCGGTAAATAAAGGCTCCAGTGAACCCCCTAAAATGATTGTGTTAAAATACCAAGGAAAAAAGATTTGGGACGATGCGATTGGTTTAGTCGGCAAGGGAATTACTTACGATACTGGGGGCTACTCGTTAAAACCTAGAGATGGGTTAGTAAACATGAAGACTGATATGGCAGGAGCAGCAGCCGTTTTAGGAGCGATGGAAATTATCGGTGAAATAAAACCGAAACAAAATGTTGTAGCCGTTATTCCGGCTACTGACAACATGATTGGCAGCAGAGCGATGAAACCGGATGATGTCATCGTGTCATTAAGCGGAAAAACAATTGAAATTTTAAATACAGATGCTGAAGGGCGTTTAGCTCTTGCAGATGGCATCACTTATGCAAAGCAGCATGGAGCGAAATACATTATCGATGTTGCCACTTTAACCGGTGGAGTTATTGTTGCTCTCGGAAAGCACACAACAGGTGCGATGACGAACAACGAAAAACTGTATGATCAGCTTTTGAAAGCGTCTGTTGAATGTAATGAAAGAATATGGAGATTGCCAATTTTTGAAGATGACCGCGAGCGGGTAAAAAACAGTAAAATGGCGGATTTGAATAATTCCCCTGGCCGGGAAGGACATGCGATAATGGGCGGTGCTTTTTTAGCAGAATTTGCTGAAGATACGCCGTGGGTTCATTTAGACATTGCCGGGACATCCACTACTGCTAAGAAAGGCCCTCTAGGACCTGAAGGAGCAACTGGTGTGATGACTCGAACATTGGCGGCCTTTGTGGAAAAATTCGTGCCGATTAAATCATGATGGAGTCATCCATCATTCGGTTGAACTATTGCAGATTAGGCTTTATGTCAGAAATGTTATTGCTGTTTCAGTTTTTCGGCAGGAGCCGCAATTCAATATAGGAGAGAGACGGAATCTATTTTGTAAAAAAGATGACCGCCATTCAGTATACTTGAAAATCGTGGATTGATTTCTTTCTGACATGTATGTTGTCGGAAGCAACACCAAATTAGGATAATGTGTCGGCACATTCTGACTTAACAAATTGCTGCACATTTATCCTGATTTGGTCTGTATTGTGCACGATTAGCCCAGTACTTAACATGTCTATAAGTGCGCATTTTTTATTGCTTTTCAAAAGAGAGCGAAGGCTTTTTTTGCATTTTTGATAATAGATTCGGCAAGAACTGTTTTCCTTCTTGTAAGGTAAGTCGAAAATATATGTGTATTATGTGGCAGAATTCATATTTGCGAACTCTTTTTCAAAAACTTTTTCTACAGGAACATAATTGTACCCAAGATCGCGGGCGACTGCCTCATACGTTATTTCTTTGTTGGCAACGTTGACACCTAATTTGATCGCTTCGTTTTTGGCGATTACTTCTACTAACCCTTTGTTGGCTATTTGCAATGCATATGGAATGGTCGAATTAGTAAGGGCGAACGTAGATGTTCTCGGAACTGCTCCCGGCATATTCGCAACTGCGTAATGAAGGACCCCGTGCTTTACATATGTCGGATTGTCATGAGTGGTGACATGATCGCTCGTTTCAAAAATCCCGCCCTGGTCAATGGCAACATCAACGATGACTGATCCAGGTTTCATCGATTTTACCATTTCTTCAGTCACAAGCTTTGGCGCTTTTGCACCGGGGATTAAGACAGCACCGATGACTAGATCCGCTTCTTTTACTGCTTCGAAAATATTATAGGAGTTAGACATGAGCGTTTGAATGTCGTTGCCAAAAAGATCATCTAATTCCCGAAGACGCTTAGGACTTACGTCAAGGATGGTTACATGAGCTCCTAAACCGATAGCCATTTTTGCAGCATTTGTACCGACTACCCCGCCGCCGATGATGACGACCTTGCCGCGTTCAACGCCTGGAACACCGGATAATAGAATACCTTTTCCGCCGTACGGTTTTTGTAAAAATTGCGTTCCAACCAGTGTTGCCATACGACCGGCCACTTCGCTCATCGGTGTTAACAGGGGTAACGAATGACCGTCAGAAACTGTTTCGTAAGCGACCGCAATCACACCGGATTCCTTCAACTCTTTTGTCAGTTCAGGATTAGCTGCAAGGTGCAAGTAAGTAAACAGAATAAGACCATCACGGAAATATTTATATTCTTCTTGAAGCGGCTCCTTGACCTTCAACACCATATCTGCTTCCCAAACCTTGCTTGTATCATGAAGAATTTCGGCGCCTGCTTGAATATATTCTTCATCATGAATTCCGCTTCCAAGACCTGCACTTTCTTCTACGAGTACACGGTGACCTGCCTTGACTAATGAAACAACTCCAGCTGGTGTAATGGCTACACGATTTTCGTTATTTTTAATTTCCCGCGGTACACCAATTATCATTGCAATCCCTCCAGTATAGTATAATTTCGTTTTAATATTCCATATGTACCAACAATGAATCGGAATTTTCATGTACCTGTCCATTTTATTGTTTCTTTTCCTGCTGGCAATCATTCATTGAATTTTTTGTTTTTATATCATATGCAAATCGGTGTATGTTTGTCTGCAGCTTTCAGCGAAACCGCCAGTATATTTGCATAAATTTATAAAATCCACTTCCGTTGCGAAAATTTCGAACATATGGTATCTTATACAGAAATATTTAGGAGGGATGAGCTGTGAAAAGGGTCACTTTAATGGAAATATTCACTCATCCAATTACACAAAAATATTTAAAACGATCTGGCATTGCTCACGCGATTAAAACGGCTGATCATGCTTTTCGTCTTGCGATAGCATTCAATGTAAATCCCGATCTTGCGACAAAGGCGGCTCTATTGCATGATATTGGCCATTATGAATGGTACACGGACGGTAAATGGGATTATGAAAAATATCAAAAAAATGATATTCATGCAATAAAAGGAGCGAACAGAGCGCATAAACTGCTGATAAGGCTTGGGGAAAAGCCTGAAGCAGCCAAGCAAATTGCTTTAGCTATTCTCCTTCATACGGATTCGTATTTGCCTGATGGTAATTTAAAGCAAAATCCTCTTCAGCGCATAGTTCGGCTTGCTGATGAATTGGATGAAGAACCAGGCGGAATGCATCATTACCGTCAAATTGACGAAAAGCTGGCTTTAAAGAAAATTAGGACTCTAGATAAAAAAGTTGAAAAGTACTATTCTCAGTTAAAATCCATTGTATAAGCGAACAATTTAGGCGTTTGATCATACAATACTATAAACAAACAATGGAAGTGGTGGTTTCGTTTGCCTTCTTTTGTAGGTCCAATTGAGATTAATGAAGTCGACTCAGGAATCATAAAAGTGGGTGACAGCTTTTCTATTTCTCCTAAGGCGAGTTTAAAATCTGCGCTTGGTTCAGGAGCTTTAAATGTTGGAGACTATGTAAAAACATTTGACGTTCGCAGCAAAACGAATGAACATTCGAAAAGTTTCTTTGATCAACCGATAATAGGGAATAGGTAAAATATTTTGCAAAACCTGAGATTGATTTTTCTTTCAACTCAGGTATTTTTTTATATAGAGGGAAAAAAGGAGTGAAACAATGAAAGTACGAAAGGCAAATATAATACATAACGATGAAGAGATCAGAAACGTCTATATTTATGAAAACAAAAAAGAGGAGTATATATTAGTTGCTGTACCGCAGCTTGAATGGTCCAAGATCATTAAATATGAAGAAATCAATGACAAAACAAGAGAACATTTACAAAATTCTATTGCAAAAAGATCGAATGAGAACATTGCCATTTCACTTTCTTCGAAAATTACTCAATGGATACAGGAAATGTAAATTTTCAAGAGGATTTGAGAAACATGTAACCTCTGCTGTCAGACGGAGGTTACATTAGATTGCTTTCTTTTCTCTCTACTAATTCTATGACATCATGTATGTCGACTTGTAATACGGAGCAAATTTTTGCAAGCTTATCTAGAGGAAGGCGCTTCGTTTTGTTGTGGCACATTTCCCATACAAGCGTATGGCGAATATCAGCTTGACGGGCAAGTTCTCGTTTGGTCATTCTTTTTTGTTTCAATAAATTGTCCAATTTAATATGTATAACATATTCTTTTTTTTCCACTATGTTCACCCTTATTTGTCATATCTTCTCGGGATTTAGAAAATATTCTATCAATGTTCTTTCGTTCATTCAACCCTCTTTTATCAAAATTTTCCTTCTTTTTTATATGAATTTAACAAATGGGGGAAAGAAGGAGTCCTTCTGTTATAAAAATCATGATCATGCAATCTTTATAACAAGTTTGCCATACATCGCAAAAAGACATATACAATCACATTGCGTGTTTTTCGGTATCACGCATAAAACTTCAAATTAGTTTTTCGGTGAAAAATGATCGAAAATTCTATAAAATAAATATGAAAGATCGAAAAAGATCTTTTCAAGGGAGTGTGATACTTTGAATCATCAAGAAATTGAAAAAATCAACAAGATCTTCTTAATGCTTGAAAGGGAGTTAGACGAAACGAAAAAGGCGCTTGATAATATCAATAAGAGCATTGACAAATACGATAAATATCAATATACGAAAATTGTATAATGAGGCGACGACCAAATTTGGTCGCCTTTTTTATGATAATATATATAATTTATAGTATAATAATTGCAAAACATCCATAGATTTCAAGCTGAATATAAATCAGATCAAAAGGAGGGGATGGCATTAAAAAGTGAGTTATTATTAAACAAAGTTCAAGTGGCAATGTTTATGAAGGATGCGGTCGACAGGTCTGTAGACTGGCTTTATTTGCGGAATCTTTTGCATCGTTTTATCGAATCTAAACAAACATTTCCTTTTGCAGAGCTTTGTTATTTGCATGCGAACGTATTCAACAGCGAAAATGATGAAGAAGAATTGTACAAGCTTATGGCAGCTGTTGAATTGCTCGTCCTAGCTTTTGATATGTTTGATGATTTGGAGGATCTGGACAACTTTACAGAACCGTGGATGGATATTGATAGAGGGGAAGCGATTAACAGCTCATCCTTTCTTTATACGTTAAGTTTATCGCATATCCATTCGCTGTCATCACCTTATCGTTCTGAGATCCTTGGTCTGTTTCTTGAATATGCTTTGCAGGCTATGAAAGGCCAGCATATTGATTTGGCAAATGCCGTGAAGACAGAAAAAGAATGTTTGCAAATGATGAGATGGAAATCAGGTTCCCTTACAGCTCTTGCAGCTGAAGCGGGTGTCATGTTTGCATGCGGGAAAAGATACGAGGAAGTTAAGGAATACGGGCACCAAGTAGGGATTGCCGGCCAGATTGAGAATGATTATAAAGGATTGTTTACTCAGCATAAACAGGACAGGAAGTTTTTGAAGCCGTCACTGGCATTACTTTATTTGCAAAGGAAATTTAATCAAACAAGCGTGGATATTTTACAATATGTGCACAGCGGAAAAGACTTCGACGAATACTTTGGAAGCATTGTAGCTTTTAAAGAAAAGCTGTTGGAAGCGGGAGTCACCCAATATTTAAATGTGATGAAACACATCGCGCTTAAGAAGGCTGAAACTTATATAAAAAAACTTCCGCTGCCTGCTGAAAAATTGGATGAACTATTAACAAATTTAATCAAAAAATAAAAAAGGAGAGATCAATATGCAAGAAATCGTAAATTTCTTAATCGAAAACCCTGATGTTTTGGAGAAAGTCGTGAATGGACAAGCTAGTTTGATTGGAGTTGAAGATTCTGATGAACTTTTAGGCATTATTACTGGACTTACAGACAGTTTAAAATTGTCGCAGCCTGCTTCATTTATATTTTGGAAATAGTTTAAAGGGTGAAAATATTTGGTTTTTAATAAGATAAAAATCGTTGATTATGGATATAAACTTGCAGTATTTATAAGCTCGCTGTTTTTCATTGTTTATATTTTTCAAATCAACCTCTCGTACCCTTATTTAGGAACAAGCATTGAAAAATCAAAGGGTCAATATTATATTACAAATATTGACCCGAAAGCTTGGGCTGATCGAGCAGGACTAAAAATTGGGGATCAAGTATTAGAACTAAATGGAGTGCCTTCTGAAAAGTTTTTTAGGGAGAGCAGTTTTTTTGTTTATCAAGAAGTAAAGAATTTAACAATCAAACGGGCAGATGGCAGTATATTTAAAATAAACGTTGAGGAAACATCATTAGATCTTCAAACATTTTTCATGATGATAATACCAATTATTCTTTTTCTTCTATCTATGTATTGCAGTTTTTTTGTCTATAGATCAAGTAAAAAATTAAAAATTTTATCCCCTTATTTATTGAAATTTTTTCTATTATGTGTATCTCTTTCCTATTTATTTGCAACCAGTTCTGCCCGGGGAGACACTTTTTCCCAATATATGGTTGTTTTGTTTTTTACTTTGACTCCGGTTATATATCTGCATTTTTTGTATCATTATTTTTATGAACATGGACAAGAATTATTTAATAAAAAAGTAATTATTTTTGGGTATTTTCTTGTAATTGTAAACTTTTTAATTGAATACATAAATAAACAACCGATAGACTTAGATATTAATTATAATTCGAAAGTGTTGAATCTAATCACTTTTCTCTTTTTATTGTTAATATCGTTTATAGTGAAAATAAAAGGAATGAGAAAACTTAAACTTTCCGAGATATCTTTTACGATTAGAAATTTAATTATTACAAATGTACTTGCTTTTGCACCTTTTGTCCTATTATATGTCATTCCGTCTATCATTTTAAAAGATGTTTTGTTCTCACCAGTGTTCCTGTCTTCATTTATGTTGTTAGTACCTTTTTCCCTTGTGTATCAGTTTCTATCATCAAAGATATATGATATTGAGTTTATTCTAGGCAGAGTCAGATATTATGCTCTCCTTTCCATTTTGCCGACTATCTTTTTAGTGGCTTTTATCATACTGCTAAAAGAACATAATCCCAAAATTTACCCTATTCAACTTTCAATTATTATATATATATTATTGATATTTGTTTTTTATTTTAAAGAAATAATTGACTTCCGCTTCCGGTTTAAGCGGTTTTCGGAAAAATATAATTATCAGGACAGCATTTTGAAGTATACGTCAAGGATCCGGAAAGCAGGCAGTTTAAAACAGATGATGGCTGAGTTAAAATCGACCATTTTAGAGGTTTTGAAGGTCAGCCGTGCATATTGCCTTGTTGTTCATGAGAGTGGACGGATCGAAATGGTTGATGATGATGGGGATGGCGGTCTTTTAGAAATTGCCCCATACGAAAAAGATATTTTAAATGCTGTGACAGAAATAGGAAAAATTGTTGAACTTGATAAAGGGTTTGTGTTAACTGTCGGTGAAACGAATAGACGGAAATATGTTATTATTTGCCTTTCTGTCATTAAAACGCCTAAACTGACCCGTGATGAAATTTCTTGGCTGAATTCCCTTGCTTTTTATACGAATGTAACTGTAGAAAACTTTTTGAAAATAGAAGAATTGATGGAAAGGCTTGAAAAAGCGGAAGAGGGAAACAGCAATCCTGCATGGCTCAAAAAACTGCTGTTTGCAATTGAAGAGAAGCAGCGCTCCAATTTGGCGAAAGATTTGCATGATTCTGTGCTGCAAGATTTGATTTCGTTAAAAAGGCAATGTGAATTGGTTCTGGAGGAATCTGGACAATATCCTGCTGCTACGATCGAAAAAATTCAGAGCATGAATCAAAACATTCTTGATATCATTCATATGACGAGGGAAACGTGTCAAGAGCTGCGTCCGCAAATTTTATATGACTTGGGACTCGTCAAGGCGGTATCAAAGCTGGTAGCGCAATACGAAGAACAGTGTAATTTTCAAATCCGCTTTAATACGGGGAATTTTAACAAGCAGCTTGATATAAACATGCAGCTTAATTTGTACCGGATCATTCAGGAGCTTTTATCAAATGCGCGCAAGCATTCGAATGCGAAGCAAATATTAATTATGCTCGTCAATATAAGAGAAAAAATTGTATTGCACTATGAAGATGATGGCGTAGGCATCGATGAAGAACTGTTGTATGCGAAAACAGAAAGCATGGGATTGTCCGGAATTAGAGAGAGGGTAAAAGCTTTGGATGGTGAAATGAAGATTGAGACTTCTCCGGGAAATGGATTTCGGGTCTTAATTGAAATTTAATCACATTCTTGACTTGGCTTTTGCCAAGTCATTTTACTGTAGATTTTGTCTAAAGAGGTGGAAAACATGATTCGTATTTTAGTGATTGACGATCATCCTGCTGTGAGAGAAGGGACAAAAGCGATATTGGAAACGGATTCTGAAGTTGAAGTGGATTGTCTGGAGCCTCCTTATACGGCTGAACTTATGAAGAAAATCGATTTTTTGCAATATGATGCAGTTCTTATGGATATGAATTTAGGTGACGTCAACGGGATTGAACTGGCAAAGCAAATAACATCCCAAGAACACCAATGCAAAGTCCTTCTTTATACTGGATATGATGTCAATGATTATATGGAAGAAGCGATTTCCTTAGGCATTCATGGAGTAATCAGCAAGACGGAGTCAAAAGAGAAAATATTATCTCACATTCGCCATGCGTTGCTTGGTGAGATTATTCTATCATTTGATTACGTAAAAAAATTGATTGAACGACAGACATTAAAGTCGCCATCTATGAAAGAAGCAAATGAGCCTTTAACAGATAGGGAAAAAATGATTTTAATGGAAGTCGAAAGAGGGTTAACAAATCAAGAAATAGCAGATAAGCTGCATTTAAGCAAAAGATCGATTGAATATAGTCTGACTTCCATTTTTAATAAGCTGCACGTCAGCTCTCGGACAGAAGCCGTATTAATTGCGAAGTCAGAAGGCATTCTTTAAATAAGGAGTCCCGTCCAATTTGATTGCTAAAAAAGATAAGGCTCATGAATGAACCTTATCCTTTGCTTTCTTTTTTTCTTTTAACTCATCAATTTTGCTGTTTTCCCATAGTTTCACTTTTGTATGGTAAGCTGCGCGGCTGATTAAATGTCCTGCTACAGGCGATGTTAAAAATATAAACAGGATTCCCAGCAAAACTCTTCCATTCATATGGTCTTCAAGCACCCAAAAATATAAGAACACCCCTAGTAAAATAGAGAGCACACCTAATGTCGCGCTTTTGGAAGCCGCATGGTTTCTCGTATATACATCTGGTAGCCTCAACACACCAATGGCGGAAATTAGGCTGAAAAAGGCTCCTTGGAGAATGAGATATCCGATCACAAACTTACTGATTGTTTCGATCATTTTCGATAATTTCTCCTTTCTCCAAGAATTTAGCAATCGATACCGTGCCGATAAAAGCTAAAATTCCAATTAATAAAATAATGTCCAAAAAAGCGCTTGTATCTAAAACAATCGACATGATCGCTGTGATCCCGACTAAGTTAATGCCGATCGCATCTAATGATATGGCGCGGTCTGGAACGGATGGGCCTTTGATGAGCCGAATCATCAATAAGAGAGAGGAAGCAGCGATAAGAGCCAAAGAAATCCAAATAATAAATTCAAACATTAACGGCTCACCTCCTTAATAGCTTTCTCAAAACTGCTTTTTATATCTTTTCTTGCTTGTTCGACATTCGCTATATCCACAGAATGGATATAAAGCGTTTTATTATCATCGGAAATATCAATAACAAATGTTCCTGGTGTTAAAGTAATGAGATTGGATAGAATCGTAATTTCCCAATCTTTTTCCAATTCTGTTTCAAAGGCAAAAATTCCAGGCTCCATTTTCAATTTTGGCGACAAAACGATTTTTAAAACAGCAATATTTGCAAGGACAAGCTCCTTCAAAAAGATGAATATGAGCTTTATGACAGCGGCAATATTGTACAGATAAAATCGTCTTGGAAAAAAACGGCGCAGCGCGAAAAGAATGATAATACCTAAAAGATATCCGATAAAAAATGTGATGAATGAGTAGTCATCCTGCAAAAGCATCCATGTAATGGCAATTATAAAATTTAACAGTATTTGAAAGGCCATGTGATCTACTCCTTTAATACGGCTTCAATATAAAGATCAGGAGAAAGAAGAACCTGTTCTGCCTGTTTGATGTATGAAGAGATAAATTCTGTGCCAAGCCCGTAAAATAATGAGAGAGCAAGTAAGAAAGCAGCTGGAACGTAAAGACTTTTTACTTGACTGGTTTCCCGAACTTGCGGAATTTTTTCCTCTCCCCAAAAACCGTTAATAAATATTTTCATCACAGAATATAGGACTAAAAGGCTTGAAAGCAAGACTACGAAAGCTAATACAAATTCACCTTGCTCAAATCCCCCTTGGACTATTTTCAGTTTCCCGATAAAACCGCTTAATGGTGGAATGCCGGCTAAAGCTAATGCGGCGATAAAAAACATCCACCCAAGTGTTGGGTATTTTTTTATTAGTCCACTGAATTTTTCAAGGTTTGTTGTTCCAGTGATCGAAAAGACGATTCCGACCAAAAGGAACAGCAACCCTTTAATAATCATATCATGGATCATGTAATAAACAGATCCCTCTAAACCTGATTCGGTCATTGTGGACACTCCAAATAAAATGACACCAACGCCTGTCAAAATGTTGTATATCACGATCTGTTTAATATCCGAGAAGCTAATGGCGCCAATAACGCCAAATATGATCGTAAGCACCGCCAGCCATGCGATAAACGTATGAGTAAATGCAA
Source organism: Aeribacillus sp. FSL k6-2211 (assembly GCF_037966125.1). Lineage (NCBI taxonomy): Bacteria > Bacillati > Bacillota > Bacilli > Caryophanales > Bacillaceae > Aeribacillus > Aeribacillus sp. FSL k6-2211. The sequence continues at coordinate 963,064 of NZ_CP150190.1, forward strand.
TGTCCTGCAAAAATATAAGCGTAAACACTCTTGTGATCGAATAGACTCCAACTTTTGTCAAAAGAGCACCAAACAGGGCCGTAACAGCTGCTGGCGGTGCCTGATAGGAGCCGGGCATCCAGAAAAAAAGCGGGAAAATGGCTCCTTTTAATCCGAATACAATTAAATACATGATGGAGATGGCCGCGATGATGCCGGATGAGCCTAATTCTGCGACTCGCAGGCTCAAGTCAGCCATGTTTAATGTACCTGTTACAGCATATAGAAATGCAACGGATATGACAAATAAAGCGGATGAAATAACATTTACTAAAATGTATTTAATAGTTTCTCTTAATTGCGGCTTTGAATTTCCGTGAACAATTAAAAAATAAGAAGACATGAGCATAACTTCATAGAACACAAACAGATTGAAAAGATCTCCTGTCAGAAAAGCACCGGACACTCCGGTCAATAAAAACATGACACCGGAATAGTAGAAAAATTTGCTTCGATTATAATCTACTATTTTGTAGGAAAATAGCAAACAGGCAAAAACAATAATGTTTGCCGTTAAAACAAGCAGAATCGCGTACATATCGGCTACAAGAACAATCCCAAACGGCGCTTTCCAATCCCCGACTTCAAGGGAAATGATTCCGTTTGTATGAACATAGTGAACAAGGAAAACGGAAATGCCGATATTTATAACGGAAGAAACAGCGCTTAAATATTTTTGCACTTTTTCTTGTTTATTGAAAAAAATAAGCAATACTGCAGTTATCATAGGAATAATTATCGGTAAAATAATGATATTGTTATTCATTTCTGATCATTTCCCCTCAATTGATCCATATCGTCTGTTCCAAGTTCTTGATAAGATCTGTAGGCTAACACTAAAAAGAAGGCTGTTACTCCAAAGCTAATGACAATTGCAGTTAATATAAGTGCTTGCGGCAAAGGGTCTACATAAGAAGCTGCGTGTTCATCTAGCAGCGGAACAGTTCCTCTTTTCAGTCCCCCCATCGTTAAAATGAGGAGATGAGCTCCGTGACTCAAAAGACCTGTTCCAATAATGATCCGCAATAAACTCTTTGAAAGCATTAAATATGTAGCTGTCATAAACAAAATTCCTGCAACAATGGAAGTTACAATCTCCATTATTCCGTCTCTCCAATCGTTTGAATAATCGTCATTGTCACGCCAACAACAACAAAATATACACCGAGATCAAAAATGACAGCAGTCGCAAGATGCGTATCGCCTAAAACCGGTATGTGAAGGTGACCATGTGTATGAGAAAGGAATGGAACTCCGAAAAGAAAGGAGCCGATCCCCGATAAAATCGCAATCAATAATCCGAACGCCGCCACTTTAACATAATTAATGGGCAAAATCGCTTTCACGGTTTTGACATCAAAAGCGATCAATAATAAAACGATTGCTCCTGATGTGATGAGCCCGCCGATAAACCCGCCTCCAGGGGCATTATGGCCAGCGAAAAATAAATGGAACGAAAAAATGATCACGATAAAAAGCACGATTTTTGTAATTGTTTGCAAAATAAGATCATTCGTTTTTAAACCCGTTTTCTTCAACGTCTTTCCCTCCTGTGCGAAGGCGAATCATACTGTAGACAGCAAGCGCTGCGATTGCCAAAACAGTTATTTCAAACAGCGTGTCAAAGCCGCGGAAATCGACTAGTATAACGTTGACGACATTGTATCCGCCGCCCAAGCTATAGCTCGTTTCCAGAAAGTATTCCGCGATCGTTTTTCCAGTGCGTTCGCTGCTTGCGGAAATGGCCAGCAGCGTTACAATCCCCCCGACGCCTGCTGAAATTATAAAATTCACTAGGCGGAATCTTCGAGTTTTATCTTTTTTCTGCAGCTCAGGTAAGAAATAAAAAGCAAGCAAAAACAAGGCAGTTGATACCGTTTCAATAACTAGCTGCGTTAAGGCTAAATCCGGCGCTCTAAATAAAACGAAAAACAGTGCGAGTGAATACCCGACGGAGCTAAGTGCAATAATGGCTGTCAATCTGGATCTTGCCAAAACAGCTGTGATTGAACCGGCTATCATAACAATCGACAGGATCAATTCATAAATTCCGACAGGTGCAGCATCATCCGCAGCAAAAGAGATTGATTGCTTGATGATCATTGTCGCTCCAACTGCCATGATCATAAATGCAAAAATATAGACGAGATAGTCTCGAATAAATCCAGTCATATAAAAGCTTGTCAGCCGGTTGGAAGTTTTGCCTGCCGTTTTTAAAGAATGATCATATAATTGATTGAGCGTCATCCTTTTCGGCTGCAGATCGTAAACTCTTTTCCATTTTGACGCTGTCAAGTATAGGAATATTCCAAGTATCACTACGCCAACTGTCATCCAAAATTCCGCAGTAAAGCCGTGCCAATGTGAAATATGAATGTGAAAATGTTCTCCATCCTTCAACACGCTAGGCATGACAGATTTCATTGCCGGTTCGATTAAGCTGTAAGCAAGCAAGTTTGGAAAAAATCCAAAAATAACAACAAGGGATGCCAGCACAATAGGCGGAATCAGCATTCCGATCGGCGCCTCGTGGGGCTTTTTAGGCAGATTTTCCAGCTGCAATTTTCCAGCAAATGTTTTAAAAACAAACATCATGCTGTAAATAAATGTAAAAATACTGCCGATCCATGCGAGCACTGGAAGTAAAAACCCCCATGTTTCTGTTTGAAATACATCCATGTTCAATACTCGAATCATACCGGTAAAAAACATTTCCTTGCTTAAAAATCCATTAAATGGTGGAAGACCTGCCATAGAAAACGCGCCGATTAAACCGATCGTAAAGGTAATGGGCATAAGGGACATGAGTCCGCCAAGCTTTCTAATATCTCGAGTGCCTGTCTCATGATCAACAATGCCTGCAACCATAAATAGGCTGCCTTTAAATGTCGCATGGTTAATCAAATGGAAAATCGCTGCTAAAATCGCAACTGAATAAAATTCAAAATGATCAAACAAGAGGGCGGCGGAGCCGACACCTAAAAGGGACATAATCATGCCGAGCTGGCTGACAGTTGAAAAGGCTAACATCGCTTTTAAATCTGTTTGTTTCACCGCATGGAAGGATCCCCAGAATAAGGTGAAAATTCCGAAAAGTGAAACGATCCAAAACCATTCGGCACTTCCTGCAAATACAGGTGTGAATCGAGCAACTAAATAAATGCCTGCTTTCACCATCGTTGCTGAGTGGAGATACGCACTGACTGGCGTTGGCGCTTCCATCGCATCAGGCAGCCAAATGTAAAAAGGAAATTGGGCGGATTTTGTAAATGCTCCCAATAAGAGCAGAATAAGGGCTGGGATAAATAATCCATTGTCGGCGATACTGCTGCTTTGGGCAATTGTTTCACGAATGCTGAATGTTCCAGTCATGATGTAGAGCAATATAAATCCGCCAAGCATGGAAAACCCGCCGAAAACAGTAATAAGCATCGATTTTAGCGCCCCGTAACGTGATCTTTCCCGATAATGCCAATAGCCAATTAATAGAAAAGAAGAAAAGCTGGTAATTTCCCAAAAAGTATATAAAACAATAGTATTATCAGTTAAGACTACTCCAAGCATTGACCCCATAAACATCAACAAATAAACGTAAAACGCATTCAGCTGTTCTTTTTCCTTCGACAAATAGTAAATCGAATAAAGAACAACGAGAGATCCGATACCGGTAATGAGCAAAGCAAACAGAAGGCTGAGTCCGTCCACATAAACAGCAAAATCAATTCCTAATGATGGAATCCATTTAACAGTTTGTACGATACCTTCTTTATACTTAACTCCCGGCAAAAATTGAAGAAAAAATATGAATAAACATATAGGAAGGGGAAGCACAAACCATCCAGTATGTATTTTCCGAAATGTCTTATATAGGAATGGTACCATGAAAGCAAATAGAAATGGAAATAATATAGCCCAATGCAGAAATGTCATGTAAACCCTCCTTATCCAATGTTTTGGACTAGCTGTATTTTATTGTTCTCAATATTTTTTGCATATATAGCATTTTAAATTTCAAGTTCATAAGACCACAAATATCGTATCAAAAAAATCATAAAATGTATATTTTTTTGTGAAATTTCCCACCTTGAAAATGAGGTGGTATGATGGCAAAAAAGGTAATGACAGCCGTTTTAGTTTTTATCTTATTATTCAGCATTTCATGGTATTTGCATGAACAAACGAAACAGACGTATGTACATCCATCATATGAGTGGACGCCAATCAATACTTTTTCCAAAAATATGAAGGGAGAAACGTTTGCACCAAGAGAATACATTCGTGTCATCAATTACTTAGAATGAAATGCCAAAAATATTTAAGAAAATACAAGTAAAATCGAGTTTTTTAAAGGAAATTGGCGATTGCCCAGTTTTTTTCTTTATTTACAGGAAGAAAAATTTATGAGATGAACAGGAAGTTTTAAAATTTCCTCGGATTATTGTAAAAAACGTTTTTTTATGTTTTCACTAGGAAGGATGCATTTGTTTTTTTGACCGAACCATTTATATCGGTTTTTAGCAATGATCTGATAAAAAAAATCGCGAATTGGTTTCGGGATGATGATGAATCCGTAAAATATTTTCAAAAGCCCGCTTAAGTGTTTGGCGATATGTAAAGCAGCAGTGGATTTTGTATAATAGCGATTCCCATCCGATAATACGAGCGAGTCAAAAGATTCAGTCGAAAGGCCGAATTGCTGTAATAATTCCTTTCCCTTGCTTGATTGCAGCGGTGCGAATATAAAAATTTCATCTGGATCGTGCGAAATGATGAAATTTACGGTCGAATCGCAAAAATTGCACATGCCGTCGAAAAGAATGATTTTTTTTGTCTTCATCGATATTCACTCCTTTCTTCTATTTTATAATAAAAAATTCATAAAAAATTTTTTATTTTCCGAAATGGAAGATATTTATTCTTGTTAAATGATATAATGAAGTAACGGTGTTTTCGGAGCAGTGATTCATAAGGGGGGAGGATAACGTGGAGGCCAAGAAGCAGTTATTTATTGATTTTGAATTTACAATGGCTGAGAACAAAATGAATCCGGAAGGCTTTTTTCCGGAAATTATCGAAGCGGGTGTCGTAAAGGTAGAAAGGGGAAAAATTAAAGAGACGTTTTCCACATTTGTAAAACCTAGATTTTTTCCAAAATTAACAGAACGATGTAAGCGTTTTTTGGAAATTACCCAAGAACAAGTTGATAACGGTCTATCGTTTTCCGAATTGGTTCATCTTCTTCGCAAGCTTTCTTTTGGGGAAGAAACAATGATCGTGACATGGGGCAACATGGACATGAAAGTTCTTCGCCATAATTGCAAAGAGCATGGACTGCCATTTCCAATAGCAGGTACGGAGATCGATTTATCAATGGAATATAAAAAATTTTTTGGCGACCGCAATCAAACAGGATTGTGGAAAGCTGTGGAGGAATACGGCAAAAAAGGAATCGGCAAGCATCATCGTGCACTTGACGATGCGTTAACAACTTTTAATATTTTTAAGCTGATTGAAAAAGATAAGCAATATCTTTTGAAACCAAAGCCGTTGACAATTGGTGAACGAATAGATTTAACAAAATTATGGCAAAAGCAAGCGACATGAAAAGGCCAGCTGCAATTTGTAGTGGCCTTTTCATAATGCTTTAAAATATTCTCTCTCTAATCGATTCAAGTTTTCAAGAGAACGCAATGCCCAATCGCTTCCATCTTCCTCAAGCTCCTTCTTTAAAGCAGCGGAAGCTTCTTTCAGAGAAGTTTCGTAATCAGGAATTTCCCCGTTATAATGGTGAACCATTTTTTTTGGAATATTTGCTTGTTCATTGAAGGAAAGTGCTTTGCGTTCATGAAAGAACGGAACATCAGCTTGTTTCGGCTGGTGCAAATCCCCTTGCATCGGATGTTTTAAAACCGCTTTTACTCTTACTAAATAATGATTCTCCCGAATTTCGGTAACTTCCCCGATATATTTACCGGTTTTATAAATGCCTGTAACGATATCCCCGACTTTTATGTCCAAAGTTTTCCCCTCCAGCAATTGTAATGTTTTCACCTATTGTACACTTTTATTTTCAGAGCAGATGGCATGATAAAGCAAAATTTTGCTATAGTAAAAGATAGAATGGATTTGAAAGGTCGTGATGATCATGGAATGGCTTCTAAATTTTATTCTATATTTTCCGGAAAATAAAATTGAATATTTATATGGTTTTTTGCAAATGGTTCCGTTTATCATTTTAGCTGTAGTTGCGATCATTTTTTTTAAAAAAATATCCCGCAAGGAAGAAGAAAAAGCGAATGAGCTGCTGAAAAAGCTTTCAGAAAATGAGAAAAAAAGAAGCTGAAACCGGGAGGCGATGCCTCCCAACGAATGTTAAGAAAGAGCCGTTTTTAGTCTCTTTAATCCATCTAGGACCATCTGCCGCGGACAGCCGATATTCATCCGCACAAAACCTTCTCCAGCCTTGCCGTATTTACTGCCCAGTTCCAATGCTAATTTTCCTTTTTCAAGCAGCTGTTTTTTTAATTGTTGTTCAGTCATATTTAATGAACGGCAATCAAGCCAAATTAAATACGTAGAATCAGGATGGATTACGTTTATACTTTTTAAATGCTCCCCAATATATTGTTCGACAAGTTTTACGTTTTCTTCAAGGTAAAGGAGAAGTGAATCCAGCCATTCATGTCCGTTATTGTAGGCTGCTTCCATTGCCGTAATGCCAAAAATATTTAAAGAAAAATGCCCCTGCTTTCTTTTCACTTGTTTAAATTTACCTAATATTTTCCTATCAGGAATGATCACTGCCGAAGCTTGAAGGCCGGCAAGATTAAATGTTTTGCTTGGCGCAATAGCTGTAATGGAATTTTGAGCAAATGATTCACTGATGGAAGCAAAAGGAGTGTGCTTATTGCCGAACAGCAAAATATCTGAATGAATTTCATCTGAAAAAACAAACACGCCGTTTTCTAAGCACAATTCGCCGATTTTTGCAAGCTCCTCTTTTGTCCATACTCTTCCGCTCGGGTTTTGCGGGTTGCAAAGAATCAGCATTTTGACGGATGGATCTGCCAGCTTTTCCGCCAAATCTTCAAAATCGATAGAATAACGCCCGTCTTTTAAAACTAATTCATTCTCCACAACAATGCGTTTATTATACTTCACCATGTCAAAAAAAGGCTTGTATACCGGGGGCTGAATCACAATCCGATCCCCCTCTTCCGTTAATGCTTGGATGGCTATGCTCATTGCTTCCACTACGCCTGAACAAAAATCAAGTGAATCGGCTGAAATTTCCCATCCATGTCTTGTTTTTAGCCAATTTTGAACCGATTTTTTTGTTTTGGAGGCGACGCCAGTATAGCCGTACACACCGTGTTCGACTCGTTCTTTCAAAGCCGCTATGACCGCATCGGGAGATTTGAAATCCATATCAGCTACCCACATTGGCAAAACATCTTCATGTCCGAACAATTCTTTTGTGAAATCCCATTTGTAAGATTGTGTTCCTTTTCTTTTTATTACTTGATCAAAATCACTCATCTTCTCACCTCAATACCAATGTATATGTGCTAAAATACAATTGCAAACATTTTGTACCAATTTGGGGGAAGCGATATGGAACAAAAAGAGGCAAATTTATTTATGATTGAACTGTTAAGTGAATGGGATCCGCTCCAACTGGGCAATGATGCTTACGAACTGGAAATAGTTGATTGCATTCAAGCCGTTCATACAATTGATCACCCTTTACAGTTGGCTAGGAAGATTCAGTCAATTTACGAATTCTCTTTTGAAGAGGTTATACCTTTAAAGGAATGTGAAAAAATCGCCAAAAAACTATTGGCGATTAAAAAAAATGCGTCATGCCAATTATTGTAAAAACACTTACCTATTTAGCCGAAACAAAAATCAAAAATGTGATTACTAACATGATATGGCCGCTCTTCAGGCACTAAATGGCCTGTTTGTTTGAAGGAGACAAAACGAGAGATGGGCAAATCTTTCTGAAGCTGGTATCCGACTTCGATTGGAACGATTTTATCTTCTTCCCCCCATACTAATAAGCATGGAATTTCAATCGTTTTTAAGTCTTGTGAGGAAAGATCTCCTTCACGTTCACGAATCATTCGGGTCAATGCTCTGAAAATTTTATCGTCATAAAACGGTTCGCTATATCCGTATATCATGTCTTCGTTAATGAGCGATTGGTCGTGCACGACACTGCATAAGCTTTTCCATACGCCTTGCCTGATAAATTGTCTTTTAACGTAAAGGTAAAAATACGGGAGATATGAACAAAATATGAGAGAGGAAGGCATCTTTTGCATATAACCAGAGCTGCAAATGAGCACAATTTTTTTAAACAAATCAGGTTTTTGCTTAGCTGCATATAAAGAAATTTGTCCGCCCATGGAATGGCCGACAATTACAGCCTGTTTGATTTGCAGACGTTCTAAAAGCTCTATAACCGCTTTTGCCATGTTGTGATAGGAATAGAAAAACTTCGTTGCTTTTTCGGATTTCCCAAATGGGGGAAGATCAATGGCTATAATGGAAAAGTGCTTTTTTAATAAAGGGATTAATTTTCTGTAGCTGAAGGTGGAGGATAAAAATCCATGAATCAGCACTATCGTATCTGTTTGTTGTGGATGATGATAATATTCGTAATATATATTTGTTCCTAATATTTTCATCTTGTGATGGATTTCCTTTAGCAATGCTTATTTCTCCTTTCAGTAATTTTGTACCGTTAGTTTATCCATCAATTTAAAAAATTTTCTGGCATAGTGATGTAAAAATTCTGGAACGTGATATAATTATCTGAAGATTCCATTTTAGGGGGATTTACAAAAATGAAATTGACTGAAAAGGAAACAGAAATTTTAGAAATTTTGGAGGAAGACAGCCGATTAACACCTGAAACAATTGCGAAAATGATTGGACTTTCTGAGGAAGAGACAAAGAAATTGATTTCAGGTTTAGAAGAGAAAAAAATCATCGTGAATTATGCGACAACCATTGATTGGAAAAAGGTAGACGGACATGAAGGCGTAACAGCCATGATCGATGTAAAGGTGGCTCCAAAAAGAGGCGTAGGGTTTGATGAAATTGCTGAACGCATTTATCGATTTAACGAGGTTAAATCGGTTTATTTAATGTCAGGCGCTTATGATCTTTCTGTCGTGATTGAAGGAAAAACAATGAATGATATAGCCCGTTTTGTATCGGAGAAGCTGTCAACGCTTGAATCCGTTTTATCTACAACAACACATTTTATTTTGAAAAAATATAAACATGACGGAATCATTTTTGATCACGAAGATAAAGATAAAAGAATCGTGGTGTCACCATGAAAATGAAGACGTTAAATTCATATTTATCAGAAACTGTCATAAATATGAAGCCATCAGGCATCCGCAAGTTTTTTGACCTGGCTGCCAATATGGAAGGCGTTATTTCACTTGGTGTAGGAGAGCCTGATTTTGTCACTCCATGGAATGTACGCGAAGCCTGCATTCTTTCCTTGGAACAAGGATTTACGTCTTATACAGCAAACGCTGGATTGTATGAGCTTCGCGAAAAAATCAGCGAGTATTTGTTCAAACGTTTTGATTTACAGTACGATCCGGCTGAAGAAATTATTGTAACAGTTGGTGCGAGTCAAGCGATCGATATAGCTTTCCGGTCTATTATTAATAGCGGGGATGAAGTATTAATAATAGAACCTTGCTTTGTTTCATATGCGCCTCTGGTCACTCTCGCGGGAGGGAAGCCTGTCAGCGTATCTACCTTTGGAGAAGAAGAATTTAAAGTCAATCCGGAAATTTTGGAAAAATATATTACAAGTAAGACAAAAGCCATTATGATTTGTACGCCAAACAACCCGACAGGAACGGTTTTATCGAAGAAAGAGCTGGAAGCAGTTGCACAAATTGCTAAGCGATATGACTTGCTGGTAGTGGCTGATGAGATTTATGCTGAGCTCTGTTATGAAGATGAATATGTAAGCATGCCGAGTATTGAAGGTATGAAGGAACGGACAATTCTTATTTCCGGCTTTTCTAAAGGCTTTGCCATGACAGGGTGGCGGCTTGGGTATATAGCTGCTGACCGAGTTTTTGCGCGTGCAATGTTGAAGGTTCATCAATATTCGATCATGTGCGCGCCGACAATGGCCCAATACGCTGCATTAGAAGCATTGGAAAATGATGAAGATGTTTTATATATGCGGAAAAGCTATCAAAGAAGAAGAAACTACATTGTTCAGTCGTTAAATGAAGCCGGTTTATTTTGCCATATGCCGGGCGGTGCCTTTTATGCTTTTCCAAGCATTAAAAGCACCGGATTGTCTTCCGAGGAATTTGCGGAGAGACTGCTTTTAGAAGAAAAAGTAGCAGTAGTCCCCGGCAATGTTTTTGGCCAAAGCGGCGAAGGATATATTCGTTGTTCATACGCATCATCTATGGAGCAGCTTCAAGAAGCGATGAAAAGGATCAAACGATTTGTACAATCTTTATAATGTTTTTATTGCCTGGCCTAATATGAGGCCAGGTTTTTTTATTTATTTTTGCTCAAATGAGTACATTGTGTTATAATTGATCACCGCATATTCGTTTTAAGCAGAAATTATGAATTAGGAGTGTTTAAATGGCTAATCAATATCCTATCGGGGCTGTTTTAGTTGGTAAAGTGACAGGAATCCAGCCGTACGGTGCATTTGTAGCATTGGATGAAGAAACGCAAGGTCTAGTGCATATTTCGGAAATTGCCCACGGATATGTAAAAGATGTCCGGGATTACTTAAAGATCGGCGATGAAGTAAATGTAAAAATTCTTTCTGTTGATCATGAATCGGGAAAGATCAGCTTATCCATTAAGGCAGTGGAAGAAAAATCAAAACCAATTGCTAAACAAAAAACAGAAAACGAAGCGTCAAGAGGCTTTAACACATTGCGTGAAAAGCTGCAGGAATGGATTGAACAATCAAAACACGAAAATATTATAAAAAAATAAAGACATACGCATCACGGTCATGGCGGAATTTTACGGAAACGTTATTGTAGAACACGAATTTGCTTTTTAATACTTATTCGTGTTACAAAGACTGCTATCGAACTTTGCCCGGACATTCTTTTAAAGATTTATCGAATGTCATTTCGGTTATAGAAGTTCGAAAAGTGGCAATCCTTCAAGCTGCGCTAATGAAAAAAAACCGGCAATTATGCCGGTTTATTTGAACCCTACTTTTCGGTTCGATTTTAGAAAAAAATTATAGAAGGTTTTTTTACAGAAAATTATGTCGATTTTTAAGCTCCGAATTTTGATCTCATTGAAATGCTTGTTGTCTTTATCTTGTTTCCGTCTTAGGCTCATTACGGGCAAATTCTGCATCAGGTTTAAATAAGAGAGCAAGATTAATGAGACCGGCAATACCGACTATACCATAAATGATTCTAGATAAAGCAGCATTTTGGCCGCCAAAAATAGCTGCCACAAGATCAAATTGAAAAAATCCGATAAGACCCCAGTTCAGGGCTCCGATTATTGTAAAAAGCAGTGCAATCCGCTGTAAAGTGCTCATGTTGCTACCTCCTTTAAGTTGAATTTTTCCTTATTAACTTGTATCAAAATGAAAAATTTATACATCTGATAGCAGGAATAATGAGCCTGTTCTGTTTATTGTTTTCTTGATTTCGACAAATATTTTCGATAAAGTGGAAGACATGGCAGATAAATTTTTAGAGATGGAGGAATTGGTTTATGGCACATGTACGTTTTGATTACTCTAAAGCTTTATCTTTTTTTAGTGAGCAAGAATTTACATATTATCAAGATTTTGTAAAGGTTGCCCATCATTCCTTGCATGAAAAATCAGGTCAAGGAAGTGATTTTTTAGGCTGGATCGATTTGCCGCAAGATTATGACAAGGAGGAATTTGCACGGATTCAACAATGTGCCGAAAAAATCCGTTCGGATTCTGATGTATTGCTTGTCATCGGAATCGGAGGTTCTTATTTAGGTGCTCGAGCTGCAATTGAAATGTTGAACCATTCATTTTTTAATGCTCTTTCAAAAAGCCAAAGAAAAGCGCCGCAAATTATTTTTGTCGGAAACAATATAAGTTCTACATATATCCAAGATGTTATTGATTTTATAAAAGAAAAAGATTTTTCCATTAATGTCATTTCTAAATCTGGAACAACGACAGAACCAGCGATAGCGTTCCGAATTTTCCGCAAATTATTAGAGGATAAATATGGAAGAGAAGAAGCGAAAAAACGTATTTATGCTACGACAGATAAAGCGCGCGGAGCCCTCAAAACACTCGCAAATGAAGAAGGATATGAATCATTTATTATCCCGGATGATGTCGGCGGACGATATTCTGTTCTAACTGCTGTCGGGCTTCTTCCGATTGCGGTAAGCGGAGTGGATATTGAAGAGATTATGAAGGGCGCTCAAGATGCAAGAAGAGATTTTTCTTCTTCCGAGCTAATGGAGAATCCAGCTTACCAGTATGCCGTTGCGCGCAATATTCTTTATAATAAAGGGAAAACAATTGAAATGCTCATCAATTATGAGCCGGCTCTTCAATATTTTGCGGAATGGTGGAAGCAGCTTTTCGGGGAAAGTGAAGGAAAAGATTTGAAAGGTATTTTCCCTGCTTCAGCCAACTTTTCGACAGATCTGCATTCGTTAGGACAATATGTGCAAGAAGGGCGCCGGGACATATTTGAAACGATCTTACATGTAGAGAAGGTACGGCATGACATAACGATTGAAGAAGATGAAAGCAACCTAGACGGATTAAATTATTTAGCCGGAAAATCTGTTGATTTTGTCAATAAAAAAGCATTTGAAGGGACTCTCTTAGCTCATACTGACGGGGGCGTACCGAACCTCATTGTTTCCATTCCTGAATTAAACGCTTATACATTCGGATATCTCGTTTATTTCTTTGAAAAAGCTTGTGCAATGAGCGGTTATTTACTTGGCGTTAACCCGTTTGACCAGCCAGGCGTAGAAGCATACAAAATCAACATGTTCGCTCTTTTAGGCAAACCGGGCTTTGAAGAGAAAAAAGCTGAGCTTGAAAAACGCTTGAAATAAAAGGGAATCATGTAAAAAAGAACGGCAATTTGTTGCTGAATTTTCCTTTGCCAAGCAGACAGAATTTGATTAAGCAGCAGCTGTAGCTATTTCTAGCTACAGCTGTTTTATTTTTGTCTATCTGCTGCCCGCTTCCGACAATTGGAATGCAATGTTGCTCTTTTATTCCTTTATTTAGAAAAATAAATACACAATTTGCTCTTCATCGCAATATTTTTGACTGTCACGTTATATCCCTTCCATTAACAGAAGCCCTTTAACTTTTATCTGTCCGCTGTAAGAGCGTGGAGAATATTATTGGAAAGAGGGATCCGCATAGTTAGAGCAAAATTCGAAATAAAAAACCAATTTTTTAACTTAAAATAATGACTTTCCATCAAACGAAAAATTCGCTCGAATATTTGCCGAATGCAAAAATCGCCATTTTCCATAAAGCTTGAAGAGCATCTTTCATGACTACTTTTTCACCATTGGGTAAACATAATAAAAAATGAGCAGGAAGGTGTTTAAGTTATGATTGAAATTTCTTCATCTTTGGAAGGAAAACAATATCCTTTATACGATTTAGAACTGGAATTAAAACAGTTAGGATACACAATTGGAGGGAATTGGGATTATGATCACGGTTATTTTGATTATCTGATGGATGATGACGACGGATACCACTTTTTAAGAATACCGTTTCGTGCTGTCGACGGGCAATTGGATGCACATAATGCAACGGTAAAACTCGGCCGGCCTTTTATTTTAACCCACAAATATAAAGAGGGACTTGACGATCATGCGGCAATTGGAAACTTCCAAGCCTCCTTTAATCAGTTTTCCGAACCGGCGGAAAAAGATGCCGATGTTTTAGAGCCTTATGTTCAATTAGGAGAGACACTAATTCAAGAGCTTGAAAGAAGATTAAATTAGTTTTTTAAAGCTATTAAACAATCGTGTTGAACGACTGTAAAATTGTGGGGAGGGTTTAGAAAAATCTCTTCCCCTCTTTTGATGCCAAAAAGAATGATGCCATTGGAAAACAGGTCATTATGTAATTGCTGAAAATTTTTCCCGATGTCCTGGTCTGTTGGAGATTCAATTGTTAAGCGGGCGCCGTATGCTTTCCCGAGTTCTAATATAACATTCGAAAATCCATTCTGAAATAAGAAGCTATTTAAAAAGACTTGACCAACCACCTGGAAAGATTGAATAATCTCATCAGCTCCCGCCCGTTTGGCATTCAATGTTTGTGTTTTTGTCATCATTTCGCAAATGGTGTACACGGACGGATTTGACGCTTTTACCGTAATTAATACTAAAATCGTGAGCATGTCGGCTTCCAATTCGTTTCTATGTTGATCAGCTGTTATGAAGACAGCTTTTGCCTCTTTAATGTTTGCTTTATTTAAAATTTGATCATCGGCAGGATTTCCTTTAATAAAGTGTATGTTTTCATCAATATAAGGTGCCTCAGATAATGTTTGGTCGATAAGAACAATAGGGCAGTAAAATTTTATAATACGCAGTGTTTCAATAATCTCCTTTGTTTTTTCATTCCAGCCAATTAATAAAAAATGGTTTTTCCCTTTGAAAGGAATTTCCCCGTCAATATAGGCATTTTGCCTTTTTACAGCAGCAGCTGATAAATTCGTAAAATAGGATGTTAAAAATGCTACTCCGGTCAAAATTAGTATCATTCCAAATGTACGTCCCAAAAAAGTTTTTGGAACGAAATCGCCATAACCGGTTGTAGACATTGTTACAAGAGCCCACCATATGCCTTCAAAAGGTGTAGGAAACTCCTTCGGTTCTATGTAAGAAATCATCGTGCCAAACAAAATTAAAATCATTAACACAATAACAGACATTCGGATAAAAACCGGCCACCTTAAATATTGAATCCAAAGCTTTGTCGATTTCATGATTTACTTCCTTTCGTTTCGGCAAGAAAAGAGAAAATTTCTGTAATAATTGTATTGATTTTTTTGGAAACGGCCTCTTTTCCGTATGCATCGACCGCGCGTTTAATCGCCTTGATGGTTTGATCTTCAAATTCTATAATGCTTACATCTTCTTCTGATTCATTGTACAGCTCGATAAATACATCTAACGCATCGTTCATGTTATCAATTGCGGTACTCAGTTGTTTTTTCTCTTCATTATTAAGTTTCATCTCAACACCCCTGTATTAGTATGTGCAAATTCTTTTTTGAAAATGAAACTTTTCGTATACAAATGCGTATGAATATGTTGGACAGCTGAATTCATAATTATGGGGTGATTTTACAGTAAAGCTGAATGAAATGGTTCATGTCATCGTAGAATAGTAAAGACATGTGTCAGTTCTTTTACATTGATACAAAATTCTGTACAAATTCCTTCAAAAATTGTTATATTATTGTTAACTATAAAAAATAGAACGGGAGGTTTTTCAAAATGCTTTTTCATCCGATGGACATTCTGGTGTTCATTGCCTTCGGAATATCTATTTGGGCGCAATTCCGTGTGAAAGGGAATTTTGCTAAGTATTCCGATGTGATCGCTTCGAGTCATTTAACAGGGGCAGAAGTTGCGCGGAGAATTTTGGATCAAAACGGACTTTATGACGTTCCAGTCGAGCCTGTTCACGGGCAGCTGACAGACCACTACGATCCAATTCATCGGGTTGTGCGGTTATCAGAGCCGGTTTATTACGGAAATTCGATTGCGGCCGTCTCCGTCGCGGCGCATGAGTGCGGACACGCAATTCAACATAAAGAACGGTATGGTGCTCTTGTGTTAAGACATAAAATGTTTCCAGTTGTCAATCTTACATCGGGAATTGCTCCGATTTTGCTTATTGCCGGGTTTTTATTACAAAGCTTAAACTTGTTAGGGCTTGGGATTATCTTTTTCTCCGCTGCAGTTGCATTTCAGTTGATCACATTGCCTGTTGAGTTTAATGCGAGCTCTAGAGCAAAAGCTATTTTAGTAAGCGACGGCTTTATCCGAAACGAAGAAGAGCACGGAGTCAATAAAGTATTAAATGCAGCAGCTTTAACGTATGTTGCGGCAGCTTTAATATCTCTATTTGAACTTCTGAAATTCGTGATGATTTTCTTCCAATCTCAAGAAGAATAAAAATTGGAAAAGGGGCTTATTCGTATAATAGGCCCCTTGTCATTTTAGAAAAAGCGCAAGGCTAAGAGGCGGTGTTTATCATGTTAAAAAAATTTATATTACAGACGAGCCGGCGTGATGAAATGATTGACATTACAATGTCAATTCAACAGTTTGTACATGAATCAGCCGTTTCAGAAGGGATAGTTGTGGTATACTGTCCGCACACGACAGCAGGCATTACGATCAATGAAAATGCTGATCCTGACGTAAAGCGGGATATGATTCGCCGTTTCGATGAGCTGTACCCATGGGAGAATCCGCTTGACCGGCATTTTGAAGGGAATACTGCTGCTCATATGAAAGCAAGTACTGTCGGAGCATCCCAGCACGTTATCATCTTGGAAGGAAATTTGCTGCTTGGGACATGGCAAGGCATTTATTTTTGCGAGTTTGACGGACCTAGAAAACGGACATATTATGCAAAAATTTTAAAAGGATAGGTTTTAGTTAAAATGTATAAAAAGTTTGCCCGATTCTAGCCGAAATTCGTTTATTTTTATTTTCACGAATATAGTTTTGATAAGTTGATAGGTACTTGTAATTCGGTCTTGTAACTTGATCTTTTAAATAAGCCGATTCAACCGCTTGTCTTTTTCGATATCGATTTAACGTTTCGATGACGCCTTTTGCATCACGAATTCCGATTCCGTGACCGTAATACAGATTATTGCCGAGATGAATCGCATTTACCCCCCGCCACTGTGGTGTTTCCGGGTTAAAATCCGGGTTGTTGAAATAAACGCAGTCTCCTGGGACAAAATCAGTCGTAACGGTCGTTCGGACTCCGAGGTCTTTGTCGTAATGCCAGTCATATAAAACAAGATCTGCAAATAAATAATTAAAAGCTTTTTCCCCTATTGAATCAAGAGCAGCTTTATAGAACACAATGACTATAGCTGTTGCACATTCAAATGCATATTTATTTCCATTTATAAAAATGTCCTCTATTCCTTTTGCCGGAGTCACATCTTTTTTTAACAAAAACGCCCCTTTACTGCTCAGCTGCCAGAAGCGATCATGACAGTATGAATTTTCAAATGTCGCAAATTGCGCTTTGCTTTTTAAAAGGTCGAGCGAAGCTTCGATCGTTTTTCTCCTGAATAAAATTTCAAACTTTAATTCATTTAAGGATTCATAGCGATAAACTTTGTGGCTGTTTGCCATCCAATCAATAATTTCCCGATCTTTTGCATCTGAAAAAAATTCTTTTAATTCATTAGCTGTAATAGGCCTATTTTGAATTGCAATCATTTATCGTTCCCCCCTCTGTAGCCATCGTATGATTTTGATAAGTAATTGGTCCATGTAAATTCTGATATATCTTTGAAAAGAGCGTTACCGCATCAACTTTTTTACAGGAGAAAAACCTCTTATGAAATTTCGTCATTTGTATAACCCGAGTTCGACAGTCACTAGGCAAACAAAATGCCTCTCATCCCTTGATACCAAAGGGACGAGAGGCATTTGGGCATACGTTGGGCGTGTATCTAGGTGCGAGGATGAATGCCTAGAATCTTCGGAGGAGGCTCCAGCCCTAGAGCCGCAAAGAATTGAGCCTGTTTGGCCGTCAGTTCGGTTCGTTGATAAAGGTCACCGTTTTTTGAAGAAAAATGTCCAAGCATGAGACGTTCGCATTCGTCCCTTACGTTCGGCCACGATTCATAGGTTCGAATCTCCACGATCCGAACTAACAAGAGAGCAAGCCAACTGAGCAGCACATGCGCCCGAATGCGGTCTTCCAAGCGATGATACATAGGCCGCAATTCCAATGTAGACTTCAATGTTCGGAAGGCCTGCTCAATATCCACCAGCTGCTTATACCCGATGGCGACATCTTCGGCAGACAAGGTGTCATCGGATGTCCGGATGAGATATTTGCCGTCGTACTTTTCCGCGTCACGAACCGCTTGCTTGTCGATGCGAAGGGTTCCGTCCTTCAACTGGCGCAAGTATTTTCCGTAGGACGAATGGGAACGCAACCGGCAGGTCGCCTTATGATGGGCTTCGTTTGGGAGTTGGCGAAGCCCTTCTAACTCCTCTTTCAGCGATTCAAGCAGCTTTTCTCGCTCCTTGCGTTGGCGTTCGGCTTCGCTGGGATTGTACACGAGAACATAGCGCTGACGCGCTTCTCCGTCGCCGACGATGATTTCTTTGATGTGCAAATTCTCGTCCACTTCATGATAACGTCCGCGACGACTTAAGGCCTCTTCGACGGCGGCTTTGCCGGATCGCATTTTTTCGCCGACAATGTAGTGTCCGCCGGCCTGTTGCAAGATTCGCAAATTCTCTTCAGAGGAAAAGCCGCGGTCCATGACGCTGATCACACGTCCAAGCTTCCAGCCAATCAAGTCTTGTTTCACCTGTTTGATGACCGTCATGTCCATCGTATTGCCAGGCCATACCCAAGCGCGAATCGGGATTCCTTCCCGGGTGACAGCCAGCCCAATGACGATTTGAACCAAGTCTGGGCGTTTGTCTTTCGAGAATCCTTGTTTTCGAAGCGATTCTCCTTCCGGTGTTTCAGAGGGATCCACTTCGAAGTACGACGAAGTCGTATCGAAGTAAATCAAGTCGACTTCCAAATTCAATAAATCGGCCACAGCATGGAACACTTGACGTTCCAATTCCGGCTGCACGGCCAACAGTTCATCCATCGCCCGGTACAACTGGTGGCTGGCGGCTTGAGAAAGGTGAGGGATATACACGTCTTTCTCCACCCACTCCTCCATCGCCAACTTGCTTGACGGATGAAGGGCGCGATTCGCCACCATGGCAAAAATCAGCCGTTCCAGCGAAATCTGGTGATGTCGGGAGGTAAACAAGGAGTGGAGAATCTCTCCCAACCCCAGTTGTCTCCAGAGCTGATCCAAGAGCCAGACGCCGCCGAGGTGTTTGCATGACTGGAATTGAAAGTCATCGGAAGCTTCTCCTGTCAACGTTTCGACTTCCCAAGCCTGCTCAGGAGAAAGGAATCGCGAAATGCTTTTGGCCAGACGTTCCAAGACGGCGCGATCCACTTCATCTTCGCGCCCGAATGAATAAATCACCTTCGCTTTCGCATATTTGGCCTTTGGATCCCATTCATTGTGAGCAAGCTGGAGATAAGCAACGGTTGTTCCATCCTTGTTTTTGCGTGTGACTCGTCGTATGTACATGCCTATATTATAACGTATAAAATTTATTTTTAAAAGGAAAAATTAATAAATCGTGTGCCTATGAAATTCGGCGTTTTTTCCTAGGATCCGCATTACGAAACCCTTGATATAACAGCATTTTGGTCATTTCCATTTGCCTAAAATGACCTCAAAACTGTCGAACTCGGGTATAAATTTATACTTGTATTGGAAAAATCATCACGCTATAATATTGTCTGTGACAAATGAAAAACGGGGCATTAGCTCAGTTGGGAGAGCGTCGTGCTGGCAGCGCGAAGGTCAGGGGTTCGAGCCCCCTATGCTCCATTTAAAAAACCCTTGTTGACCAAGGGTTTTATTATTTCTTCATAAAAAAATGAGTTTTTTGTGATAATATTCGTCTTCAATGAAAAGATGAAGGAAAAAGCTTTTCCGTAAAGATTGTATAAATCTACTGATTGAATTTATAAATATATTTTGTGATAAAAAAAGTTTGTAAAAAATGCAAATATAAATCCGAGTGGAAACGAAAAAATGACGGACCAACCGTTCACTTTTCCGTTTTCTTCGCTTATTCTTATAGCTTCTTTATATCCATATGCAAAATGGAAAATGGATAAAAAATAAGCAATAATTAAGAAAGCCAGATCCATTTTTATCCCTCCCGCTTTTGTCTCTCTAAATTTTATATATTCATGCTTGTCCATTTTTAATACAAAAAAATAAATGCTATGGCTGCATCAGCATTCTGCTTTTATTTGTACTTGGCTGCATCGCGTCTTTTTTTAAGTTGAGGAAACTATTGTCTCGATCGATAAATTGCTTCACAGTGTCATGTTTCAATCCGGTGAAATCGTGTTTATGAAAACGGTGATGCTGACAAATGCTTGACATCGATTTTCCTTTGGCTCGTTAGATAGAAATTTTAGCGGATCACAAACAGTAAGAGGTGCTTAACAATGCGTTTGTTTGTGGTAAAATATGTTCTAACAGATAATTATTTGAATGAGTATGCTTTCGTCTACTAAATCAATTTTTGTCTAACGACTATCAAAAATAAATCTTTTTTTATAAAAATTTATATTGCAATTAGTGGTTAATGGTGATAGAATATCAAATGTCGTTAAGATCAATGAGACATTAGTCATGAATAAAAAATTACTTTTAAAAAAAACTCTTGACATTTTGCTCTGAATAGTTGTATATTGAAAAAGTCGCTGTAAAAATACAGCGGAAAATGATCTTTGAAAACTGAACAAAACGAAAAGCGTGCCTGTTGATTCTGACAAGAGCATTTGGTGACAAACTTTTTTTGGAGAGTTTGATCCTGGCTCAGGACGAACGCTGGCGGCGTGCCTAATACATGCAAGTCGAGCGGACCGAAGGGAGCTTGCTCCTTTAGGTTAGCGGCGGACGGGTGAGTAACACGTGGGCAACCTGCCCTGCAGACTGGGATAACTTCGGGAAACCGGAGCTAATACCGGATAACACCGAAAACCGCATGGTTTTCGGTTGAAAGGCGGCTTTTAGCTGTCACTGCAGGATGGGCCCGCGGCGCATTAGCTAGTTGGTGAGGTAACGGCTCACCAAGGCGACGATGCGTAGCCGACCTGAGAGGGTGACCGGCCACACTGGGACTGAGACACGGCCCAGACTCCTACGGGAGGCAGCAGTAGGGAATCTTCCGCAATGGACGAAAGTCTGACGGAGCAACGCCGCGTGAGCGAAGAAGGTCTTCGGATCGTAAAGCTCTGTTGTCAGGGAAGAACAAGTGCCGTTCGAACAGGGCGGTACCTTGACGGTACCTGACGAGGAAGCCACGGCTAACTACGTGCCAGCAGCCGCGGTAATACGTAGGTGGCAAGCGTTGTCCGGAATTATTGGGCGTAAAGCGCGCGCAGGCGGTTCCTTAAGTCTGATGTGAAATCTCGCGGCTCAACCGCGAGCGGCCATTGGAAACTGGGGAACTTGAGTGCAGGAGAGGGGAGCGGAATTCCACGTGTAGCGGTGAAATGCGTAGAGATGTGGAGGAACACCAGTGGCGAAGGCGGCTCTCTGGCCTGTAACTGACGCTGAGGCGCGAAAGCGTGGGGAGCGAACAGGATTAGATACCCTGGTAGTCCACGCCGTAAACGATGAGTGCTAAGTGTTAGAGGGTATCCACCCTTTAGTGCTGCAGCAAACGCATTAAGCACTCCGCCTGGGGAGTACGGCCGCAAGGCTGAAACTCAAAGGAATTGACGGGGACCCGCACAAGCGGTGGAGCATGTGGTTTAATTCGAAGCAACGCGAAGAACCTTACCAGGTCTTGACATCCCCTGACAACCCTAGAGATAGGGCGTTCCCCTTTCGGGGACAGGGTGACAGGTGGTGCATGGTTGTCGTCAGCTCGTGTCGTGAGATGTTGGGTTAAGTCCCGCAACGAGCGCAACCCTTGACCTTAGTTGCCAGCATTCAGTTGGGCACTCTAAGGTGACTGCCGGCTAAAAGTCGGAGGAAGGTGGGGATGACGTCAAATCATCATGCCCCTTATGACCTGGGCTACACACGTGCTACAATGGGTGGTACAAAGGGCAGCGAAACCGCGAGGTGGAGCGAATCCCAAAAAACCACTCTCAGTTCGGATTGCAGGCTGCAACTCGCCTGCATGAAGCCGGAATCGCTAGTAATCGCGGATCAGCATGCCGCGGTGAATACGTTCCCGGGTCTTGTACACACCGCCCGTCACACCACGAGAGTTTGTAACACCCGAAGTCGGTGGGGTAACCCTTACGGGAGCCAGCCGCCGAAGGTGGGACAAATGATTGGGGTGAAGTCGTAACAAGGTAGCCGTATCGGAAGGTGCGGCTGGATCACCTCCTTTCTAAGGATATATACATTGAAATAGGGTGCGCTTTTCCGTTTTGTTTAGTTTTGAAGGATCATATCCTTCTTGATTGTTCTTTGAAAACTGGATAACGGAAAGACATTCACGAATAGATCGCTCATGTTAGGAAGAAACGGTTAAGTTAGAAAGGGCGCACGGTGGATGCCTTGGCACTAGGAGCCGATGAAGGACGGGACAAACACCGAAATGCTTCGGGGAGCTGTAAGTAAGCGTCGATCCGGAGATGTCCGAATGGGGGAACCCACTGCCCGTAATGGGGCAGTATCCATACCTGAATCCATAGGGTATGGAGGGCAACCCGGGGAACTGAAACATCTAAGTACCCGGAGGAAGAGAAAGCAACAGCGATTCCCTGAGTAGCGGCGAGCGAAACGGGAACAGCCCAAACCAAGAGGCGTGCCTCTTGGGGTTGTAGGACACTCGATTAAGGAGTGACAAAGGAACGGGGTAGACGAAGAGGTCTGGAAAGGCCCGTCAGAGAAGGTAACAACCCTGTAGTCGAAACTCCGTTCCCTCCCGAGTGGATCCTGAGTACGGCGGGACACGTGAAATCCCGTCGGAAGCAGGGAGGACCATCTCCCAAGGCTAAATACTCCCTAGTGACCGATAGTGAACCAGTACCGTGAGGGAAAGGTGAAAAGCACCCCGGGAGGGGAGTGAAAGAGAACCTGAAACCGTGTGCCTACAAGTAGTCAGAGCCCATTAACGGGTGATGGCGTGCCTTTTGTAGAATGAACCGGCGAGTTGCGATTTCGTGCAAGGTTAAGCCGAAAGGCGGAGCCGCAGCGAAAGCGAGTCTGAAGAGGGCGAAATAGTACGAGGTCGCAGACCCGAAACCAGGTGATCTACCCATGTCCAGGGTGAAGGCAAGGTAACACTTGCTGGAGGCCCGAACCCACGCACGTTGAAAAGTGCGGGGATGAGGTGTGGGTAGGGGTGAAATGCCAATCGAACTTGGAGATAGCTGGTTCTCTCCGAAATAGCTTTAGGGCTAGCCTCAAGGGAAGAGTCTTGGAGGTAGAGCACTGATTGGACGAGGGGCCCCCATCGGGTTACCGAATTCAGTCAAACTCCGAATGCCAATGACTTATCCTTGGGAGTCAGACTGCGAGTGATAAGATCCGTGGTCAAAAGGGAAACAGCCCAGACCGCCAGCTAAGGTCCCAAAGTATACGTTAAGTGGAAAAGGATGTGGAGCTGCTTAGACAACCAGGATGTTGGCTTAGAAGCAGCCACCATTTAAAGAGTGCGTAATAGCTCACTGGTCGAGTGGCTCTGCGCCGAAAATGTACCGGGGCTAAACGTATCACCGAAGCTGCGGGTTGACACCGTTGGTGTCAGCGGTAGGAGAGCGTTCTAAGGGCATCGAAGCCGGACCGGAAGGACCGGTGGAGCGCTTAGAAGTGAGAATGCCGGTATGAGTAGCGAAAGAGGGGTGAGAATCCCCTCCGCCGAAAGCCTAAGGTTTCCTGAGGAAGGCTCGTCCGCTCAGGGTTAGTCGGGACCTAAGCCGAGGCCGAAAGGCGTAGGTGATGGACAACAGGTTGATATTCCTGTACCACCTCCTCACCGTTTGAGCAATGGGGGGACGCAGGAGGATAGGGTAAGCGCGCGGCTGGATGTGCGCGTCCAAGCAGTTAGGGCTGGCAAGCAGGCAAATCCGCTTGCCGTGTGCTTGAGCTGTGATGGCGAGGGAAAGGAAGTACCGAAGTTCCCGATTCCACACTGCCAAGAAAAGCCTCTAGCGAGGTGAGAGGTGCCCGTACCGCAAACCGACACAGGTAGGCGAGGAGAGAATCCTAAGGTGAGCGAGAGAACTCTCGTTAAGGAACTCGGCAAAATGACCCCGTAACTTCGGGAGAAGGGGTGCTCATCAAGGTGATAAGCCATGATGAGCCGCAGTGAAAAGGCCCAGGCGACTGTTTAGCAAAAACACAGGTCTCTGCGAAACCGTAAGGTGAAGTATAGGGGCTGACGCCTGCCCGGTGCTGGAAGGTTAAGGGGAGCGCTTAAGCTGTAGCTGAAGGTGCGAACCGAAGCCCCAGTAAACGGCGGCCGTAACTATAACGGTCCTAAGGTAGCGAAATTCCTTGTCGGGTAAGTTCCGACCCGCACGAAAGGCGTAACGATCTGGGCACTGTCTCAACGAGAGACTCGGTGAAATTATAGTACCTGTGAAGATGCAGGTTACCCGCGACAGGACGGAAAGACCCCGTGGAGCTTTACTGCAGCCTGATATTGAATGTGGGTACAGCTTGTACAGGATAGGTAGGAGCCAGAGACGCGTGAGCGCCAGCTTGCGCTGAGGCGACGGTGGGATACTACCCTGGCTGTACTGACATTCTAACCCGCGCCCCTGATCGGGGCGGGAGACAGTGTCAGGTGGGCAGTTTGACTGGGGCGGTCGCCTCCTAAAAGGTAACGGAGGCGCCCAAAGGTTCCCTCAGAATGGTTGGAAATCATTCGGAGAGTGCAAAGGCAGAAGGGAGCTTGACTGCGAGACCTACAAGTCGAGCAGGGACGAAAGTCGGGCTTAGTGATCCGGTGGTTCCGCATGGAAGGGCCATCGCTCAACGGATAAAAGCTACCCCGGGGATAACAGGCTGATCTCCCCCAAGAGTCCACATCGACGGGGAGGTTTGGCACCTCGATGTCGGCTCATCGCATCCTGGGGCTGTAGTCGGTCCCAAGGGTTGGGCTGTTCGCCCATTAAAGCGGTACGCGAGCTGGGTTCAGAACGTCGTGAGACAGTTCGGTCCCTATCCGTCGCGGGCGCAGGAAATTTGAGAGGAGCTGTCCTTAGTACGAGAGGACCGGGATGGACGCACCGCTGGTGTACCAGTTGTCCCGCCAGGGGCACCGCTGGGTAGCTATGTGCGGAAGGGATAAGCGCTGAAAGCATCTAAGCGTGAAGCCCCCCTCAAGATGAGATTTCCCATCGCTAAACGCGAGTAAGATCCCTTGAAGATGACGAGGTAGATAGGTCCGAGGTGGAAGCGTGGTGACACGTGGAGCTGACGGATACTAATCGATCGAGGACTTAACCAAGAAAGAGCATCTATTCGTGAAGGAACCGTTATCTAGTTTTGAAAGAATTATGGGCTTTTATTTACTTTGCATATGTCCTCTGGTGATTTTTGAATTGGAGGATTAGCTCAGCTGGGAGAGCACTTGCCTTACAAGCAAGGGGTCGGCGGTTCGATCCCGTCATCCTCCACCATACAGTATATCGATTCAGCTCAATTGGCAAAGCACGGTCGAGATATCGTCTTTCATGCTGCTTCATCGTACCAATTGAACTTTTCCTTGGACAAGATTTCTAAGATTGGAACGACGATCAAATGAAGCAAGACTGATTATTGATTGTTGTATTCATCATGCCGGTGTAGCTCAATTGGCAGAGCAACTGAATCGTAATCAGTAGGTTGGGGGTTCGATTCCTCTCGCCGGCATCATTAAAGGTGTTGCATATTGAGCAGGAGCTTTTAGATTAGTCGTCAGAGTAACGAGCAATGCTTCGACGAACAATCAGAGAGTTGTCCCGACGCATCCAACATCCTCGAAAAGACTGGCAGAGGAAGGGGCATATGACAAATGAAAAATGGATTGGGAGAAAAAAATTTTTTATGAGCCATTAGCTCAGTCGGTAGAGCATCTGACTTTTAATCAGAGGGTCGGAGGTTCGAATCCTCCATGGCTCACCATTTTGACGCGGGTGTGGCGGAATTGGCAGACGCACTAGACTTAGGATCTAGCGCCTTACGGCGTGGGGGTTCAAGTCCCTCCACCCGCATCATATGCGGAAGTAGTTCAGTGGTAGAACACCACCTTGCCAAGGTGGGGGTCGCGGGTTCGAATCCCGTCTTCCGCTTTTCTGTGCCGGGGTGGCGGAATTGGCAGACGCACAGGACTTAAAATCCTGCGGTAGGTGACTACCGTACCGGTTCAAGTCCGGTCCTCGGCACCATATTTGCGCCCGTAGCTCAATTGGATAGAGCGTTTGACTACGGATCAAAAGGTTAGGGGTTCGACTCCTCTCGGGCGCGCCATATCGGGAAGTAGCTCAGCTTGGTAGAGCACATGGTTTGGGACCATGGGGTCGCAGGTTCGAATCCTGTCTTCCCGACCAGGGAATTTAAAGGGGCCTTAGCTCAGCTGGGAGAGCGCCTGCTTTGCACGCAGGAGGTCAGCGGTTCGATCCCGCTAGGCTCCATATTTAATTTGGCGGTGTAGCTCAGCTGGCTAGAGCGTACGGTTCATACCCGTGAGGTCGGGGGTTCGATCCCCTCCACCGCCATTTTTCGGACCTTTAGCTCAGCTGGTCAGAGCAGACGGCTCATAACCGTCCGGTCGCAGGTTCGAATCCTGCAAGGTCCACCATCTTTATTATATGGAGGAGTACCCAAGTCTGGCTGAAGGGGTCGGTCTTGAAAACCGAGAGGCGGGTCAAACCGCGCGGGGGTTCGAATCCCTCCTCCTCCGTCATTATTATCGCGGGGTGGAGCAGTCCGGTAGCTCGTCGGGCTCATAACCCGAAGGTCGCAGGTTCAAATCCTGCCCCCGCAACCAATGGTCCCGTAGTGTAGCGGTTAACATGCCTGCCTGTCACGCAGGAGATCGCGGGTTCGATTCCCGTCGGGACCGCCATTAATTATTGATTCAACAGCTGTATGAGGAATTTTTTCAAGTACAGCAGATTGTGTCAATGAATTCTTTCTTTAATGATGGATTGTACATAATTTTTTATCGGAGTTTTACGGCTCGGTAGCTCAGTCGGTAGAGCAAAGGACTGAAAATCCTTGTGTCGGCGGTTCGATTCCGTCCCGAGCCATTGTTTTATTAATTGCGGCGACTGTGGCGAAGTGGTTAACGCACCAGATTGTGGCTCTGGCATTCGTGGGTTCGATTCCCATCAGTCGCCCCATTTGCCTATAGTAGAGATAGATAATATGGCATTGAAAGTAAGTATTTATTTCTATTATCAGCTTATTATGCGGGTGTAGTTTAGTGGTAAAACCTCAGCCACGAGCGACACTTCAATGAATAATCTGCGAGTTGCCTCGACGCATTTACATCCTCGAACAATGCTGGAAGAGGAAGAGGCATGGAAAATGCGTGTTTATCATTTAAATAGAAAAATAAATATTTTCGCGCGGGTGTAGTTTAGTGGTAAAACCTCAGCCTTCCAAGCTGATGTCGTGGGTTCGATTCCCATCACCCGCTTAATATGGGCTTGTAGCTCAGCTGGTTAGAGCGCACGCCTGATAAGCGTGAGGTCGGTGGTTCAAGTCCACTCAGGCCCATTGCTATTTTTTTAGCAGCTTAGTTGGGCAATTGACATTGTTGCAATTGTCAGTCAAAAGCTGCTCTATTTGGCAAAATGCTTTAAATTTTTTTTATATTCCGCAGTAGCTCAGTGGTAGAGCATTCGGCTGTTAACCGAACGGTCGCAGGTTCGAATCCTGCCTGCGGAGTCAGTATGTATAAGTACTCAAGTGGATGAAGAGGCTCCTGCTAAGGGTGTAGGTCGTGTTTAGCGGAGCGAGGGCTCAAATCCCTCCTTCTCTGCCATTTGTTGTCTATATATATAGAATTGGAAATAGATCGTTTCATTTTCATTGATGATAAAAGCGTTGCAATACTTGCAACGCTTTTTGTATTTGTTAAGAAAAGTGAATTCCTTTTTATTGTTTGATTTCCATATCTTCATCGTATCCCATTATAGTTTTCATGAATTCTTTTAATTTATGGGAAACTCGATTTAAATTTTCTAAATCTGCCATTAGTTCCGTGATTAGTTGTGCTTCTTCTTGTGAAGATTGGGATATTTCGTTAAAATCATTTTCCATTCGCTTCATGTATTCTTGAATGCTGTCTAATGTTTGTTCAATATTTACTGTTTCTTCCTTCGTATTTGTAGACAATTTGCGTATTTCATTTGCCACTACGCCAAATCCAGCACCGGCAGCGCCAACGCGAGCAGCTTCTATCGCTGCGTTTAAGCCTAAAAGATTTGTTTGATCACTAATCTCTTTTATGATTTTCGTTATGTTGCCGACTTTGTCGGAATGTTCAGTTGCTTTTTTCACAATTTGCGTTATTTCATCAGCAGTTGCTGACAGTTCTTCAGAATGAGCCACAATTTGCTGTATTTTATCTAATAATGAGTGGGAAAAGCTTTCTATTTCATCAATAATGGTTTTTAAATAATGCTGCTTTTTAGTGCTGATGGCCGCATTTATTGCAGCGATCACATTGCCGTTTTCATCTTTTATAGGCACGGATATGCTATCAAACGGTATGCCAAATTCTTCTTCGGGGACTTTGACGACAACCGGCTTTTCCCTGTCAACCATCTGAAAGTTCAAATACTTCGGCGGCAATGGATCACCGGGTTGATGACCAAAGTCTAAATCTTTGCTGGGAGAATAAAATAAATATTTTTCATGATCAAAGACTGTGATCATAATATCCTCTCGCAAAACTTGTTTAAAAATTGGAATGGATTGAATAATTGCTTGGACGATATCCAAATCGTGTACCTCCTTGTATGCTTGAACATGGTCTTTTTTATTCACATTTTTATTATCGGCTGATCAGTAGCGTTGCATAAAAAAATTTAATGTTTGTCAAGCTCAATAAAAATTCCAGTTATTTCATGTAACTGAATATTCAGACATACAATCTTTCTAAGCAAGCTTAAAAGGACAATGACGTCTTAATCGGCAGTCCATTTCCACAATTTGGTAATATATTACAGAAACATTGGATCATAAACTAAATCGTCTAGGTGTTCCACCTCCCCTTCTTCAAATTGGTACACGATGGTTTCAAAATCTTTTTCCCAATGGTATTTTTTCCGACCGTTGGACGTTCGAATTGGCTTTTTAAAAAGGGAGCGAACAAAACAGTCAAAACCTTTAAAAAGCAGATTCTGTAAAGTTCGCTTGATCTCTAATAAAGGACCATCGTGATTCACTTTTAATTGGAGCATGGCCTGTAAGCAATAGGTGATTAGGGCGATCCAAATTTGATTGTAAACGGCATTTTGACTTTTTCCATAAAATCTTTTTATCTTAAGGTGCTGTTTCATCCATTTAAAGAAGGTCTCTATCTTCCAGCGATATCGGTATAAATCTGCAATCTCTTCCGCAGAAAGATCAAAGCAATTGGTTATGATGATCACGGGATTCCCTTCGCTGTCGACCGTTTCGATCAATCGGAGAGGATGAGTCATTTTGGTATGATTACGGTCATTTCCTAAAATGACAATCTGATCCCTATAAATCAAACGTTCTGGATTGGGAATCCGTTCCGATAAAACTTCAATCTCTGCGTTCTTTTTAAGCCGGGTAATGAATCGCACCCCTTCTCGGCATAAGCGGTCGAACTGTTTGTAATCGACATACCCTCGATCAAACAAGTAAATCGCATTTGGATCGATTTCAATGAGTTCGTCCATCTGTGTGCGATCGGCATGTTTCGCGGGTAAGATAATCCCTTGATCCGGAACAGTGATATCCTTCGTTACAACAACCTTTAAATGGAGTCGAACACCAGCCTTTGTCTTACGAAAAGTTGCCCATGGATATTGGCTCAAACTCATGCTCATCGTGGTAGAATCAATGACCAGAAGACGACCAATGTTTCGGATGATCGGGGCATTTTTCATTTGCCCTTGGATCTTTAAGACCAGATATTTAAATACTTTTTCAAACAGTTGAGGGGATAATTGGCCTAATTTGCGAGAAAGTTGCGAAGTACTAATTGCATCAAATTCCAGATATGTCTGCAACTCTTCCTTGTCTTTCAAATGTTTGGCCAATTTTGTTAAGCTTTCCAATTCGTTTAACTGAGCGATGATACAAAGTTGTAAAAACTTATACGCCGTTAATTTTTTAATGTATTTGTCAACGTCAATCACATTAATTAGTTTTGAAAAAGTTATTGGATCGATCTCTTTAAATAGTTCATTTATTGTGGATTCTGTGGTATTCTTATCCATAATGGTTTCTCCTTATTCTTAGGATTTGGATAGGACTGCCAATCCTAATTATAAGGAGTTTTTTTATATCCAAAAAGATGAAATTTAACATAAAATTGGCTCTTCACCACAAAATGTACTTGACAATCAGGTTGTTTTCTGATCAAGGGTACAAAAAATGCGAAATTTCCTGTATGGTAAAGGTGACCAAACCATCAACCATGGAGGAAATTTCGCATGCAATCTCAGTTTATCAAAGATTTGATCACTTTACCAGGCTTTCTTATTCATGGAGAACGAAAAGAGGGAGAACGATGGATTTTTGAACTTTCCCTCCCTCCTCATTGTCCGATCTGCCCGACTTGCTTCGGACGGACAACCAAAATATCATCGAAACGAAAACAATGGATTCATGGCTATACAAATACGGTCGGTTTATTTTGGATTGAACTTCCCATAGAAAGACGGCGTTGCCAAGCCTGTTTTCTGACGTTCACCGTTTCTTATCCGGGACTTCCGTCTCACAGTATCGCGACGGAATCGTTTCAACATTGGGTCGCCCAGTTATGCATCGGAAAAACGATTCAAGAAGTCGCTCGCTTGTTACAACTCGCCTATACGACAGTAGAACGCTGGTTTTATCAATATGCCCCGGCTCTTTTACCAACATCGAATCCTACAGTAGTATGTGTGGATGAATTCGCTTTCCGAAAGGGACATGATTACGGAGTAGCGGTGATGGACACACAGACTCGGAATGTCCTTTCCATTGCTTCTGGAAAAAATGAAGAAGCCATTGTGGAGGCGCTTCAACCCGTCGCCTCCAAAGTGAAGTATGTTGTCAGCGACTTGGCTCCTGCCATGAGAAAAGCCATTGAAAAGGTATGTCCAAAAGCCATCCATGTTCTTGACCACTTCCATGTGATTCAGTTATTCACCGATGCACTGGAACGTTGTCGCAAATACCTTGCCAAAGGCGGAACCAAACATGGAAGCGTTCGCCGCGTGTGC
Source organism: Aeribacillus sp. FSL k6-2211 (assembly GCF_037966125.1). Lineage (NCBI taxonomy): Bacteria > Bacillati > Bacillota > Bacilli > Caryophanales > Bacillaceae > Aeribacillus > Aeribacillus sp. FSL k6-2211. Next base: position 994,376 of record NZ_CP150190.1, read on the forward strand.
CGATTGTTAAGCCAACGTCCAGAAAAATTAACAGAAGAAGAGAGACAGGAAGTTCGACAATGGTGCCAAGAAAGTGCTTATTTACGTGATGTCTATCAAGCACTTCAACATTTCCGTTACGTATCCAAAAGCCAAACAAGAAAGCAAGCCGAAACTCGTTTGACCCAATGGTTTGACCGGTACCTTTTTAGCGACTGTGCCGCCGTACGCAGTATTGCCAAGGCACTCATCACCCGAAGAGACGCAGTGCTTTCTTGCATCGTTTTTTCTTACTCAAATGGTCCAATGGAAGGAATCAACAACAAAATAAAATTGATCAAAAGGCGAGGATATGGGTATCGAAATATCCAGCGTTTTACTTTGCGTGTCCGTCTAGAGACCTCTATCACATTTTAACGTAAAAATCAAGTACATCTTTTGGTGATGAACCATAAAATTGGGCTTGACAAATTAAAATTAACTTAATGCAATGCTACTGTCGGCTGATATATTTTTATTTTAATTTTTAAATAAGTAATCTTTTGATGACGTCAAATATGGTGTATACTTTATGCATGTAAACAATTTTTTGAAATTTGATAAAGGAGGTATATAAAAATGGCAAATTTTGAAGGCAAATCTGCGATTGTCACTGGCGGCGGCAGCGGAATTGGGCGTGAAGTTTGTTTATTGTTGGCCAGCAAGGGGGCTTTTGTATCTGTAGTCGATTTGTCAGAAGAAAACGGCATGGAAACGGTTCGCCAGATTGAAGAAAAAGGTGGAAAAGCTATCTTTGTTCAAGCGGATGTCAGCAAAGTTGAGGATGTGAAACGATACATAGAGGAAACAAAAAAAGCATTCGGAAAAATCGATATGTTCTTTAACAACGCCGGCGTTGAGGGAGCAGTTGCGCCTATAGCTGAGTATCCGGATGATGCTTTTGAGAAAGTAATCAATATCAATTTAAAAGGAGCTTTTTATGGCTTGAAATATGTTATTCAAGCTATGCTTGAAAATGGTGGAGGTTCCATCGTTAATACAGCGTCCAACGCAGGACTTGTAGGAAGTCCAGGGGTCGGCCCTTATGCTGCTACAAAACACGGAGTGATTGGGCTGACAAAAACGGCGACCGGCGAATATGCGGATAAAAATATTCGGATTAATGCTATTGCGCCTGGACCGACCGCTACGAATATGATGGAACGGTTTACAAAAGGATCAAAAGAAGCAGAAGCTGCCATTAAAGAGGGGATTCCTGCCAAGCGCTACGGCACACCAAAAGAAGTCGCAAATCTTGTCGTTTTCCTGCTTGGAGATGATGCGGAGATTATTAATGGAGCTGTGTATCCGATTGACGGCGGCTTGACAGCATTATAATTTAAAACTGAAATTTTATTTTATAATTGTGTGCAAAGGGGGGCTGTCCAAAAAGTCAGGGTAACTGACTTTTTGGAGCCCCTCATTTTTTCACTTTAAAAAAATGCACAAAAAAATCGTCCTTTCTAGTAAAATGAAGTTACCACACAACATTACAGAAAGGACGATTTTTTATGAGCAATCAAATGATTACTCCTGAAAATTATAACACACAAATGACACTTCCTCTAGATGGAAAAGAAGAAAAAACTCCTGCCAAAAGAAATTTAGCCCCTACTTTCAAACCATATGACAACCGTCAAGTTCAAATGATTTATGATATTGAATCGCTCATACCCGAACATCACGTGGCACGTGTCGTGGACGAAATGGAGGCGATACCAGATAAACAATTGTTTTCTCATTATAAAGGCGGCGGCAGAAGTTCCTATCATCCCAAAATGATGCTGAAAATCATTCTGTATGCTTATTCTCAAAAGGTTTATTCTTGTCGAGGAATCGAAAAACTCGTTAAAGAAAATATTCCTGCCATGTGGCTTTCAGCGATGCAACAACCAGATTTCCGGACAATCAACGAATTCCGAGGCGGACGGATGAAGGTCCTAATGGATGAGTTATTTGAAGCGATGATTCTGAAGTTGATTGAAGAAAATTACATCACGATGGAAAACTACTTTTTGGATGGTACTAAAATTGAAGCCAATGCCAATAAGTATTCTTTCGTGTGGAAAAAATCAACCTCGAAATTTGAAGCGAAGGTAAGAGAAAAAATTCAAGAAACACTTCAGTACATTCAAGAATTAACCCAATTAGAAGCAGGAACAGCACAAAAAGAGGCGAAAGAAGATCCAGAAATCACGGAACAGAACTTGGAAGCCATCGCTCAAAAATTAGAAGAAAAAAGTCGAAATCCTAACAGAGGAAATCGAACAGGAATCCGATACAAAAGTTCGGAAGGAAAAACGAACAGAACGCAAGAAATGGAAAAAACCTTTAAAACTGATTCGAGAAAATTTTTTACCTCGACTAGCTAAATACAAGGAGCAGAATGAAATCTTTGGCGATCGTAACAGCTATTCAAAAACGGATAAAGACGCAACCTTCATGCGCATGAAAGAAGACCATATGAAAAACGGTCAGCTCAAGCCCGGATACAACGTGCAAATGGGGACAGAGAATCAGTTTATCTTGTTTTATACCATTCATCAACGACCGACCGATACACGTTGCTTTATCCCACATATGGAGAAGCTAGCCTCCACTTCATTACCGATGCCCCAAACAGTTATTGCGGATGCAGGCTATGGTAGTGAAGAAAACTATGTATATGCAGTTGGTGATGAGAAAGAGCCCCGGTTTGAGTTTCTAATTCCTTATGGGAGCTATGTAAAAGAACAAACACGTACATACAAAAAAGACATTAAAAATGCCAAAAACTGGACCTATTGTGAAGAGGATGATTGTTTTATTTGCCCGAATGGAAGGAGAGTAACGTTTAAAAAATACCAAAACAAAAAGAATCCATCTGGCTATGAACAAAGCTTCAAAATATACGAATGTGAAGATTGTACCGATTGCCCATTGAAAGCGAAATGCACAAAAGCGAAAGGCAACCGACAAGTTCACTGGAATCCCATCTTCGAAGAAATGAAAGCAAAGGCCAAAACAGCCCTTGAATGTGAAGAGAAAGCCGCTATCTACGCTCGACGCAAAGTCGAGGCAGAAAGTGTGTTCGGTCACATCAAGGGCAATCGGTCGTTCCGCAGATTTTCTTTGCGGGGCCTCGACAAGGTACATGTTGAGTTTGGGATTGTGGCATTAGCCCACAACTTCCTGAAAGTAGCCGGCATCCGCCAGCTACTTTCAGATAAAAATCGAAAAAATATAAAAGCAAGTGGAGAGAAACGCATTGTTTTTCTCCACTTGCTTCATTTTAGGGACTTATCGGACAGGCCCTTTTTTTGTCTTCTTGTAATTTTAATCATTTTTCGTATATGGTTCTTTTTCTGTTAATGGAAGATCTCCCCATAAAACTGTTAAATCCTCTTCATCAAGCATTTTTTCATATCGTTTATGTTCATGTGACGGATAGACGTTTACGTTTTTTCCCTCAATATCTGTATAAATGAAGTTTTCAATATCTTCAATATATCCAATTTCATCATCGGAATTATACATATCTCCGTACGATAACGGTGGAGTTCTTACATCTTGCGGTGTTTCTGACGTTCCGTATTCGATAACATCTTGAAAATAATCATACGGTTCAGTAACAGCGGTATTTTCATGGTCGATTTGAGAGGATCCGTGAAAAGTCGCATCAAGTATTTCTTCCTCTACAGGTCTTTCATGAGAAATCGTTTGAACTAGAGTATGTTCTTTGCATGTTTTGGCTGTCGGTATAGCTTTGAGACGGTCTTCATCAATTTTTTTTCCGCAGACGGAACAAGTACCGTAAGTGCCCTCATGAATTCTTTCTAATGCTTCAACGATCTCTTCATATTCTTTTTCTAAATGTTTATTTAATGCTAAATCTTTTTCTCTTTCATACAGTTCGGTCGCATCGTCTCCGGGGTGATTGTCGTAGCTGGAAAGCTCTCCAGTTGATTCATGGTCCAGCCCTTTTTCCAATTGAAAATGATCGTTATTATCCCAACGTTTTTCAATCTCATTTTTCATGAATATTAATTGCTTTTGAAATTCCTTTAATTTTTTTTCGTCCATGTCCATATGAAAGACACCTTCTTTTTTAGAATCTAAAGCTATTTTGGACGAAAAGGAATAAATTATAACTTTAAAATCATGAAAAAAATTCACCTTTGCAGCCATAAATTTCATCATCATTTTAAAACATGTCAGGAAAGGATTGCTGCTTCCACGCCTTTTTTAACGCTATGCTTTGAAGCTGATGGCACTTGAAAGGCTACCACAACATCATTCGGCTGAGAAACAGGCTGGCTATCCGATAAAGAGGCTGTGACCTATCGAGATGTTTTTTCAGGACAAAATATTTGCTCAGCATATTGAAATTGCGAGTGGATGATACAGAACAAATTTCACAGTAAAGCTTAATAAAAAACACGATAGTAAACATACTATCGTGTTACTGAGATATGATGGTGCTTATGAGCAAACCTGCAGCAAGCAAAAAGCCTAATAAAGTGTTTGTTTGCGATGTTGCTTTCATGGCCGGCATCATTTCAATAGGCTTTGTTTTGCCGACAAATCGCTTCACCGCCTGAATAGCTTTTGGAATGCTAAGAAAAGCTAGAATAGACCACCATGTGGAATAATCAAAAATGATCATAATAAAAATGAGACAGTAAGAAACAATAAACATAATTGCTAAAAATCGAATTGCATTCTGGCGGCCAAGCAAAATTGCTAATGTTTTTCTTCCGTTTTCCTTATCGCCGTCTAAGTCTCTTATGTTATTCGCAAGCATGATGGCGCCGATCGTGATCGCAATCGGGATCGAATGAATGAAAGCTGTTGAAGTTAGATAACCTGTCTGAATAAAAAAGGAAATAAGGATAATAACGACTCCCATAAATAAACCTGAAGCTAGCTCGCCAAACGGCGTGTAAGCGATTGGATATGGACCTCCAGTATATAAGTATCCTACTGCCATACAAATTGAACCGACTAATGCCAACCACCAGCTTGACTGGAGACAAATGTAAATTCCCAATAGGATAGAGACAACAATACATGTGATTGCTAAATTTAAAACGGTTTGGGGCTTGAAGCCATTTCGGACAATTGCTCCTCCAATTCCGACAGATTCTTCTGTATCAAGACCTCGTTTATAATCGAAATATTCATTAAATAAGTTTGTGGCTGTTTGAATTAACAACGAGGCAGTAAGCATTGTAAGAAAAAGTCCAATATGAATGGGTCCTACTTGCAGTGCCAAAAGAGTTCCGACAATCACGGGGACAAATGCTGCAGTTAATGTATGGGGTCTTAAAAGCATCCACCAAGCCCGAAACCCTCGTTCAGCTTTTATAATGGGTACATTATGTGACTCCGTTTTAGGATGCATAATATGTTCTCTCCTTTATTTCATTCTGAAAACGAAAGCTATTCCCCACAACCTAGTCTAGAAAAATGTCGAAAGAGTGTCAATTGTTTTTCATTGGAATAAATGCTCAAGCCCCATCAAAGAGCTGAGCAGTTTGTTTGCTTGTTGTTTTGCATTGCGTCATTCTATAATATAGTTGACATAAATTTTGAACAGGTGTATCTTAATATAAGCTATTTTTCGGTTATGGAGGGATCATCTTTGGTTTCAATTCCATGTTCAGATACATTGAGGGATAAAGTTGCGAATGCTGTCAATCATGCCAAAAAATATTCCCATCCAATCATTTTAAGTTATGTATTTGAAATCAAGGAGAAAGATCCGCTCCAGATTTTCTCAAGCTTTCAATCGGCTTATGCAGGGAAAAGATTTTATTGGGCGACACCTGATCGTACATTTATCCTTTGTGGAATTGGTGTTGAGCTCGAATTGACGACAGACAAAAAATTTTCCAACCGTTTTTTTGACATTTATTCAAAGTGGAAAGATTGGAAAGAGCATATACAAATTGAAGGCGCCCATCCGATTGGAACGGGTCCGCTTCTTTTTGGGGGTTTTTCTTTTGACCCTTTAAAAAATGCGAATTCTTCAAAATGGAAACCGTTTCATGAAGCACGATTCACTTTACCTTCTTTCATGATTACAAAAATTGGCCGTCACACACTTGCTACTATAAACAGGTTAATTCAATCAACTGATGATATAAATGAAATTATAAATCATTTCAATACATATGAATACACCTTAAAGAAAAAAAATGAAGACACAAATTCTTTTTTGAATTTTACCATCAAAAAAGAAAGTTTGTTTTATAAAAAAGAGTGGATGGCAGCTGTTGAAAAAGCAACAGAACAAATAAAACAAAACCGTTTTGAGAAAGTCGTATTGGCAAGGGAAATGCTGCTGGAGTTTGAGGGATCGATTGATATACATTATGTTTTATCAATGTTAAATGAACATCAGCCTAATTGTTATTTATTTGTTGTTGAAAATGAAGGAAAAACGTTCGTTGGTGCAACTCCTGAGCGGCTTGTAAGCAAGAGAGACCAAAAGGTCCAGTCTGCATGTGTAGCAGGATCAATTAAAAGAGGAAAAACAGTGGAGGCAGACGAAGAATACGCTCAGATGCTGCTTTCAGATACAAAAAACATTCATGAACATCAAATTGTTGTCAAAGCGATCGAAAAAGTGTTCCGTGAATATTGCCAAGAAGTGCAACTACAAAACAATCCAACGATTTTAAAAACGCCGAATATTCAACATTTGTATACACCTGTTGAAGGAACCGTAAAAAAAGGTTTTACGTTGATTGATTTTGTAGAAAAATTGCATCCGACCCCTGCGCTTGGCGGCTATCCGAAAGATGCTGCTCTAGCATTTATTCGCAATGAAGAACCTTTAGAGAGAGGCTGGTATGCTGCTCCGGTTGGATGGATGGATGATCAGGACAACGGAGAATTTGTCGTTGCGATCCGTTCAGGTCTGCTGGATGAGCAAAAAGCTTATTTGTATGCAGGATGCGGGATTGTTGGAGATTCGAAGCCGGAAGAGGAATACAGGGAGACAGAAATCAAATTTGGACCTATGCAGCATGCATTAGGGGGAAAACTGAATGAAAAATAAAAATCTATCTGACTATGTCATTGCATTTGTAAATGGATTAATTACAAAAGGTATTTCTGAAGTTGTGATTAGCCCAGGTTCACGATCTACCCCGCTTGCGATCACATTTGCAGAGCATCCGAAAATACATACTTATATTAATATTGATGAACGATCTGCAGGTTTTTTTGCTCTTGGATTGGCTAAAAAACAAAGAAAACCAATTGCTTTGCTTTGCACATCAGGAACAGCTGCAGCAAACTATTATCCAGCTATCATAGAAGCCCATTATTCACGCATCCCTCTTGTGATTTTAACGGCTGACAGACCTCATGAGCTGCGGGATATTGGAGCTCCACAAGCAATTGATCAAATTCATCTGTATTCGAACTATGTGAAATGGTTTGTTGATTGCGCTCTTCCTGAAAGCAGTCAAACGATGCTGTTATATATAAAAAATATCGCTCAACGGGCGGTCCAAACTGCAAATGAAAATCCGAAAGGACCAGTCCATATCAACTTACCTTTCCGAGAGCCGCTTTTGCCCGATCTATCGAAAATCCATCAATTGCAGAAGTCTCTTCATATTGAGCCAGTGGTGGAAATAAAAAAGCTGGTCGAACATGAGCAAATTGAACGGATTGTGGATGAAATCGATTCAAGCGAGAAAGGACTTATTGTATGCGGGGAATTACATAACAAAGAGTTTCGTGAACAAGTTTTGGCACTAGCAGAGAAATTGAAATTCCCGATATTAGCGGATCCGTTGTCCAATTTACGCTTTGGCGAACATTCTAAACATTATATTATTGATTGTTATGATTCCATTTTAAAAACGATGGGAAAGAAAGCGTATCTGAAACCTGATGTCGTCCTTCGTTTTGGTGCAATGCCCGTCTCAAAACCGCTGTTTCTATTGTTAAGAGACCATCCTGAAATAAAGCAAATTGTGGTTGATGGTGATGGCGGTTATCGCGATCCTACTTTATCAGCAGAACATGTTCACAGTGATGAAGCCTATTTATGTGAAATGCTGATCAAAAAATGTAAAGATAAACAGGAAACATCCTGGTGTAAAAAATGGAAACAAGTAAACAATCTCTTTCGAGAATATTTGTCAACGCCGGTCATTGAGGAAGATTCTTTATTTGAAGGAACGGTATATGTCGAATTGCAAAAATTGCTCCCGGATCGCTGCAATGTATTTGTAGGAAACAGCATGCCGATTCGAGATGTCGACACGTTTTTCCATAACAGTGATAAAAATATTACGGTTTATGCCAACCGGGGAGCGAACGGAATTGACGGAGTCGTTTCGACAGCCCTTGGGGTTTCTGCAGCTAGTCATGAAAAAACTATTTTAATCATAGGGGATTTATCATTTTATCATGATTTAAATGGACTCCTTGCTGCAAAACAAAATAAATTGAACTTAACTGTTTTATTAATTAATAATAACGGCGGCGGCATTTTTTCATTTTTGCCGCAGGCGGATGAAAAGACGCATTTTGAACAATTGTTTGGCACCCCGACCAATTTAGATTTTCAATATGCAGCCAGCTTATATAGTGCACATTATAAAAAAATTTCCACTTGGGAAGAATTCAGAAGCGAGTTTCAATTCTGCATGAATAGAGATGGATTAAATATTATTGAAATCCCGACCAATCGACATACACGAGTCAACGAACAGAGAAAATGGCTTCGTTCTGTTTCCTGGGAAATAGAAAGGATGTTATGATGGGAAAATTGGCCGTTCGAAATGTGAATTATTGGGCTGAAACGTTTGGAAAGGGGGAGCCACTTGTTCTCCTTCATGGTTTTACAGGAAGCGGAGAAACCTGGGGATTTTTGAAAAATAGTTTAAAAAAATACCAGCTAGTACTTATCGACATCATCGGCCATGGTCAAACAGATTCGCCTGAAAATCCTGAAAGATATCGGATGGAAGAAGCAGTTGAAGATCTAAAAGAAATATTGCTTTCATTAAATATTCGAAAAGCGCATGTGCTCGGGTATTCAATGGGCGGAAGATTGGCATTGAGCTTTGCAATGAGACAGCCGGAATTTGTGAAGACTTTAATATTGGAAAGCAGTTCTCCTGGATTAAAAACTGAAAAGGAACGAGAGACGAGAAGGCTGCAGGACGAACGACTTGCCCAAATGATTTTGGACGAAGGGATTGCGGCATTTGTCCAACATTGGGAAAATATCCCTTTGTTTTTAACGCAAAAGTCTCTCCCGCCTGCCGTCAAGGACAAAATAAGAAAGGACCGGCTGAAAAATAATGCAATTGGATTGGCAAACAGTTTAAAAGGAATGGGAACTGGCGTTCAACCATCATGGTGGGGAGCATTAAAAAGTTTCAACATCCCTACATTATTAATTTGTGGTGAAAGGGATCTTAAGTTTTGCAAAATTATGAAAGAAATGAACCAATTGATTCCTTGCTCTGAATTAAAGATCGTGCCGCAAGTCGGACATGCAGTTCATGTGGAACAGTCAAAATTTTTTGGTAAAATAATATATGAGTTTCTCCAACATTTTTCTACATATTAAAGGAGGATAAAAATGGGATTTCCTTGGGTAAAAGAACGAGAATATGATGAAATCATTTATGAAACGTACAATGGGATAGCAAAAATTACGATGAATCGTCCTCATGTACATAATGCATTCACACCAAAAACGGTCGCGGAAATGATCGATGCTTTTTCCTATGCGCGGGACGATGATAAAATTGGTGTAATTATTTTGACAGGTGCTGGTGATAAAGCGTTTTGCTCAGGCGGAGATCAAAAAGTGCGGGGGCATGGCGGATACGTCGGGGATGATAAAATTCCTAGATTAAACGTTTTGGATTTGCAACGGCTTATTCGGGTGATTCCAAAACCGGTTATTGCGATGGTGAACGGATATGCAATTGGAGGAGGACATGTTCTGCATGTCGTGTGTGATTTAACGATCGCATCAGAGAATGCAATTTTCGGACAAACAGGCCCAAAAGTTGGAAGCTTTGATGCAGGATATGGAGTGGGACTGCTTGCCCGGCTTGTTGGTACGAAAAGAGCTCGTGAAATATGGTATTTATGCCGTCAATATAATGCGCAGGAAGCTTATGAGATGGGCTTAGTCAACAAAGTTGTCCCATTAGAGCAGCTTGAAGAGGAAACTGTCAAATGGTGTGAAGAAATTTTGGAAAAAAGCCCAACTGCTATTCGCTTCTTGAAAGCTGCATTTAATGCAGATACAGATGGTCTCGCCGGTCTCCAACAATTTGCGGGGGATGCGACATTATTGTATTATACAACAGATGAAGCGAAAGAAGGACGAGATGCATTTAAAGAGAAAAGAAAACCTGATTTCAAACAATTCCCGCGTTTCCCATAAAAAGAACAAGCAGCTTGATGGCGATGCATCGAGCTGCTTTATTGTGCAATAATCGAGGTGTCGAGACATGAGTGCAAATCGAAATGAAACACCGAATTGGCTTAAACAGCGAGCTTTTTTGACTCCGGACCGATTGGCCATTCGTTATGAGGGGAAAAATTATTCATTTTTGGACTTGCATCAGCTTGTTGAAAAAAGAGCAAGACAGCTGCATCAAATAGATATCAAGCGTGGAGATACAGTCGGGCTTTTAATGAAAAACAGCTTAGAAATGGTCATTAATATTCATGCTTTAATGTATCTCGGTGCAGTCAATGTTCTTTTGAATACTAGACTAACAGCTGAAGAATTATTATGGCAAATAAATGATGCGAATATAAAATGCGTTATCTGTGATGATGAATTATCGGTTCATTTTCCCGGTAAAAAAGTTATGACATTATCAGAGTTGAAGCTTTGTGATGAAAAGGAAGCAGCATTAGATGACAGCTTTATTTTAGATGACGTGGCAACGATTATGTATACGTCTGGAACAACAGGAAAACCGAAAGGAGTTCAGCAAACATTTGGGAATCATTGGTGGAGTGCGATCGGTTCTGTGCTGAATCTTGGACTGAAGGACGGCGATTGCTGGCTTTTGGCAGTTCCTCTTTTTCATATAAGCGGACTGTCAATTTTGATGCGCAGCGTCATTTATGGAATCGGAATTGTTCTCCATTCTTCATTTTCAGCGAAAGAAGCAAACAGAGCGATCAAAAATGAAGGAGTTACGATTGCTTCCGTCGTTACGGCCATGCTGAATGACATGCTGCAGGAATTAGGAAGTGACACGTATCCGAAATCGTTTCGCTGCATGCTTTTAGGAGGAGGTCCTGCCCCGCGGCCGATTCTTGAACAATGCCGTGAAAAAGAAATTCCCGTTTTTCAAACATATGGGATGACGGAAACGTGTTCGCAAATTGCCACATTAGCCCCTGAATTTTGCTTTTCAAAACTCGGATCTGCGGGAAAACCGTTGTTTCCAGCTCAAATTCGGATCGTAGCAGACGGCAGGGCCTGCTCCCCTAATGAAGAGGGAGAAATTGTAGTAAAAGGACCGAATGTTACACCGGGGTATTTACATCGTCCAGACGCAACAAACGAAGCTATACGTGACGGCTGGTTTTATACTGGAGATTTAGGCTATCTGGATGAAGAAGGATTTTTATATGTATTGGACCGCCGATCCGATTTAATTGTTTCGGGAGGAGAAAACATTTATCCGGCGGAGGTTGAAGCAGTTATTTTGTCGCATCCTTCCGTAAAAGATGTAGGAGTGGTAGGAAAAGAAAATAAAAAATGGGGAAAAGTTCCCCATGCTTTTGTCGTCCGAAGCGAAGAGGTGTCTGAAGAAGAATTAAGGCAATTTTGTTTGAAAAAGCTGGCAAAATACAAAGTTCCAAAAGGATTTACATTTGTTGAATCTCTGCCACGAAATGCATCTAAAAAGCTGCTCAGGAGAAAACTAAAAGAATGGCTGTAGTTTTTGGCTATTCATGATCGACAGTTAAAATATCATATTGGCTAATATGCAATAAGTGGTGGATTTCGTTTGGCAAATGTTCGAACGAGCCGTATTCATAGCTCCACAAATTTAAAAAAGAACAAACAGAAGAATGGAACGTCTCTTCTGTTGCATTATTCACTTCATGTTTAAATTGAGCGATCATATTTTCCATATCTTTTGCTCCCCTTTAGCTTTATTTGATAATTGTAGTATTTTGCATTATTTTTCATTTATTCACTCGTTTTTTTATTTATATCTTTTTCAATTTCCGGGACAGGGTCAAATCCTCCCGGGTGAAACGGGTGGCATTTCAAGATTCGTTTTACTGTCAGAAAGCCGCCTTTGACAGCTCCGAAACGCTTCACTGCTTCAAGCCCGTATTCAGAGCATGTTGGGTAAAAGCGGCACGAAGGCGGCTTTAACGGGGAGATAAAGATTTGATAAAAACGGATAAGGGCGATCATGACAGATTTCACAGCAAGCACCTCTTTTTTCTGGAATCTTGACAACATTTTAACATAAATGTATGTTATAAAATTTTGTGTTAAAATGGAAACTAAGAAAATGTAAGGAGTGATGGGAATGCCTTCAGTGGAGAGTTTTGAACTGGATCATACAAAAGTGCAAGCACCGTATGTCAGACATTGCGGAGTACATAAAGTCGGCACGGATGGAGTAGTTAACAAATTTGATATCCGCTTCTGCCAGCCGAATAAGCAGGCAATGAAACCGGATGCTATTCACACATTGGAGCATCTTCTGGCATTTACAATTCGCAAATATGCGGAAAAATATGATCACTTTGATATCATTGATATTTCTCCAATGGGGTGTCAAACAGGCTTTTATTTAGTCGTTAGCGGGGAACCGACCGTAAAAGAAATCATTGATTTATTGGAAGAGACAATGAAAGATGCTGTAGAGCAGACAGAAGTGCCTGCCGCAAACGAACTGCAATGCGGCCAAGCGAAGCTTCATGATTTAGAAGGCGCCAAAAAGCTCATGGAATATTGGCTAAAGCATAGTAAAGAGGATTTGGAAAAAGTGTTCAGCTAACAGCTACACGCAATGATGCAACTTTTTTTATAGTTTTAAGAGTGCAAAAAAGGGGTACTGTATAACTAAAAGATTAAATAAAAAGGAGATGGGATTATGTCTAAACAAGATTTATTTCAAATCGTAAATAAACAAATTGCGGATTGGACGGTACTTTATGTAAAATTACATAACTTTCATTGGAATGTAAAAGGAGACCAATTTTTCGTTCTCCATGAAAAGTTTGAAGAGCTGTACAATGAAGCTGCTGGTTATATTGACGAATTAGCGGAAAGACTTTTAGCTTTGGGCGCTAAACCTGTTGCTACGATTAGAGAAAGCCTAGAAATCTCCTCTATTAAAGAAGCAGAAGGCGTTGAAACTGCAGAACAAATGGTGCAGGCAGTTGTTGACGACTTTTCCGCCATCATTCAAGATTTGGACAAAGGAATCAAAGTTGCTGAAGAAGTGAATGACGAAGCAACTGGTGACATGCTTCTCGATATTAAAGTGAATCTTGAAAAACATAACTGGATGTTAAAGTCATTCCTTGGAAAATAATTATATCCTTCCTCTTTTGGCTGCGTTAGGCAGCCTTTTTTTATAAATATTTTTCTTTGATAAGGCAATACTTAAAAAGAGGAGGGGGATATAAATGTCCGAAAATCCAAAAAAAACCTATTATATATCAGTAGCTAGCGGTGAGATTTCCCAAAGCAGAGAAGCATCTCCGTGGGATTTTCAAATTTCTGCCAATGATGAGGAAATTACGGAGTTACGGGAGTATTTCGATCAGATTCATTCTACCAGCTGGCAAAATTTCTTCCGGGCGCATGTTCCGTATATACAGTATCATTATGACAAGGAAAATGATGCGATTGATGCTTTAACAAAAAAAGTATATGAATTCATTTATAAGCATGGCGACGAAGAAGCTAGAAAACATATTGCTTCAATGGGTCTTATGCATAATCAAGAATAAGTTATACAATCCTCTTTTCCATATGTTATGATGAAAACAGATAAATGGGAGTAGAGGGATTGATTATGTTTTATTTTAAAGATTTTTACGGCAATGATGTATACCTGTCTTTCCGTCAACACCCTTTTTCTGTTTACCCGAAGCATGTCTGGGTCATCTGCCGATATGAAAACAAATGGCTTTTAACTTTACATGAAGACCGGGGCTACGAGTTTCCAGGAGGAAAAGTCGAGAACGGCGAAAAGCCGGTTGAAGCTGCTGTCCGGGAAGTGAGGGAAGAAACGGGAGGAATTGTCCAAGATATCGTATATATTGGGCAATATAAGGTTATAGGAAAAGAGAAAACGATTGTGAAAAATATTTATTATGCGGAAATTGAGAGGCTCGAAAAACAGAGCACGTATTTTGAAACGTTAGGTCCAGTCCTGCTTGCGGACTTGCCTGAAAAAATTGAGGACGATCATCGCTTTAGCTTTATTATGAAAGATGATGTTCTAAAACGCAGCTTGGACAAAATTTATGCCGATTACATAAAATAGCTTTTAAATTCCTGAAAGTCGGTTTAGAAATTGTTTAAGGGGGTGTCTAGTAAGTCGTTTTTACGGCTTATTGACGCCCCCATTAATGTGTTAGAAACGTTGATATATCGGTGTTTATGATTTTTTGTTTTCAATGGCGATTTGACTTTTTTGACAGCCTCTTATTGGCTTTTGATTAATGTTTTTTCAATTAGTTCGACAATTTTGTACATGATCGTTGCAAAGATGGCAATGATAACTAGGCTTAACAGCACAAGGGTAAAATTAAAAACTTGGAACCCGTAAATAATCATATAGCCTAATCCTTTAGCTGAAACGAGAAATTCTCCGACGATCACACCCACCCAGGATAACCCGACATTGACTTTCAAAGTAGAAATAATGGTTGGAAAAGATGACGGCAGGATCGCCTCTCTGAACACGTGCTTTTTGCCTGCCCCAAATGTTTGCAGCACTTTTATATAATTCGGATCCACTTCTTTAAAGGAAGTATAGACTACAATTGTAGTAATAATAACCGAAATGATTGTTCCCATCGCGATAATTGAGGTAAATCCGGGCCCAAGTACAACGATGAAAATCGGCCCAAGAGCTACTTTCGGCATTGCGTTTAAAACCACTAAATACGGATCTAATATTTTAGACAGCCTTGGAAACCACCATAATAGAGCAGCAAGTAATGTCCCGAATAATGTCCCAAAAATAAACCCCAAGACCGTTTCAAAAAGCGTCACGTTCAAATTGGCAAGTAATGTACCGTCCTGCAGTTTTTCAACAAATAAGTGAAAAATTTTTGTCGGCGAACTGAATATGAGCGGGTCTATCCATTTTTGGCTGGATGACACCTCCCATATGAGAAAAAAAGAAATAAAAATTAAGATTTGATAAAAGGTAATCCATTTCTTTTCCTTATTCAATCTTTGCAAATATTGTTTATGGAGGAGATCAATTGTTGTTGTTTGTTTCAAGCTGATCTAACTCCTTCCAGATTAAGTCAAAAAGTGAAGTATACGTTGGATGCTGCCTTGTTTTAAACGGGGATGTATCCCGCAATTCTTTTGGGACAGTAAATATTTTGGCAATTTTGCCAGGCCTTTTGGATAGCAGGACAATCCGATCGCTCATGGCGATTGCTTCCCCAATATCATGCGTGACTAGAATGGCTGTTTTTTTAAAATCCTTTAATGTTTGAAAGACTAAGTCTTCAAGCTTTAATTTCGTTTGATAATCGAGGGCGGAAAAAGGTTCATCCAATAGCAGCATTTTCGGATCTGTAGAAAGAGTGCGGACTAAAGCGGCTCTTTGTCTCATTCCGCCTGATAATTGATTCGGATATAGCTTTTCTACATTTTCGAGACCCATTTGGTGCAGAAGCTGAAATGTCCGCTTTTTCTCATTTTCATTCAGTTTGTTCAATAATTTTAATCCAATTAAAATATTTTCCTCTATCGTTTTCCATGGAAATAAATAATCTTGTTGCAGCATATAACCGACAGACGGTGTTGCGGAAGATATTTGCTTTCCGTTCAAAATAACTTGCCCTTCTGTCGGTTTCATGATACCGGCAATGATGGAAAGCAGCGTTGTTTTGCCGCAGCCGCTAGGACCTAGAAAGGATATAAATTCCCCTTCCTCTACTTCCAAATGGATGTCCTCCAAAGCAGTCGTTGCCGATTTTTTTGTAAAATAAGTATGGCTGACATGATCGATCGTTAAAAATGACAATCTCCTCCCCCCTTGTCGATAAATTTACTCCTTTTGAAACAACATTATTTTGCCACTTCGTTTGCTATGGACGTGTTGACTAATAGTTCATAATCAATTTTCTCCGGCAGTTCTCCTGCTTCTTCCATAATTTTTTGCAAATTGTTCCATTCGTCCTCATCTAACAGCGGGGTTTTTGCATAGGATCCTTGGCTTTTATAACGGTCAATGGAAGATATTAAAATATCGATCGGCGTATCTTTAAATTGCGGCGCTATCGTTTCGGCAATTGTTTCGGCGTCATGTTCTTCCACCCATTTTTGCGCTTTGTAGAGAGCTTTTGTGAATTTTTTCACCGTTTTATCATTTTTCTTAATATAGCTTTCTTTTGCCATAAATGTTGTATAAGGAACTTTGCCCGATTCCTTGCCGAAGGATGCGATAATGTGACCTTTTCCTTCTTTTTCAAAAATACTTGCGGTTGGCTCAAACAGCTGAACATATTCGCCTGTGCCGGAAGCAAAAGCATTTGCAATATTCGCAAAGTCGATGTTTTGGATAAGGTTTAAATCTTGATGCGGATCGATGCTATGCTTTTTCAGCACAAATTCCCCTACCATTTGCGGCATGCCGCCTTTACGCTGTCCTAAAAAAGTGCTTCCTTTTAAATCTTCCCATTGAAAATCATCCAACTTGGCTCTGGAGACAAGGAAAGTGCCGTCCGTTTCGGTCAGCTGGGCGAAGTTAATGACTGGGTCATTTGCTTCTTGGGCATATACGTAAATGGACGTTTCCGAACCGACAAGACCGATATCAGCGCCGTTTGATAAAATGGCGGTCATTGTTTTATCTCCGCCCCAAGTAGTTTTTAATTCTACGTCCAGTCCTTCTTCTTTGAAAAATTCTTTTTCAATGGCTACGTACAATGGTGCGTAAAAAACAGAATGAGTGACTTCCGCCAGCCGAATTTTTTCCACTCCTCCGCCGCAGGCTGAAAGAGGTATGATGAAAAGGATCACCAATACGATGGAAGCAAGCCTTTTTTTCATGTGAAATCCTCCCTAATGATGTTCATATTAAAGGAAAAATGTTTAAATATATTTATCTAGGATAAAGTATGAAAAAAAAATATAATGTGTGATTGCCTACCTAAATGGAGGTTGAAAAGATGCTGAGAAACGGAGAAATAGTTGACAAACAAATTTTCCCATCACCGAACCCTTCGATTAAGCTTTCCATCGTGACATATATTTCTGAAGGACTAAAAGTGAAAGGTCTGTTAGCAGAGCCTGTTCAAGAAGGTGTTTATGATGGCTTTTTATATTTGCGCGGAGGGATTAAAAATGTTGGTATGGTTCGGGCAGGAAGAATTATACAATTTGCATCAAAAGGCTTTATCGTGATGGCTCCCTTTTATCGAGGAAATTTAGGAGGAGAAGGGAATGAAGATTTTGCGGGGAATGATCGTTTTGATGCGGTCAATGCATTCTATTTGTTGATGAAACATCCGCAAGTGAATCCGGATCGCATTCACGTTTTTGGCTTTTCAAGGGGAGGAGTCATGGCCTTGCTTACTGGGATTATATGCTCAAATGTTCGATCTGTTGTAAGCTGGGGCGGGGTGTCTGATATGTTTTTAACTTATGAGGAGAGAAAGGACTTAAGAAGGATGATGAAAAGAGTTATTGGAGGGACACCGAAGAAATATCCTGACCGCTATAAATGGCGGACACCGTTGTATTACCTTGAAAAAATGCAAGCACCCGTTTTAATCATTCATGGGGGAAAAGATGAAAACGTGTCAATTGAACATGCATATCGATTGGAAAGAAGGCTGAAAGAATTGGGAAAGCAAGTGGACAGCTGGTATTTCCAACATTTTAGTCATCATTTTCCGCCTCGGCATAACCGGATGGTTTTAGAACGAATGATAAAATGGATGAAAAATTGACCATTATATTTTTCATATGATACATACTAAAAAATGATCGATCAAATGAAAGGGGATTGGAGAAATGGGCATGCCGCTTGAATTAAATACGATGATTATTACAAAAGGGAAGGAAAAGCGGATAGAGGAAAACGTATTTCAGCTTGTCAAAGATGGCTATCGCCTTTATCCTATGAATATTCCTTTGGAAGTTCGAAAAACGTTGATAAGCGATCCTACAGGAACAGCTGAAATTATTAAATTGGAATGGGCTGATAACAAAACCGTGCTTACTTATAATCTCACTTCATTGTACTCAACCAATTAACCGTCACCATATTTCCGTTCATTTGCTGAACGGATTGTGGAAGGAGGAATTTGCTTAATTTTTTCGAGTACGGCTTCCATTTGTCTTATCATAAAAAATCGCGTAACCCCTTTTTCATAAAAGTTCGTTGAAAAAGGGGTTTTCGTCTAAAAATCTGCGTTGCCGATTTGTTTTGCCAAACCACATAAAAATATTAAAAGGCTATCGACAAAGTGATATGCTCCCCTTAAGGTAGACAGATTAAAATATAAAAAATCTGTTTTACCTTAGGGGGAGTTTTTCTATGTATAAGCAATATACAACAGAGCTCAAACTTGAAGTTTTACTTGCATATGAAAACCGAGAATGTACTATTCAAGAGCTTTGTAAAAGGTATCAAATTACTAAATATTCTTTAAGGCAATGGATAAAGACAAACGAGGAAGAAAAAAAGAAGAAGCAGAGTTATCTCCAGAAGAGAAAATGAAACTGGAGATGAAAAAGTTAGAAAGAGAAAATGAGCGCTTACGTGCGGAGAATCTATTTTTAAAAAAGTTAGAGGAAATCGAAAGGAGGTGAAAGTAAACCAAATCCGTTTTGAAGACAAGTATATCGCAATCCGGGAACTTCATGAGAAAGAAAACTAAGCATAATCTTATATGTGAAATCGCCGGTATTTCACGAGCTGCTTACTATAAGTGGTTAAAACGTTTTCCCTCAACATGTTGCAGAAAATATATTGAATCGTGAATTTACAGCGGAAAAGCCAAGTGAAAAATGGGTAGCTGATGTCACAGAATTAAAATAGGTTCATCAAAGAGAGCCTATTTAAGTGCTATTCTTGATCTATATGATGGATCAATTGTGAGCGATGTTTTAGGACATTCCAATCATCATCATCTTGTATTCAAAACGTTGGATCAAGCCACCGTACTTTTAAAAGGAGAGCATCCACTTATTCATAGTGACCGTGGGTTCCAATATACCTCTCATGGTTTTAAACGTAGGATAGACCAAGCAGAGATGACACAAAGTATGTCAATAGTAGGTAGATGTATTGATAATGGGCCAATGGTATCTTTTTGGGGAACGCTTTAAATGCGAGAAGTATTATTTACATAAGTATCAGACATTTAAAGAATTAGCTCTTGCGATGGATGAGTACAACCGCTTTTATCATTATGAAAGGTATCAAAAAAATTAAGCGGCTTTAGCCCCATGGAATATAGAGCTAAAGCCGCTTAGGTATATTTTTATTATTTCTACAGTCTACTTGACAGGGGGCAGTTCAAAGCCGGTAGCCGAAAGTAAGTAATTTTTTTATATGATTGGACCGCCAAGTTCTTCAATTTCCTTCGGAACGTTCGAGAATTTTTTGAAGTTCTCTTTGAATGCTTTTGCTAATTCATACGCTTTTTGTTCATAAGCGTTTTTATCACTCCATGTTTTAATAGGCTGTAAAACTTCATCAGGCACTCCTGGAACATGAGCAGGAATCGCCAGCCCGAAAATAGGGTCTTTTACAGTTTCCACCTCATCGAGTTCGCCTTCCAATGCTGCCTGAACCATGGCTCTTGTATAAGCAAGTTTAATTCGTTTTCCTACTCCGTATTCTCCGCCGGTCCACCCTGTATTGACTAAAAATACTTTCACATCGTGTTCTTCGATTTTTCTTCCGAGCATTTCAGAGTATCTTGTAGCTGGAAGCGGAAGAAATGGTGCGCCAAAGCATGTGGAGAACGTTGTTTTAGGGGAAGTAATACCCCTTTCCGTTCCAGCAAGCTTGCTCGTATAACCGCTTAAGAAATGATACATAGCCTGTTCTTTCGTTAATTTGCTTATTGGCGGCAGAACACCGAACGCATCAGCTGTTAAAAAAATAATAGTGTTAGGGTGACCCGCAATGCTCGGTTTAGCAATATTGTCAATCGCTTCAATTGGATAAGCCGCACGGGTGTTTTCTGTTAATAAGGAGTTGTCATAATCAGGAATTCGTGTCGATTCATCAACCACAACGTTTTCCAAAACGGAACCGAATCGAATAGCGTTATAAATTTGAGGTTCTTTTTCTTCAGACAAGCCGATGCATTTTGCATAACAGCCGCCTTCAATATTAAAAATACCAGATGAAGACCAGCCGTGTTCATCATCACCAATTAATCGGCGTTTTGGATCGGCGGAAAGTGTTGTTTTGCCTGTTCCCGATAAACCGAAAAAGAGCGCGACATCGCCTTCTTGACCGACATTGGCGGAGCAGTGCATTGAAAATATATCTCTTTCTGGAAGCAGGAAGTTCATGACGGAAAAGATAGACTTTTTCATCTCGCCTGCATATTCAGTTCCGCCGATCAGGATTATTCTCTTTTCAAAAGAAATAATGATAAATGCTTCTGAGTTCGTTCCATCCACAGCTGGATCTGCTTTAAAGGAAGGAGCGGAAACAATTGTAAACGGATTTTTATGCTCCTTTAAATCGTCTTGGCTTTTCGGACGGATAAACAGTTGGCGAGCAAATAAATTTTGCCACGCCAATTCATTGACCACTTGAATTGGAAGACGATATTTTTTGTCAGCTCCGGCAAATCCGTTAAAAACATAAATTTCATCTCTATTTTTTAAATATTGTATGACTTTTAAGTACAGTTTTTCAAAAACTTCTGATGAAATTGGCTTGTTGACGGGTCCCCAATCAATTAAATGCTTGACAGAATCTTCTTCAACGATGAATTTATCTTCTGGTGACCGGCCGGTATATTTGCCTGTTGTAACCGAAACTGCACCTGTATTTGTTAAAAAACCTTCTTTCCTAGCTAAAACTTTTTCTACAAGCCGTGCGACTGGTAAATTATGATATGCATTTGGTCCGCTGATCAACGAAGCTAATTCATTTGATACATCTACAATATTCATATACATACCATCCTTTTTTTGCATATTTGAAATGGTTTTATAGAAATAGTATAACACATTCGCAAAAATAATCCATCCTATTTATCGATTTCTGAAAATAATGTTTTTACTATATATTTTGCCTTCATTTTTGGGCATCATACGAATCATGATTGATCAGCTGATACTGAAATAATGGATATCAGATGATTTGGAAAATTACAGAGAAGCTTTATTTATTGTTGACAAGTACTTTTTTGCTCCTGTATGATATACATTTGAACGGATACTCTTATCCCGAGTTGGCGGAGGGACAGGCCCTATGAAGCCCAGCAACCGGCTCGTTGAAAGAAGACAGTAGAATATGGCTTTCAAAATCCCGGTATTCTATGGACATACAACATGATGCGAAAGAATTCCATATTCATAGACGAGCAATGGTGCTAACCTGATGCAAGGTTATATCCTTGAACGATAAGAGTGAAAGGCAATGATGTTTATAACAACCTTTCCTCTGGCAGGGAAGGTTTTTTCTATGTATAAGAGAAATCTCGTTTAGCCAAGTTTTTCTTATCGTACGCAATTTTGATATGTTTACAATAGTGGCGAGGGAATGAGTTCCGTGTCAATGTCAAGGAGTGTAGCACTCCATAAACATCATTTTAAGTTTGAGGAGGATGCAGTAAATGACAAAAAAGCGCCGTCTGTTTACATCTGAATCCGTAACGGAAGGGCATCCGGACAAAATTTGCGACCAAATTTCAGATGCGATTTTAGATGCCATTTTAGAAAAAGATCCGAACGCACGTGTAGCTTGCGAAACATCTGTCACAACCGGACTTGTATTAGTCAGTGGAGAAATTACGACAAGCACGTATGTGGATATACCAAAAATTGTGCGAGAAACGGTCAAAGAGATCGGCTATACGAGAGCTAAATACGGTTTTGATGCTGAAACTTGTGCTGTTTTAACATCAATTGATGAGCAATCACCCGATATTGCTGCAGGGGTGGATAAAGCTTTAGAAGCGCGAGAAGGACAAATGACTGATGAAGAAATTGAAGCGATTGGCGCTGGAGATCAAGGGTTAATGTTCGGTTTTGCATGCAATGAAACGAAGGAATTAATGCCTCTCCCGATTTCCATTGCCCATAAGCTTTCACGCCGGCTTACAGAAGTTAGAAAAAGCGAAGAAATTCCTTATTTGCGTCCGGACGGAAAGACGCAAGTTACGGTAGAATATGATGAAAATGAACAGCCGGTTAGAATTGACACAATTGTCATATCGACTCAACACCATCCGGAGGCAACTTTAGAACAAATTAAGCAGGATATTAAAGAAAAAGTAATTGATCCGGTTGTTCCAAAAGAACTGATCGATGAAGAAACAAAATATTTCATCAACCCTACCGGACGTTTCGTTATTGGCGGACCACAAGGAGATGCAGGATTAACGGGACGAAAAATCATTGTCGATACTTACGGAGGCTATGCGCGCCATGGCGGAGGAGCTTTCTCAGGAAAAGATCCGACGAAGGTAGACCGATCTGCAGCTTATGCGGCTCGTTATGTAGCGAAAAATATTGTCGCAGCCGGACTTGCAGACAAATGCGAGGTTCAGCTGGCCTATGCAATTGGTGTAGCGAAACCTGTCTCTATTTCTGTTGATACGTTCGGTACTGGCAAAGTAAGCGAAGATGTTTTAGTTGAATTAATTCGCAATAACTTTGATTTGCGCCCAGCTGGCATTATAAAAATGCTTGACTTGCGCCGCCCGATTTACAAACAGACAGCTGCTTACGGTCATTTCGGACGCAACGATCTAGATTTGCCATGGGAACGCACAGATAAAGCGGAAGCTTTGCGCGAACAGGCTCATCAATATTTGTAAAATAAAAAAGGTGTCCAATGCGATGCATGCATTAGACACCTTTTTGCTTGTGCGCCCGGCATGGGTGTAATCTATAGGGTGAAAGTCCCGAGCTGCGAAGGCAGAAGTAGCAGTTAGCTTAACGCAAGGGTGTCCGTGGTGACGCGGAATCTGAAGGAAGCGAGCGGCAAACTTTGGGTCTCTCGGAAC
Organism: Aeribacillus sp. FSL k6-2211; assembly: GCF_037966125.1. Taxonomy (NCBI): domain Bacteria; kingdom Bacillati; phylum Bacillota; class Bacilli; order Caryophanales; family Bacillaceae; genus Aeribacillus; species Aeribacillus sp. FSL k6-2211. The sequence continues at coordinate 1,017,821 of NZ_CP150190.1, forward strand.
ACGAACTTCATATGAGGCTAGGTATCACTGGGTGAGTTTGCAAGACAAAACAAAGCCCTTTCTGCCGAAGGTGATACAGAGTAAATGAAGCAGATGGATGGAAGGAAAGATTACACTCTTACCCGGGGAGGTCTGGCTGGCACGCCAAGTAACCTTGGTAACCTATCTAGTGATAGATAGCTGAACCGTCAGAAGTCAGCAGAGGTCATAGTATTAGTTGGTCTAGAACAACTAAGAAGGACCGAACAATTAAGAGAGAATAGCCCTTGGCATTCAGTGAGTCATGATGAACACAGAAAACGTAGTACCTCACTTGAGGGAGGAAGCGGTGAATCCCGTGGGAGATCTCTTGGAGGGTGGAGTGACCACTGGCATAAAGAGAACAGCTATTCACGGAAGTTATAAAGACTTGCGTCAATTATCTTAATTGAACCGCCGTATACGGAACCGTACGTACGGTGGTGTGAGAGGACGGGAGTTAATCGCTCCCTCCTACTCGATTTATGGTCCGAATGCGACAAAACAGATGGTGCCTGCTGAAGCTCCTAGAACTATTCCCGCCAGCACATCTGAAGGGTAGTGTAGGCCAAGAAAAATTCTTGATAGTGCCACACTGAATGCGAGAGGAAGCAAAATCCATGTTAAGGCTGGAAAAAAGAGCAAAAATGGTGTTGCCACTGAAAATACAGCTGTCGTATGTCCAGAAGGAAATGAATGGTCAGTTAACGGATTTTCTAACACTTTTGTTTCAAATAATGTAAGATAAGGCCGTCTGCGTGGATAAATTCTTTTCACAATGAAAACCGGAATATGACTGAAAAAAAGAGCAGCTGAACTTGCCAAGGCAACAGTTTTTACAGGTTCATTAAAAAATAACATCAGCATTAAACATGTTGCAATTGAAAAAACAGCCCCTCCTAAATGAGTAATATACCGAAAATAAACATTCAGTCCTTTTCGTTCAAAATGCGAATTAATCAGTTTGAACAACTTGCACTCAAATTGGTAAAGCTGATTCAGCAGTCTGCCCATGTTAAAGTTCCTCTTTTCAAAAAGCAAAAATTCTTATAAAAAATTTTCTCTCATATTTATGTAAACTTCAACAAATCTAATAAAAATTTTACAAAATTTTAAAAATGCATGAAGCTGCCCGGTAAAGAATGACATTTGAAAGAGAAAGTTTTAAAATGTTTTTATAAGCAATTTATATGTTGTTCATACGAGCAATATTTTTATAATATTGAGCTTTTTCGATATACTCGCGACGGATGCGCTCCATATCTTGAAGATCTTCTTCTGTTAATTCTCTAATCACTTTGGCGGGTCTTCCGAATGCTAAAGTTTTCTCAGGTATCTTTTTGCCTGGCGGGACAAGACTGCCTGCACCGACAAAAGCGCCTTTTCCGATTTCTGCTCCATCCAGAATAATCGAACCCATTCCAATTAGAGCTCCTTTCCGCACAATCGCACTATGGAGCAGAACTTGATGGCCGACGGTTACATCATCTTCAATAATTAACGGTTTATTTGGGCTCTGGTGCAGACAGCATTGGTCTTGAATATTGACCCGATTTCCAATAATAGTTGGGGCGACGTCACCGCGAATAACCGTCTGAAACCAAATGCTTGATTCATCTCCTATTTGAACATCGCCGGTGATTGTGACAAAATCAGCTATATAAGCCGAATCGCTAATTATAGGTTTTTTGTCTTTATATGGATAAATAACCATGGGAACCATCCTTTTCTTTTTTTCATATTATAACAAATTTTCCGTCATGTTCGGAAAGGAGTTAATTTATGTGGAAATGGGTAAGTTCTAGTCCTAAAGCTGTGATTGTCATCATTCATGGAGCTTTAGAACATCATGGACGTTACAAATGGCTGATAAAAAAGTGGCAAACAAACGGGTACCATGTTGTCATGGGGGATTTGCCAGGACAAGGAAATTCATCCTCCAGACGGGGACATGTCCAATCGTTTGATGAATATATTGATGAAGTTGACCGTTGGATCAGGGAGGCTCAATCTTTCCAATTGCCGCTTTTTTTGCTGGGGCATAGCATGGGCGGTTTAATAGCCATACGTACGCTGCAGAGAAATAAAATTCCGTTAAACGGGGTCATTTTATCTTCGCCATGTTTAGGAATTTTGCAAAAACCGAGTAAAGCGCTCGATCTTTTGGCAAAAGGATTAAATATTTTCGCGCCTAGGGTACGCTTTGATTCCGGTTTGACAGTTGAGATGGCAACGAGAAATAAGGAAATTCAAGACATAAACAGAAACGACTCCCTTTACGTAAGAAAAGTTTCTGTGCGCTGGTACAGAGAGCTTCTTCATGCTATTGAACTAGCATTTCAGCAGCTTCCGCAGTTTCCAGATGTCCCTCTTTTCGTCATGCAGGGAGGAGAAGACAAAATTGTTGATAAATCAGCAGTTCAAAAATGGTATAGTCAGTTGAATCTCACGAAAAAGAGCTATAAAGAATGGGAAGGACTATATCACGAAATTTTTAATGAACCGGAAAGAGAACTTGTTTTTCAAGATGCGTTGAGATTTACAGAAAGCCATTTAACATAAACACTGGAATTTTACAATGAAGAGGTGAGTTGATCTTTGAGTATACCTGAACACCCTATCAGCCTTATGTCAAGAGTTTATAGGGAAATTCTTCCGACCGTCCATTATTACTTAGATGGGTGGAAAAAAAAGGCTGAGGAAATACCGAATCCTGAATTGAGAAAGCAGGCGCTTGCAAGCATAAATACGAAGGCATTTCATTGCGAAGGAGGAAGCATTTTAGCGCTTTTGTCGAACTCTCATATAGAGGAATGCATAGAGTTTATCGTTGCTTATCAAACGATTAGCGATTACTTGGATAATTTATGCGACAGAAGCACTTCTTTTGATCCGGAAGATTTCCGCATGCTGCACCAATCAATGAAGGACGCACTGTCGATTCATGCAGAATTAAAAAATTACTACCAATTTCGTGAGGACCAAGATGACGGCGGATATTTAAAAGAGCTTGTCATGACATGCCAAAGAATGCTGAGCCAATTGGAGAACTATCCGGTTATAGCTGGCTATTTGATGGAGCTTTGCGAATATTATTGTGAACTGCAAGTACATAAGCATGTAATAGAAGAGGAAAGAGTGCCAAGGCTAGTACAGTGGTTCGAACAATATAAATCTTCCCTCCCGGATATGCGGTGGTATGAATTTTCTGCCTGCGCTGGATCGACATTGGGCATTTTTTGTTTAGTCGCCTATGCATTTCAGCCCAGCTTTAACGAAGCGATTGCCAAAAAAATTAAAGACGGTTACTTTCCATATGTGCAAGGGCTTCACATTTTATTGGATTACTTTATTGATCAAGAGGAGGATCAATTGGAGGGCGATTTAAATTTTTGCAGTTTTTATGAAAGCACATCAGAAATGATGGAACGATTAGCTCATTTTGTACATGAAGCGGACAAAAATTTAAAAGGTATTCCGAACGAAAATTTTCATAAATTAATTAACCGCGGATTGCTCGGCATTTATTTATCTGATGACAAAGTATTAGTACATAAAGATTTAGGAAAGCTGGCTAAAAAATTAATAAAAAAAGGAGGAACAACCTCCGTTTTCTTTTATGTGAATGCTAGGGCATATCGAACGTTCCGAAAATGGAATTTGATTAAATCTTCTTGATGGATAAAGCTAGCCGGGATATTATTCCCGGCTATTTTGCTTGTGCGCCCGGCATGGGTGTAATCTATAGGGTGAAAGTCCCGAGCTGCGAAGGCAGAAGTAGCAGTTAGCTTAACGCAAGGGTGTCCGTGGTGACGCGGAATCTGAAGGAAGCGAGCGGCAAACTTTGGGTCTCTCGGAACACGAACTTCATATGAGGCTAGGTATCACTGGGTGAGTTTGCAAGACAAAACAAAGCCCTTTCTGCCGAAGGTGATACAGAGTAAATGAAGCAGATGGATGGAAGGAAAGATTACACTCTTACCCGGGGAGGTCTGGCTGGCACGCCAAGTAACCTTGGTAACCTATCTAGTGATAGATAGCTGAACAGTCAGAAGTCAGCAGAGGTCATAGTATTAGTTGGTCTAGAACAACTAAGAAGGACCGAACAATTAAGAGAGAATAGCCCTTGGCATTCAGTGAGTCATGATGAACACAGAAAACGTAGTACCTCACTTGAGGGAGGAAGCGGTGAATCCCGTGGGAGATCTCTTGGAGGGTGGAGTGACCACTGGCATAAAGAGAACAGCTATTCACGGAAGTTATAAAGACTTGCGTCAATTATCTTAATTGAACCGCCGTATACGGAACCGTACGTACGGTGGTGTGAGAGGACGGGAGTTAATCGCTCCCTCCTACTCGATTTTCGATTGCTACAATAAACGGAGGGGAATTTTTTTGGTTTAAAAACCGGTATTCAAGTACATGAGCAGTATGTTGATCGATTTGTTCGGCAAATTTAAGAAGCTCATCTCTCTCACGTTTTCCTTCCGGATGGCCGTGATAAACGACCAGCACGATCATTCCACCGGGTCTTAGTATGGATAAAAGCTGCTTTACTGCTTCAATAGTTGATTCTGGTTTTGTCACAATGTTTTTTTGGCCACCGGGCAAATAACCGAGATTAAACATCGCACCGGCGATATGATTGTGATGTTTTTTCGGAATCGTATTGAAAATGTCATCATGGCTGGAATGAAACAAAGTAACACGGTCGATTAAACCGGATTCCTTCAACCGTTTTTTTGTCTCTTCAAGCGCTTGTTTTTGAATATCATATCCAAACACATGACCTTGTTCGCCAACGAGTTGTGCTAAAAAGACGGTATCATGACCGTTCCCGACTGTTGCATCAATAACGATATCGCCGTTTTGGACAGCGGAAGCCATCAATTTTTTTGCAAATGGAAGAATGCGAATGAGGTTCATTTTGACATCACTCGATCTTTTGTATAATACTTCCCTTGGTAGCTGTTTCGTTTTTCGAGTTCGGCATCAATGGCATTCAGCACTTCCCATTTGTTAACGCTCCACATCGGCCCTATCATTAAATCGATCGGACCGTCGCCTGTAATGCGATGAACGATCATTTCGGGAGGCAGTACCTCTAGCTGATCGCAAACTAATTGTACATATTCATCAAAGGATAAAAAGCGCACCATCCCTTTTTCATATTGCTTAACCATCGGTGTACCTTTTAACAAATGGAGCAGATGAATTTTAATTCCTTGAACATCCAGCTTAGCAACTTCTTTTGCAGTTTTCATCATCATATCGTACGTTTCAAGCGGAAGACCGTTTATGATGTGTGTGCAAACTCGGATTCCGTGCTTTCTGAGCTTGTTAACTCCTTCCACATAACATTCATAATCGTGCGCACGGTTAATTAAATCAGCGGTCCGCTGGTGAACGGTTTGCAATCCTAATTCAACCCAAAGATATGTCCTCTCATTTAATTCCGCCAAATAATCAACAACATCGTCAGGCAAACAGTCAGGCCTTGTAGCAATGGACAAACCGACAACTCCTTCGAGACCTAATACCGTTTCATATTTCTCACGAAGAACTTCCACGGGTGCATGAGTGTTTGTAAATGCCTGAAAGTAAGCAATATACTTTCCGTTTTTCCATTTCTCATGCATTTTGCTTCTAATGTCGTGAAATTGCGTAACAAGATCATCAGCTCTGTTTCCGGCAAAATCGCCCGACCCTGCGGCACTGCAAAACGTACACCCGCCATGTGCTACCGTACCGTCGCGGTTTGGACAGTCAAATCCTCCGTCTAAAGCAACTTTAAACACTTTATCTCCAAATGTATTTCGTAAATGGTAATTCCATGTATGATACCGTTTGTTGTCATTCGTATACGGAAATGGATTGTGGTTCGCCAATTCCTACTCCTCCTGTTTCGATATACTATCAAGACATTTTACCATGATTGCCAAACCAATCTCAAATAAGAATTTACCAGCTTTTTTCATGATGGAGCTTGCAGAAATAGCGAAAAATACAGTTGATGAAGAAATTCTTCATCAAGGAGGGGATTTGTTTGGCTACTAGACAATCCGTGGAAGAGTGCATTCAACATTGCCAGCAAGCATTGGAATATGCAAATGAGCAATATATTGAAGGGCTGAAACAGGAGCATTACAATGATGAAGAATATACAAATGCACAGCAAAAGCTTCAAGATGCGCTTGCAGAAGTGGAAAAACTCAGTTTAAGCGCAAATGACCAGCAGCGGGAGCAGCTTCACCGCATGCGCCTTCAACTGCAGCACCTTCAAAATGAGATGATTTTGCTCGATCATTAAAATTCCAGGGCAAAGCCTGATTGTAGGCTTGCCCTTTAATTGCAATTATGATTTTTCATTTATTCTTTAGCCGATTTGATCTTATATATAAATTTGCATAAGGAAAGAATGGTTTTTGGAATAAAAACGAAAATATAGAATAAAAATATCTTTCAACAGATTGCGCTATTACCGATATAAAAGCTCGGCTCAATGCGAATGAACGATTACATTTTAAAACAAAATCGGGATCAGTTTGTTGAAATCAGCCAAACTTCTAGCAAAAGCTGTTATACGACTATGTACATCATAATTTTTCCCTAAGATCAAGAGCCCCGAACGAGTGAAATCATTCAGTGTTTTTTATATGCGGAATCAGAAATGTTGATTGCATCTTTTCTGTATTATGTGTACTATATAATGTAGTACACATAATACAAAAGAGTCCTTTTTGTAAGAAAGAAGGGTATTTGATGTTTGAAATTGACCCGAGAAGTGCCACTCCGATATATGAGCAGATCATAAAAAAAATGAAAGAACTATGTATCAAAGGTGTGTTAAAGCCTGGCGATAAACTGCCCTCTGTAAGAGAGATGTCTTCCATGATTATCGCTAATCCTAACACGGTTTCAAAGGCTTATAAAGAGCTGGAAAGAGAAGGCTTGATTGAAACGCTGAGAGGACGGGGGACATTTGTATCGAAAATGGTGCAGAAAAAGCTGGATGAAGAGAAAATTGAAATAATTAAAGAGGAGCTGCGGCAAATTATGATCGACGCATTTTATGCAGGAATCAGCTTTGAACAAATATACCAATGGATGAAAGACATGAAAAACGAATTTGCCAATGCTTTTCATAAATAAAGTTTAGCAAAGAAAAAGTATTTGAATCTCTGCAGCGTGAGTTTCAGCTTGTTTGGCTAAAACGGTTCAGAAAAGATAAAGGAAAAACTTTGTTCGGAGGGCATATCTTATTCTTCTCGGTGTTATTCATGCAGCTTTGGCTGCCCATTAGCTAGGTAAAAAATCCCCGGAAAAACGGCATAAATTCAATTAAACCAATGCGTATCGGTAAGATTCTTGTATGAACCATGCGAGTAAACGGGCAGAATTATTTTTTGTTGGACATTAAAAAATCCCAATCCATATATTTGTCATTTTAGCTATTGCAACCAACAAAAAACGAAAATTTCCAGTGAAATGTAAATGTAATAAAATAATAAAGGATTCTTAATTTTTTTCTCCTAAAATTATAAAAGGAAATATACATTTAAAGTGAAACTATTTTGATTTTAGTTCGTTCTAATTGTTGAGCTGCTTTAAGTTGAGGTGAATAAAATGTTAAAAGACCCAAAGATATTAATATTAACGGCAAATTACGGAAACGGTCATATCCAAGTTGCTAAAACATTGGAGCAGTCTTTGCATAAGATGGGAATCAACAACGTAAAAGTTTCTGATTTAATTAGCGAGTCTCATCCAATTATGGCGGAAATTACAAGATATTTATATTTGAAAAGTTTTTCCATCGGTAAGCAATTTTATCGGTTATTTTATTATAGTGTGGACAAAATGTCTAACAAACGCATTATGAATTTGTATTTGAAGCTTGGACACCGCAAATTGAATCAGCTAGTAAGGGAGATAAATCCTGACATCATCATTAATACATTTCCTATTTCCGTTGTGCCTGAATATCGCACGCGGACAGGCGTGTTCATCCCGACATTTAATGTGCTGACCGATTTTTGTCTTCACCGAGTATGGGTTCATAAAAACATTGATAAATATTATGTTTCGTGCGACGATGTGAAGGAAAAACTGACAATGCTCAACATCCATCCAGCGCTTGTCAAAGTAACCGGAATTCCTATTCGGCCGCAGTTTGAAGAAAAAATGGAAACGATCGATTTATATAAAAAATACAATTTGGATCCGAACAAGAAAACTTTGTTAATTGCTACAGGCGCTCATGGAGTTTTAAAAAATGTAAAAGATTTGTGTGAATCATTTTTTACACGAGATGACATGCAAATAGTCGTTGTATGCGGAAATAACCAATCGCTGAAAGATGAGCTTGAACCGCTTCAGTATATTCACCCGGATCGAATAAAAGTTTTTGGCTATGTCGAAAGAATCGATGAGCTCTTTCGCATTTGTTCCTGCATGATAACAAAGCCTGGAGGGATTACTCTCAGCGAGGCGGCCGCATTAAAAGTTCCGCTTATTCTCTATAAACCTGTTCCGGGGCAGGAAAGGGAGAATGCCGATTTGTTTGCAGCAAAAGGGGCGGCGGTTGTCATCAATAAGCTTGAAAAAGTTCAAGAGACGGTCAATGATTTATTTAACCACCCTGAAAAAATGGAAAAAATGAAAATGAGCATTGCTGAATTATATAGACCAAACGCTGCTGACACAATCTTGCAGGACATTTTAAATGAAGCAGAAATGCTGCTTGATTCAAGCTTGAAAGGGTCTGTCAATTATTAATTATTAGACTGAAATCCAAATTTTTCGACATTGACTTGCATGAACTCATAAAATTCATTAAAATAACAATATGATAAGTGGATGAAAAAGCAAGAACGGTGAAAAGGATCAGTAGTGGATAAAGGCGTCTAGAGAGTTGACGGAAGGTGAAAGTCAATCGTTGTTTATTCACGAACTCCCCTTTGAGTTGCGGGTGTGAAATGTATTCCGGTACAGACTAATGCCCGACGTGTTTCCACGTTACGGAACAGAGTGAGTGCATTTGCGCTAATTTGGGTGGTACCGCGGGAAATTGTCTCTCGTCCCTTCGTCGTGGGGATGGGAGTTTTTTTATTATTTGACGCTTATACATATATATAGCAAAGGAGGATTTTTACATGTCTTACAACCATCGTGAGATTGAGAAAAAATGGCAAGATTATTGGCTAAAAAACAAAACATTTAAAACAGAGGATGATTCCGATAAACCGAAGTTTTATGCATTGGATATGTTTCCGTATCCTTCGGGAGCTGGTCTTCATGTAGGACATCCTGAAGGTTATACAGCAACCGACATTTTGGCGCGAATGAAACGGATGCAAGGATACAATGTTCTCCATCCGATGGGATGGGATGCATTTGGACTTCCGGCTGAGCAATATGCTTTAGATACCGGCAACGATCCTGCGGAATTTACGAAAAAAAATATTGATAATTTTCGCAGACAAATTCAATCACTAGGATTTTCCTATGATTGGGATCGGGAAGTAAATACAACTGATCCGGAATATTACAAATGGACGCAATGGATCTTCTTAAAACTTTATGAAAAAGGACTTGCTTACATTGATGAAGTGCCCGTCAACTGGTGCCCAGCACTCGGAACTGTTCTTGCAAATGAAGAGGTCATCGACGGAAAAAGCGAACGGGGAGGACATCCTGTTGAACGCCGTCCGATGAAACAATGGGTGTTAAAAATCACCGCATATGCTGACAGGCTGCTGGAAGATTTAGAAGAGCTTGATTGGCCGGAAAGCATAAAGGAAATGCAGCGAAATTGGATCGGCCGGTCGGAAGGTGCGGAAGTTCATTTTACAGTCGATGGAACTGATAAAACCTTTACTGTTTTTACTACTCGTCCAGATACGCTTTTCGGTGCTACGTATACAGTGCTTGCGCCTGAACATCCGCTTGTGAAAGAAATTACAACCGAGGAACAAAAAGAAGCGGTGGAAGCCTATTTAGATCAAATTAAAAGTAAAAGCGATCTCGAAAGAACGGACTTGGCGAAGGAAAAAACAGGCGTGTTTACCGGAGCCTATGCTGTAAATCCTGCCAATGGAGAAAGATTGCCGATTTGGATTGCCGATTATGTTTTAATGAGCTATGGTACAGGTGCGATCATGGCCGTGCCTGCCCACGATGAACGGGACTATGAATTTGCGAAAAAATTTGACCTGCCGATTAAAGAGGTTGTCGCTGGAGGAAACATCGAACAAGAAGCTTATACAGGAGACGGCGAGCATGTAAATTCCGACTTTTTGAACGGATTGAATAAAGAAGAAGCAATTGAAGCGATGATCAAATGGCTGGAGGAAAACAAAAAAGGACAAAGAAAAGTGACATACCGTCTCCGAGACTGGTTGTTCAGCCGTCAACGTTATTGGGGTGAACCGATTCCGATCATCCATTGGGAAGACGGCACGATCACAGCTGTTCCTGAAGAGGAGCTGCCGTTAGTGCTTCCGGAAACAGATGAAATTAGACCTTCGGGAACCGGTGAGTCACCTTTAGCGAATATTGAGGATTGGGTGAATGTCGTTGACCCGAAAACAGGCAAAAAAGGGCGGCGCGAAACAAACACAATGCCTCAATGGGCGGGAAGCTGCTGGTACTATTTGCGCTATATTGACCCGCACAATTCAGAACAATTAGCTGATCCTGAAAAATTGAAAAAATGGCTGCCTGTGGACATTTATATCGGCGGGGCTGAGCATGCTGTTTTACACTTGCTGTATGCACGTTTCTGGCATAAATTTTTATACGATATCGGAGTAGTTCCGACGAAAGAACCGTTCCAAAAATTGTTTAACCAAGGAATGATCCTCGGCGAAAACAATGAAAAGATGAGCAAATCAAAAGGAAATGTCGTCAATCCTGATGAAATCGTTGAAAGCCACGGAGCGGATACTCTCCGTTTATATGAAATGTTCATGGGTCCGCTTGATGCATCCATTGCATGGTCAACAAAAGGACTCGACGGCGCAAGAAGATTTTTAGATCGTGTATGGCGGCTGTTTGTAATGGAAAATGGCGAGTTGAATCCGAAAATCGTCGATGAACCTTCTCAAGAGCTTGAACGCATTTATCACCAAACAGTGAAAAAGGTAACGGAGGATTATGAAAATCTGCATTTTAACACAGCTATTTCGCAACTGATGGTATTTATTAATGAAGCTTATAAAGCGACAATTCTTCCGAAAGAATATATGGAAGGCTTTGTAAAGCTTTTATCGCCGGTTGCTCCGCATATTTGCGAAGAGCTTTGGGAAAAACTCGGCCATTCTGAAACGATTGCTTATGAATCGTGGCCGGCATGGGATGAATCAAAGCTTGTCGAAGATGAAGTGGAAATTGTCATTCAAATCAACGGAAAAGTGCGGGCAAAGCTGCTTGTACCAAACGATGCTTCTAAAGAGGAAATGGAAAAAATCGCGATGGATGATGAAAAAATAAAAGAACAGCTTGAAGGCAAAACCGTTCGTAAAGTGATTGCTGTTCCTGGCAAGCTTGTCAACATCGTAGCCAATTAAGCTTGAATATCAATGAAAGGATGGCCATTCATGGTAAAAGAAATCACACCAAATGATCTCAAAACGAAGCTTGAAAACGGCGAAACATTAGACATTATTGATGTCCGCGAGGAAGAAGAAGTAGAAGAAGGCATGATTCCACAAGCAAAACATATTCCGATGGGAGAAATCCCGGACCGCATTGAAGAATTTGATAAAGAAAAGGAATATATTTTCGTCTGCCGCTCAGGAAGAAGAAGTGAAAATGTTTGTTTATATTTACAGGATCTTGGTTTTAATGTCATCAATATGGTTGGCGGAATGCTCGAATGGACAGGGGAAACTAAACCGAAGAGCGAGATAAAAAAATAAGTGGAAAAAACCGCGCTTATGTAGGCGCGGTTTTTCCTGTGCGCCCGGCATGGGTGTAATCTATAGGGTGAAAGTCCCGAGCTGCGAAGGCAGAAGTAGCAGTTAGCTTAACGCAAGGGTGTCCGTGGTGACGCGGAATCTGAAGGAAGCGAGCGGCAAACTTTGGGTCTCTCGGAACACGAACTTCATATGAGGCTAGGTATCACTGGGTGAGTTTGCAAGACAAAACAAAGCCCTTTCTGCCGAAGGTGATACAGAGTAAATGAAGCAGATGGATGGAAGGAAAGATTACACTCTTACCCGGGGAGGTCTGGCTGGCACGCCAAGTAACCTTGGTAACCTATCTAGTGATAGATAGCTGAACCGTCAGAAGTCAGCAGAGGTCATAGTATTAGTTGGTCTAGAACAACTAAGAAGGACCGAACAATTAAGAGAGAATAGCCCTTGGCATTCAGTGAGTCATGATGAACACAGAAAACGTAGTACCTCACTTGAGGGAGGAAGCGGTGAATCCCGTGGGAGATCTCTTGGAGGGTGGAGTGACCACTGGCATAAAGAGAACAGCTATTCACGGAAGTTATAAAGACTTGCGTCAATTATCTTAATTGAACCGCCGTATACGGAACCGTACGTACGGTGGTGTGAGAGGACGGGAGTTAATCGCTCCCTCCTACTCGATTATAAAGGAAGATTAGCGTGGCAAAACAGTAAACCATACCGCATGTAATACCCTCAAAATCCCCATAAAAACTGCCGACATGAGCAAATCTTTTCCCTTTATTAAAAGTGTCATATTTGTACAAGCATAAAAGTATATTGGAAGCAACGAGATAAATAAAGGGAGTGTGAAGAAATTGAGCTATAAAGTCGCCATTTTTGACGAAGAGCATGAAAAAGATTTAGAAGAGGAAGTGAACGCTTTTTTAACTGCGCTTCCAAGTCAAAAATATATCGACATAAAATATCATGTAGCGGTAACATGCGATCAAAAAGGTGAACAAATTTACTGTTTTTCAGCGATGATTATTTACAAAGAATAAGAAGACTTTCACATTAATAATGAAAAGTCTATTATATTTAGTAAGAATGTAAACAGAATTAAACGTGAAGCGCAGGTTGATTGTAATTTTAGAGAATCTTCGTCAATGCATCAATATTCGCATGCGCTCCAAGCAGTTGCTATGCCCAGAGGATCTTGAAAGCTTATAAGCACTGATCCAGATAGGAAACACTTTATAAATTGTACCTGATGTGAGAAAGTCGAATAAAACTGAAATGATCGCCGTCGTTTTGCAGGATGGAAGACGGACTAACTCATGAAAAAGCTTTTTAAAGCAAGCTTTAGACCCGTTTGAAAATCCTTGTTTATGGGGAATCTAGGTCTTTTTTTATTGGAAAAAAGATTTCAATGCCGTTCCGAAGCGACCGCACGAAAAAAAGGATGGACAATTTTTTTAAGTTATCCTAGAACCTTTTGAAAGGAAAAAACGCTTCGCATCAACCAGAAATTGTAAGCGCTAAGACAAAAAAGGGTGATCATATGTACTACAGTGCGATGTTGAATATAAAAGGAAAAAAGACAGTCGTTGTCGGCGGAGGGAAGGTAGCGGAAAGAAAAATAAAAGCTTTGCTCGATGCATGTGCTGATATAACGGTTGTCAGTCCCGATCTATCAGATCATCTTCTTCGAATGCATCAAGAAAAAAAAATATCGTGGAAACAAAAAACGTTTGAAAAAGACGATGTAAACGGTGCGTTTCTAGTCATTGCGGCAACGAATGAAAGGGAAGTTAATGAGCAGGTCTACCAGTCATGTGAAGCACATCAGCTGATCAATGTAGTGGATGCACCTGAAAAAAGCAATATCATTATGCCGGCAACATTTAAAAGGGGCGATTTAATCATCAGTGTATCAACGAGCGGGAAAGTTCCGGGGCTCGCCAGAAAATTAAAAAATAATTTGGCAGAGCAGTTTGATGAACATTTTGCTGACTATGTTGAATTTTTAAAGGAAGGTCGAAAACGTGTCTTAGAAGAAATCAACGACCCAGAGCAAAAAAGGATGGTTTTACATCAATTATTAGACAAGAGCTTTTTAGAAGCTTCAAATGAAGAACGGCATAAGCAGCTGGAAATGCTTTTGAATGCGAACAGGTCTAGCGAATAGCTAAACCGGATCGTGGGATGAACGATTTGTGCAAAAAAAGAGGCGCCCCCAAAAGTCAGCTGCCCTGACTTATCGGTTCGCCCTTTTCTACGTAACGGCTTGCGTACAAGCCTGCTAGCCGTCCTGTTACGAGCGCAGCCGTGATGTTGTAGCCGCCCGTGTAGCCGTGAATATCCAATATTTCGCCGCAAAAATAAAGCCCATTCATTAGTTTAGAGGCCATCGTCTTTGGATCGATTTCCTTTATAGAAACGCCTCCGCCGGTCACAAACGCTTTTTCGATTGGGAGCGTGCCGTTTGCTTCGAAGCGGAAATCTTTCACTAAGCGGACAAATTGGCGCAGCTTATCTTTTGAAAGCTGGGAATATGTCATCGAATGATCGATTTCGGATTCCTCCAGCAAAAATAGCAAATATCGTTCAGGCAAGAGACCTTTTAATACATTTTTAACAGCCTTTTTCGGTTCGTCTTTCAATTTAAGCAAAATATGCTGAAAAAGACTTTCTTCATTTTCAGTAGGAAAAGCGTCAATTGACAACGTCACCGTTTTTTCTTTTTTCAATTGTTTTACAACAAATTGGCTGCATCTTAGTGCAGCTGGACCTGATACGCCAAAATGGGTAAAAATAAAATCCATTTTGTGCGTAATAATTGGTCTGTCCTTTTGATTCAACACACTTAAAGCCGCATCTCTTAACGACAGGCCTTGCAATTGTTTTGTTCGGATAAACGGTTCATTCGAAGTAATCGGCACTTCAGTTGGAAATAATTCCGTCACAGTATGACCGGCTTTTTTTGCCCACACGTATCCGTCTCCAGTACTTCCGGTATGAGGGACAGATTTTCCTCCGACAGCAACGACAACAGCTTTGGCAGGAATAAAGGTTTTATTTTTTAACCAGATTCCTTTTACTCTGCTTTCACTATATTCGATGTTTTCAACCGGATGATTTGTTTTAATTGTAACGTTCAGCCTTTTCAGTTCGGAAAGTAGCGCATTGACTACGTCTTGAGCTCTGTTTGATACTGGAAACATCCGGCCATGGTCTTCCTCTTTTAAACGAACTCCAAGGTTTTCGAAAAAGCGTATAATGTCTTCATTATTAAATTGCGAAAAAGCGCCATACAAAAATCGTCCGTTGCCGGGAATATTTTTGATAATTTCTTCAATTGACCGGCGATTTGTTACATTGCACCGTCCGCCACCGGAGATCGCCAGCTTTCTTCCTAATTTTTCTCCTTTATCGACTAACAGCACGTTCGCTCCGTTTTCAGCGGCGGCGATGGCGGCCATCAATCCAGATGGTCCCCCTCCAATTACTGCTACATCATAATTCATATTCTCACAACCTTTAAGAAGTTGATGTTGCTTGTCCAATTTATTCGTACTTTTAGATTAATCCTAGTTTCGTCTACATCCTAGTCTTATATCATTATAAAAAGATGAATTTTTGAATTCAATGAGTGATGACTATATCTTAGTTCCTAGTGAATGTGGTAAAATGTTATAGTTGAAAATTTTTGTTAGAAACAATGGTGAGCAAAAGATGTCGGATAAATTATTAAGAGGGACGTTTATTTTAACATTAGGTACATATATTTCAAGGATTTTAGGAATGATTTATGTCATTCCGTTTTTCGCGTTGGTTGGAGAAACGGGAAGTGCTTTGTATCAATATGGATATGTTCCGTATACGATTTTTTTAAGCATTGCGACAATGGGATTTCCTATGGCCATTTCAAAATTTGTCGCAAAATATAATTCCATTGGTGATTACGAGACAAGCCGCAGAATGTTTCGATCTGGGATGCTGTTTATGCTTCTTGGAGGAATTTTCACTTGTTTTATTTTATTTGTGACTGCGCCTTTCTTTGCGGAACACCAGCTTGGCCAACAGGAGCTGCAAGGTGTGACAGTTGAGGATGTCACATATGTTATACGAATGGTCAGCCTTGCGCTTATAGTTGTTCCGATCATGAGTTTAATACGAGGTTTTTTTCAAGGGCATCAGTCGATGGGCCCGACGTCCGTTTCCCAAGTAATAGAACAGCTAGTGCGCATCATTTTTTTGCTTGTTTCCAGCTATATCATTTTAAAAGTATTACATGGCGATATCATTACAGCGGTGGGTTATGCGACATTTGCCGCCTTTGTTGGCGCCATCGGCGGGCTGTTCGTCCTTTTTTTGTATTGGATGAAAAGAAAAAATTCCTTATTGGCGATGCAGGAGAACAAAATTGAACCTTCCGGCATTTCCACGAAGCAAATGTTTCTCGAGGTGTTCAGGTATGCCGGTCCGTTTGTATTTGTCGGACTAGCTATTCCTTTATATCAATTTGTCGATTCTTTTACGTTTAATAAAGCTATGATTCAGGCGGGAGAAGGCGAAAGAGCGCAAGAATTATATGCCATGGTCAATTTTTTAGTGAATAAAATTGTCATGATTCCTGTTTCTTTAGCAACTGCTTTTGGCTTAACGCTCGTGCCGGCCATTACAAATGCGTTCACGAATCAAAACTTTCCGTTTGTTAGAAGACAAATTGACCAAGCGTTTCAAACATTAATGTTTCTCGTTCTCCCTGCATCCATTGGGATCATTATTCTTTCCGAACCAATCTACATGTTTTTTTATAATGACAATGAAACAGGTGCGAGCATTTTAGCTGCCTATGCACCGATCGCTTTGCTTTTTTCTTATTTCACTGTTTCAGCCGCCATTTTGCAGGGGATTAATAAACAAAAATTGGCTGTCATCAGCCTTGCATTCGGTCTTCTGCTAAAAATTTGTTTAAACAGCTGGCTTATCACGCAGTTTGGTGCATACGGTTCGATTATGGCAACTGCGATCGGGTTTCTTGGCTCGCTCATATACGGATTAATGATGATTCGCCGTCATACAGGCTACTCGTATAAAAGATTTTGGAAAAGAACAATATTTACGGGAATTTTGGTCATCTGTATGTCAATTGTCGTTGTAGCGTTTTCCTCTCTCTTCACTGTCTTTTTTGATTACCATGCAAGTAAAACAAATGCCGCCATCATGGTTGGAATTGCTGCATTATTAGGAGCAGGCTCGTATTTTTGGCTGGCTAAGCAATCAGGATTCCTAAAAGTTATTTTTGGAACTAGATTTTTAAGTAAGAGGAAGGAAAGGGGGTAGATAATATGCGTATTGATAAACTATTAGCACATGCTGGCTACGGCAGCAGAAAAGAAGTAAAAAAGCTGCTAAAGGAACGGGCCGTTCATGTTAATGGAGAAGTGGTGACGGATCCGAAAACAAATGTCGACCCGAATAAACAAGAAATCATCATTAACGGTGAACAGGTGTTGTACAAAGAACATGTTTATTTCATGATGAACAAGCCAGCTGGTTTTTTATCTGCTACAGAAGACAACGTCCAAAAGACTGTGGTCGATTTGCTTGATCTGGAAGATCTTCGCTATAATCCCTTTCCTGTCGGCAGGCTTGACAAAGATACCGAAGGGCTATTGCTGTTAACATCGGACGGACAGCTTGCCCATCAATTAACATCGCCCAAGAAAAATGTTCCTAAAAAATATTTTGCGGAAGTTATTGGTCTAGTGGCAGAGGAAGATGTCGAGCGGTTCAAAGCAGGTGTAAAACTTGATGACGGTTATGTTACAAAGCCTGCCTTGCTTGAAATTATTAAGGCAGACGACATTTCTGAAGTTTTTGTCACCATAACGGAGGGGAAATACCATCAAATTAAGCGGATGTTTTCTGCTGTCGGAAAAAAAGTGAAATATTTAAAACGAATCCAAATGGGAACGCTTGAACTAGATCAAACATTGCAAACAGGGGAATATCGAGAACTGACAAAAGAAGAATTAGAACAACTGCGATCGATTCAAGGGCAGCCGGGCGATTCAGCCGATTTTCCTTTGTAGTTTGAAAAACGTTCAAATTGAACTTCCGTTTTTTAAAAAGGCGGACAAACTGGCGCCGAAAAAGGTGGAAATTGCTTGCAACAGCAGACAAAAAGGGGCTGAGACCAAAAGTTATGTAACTTTTGGATCAGCCCCATATATGTATGTGAACGAATAACCAAATTTTCTTTTTTTAGTAGCTAGGATGACATCTTGACCTTCTTGCTAGTTGTTGCCCATTTTCCTCTTGCAGGACTGTGCACTAAATCGTTATATGCTAACACGTTTAAATCCCTCTGAATCGTTCTGGGGGTAATACCAAATTCATCGACAAGCTCTTGAGTTGTTACTGTACCCCTTTCATGAATGAACATGTAGACGGATTTGATTCGGGTTAGCATACGGTTTGTTGAAGGTTTCAAAAAACCACTCCCTATCATTTAATGCATCGAAATCACAAACCTACATACTCTTCAATGTCCATGCATTAGATGTCAAACTCCTAAAGTGGTACAATTCCATTATACACAATTTACATGTAAACTTTCCAGTGTGTTCATAAAATTCACATAATATTTACAATACTTACCTCTCATAGGCCGATTTAACAGCTTGAACTGACCCCAGTCGAATAGACAAATAGTGAAGAGATGATTCCTTCAACCGGTAAAAAAGGTTCCATTGGTGATTAGAAAGCTTGATGAATGCAAAAAAACCCACCGTTGGAGTTTTCAAAAATCTACAAATTATCTTTTTCTTAAATACCTTTGTTAAGCAATTCAGATGCAAACAATAAAACGATGCCTAAATAGATGAAAGGCAAATCCTTGCCGCCAAAATCGATAAGCAATGAAAAAACGATGTGAAATACAAGGACAATGCCTAAAGAAATATTAAAAATCTTATGCATGAAAATCACTCCAATGTTGATACATTAGTATCTTTTTTCATTTTACCACCCCTTCTTTTTTAAGAGAGACGCAAAATCTATTGAAAAATTCCGAAAAATACTTATTTCTTACATCATTATTTTGTCTTTTCTACGTTTTTTTAGATGTTGGCGATTTTTTAAGAAATTTTCTAAAAGAAAGCGTCTATTGTAGTCAGATAAAGCAATTATGAAAACCGAAACCTTTTGTTCAAGAATTTTGCTTTGCCCGTTTATATGTTATTGGGTGACGAAAGGTTTTTGATTTTTTAACTATTTATTACTAAATAGGAAAACCCGTTCTCATCGTTTGTTTTCGTACAAAGTCTGCTTTTTTCTGCACTTTCCTCAGACCGTTTCCTCCGGCAGCTGAAATGGCGGTGCCTTCAAATTGAGCAATTATCGTTATCACCGCCATCAAACACATAAATTCCTTCATATTTGCATTTCTTAGTAACTCAAAATGGCTTGTCTTTATGAGCTTCCCTTAATGTAATTTCAAAATTGTTCCAGAAGGACGATACGATAGTAAAGGTGCTGCGGTTTTTTCGTGCTCTTTTTCACTCGATCGATTTTGCGGAGTTCGTTTTGATGGACCAATGCTATGAGCTTATAAATTTTTAAATTGTTGATCCTGCCTAGAACGAATCAAAAGCAAGTCTGCAAACATGTTTTCAATTTCATCCTATTTACGCAATGACGGAAATGCGGAAGGCAGCCCCCAACTATTATCACTTTTAGGACACTCTATTTGGTGCATAGGAAATTATGCAATTCCGAATAAGTTATTCAAATTCTATTTTTTATCACTTTCTATTATGAATTTGATTTCCTTTGTAACTGTGTAAAATGACGTTTTCTAAACTAAATGGCCTATTGGCACGAGTCTTGCATTTTCATAGTTACAAAGAAAAAAAGAGGTGTTATCATGTCAACTTCAACGGCTGAACCAAAAAATAACAATCAATCAAATATGGAACAGGAGGAGCAAAATCCCCTTATCGAATTTCAGTCTGTGTTGCGGGAAGCAATCGATATTCTCAATTATTCGGAGGAGACATTCAACTTCTTGAAAGAACCTATGAGGTTTTTGGAAGTGACGATTCCTGTTCGGATGGACAATGGGTCTATTAAAGTTTTCAAAGGATATCGTGCTCAGCATAACGATGCATGCGGACCAACGAAGGGAGGTATTCGTTTCCATCAGGATGTTACAGCAGATGAAGTAAAAGCGCTCTCCGGTTGGATGAGCATGAAATGCGGAATCAACGGACTTCCATACGGGGGAGCAAAGGGCGGGGTTGTTTGCAATCCCCTTGAGATGAGTTTACGCGAACTGGAAGCATTGAGTAGAGGATATGTACGAGCCGTCAGCCAAATTGTGGGACCTACAAAAGACATACCAGCTCCTGACATGTATACGAATGCGCAGATCATGGCATGGATGCTTGATGAATATGATCATATCCGGGAGTTTGACAATCCCAGCTTCATTACCGGAAAACCGATTGCACTTGGCGGATCGCTGGGCAGGGAGACGGCTACATCAAAAGGACTGCTGTATATCCTTCAGCTTGTCAGCGAGCTTAAAAATATCCCGATAGAAGGAATGAGAGTTATTGTTCAAGGATTCGGAAATGTAGGAGGATACTTGGCGAAATATTTGCATGAGTTAGGTGCCAAGGTCGTCGGTGTTTCCGATGTGTTAGGCGGAATCTATGACGAAAACGGTCTCGATATACCTTATTTGTTAGATCGCAGAGATTCTTATGGAGTCGTCAGCAATCTGTTTGATCATACCATTTCCAACCAGGAACTGCTTGAGAAAGAATGCGACGTCCTTGTCCCGGCTGCAACCGGTGGACAAATTACAAAGAAAAATGCGGGCAGGCTGAATTGTAAAGTTGTTGTGGAAGCAGCTAACGGGCCGACAACAAAAGAAGGGGCACAAATTCTCGAAGATCGGGGAATTCTAGTTGTTCCCGACATATTGGCAAACTCCGGCGGGGTGGTCGTTTCTTATTTTGAATGGTGCCAAAATAATCAAGGATACTACTGGACGGTTGAAGAAGTGGATAGAAAGCTGAAACAAAAAATGAACGAAAGTTTCAATAAAGTCTATAAAACAATGAAATGTTACGGTGTGGACATGAAAGTCGCGGCTTATATAGAGGGCGTACGGAGCATAATAGAAGCGTCACGTCTTCGCGGCTGGATTACAGTGTAAAGGGGAGGATAAATTGGATATTTTATTAGAAGATCAGTAGCGTTGCATAAAAAAATTTAATGTTTGTCAAGCTCAATAAAAATTCCAGTTATTTCATGTAACTGAATATTCAGACATACAATCTTTCTAAGCAAGCTTAAAAGGACAATGACGTCTTAATCGGCAGTCCATTTCCACAATTTGGTAATATATTACAGAAACATTGGATCATAAACTAAATCGTCTAGGTGTTCCACCTCCCCTTCTTCAAATTGGTACACGATGGTTTCAAAATCTTTTTCCCAATGGTATTTTTTCCGACCGTTGGACGTTCGAATTGGCTTTTTAAAAAGGGAGCGAACAAAACAGTCAAAACCTTTAAAAAGCAGATTCTGTAAAGTTCGCTTGATCTCTAATAAAGGACCATCGTGATTCACTTTTAATTGGAGCATGGCCTGTAAGCAATAGGTGATTAGGGCGATCCAAATTTGATTGTAAACGGCATTTTGACTTTTTCCATAAAATCTTTTTATCTTAAGGTGCTGTTTCATCCATTTAAAGAAGGTCTCTATCTTCCAGCGATATCGGTATAAATCTGCAATCTCTTCCGCAGAAAGATCAAAGCAATTGGTTATGATGATCACGGGATTCCCTTCGCTGTCGACCGTTTCGATCAATCGGAGAGGATGAGTCATTTTGGTATGATTACGGTCATTTCCTAAAATGACAATCTGATCCCTATAAATCAAACGTTCTGGATTGGGAATCCGTTCCGATAAAACTTCAATCTCTGCGTTCTTTTTAAGCCGGGTAATGAATCGCACCCCTTCTCGGCATAAGCGGTCGAACTGTTTGTAATCGACATACCCTCGATCAAACAAGTAAATCGCATTTGGATCGATTTCAATGAGTTCGTCCATCTGTGTGCGATCGGCATGTTTCGCGGGTAAGATAATCCCTTGATCCGGAACAGTGATATCCTTCGTTACAACAACCTTTAAATGGAGTCGAACACCAGCCTTTGTCTTACGAAAAGTTGCCCATGGATATTGGCTCAAACTCATGCTCATCGTGGTAGAATCAATGACCAGAAGACGACCAATGTTTCGGATGATCGGGGCATTTTTCATTTGCCCTTGGATCTTTAAGACCAGATATTTAAATACTTTTTCAAACAGTTGAGGGGATAATTGGCCTAATTTGCGAGAAAGTTGCGAAGTACTAATTGCATCAAATTCCAGATATGTCTGCAACTCTTCCTTGTCTTTCAAATGTTTGGCCAATTTTGTTAAGCTTTCCAATTCATTTAACTGAGCGATGATACAAAGTTGTAAAAACTTATACACCGTTAATTTTTTAATGTATTTGTCAACGTCAATCACATTAATTAGTTTTGAAAAAGTTATTGGATCGATCTCTTTAAATAGTTCATTTATTGTGGATTCTGTGGTATTCTTATCCATAATGGTTTCTCCTTATTCTTAGGATTTGGATAGGACTGCCAATCCTAATTATAAGGAGTTTTTTTATATCCAAAAAGATGAAATTTAACATAAAATTGGGCTTGACAAATTAAAATTAACTTAATGCAATGCTACTGTTAGAAGATAGGGAAAATCAAACGATTTATTTTTACTGCATCGCTTCCAATAACTACCGTTATGATTTGGCAGTGATTTTCTCCAATCAGTTCTTTGGCAAAGCGATGGTCATGTCTTTGCAGACGGAAAGATTTATGCTCATGTGTAAAGAAGATATCGATAAAGAGGAAATCTGGGCAGATAAATTGGGAATTCATTGTACGGATACAGAGCAATGCAAAGACTTTTTTCGGACGATTTTGACGAATCACCACCTGGCGGAACAATATTGAGCGGAAGGAGGGGGAAAATGATCGTTACCCGTGAATACGTAATGAGTTCTTGGAACGGAGTAGTTGAAGAAGTAGCCATCCAAGTGGATGAAAAGATTTATGAGTGGGAAAAGCTGTTTACGATCAGAACTGATGATGGAGAGCAGAAAACGGTCGCTGTAGGTATTTGCGGGAAAGTAGAATCCATAGAGGTACAAAAGGGAGACAGAGTTGTTCCGGGAATGGTTCTTGCTTTTGTCGTCGAGGAAATTTACGCAAGAGCCGCAGATTAACTTTGAATCAATCACTATTTTTAAATGCAGGACGGTTCGGGTTCGTGATGTTGAGGGGATGATAACATCTCCTCTTTTCCATTTCGTGCTGTTTTCTTAAGTCGGTTCAAATGATTAGTCGGTTCTCCGTCTTCTATAAAAGAAAAAAATCCTAAAAAACAATCATTTGGTGATAAAATAATAGTAAAAAGAAAGGGAGAGGCTTATGTTTTCGCTATCAGGAGACAAAATCAGGCCGATCGTTTCCCTCGACCTTGATGGAATGGATGATGGGTTTTTCCATTGCAAGAAAGAAAATTGTCCCGATCCGTTCCTTTTTTTAAAAAAAAGAAATGAATTGGTTGCCTATATCCGGATCAAGGATTTGCTGTCAAAAACAAATAAGGATGGAAAAATACCGGTAAGTGTTATAGAAGAATGTTCGGTTCCGCTTGACAATATTCCAAAGCTTTCATCTTCTGTGTCCATCCCCGACATTTTCCAAATTATCGGAGAACCGATTGCGATCATTAAAAATGCTGAAGGAAACTATACCGGTTACATCAAAAGGGAAGATGCGCTTGCGGAATTGTTTAAGCATGATGGCGTGAAAAGCTTTGATCTGTTAAAGATCATATTGACTTCCATTCCGATGGGTATTTTTGTGGTTGATCGGGAAAAAAACATCATCCAGTGCAATGACTCAGGGCTGAAGATGATCAGAATGAAATCGGAAGATGTACTCGGAAAGAAAGCTGAACAAATATTTAATGGAGATCATATCAACCGGGTATTTTCGACCGGAGACACAATTTTGAATCAGATCCAAATTTCGGACCATGTAGGGGTTCTCGTCGATTACAGCCCGATCATTGATTACAACGATGAAGTGGAAGGAATAATCATCATTGTCCAAGACTTGCCCATGGTTGAAGAAATGGCCATGGAAATAGAGCATATCAAAAACTTAAACAAAGATTTGAATGCGATCCTCTCAACAATTTATGATGAAATCCTCGTTGTGAATAATAAAGGAGAGCTCATCCGCTACAGTGAAAGCTTTATTCCTGATTTTTGGGGAGTGCAACTGAAGGACATACTTGGGAAAAATCTGGTGGAGCTTGAGAACAAGGGCTTATTCAAGCCTTCAGTAACCCGCCTTGTATTGGAGAAAAAGAAAAAGGTATCCATCGTTCAGGAAACAAACTCTGGGAAGAAAATTTTAGCAGTCGGTAATCCTGTATTTGATGAAAATGGAGAGATTGACCGGATCATCATTGCTTCAAGAGACATTACCGAAACAACAAAACTAAAAACGGAACTAAGGGAAA
The DNA here is from genome assembly GCF_037966125.1 of Aeribacillus sp. FSL k6-2211. Classification (NCBI taxonomy): domain Bacteria; kingdom Bacillati; phylum Bacillota; class Bacilli; order Caryophanales; family Bacillaceae; genus Aeribacillus; species Aeribacillus sp. FSL k6-2211. The sequence goes on from NZ_CP150190.1 coordinate 1,042,408, forward strand.
TGAAAAAAATTACCGATCAATACAAGCAGGAATTGGACTCCTTCAAAACAAAGGACCGGCTCTCAAAAAAGCTGATTTACTGCAGTTCGAAAATGGAAAGAATCATGGATCAGGTAATGAAAGTATCGGAATTTTCCTCCACCGTTTTGATCTATGGAGAATCAGGTGTAGGAAAAGAAGTCATTGCCCAGGCGATCCATCAATTGGGAAAACGGTCAAACCATCCTTTTTTGAGGCTGAATTGCGGCGCTATTCCGGAGAATTTGCTTGAAAGTGAGCTTTTTGGGTATGTAAGAGGGTCATTTACCGGTGCGGATAAAAACGGAAAAGTAGGGTATTTCCAACAAGCGGACAAAGGGATTTTGTTTCTCGATGAAATCGGGGAAATGCCCATGAGCTTACAGGTGAAACTTCTGAGGGTTTTACAGGAGCAGGAGGTCGTGCCAATCGGCAGTACCGTCCCCATTCCCATTGATGTGCAGATCATTGCTGCAACGAACAGGAATCTGGAGAAAATGGTGGAAGAGGGGAAGTTCCGCGAAGACCTTTATTACCGCCTGAATGTCATCCCAATCCGGGTGCCGCCTTTAAGGGAACGCCCAGAGGATATTCCGCTTCTTGCCTTTCACTTTCTGCAACAGTTTAATGAGAGGTATAACAGAAATTTCCACCTTTCTCCAGACGCTCTCAATCTCCTGGAAGTATACTCGTGGCCCGGAAACGTACGGGAGCTGCAAAACGTGATTGAAAGATTGGCCGTTTCCACTGACAATGATACGATTGATGCCAAAGATGTCGACCGCATCCTTTCATCGAATATCCATTTCAAACGGGAAAAACCTGTCATCTCACGGGTGATGCCGTTGCAGGAAGCCCTTGATTATGTGGAGGAACAGCTGATTTTGCTTGCGATGAAACAGTACAAAACGACGACGAAAGCTGCAAAGGCTTTAAGAGTAAGCCAGTCTTCGGTGAGCAGAAAATATCAAAAAATTTTAAAAGAACGAGAAAAGGAAAGCCAATTAAAAAGTTAACTATGACGCGAGAAAGAAAATCTCATATGCACAAATAGATAAAAGTATGCAAAACTGCATACTTTTTTCTTTTTTCAATAAATTGATTAATTCTTCTGATTGAGCAATTTTCGATAAATCTTATGCCACATCACCAATTGGATCGCTCATTGCTTCGGGAATGAGTTTTGGCATGGTTCTTGCAAAATAAAAAATAGAAAACAAGGAGGGGTGTATAGATGTTTGATTTAAAAATGTATATCAACGGAGAATGGATTGATTCCAAAACAAAGAACAAAAGGGATATTTATAATCCGGCTACTGGTGAAGTAATCGCCCAAGCAGCGGAAGGAACGGTGGAAGACGCCCGGGAAGCGATCAAAGTGGCGAAGGAAGCCTTTGAAAGCGGTATCTGGTCTGATGTTCCTGCTGCAGAGAGGGCAACTTACCTTTATAAAATTGCCGACAAAATTGATGAAAATGCTGAAGAACTTGCCCGCCTCGAAACGATGGACAATGGGAAGCCTCTAAGGGAAGCTAGATTTGATATGGCCGATGCGGCAAATTGCTTCCGCTACTATGCAGGGCTCATCACGAAGCCGGAAGGAGTCACTTACCAGGTTTCAGATCCGGCTCAAGCCCTTGTAGTTAAAGAGCCAGTAGGCGTTTGCGGCTTGATCGTTCCGTGGAACTATCCGATGCTCATGAGTGTTTGGAAAATTGCTCCTGCCCTCGCTGCAGGGAACACAATCGTTTATAAGCCATCGGAAGTTACTCCCGTTACACCGACAAAGCTTTTCGAAATAATTGAAGAAGTGGGGATACCAAAAGGAGTTGCCAATATGGTTATGGGACCAGGAGCAACTGTTGGGAATGAAATCGCAGAAAGCAAGGATGTGGACCTTGTGTCCTTTACCGGAGGAACAAAAACGGGAAGAAGTATCATGAAGGCTGCTGCAGGAAATATTAAGAAGCTTTCTCTTGAGCTTGGTGGAAAGTCGCCGAACATCATTTTTGCAGATGCCGACTTTGAGGTAGCCGTTGATTATGCCCTGTTTGGAATCTTTTGCGGAACAGGACAAGTATGTGCTGCCGGATCGAGAATTTTGGTTGAAGAAAGCATTTACGACAAGTTTGTTGACCGTTTCGTCGAAAGGGCGAAAAAGATCAAAGTGGGTCCTGGAGACGACCCAAATACGGAAATGGGGCCTCTTGTCAGCCAGGAGCATATGGAAAAAGTATTGAGATACATTGAACTCGGCAAACAGGAAGGGGCAAAGCTTGTTTGCGGTGGAAACCGCATCACTGAAAACGGCTTGGATAAAGGATACTTTGTTGAACCAACTGTTTTTGTCGATGTGACAAATGACATGAAAATTGTTCAGGACGAAATTTTTGGACCTGTTGTCGTCATTCAAAAGTTTAAAGATGAACAGGAAGCGATACAGTTTGCCAATGCCACAGATTATGGCCTTGCGGGTGCAGTTTTCACAGTAGATGGTGCAAAGGCGCTTCGTGTGATCAAAAAAGTCCGTGCCGGGATTACGTGGATCAATATGTACCATAATACGTACAACGAGGCTCCTTGGGGAGGTTATAAGCAAAGCGGGATAGGACGCGCTCTCGGCACTTACGGACTTGACACCTATCAGGAGACAAAACAAATCAATATAAATCTTCAAGTTGAACCAATCAGATGGTTTTCAAACTAAACTAAAAAAGCAGGGGGATTAAAAATGAATGTGAATGTAGAGCAAAAAAAGACAGGGTTGGAAGATATTAGATTATATATTAAACAGGTATTGGATTTAATAGAGAAAGAGAATATTACGGAAGAAGAAGCACAATGGGTAACGAGGGAAACCGTTGACGGCTTTCGCGAATACGTTAATCCTGGCTTTTTGGAATATCGGAAAACAGTGACAAAGGATCAGCAGTTTGCTGCAGTGGAGTGGTCCGACTCTGGTTCCTGTTTTACTGATGTAACAGGCAAAAAGTATATCGACTGTCTTGGCGGATTTGGGATATATAACGTTGGTCACCGCAACCCGAAAGTGATCAAAGCGGTTAAAGATCAATTGAATCGCCAGGCGCTTCATAGCCAGGATTTGCTCGATCCACTTCGTGCCATGCTGGCAAAAATTTTAGCCCATATTACGCCAGGGGACTTGAAGTATGCATTTTTCACCAATAGCGGTACTGAAAGTGTGGAAGCTGCACTGAAACTAGCAAAAATGTACAGCGACCGTTCGACGATCATTTCAACGACAAAAGCATTCCATGGAAAAAGCTTGGGATCTTTGTCCGGAACGGCGAAAGGCGTATTCCGTAAACCTTTCTTGCCGCTTGTTTCCGGTTTCCGTCACATTCCATTCGGTGACATCGATATGATGAGAAAAACATTTGAAACTTGTGCCCTTGTTGGGGAAGATGTAGGGGCAGTGATTTTAGAGCCAATTCAGGGAGAAGGAGGAATCAATATCCCGCCGGAGGGATACCTCAAACAAGTTAGAGAATTGTGTGATGAATACGATGCCATTCTTATTTTTGATGAAGTGCAGACGGGAATGGGCCGTACTGGCAAAATGTTTGCAGCTGAATTGTTTGATGTTGTTCCAGATATCATTTGTTTAGCGAAAGCCTTTGGCGGAGGAGTAATGCCTGCAGGGGCAGTTGTAGCAAAAGAGAAGGTATTCAAGAACTGGTTTAAAGACCCGTTTGTCCATACAACCACTTTCGGCGGAAACCCCATTGCTTGTGCAGCAGCGATCGCAACAATTGATATTTTATTGGAAGAAAAACTTCCTGAAAGAGCTGCCGAAGTTGGAGAATATTTTATTAATGGATTGCGAGAGGCTGCAAAGGGCCATGAAGATAAAATTCTGGATATCCGCGGAAAAGGTTTAATGATCGGAGTCGAGTTCCACAAAGATGAAATTGGTTATGAAGTATCTAAAGGAATGTTTGATAACGGGGTGCTTGTCGCCGGAACTCTCGTAAACTCAAAAACGATCCGTATCGAGCCGCCTTTAACCATCAGCTATGAAGAGGTAGATACAGTTATTCAAACATTCAAAAAAGTATTAGAAACGGTAAAAGTACAATAATTTCTTGAGGTTAACAACGGTTTAGAACATGTGCTTTGTCGGATTCGAAAAAAGGAGGATTATCCTCCTTTTTTCGGTCATAATGAAATTTATATATGAAGGAGAATGAAGCATGGGAAAATATGCAAAAGTGAATACGGCCGTACCTGGACCGAAATCTCAAGCTCTATTGGAAAAAAGGAAGAAATACGTTCCAAAAGGAATCTCAAATGGCTGCCTAGCCTTTGCAAAGAACGCAAAAGGAGCTTTGATTGAAGACATTGACGGAAACACTTTCATCGATTTTGCCGGCGCAATCGGAACTATAAATGTGGGACACTCCCATCCGAAAGTGGTAAAAGCGATCCAGGAGCAGGCAGAAAATTTCATCCATACAGGATTTAATGTTTTTTTATATGATTCTTACATTGAGCTTGCCGAAAAACTAATAGAACTTGCACCGGGAGATTTCCCGAAGCAAGCAGCATTTTTTAACAGCGGGGCAGAGGCTGTTGAAAACGCGGTGAAAATCGCACGCAAATATACGAAGAGGCAGGGGATTATCTCTTTTACAAGGGGATTTCACGGCCGTACCTTGATGACGATGACAATGACAAGCAAAGTGAAGCCGTACAAATACGAATTCGGCCCCTTTGCTCCGGAAGTGTACCGTGCTCCTTATCCTTATATTTATCGCAGACCTGACGGAATGAAGGAAGAACAGTACAGCCAATATGTGATCGAGCAATTTGAAAACTTCCTTATCACCGATGTAGATCCAAATACAATCGCCGCTGTTGTTATGGAACCTGTTCAAGGGGAGGGGGGCTTTATCATCCCTGATAAAGCTTTTGTTCAAAGAGTCAGGGAGCTGTGCAGCCAATACGGAATTTTGTTCGTCGCTGACGAGATCCAAACAGGATTTGGCAGAACGGGTCGTTATTTTGCCATCGATCATTTTGATGTTGTTCCAGATTTGATTACGATTTCCAAGTCGTTGGCAGCAGGAGTTCCGATCAGCGGTGTAATCGGAAGGGCAGAAATTATGGATGCTGCTTCACCCGGGGAAATCGGCGGCACGTATGCTGGAAGCCCGTTAGGCTGTAAAGCAGCATTAGCCGTATTGGATATTATCGAGTCTGAAAACTTAAACAGCCGGGCGCAGGAAATTGGCAAAAAAATTATGGATAAATTCAACGAGCTTGAAAGCCGTTTTGAACAAGTGGACGGCAGCCGTGGACTTGGGGCAATGTGCGCCTTCGAAATCGTCAAGGATAAAAAGAGCAAAGCCCCGGATAAGGAAGCAGTTGGCCGGATTATTGAAGAAGCGCAAAATCGCGGCCTCTTGTTGCTTAGCGCCGGTATATATAGTAATGTAATCCGCATTTTAGTTCCGTTAGTCATTACTGATGAACAATTGGAGGAAGGGTTAACTATACTGGAGCAATCGATTGAGACTGTACTGGAAAAACAGCATGTTTAAAGAGGTGAAACGAATGGAAGCAGTGAAATCGTACAAGATGTACATTGATGGAAATTGGGTTGACAGCGACACAGGGGAAACGATTGATGTGGTGAATCCCGCGACTTGTAAAACGATTGCCACCATTCCTAAAGCAGGAACGGCTGAAGCCGTCCGAGCAGTAGATGCGGCTTTCCGCACTTTTCCATCCTGGGCGAAAAAGACCGCTGAAGAGCGGGGAAAATTATTGATGAAATGGTACTATCTGATCGATGAGCAAAAAGAAGAAATTGGCCGGATCATGACGATGGAACAGGGAAAGCCGTTACAAGAAGCCATCGGGGAAGTAAATTATGCAAACAGCTTCATTTCCTGGTATGCGGAAGAAGGAAAAAGAGTGTACGGGGAAACAATTCCTGCTTCCTTTAGGAATAAACGGATTCTCGTCCGCAAAGAACCGGTTGGCGTGATTGTAGCAATTACCCCGTGGAATTTCCCGGCAGCAATGATCACCCGGAAAATCGGACCGGCGTTGGCAGCAGGATGCACAGCAGTCGTTAAGCCAGCCACCCAAACACCTCTTACAGCCTTGAAACTTATGGAATTAGCGGAGCAGGCAGGAATTCCAAAAGGAGTCATCAATGTTGTCACTGGAAAATCAGGTGCAATCGGTGATGCGTGGCTAAAAGATGCTAGGGTAAGAAAAATTACCTTTACCGGTTCCACTGAAGTGGGGAAAGTCTTGATGAGAGGGGCAGCAGACACCGTAAAAAAAATCTCCCTTGAGCTGGGCGGAAACGCCCCATTTATCGTAATGGACGATGCAAATCTTAAGAAGGCGGCGAAGGCTCTTGTTGCTTCAAAATTTAGAAACGCTGGGCAAACATGTATTTGCACAAATCGTATTTACGTTCAAGAATCTGTTGTAGATCAATTTGTTGAATTTTTTAAGGAAGAGCTCAGCCAATTAAAAGTGGGAAATGGACTAGAAGAAGGAGTAGACCTCGGACCTCTCATCGATCAAAATGCTGTACAAAAAATGGAACAGCTCCTTGATGACGCGTTGCATAAAGGGGCAAAGGTGGTGTACGTCGGGGAAAAACCTGCTTCCAATAACGGGTTCTTCTATCCGCCTACGATTGTTACAAACGTTTCTGATGAAATGACATGTGTTTCGGAAGAAATTTTCGGTCCTCTTGCTCCGATCATCACGTTTAAGACGGAAGAAGAAGTGATCACTCGTGCGAACGATACGGCTTACGGGTTATCGGCGTATGTTTTTACAGAAAATCTGAACCGAGCAATTCGAATCAGTGAAGCACTTGAATACGGAATTGTCGGGTTGAACGACGGACTGCCTTCCACCGCCCAGGCGCCATTCGGAGGCTACAAAGAGAGCGGATTGGGCAGGGAAGGCGGACATTACGGAATCGAAGAGTTTCTTGAGACAAAATATATTTCCATTGCCTTTGATGAATGATCGATGTCCTTTAGGAAGAAAGTTGGAGATTCTCTCCAATTTTCTTCGTTTTATCATACTCCACTTTTAAATGATGCAATATTCAAAAAAACATATATCCTTATTAGGAAGGTTTGAAGGCTGTGAAAAAAATATCGATTTCAAGAAAATTTTCCATTGCTATTTCCATTGGTCTCCTGCTGTTTACCCTTGCAACCATTGCCCTTATATTTACCATCATTAACCACAGTACAGGGAAATCCGTATCTAGGTTCGCCGTCCAAATATCTGAAAACATCGCCAGTCATATGAATTTGGAAGACTATGAAACATTTTTAGAGGATCGGACCCAATCGGACCTGTATTGGCAATTGCGGAACGAACTTAATGATTTCCGTGAAAAAATCGGAGCTCTTTATGTGTATACAGTGGAGCTGAATGAAGAGGAAGATATCGTTCTCATGATTGACGGGCAGCCCGAAGGATCAGATGTGGCATCAGAAATTGGGGAGATTATGGAATCGGTTGATATAAGCCCCATACTGAAGGGAGAATCCGTCAGCACAGGTATTGTCGATGACCCTGAGTATGGCCGGTACGTATCCGCTTATGCCCCGTTAAAAAATAAGGAAGGAGAAATATTAGGAGCGATCGGGGTAGATCTTGCAGTAGAACAGGTAGATGGGATCACAAAAGAAGTTATTTTCGATGTTCTCCCAATTGTTGTTGCAGGCTCTATAGTTATTTTCTTTCTTTTTAACAGTGCGGTATTGATATACGTCCGTCGTACCATCCGCCCGCTTACATATCTGGAAAAAGCGGCAAAGCAGTTGGAAGAAGGCAATATTATAGAAGCGGAACAAACGCTGCAAACGGATATAAAATCAAGGGATGAAATCGGCTCTCTTTATCGAACTTTTAAGCAAATGATTGTAATGATAAAACAAATCATAAGGGATATTTCCTTGAACGCTGAGCAGCTGTCATCTTCTTCCGAGCAATTATCAGGCAGCACGGATGAATCGGTCAGGGCGTCAGAAGAAGTGGCTAATGCGATTGAAACAGTTGCCGTCAGTGCGAGCGAAGAAATTGCATCGATGGAAGCAGCGGCCGATAAACTGAACGAAATTTCCGAACATACGTATCAGATCGTTTCGATTGCTGAAGAAACGAAAAAAGTGACAGATGAAGCATATCGTGACATCATCGATGGCGGAAAAATTGTCAACAATACAGTCGAGCAAATAAACCTCATCAAAAATTCGGTGGCGCAATCAAATCTTTCTTTGCAAGCTCTTCATAATAAGGCAAAGAAAATTGGTGACATTGTTTCCGTCATACGGACGATCACGGAGCAAACAAATTTGCTTGCCTTGAATGCCTCTATTGAAGCTGCCAGGGCCGGAGAATACGGAAAAGGATTCGCTGTTGTGGCCGAGGAGGTTAGGAAGCTTGCGGAAGAATCGGAAAAATCGGCAAAACAGATCGAACAATTAATTTATCAAACCCAAAAGGAAAGTGAAGAGACCGTCTCTTCAATGGAAAAAGTCAATGAAAATGTGGAAAGAGGAATTTCGATAACGAAAGCGACGGAGAAAAAATTTAATTTAATCAATGAAAAAATTGAAGTGATCGTATCAAAAATTGAACAAATCTCGTATGAAGCCGCAAAAGTGTTAAAAAAACTTCAGGCAGTGTCCGAGTCGGCAAAAGTCTTGACCAAATCAGTAAATGAAAATGCAAATGCTTACAATGTTGTCTCCACCTCAACTGAGGAACAGCTTGCCATCATAGAGGAAATTTCCGCAGCAAGCAGTTCTTTGGCTGAAATGTCAGAGTCATTGCTGGAAATCGTGCGAAAATTTAGAATATGAAACCAATCGAAACAAGGGAGTTTACTGTCTTATTTTGCGACCAGTAAGCCTCCTTTTCCATACTTGAATTTATGAATCAGATTAACAAAATGAAAGATTCCGTTTGCACGAACCTTACCAATCAAATATGCACAAATGAATATTGCATGCAAGATTGTATAACTTCTTGGATTGAAGTACACATAAAAATACAAAATTTAAGAAAATTATCATTTGGCATAATAATTGCATTCTTAAGTTTATAGAAGATTAAAAAATAGGAAAGAGGTATGCCAATGAAAGAAAAGAAAACGCCTTCATTATTCGTCGCCTTAATTCCGATCGTTTCGATGGTTGTCATTTTATTCGTCGGGCTGTTCGTATTTGAGGCCGACGCCCATATCCCGCTGTTGTTGAGTGCTGTTGTTGCAGCAATAGTGGCCAAGTATCTAGGATATGAATGGAGGGAACTGGAGAAAGGGATCATCAGTTCCGTTTCCTTATCTTTACAGGCCCTCATCATATTGATGATCATCGGGACCATCATTGCAACATGGCTTGCTGCGGGAATCGTTCCGACGATGATTTACTACGGATTGGAATTTCTATCTCCCACTTACTTTTTGCCGATTGCAGCCGTCATATGCAGCATTGTCGCTCTTGCATCGGGAAATGCGTGGACCGCTGCCGGAACGATTGGGATTGCCATCATGGGTGTGGGGATCGGTTTAGGGATTAACCCGGCCATGGTTGCTGGAGCAGTCGTTTCTGGTTGTTATTTTGGTGATAAGATCTCTCCTTTATCTGAAACGACAAATATGGCCCCCGGAATAACGGGTGTGCAATTGTTTGATCATATCCGCCATATGCTTTATACGACTATCCCGGGGCTGATCATTGCAGTTATTATTTACTTCTTTATCGGGCTTGCTAATAAAGGGAACGGAGCAGGGTCAAATGAAATTGAAGTATTGCAGCAGCAATTGAGCGATTTGTTTGTCATTAGCCCATGGCTTCTTCTTGTGCCAGTGATTGTGCTTGGCATGATTGCAGCAAAAACTCCGGCAATTCCCGGACTGGTCATTGGCTCCATCATGGGTGCAATTGTTGCAATTTTCGTACAGGGTGTGCCTGTTTCAGACATTTTTAGTATTGCGGTTTATGGGTTTTCGAAGGAAACAGGAAACGAAGTCCTTGACAATTTATTGAATAACGGCGGTACAGAAGCAATGATGTATACGGTTTCATTAGTTATGATCGCCATGAGTTTCGGGGGAATTTTAGAAACAAGCGGAGTGCTGCAGACAATCGTCGATTCTTTGCTGAAACTGGCAAAATCAACTGGAAGCTTAATTACAGCAACGGTTGCTACTTGTGTAACGGCAAATGTTGTTGCCTGTGACCAATATTTATCAATTTTAATTCCGGGAAGGATGTATTTGACTGCTTATAAAAAACGGGGGCTGCATGCAAAAAATTTATCGAGGACATTGGAGGATGCAGGGACGATGACCTCTCCCCTCGTTCCATGGAACACTTGCGGGGCCTTTATGTCTGCGACTTTGGGAGTAGCTACATTAAGCTATGCACCGTATGCAATTTTGAATATTATCAGTCCGTTGATCGCCATCATTTATGCTTTCGTCGGTTTCAAGATTGAGAAGCTACCTGCTGAAGAAATGAAAAAAATCGAGTTAGACGAAAAAGGTGTAAATGTACAAGCATAATTGGATTGTTATTTAAAATAAGAAAAGGGACGTTTATGGACGTTCCTTTTCTTGTTCACCTACACCTCATACCGTTACGATCATGATGATATTTTGAACTATGGCTGCCAAAAAAGTCGTTTGTACGGATTATTGACAATCCAATCGACGTTTATGACTTAATAGGACTTGAATTTCTAGATAAACCCTTATGATGATTAATGCTCCACAAATTTAATAGTTCGTTCCAACTATATAGAGGTGCAGCCTGCGTCCAATCTTAATACATAGAAAGACACTTTAGAATGGATGACATGCATAGAAAAACTCCCCTTAAGGCAAAACAGATTGCTCTACCTTAAGGGGTGCATATCAGCTTAGAGAGGCATCTCCAATTTCAAAAGCCCGATATCCATTTTTTATTTTTAATAGATTTTCCTTTTGGGAAAGCCTCTTAATTAATGACCTCCCAGGAAAAAGAGCTGGATGAAAAATAGTACGGCGAAAATGTACAAAAATGGATGAACCTCTTTCCATTTTCCTTTCATGACTTTCATGAGAGGATAAGAGATAAATCCGAGCGCAATTCCAGTTGCAATACTTGATGTAAGCGGCATGCTTAAAATGACTAAAAAGGCTGGAAATGCTTCATCTATTTCTTTCCAATTAATTTCGGCAATTGAGCCCATCATTAAGCTTCCAACTATAATTAACGCAGGTGCTGTAATCGCTGAAATGCCGGACACAGCAGCAACGATCGGACTGAAAAATGCAGCAACACCAAACAATACGGCAACGGTTAAAGTTGTCAATCCAGTTCTACCGCCAGCAGCTACTCCTGAAGAAGACTCAATGTAAGCACTCGTCGGAGTTGTTCCGAGCATAGCGCCTGCTGTTGCTGCTATTGAGTCAGCTAGAAGGGCTTTGCGTGCGTTCGGCATTTCATCCCCTTTCATTAAACCTGCTTGTTTGGCAACACCGATCATTGTTCCAGTTGTGTCAAAAATGGTCACTAATAAAAAGGAAAAGACGACTGCAAATAAACCATGTTGAATCACATCCCCAATTGCATCAATCGGGTTGGCGATTATAATGCCTTCCGGCAGTTTTGGAATTGAAACAATTCCTTGGTCAAACGATAATTGTCCGGTAAAAAATGCGATGATACCGGTACAAATCATTCCGATAAAAAGTGCACCATGAACATTCAAGCTCATTAAGATAAGAGTTATAGCAAGGCCGACAAGAGCGAGAACGACGGAAGGAGAATGCAGATCCCCAAGAGTCACTAAATTTTGCGGATGATCGGTGATCAGCCCGGTCAATCTTAGTCCGATAAACGCAATAAATAAACCGATGCCGGCGGTAATTCCATTTTTTAAATTGCTTGGAATGGCTTCGATTATTTGTTTACGAAACGGAGTTAGCGAAAGAATAATAAACAGGATGCCTGCAAGAAATACTGCTGAAAAGGCAATTTCATAATTAACTTTTTCCGCCCCAACAACAGTATAGGCAAAATATGCGTTCATTCCCATACCTGGAGCGATCGCTATCGGATAATTTGCCGAAAGCGCCATCCATAAAGTACCGATGATCGTGGCAACAACTGTCGCTGTAAACACTTGATCAAACGGAACGCCTGCTTCCGATAAGATAATTGGGTTGACAACAACGATATATACCATTGTTAAAAAGGTGGTTAAACCGGCAATAATTTCAGTTTTAACATTTGTTCCGTGTTCTTTTAGTTTAAACATATGATACCTCCAATTAAATACGAACATTTTATAAAAACATATATATAATATTCGTTTTTTGACTTTTTTGCAAGAAGACAACCACATTTTTTTTGCTGAAAAAAAAGAGAATCTTTATGTTACACTTAAATAATAAGAGAAAGAAAGGATCGAACGTATCATGAACTGGATGGATGAAGTGTTAAAAAGAAAAGAAGAAATTATTTTAGAAACACAAAAATTTCTACAAATCAAAAGTGTGCTCGATGAAAAAACAAAACAAATTGGAGCACCGTTTGGCAAAGGAATTAAGCAAGCGTTAGAACATCTTTTGCAAAAAGGGGAAAAAGACGGGTTTCAAGTCAAAAATTTAGACGGATATGCCGGTCATATTGAAATGGGAAAAGGAAAGGAAATCGTCGGCGTCCTCTGCCATGTTGATGTCGTGCCAGAAGGGGACGGCTGGTCATTTGATCCTTACGGCGCAACGATCCATGATGGGAAAATATATGCCCGCGGTGCGTTGGATGATAAAGGGCCGACGATGGCAGTATACTACGCCATGAAAATTGTAAAAGAATTAGGTCTTCCGTTATCTAAGCGGGTGAGAATGATCATTGGCACTGATGAAGAAAGTGACTGGCGCTGTGTCGATCATTACTTTAAGCATGAAGAAATGCCTGACATCGGATTTGCGCCAGATGCTGATTTTCCAATTATTCATGCAGAAAAAGGGATAATCGATGCAGTGTTTTCGGTGAACAGCGTGAATAAACATGCAGCAGGAAAATATGTGTTAAAAAGCTTTTCTTCCGGCAGACGGTTTAACATGGTTCCTGATTTTGCGAAAGCTGTGCTTGGAAATGTCCAAAATTTCTCAGAGGTTGAAAAAAGCTTTAAGCAATTTTTATCAGCATCACAATTAAAAGGTCGAATGTATCAAAATGAAGAAGGTGCAGTCGCCGAGCTTGAAGGGATATCCGCTCATGCGATGGAACCTGATAACGGAAAAAATGCCGGGATTTATTTGGCGAATTTTTTGTCAGCATTGCCGCTGGATGGCGAAGGAAAAGGCTTTGTTGATTGGATTAATCGTTATTTTTATCAAGATACAAGAGGGAAAAAGCTGGATATCTCAACACAAGATGAAGTAAGCGGTGAGTTAACGGTGAATGTCGGAATTATTCATTACGAAAAGGGGAAAGAGAAAACCGTTAGCATTAATATCCGCTATCCTGTAACAAAAAAAGGGAGCGAGATTAAAGAAAAACTAGAAAAAATAGCTGGTTGCCAGCTTATTCACTTTTCCGATTCAGCTCCCCATTACGTAGAACAAAATCATCCGCTTATTCAAACATTGAAAAAAGTGTATGAAGAGCAAACAGGGCAAAAAGCGGAGCTCATCTCCATCGGCGGCGGCACTTATGCCAGATCTCTCAAGGCAGGAATCGCCTTTGGTCCGTTGTTTCCGGGAAGGGAAGACATCGCCCATCAAAAAGACGAATACATTTATATCGAAGACCTGTTAAAAGCGACAGCCATCTACGCTCAAGCGATTTATGAATTAGCCAAATAAGTGTCCTTTAGTCTACTAGCTTCAGCCCAATAACAGAAACGATAATTAAGGCGATAAATGTTATTCTCCATTTGTCTTTCGGTTCATCGAATACATACATGCCGACGAGCGTGCTGCCGACAGTGCCGATACCTGTCCAGACTGCATAGGCAATGCTCATCGGAATTTCATTCATCGAAAGCGATAAAAAATATAAGCTTAAAATAAATCCGCCAATTAGCATAAAGAAGGATGAGAAGCTTGGCGACGAGTTCACTTTTGTTAATCCTGTTACGCCGATGACTTCGCAGCATCCTGCAATAATTAAAAATATCCAGCTCAAGATTTGTCACCTTCTTTTGCTTCCAATTTGCTTGTTTGATATTTCAGCCCGATGATTCCGCAAATTAGCGACAAAATAAATACCATTTTCATCGGGCTGAAATGGGCGTCGAATAAAATAATCTCACATAAAATTGTTCCTAAAGTGCCGAGTCCGACAAATATTGTATATACCGTTCCTGTCGGCAATTTTTTAGTTAAATAAAGAAGCAGCAAAAAACTTATGCAAATAGAGATCACGGTTAGCATCCATTCCAAAACATTGTCTGAGTGCTTTAAGCCGATGACCCACGCCACTTCAAAAATAGCCGAAACAACGATTAAAAACCAATTCATAAACAAATTCCTCCTTTCCATCACAATCAAAAAAGCCTGCGAGAAACCATAAGGTCATTCTCCCAGGCTTTTATCCTTCCGTGTACACAGCAATTTGTGCGTTTTCTCTCGGACCAGTCCAAGCGAACGGCACTTGCGGAACCCTAGAAAACTTTACATAATTAGATTCAATTATCTCACAGAAACAGCAAGAAGGCAATTTATAATCGGTTATTCAAATAAGAACAAATCGCTTGATAAATAGCGTTCGCCTGTATCAGCCGTCATGCACACGACAACATCATCAGGAGATAATCTTTTTGCAACTTGAATTGCGGCAAAACATGCAGCACCTGATGAAGGTCCCACTAATATAGCTTCTTCCTTGGCGAGTCTGCGGGTGATTTCGTACGCTTCATCGTCCTTCACTTTGTGTATTTCATCATAAATGTTCGTGTTTAATGTTTTAGGGATAAAGCCAGGACTTGTTCCGACAAGTTTATGCTTGCCAGGACTGCCCCCGGATAAAACAGGTGACCCAGCAGGCTCGACAACGTGAATGGTCATCTCAGGAAAATATTTTTTTAACGTTTCTCCCGTGCCGGTGATTGTTCCTCCTGTTCCAGACGTTGCAACAAAAGCGGAAAGCGGTTTTCCTATTTCTTTCATTGCTTCGACAATTTCTAAAGCTGTTGTTTTCCGGTGGGCATCTGGGTTGGCAGGGTTTTCAAACTGCATCGGTATGAAGCTGTTCGGTATTTCCTTTACCAGTTCTTGCGCCTTTTTAATCGCACCGGGCATTTTCTCGTCCCCAGGCGTTAATACAACTTCAGCTCCGTATGCTTTCAGCAAATTGATCCGTTCTTCTGTCATGGTGTCCGGCATGACAATAATTGCCCGATATCCTTTGGCGGCCGCATTCATGGCGAGCCCAATGCCAGTGTTGCCGCTTGTCGGTTCAATAATTGTAGCTCCCGGTTTTAACAAACCTTGTTTTTCAGCTTCTACGATCATATTATAAGCAGCTCTGTCCTTAACGCTGCGGGTAGGATTAAAATACTCAAGCTTTACATAAATATCTGCGCCGTTTTTCGGGCTAATTCTGTTTAATTTGACTAATGGAGTTTCTCCTATTAAATCAGCGATATTATGAACTACGCGCATTCAAAACACTTCCTTTTGATATAGTCCATCCATATCATATCATAATTTATACGGACAGAAAAACTCGGATATACAAAGAATGCGCAGTTTTTGCTACAATATGTTCGAAAGTGAGGATAGAAAAAAATGCAAAAACATTATTTTCTTGCATTGGATGTTCCGATTGAAACGGCAAAAAGTATTACAAAATGGATATCAGCGAATCAAGATCGGTGGCACTTTTCGCGTTACGTCCATCCTTTTGACTATCATGTAACATTAGTGTTTTTAGGGAATGTTGATGCAAAGAGGCTTGCTTTGCTGTCAGAAAGCTTGCTTGAGCCCTGCCGGAAAATTCCGTCTTTTTCACTTGAACTTTCAGAGGCAGGAATTTTTGGGAAACGGGAACATCCGCGAATTTTATGGGTAGGCGTGAAAGAAAACGAGTTATTATACCAGTTGCGAAATGAAGTTTATAATACGTGCAAAGCTTTCGATTTCTCTTTAGATGAACGTCCGTTTAGACCTCATATTACTGTCGCCAGAAAATGGGAAGGACAGCTTTCATTTTCCTTGGAGGAGAAAAGCGCCCCATATTTGTTAAACGAACATTTTCATGTGGGTTCTGTTACTTTATTCCAAACGAATATTGACCAAACGCCTAAATATGAAGCGATCAAACAAATTCCTCTTGGAGGATAATGAGAGGAGTAAGGGGTAAAAAAATTGAAAATATTTAATTTGATATGGCAAATAGGTTTGTTGTATGTCATTTATGTTATTGGCACGTTCCTTCAAAAATTGTTTCATTTAATGATTCCAGGAAGCATTATAGGCATGTTGATTCTTTTCGCTCTTTTGCATTACGAGCCTTTTCAAAATTTAGTGAAAGACGGATGCTCTTTTTTAGTCAAGCATCTTGCCCTTTTATTTATTCCTGCGACAGTTGGGGTGATGGAATATTTTTCGCTGTTCCAATCAAAAGGTATCTTGACAGTATTCATTGTCATTATTAGCACGGTGCTGGTGATGTCCATTTCATCTTTCGTCAGCCAGATGACCGCTGCCAAAAAAAAAGCAGGCTGCTGGGCAGAATGGGAGTGATCAAAGCTTATGAAAATAATAGTCTCCATCTTAATGATACTTGCTACAGTGCTGATTTATTGGCTAATGGTTAAATTGTACAATAAAATCCATATTCCATTATTAGTTCCGATTGCCACTTCAACATTTGTCATCATTAGTTTATTGATTACATTTCATATTTCGTATCATACGTACATGTATGGAGGAAAATGGATTGATGAGCTTCTAGGCCCTGCCGTAGTCGCGCTGGCATTCCCGCTGTACAAGCATCGATCAACATTGAAAAAGTACGCTGTATCAATTGTTTTGAGCGTTGTCGTCGGCACGATTATCGGGCTGTGTTCAGGAATTATGATGGCTGTTTTATTCGGAATAGATAAGGAACTGATTCTTTCGCTTGCACCCAAATCGGTCACTTCGCCGGTAGCTATGGATATCACAGACATAATTGGAGGTAATCCTACCCTTGCTGCAGTTTATGTCATGATAGCAGGAATATTTGGTGCGATGTTTGGACCTTATTTATTGAAATTACTTCGCATACATCATCCAATTGCTATTGGGATCGGATATGGTACAGCTTCCCACGGAATTGGCACAGCGAGGGCAGCAGAATACGGCAGTCTGGAAGGAGCAATCGGTTCGATTTCGATGACGTTAAGCGCTATATTTGCTTCCATTATCTGCCCGTACGTTGTTCAGCTATTTTTGTAGAGATAAAGAGGAGATGACGCGATCTTGGCTCAGTTGATTAAAATGGAGGATTATATATCAAGGTATGAAATAGATCTAAATCGTTATGCCAATCAATTTATCCGCTTGAAAAAACAACAGTGGGAAGTAATTAAAAAAAGGTTTGAGAGTATCCAATTTGCTCATTCAACCTTAGATAGTGAAAAACAATTGTTTTTAGATCGGATTTTCAACTCCCAGCTTGTATGGGCAAGCTCTACCATTCGGGAAATTTCCCCGATGGATGAAGCTTTTGAAAAGGATTCGCTGCTCAAATATTTTTTGCAGCGGTTTCCTGACACTTATTTTGTCATGTATTATCCGGTTTTTCTTATTAAAAAAGCCTCTGTCCAAGGAGAAATTATCATCATTCGGCCAACAGATATCGTATGCCTTACCGCATTAGAATATAAAGAAAACAACGTATTAATCGGTACAAAACAGAAATTTTGGCTGAAACGGGACGATCAAGGCGAGAAAAAAATATTATCTCCCATTATCGGATTGGAGCGGACAGCAAATATAGTAAAACAGATTTTATCAAATGCGGAGGTTAACTTTCCAATTCGAAAAATATTATTAAACAGAACGGGATATATACATGCTTCAGAGCTGCCGGCAGATATTGAAATAATTGATGTGAGAAGCTACGACGACTGGTTTCAAAATATGCGGCGCCAGCCTTCTCCTTTTAAAAATATGCAACTAAAAGCTGTAAAGGCTCTTTTAGCATCATGTGCAACAAATGCGGTAAAACGATTTAATGAATGAATTTTTTGAAAATGTTCGATTACATGTTGTTCTTTATGGAAGTATGAGGGTATGTTTTTACTTTTTCTTGACGAAAAAGACTGTTAGAAGATAAAATTTATAATGGATAGCTATTGGAAACATCTCATTCAATTCAATAGCTGTCTTTTTTATTGCGCAGGGTGAATCTACTAACGAAATGTGGGCTTGAAATTGAAGGTGAATTGGTTGGAAGACGTATTAGGTAGCGATTGGGAAATATCTCCGGCAGGAGGAGCGACAGGAGAAGCCTTTTATGCTGAAAAAAATGGAAAAAAACTGTTCTTAAAACGCAATTCTTCGCCGTTTTTAGCTGTTTTGTCAGCGGAAGGAATTGTTCCTAAGCTCGTTTGGACGAAAAGAATGGAAAACGGTGATGTGATTACGGCGCAGCATTGGCTAAACGGGCGCGGTTTAAAACCGAAAGATATGAAAAACGAGCACGTTGCGGAGCTCCTAAAGAAAATCCATCGGTCGTATGAACTACTTGATATGTTAAAACGTTTAGGAAAAGAGCCGCTCTCGCCTGAAACGCTGCTCGAAAATGTAAAAAAAGCAGCGAATTTGGAGCTTTTGGAGCTTCCGGTTATTCGACAAGCACTATGTTATTTGGAACAAAACGTGACAGAGGTGCAGCATAAAGAAGCTGTTGTTTGCCATTGTGATATTCATCATAACAACTGGCTTTTATCTGAGGACAACCAATTGTATTTAATCGATTGGGATGGAGCAATGATTGCCGATCCGGCGATTGATTTAGGAATGCTGTTATATACTTACATTCATGAAAGTGAATGGGATGAATGGCTGAAAAAATACGGAGCTGATTTAACGGACGATTTAAAAGTTCGCATGCATTGGTATATGTTAGCTCAAGTCATTTTGTCCATCTCTTTTTTGAGAAAGAAAAACAATGAAAAAGAAATGGCGGAGCAGCTGGAATTTTTAAATGCTTTGCTTAGGAAAGGGCATTGATATCCTCAAGCCATTGAGTCAACTGCCCTTGATGTGAGGCGATAAAATCGGTTATATCGCTGGAATTTTTCCCGTTTTTGCAATAAGTATATATTGTTTCAAGCGATTGCTTTAACTGATCATTAACTTCAGCATTGGCCATTAATGACCGAATGAGGCGCTCTAATTGCTCATATTCCGCTACTGATCCGCAGCATTCACTTTCATGTTCAGATAAAATATCTTTCAGAAGCATCAGTTGATCACGATAATTCAATTGCATTCATTCTCACCCCATTTCTTTATTGATTAGAATATACATCATTTCGATTTCTATACAATAAAGAGCCGTTCAGTATACGGCTCTTTTGACATAGTAAAAAAATAAACAGAGGTGGAATATGCGTTTAAGAAATAAGCCTTGGGCCGGAGATTTTTTAAGAAATCATCCCCAATTTGTTATACAGCAGCCTTTTGAATGGAAAGGGAAATGGAACGATTTGTTCGGGAATGAGCATCCCGTTCATATAGAAGTCGGCACCGGCAAAGGACAGTTTATTGTCGGTATGGGGAAGCAAAATCCGCATATTAATTATATCGGCATTGAGCTTCAGGAAAGCGTCCTCGTCTCGGCTTTAAAAAAATTAAAAGAAGAGGAACTTCCGAATGTAAAGCTTATGAACATAAATGCGAGCCAGTTAGCTGAAATTTTTGCGAAAGGCGAGGTTGAGCGAATCTATTTAAATTTTTCAGATCCTTGGCCAAAAAAACGCCATGCGAAGCGGCGCTTGACACATCATTCCTTTCTTTCCATTTTTGAGAGCATTTTAGCTGATGAAGGTGAAATTCATTTTAAAACGGATAACCAAAGGCTGTTTGAATATTCGCTTGTCAGTTTTTCCGAATACGGATTTTTATTGAAATGGGTAAGTTTAGATCTTCACCAAAGTGATTTTACAGACAATGTAATGACGGAATACGAAGAGAAATTTTCCAAAAAAGGACAAAAGATTTATAGGGCGGAAGTGAAATTGCGAAAGTGAAAATTCGGTAAAGACAAACATCCCTGCACGATAGTGTGCGGGATGTTTTTTTGATAAAAAATGGAATTTTCGAGGGATGAATCTTCTGCACTCTTCAGTCTTTTACTTAAGCAAAAACTTTAGGGGAATTGATTTGTTTCGTACACGTGAGGATTCCGTAAGCACATTTTTAAAATGTTCAGATTTATCGTTTCATTTTTATTCATCATTCGATCTTCGAGAAAAGAGAAAGCCAGTCTTTTACGCGGCGCCTCGCCGCAAACATCGAGGCCGATCACTTTTTTTTCATTTAATATTGTCCGCAAATAAAAAAGCAATGTCGCAGCACTCATTGTACCTTGGTCCCAGTTTGTCACCGCCTCCCCTTTTTTTAAAACATCTTTGTCGATGCTAATATAAACAAAATCATTTTGTATTTGTTGAATTTGTTGTAAAATATACGGATGATTTTCAGGTGTATACGGGATGACCTTGACTTTTTCTATTTCTTGTTTTTCTGTCCATTTTGGACCGATGATAATGGCTTTTGTTAAAAAAGGATTGTCTTTTAGCGCAAAAGATAACCATGAGCCGCAAGAAATTGGCATGTTCCTCCCGATTGCAGAATCGTCTAAGTCTGTATGATGGTCAAATAGAAGAAGGGTAAACGGAAGTTTTATTTCATTCAACAGGAGATATGTAACATAGTGATAATCGCCGCTGCCGATGAACGTAATTCCTTTTTGCTTGCGGCTCAACAGCTTTCTTTTTATTACTTTTAACGATTGTCCGTCACAAAACAGCCGGGTTCCTTCTAAATCAGTGAAATCAATGCATTCGTGAGAATACGATTGTAATTTTCTTTGATAATGGTATGTTTCATCAAAATGTAAAATCGTCACACCTTTTTTAACAATCCCCATTTTTTTCACTCCCCAAAGAGACAAAGAAATTTGTTTTCTCTGTTTCTTGTTAAGAGGAAAGCTGATTTACATGTAAAATGGTTCCGCTCGATGCATCGACAATAACTTCAAACTGTTCAGTTTTCCCTTTATAAAAACGGCTGATTCCTGCCTCATACACTTTATAAGATATATCATTTTTTTCATAATCTTGCGGGATGGTGTAAATCCAGGATCCGTTGATCGGGCCTTTTTGTTTAAAAGCTTTTTTCACCGATTCAAGTGCTTTTTCCGGCGAAAGAAACGGCTTTTTATATTCGTTTTTTAATACATATCCGACGGCAATCCCTGCTGCGAAGCCGATCAGGAAATTTTTCCATTTCACAATCTTCCCTCCTTAAACAATTTACTATTAGTATAACGCAGTTTTGTTACATTTGTGGAATATACATTCATCATTCGCTAAAATAAGTTTATACATATTTTGTGTACGTGATGGTCTAAATTAAGCTAAAGAAGGGGATATAAACATGAACAACGAAACGTTGGATTTATTTAAAACATTAACAGAGCTGCCGGGTGCATCAGGCAATGAACACGCTGTTCGCTCATTTATGCGCAAAGAGCTAGAAAAATATGCAGATGAGATCGTTCAAGACAAACTCGGCAGCATTTTTGGAGTGAAAAAAGGCAGTGAGGATGGACCAACTATAATGGTTGCAGGCCATATGGACGAGGTAGGCTTTATGGTCACATCTATTACAGAAAATGGAATGATCCGCTTTCAACCGCTGGGAGGATGGTGGAGTCAGGTTTTGCTGGCGCAGCGCGTGCAAATTATAACTGAACGCGGTCCGGTGATCGGCGTGATCGCATCCATCCCTCCGCATTTGCTCAATGAGGAAGTTCGGAAAAAGCCGATGGAGATTAAAAATATGCTGATTGATATCGGCGCTGATAATCGCTCAGATGCGGAAGCCATAGGAATCAAGCCAGGACAGCAAATTGTTCCGGTCTGCCCGTTTACGCCGATGGCTAATTCGAAAAAAATTTTGGCAAAAGCTTGGGACAACAGGTATGGATGCGGGCTGGCCATTGAGCTGTTGAAAGAAGTGAAAGATGAAACATTGCCAAACGTTTTGTATTCTGGAGCGACTGTCCAGGAAGAAGTAGGGTTAAGGGGAGCGCAAACGGCCGCCAATTTGATTAAGCCGGACATCTTTTTTGCATTGGATGCGAGTCCTGCCAACGACATGAGCGGGGACAAAAACGAATTTGGTCAGCTTGGAAAAGGAGTTCTGCTGAGAATTTATGATCGGACAATGGTCACTCATCGGGGAATGCGGGAATTTATTCTTGACACAGCTGAAACAAACAATATTCCATATCAATATTTTACATCCCAAGGCGGAACAGATGCAGGCCGAGTACATATTTCTGGCAGCGGTGTGCCTTCAGCGGTAATCGGAATATGCGCCCGATATATTCATACTCATGCTTCGATGATCCATGTCGATGATTATTTAGCAGCAAAAGAATTGCTTGTGAAGCTCATAAAAGCTTGCGATCGATCCACTGTTGAAAAAATTAAGCAAAACGTTTAACATAAAACATTCCGGAGGGCAAAAATGAATGTCGCAATCGGATCGAAAAACCTGGCGAAAATCAATGCGGTGAAGGAGACCTTTTCTCTTTTGGAAGAGAAGAACATGGAATTCATCTCAGTTGATGTTCCATCCGGGGTTTCAACACAGCCATTTTCCGATGAGGAAACATTGCAGGGGGCATTAAATCGGGCAAAAAATGTCTTTGAAAAAGTTAAACCGGATCTTTCGGTTGGTCTTGAGGGGGGTGTGGATGTTACACCTCGCGGATTGTTTTTATGCAATTGGGGTGCATTAATTGATAAAGATGGAAATGAATATATTGCTGGAGGGGCGAGAATCCCGCTCCCGAATGAATTTCTTGAGCCTTTGAAAAAAGGCTTGGAGCTTGGAGATGTAATGGATGCATATGCGAAAAAAAGAAATGTGAGACATCGAGAAGGAGCAATCGGAATCTTTACAAACGGCTTTATCGACCGGAAAGAAATGTTTGCACATATCATGAAGCTGTTAATAGGACAATATCAATTTTCCAAAAAAAATTAACTTTGATCGGCTCAGGCATGCGAGTTAGTAGCTTTTTTTGCTGAGATTTGTTACGATGCCAATGAAAAAAGATAAAAGGAGACTTTTAGAGATGGAAAACATTCAATCTGTTGATCATTTTTGGGAGCTTACGAAAGGAAAAAATGCTTTATTTGTATTTTCGGCTGATTGGTGTCCAGATTGCGGGTTTATTAAGCCGCATCTTCCTGAATTGGAAAAGGAGAATCCGCAGTTCGCATTTTATTATGTCGATCGGGATGAATATATCGATTTATGCGCAGAATTAAATGTTTTTGGCATCCCAAGCTTTATCGCATTTAACGAGGGAAAAGAGATCGGACGCTTCGTCAGCAAAGATCGGAAAACAAAAGAGGAAGTTCAGCAATTTTTAGATGGCTTAAATCTTTAATATAAAGAAAATAAAAAGGAGATGATCAGCCTTATGAATTCTGAACAAATGGTCGAATTGTTAAAAGAGAAGTTAAATGATTACTCATTTCACTTTTCATTTAATCGAAAAAAGGATACGTTAAGAATCGAAGATCCAGAATTGAAAAAAGGGCTGACACTCTCCTTGCCAGGTATTATTTCAAAATGGAACGAAAAAAAAGAAAAAGCGATTGATGAATTCGTTTATTACATAACCGAGTCTCTCTCAGCTATGAAAAATGAAGGTGCATTAAGCGGCAAGGAAAAACAGATTTATCCTGTCATTCGCTCAACTTCCTTTCCGGTTGAGTCGAATGGCGTTCCTCTTATTTTTGAGGATCATACTGCTGAGACCCGAATTTATTATGCCCTTGATCTCGGAAATTCGTATCGCCTAATTGATGAACAGATGATGAAGAAGGAGAATTGGACGCGCCAGCAATTGAAGGAAATGGCTGCCTTTAATTTGCGTTCATTGCCGACAAAAGTAAAAGAAGATAAGGTCGCAGGCAATGTTTTTTATTTTTTTAATTCAAATGACGGCTACGATGCCAGCAGGATTTTAAATGAGTCAATTTTAAAAGAATATGAATCAAAAGTTCAAGGGGATATGACTGTCAGCGTCCCTCATCAAGACGTGCTGATCATAGGCGACATTCGAAATGAAACGGGTTATGACGTGCTGGCACAGCTGACGATGAGCTTTTTTACAAATGGGAGGGTGCCGATTACGGCTTTATCCTTTATTTATGAAAACAAAAAGCTCGAACCGATCTTTATTTTGGCAAAAAACCGCAGAAAACTGACGAAAGGAGACGATGACAAGCAATGAATGTATTTTACAATAAAGAAGGAATCGGCGATGTACTCATCATCTCTTTAAAAGATATACCGTATGAACAGAAGCGGTTTGAAAGAAAAGGAGATGTTGTAAAAATATTTGATGCTGAAACTAATGAAACAGCAGGCTTCAACATTTTTCAGGCAACTTCTTATTTTTCGCTTGACGGAAACGGCCAATTAGATGTAACGGCAGAAATGGTGGAAAAGATCAATCAAACAATTGCGCAAAACGGTTTTTCAGATAAGCTGGAGGCGGATTTATCACCGAAATTTGTCGTTGGCCATGTATTGGAAAAAGAAAAGCATCCGAACG
Source organism: Aeribacillus sp. FSL k6-2211 (assembly GCF_037966125.1). Lineage (NCBI taxonomy): Bacteria > Bacillati > Bacillota > Bacilli > Caryophanales > Bacillaceae > Aeribacillus > Aeribacillus sp. FSL k6-2211. Next base: position 1,067,301 of record NZ_CP150190.1, read on the forward strand.
CTGACAAATTAAGTGTATGCAAAGTCGATGTGGGGGATGAAGTGCTTCAAATTGTTTGCGGGGCACCGAATGTTGCGGCTGGACAAAAAGTTGTTGTTGCAAAGGTAGGAGCGGTTATGCCAAGCGGAATGGTGATAAAAGAAGCTGAACTAAGAGGCATTTCCTCGAGCGGCATGATCTGTTCGGCAAAAGAATTAAACCTGCCCAATGCACCAAAAGAAAAAGGGATTCTTGTATTGGAAGATAGTCGAAAGCCAGGGGAGCCGTTTTTTAAGTGAGCATTTTGCAAAATTAGATTTTTTGGATAAAAGTATAAAAAATAAAGCACTCGGCAAATAGCTACCAGCATGTTATTTTACAAAATATTACAATAATCTTGTTTTCGGGCATACCTACAGAATTTTTCACATTGAATTTTTTTAAGCGGCTTTCTTCCCTTTATTTTCCTTTGCCATCGCTAGCGCTGAAACAAGTAATACAATAGCGTTCAGGTAAATATGGGTCTTTACTTTTTCAATTCCCCATACATGTAGGGAGTTCGCCGTAAGGTAGCTTTTCATTCTTGAATTACAGCGTTCTACACTTGTCCTCTCGTTGTAAAGCTCTTTCCAACGTTTTGTATCACGGTGCGGATTGGAATATCGGCGCACATCCTTTTTGATGTCGACTTTTACCACCATTCCATAGTTGGAAGATGAACAGGCTGCCATTCCTAATGGGCAATCCACTTTGCCGGTTGCGTGAGGACATCTGAACTTGAGCTGGTCCTTATCAGCTCCCCAATAAGTCATTTCATAACCCATGGAACAACGCGGAGTTCCATTGGAAGAAATCCCTTCAGGAGGCTCTTTTTCGTTGCGCAAATTGAGCGGGATAATGGCTTGCGCTCCAATGTTTTTGGCTGATTCATAGTTTTTTAGTTGGTCATATCCGCCATCCATGATCAGAAATTCAATTTTGGATTTGGTACGCTCTGCCACTTGCTCTATTAATTCTGGTGCGACTTCTCCATCGTTCACATGGGCAGGGGTTACTTTTATGGCTATTGGCAGTTCGCTTGCGGTATCGACTGAAAGATGCATCTTATAGCCAAACCAGGTAATTTTATTGCCGAAGGAATCATATTTTGCGCCCCAATTGGCATTACCCGTTTGTTCACTACGCTTTTTGGGCTGTTTCTTTTCATAGGCATCAATGGCGGCACTGTCGATGGCCTGGTGGCTGCCGTCAATTATTCCTTCCTCCTGAGCTAACTGTACCAAGTCAAGGAAGATCTTTTCAGCCAGCTTTTTTTTGGTAAGTGCCGCAAAAACCCGGCTGAGAGTGGAGATAGACGGTGCGGGGCGATCAATCGATAAACCGCATTGATAACGGAAACGAAGGTCTTTATCCAATCGATGATGAAGGGCGGTAAAGGTGTCGATGCCTTCGAGTGGGGCAGCGATGAGAGCCCTTAGAATCCCTTCTCTGGAATGACCGTCAGCCCCTCGGGGTGAAGAACTTCTCAACTGTTTAGCATAAGGGCGTAAATCAAGCGAGCTAAAAAAGATAGGTAATTTCTCTTTTGACTCTAATTTTTGCAGTTCTTCAAAGGAAAATAGGCTTTCTTGTAGAATATACAAAGTGACTTCCTCCTTTTGAATTTTTGTGGTTTCGTCACTTCAAAAATTCTACATTTTAGGGGTGAAGTCCTTTTTTATGTCTTTGAAATCCTTATGGCTCTTGGGTCAAAAAATATGCAAAATGCTCAAGTAAAAATGCGATAAAATTTCAAAAAAACACGCGGAAAACATTTTGTTTGCCGCGTGTTTTTTATATGATGATTTATTAATTTTTGACTCATTTTAAATCATGATTCAACCGTTCCACTGAATGAAATGAGCGGTGATCAGGAAAATAGCAGATAATCCAAACCAAATTAAAAATAATGGTACATAAAAGCGAACCCATTTTTGCCATGAAACTCCAGCTAGTGCTAGTGCAGCCATAAAATATCCTGAAGTTGGAAATAATATGTTGCCTAGCCCGTCTCCAAATTGGTAGGCCAAAACAGCTGTTTGTCTCGTAACTCCGATTAAATCAGAAAGCGGAGCTAAAATCGGCATAGTAACTAATGCTTGTCCGCTGCCTGACGGAATTAAAAAGCTAAATAGCATTTGGACAATAAACATCCCGATGACACTAAATGTTCCTGGTATTTCGCCTACTATCGTTCCTAGTGTATGGACAATGGTGTCCATTATTTGTCCGTCTTCCATAACTACTGATACTGCTCTGGCAATACCAACAATGATTGCCCCAACTAAAACTTCACGAAAACCGTCATTAAATGCTTCGCAAATATCGTTTAATGTTAATCCAGCGATCAGACCTACAACCACACCCATTATAATGAACAGTCCAGCCATTTCTAACATAAACCAGCCTTGAGTTAAAACACCGTACACTAATAAGACAAAAAAGGATAACAAGGCAAAAGAAGCAGCTTTTTGTTTTTTATTCATTTCATTCCTTTTGGATACAGATTGATTGAAGTACATATTCCTTTTAGCATGATCGTCTTTATATACTAAGCTTGCTTCAGGATTCTTTTTAACTTTTTTAGCATATTGCATAATGTAAATCATTCCTGCTAAAACAAAGACAACGAAAGCCGCTATGCGAAATTCTATACCTGAGTATATTGGAAGTCCTGCAATTTTTTGACCTAAACCAGTATTAATCGGGTTAAGAAAGCCTGTCATAAAACCAGCAGTAGTTGCAACTAAAGCAACCGCCGCCGCCACCATTGAATCAAATCCTAAAGCAATAAATAGGGGGAGAATTACAGGTATATAAACTAAACTAAGTTCTTGCGTTCCAATTAAACTGCATATAATTGCGAATACAGTCATTAAAACTGGAATTAACACAATACCATTGGAAGCAAATGTTTTTGCTAGTTTCTCTACTCCTATTTCTATAAGTCCTGTTTTTCGAATAACGGCAAATGTACCGCCGATGATCAAAGTGAAAAAAACGACATCACTTGCTGCAACTAATCCTTTTGGGACTGCCATCATAAATTCAACAGGACTTACAGGTGCTGCTTCAACAAAATCAAATGAGTTTGGATCAATCGTTGTTCTTCCTTCAGGTCCTGGAATACGTTCATAAACGCCAGCAGGTACAAAATAAGTAGCGGCTGTAGCAAGAATTATTAAAACAAACAATATGACATAAATATGAGGCATTCTTAATTTCTTTTTCTCCAATTGTGGTTTTTGATTAATAAAAGCTGCATTTTTTACACCTTTTTCAGCTTCCATTTTTTATCCCTCCTCCTCTGTTTGTGACACTTTATGTTCGTTTTTATAACATAATAATTTGTGGTAGCTATTCTGTCATTGGTTATTTTCACTGAAAATCAACTATTTTTTTGTAAAATCTATTAAATTTTACAATTATTTTAATTTGAAAAACGAAATCATGTTATAAAAAATAACATAAAATTATTTAAGTTTTCAAAAAGTGCTGATTGAGATAGAGGTATGGATCGGATGTACGAGCGAAAAAGGGAAGTTAATAAAAACTTATTGAATGTGATAAGAAAACGAAAACAACGAATTTTCAAAAAAGTCTTCCAATCTGTATTAATCTGTTATATATTAAAAATGTAATTTAAAAACTGTTTTATAACAAGGTAGGTGAGGAAACGTGAAGGCTAGTGCAGCATCTAGGCTGGAAGTGAAGGGAACTCTTCTGCCTTCTTACAGGGAGATTTTAACGAACGAAGCCCTTCAGTTCGTTGAAAAGCTTGAACAAACATTTGGTTCAAGAAGAATCGAGCTGCTTGAACTGAGGAAAGAACGGGAAAGGCGAATTAATGAAGGGGAGAAGCCGTCGTTTTTAAAGGAGACGGAACATATTCGAAAAGGGGACTGGACGATACCGCCTGTTCCAAAAGATTTGCAGGATCGCAGAGTTGAAATTACTGGACCTGTCGACCGGAAAATGATTATCAATGCCTTAAATTCAGGCGCAAAAGTTTTTATGGCGGACTTTGAAGATGCCACATCACCGACTTGGGAAAATATTGTGGAAGGACAAATTCACTTAAGGGATGCGGTCAACAAAACGATTGAATATGTGAATGAAAACGGAAAGGTATATAAGCTGAATGAAGAAACGGCAACGCTGATCGTGCGGCCGAGAGGACTCCATCTAGAAGAAAAACATGTCCTATTGGACGGAAAACGGATTTCAGGCAGTCTGTTTGATTTTGGCCTTTATTTCTTCCACAATGCAAAAGAACTGATCAAAAGAGGAAGCGGACCTTACTTTTATTTGCCGAAGCTGGAAAGCCACTTAGAAGCCAGATGGTGGAACGATGTTTTCTGTTTCGCGCAAGATGAATTGGGGGTAAAGCGGGGGACGATTAAAGCGACCGTTCTGATTGAAACGATATTGGCCGCGTTTGAAATGGACGAAATATTATACGAGCTGAAAGAGCATTCAGCTGGATTGAATTGCGGCAGATGGGATTATATTTTCAGCTATCTGAAAAAATTCCGAAACGATCAAAACGTCATTTTACCTGATCGGGCGCAAGTAACGATGACGGTTCCGTTTATGAGGGCGTATTCTCTGCTCGCGATTAAAACGTGCCATCGCCGGAACGTTCATGCCATTGGAGGAATGGCAGCGCAAATTCCGGTTAAAGATGATCCGGTGAAAAATGAAGAGGCGTTCCAAAAAGTGCGCGCTGATAAAGAGCGGGAAGCGAAAGATGGACACGATGGCACATGGGTGGCACATCCTGCGCTTGTACCGGTTGCCAAAGAAATTTTTGACCAATATATGAAACAACCTAACCAGATTGATAAACAGCTAGATGTTGAGATTTCAGCAGAACAGCTTCTTGAAGTCCCGGAAGGAACAATTACAGAGCAAGGATTAAGAACGAACATTGATGTCGGCATTCGTTATCTTGCATCATGGCTTTCTGGAAGAGGAGCTGCACCTATCCACAATTTGATGGAGGATGCTGCAACGGCAGAAATTTCAAGGGCACAGGTATGGCAATGGATTCGTCATCCAAAGGGGGTGTTGGAGGACGGACGGAAGGTTACAATAGAGCTTTATGAAAAAATTAAGCAGGAAGAGCTGGAAAAAATAAAACAAGAGTTTGGTGAAGAAGCCTATCAAAAAGGGCGTTTTGATGAAGCGGCGAAATTGTTTGATGAGCTTGTGAGAAATGATGAATTCGTAGATTTTCTGACGCTTCCAGGCTATGAAAGATTAAATTAAAAAATATTTCAAAAAAGGGGAGAGAAAAGATGACATTACAAGAAAAAGCGAGACAATTGCAAGAAAGCTGGGAGAAAGATGAACGCTGGAAAGGGATTACACGCCCTTATTCGGCTGAAGATGTGTTGAAGCTTAGAGGTTCCATTGAAATCGAATATACTCTTGCCAGAAGAGGAGCAGAAAAATTTTGGAATTTAATGAAAACTGAGGAATACGTAAATGCCCTCGGAGCTTTGACAGGAAATCAAGCTGTCCAACAAGTAAAAGCCGGATTAAAAGCAATTTACTTAAGCGGCTGGCAAGTGGCAGCAGATGCTAATCTTGCGGGGCAAATGTATCCGGATCAAAGCTTGTATCCTGCTAACAGTGTGCCGCATGTCGTAAAGCGGATTAATCAAGCTTTGCAGCGGGCAGATCAGATCCATCATATGGAAGGGGATCATTCAATTGATTGGTTCGTTCCAATTGTTGCGGATGCTGAAGCTGGATTTGGCGGTCAGTTGAACGTTTTTGAATTGATGAAGGCGATGATTGAAGCAGGAGCAGCTGCTGTTCACTTCGAGGATCAATTGTCTTCTGAGAAAAAATGCGGCCATTTAGGCGGAAAAGTTTTGCTCCCGACACAAACAGCTATTCGCAATTTGATTGCTGCAAGACTGGCTGCTGATGTGATGAATGTTCCGACTGTTATCATTGCTCGTACTGATGCCAATGCGGCTGATTTGATCACAAGCGACATCGATGACAGGGATAAAGAGTTTATTACTGGGGAACGGACACAGGAAGGATTTTTCCGCACTCGCGCTGGTCTTGATCAAGCAATTGCTAGAGGTTTGGCATATGCGCCATACGCAGACATGATTTGGTGTGAAACATCTGAACCTAATTTGGAAGAAGCACGGAAGTTTGCTGAGGCTATTCATAAAGAATTCCCAGGCAAGTTATTGGCATATAACTGCTCACCTTCCTTTAATTGGAAGAAAAAGCTTGATGACGATACTATCGCACGTTTCCAAAAGGAAATTGCTTCTTACGGCTACAAGTTCCAATTCGTTACTTTAGCTGGATTCCATGCATTGAATTACAGCATGTTTGAACTTGCACGCAAGTATAAAGATCATGGAATGGCTGCCTACTCTGAACTTCAGCAAGCCGAATTTAGAAGCGAACAGTATGGTTATACAGCAACACGGCATCAGAGGGAGGTTGGAACTGGTTATTTTGATGAGGTTGCCCAAGTGATTACTGGAGGTACTTCTTCTACAACCGCTTTAAAAGGGTCTACGGAAGCTGAACAATTTACCACAGCTTAATTGACTGGCCATAATCATTACCTTCACATAGATTGAGCCAATCCTCTGGGATTGGCTTTTTTTATCATTTAACGCACCCATTTCGCATATTCTTTGGATAGCTCCATAAATTTTTCTCTATCTTTTCGGTCCAGAGCATCATTAATTTTGTCTTCCAGCATTTTTTTTCGATGATTGAACCATGCTTCGTCCAGAATCATTTGGATGTATACATCCATCATGAAGTTTTCTGGATTTTCCTTCACAGAACGGGTCTTCATCAGTTCGGAATAAGATTTCCGGTTTTCCATAACCCATCACCTCTGATGCCTTTTTTATATTATATGGATTTCGGAAGGAAAAATCAACTTATAATTTGTAATTTTTAGAAAAATTATATTAACAATAACATCTTACCTTGATCTAATGCTTTGTATTTAAAAAAATTTAAAAAAATATAGAAATTTTGGAATTTTTATGATAGATTTGAATCAGTGAAAAAGAACTATTATATAGAAAAAATTAGGAGGTAAGAATGCTGGTGAGTACGAAGCAGTTTGAGGCAGAAAAATGTATTGTAAATGGGGAAACAATGGCAATTTTGCCTTTTAGAAAAGAACATCACTTGTACGCTAAAATTTTGGAAACTAGCGGAGAGCGCATAGTACCTATTCGACCTGTTTATGTTATTGATCAAAGCTGCCGTTATTATGGTTCAAGCTTTAAAGGAAGAGTTGAAGGATCAAAAGGGCTGCTTGGCATAACAAAAAAGCTTCCGATTGTCATTGATCCTGCCAATTCCCTTTATTTTTTTCCTACTCATTCACCCGCAAGGCATCAGTGCGCCTGGTTTTCCCATTCCCACATTTCCCGCTTTATGAAAACAGATTCGAATTGTACGGAAGTCATATTCCGTAACGGTCAGAAAATAGTTGCTGACATATCTCCATCTTCTTTTTCCCATCAATTTTATAAAACGGCACATCTTCGAACGATTATCTCTTCAAGAATTGAGCAGGAGCAGCGCCGCATGAACACAATCCTTTTTCCGAAGGAGCAGCATGCATATATTTATGAACAGCTCGTTCGCGAATTCAGAAAAGAAGATGGATAAGCTTTATCTTCCGGCACGCAAGCTGTCAATTTGCGTGCTTTTTTCCGTGTTAGAAAATGGGGGAGATTTCATTTTTTCTGTTATAAGGGGACAGGCATTCAACGGGCGAAACAAATAGTCCTGTTCCCTCATCTTCTGTAGCGAACGGTTTGGCCGTTGTCTTTCTTTTAAGATAAAAAGTCTAAGAGGTTGGAATGCCAGATTTTTTTTCAGTTTTAAACAAATAATGTTCAATCAGTTCATTTACTTTATTTCGGATTCTTGGATTGAAGTAGCTGTGGTGTTCTTCGTAGCCGTTATAGTAGAAAGTGTACGTTGTGAATGCTTCATCCTGTTTGGCTTTTAAAACTTTCACCTTTTGTCTGCGCAATTCTTTGCGAACCTCTGCCAAATCTTTTTGTACAAGCTTTAACGCCTCTTCAATTAGATGCAAATAAGGATCTTTCAGCTTGAATGGACTTTTTTTTACGACATTCATGTCTTTGTTCAGCACCGTAGCAGTCATCGGTAAGTAGATCGACTGTTCAATCAAATGGCGAATGTCGGTTGGTATTTTCGACATAGGGAATACCTCGCTTCAAAAGGAACGTATGTTCTGTTTTTTATTATAAAACAGGAAAATAAATCATTTCAATTAATTTTTTTCGGCAAAATTTTTCAACTTATGCTCAAAAGGTGTAAAATAAAAGGAGATGTTGAAGTAAGGAGTTAAGATATGGATGTCATTGCATTTTTCGATTCCATTACATTAGAAGATGTTGAACGATTCTTTAAAGAATACCGAGCGCTCGGACCTCTTCCAGGGATTCTGCTTCCGATGCTTGAGGCTTTTTTTCCGTTCTTGCCTCTTATTCTGTTTGTAATTGCGAACGCTAATTCATTTGGACTTTGGTTCGGCTTTTTGTACTCGTGGATCGGTTCATCGGCAGGCGCATTGCTCGTGTTTTTTTTAGTGCGAAAGTTTGGCCGGAAGCGTTTTTTAAATTTTTTAAGCAGACATGAAAAAGTAAGACGAATGATGAACTGGGTCGAACGGCACGGCTTTGCTCCTTTATTTTTAATGCTCTGTTTCCCTTTTACGCCTTCTGCGCTTGTAAATGTAGTAGCCGGTCTTTCCAAAATCAATGTGTGGCAGTTTGCGCTCGCTGTTTTATCAGGGAAGCTCGTGATGATTTTTATGCTTAGCTTATCAGGGTATGATTTACGGGAGCTGATTGAAGAGCCCGTCCGGTTGATCATTGTGTTTGTTGTGATGGCGCTCATGTGGTTTATCGGAAAAAGGATTGAGCAGCGTTTAAATGTTTCGTTAATTAAACGAAAAGATAAAAAGTAGGTGAAGAGCCGTGAGGAAAAAACGAGTTATTGCGGGAATCGTCACTTCAGCTCTTTTATCAACCGTTTTAATTAAAAATATTGCGTTTGCCGCGTACACTGTTGATGGCGTATCGATGCAGCCCACCTTAAAAGAAGGCCATCATTTTTATATAAATAAATTGACGAATCGGTTTAATAAAATTGAACGGTTTGACATTGTCGTGTTTCAGATGCCCGGCGAAAAGCAAGTTTTGGTTAAAAGGGTCATCGGCCTTCCAGGAGAAAAAATTGAATATCGAAACGACAAATTATATGTGAATGGGAAATATGTACCGGAACCATTTTTAAAGAAAAATAAAGAAAAAGTATATGGAAATCCGATCACAGGGAATTTTACATTAAAAGAAATAACTGGAAAAGAAGCGGTGCCGGAAAAATGTATTTTTGTCATTGGCGACAATCGGTTAAACAGCAGGGACAGCCGGCATTTTGGCTTTGTTCATGAAAAAAATGTGATCGGAGAGGTAAAACCGTAAACGATGATTCCTATTAGTTGGAAATTCGGATTGTCCGAATCAATGGATTTTCAAAACCATTTACAGTAAAATAAATGTATTCATAAACACGAAATCAGAATGGGACAAGAAAATTGTCCCATTTTCCGTTTGGATGCCTTCTGAAGGGGGGAGATTTCATGGGTATTAAGTTTTTGGTCGGTTCATCCGGCACAGGAAAAACGACGGCAATCTTAAACAAAATTAGGGAAAAATTAAAAGAAGATCCGTATAATGGAAAACCTATTTTGTTTCTTGTTCCAGATCAAATGACTTTTCAAATGGAATATGAACTGATGAAAACTCCGGAATTAGGAGGAATCATTAGAGCACAAGTATTGAGCTTCAACCGTTTGGCGTGGAGGGTGCTGCAGGAGGAAGGAGGCATCAGCCGTACCTTTATTTCCCAAACAGGCATGAACATGTTTCTTCGAAAAATCATCGAAGAAAAAAAGCACGAATTTAAAGTGTTTTCCAAAGCCAGTGAAAAAAAAGGCTTTATTGAGCATATCGAACAGATGATTACAGAAATGAAAAGATATATCATCAGTCCAGATATGCTGGATGATCAAGTAAAAAAATTAGCGGAAAGCCATGATCATAGAGAGCGGATTCTTTCCGATAAATTGAAAGATTTGGCGGGCATCTATCGTTCCGTGGAAAAATTATTTGCTGATAAATACATAGATTCAGAGGATTATTTGCAGCTTCTTTCAGAGAAGATTTATGAATCAAGCTACATGGACGGAGCGGAAATTTATATCGACGGCTTTCACAATTTTACGCCTCAAGAATTGCAAGTAATCGAATCGATGATGAAAACAGCTTCTTCTATAACAATTGCTCTCACATTGGATAAACCGCCTGAAGAGGCCGTTGCCGACGAGCTTCATTTATTTTACATGACGGCTGAAACCTTTTCTTTGCTGAAAAAAATGGCTGAACGAAATAATATTTCCATTGATGAAGTAGCATATATGACTGACCGGAAACGTTTTATTGAAGAGCCGTCACTTGTTCATCTAGAAAAAATGTACTCTTCCCATACTCCCGAACCTTTTCACGGAGACAGCGCGATTGTATTTATGCAAGCGGTGAATAGACGCGCCGAAATTGAAGGGATTGCTAGAGAAATTATCCGCCTCGTTCGGGATGAGGGAGTGCGATTTCGGGAGATTGCACTGCTTATTAGAAACATGTCCGATTACAGAGATTTGCTGGAGCAATTGTTTCAAGATTACGAGATTCCTTTTTTTATAGATGAAAAAAGCTCAATGACATATCATCCGCTGATCGAATTTATCCGCTCGAGCTTGGAAGTCATAACCGGAAACTGGCGGTATGAAGCTGTTTTCAGAACGATTAAAACAGAATTTCTTTACCCGCTAGATGCCGATAAAGCCGAAATGAGAAAAGAAATGGATCAATTAGAAAATTATGTGCTTGCCTATGGTATTCAAGGGAAAAAATGGACGGATCAAGCCGGCTGGACGTACAGGAAGTACCATTCATTCTATGACAACGACAAAAAGACAGATGAAGAAGAGGAAATAGAAAAACGGATCAATCAATTACGGAAGCTGATTGTGGAGCCTCTGCAAGCATTGGAAAATAAGATGAAACGCGCCAAAACCGGCAGGGATATGGCCGAAGCGCTATATATGTATTTAGAACAAACAAAAGTGCCTGATAAGCTGGAGCTTCTTCGTCTAGATGCGGAAAATGGAGGGAACTTGATTGAAGCAAGGGAGCATGATCAAGTTTGGAATGCTGTGATAGAGCTATTGGATGAATTTGTAGAAATTATGGGCGATCAGGAAATTTCCATTCATTTGTTTAGGGAAATGGTCGAAACCGGAATGGAATCGATGAAATTTTCTCTCGTTCCGCCGGCCATTGACCAAGTGATTGTCGCAACACTTGACCGGTCACGTTTATATGGCATTAAGACGGCATTTATTGCAGGAGCAAATGACGGAGTGCTTCCGGCAAAACCGGTGGAAGACGGGGTTTTAACAGATGATGAAAGAGAGCTTCTATATCATAATGGGGTGAAGCTAGCGCCGACAGCTCGAAGAAAATTGCTGGATGAAAATTTTTTGATTTATTTAGCGCTCACGTCTGCTAAGCAAAAGCTGTATTTATCGTATTCTTTGGCGGATGAAGAAGGAAAAGCGCTCATGCCGTCTATTATTGTCAAACGGTTAAAAGAAATATTTCCAGATGCTAAGGAAATGATCTCTCTTAATGAACCGGAAAGTGAGGAGGCGGAAGAACAGCTTTCTTTTATTGTCAGTCCGAATGTTTCTTTGTCTGTTTTAACTTCAAAATTGCAAAATTGGAAAAAGCAGTATCCTCTCCATGAGCTGTGGTGGGATGTTTACAATTACTTTGTATATGATCAAGAATGGAGCAGCAAAGCGAAAAAGGCGATTGCCAGCCTGTTTTATTCAAATACAGAAAGACCTTTATCCGAAGAGGTAAGCAGAAAATTATATGGACGGAAAATACAAGGAAGCGTTTCAAGGATGGAGCGGTTTCGGGCATGTCCTTTTGCCCACTTTGCTTCTCACGGCTTAAAGTTAAAAGAACGGGAGTATTACAGATTGGAAGCGCCGGATATCGGCCAATTGTTCCATGCGGCATTAAAGCTGATGGCAGACCGGCTTCAAAGCATGAAAGTAGAATGGCGCGAATTAACAAAGGAGAACTGCGAAAGACTTGCTCATGATGCAGTCGAACAGCTGGCGCCGAAGCTGCAAAAAGAAATTTTAATGAGCACAAACCGCCACTATTATATTAAACGCAAGCTTCAAAATATTGTTGCCCGCGCATCAAAGGTTTTAAGCGAACATGCAAAAGCAAGCGGTTTTGTCCCAATTGGTTTAGAAATATCATTTGATGAAAAAAGCAAGCTCCCCCCGTTCCGATTTAAGCTTGAAAACGGATGTACGTTGGAGGTCGTCGGAAGGATAGACCGAGTGGATAAAGCGGAAAGTTCGAAAGGTCTTTTGCTTCGCATCGTCGATTTTAAATCGAGCGACAAAACATTAAATTTGGCAGAAGTGTATTACGGCATTGCGCTGCAGATGCTCACTTACTTGGATGTTGTCATTTCCAATTCTCAATCTTGGCTTGGCGTAGAAGCGACTCCAGCAGGGGTGCTGTATTTCCATATTCATGATCCGTTCATACAGTCCCCAGATTTATTAACGGATGATGAAATAGAAGAAGAAATTTTGAAGAAATTTAAAATGAAAGGCTTGCTGCTTGGAGACGAAGAAACGGTGCGGTTAATGGATCAAAAATTGGAAAGCGGCTATTCCAAAATCGTTCAAGCCGGCATAAAGAAAACCGGGGAATTTTATGCAAATTCTCAAATCGCCAGCGAGGAAGAATTTCATGCATTACGCTCGTATATCCGGCGCGAATTTAAGCGGATCGGTACGGAAATAACAGACGGAAATATTTCCATTGCGCCATATAAAATGAAAGAGAAAACGCCTTGCACCTTTTGTTCCTTTAAATCGGTCTGTCAATTTGATGAATCGATTGAAACGAACCGTTTTCGCATATTGAAAAGCTTAAAAGGGGAAGAAGTGCTGCAAAAGGTAAGGGAGAAGGTGGATTCAGATGAAGAATGAGCTGAAAAAGTTAGAAAAAGGCCAATGGACCGATGAACAATGGAAAGCGATTGTTGCCGACGGACAAGATATATTAGTGGCGGCTGCTGCCGGATCAGGGAAAACGGCCGTTCTAGTTGAGCGGATTATTCGCAAGCTGACCGACAATCAGCATCCTGTAGATGTGGACCGGCTGTTAATCGTAACGTTTACAAACGCTGCGGCTGCAGAAATGCGCAGCAGAATTGGCGAAGCGCTGGCAAAGGCTTTGCGAAAACAGCCTTCTTCCCTCCATCTGCGCCGCCAATTAACCCTTTTAAACAAAGCGCAAATATCAACATTGCATTCTTTTTGCCTGCAAGTCGTTCGCAAATTTTATTACAAAATTGATATTGATCCCGGTTTTCGAATAGCGGACGAAACAGAAATGGAACTGTTAATGGAAGATTGCATGGATGAATTGTTAGAAGAAGAATACGGAATGGAGCATAATGAACTATTTTTCGAATTAGTTGACAAATATACAGGCGATCGCTCAGATGATGAAATCAAAAAAATTATTAGATCCATTTATGAATTTGCTAGATCTAATCCATTCCCGGAAAAATGGCTTGATGAAATGGTGCAAATGTATGACATAGAACAAGCTGAATCATACGAGGACTTGCCGTTTTTTCAATATTTACGGAAGGATATAGCGATACAGCTTTCCGGAATAAAGGATTTGTTAGCGAGAGCTCTCGACATTACGAAATTGCCGGGCGGCCCTTCTCCAAGGGCTGAAAATTTACTCGATGACATGAAGCAGGTGGAAAACATTATAAACGCTTCATCGTGGCAGGAGCTTGCCGAGCAAATGAGAGCTTTTCAACCGACACGCGCCAAGGCATGCAGGGGAGAAGAATATCGAAAAGAGCTCATTGATGAAGTGACGGAAATGAGAAAGAAAGCGACAAAGGAAATAGAGAAATTAAAAAATGAGCTTTTCTCTAGGGATATTCAAAACCAGCTGCTTGATTTGAAAAAAATGAAGCGCACAATGATTTGTTTAGCCGACTTGGTGAAAAAATTTGCTGTCCGGCTGGAAGCAATGAAAAAAGAAAAAGGAATTGTCGATTTTTCGGATCTTGAGCATTATTGTTTACAAATATTAACAGAAAAAGATGAGAAGGGAAATGTTGTTCCGAGTGATGCTGCTTTGTTTTTCAAACGACAATTTCAAGAAGTATTAGTGGATGAATACCAAGATACCAACTTGGTGCAGGAAGCGATTTTAAAGCTGGTGTCAAAAGATCATGAAGCGGAAGGAAATCTATTTATGGTCGGCGATGTAAAACAATCCATTTATCGTTTCCGGCTGGCTGAACCGTTATTGTTTTTGGCGAAATATAAACGGTTTACCTCCAGCGGAACGAATTCCGGCTTGCGCATCGATTTAGCTAAAAATTTCCGCAGCCGAAAAGAAGTTTTGGACGCCACAAATTTTCTTTTCAAACAATTGATGGGAGAGACTGTAGGCGAAGTTGTTTATGATGAGGCAGCAGAATTGAAGCTTGGCGCACGTTATCCAGAGAACAGTAGAATGAATACAGAGCTCCTCCTAATAGACCGCCGGAAGGAGGAATTAGCAGAAAAAGAAGAAATAATGATTGAATTTGATGAAGAAGAATTGGAAACGGTGCAGCTTGAAGCCCGCCTTATGGCGAAAAAAATAAAAGAGCTTATTCAGGAAGGCTTTCCTGTTTACGACCGAAAACTTGATCGTACGAGACCTGTCACATACAGAGATATTGTGATCCTGCTTCGTTCGATGCCTTGGGCGCCGCAAATCATGGAAGAGTTTAAGCAGCAAGGTATTCCGGTGTATGCGAATTTATCAACAGGATATTTTGAAGCAACAGAAGTGGCCATTATGCTTTCGCTTTTAAAAATTATCGACAATCCTTATCAAGATATTCCGCTCGCTTCTGTGCTGCGTTCGCCGATTGTCGGCTTAAGCGGAAATGAACTTGCCATCATCCGTCTTTATAAGAAAAACGGTCCGTATTTCGATGCACTTGAATCATTTTTGCAGCAAGAAAAAGCCCATCATAGCGAGCTTTATCAAAAAGTAAGCGAATTTGTCAGCCGGCTCAATCAATGGCGGAACTTGGCGAGAAAAAGCTCCGTTTCGAATTTAATTTGGCAATTGTACCGTGATACCCGCTTTTTTGATTTTGCAGGCGGAATGCCCGGCGGAAAGCAGCGGCAGGCCAATTTAAGGGCATTATATGACAGAGCAAGGCAATATGAGGAAACGTCCTTTCGGGGATTGTTCCGATTCCTGCGGTTTATTGAAAGAATGCAGGAACGGGGCGATGATTTAGGAGCAGCAAGATCTTTAGGAGAACAGGAAGATGTTGTCCGAATTATGACGATTCATTCAAGCAAGGGGCTTGAATTTCCGATTGTTTTCTGTGCAGGTTTATCTAAACGATTTAATATGAAAGATTTGACCAAAAAATATTTGCTCGATAAAGAATTAGGGTTTGCCTCGCTGTTTATCGATGAAAAAAAGCGGATTGTGTATCCTACTCTTCCTTATGTAGCTGTAAAAAAGAAATTGAGGATGGAAATGCTTTCGGAAGAGCTTAGGGTATTGTATGTGGCTTTGACAAGAGCAAAGGAAAAGCTGTTTTTAATCGGCACAGTGAAAGACGGAGAAAAAAAGTTTAAAGAATGGGAGCAATCATTCACTCACCGCGAATGGCTGCTTCCAGATTACGATCGTTTAAAGGCAGTATGTTATTTAGATTGGATCGGTCCTGCTGTCATCCGTCATAAAGATGCGGCAATTTTACGAGAAGAAGAAAGAGAAGCAGCGGATGAAATCTTCTCTTATCCGGTGAAATTGCAAATTGATGTGATTCCTGAAGAAAAATTAAAAGAGCAAAATGAGCAGGCAGCGGTTATGATGGATGAAAAAATGGACGCTTTGAGAAATTTCGTTCCTGTTCAGTCAACAAGTAGTTTCGCCAACCAAGTGCAAAATCAGTTGTCCTGGAGCTATCCTTTTTCAGATGCAGCCTCTCTCCGGTCGAAGCAATCGGTGACGGAAATCAAAAGAAGACTTCAATTTTCGGATGAATACAGCGACATTTCCATAAAGAAGAAAATACAAGGGAATTCCTCGTACAAGCGTCCGAAATTTATGCAGGCAAAATCTCTTACAGCAGCAGAAAAAGGAACGGCCATGCACACAGTGATGCAGCATTTGCCATTGGGTGAAGACTTGACGGAACAAACGATTCGACAAACCGTGCATTCTCTCGTGAAAAAAGAAATATTAACGGAGGAGCAGGTGGAAGCGGTCAATGTAGAAGGAATTGTGCAATTTTTTGAATCACCGCTAGGTAGACGCCTAAAAGGCGCAAAAAAAATTTTTCGCGAGATCCCTTTCAATTTGGCAGTGCCGGCGAACGAAATTTACGAAAAAGGAAGTTCTCTCAATACTGAAACGGTCATCGTTCAAGGTGTGATCGACTGCCTTTTTGAAGATGACGATGGGCTCGTTCTGTTAGATTACAAAACGGATGCGGTAAAGGATCGTTTTCCATCCATTGAAAAGGCAAAGCCGGTGCTTGCTTCTCGATATGAATTTCAAATTGACTTGTATGCAAAGGCGGTAGAGTCAATCTTAAAAAGACGAGTCGATGATCGGTATTTATTCTTTTTTGATGCAGGGCTCATCATAAAATTATAGATTTGCAGACTATTTTAGAGGTGAGGCAATTGAGAATCTTGCATACGGCGGATTGGCATCTCGGAAAAACGCTTGAAGGTCGGAGCAGGCTAAAAGAGCAGGCACAGTTTCTTGATGAACTGTATGAAATTGTTGTAAAGGAGAAAATTGATGTCATTTTGATGGCAGGAGACGTTTTTGATACGGTGAATCCTCCGGCAGGAGCAGAAAAGCTGTTTTATGAAAGTATTTCAAGACTTTCTGATAGAGGAAAAAGACGTGTTATCATCATTTCCGGAAATCATGACAGTCCGGAACGATTGCAAGCAGCAGCTCCGCTGGCAAAGGAGCAGGCGATCGAGCTGATCGGCTACCCAAGAGGCGATGTTTTAACGGTTGAAGTTCCGCGGACAAATGAAACAATGAAGCTGGCGGCGCTTGCTTATCCGTCGGAAGCAAGGCTGAATGAACTGCTTTCAAACGAATATGATGAACTCTTATTGAGAGAGCATTACGATGAAAAAATTCGCGGCTTGTTTGCAATGATGAGCAGAGAGTTTGAACCTCATACGGTGAATATTGCCATGAGCCATCTTTATGTAGCCGGAGGCAGCACAACAGATTCGGAGAGACCGATTGAAGTCGGCGGAGCGTATACAGTTCGAGCCACAAGTCTCCCGGAAAAAGCGCAATATGTCGCATTGGGGCATCTTCATCGGCCGCAAAATGTTAAAAAGTCCAATGTGCCGGCAAGATATTCCGGATCGCCGCTTGCCTATAGCTTTTCTGAGGCAGGTTATACGAAGTCTGTCACAGTGATCGATGCAAAACCCGGCGAGAACGCGGTTGTCTCCGAAATTTATTTGTCGAGCGGAAAACCGCTTGTGAAATGGAAAGCAACTGGCGGTCTTCTTCAAGTTCACCAGTGGCTTGAAGAAGGAAGAGACAAAAACGCATGGATTGATCTTGAAATTTTTTTGACCGACAGCCTTTCATTAGAAGAAATTCATCGGTTGAGAAAATGGCACGACGGCTTTATTCACATCCGGCCGATTTTTGAAAAAGAAACCGAAAAGATCCAACAAGAAAGAAGAGAAAATCTCCCGATTGATGAAATGTTTAAACGTTTTTACAAAAAACAAACTGGCGGCGCCGAGCCGGAGGCAGAGCTCATTGAACTGTTTATGACATTGCTCTCTGAAGACTTAAAAGAGGAAGGAGCACAGTCATGAAGCCGATAAAACTTTCTTTAGCTGGACTGAATAGCTATCGAAAGATGCAGACGGTCGATTTTGAAACATTATGCGACGGCGGTGTCTTCGGAATATTTGGTCCGACTGGCAGTGGAAAATCAACGATATTGGATGCCATTACGTTAGCGCTTTATGGAAAAGTAGAGCGAGCGGCCAATAATACGCAAGGGATAATGAACCATGCGGAAGATCAATTATATGTCAGTTTTACATTTGAGCTTGAAGATGGCCGATCAAAAAAACGATACACTGTTGAACGAACGTTTAAGCGGGTGGATAATGTCAGGATCAACACAAGGCTGTGCCGGCTTCTCGAAATAGGAGAAGAAACGGTCGTTTTGGCAGATAAAACAAATGATGTAAATGACAAGATTTACGAGCTTTTAGGGCTGACGATAGAGGATTTTACCCGCGCCGTTGTCCTTCCGCAAGGGAAGTTTGCTGAATTTCTTTCTTTAAAAGGCTCGGAAAGAAGGAAAATGTTTGAACGATTGTTCAACTTGGAACGATTCGGCGACCAATTAAATAAAAAGCTGAAAAAACGTCTTTTGGAATCAAGACAGCAATTCGCTGAATTGTCAGCGGAACAAGCAGGTCTTGGCGATGCCTCGAAAGAAGCCGTTTTAGAGGCAGAAAAAACGTTCATACGCTGTGATACAGTGCTGAAAGAACGGGAAAAGCAGCTGGATGAGGCAGCAAAAGAATTTGAGCGGATTCAGACAATCTGGAATTTGCAGACGGAAAAAACGACTTATGAGAAAAAACGACAGGAGCTTGAGCAAGAAAAGGAGCGGTTTCAAGAAATCGAAGAAAAGCTGAAAAAAGCGGAGCAAGCGGAGATGCTGAAACCATATGCGGAAGCAGTGCTCGAGCATTTAGCGGAAAAGGACCGTTTTGAAAAAGAAACAGAGCATTGGCAGCAGGAAGAGAAAAAGCTAGCAAGCCTTTATAAAGAAAAAAAGGAAGCTTTTGAAGCGATTCGTGCCAAAAAAGCTGTTGAAGAGCCGGAGCTTTTAACAAAACGTGAACGATTGAAACAGCTTATCTCATTGGATGCAGAAATCAAAGAGGATGAAGCATCGTTTGTAAAGCTGAAAGAAGACTATGAAGCATTGAAAACGAGGCTGCATGAAAAACAGCATACAGAGAGAAAGACGAGCGAATTATTAAATAGGGCGTTAGAGAAGCAGCAGGCTTTAAAACAGCAGGCGAAAGAAGAAACAGTTTCAAGAGAATTCCGGGAAAAAATCCAAAAAGCATATCAACAGAAGCTGAAAATCATGCAGCTTATGAAAGACGAATATGAATTAAAAAGCAAAAAGCAAAAGAAAGAAGACCAGCTTAACGAATGGCGGGAAAAGGCTGACGAGTCCGCCCGCAAAAAGAGTGAATTAAACGAACGCCTGGCAGGTAATTTCAATCAATTACAAAAAGTTTATGATCGTTTATGCAGCCAAATGCGGGAGCATGAATTTTTTAAAGAAAAAGTAAAGGATGATTTACAGGCTGCAAAAAGTCAGCTTGAAGAAGAAAGAACAAATCAGGCGGCAGCTTTGATTTCCGAGCAGTTGACGGAGGGGGAGCCTTGCCCTGTCTGCGGCTCCACACATCATCCGGCCCCGAACAGACATTTTTCGATTGAACGTTTAAAAAAATTAGAAGAAACAACGCAGCAGCTAGAACGAATTTTCAAAGAATGTGATCAAACCGAACAGCTGTATTCCTCGCTGAAGCAAAAGCTGCAGGAGCTGTCTGAAGATTTACAAGCGGAACAGTCATTCCTTGCCGGAGTGAAAGAAATAGCGTCGGCTAATGAAGAGCCGATCATTACGATGGACGATAAGCCTCATGATCTTTTGGCATATGACAAATTTAAAATCGAATGGAAAGCTTTGAACCAAGATTACTTAGAAATAAAAGACGCAATAAGAAAAACAATAGCAGACATTCGTGAAGTCAACCATATTACAGCAAAAATAGAACCGTTGCTGGATGCTGGGGAAAAAGACTTATCCGAAATCATGCTACAATTGCAAAATGTAATAGAGCAGCTGGAAGAAGAAAAAAGAAAGTGGGATTTAGAGTTTGCTGATCTCGATATGGATCAAATCGAGATGTATGTAAAGGAAATTAGTAAAAAAGACTCGCTCGTTGAACAGCTGCACGAACGAATTGAAAAAAGCGTCAGCTTTATTCAAGAAAAAGAACAGGAAATCGAGCGGTTAAGGGAAGAAATACTCAATCTTTCCACTCAATTAGCTGCCAAAAAAGGAGAAATGGACAGGCAGGCAGAACTGATAGCCGATAAACAGAAAAGGCTCACAGCGCAAAGAGCTGCAAAGGAAAACCTTTTAACAGAACTTAAGAGGATCGATCTTGCCCTTGAACAGCTAAAAAGGGATGAACAAGCAGCTTATGATATTTTCCAAAAAACGGCAAATGAATATCAAAAAGCTGAAAGTCAGCTCCATACCGCCAAACAGCAATTGACAAGCTGTATAAGCAAGCTTGAAAAAGCGGAAAAAAATTGGAACGACCGAAAACAGCAGACTCCTTTTGCAAATGTGCATGAAGTGAGAAATTCCGTTTTGCAGGAAGAAGAAAAACTGGCTATGCAAACGAGTCTAGATCAATATAAAAAAGAAATGGAGCATGTAGCATCTGCAATTGAACGTCTGGAAGAAAAATTAGGCGGAACTGTTCTTAAGCAGGAAACATGGGAAGAAACGAAAAAATGCTTAGAAGAAGCTAGAAAGCAAGTAAACGAAGCAATGGAACAAAGAGGCGCGGCGGCAAAGCATTTGCAGCTGTTAAAGGAAAAACATGAACGATATGTGGAAATAGAAAAAGAGAAAGAAGAGTTGCAGCTTCTTCTTAATCGGTTAGAAAAACTTCAAGCCGTCCTGAAAGGGAATAGTTTTGTCGAATACATGGCTGAGGAACAGCTTCAACAAATAAGCTTTGATGCTTCACAGCGGCTTGGGGAATTGACAAGACAAAGATATGCGATTGAAGTCGATTCAGAAGGCGGTTTTATCATGCGTGACGATGCAAATGGCGGAGTAAAACGACCTGTTTCGACATTATCTGGCGGAGAAACATTTTTAACTTCTTTAGCCTTAGCTTTGTCGTTGTCCACCCAAATTCAGCTTCGCGGAAAATATCCGCTTCAGTTTTTTTTCCTTGATGAAGGGTTTGGAACGCTTGATGCAGAGCTTCTCGATACGGTTGTATCGGCTTTGGAAAAACTGCAATCGCAAAATTTATCCGTTGGCGTAATCAGTCACGTGCAGGAGCTAAGGGAACGATTGCCTAAGCGGCTGATCATTGAGCCAGCTGAACCTTCCGGAAATGGAACGACCGTGCGAATCGAAACGATTTAATTACATGAAGCAAGGATATTTCTGACCTAGTATGCCGTTACCAGTTAACAGCAAGTATTACATTCTCTAAAGGATCTTAACCGCTCAACATGACGGGGCTGTCTAATAAGTCGATTTTCCGGCTTATAGACGCCCCGTTAATGTTTTAGAAACGTTGATATATCAATGTTTATGATGTTTCGTTTTCAATGGATTTTGACTTTCTAAGACAACCCATACTAATCTTAGTATGTTTTGATTGCTGTGCTCATCCGTACTTTTTTAACCGTTTTTCATTGTTTTGACAAGATGTATGCTGCTTCAGCATTCTCCAAATAAGCGAAAAAAGCAGGTTCGATGGTGACGCCTGCTGCATCATGCACAAATCGTTTCAGCATTTCCAAATAAGCTTAAAAACAGGAGAACGGTACCATCTGCAATTTACCCCGTTTTGAAATAGGGTGAGTAAAAGTTTACCGTCAAAAAAATAAGACTATGAAAAGGCGAGTCTTATAAAATATCAAATTCCTCTTTTACAACGGGATGAAAATCACTTTACGAAATTAACTGAATTGTATGTTAATGTTGTGAGTGCGAATGCTTTCTAACTGTATAACAGTCCATGAAAAAACTAATGCAGGTTTTCAGCTTCTTTGAACCGATTCATAGTTTCACTCTATTTGTGCATCATGAGGACATCCACATTCCTAAAAAGAGTCTTTTGATCTGAAATGCAAGACAATGCGCTTTTTTTATTGAGCAGGACAACAAATTGAATGTCCTGCTCGCAAATAGTGTTTCTGGATCATAATATAAATCCAATCGTTATTTTTCACTAAGTCTTTTTAACGAACCAGGCGGCTATGCATTTGCCGTCTGGTTTTGATCATTTACGTCTGGATCGATTCCGTTTGTTATGCTGAGACCGTTGTTATTAATATGAAAATCGCCTGTGCAGCTGCTTCCAGAGCCGCTGATGGATTTTGATGCTGATTTTGGAGATAAATAAAAGGAATCTCCGAAATTCACAACTCCTCCTGAAACGGAATTAATTTTTATCGGTCCGACAATCGCTGGCATGAGGAACATCCTTTTCCTTGTTGTCTCATAAATCACATGCGTAGAGAAAATCTATTGTTCAGGGATCAATATGTTTTGTCCTGTTGAAATTACCGTTGTTTTTTGTCGCCATCAACGTTTTTAGACAATTGTCGAATATGTTTTATTCGTGCTTCCGCGCATATTTCTTCGGCTGCTCCAAAGTTCACGATGCTTGAAGATGAGATGCCCAAAATTTTTACGTGATCGACATATATGTTCGGAGAATTGTTTGAATATGCGCTGGAAAATTGTTCGTCAAAGGAAGGTTGAGGAATGGATTCGCGGAAAAGCTGATAGGAGCGAAACGACCCTTCCTTTGTATTAAATTTTTCATAGTCCCGCTGAACTGCCAGAACATTCGTTTTAGGGGTAATTTTTTTCGCGTCACCGATTTGGAATACGGAACAGATGTCTACTGAGTGTATATACGCCACTCTTATGTTCGAAAATCTTTTTAACAAATACATTAATCTAATGACAAAGGAACAAATGGACCGATGATTAATGATTCAGGTGGCGTATCAAAAATGGAAGAAAGAGAGATTTTATCCGCATCCCCTATTAAAAAAACTGATGAACTTGAAACCCCTATGATTCTCACCATGCTCACATGCAAACCGTTATTGATGACGGTAAAATTCATGACAATTCGTCGCCTTTCTTTTTATTGGGGAAATGTTTAAAAAAATGATCGATCGATTGATCAATATCTTTTTTTACTTTTTCTTCAATCCATTGTATTTTTTCTTTTATATCTGTTTGCTCATGGAGACGGAGTCTTTGTATATAATAAGTAATTCTTCCTTCAATTTGTTTTCTAATGTCTTCTATGATGAGTGCTTTATATGTTTCATCTAATTCATATTCATAGTTTTTAGCAAAGTCTTCAATCTTTTTCGGACATTCTTCTTGTAAATAACTATGAATGCTTTCAGCACATTGTTCGAATATTTGCTGTTTTAATTCGTGATGAACATCATCGACGTTTAGTTCTTCATTTTTTACGGAAAATTGCTCAATTGCTTCCTGATCAGCAGGATTTAAGCCGATATTCAAGACTCCTTCGAGCGTTTCAATTTTCAATTGGTCAAATTTGTACTCAACTTTTTCAATATTTGTATATGGCTTGTTTTTGAGCTCTTCCATTTGTTCTTCAAGGTAAAGAAAACCTTTTTCCAGATGGTCGATTCTTTTGCTTTGGGAATGGAGATATTGTTCCAATTTTAGAATATATTGCAATAATGATTGTATAGTGTAATTCATGATGTTCTCCCCACCTTTATCTGCATTCGTTACCATATTTATATTCTTTTCCAAATGAAAGGTGAATCGCTATGAAATGCTTGGTGGACGGAGAGGCACAATGACTCCGTTTCCCTGGCCGGACGGAGCGGGAGCCGGTTCAGTAAATTGTCCTGTGTTGTATAAATTCGACAGCGGTTTTATGATTCCGGCGCTGCCGATTTGAAACACGGATGAATTGGCGATCGTTCCGATACGTATAAATTGTATGTGAATCGATTGTTGAATATAAAAATTCATATAACCACCCTCTAAGCATTTAACACTTGCGGCTGATCAACGAGATCACTGTCAAACGTATTCGTAATGCTGTTTTGGTTAAATACGTAAAGACCGTCGCCTGTATTGAAGGAACCAGCCCCTGCGAATGTTTTCACTTCACTGTATGGCGAAATGTTTACGACGTCTCCGACATGAACGACACTGGCCGTCCCGACGCTATTTACCTTCATAGCACCAACAATTGCAGGCATCGTTTTCCATTCCTTTACCTTAAAAGTTGTTTAGCTATATTAAGTGTATGTCATGTCTTGAAAACTGTGATAAACGTTTAGAGTCGCATTTTTGTATACCTCAATATTTCACAAAATAACTATGCAAAATTCGTGGTGCTTTTAGCACATTTACACAAAAATTTCATAAAATAATCGCATCCGAAAAAATTTTTGCCCGAAGAGCATGGTGACTTTTCTTGTTTTCAAATTGTTTTTCATTTATCAAGGAAAAATAATGGAAAAAAGTTCAAAAAAATTATTATTCTTACTTGACATATAGGATTAATACGATTAAAATGTAACTCAATATTATTTTCTTAAACTATCAAAAAGTTTTTGTTGTGAAAATCCCTACCGTTTTAGTCGAGATTAATCTAGTAAACTTTCAGGGGAAGGGGGCATTTGGTGAAGGTTTCAAGCAGAGGTGAGTATGCGTTACGTGCTTTGCTTGTACTTGGACAGCAACAGGGAAGAATTTATCCGATCAATGAAATCGCCAAACAAACACTGGTTACGGTCAAATACTTGGAACAAATCTTGCTCCAATTAAGAAAGTTGGGATATGTGCACAGTAAAAGGGGTATACAAGGAGGCTATATGCTCCGTTTATCGCCGACTGACATTAACATAGGAGAGGTTATCCGGCAAATTGAAGGTCCTTTATCTCCAATGGGGTGTGCCAGTACGACGGCTTATGTGCCGTGTCCATTGGAAGATAAGTGTTTATTAAAGCCGCTTTGGACGGTTGTACGTGACACAATTGCCCGCGTTCTTGAACAAACAACTTTAGATGATTTATTGAATAAAAGAATTACAACGGGAATTGGAGGGGAGAGCTTTGTTAAAAACGAAAATTGATCAGGAGTGGATTGAAAGAATTATACGTTCACTAGAAGATTTGGAATACGGATCAGTGCAAATTATTGTACATGACTCAAGAATTACACAAATCGAAAAATTGGAAAAATTCCGTTATCCTTTAGAACGAAAGGATAGCCATAACAAAGGGGCTAAGTGAACATATAAAACAATATCATAAAGAGGTCGTCGATCGGTCCACCGAAGACTCCCTATGTCTTTTCAATATTCCCGGATCGAGGAAGTTTTTTTATTTATAACACCGCCACCGAAACATAGCGGAAAGGGAGATGAATTTTATGAATATTACAAATAAACGCAAGTCAAAAGGACTATTTTTTCTATTATCTGTTATTACAAGTGTAGCTCTTGTTTTAAGTGCTTGTGGTTCAAAAAATGAAAGTGCCAGCTCCAGCTCAGAGGGAGATAAAAAGGCAGTCGAGTTATTAAACGTTTCTTATGACCCTACACGTGAGCTTTACCAAGACTTTAATAAAGCTTTCGCAAGCTATTGGAAAGAAAAAACTGGTCAAGAGGTTACGATAAAGCAATCACATGGCGGATCTGGCAAGCAGGCGCGGTCTGTTATCGATGGTTTGGAGGCAGATGTTGTAACGTTAGCGCTGGCTTATGATATTGACGCCATTGCAGATACTGGATTGATCGAAAAAAATTGGCAACAAAGATTGGATAAAAACAGTTCTCCTTACACGTCCACTATTGTGTTTCTAGTACGCAAAGGAAATCCGAAAGGTATTAAAGATTGGGACGATCTTGTCAGATCTGATGTTTCGATTATAACCCCCAATCCAAAAACATCGGGTGGAGCGCGCTGGAATTATTTAGCTGCATGGGGATACGCATTGAAAAAATATGGCGGCGATGAAGAGAAGGCAAAAGAATTTGTTGCGAAAATATATAAAAATGTTCCAGTATTAGATTCCGGGGCAAGGGGTGCTACAACAACATTTGTCGAAAGAAAAATCGGTGATGTTCTTCTTGCTTGGGAAAATGAAGCTTTTCTAGCCATCAATGAATTAGGAAAGGATCAATTTGAGATTGTTGTACCTTCTGTAAGCATTTTAGCAGAACCTCCTGTTGCTGTTGTAGACAAGGTGGTTGATAAGAAAGGAACGCGCGAAGTAGCTGAAGAGTATTTGAAATATTTGTACACGGAAGAAGGACAGGAATTGGCAGCGAAGCATTATTATCGTCCAACATTGCCAAAAGTCGCTGAAAAATATAAAGATACATTCCAGCAATTGGAACTCTTTACAGTTGACGAACTGTTTGGGGGCTGGAGAGAGGCTCAGAAAAAACATTTTGACGACGGCGGTATTTTCGATCAAATTTATCAGCCGAAATAATGATTTGTTCCGATGAATGGAGGATTGGAAGTGGCCAAAACAAAACAACAGCACAGAAAAGGGGTTATTCCAGGTTGGGGACTCACGATGGGCTTTACGCTAACTTATCTTAGTTTAATAGTGTTGATCCCCTTGTCCGTTATCTTTTTAAAAGCCTCAACACTCAGCTGGGAGCAATTTTGGCAAATCGTCACAACTGACAGGGTGGCAGCCTCGCTTCGTTTATCTTTTGTTTCTTCATTTATTGCCGCTGCCATCAATTTAGTTTTTGGTCTTTTGCTTACTTGGGTGTTAGTGAAATATGATTTCCCAGGGAAAAGAATTATCGACGGATTAATCGATTTGCCGTTTGCTCTCCCAACTGCAGTAGCGGGAATTTCTTTAACAGCTGTTTATGCCCCGACAGGCGTTATTGGACAGTATTTGGACCGCTTCGGTATTGAGGCTGTTTATACCCCGCTCGGTGTCGTAATTGCTTTAACGTTTATCGGATTGCCGTTTGTTGTGCGGTCTATCCAGCCTATTTTGCATGATTTAGATCAGCAGTACGAAGAAGCGGCAGCTGTTTTAGGTGCAAACCGTTGGCAAACGTTTTGGAAAGTGATTTTGCCATCACTTGTTCCTGCGATGTTCACCGGGTTTTCGCTCGCATTTGCGCGGGCGTTAGGCGAATACGGATCAGTCGTTTTCATTTCCGGCAATATGCCAATGAAAACGGAGATCGCCCCTCTTTTGATCGTCACCAAATTGGAACAGTACGATTATGAGGGGGCAACAGCGATTGCCGCTATTGTATTGATTATCTCTTTTTTCCTGCTTTTTCTTATAAATTATTTGCAATGGAGAACGAGTCGAAAATATTTTATTCATTAAGTCACTAAGGAGATGTTATGCCTCAAATGGGTACTAAAACGAAGAAACAGCCTCTTGTCGGTGTTCATACAGAATCTGCGTGGATTCGTTTTATATTGACGGGAACGGCTCTATTATTTGTTGGTTTTTTTCTCATTATCCCGCTAATTACTGTTTTTACAGAAGCTTTGAAAAACGGTTTAGAAGTTTATTTTGCTTCGGTTACAGAACCGGATGCTCAATCAGCGATCCGTCTTACACTTTTGACCGCAGCAATAGTAGTGCCATTAAATTTTATTTTTGGTATTGCTGCTGCATGGTGTATCACAAAGTTTCAGTTTCCCGGGAAAACCTGGCTCATCACGCTTATTGATTTGCCGTTTTCTGTATCGCCCGTTATCGCTGGTTTAAGCTTTGTTTTATTGTTTGGTGCACAAGGTTTGTTAGCGCCGGTTTTAGATTCGCTCGGATTGAAAATAATCTTTGCTGTCCCAGGCATAATTTTGGCTACTTTATTTGTAACTTTTCCGTTTGTAGCCCGCGAGTTAATACCGGTCATGCAGGCAAAGGGGAGTGAACAGGAGGAAGCCGCTTTATCTTTAGGTGCCAGCGGATGGAAAACATTTTTATTCGTGACGCTTCCAAACGTCAAATGGGGAATTTTATACGGCGTCATCCTGTGCAATGCGAGAGCAATGGGTGAATTTGGAGCCGTTTCTGTTGTGTCAGGGCATATACGAGGAATGACAAATACGATCCCGCTCCATGTAGAAATTTTATATAATGAGTACCAATTTACTGCTGCATTCGCAGTCGCTTCCCTTTTAGCTATGTTGGCGATCGTTACATTAATTGTTAAAGGGGTGCTTGAATGGAAGGGTGTAGTTGATGGAAAAGGGTAAGGAGTGTGCATCATGGATATCAATGTGAAGCAAATTTCTAAAAATTATGGCTCATTTCAAGCATTAAAAGAAGTAAATTTAACAATACCGTCAGGGAAGATTACCGCTTTGTTAGGTCCATCCGGTTCAGGGAAAACTACGTTGCTGCGGATGATTGCCGGATTGGAAATGCCTGATAGCGGAAGCATCTATTTTGGCGACCATGATTATACGACAAAAACGGTCCGTGAAAGAAATGTCGGTTTTGTTTTTCAACATTACGCTTTATTTCATCATATGAACGTTTTTGAGAATATTGCATTCGGACTTAAAGTGCGTCCGCGAAAAGACAGACCGTCCAAACAAGACGTCCAACGAAAAGTAAATGAATTGCTTCATTTAGTCCAATTAAATGGTCTTGATCGCCGTTACCCGGCTCAATTATCAGGCGGACAGAGGCAGAGAGTTGCATTAGCTAGAGCGTTAGCAGTGGAGCCGAACGTGCTTCTGCTTGATGAGCCGTTTGGAGCTCTTGATGCAAAAGTGCGTCAAGAATTGCGGAGATGGTTGCGGCAGTTGCATGAACAATTACATGTAACAACTGTTTTTGTTACGCATGACCAAGAAGAGGCCTTAGAGGTTGCTGATCAAGTGGTAATCTTAAATAATGGACAAATTGAGCAAGTCGGAACACCGGATGAAGTATATCAACATCCAAAAACGAAATTCGTGTATCAGTTTCTAGGGCGTGTTAATGTTTTTCATGCTGAAGTGAACGATGGTCGCCTACATATCGGAGAAGCATTATTTGCTGCACCTGATGAAAACATTCAAACGAAAAAAATGATCGGGTATATTCGTCCTCATGAAGTGCGAATAACTCGACATAATGATAATCAAAAATCAATTCAAGTAAAGGTTCGCCGCATCCAATCTTATGGCCCGATTGTCCGTTTGGAATTGGAAAGATTGAAAACGAATGATCTGATCGAAGTGGACTTGAGTGTTGAACAGGCGAATCAACTGAACGTGAAAAATGATGAGATTCTTTATGCTGACTTGGAAAAAATAAAGTTTTTTTCAGATTCTCCATCCGTAGAATGAATAAATAATGTCGCCAAGATCATTATCACTCGAAAAGCCTGCATTTCAAAAAGAATGTAAATAAATTTGACTAATAGTTTTTATAAGGACAAAGGGGGTAGCAAAATGAGGAGAAAAAATCAAAAATCTTTGCTTGCCTTGCTTTTAATCATGATTGTTAGTTTATTTGCTGTTATATCCGGCTGCTCAGGAGAAGAAAAGAATGTGAAAAGCGCCGGTGAATCTCAAGAAACAAAAGATAAAGAGGAAAAGGTAGTTAGAATCGGATATCAAAAATACGGGACATTAAACATCTTAAAGAAACAAGGAACGCTGGATAAAGCGTTAAAAAGTCACGGATATTCTGTCGAATGGATTCAATTTCCGGCAGGTCCGCAGCTTTTGGAAGGATTAAATGTCGGCAGCATTGATATCGGGCATACTGGCGAAGCGCCGCCGATCTTTGCACAAGCGGCAGGCACTGATTTAGTTTATGTTGGTCATGAGCCAGAAAGCCCTCTTTCAGAAGCTATTCTTGTTCCAAAAGATTCACCCATCCGCACTGTTCAGGATTTAAAAGGTAAAAAGGTTGCGCTCAACAAAGGCTCAAACGTCCATTACTTGCTCGTAAAAGCTTTGGAAAAAGCGGGGCTGACCATAAATGATATTGAACCTAAATATCTCGTACCGGGAGATGCAAGAGCAGCCTTTGAACAAGGAAGTGTGGATGCATGGGTCATTTGGGATCCTTTCTTTGCTGTTGCTGAAACGGAGACAGGCGCCAGAGTTTTGGCAGACGGAAAGGATTTAGTGAAAAATAGAGAGTTTTATTTAGCGAGCAGAAAGTTTGCCGAAAATCATAAAGAGGTTATCGATCTGTTATTGGAAGAAATCAATAAAACAGATCAATGGGCTAAAAGTGCTCCAAAAGAAGTTGCAGAACTATTGTCACCTGAATTGGGAATTGATGTTGCTTCGCTTGAAAAAGCAGCTAAAAGAAGAACATATGGTGTTCAGAAAATAAGCGAACAAGTTCTAAATGATCAGCAGGTAATAGCAGATACTTTTCATCAATTAAAATTAATTCCTGAAAAAATCAATGTAAAAGAAGCAGCTTTGGAGGAAACAAACAACTAAATGAAAACAATAGCGAACCGACCAGACAACTGGAGGCTCCTACTTAGCAGAAGCATGCTAAGAAAGGGGCCTTTTTGCGCATTTAAAACCTTGAATGACAGATGAAAATCTAAAAACGAAATGGGTGGAGTGAAAAATGAACATTTTTTGGTTTATTCCAACACATGGTGACGGGCATTATTTAGGTACTACCATTGGAGGACGTACAACCGATTTGTCTTATTTCAAACAAATTGCCCAAGCAGCGGATCGCCTTGGTTACAGCGGGGTGCTGATTCCAACTGGAAGATCTTGCGAAGATGCTTGGATTATTGCCTCTGCCTTAATTCCCGTTACGGAAAACTTACGGTTTCTTGTGGCAGTTCGGCCGGGGTTGATGGCTCCTTCCGCTGCTGCAAGGATGGCCTCGACATTTGACAGAATTTCAAATGGACGATTGCTAGTAAACGTTGTAACCGGCGGTGATCCGGTGGAGCTGAAGGGTGATGGAATTTTTTATTCACATGATGAAAGATATGAAGTGACTGACGAATTTTTGACAATTTGGCGAAAGCTGCTTGCAAATGAAAAAGTCGATTTCACAGGTCGTTATTTGCAGGTGGAAGGAGGAGACCTTTTGTTCCCGCCAGTGCAAAAACCATATCCGCCTGTCTTTTTCGGCGGTTCATCATTGGCTGGCCAGCAAGTAGCGGCAAAGCATGCAGATGTATATTTAACATGGGGAGAGCCGCCGAAACAGGTTGCTGAAAAACTGAATCAGGTGAAAAAGCTGGCAGAGGAACAAGGAAGAACCGTGCGCTTCGGCATTCGCTTGCATATCATCGTCCGTGAAACGGATGAAGAAGCATGGCAAGCCGCCGAACGGTTAATCAAATATGTGGATGATGAAACGGTCGCTCAGGCACAAAAGGTTTTTGACCGTTTTGATTCAGTAGGGCAGCGCAGGATGTCAGATCTTGTGAAAAGAGACCGCAAGTCGCTTGAAATCAGCCCGAATTTATGGTCAGGAATCGGTCTTGTGCGCGGCGGAGCAGGTACGGCGCTAGTCGGCAGTCCGGAAACAATTGCAGAAAGGATGAAGGAATATGCTGATCTCGGCATCGAGACATTTATTTTATCCGGCTATCCTCATTTAGAGGAAGCATATAGAACAGCTGAACTGTTGTTTCCTCACTTGCCGATAAGCCATGTTCAAAGAAACAGTGAACCACAACCGTTTGGACCATTTGGAGAAATTATTGCCAACAACAGTTTACCAGCAGAAATGGAGAGAATCAGAAAATGAAAAAGTCGTTGTTTTCCGATCAAGTAAAAAAACAATTAATCCCATGGCTTTTGCCTATATTGATTTTAATCATTTGGCAATTGTTATCCTCTAAAGGGATTCTTTCAACAAAAATTCTTCCAGTGCCGTCAGACGTTGTGATGGCAGGAGTGGAGCTCATTCGTTCTGGTGAATTGTTTCAGCATTTGCTGATCAGCTTTAAACGAGCCATAATCGGTTTTTTGATTGGAGGAAGCATTGGCTTGTTTCTCGGCCTTATTAACGGGCTGTTTCCGATCGCAGATAGAATTTTCGATACAACGATTCAAATGGTGCGGAATATTCCTCACCTGGCCATGATTCCTCTTGTCATCCTTTGGTTTGGAATTGGGGAGGAAGCCAAAGTATTTTTAGTAGCAGCTGGAGTGTTGTTCCCGATTTATGTGAATACACTTCATGGCATTCGGTCAGTAGATCAAGGGTTGATTGAAATGGGACGGGTATATGGACTTCGTTCCTGGCTTCTCTTTTGGCAAGTGGTGTTGCCTGGCGCCCTCCCGTCTATTTTAGTCGGAGTTCGATATGCACTGGGGATCATGTGGCTGACGTTAATTGTTGCTGAAACAATTTCCGCAGATTCTGGTATCGGATATATGGCCATGAATGCGAGAGAATTTATGCAAACAGATGTAGTGCTGCTCAGCATTCTTCTATATGCATTATTTGGAAAAATCGCGGATTCAATGGCAAAATGGCTTGAAAGAAAATGCTTAAATTGGAATCCAAATTATCAAAACTTGTAGAGAATGGGGGGGAAAATGTGGAATCTCCAACTTTTGGAACTTATCTGCAAATCAATGGTGTAGAGAAACACTTCGGAAATCAGCACGTTCTGCGCGGAATTGATCTTGAGGTGCAGCCTGGCGAGTTTGTAGCGATCATCGGCCGAAGCGGCTGCGGAAAAAGCACGCTGCTTCGTTTAATTGCCGGATTAGATGAGCCGACAGCTGGTGAGATCAAGGCTAACAGTAAATTGATGAAGGGATTAAATCCAGAGGTTCGCATTATGTTCCAAGATGCCAGACTTTTGCCTTGGAAACGCGTAATTCAAAATGTAGCGATTGGCATGAAAAAAGAAGATTTACCTAAAGCGGAGTTAGCTCTAAAGCAGGTTGGACTGATCGACAGGGCAAAAGAATGGCCTCACGTTTTATCAGGAGGACAAAAACAACGGGTGGCACTTGCAAGAGCATTAGCCAGCAAGCCAAGACTGTTGTTATTGGATGAACCATTAGGTGCGTTAGATGCTTTAACACGCATTGAAATGCAGCGTTTGATTGAACGATTATGGAAGGAGCAAGGATTTACAGCTTTGCTGATTACACATGATGTGGAAGAAGCGGTAGCAATGGCAGATCGAGTGGTGTTGATAGAGGATGGAAAAATTGCGATGGATACACCGATTAAATTTCCTCGTCCTAGGCAGCGCGGTAATGCCGCATTTGCAGCCCTCGTCGAAAAGATTTTGCGCCGCGTAATGGGCGAGGAAGAAAACACACCAGCTGTCTATGCAAGGCAATCAACGTAATAATCTTAATAATTATATAAAAAAATATTCATTAAAGGGGGATTTACTAATGAAAATTATCAGAAAAAGTATGTTTTTAAGTTTGATTTTCCTTTTAGTGCTTTGGATTTCAGGCTGCGGCAGCAAGGAGGAGGCAAATGAGACCTCCAATGCGGAAAAATCAAATGCCAAAGCGGAAGAGGAGACATTACCAGACGAACTTAGAATTGGCTATCAAAAATCATCTATTTTGCTTTTCTTAAAGGAAAAAGGCAGCTTAGAAAAAATTTTGGCTGAAAAAGGAGTTAAAGTCACATGGCATGAATTTCAATCAGGACCGCCATTATTAGAGGCGTTGAATGCAGGAAAAATTGATGTAGGATATGTAGGCGGAGCACCTGCTGTACTTGCAGGGGCCGTTTCAGATTCTGAATTAGCCTATCTTGCCTATGAACCGGAAGTATATCGGGCGATTGTTGTTCCAAAAGATTCACCTATTCAAAAGATAGAAGATTTAAAAGGGAAGAAGGTTGCTTTTGGTAAAGGATCAAGCGCACATTATTTGCTCCTTACTGCTTTAGAGAGTGTAGGGCTGACTTTGAATGATATTACTCCTGTCTATTTACAGCCTTCAGATGCTAGAGGAGCTTTTGAACGCGGCAATGTGGATGCATGGGTGATTTGGGATCCATATCTTGCGGACGCAGAAGAAAGTGGAGGTGCTAGAATCATTGCCGATGCAAAAGGACTCCCGCGTCAATATGGATTTATCGTAGGAAGACGCGATTATTTTCAAGAAAATCGTGAACTTCGAAATCTAGTGATCAGTGAATTAGAGAAGGTTCACAAAGAGATTCAAGCAGACAAACAAGGGGCTGCCGAAAACTTTTCACAGAAAACAGGCATTTCGAAAGATGTATGGAAACAAACTTTGGAAAGAAGAGAATATGGAGTATTTGACATCACACCTGAAGTGGTGGATGCCCAACAGAAGCTTGCAGATACTTTTTTAGAGGCAGGATTGATAAACGAGAAAATAAATGTGCAAGATGCTGTTCTTTCAGATTAACGAAGCAAGAAAGTGGTCATTTCATGCTTTATAAGTTATAATGACCCTGAAACGGAATGTTCAAAAGAAAGATCCATGCGATATCGATTGACAAGCGCAAATAGTTGTCCTTTTACAAATGGAGGTGTTTATCCCTCCATTTGTTTTTGTGGAGAACAGTTGTCCTTATCTTCACGGAAGCGGTAATGGCCGGTTTGCAAGCGGGCTGTCTGTGAACCTTGAGGCCGTTTTCTTTTCAAAATTTTTTTCATTGAATGAAATAATCTTTTCGCTGCGGGAAAGGATGTAATGAATGGAAATTACCCGTAAAAATCCAAACTCGTTTTTAACGAAAACAAACGGCTATTTGCAAGGGTATTCGTACAGTTTAAATCCGTATGTCGGCTGTTCATACGGCTGCCATTATTGTTATGTACAAAAGCTTCCAGTCGCATTGTTTAAGAAAAAAGAGTGGGGAACATGGGTTGAAATAAAGGATGAAAAGCCAAACCAATTTTTAGGCGAATTGAAGCGGGCCAAGAAGAAAGGGAAAGTGACGATTTTCATGTCATCCTCAACAGACCCTTACCAGCCGCTGGAAGCGAAGGAATTACGAACAAGAAGGCTCCTTGAAGTGATAGCAGAAATGCCTCCGGACTTTTTATTTGTCCAGACGAGAAGCCCGCTTGTCACTAGAGATATTGATATCTTTCAAAAATTGGGGGATCGGGTGCTTGTCAGCATTACCGTTGAAACGGACAGAGATGATGTGCGCAAAATTTTTTCTCCAAAGGCGCCGCCGATTCAAGCTAGGATCAATGCGCTTAAAAAACTAAATGAAGAGAACATTCCGTCACAGGCGGCAGTTTCTCCTGTACTGCCTTTTTCTCCTAATTTTACGAATCTATTACGGAATGCGACGAAACGAGTCTGTTTAGATGATTTCTTTTTAGGAGATGGAAGCGGCGGAAGACGATCACAGGCGCTCGGTTTGTCAAAGCTTTTTTCGCAAATTGGAGAAGAAGAATGGTTTTCCCCTGAAAACATCGAATATGTGAAAGACTTATTTTTACATGTGTTTGCGAAAGATCAGCTGTTCATTTCTAGGCAAGGCTTCATTCCGCCCGATGGGAGTCATGAAGAATGATCGATTCTCATATTCATTTGGATCAATACGATCCAAAAACTATTGATGAGCAAATCAAAAAGTGGCAGGAAGCGGGCATTACTCATGTTGTGGCCGTTTCAACCGATTTAACATCCGCCTATAAAACGCTTGAATTGAAGCAGAAACATGAAGATTTTATTATAGCAGCTGCCGGCTTTCACCCTGAACAGGAGATTCTTGAAGAACGGGAGCTTGAAGAGCTTCTATCGCTGATTCGAACAGAGAGGGCGATTTCAGCTGTCGGGGAAATTGGTTTGCCGTATTATGAAAAAGAGCGATTATTTGCAAAGTATTCGGAACAAACTTATATAGATGTCTTGAAGGAATTTTTGAAAATCAGCGTTGAACATTCACTGCCAGTTGCCTTGCATGCAGTTCATGAAGATGCGGAAAAAGTTTTACATCTTTTGCAAAAACATCAAGTGAAAAAAGCGCATTTTCATTGGCTTAAAGCGGCATCATCTGTAGTGAAGGAAATTTGTAAACAACACTATTATATTTCTGTGACTCCGGAAGTTTGCTACCGCCTGCGCGATCAGCAGCTTGCTGAACAAGTTCCGATGGATCAGCTGCTTATTGAGACGGACGGCCCTTGGCGGTATGGGGGAGCGTTTAAAAATGTTGACACAACCCCGTTATTTTTAAAGGAAATTTGCCGCAAATTGGCGAATATTAAAAAGAGGCCGCGTGAAGATATTGTGCGCACAACTGCAAATAATGCGAAAAAACTTTATCTTAATTGGGGGTAGAACATGAAGCTTGTCACTGCAAATATTCACGACAGAACGTTTATCGGACTAATTTTTAACGAAGATTCGGTTATTGATATTCAAAAAGCGGAACTGAAGCTTTATGAATCGGAAATATCGCCTGCATCGCTGCAAGCGTGCATTGAAATGGGTGAAAAATTTGTCCGCCATATTGAAGCATTACAGGAATGGGTTGCGAAGGAAAAAGAAAGGGAGACATATGTCTATCCGCTGTCAGCTGTTAAACTCCAAGCACCGATTCCACGGCCGAAGAAAAACATTATGTGCGTCGGTAAAAACTACCGTGACCATGTTGCGGAAATGGGAAGCGAAAGTGATATTCCTTCCGATTTGATTCTGTTTTCCAAACCTTCAACTTCCGTTATTGCTCATGAAGGAGAAATTGATCCTCATCTTTATTTAACCGACGAACTTGATTATGAAGGGGAACTTGCAGTTGTCATTGGGAAAAAAGGAAAACAAATTCGCGAAGAAGAAGCCTATGACTACGTTTTTGGATATACGATCATCAATGATGTCACAGCAAGAGATTTGCAAGCTCGCCACAAACAATATTTTTTAGGAAAAAGCTTGGATACATCATGCCCGATGGGACCGTATATTGTACATAAATCGGCTGTTTCGAATCCACAGCATCTGTCTATCGAGACGAAAGTTAATGGCGAAATTCGGCAGCAAGCCAATACAAGTCAAATGATTTTCCCGATTAAACGGATCATTTCCATCATTTCTCAAGGCATGACTCTTGAACCGGGAGATATCATTGCAACAGGTACACCTGCGGGAGTCGGAAAAGGCTTCAATCCGCCGAAATTATTAAAGCCTGGCGACACTGTCGAAATTACGGTAGAAGGAATTGGCACGTTGAGAAATAAAGTCAAGGAAATTTAATAGCGAAAGGACGGGCAAGAGTGAGCCCCTTTAATCTTTCGTTTTAGTGCGTCTTTGTCAATTTAGTGAAATCATTTTATTTATCATAGTAATTGCTATGTTTTTGGATGATCATTTGATATGATGAATGTGGACTTGCAAGTATAGATGGGGGAGGGCATTTATGACACATTTGCATATTACATCATGGGTCATTTTGCTGATTTTGTTTTTCATTGCGTTTGCCAAACCTTCAAAAGGTTTGCATATGGCTGTGCGAATCTTTTATTTAATCGTGTTGGCAACTGGACTTGAATTAATTTTCCGCTATAATGTGTTCAGCATGGCCAACTATGTAGGGGAATATGTCGCTAAAATTTTCCTTGCCATTGTTTTGATCGGGCTTATGGAAATGGTTTTGGGCAAAAAGAAGAGAAACGAATCGTCCAAAGGCATTTGGATCGGCTTTTGGATTGTGCTGATTCTCGTCATTTTGCTTGGATTTAGACTGCCTCTTACTTTTTAAAAAATATGTTGATGCAAAAATATAGGAGCGTATTTCGCAGGGGCTGTCTTAGAAAGTCAAATCGCCATTGAAAACAAAAAATCATAAACACCGATATATATCAACGTTTCTAAAACATTAATGGGGGCGTCAATAAGCCGTAAAAACGACTTATTAGACACCCCCCTATTATTTTTCTTTCTTGTCTTTGACAAGAAAAACCAGCCTTAAAAAAACATCCAAATCCTATAATTATTAGAATTATATGGCCTATATTTTATATCATCAATGGTTAATGAAAATAAAAAAGCTCCAAGCAAAATAAATGGAATAGCTAATAACCACCCCAAATTATGAAACTCCCCTTATCTCGTTTTTTATTAAGGCTTGAATATTAATTCGATATGAGTTCATTGAAACCTTGCTAATCGCCAAAAAGTTGGACGAAATTCCATGATTGGAAAAAAGTTTCAATGCAGGCGATGCTTACGTTTACTTTCTTTTTGTAAATATCCTAATGTTTTAGGTTCATATTTTTGTTTTTATAAACATTTTTCTGTAGCGCAGTCTACATTGATGTTGGGCAGCCGGTCTGTTTCGCCCATCATTGAATAAATACTTAGCCACAGGATGACAATTCGAACGAATAGCATCTTTTTGAATATCCAGCATGATCAGGCTGCAGCTGTTTTTTATGTGTCTCCTTAAAAAATTTAAATGACTATTTCTGCACTCTCCCTATCAATTGCAAAGCTTTCATTACTCCGACTGTCTTAAAAGTACTTTTTAACTAAATCCTTTTTTCCTTGAATTGCAGTTATGAAATAGAGCTGACAAAGCTTCGTTCCCCTGTGCTTACAGTGAATTCAAACAGGTCTTTTTGTTTGTCTCCCCGATGGAAAAAATGCTGAACCGCACAAAGAGAATCCGTATTATCAAATATAAAAACAGAAGCGCCTTTCATCGGTTTGTTTCCATGGTGATACAACAATTGATTGTGGCAGTAGATGATGTCATAAACGGAAAAGGATAAAGCATTTAAATGGTGTACAAACATTATAAAGCTTTCATCATCCAATTCATTTAAAAAACAATGAAATGCATAGGGGAATGTCTTCTTGATTCGAATTTTTCCGCCTGACCGCAAGTATTCTTCCTTATTATGTCCAATATCAACCCATCGGCCGTTTTTCAAAAGTTCAATGTGCTGATCGTTTAAATCATCAAGAGAAATCTGTTCATCATCTTCATCATCGATCAAAATCGGTTTTGCTTGAAGCATTTCAACGGTTGCAGTCCGAAAACTCCTTTTTTGTTTATGGAGAAGGTCATTTTTTACGTCCGAAAACAATATGAACACCTCAATACTTTTTATTGATTGTTTTAGACAAAATGCTTTCTTTTTATACAAATGGGCAGGTAACATTGAACTTTTTTTGCATACAATAGCTACATCTTTCATGTTATAGATAGTGGGGTGATAAGCATATGTGTGGAATTGCTGGCTGGGTAAATTTTCAACAATCACTTTTCCAAAATACTGAAATAATGGAAGACATGATTGATACGTTAAGCAAAAGAGGGCCTGATGATACAAATATTTGGGGAAAGAAGCACGTATTGTTCGGGCATAAAAGACTTGTTGTCATTGACCCGGAATGCGGTCGACAGCCGATGACAAAACAAAAAGAAGATAATTCCTACACGATTTGTTATAACGGCGAGCTATACAATACGGAAGATATTCGCAAAGAATTATTGAAAAAAGGCTATACGTTTCGCGGCCACTCAGATACGGAAGTTCTTTTAGCTTCATACATGGAGTGGAAAGAAGAATGTGTGCACCATTTAAACGGAATTTATGCTTTTGCCGTTTGGGATTCAGCAGATGAAAAATTATTTATAGCACGCGACCGTCTTGGCGTTAAACCGCTCTTTTTTTATGAAAACAACGGTAATTTTCTGTTCGCTTCTGAAATAAAAGCCCTTTTAGCCAACCCTGAAGTCGATGCTTTGCTCGATCAGGAAGGGCTGCAAGAAATTATGGCGCTGGGGCCGTCGAGATCTCCCGGTTCAGGCGTTTTTAAAGGAATCGAAGAGCTTAGACCCGCCCATGCCCTAAGTTTTAATCGAGATGGCTTAAAAATATGGAGGTATTGGAACGTTAAAAGCCATCCGCATGAGGATTCTTTTGAAGAAACGGTCGAAAAAGTGCGTGAATTACTAATAGATGCCGTCACAAGACAGCTTGTCAGCGATGTTCCGCTATGCACGTTTTTATCGGGAGGATTGGATTCGAGCGCCATTACAGCGATTGCCGCCAGGACATTTGAAAAGGAAGGAAAGGGGCATCTTCATACTTATTCAATTGATTACGAAGGGAATTCTGAGTATTTTCAACAAAGCGAGTTTCAGCCGAATGCTGATGCCTACTGGATTCATTTAATGAAGGAATCTTTTCAAACCATTCATCACGAATGTATCATGACACAGGAAGAGCTTGTCTCATATTTGCAGGAAGCAGTTGAAGTCCGTGATCTTCCGGGGATGGCGGACGTCGATTCTTCACTTCTTTGGTTTTGCCGGCAAATTAATAAGGACTTTGTCGTGAGCTTGTCGGGAGAATGTGCGGACGAAATTTTCGGCGGATATCCGTGGTTTTATCGTCCTGAGGAATTGGCAAGAGAAGGATTTCCGTGGATTCGTTCATTAGATGAGCGGATCAAGCTGCTCCGGAACGATTGGCAAAAAAAGCTGAATATAAAAGAATATGCTTTAAGGCAATAT
The DNA here is from genome assembly GCF_037966125.1 of Aeribacillus sp. FSL k6-2211. Taxonomy (NCBI): domain Bacteria; kingdom Bacillati; phylum Bacillota; class Bacilli; order Caryophanales; family Bacillaceae; genus Aeribacillus; species Aeribacillus sp. FSL k6-2211. The sequence continues at coordinate 1,107,877 of NZ_CP150190.1, forward strand.
GAAAAAACGATTGAAGAAACACCTGTTTTAGATGGAGAACCTGAAACGGAAAGAAAAAGGCGGGAGCTTTTTTACTTAAATATGATATGGTTTATGACAACATTGCTTGACCGAAAGGATCGCATGAGCATGGGGGCATCGCTTGAAGTGCGCGTTCCGTTTGCAGATCACCGGCTTGTCGAATACGTCTGGAATATTCCGTGGGAATGGAAACGATATGGCGATCGGGAAAAAGGCCTATTACGGAAAAGCTTAGAAGATCTTTTGCCGAAGGAGGTTGTCTACAGGAAAAAAAGCCCGTATCCGAAAACACATCATCCGAAATATACGAAGCTTGTAAAAGAACAGCTTGAAAACGTATTGGCCATGAAAGACTCCATATTGCACGAGCTTTTCGATGGGAATGCATTAAATAAATTAGTAGAGACAGACGGTGGATCTTTTCAACGCCCATGGTACGGACAGCTGATGACGGGACCGCAGCTGTTAGCCTATCTTTGGCAAATTCACATTTGGTTTGAAAAGTACCGGATTAATATCATTTGATGAATTTAGGGAAAATGAGGCTGTCTTAGAAAGTCAAATCGCCTTGAAAACAAAAAATCATAAACACCGATATATCAACGTTTCTAACACATTAATAGGGGCGTCAATAAGCCGTAAAAACGACTTATTAGACACCCCCTTGCTTTTTATAATAAAGAAGGACAAACATGTTCAGCATGTTATAATGTTTTTTATAATGAAATTCAAAAATGATCTGCAAGGGGAGCGGGAGGGGAGAGATATATAAACATTTTGTAGAAACTGAATGATTCATCGGTAGAAAAAAGATTTTTATGAAAATGATGAACGTTTTCAAAAAATTTTCTAATGTCTAGGAATCAAGCAGGGAGAGAAGCTTACAATAAGATCCGAATTTGGCCTGGTACGTTTCATGTTGTAAGAGAATAGTTCAAGAAGATATGAATGAAAAATTAACTGACCTAACTTTTTGAATACGTTGACGAACTGTTTGATCGTGGCGCAATCCAGGCAAAATGATGTAGGTAACGCAATGATTTCAAACATGTAAACTTATTTTTCAGTTAGCATGGAAGGAATAAAGGCTCTTTCAAATGAAACTGGGATAAGCCAGCGAGTGATTCGCGAGGCTTATAAAGAAAAACTCATCGGAAAAGGGGATAAATCCCATCAAACATTACATACATTCGATGAGAAGATTGACAGCAAACCAAAACAGATGCAACACCGCTTGCCGATTTTGCGGAAGAGTTGAAGCGGCGAACTTAGATGAATTGAGCGACAAGCATGGATTTTGCTGACATAAGGAGGATTTTGACGAGTGAAAAAAGGATTGATCTTCATTTTGTGTGTTTCATTGCTTTTTTGTTTTTCAGCGACTGCTAGCGCTGTAAACTTGCAGGATGAGTCAATTTATCACGTAGCAGTTGACCGCTTTTACAATGGAACGACGGCCAATGACGGCGAAAGAAAGGGCGGTCTTGAACATTTTCTTGGGGGTGACTTGCAAGGGGTGATCAAAAAGCTGGATTACATAAAAGGAATGGGCTTTACAATCGTTTCATTATCACCAATATTTCAAAATGAGGCAAACGGCTTTCATGGGAAATGGGTGAAAGACTTTAAAAAAGTGGACGAGCATTTTGGAACAATGCAGGATTTAAAACAGCTGACAAAGGAAGCACATAAACGTGATCTAAAGGTCATGATAGATTTTGTTTTCGAAACAGGACCGAACCACCCTTGGCTGTCTGATCCAGCTAAAAAAGAATGGTTTGTTGAAGGAAGTACGACATTCGATGTTTCTCGCCCCGACGTTCAAGCATTTATAATCGATGTCGCTAAATGGTGGATCAAACAAAGTGATATTGACGGGTATCGGTTGATTGACGCGAATCGAACTGAACCTCAATTTTTAAAAAAAATGGCTGAAGAAGTTAAGTCTGTCAAAAAAGATTTCGTTTTAGTGGCAGATATTGGCGGGGGTGATCCGAATACATATCAAAACAGTGGAATCGATGCCGTGATGAATACCTATTTTGCGAAAAATGTGCAAAAATCATTTTCGAATGTGGATGAACCGCTTTCAGGATTGGACGGGTTTACGCAATCCAATCTGCCTGTCGTTTCGTTTTTAGATGACGAGGATATCGTTCGTTTTACAAGAAAAGCTGTTGAGAATGAAGCGTTTCCAGTGACAAGATTAAAACTTGCCTTGACGTATTTATATACTTTACCGGCTGTTCCTTTTGTTTATTACGGGACGGAGATTGCATTGGATGGCGGAAATGGAGCAGTCAATTATCGGATGATGGATTTTCGCACGAGCACCGAAATAGTCGAGTACATAACAAATTTAGCCGACATTCGCAAAATCCTGCCTTCTCTCCGAACAGGGCAATATCATTTGTTGTATGAAAAGGACGGCATGCTCGTTTATCAATTAAAAAGCGGTGATGAAACATCCATTATTGCCATTAACAACACATCGCAAACAAAAAGCGTAACGATCGGATTTCGATATTTGCCGGATAATCACGAATTGAGAGGGTATTTAAAAGGGGGAAGCATAAAAAGTTCAAAGGACGGATACACGATCACTTTGGAACGGGAAACATCGGAGATTTTTAAACTGGACGAACAAAAAGGCGCGAGCATCCCTTTTATTTCCATTTTGGTCGGAGTCCCAGTTTTGTTTATCCTTTTCTTATATGCCGCATATAAAAAAGGGAAGGGAAAACAGCCGTCGTAAAATGCAAAATAAAAAGCTGATCCCTTAAAGGTGCAAAAAAAGGACAAACTCGTCTTGATTTGCCATTTTTAAGCTGCTTCTATGTACACATAGGCTTTAAACAGGAATTTTTCAACTGAAAGCTTCGGAGCGGAAAGTTCGCCTATCACATCTTCCTTTTCATATTGAGATGTTAGAAAAGAAGCCTAATTCTTCCTTTTTGAACGCAAAAAAGCCCCTTCCTCATATCAAGACGCTGGAAAAGGAGCGGCTCCATTTAAAGTGGGTAAAACAATATTGATCAATAGATAACAGATTAGGAAAGAGGGCTTCTTATCAATAGCTTGTGAATTTGGAACAAGCTTTTGCTCGCTTTTTCGTTGTGACGCTTGTATTTTAATTTTAAAGGATGCAATGTTTTTTCACGTTTATGTTGTAGGCTGGTGCTTTTTCTCATAAGATGGGAGTAATAGAAAAAGGGGAGGAGAAATGTATGAAGCCGCTTCGCTTACGGGGGCATCATTTATTATGTGTGCACGGATTTCGCGGAATGGGATATAGTCCATCGTTTGTAGAGAAGATGTGGGAAGTAGTTACAAAAATTCGTGATGAAGAGCAAGACTTTCCCATTCAAGTCGTCTCTGCACTTGATGATGCGTGCATGGCATGTCCGCACCATGGAGAATCGACGTGCCAAGCGGATCCGAATTCAAATGAGCATGTGATTTCCATGGATCAAAAAGTAATCCGCCATTTAGGCATTGAAGAAAATGGGATTTACTTAAAATCGGAATTAATGGGGCTCACGGCCCAAAAAGTAGTCCCTGACGACTTAGATTACTTATGTGCGAATTGCTCCTGGCTTCCGCACGGTGTATGCAAAGAAGGCATCGCCAATGTCCGTAACGGGAATATTGCGCAAAAGGAAGCTAAGTAGCTTTTTACAGTTTTCGTCACTGCCAAATCTGTCAGTGTAGCTGATTGCGGCTTTTCAAAATTATTGGTGCATATTGGCGCAATCTTGTTGAAATTTTGTACTCTTTTTCGTCTTCGTCATCTTTTACATAATCCAAGTATTAGCGAAACCATGTTGAGATTTTGCCCCTGTTAAGCAGGAAATAACCTCTTCGTGGAAATAGCCGAGCGACAATTCGGCTATTCTAATTTTAAACACGGAGGCTATACTTCTTCACTATAATACTGCAAGCTTTGTAGAAAGCTGTTTCCGTTTCTTTTCTATAGGAATCATGAATGAAGATGTCATAAAGGTTTGCAGCATTTGTTGTCCGATGGATCATAAGCGGTCAGCTTAAAAGAAGGGTGCTTCCATGACGATTTTTCTTTCGAGCTCGGGAACTGGATTAATATGTTGGAGGAAAACTAGATTGTTTGAAACGCTCTGTATTGGACGACGATAAGATTTGAATTAATAAGTTGGAGGCAAACGGATTGAGCAGCACTTCACCGTTTTTATACTCTTTCACTAGGGATTCGCACTGTGATCGAAGTTGACCAACACCAATAGGCTCCTAAATTAAAAACTGATGGAAGGTGCCATTTTTATAAAAATTTGAAAGGCTCGTCTTGTTTTAAAACAAGACGAGCCTTCTTTTCGTAAAGGTGAAAATAGATTGCAAAGACATTTTTTTAGCCTTGATGAAGAAATTTCACGCAAACCGGATCAGGCACGGAAATTTCTGATGGCAAGCGTGTCAATTTGCCGGTTTCAGGATCGCGTTCAAATAAGACGGCGTTGCTTGATTCTTGGTTTGTGGCGATCACAAATCTTTCTGTCGGATCGAGGACAAAGTCTCTTGGCCAATGGCCGCCGGTGCTTGTCCATTCAACAAATTCAAGCTTGCCCCCATCATTTTCTACCTTGAAAACAGCAATGCTGTCATGGCCGCGGTTAGCAGCATAAACGAACTTGCCGTCGGAAGAAATGTGAATGGCGCTGCCTTGGCTGTTTTCTGCGAAATCTTCCGGAATTGCTGGGATGTATTGCAGCTCTTGAAAGCTTCCTTCATCTGCATTATAAGAAAGAACGATCACTTCATTGCTTAATTCCGTCATCACGTAAGCGAATTTTCCGTTTGGATGAAAGACGATATGGCGAGGGCCGCTTCCAGGTTTAACAGAAAGGCTGCTCACCTTCTTTAAAACACCTTGATCACAAGAGTAGGTAATAATTTGGTCAATTCCTAAATCAACAGCTACAACATACTTTTCATCTGGTGTAAACCCCGAATAGTGAGCGTGCGGTTTTTCTTGCCTTTCAAGATTAGGGCCTGAACCTGTATGTTCTGCAACGCTTGCCGCTGGATTTGCGCTTTTGTCTTCATTCAGCAAGTAAGCCTCGATCGTTCCGCGATGGTAATTAGCGGTGACGACGAAATGGTTTGCTTTGTTGACGCTGACGTGGCACGGAGAAGGTCCTTCCGTCACTTGCTGGTTGATGCTTTGCAGATCGCCTGTTTGTTCGTCAATGGAAAAAACAGCAAGCCCCCCTGAATTTCCGTCTTTAACAACCGAATATAAATTTTGATTGTCTTTGGAAATCGCGACATATGTCGGATTGTCAAGCTCTGCTGCTACTTTAGCTTCACTAAGCTCTTTTTTCTCAGTGTCCAATGTAAATTTGTAAATGCCTTTGCTTTCACCTTTCGTATATGTACCGATATAACCGATGAATGGATTTGCCACGAAACATGCTCCTTTCAAATATACTTTTCTAGAATTATATCATGGAAATTCTCCTATTTTTCTATTTTAAACTGAACGAAAATTAGACAAAAATTTACAAATAATTAAAATCAACTAAATATTTCGATATTACAATAATTGAGGTTAGAAAATTTTAGGGAGGAGTTTTATTTGAGAAAAAGAAAGAGACGCTCTATGCTGGCTGGAGCTTCCGCTGTTTTGCTTGTTCTTGTTTCCGTGTTAACACCGATACATACGTATGCAACAGCAACAGTTGCAGGAGACGCCGAGCAGCAGATGGAGGAACAAACGAAATCAACGGATAAACCAAATCAAGAACAACCGCTTCATCAAAATGACAGCGAGCCAAATGTTGAAGAAAACAACTCTCAGCAAAACGAAGTTCAACAGGACAAAAGTGATGAAAGACAGCCTGATGCAGCAAATGAAGAAGTGAAAGAACCTGCAAAAGGAGGGGATCATCCATCTTCTCCGGTTAATGAAAGTGAACAAAAGCAGCAAAAACCAGAACAGCAAGATACTGATACAGTTCCCGAAACTTCAAAACAAGAACCAGAAGCAAATTCACAAACTACCCCCCAACTTGAACAGCAAGCTGTAACACTGCCACTGGAAATTGTTCATCAGCCACCGGCAGTCATTCAAAAAGGCCGGCCGCTTAAAATTGATGCGGAAGGAAAAGACCTTGCAGAGTTGACATTGTTTTATCGTACAGCTCCGGGTATGCTTGTGAAAAGCATGAAAATGGAGAAAATAAATGATACAACCTTTACGGCAACTGTACCAGAAAGCGACTTATGGTCTTATACTTTTTCTTATTGGTTTGAAGGGAAAAATGAGACAGAAACAACAAGACTTCCAATAAATTCTTCTGAAACATTTTCAGTAGCTATTCAACAAGATGCGGAACCGGATTATCAAAAAGTTCCGAAAATCTTAATCACCGAACTGGCTCCAGACACGTCAAATGTCGGAAGTGCTGACGGATATGAATTTATTGAGCTTTACAACAATACTAACAAGCCGATTGAATTGCGAAATTATGAACTTCATTATCAATATCCGGGTACAGCAAAAGCCGATCAAGTTTTTCAATTTTCGGACAATCAAGTAATAGCTCCGCAAAAAACTTTCATTCTCTGGGTGAAAAATAGTTCTAATCAATCTTTAAGATTGGAAGATTTTAATCAATTTTACGGAACGGATTTGAAAGAAAGCGAAGTCCAAGCCTTGCCATTTGAAGGAATGGCTAACAGCGGCGTCCGGGCATTAGCTGTTTATTCCAAGGACGGTTCATTAGTATCTGCAGCAGCATATAATGACGGAACAGATGATGTAGAAAGAGATAAAGGAATTATTTACCAATTTACGGAAGGGACGGCAATGAAAAAAATTGGCTTAAGTGAAAAAGCCAATCCGGGTGCATTGATCGAAGGGCAAGTGCCGAAGACACCTGTCGCCATTGAAGAGCCTGATGACAAAGAAGCTCCTGTCATTACACATCAGCCAATAGCAGAATGGGAAAGCGAGGAGCCATTAATTGTAAAAGCTACAGTCACTGATAATAAACAAGTCCGTTATGTCACATTATTTTATAAATTGACGGAAAATGGAGCATACAAATCCCTTCAAATGACTGAAAACGGAAATCAAAATGAATATAGGGCGGCGATTCCCAGTGCAGGCATGTGGGGAAGCGAACTCCTATATTACATAGAGGCATCAGATGGAACAAACACGGTTAAAACCGAGGAATACCATGTTCAACTTAAAGCTCCCAATGTTGATTATCAAAAAGTGCCAAAACTTCTCATCACTGAAGTAGTTCCGGACAGCGCCAATATAAACGGATTGGACGGTTATGAATTTATTGAAATTTATAATAATACTAATCAAACCATTGACTTTAAAGATTATAAGATTCGCTATCGCTATCCACAGGAAGGAGCAGAATCCGATCTCATTTGGGGACCTCCTAATGATGATCAATCACTGCAAATTCCTTCAGGTGGGACGCTTGTATTTTGGATCATCAATCAAGGGAATGCCTCGTTGACTGTTGAAGATTTTAACAAACATTACGGTGTTTCGTTAGAAGAGAACAAAAACATTGTGAAAATTTATAATAACGGGATGGCCAACAGCAGTGCGAGATCATTGGTAATTGCCACAAACAGCGGAAAAGAAATTTCTGTTGCTCATTACAACGATCAAGTAAATGTTGATGATACAAAAGCGGACAAAGGGATTTTATACAAATATCCTGCAGATGGAAGCAATATAATGCAAAAAATTAGTGCCGGCGTGGAGGCGGCAACACCCGGATCGGTAAAAGACGGACAGACTCCGAAAGGGAAAGTAACGGTTCCAGCCGATTCAATGGCGCCAACTATTGAAAATTTAACAAATACTGAAAAAGCCATGGAAACGGATAATATTTTCATCAAAGCGGAAGTAAAAGATAATATCGAAGTCAAAACCGTTTCTTTATACTACCGGACAAAACTACAAGAACCATTTAAAAAAGTGAATTTAGAAGAAAACTATAATTCGAGATTATATGAACATACGATTTATTCGCCTGAATTAATTGGGAAAAATATAGTTGAGTATTACTTTGTCGCTGGCGATGGGACGAATATCCAAGAGTCTCCTCATTTTACGGTTCAAATTGAAAGTGCAAATAAGAAGCAGGGCTTGCGGTTAAACGTAGAAAACGGGCAAATTGTTTCCAAAGAAACCGTTGTGAAGGCAACAGGCGATCTTACACCTGAGGAGCTTTCCTTATACATTGACGGAACAAAACAAACAAACACATTCCGTACAATTGAATCCGACGTTTATTTTGCCTTTGATGTTCGGAAAACGAATCTTTATTTTCAAAACGGTGTGACGATCGGTAATGACATTTTGCGGATTTTCGATGACACCATTAATCAATATACAACAATTACGGTTCCGGTTTCGCCGGAAAGGCTGAAAATCGGGGAAGACTTATCAATTGCGATTAGGGCAGGCACAAAGGTCAGTCCATTTGATGAAACATCTGAAGAAAATCGAGATGATTTTTATGTAAAAAATGTGCGATTAGTTTTATCTGACGGCACAGCTCTATACAGCAGCGAGTATCAAGAACCCGAACAGGAGATTTCCGTCGGCGACAGTGCCGGATTAAGCCCGGTTGTCGAATTTACGTTCAATATTCCGGATGAAAAATTTACTTCCCTCGGTTACTTATGGAACAGCGAAAATGAAGAAGATGGCGAGCATGAAGTGAAAGCAGTTGACCAAAAGGGGAATGAAGTGAAATCGACAGTTATTGTCGATAACACAATGCCAATCATTAAACCAACTATTGAGGAAGGAAAAAAATATAAAGGACCTTTTGTTATTGATGCTGAAATTCAAGATAAATGGAGTAAAATTAGATCGATCACTGCCAAATTAGATGATCAATATATCGATCTTCCATTTGCAGCTTCGTCAGCACAGCTTCAATCAGGCAAACATCAACTTGTCATTACAGCTATTGATGAGGCAGGCAATGAAGGCAAAAGCGAAGTCACTTTCTATACAGTGGACGAACATCCGCTCTTACCTGATTTTTCCGAAACAGATGAGGATGCTTTAAGTGCTAAATTGTCCGTAAGGGTGGCGGATCCGACAATGGACGATCTTGATGTATCTTTCTTTCAAGCTTTTCAGTATAAAGCATCAGATGAAGAACATGTAGATATTTTGCAAAATGCATCTGATACAGAACCGCCTGCTGGATTTCAAGTTGAAGGCGAAAAAGTTCTTTCGAAAGATGAACGCAGGAAGTTGGAAAACGCAGATGGCGAGGCGCTTGCAACAACATCAACTGAGCAGTTTCCGTATCATCGCTTCAACGTTACCGTTGATCAAAAAGTTGATGAAAATGATGAAATAGAACTTATTTGGAACGGTTCTTCATTGCCGGGACGAAAAGTGACGATGTATGCCTGGAACAATATGGAAAATAAATGGAAGGAAGTTGCTTCACAAACTGCCGGTGAAGAAAGATTTCAATTGAAAGGGAGCGTAATTGCGAAAGACTATGTGAAAAACCAAAAGGTGAGCGTGATCGTTCAAGACCAAATCGCGCAAACTATAGATTATGATTATACGTTTGTATGGATGAGCGATACGCAATATTATTCGGAAAGCTATCCACACATTTATCAAAAGCAAGTCGAATGGATTCGAGATCAAAAAGATAATCTCAATATTCAGTATGTATTTCATACAGGTGATCTAGTCGATGAAGCAGATGATCACAATCAATGGGCAGTGGCCGATCAAGCTATGAAAGTGCTAGATGATGCAGGAATCAGATATGGAGTTCTAGCCGGCAATCATGATGTTGGCCATAAAGACGGAAACTACAACAATTATTATCAATATTTCGGCGAAAATCGGTTTGCAGGTCGTGACTATTATGGAGGTTCTTATAAAAATAACCGCGGTCATTATGATTTAATTTCGGCGAACGGTAATGATTATATTATGGTGTATATGGGCTGGGGCGTTTCGGATGAAGATTTGGACTGGGTGAATTCGGTGCTTGAAAAGTATCCCGATCGGAAAGCAATTTTAGCATTCCATGAATATTTACTAGTCAGCGGAAACCGTAGCCCGATTGGAAATCAAATTTTTGAAAAAGTTGTTAAACCAAATAAAAATGTGATGGCGGTATTATGCGGACATTATCATGACAGCGAGACATTAGTCGATGAGATTGATGATAACGGAGATGGAGCGCCTGATCGAAAAGTTTATCAAATACTTGCGGATTATCAAGGCGGTCCAGAGGGCGGCCAGGGCTATATCCGTTTGCTGCACTTCAATACAGATACGAATCAAATTTATGTAAAAACATATTCGCCTTATTTAGACGACTACAACTTTTACGATCCGGAACAGTATCCAGGAAAAGATGAATTTATCATTGAAACCGATTTACAACCGCAAGAGAAAAAAGTAGCAACAGATTCTTTTGTTGTCAACGTCTATACCGACAGCTTGATCGGCAAAGTCGAAAACGTTCCGAGTGGCGAAGTGGCCTCTGTCATGTGGCATGATTTAGAGCCAAACCAAGTGTATTATTGGTACACGGAAGCGGAAGATCAATTTGGCGGTAAAACGCGCTCATCGATTTGGTCTTTCCAAACGAAAGAAGGTGAAATTATTCCAAATCCGGCTGATCCGGGAGAAGGCGGAAATGATCCAGAAAAAGACAACAGGGATAAAGGTGGTCAAGACGATAAAACACCTTCCGAAGGCGGCAGCAAAGAACATAAAACACCTTCCGAAAGCGGCGGCCAAGAAAAAGATCAAGATCATTCGGGTAACGAAGTTCATCCTGAAAACGAAAATCATAATGGAAACAACGGTAGCGGATCAGGCGGCACAAATAATCCTTCTGGTACGGATGGAACTACGGATGGAACGAAATTTGAACAGGTGAGTGAGAATCAAGCTTCGGCATCACTTCCGGATACAGCAACGTACGTGTATCGCTGGCTGCTGATAGGCATGCTGCTGATAGCAATGGGAATGATGCTGAAGATTCGTCACCGCAAAGCTATTTACAACAGTAGATGAGCAAAATCACTAACATAAATTTACATCGAAACAAAAAAGGAGACATGAACCCGATTCCTTGGTTAGAATAGATGTGCCAACAAACCATTCACACAAGGAGGTTCATGTCTCATGAATAGATTAGCACATCATCAAGGAATCCACAAGTTTTTCACGATGTTGGGGTTGGCACTTTATTTTTCAAAACCTGTCATGAAGCATCTCGTTCATATCGTGGATGCGATGATCACGAAAGGCTTTTCTGGAACGTTGACCGATCTTCATCATTGGAGCTTTCACCCCAATCATCGAACGACACTCAGCCATTTTTTCACGAAAAGCCCTTGGGATGAAGAGACGCTGCTTGGCAAACTCCAGCAATGGATGCTTCATCGTGTCGAACGGATCGCCAAACAGAAAAATCAACCCCTTTTTGTTTCGATCGATGATACGATTTGCCAAAAAATCAAGCCTTCGTCACGGGCAACGCACGCCATTCAAGGGTGTGATTGGCACTATTCTCACACAGAGAAAAAGTCGATCTGGGGACATTCTCTTGTTTGGCTCATGGTTCATACGATGACCCAGGCTTTTCCCTTTGCGTTCCGCCTCTACGACAAGGCGGCTGGGAAAAGCAAGGGGGAACTCGCGATCGAGATGCTTTCTTCTTTGGATGTACGCCGTCCCGTTTATGTGCTGATGGATTCGTGGTATCCATCGCAAGCGCTCGTGGAAGCCTGTCTGAAAAAAGGATTTCACGTCATCGCGATGCTCAAAACGAACCGGATTCTCTATCCGAAAGGCATCGCCATCCAAGCCAAACAGTTTGCCCGCTATATCGAACCGAACGACACCCATCTCGTCACGGTGGGAGAAGAGCGTTATCGCGTGTATCGCTACGAGGGATCGCTGAAAGGTCTCGATGATGCCGTTGTGTTGTTGGCTTGGAAAGCCGATCAGCCGATGACACCCGAACATCTTCACTGCGTCTTGAGCACCGACCGGGAGCTAAGCGATGAAGAGATCTTGCGCTACTATGCCCAACGTTGGTCGATCGAATGCTTTTTTCGACAAGCGAAAGACCAGCTGAAGCTCGATGGGTACCGTGTTCGTCATCGTCGGGCGGTGAAACGGTATTGGATCTTGGTGCAACTCGCTTATGTGTACAGTATGGTCGAGTCCAACCGGGATTTCTCTACTGGGCTTGATCTTCTCCGAACGAAGAAAGGGCATAGTCTCGTCGAGTTCATTTACCATGCAGCGAAGCAAGATATTCCCATTGATGTTGTCAAAAAACAGCTCCATGTGGCATAAGGGGTACCCTGTTTGTCTCTTTTGGTATGGTAATTATTGTTATGAAAATTGCTCATCTACAGTTACAAATAAAATAGGAACCCCCCAAAGCACATGTGCTTTGGGGGGTTCTTGGTGCGCCCGACATGGGTGTAATCTCTAGGATGAAAGTCCCGAGCTCTGAAGGCAGAAGCAGCATTTAGCTTAACGCAAGGGGTGTCCGTGGTGGCACGGATTCTGATGGAAGCGGGCGGCAAACTTTGGGTCTCTTGCCTGAATAGTCAGCCGTCCTATGATTTTTTCCATTAAAAAATGACCATTTGAAAACTTCTTCTATATCTATTATGAAAAAACAATTTCTATAAAGTTTGTAAATGATCGGAAATTAAAATTGACAAAAAGAAAAAAGTATTGGTAAAATTACCAATGAATTGGAAAATTATATATAATATGGCTCTTCACCACAAAATGTACTTGACAATCAGGTTGTTTTCTGATCAAGGGTACAAAAAATGCGAAATTTCCTGTATGGTAAAGGTGACCAAACCATCAACCATGGAGGAAATTTCGCATGCAATCTCAGTTTATCAAAGATTTGATCACTTTACCAGGCTTTCTTATTCATGGAGAACGAAAAGAGGGAGAACGATGGATTTTTGAACTTTCCCTCCCTCCTCATTGTCCGATCTGCCCGACTTGCTTCGGACGGACAACCAAAATATCATCGAAACGAAAACAATGGATTCATGGCTATACAAATACGGTCGGTTTATTTTGGATTGAACTTCCCATAGAAAGACGGCGTTGCCAAGCCTGTTTTCTGACGTTCACCGTTTCTTATCCGGGACTTCCGTCTCACAGTATCGCGACGGAATCGTTTCAACATTGGGTCGCCCAGTTATGCATCGGAAAAACGATTCAAGAAGTCGCTCGCTTGTTACAACTCGCCTATACGACAGTAGAACGCTGGTTTTATCAATATGCCCCGGCTCTTTTACCAACATCGAATCCTACAGTAGTATGTGTGGATGAATTCGCTTTCCGAAAGGGACATGATTACGGAGTAGCGGTGATGGACACACAGACTCGGAATGTCCTTTCCATTGCTTCTGGAAAAAATGAAGAAGCCATTGTGGAGGCGCTTCAACCCGTCGCCTCCAAAGTGAAGTATGTTGTCAGCGACTTGGCTCCTGCCATGAGAAAAGCCATTGAAAAGGTATGTCCAAAAGCCATCCATGTTCTTGACCACTTCCATGTGATTCAGTTATTCACCGATGCACTGGAACGTTGTCGCAAATACCTTGCCAAAGGCGGAACCAAACATGGAAGCGTTCGCCGCGTGTGCCGATTGTTAAGCCAACGTCCAGAAAAATTAACAGAAGAAGAGAGACAGGAAGTTCGACAATGGTGCCAAGAAAGTGCTTATTTACGTGATGTCTATCAAGCACTTCAACATTTCCGTTACGTATCCAAAAGCCAAACAAGAAAGCAAGCCGAAACTCGTTTGACCCAATGGTTTGACCGGTACCTTTTTAGCGACTGTGCCGCCGTACGCAGTATTGCCAAGGCACTCATCACCCGAAGAGACGCAGTGCTTTCTTGCATCGTTTTTTCTTACTCAAATGGTCCAATGGAAGGAATCAACAACAAAATAAAATTGATCAAAAGGCGAGGATATGGGTATCGAAATATCCAGCGTTTTACTTTGCGTGTCCGTCTAGAGACCTCTATCACATTTTAACGTAAAAATCAAGTACATCTTTTGGTGATGAACCTATAATATTCAAAAGAATGAAAGTGAAGTTTATAGTTTACAAAGAAAATAGATTTTTCCATTATTCATCGGGATAAGCAGTGGTTTTAGCACAAGTATCTTTATACAAAATAAAAGAACTATTTTCAGTTATTGTTGATCGCTGGACAGTGCATTTACGTGAAGAAAAAAGGATAGAAAACATGATCCCGTTTTCTCTCTTTCGATCTATCATAATTGAATGTTTCCAATCAACTGCAAAGCGGGGAATATAGAATGCTGTCATTATATATTCAACACAAGAGACACGGTGATGAATTTGAGCTGAAAAATATAGAAGTGACCATCATGCCTTCTCAAATCACATTATTATTAGGTCATAATGGGGCGGGGAAAACAACCATTATTAAATCACTCTTTGGATTAATGGATTATGTCGGTACTTTATCCGTAAATAACAAAAAGATTGATTTGAATGTTTCTGAAGATGTGGATTATTTGAAGAAAAATGTTTCCTATATTTCAGATGAGATTGCTCTTTTCGATTATTTGACGCCGAAAGAATACTTCTCTTTAATCGAAAACTCATTTAAACATCAGGTAGACCATCAGTTATTAGAAAAGCTTATAAAAATTTTTGAACTTGAAAGGTATCTGCATATACCGATAAGCAATTTATCTCATGGCAATAAGAAAAAAACACAAATTGTTTCACAGCTTTTTAAAGGAAGTGAATTTGTCATCTTTGACGAGCCGACGAACGGGCTGGATCCCGATATGGTCATTATCTTGCGGAAAACTCTTCATTTTTTAAAAACAAAAGGCATCGGGATTTTATTGTCCACCCATCACCTTAGTTTTGGGGAAGAATTGTACGACAAGGTTATTTTGCTTCGAAACGGAAAAGTAAAATTAAATTGTACGCGGGATCAAGTATTTGAGCAGTTTGGCAGAATGTCTTTGGAAGAAATATATGAAGAGGCAAACAAGGATTATTACTTGAAAGCAGAGGAGATTTTAAATGCCCCCGATGTTCGAGATAATAGCGAGGATCGAGATTCCGAAACAGGTTAAAAAAGCAAAAAATATCTTTTTGAACTACCCGACTCATTTATTGGCAGTTGTTTTAGGAGCGATTCTCCTTTATGTCGTATATGCCTTAATTTTATTTCAATATTTGGATTTCATTCCATTGAATAAGACAGACGCTTTTGATTCAATTTTGGTGTTCAGCATCTTATTGGCGTGTTTCCTTATGATATTTTCCAGAGAAAAGTTAAAAAGAAAGGAGTATGCCTTTTTCTTTTTAAACACTTCTATTAATGCGGGTCAATTTGTTGCGGGAAGCTATTTTTTGTTATATGTCTTTTTTAACATCTTCATTTTTTTCGCATTTTTGCCTTTGCTCATTTCTTTTTATATAAAACATATTCAAATACATATCTTTCATATTTTTCTAGTTCTTCTTTTGTTGTTTATTATTTTTTGGTTCATCCTGTTTATTTGGATTTTATCCTCTTTGATTGTCGGAAAATGGCTGGGCAGACATAAAGATGGACTTTATTTCAAATCATTATTATTTATGTCCATCATATGGGGGCTGCATTTTGTTTCTAAACATATGGCGGAGCGTATAGGAAATTTCGGCTTTCTGTTTTGGATCGGTTGTTTGGTCGCTCTTTTAATATTATGGATAGGGATAAAAAATTTATCGGGAAGGTATTTATTTGGTTTATTTCAGCAAAGCCATACAGGTAATTATCCTAAAAAAATAAAAAGCAAGGAATTTAAGCTTAATCATTACGTTATTCATTTTGTATTGGAAGCAATCTATTATTTTCGAAATCGACTTTTTGCGGAAATGGCTCTTATGTTCTCGATTCTCTATGCTCTCACCATAGGGGTTTATATTTTCTCGGATGCAATGACCTTTGCCATTGTATATTCATTTATTATGAATTTAGGTTTAAAAGAACTTATGATTGTTTTGCCTTTATGTATTGGGATGCATTTTAGGCAATATAATCTTTCCATATTTATGATCAATGCACCGGCTTCCGTCTATTTTTTTCCGAGAATATTCATGGCAATAGCAGTAAATTTTATGATTTATTTTTTATTTGTAGTTTTAAATTGTTTTATATTAAATCAAGATTTTCTTCCGCAATTAACCGGAATTTTTTCTATTTTTTTCGTTACAATGCTCTCAACCTTTGCCGGATTTATAGCGAGAATTCATGACGGGAATAAGGCTGTAGCGTTAATTATAATCCTTGTCATTGTGGCAATCATTGATTCTTTTTTACATTATTTCATTTCGCAAAGTTATTATATTGATTTTATATATGTTGCAGGCGGGATTTTTCTATACTTGATTTCTCAAAATATTTTTTTAAGAAGGCCTGTTTTCAAATGATAAAAGTGCTATTAGCAGTCTGGCCTCCAATTTTTCATGAGACGGGATATATCGCAATGAATTATAAAGAGGGGATGAAAAATATTGGACTTCGGCAAATAATCAATTTGAAGTATTTTTATGTAATATATTTCAATTCTGAAATAAATTTGTGCATTTGCTCCAATGGCAGTGTCGATAGTATGAATAAATATGACTGACAGCTTTTTTGTGAAGATGTTATTTTTAACATCGTTATGTAATTTGCTCTTTTTGTCCTCAAATGGCCTGATGAAAAAAATTGTAAAAGCAATAGAAGAAATGAGGAAGATGTTATGACAACTTTCTTTAGAGCGCTTATGGGCGGAATCAGTTTAGTTTTTCTGTACGCTTTAATAGTTCTAATAACCCCTTTTATTATTCGGTTATCCGGCATCACCCACATTGAATCAAGTCCGAAGATTCTGAACCTTCCCTTATATGTCATCAAAATAGAGGGAAGTAAATTTGTAGCGGAAGCGACCTGGTTAGGCTTAATTCTTTCACTTGTAGCAGGCACGGCTTTTTATTACTTGGTTCATTTCTTTACAAGAAACAGATCCCGTTAATTCATAGAAGGAGCCGCTGAAGAGAGGGGCTTGTAAAAAATTTTGCTTATTTTTCACGACATACCGTCAAGCAAAATATTGAATGCCACGAAATTTTCTTCTTTACTTTGGATTTGAAAGCGATTGATGCAGTCTGTAGAATTTTCTAGGAATTAACAATCCAGGGAATTCATTTATCAGCACCTGACAGGAGCGAACATGTATCGATGACTTTGTTTAGCATATTGATCTGGCCATGTGGATATTGCTCTCAGATATGCCAGAGCTATTTACAAATAGAAAAGCCCCAAAGTATTGGATTTTGGGGCCTTTTTGCAGATTAACCATTTACGATCGTGCCGCCGTTTACGTGGAGAATTTGCCCTGTCATATAAGTAGAATCGTCACTTGCTAAATATACATAAGCAGGCGCAACTTCCATCGGCTGTCCGGGCCGCTTCATCGCTGTGTTGGAGCCAAAAGAAGCTACTTTTGTACGATCAAAAGTAGAAGGGATGAGCGGTGTCCAAATGGGTCCTGGCGCTACACCGTTGACTCGAATGCCTTTAGGGGCCAATGATAAAGCAAGCGAACGGGTAAATGACGCAATGGCGCCTTTAGTTGCCGAATAATCAATGAGCTGTTCATTTCCATGATAGGCTGTAACAGATGTCGTATTTATGATCGTGCTGCCTGTCTTCATATGGGGAAGAACAGCCTTTGTCATGAAAAAGAACGAAAAAATATTGGTCCGAAACGTTCGTTCAAGCTGTTCTGCTGTAATGAATTCAATTCCTTGCTGCGGATGCTGCTCGGCTGCGTTGTTTACTAAAATATCCACTTTTCCAAATTGATCTTTTGCTCCTTTCACCGCTTGCTGGCAAAATGCTTCGTCGCCGAGATCGCCGGCTATTAAATGACATTTGCGCCCGAGCTGTTCAACATACCCTTTTGTTTCCTTTGCATCTTCATGCTCATTTAAGTAAATGATGGCCACATCGGCACCTTCTTTGGCAAACAGCACCGCAACCGCCCTCCCGATGCCGCTGTCGCCGCCGGTAATGACCGCTGTCTTTCCTGCAAGCTTTCCGCTGCCTTGATAAGAAGGATCATCAAAGATTGGTCTTGGATTCATAAACGATTCAATCCCCGGCTGCACATTTTGCTGTTGAGGCGGAAGTGTATTAGGCTGATTTTGCTGCTGAACCATAAAAACCTCCTCCTAAAACAAGTAAGTATATAGTTAGTATGGGAAGTTGGCGGGATAATAAACAAAAATTGATTATCGGTATATTTTAGAAAAAAATGATTTTTCAAAAATCTATTGATACTACAATCTGTTTTATGGTTATATTTAGGTGAAGTAACAGTATTTGGTTATAAAATAAAATGGAGAATATTTGATATGACATTTGGAAAAAGCGAACCGTTAATAACAAAATGGCTTTTGGGTGATGAAATGTTAATAATAAAGTGGCTTAAATGGAAATTAATGATAAGATGGAGAAATAAATCGGAGAATATAAAACTGATCCCTGATAAATATTTAGAAGGAAAGACATTATTTTTATTGAGTATCTTAAAAATCACTAGCATTGCAGTAATTAAATCTGATGATTCAAAATACTAAGAATGTTCAATTTTTTATTGATTTCGAAACAAAAAAATCCTTTACAATGGAAGTACAGGTGGTTCCTGCCCAAATCCAATCGTAAAGGATAACCATTATGGACAAGAATACACTAATTTCATCATTTGGTAAATGGGTTTCACCCATAAATATTCAAAAACTTAGCGAACAAGTCAAAGAATTGAAACAGGACTATTACACAAAAAAGCTGACAACAGAAGCCTATATTAAACTTTTATTGGTAGCCCAGCTGCTCGAATTTAAGAGCTTAGAGGAAATGAGTGATGCACTTGTAGACGAAGATCTTCAAAAAGCACTCGGATTTGAATCGATAAGTGCCTCTCAGCTATCCCGAAAAAACAATCAGATCCACCCACTCATTCTTGCAAATTTGTTCTTGGATCTTGTTTGGAAAATTCAACGGTACCATTATCAAAACGGAAAGAATATGCCACTGAAAATCATTGATTCAAGTACACTCCCGTTGAATTTGACCCATTATAAATGGGCAAAATTCCGGAAAACAAAAGCTGGTGTAAAGCTACACTTACGGCTCGTTTTCATGGATAAAGACACCGTCTATCCTGAAAAAGCAGTGATTACGACAGCAAAAGAACATGACCGAAATCAACTCGAAGTCCTAGTGGATGATCAAGAAGCCATGTATGTGTTTGACCGCGGTTATGTGGACTATGAACGTTTTGATCGGATGACAGATGATGGCTATTTCTTCGTTTCAAGACTGAAGAAAAACGCAGTCATTCGTGAAGTCTATACATTTTCACTTCCTGATGATTGTCACGTTCTATCCGATAAAATGGTCTACATTGGTACCACACAAAATCGTACTGAAAATGTCTTTCGTCTACTAGAAGTTATGGACACAAAAGGGAACTTACTTCGTTTCATCACCAACCGATTTGATTTAAAACCAGAAGAGATAAGTGATATTTACCGATCTCGCTGGGCTATTGAACTCTTTTTCAAATGGCTCAAGCAACACGTAGAAATTAAGCACTTTTATGGAATGAGTGAAACAGCTATTCAAAATCAAATTTTCTTAGCCCTGATCACGTATTGCTTACATGTTCTCATTCAATTGGAGATGAAAAGTAAGAAATCCCTACTTCGAATTACTCGTTGGTTAAAGAGAGCTCTGTGGAAACCAGCTTATGTTTGGTTGCGAAAATTTGATGGGCGAGCCAGTCCATAATCTCCCTTTTGTCGTTGTCGCTCTGGTTTAACTGTATATATTTACCAAATGGGCAGTGCCACCTTTCTTTAGGTTTTGTCTTTTTGGCACAAATTCACAAAAAATAATTAACAGAAAATTCTAACTATATTTATGCAATGCTAATGCTTAAAAATATACTTATTTTTTCGATGAATCTCATCATTTTATATATTCTTTTTCAACTAATATCGCGAGATTATATCGAATAAAGATCATCGCAAATGGATTCAAAAAGGAACATTTTACCGCTTAATAAGCCCATTTGACGGGGACGGAAATGTGACGGCATGTATGGTTGTTTCAGAAGATCAAAAAGAAGCGTTTGTAGGTTACTACCAAGTGCTGGCAAAACCAAATCACGGATATTCCCGCATTCTGTTAAAAGGGTTAAATGGCGATTTTGAATATGAAATAAAAGGAGTCGAAAACACATTTTTCGGCAATGAACTGATGAACGTCGGCATTCAGCTGACGAACGATATCTTTGATGCCCGCTTCGGGGTCAATGAATCGGGCGATTTTTCTTCAAAACTCTTTAAGCTCAAAGCAAAAGAATGATAGAAACCGGGGCGCCTGCCTCGTTTTTTTCATCAGAGCCTCAAATACTTCCCCTTACACCCAGAAGGAGTGATGGATTTTTCCCGCAGGCTGGGGCATGGATCGGGGAAGAGTCAAATTACCCAAAGTGCACAAAATCCGGGCAATTTGCAAAATGCGAACGGTATTTACGGATTTTAGGTTGAAGTCATGAGTTTTGCTAATTGGCAGCGATTGTTGCTTCGCCTTGTGGATGATCATGTAAGTGAATGATT
The DNA here is from genome assembly GCF_037966125.1 of Aeribacillus sp. FSL k6-2211. Taxonomy (NCBI): domain Bacteria; kingdom Bacillati; phylum Bacillota; class Bacilli; order Caryophanales; family Bacillaceae; genus Aeribacillus; species Aeribacillus sp. FSL k6-2211. The sequence goes on from NZ_CP150190.1 coordinate 1,128,664, forward strand.
TTGTTGCATACTGTGTCAAAATCATTGCTATGGTCTATAATGATAAAAATGGAATTTGATGAGCCGCTTTCAATTAATTTCTTTATCTTTTCTTTACCGCTAAAATCCATATGAGAAATTGCTTCATCAAACATAATGATGTTTGCCCCTTTTAAAAGGGCTCTGGCAATAGCAATTCTTTGAATTTGGCCTCCTGATAAATTTTTTCCGTTTTCCCCAACTAATGTATTTTCTTTATCAGGCAATTTTTCTATAATATCATCTAAACCAGTCGTTCTCAGCACTTCCATATAAGTATTCGAATCAACGTTTTCTACACCATATTTAATATTGTTTTCAATTGTATCGTTAAATAAATATATTTTTTGCGATACGATGCCAATGTTTTTCCGAAGCGATTTTTTATCTATGTCATCAATCGGTATTCCATTTATAAGAACTTGTCCTTTTCCTTTTTGCACATTATATAATCCCATTAATATTCTAAGTATTGTTGTTTTGCCGGTTCCATTTTTCCCCTTTATTAAAAGCTTATCAGCAGGGGCTAGCGAAAAACTTACATTATTCAAGATATATGGCTGGTCTTCTTTATATCTAAAAGATACACCTTTAAACTCAATGCTCTTAATATCATTTATTTTGACTTTATTCTGTTCCTCGTCTTCTCCTATTTGTTCAATAAATATATGGAGCCTTTTTAAACTTACTAATGCCGGCTGGATCGTTAGAACAGTAGCCGATATATTTTGAATTGGCGAATACAGTCTGGGAAGATAGTTCATAAATACCATATATCCGCCTATTGTCATACTATTTATTATGACATCTTTTCCACCCATAACGATTAATAAAACAGAGGACAGTGAACCAACCAAAACAATTAATTCCATACCAATTGAATAAAAGATTGATTGTTTAATATTGGCATCCACTAGATCTTTAGCTGCTGAATTGATTTTTTCTGTTTCTTTATCCTCTACCGAGAGATTTTTGACTTCTTCGATACCCTGTACTGACTGCTGTATTTTGTTGTTTAAAACGGCACTTTTTTCAGCTGTTTCAGTAGATATATGAAATATTGAAGACAAGAATTTGTTTGAAATGATGTAATATGCCGGCATTAGCAGACATAAAATTAATGTTAATTTGAAATTGATTGCTGCCAGAATAATAAGGGTAGCAAACAGTTCAAAAAAACTTAGCAAAATTTTAAATGTGTTGGCAGAAAACAATCCCCCTATATTATTTACCTCATTTAATCTTGATGTAATATATCCGCTGGGGTAAAAATTGAAAAACTCCATAGGCAGTTTCAGCAGTCTTGTTGATATATTTTGCCGAAGATTCAACACTATATTCTGGCTTACTTTTGTAAAAACTACATTGGAAAAATAGTTGAGCATACTCTTAATTACATATATTAATGCAAGTATTGCACTGAATAAAAGAACATAGTGATAATCTTTTTTTGCTATTCCAAAATCAAAAATATTCTTAATGATTAATCCTGGAAGTACAGTGATTGCAGAAAGAACAACTAATAAAAGAAAAGCTATGGACAAGCTCTTTTTAAATTCTTTTAAATAGCTAAACAATAATTTTACGCTGTTGTTCATATATATCGCCCCGGTTTAGTTAGTAGAGGTAACCGTTGATTTTTCTATTTTATTGCAATAGACCATTCCATCAATCCTTTTGGATTTAAAATAATCTAGCGCACGGCAATCAAAGCAAAATAAATTTCTCTCACAATTTGAACAATGTTGAATTTTCATTCCATACGTTTATTTGAAAAAATCTTTGAATAAAAATAATGATCAGAGTAAATACAATATTTGCATCTGAAATTGCAAGCATCGGTAACAATTAAGCATAGATGCGATATTCCCTCTGTCAGTAATTTTTCTTTAATAAATTGTTCAGTGATTTTAGGCAATTGAAAATCTGATTGAAAGAGGTTATATTTTACAATTTTATGAAGCAATTCATTTAGATTATTTTTTTTTGAAGTCTTCTTCATGAATGGTGTCACCTATCTTAATTCCCGACAAAAAGTTTTTTTCTGATTTATTTGCTGGAATAACTATTCTCGTACTGTTGTCATAGCAATAATTACCTTTTTTGGTATCAAATAATAATGGTTCAGTTAAAAATTTAATCATTTCACTTCTTCCTTTCTATTTTAACGTTAACCCTGTTGCAACCATCTTAGGGGAAGAAATTGAAGAGGCTTCTCTACCAAAAATTATAAATGATGAACTCCATTAATTTACAGAAAAATTTTACATATTTTTGAATTTTTCCAACTATATGGGAGGCTATTAAAAAGGTCAATCTGACAGGGCATGAAAACAAGAAAATGATGGAATGATCCGGCGGAATGAGAAAATGGGTGGGAATCGCACAGCTGTTAATGAGAAAGCCGTCGATCTTAATTTTTGATGAACCGACAGCGGGATTGGACATTGAAGAGCGGATTCGCTTCCGCAATTTGCTAATAAACCTTGGTTTGGAGCATACCGTCATCATTTCGTCGCATATTGTCGAAGATATTGAGTTTTTATGGACAAAGATCGGTGTTTTAAAAAGCGGAAACGTCCTATTCGAAGGAACGCCAGCCGAGCTGAAAGCCCATGCGGAAAGATATGTATGGGAATATCGTGTCTCGCCGAATGAATTGGATACCATCATGGCGGAAAATGAAGTGATTCAGCTTCTCGAAGAGGGAGACGGCGTGAATGTACGGGTGTTTGCGAAAAAAGAGGAAGAAGGGGCGAAACAAGTCGCACCAAGACTAATTGATCGATATTTAGCCGTTGTTAGGGGTGTGAACTAAAATGAGAGATTATTTAGAAAGCATTTATGCACCTTTGTATTTGACCGAAAGACGATGGGGCTCACTTTTTTTGTCCCTGCTGTGATGTTTAGCTTATCTCTGTTGCTTATTCTGTTTGTTCCAAGAGAGGAAGATGATATTCACAGTAATATCATTATTATTCAAGGTGTTTTTATACCGTTTACTTGCTGGTGCCTTATGTATCGGCTGAGTGAAATGTATGAAGAAGGGGCGCATGAAACGTTAGTTCCATATTACTAAAAACGGTTTGGGATGGATTTCTTCCAGTACTTGATTGTCAATATTATCGGGGTTTTTCATTTATGTACCGCTTTTGTGATGAAATACGGGATGACTTCGTTATCTGGTCTTAACGTGATTCATTTTATGATTTTAGTATTATTCTATATGCTTTTTGGCACATCACTTATCGTGCTGATTAAAAACATTGAGATTTCTCTAACGATTATCATGATTTACACGGTTTTAGAAGTGCTTACGTTAGGAGAATTTATCCATGGCCGCACATCTTTCTATTCGATCCGCCTGTTTGGGATCCATTTTTATTGAGAAAATGGTTATTTTTGTCGATAACCGTTATCGTGCTAATGTTTATAACAGTTGTTTTCATTCAGCGGGCGGATAGGAAGCCGCAATAGGCTATTTTAATACAATTTATTCAAGCTTATGGTTAGGAAAAGCTTTGAGGCGATTTAATAAAAAATGGATAACGAAGTGCTAAACGAGCACTTCGTTATCCATATGCATCCGAAAATAGCTTGCCCTTAACGGCGAGACGAAATATTAAAGGACATTAAAATATCGAGCTTCAGGGTGTGAGACGACGAAGGCAGAGACGGATGCTTCCGGTTCCATCATAAAGCCTTCCGTCAGCTGGATGCCGATTTTTTCAGGCTTTAACAGCTTAAACAGCTTCGCTTGATCTTCTAAGTCTGGACAAGCCGGATAGCCAAATGAATAGCGCTGACCTTGGTATTTTGCTGCAAACCGTTCCTGCATTGTGAAGTCAAGCGGATCCGGGAAGCCCCATCGGTCGCGGATCAGCTGGTGCGTCCGCTCTGCAAGACCTTCTGCCAGCTCCAGCGCCAATGCTTGAATCGCATGGCTCCGGAAAAATTCACCGCTTTCTTTAAACTGCATGGCGATGCTGCGAATGTCTTTTCCAGCAGTTACGGCAAACAGGGCGATATAATCATGCGGTGTTTCATCTGACCGTTCGCTTACATAGTCGGCAATGCATAAAAACGGCGGCTTTTCCTGCCGAGGGAATGTAAACGTCTCAATGATTTTATCTTTTGCAGCCGGATCTAAAATGTGAATGGAGTTTCCTTCGCGATAGGCCGGGAAAAATTGATAAATAGCAGATGGACGGAACCAGCCATATTCTTTCCCTAAACGCAGCAATTCATCTATTTCATTTTTTAGTTCTACCGCTTTTTCCTGTTTTTCCAGAAGCATCTGTTTGACATTGCCTTTTAATCCGAGATGGTGTCCTAAAAGCATTTGCATGTTCACATACGGGACGACTTGGGCAATATCAATGTTTTGAATAATGTGTGGATTGCAGTCAGCTGGATGATATACGGTCGGTTTGGACACAGATGATTTTTTTTCAATGATCATAACAGGTTTGCTGCTTTTCTGTCTATTCTGTTTTTCCTCAACTGCGACCGTTCTTTTCTCAAGGAAAGCATCCGGGTTTTCTCTCAGCTTATTGGCAAGCGACAGCCCGTCCATTGCATCTTTCGCATATAACACAGGACCGTCATATTCCGGTGAAATTTTTTGATCGGTAAATTTGCGTGATAATGCAGCACCGCCGACTAAAATCGGAATCGAAATGTTGGCTGTTTTTAAGTCTTGTGCTGTTAACACCATTTGCTGGGCTGATTTGACGAGCAGTCCGGAAAGACCGATAATATCAGGCTTTTCATTATTGACCGCTTCAATCAGCTGCTGCGGCGCAACTTTAATGCCTAAATCAACGACGCGGTAGCCGTTGTTGGAAAGAATAATGTCAACTAAATTTTTGCCGATGTCATGGACGTCGCCCTTGACTGTAGCTAAAATGACTTTTCCTTTGCCGCTGTCATCTTTTTTTTCCATATACGGTTCTAAAAAGGCGACAGATGCTTTCATCACTTCCGCACTTTGAAGCACTTCAGCAACAATCAGCTGATTGTCGTTAAACAGTTCGCCGACAATTTCCATTCCTTTCATTAACGGCCCGTTGATGATATCGAGAGGATCATCATATTTTTCTAGTGCCAGCTGCAAGTCTTCGATTAATCCTTGCTTTGTTCCTTCCACAACGTATTGTGCGAGCCGTTCCTCCAAGGTTAATTCCGTTTTCGGCTTTTTTTCCTCTTTCTTTTTGTCGCGGTAAAAGTTCGTAAATTGTGCGAGCGTCTGATCATTTGTTTCAAATAATAAGTTTTCTGCCAACTTCCGCTCTTCCTCAGGGATCGAAGCGTACCGTTCTAATTTTTCCGTATTGACGATCGCATAATCGAGCCCTGCCTGTGTGCAATGGTATAAAAAAACGGCGTTTAATATTTCTCTGCCGACCGGCGGAAGCCCGAAAGAAACATTGCTGATCCCGAGAATAGTTAAACAGCCGGGAAGATGTTCTTTAATTAAACGGATCCCTTCGATCGTTTCTTGGGCAGATCCGATATATTGCTCATCACCTGTGCCGACAGGGAAGACGAGTGGGTCAAAAATAATGTCGCTTGGACTTATACCGTGTTGATTGACTAAAATGTCATAAGACCGCTTGGCAATCTCCAGCTTTCGCTCCGCAGTCAGAGCCATTCCGTCTTCATCGATTGTTCCGACGACAACAGCTGCACCGAATTGTTTCACAAGCGGGAGAACTTCTTCAAACCGTTCTAAGCCGTCCTCTAAATTGATCGAGTTGATGATCGCTTTCCCTTGTGAGTATTCGAGCGCTTTTCTGATGACATTGGCGTCGGTTGAGTCAATGACAAGCGGCGCTTTTACTTTTTTTACAACCTCGCGGATGAAGTTTTCCATATCTTCAAGCTCGTTTCGGTCCGGATCTGCGAGACAGACATCGATGACGTGGGCGCCGTTTTTCACTTGAGCGCGGGCGATCTCCGCTGCTTCTTCAAATTTTCCTTCCGCAATGAGACGCTTGAATTTACGCGAACCGATGACGTTTGTGCGTTCACCGACAAACAGCGGGCGCATTGATTCATCATAGCGAAGGGGCTCGATGCCTGATACCGTATGTTGATTTTGCTTTTTGACGATTTTTCGCGGTTTTAAGCCTTCCATTGCCTCCCTTATTGCGCGAATATGTTCGGGAGTTGTTCCGCAGCAGCCGCCGACCATATTAAGCCAGCCTCTTTCTGCAAACCCTCTGATTTTTTTGGCTAAAGATTCCGGTGATTCGTGGTAGCGTCCTTCTTCATCAGGCAGTCCGGCATTCGGATAACAGCTGACAGCGGTATTGGCGATTTCAGACAATGTGCGGATGTGATCGGTCATGAATTCCGGGCCTGTCGCACAGTTTAAGCCAACGGCAATTGGATTCATATGTTCAGCTGAAATGTAAAACGCTTCAATATCTTGACCGGCAAGAGTTGTTCCCATCGGTTCTATCGTTCCGGACAGAATGATCGGCACTTCTTTCTTGAGCTTTTGAAAAGCTCGTTGAATTCCTAAGTAACCCGCTTTTACATTGAGCATATCTTGGCTTGTCTCAAGCAGAAGTACATCAACGCCCCCCTCTAACAGTCCTTCCGCTTGAACTTGATAAGCTTCTGCCAATTGTTGGAATGTGACGCCGCCTGTAACGGAGAGCGTTTTAGTCGTTGGCCCCATTGATCCTGCCACAAAACGAGGCCAATCCGGTGTTGAATATTTTTCTGCAGCGCGCTTTGCAATCTCAGCTGCTTTTTTATTTATTTCAAAAGCAAGGTGCCCCAAGTTATATTCCTCGAGGACGATGCTTGTACCGCCAAACGTATTTGTCTCGATAATATCAGCGCCTGCTTCAAGGTACGCTTCATGAATACGGACAATCGTTTCAGGGGAAGTGATGTTTAAATATTCGTTGCATCCTTCATATTCTTCACCGCCAAAATCTTTCGCAGATAATTCTGCAGCTTGAATCATTGTTCCCATGGCTCCGTCTAGTATTAAAATTTTTTTCTCCAGCTGTTCCTTTATGTTATACATGGGAAATCTTCCTTTCTCGTTTTGCCTTTTCTTTTTCATGAATGTATTCCGTCAGCTCGACTGTCATCTCATAATGCAAAAACGGAGTGATTAAGTAAATGCCGTTAAACAGGTCAAATGCTGCGTCAATAAGCGATTTTGCAATGGCAAGTCCTTCTCGTTTTCCCTTTTCTTTATCATTGCCTGCTTTTTGCATCTGTTCGCGAATCGAATCGGACAATTTAATGCCTGGCACTTCGTTATGAATAAATTCAGCATTGCGGCTGCTTATTAACGGCATAATCCCGAGATATATCGGAACATTCAGATGTTTTGTTGCTTCATATACTTCTTCGATCAGCTTCTCCGAGTAGAGCGGCTGCGTAATAAAATAATCGGCTCCACAGCTGATTTTTTTCTCAAGTCTCTGAACTGCGCGATCAAGATGTCTTACGTTCGGGTTGAAGGCGGCGGCAACAGTAAAGTTTGTTTTTTGACCAAGTGATTTTCCGGAGTATGACAAACCTTCATTAAATTGCTTAATTAAACTGATTAAATCAAACGATGATAAATCATAGACAGAGGTTGCACCCGGAAAATCACCGATTTTGGACGGGTCGCCGGTGACCGCTAAAATATCGTGCAGGCCAAGCGTATGCAGCCCCATTAAATGGGATTGAATGCCGATTAAATTTCTGTCACGACATGTTAAATGAACGAGCGGGCGAAGCTGGAAACGGCTTTTCACAATTTTTGCGCAAGCAACATTGCTGATTCTTGGTGTAGCAAGGGAATTATCCGCAAGCGTAATTGCATCAATCCCCGCTTTTTTCAACGCTTTTGCTCCTGTTAAAAATTTTTCCAAGCCGAGCGTTTTCGGCGGGTCCAATTCTACAATCACTGAGCGTCTGTTTTTTGCAATATCTGGGAGAGGAGTTTCTTGACTTTCTTTCATAGGTAAAACATGAATTGGAACATTTCGTTCTTTTACTTCTTTCTCTGTGACAGGAGGGAGGTTTGATACCGCTTCAGCCATTGCCCGAATATGTTTCGGCGCGGTTCCGCAGCATCCGCCGAGAAGCCGGACACCTTGTTTTCGGAATTGAAGAGCCGCTTCATAAAAATAGTGTTCATCTGATTCATAAACTAATCTTCCGTTTTCATACCTTGGCAGGCTGCCGTTTGGAAAAGCGGATAAAAAGGCATGTTCAAACAGCGGCACTTCTTCCAGAGATTGCAGCATATGATAAGGGCCTAAACGGCAATTGAGGCCGACAATATCTGCACCAAGTTCTTCAAGCATTTTCAAACCGTCTGCCAATCTTGTTCCATTTTGAAAGACGCCTTGTTCGTGCAAAGAAACATTTGTGATAATGGGCAAATCCGTTTCTTTTCTAGCTATTTGCAAAACGGTTTTCAGTTCTTCCAAGTCGTAATAGGTTTCTAAAATAATGCCATCTACGTTTTCGGATAAAAGGACATGAAGCTGCTCACGAAAATTTTCGGCAATGTCAGATAGCGTGAAGGCGCTTTTTTGAAACGAACGGATGCCGCCGATTGTTCCGATGACATACCCTTTGTTTTCCGCTTTTTGTAACGCCCTCTTTGCAAGTTCAACCCCTTTTTGGTTGATGATCTTTATATCATCTTCCAGCCCATATCTGGCAAGCTTTATGCGATTGGCGCCGTATGTATTTGTTTGAATAACAGTTGCGCCTGCGTCTAAATAGGCTGAATGAATCCGTTCTATTTCTTCCGGTTTTGAAACGTTTAGCTCATCAAAGCATCTGTCTATTCCGAATGAGTATAGTAGAGTCCCCATTGCTCCGTCGGCAATTAATATATGATTCTGTAAATCTTGTAAAAGCCCCATAAAAAGTCCTCCAATCAAATGAAATAGGCGCCTGCAAGGAGGCGAACACCTATATAAAAAAGAAAAGCCTTCTAAGAAGAAGACTTTTTCTTGAACAATTTCCCCTTCTTCTTATCTTCCGAGCGCAAATTTACGCATCGCTGGATTTAGCACCTTGGTACCCAAAGTTTTTGGGTAATCCGGTTGCTGAAGGTTCATCGGGCCAGTCCCTCCGCTTCTCTTGATAAGAACGCTTTACCGTATGAAATTTTAAAACAACGGATTAATCCTAATTTAACGAATTTTATCAAAATAATCAATATAAAATTTCAATTTTGTGAACAGGGCAAAGCTAGCGAAAATTAATAAATTGTACGTCGATCGGCAAGTCGGCGCTTTTCACAGCTGCAATCACTTTTTGCAAATCGTCCTTGCTTTTGCCGCTTACCCGGACTTGGTCGTCTTGAATTTGGCTTTTTACTTTTAGCCCGGTATTTTTGATCAGCGCATTGATCTTTTTCCCGTTTTCTTTGTCAATTCCGTTGACAAGTTTGGCTCTTTGTCTGACAGTGCCTCCTGAAGCCTTTTCGATTTTCCCGTACTGAATATTCTTGGTTGCGACACCGCGTTTAATCATTTTGCTTACTAATACATCTTTTAGTTGATTCAGCTTATATTCATCGTCAGAGATTAGCACAAGCTCATCTTTTTCTAGGGATATATCGCTTTTAGATCCTTTGAAATCATATCTGTTTACAATTTCTTTTTTCGCCATTTGAATGGAATTGTTCACTTCGGCAATATCCACTTTTGAGACGATGTCAAATGAATTCTCCTTAGCCAACTTTTTACCTCCAATAACGTTATTTACATTCATTATAGTGAATGTCGTTCAGTTGAACAACTCTTTTAGGGGTTCCTCGCAAATTAAATGAAAAAACCGTTACTTAAAGCAACGGCAAGGAAATTAATATCTGCTTAAATGCAATTAAGCTAAAGATGTCGCTTTAGAACATTTAGGGGAAAGAAAGTCTTGTAAGTTTTTTACTGCTTCGAGCGAATCTTCTCCTTCAGCGCTGATGACTACATGACCTTCTAAAAAGGCGGAAAAACCGAGCATGCTTAAAACGCTTTTCGCATTTAATTGGAGCTTTTTTGTTTGGAATAAAATGTAGCTGTTAAATTTAATCGCTTCATGGACAAGGGAAATGACATATTCCGGCTCCATCTCTTTTGTAAGATACACGGAAATTTCATGTTTCTTCATTGTGCCACCTCTTGTATACTTATTTTACAATATCTTACATTAATAAAGGATAGATTCCCACATGTTTGTCATTTCCTCTTACATATAAAAAAATGACCTCCGCTTTTGAATATGGAAACGTTTTGGATTTCTCTGTTTTTTAATGAAATGAATGGCCTAATCAAATTGAAAGTTATTGCCCCGCCCATGTTTTATTAGACAAAAATGAAAACAAAAGCTAGAGAAAAGATGCATACTGTAAGATAAGAAAGCGTCTTTTTCTTTCAGAACGTCCGGATAGAAGAGGTGGAAGACTCGCCTTTAGAGATATTTCAAAAAAAGAAAAAGCCCGACAGGCGGGCATTATAAATGATCCGTTTTCTTTGAGTATTGCCGTTTTCCAAGCTCTCGATTTTTTTCCTTCAATAGATTTTTTTCGTGTCGTTTTGCATTGTTGTCTACAGCTTTTTTATCATTATCGCTTGTTTTGGACATTCAGGAAGCTCCTTTCCATACTGTTATATACTTATGATTTCCATGAAGCTTCTTGAATATGTTTATTTAGAAAAAATACAGCAAGGGTGCCGGGGCCAGAGTGTGCACCAATGACAGCACCGATCGTATGGATGATCATTTCTTTTGGATGAAACGTTTCTTCAATTAATTGTTTTAATTCGAGAGCTGCTTCTTCATCATCACCATGGCTGATGGCGATTGTCTGTTCACTCAATCCGTCTCCACGCTCTTCCATCAGCTCAAGAATTCTCCGGTAAAGCTTCTTTTTCCCGCGGATTTTTTCCAGCGGGATCAGCTTTCCTTCTTCGACATGCAAAAGCGGCTTGATATTAAGCAGTCCGCCAACAAACGCAGATGTTTTGCTGATTCTCCCGCCGCGAGCCAAATATTCCAGGCGATCAACTGTAAAAATGTGCTCCATATGACTGCAATACTCTTTTACTGCATTTGCCATTTGTTCTAAATCAAGTCCTTGTTTTGCTAATTGAATGGTGTAGCGGACAGCAAGTCCATACCCAAGTGAAGCACATTTCGAATCGATAATTTGCAGTTTCCAATTCGGATATTTTTCAAGCAATTGCTGCTGAACCATAACGGCAGTTTGATATGTACCGGACAATTCGGAAGAAAAGGCAATATACAGCGCCGGCTGATTGTCTTTCGCCAGCTTTTCAAATTGATTGGTGATTGTTTCCGGTGATGCTTGTGATGTTTTAGCAACGTTTCCAGCTCTCATATAGTCGTAAACTTCTTTCGGTTTGATTGTCAATTGATCCTCATAGTCCTTCTCGCCAAGGTGGACACGAAGAGGGATGAAAGAAACGCCTTGATCGTTTAAAAAAGAGACAGGCAGATCACAAGCACTATCAGCGATAATGTGAATATTCATTAATCACACCTACTTTTTTTCATTTACATATAGTCTATCTTGATCACAAATAGAAAACAATACAATTTGTGCAAACTGAAAATTTAAAAAAGAAGGACAAAAAAAGAAAAAATGGACGAAACAAGAGGAGCTCGTTTCGTCCATTTCATATTTATTCCTTGTTCAAAATGTGCCGTACAATCGGCATTCTGGATGGTGTTATGCCTGCTCGATTTTTTCTCGATGCAGATGCTGTACAAAGATTGGTCTGTTCAAATTCGATCTGTTCATTATAAAAACAGCCCTTAAAAGGATTCGAAAATGAACGGAAGGGCATTATCCTTCGAAGCTTGCTTCGTTATTGACTCTTGCTTCTGATTCGGCAAACGTCATACGGTATGGAAACTTTTCATCATGTTTTTTGACAGCACCTTTTCCTTGCTCAATGAATCGTTTCGATTTATTCCGTTTGCCCAAGTTGGAATCCCCCTTTTGATCATTGACGAAATGAGTTCGTCAATTATAGGGTATCCCTTTTTAAACATCTAAATCCTTGTCAATTGTTGTGAGGTGTAAAAAGATAATCGAACTTTTGGACTTTTGCAAAGATTAAAGGGACAGCAATTCCTTTAAAAATTTTGCAACTCCGTCTTCTTCATTTGTCAGCGTAATTTCATCAGCAATCTCTTTGAGCGGCTCAATTCCGTTTCCCATTGCAACGCCTAATCCCGCATATTCGATCATTTCCAAATCATTGTCTTCGTCGCCAAAAGCGATAATTTGCTTTCGAGGGATATTGTAAAATTCGGCGATTTTTTGCAATCCGACTGCTTTATTAATGCCTGCTCGGATAATTTCAATAACATGCCACGGGTGAGCCCAGCTTCTGTGGTCTACAACTTCCGCATGAACTTCATTTAAATAATGGCGAATCCGCTTGACATTTTCTTCATCTGAATGGATTAACATGCTTGTGACATCGCGATTTAAAACAGCTTTTAAGTTGCCGATTTCAATTTTCGGATTTCCTATACTGAAAATATCCAACCATTGTTCATTATGGTAATGAAAATAAACATGATCAAGCACTTCTGCTAAAATGTTATGGACTTGATGCTGTTCGGCGATTTCTACAATTTCTTTTACAACAGATACATCAAGGGTTGTATGATGAAATCCCCAGGATTCATCCAGCGGATGATGGACAAAGGCCCCGTTAAAATTGACAATCGGGGTTTTTAAATTTAATTCTTCGTAATACATTTTGCTCGAGCGGAACGGCCTTCCTGTTGAAATGCATATGATATGCCCTTCTTCTTGTGCTTTTTGCAAAACATTTTTTGTAAAAGGAGAAATCGTTTTGTCATCTTTCAGCAATGTGCCGTCTAAATCCAATGCGATTAAATGTTTTTTGGCCATAATCTCTCCTCATTTTTTGTTTTTATTTAGTGTATCTTTTTTCCATCTTTTTTGTCCATATGTTAAACTAATTTTAGCAAAAAAATAATGAAAGGAGCATCCTAATTGAAGGTCATTGTTGAGCATACGATGGCGGACAATATCCCTGTACTGCATGTATGCAAAGAAGATTTTATAAAAGATGAGCTGCCGCTTGTTGTGTTTATCCATGGATTTACGAGCGCAAAAGAGCATAATTTGCACATTGCCTATCTTTTGGCGGAAAAAGGTTTGCGAGTAGTATTGCCTGATGCGAAATTTCACGGAGAGAGGGATGAGAATCTTTCAGAGGCTGACTTAAATTTAAATTTTTGGAATATTGTTATCAGTTCTGTTAAAGAGCTCGAAAAAATAAAAAATTATTTTTTTGAAAAAGAATTGATTGACGGGAAAAATATAGGGGTAGCGGGAACTTCCATGGGCGGTGTTGCTACACTTGGAGCGCTCACTCAATATCCGTGGATCAAAGCTGCTGTCAGTTTAATGGGCAGCCCAAATTATCAGGAATTTTTCAAATATCTTGTGGACTCCTATCAAAAAGCAGGCTATACCTTTCCGTTGTCTGAAGAAGAAATTCAGCAGCAATTCGATGCATTGTATGAGTATGATTTATCCGTACATAAAGAAGCGTTATGCAACCGCCCCCTTTTGTTTTGGCACGGGATGAAGGATCAAGTTGTACCATTCGCTCCTACTTATCAATTTTATGAAGAGATAAAGCCGTTGTATGCTGACAATCCGGAACATTTGGCATTTATTGCGGAAAAGGATGCAGGGCATAAGGTGTCTCGAAAAGGGGTGCTAGAAACGGTTGAATGGTTTGTACGGCATTTGAGGTAGAAAATTTTTAATGTGACATTAACTTCGATATAATGTAATTAACGAATATAAGAGGAGTGGATCGAAATGGATGAAGCGCTGAAGGAAAATATAATGGGTGCTCTTGAACAAGTTATTGACCCAGAACTCGGCATTGACATTGTCAATTTAGGATTAATATATGATTTGGAACTGAACGATGAAGGAGTCCTCAAAGTAACTATGACATTGACGGCAATGGGATGCCCCCTTGCTGGAACAATTGTTCAACAAGTAAAAGCTGCGCTTGACGGAATTCCGGAAATCAAAGATGTCGATGTCAACATCGTTTGGAATCCACCTTGGACGAAGGACCGCATGTCCAGATACGCAAAAATTGCCTTGGGTATTCAATAAAAACTTGTGCAGACTGGCGGAAAAGGCCAGTCTTTTTTTTATGCAAATGTTTTATCAATTTGGCTGCAAGTGTCATTATGTTTTTATTTTCGTCTTTATCGCTTCTTTTGTTTATCTCTCACCATAATGGAGCTTTTATCCCGAAACATAATTTGCATTTTTTCTTCAGCATGGCATATCCGGATAATTTGCAAGGGATTCCCTGCTCTCTACTACATTAAGAATCCTTGTTTTTGAACAGAAAAATTATAAATATACAATTGATTTTATTTTTATACAGTATTATAATGGTAACTAATTTAACGGAATGAATTGAAGGTGATTGAGGTTGAATATAGGAATTATCGGGGCAACAGGATATGGCGGTGTGGAACTTTATCGAATTTTAGCCAATCATCGGTATGTCGAAAACATTCATTTATATACATCTTCAGCAGAAAAAAAGAGCTATATTGACGAATATCCGCATTTATCCCATATAAAAGAAAATGAACTAAAACCGCTAGAGCCGGATCAAATAAAAGAAGAAAATGATGTTGTTTTTCTTGCGACGCCGTCGGGGATATCGGCTTCACTGACGCCGGAATTGCTTGACGATCAATTGAAAATCATCGACTTATCAGGCGATTTAAGGTTAAAAAACAGTAATGATTATGAAAAATGGTATAAAAAAGCACCAGCGCCTGAAATGCTTTTGCAGAAAGCGGTATACGGCTTGACAGAGCTGTATCGTGAGGATATTAAGAACGCTAAAATTTTGGCGAATCCTGGATGTTATCCAACTGCAACCTTGCTTGGCCTAGCACCGCTTGTGCGGGAAAAAATCGTCAAAGAGAACTCGATCATTGTTGATGCAAAATCGGGTGTTTCAGGTGCAGGTCGGAACGCGTCGCTTGCTACAAGCTTTGTTGAAATACAAGATAATTTCAAAATTTATAAAGTACATCAGCATCAGCATATACCGGAAATTGAACAGGAGCTTCATAAGTGGGACGAGAAAGTCGGCTTCATTTCGTTCAGCACCCACTTAGTGCCGATGACAAGAGGGATTATGGCGACAATGTATATTGAATTATTAGAAGAATGGAATACTTCAAAATTAGTAGATTTATATGAATCGTTTTATAAACATTCACCATTTGTGAGAGTGCGTACAAACGGAACGTTCCCAAGCACAAAGGAAGTGTTCGGCTCGAATTATTGCGATATCGGTCTTGCATTTGATCAAAGAACAAGTCGGTTGACAGTCGTATCTGTCATTGACAATTTGATGAAAGGCGCTGCAGGGCAGGCAGTGCAAAATTTCAACATTATGTCAGGATTCCAAGAAAATGAAGGACTAAACTTTTTGCCAGTATATCCATAACATCAAGGAGGACTTCTAGTGACAACCAAAATAAGAAAAATAGACAACGGTTCAATTACAACACCGAAAGGCTTTTATGCAGGCGGCTATGAAGCGCACATCCGCTACACTCATAAAAAAGACATCGGCATCATTTATAGTGACGTTTCAGCAACAGCTGCAGCTGTTTACACACAAAACGTTGTGCAAGCTGCCCCAATTTTTGTGACAAAAGAGAGCATTGCAAAGGAAAACAAAATTCAAGCGGTGATTGTCAACAGCGGCAACGCCAATGCCTGTACAGGCGAAAAAGGTTTAAGCGATGCATACGCAATGCGGAAATGGACAGCTGAAAAGCTTGGAATTGCAGATCATCTTGTGGCTGTCGCTTCAACAGGAGTGATTGGCGAATATTTAAACATGGAAAAAGTCCAAGAGGGGATCAACAATATTGAATATGAACGTTCATCAGCAGGAGCCAAAAGCTTTGCCGAGGCTATTTTGACAACAGATACGTGTGAAAAGACTGCCTGCTATCAATTTGAAATCGAGGGAAAACAGGTGACCATCGGCGGAGCAGCAAAAGGATCGGGGATGATTCATCCCAACATGGCGACAATGCTCGGGTTTTTGACGACAGATGCGAATATCAATGAAAAATCGCTGCAGCAAGCTTTTCGAGAAGTTATCGATGAAACGTTTAATCAAATAACCGTTGACGGCGATACATCAACAAATGATATGGTGCTTGTTTTAGCAAACGGAAAAGCTGAACACTCAATGCTGACGGAAGAGCATCCAGATTGGCCTGTTTTTAAAGAGGCGTTGAGAAAAGTAAGCGAAGATTTAGCAAAGCAAATTGCCAGAGACGGTGAAGGCGCGACAAAATTGATTGAAGTTTCTGTTAATGGGGCTAAATCAAAGCAGGAAGCGAACATCATTGCCAAGACGATTGTCGGATCCTCCCTCGTCAAAACTGCAATATATGGAAAAGATGCGAACTGGGGAAGAATCTTGTGCGCCGCCGGCTACAGCGGAGCGGAATTCGATCCGAATCAAATGGAAGTGTATCTCGGCCATATCTTATTATTTAAAAACGGATTGCCGGCTTCATTTTCGGAACAAGAAGCGATCCAATATTTGGATCAGGAAATCGTAGAAATCAAGGTAATGTTAAATAATGGTGAAGCACAAGGAAAAGCATGGGGATGTGATTTAACATATGAGTATGTCAAAATCAATGCAAGTTACCGGACATGATAAACCGATTGTTGTCATTAAGCTTGGCGGCAGCATGCTGGAACAGCTGTCAGAAAGCTTTTTAGACAGCATAAAAGAACTGTTAACTACGAAACGGGTCATTATCGTCCACGGCGGAGGACCGGACATTAACAATATGTTGACAAAATTAAATGTAAAAAGCGAGTTTTACAACGGCATGCGTAAAACGACAAAAGAAGTGCTTGAAATTGCAGAAATGGTTCTTTCAGGAAAAATTAACAAACAGCTTACGGCTCTGTTGACACAAAAAAATGTGAAAGCGATCGGCCTTTCAGGCACTGATGGTCAGCTAATTGTCTCGTCATTTTTAGATGAAGAAAATCTTGGCTTTGTCGGCAAAGTCGAGCAGATTAATGATGAACTATTGCGTTCGCTGCTAATTCTTGACTATGTTCCAGTCATTGCCCCGATCGGCATAACGGCGGATGGGCAAAAATTAAATATCAACGCAGATCTGGCTGCTAGTGCAATTGCTGAAAAAATAAATGCGGAACAGCTGCTGTTTGTGACAAATGTTCCGGGAATTTTACATGACGGCAAGCTTATTGAAGAAGCGACGGAAACGATGATCGAAAAACTCATTGAACAGAAGGTTATTTACGGCGGGATGATTCCGAAAGTACAGGCGGCTTTAGATGCGCTTTCTGATCAGCTTGAGCATGTGATGATTGTGAGCGGCAACGACCGTATTTTTAAGGAAGGGAAAATGATCGGGACGAAAATTACGAAAAAACGAGAGGTCGTGGTCAAATGAGTTATTTATTTCCAACCTATGCGAAGTGGGATGTGGCGATTGAAAAAGCAGAAGGAAGCTATGCATATGATGCAAACGGAAAAAAATATTTAGATTTTATTTCCGGAATTGCTGTATGCAACCTGGGTCATTGTCCGAAACAAGTGGCGGATGCCATCACTGAACAGCTGCAAAAGGTATGGCATACTTCTAATCTTTTTCATATCCCCCTTCAAGAAGAGGTTGCCAAGCAATTGGTGGAGCATTCAAGCGGAGATGCCGTATTTTTTGCGAACAGCGGTGCCGAAGCGAATGAAGCCGCCATTAAACTGGCTAGAAAACATACCGGCAAACATAAAATCATTACATTTTACCAGTCTTTTCACGGCAGAACATTTGCGACTATGACGGCTACTGCTCAAGAAAAAGTACATAAAGGGTTCGGTCCTCTCATTCCTACGTTCGAATATCTTCCTTACAATGATGCAGCTGCGGTGAAAAACATTCATGATGAGGATATAGCTGCTTTTATGCTGGAAGTGGTTCAGGGCGAGGGAGGAGTTATTCCTGCAACGAAGGAATTTTTACAGGCGGTAGAAGAAAAGTGCAGCGAGATCGGCGCATTATTCATCGTCGATGAGGTGCAAACTGGAATCGGACGCACCGGAAAAGCATTCGGCTACCAGCATTACGGCATTTCTCCGGATATTATCACTGTCGCCAAAGGATTGGGAAGCGGATTTCCTGTCGGAGCCATGATCGGAAAACAAGAATTGATCGAAAGTTTTTCACCGGGAACACACGGTTCAACGTTCGGCGGGAATTATTTGGCTATGGCAGCTGCGAAAGCAACTTTGGAAACTGTTTTTCAGCCAAGCTTTTTGCAAAGCGTTCAGGAAAAAGGTCAGCGGCTGTTCGAAGGTCTATCAGAACTCTTGAGAGATGTGCCTACTGTAAAAAAAGTGCGGGGTAAAGGATTGCTGCTTGGAATTGAGCTGGATATTGAGGTCAATAAAGTGCTTGCTTCTTTAAGAGAAGAAGGACTTCTAGCACTTTCAGCTGGATCCAATGTGTTACGGCTTCTTCCTCCGCTCACTGTTTCGAATGAAGAAATTGATTTAGGACTGGGCATTATTGCTTCTGTTTTGAAAAAAGAAAAAATCTTCTCTTCCTAAAAGAGGAGAATTTTCTTGCAAATTGTTGTATAAATATACATCAAAGAGGTGTTCAATATGCAAGGTTATCTTGTATTAGAAGATGGAACAGTTTTTGAAGGCAAGATGGATGAAATCGTGTCTCCTGTTAAAGGGGAACTCGTTTTTTATACAGGAATGACAGGATATCAAGAGGTGTTGACAGATCCTTCCTACAAAGATCAAATCGTCGTTTTTACGTATCCGCTTATTGGCAATTACGGTATCAATGATCAAGATTTTGAAAGCAAAAAGCCGCAGGTGAAAGGGGTCATCCTTTTTCAGCTGACTGAACACTATTCCCATTATAAAGCGAACCGTTCATTAAAAGACTATTTACAAAAATGGAATATTCCTTATTTAACAAATGTTGACACGAGAGCTGTTGTCAAACAAATCCGATCAAAAGGGACATTGCATGCGGTCATTTCAAAAGACAAACAATACGACTCTCAGGATAAGCTCTCCGATTTTCCGATTCGCGACGTTTCTGCAAGCGAAATCGAAACGTTTGGCAATGGTGCGACACACATTGCGTTAATTGATTTTGGATTTAAAAAATCGATTTTGAATTCTTTGCTGAAAAGAGGCTGTAAAGTTTCAGTCGTTCCGTTTCATCAAATGGAAAAAGTGTTTGAAATCAAGCCGCATGGCATCGTGCTGTCGAACGGACCGGGCGATCCAAAGCAAATGAAAAATTATTTTTCTACATTAAACCAATTGATGAAGCAATATCCGACGCTCGGGATTTGTTTAGGGAATCAGCTGATTGCCCTGTCGTTTGGCGGGAATACAACAAAGCTCAGATTCGGGCACCGCGGAGCAAACCATCCGGTAATTGATCAAAAAACAGGAAACGTATTTATTACATCACAAAACCACAGCTATGTGGTGGATAAAAAAAGCTTGGAAAAAACACCTCTTAAATTGCGATATACAAATGTCAATGACGGCTCAGTTGAAGGGCTTGAGCATGAAAAATTGAAAGTCATGTCTGTTCAATTTCATCCGGAAGCCCATCCAGGACCGGAAGATGCTAGTTTTATTTTTGATGAATTTTTAGACACATATGTAGCAGCAGGGAGAGAAAAAGTCTATGCCTAAAGATACATCATTAAACAAAATACTAGTGATCGGTTCAGGTCCGATCATTATCGGCCAAGCGGCGGAATTTGACTATTCTGGGACACAGGGATGCTTGGCGTTAAAAGAAGAAGGATTTGAAGTTGTACTTGTTAACAACAATCCTGCAACGATTATGACCGATACGAAAATTGCCGATGCGGTCTATTCAGAGCCGCTTACGGTGGAAAGCATTGAAAAAATAATTGCAAAAGAACGTCCAGACGGCCTTTTGGCAACATTGGGGGGGCAGACGGCTTTAAATCTAGCTGTGGAGCTTGATCAGGCAGGGATTTTGCAAAAATACGGCTTGAAACTGCTCGGAACCTCGATCGAATCGATTCAAAAAGGGGAGGACCGGGAGCTGTTTCGAAAGCTGATGATTGATTTGAACGAGCCGATCCCGGAAAGCAAAATTGTGGAGGATGTTCCGTCCGCCCTTCAATTTGCTGATGAAATTGGTTTTCCGATTATCATTCGTCCGGCTTATACGCTTGGCGGCAAAGGCGGAGGCATCGCCTACAACCGAGAAGAGTTTATTTCCATTGTCACAAATGGACTTAAAATGAGCCCAATCAATCAAGTGCTTGTGGAAAGAAGCATTGCCGGATTTAAGGAAATCGAATATGAAGTGATGCGCGATGCAAAAGGTACTTGTATTACCGTCTGCAATATGGAAAACATTGATCCAGTCGGAATTCATACCGGGGATTCGATCGTTGTTGCCCCATCTCAAACATTAACAGATGAAGAATATCAAATGCTCCGGCAGGCGGCTTTGAAAATCATCGATGCATTAAAGGTGGTCGGGGGCTGCAATATTCAGTTTGCACTTGACCCTGAAAGCAAGCAATATTACGTGATTGAGGTCAACCCTAGGGTAAGTCGCTCTTCCGCACTTGCTTCGAAAGCGACCGGTTACCCAATTGCCAGAATGGCTGCAAAGCTAGCTGTTGGCTACTCATTAGCGGAGCTGAAGAACCCGTTAACGATGTCGACATATGCCAGCTTTGAACCTGCACTTGACTATGTAGTTGTCAAATTTCCGCGCTGGCCGTTTGATAAATTTACAAAAGCAGATCGGAAGCTTGGAACAAAGATGAAAGCAACCGGCGAAGTGATGGCGATCGAACGGACGATGGAAGCCGCTCTGCAAAAAGCTGCGGAATCGTTGGAATTAAATAATATCGGCATTTATTTGCCTAAGCTTGTGAAAGAAGATACGTCAGCTCTTATTAACCGCCTCCAGCATGCAGATGATGAACGCTTTTTCATCTTAATGGAGCTGTTAAGAAGAGGAGTTTCTATAAATGAGCTTCACAGCCAGACAAAAATTGACTATTATTTCTTGCATGTTTTCAACCATCTAATTGAACTTGAAGGAAAAGCGAAAAAAGAAAAGCTGTCTCCAAGCCTTTTAAAAGAACTGAAATTTTTCGGCTTTTCCGACCGTTCGATTTCATATTGGCAAAAGACAGAAGAAAAAGAAATCCGAAAGCTCCGCAAAGAGTGGGGGATTAAAGCCATATTCAAAATGGTTGATACATGTGCCGCAGAATTTGAAGCGAGAACAAATTATTTCTATTCTACGTACGTTTTCGGTGAAAACGAAGCTGTCTCCACAAGCGGAAAGAAGAAGGCGCTTGTCATTGGTTCCGGCCCGATTCGCATCGGACAGGGAGTTGAGTTTGACTACAGTGCTGTTCACTGCATTCAAACATTGCAAAAGCTTGGATATGACGCGATCATGATCAACAATAATCCTGAGACGGTCAGCACTGATTATGAAACAGCGGATCGATTATATTTTGAGCCGTTAACAGTAGAACATATATTAAATGTTGTTGAAAATGAAAACATTGACGTAACGCTCGTCCAATTTGGCGGCCAGACGGCGATCAACTTAGCGGAGAAGCTTGAAAAAGCAGGCGTGAAGCTGCTTGGTACAACTTCTGAGCTTCTGGACATATTGGAGGATCGAGAAAGATTTTATCAGCTATTAGACGAAACGAATATCCCGCACATTCAAGGAGCAATGGCACATACAAAAGAGGAGGCGATATCGGAAGCGAAAAAGCTGCGGTATCCGATCCTGTTAAGACCTTCATATGTTATTGGCGGAAAAGGCATGGTGAAGGTAAAAAATCAAGAAGAGCTGCTTTCGTTAGTGGAGCAGACGGACGAAAATCATTTTCCTCTTCTTTTAGATGAATTCCTTTTTGGTCAGGAAGCGGAGGTTGATTTAATAGCTGACGGGAAAAATGTGTTTATTCCGGGATTTATGGAGCATATCGAGCCCGCTGGTGTTCATTCTGGCGATAGTTATGCGATTTTTCCAGCTGTGTCGTTGTCAAAAGAAATAAAAGAAAAAATGACCGACTATGCGGAAAGAATGGTTCAACATTTGCAATATAAAGGCATTATGAACATTCAATTTTTAATTGATGGTCAGGACGTTTATGTGCTGGAAGTGAATCCGCGTGCGAGCCGGACTGTGCCGATCGTCAGCAAAGTTGCCGGAGTGCCGTTAGTAGATCTTGCGACAACCATTTTAACCGGAAAAATGTTAACTGACTTACATCCTCAAATAGCAGCCCATGAATATGTGGCTATTAAATATCCGGTATTTTCAACGCACGCCCATTCAGATGTCGATATGAAACTAGGTCCGGAAATGAAATCGACGGGCGAAGGAATGTGTGTCGGCAAATCTGTGGAGGAAGCGATGCGGAAGGTATTCGATCATTTATTTCCAATTCATTCGGACGGTATTTTTGTGGATGGAGATAAGAAAGATGATGTACTCGATTATATAAAACCGGTAACGGATAATTTTGAAAGTTGGCTTGAGAAAAAAGAAGCGGTGCTTTATTATAATCCGGAAGAAAACGATCAGGCAAAGGCAAGACGACAAAAAGCGCTTGAACGAGGAATTATGGTATTGACGGAAGAAGCATCATTTCAGGCATTTTTAAGTGCACTAACAGTTAGCAAATACACGCCTATTTCTTTACATGAACTGTCAGAAAAAGGAGTCGAAATGAGTTTATGAGCACACTTAAAGGTCGTAACGTTTTAAAGCTGCTTGATTTTACATCAGAAGAAATTCAATATTTGCTCGAGGAAGCATTGAAATTAAAGCAAAATCCGCTATCAAACGTCCTTCATGGGAAAACGCTGGCGATGATTTTCGAAAAATCATCCACTCGAACTCGTGTCTCCTTTGAAGTAGGAATGCTGCAATTAGGGGGACATGCGCTTGCCCTTTCTTCAAAAGAGCTTCAGCTCGGGCGCGGTGAGACAATCGCTGATACAGCGAGAGTATTGTCGCGATATGTGGATGCCATTCTTCTCCGCACAACTGACCACAATCGGGTCAAAGAGCTTGCCGAATATGCAACTGTCCCTGTCATCAATGGTTTGTGCGACTTGTACCATCCTTGCCAAGCGTTAGCTGATTTATTGACAATTTATGAGCTGAAAGGCAAATTTTCAGGCGTAAAAGTCGTTTATGTTGGCGACGGCAACAATGTAGCCCACTCCCTTATGGTTGGCTGCGCAAAAGTTGGCGCTCATTTTACGATCGCAGCCCCAGAAGGCTATGAGCCAAATGAAATCATTTTGAAACAGGCGAAAGAAATTGCTGGCGAAACGGGCGGGAAAGTCGAATTAATTCATAATCCAGACGAAGCGGTTCAGGATGCTGATATTATTTATACGGACGTTTGGGTCAGCATGGGGCAGGAAGAAGAAACAGAAGCAAGAATGAAAGCATTTAAACCGTTTCAAGTAAATCAATCCTTGCTGGCAAAAGCAAAACGAGATGCAAGCTTCCTTCACTGCCTGCCGGCTGCGCGCGGTTTGGAAGTGACAGATGAAGTGATGGACGGAAGCCAATCAGCGGTATTTTTGCAGGCCGAAAACCGCCTTCATGCGCAAAAAGCAATTTTAAAAGAAATTATGGCTTAACAAGATCTTTCGTTGATAAAGCAGGATGATCTCCTGCTTTTTTCTTTTGAAACCGGGGCGAAAGGTTTTACTCTACTGCATATATATCCAGACAAAAAAGAACGACAGGTGAGACGATTTTGGGAATAATTGTAAATAATGATTCTCGCAGAAACAGTAAAAAGAGCTTTTGATCCAGCATTCGGTGCTTGAACGCTTAAACGATTTTTTCAAAAGGATGCCATATGCAGTGAGTTCGATTTTGGGCGTTGAGTAAAGTTTCGAAGTACATCACATAATGAAAATTATCAAAGGTGTTTCTGTCTATACATGAAAAATCTTCTGATAGCCAACAATAATGTCCAAGGAGGGATGATTCATGGGTCAAAATCGTCAATTCAGGCCTGGTCAAAAAGCACCTAACAACGGAATTTACATCGAAGTCGGCGAGACCGGATCGATGGTGGTCGATCCCAAAAAGGTTGAACTCAAAGCAGGAGATCGATTCCCCGAAACATCCAACCATAATCGGGTTTGGACCTATAAGCGCAAGCCGTAATATTTCGAACAACGCTAAGCCATTCGGAAAACGAATGGCTTTACTTGATTTATAAAGAAGTTATAATAAAATTAAAGGTCAAAAAAAGTCAAAATAGGGGCGTTTCGGTATGGATGTAAATCTATTCACGGAGAAGCTGCAAAAAGGTCTGGTAGAAGCTCAAAAAATCGCAAAAGAACATGAACATCAAGAAGTGGATGAATTTCATATTTTACTTGCTTTTCTGCGGCAGTCTGACGGGATTTTTCCAAGAATTTTAGAAAAGCTTAAATGTCCTGTACAACAAATTGAGTCAGCGATCAACGAGTATTTACAAAAAAAGCCGAAAATATCTGTTCACGGAAACGGTGAGGTAAGTATTTATATTTCCCGTACTCTTTCAGAAGCTTTTGCAAAAGCGGACGAAATAAGGAAAGATTTTCAAGATGATTATTTATCAGTTGAACATATTATATTGGCATTTACCGAATCGAGCTCAAAAGAAGTGAGAGAGCTTTTTCAGCAATATCACTTAACAAAAGCTGCCATATTGAAAGTGTTAAAGGAAATAAGGGGGAATGCTCGGGTGACATCACCTAATCCAGAAAGCACTTATGAAGTATTGGAGAAATACGGCCGTGATTTAGTTAAAGAGGTGAAAGAAGGAAAAATTGACCCTGTCATTGGCCGTGATCAAGAAATTCGGCGCGTGATCCGAATTTTATCAAGAAAAACGAAAAACAACCCGGTGTTAATCGGTGAACCAGGGGTTGGAAAAACAGCGATCGTGGAAGGATTAGCCCATCGGATTGTACGAAAAGATGTACCGGAGGGATTAAAAGATAAAACAATATTTGCTTTAGATATGAGCTCGCTCATTGCGGGAGCCAAGTTTCGCGGAGAATTTGAAGAAAGATTAAAAGCTGTTTTGCAAGAAATTAAAAAGAGCGATGGACGGATTATTTTATTTATTGATGAATTGCACACAATAGTCGGGGCCGGCAAAACAGAAGGAGCGATGGATGCCGGCAACATGTTAAAGCCGATGCTTGCGAGAGGTGAGCTGCACTGCATAGGAGCAACGACACTTGATGAACATCGCAAGTATATTGAAAAAGATCCGGCGCTTGAGCGGCGTTTTCAACAGGTGCTTGTGAGCGAACCGTCTGTGGAAGACACGATTTCTATTTTACGAGGACTAAAAGAACGGTTTGAAATCCATCATGGAGTCAAAATTCATGATTCGGCGATTGTAGCTGCGAGTGAGCTCTCGCACCGCTATATTACAGAACGCTTCCTGCCTGATAAAGCGATTGATTTAATCGATGAAGCATGCGCGATGATCCGCACGGAAATAGATTCAATGCCGACAGAACTTGATGAAGTGACGAGAAGGATTATGCAGCTTGAAATTGAAGAGGCTGCATTGAAAAAAGAAACGGATGACATCAGCCGAATCAGATTGGAAGAGTTGCAAAAGGAACTTGCAAATTTAAAAGAGAAAGCAAATGAAATGAAGGCGAAATGGCAGCTTGAAGTCGAAGGTATTCAACAGCTTAGAAGCTTGAGGGAAGAGCTGGAAAAAGCACGCAGAGATTTAGCTGATGCTGAAAATGAATACGATTTAAACAAAGCGGCTGAGCTGCGCCATGGAAAAATTCCGGCGCTGGAAAAACAAATCAAACAGCTGGAAGAAGAAATGAAGCAGAAAGAGGAAAACAAGATGCTTCGCGAGGAAGTAACAGAAGAGGAAATTGCCGGTATTGTGTCAAGATGGACTGGCATTCCGGTAGCAAAGCTTGTACAAGGGGAAAGAGAAAAGCTTCTGAAGCTTGAACAAATATTAAAAGAAAGGGTCATCGGGCAAGACGATGCAGTTGAATTAGTATCGGATGCAGTTTTGCGTGCGCGGGCAGGCATAAAAGATCCGAACAGGCCGATCGGCTCCTTCCTCTTTTTAGGTCCGACAGGGGTCGGGAAAACGGAGCTGGCGAAAGCATTGGCAGAAGCGCTTTTTGACAGCGAGGACGAAATAGTCCGCATTGATATGTCGGAGTATATGGAAAAACATTCTGTCTCAAGGCTGATCGGCGCACCTCCGGGTTATGTCGGATATGAAGAAGGAGGACAGCTGACGGAAAAAGTTCGGAGACATCCGTACTCGGTTATATTACTGGACGAAATCGAAAAGGCTCACCCAGAAGTGTTTAACATATTGCTGCAAATGCTTGATGACGGCAGGGTGACCGATTCGAAAGGAAGAACAGTTGATTTTAAAAATACAGTGATCATTATGACATCCAACATCGGTTCTCAGCATTTGCTCTCCGGTTTAAATGATGAGGGGGAAATAACAGACGAAGCGAAAAAGAAAGTTCTTGATGAGCTCTCCATGCATTTCCGGCCAGAATTTTTAAACCGGATTGATGACACGATCCTGTTCAAGCCTTTAACAATGAACGAAGTAAAAGGAATAGTAGAAAAACTTTTAAAAGAGCTTCAAGCGCGCCTATCCCATAAACAACTTACACTAAAGATTACAGATGAAGCGAAGGAATTCATTGCAAAAAGAGGATTTGATCCTGTATTTGGCGCACGGCCGCTGAAACGGTTTATTCAAAAGCATGTAGAGACAAAACTTGCGAAAGCGGTTATTGCTGGAACCGTTCATGATCGTGACCAAGTTCTGTTAGGGGTAGAAAATGAAGAAATTGTTATAAAAACGGATTTGCATGCTCATGAGAAGAGCGGAGCAGCAAAATTAGAATAGCTATAAATGGATATTAAAACCCTTCTCAATCGAGGAGGGTTCTTTTTTTTGTGCGGACCATGTAGACATAGGAAACTGTGTCCTGGCGGCGGGGAATCTGATTCGGAGACTAAAAACAGGGCGAGATTCCTATCAGGCTAGTTTCATGGGGAGATTGCACAGCTAAGCAAGCCTGATTCTGCCTAAAAGACTAGAAAACTATAATTGGAAAAGTGTAGTGATTTATAAGTTTTTCCGCCAATCTTAGTTGTGCTGACGTATACGTAACAGCTTCATGTAAATTTGCTAGGCTGAAATCTTAATTATACTGACGTATATGTTAACTGGTAAGGGTCTGTCCAAAGACAAATCTCCATTGAAAACAAAAAATCACAGGGGATGTCTTAAGCCCAAAAATGACTTATTAGACTATCCCCTTTTTTTGAATTTGTCTATATTATGGCGTAACAAGTGAGGCTTCGCCGATAGCAGCAGGCATCTAATCGCTGATTTTCGTTTTAAATAAAAAGAAATTGGCAATTCGCCAATTTCGACAAATTCTTAATGCTCTTCTGAAGGTTCAGCCGGAATTAACTCCCCAATTATAAAGAGAAGTACGGTAAAAACAACAGAGATTATAATTGCTGTTGAAAAATGGAATGCAGAGCCTGTCATGGAAGAAACAACATAGCTGGCCATGTTGACAAGCAAAAACGTCCAAAAAAATGTTGCGAAATATCTCATTATCTTCACCTCGTTTATTCCTGTCTTTACTTATATTATCATACAACATTTTTCATGAAAACGGTTGTTTCGCGATTTTTTTGCGAGCCTTTTTGACATTTCGTACATACATTATAAAAGGTCATCGATGGAAAGGTGGTGGGCAAATGGAAGGTGTTTCGGAAAGATTTTTTCAAATTGAAAACGAGTGGAATGTCATTCATCTTCCGGAAAAGCCGAACGGATTCGGCATCTTGATCATTGGCGATCGAACCCATTTTGTTGAAAATGGTTCAAGCTACTGGTTGGAGCATTACGGGCGGCGTCAGCTGATCAATACGTTAAAAAGCTGCGGATATACATTGTTTCATTCCAATCTTTACGGACGCCATTGGGGCAGCTCTCACGCCGTTTTGTTGGCAAAACAGCTTTATCATCTTGTCATGAAACAAGAAATTTTAAATAAAAAAATCCATATACTGTCTGAAGGTATAGGAGCACTCGTTGCGCTGCAGTTGATGGAAGAGATGCCAAATTCCATCCGTTCATCGGTGATGATCAATCCTTGTTTGGACATAAAAGCCCAAATAGCGGAAGAGAAAAAGAATAAATTTTTTTACAAACAAATGATAAAAGAACTATCAAAAGCTTACCAATTAGATGAAAAAGCTGTCACCCATTATCCCTTTGTCCGTATACAAGACTTTGTATCAAAAATACCTGTAGGCATCTGGCAGAAAATGAACGGGGGAAGCTATTCCTATAAAATTCATGGAAAAAAATATGAGGAATGGAGAAAGCAGCTGAAAGCTCCAATTCAATTCACATTTTATTTCCAGGAAAATATAAATCGGATCCATGATATGATAAGAAGTTTTTACAAAGAGCATGAAAGAATCTTATAGAAAAGGAATTGAGGACTGGGCGAAAATGCTCAATAAGTGAGCAGGCTGCCCCCTTTTTGTTTGAAAAGGGCATTGGACTAATCTCTTCTTTTTTCGCATACGATACAATAATAGTTTTTTCATAAAGGAGGTTTTCAAAATGTCAACTGCCTTAAAGCAGTGTAAACATATTTTAATTGTTGGGGTTCATCAATTTGAAGGCTTTCATATATGTTCAAAACTGGTAGAGGAAGGATTACTAGTCGATGGAGTGGTAATCGTTCCTAAAAATCCGTTGCAAAAAAAAATATGCGAAGAAGAAATGATGTGGCTCGGGCGGAACGCACATTTTCATTTATTGGAAGAAGACAGCTGGATAGAGGATGCTTCCAAAAAGCAATATGATTTGATTTATTATTGTCAAACAGATCATCAACCGATAGACGATGAAGCTGAAAAACACCGATTGGAAAAAACGGTCGAAATCGCATCCCTCAAGCAGACTCCGATTATTTTTATATTTTCTCTTGAAGGAGAAAATCCGCAGGAAGATAGGGATGAAGAAATTGACAGCTGGATGCAGCAAATAGGACAAAAATGGACTTTCCCTTATTTATTTGTTTATCTTCCAACCGTTTTCGGACCTTGGCAGCCGCTAGGCCATTGGATTTCGAACAGTTTGTTGGAATGTACAGGCATCAGCCGTTCCAAGACGAATGCGAATGAAAAAATTGTCATTCGCGACATTCTTCATATTGATGAAATAGTTCCGGTGTTAACAGAATTTGACGAAGATTTGTTTGCGAAAAAAACAATTTACTTGATTTCCGACGACAAAGAGCGCATCAAGAAGGTGATGAGCTTTTTTGACATTTTTCATTACATTTACAAGCCTATATCGAAAAGCGAACATCATTTAGTTGTTCCAAAGACGGTCGAAAACATTGAAAAGAGTTTGCAAGAATTAAAAGATTTTTTCCTGCACAATACACGCAGACTTTATACCTAAATATAAAATTTCTTTACTTCATTGACGGCGTATAGCAAAATAAAAGAGGAATGAAGTGAAACGTGAAAATTTTAGTACTAAATATACATCGTGTTAAAGAGGAAGCTTCCTAGAGAAACGCCTCATAAGCTATATTTCGTGACAATCAAATTGACCGTAAATTCAAAAGATCGTTTTGAACTTAGCTGAGATCGATATGTAATCATTTCGATTATTGAGAAACCTCACCATTTCAATGATGATGCAGTTCACTGGTTTAAAGGAGTTGCTTGGTATGTATAAAAAAATGTTTGTGATCATTTTTATTTTATTATTTCTCGTTGGCTGCGGACAAGCATCAGAAAAAGGAAAACTGAAAAAGGTGGGTTTGCTCGTTCCTGAAACGATTAATGATCAAGTTTGGGGGACAAAAGGGTATAAAGGGCTGTTAAAAATTCAGTCTGAGCTGAATGTAGATGTTTTTTATAAAGAAGGAATGAATTCCGAAGCGGCGGTGAGGGAGGCGGTCGAAGAATTTCACGGAAAGGGAGTTAATTTAATTATCGGGCACGGTCACGAATATGAGGGTTTTTTTAGAGATTTGCTGGATCTATATCCAGATATTCATTTCGTTTTTTTTAATGGTGATGCAAAAGGCCCGAATGCCACAAGTTTAAATTTTGAGGCGCATGCCATGGGCTTTTTCGCAGGAATGGTGGCAGCACATATGACAAAAACAAACGAAATCGGAATTATTGCCGCTTTTGAGTGGCAGCCTGAAGTGGAGGGGTTTTATCAAGGGGCGCAATTTGAAAATCCAAACGTAACCATTCACATTGAATATGTCCAAGGGTTTGATCATATTGACTTGGCGCTTGAGAAGCTCGATAAGCTTGTCGCAGAAAATGTAGATGTTGTTTATCCGGCAGGCGACAGATACAACGTGCCAGTGATCGAAAAAGTGAAGGAAAAAGGAATATATTCAATTGGCTTTGTTTCAGATCAAAGTGATTTGGGCGAACAAATGGTTTTAACAAGCACAGTACAGCATGTGGATGAGTTGTATTTATTAGTCGCAAAAAAATTTATAAAAGGCGAACTGGAAAGCGGGAATTTATATTTTGATTTTCAAGATGGTGTGATTGATTTAGGGAAGTTCAGCCCTCTAGTAGATAAAGAATTTAAAAATAAAGTTTTAAAATATGTGGAAGAATATAAGAAAACAGGGAAATTGCCTAACGAATAATGCTATGGTGAGATAAATAAAATAAAAATTTTGGGGGATGGTTGAATTCATCCCCTTAATTTTTAAATAGTTTTTTAATTTGATTGACGAACGGCTTTATTTCTTTAATAATTGGCTTCAGCTCAGATAATTTTGTCACAATATCATCGACTTGCTCAAAAATTTTTTGATAGTCTGATTGCTCGTTTTGCTCGTTTTTTTCGGAAGTTTTTTCGGAATGAACCGGAAGCTGCCGGCCGAACATAAATTGGGTAAAAAAATCGGGTTCTGGTGCTTCTGCTTTCTCTTTTTCATCTTCCTGCCGCTCGTTTACGTTTTCATCACTCATTCCCGTTTCACCTTCCGTTCTTTTTTCCTTTTCATCCTATTTTATGAAACAAAACTGAGTAAGGAATAGACGATTAGCTCAATCTATCAGTCAAAAACAAGAAAACCTGTAGTTAACTGTTATGAAGCATATTGCTATAAGTAGAAAAATAATATAAAATTAGTACCAAGTCATAACATTTGATAATAATTTTTTGTGAAGGAGATGTTCTTGATGAGAGCTGGGATCATCGGGATAGGCCGTTATATACCGGAAAAAGTTGTGACTAACTATGATTTAGAAAAAATCATGGATACGTCTGATGAATGGATTCGAACAAGAACCGGCATTGAAGAGCGGAGAATTGCTTCAGATGATATGAAAACATCGGATTTGGGCGCAAGAGCGGCATTAGAGGCCATTGAAGATGCAAAAATTTCCCCGGAAGAAATCGATATGATTATAGTTGCGACCGCAACACCTGATCAATCCTTTCCATCAGTTGCCTGTGTTCTGCAGGAAAGACTTGGTGCAAAACGGGCTGCTGCTTTGGACATAAGCGCCGCATGTTCAGGTTTTATTTATGCGATGGCAACGGCAGAGCAGTTTATACAAACAGGAGCTTATAAAAAAATTCTTGTCGTTGGAGCCGAAAAGCTTTCGAAAATTACGGATTGGAATGACCGTTCAACAGGTGTTTTATTTGGGGATGGTGCCGGGGCGGTTGTTTTAGGAGAGGTAAGTGATGACAGAGGGATTCTCTCATTTGAGCTAGGAGCGGACGGAAGCGGCGGCAAGCATTTATATGAAAAAGGCCATATTGTGATGAACGGGCGTGAAGTATTTAAATTTGCTGTGCGGCAGATGGGAGAATCAAGCATTAATGTATTGGAAAAAGCGGGATTAACGAAAGAAGATGTTGACTTTCTCATTCCGCATCAAGCAAATATCCGCATTATGGAAGCCGCCAGACAACGGCTTGAATTGCCGGAGGAGAAAATGTCCAAGACGATTCACAAGTACGGGAATACTTCCGCAGCATCAATACCAATTTCTTTATACGAAGAAGTAAAAGCTGGTAAAATAAAAGATGGTGATCTTATTGTGATGGTCGGCTTCGGCGGAGGTTTAACATGGGGAGCCATTGCATTAAGATGGGGACAGTAAAATCATTCAATCAAAAATAAAAATGCTTTTTTTCCGTCATACAAACCGAAAAAGGCGAGGTGTAATGATATGGAAAAACGTAGAGTAGTTGTAACAGGCATCGGTGCTGTGACACCGATTGGATTGGATGCGAAAACAAGCTGGGAAAATGCTTTGAAAGGTGTATCAGGCATTGGAGAATTGACGAGAGTCGATAAAGACATATTTCCTGTCAAAGTTTCCGCCGAAATAAACGATTTTAAACCTGAAGATTTTATGGATCGGAAAGAAGCGAGGAAAATGGATCGCTTCACACAATTTGCATTAGCCGCCTCGTTGATGGCGCTTGAAGATTCAGGTTTAAAAATAAATAATGAAAACCGTGAACGGGTAGGTGTTTGGATCGGTTCAGGCATAGGCGGAATGGAGACGTATGAACAGCAATTCGAAACTTTTCTGGAAAAAGGTCCGAGACGTGTAAGTCCTTTCTTTGTTCCGATGATGATTCCTGATATGGCAGCCGGACAGGTGTCCATAGCGATCGGCGCGAAAGGTCCAAATTCATGTACAGTCACTGCCTGTGCAACAGGATCAAATTCAATCGGCGATGCCTTTAAAGTAATTCAACGTGGCGATGCCGATGTGATGATTACGGGCGGAACAGAAGCGCCGCTGACCAAGATGGCTTTTGCAGGTTTCAGTGCAGCAAAAGCGTTGTCGACAAATCCTGATCCGAAAACTGCTAGCCGTCCTTTTGACAAAAACCGCGATGGCTTTGTCATGGGAGAAGGTGCAGGAATACTTGTTCTTGAAGAGCTGGAACATGCTTTAAAACGAGGAGCAAACATTTATGCAGAAATCGTCGGCTATGGATCAACAGGCGATGCCTATCACATTACACAACCGGCTCCTGGCGGAGAAGGCGGAGCACGTGCAATGAAAATGGCAATTCAAGATGCAGGCTTAAAACCGGAAGATATCGATTATATTAATGCCCATGGAACAAGCACCGAATATAATGATAAATTTGAAACATCGGCGATTAAAGAAGTTTTTGGCAGCCATGCTTATCAATTAACCGTCAGCTCGACAAAATCGATGACAGGTCATCTCCTTGGAGCAGCAGGAGGAGTTGAAGCCATTTTCACCATTTTAGCAGTGAAAGAAAATATAATTCCTCCGACAATTAATTATGAAACACCTGATCCTGACTGTGACTTGGATTATGCTGTTAATCAGGCTAAACAAAAAACAGTTCGGGCGGCGCTCAGCAATTCCCTTGGTTTCGGAGGACATAACGCCACGCTCGTTTTCAAGAAATTTGAAGAAGCCTGATGTCAACATATAGGAAATTAAGGATTATATGAAACCGTTATTGCCTAAACAGGCAGTAGCGGTTTTTCTTGTGCGCCCGGCATGGGTGTAATCTATAGGGTGAAAGTCCCGAGCTGCGAAGGCAGAAGTAGCAGTTAGCTTAACGCAAGGGTGTCCGTGGTGACGCGGAATCTGAAGGAAGCGAGCGGCAAACTTTGGGTCTCTCGGAACACGAACTTCATATGAGGCTAGGTATCACTGGGTGAGTTTGCAAGACAAAACAAAGCCCTTTCTGCCGAAGGTGATACAGAGTAAATGAAGCAGATGGATGGAAGGAAAGATTACACTCTTACCCGGGGAGGTCTGGCTGGCACGCCAAGTAACCTTGGTAACCTATCTAGTGATAGATAGCTGAACAGTCAGAAGTCAGCAGAGGTCATAGTATTAGTTGGTCTAGAACAACTAAGAAGGACCGAACAATTAAGAGAGAATAGCCCTTGGCATTCAGTGAGTCATGATGAACACAGAAAACGTAGTACCTCACTTGAGGGAGGAAGCGGTGAATCCCGTGGGAGATCTCTTGGAGGGTGGAGTGACCACTGGCATAAAGAGAACAGCTATTCACGGAAGTTATAAAGACTTGCGTCAATTATCTTAATTGAACCGCCGTATACGGAACCGTACGTACGGTGGTGTGAGAGGACGGGAGTTAATCGCTCCCTCCTACTCGATTTTAAAAAAATTCAAACATCTTTCTTTTCTAATGAATAGTGTAGAAAAGGAGGTGCGAAGATTTGGGAGTTATTGACACAAAAAACTGGTTGAAGGAAAGCCGGAATCCAATCGAGCTTTGTGAAAAGCTAGAGAAATATTTTCACCATTTACAAGCGGAGGAAATCCATCACTACCTGTCACAATACGGCATGCTTCGAACTGGCTATGAACATTGGCTTGTTAAGGCTGATGATTCGAATATTTGGACAAAAGCAAATAACATTTTTTTGAAGTTAAAGAAAAGATGGAACGGTCCAGATGTCCCTATTTTTATTTTTCCTGTTGAAGAGCGAAAAAGTTTTTTTGGGAGAGATTTTAAAGGTCGTTCGGGGTTGTCTTTTCAGGATAAAATGTTTTTATTTTTATCGCCGGATGTAAAAAATGATGAGCTCATTGCGCTATTGATTCACGAATATCATCATATTTGCAGGCTTAGGAAAAATCCGAAGCACGAAAAAGACTATACGCTTCTTGATGCGATTATTTTGGAAGGTTTGGCGGAGCATACGGTTTACAGAACGATAGGTGAGCAGCATGTAACAAATTGGGTGAAAAAATATTCGAAGAGACAACTATACAGCTGGTGGAAAAATTTAATTGTTCCGAATCAAGACATAAAATGGGACCATCCGTTATTCGATCAGCTTTTGTTCGGAAAAGGCTTTTATCCGACCATGCTTGGATACGCAATTGGATATGATATCGTACAAACGTTTTATAAACAAAAACCGTTTTCAACAAAAGAAAGCTTTTATTTGCCTGCCGAACAATTCGTGGAAAGCTATGAAACAAAGGAATAGGTTCCTTTGTTTCTATATTTATTAATAATTTGGACAGACTGTGAATATGAATAAAAAATAGAACGAAACTTCCAATGATGGGGGAATGGATTTGGCACGATTAAAACGACCATGGCTGTATATATCGATTCTCTTGTTTTTATTGCTTCTACATGGCTGCTCAAGTCTGGATTATAATAGAAAGCCGCAACCAACGGTTAAGGAGATAAAGGAGGAAGAGCTCGATCCGCTGATTGTTCCGGAAACATTTATAATCGGTTCAACTGAATCGCCGCAGCTTTTTAATCCTTTGTATTCTCTAGATGAATCAAGCTCGCAGTTAGAAGGGATGCTTTTTGATGGACTGGTGACAGTTGATGAGCAGCTGCGGCCGAAACCGCATCTGGCTGAAAAGATTCAGCAATCAGAGAATAGACTTGAATATACGGTCACCATTCGGCGCGGGGTCAAATTTCATGACGGAAAAGAATTAACGGCGGATGATGTTGTTTTTACTTACAGCATTCCTTTAAGCCCTGATTATAATGGCGAAAGAAGTTCAGACTTTGAAATGATTGAAAGCATTGAAAAGCTTGATAAGTATACAGTGAAATTCCGTTTAAGAGAAAAAGACGCCTCCTTTCTTCCAGTCACATTATCATACGGCATATTGCCGAAGCATTTGTTGAAAAATGTACAGGTTGCAAAATTAAAGGAGCATAAGTTTAATACATCACAGCCTGTGGGCACTGGGCCTTTTCGGTTCGTAAAATGGGAAAAGAATGGATTCGTAGAGCTGGCCGCAAATGAACATTATTTTTTAGGGAAGCCTCGAATCAAATCAATCAAGTATAAAATTGTTCATAACCAGGAAGCTCTTTACGAACAGCTGAAAAACGGCGAGGTTCATTACGCCCCTGAAATAGAACTAACCAATGTAAAAAAAATAAAAAGGTTAAGAGGATTGGACGTTCAATCGAACATTTCCCATTCTTATGTGTTTATCGGCTGGAATGAAAAAAACGAACTTTTTCAAGATAAAAAAGTAAGGCAAGCCTTGACGATGGCGATCAACCGCAAAGCGATCGTTCGCAAGATTTTGCACAGACAAGGAAAGGAAGCACATATTCCAGAAACGCCTATTGCTTCTATTTTTACCGACGAAATTCAAACATTAAAGTATAACCGGAGAGAAGCAAAAAAGCTGCTGAAAGAAGCGGGATGGGAAGATACGGACAGGGACGGCATACTGGATCGAGAAGGAAAAGATTTCTCGTTTACGTTAAAAACGAACAAAGGAAATGTTGTTCGCGAAAAAGTTGCGTTGCTCGTGCAAAAACAATTGAAAGAGATCGGAATTGACGTGAAAACGGAGTTTTGGGAATGGGAAGATTTAATTAAGCAAATTTCACCGCCGAATTGGGATTACGATGCGTTGATTTTAGAATGGTCGTTATCTAAATTTCCGAATCATTTTGATATTTTCCATTCCAGTCAGAGAGAATATGGATTGAACTTTGTTTGGTGGGAAAACGAACAGGCCGACCTGCTGTTGTCTAAATCTAGAAAAATAATGGACGAAAGCGAACGAAAACAAATTTACAAGGAGATATTTCAAATTATCGAGGATGAACAGCCATATACAGTTTTATACTATCCGAAGGAATTTCGGGCGTTGCCTGAACGGTTAAACGGCTATATTTTTCATCCGAAAAATTACTTTTATAAAGTGCATGAATGGTCCTTTTCTGAAAGCTGACAGGCCTGAAATCCGCATTGATCAAAAGTGGAATACGTAATGATGAAAAGTTTTTTGGGCAATGAAAAATTTGGAATAAAAACCTTCTCCACTGACCATAATGATGACAAACAGTCTTGTAGTAAGGGGGCTAATTATGCTGAATTTGTACGATGTTTGGGTAAACTGGTTTGAAGGAGAAGAAAATGGTTATAATGTTTGTCATTTTCATGAATGGAGAAAGGATGATAAGGTTGAACTGTTAGACCAAGTACCGCTGATTAAAGTGAGTAAAGAACTTTATGATTATATTGAAAATGACTTAAAAGAACTGCCTGAAAAACTTTTAAAGGATGTTTACCAGAAGGCATACGCCCGGAAAAACCATGAGAGAATTCAGCTAGATTATTGCTTTGTTGTTTCGGATGGCAACGGCATTTTAGCAGTAGATACGATCGGATATACGACGCCAATTCGCAAAAGCCGGCTTATCCCAAGACAAGAGCAGCTTGTATATGACATGGTGAAGGATTTAGAGCCGGAATCATACGAGTTCTCACAAACAAATGACAAAGACAAAAAAGATTATCATCTTTTATCCCTTGCACCTGAATATATGCACGGATTAACCCGCAAAGAAAGACAGCTGAAACAGCTTTTGTTTATGGCTCTTGATCAATTGCAATCGACAAAAAATACGGCGGAAATGAAATATTGGTATACGGAATGGAATCCGTACATGTATGGTCAAATTCAATCACTCGGTTTTGAGGAAATTTGGACTATGCTTTATGAGGAAGCGATTGTCGGATGGTCCCAAAAGCATGAACAATTATGCGAACGATTAATAAAAGGGCAGCCTTTCTTTGAAAAGCTTTGGGAAATGGAGCAAGAACCGAAAGTAAATTAAGGAAGAGGGCACTATATCAGCCGCCCTCTTTTTATCGAACATATTTTTTTAAGCTAGTATATTTGTTTTGTTTAATCAGCTCCATCATCAATCGTCATTCGTTCGCTAGCGCTTTTATTTTCGTTTTTTTCTTCCCAATCCCATTGCATTCTCCATTTTTTTCAACATTTTGGATGCTACTTTGTTTGCTTCCTCCCGGCCTCTGTCTAAAATGTCATCAAGTTCATCAGAATCAATGAGCTCATAATATTTTTCCTGAATCGGCTTTAAAGTGTTAATGACGACTTCTGCCAAATCCGCTTTAAATTCACCATAGCCTTTTCCTTCGTATTTTGTTTCCAACTCGGCAATTGACACGCCAGCTAAAATTGAATAAATAGATAAAAGGTTGGAGATGCCAGGTTTGTTCTCTTTATCATAACGAACCACTCCGTCTGAATCAGTCACAGCGCTTTTAATTTTCTTTTCAATTTTTTTTGGATCATCGAGAAGGGAAATAAACGATTTTTCATTCGCATCGGATTTGCTCATTTTTTTCGTCGGATCTTGAAGCGACATAATCCGAGCACCGACTTTTGGAATGCGGACTTCTGGAATTTTAAAAATGTCTGCATATTTTTTGTTGAATCTTTCGGCTAAATCCCTTGTCAATTCCAAATGTTGTTTTTGATCCTCGCCGACTGGAACAAGGTCCGTGTTGTACAAAAGAATATCGGCGGCCATTAAAGGCGGATAAGTTAACAGTCCTGCTGAAACAGCTTCTTTCCCTTTAGATTTATCTTTAAATTGTGTCATTCTTTCAAGCTCGCCAATATAAGAAACGCATTGAAGCATCCATCCTGCCTGCGCGTGAGCGGGCACCTCCGATTGAATGAAAAGGGTGGATTTTTCCGGATCGATGCCGACTGCTAAATATAATGCAGCAAGGCTCTTAATGTTTTTTCTTAATTGAAGTCTGTCTTGCGGAACAGTTATGGCATGCTGATCGACAATGCAAAAATAGCATTTATATTCATGCTGGAGCTCTACAAATTGTCTCATTGCTCCGATATAGTTTCCGAGTGTTAACGTGCCGCTAGGCTGAATTCCCGAAAAGATCGTTTTCATGTGCAAACTCCTCCTGATTTTTATATATAAAAAAGCCCATCCGTCCGTATAGGGACGAATGGACCGCGGTGCCACCCTAATTATTTCACAAACATTCATGTGAAATCACTTTTCGTCTTTTAACGCAAGACAAAAACGCCGCAGCTTACTGATTTCAGCTGAGAGCTCAAAAGTCCATTTCCATACCGGACAGTGTTTGTTTCCACCAGCCACAAACTCTCTGAAAACTGTTTTCGGCATGTACTTCTCTTTCTCATCGCCTATGTATTCATTTACAGATGATTATAAAAAAATTGTGTATTCTTTGCAACTTCTCAGCGTCTTTCTGAAAAAATTTCTTTTTCATGTTTGATCGAACCAAAAAAGGGGAAAAGAAGAGTAGAGAAAGAAAAGAGGTGTTAATTGAGAAAATGGCCTTGAAAATGATCATCATTCACCGGTTGTAACATTTTTGTTATAATTTGAGAAATAAAAACATATAGGCGAAGTTGCTTTTTTATAGTATAATAATCAATACAAATTACTTTTTTAAATTTATTTTAATGTGAGATTGGCATAGTTTTTATATATACACTTATATTTTTCTCGAAAAGGAGAGTGATTGGCATGGTAATATTGTATACATCTCCGAGCTGCACATCTTGTAGAAAAGCAAAATCTTGGTTGGAAAAGCATCAGATTGAATATAGAGAGCGGAACATTTTTTCCGAGCCTTTAACGATCGAAGAAATTAAAGAAATTCTTCGTATGACAGAAGACGGAACAGATGAAATTATTTCCACTCGTTCAAAGGTTTTTCAAAAATTGAAGGTTGATGTTGAATCGCTTCCTTTGCAGGAGCTGTATGATATTATCCGGAAAAACCCTGGAATTTTGCGCCGCCCGATTTTGATTGATGAAAAACGTCTTCAAGTCGGTTATAACGAGGATGAAATACGACGCTTTCTGCCAAGAAAAATTCGCACCTACCAGCTGAGAGAAGCTCAGAGAATGGCAAATTAAAAGGGAATGATGCCTTCCGTACGCAAAGCAAAATAGATTGCGGAAGGCTGTTATTTTTTTGTTATGTTGTAAAAAAGGGCAAAGAAAAGGATGAGACAAGCTGTGAAATAAGGGAGAGTTTGTGCAACAGCTTCAGTTTTCAACAGAGGGGTCATTTTTTCATCCGTTGCCATCATTTTACCTGCTGTATAAGCTAATATTCCTCCGCCCCCGTAAATGAGCAAAGGAAATCGGGACATGCCAGACATGATGAATCTGCTTCCCCAAATAATGATCGGAATGGATATAAGAAGACCTGTTATGACAAGAAAGATATTTCCTCCAGCTGCTCCAGCAACCGCAATGACATTGTCAAATCCCATAAAAAGGTCAGCCAAAACAATCGTTTGGATGGCTTTCCACAATGAGCGGTGGCTTTTCACGGAAGTATGCTCACCTTCATTTCCTGTCAATAATAAAAAGGCAATATACATTAAAAATAATCCGCCAAAAAACTGTAAAAAAGGAATGTTCAATAAATGGACAGCCAGTACCGTTAACAAAATTCGGCTGAGTATCGCGAGCATTGTTCCAAATAAAATACCTTTCCTCCGCTGATTTTCCGGCAAATTGCGGCATGCCAGCGCAATGACAATGGCATTATCTCCTCCTAATATGAGGTCAATGCCAATGATAAGGAATAAAGATGTGAAAAATTGTTCATCCATCAGTCAACCTCTTTTCAAATTATGGCTCGTACAATATATATGAAAAACGAAGTATTTTATGCGTTAATAGGTAAATAACGGTTTTTTTCAAAATCAAGGCTTTTTTTATTTCTTTATGAAGTGATTTATCATACAATAGAATTAGAATTGAACAACTTGGTGCTCGCGATGAAAATTTGGAAATTTTAAATTAGGAAGGAAAAGTGCAACGAATTCGGGGGTTTATTGTCCCTTCCAAAAATTTTAAAAAGAAGGGAAGGTTGTTCAAATGGAAATCGAACGCATTAATGAAAACACAGTAAAATTTTATATTTCATATGTTGACATAGAGGAACGAGGATTTGACCGGGAAGAAATCTGGTATAACAGAGAAAGAAGCGAAGAGCTGTTTTGGGAAATGATGGATGAAATTAATGATGAAGAAGACTTTCCGCTTGAAGGACCGTTATGGATTCAAGTTCATGCTAATGACAAAGGGCTTGAAGTCATTGTTACAAAAGCTCAGCTGTCAAAAGACGGACAAAAGCTGGAGCTTCCGGTAGTCGATGAAAAATTTAGGGAAATCCCGGTTGATGAAAATATAGAATCTTTGTTGGACAAACATTTTAATATGTCTGAACGATCTGCCTCAGATGAGAAAGATGAAACGGCGCAATTGCAATTTGTCATAAAGTTTCAGGACTTTGAAGACGTTATTTCGTTAGCATCCCATCGTTTGGACGGATTTTTGAATAGCTTATATGTATTTGAACAAAAATATTATTTATTCGTTGAATTTTCGGATAAAGACGATGAACAAATTGAAAATTTGCTCAGCATTATGCTTGAATACGGCCAGGAATCAAGGATGACAATTCACCGTCTTGAAGAATACGGAAAGCTGATTATGAAGGACAATGCCTTGGAACAAATCGAAACGCACTTTTCTTAAATTGCCGATTTCATGTTCGAAATCGGTCTTTTTTACTTAAGGAACGCTTAATATCTCAGATCAAATGAGATATGTCCAAATCGAGAGATAAGAAATATCGATTGCCTGGAGGAAGCTTATGAGAAAATTTCTGCAAGTAATCGTTTTTGCCATTGGTCTAGCCGTCATCTTATATTTAACAAAGAACATCTGGGAGGAATGGTTTTTAGGAGCCGTTTCCATTTTGTTCACATTATCCATCATTTTTATCGGTTTTGTCATTTTCTTAGAGAACCGCCACCCGACTCAAACGCTTACTTGGCTTGTTGTTTTAGGAGGATTTCCATTAATAGGCTTCTTCTTTTACATATTTTTTGGAAGAAATGTCCGGAAGCATCGTCTTTTTAAGAAAAAAGCTTTAATAGATGAGCAAGCTTATGCCCAATTTGAAACCAGCTTTCATACTTATGAAGATAAAATTAAATTCATGAGAAATCACCAGCGCCTTTTATTTAAGCTTGCCCATAAGCTTGGCCGCAGTCCGATTTCTTTTCGGACAAATACAAAGGTGCTGACGAACGGCATTGAAACATTTGACCATATTTTTCGAGAGCTTCAAAAAGCGGAAGATCATATTCATCTTGAGTACTATATTGTTCGGCATGATGTGATTGGACAAAAATTAAAAAAGCTGTTGATCGAAAAAGCGAAAAATGGTGTAGAGGTTCGATTTTTATACGATGCAGTTGGCAGCTGGAAGCTGTCCAAAAAATATAGGAAAGAGCTCCTCGAAGCCGGGGTTGAAATGGTTCCATTTTTGCCTGTAAAGCTTCCATTTTTGTCTAACCATATTAACTTTCGCAATCATCGTAAAATTATTGTGATTGACGGAAAAGTCGGCTTTGTCGGAGGTTTAAATATAGGAGATGAATATTTGGGAAGAAATCCGTATTTCGGCTTTTGGCGGGATACGCATATGATGCTCGAAGGGGAAGGAGTACGGACGCTCAATCTTATTTTTTTACAGGATTGGTATTATATGACTGGGCAGAAGCTACTTACCGATCGATATTTGCTGCCTCATTTTCAAATGGACGATAAAGAAGGAGGCGTTCAGCTAATCGCCGGCGGTCCTGATAATAAGTGGGAGGTCATTAAAAGCTTGTTCTTTTCGATGATCGTTTCCGCAAAAAATTCGATATGGATCGCCTCTCCGTATTTTATTCCTGACGAGGATATAAAATCCGCTTTAAAGATTGCTGCGCTGAGCGGCATTGACGTTCGTCTCCTCGTTCCGAAAAGGCCTGACAAACGGATTGTATTTTATGCGTCGCGATCTTATTTTCCGGAGCTTTTAGAAGCCGGGGTTAAAGTGTACGAATATGAAAAAGGGTTTATGCACAGCAAAATCATTATTGTTGATGGCGAACTGGCATCGATCGGTACGGCGAATATGGATATGAGAAGTTTTCATTTGAATTTTGAAGTAAATGCTTTTTTATACCGAACGGACAGCATTGAAACGCTTGTAGAGGATTATATTCGAGACATTGAAAATTCAAGTGTCATCGACCTTGAACAATTCAAAAAACGCCCGCTATATATAAAGCTGTTTGAATCAACGTCGCGGCTTTTGTCTCCTTTATTATAAAACACCGTTTTTGATACAGCGGTGTTTTTTTTAGGATAAAGCTCTATTTGAGCGGATTTCACAACACCACGGGTGAATTGCCGACCGTCACGATGTAAAATGGCGAACCTTTATTGAAACGAATGAAGCAACATCTAACTTCCGCCTCTTTAGCGGCAAGCATGCGTTTTTGAAAAAAGTATATTTTTACATGAAGTGTTTCTGGCATCTTTTAAAACTTATGAAAAACGCTGCTTTTGAAAGGATTTTTTTCCCTTTTGTCGAATGTTTCTATTTGTGAAAGGAAGTGATGATTTATATGCTTGTTGCCCTTTTGCGAAACGGCGAAAAAGTAAATGTCGCCGCCCCGTACTGGTCGACAGAAAGGCTTCTAAAACTGAAAGAAGAGCAATCCTTTTTTTGTCCGGCTTGCAAGGAGCCGGTAAAATTAAAAATTGGCAAAATCAAAATTCCTCATTTTGCCCACTTAACGGCCTCTTGTCGGGCTGATTCGGAAGCGGAAAGCACGTACCATTTGAACGGAAAAAAGCAATTGTATGTTTGGTTGAAAAGGCAGCGGTTAGCTGCGGAAGTGGAAAAATTTATACCTTCTATTGCACAACGAGCGGATCTGTTTGTATCTTTTCAGCATAAACGGTATGCGATTGAATACCAATGCTCTAATATTCCCCCTGATCAGGTGATAAAACGGACAAATGGCTACAAAAAAGAACGAATTAAACCGATTTGGATATTAGGCTGGAAACAAATGAAGCAAGTCGGTGAACATCAATATCGACTGACTCCTTTTCTGTGTCAGTTTCTTCATTCCCCGCAAAACGATCATCCTTTTATCATCAATTATTGCTCAGATAAGAAAACCTTCATCTTTTTTTCCCATCTGATTCCGTTTTCTAAACAGAATATTTTTGCCGCATCTGCTATGATCTCCCCAGAGTCGTTTTTCTTTCGAGATTGTTTGCAAGGAAAGAGCCTGGCGGCAAACGGTTTATGGAAGCATTGGCTGAAGAAAATAAGTCAATATCGCTTAAAGCCGCTGTTTCAAAAGACGAACGAAGAGCGAAAGCTGCAAAAAAAGGTTTACGAAACAGTTGGCTTATCTTTATCGCAGCTGCCAGTTGAAGTTTTTATCCCTTTAAAAAGCGGTTATATGGTTGATGAGGCGGTCTATATTTGGCAATGCTCAGTTTTATTATTTATTGAAACATTACGCGCCGATGAAGTATTTCACGCAGAAAAGCTAGTTTGGCACCTTAAGAAAATAGGGATGAAAGAAAGAAGCTGTAGCGTAAAAACGGATTTAAAAAAGCCGATTATAGAATATTTAACGACTCTTTCCCATTTAAAATTTTTGCAGCCAATCGGTCCATATTCGTTTCGAAAAACATCATCTCCTTTTCATTTGGAGGCGATGGAAAAGCGTGAACAACGTCTTGGACATTATTTGGACAAGGAAGGTATGTTTTTTTCTGCTGTAGAATAAT
This sequence comes from Aeribacillus sp. FSL k6-2211, assembly GCF_037966125.1. NCBI lineage: Bacteria > Bacillati > Bacillota > Bacilli > Caryophanales > Bacillaceae > Aeribacillus > Aeribacillus sp. FSL k6-2211. Next base: position 1,173,440 of record NZ_CP150190.1, read on the forward strand.
ATAAGCATAGTGATTTATTGCGTTTTGAAAAAAATTTCAATATGATGGAAACAGACTGATTTTTTTAAAGGGGGAATCGAGAATGGGCAATGAAACAGCTGTCAAAAGGCTGCCAAAACGGGAAGAAATCCCTGTTGAGTATACTTGGCGGCTAGAAGATATTTTTGCTTCTGATGATGAATGGGAAAAAGAATTTGAAGAAGTAAAGCAGCTAATTCCAAAAATCGGTGAATATAGAGGAAAATTAGGTCAATCCTCCGATCTGTTATATGAGGCGCTCTCTTATCAAGATTCCGTGATGGAGAGGCTTGGAAAGCTTTATACATATGCCCATATGCGCTACGATCAAGATACAACTAATTCTTTTTATCAAGGATTGAATGACCGGGCAGCAAATCTTTATACACAAGCTTCCAGCCTCTCATCCTATATCGTTCCGGAAATACTATCCATTGAAGAAGAAAAGCTTCAGCAATTTTTGAAAGAAAATGATCAATTGAAGCTTTATGCACATGCCTTGGACGAAATCAACCGGCAAAGACCGCACGTGCTCGATGCGGAGCAAGAGGCTATTTTAGCTCAAGCTGCGGAAGCCCTGAGCACTGCCTCCAATACGTTTGGAAAATTAAATAATGCGGACTTGGAATTTCCAGCAATTAAGGATGAAAATGGAGAAGAAGTGGAAATCACTCACGGCCGTTATATCCAGTTTTTGGAGAGTGAAAATAGACGAGTCCGTCGCGATGCGTTCCAGGCATTATACGCAACATATGGAAAATTTAAAAATACGTTTGCCAGCACATTAAGCGGAGCTGTTAAGAAAAATAATTTTTATGCGAAGGTGCGGAAATATGAGAATGCCCGCCAGGCTGCACTAAGCGCCAACAACATTCCCGAGGAAGTCTACGACAATTTAGTAAAAACGATCAATGAACATTTGCCGCTGCTCCATCGTTATGTCGATTTGCGGAAAAAAGCGCTGAAGCTTGATGAACTTCATATGTATGATCTTTATACGCCGCTTGTACAAAACGTCGATTTGAAAATCACGTATGAAGAAGCGAAAGACATCGTATTGAAGGGGCTTGCTCCATTAGGTGAAGAATATGTCGGCATTTTACAAGAAGGCTTTGAAAACAGATGGATTGACGTTAAGGAGAATAAAGGGAAACGAAGCGGAGCTTACTCCTCTGGCGCCTATGGAACAAATCCATATATTTTGCTGAATTGGCAAGATAATGTGAACAATTTATTCACACTTGTTCACGAGCTTGGCCATTCGGTGCACAGCTACTATACAAGAAAAACACAGCCGTATCCGTACGGAGATTATTCTATTTTTGTCGCGGAAGTGGCTTCTACATGCAATGAAAACTTGTTAAATGAATATTTGCTCAACACGATCGATGATGAAAAGAAACGTTTATACTTGCTGAATCATTTCCTTGAGGGGTTTAGAGGAACGGTATTCCGGCAAACGATGTTTGCTGAGTTTGAACATTATATCCATTTGAAGGCGCAAAACGGAGAGCCGCTCACACCGGAATTTTTGACGCAAACGTATTATGAGTTAAACAAAAAATATTTTGGTGACAACATTGTGGTCGATGAAGAAATTGGCTTAGAATGGGCAAGAATTCCGCATTTTTATTACAATTTTTACGTTTATCAATACGCAACAGGCTTTAGTGCTGCAAGCGCCTTGAGCAAGCAGATTTTATCGGAAGGAGAAACTGCCGTTGAAAGGTACATTAATTTCTTGAAAGCGGGAAGCTCTGATTATCCGATTAATGTGCTGAAAAAAGCAGGGGTCGATATGACATCAACCAAGCCGATTGAAGATGCATGCAAAGTATTTGAAGAAAAGCTGACGGAGATGGAGGAGCTGCTGTTAAAGTAAAGTGAAAGAAAACAGGAGCATCATCTGAATCCAAAAAATTAGTGGCATGAGTTCGATCTGGAACTGGACTCATGCCTTTTTTGTTTCCGGTTATATAAAAACTGCACATCCAATTATCAGTTGTATCTACTAATTGAGATGCAGTTCATCATCCCGTCCTCTTTTTTATCTTAAAATCCGCGGAACGTTTTTCGATGGTTAAACAGAAGAAACGATATGAAAAGAGAAATAAAAAGCAGGGGGGCAGAAACGAAAATCGGTGCGAGATTCATCAATCCTAACAGATTATAAAAAAAAGAGAAGATGACGAGCAGCAGGCTGATTATGAGCCAAAATGTTTTCACAATTTTTCCCTCCTACACATGTTCTAAAACGAGGAAAAAGATTTTGTATATTGTATGCAGTTTGCCCATTCTTCATGTTTTGTGACAAATTTGTGAATTGTTGTTTTCCCCTCTTGCAAACTGAAAAAGGAATTTGTTATATTAAAAACGTGAAATTGATCACAAACAAACATTTACCCCTTTGTTTGACCGTGAAAAATTTCTCCCATCCCCTTTGTTGTCATAAGACAAAAAAGAAACCACAAACGTTTGTTTGTGGTTTCTTTTTTTAATTGTTTAATAAAGATAAAGCGCTTACATTTTTGGTTAAAAACGCTCCCCATCAGCATAGAAGCCGATGGAGAACGTTTCGTTGAATTAAACCCCTCAATCTCACTGCCCGATATAGCGCCAAAAAGTTCCATATTTCACAGGCACCCGCTCAACTAGTTGCTTTAAAAGCAGTCTTTTCATTTCACGTTCCGTTTCTTCATCAGTCATATTATACACAACGGAGATCTCTTTTGTTGCGACAAATTTATAATGCTTTAAAAAAATCTCTATTGGCGGCACTTGAGACGGCTTCGGTTTATCTCCGACAAGCTCGCAAAGAATATCAACATATGTTTCATAAGGATATAATCCGGTAATTTTTAATCCTTCCTTCTCTTCACGGCAATGAAAAAAGACAAGGGAAGGAATTTCATGCACGTCCATTTCTTCTGTAATTTTATAATCGCATTGAAGTGCTTTTCTTGCACTTTCGGAATATAAGTCCCTCTCAAATTCATTGACATCAAGGCCGACATTTTTAGCAATTTGTATGAGAACGTTTTGATCAGAGACATTTTGCTTTTCTAAAAAAACAACTTCCTGTAAGTGCCGCAAGAAACGGATGCCCGCTTTTCTCCCTTGAAGCTCCGCTGCTTTTAAAGCAAGGGAAGCTCTGTAGGGTGATGATATAGGGTTTTCAAGCCAAAGGTTGCCGTCACATGACATGCCGGTTCTGCTCGCTATCTTCTCCCATGATTGGGCAATTGTTTTCGGTTTCCGCCGTTTTGTTAAGTTTAAATTAGCAAGCTTTCCGCAAACAATATGGCGCAATGAGAAAAGCCTGCCGTATTCGATTTGCAGTTTTTTGATAAACGGTTCAAGCGCCCAGCATTCAGGGCATAGCGGATCAATAAACATATAAATCTCGATCGGCTTTTTAGGATGGCTGTGACAATGAGAAAAGAAGTGAGCAGCATTCACTTCGTCTTTTTTGTCAGGTTTCAACTGAATACTCCTCCTGATCTTCGTCTTTCGAATTAATCATGTGATGGGCGGTCACCACAAGCCGATCGTAGAAAAACTCTCGTATTTCCCCGTCAAGTCCGACCTCGTCCATTGCTTTTCGCATACATGAGAGCCATGCTTCTGCTCTCCTCGGCGTAATCGGGAATGGAAGATGGCGGGCTCTGAGCATCGGATGTCCGTGTTCTTTTGTGTAAAGTGGCGGACCACCTAAAAACTGTGTCATAAATTGTTTCTGCTTTCTGGCAGTTTCCGTTAAATCCTCCGGGAAAATAGGTTTTAAAAGAGGATGTTTTTTAACAATTTTATAAAAAGCATCGATTAGAGCGTGAAGTTTCTTTTCTCCAATCGCGTCATATGGAGTTAAGGGTGGTTTTGTCATGGTGATAGCTCCTTTGGAATCATTCGTTAATAATGATGTTACATTTATTTTATCAACATAACTTATTTATCTCAAACGAATCGCTTTGAAGGAGTTGGCTGAGGCAATGCAAACAAAAGGATAAATAGCGAAAGCGGGAGCTATTTCCGCAAATATGTTGTGCTTGCTGTGAAATGAACATAGAAGGACTTGCGGCTTGAAGCGCAGCTATCGAAGATTAGCCGAAATCGATTGGATAACAAATATTTCCAACTACTTTTAATGAAAAAGAAAAAGGTGCTGTTTGTTTGCACCTTTTTACGCAAAATATTTTTGAGTAATTTTATTTACATAGTTTTGCGTTTCTTTAAATGGCGGGATGCCTCCATATTTGTCGACATTTCCCGGACCGGCGTTGTATGCAGCCAGCGCCAATTTTACATTACCGTTATATCGGTTTAAAAGCTGTTTTAAATATTTTGTGCCGCCCTCGATATTTTGCACAGGATCAAACGGATTTTTTACACCGAGCGCTTTTGCTGTAGAAGGCATGAGCTGCATATAGCCGGCAGCTCCTTTAGGACTGACGGCATTTGCCTTGAAGCTTGACTCCTGTTGAATCACAGCTCTGATTAATTTGGCATCGACGCCGTATTTTTGAGCCATCTGCTGAATGATTTCATTTAGATCAGCGGAAACCTGTTTCTGTTCATTTGTTTTTTTGGCAGATTGGGAGGAAGACAGTGAAATATTCTCTTTGGCCGTTTCAGATTGTACATCTTGTTCGATGAAGGCATTTAAAACATCCTGAAAGTTCAGCGAAATTGCTGCATCTTTTGTTTGCGGCCCATCGGATTGGCCTGACAAAAGACGAAGGACTTCAAGCTCAAACAGAACATTGAAATTATAGTTTGTATTCATCACAAATTCTCCTTTGAAAATTTTGCGGAATAAAACCGCTTTATTTTATTTTCTGTTTGACGGATCGGGATGTTGTGTTTGTTTAAAATCTCCAAAAATTGCTGCTTTCCTTCCTTTTCATCCTCTGCCTCAAATTCGATTTCAAAATCCTCTCTATTTTCATATCGGCTATGATCGAGAACAATTTCACCATTTTTATATTTTTTTGTTGCCCGGCTTGTAATGAGCGAACCGAAACAAAGAAGGCTTTCGGGCTTGATTTCAAGCTGTTTGATTTTTTCGACCACTGATCCCTCCTTCGGAAAGACCGACTCATGAATGGCTGAAACTGCTTCTTGATCGGTTAAAAACTGGTGTGTTTCCAGCAATCCGACATGATAAGGCTCCTTTAATGTCAAAACATATTGATCCTTCTTTTTGCGAATTCTTAAAGCGGCGCCATGATTTTTCAACGCAAAACATTTTGTGTCAAAATAATAGTTTTCCTGTTCGGCAAAATCTTTTTCGGTCAATTGAAAAAAATCAGCTAAGCGGTGGAATTCTTCTTTTGTAAGCAGGTTTTTAAATTCTATCTCAAGCTCTTGAACCATCGGGCATTCCTCTCTATGATTAATATCAAAATAAGGTAATGTTGTTATTAATATGATACAATAAAATATACACGAGATGAACTTGAAATGTTTGATTGGAAGGGTGAACAGCATGAAAAAAAGAATTAAAGTGCTGGCGGTTAGCAAAACGGAAGGCAAATTGCTGCTCGAAACGGAGCATGTCCATGATGCAGGGAATCTCGCAGCAAAAGGACAGATGCTGGTAGATTCAGACCAATTTTCTTTTATATACATATTGGATAATGGCGAAGACTTTCTTTACATAGATTTATCATCGGATATTTGGCCTCATTTAAAAGAAGCCAAAAATGAAGAGCTTCCTGTTTATGCTAAAGTGGGAGAAAAAGAAATTTTGCTTACCCAATTTCACGAGGAGCTCGAGTTTTTGCTTGAAAATATAAAGGGAAACGCAAATTACGGCGAGGAGATGGAAAAAATGGTGGAAAGCGTGTTTTATTAGGAGGGGGGCTTTATGAACTACAAGGAATGGGAGCAATTTTTAGCGCCTTATAAGCAGGCAGTGGAAGAATTAAAGGTCAAATTAAAAGGGATTCGTTCCCAATTTGAACTAAGAGGAGAACATTCTCCAATTGAGTTCGTGACAGGCAGGGTAAAACCTGTGCCGAGCATTTTAGATAAAGCGAAGCGAAAACAAATTCCCCTTGATAAAATAGAAGAAGAAATGCAGGACATTGCCGGGCTCCGAATGATGTGCCAATTTGTCGGCGACATTCAATTGGTTGTTCAAATGCTAAGAGATCGGCATGATTTGGAAATTGTGGAAGAAAGGGACTACATAACCCGGAATAAAGAAAGCGGCTACCGTTCATACCATGTTGTGGCCCGCTACCCGGTTCAATCGTTCGAAGGATTGAAAAAGGTTTTGATCGAAATTCAAATTCGTACGCTTGCCATGAATTTTTGGGCGACGATTGAGCATTCTTTAAATTACAAATATAGCGGGAACATACCTGAACAGATTAAAATCCGCTTGCAGCGCGCTGCTGAAGCTGCTTACCGGCTGGATGAGGAAATGTCGCAAATACGGGGAGAAATTCAAGAAGCGCAGGCGATATTTTCACGCAAAACAGAAACAACATAAAAAAGGAGAATGATACTTAAATGAGGTTTTCGATCACATCAAAAGGTGATGAAACATCTAATGCTTTGGCGCAAAAAATCAGAACCTATTTGCTCGATTTCGAGTTTCAATATGATGAAGATCAGCCGGATATCGTGATTTCCGTCGGGGGAGACGGAACATTGCTTTATGCATTTCATCGATATAATAAACGATTGGATAAAACAGCGTTTATAGGAGTTCATACGGGGCATTTAGGATTTTATGCCGACTGGCTCCCGAATGAAATTGAAAAAATGGTGATTGCAATTGCTAAAACACCGTTTCAGATCGTTGAATATCCATTGCTTGAAGTGGTGGTCCGGCATAATGGCGGGAGTGAAGCCTCCTACCTTGCGCTAAATGAATGCACAGTGAAAAGCATTGAAGGGACTCTCGTCATGAATATAGAAATTAAAGGGCTTCTCTTTGAAACATTTCGAGGAGATGGGTTGTGTATTTCAACACCGACAGGAAGCACCGCCTACAATAAAGCGCTTGGCGGTGCTCTCATTCATCCTTCACTGCGGGCTATTCAATTAACAGAAATGGCTTCCATAAACAACAGGGTGTTCCGGACAATCGGCTCGCCGTTAATTTTGCCTGACCACCATACGTGTATGCTAAAGCCTGTCAATGATGTTGATTTTCAAATTACAATCGATCATTTAACACTTCTTCACAAAAACGTCAGGTCCATCCAATGCCGGGTCGCACAGGAAAAGGTAAGGTTTGCGAGATTTCGGCCTTTCCCATTTTGGAAGCGGGTCCGGGACTCGTTTATTGGCGACAGATAAAGGAAAGAGAAAAACATGGGGACATTTCAGCTTCATTGGGACATCAAAAAAGAACATCATGGCTGGCTGCTTAGAGAATTTTTGCGGGAGCATCATATTTCTAAATCCGCTTTAACAGATATTAAATTTAACGGTGGAAAAATTGTCGTTAACGGGAACGAAAAAAATGTCCGATACGTCTTACAAGAAGGCGATCAAGTAACCGTCCATTTTCCGGAAGAAAAGAGAAGCCAGTCGCTCATTCCAGAGAACATACCATTGAACATTGTTTATGAAGACGATTATTGCCTTATTGTAAATAAACCGGCGTTTTTGTCCACCATTCCGTCTAGAGAGCATCCGTCAGGAAGTCTTGCGAACGGGCTTTTACACTATTATGATCAACAGCGGCAAAATCTTACGGTGCATATCGTCAATCGGCTTGACCGGGATACATCCGGGCTGCTTCTTGTAGCCAAACATCGCTACAGCCATTTTCTTTTTTCAAAGGAACAGCAAAAAGGAGCGGTAAAACGGACATACATCGCAATTGTCCATGGAAGGATCAGCGAAGACGAAGGCACCATCGATGCGCCAATTGCAAGAAAGGACGATAGCATCATCGAGAGAACTGTCAGGGAGGATGGGAAAAAAGCTATTACGCATTTTCGGGTCATAAGCCGCTTTTCTGACAAAACGGTTGTTGAGGTAAAGCCTGTAACTGGTAGAACTCATCAAATTCGTCTACATATGTCCTATATAGGTCATCCGCTTTTAGGAGATTCGCTTTATGGTGGACAAAAAGAAGAAATTGACCGCCATGCCCTCCACAGTCAGTCGCTGTCCTTCTATCATCCCGTTTTGCATAAAAATTTGACGTATACTTGCAAGCTTCCTCCTGATATGGAAAAAATAATTAAGCATGCGCGCCTGTAAGTGCATGCTTTTGTTATGAAAAAATGTACGACAAAATCAGATAGATTTGTTAATATAGTAAAACACAAAACTTTTCGATATTTTTCCGGAAAGGAGGAGATTTTATGCAGCCTAAAACAGATGCACCGGAATACAGACAGTTGATGATTGACAAGCTGAGAGAGAACAATGTAGAGGAATTCCGTTCGCTGTTTTTTGAGCTACATCCATATGATCAGGCAAAATTTTTTCTAAAACTTGACCAGCCGGATAGAATGCTTTTATATCAAATTCTATCTCCGGAAGAAATGGCGAATGTTTTTGAAAATATAAGGGATGATAAAAACCGCTACAAATCGCTGCTTGAGGAAATGCATCCGGCATTTGCCGCCAAAATGATGGAATACATGTACGCCGATGATGCGGCAGATGTATTAAGTGAGCTGACAAAAGAGAAAATTTCCAGCTATTTAACCATCATGGACGCTCAAACTGCCAAAAGCATAAGCGAACTTCTTGATTATGAACAATTTACCGCAGGAAGTATTATGACAACCGAGTTCGTTGCCATTAATGCCAATTATACGGTGCAGTCAACGATGGACTTGCTGCGGAAAGAAGCTCCTGATGCGGAAACAATATATTATTTATATGTGATTGACGAAGAGAAACATCTTGTTGGCGTCCTGTCGTTAAGAGATTTAATTGTTCATGAAGACGATACTTTGATTGCTGACATTATGAAAAAGAAAGTCTACTCGGTATCTGTGGCGGATGATCAGGAAGAAGTAGCAAGAAAGATGAAGGACTACAATTTTTTGGCTCTTCCGGTTGTTGATTTTCAACATCGTCTTGTTGGAATTATAACTGTTGATGATATTATTGATGTGCTGGACGAAGAGGCTTCTGACGATTATTCGAAACTGGCCGCTGTCTCGGATGTAGATTCATATGATCCGAATGCTGTTTCTGCTGCCAAAAAAAGATTGCCATGGCTTATTATTCTCCTATTTTTAGGAATGTTCACCGCCGGCCTAATCGGCCAGTTTGAAGAAACGTTGAACAAAGTGGCAACTTTAGCGCTCTTTATACCATTAATTGCAGGGATGGCTGGAAATACAGGAACACAAGCTCTCGCTGTTGCCGTAAGAAGAATTGCAACAGGCGAAGGCACTTCCGAACGCGTGTGGAAAATTATTCTCAAAGAAGCTGGAACCGGCTTGATTACCGGAACAGTATGCGGAATTGTTGTTGCACTGACAATTTTTATTTGGAAGCAGAAATTTTTCTTAGGACTGCTAGTGGGTCTTTCCATATTGTCAACGCTGACTGTTGCGACAATTGCCGGGGCGTTTGTTCCTCTTGTCATGCACAGGCTTCGTATTGACCCGGCTGTGGCCTCCGGTCCATTTATTACAACGATTAATGATATGATCAGCATTTTGATTTATTTTGGCATGGCGACACTATTTATGAACTATTTGCTCTAACAAAATTAGCTAAAGGAGGCGCAATATGGAATCACATGCAGTAACCTCTCTTGTCATCGTGTTGGTAGGCGCTTTTTTAACCCCGATTTTGCTGCATCGGTTCAAACTGGCATTCATTCCTGTCGTCGTTGCGGAAATTATTGTCGGATTAATCATCGGGAAAACGGGATTTAATTTAGTGCAAGAAGATGTATGGCTGTCAACTCTCTCAACGCTGGGATTTATATTTCTCATGTTTTTAAGCGGGCTTGAGATTGATTTCACCATTTTCTCCAAAGAGAAGAAAAAAGAAGAAAAGCTGTCCAACGGAAAAAAAGCTCCTCATACTTTTTTGGTTGCGTCAATTGTTTTTCTTGGCATTTTCGTTGTTTCATTACTTTTATCGTATTTGTTAATGTGGATGGGATTTATCCGCAATGCCTTTTTCATGACGTTAGTGATTTCAACGATTTCTTTAGGAGTAGTAGTGCCGACGCTGAAAGACGAGCAAATTATGAAAACAACCATCGGCCAAATTATTTTGCTGGTGGCTGTCATAGCCGACCTTGTCACCATGATTTTGCTGGCGGTTTTTGTCTCCTTAAACAGCGAAGGAGAAAGCAATACGTGGCTTCTGCTTCTTTTGTTTGCAGCAGGCGTACTGCTTTACTTCATTGGCAAAAGGTTTAAAAGTCGATCCTTTATTAAATCGATGTCAAAAGGAACGGTTCAAATTGGAACAAGGGCGGTTTTTACGTTAATTCTCGCACTTGTAGGTTTATCGGAAACGCTTGGGGCAGAAAATATTTTAGGCGCCTTCCTTGCGGGAGTTTTAGTCTCGCTTTTATCGCCTAATTCAGACTTGGTGCAAAAGCTAGATTCGTTTGGCTACGGTTTTTTAATCCCGATCTTTTTTGTCATGATAGGGGTGGAATTGGATTTATGGGAATTGATCAAAGATCCGAACCTTCTTTTGTTAATTCCTTTGTTATTTCTCGCCCTCTTGATCTCAAAGTTTATTCCCGTTTTTGTGCTGAGAAAATGGTATGATACGAATACAACGATTGCGGCGGCGTTCTTGTTGACTGCTACTTTATCATTAGTTATTGCGGCAGCTGAAATTGGACAGCGAATCGAACTGATTGATAAGCAAATGGCTGACGCACTAATAGTAGTTGCCGTGTTAACAAGCATTATCACGCCGATAGGATTTAAAAAATTATTCCCTAAAAAAATGGCGGTGCAGCCTAAAAAGAAAATTGCTTTTATTGGTGCAAATCAAATGACCCTTCCAGTCACAAGAGAATTGGACAAAAATTTGTATGAAGCAACCGTATATCATACACAGCAAGACAAAATTGAAAACGGGACTGCTCAATCGGTGTTTAAAATTGAAGAATTGAAAGACTATTCGATAGAATCATTGAATGAACACCACATAATGGAAGCTGATATAGTAATAGTGGCTACTGGGGATGAAGAAAGAAATGCGGAAATTGCGACATATGCAAAAGAATGCGGCGTAGAACAGGTCATCGCCTCCATTTCTTCCCCGGAGTTGGATCAAGCATTAAAAGAAAAGGGGATCAGCGTATTTTCCGTCATGCTGTCAACAAAAACGCTGCTCAGGGCTTTGATCGAATCGCCTGGCGTTATGCGGATCTTAACAAACCAAGACAACTCTCTTTATCAAATTAATATGAATAACCGAAAATATGATGGAATGAAGCTTCGATACTTTCCGTTTACAGGAGATTGTATCTTTGTCCGGATTTTTCGAGGTGAAGATTCCATTGTGCCTCACGGCGATACCGAATTGAAAAAAGGGGACCGCTTGATTGTAACGGGTTCCCGCAAATATGTAAATGAGTTAAAAGATGAGCTGGAATTTAGCAAATAATATTTGCAAACAAAACAAATTGTGATAGCATGAAATTAGTATGAAAATTTAATAAGCATCCACTAGGGGAGCCTTTGGAAAGGCTGAGATTAAAGTGTTGACTTTAAGACCCTTTGAACCTGATCTGGATGATGCCAGCGTAGGGAAGTGGGAATTTGAAACATATGTCTGATATTCCATTACCACTTTCCAGCAAGGAAGGTGGTTTTTTATTGTTTCCAGTCTCACCACTGGACAGCTGCTTTCCAGTTTTGAACCTTGAAAGACGAGTGTGAGCGTCTTTCTCATGAAAGGAATGTACAATGTTGGAACTTCATGCCGTAACAGACGGAACAAAACCGGTCAACGAGCTAATACGCATAATTTTGTCCATATCAGATCATGTTGATTACGTTCATATACGAGAAAAAAATAAAAGACCATGTGAGATCATTCATCTTGTAGAACAGCTTTTGGCAAACGGGATAAGGAGAGAACAGCTTGTTATCAACGATCGGCTCGATGTTGCGCTCCTAACAGGCGTTCAAAATGTTCATCTTCCGGGAACCGGCCTGCCGGTAAAAAAAGTGAAAAGCGCTTTTCCGCAAATAAAAGCCGGTGTCAGCGTCCATTCATTAGATGAAGCGGTAAAAGCAGAAAAAGACGGAGCAGACTATTGTTTTTTCGGAAACGTTTTTGAAACGAACAGTAAAAAAGGACTTCCGGCAAAGGGAACAGATTTGCTTAGGAAAATCGTTGGACACGTCAATATTCCTATTATCGCCATCGGTGGGATCACGCCTGATAATATGCAAAAGGTTTTAGAAAAAAAAGCAAGCGGTATTGCCGTTATGTCCTATATCTTTTCTTCGAAAGATCCAGAGAGCGCTGCCAAACTTTTCAGGAAAGGGGAAGCTTTTTAAAATGAACGTTTTTGATGTTGGAATCATCGGGGGAGGGGTCATCGGCCAAGGGATCGCCTATGAGCTATCAAAAGCAGGGCTGAAGACCGCCGTGTTTGAAAGCGGCGAAATCGGAGGTAAAGCGACATCCGCTGCAGCAGGAATGCTGGGTGCCCATTCTGAAAATGAAAAAAGAGACATATTTTTTGAGCTATGCTTAGAGAGCCGAAATTTATATCCGAGCCTTGCAAAAGAATTATTGGAGCAATCTGGTGTGGATATTGAGCTTGTGCAGGAAGGCATGTATCGGCTTGCATTTACTGAGGAAGAAGGCCGCTTTCTGCAATCGCTCGCAGATGAGAATGAACTAGAATGGCATTCAAGGGAAAACGTACTGGCAAATGAGCCACATGTTTCTGAAGACATTGCGGGAGCTCTTTGGCTTAAACATGACGGCCAAGTGAAAGGTTCATCTGTTTGCTGCGCATATGCGAAAGGCGCTAGAAAATATGGTGCATCCATTTTTGAACAATGTCCTGTTTTCGATGTGATTAAAGAGGGAAAAGCATACAAGCTTGTCACTTCCCAAGGAGTTTTTATATGTGGAAAAGTCGTCGTTTCAAGCGGAGTTTGGAGTGGCTTTTTCTTAGAAAAGTTGGGGTTGAAAAATCCAATGAAGCCCGTTAAAGGAGAATGCTTAGCCGTAAAACCGAAAAAACTAGTGATCAACAAAACAGTGTTTTACGAGCACTGTTATATCGTACCGAAAAAAGACGGCACCGTTATTATTGGAGCAACTTCTTATGAAAACGACTGGGATACGAATCCAACAGTCAAAGGAGTATCCGAATTAATGATCAAGGTTCAGAAAATGATGCCAGAAATCGGGTCTGAACCGGTCGTTAGTGCTTGGTCGTCGCTCAGGCCGCAAACAGCTGACGGCTGGCCGTATTTTGCCGAGCACCCGGAGCATGAGGGAATCTTTTTTGCGACCGGTCATTATCGAAACGGCATTCTTCTAGCGCCGATTACAAGCTTGATCGTAAAAGACATGATTTTGAAAACGAATCAATATGAGCGTTATGTTCATAGCTTTTCTTTAAACCGATTGCTTTCTGATGCGAAAGGGAGGTGATGAAACGGTGAAACTTCGCATCAACGGCCAGCAGATGGAAGTGGAGAATAGTGTTCGAAGCATTGAAGATTTGCTGAACTTTTTTCAATTACAGGAAAGAATTGTTGTCGTTGAACGAAATGGTGAAATTGTTTCAAAAGAACAATACAGCTTCCAGACATTACATGATGGTGATCAAATTGAAATTGTCCATTTTGTTGGAGGGGGATGATGATTCATGTTAAAAATAGGAGATAAAACATTTCAGTCGAGATTAATGTTAGGAACTGGAAAATATCCGTCTTTTGAGATACAAAAAGAAGCGGTGGAGGCCTCAGGTGCTGAAATTTTGACATTTGCCGTCAGAAGAATGAATATTTACGAGCCTTCTCAGCCAAATTTTTTAGAAATGTTGGATTTATCGAAATATACGCTTCTGCCGAACACGGCCGGGGCAAAAACTGCGGAGGAAGCAGTCAGAATCGCTAAACTTGCTAAAGCATCAGGATTATGTGATATGATTAAGGTGGAAGTAATTGGAGATGATAAAACGCTTCTCCCTGATCCGATTGAAACATTGAAGGCATCAGAGATGTTATTGGATGAAGGGTTTATTGTTCTTCCATACACTTCAGACGATGTTGTTCTGGCGAAGAAGCTTGAAGAATTAGGGGTTCATGCCATCATGCCGGGAGCATCTCCGATCGGATCAGGCCAAGGAATTGTCAATCCTCTCAATCTATCATTTATTATTGAGCAAGCCAATATTCCAGTCATTGTTGATGCCGGAATCGGTTCGCCGGCAGATTGCGCACTCGCCATGGAGATGGGAGCAGATGGAATCTTATTAAATACAGCTGTTTCCGGTGCAAAAGATCCTGTGAAAATGGCGAAGGCAATGAAACTGGCGATTGAAGCAGGAAGACTTGGATATGAAGCAGGACGCATTCCGAAAAAACGGTATGCACAAGCAAGCAGTCCAACGGAAGGAATGTTAACGACATAATGGAACGATATTCTCGCCAAATCTTGTTTTCTCCTATTGGAGAAGAGGGACAAAAAAAATTGCTGAAAAGCCATGTGCTCATTGTTGGAGCTGGGGCACTCGGCTGCGCAAGCGCTGAAATGTTAGCCCGTGCTGGAATCGGTAAAATAACCATCATTGACCGTGATTATGTCGATTGGAGCAATCTCGGGCGTCAACAGCTGTATACAGAAGAGGATGCGAAACAAAAGCTGCCAAAAGCGGTTGCTGCCAAAAAACATTTGCAGGAAATCAATTCGAACATTTCGATTGAAGCGATTGTGGGCGATTTCTCAATTGATTTTATTGAACATGTAAAGGATGTAGACCTTATCATCGATGGAACTGACAATTTTGAAACGAGATTTTTCATCAATGATTTAGCAATGAAGCACGAAATACCTTGGATCTATGGGGCAGTAGTGAGAAGTTATGGAATGACCGTTTCCATCGTTCCGAAACAAACACCATGCCTCCATTGTATGCTCCAAGCGATTCCGTCTGACGGAATGACGTGCGATACAGTTGGCGTGATCAGCCCGGCGGTGCAAATCGTCGCCTCTTATCAAACAGCAGAGGCACTGAAATATTTAGTCAGCGGAGAGGTGTCCAAGCAGTTAGTTTCATTTGATGTTTGGACAAGGGAGCATTCTGCAGTGGACATGACAAAATTAAAAAAGGCCGACTGCCCATCGTGCGGACATCACCCGACATATCCATATTTGTCGGTTGAAAATGGATTAAAAACAGCGGTTTTGTGCGGAAGGAATACCGTACAAATACGTCCGCAGCAAAAACAGAAGATTTCGCTATCAGAAATTACCAATCGTTTGCGTCCGATCGTGAAAGACTTAAAGGGAAATGCTTATTTAATATCCTTTCAGGCGGATGATTTCCGCGTCGTGCTTTTTCAAGACGGAAGAGCATTAATTCACGGCACTAAGGAAGAAGAGAAAGCAAAAGCTATTTATCAACGTTACTTCGGAGCTTAAATGGAGGTGTGTTTATGACCATCGGAAAAGCGTTGACGATTGCCGGGTCCGATTCAGGGGGAGGCGCGGGAATTCAGGCAGATTTGAAAACTTTTCAAGAGTTGGATGTATACGGAATGAGCGTAATCACGGCCGTTACATCTCAAAACACATTAGGTGTTCATGGTGTCTACCCTGTTCCGGCTGAAGGGGTGATCAGTCAGCTTGATGCAATTGCTGAAGATTTATCGCCAGATGCGGTCAAAACAGGAATGCTTTTTAATCAAGAAATCATCCAAATCGTCTCAAATAAAGTTCAAAAGCATGGATGGGAAAAAATTGTCGTTGATCCAGTAATGATTGCAAAAGGCGGACATCCATTACTTGAAGAGTCTGCCATCAACGCGCTCATCAACGACTTAATTCCGATTTCGTTTATTGTGACGCCGAACATCCCGGAAGCGGAAGCGATCACGGGCATCGAGATAAAATCGTTTGATGATCGGAAAGAAGCTGCGAAAAAAATTTGCCAAATGGGAGCAAAGCATGTGATCATAAAGGGAGGACATCAGCCGTCGGGCGGCGAAATCATTGATTTGTTGTTTGACGGGCATGATTTTTATGAATTTAAAGGCAACTATGTCAACACAAAGCACACGCACGGAACAGGCTGCACTTTTTCTGCTGCGCTGACAGCTGAGCTCGCCAAAGGAAAAGAAGTCATTGAAGCCGTAAAAACTGCAAAAGAGTTCATCCATCTTGCTGTAGAAAATGCTCTAGGCATCGGAGGCGGCCACGGTCCGACCAATCATTGGGCATATAAAAGAAATTTAGCTGCTTCTAAATAACATAAGCCGGACATATATGTTCTGGCTTTTTTCTCTTTTGTCCTTTATAATTATGATCAGGTATTAATAACTTGTAATAATGTTTAGGAGGATTTTCCATGAAATTGAATTTGGAAGGCCGAAACATTGTGGTCATGGGTGTTGCTAACAAGCGAAGCATTGCTTGGGGAATTGCCCGCTCTTTGCATGAAGCGGGAGCAAGATTGATCTTTACATATGTGGGCGAAAGAATGGAAAAATCGGTTCGAGAGCTCGTAGATTCGTTAGGACGGGAAGATTATCTCGTGTTGCCTTGTGATGTAACGAAGGATGAAGAAATCGAGCAGTGCTTTGAAAAAATTAAAAACGAAGTTGGTGTGATTCACGGTATCGCTCATTGTATCGCCTTTGCGAATAAGGAAGAGCTGAGCGGTGAATATTTGAACACAACAAGAGACGGCTTCCTGTTGGCCCACAACATCAGTTCTTATTCTTTAACGGCGGTTGCGAAAACAGCCCGTCCTTTGATGACAGAAGGCGGAAGCATTGTTACATTAACTTACTTGGGCGGTGAGCGAGTCGTTCAAAACTACAACGTAATGGGAGTTGCGAAAGCGTCATTGGATGCTAGCGTGAAATATTTGGCGAACGATCTAGGTAAAGAAAATATTCGCGTCAATGCCATTTCCGCTGGTCCGATTCGTACGCTTTCGGCAAAAGGTATCAGTGATTTTAATTCAATTCTGAAGGAAATAGAAGAACGTGCTCCGCTGCGCCGAACCACAACACAAGAAGAAGTTGGAGACACGGCGTTGTTCCTGTTCAGCGATCTTTCCCGCGGCATAACAGGTGAAACGATTCATGTTGATTCAGGTTTTCATATTTTAGGTTATTAAGTTAGCTAAAAAAGATTAATCTGTGTGCGTGGCTCGCACAAGATTAATCTTTTTTTATGGCAGGATAAAATGAAATTTTGCTGTCAGCTTCAAGGTGCCACTATTTCAAGCCGTGAAGCTTGGATTTATTGTTGATG
Source organism: Aeribacillus sp. FSL k6-2211 (assembly GCF_037966125.1). Classification (NCBI taxonomy): domain Bacteria; kingdom Bacillati; phylum Bacillota; class Bacilli; order Caryophanales; family Bacillaceae; genus Aeribacillus; species Aeribacillus sp. FSL k6-2211. The sequence goes on from NZ_CP150190.1 coordinate 1,190,882, forward strand.
TTCTGTTACGACTTTTTGTGTCAATGTGCAGCGATTTTCAAATGCTCTTTTGTCATAAGAAAAAGTTAGATTTCCGTCATGATTTCATTCTATCGTGTCATAAAATAATGAGAGAAATCATATTAGAGGGTGGCGATCAAACTTGATTAAAAAAGAAAAATTAGAACCTTTGATGTATATTGTCCAGCCGAATATAAAAAAACCTGAAGTGACCATGCAGTCGACGTTATTAAAAAAAATTGCAAATAATTCTAAGCAAGCGGTAAAGAGCTCATGGACGAAGGAAGAAATTTATAAAAGAAGAAGAGAATTGGCAAATATGACGATTCATGAAAAGATTGATTTCTTTTCAAGTCTTCCGGAGCATGTGTATAAAAACGTATGTGAAATTAAAACAGTAGAGAAAACATACAAAGGAATTATTTTGTCAAAGGAAAACGATGTCGTTCAAATCCGTACATTTGATCAAAATGAACCTTTGAAAATAAAATCGAAAAGTATTTTAGACATAAAAGTGTTAGGGAATTAAAATGGAGAACTCGGTTATGCCGGGTTTTTTAATTTTATTTGAACGCTTTAAATATTCAAAACATATGTTGGTGAAGGAAAGGAGAATTGATTCCATGGAGTGGTATTGGTTTTCATTTGTTCTCACTGCATTGGCATCTTTTCGATTAACGAGAATTATAGTGTTTGATAAAATCGCTTCATTTTTGCGGGCTCCTTTTTTAACAATTGTGGAGGAAAAAGGGGAGACAGGAGAAACCGTTTCTTTTTTCAGACCGAAAGGAAAAGGACTTCGATTGTGGATCGGTGAGCTTTTAAGCTGTTATTGGTGCACAGGAATATGGTGTGCCGCCATTTTATTTTTTGGAAATGAATATTTATACGCCATTTTCCATCCAATTACGGTCATATTAGCGATCTCAGGTTTGGCTGGAATTATTGAACATTTGCTTGATTAGCGCCATTTGAAATGAACTGTTTACCGGAATATCTCCGGGAATTGCATCGTAAAGTCCTGCGGTAATATGTCAAGGTGAAAAATCATAGAAATTGGAAATTCCCTTGTCCGATGATCCGAAAAAAGGCAATACTGAAGAAACCCAGTATTAGTACATGTAATAAACTGGGTCTAAAGGTTGATATTGGTATACCAGATCGATCCTCTTATCGATCTTCCCCCTTTCTTGGCGTGTAGATTTGACCGTTGCGTAGCAGCGCATCGATCACACGCACGAGTTTTCTAGCGGTGAGGACGAGGGCTCGTTTATGTTGGTGTTTGGGCACTTCCTCATACTTCTTCCGGTAGTACGCACGAAACGTCGCATCATGCCGTTGTACCGAGTTGGCAGCCTCCACTAGGTAGTAACGGAGATAGCGATTGCCGGAACGAATGAGGGAGGTGTCCTCGGCTTGAAAACGGCCCGATTGGTGCTTGGACCATGTCAAGCCGGCATATTTTGCCAAGGCGGCCTGATTGTGAAACCGCTCGATTTGCCCGATTTCGGCCAGGATGCCTGCGGTATAAACCGGTCCGATGCCTGGGATGGTTTGCAGTGTGTTCGGAATGCCTTCAAGATGGCGGGTAATGGCTTTATCGAGCTCTTTGAGCTGCGATTGCAGGCTGCGGATTGATTGAATCGACAGCCCTAACAGCAAGTCGATGGAATCCTCGACACACTTGGACAACCGATACGACGAACGGGCCGCCTTTTGAATCGACTTGGCGATGCATTCCGGATCGGCAAAGCGATTGCGCCCTTTTTGGCGCAGGAAGTCGGCCAACTGCTTGACATCCATTTGGCAGATGTCATCGAGGCTCCACGACTCAAGCAGCAGTTCGAGAATGGCATGTCCGAAGATCGAACTGTCCACCTCTTGGGTAAAGGAACTGCATTTGTAAAACAAGTGCTGGAGAAAATACTGTTTCTCACGGGTTAACTGGTGGACGAGATGATATCGCATGCGTGTCAGTCGCTGAAGCGCGAGAAACTGCTCCTTGAGGACAGCCGTCATCTTCAGACGGCCGAAGCGAAGCCGATCCGCAATGATCCAAGCATCGATGTCATCCGTTTTCTCCAAGTCGACATAGGCTTCTTTAAACTTGCGAATGAGCTTTGGATTGATCGTAAACACCTTGACGTTCCAAGCCTGCAAGGCCTCCTGCTGGTGGAAAAACATAGCTGGATGCCAACTGTAGACCGAGGTGGCTTCCATCCCGATCAGAATTTCGGTTGGCTTTCGCTTGTTAGCCCACAGGAGGATTTGATCCCGAAGGAAGGTGGCGCCCAGAAGATGATTATCCACTTTGAAGCGTGCGCACGTATTTCCTTCATGATCCATAATGCAGGTGGCTAAGTCGCGTGAGCTCACGTCGATCCCGACGTAGAGTTTCATGAGATCACCTCCTATTGTTGTAGGATCGAGGGGTAGGACTCTTCGGGATGCCCCCGGATCGCGCCTGTTGACCAGTCACCCTCGCATATGAGAACTCACGTTGGACCATGGGCTGCCCTGGAAGCTGCTCCTTCCAGCATGGGGAAAACCAACGGGAACAGCCTGCGGGTTAGACGTCCAAACAGGGGCCGGGGAGACAGACTTTACAAGTAGTCGAAGCTACAGGAGTGAGAAGAGTATCCCCGATGATCCTAAGACCATTATCCAGGAACATTGCGAAAAGTCCAACCCCGGTACGCTGAACCCTTTGTGGGAGGGGCGCGCCCCTCCCACAAAGGTAACCACCCAAGATATGCGATTGTCAAGGAGCGTATCGGACTGGAAATTCGATAAAAAAACTTTCTGAAACTTAGTATACGAGGAAGTGAAAGGTTTTGAAAGGCGTCATTTTGGCAGGAGGAAAAGGGACGAGATTGAAACCATTTACGAATGTAATCAATAAACATTTACTTCCGGTTGGAAAATTCCCAATGATATGCTGGCCGATTTCAAGGTTGAAAGAAGCAGGAATTAAAGATATTTTAATTGTTACTAATGAAGAACATCTACCACAGTTTTTCAAAATTATTGGAAATGGAGAAAGTTTAAATGTAAATATCCAATATACGATTCAAAAGGAGCCAAATGGAATTGGAGATGGTGTTAGAAAGGCTGAATTTTTTACGAATGGCGATCCATTTGTGCTTTTGCTGGGGGATAACATTTTTGAAATGAATTTAAGCTCATTTTTGAAATCTTTTGAAAAGAGCGGGAATGAAGCTCATCTCTTTTTAAAAGAAGTGGATGAGCCGTCGAGATATGGCGTTGCTTTTTTGGATAAAGAAAAAAAGGAAATCACGGATTTAGTCGAAAAACCGACCTGCAGCAAGTCCAATTTATGCATTACAGGCATTTACTTGTATAAACCGGTTGTTTTTCACGTGCTCAACGAGATCAAGCCGTCTTTAAGAGGAGAATATGAAATTACAGATGTAAACCGAAAATTTTTGGAAAAAGGAACGATCGGTTTTTCCTATGTGGAAGGGTTTTGGTCAGATGCTGGCACGTATGAATCATGGGTGGATGCCAATCTATTTGCTTTTCATCAAATAAATAGCAAGGTGTGAGATGATGAAGCCGAAGGTTTCCATCATTTTAACGAGCTATAACAAGCCGGATACGGTTCATCTAGCGATTGAAAGCGTGCTTGCCCAAAAATATGACAATTGGGAGCTATTGATCATGGACGATCATTCCAATGATAAGACAAAAAGAATTATAAAAGGCTTTTTGCAAGATTCACGAATTCAATATTTTGACAGCGGCATTCGAGATGAGGATCGACATAAAACAACACGTTACGCAACATTGATTAATGAGGCGTTGGAAAAAGTATCCGGCGACTACATTTCTTATTTAACAGATGACGACATATATTTGCCGGAACGGCTTTCTGAAATGACAACTATTTTAAATAACAGTCCATCTTATGGTGTTGTCTATTCAAAACAGCTTGTCCGAAAAATTGATCAAAGCGGAAGAACCGTGTATGAAAAAGTGCGGGAAACAAACGGGATATTAACAAAACCTCAAAATCTTGTTGATCATTGTTCGGTGATGCATCGAGCTTCACTGTTGCCGCTCATACTGGCGAAATACGGTTCATATTGGGACGATTCGCCTGAATATTGGCATAACGGTGATGCTGCTTTTTGGGCCCGTTTGGCAGAATGGTCACCATTTTATCCTATTCCAAAAGTTTTGGATATATGTTTAAAAACACCTGATTCATTTCAAGAATTGAACGCATTCATGCCGAAAGAATTGCCGACTGGGCTGGTTGTCCTCTCAACAAATGAAAACACATTTTTAATTGACGGAAACATAAGGCGGAAAATCGATGAGGCAGTCTTTCGAATGTTAAAATATGATCGAAAACAGCTGGTAAAAGTACATGATCCATTGCTTTATCAATATCGTGAAGGGGCCCCTATTGAAAAATCTGTTTTTTCCAATGCCAAATTGTTTCCAAATTATCGTTTCATTAAATGTGGGAAAAGTATTTTTTATACAGAAGGGGGATGCGCCAGGCCGATTGAGTCGGCCGATGCTTTGCGGAGATTAAAGGCAGACTTAAAAGATTTCATTCTTGTAGCGCCTGACATGTTGGAAGATTTTCAAATTGGCAAGCCTATTTCGAGAACATTTGATCAAAAAAACCCGATTCCGGAAGGAAAATTGTTTTTGTATAAACGGCATTTTTTTATTAGTGGAAATGGTGAACTTAAACCAATGGAAGCAAAGGTCCTCCGTAAATTAAAATACGACAAATCGCTTGCCATTCCATTAAGCAAATATGAATTTGCTTCATTTCCCAAAGGCGAATCATTAAAATGGGAAGTTGTCCGCTGGAAAGATAAGAATTGAGAAGCAATTTGAACTAAAATGTTTATAGTTTCAAACATTAAAGAGGGGCTGTCCAGAAAGTCAAAATCCATTGAAAACGACATAAGCATTGATATATCAACGTTTCTAAAACATTAAAGGGGCGTCTATAAGCCGGAAAATCGACTTATTATTAGACAGCCCCTGTGTTTAATTTTAAGGAAAAATATTTCGGCATTCTTTATCCAAAAATTGTGGAAGAAACCGGAATTTTTGACAGGATCAGCTCGTTTTTTTCCGGTTTCTTACACCTGAAAGACTTGGTCAGCGCCTTTCTTATAGATGCATGCTTTCAATTGCAGCAATGGTGTATGGATTTCGGCATTCTCTAAGCGCTTCTCTACACTCGCGCCGTTCGCTTCGACAGATGCTTAATGGTTCCCTGCATTGGCGCAGTTCGTTTCTGATCTCCCTTAACGTTGCTCTTTCCTGCCGTAATTCATTTCGGCATTGAATCAGTTCAGGACTCGGCAATTCTTTCACCCTCCTATTTAAAATAGTTTACATTTCTTCTCTGCATTCTCGTAATTCTTCTCTGCACTGTGCTAATTCTTCTCTACAATCGATTAGCTTTTGCCGGCATTCAAGTAGTTTATTTCTTGTTTGCTGCTGCGATAAACGTGTTTGTTCTAATTTTTCCCGGCACTCTTCTACAGTTTGTGGCAAAGCATACCCCTCCTATTTATAAAATTAGGAAGTGCGCTCAGATGGAACTTCCTAATACTATACGTATATTCAAAGTCGATCAAAAAGTATAGTCATTTATAATTATTAATTAATTTTCACAAGCCTATTCTTTTTGTTTATACCCAAGATGTTTAAGCATTTTGATAAAAGATTCACCATATTTTTCAAGTGAAAATTCGTGTTGAATTAAATTCAGACCGTTTTGAACCAATTTTGAACGGAGAGGTGCATTAGTTAACATATCCTTTGCTTCTAAAACCGCTTTTTGAAGGCGGTTTTTTGGGATGATTTTTCCTGTCCGATTATGAATGACAAAGCTTTTCACTCCGTCTGAATCTGTACATAGAACGGGACATTGGCAGCTCATCGCTTCCAACGGAGCATATCCGAATCCTTCTAACAGCGATGTTGAGCAAAAAAAGCCTCCTGATTTTGCGATTTTAGAGTAATAGATTGGCATTTCACCATGGGGGATATTTGCGAACATTTTTACATGCTCTGTTAGCTCGAGACGTTTCAGCCACCTTGCGAACTGTTTTCTTTGTTCATCCATGCTTAAAGTGGGGTCCTCAAACATCCATAATTCAATGTCAAATTGTTGATTTAACAAATGTCTCCCAAGGCGGAGAAAAAGTTTCCAATTTTTGTTCTCCTCTATTCTGCCTACCCACCCTATAATCCTTTTTTGAGGAGCTTCCACTTCTTTTTTGGAGAATAACTTCGTATCGATGCCGTTATGAAAGCTATAAAGCTGTTTATCCGGAAAAGCTTTCTTTATTTTTGTAATTAAGTGGGATGTGTTGGGGGATAAAATGGCAGCGGCATGTTCTTCAACGAACGGTTTAGCTTTTTTTAACAGTTGATCGATTTCTGTTCCAAACCCTTGAATGTCATATACGATCTTGCCGTTAAAGCCTAGTTTTCTAATTTTTGACAAAAAAAGGTAGTCTGCACAAACAAAAATCAAGTCGTATTTTTCTATTTCAAATATCCGCTTAATCTCTTGTTCATCATTGGTGACAAACGCTGTCATTCCGCTTGCCTCTATATTTTTCCATCCGGAACCTTTTGTTAAATATAATGCATGGCTTTCGACCCCGTATTTTTTTAAAGCGGCAAAACGTTGACGATTCAACGTTTCGACGCCGCTTCCCGCAATATAAAAAGTAAACAATATTTTCATGCGAGATACGCCCTTTCTATTTCATAAAATTCTTAAAAAAAGAAAATGTAAATATTTAAAAATCCGCTGTTCTCCATCGCCAATGTCTGTTCTTATATATAATTTTATGAAAAACGGCATGATACTTGCTCTATCACTTTAAGGATTCCTTCTTTCAGCGCCTAAATCTGTTTATTCAAGGCGGTTTATTCAAACAAAAATCTATGCCTTGCGTAAAATACTGTGAAACTCGAAACGAGGTGTTGCTTTTTGAAAGTCGTGATAATGGCTGGAGGACAAGGTACAAGATTTTGGCCTTGGAGTACAAAGGAAAAACCTAAGCAATTTCTTCCGCTCACCAAACAGGATGAAACGATGCTAGAGCAAACATATAAACGTTTTTCCGGGCAGATGCCGGTTGAAAATATATATATTATTACTACAGCACAATATAAAAATTTGATAAAAGATCAATTGGGCATCTCTGATGAACAGATCCTCATCGAACCCGCCCAAAGAGATACTGGACCATGCATGGCTTTTTGCGCTCGAACATTTTTAAAAAAACAGGATGATGAAGTATTTGCTGCTGTACCTGCAGATCACTATATTCCAGATGCTAATGAGCTGTTAAAGGCTTTGAAAGCTGCCGAAAAAATAGCTTGCAGGTCTAATACGATCGTGACGCTTGGCATAAAACCGGATAGGCCGGAAACGGGTTATGGCTACATTCAATGCGTGAAGAAAGAGGATTCGGTATTCAGGGCGAAAGCATTTATTGAAAAACCTTCCTACGCTCTGGCAAAAACGTTGTATCAAATGGATCATGTTTTTTGGAACAGCGGCATTTTTATTTGGAAACCATCGACCATTGCGTACTATATGGAAAAGTTTCAACCTGAATTGTGGGAGCCGTTTACGAAAGACGATGAGCATGTCCAAAAAGTGTATAAGTCCTTGCCGAAAATTTCAGTTGATTATGCCATTTTAGAGAAAGCGGACAACATTTACACAATTTCTGTTGACTTACAGTGGAATGATGTAGGGAAATGGAGTTCATTGGAACATTTTTACTCCTCATCAGAGGAAGAAAACATTTTGATAGGGCAAGTCACAGCCAGTGATGTAAAAAATTGTCTTGTAAAAGTCGATCAAAAGCATGCGTTATTGATTGGAATTCAAGATTTGATTGTCGCTTCAACAAAAGATGGTCTCTTAATTTGTCATAAATCAAAAGAACATGAAATCAAAAGGTTGTTAAAGGAACGAGATGACGGAACATGAAAATTGCGGTAAACATGATTCAATTTTGGTCAGGAAAAATGGGCGGGATGGAGCAGTTTGCTGCCAATTTAATAGAGGGAATGTCTAGAACATCTGAGCATGAATTTTATCTGTTTCTGAACGAATTTCAGATGCATTTGTTCAACATCGAAGGATGTAATGTAAAAAAATTGAGCGTTTCCATGAACAATTCTACGGAAAAACAGTTGAAGACTTGGATTGATCAATTAAACATTGATGTTTTATTGTGCCCATTGTTTACAAGGTTTCCAAAAGTTGTTCACATTCCGGTTTGTGTTTTAATTCCCGATGTTCAGCATGAATATTTTCCGGAGTTTTTTCAACAAAGTGAAAGGGAAAAACGCAATCGCGATATAAAAGATGCCCTCGAACATGCCGACCGCATTATAACGATTTCAGATTTTTCTAAACGGACAATAATCGAAAAATTCGAAGTAAATAAAAAAGAAATAGATGTCATTTATGGAGATGCTCCGAAAGAGTTTCAGCAGCCTATCAGGAAACAAAAAATCGAACGCATCAAAAAAAAATATCAGCTTCCGGTTGAATTCGGTCTATATCCAGCCAATTTCTGGCCTCATAAAAACCATCTGAATCTGCTGAAGGCGTTATCCGTTGCAAAAAAATACCACAACTATTCAATATCCATTGTTTTTACAGGTTATGAAAAAGCTGATCTTCAACAGTTTGACAAAATCCAAAGTCTCGTTCAAAAGCTGCAATTAGACGAACAAATCTCCTTTTTAGGATATGTGCCGAAAAAAGATATACCGTATATGTATCATCTCGCTAGTTTCCTCATCTATCCTTCTCTTTTTGAAGGATTTGGCATTCCGTTAGTTGAAGCGATGAAAACCGGTACCCCCATCGCCGCAGCAAACGCCGGGAGCATACCGGAAATCGTCCAATCAGCGGGACTTTTGTTCAATCCGTATGATCCGAACGATATAGCAGATAAACTCGTGAAAATAATGGATGTAAAGATAAGAAAAAAGGTGATTGCGAAAGGAAAAGTCCGCTCAAAAAATTTTTCATGGGATAAAAGCGGTCAAAAATTGCTTGAAATCTTTCATCAAATAAAAAATCATTGATTGGTGAAGTCCCTATGTTTTCGGTACCATTCAATCGTTTGCTGCAAACCTGTTTTTAAATCGGTTTTGGCTGAAAAGCCAAATTTTTCTTTTGCCAAACGGATATCCAACTTCCTGCGGGGCTGTCCGTCCGGTTTCGTTTCATCCCATAAGATGTCTCCTTCAAACTCCGTCAACTCTTTAATTAAATGAGCGAGCGCTTTAATAGATATTTCTTTCCCTGTTCCGATATTGACAGGCAGTCCCTCGTCATAAAGTTCCGTCGCCAATACAATTGCACATGCAGCATCTTTCACATAAAGAAATTCTCTCGTTGCATGGCCGGAGCCCCATAAAACAATGTGTTCGCTTCCTAGTTCTTTTGCATCCAAACATTTGCGGATGATTGCGGGAATGACGTGGGATGTTTCTAAATCGAAATTGTCCCATGGACCGTATAAATTGACAGGGATTAAAAAGATGGAATTAAAACCAAATTGCTTTCGGTAACTTTGAGCTTGTACAAGCAGTGCTTTCTTCGCTATGCCGTAAGGTGCATTTGTCTCTTCAGGATAGCCGTTCCATAAGTCTTTTTCTTGAAAGGGAACGGGTGCAAGCCTAGGATAAGAACAGACTGTGCCGACAGTGACAAACTTTTTTACGCCGAACCTTCTTGCTTGTTCCATTAATTGAACACCCATAATTAAATTGTCATAAAAAAACGTTGCCGGTTTTTTTTGATTGGCTCCAATGCCGCCGACAACAGCTGCTAAATGAATGACAATGTCTGTTTTGAAATCTTTGAACATATTGATAATGTCGCTTTCTTTTCGTAAATCGTAGTCGCGGCTTCTTGGAATAAAGATATTTTGGCATCCTCGTTCTTTCAGGCAGCTGACAACATGTTTTCCAAGAAAACCAGATCCTCCAGTCACAATGATCTTTAATTCTTTTATGTTCATGTATTTTCATCCTTTTCTTGAAAGTGTGCATCAGGAAAATGTTGATGAACCCACTTCGTTATTTCACGAGCTCCTTTTTCAAAATTTTGGTAAAATTCCCATTCCTTTTTGGATAGAGGAAGGAGATGGTCCAGCCGAAAAATTGTTTCTCCTGCGTAATACTGGTCATGAGGCCGTTTCAATTTCACTTCAATTATCTCCCTGTTTTTTATGAAAAGAGGAATCACAAGTTCAAAAGATCCTTTTCGAATAGTTGAATGATAAACCGTTTTTCCATTGTGGACAATCTCAATGCGGCATGTGCGAAATTTTTTTAATTCACCTTTAAATAAAATGGCTTGAACAGGCTCTGAAGGATTGGAATTGATCGTCGCGGAAAAACTTGGAAGGTAATCTACCTTCTTTGACAAATGTACTTTTGAACTTTTTCCAAGCAGCGAATATTTTTTAAATAAATACAGAAATTGGTAAGACCCTTTGTGCCGGAAATGGTTGAGAAAAAAAAGAATCCATTGTTTGGACACTGCCCCAAAATGCTGTTTGAGCGTTTCGATAATTTCAGGAAAGCCGGCATCAAACAGTTTCGCACCTGTTTTGCTGTTTGCATAAAATCGGGTGTTTGCTAAATATTTATTTAGAAACCCAAACGTTTCTTTCCTTTTTGCCATTCGAATCCATAAATCGTAATCCATGCAAAAATCAAGATGTTCATTGACCCCGCCGGCACGATCGAAAGCTGTTTTTTTGATAAATGCTGCCGGCTGGCATATGAAACAAGAATGAAATAATTGATTCATAGTAAAAGGACGAACAGGATAGGAGCGGATGATTTCGTTTTTTTCATTTATAATAAACGCTTTTCCATACACAACTGTCCACTCTGGATGTTGCTCAAATGCTTTCACTGCGTTTGAAACAGCATTCTGGCAATACGTGTCATCGGAGTTCAGCCAGCCGATGATGTCCCCTTTAGCCAAATTCAGCCCTTTATTGATTGCCTCTGACTGTCCATTATCCGGCTCAGAAATATACCGAAATCGCAAGTCTGTTTGGCGGTATTTTTCTAAAATGTCAAGAGTTCCATCCGTTGAACCGCCATCAATGACAATGTGTTCCAATGAGAAATAATCTTGAGACAGCACGCTTTGTATTGTGTCTTCGATAAAATGAGCTTGATTGAGAGATGGAGTGATAATGGTAACATGGGGAACTGTTTGCATCATGTACCTCCTCAAAAAAATTTAAGATCATAAAAAGCCTATCTATATATATGGGTGAACTTCTTCATATGTGAGAGATGGAAATATGGTCAAGTCCAAATTATTGTGTAAATTCCCCTTTGATGTTTTTTGCAAAATAAAAGTGCAGAGAATTGCAAAATCCTTATGCAGTGATATGCAATGGGGCTTTACATGGAGGAGGAGCCATGATAACCTTTTTTGGTTTTGCCAAAACTGTTGAAGCTGGCGCTTGGCTAAAGAATCATGGCTACAGAGGATCCATGTCAAGCCCTTGATGGATAGATCACATATATGTATATTTATTCAAAATTTTGATAAAGATATACTGCAACACTCTGTATTTTTTTTCTTGCAGAAAACACCTTTGATAGAAAACATGGACCTGATGGCTTGACGTATAGAAGGTAAGTCCGGCAAGTCTCCCAGCCGGTCGCCTTCCCGGACAAACAATCATGTTGTCAAGGAACAGACGTGCCAAGGAGTTTTGCGGCATATCTCGCTTCGCTCCGATATTCCATGTTCTCCTTGACACAGCGAAGGGGTTATCCTACTCTCTTGATCGCCGAAGCCTTCTGATTCACCGATCGAGCTTCTTGCTCTTTCATTTTCCGCCACTGCCAATATTCGGACATATCCAAGTATTTACGTCCGGACATCCATTTTTCGTCAATTTCGATCAACACGGCACCAACGAGGAGGTACACCGATTCCCAGTTCGGAAAGATGCGAATCACCCGTTCTCTACGGCGGATTTCTTCGTTCAGCCGTTCTACCCAGTTGGTCGTGCGCAGGTGCCGCCGCTAATGGTCCAGTTAGTCCAATGCAGCTGTGGCGTCTTCAAATCCTTCTTCGAGGATCTGCATGGCTTTTGGCACTTTTTCCTCCCATTTGGCCAGCACTTGTTCCAATAGCAGCCATGCCCCGTGCAAAAGTTCATCATTTCCAGTAATATGATTTTGAGCCATTGTTGTATTCCTCCTTATGTGTAGTGTTTTGTCCACAGTTTATTCTACCAAAGGGGAAACAACATGGCTCTTTTTCTATTTCCTTTTTACACAATTATATGGACATAACTGAAAATAGGCTGATCATTTATACGCTTTTCTTTTTAAAACATATATTGTTAGCACGTAGAAATGGCTTTTGATATGGATGGGGATGATAACTTGAAAAAAGCGTTGATTACCGGTATAACTGGGCAGGACGGATCTTATTTAGCCGAGTTTTTGCTGAAGAAAGGATATAAAGTATATGGATTAAAAAGGAGAAGTGCAACGCCAAATCACCAAAATATTGAACATATCGAAAAAGAAATTGACATGATTCCCGGTGATGTACAAGACTTATATTCTCTTATTCATGCAATGAAGATTGCCCGGCCTGATGAAGTCTACAATTTAGCTGCTCAATCATTTGTCGGCGATTCATGGCACCAGCCGTTTTTTACAGGCAGTGTGACTGCACTGGGTGTCGTAAACATGCTTGAAGCTGTAAGGAACGTAAACCCAAACGCAAAATTTTATCAAGCCTCAAGCAGCGAAATGTATGGGAAAGTGGCTGAAGTACCGCAAACGGAAACAACCCCTTTTTATCCAAGGAGTCCTTATGCTGCTGCAAAAGCATACGGTCATTGGATTACTGTTAATTATCGGGAAAGCTATTCTCTTTTTGCCTGTTCAGGCATTTTATTTAATCACGAGTCGCCAAGGAGAGGCCTTGAATTTGTTACACGAAAAATATCAGATGGGGTGGCGAAAATTAAACTGGGCTTGGAAAAAGAACTAAGGCTTGGGAATTTGGAGTCCAAAAGGGACTGGGGATTTGCCGGTGACTATGTGGAAGCAATGTGGCTGATGCTTCAGCAGGAAAAACCTGATGACTATGTCATCGCCACCGGAGAAACCCATACAGTAAAAGAATTTGTCAATATTGCCTTCAATCATGTCGGTCTTGATTGGCGAGAATTTGTCATCCAAGATCCAAAATTTTTCCGGCCTGCTGAAGTCGATTTGCTGCTTGGCGATGCGACAAAAGCGAAGAAAAAGCTCAACTGGAAACCGAGAGTATCTTTTGAAGAGCTGGTAAAAATGATGGTTGACTATGATTTAGAAAAATATTCATCACAGTTAAAAAAAGTTAATAGGTGAAGTCCATGAAAACAAAAATCGTGATCATTGGTGCTGGAGGTCATGCGAAGGTCATTATTGATATGCTAAAAAGCAGCAGCCAATTTGAGATAGCCGGCTGCACAGCCCCATCGAAAACAGAGTCCAACGTGCAAGGAGTGCCCGTAATAGGTGATGACAGCATCCTTCCCGGACTCCTTAAAAAAGGCATCCAGAATGCGTTTGTTGCCATCGGAGACAATAAAAAGAGGAGAGAAGCATTCGAACAGCTATCCTTATTAGGATTTCAGCACCTGAATGTCATCAGCCCGTTTTCTTATATAGCTCCGACTGTCAAGATGGGCAAAGGGGTTGCGGTAATGCCTGGGGCGGTGATAAATGCAGATGCAGTTATTGGTGATAATGCCATTATCAATACTGGTGCAACAGTTGATCACGATGCTGTCATCGAAAGCCACACCCATATAGCACCTGGATCGAATGTTGCTGGAAATGTACATGTTGGAGAAGGGGCGTTCATCGGAACTGGAAGCAAAGTGATTCCAAATGTGAAAATTGGAAGATGGTCGGTTATTGGAGCCGGAGCTGTGGTCATTCGGCAAATACCTGATTATAAAAAGGCTGCCGGCGTACCGGCAAGGATATTCAAAGAAAACAAGCCTTGACACAAAAATCAGGGATGAATGAATGTAGAAAGGTGAACAACATGAGCAATCGTTATAACATTTCGTTAGCACACCCGCTTTTGAACGGGAATGAAAAAAAATACGTATTGGACTGCCTTGAATCAACATGGATTTCTTCGGTTGGAAAATATGTCGATGAATTTGAAAAGAAATTCGCTGAATTTTGCGGAACAAAATACGCCATCACATGTGCCAACGGGACTGTTGCCCTGCACCTTGCTTTACTGGCATGCGGCATAAAACCAGGAGATGAGGTGATTGTTCCGACATTAACGTATATCGCATCAGCCAATGCTGTTTCATATTGCGGAGCCTCCCCTGTATTTGTTGACAGCGAGGAGAAAACATGGAATATCGATCCGGAAAAAATGGAAGAAAAAATTACCGATCGCACGAAAGCAATTATGGTCGTTCACTTATACGGACACCCGGTTAATATGGAGCAAGTAATGAAACTTGCTGAAAAATATAATTTGTATGTTATCGAAGATGCAGCTGAAGCACATGGTGCCGAATACAAGGGAGAGAAAGTTGGAGCAATCGGACATATAGGCTGTTTCAGTTTTTTTGGCAATAAAATAATTACAACGGGAGAAGGAGGCATGATTACGACAAATGATAATAAGTTGGATGAGAAAATCCGATTGCTTCGAAATCAAGGAATGGATCCAACAAAAAAATATTGGTTTCCTGTCATCGGCTACAACTACCGCATGACAAATCTTCAAGCCGCTGTCGGCCTCGGGCAGCTTGAGAACATTCAATTTCATTTAAAGAAACGCCGCACCGTTGCCACTTTATATGACCACTATTTAAAACCGCTGGGAAAATTTATTGAAACTCCAAAGGAACAAAGTTGGGCCCGTCATTCATTTTGGATGTATTCGATTTTGCTGAAAAACCGCTCAAAAGTAGATCGAGACCAGTTTATGAATCTCTTGAGAAATGATGGAATCGAGACGAGGCCAATTTTTTATCCAATGCATACATTGCCGCCATATCAAGAGACGGAAGGCCGTTTTCCAATTGCTGAAAACATTGCGCGGCGGGGAGTGAATTTGCCAACTCATGCTCTCTTAACAGAAGAAGAAATTCAATATATAGCAGAACGTATTTTATACCATTGCAAAGGATAAAAGATGATGAAGATATTAATCGGAAGCACGTATGTACCTTATGTGAGGGGCGGCGCAACGTTCATAGCTGATTGGCTAAAGGCAAAGCTAGAAGAGTATGGCCATCAAACGGAAATGTTAAAAATACCTTTTCTCTCTTACTACCCGACGATGCTTCAGCAAATGAAAGCAATTCGTTCTTTTCCAATAAGCGAAAATATAGATCGGTTTATTGCCATCAGACCTCCAAGCTATTTGGTGAAGCATCCGCAGAAAGTGATCTGGTTTATCCATCATCATCGAGGGGCTTACGATTTTTGGGGAACCCGCTATCAAGATATTCCGAATACTGATAGCGGAAGGAATATTAGAAACAGAATGATAGAAGCGGACAATTTGGCCTTTTCGGAAGCAAAAAAAATCTTTGCTAACTCGCATACCGTCAAGAACCGCTTAAAAACATTTAATCATATTGATGCTGAAGTGCTCTATCCTCCTTTATATGATCCTGATGCATTTTATTGCGATAAGTACGGTGATTTTCTTTTTTATCCGAGCCGAATCGTTCATCATAAAAGGCAGCAATTAGCCATAAAAGCCATGAAATACACTAGGTCAGGTGTAAAGCTCATTATTGCAGGAAAAACCGAATCAAAAGAAATGGCATTTCTTTTAGAACAAATGATCGAAAAGAATGGCTTAGCAAACAAAGTTTGGATTCTAAATAGATGGATCACGGAACAGGAGAAAATTGCATTAATGGCAAAAGCGCTCTCCTGCTTATATATCCCATATCAAGAGGATTCTTACGGATATCCCTCTTTAGAAGCCTATTACTCTCGAAAACCTGTTATTACTTGTACTGATTCCGGCGGCACACTCGAACTGATTGAACATGAAGAAAACGGACTCGTGTCACAACCGGATCCGAAAGAACTTGCCAAATGTTTTGATAGACTTTATTTCAGCAGGAAACTGGCTAAAAAGCTCGGTGAAGCAGGATATGAAAAATTGAAATCAATGGACATTTCTTGGAACCATGTTGTTCGGAGGTTATTGAGTTGAGAATCGCTGTTGTGAAAAACTTTATACCTTTCCAAAAAGATTGTATAGACGAATTAGCCAGGAAGTTAGTAAACAAAATAAGTCAATTCGGACATCAAACGGAAATTATCCACATCCCTTTTGATTGGACAGATTCAAAAGCTTTGATTGACCACGTGAAGTCGATCAGGCTGCTTCATCTTCAATGTTTTTTTGATCAAATTATTGCACTTGAAATTCCGGCCTGTTTCGTCGATCATTCGAGCAAAACATGGTGGCTTATGAACACCAGTTCTTTTTTTCAGGAGTTGGAAAAAAAGAATTTAAAGCCGCGTATGATCGATAAAGTGATTCACTTTGGAGCAAGATCAATTGCTGATGTTTCAGCCATTTATACACCGTCGATTAAAGATCGTGAATTCATCCAGAGACATTGGAAGAAAGACTGTGAAATATTGTCACATCCTTTATCTGAACATAAATGCTGGGACAAAGTCATCGAGAAACTCATCTGTTGATGTGAAGAAAAGACCGAATTTTGGAGGTGTCAGAATGATTGCACCAAGGATTTATTGGCTTTGCACTCATCAAACGCTGCGATATGAGGAAATTCCGTTGTTAATTGAGGCCGGCGCCGAAGTCATTCCATGTTTGGGAGACCGGTTTTGGTTAAAATTTGACAGCCGCTACGATGATGAAACAGACCGGCTTTATCCGCATTGGAGGAAGTCATGCACGCTTCCCACCAATATTGTGGAACAGATTAGAAGAATAAACATATTAGGAAAAAAAGGAAATTTGTCAACAGAAGAAGCAAAACTGATCAATCAATGGATCGATTGCATATTTGTTTCAAACTACCCAGAAATTTTGCAAAATATTAGCAAATGGTTTCATGGATACATTGTATTCCGTGTTTTTGGCCATGGAGATTATACAACTTATACGGAGCAAATGAACCGTCTTCATGTAGATATCGGTCAAATCACTGCATCCGAACGATATGTTTGGTGCCCGATATTACATTCTTTAGATGATCGGGAAGATAAGAGAATCATCAAAAATAAATTTTATTTAAATGCATTTGTATCAAAAGAAAGGCTTGAATTTGCATGGAAAGGTCCATTTTCCAAACCATATGTAAGCACGACGATTTCCTATTTGGACAGTAATCCTGCAGCAAGGGGGATTTTCGAAAATTTTATAAATGAATTTCAAGAGATTCCATTCGTTGTTCTTGGAAAAAATTCTAAAAATGCAGTTAAAGGCATATCCGACAAAATTCTTGGCCATTTGGACGATTTGTCATTTTATTCGAAAATTACAGAAAGCCGGATTTTCGTTTATTTCGGTTTAGGCTCCAACTACCATTTGCATTACACTCCGATTGAAGCGATTGAAATGGGAGTGCCAGTCGTTTTTCTTGAAAAATCAGGTCTGGCTCAAGAAGCACGCGATCACGGTATAAACGACAATGAACTGAAAAAAATCGGCATGTGTGCAAATCCAAAAGAAATAAAACAGTTTGTCTTGAGCAAAATGAACAATATTCAAGCTTTGCAAAACCTTGCGAACGATCAATCGAACGTATTTGGAAAAATATTCAGCCGCCAAGCAGCATTAACTAGAACGAAAATATTTTTCCGCCGCATAAGGCCGTACATTCGGGAACGTCGAAAAGAAGAGCGTGCACAAACAACGATTGCCAATCTATCAAAAAATACCTTATTCCGAAGTCCTGATATTCAAACGGATTTGCCGGTCATAATGGGGCAACGGACAGTTTTCAGTATGGAGAACATCAGCGGAACAACGGGAAAAATGATTTACGACCACAAAGGCGAATTTATTGCGAAGAGGGCTGAAAAAGGTTCAGATCCGGTTGGAATGTTGATAGGACAATATATTCAGAAGATGTCCCCTGGCAGGTATTCTTTTTCTCTTGAATTGATCAGTGGACAATCGTTTCCTTCATCTGTTGGAGTTTTTTCGATCGGAGTTTGGAATCCAGAGTTTCAATTGATTAGATCAACCGCTGTTTCCAATTTAAAGCAAGGAAAAAATATTGTTGCGTTTTCTGCGGAAATATCGCAACAAACAGCTGAACTATTGAAGGAAATTAGGTTTGTCTGGAATGGAAATCATACGTTTGAGTTAAAGAATTTAATCGTCGAAAAACTGGATTAATCTGAGGAAAGGGTGAGCAAAGTGAATGGAAATGAACTTCTTATTTTTCTTCACATCCCAAAAACAGGCGGTACGACTTTAACAAAAGTGATCGAACAACAATATCAAAACAATTTTCATTATGAAAAAGGGGATTTATCTAAACTAAAAATGGATCTGGATCGAGCTGAGACAATTTTAGGTCATCTGCCTTTTGGCGCGCATCGTTATGTATCTAAAAAATGCACTTATATCACAATGTTGAGAGAACCGGTTGAACACGTGACTTCATGGTTTTATTACCGCTATAAAAGCCCCTACCTCGACCCTTATGACGGCAGTTTTGAAGATTATTTAAACGATGACATATTCAATTTGACCTATAGCAATTTGCAAACCCGTTTTATTTGTGGGGATGATCCTCCAAGTTTTGAAAAAGCGAAAATGATTTTAACAACTTATTTTTCTGTCGTGGGCATTACGGAACTTTTTGCCGAGTCACTGTTTTTTATGAAAAAGAAGTTTCATTGGCAAGAAGTCTTTGTGGAAAAAAGTAATGTCAACCGCAATCGGCCTTTAAGAGAACACTTGCCAAAATCGACGATTGAAATAATATGTAAAAAAAATGAAATTGATTTAAAAGTGTACAATTTTGCTAAAAATAAGCTTTTAAAAAAAATAGCAGGGCTAGATGATCAAACGAAGCGTGAGCTCAATCAATTTAAAAGAAATTTTGCATCCATTTGAATTTGGATGGAAGGAGATGCCGTCAAATGAATTTTGCCGAATTGCGAAAAAGAAACAAACAATTACAAAAAATGTATGGCCATTGCGACAAGACGGTTGTGCATTTTTTGTCAAAAGTGCTTCAGCTGGATGGAAATGACTTCGTTTGGGAGCTATACAGACAAATACTTGAGCGGGAGCCGGAAAAAGATAGTTTGCAGGCTCTTGCTACACAGGCTTCTAGTAGTCACAAAAAGTTTGCAATAATTCTAAAAATGATGCAAAGCAAAGAGGCTAAAAAATTATATGCAAACAATCAATTGAAAAACAACGAACAAACAGTATTAAAATTTATAAGAGAGTGTCTGTTTACCCAAAATGAAGACTTCATACTTAAAATCTATGAACATTTTCTTCTTCGCAAGCCAAGACAAGAAGAATGGAATGATCAAATTCAGCGGCTTCAACAAGGCATTTCCCGAATCAAAATCATCTTTCGTCTCATCTATTCAGAAGAATTTCGAAAGCTTTTAATGGCTCTTGCTTTCGCTTCCAAAGTCCGGCCAGAAAGAGAACATCTTCATAAAGGAAGGAGCAAGGTGGAAAAATCATTTTCGAACAATGTAACAATAGGAGTATTTCTCTGTTACTCTATAAAGATTCACAATTTTGACGGCGAAGGGATTGGGCGTTTTGTCATAAGACTTCTTGAAGGAATGTTAAAAAACAACGGCCGTATTAAAACAATAATAGCAATAGAGGCGCTTAATTATGGCGTAATCCAACAGGCGTTTCAAACTTTGTTAAAAGTATTTCCTGCACAAATAAAGTTGATTCAATTTGATACAATTGGCTGGCTGAACGAAAACGTAATGGTTGATGGCTGGATCGTCCCATACGCCGGGATGAAACAGGCAGCTGATTTAAAACAGCCGATGATTCTCTGTCTGCATGATCTTGTTTACACACATTTTCAAGGTATGTATAAACAAAATAAAATCTTTTACGATCAATTTCATGAAACTGTAAAAAAGGTAGCAGAGAAAGCTAAAAAAATTGTATTTCATTCCGAATTTATCAGAAATCATGAAGGGCTGCATGTGCTAAAACTGCCTATTGAGAAAACGTGCGTAATCAGACTTGCTGCGCCGAGGGAGGAGTACAGCTCATCCGCTGTAACAACGGAAGAAGCATTTAGGAACAAATATAAACTGTATGGAAATTATATGACATATCCAACAGTGTTTCGCTGGCATAAAAATATAGAAAGGCTTATTGAAGCGTTTTTGCGATTTAGTAAAAATTATCCAGAAGCCGATCTGAAATTTGTTTTCACTGATCATTATGTAAACAGCCCTTTAGCTGGAAAGATAAAAGATATTTTGCAGAAGGAGCAAGTAGCGGACTTCAGAAACCGGATTATTTTTTTAGGTAGGCTGCCGTGGACTGATATTTCCCTTCTATATAAATATGCCATTGGCACAGTTGTTCCAACGCTTTTTGAAGGCAGCTGCCCGTTTCAAATGCTGGAATCATTACTTATGGGGACTCCTGTTGCTGTCAGCAATATGGAAGTGGTAAAAGAGATAGTTCATGATTTGAACGATTTTGTCCCATTTAATCCTTATCAAATAGAAGAGATTGAACGGGCGCTCTTCAACTTGTGGAAACAGCACAATTATCTCCTGCCAAAACAATTGGCGGCCTTTCGCTCAACTTTGGAGCGAACGTGGTCAGATGTATCAAGCGAATATTTGGCATTGATGCATGAACTCATAGGTTAAAGCTCGCTAATTTCTCTGAACTCTCATCTCCGTTTCCCTCTGCTATATTAATGTAATTGTTTATACTCGTTTATTTTTTTCTTAAAAATTTTCAAATGTTTTTTTGTCAAAAAATCTAAAGAGGAAATTCGATCGGTTAATCGCTGTTTGGCAAATTCATAAAGTTTTATATCTGTTCTATTGTTTTCTTTGATTTTTTCAATTGTTTCCTGGGAAATTTCATGTTTTGCGGGTCTTTTTTTTGTGACATTTGCTTTCGTATAAAGCGTGTTCGCCCATTGAAATTGTTTCATCAACAAAAATAAAGATTCATCAAACATGTCCGTAATGCCGACAACGGAAAAATGTGTTTCTAAATTTTTTTTTGCCTGTTCAAAATCTTCTTCTGATAGAGGAGAACCAAACTTTCCCCCTAAAATGTAATGAGTTTGCAAATTTTGATTCATTGGTGATTCCTGATATTCTTCCAAACTCATCTTTGAAACTTTTAAATGAGAATTATGCCAGGGAATGCTTCGGATAAAATAATACTCTGAAATGATCCGATCAACCGGATCTCTTAACAGTGTAATATAAGTGCTTGGCTGCTTGAAAACATGATGAACTCCGAAAGGCATGTGACCTTGCAAGCACTTGACATCTTTTTCAGCTATCTCCTGAAGCCGTGTTTCCAATTGTTGATGGTCTAAGTATACGTCGAAAACATTACTTCTCGGGTAATTTTTTTTGATGATTTTTTTTAATGTTGTTCCGCCGGTTTTCGGCATATGAAGATGAATTACTAAAGGGGCTTTTTTTTGAATATGAATCATTGTTCCCATTTTCATCCGCCTTTTTTACAATTTTTTATCATTTGCTGTTTTATATATAATTACAATATTTTTAGCAATGTATGAAAGTTCTAGGTTGTTCCTTTAATTTCTTTCTCTTTTAAGAGGCGGATGCAGTTCATGAAACCGTTGATGCGTTCATAAAATGAAGATATGGGGAGGAACGCGCAATGAATGTCATAAACACGATGTTCCCGGATGTCTTTCTGTTTGAACCAGACGTTTTTCTAGATGAACGTGGATATTTTATGGAAGCATTTAACGAAAAAACGCTGCAAAAGCTTGGATTTTCTTTCAAATTTGTCCAAGATAACCATTCTTTTTCCAACTCTTCTGGAGTTTTGCGTGGTCTGCACTATCAGCTTTCTGAAAAAGCGCAAACAAAGCTGATTCGCGTCATTAAGGGAGCTATTTGGGATGTGGTCGTTGATCTTAGAAAAGGATCGCCGACTTTCAAAAAGTGGGAAGGATTTATTTTATCAGAGAATAACAAAAGACAGCTTCTTGTACCGAAAGGCTTTGCCCACGGTTTTTGCACCATCGTCAAAGAAACAGAAGTAATCTATAAAGTGGATGAATTTTATTCACCGGAATTCGACCGCGGAATTTGTTGGAATGATGATGAACTTCAAATCAGCTGGCCTGTTCAAAAACCGATTCTTTCGGTAAAAGATGCAAGTCTTCCTCCGCTTCGTGAGGCAGAAAACGATTTTGTCTGGAGGAGTTGGCCGTGAACATTCTTGTTACAGGCGGATGCGGCTTCATCGGAAGTCATTTTATTCGCCGGATGATCGCGCGATATGCCGATTATAAGCTGGTGAATCTTGATTTATTGACTTATGCGGGGGATTTGGAAAACTTAGGAAATATTAAAGCGCATCAAAACTATATGTTTATTCAAGGCGATATTCAGGATCGGAAGCTCGTCCGACAAATCATTGAATCTGAACAAATTGACGCCATTGTCAACTTTGCCGCCGAATCCCATGTAGACTTAAGCATTCGCGAGCCGGAAGTTTTCGTCCGTACAAATGTGCTTGGAACGCAAACTCTTCTGGAAGCTGCAAAAGATTTCAGTATACAAAAGTTTGTCCAAATATCTACCGACGAAGTATACGGATCCCTTACTAAATTCGGCTGTTTTACGGAAGATTCGCCGCTGAAACCGAACAACCCGTATTCTGCAAGCAAAGCAGGAGCTGATCTTCTTGTGCGATCCTATTATAAAACGTACGGGTTAAACGTTAATATTTCAAGATCATCCAACAACTACGGCCCTTTTCAATATCCAGAAAAGCTGATTCCGCTAATTATTACAAACGCATTGGAGGGAAAGAGGCTGCCGATTTATGGAACCGGAGAAAACATCCGGGACTGGATATATGTAGAAGATCATGTTGCAGCTATTGATTTGATACTTCATAAAGGAAAGCCGGGAGAAATATATAATGTCGGCGGCCGAAATGAACGTACAAACAATGAAATCGCCAAGCTAATTTTGGAGCAATTGAATTTATCTGATGAATGGATCGAGTATGTGCAGGATCGTCCGGGGCACGATTTCAGATACGCGGTCAATCCTGAGAAAATTGAGAAAGAGCTTGGATGGAGGCCGAACCGCTTATTCAGGGATGGTTTAAAGAAAACGATTCAATGGTATGTGGAGCATGAATCGTGGTGGAAGCCGCTAAAAAAAGGTGAGAAGGGATGAAAATTGTTGTTACGGGAGGCAAAGGGCTGTTAGGGACAGACTTGACACAAATTATAAAACAGAAAGGGTATGAAGTTTTTTCTTTTGGCAAAGCAGAACTAGATGTTACGAATTTTGACAAAGTTTATAAAGCATTTCAAGAGGCTGAACCTGATGTTGTCATTCATGCGGCTGCCTTCACGAATGTAGATTTGGCGGAAAGAGAGCAGGATCTAGCTTATTTGATCAACGGAATAGGTACGCGAAACGTTGCGGTATTGAGCGAAAAAGTCGGAGCGAAGCTGATGTTTATCAGCACAGATTACGTTTTTGATGGGGAAAAGAATCGCCCTTACAACGAATTCGATGTTCCAAAACCGCTCAATATATACGGACATTCAAAACTGCTAGCAGAAACATTTGTCAAACAGTTCCATTCAAAATGGTTTATTGTCCGAACGTCATGGCTGTTTGGCGAAAAAGGGTTAAATTTTGTCAAGACGATGATCAAATTGGCGAAAGAAAAGAAAAACATTCAAGTTGTAAATGATCAAATCGGTTCGCCAACATACACGAAAGATCTTTCCGAAAAATTGATCGAGCTTATGGTTACGGAAAAATACGGGGTGTACCATATTTCTAATGCCGGAGAATGTTCATGGTTTCAATTTGCCAATCAAATTTTAAACGAAGCAGGCTACACAGATATCAAAATCATCCCTTGCACAACAAAAGAAATAAATAGACAAGCAAAACGTCCGCATTATTCCGTCCTTGACAATTTTGCTTTAAGACTAAATGGATTTGCCGGCCTGCGTTCGTGGGAAGAGGCTTTGAAGGAGTATATGGTGAACAATAGGGGACATTAACGAAACAAGGGGCTGTCCAGAAAGTCAAATCCCCATTGAAAACAAAAAATCATAACACCGATATATCAACGTTTCTAATACATTAAAGGGGGCATCAATAAGCCGTAAAAATGACTTATTAGACACCCCCTCAAGTTTGTTTCTTCAAATATTTGTTCAATTCTTGTTTTTCTTTAGCTGTAAGCTCATCCAGCATCTTCTCCAATTTTTCTTTTGCTTTACTATAAAGGGCAAGATCCAACTGATTTTTTGACTCAATGAGCTGGATCAAAGAATCGTCAAGATCACTTTTTTTCGGTCTGTTATTAGTTTGATTTACCTTTTGATAAGAAATATTTTTCCAACCTAAATGTTTTTTCATTAAAAAAATCGATTCGTTAAATTTTTCCGTAACGCCGACAACTGAAAAAAACTGCTCCATATTTTTTAGCGCAAGCTTTAAGTCAGGAATTTTTTTACCGGACATAAATCTCGTTTGGTGGTTGTTTACCGGAACATGAAATTCAGGATGTTTTTCTTGGACAAACTGTTCGAAGGTGACTTTTTTCGCCAATTGGTGCAATCGATTTTGCGGGCGTTCTAAGATAAAATAATAAGTGGAAATAACCCGTTCAACAGGATCTCTTAGCATGGAGATATACGTAAAGGACCGCTTTTGTATATGCTGATGAATTCCAAACCGATTGTGTCCATAGAGAGCCTTTATTTGTGTGTTATCCGCCTGTTTCATTTGTTGATTAAGATCGAGATCAGATCGAATAAGCATAATTTCTTTCAGACGGTATTGTTGTTCCATCAGTTTTCTAATAGTAAGTCCTCCGGTTTTTGGAATATGCATGAAAATAACGAGCGGAAGCCTCATGTGTTTTTTATACATTTGCTCACTCTCCTTAAAGTATCTATACTTTATGTTTTATGCATTTGAAGAGTGAATGTGTTTCTTAGAAAAAAATACATCAATTACTCATTTTTTCCAGAAATCGAGTCAATCATTTGTTTCAATCTGTTTTCAAATGAATCACGGCTTTTGGCGGTTTTTTGTGCATTTCGGCCGATTCGTTCCCGTTTCTGCTTGTTTTTCATATAACGATCTATTTTTTGTACGGCTTCTTGAAAGTCAGAAAAAATGCAAATTTCTTCTTCTTCCATAAAAAAATCTTCCAAGTCATCGCTTTTTTCAGCAATTTGAAAAGCTCCGCACGCTGCAAGATCAAACGTCCGATTGTTCAATGATCGAAATGGTATGAAGTCAAGCGTGTCATTATGGGAATCGTTGATGGGCCTTAAAGTGTTGACATTGATCTCCGCGCTGTTGTAATAGGATGAAGCGATGCCGGGAGAAACCCAACCGTAATGGACAGATACCCGTTTTTGTTGATGTTTCGAAAGATTTAATTTCCATAATCCAACTAGTTTTAGTCGGTAAGGCGTTTCCTTGATCAGAAGCTCCGCGAGTTTTTTTCGGTTCTCATACGGGTAGCCGATGATGCAAATATCGCTTTTAAAAAGAGGTGCCGCTTGTTTTGGATAAAATGTAGAAAAATCTGTTCCAAGCGGCAAATAAAAGGCGTTTTGAATTCCCTGTTTTTGATACCAGCCGGCGCTAAATCGGTCAACAGTAAAAACAAAGTCAAACCAAAAAGCATATTGTATTGTTTTTTTTAAATAGTAAGGATCTTCTGTCAGCCAAACCGTGGCAGGAACGTTTCTTTTTTTCATAAGTTTTAGTTTTTGCAGCGGAATTTTGTCGCCAATCATTGTTAAAGCAAGGTCTGGCTGAAATTTAAGTAGCAATTCTGTAAGCTTTTGAATCGGCTCTAAAGGGTGGTGAACGACAAATGGAATGGACAGTTTGTTAAAGGCGCGAAAAAGGGATCGGTCAAAAAACGTGTAGATTCCTTTATGGCCAGATGGAATGTAGAGAATTTTCATTAAAACATGACCGCCTTTTAATTTATAATAATTTTGTTTTCAAATGGAATGCCGTTTTTCTTTTCCTGGCAATATACAAAACCTTCAATGACTAGCGCTTCATCGAAATCATCTAAAGGGAAAACAATGTGAAATCCTTCAAAGGAAATTTTTTCGTATGGTTCGATCGCCATTTTTTCACTAGGTTTTAGCCAGTATTCCCCTTTTTCTTGAATTTGTTTTCGCCATTCAGGGTGCAAATACTTCCATTCCATGGAAGAATCAGTTTTATAGTTGAAATCATTTTCGTTTTGTTTTTTTGTTGTAATAATTTTTCCGCTGAATTGAACATGTTGATGAGGGTGGATTTTAATGCATAATACAGGATGGTGCAAAGTTTGTTCTGTAATGTTTTCTATCTCGGCATGGCCAAGAATCGTTACCGGATCACCGTTTTCATGAGGAAGAACAATCGAGTGTATAAAACGAGCGCGAATCGGGTCGTCCATAAAGGCGGTGTTTTCCTTTCCTACCGCATCAACCTCTTTTTGTTCAACGTGTTTCTCGTATAGTGATTGGAATAAAAATTGAGAAGTATTTAAAAGTTCATTTCGTTCAGCTGTCAATAAATCGATGCGAAATTGTTCTTTTTCAAGCCTTTTATCTAGTTGTGTAATCAATCGTTCTTTTTCCAACAATAGTTGATTGATCTTTTCGTCAGAAGATTGCTTTTCTTTTAATAGGTTAGTAACTGCTGCTTTTAACAGTTTTAATAGGTCGTTTCGTTCCTCTTCAACAATGGAAAGCTGCATGTTCATCTTCTCAGCATTTTTTTCAGCTTCTTTCAATTTGGATTGAACGTATTGGATTTCTTGTTCAAATTGTTCTTTTGCGATGCGATATTGTTCGCCGGTTCGGATGACTGCTTTGTAATATTCTGTTTTCTCCCGTTCTTGAAGAAGTTTATTCTGAACGCTTGCCAATTCGTGTTTGTATTTCGAAATTTCGGACTTATAGTGGATAAGCTGCTGCTGAAGTTGTAAATAATCCTGTTTGCCCCGTTTTGTTTTGTTCATTGAATCGCCTCCTCGGACAAATAAATATTTTGCTTTTTTCTTGAAAATAGAAAACAGTTATTAGCCATTTCTTTCAAAAAGAAGCGCTTTTAAAACATAATTGTAACAGGATATAAATGGAAGAAATTAGTCATTCTATCTGATTTTGACCAAGCCTGCAGTTGATTCTGATCATTGGTTTAAATCCCATATGTATACGGAATTTGGCGCATAAGCGGTTCAAAATCCGTATAAAGGGACGAAAACTTTCGAAAGCGCTGTTCTCGTTTAAGTTTCAACAAAACCATCTTTGAAAGAACAGTTTTTCTATACATATGTATGTTCACTTCTTTAAACACTTTCCCGGAAAAATGAGAGGAAAAATAAAAAGGGGAGGACATCCCCTTTTCCAGTTGATTTAGACATCCAAGTCGTAGTCGTCACCAGGGAAAATTTCCGGACATTGCGGCGGAACTTGCACGGCCGAACATGTAAGAGTTGTAGGCAGTTCGCGACGGGGTTTGCAAAATTTCCCTTCCACCTCAAGCTTCACTTGGGCTTCCATTTGCACATCTAGACAAATCATGATGGAAATATCTAGTTGGCTGAATGATGTATTATCACAAATCATGTTCGCGTCGCTTTCAAAAAAGGAAACATGGCTGTTTAATGTTGTGCCGGGTGGTGCGCAAAGGAAGAAGGTTTGAACCGTTGCAAATGGAATAGCATCTGACACACAAGTGACAGATCCTTGCAAATCGGAGAGAGTAACGACAATATACCCTCTGATGAGCACTCTTACTTTTTGAAGGGTAATTTTTCCATCCCTTGGCAAATGAACGACTACTGATTGACGACCTTGCGGCTGAACAATTTCTGTCACTGATATAGCGTTTGGAGAATTTGGATCAACGGGATTTCCTAAACTGTCTGACAAGTAGCAATTGACATTTACAGGCCCATCATCATACAGCGCACACGGATCTTCCGATGTACCTGTCACTCCTTCGCAATCAAAACCGATGGATGATAAATCTCTAAAGCTTAACTGAGGAAGATCAATTTGACGGCTCACCCAGTCATAAACTTTCGGAACGCGAATACATAATCTTTCTGTATCATGTCCCAAATGGCTCATGCTGTTACCTCCTAATCATTCTGATTTCCAAAACCTTCTTAGGTGTCGGACTACTGTATATTATGAGCAAACTGGTTAAATGTGCAGTGACAGGAGCGGAAATTTTGAATTTGTTTTGCTAAAAAAATCCCTTTCTTTGAAGCAATGAGAGAGAATCTCTATATTTGCCTATACGCACATGTCAATATACAAAAGTCATATGCATCTTTTTCCTGGGCTTTTGTCAACATTTTTCATTTGAGCTCATACATTTACAGTAAGGGGTGAGGAAGATGGCGCAAATAAATAAAGAATTTTTGCAGCGGATGAGAGCGGAACTTTCGTTTTATAAAGAAAAAGCAAAAGAATCGATAGAATTAGAAATATTATTGCAGGAAAAAGAACGGGAACTTGAAAAAATCATCAAAGAAAACGAGAAGCTAAAGGAAACGATCGAACAGCACCGCCAAAGCAATGATCGAAATCATGAGTGGGAGGAACAAAAAAAACTTTTAGAAAAAATCGAGGCGTTAAAAAAGCAATTAGCTGAAAAAAATCACCATCCGTATGAATATGAAAAAAAGGCTGATGAAAAGAAGCAGGGAGATTGGTTTTTCCGAAATTTAAAAGAAACGAAAGCTATTCAAGGAAGAGTTGAACCTCATGAGTGGAAAGAATATTTTATAAAAGAAAAAAACGAAAAGAACAACCAAAGAGAATTTCATTTTTTGATGATGGATGATGCGGCCAAAAACGATTAGAAGGAACACAGATCAACCTTATTCTTCATAGAATGGAATAAGGTTCTTATTTTTTGGAAGAAAGGGGAGAAGCACATTGAAAAAAAACGTAAAGGTTTATTCCGGTTCAATGGCAAAAGGAGATGTTTTTAAAAAGAAGATGATGAAAAAGAAAGCTTACCCATCCGACATAAAAATTTACAACTCATCGAGTTCCGGTGGCTGCGGCTGTGGGAAAAAAGGATTTTAAAAAGGGAAAGATGAACAAGCTAGAAAAGGAATTCGTCAAATGGATAGAAGGTATATACGAAGACCATGACAAAGTTCAGCAAAAATGTTTAAGCTGGATGATGAAAAAAGACGGTGAGCTTTTAGACCTTGAAAAAACGGCGGTAAAATTTGAAAAAGAGATCGAAAACATGGAAAAACATATTTAAAAGGGAAACGAAAAGTGAACCAAAACAGGTTGAAACCTCACTAAAAAATCCGCACTTGCCCATCTTGTGTGTCCACTCCAAATGAGGAACTGCTTCATACTGTATAGTGATGAATAAAGGAGGAGGTGCAGAAAAATGGGCTTTGGTTGCGGATATGGAGGATACGGCGGATACAGCTATCCTTATAGCGGCGGTTTTCATAACAACAGCTTTGTGCTAATCGTCGTTTTATTCATCTTGTTGATTATCGTCGGTTGTTCCTGTTTTAAATATTAATCTGTAAGTCTTTTACAAAACTAATGGTGAGTGCTGGTCACGGATGGATGTCCGCCTTTTAGAAGGCGGACTATACTTTTTCCTCATCACGTTTTCATTTCATTTTCATAAAATATTAAAGCCTGTTATACAGGACATTTCGACAATTTAGGAGGGGACGAATTTCAGAATGGATCATATTTTTAAAAATATTGAGAAAAAAACCGGCGTCAATATGAAAGATGTGTTTGAACTGGCCAATTCCTTGCAAAATTCCAATTTCAACGATGAAGCAACCGTCAGAAAAGTGATCAAGCGGGTTGCACAATTGGCAAATCGGCCGGTTTCAAGAGAATTAGAAAATAAAATTGTCAATGCGATTGTAAATGGAAAAGAGAATATGGATTTTAACACCATCGCCAATATGCTGGACAATAAGAAAAAATAGCGCGTCAGCGGGAGTACTCCCGCTGACGGTTTTATAGCAGCATTGGTTATAAAACCCCACAAGAGCTAGAGGACTACATTCGGCGTACTGCCTAATGGCTATCTTAAGATTGTGCACCCGCTTTACATGGAGTGGCGGGCATGATGGCCTTGTTTGGCGATGCCGATTGTTTTACACTTCTGCTTTATGGCAGCATGGAAGGAAAAGAGAAAATAGGGCAGCTTTTTTCCATCCAGACTTCTGCCAATTAAGATAGCAGAGCTGTTCAGCCAACAGCAGATTATGCGAAACGAAAACTGCGAAACAAATGTTAGAATGGATGAAAAATATTCTTAGACGGCTAAGACTGGCCGTATGAAATCCATAAGTTCTTGAGATGCGCTGCTCTTTAAATTGTGAGCTGCCAAAATCGTACCGCTCAGGACCTCTCGAATCACGTATAAGGTTTCATTTCCTTTTTCAGGTTGAACTCCATCAATAAACAATATGATCCCGCCATGTTCATTGACCACTTTTTGGAGATCATCCTTTACAGTCTCTTTGACATTGGCTCGAAGTAATAAAGCATAACGTTCATAAAGTTTCTGTACTTGACGGTCTGAGATTTTTACTTTCTTCTCTTTCAAAATAGAAGCCATTTCTGTTCGTGCTTTATGTTCTTTAAAGCGTAAATGGCCAATATATGCAATGACATCCATACCATAAGTAATGTGCTTCATACTTAAATGTTCAGCTTGTGCCGAACGATAAACTGTTGTGTTAGAACAAGATGGGTTTTCACAGCGATATCCCATATTCACGATCTTGAATTCACCATCTAAAGTGGAAATGGTTTTCTCCAAACTGGATGGCAATATGTAAGTTTTTCACCACAATCGGAGCAATGAGTGATTTCAGGACGAAAATACTTTGTATCTATAGGAGTTAATCGGTTTTTTGTACGCATAAATAAACATCAACCATTAAGATTTATAAGTCAATTATAACTTAAATCTCAACTTAGTGTTATTTATTCCATCTAAGAAAATATTTCAATTTCCAGCAAAAGCACATACATGAGTTTCATGATATGCTTCGAAACAAGCTAAAATTTTTGGACAAATAATCCGTTGTTTTGATCCCATTCCGCGTAAAAAACATCTTTCGCGTCTTCCACACTGTAAGCGAGAAGCTGCTGCTGAAGCCATTTTTCATCGAAACCTGCTTCCTTTAAATTTTCACTAACCACTTCGCCGTCCATAATAATCGTGTAGGGTATGGTAGCAGGCGAAGATAAAAGATTTAAATCCCTTCGGGTCGGCTTATCAAATTCCGATTTTTTCAATACGCTGATTGTGCCGTCCGTTTCAAGAATTGCGTATTCCACTTCACGGACCGAAAAAGCTCCTTTTGCTCTTAGCAAATGTTGAAGCTGGTTCATATCAAGCTTGTTTTTTTTCAGCTGATCCCGTAAAATTTTTCCTTTGTGGATGACCATTGACGGAGCGCCCTCCAGTATTCCTCGGGTTCTTCTCCATTTTTGTGTGATGAATTCCAACAAATAGATTAACATTCCCCATATCACGACCGTAAATAATATTTTTTCAATCCCCATTTTCACATCATAAACAGCATTGCCAACCAGCTCGCCTAAAACGAGTGCAGAAATAAAATCGAACGTCGTGATTTGCGTAATTTGTGTTTTACCTAGTATTTTTGTCAGAAGAAAAAGGGCAAAGAATCCGAAAATCAGTTCAGTGGCAATTCCTACAAATTCCATTCCCATCACCTTTGCTAAGATCGGTAATGGTTAGGTTGTCCCAACTGCCAAAATTCATGTACATTTTTTAAAAACTATGGGAAGGTGTGCGGCGGAGAAAATGGTGAAACATTCAAATTGATCTGAATGTAATGAAGGGATTTTTAACCTCTTTTTCACGCTTTCTGACCCTTCAAAATGAAAGACCGCAATTCGCGGCCTCGTTTGTTTTTCAGCTTTATGAATGTGGATGTAACGTTTTTTCCATCGTGACATGAGGAATGCCCGCATCCATAAAAATATCGGAAACGGTTTGATATCCATGCTTTTTATAAAAATTTTCCGCTTGTGTTTGAGCGTTTAATTTTATTTTCTTTAATCCTTTTTCGGCCGCGAGTTTTTCAAGTGTTTCCAAAATGATATTTCCCGCTCCTTTTCCTCGGTATTGTGGCAGAACACAAATTCTCTCAAGCTTTCCGGTGTCGCCAATAACACGAAACCTGCCGGCTCCTACAGGCTGATTGTCGTCATAAAGCACGACATGCTCGGCAAAGTCTTCATATTCATCGAGCTCAATTTCAATTGGAACGTTTTGCTCCTCTACAAACACTTTTTTTCTAACATAAAAAGCATCATTTCGTTGTTTTTCATTAATAGCTTTGACTGCCTTCATCAATCTCGTCCTTCTCCAAGCAGGAATGTTTCATAAACAGTCCATGAGCCGTTTTCTAATTGATACAAAATATGGAATCGGTCAATCGTTTCCTCATGTTGAATTTTTAACATTTTTAAACGGCCGAGAACGTCAGAATGTTCATCATCCGATAAATTTTGTCCAATTGTAATGTGAGGTACGAAAGCGTATTCAGGCTTCTCTTTAAATTTTCCTTGATGGAGAAGCTCATGCAATTTTGTTAATTCCGGATTTGGTTCAACTTTTAAATAAATAACGTTATTGACAGGAGCAAATGAACTGAATTTGTAGACAGAGAGTTTAAAAGGCTTCACTTGTTTCGCAATTTTCCTAAGTTCTTTCACAATATCGCCAATTTCTTTTTCGTCAGCTTCAAACGGTGCCTTCAATGTTAAATGAGGAGGGACAAGCGCATAATGCGGATCGTAACGTTTTCTATATGAGTTGGCAATGTCTTGCAACTTTTTTGAAGGAAATAACACAATTCCGTACTTCATTTTTTTGGCCTCCTTGATATTTACTCGTATTCTTTATTATAACAACTTAAAGAATCAATTTTCATGATACAGCAAACATTTTTTTTAATATGTCTTTCAGCAGCGGCTGCCAATATGTCCAGCGGTGATCGCCGTCAAATTCTTCATAAATGCATTCGAATCCTTTATGTTCCATTCGTTCATGAAGTTTTTGATTGATTGTGTAAAAATCTATTATTTTCCCATCGGTCGTTTTTACGCTCGTTTCCTGTTTCCCGATTTGATGATAAATAGATAATAAAGAAGGCTGTGAAAAAGCATCGATCGCTTCTAACACCTTTTCATCCACATATGGTGATTGCATAATCACTTTTCCAAATGTATGCGGATAATACAGCGCTGCCATAAGTGAAACGGTTGCAGCCAGAGAATCACCGATAAGCGCACGGCCTCTTCCTAATGGCAAAAGTGGAAAACGTTCTTCTAAAACAGGAATTAATTCATGAGCTAAAAATCGGATATAGCTGTTGAACTGGCTTCCATCGGGATGATATTTTCTTCTTCGATCTTGAATGTCTTTATAAGGAATGCCGACGACGATCAAATCTTCAATCGTTTGCTGCTCTGTTAATTCCTCAACAAAACGCGCGATCCTTCCCAGTTTAAAGTAGTCTCCACCATCTTGGGCGATGAGAAGATGATGATGAGATAATGGAGAAAAAGAAGTCGGCAAAAATATGAGCAAAGAAACTTCTTCCCCCAGCTCTTTGCTAAAAAATGTTTCTTCTTTAATAGGTGCGACTTTTTGGGCCATACCAATTCCTCCAAAATGACTAATTACCAGTTAGGCTGGACTTCTCATTATTTTATCACTCTTTTGAAAAGTCTCCAACAAATAAAAAGGTTGACAAAATAAAAAATGCTTATATAATGATAACGACTAATCCGATAAGATAGGTAAGAATGATCATATACTGGGGGAATTACTTTGTCTGTCCAAATTGCGCATATTTCAAAAACATTTCAACATCATGGCGTCTCCCAAACGGTTCTTGACCAAATTGATTTGACTGTGCAGAAAGGAGAATTTGTTTCTATTCTTGGTCCTTCTGGCTGCGGGAAGTCAACCTTATTATCGATTGTTGCCGGGTTAACAGCCCCCACATCGGGAAAAGTGCTGGTAAACGGGAAGGAAGTAAAGGGACCTGGAAGCGACCGGGGAGTAGTGTTCCAACAGGCAGCCCTTTTTCCATGGCTGACAGTTGAGGAAAATGTCATGTTTCCGCTGAAGAAAAAAATGCCGAAGGAAGAAGCGAAAAAAAAGGCGTACGAATATTTGGCCATGGTTCAATTAAGCCAATATGCCAAGCATTCTCCGCACGAGCTTTCCGGCGGCATGCAGCAGCGCGTATCGATCGCAAGAGCTTTGGCGATGGATCCTGAGGTGCTCTTAATGGATGAGCCGTTCGGAGCGTTGGATGAGCAGACGAGATCACGCCTGCACGAAGTGTTGGAAAAAATTTGGATCGATACGAAAAAAACAATTCTTTTTGTTACGCACAGCATCCAAGAGTCGTTAAAATTATCGGACCGTATTATCGTCATGGGTACAAGGCCTGGGAGAATTATTGATGAAATAGAAGTGTCTTTTCCGAGACCACGTGATGAATTTAGAAAGCAGCTTGCTGAATATGAAGAGCGCATTCAAAAGCTGTTGAAGTCAGAAATTGATAAAGTAGTGAAAGAGGAAGAAAGTTATGCAGCAGGTCGTTAAACGAATCATTTTTTATGCAGCCGCACTGGGTATATGGGAAGCAATCGTCAAGTTGTTAAATATTAAGGCTGTCGTCTTTCCGGCTCCGAGCGATATTTTTCAGGCATTGTGGAACGGTTTTGCTGATCTAACTCTTGTTTATGATTTGCTGGCAAGTTTTCAGCGGCTGGCAATCGGGCTTGTGATTGCACTTATTCTTGGAACAGTGTTAGGCGTCGTTTTTGCAAAATCGAAAGTAATTGATGATACCATTGGCTCTTTAATTTTGCCGTTGCAAAGCGTGCCGAGCATCGTTTGGCTGCCTCTAGCCATCATCTGGTTCGGTTTAAATGAAAAAGCGATCATTTTTATTGTCGTGCTCGGTGGAACGCTTGTGATGACATTGAATATGCGGACAGGGATTAAAAGCGTTCCTCCAATATATACAAATGCGGCAAGGACAATGGATTACAGCGGATTTTCTCTGTTTACACACGTGATTTTTCCAGCAGCCATCCCGCATGCAGTAACTGGTGCAAGGCTTGCTTGGGCGTTTGGGTGGAGAGGCCTGATGGGTAGCGAACTGTTAAGCACCGGCCCGGGTTTAGGCTATACGTTAAAATTCGCATCAGATTTTGGCGATATGGCGTTAGTGATGGGCATTATATTTATCATTGCCTTAATTGGAATTTTAGTAGATTTAGTTTTTTTCAGCAGAATTGAAAAGAAAGTGATGAAAAAATGGGGATTGCTTGAACAATAAAGGAGGAAGTTGAGATTATGAAGAGAAAAAGTTTGTTGCTATCATTTATCTCCTTGCTGCTGATCGGTATTTTATCTGCCTGCGGAGCCGGTGGAGGAAATGAAGCATCAGGGAAAGAAGAAAGCGGAAAAAATAAAGTAGTTATCGGCTATTTTCCAAACATTGACCATGTTCCGGCGATGATTGCGAAGGAAAAGGGCTACTATGAAGAAGCGCTTGGGGATCAAGTAGAGATTGAATATAAAACTTTTCCGGATGGCGGCGCTTTTATGACAGCGTTGAAAACAGGCGAAATTGATGCAGGGCTTGTTGGTCCAGCTCCTGTCATGAATAACTATTCTAATGGTGCAGATGTGAAAATTATTGCTGGTGCGTCATCTGGGGGCACTGTCGTCGTGGCAAGCAAAAAAAGCGGAATCGAAAGCTTAGATGATATTCATAATAAAACATTCATTACTCCTGGTGTCGGCTGCACTCACGATGTCCAATTTGAAACGTATTTGCAAGATTACGACATTGCTTCATCAAGAATCGGCGGCACATTAAAGCATACAACCGGAAACCCGGCTCAATATCAAGCTTTCTTTGAATCGGGAAAAGTGGATTTAGCCGCTGTGCCTGAGCCTTGGGCTTCATTATTAATAAAAGATGGAGCGAAAGTGATTGTCGATACGAAAGACATCGCCTATGGCACTACACTCCCGAACACTGTTTTAGTGACAAGCAACAAATTTATTAAAGAAAATAAAGATTTAGTTCAAAATATCGTCAAAGCTCACAAAAAAGCTGTCGACTTCATCAACGAAAACAAAGAGGAAGCACGCGATATTGCCATTCAATCAATTAAAGATATAACAAATCAAGAGCTTGACCCAGAAATTATTGACAGTGCTTGGGAACGTGTCCGCTATACAACCGAAGTGGATGAAAAAGTTCTTCAAGACTTTTCCAACTCTTCTTACGACTTGAAATTTTTAAAAGAAAAACCGAATCTTAAAGGTCTTGTGGATACAAGCTTTTTGAATTAAGCAATCACCCCCTATACAGAAGATTTTTGAAACTATGCGGCTTCTGGATAGGGGGCTTATTTTTCCATTTTTTGTTGATGTTCATTCAAGATGAAGCAATTGCTAAAACAGGGCTTATCCCGAAAGTTGTTTATGACTATGCCTGTATATTGGGATTCCGCTGTTGCGAGAGCTTTTATCTAATTCGCTCGACTAAGCTCCCATTTTTTAACATTGTTTGCCATTACTTAATGGCTATATGAATTTCAATTTCTCCATTTGGGCTTTAGGCTGTATTTTTCAAGCACGCTCTATTAAACCAGTTTCTTCTTGCTTCCAAATCTTACTCCAAGTTTTAAACATGCCTTGTTCGTCCGTTTTATCTACTTGAAAAACTTTATTTTCATGTTCCTCGGGATTTCAATTAAAAGCTTCCCCATTATTTTCTTCAATTGCAATGCTTAATAAATAATCTCCTCTGTAGTCGCTTTCATAATCATAATAAATTCCGTACACATTGTTTTGATGATGTTCCAGTTTTTAGAAAGCGTTTTCCTACATAGTTTTGATTTGCCCCATCATTTGCTCGTCATGAAAATTATTGGTTCGAATGCTGTCGATTATATACAGCATCATAAACAGTCTTTCCTTTCCATAATATTGATAAAAAAGAGAAGGCGCATCAGTAAAGAATGTTCAGCAAATTTTCCAACGGCATCGTTTATGTTCATCTTTTTTGCTTTCCAGCTTCACCTGCAAAACAAATATCGCATCTTCGTTCTCCGTTCAGCTGCTATATGGAATACGGGTTCGTTTGACAGAAGTTGGCGAAAAATTTATCAAACGATTAGTTTGCCAATTCAATCGTTTCATTCTCTGTTTATTAAATTCTCTTAAAATTTTCCAATTCCTCTAAAGAAGATCACCTCGTTCACAATTTTTCTTAAAAATACGACAGCTTCCGAATTGGATATTTGCATTTTAAAATCAATTCAAAATTTAGGAAGCCTCAGGGAAAATAAAACCGCTTTTATTGAAATGATGGAGGATTAAAGGTGATCCATACAAAAAAATTTCCCTTTTGGCTTTCGCAAAAAAACATTTCAAGAATCGACGGGTTATTTAAAGAATGTTCTTATTTTTCTTTAGTTTTACTGAAAATAAATCAAAATTATCGGAATTGTTGGCAGGAAACGTCTTGAATTTTTTTTAAAACTGAGGTAAAGTTATACCTATCAAAAGTTCATATCGGAATTCTTATCGAGAGAGGCGGAGGGAACTGGCCCGAAGAAGTCTCAGCAACCGGTACAAGGACGGCGGCATGATAACCTTTGTACCAAGGTGCTAAATCCAGCAAGCATTTTGCCGTAAGATATGCTTGGAAGATAAGAAGGAGCCAAACAATAAACGCCTTCTTCTTATGAAGAGGGCGTTTTATTTTTCAAGCCTCCTCTACAGGCAATGAAAGCAGCACATTTTTACTAACTAAAAAAGGAGGAAAGTCAAAGATGAATATTGAAACAGTTTTGGCCCAATTAGGAAATCGAAGTGAAGCTCTTACAGGAACAGTAAGCGCACCCATTTATTTGTCCACAGCCTACCGGCATAAAGGAATAGGTGAATCAACAGGTTATGATTACACTCGGACAAAAAATCCAACGAGAGAGCTTGTCGAGGACGGCATAGCCAAATTGGAGGGAGCCGATCAAGGATTTGCATTTTCTTCCGGAATGGCAGCGATTCAGACGATTATGGCTTTATTTAAAAGTGGAGATGAACTGATCGTTTCAAAAGATTTATATGGCGGGACATACCGCTTGTTTGAAGAAGAGTGGCGAAAATACGGTCTTTCCTTCCACTATGACGATTTTACGTCTCGCGAATATACGGAATCATTAATAAACGAAAATACTAAAGCGATTTTTCTAGAAACGCCCACTAATCCGCTTATGCAGGAAACATCGATTTCCTCATTGGCGGAATTGGCCCGGAAGCACAATTTGCTGCTGATCGTTGACAATACGTTCTACACGCCTGTTTTGCAGCGTCCGATTGAAGAAGGAGCGCATATCGTGATTCACAGCGCAACGAAATATTTAGGCGGTCACAACGATGTCCTTGCCGGCCTGGTCTGTGCAAAAGGGAAAGAAATTTGCGAAAAATTAGCCATGCATCAAAATGCAATTGGTGCGGTATTATCTCCTTTTGATTCGTGGCTGCTGCTTAGAGGAATGAAAACTTTATCATTGAGAATGGCCAAACATCAGGAAAATGCAAGGGAGCTGGCGGCATATTTAAAAGAGCTTCCTGAAATTGATGATGTATTATATCCTGGCAGAGGCGGAATGCTTTCCTTCCGTGTGAAAAAAGAAGAATGGGTCAACCCGTTTTTGCAGAATCTGAAATTAATCTGTTTTGCGGAAAGCCTTGGAGGGGTAGAAAGCTTTATAACGTATCCAGCTACCCAAACACATGCGGACATTCCGGAAGAAATCCGAATTCAAAACGGTGTATGCAACCGGCTTCTCCGTTTTTCTGTAGGGATTGAAAGCGTGGAGGATTTGAAGGAAGATCTCAAGCAGGCATTGCAAGCAGCTGCGAAAGGGGATTTACTAAATGCATGACCAATGGAGCTTTCAAACAAAATTGATTCATAATAAACATAAGGTTGACCCGACAACCGGTGCTGTCAGCGTGGCGATTCAGCAAGCGTCAACGTTTCATCAGCAAACATTGGATGAATCTCCTGAATTTGACTACAGCCGTTCAGGAAATCCAACACGAAAAGCGTTGGAAGAGGCGATTGCCGAACTGGAAGGCGGAGTGAGAGGCTTTGCGTTTGCTTCTGGGATGGCCGCTATATCAACAGCTTTTCTTTTACTTTCTTCCGGTGATCATGTTTTGGTCACAGAAGATGTGTACGGCGGAACATACCGGATCGTTGCCGATGTTTTATCGCGCTTTGGCATTGAATATACGTTTGTCGATATGACGGACCTTGATGCCGTAAAAGCAAATATACGTCCGAACACAAAAGTGATTTACATTGAAACGCCCTCGAATCCGCTGTTAAAAGTGACGGACATTCGAGCAATTGTGCAGCTTGCAAAAGAAAATGGCTGTTTAACATTTGTTGATAATACATTTATGACTCCGGCTTTGCAAAGGCCTCTCGATTTAGGGGCCGATATTGTTTTACATAGTGCAACAAAATTTTTGGCAGGTCATAGCGACTGTTTGGCAGGACTGGCAGTTGTGAAAGATGAAAAGCTTGGCGAAGCGCTTTACAAACTTCAAAATGCCTTCGGCGCTGTTCTCGGCCCGCATGATTGCTGGCTTGTATTAAGAGGGTTAAAAACACTTCATGTGCGGCTGGATCAATCCGTCAAAACAGCTTCTCAATTAGCAGAATTTTTGAAAAAGCACCCTGCCATTAAAAAAGTGTACTATCCAAGTCTTCACGATCACCCAGGGTCAGATATTCATTTGCGGCAAAGTGTCAACGGTGGAGCGGTTTTATCGTTTGAACTAGAAGATGAAAAAGCGGTCAAGATTCTTGCTGATCATGTTCAGCTGCCTGTTTTTGCAGTCAGCCTTGGTGCAGTTGAATCGATCTTGTCGTATCCAGCTAAAATGTCCCATGCCGCGATGCCGAAAGAAGAACGGATCAAAAGAGGGATAACCGATGGTCTTCTTCGATTAAGCGTAGGGCTAGAAAATTTTGAAGACTTAAAAAATGATTTGGAGTCTGGTCTTTCTACTGTTTTGGCCTATCAATAAATTTTTTCTTACCTTAATAGAAGACAGGGAGATGTCGAATACCGACAATTCCTGTCTTTTTTTTATGTTGATAATCTAGCTGACATATTATCCCACATTTTTTCATTTGTTCTTTAATATGATAGTAATGCACCCAAAGTCAAACGAATTTAAAAAGGGGGAGTATCAATGATCAAATGGCGAAGCGGACTTATATTCTTAACAGCTCTTCTTTTCATAATGATCATTTCTGCGTGTGGAAATAACAGCGAAGGAGGAAGCAGCAAAAGTGATGGCTCCAATCAAAGCGGGGAAAAGGCAGGAAGCAAGACGTTAAGCATTTTAACCGGAGGCACAGGAGGAACTTATTACCCGCTCGGCGGATCGATGGCGCAAATTATTTCGGAAGAAACGGACTTTAATGCAAATGCACAATCTTCAGGAGCATCTGCAGAAAATATGCAAGCGCTAAAAAATGGTGAAGCTGATATTGCGTTCTCGCAAACTGATATTGCTGCTTATGCATTAAACGGTGAATTGATGTTCAAAGACAATAAAGTCGACAATGTTAAAGCAATTGGGACTTTATATCCGGAGACGGTACAAATTATTACAACAAAAGGTAGCGGCATTAATTCTGTTGAAGATTTGAAAGGCAAGTCGGTTTCCGTTGGTGCCCCTGGGTCTGGAGTGAATGCAAACGCACAGCAAATTTTAGAAATTCATGGATTAAGCTTTGATGATATTAAAGCGCAAAGCTTATCTTTTGACGAATCAACGGACGGCATTCAATCCGGGAGCATAGACGCTGCATTCATTACTGCAGGGACACCGACGGCTGCAGTTGAATCGCTCTCAGCACAAAAAGAAATTAAAGTAATTCCGATTGCCGATGACAAAATCAAACAATTGATCGAAAAATATCCTTACTATGCTGAAGATACAGTACCAAAGGGGACATATAAAATTCCTGAGGACGTAAAAACAGTCGCTGTAAAAGCGATGCTGGTCGTCCGCGGCGAATTGGATGAAGATGCCGTATACAATATTACA
Source organism: Aeribacillus sp. FSL k6-2211 (assembly GCF_037966125.1). Taxonomy (NCBI): domain Bacteria; kingdom Bacillati; phylum Bacillota; class Bacilli; order Caryophanales; family Bacillaceae; genus Aeribacillus; species Aeribacillus sp. FSL k6-2211. Next base: position 1,232,435 of record NZ_CP150190.1, read on the forward strand.
AAAGCGATTTTTGAAAATACAAATAAAATTACTCACGCAAAAGGCAAATTAATCAAAGCGGAGGCAGCCCTTGATGGAATAGGCAATTTGCCGCTTCATCCAGGGGCTGAAACGTATTTTTCAGAAAAAGGAATCCAGCCATAACGCATCAAAGATAGGCCGTTTTAAACGGTCTATCGATTTCATTTATGTAACTCCATTTTAGGCGGGGATTTTCATGAGAGCTAGGATGAAAGCTTTGTTCATCTGTCTTCCCCTTTTTATGACAATCAACGTTTTTTTATTTTTCCTTCCTATTGTAAATGCCATCGCTTTTTATCATGAAGATCAGAATGACTTATTAGGTTATCTGCCTGTCCGTGATGATGACTTGTTTCAAATTCAGTACACTCATTCCATCCATCTTACGGATGTGAAGGAGACATATACATTACGCAATAATAAAATCATTCAGACAGAACTTGAGTATGAAAATTTTGCTGTTGGAATGCCTTCTAATGTGGAAGGGGAGGGGAAATTTTTAGAAAAGGATGGAAAATTTTTTATAAAAAACATGGAGCGAGAATTTTCCTATATTGATTTGAGAATTGGACAAGTACAGGCCGATCACCGAATTGTTTATCAAGGTATTAGCTACAAATTGGCGGATTTTTTTGGACCCGGATCATGGGTAAGAATAAAACCGGCAAAAATCAGTATTTGGCAGCAGGTGAAAGGAGTGAATATTCGTGAGTAAAGAGAAATTTGACGTACTGTCAGAAGAAGAGCAGCAAATGCTGATGGAAAAATATGATCCTGAAGCCGGGACGAGGAAACTAAAAGGAGTGTTGGGCGGCATCGCATTTGCCGGATTATTGGCATTTTCGCTGTTTCAGTTGTATACATCAATTTTCGGTGTTTTTACAGCGCAAATCCAGCGCTCTGTCCATCTCGGTTTTGCGCTTGCTTTGATTTTTCTTTTGTTTCCGGCTAATCGAAAAAAGAGGAAAGAATATAAATTTCAAGTGGCCTGGTATGATATCATCCTTGCGCTTTTGAGCGTTGTCGTGGGGGCGTATTGGCCGCTGTTTATTAACGATATTGTCATGAGAGTAGGGATGCTTACAGAAACGGATTTTTATATTGGCATCATCGCTATTTTGCTAGTTTTAGAGGCAACGCGCCGTGCAGTGGGTTTGCCGATCACCATCATCGCTCTTCTTTTTTTAGCGTACGCTTATTTCGGTCCTTATATGCCGGATTTCCTTCAACACAGCGGACTTAGTTTTGATCGGATTGTGCAAACGATGTTTTTTACGACGGAAGGAATACTCGGAACCCCGCTTGGAGTGTCATCAACCTTTATCTTTTTGTTTCTCCTTTTCGGCTCCTTTTTAATTAGAACTGGGATTGGTCAATATTTTAATGATTTGGCCGTTGCCGTTGCAGGGCGCAGAATTGGCGGTCCTGCAAAAGTAGCTATTTTTTCCAGCGCTCTTCAAGGAACGATCAGCGGAAGCTCAGTTGCCAATGTCGTCACATCCGGCGCGTTTACCATCCCGATGATGAAAAAGCTTGGTTATAACAAAGATTTTGCAGGAGCGGTGGAGGCTTCTTCATCTACAGGCGGTCAGTTAATGCCGCCGATAATGGGGGCAGCTGCGTTTTTAATGGTTGAATTTATCGGAAACGGCATTACGTATTGGGACATTGCCAAAGCGGCAGCTATTCCGGCTATTCTATATTTTGCAGGGATTTGGATCATGACTCATTTTGAAGCAAAGCGAATCGGTTTAAGAGGCTTGTCAAAAGAAGAAATGCCGAATCGGAAAGAAATTTTGAAAAAACTGCATTTGTTAGCCCCGATCGTTGTTATTATTATTTTGCTAATGTCAGGAGTGACCGTTACACATGCTGCCATTTATTCGATAGTCATTTCGATTGTCGCTGGATTTTTAAATCGTGAGAATCGGATGACATTTAAGGATATTGTATTAGCGCTCGTCGACGGCGCCCGTACAGCGTTAGGGGTTGCGGCAGCAACAGCCGCTGCTGGAATTATTGTCGGCGTTGTGACGAAAACCGGGCTTGGTTTGAAGCTTGCCAACGGGCTGCTTGATATCGCCGGGGGCAATCTCATTCCGACATTAATGCTGACGATGATAGCTTCGTTGATTCTTGGAATGGGTTCGCCGACTACAGCGAACTATGTTATTACTTCAACGATTGCTGCACCAGCGATTATTTTGTTGGGGGTACCTGATCTGTCTGCACATTTATTTGTGTTTTACTTCGGGATTATTGCCGACATTACACCGCCAGTTGCTCTTGCAGCCTTTGCCGCAGCCGGTGTATCAGGAGGAGAACCGATCCGAACGGGAATTCACTCTTCAAAATTGGCAATCGCCGCCTTTATCATTCCGTATATTTTCGTTTTGTCTCCGCAAATGTTAATGATTGATACGACATGGCTTGGAATTTTATGGGTAGTCTTTACGGCGTTTTGCGGAATGATCGCAATTGGAGCCGGGATGATCGGATATTGGATGAGAAAAATGCATTTGATTGAACGAATTGCCGCGGTCGTGGCCGGGCTGTTGCTGATTTATCCAGAACGTTTTTCAGACATAACAGGTCTCATCATTTTCATCGCATTATATGCGTTTCAATATATATGGAAATACGGAGCTGATCAAAAAGTGAAAGGTGAAAGCATATAAAGAAGACAGGTTGTTATGAAGAATCGATCCAATGATTAGAACATGATTCTACAGATGGATCATTGAGACGCAGAATAAACGCGGAGAGCCATTCACATTGGAACGAACAAAATCAGGATGAAAGTCGGGGAGCTTGAAAGAGATGTGTTGGAATCGATCCATAAATTTGCAGAAGACGTTCTCCAAAAGGATGATATGATTCAGCTTGTTTTGTTATGCGAAAAATAAAACTGGTTTTTTGACAGGCTGAATTGCTTGTAAAAATGAAAAAGGGGCAAACAAAATTGAAAATACAGCAAGCTTCTAAAAATCTTTTGGGGAACGGCTGCTCGTGTGTAAGCGGTTGATAGCGGGACAGTTTTATATCATAAATAAAAAAAGAGCCTGCAGAAAACTTATTTTTCCGTTTTAGACTGCATGATTTGAAATGCGAGTTTTGTTGGTTCATAACGATCATTTTATAGCATGATTTTTTCCAATTGTTGAGTATGCAAACTTTCTATCAATCCAGTAAGATCGTCCCTTTTCGGTACGAACATTGTGAGTCCGATTTATTTTTGTGCTGCAAAATTCAAAATGTTGTTTAAGAAAAACCGCTTTATGTCACGAATAGGGGGGAAATGGAGCGGCATATCAACCTAGACGGCAAAATGAAATCCGATAGAAAACGAAAATTTAAGTTAAATAGTCTGTTGAATAAACCTGATATTTTAATGTTTCGCCGTTAAAAAGTCGACAAAAAAAAGAGAAAAAGAAAACGCGATTCTTGTATTTCACAAGAACCACGTCATACTAAGGTTTTTAATGATGATTCCGACTGGGCTCGAACCAGCGACCTCCACCCTGTCAAGGTGGCGCTCTCCCTGCTGAGCTACGGAATCATATTAACAAAACAGATGAATTTCTAATGCGTTTTTTTGACAATATCTATTGTAATGTTGTTAAAAAAATATGTCAAGCCATAATATGCAAGTTTTTTTACTTGCTGTAGTTTTTAATCATTGATAAGCTCTTCTGGTCTTAGAATCTAAATTGATAAAAGAAAGTGCTTTTAATAGAAGCACAAAATGTTGAGAATTATAAATTATACGAAACGACCAACCGGATTACCGGCGGTTTTTGTTTCTGATTGACGACAAAGTGTAACAGTAGTTATTTTTTCGTTTTATCTAAATAATCTGTAAGGAGTCCTCTTTGTTATACAAAATGATAGGAAAGAAAAACGAAAAACAGGAGTGTCCTTTTGCCATTTATGCAATATTTTTGAAATCGTTTTAATAATTTGATAGGATAACATTTATAATATCGATCATTTTTGAAAATCCTTATAAAGGAATGTGATAAAAAATGAAAAAAGACCAAGTCTTGGATCAGAGGCACCGCCCTTTGCGCGATTTGCGTATTTCTGTAACCGACCGATGTAATTTCCGGTGCACGTATTGTATGCCGAAAGAGATATTCGGAGACGATTATCAATTCCTTCCGAAGGATCACTTGTTGACGTTTGAAGAAATTGCCCGGCTCACGAAAATTTTTGTTGAGCTTGGCGTGAAGAAAATTAAGCTGACGGGAGGCGAACCGCTTCTTCGAAAGGATGTATATAAACTAATTGCCATGCTTTCAAAAATTGAAGGAATTCATGATATTGGTTTGACAACAAACGGCGTGTATTTAAAAAAGTATGGCTCAAAATTGTATGAAGCAGGTCTTCGCCGATTGAACATCAGCCTTGATGCAATTGATGACGATACGTTTCGCCGTCTAAATGGACGAAATATATCAGCAAAAACGGTCTTGGCAAATATTGATTATGCTGTATCGATCGGATTTTCGGTTAAAGTAAATATGGTTGTACAAAAAGGAGTAAATGATCACCAAATTTTGCCGATGACGGAATACTTTAAAAACAAGGGGATTCCATTAAGATTTATTGAATTTATGGATGTAGGCAATACAAACGGCTGGAATATGAAAGATGTCTTGATAAAAAAAGATATTGTAAAGATGATTAGTTCTGTTTATTCCATTGAACCAATTGATGAAAACTACTTTGGAGAGGTAGCCAAGAGATATCGTCATCAAGACACAGGTTCAGAAATCGGATTTATTACATCAGTATCAGAACCATTTTGTTCAAGCTGTACGAGGGCGCGTATTTCATCAGACGGAAAGCTGTACACTTGTTTATATGCCCACGAAGGATTTGATTTACGGGATTTCATTCGTTCAGGAAAAAGTCCAGAAGAAATCAAAATGGCTATTGAACGTGTTTGGCAAAATCGTAAAGATCAATATTCTGTTGAACGTACAGAAAACAAAGGTATGTTGAACAAAAATAAAATTGAGATGTCATATATAGGAGGATAAACAATCGGCGTTTGGTGATGAAATGCTGATTGTTTTTTATTTTTTTTAGAAAATTCGAAAGAGAAAAAAATTAAAATTGAAATCGCAAAATTTTTAAACCATTAAAATACATTTTTATCTAATATATAGAAGCAAGGAGGGGAGCAATTGGCTGATGTATTAATTGTTGATAATGATAAATCTGCTCGGAAGGATTTAAAGTCAATTATTGAAGATAGTAAATTCAGCTTTCTTTCCATTTATGAAGCAAGTACATCTCAACGAGGTATGATCCTTTTAAAGCAAAATCGACCGACTATACTCATTGTGGATATCTCCTTGCCAGATATAGACGGTATTAAATTAGGGAGATCAGCGTTGCAACTGTATCCAGATTTGCCCGTGATTGTTGTGACTCAGTTAAAAATGTTCGAGTTTGTTCAGGAAGCGATCAACTCAGGTTTTTCAGCTTATTTGTTGAAACCGCTTTCCAAAAATGAACTGCTTGATACATTTGAGCGGATTTTGCCCCAAGGATTAAATAAAGAAATTAATCAAACCATCAATGGTAAAAGTCATTTTTCCTCTGACTTAAAAAATCCGATCGAAAGTGCCATTCAGTTTATTCAAATGAATTATGGCTATGCTCTTACTCTAAAAGAAGTAGCAAATCAAGTATATTTAAGTCCATCTTATTTCAGCCGATTGTTTAAAGAAGAAGTTGGTATGACATTTGTGGAATATTTATCGTTTGTTAGAGTTCAAAAAGCTAAAACGCTGCTTAGAGTTTCGAGTCTTCCGATTGAAATTATCGCTAACAATACCGGTTTTTCAAATGCAAGCTATTTTGCAACCGCTTTTAAAAAAATGGTTGGGAAGACGCCAAGAGAGTATCGGGAGCAGTTTCATTTTGAAGAATAGGAGGTGAAGTCGTGATTACGATTAAAAAGGAATTGGAACGCTGCAAAAAGGAAGGGTTATCAGGTGTTATTGGAACCATTATTTCTACAAAAGGATCTACCTACCAAAAGACAGGGGCAAAATGCTTCGTATCAGAAGATCGAAAGCTAACAGGTCTTTTAAGCGGAGGCTGCGTCGAAGCAGATATTGTGGAACATGCTGTAAAAGTGCTCGAAACGGGAAAACCGGCAGTTCTCCACTATGATTTTTACGGAGAAGAGGATATTGTTTGGGGACTTGGTGTCGGCTGTAATGGAAAAATGAACATTTTTTTACAACCATATCTGCCAAAAAAGCAGCCTGAAAGGACAGAAGTGATTGATCAATATTTTTCACAATCCCTCCAAAAACAATTACACGCTGTCACGATCGTGAATGCGAAAGATGAAAATCTTCAAGGAAAAATGTGGATCCTAGACCCTTTGCAAAGTAATGACGACTCACTTATTACCGTTTCTGAAATTGCTCATGATTATCAAGATCGGAAAAACAATTTAAAAAATGAAATGGTTTATTTAGGTGGTGAAAAAGAATTGTACGTATATTATGAATCATTAAGTCCACCACCACACTTAAAGATTTTTGGCGCAGGTCCTGATGCCATTCCGCTTGTCAAAATGGCGAAAAGCTTGAAATGGATTGTGACTGTTCTTGACCATCGTCCTACTTATTGCAATGAAAATAATTTTCCTGATGCTGATTTTATCCAAGTTTATCCTAAAGGGTCTGTTCCTGACGTTTCGTTTAATGAAAACACATATGTCATTATAATGACACACAATTTTTTGCACGATCAAGAAATATTAGAATCCATCATTCATTCAAATGCGGCTTACATTGGCCTTTTAGGTCCGAAAAAAAGAACTGCCCAATTAATTGAAAGCAGCCAAACTCTAAAGGCTCATCCTTCTATTCGGCAAATTCATAGTCCTATCGGTCTTGATATTGGAGCGAAAACACCGGAAGAAATTGCCTTTAGTATTTTGGCTGAAATTATGACGGTGTACAGAGGCGGAACAGGAAAGAAATTATCAGAGCTGGCGGCAATGGCTTATTCCTAAAAAAGATACATCAGTCATAAAGGTAAAAAAACATATTTTGTTGTGTTGTCAGCTGCAGTTTTTTTAAAGCGGATGGTCAAACACAATCTATTAATACCATCTATTGGAAAGGTATTAACCAAAATACCGTGGATGTAAGTAAAAAATCTCAGTTAAGCGGTAGTGTTGCTGTCTTAACTCGGAACTGAAGTTTCTGTGAAATAAGTAAACCGATTGGTTTTGGGTGATATTACCAATCAAGGTTGATTACGTTGCTAAAAATAAGATTAAAAAATGCATCTGACAAGACTGACACCATTGTTGCGTTATTGTGCTGTGATTCAATGCTATGAAAGAAATGGGAACCTGTTTATTGTTCAAGCAAAATATCGAATTAAAAAGGTCATCCAGTTCTTTTTAAGTTTTCTTACTTCTTTAAAAGGATGAGATAAAGGGCAAAAATTCGTAATGATATTTGTTTTGCTGCGATCGCAATATCCTCAAGTTAGTGAGTCACCACAAAATTATGAGAGATTTCTTCGGAAGGAGGTAAGTTAAATGAGTAAAGTGATTGGGAAAAGAGTGACGCGTGTTGAAGATGCTAGATTATTGACTGGTCAGGGAAAATATATTGATGACATCGGTACCCCGCCGAATACTGGTCATGTGGCCATTTTAAGGAGCCCTTATCCGCATGCCAAAATTGTGTCTATCGATTATTCGGAAGCCTTAGAAATTCCTGGAGTAAAGGGTGTTGTAACAGGTAAGGATGTACATCCTCTATTAAATCCTTTTAGTGTTGGCGTCAGTGCTCCAGTACACTATTATCCAATTGCCATTGATAAAGTTCGTTTTGTAGGTGAGCCAGTAGCAGTTGTCGTGGCAAAAAACCGATATATTGCGGAGGATGCGTTAGAAAAAATTAAGGTGAAATATGAAAATCTTGAACCAATTGTAGATATTGAACGTGCACTCGAAAAAGGAGCACCTATTTTACATGAAAATGTTGGTTCAAATATCGCTAATCATCGAACTTTTCATTATGGAGATGTAGAGAAGGCTTTTGAGCAGGCTGACAAAATCATCAAGCATCGTTTTCAATTTCCGAAATATTCTGCAACGCCAGTTGAAACATACGGCATTATTGCACAATACGAGGATAGCTCTGATAGTTATACGGTTCACGCAAACTTTCACGGACCGTTTGTGCTTCATTCGATTATGGCAGGTGCATTAAAAATTCCAAGCAATCGGTTGCGGATTATTATACCAAAAGATATTGGCGGCAGTTATGGAATTAAGGCAGGAATATTCCCGTATATCGTTCTTTGTTCCGTTGTAAGCCGTCTCGTAGGCTGTCCAGTGAAATGGATCGAGGACAGGCAGGAGCATTTAGCAGCTAGTTCAAGCTGTACGGATCGAGTCACATATATTGAAGCAGCAGTAAAAAATGACGGAAAAATACTCGGATTAAAAATGAAAATGATTGACAATGTTGGTGCATATATCCGGGCACCAGAGCCGGCATGTCTGTACCGGAATCATGCTAACACAACCGGTGCCTATGATATTCCCAACTTAATGATTGATGCGTATGCCGTTATGACGAATAAATTGCCAACAGGGCTTATACGCGGATATGGGGGACAAGAAACGTATTTCCCTCTTGAACGGATCATGCAAATCATTTCAGATGAATTAAAATTAGAGCCAGCTGAAGTGATCAGACGGAATTTAATTAAAAAAGAACAATTTCCATACAGAACGGCATCTGGTGGAGTGTATGACAGCGGCGACTATGAAAAAGCATTTGACCTGCTATTAAAAATCGGTAAATATGATGAATTCAGAAAAAAACAAGCTGAAGCACGCAAGATGGGAAAGCTTCTTGGTGTTGGCCTCGCTGTTATCGTTGAACCATCCGGTTCGAATATGGGATACATTACGATCGCCTTAACTCCAGAGGAAAGAAAAGCAGGATTGCCGAAATCTGGTTGTTCAGAAGCGGCGACGATTTCGATGGATCCTATGGGAAATGTGAATGTGCGCATTAGTACAACACCGTCCGGACAAGGGCATGAAACGGTCGCTAGCCAAATCGTATCGGAAATTCTCGGAATTCCGCATGACAAAATTAATGTTGTAGCTGAACTTGATACAGCAACAAGTGCATGGTCCATTGCTTCTGGAAGCTATTCCAGCCGGTTTGCGTCACTCGGATCAAGTGCAGTGTACTACGCAGCACATAAGGTAAAAAATAAGCTTATCAAAATTGCCGCACATTTTTTAAAAGCTAAGGAAGAAGATTTAACAATTGAAAAAGGCAATATTGTTTCCAAAACCGATCCATCTAAATCTATTTCTGTAAAAAGGGTTGTTGGATCAGCCCATTGGAATCCGCTTTCTTTACCAGAAGGGATGGAGCCTGGAATTTATGAAACAGCCTATTATACAGCCCAGGCTGAACCGCCGGATGATCAGGATTTAATTAATTCATCGGTTACGTATGGATTTGTTGCAGATTTAGTGACAGTTGAAATTGATCCAGAGACGGGTGACATTCACATTCTTGATTATTTCACGGTTCACGATGCAGGAAAACTATTAAATCCGCTTATTGTCGATGGACAAATATTGGGAGGCCTGGTCCATGGGCTTGGCGGCGCCATGTATGAAGAGCTCGTCTACGATGAAAAAGGTCAGTTTTTAACTGGATCGTTTATGGATTATTTATGTCCAACAGCGCCTGAAGTACCAAATGTAACGATCAAACATATCGAGACGCCGTCACCACTTACACCATTAGGCGCTAAAGGTCTTGGAGAAGGAAATACAATGAGTGCACCTGTTGTCATTGCAAATGCAGTAAATGATGCGTTGAAGCCATATGGTGTGACGATTGATTCATTACCAGTAACACCAAATAAAGTATGGAACATTTTGAATCAGTCTAAAAAACAGGAGGTTTCATCATGAACGGAAAAGGGAGCGTAACATTAAATGCAGGAATTGAAAAAGCATGGGAAGTGCTGCTGGACCCAGAGGCATTAAAAAATTGCATTATGGGCTGTAAAAAATTAGAGCCTGTCAATGAAAACAAATATGAAGCGGAAGTATCTATTGGAATTGCAGCTGTGAAAGGAAAATATGAATCAACCATTGAAATTGCTGATGTTCAAAAACCGAACCATTATAAGCTCATTGTAAAAGGGGAAGGCGGACCAGGAAGTGTTGAAGCAGCAGGAGTTGTTGATCTTGTTCCAATTGACGATAACAAGACGGAATTGAACTATACGTATGAAGCGGAAGTTGGCGGAAAAGTGGCAATGGTTGGGCAAAGAATGCTAAATGGTGTAGCTAAATTAATCATTCAGGACTTCTTTAAAAAGTTTAATAAAGAACTAGCGAAAAGCGAACAATCTATTTAAATAGAGAAAATACTAGTCAAGCACAAAAATCAAAGGAATTGGAAATTCCAAATTTTTTGAATGGCTTTATCCAATTCTTTGAACTGCTAGATCATACTGTGAGTGGACGCAATGAAAAGGTCGATTGAGTCTTCTGCACCGATAAGAAAATCTGGCTGCCTTTTGAATGGAGTTTGCTACATTTAGCATCATTAAAGCGATTTTTGCCCTTTTCCTGAAAATAACCCTTTTCATGTAAGGATCTGTGGAAAGGACTATTCGGGATGTCCCCAGTCCACTTGTTGATCAATCACGAGAACTTGCTCTAATCCATGCTGTCTGGAAGCTGTCATATTCAGCATTGGTGGCAAGAGGGAACAAGATTGCGGGTTAGAAGTTCGAGCAAGAGCTAGAGAAACAGACTTTATAAGTAGTCATAGCTGATGGATTTCTCCCAATGATCCTTAATACTACTATCTAGGGGCATCACGAAAAGTCTACCCCTAAAATGGAACTTTTTCAGATAGTGCCAGTTAGCAACACTATCTGAAAAAGTTATCAAAGAATCTAACTGGAAAATGCCTCTCTCTAAAGAGGATTCTAAAAATACTAAACGAGGAGGGGAGTATATGAAACCCGTAAAATTTGATTATTATTCCCCGAAAACAGTTGATGAAGCTTTAACACTTTTAGAAGAAGCAGGATTTGACGGGAAAATCATTGCCGGTGGTCAAAGTCTTGTACCAATAATGAACATGAGACTATCATCGCCAGAATGTTTAATTGACATTAATCAGCTTCATGATTTGCAATTTATTGAGTTTGATAGTGACAAAGTTAAAATTGGTGCGTTAACGAGGCAGGCGGAAGTTGAAAGTTCAGATGTAGTTCAGAAGCATTTAGGGCTTCTAAGTGAAGCGGTTCCCTTTATTGGGCACGTTCAAACGAGAAATCGGGGAACATTTGGGGGAAGTCTTGTTCATGCTGACCCAACAGCTGAAATTCCTCTTTCATTGATGGCGCTCGGAGGGACCCTTCATATTGCTTCTAAAGAAGAGGTGCGAGAAGTAAACGTCGAGGATTTCTTTATTACTTATTTAACAACTGACATAATGCCAAATGAGATGCTGACGGAAATTCACATTCCTATAGAACAAGAAAGAAATGGATATTCATTTTATGAAATTTCTCGTCGTCACGGTGATTTTGCACTCGTTGCCTCTGCTTGTCAATTAACGATTGATCATTTAGATCGCATTACAAATGTAAGACTTGTATTAGGCGGTGTTGAAGCAACGCCATTGTTAATAGAAGGGGCAAACGAATGGATGAAAGGAGAGGTTTTATCTGACTCCCTTCTCCAAAAAGTCGAGGATATAGTGGATGAAATGGTAGATCCAGAGTCAGATATACACGCAACTGCTGAATATAGAAGACATCTTTCGAAAAAATTGGCAGTGCGTACGGTGAAATCAGCCTACGAACGAGCAAGAGGTGAAACTAATGAGTGTTCATGAAATCGAAGTGACCATCAACGGAAAAAAATATAAAGAACAAGTTGAGTCAAGATTGCTGTTAAGTGATTTTTTACGAGAAACGTGCGGTCTCACTGGCACGCATGTCGGCTGTGAACATGGTGTGTGCGGAGCTTGCACGATCCATTTAAATGGTTCAGCTGTTCGAAGCTGCCTCATATTTGCGGTTCAAGTGGATGGGCAGGAGATCACGACAGTAGAAGGTTTGGGAGAAGACGGTCAATTAACTCCATTACAAAAAAACTTCATTGAATGTCACGGCCTTCAGTGCGGGTTCTGTACACCTGGAATCTTAATGTCAGCAACTGACTATTTACAAAAAAATCCGAATCCTTCCGTTCAAGAAATAAAAGAAATGCTATCAGGACATTTATGCCGATGCACGGGTTATGTTGGAATTATAGAAGCAATTCAAAAAACAGTTGAAGAAAATAGTAATCATGCTCGGGTGGAAAGGTGATGATGATATGAACCTTTTAACTCTTTTTGAATTTGCTGTTGAGCGTCATCCAAATCGACTTGCTGTTGTAGAAGGAGACAGAAGGTATACGTACAGGCAATATCATAACGAAGTGGAAAAAGTCGCTGCTTCACTTCAAAAAATCGGCATTAAACAGCATGACCGCGTTATGATCCTTTTAAAAAATCGTCTTGAAAATACGGTGATTTATTGGGCACTGCAAAAAATTGGAGCCGTTTACACTCCAATTAATTTTCGGCTTTCGGTGAAAGAAGTTGAGTATTGTGTCAATGATGCAGAGGCTGCTGCTGTCATATACGAAAGCGTAAGCCAAGAATCCGTGCTGAAAGCAAATCTGCACCAAAAACCGATACTTATTGGGTTCGGCGAAGTAGAAGGAGCTGATATCTACTATGATGAGCTTGTTGAAAGAAGTCCTGGCAGCTTGGAAAAGCCAACGATAGATGATAACGATATCGCTCTTATGCTTTATACGTCCGGAACAACAGGAAAACCGAAAGGAGTTCCTCGAACGCACAAAAATGAATATAGTGCAGCGCTAGCCCATATTATTCAAAACCAATATCAAGATGGGGAAAGTACATTAGGGACAATGCCGCTTTATCACACAATGGGAATGCGCTCCCTTCTATCTATTATGTTTTTAAATGGAAAATATGTTATTCTGCCTGATTTTGATGCAAAGGAAGCGTTGGAATTAATAGAACGTGAAGAAATTACATGCCTTTACTTAGTACCTACGTTATATCACGATATGTTAAATCACGCTGAATTTCATCATTTCGATTTGTCTAAGTTGAAAAAAATTGGTTATGCAGGCGCTTCTATGACAACAGCTTTAACAGAAAAATGTATTGAGATGTTAAAGCCTGAAGTGTTTGTGAACCATTTTGGCAGCACTGAAATTTACACATTTACAATAAACCATAATGTGAAGGAAAAACCAGGATGTGCCGGTAAGCCAGGCTTTCATCAGAGTATCCGCATTGTTAAGGCAGATCCTGATGGCAATGCAACTCCAGAGGATGTAGTGGAAAAAGGAGAACTGGGAGAAATCATTGTCAATATTGAATCACCAGAAAGCTTTAAAGGCTACTGGAATAGACCAGATGCTACAAAAAAAGCCATTCGGGATGGATGGTATTTTACTGGAGACCTTGGCAAATTAGATGAGGATGGAGATTTATATGTCGTCGGACGTGTCGATGATATGATTATTTCCGGCGGAGAAAATATACATCCTCTTGAAGTAGAAGATGTTTTAGCCAAGCATCCGAAAGTGCATGAAGTTGCTGTAATTGGTGAAGAAGATGAGCGCTGGGGCCAAGTTGTTTCTGCCTATGTCGTACCAAAAGATCCGTCACTTACCATACAGGAACTTGACGATTATTGTAAAAATAATACAAAACTTTCAAACTTTAAACGTCCAAGAAAATATGTATTTATTCAAGAAGTACCGAAAAGCCCTGTTGGGAAAATTCTCCGTCGTAAACTCAAAACGGGAGAATTTGAACTATATATAAATGAAAGTGAAAAAATCGTTTAATTTTTTCAAAAAAGAAAGGGGAACCAAAACATGGAAGCAGTAAAACAATATGATCACATTCGAGTTGAAAAAAATCCGGAAAAAAAGACGGCAACAATTGTTTTCGACCGTCCAGAAAAAATGAATTATATTAGCATGCTAGCTCGCTCGCAATTTCCAGAAATTTTTGATGAGTTAAATAAAGACGATGATGTTCGCGTCATCATTATTAAAGGTGAAGGAGATAAGGCATTTAGTGCAGGAGGGAATATCCCTGAATTTTTGGAAGTGCATCAAGAAGAATTATCACATCTTGCTGTAAACGTTGCAGCACCAGAACGTTCTCCAAAGCCTGTCATTGCTCAGCTTCAAGGCTATACGTTTGGAGTCGGTTTTGAAATTGCTATGGCATGTGATTTTCGAATTGCAGCAGACGACACATTATTAGCACTGCCTGAGATGAATCTTGGTATGATTCCAGGAAGCGGCGGAACACAAAGGGTGGCCAAAGCAGTAGGATTAACTCGCGCAAAAGACATGATTATGCGTGCACGAAGAATTCCTGCTGAGGAAGCGTATCAATGGGGCCTTATTACAAAGGTTGTTCCAAAGGAAGAACTAGAAAGCGCTGTCGATTCACTCGTTGAAGAGCTTGTAAACTTCTCTCCGCTTGCATTAAAAGTATGTAAACAAGTGCTCAATGCAGCCGAAGAAACACCGCTTAGTGCAGGAATTGAAATAGAAGGAAAAGCCTATGGATTGCTTCGCACTACAGAAGATTTCAAAGAAGGAGTCGAAGCATTCGTCGAAAAAAGAAAGCCGAATTTTAAAGGCAAATAAGACGGAAACTTCGGGAAACGGCTAGCTCGCCGTTTCCTAAAGTTAAAATTTACTGAAAATTAAAAATTTTTCAAAAGAAAGGTGGAGTAGTATGAATGGTAATATGGAGACAACCGTTCAGCAAACTTCAGCATTGGAAGCATCGACTAGTAGAAAGCAAATGATAATAGCCGTTATGGCGTCTCTGTTGGGTTGGTCGTTGGATTTGTATGATCTCTTTATTCTTCTCTATGTTGCACCTGAGTTAGGAAAGTTGTTTTTCCCGACAGATAAACCGACACTTTCATTGGCCGCTGTGTATGCTTCTTTTGCAGTTACACTATTTTTGCGTCCTCTCGGCTCAGCGCTTTTTGGTGCCTATGCTGATCGCCATGGGAGGAAGCGAGCAATGGTTGTGGCCGTGTCTGGTGTAGGGATTTCTACCGCCCTGTTTGGAGCGTTGCCAACAGTGCTTCAAATCGGTGCCGCTGCATCAATCATCTTTATTATTCTTCGTTTAATCCAAGGTGTATTTGTCGGAGGAGTTGTTGCCTCCACCCATACAATTGGGACGGAATCCGTACCGGAGAAATGGCGCGGCTTGATGTCCGGCCTTGTCGGCGGGGGCGGTGCTGCTCTTGGTGCATTGCTGGCCTCCATTGTATATTTTGTTTTGTCAAATATTTTTTCTGGGCCGGAATTCAGCGAATGGGGCTGGCGCTTTATGTTCTTTACCGGCATATTGAGCTCTGTTCTCGGACTGTTCGTATTCAAGAAGCTTGAGGAGTCACCGTTATGGGTGCAGCATAAGAAGGAGCAAGAAACGAAACCGGAACATCAGCAGTCTCCGGTGAAAACGGTGTTCACTAAATATTTGTCAGTTTTATTAATTAATTTAATGATTGTAATCGGCGGCGGCTCAGCCTATTACCTAACTTGCGGGTATTTGCCTACCTTTTTAAAAGTAATTAATGATATCCCGCAGACCGAATCCTCAATTATTCTTATGGTAAGCAGTATTTCTGCACTGGTTGCTGCTGTTGTTCTCGGTCATTTGAGCACTATTATAGGTAGAAAGAAAACATTCATTTTACTAGGCATCGTAAATCTGTTTGCTCTTCCGTATTTGTATACAGAATTGGCACACGCTCAAAATCTGACAATGATTACGCTCTTTGCAATGGGGTTGTCGTTTTTAGGGAATGGCTCATATGCTCCCGTGCTGATCTTTTTAAATGAACGTTTTCCTACATCTATTCGTTCGACGGGTACTGGACTGTCCTGGAATATGGGATTTGCTGTAGGCGGGATGATGCCGACTTTGGTAACAGTGGTCAGCGGTCAAACGTCGAATATTCCATCGTCCTTGGGGTATTTCTTTATTGCTCTCTTCATTTTGTATCTGTTGGGCAGCTTCATCATACCAGAAACAAAAGGGAATTTTAAATAAACAGCGAATCAATCGGAAGTCAACAAAGCTTACGAAAACAGCCTTTAAAAACAACATACAGGATAGGAAAAAGATCTGTTTTGAACAAGCCTATCGTACGATTGCTTTGAGACCTCCTTCTTAAAAATGTTCAAAAAGAAGGAGGTTAATTGATTTTATCCATAAATATTTACTCTACTTTATCATATTTTTCATGTTCCGAACTTATTCATTGCAACGCGAAACATATCGATCCCATTATTTTTAAATTCAGCTTAACAGCAAAGTCCGCGTTTGATCCTAATTATTTTGTTCGAACTTTCGATAATATTTGCTTAACCTTCTTTTTAACAAATCCTTTTGACTTATAAAAAATATCTTTTTCATGCTATTATTACTCTTTTCATCTAAAGATCGGCATTGATCATTCTTGATTATTTGCAATATTCCTCTTTTTCATCTTAATACATACACTTATTATTTATTATATGCCGACAATAAGTGAAATTTCTGCCTTTATTTTCACACATAATATCCAAACATTTCACTCATGAAAACATGATACACTCCATGGATTTGTAACAGGTTACATCAGTGTAAAATAAAAGCTATTCTCTAAAAGATTGTTGTTATCAATCATAGAGAAATATATATCATATGGTAAAATAAAGTAAAAAGGGGTAGTTTCAATGGGATTGCCAAAATGTTGTAAATGTAACTATCCATTTAGTTGGAGAAACATATTTCGTGCTTCGTTCAAATTTAGCCAAGAAATAAAGTGCCCTAAGTGTGGAACAAAAATGTATCCAACAATGAAATCAAGACAAAAAATGGGTATAGTAACTTTTGTACCATTGGTCATATCTTTTGCATTACAGGTATTTGGGCTTCCATTCAAGTTTACTATGTTGATATTTTTGTTGTTGTCAGTTTTGGGTATGATATTGCTGCCATTTTTATATTCGTTTGTCGATCATGAGGAGCCCTTTTGGTGAAAAAGGACGTATTGTTAAAGCTGATGATAAAAGGGTTTTTACGTAATCTTGATGATAGGGAGGAGTTTTATGGAGAATATTAGTGTGTAAAGTTTTTAGCTTCTCATCTTAATTCAATAATCCCGATTTTTCATCAAAAGGACGTCAGAACCGGTACCCCCGTATCGTCTGAAAAAAATCCCCGCATATAACTATAGTGTCAATGAGAGAAGCTGTCGTTTACGATTACGAGAAGAATTTTTTTGTTCAAAGAGATATATAAAAGAGGAATGAATATTTTCTAATAATATAAGGAAATTGAGGATCGAAAACAGTTCAGAAATCAATTCAATCTCTCAATTGCTCCTTCGAAATGAAAGAAAAAATGAGAAAGTAGGTTGGATCTATTTAAGCGATGCCTTTCAAAAACGAAAGAGGGTTTTTCCAAAATTTCTATTTTTATTGAGGAAGACGAAAAGACATTCGGACTGTTATCGAGGACATCGTTTGATCTCTACCGATTAGTAAGAGCAAAAAAGGATAGAAACGCAAAGTACGTTATGAGAAAAATCTCTACTCAACATCTTCTGAACTTGCGCAAAAAAAGTATGGTTAAAGATTACAAATAATCATTTGATTGTATTAAATGATCAGTAAACGAAACATCGTTGTTAAATTATGAAACGCAACAAAAGATAATCATCCGAAAATGGAAAAATCAGCGAAAATTATTCTGAATTATGTGATAGATTCTTAATAAATCAACAAAAAGTATCTATAACCGCTCTTGCGAATGTAGAGAGTGTCGAACTTTCTCCATTTGAGCGAAACATTGCATAAAGTGTTTTTAAACATCATACTCCAATTACCATGTGAATACATGAAAGTTGATGCGATTTATATCGAAATGACCGCAATATGGTATAATAATAGTTATATTTAAAATGAAGAAAGGAGCATACCGATGGCTGAAATTACAAATGAAATGATTTTGCAAGCGATTAAAGAACTGGCTGAGCAGCTAAAAAACCATTCAGAAGAAACGAATAACCGGTTTGAACAAATTGACCAACGATTTGAGCAGATTGATCGACGGTTTGAACAAATTGATCAACGGTTTGAGCAGATTGATCGACGGTTTGAACAAATTGACCAACGATTTGAACAAACCGATCAGCAGTTTGAACAAACGAAGCAGCAATTGGTCGAAATCAATGAGCGGCTCGACCAAGTTGAACAAAAGATCGAGGAGATGGACAAACAGCTCACTGATGTAGCAAACGGTCAAAAAATTCTTGTGGAAGATTTGTTTGAAAATAAGAAAGAAATCAAGCGAGTCAAAAATATTTTAAACATATATTAACCGCATTGATCTATTAAGCGTTTCTTTTTGGACAAAACCGTTAGATAAAAACAAAATGATGTCTGAAATTAGCTTTTCGCCTCCCTGTTTTCTTCAAAATAATGTCAAACTTCTTCGCTGTTTTTATTTAGCTTTATTCGTTCCTATTATTATCCAATTAATACTATCCCCGTTTTTAACACATAATCCCCGCAATAGGATCTGGCTTGTGCTGTCTACAGTGTGAGAAAAAAGACGCAACAAAGGACAAATCCCCATTCAAAAAACAGCGGCTGTCTCATCGGTTTAACGGCCATTGCGGCAGCCTCGTTATGCTTTCACCTTATTGATTAATTTTTATTATAAATGCAATAATTTTTTCTATCAGCGAAAGCAAAGATTGACATTAGCTTTAAGCGCCTCAGGCTTTTTACTTTCGGTACTTTCCATTCTTCCCTGTTTTGAAAATCTATTTACAACAAAGCAAATTTTTCCTATAATTATAACTAACTAATTAGTTAGTTATAAAAAAGGAGATTCTTGTTGGCTGTAAAAAAAGGCGAAGAGAGTATGAGAAAGTTATTTCAAATGCCTGAAGAGCTTTTTTCGGAAAAAGGGTTTTCAAAGTATCAAAAGGAGCGAATTTGTTGCAAAAACAGGCTTAACGCAAGCTTTATTTTACTTTAATTTCAAGAGTAAGGAAGATATCTTTCAACAAATATTTCAAAATTTTGATCAACAGTTAATAAAACTAAGGGATGTTGGAAAAATCTGTTGAACTATCGCTATCGGATGTCAAAGTTTTGTAAGATTGATATGTTCAATAACAAGCGATTCGGAATTGTAAAAGAAAAAATTGACACATGGGTGGCGCCAGAGTCAATTGTTACTATTACATCGATATTTATTAACAGGAGAAAAAGTAAAGTAGGACAGATGTTTTTGGGCGGAATTCAAAATCGTTCGAAAAGCGGTGATTGAAATGGTATTAGATTGGTTGGATTCTCAACTTCATTTGATTAGCGTGCTTTGGTTATTTCCCATTTTGTTTATGTTTCATGATTTCGAAGAGATTCTTACGGTGGAGAAGTGGACCAAACAGAACAAGGAACAAGTTCTTGCGGTTTTACCTAAATCAATACGAAAATATTTTTATAGCAGCTTTCAGATGACAACTGTTCAATTTGCGTACGATGTATTTTGGATTTTCCTTACCATTACAACAGCAACATGTTTAGCCGTCATTTTCTCTTTTTACTATATTTTTTTAATGTTACTGTTTATCTTTTTTGCCCATGTGTTCACACATTTAGGGCAAGCACTCTACCTAAGGAAATACACTCCTGGTGTAATCACTTCCATCATTCTAGTGTTGCCCTATTCTTCATATACCTACTATCGATTGCTGAAAGAACAAGTCATAAGCGGAACAGATATATTGTGGAGTACTATTGGAGCTTTCATCATCGTGCCAATATTATTTCTGTTTCTGGTGAATGAAAGAAATAAAGCTACAAAAAAAATTGAGGAAGATGGTGCCGACAAGAATTTTTTGTTGTAAGATAGATTTGAAGTTACACGATTAACTGTAGGCGGGTAACTTTCATATAAATATACCCCAAAATGTGCAGAGTATTTTATCGAAAAACTTAAGAAAGATCAAATTAATACAATTGTTGTACAGGAAATCGAACAGGAATCCGAACCAAAAGTTCGGAAGGAAAAACGGACAGAACGCAAGAAATGGAAAAAAAACTTTAAAACTGATTCAAGAAAATTTTTTACCTCGACTAGCCCAATACAAGGAACAGGATGAAATCTTTGGCGACACAAGTGTATAATCTCGATCTACTTTTTCCTCGTTCTTAGGTTCTACGATTAATGTACCGTATAATCCCTTGTCCACTTGTTTCGCGCTTTCTTGATGGGAATGATACCAATACGTTCCTGGTACAGTAGCTGTAAATTCATACGTAAAGGTTTCGCCCGGTTTGACTGCATCCATTGTGATCCCCGGAATTCCGTCCTTACTATTTGGAAAAGGGTAGCCATGCCAATGAATCGTAACCTGTTCCGGTAATTCATTTTTCAAATTGATTTTAACAGTCTCCCCCTGTTTAATACTCATTTGCGCTCCGGGAACCGATCCATCGTACGTATAGACCGGAAGTTTTACTTTATCATTTATTTGTAATAATGCTTCCTTAGCAGTAAGATTAATCTCTTTACCGGATAAAACTTCTGTATTTGTTACCAAATTCAGTTGCTCATTGACTTCAGAGGTTTTGGATGTTTTTTCCTCATTTTTATTCATGTTTGACATATCGTGTCCTTGCATAGAACTGTGCGAAGCGTTATTTGAGCAGGCTGCACTAATCGCAACGACTCCCGCTAAAATGGTTCCAAACAATAATTTTTTCATGTATTTTCCTCCATAAACTTTCATCATAAAAAATAAATGTGCAAAATTTATGGAGAAAGAGTTATATAAATAATTTTCCACAAAGTAATTTAGAGAAAATAATTATTCGATGTTAATGGAGGATATGAAACAAAAAAGACAAACCACTATCTATAACCGGTTAATTGTGGTTATAGGTAATAGCTTGTTTGCCCATTTGTATCCAAGCGTTTATAAATTCAGACTTAGGTGCTTTTTTATTTTTCGTACCTGTCAACGGGTCATTAAAATAAATATATTGCTCATCATATCCGGTGATTAACACGGAATGCTCCCAGTATGTAATTTTTAAAGGACCTTGCGGGGTCTGCCATTCAATAAATTCAGAAGGAGGAAGTACACGAAAGGTTGTGTTAGTAATAACCCAAACTGGAGTACCTTTAGACAAATATTTATATATTTCTTCAAATGACTGTCCTGTTAAATCAATGATTTGGTTAGGTAAATAACTCTCGGCTAATTCTTTTATAGGTTTATGATAGACACCGTATCCCGGTTTCTTTTTTGTATACATGTCACCAACAAACCCTTCATTTGGATGTCCATAAAATACTTTTCCATTATGTATTCGATAAGGAGTTGGGTTTTTCTTTATTTGCTTCGCTAGTGTCATCTTGTCTACTTTGATTCCCGCGTGATTCAAAAGCATTGCCAGACTTGTTACCTCGCACCCCCTTGGTAGTTCTGGAAGTTGCGAGAGAAGGGGGGCATCAATGAGAGCTGATTTAACCGGGACTTGTTCTTTTGAATTAGATGACGAATTTCTCTCTTCAACTTTATTTTTATATGATGTTTTCTGTACTTGATTTTTTATAGCATCGATCATATTTTCAGAATTTACATAATGGACAAATAGAGTTAAAAACAATAGGAAAAAAGCGGTATAGAACCCTATAGCTAGTTTATATAACTTTTCATTGGTTGGCTTTCGTAAAAGAAAAATAGAAAGTGAAACAATCATAAAGGCTAAAAAAAGTATAATCCCTAACATGACAGCTGCACCCCTTTGTTAAACTTGCTGTTTTTATATTATCAACTAAATATGCAGAAACAATGGAGGTGATTCTTATCATGTAATTATGTAACAATTTCGAAAAAATCCATAATTTTTCCACATTTTATTGTTATAATCAGTAGCATTGCATTAAGTTAATTTTAATTTGTCAAGCCCAATTTTATGTTAAATTTCATCTTTTTGGATATAAAAAAACTCCTTATAATTAGGATTGGCAGTCCTATCCAAATCCTAAGAATAAGGAGAAACCATTATGGATAAGAATACCACAGAATCCACAATAAATGAACTATTTAAAGAGATCGATCCAATAACTTTTTCAAAACTAATTAATGTGATTGACGTTGACAAATACATTAAAAAATTAACGGCGTATAAGTTTTTACAACTTTGTATCATCGCTCAGTTAAACGAATTGGAAAGCTTAACAAAATTGGCCAAACATTTGAAAGACAAGGAAGAGTTGCAGACATATCTGGAATTTGATGCAATTAGTACTTCGCAACTTTCTCGCAAATTAGGCCAATTATCCCCTCAACTGTTTGAAAAAGTATTTAAATATCTGGTCTTAAAGATCCAAGGGCAAATGAAAAATGCCCCGATCATCCGAAACATTGGTCGTCTTCTGGTCATTGATTCTACCACGATGAGCATGAGTTTGAGCCAATATCCATGGGCAACTTTTCGTAAGACAAAGGCTGGTGTTCGACTCCATTTAAAGGTTGTTGTAACGAAGGATATCACTGTTCCGGATCAAGGGATTATCTTACCCGCGAAACATGCCGATCGCACACAGATGGACGAACTCATTGAAATCGATCCAAATGCGATTTACTTGTTTGATCGAGGGTATGTCGATTACAAACAGTTCGACCGCTTATGCCGAGAAGGGGTGCGATTCATTACCCGGCTTAAAAAGAACGCAGAGATTGAAGTTTTATCGGAACGGATTCCCAATCCAGAACGTTTGATTTATAGGGATCAGATTGTCATTTTAGGAAATGACCGTAATCATACCAAAATGACTCATCCTCTCCGATTGATCGAAACGGTCGACAGCGAAGGGAATCCCGTGATCATCATAACCAATTGCTTTGATCTTTCTGCGGAAGAGATTGCAGATTTATACCGATATCGCTGGAAGATAGAGACCTTCTTTAAATGGATGAAACAGCACCTTAAGATAAAAAGATTTTATGGAAAAAGTCAAAATGCCGTTTACAATCAAATTTGGATCGCCCTAATCACCTATTGCTTACAGGCCATGCTCCAATTAAAAGTGAATCACGATGGTCCTTTATTAGAGATCAAGCGAACTTTACAGAATCTGCTTTTTAAAGGTTTTGACTGTTTTGTTCGCTCCCTTTTTAAAAAGCCAATTCGAACGTCCAACGGTCGGAAAAAATACCATTGGGAAAAAGATTTTGAAACCATCGTGTACCAATTTGAAGAAGGGGAGGTGGAACACCTAGACGATTTAGTTTATGATCCAATGTTTCTGTAATATATTACCAAATTGTGGAAATGGACTGCCGATTAAGACGTCATTGTCCTTTTAAGCTTGCTTAGAAAGATTGTATGTCTGAATATTCAGTTACATGAAATAACTGGAATTTTTATTGAGCTTGACAAACATTAAATTTTTTTATGCAACGCTACTGTGTTATAATATATTAAAGGAATGAAAATATCGCAAGCAGGTTTCAGGAGGAATAATTAAAGTTCATTATAGGAACCTATAGATGGTATAAAAATAGAGTTTGTTACATTTAAATAAGATCAAAATATTATATTTTGCTAACCCAAGTCTTGATACAATCTATAAAATTTAAATTTGATAAAGTGAGGGAATAGCAATATCATGTGCGGTTTTATTTGTAGTATTCATGATCATCCAAGAATCATTGATGAAAAATGGAAAGAAACGTTTCAAGAAATGAATGATATCATTACTCATCGCGGTCCTGATGATGGTGGTTATTTTTTTGATGAATATGTGAATTTTGGATTTCGACGTTTGAGTATTATCGATCTTGAGACAGGGCACCAGCCATTGTCCTATGAAAATGAACGATATTGGATCATATTTAATGGGGAAATCTACAACTATGTGGAATTGCGAGAAGAATTGCTTGCAAAGGGATATAAATTTACTACTCATTCCGATACAGAAGTCATTATTGCTCTTTATAGTGCTGAAAAAGAAAAAGCTGTAGAAAAGCTTCGAGGTATGTTTGCTTTCGTCATCTGGGACAAACAAGAGAAAACGATTTTTGCGGCACGTGACCCGTTTGGCATAAAACCATTTTTCTATATGGAACAGGGCGACCGTACGTTTTTTGCTTCCGAGAAGAAAAGTATTTTGCTCGCTCTTAAAAATGATTTATTAGACTATGATTCACTGCAGCATTATTTAACATTCCAATATGTACCTGAACCAATGACGATGTCTGATGGTATTAAAAAGTTAGAACCGGGTCATTATATTAAGAAAAAAATCGGTGAAAAATTAACCATTCATCGCTATTGGAAAGCCAAATTCCAACCTATCATCAAATCAGAAGATGAACTTGTCAAAGAAATTCGCAACGCGCTGTTCGATTCCGTGCAAGTGCATATGCGCAGCGATGTGCCGGTAGGTTCTTTTTTATCAGGAGGAATTGATTCATCCTTCATTGCAGCGATTGCGAAACAATTTAACCCTCATATCAAGACATTTTCTGTCGGCTTTGATCGGGAAGGATTCAGTGAAATTGATGTGGCAAAAGAAACAGCGGACAAGTTAGGCGTTGAGAATATTAGCTATGTCATTTCACCAGAGGAATATATGGAGGAATTGCCGAAAATTATGTGGCATATGGATGATCCACTTGCCGACCCTGCTGCAGTGCCGCTTTATTTTGTCGCCCGGGAAGCAAGAAAGCATGTAACGGTCGTTCTTTCCGGTGAGGGAGCAGACGAGCTGTTTGGGGGTTATAATATTTATCGTGAGCCGCAGTCATTGGAACTCTTTGAGCGAATGCCAAATGCAGTTAAATCAGCCTTGAGAGTGATTGCAGGAATACTCCCGGAAGGAATAAAAGGAAAAAGTTTTATTGAGCGTGGTACAACACCCATGGAAGAACGATATATCGGCAATGCGAAAATGTATAGCGAGGCAGAAAAACAAAAGCTGCTAAAAGGATATAAGAGGGGATTAGAATATACAAATATTACAGCTCCTTTTTATAGAGAAACAACCCATTATCCTCCTGTAAACCGGATGCAATATATTGATATTCATACATGGCTGCGTGGCGATATTTTATTAAAAGCGGACAAAATGACAATGGCCCATTCATTAGAATTGCGGGTTCCATTTTTAGATAAAGCAGTGTTTGAAGTAGCGGCAAAAATTCCTCCAGAGATGAAGACAGCAAATAATACGACGAAATACATTTTGCGCAGAGCAGCGGAGGGTATTGTGCCAGATCATGTTTTACATCGAAAAAAATTAGGGTTTCCCGTGCCAATACGTCATTGGTTGAAAAACGAAATGTATGACTGGTCGAAAAATATTATAAAAGAAAGTGCAACAGATCATTTATTTAATAAAAATCTATTGTACCGTTTACTAGACGAGCATTGTAGCGATAAGGCAGATCACAGCCGAAAAATTTGGACCGTTCTTATCTTTATGATTTGGCACCAAGTATATGTGGAAAAGAAATACGATTTTACAAATGTATATAAAAAAGACAAGCAGCTGCTATCAATCTAATTTGATTAATTTGTGATTTCCTGTCTTCTTATTTGCACCCAAGCTTCTAAAATTCAGCTTTTGGGTGCTCTTTTATTTTTCGTACCTGTCAACGGATTATTAAAATAAATATGTTAATCATCATCCCATCAAGGAATTACAAGATCAGATTATTACATGCAATCAATGAAATAATTGTAAGCGTAAAATAGTCCACACCTACCTTTAGATGTGGACTATTGTTATGATTTATTTAGCTTTTATTAGGAACACGACATTCTTCTGGAATTGTTGTGGACCAAGGAAGGAGTTGATCTAATTTTTCTTTGTCAGTCAGATTAATATTTGGAAGCTGTTCAAATAAATATTTAAGGTAATTGAATGGGTTTAATCCGTTTTCCTTCGCAGTCTCCACAATGCTATAAATGATTGCGCTGGATTTAGCCCCCTTTATGGTATTGCTAAACAGCCAGTTTTTCCTCCCGATTACAAACGGTTTAATGGATCGTTCTGCGCGGTTGTTATCAATTTCTAAACGACCATCCTCTAAAAAAGCTACTAAACGGTCCCATTGATTACGACAATATTTAATGGCTTGCCCAAGTGCACTTTTTGGCAACACTCTTGGGGCTTGTTCATGAAGCCATGCCAAAAAAGCCTCCAATACCGGTTGGCTGCGTTCTAAACGTTTCTTATAACGTTCTTCAGGACTAACGTCCTTTAAATCCCGTTCTATCGAGAAAAGTTGATTACAGAATGCAAGACCTTCTTTGGCTTTAACGTGAGTAGTTTTAGCCGATTCAGGAAGAGCCTGCAAAGCTTCTGTGAATTTACGTCTGGCATGAGCCCAACAACCGACCAGACTGACATCAGGGATTCCGTTATAACCGGCATACCCGTCCACATGTAAATATCCACGGAAACCTTCCAAAAATCGTAAAGGATGTTTGGATGCACGGGTTCGCTGGTAGTCATACAAAACAATTGGAGGCCCCATTCGTCCTGTCCGATAAAGCCACATAAATGATTTGGAAGTCGCTCGTCGGTCAGGTTCTGAAAGAACCTGTAAGGTGGTCTCATCCGCATGGAGGATATCCTGATTCAATAGATGGTTACGCATTCGGTCGTAAACAGGACTCAACCAGGTGTCGGCTCCATACAAAATCCAATTGGATAAAGTTTGCCTGGAAATGAATATGCCAAATCGCTCCAGATGTTTTTCCTGGCGATACAAAGGCATACTTTCAACGTATTTCTGCGTCATCGTATAAGCCATTGACGATGGAGATGCCAGACTTCCCGGAAAAACAGGAGCCGGCATTTTCGCCGTGACAATAGGCGTTTCTATTTCATGGCGTTCACAATGACGGCAACTATAAACATATTGGACATGCTTTTTCACTTTTACTTGTGCTGGAATAACTTCTATTTCTCTGCGTACTTGCGTACTCATTTCGTGTAGAGGTCCAGCGCAACACGAACAAACCTGTTCCTCAGCTGGCAAACGGTATTCCACCGTTTCAGTAGGCAGGTTTTCTAGTTTTTCATCTCGACGATTTCGCTCCTTCTTGCGTGTATATGTAATGGTTTCAATCGTCGGTTCTTCATCATCAGGATTTGCGGTAGCTTCAGCTTCATTGAAAAGGGACAGTTGGTCTGAATTGGTCTTCTCACTGGAAGAACCAAAACGACGTTGTTGACTTAACCGAAATTGCTCCTCATACCATTTTAGCTTCGCTTCCAAAGCTTCCTTTTCTATTTCAAGCTTTTCGTTACGCGCTTTATAGTATTCAATTGTTTCCTGAATTTTTGTGTCCGTGTTTTTCATAGTTCCAGTATACGCAAAAGAATCCGGCTTGACCAGTCGGATTCTCAAGTTTTTTAATTTCATAGAATCGTGCGTGCTTTCACTGTGGGATGGGCTTGTTTTTGTTCGATGGATAAGCCATCTAATAACCAGCGTAGCTGACGAGGACTGATATCCATCGGCACTCCTTCTTGTTCAGATGGCCAGTTGAAAGTTCCTCTTTCTAATCTTCGATAATGGAGCCAAAACCCATTATTATCCCACTGTAGAATTTTAAGTTTATCCCTTTTCCGATTACAGAAAACAAATAAACAAGGGGAAAATGGATCCAAATCGAAGCATTCTTTGACGATGACTGCGAGACCATCAATCGATTTCCGGAGATCGGTGCTTCCACGTGCAAGGTACACTCGTTCAAAAGTAAGCGTAAAATAATCCCCACCTTTTAATGATAGGGATTAAATACTATTATTGTGATAAGTTATTAAAAACCCGACAATTCAAAGGAATTGTTTTGGACCAAGGAAGTAGTTGATCAAGCTCATCCATATTGCTTATATCCATATTGGGAAGCCTTTCAAATAAGTAGCGAAGATAATAAAATGGATTTAATTTATTCTCTTTTGCTGTCTCCACAATACTGTAAATGATTGAGCTGGCCTTAGCTCCTTTCGGAGTATTGCTAAAAATCCAGTTCTTCCTTCCGATCACAAATGGTTTAATGGATCGTTCACTTCGATTATTATCGATTTCTAATCGTCCATCCTCTAAAAATGCCACGAGTTTTTCCCATTGGTTGAGGCAGTATGTAATGGCTTGACCTAATAGACTCTTTGGTAAAACATTGCTTTTCTCTGTTTTTAGCCATGCTGAAAAAGCCTCCAACAATGGTTGGCTGTGTTTAAGTCGTTTTTTATATCGTTCTTCTGGTGTACATTCTTTCAAATCACGCTCGATGGCAAATAGCTGATTACAGAAATTGAGTCCTTCCCGAGCTGTGACTGCTGAATGACGTTTGGATTCAGGAAGTACGTTTAAAGCCTCATCGAACTTTCTGCGGGCATGAGCCCAACATCCAACTAATGTTACGCCGGATACCTTATGGTATCCTGCATATCCATCGACATGCAGGTATCCTTTAAACCCTTTTAGGAATTCTTTGGCATGTTCTCCTGCTCTAGTTTCCTGATAGTCATAAAGGACAAGTGGTGGATCCTCTCTTCCAGTCCGATAAAGCCACATGTAAGATTTCGATGTGCTTGACCTTCCAGGTTCATGTAAAACCTGAACAGTTGTTTCATCCGCATGTAGAATGTCTTTAGAGAGGAGATGCTCTTTCATTCGTTGATAAATTGGCGCAAGCCATTTTTCGGCACCATAAAGCATCCAATTGGCCATGGTTTGCCTGGATAAGATCACACCTAATCGTTTGAACTGTTGTTCTTGGCGATATAGAGGTAGCCCCTCTACATATTTTTGATTCATAATATATGCCATGCTTGACGGTGAAGCTAAACTTTTTGGATACACAGATTTTGGGGCAGGTGCTGTAACGATTGGTGTCTCTATTTCATTACGCTCACAATGACGGCATCCATAGACATATCGAACGTGTTTTAAAACTTTGACTTGAGCCGGAATAATCACTAATTCTTGTCGTACTTCTGTGCTCATTTCGTGTGTTTTTTCACCGCAACACGAACAGACCTGCTCTTCTTCGGGTAAACGATATTCAATCGTTTCCATAGGCAGGTTTTCAAACGTAGCTTGACGTTGACCACGTTTCTTTTTACGACGATATGTAATTGTTTCAACAGTTGGCTCTTCGGCTTTTACATTAGACTCTACCTCTGCTTCATTGAATAAAGGTAGTTCTAATTGATTAGGATTTGTTTTTTCGCTTGAAGAGCCAAATTTTCGTTTTTGACTAAGACGATACTGTTCTTCATACCATTGTAATTTCGCCGTCAATTCAACGATTTGCTGTTGAAGTTTTTCAATTAATTCAAATGGGTTTTGGTTAGGATTCTTTAAATTTTTCATCATGTAGTAATAATTCGACGGTTTTAGCTATTTTCCTCCAAGGTTTTTGTTAAAAGTAAAAAATTCATATAACTGTTCTAGCCTTTACTTCTGGGTGTGCTTTCTTTTGCTCCATTGCAAGACCATCCAATAACCAGCGTAATTGCCGATAACTAATTTGTATCGTTCCAGTGTCATTTTCATTTGGCCATTGAAATTTTCCTTTTTCCAATCGACGATAATAAAGCCAAAAACCATTATAGTCCCAGTGAAGAATTTTTAATTTATCTCGCTTTCGATTACAGAACACAAAATAGCTTGATGAAAAGGGATCTAAATCAAATCCCTCTTTCACCAAAGCAGCTAATCCATCAATGGATTTTCTCAAATCAGTACTTCCTTTTGCCAAGTAAACTCGTTCAGCTCTTGTACCAACTAACATGTTGATTTCAACGTCCTAACCACTTCTGAAAGAAAGGCCGGATCGAAACCAGGTTTTACTTCAATTGAAATCCCACTAATTTCAATCCGTAATGAATTTTCAACTGTTTGTGAATGATCTTCTAGGGTAACGGATGCCCATTTTGTAGACTTTCCTTGATTTTTTATTGGATTTTCAATTTTTCTTAACCAGTATTTAAACTGGTGAATACTCCATTGATTTTCCTTGCACCAGTTTACTTGAGTTTGACCGCTTTTACGATAGTCAGCGATTCGTTGTTCCCAAACCTTTCGTAATTCAGGATTCTTAGGCATAAAAAAACCTCCTTCAATTTCATCTTGAGGAGATTATCTCATGAAATTAGCACATCAAGAAGGTGTGCAAGATTTGACGCTTACGTTCAAAATTTGCGTTAGATATCATCGATTTTGAATCACACGCACTACATCGGAAAGTAGATTCAAATCGGTGCCTGGACGTACTTCGATGGACAGTGCACCGTAATGAATAAGCACAGATTCCTGACCCGTATGATGGGAGGAGATTTCTTGGACATCCACCGTCAACCATTTTGATTGATGCTCGTTCGTAGAAATTTCTTCCTCACGAAACTTTCGAATCCAGTAGTACATCTGATGTATTTTTACATCATTGATGCGAGACCACTCAGCAGCACTCAATCCACTTGTTTTCCAAGCATCATACCTGGATTTCCATTCTATTCTTTTGTCAGCATCATTCATAGCATAACCTCCAGCATTTTTTCTATGGAGATTATCTCATGTAACATTCACAACTAGAAGGTGCTGAGTATTTGACGCTTACAAATAATTAATAAATGAGTGATGAACCGTCAACTTAATAGATTGGCGGTATTTCTAAAGAAGAGGGATATTTTTTATTATTTCCTCTACATAAATTCTGCAAATTTATTTATTAAGATATATTTATCTAGTTATTAGAATCGTTATAATGCTCCCATAAGGTGAGACACATGAGCGTGATAAATAAGTTATAATGATACATGAAAAAAAGAAACCGATATACCGCAGAATTTAAAGCTAAGGTGGTTCTTGAGGTGTTGCGTGAAGAGCAAACCGTCAATGAAATAGCCGCCAAATATGAATTAAGCCCAGTCATGGTCAGTCGTTGGAAAGCAGAATTTCTAGAACGATCCTCGATGGTCTTTGAAAAAGGCTCAAGCGAAGTGGATAAAATCCGTAAAGAATATGACGCGGTTCTTGTGAAATACAAAAATCGCATTTTTCTTGTGCGTCCGGCATGGATCCATTCTATAGGGTGAGAGGCACGAACCATGAAGGCAGTTGTAGAGTTAGCTTTAAAATAGAAAAACCTTGAAAGGCTTGTAACCAATCAAGGTTATTTAACGCTTTTTAATTGCTATACTTGTTTATCCAATCTATAATGTCTTGTTCTACATGTAGATATTCATTTGGACTATCTTTTAAATCAATTCCGGAAACAATTTGTAAAAGTTCCCAAACAGTTTCTTCTGATATATTTGGCTCATCCTGCATGACATATTTTGAAGCCCAATCTGCTACTTCTTCTCGTGTTAGCTTTCCTTGTAAAATCATTTTTAATTTATTAATTATTTCTTCTTTTGTTGGTTGTTTCATTTTTTCACCACTTTCCAATATAATTCCCATTGCTAGAAAAAAACCTTGAAAGAGTTTTTACTCAATCAAGGTACTCAAGAATTTGTAGTTCTATTCTGCTTTTACAGCTTCTTTTAATTGTTCTACTACACTTTTTAGCCATTGAATTGGAGTTAGCTCAAGATCAGGAAAATATACTCCGTCTGCACAGTGTTGAATGTATTCATTCTTTTCATCATCCGAATACTCACTATTGATGAATTCTGTTAAAAATACAATAGCAGATTTAAGATATTCTTTACTTTCCTCTGTTAACAATTCTTGTAATGCCTCTTCAGGTGAATCTGCATCTTGATGAAAAGTCCCAGCCAAGAACTGAAAAACTGGATCTTCTGGATTATTTTTGACTAACAAGCATTTTTCCCTCCATTCCATTATTTGGTTGGATAACCAGTTAAAATAAAATTCCCTGCTTCATCCTTCTTTAATACTATGTTAGCATTCCCTCATCCTTAAACACACGTAAGAGAGTGTATCCTTGTGCCTTTAATTTCATCTTCTTGGTAGGCAAGGCTGATCCATCTTTGGCTTACCCTTGTGTGGAAACTCGGATATATCCAATCACATTCATGATACCTTCCCCCCTCCGTTACGCAAATTCAGATTAACGTAACGCTTGTTAACAATGACGAGTATTATACGACCGTCTTTAGTGAAAATACAATACAAAAATAATTTGCCAGCTCTTATTGTCACAGTCAGTTAAAAGTTTATACCCTCTTTCTCGCCACGAGAAAGCTTTCTCTCGTGTTTTAAAGCGTACTCGAAGGGTATTAGTGGCGTTATCACTTTACCATGCATTGCAGCCAAACTCATAGTAGGCGGAACCATTATGAAGTCTGAATTAAAATGTTGGTAAAAACGATATATAAATTTTCTCGTAATTGCACTTTATTATTTGATACATCTGTTAGTTTTAAAATAAAAAAACTTGAAAGGCATAAAGCCAATCAAGGTTTTCATAATTAGTTCTTAAATATTATCTAATACCTCATCTACTGACTCACCAAACAATTCTGGATCTTCTTTCTTTATATCTCCTAACAAATCTTTAATAATATTTCTTGTTTTGATGTCGATATTCTCCAAAACTTTTACATAAATTGTACGTACATGGGGGTGATTTAATATTCTGTAATGTAAAATTTCTATCCATTCCCTCCCATAACTTATAACCGTTGGCACAGAAGTAGCAATTAGTTTTAACCCTTCCTCTATTTTATTCTTATATAAATGCTCAATAGTATGCACCAAGTTAAACATTACCTCATGGTGTTCAGTATTATCATCAAAAGCTAAAATTAAATCTTTAATAATTGATACCTCACCATATTCATATATATTTTTTAAAGCTTGCTCAAATTCTTCCACTTGTTTTTCTGTCTTAAGCAGACGGTTATCGTATACCTTTTTTATTTCCGACTTAATATCCAAAAATATTCCCTCCTTAGCTGTTAGATTTAAATTAGAAAAAACTTGAAAGGCTTGTAGCCAATCAAGGTTTTTGTTCTAAATCAGTTACCTCCATCTCCAATTTATTTCCCAGTCTTCATACACAGCCGGCAAATAAATTCCTCTTTTATATTGATGATCATTCACAATAAACCAATTTTCATCCTTCAGCCATTCTTCATTATATTCACTCTCTTTAAAATCGTTTTCTTCATCCATCAGAGCCTTAAAAAACTCTTTAAACTTTACTATATTTTGATTAGGTATAAGTTTACCATACATCCACATGCCTTCAGTGTTGATATCTTGTATTTCGCCTAGACATTCATCTTGGAAATATAAAAACATAATATACTCACTCCTTAGGAGAAATTTTTATGAATTTGCTAGGTATCTCTCCTCTGATCAAATATTCATTGTCTCTTGTAGTCCAAGTTAACGCTCTATTTTTCCAAAAATCAGAAGAAGAGCTATCTCTCTCAATTAATTTTCGAATCTGTTTTGGGGATAAAATGGCTACATTTTTAACTTCTCCTGATCTAATCGCTTTTCTCAAAGAAGAAATATCTAATTCTATTAAGTAATCCCCATAATTTCCAATAATACCTTTATTACCAGTGAAACTAATATAAGGGCTATTTGATTTTGCTCCCCTTCTGTAACCTCCTAAAATATGCTCTATAACAGTAACTTGTCGATTTTTGTATATACCTTTACTATTTGCAGGAACTAAATTACCTGAATCTGATATAAATGGCTTACCAATTCCATTAGATCTTTTAGGTGAATGCAATAAACTATCTCCTCTATAAAGTTTACCAGTACCCTTATTATTGTTTTTAATTTGGCTTCTCTATTTCTCCTTCAACGGTTCATTATGTAAAAAATGACCCCAACTGTACTGGAGTCATCTTTAGCTGTATATGCATTTTGAACTGTCTATTTTTTGATGTCATAACTATACGAAGATAATAATTTTTAAATACTTAGTAAATTTTTTGTTTATACTACCCAATATTAAATTTAGAGGAAACATATTTTTAAAATTCCTGGTCCTTCCCCCCATTAAATTCTTTGGAATAAATATGTTCCGTGTAGATATTAAATAAAAAAACACTTTAATTCGTCTTCTGTTGCAACATTACTTCTAATTTATCTAACTCAATTACTAGTGGTTCATCGTAACTCTCAACTAAGTTGGTATCAAAATACGCTCTCAAGGCTCCTTTTAGCTTAGAATCTTTCCTTAATTCATCAATATTGCTATTGGTATTTACAGTTTCTGATAATTCTTTCAACTTATCTATTAATGTATCTAAAAATTTATGTTCCCTCTGACTTTTTTTTTCATAAACTAAATCCATAACCTTTTGTATTTGAATTTTAATATTATCCATTTCTTCGTTTTGCATAACAAAACCTCCTATTTTGAAGGTATTGGCCTAATTTCCTTTATCCATTCTCAAGAATAATTTAAAGGTAATAAAATTTGGTCAGCATCCCCTTTTAGAATACTACCGGTTTTAGTAATTTGTTTTTCAGCTCTGCCAATATTCAATATAGTTCCTTTTGGAATTTCAATTACGGCTTCATAGTTCCTCGTATTTTTCCATTCTGGGAGTAAAGCTAAGTCAATTTTAGTTTGTATCCTATTTACAGCCGGAGAAGTTGTAGCAAATGTTCCGCCTGCATCTGCATGCCCGCCAAATACTCTATAGACTGTAACATTCTCTTTTGTAATCACTGTTCTATAATTTGAATCTTTAAATGTAGTAGCAATACTCGAAGGTAAAGGCATTTTTTCAATTTCCTCTACCTGATTGTCAATACGAGTTGAGTAATCTTTTCCTTTTTCAACTGTTTTTTTACCAGTACCCTTAGGAAATTATAAAAATGTACTTTATAAATGGGCGGCAGTTTCACTAACCATCACCCATTATATCAACTGACTTTCCGTTCAGGCATGATATAAGCGTGATGTTAGTCTAAAAATTGGACACGGAGAACAGGGAGATTATAATAAACTTAATTACAATAGGTTCGAGGTGTTCAATCATGAAAAAGAGAACATTTGATCAAGAATACAAGATTCAAGCTGTTGAGTTATGCTTGGAGGGGGACAAGTCCATCGCCCAAGTGGCAAAAGAACTAGGTTTGGCTTACAACACTCTTCATCGTTGGGTCAAAGAATACAAAGAAAGCAATGGAACAAGCTTTGTAGGTTCAGGCAACATCAAGCCACAAAATCAAGAAATCATCGAGTTACGCCGTCGCAATCAAGAGTTGGAGGAGGAATTAGCGATCCTAAAAAAGGCGTTAGGCATCTTCACCAGAAGTAATTTACGCCTTCATTTTTCAACACCATAATGAATTTCTTGTTGTGAAGATGTGCCAAGTTTTCGGTGTTTCAAGAAGTGGGTATTACGACTGGCTCAAGCGTGTGAAAAGTAAACAGAAAGAACGAAAAGAACAACTCACTCAACAAATTCGAAATGAGTATCTAAAGTCCCGTAAGATTTACGGAAGCCCAAAAATTACGCAAGAACTACGCAAACAAGGGATTCGTGTTTCTCAAAAGAATGTCGCTCGCATCATGAGCGAAGAAGGCTTGAGATCCATTACCGTCCGTAAATTCAAAGCCACTACGAACAGTAACCATCCTTACAACGTATATGCCAATCTATTGAAACAGAACTTCCAAGCAACGGCTCCTAATGAAATATGGATGGCAGATATTACGTACATTCCTACCGACGAAGGCTGGTTGTATTTAGCGAGTATCATGGATTTATATACTCGTAAGATTGTAGGATGGTATATCGATACACGAATGACGAAAGAGTTAGTCATCAAAGCGTTACAACGGGCTCTAAACAGCGAAAAACCAACGGGACGAGTGATTCATCATTCGGATCGTGGAAGCCAGTATGCTTCGAATGACTATCAGCGACTTTTACAGGAACATCATTTTCAAGTGAGCATGTCGAGACGTGGGAACTGTTACGATAACGCTTGTATAGAGTCATTTCATAGCCTCATCAAGAAAGAGTGCATTTATCTGAATCGATTCCGTACGCGAAAAGAAGCGAAACAAGCCATTTTTGAGTACATCGAATGCTTCTACAACCGCAAAAGAAGTCATTCAGCCCTTGGCTATGTATCGCCATGTGAATTTGAAGCTGCATATTACGCTAACCAGAGAAAAGTAGCTGCCTAAATTCAGCTATTTCTCTCTGTTTAACGTGTCCGTTTTCTTGACATAACACCACATAGAGTTTAAAATTTACTTTATCTTTTAAAAACTCCAAAACTAATGCTCTCATTGTCTTCGTTGTTCAAATAATCTACAACCATTAAAGTCTCTTGCTTAATGCCAATCCAAGTATAATTTCTTTTTAATAACTATCTTCAAATAGGCAATGAAATACTGTTACCTTTTCCTCTCTAAGTTCTAACGAAATATTAGGTACTTCTATTTCTAATAAGCTTTTTTCAAGAACTTCTATCCCCTCATTCTCTAATAATTTCAAAATATCTTTGCCGATTCGTTCTGTTTCTTCATCGAATGGCTGGTATTGTTCTTGCATTTCAATCTCTCCATCAACATATTCATACCTAACATATTTTATTGCTGCGAATGGAGCAATTGCCGAAATATAAACCAATAATCCGTTTAAATAAGTGTGTTCTCTGATATATGCTCTAAATTCATCCGTACCAATTTTTATCTTAGGATGGATCGAAGGCATAATATATAATGTGAAACATTTTGAATAATTAAAATCTGTTAAATTCTCAACGTTTATTCCTTTTATTTCATGAGTGATTTTATTAGCCCAAACATTAGTATCGACATAATTCAATAAAACATATCCAAAATCACCATGGTGATATAATTGTTCAATTGTATTTAATACATTTTGTTTCATGATATACCTCCGTTATTTTACTGGGTAACCATGGATGTTTCCTTTTTTATCCATATGAACTTTTACTCTAGTTTCTCCATTCACCCCAATTGGTTTGTGAAAGTCATAAATTTTAACACTACCATCTGGCTTAACTACAGTTCCCTTTACCCATGCTTCTTGAGTCAATTTAACTCCATCTTCTCCTTCTGGCCATTGAGTTTTCTTACCAGGCATACTATTAGGATGACCTAAAACATGCTTTCCTTGCTTACCAGCATCTACTTTTGGTGCTCCCGGAACGCCTGCATCCACCGTCCCTTGGCTTGGTAGCTTAACAGTTTTACCCGTACCCTTAGTGCCAAGTTCAACGCCATCGTTGCCTGCTTTACTTCCGCCTAAATTTACCCCCGTCTTCTCACTTAGATAAGCTCGAACTTTATTCTCCAATCCTTTGGTGTTTTCGGGCGGAACCTTAACATTCCCAACCCCTTCTATGGCCAATCCCATTTGCCGGCTTGGCAGGAGGTGTCTTAAGTTTGTTGCGGCGTTGTCTACGAACCGACCGACTTGCAACGAACCTTTTTTTGCACCGGTTTTTAAATGCTGCGTCATTTCTTTCGTCCATGCCTTGGCACTCCTGATGCGGGCCAATATGCTGTTTTCCGCATGGACAACCAGGTCGCAGGCACGTTGTGATTTCTGGTGCAATCCAGCTTTCAAGCTTGTAAATAGCTTGGGATCCATTGCTTCTAGAAGAGGTGCGAACCGGGCGGCACTGCTGAATTTCGAAAGCGCGCTGATGCCAGGGACGATATCCAATGGGGCGAGGGCACCGCGGAATACTCTTTCGCCTGTTCCCAGTTCCCTCCCTGAAATCCAGTCTTTTCCGGAAACGGCCGAGCTTAATTCCAGTGTACCATAGGCCATGCCCAATGCCATCCCTGCCGGCGGACAAATAAATGAGACGCCGACAATCACGACGAGCGCCGCTATTTGCCCCCAGAATTCTTTATTCAACTGTCCTTCTTTGATCGATTCATACTGAAAAGCATGGGAATTCAATGTCGTCTGTATATATTCTTTTTTCGAAAAGTCATGGCGGGTGTTCAGTTCTTTCCATGAGGCGTATTCCCGTTCCATTAGCCTGGCATAGTAGTTGCTGCCGCTGAACAGATCTTCCAGTCCAACTTCCGCTTTCGGCACTTCGATCGTCTCCTGTGAGCCATAAGTTCCTGGAACGACGATTATTTCTTTAACACCGATGTGGTTTTTCGTCTTGATCTTTGATATCGATAAGTCGCGCATCGCTTCGACAAAAGCATCGATATCTTGATAAAACGGCTCATCGATGGTGCGGTCGACAATATCTCCGATGCGGCCGCTAAAGCGGTGCATGACAAGAAAATCCTCATATAAGCTTTGATATTGGCTTTTGCGATCGGTATGGGTGAAAGAGATGACACCATCGCTGTCATATTTGGCTATGTCTGACTGGGCGTCTTCCAAAAGATCGCTGATATCTTTTAAGTTGTCGATCATGCCTTTTCCCCATGCGCCAAGGCCGATCAGATCGCCAATGCCTTTCTTGGTCCTTTCCCATTCTAAGGTATATAGTTGACATTCACTGTATCCATGCCTCCGATTGAAACGAAATGGATTCCATCAAGTGGAAAAGCTTTTTGTTTCATTATAAGACAGATAAAGGAATTTTTAGTAAATAGAAATGAAAAAAGGGAATTTTAAGAAAAAACTACCAAGAGGTTTCTAGATTATTTTCTTATTTAGGTAATAGAGACTGATTATATTGTCTCGAATAAAAATGCCCTTTATGGAATATAGGACCAAAGCCGTATAAAGCAACTTTTATTATTTCCACTGTAAACTTGACAGGGGGAAGTTCAAAATTAGGAACTCTTTTATTAAATAAAGTACTTTTTCAGTGGTGACGATGTATACGGGCAACTTTTTTATTGACGAACTTGTATATACAGGTTAAAATAAAAGCATCTTGTATATACAAGTTTTGAAAGCGGTTAAAAGGAGAGTTCACAATGTTAAAAAAATGGTTTCGAAAAAAAGAGGAAACGCTCTTAGCACCTTTAACCGGAAAAATAGTCGAGATCGAACAAGTTCCTGATCCAGCATTTTCCCAAAAGCTCATGGGGGATGGAGTGGCTATTGATCCTGCAGACGGAATTGTCGTTTCGCCGGTCAATGGGGAAGTTATTCAATTTTTCCATACGAAGCATGCGATTGGTATTCGTTCTGAGACGGGACTGGAGCTATTGATCCACATCGGTTTAGACACCGTTATGATGAACGGTGAAGGATTTGTTGGACATGTGAAGGTCGGTGACAAAGTCAAGGCGGGCGACAGTTTACTGACATTCGATCTTGCATTGATCAAAGAAAAAGCAGCAAGCACGATCACACCGATTGTCATCACCAATATGGATGCCGTTCAATCACTCGAAAAGAAGTCGCTCGAAAGCGTGCAGGCAGGAACGGATTCATTTATGGTTGTCGTAGCAAAATAACACTTGTTTTGTAAACGATTACGGGGGGGATCATCATGAATATCAGCAAACAATCAGTTGAAAAGATTGTTGAGTCTGTTGGAGGAAAAGAGAATATTGTAGCGGCAACACATTGTGTTACCCGGTTAAGATTTGCATTAAAGGATGAGGGAAAAGTAGATAAAGAGGCTTTGGAAAGCATTGATCTCGTCAAAGGCTCCTTTTCGGCAAACGGTCAATTTCAAGTCGTGATTGGACAAGGGCTTGTCGATAAAGTGTACAACGAAATGGTGGAGTTGACGGGGATTGACCGCGCGACAAAGCAAGAGATTAAAGATGCAGCGGAAGCGAAGCTAAACCCGCTTCAGCGTGCGATTAAAACATTAGCTGATATTTTTATTCCGATTTTGCCGGCGATTGTGACAGCAGGTTTGTTGATGGGAATTAATAATATCCTGACAGGCCAAGATATTTTTTATGAAGGCAAATCATTTGTGGAAGTGCATAGAGAGTGGGCCGATCTTGCCAGCATTATTAACTTAATTGCCAATACGGCGTTCGTCTTTCTGCCAGGTTTAATCGGTTGGTCAGCGGTAACGAAATTCGGCGGCAGTCCATTGCTTGGTATTGTGCTAGGCTTAATGCTTGTTCACCCAGATTTGTTAAACGCATGGGGCTGGGGAGCAGCGAAAGAAGAAGGAAACATTCCTGTATGGAATTTGTTCGGATTGGATGTTCAAAAGGTAGGATATCAGGGTCAAGTATTGCCTGTGTTAGTGGCATCGTACGTGCTGGCGAAAACAGAGCTGTTTTGGCGCAAACGAATTCCCGATGCGTTTCAGTTGCTGTTAGTCGCTCCGCTTTCACTGCTATTTACCGGTTTTTTAGCGTTTATTGCAATCGGACCGATTACATTTGCAATCGGCAACGGGATTACAAGTGTATTTGTTTCAGTGTTTCATAATGTTCCAGCAATTGGCGGGCTTCTATATGGAGCGATATATGCCCCTCTTGTTGTCACGGGGATGCATCATACGTTCTTGCCGGTTGATTTGCAGCTGATCACCAACACTGGCGGAACATTTTTATGGCCGATTCTCGTTCTTTCTAATATCGCTCAAGGTTCGGCGGCGTTAGCGATGATGTTTTTAGCAAAAGATGAAAAACTGAAAGGGCTGTCATTCACATCTGCCGTTTCAGCTTATTTGGGTATCACGGAACCGGCCATGTTTGGAGTGAATTTACGCTACCGTTATCCATTTATTTCTGCGATGATAGGAGCAGCAATTGGCGGAATGTTCATTACGCTTAATAAAGTGATCGCATTTTCTATTGGTGTTGGCGGTCTTCCTGGGTTTTTATCAATCGTTCAGCAAAAATGGGCGCCGTTTTTCATTGGAATGGCGATCGCGATTGTGCTGCCATTTGCCCTTACATTTGTGTTAGGAAAAATTCGCAAAGATTATAATTAATAGAACTGTGTTCTAAATAATAAATATGAATAATCAAAGATTCATACCATTGGTGAATAACCGCCAATGGTATCGTTTTTCCCGATAGTCTCAAAATTATAAACGAGGTGATATTCATTGAAGCAGCCATGGTGGAAAAAAGCCGTTGTTTATCAAATTTATCCGAAAAGCTTTAAAGACACGACGGGAAATGGAATAGGAGATTTGCAAGGGATTATCGAGAAATTAGACTATTTAAAGACATTAGGGATTGACGTCATTTGGCTGACGCCTATTTATGCTTCGCCGCAGCGAGATAACGGCTATGATATTAGTGATTATTTTAGCATTCATCAAGATTATGGAACAATGGAGGATTTCGAGCGTTTGCTTGCTGAAGCCCATCGGCGCGGTATCAAAGTGATAATGGACATGGTCGTAAACCATACCTCGACCGATCATGAGTGGTTTCAGCAGGCGCGTTCGTCAAAAGAAAACCGCTACCGCCATTTTTATATTTGGAAGGATCCTAAACCAGACGGCAGCCCTCCAACAAACTGGACGTCCAAATTTGGCGGATCGGCTTGGGAGTATGATGAGCAAACGGGACAATATTATCTGCACTTGTTTGATGTAACTCAGGCGGACTTAAATTGGGAAAATGAAGAGCTGCGCAAAACGATTTATGAAATGATGCATTTTTGGTTTCAAAAGGGAATTGATGGCTTTCGCTTAGATGTCATTAATTTGATTTCGAAAGATCAACGTTTTCTCGATGATGACGAATCCCTGCCATTGGGTGACGGCCGCCGATTTTATACAGACGGTCCGCGCATCCATGAGTTTTTGCAGGAAATGAATAGGGAAGTATTTTCTAAATATGATATTATGACAGTCGGTGAGATGTCATCGACCACCATTGACCATTGCATTCAATATACTAATCCAGCACGAAACGAATTGAATATGACGTTTAACTTCCACCATTTAAAGGTAGACTACCCAAATGGTGAAAAATGGGTGGCAGCTCCATTCGATTTTCTGGCTCTAAAACGAATTTTATCTACTTGGCAAGTGGAGATGAATAAAGGCGGAGGCTGGAATGCGCTCTTCTGGTGCAACCATGACCAGCCGAGAATTGTGTCGCGCTATGGCAATGATGGAGCATATCATAAAGAATCGGCGAAGATGCTGGCAACAGTTATTCATATGATGCAAGGAACACCATATATTTACCAAGGTGAAGAAATTGGCATGACCAACCCGAAGTTTGAGCGAATTGAAGAATACCGAGATGTGGAAACATTAAATATGTATAAAATTTTGCTTGAGCAAGGAAAAACAGAAGCAGAGGTGCTTGAAATTTTAAAATGTAAATCGCGCGATAATTCACGGACACCTATGCAATGGGACGACAGTCCGCATGCCGGATTCACAACTGGGACTCCTTGGATTCATGTCGCGCCGAATTTTAAAGAGATTAATGTGAAAAAAGCATTAGAGGATCCAACATCGATTTTTTACCATTACAAACGTTTGATTGAATTGCGAAAGAACTATGACATTATTACAACAGGAAACTATCAGCTATTGTTAGAGGATCATCCGCAAATTTTTGCTTATGTGCGCAATGGAGATGGTGAAAAGCTTCTAGTAGTGGCCAACTTTTTTGGCGGCCAAACAGAATTTGTTTTGCCGAATGAGCTTGATATAAACGGATATACAAGCCGTATCCTGCTTTCCAACTATAATGACTCTTCTGAACATGTACAAGAAATCATGTTGCGTCCATATGAAGCGATTGTGTATCATTTAACAAAATGATACTATACAATTCGGTGATGACTATGAAGGAAAATAAATTTATGGCGATTTACAACGACCTTTTGCTTCATATTCGCAAAGGCATTTTTCAGCCGAACGAAAAGCTGCCTTCTGAAAATGAATTGTCCCAGCGGTATCAAACATCGCGTGAGACGATTCGCAAAGCGCTC
The DNA here is from genome assembly GCF_037966125.1 of Aeribacillus sp. FSL k6-2211. Classification (NCBI taxonomy): domain Bacteria; kingdom Bacillati; phylum Bacillota; class Bacilli; order Caryophanales; family Bacillaceae; genus Aeribacillus; species Aeribacillus sp. FSL k6-2211. The sequence goes on from NZ_CP150190.1 coordinate 1,275,481, forward strand.
AATCTTCTATCAGAGCATGGCTATATTCAAAAAATAAAAGGAAAAGGTTCGATTGTGTTAGATGTAGGAAAATATGATTTTCCTGTCTCTGGACTTGTCAGCTTTAAAGAATTGGCGCAAAAAATGAACAAGCCGGCAAGAACGATCGTACATGAACTGGAATTGATCGAGCCTGATGAATATATTAAAAGACAATTGGAAACCGAAAATAAGGAAAAAGTTTGGAAAGTGATTCGTGCTAGGGAAATAGAAGAAGAGAAAATTATTTTAGACAAGGACTTTCTTTGCCAAAAATTCGTTCCAACATTGACGCGCGGCATTTGTGAAAATTCGATTTATGAATATATCGAAAATGAATTAAAGCTTCGCATTAGCTTTGCGAAAAAAGAAATGTTTGTCGACCGAGTGACAGCTGAGGATCAAAAATATATGGATTTAAACGGCTACGAGCATGTAGTAGTGGTGAAAAATTTTGTCTACTTAGAAGATGCGAGCTTGTTTCAGTATACCGAATCGAGACATCGGCTCGATAAATTTCGGTTTGTTGATTTTGCGCGGCGTACTCATCACCCGGGGATGTCCGATAAGTCCTTAAAATGAAGCCAGTGGAGAAAAACGAGTTGTTTTTCTCCACTCAGCTTGTAGACTTTGTTGACAAGCTGACCTTGAAAGAGTGTCGAACACTCATTCAAGGTGTTTATAATTACTTATATTGCACGGCTCCTAGAAATCTAAACTGATGTTTTTCATTGATATTTCCATTATATTGAAAGTTCTTCCTATTCTCAATCATTCTGTGTGTTTATTGTGCTGGTCAAACGATATCAATGCCAAAATTGTTAATCGGTATTCTCGGAGCCTTATGAGTCGATTCAACCTAATAAACACCAAACGAATAGGTATCGTGAATACTTGTTTGAATTATGTCAGGATACAACTATACAAGATGTAAGTCGAAAACAAAAGATTCCGTATTCGACCTTAGAGAGAATGTACTACTCGGTCGCTCAAGAAAAAGCTGCCCTTCATCAAAAACAAATTCATGAAGCTTTAGATAAGGATGAACTGGTTTTAAGTTTAGATGAGGTGTCTGTACGAAAAGGTCATCGATACGAAACCGTTTTGACAGAGGCGAAATTAGGCTGTGTCATCGGAATGCATAAAGACCGAGATTGTGATTCCACCATTCAACTATTCAATCAGAATGTCCTTTCCTCCCAAACGGTTTAAACCATCGTTTTTGACATTTGGGAGCCTTATCATAAAGCGTTCAATCCGTCTTTCCTTTAGCGACGATCGTCATTGATCAATACCAAGTTGTTCAAAAAGTCACACAAGCCTTAGACAAAGTTAGAAAAGGATTTGCAAAACTAAAACTAAAAAAAGCAAGATTCCTCCTGTTGAAAGGATATGAATCACTACAGGATCATCAGAAAGCACGCTTGGAAGAAATCTTAGAAGAGTACCCAGAACTTGCTTGTGCTTACGATTTAAAGGAACTATTTCGAGATTTCTATAAATTGACCGATTACAATGATGCCCATGATCTTTTAGAAGAATGGATTCAATTAGCACGGAATAGTCCTTACTAATCTTTTTATAAAGTGGCCAACACATTAGAAAAGTGGAAAGCACCCATACTCCAATATTTCTTATCTCCACACACGAATGCCCGAACAGAAGGAACCAATCATAAAATCAAACATATAAAACGGAGGGCTTATGGATATCGGAATCTAAAGCGTTTTCGACTTCGTTTATTTTTGGAATGTACAGGGAATACGAATGTTGATCAAATTGCTTAAGGGCTCTTCTTCAGCAGTTAACATGATGCAAGGTTTGTGTACAAATCACAGAAAATGGTGAAGAGACCAAAAATAATGACTTATAATACATTATGTTCGTAAAATTCAAATTTTCTCTTTTCTATTAAAATTTGATTTTTTTTATAAACTTATTTACAAGATTTTCTATATTTCACCAATTATTTGATAAAATAAAAATAAAACAAATATTTGTGAAAAATTTGTTTTTTATATCATATAAAAATATAAACGGAGGATGGTTATGCAAACTATAGATGAACATCGTAAAGAAGTACATATTCTTGAAGAAGATTCTCACAACTATAAATTCATATTAATAAAATACCCAAATAATCCGAATGAAAAAGCTGTTTATCAGTGTATAGCTGGTCACTTTTTTGAAATGAAACCTGACGAATTTCTAAAAAATAAACAATGTCCAATTTGTGAGATTGATGAAAATATTAGTCGTAAAACTAAAGAATATAACTTATATTTGCAAAAAGTAAAAAAATATAATGATGGGAAATGCGAACTTACTAACGATACTAAAAACGTTGTGGTTCATCATTTGTATAGTATAAGAAAATATCCTGAGCTTGCTTACCACCCTGATAACGCGATTTTACTCAATAAAACATTACACAAAGAATATCATCGGAAATATTCTCCATACAATACAAATGGCTATACTTTTCTTGCTTGGTTAAATGATAATATAGAAAAATTTGGTATTGCCGAAGATTCGATCAATAGACTTTCAATAAAAGTACAAAAGCTAATGAATGTATTGGAAAATGAGATTGCAAGTAAACGTGGTAACAAACTTGAAAACTCTACTCCTAAAATATTAAATTCCTCTGTTACTAATATGAAAGAATTACAAAAAATGGAGAGGAAAGCAAATAGATTAATTGAAAATATAGAGGCATTTGAAACAATTGAAATTATAGAAAACGAAGTCTACTTATTAAACAGTTATCTTGAAGCTTTTGTTATTTATAGAAATGATTTTGGCAATTGGAACGAATATAATCCAATATCTGGTTCAATACCAAAAAATGTTTTTGAAGCAGTAATGGATGTCTAGACAATTTATTATAAAAGAAAAAGTGTGAATAATTTTATCAGACGTCAATTAAGGGGGCTGAAAATGTTAACATAACCAAATAAAAACATCTACTTTGCATGTGAAGTATTATTAAAACAAAGAAAATGCTAAAAGAATTTTTAACTCTCTTGATGAAAAAAACAAAATACTTTCAAAAAGTTCCCGATTCATCATTTGTCTGAAAATCCAGAGTGGAATTTTATTTTTATGTTTTAAATTTATTATTGGTCCTGAATCTATTTTAAATATAATGACTGCCATTTAATTATCTTAGCAACAAGGGTTAAGTGTGGAAAATGGGTAACAGTCTATAGATTATTTTCCTAATCAAAAATTTATTAGACATCCAGGAGTTAATCGAGGTGGAGTAATCCTCTCGCTATAGTAATCGGTGGTAGCGAAGAAAAAGTTACGAAAAAAATTTTTATAAAATGGTGGGAAAACAAGGGTAAGGTTTTTGGCGAAAAAAACGGTAGTAACTGATAATTTTTCAGCGGGTTATATTTGATGAAAATTGTAAAATAGGGCATCTTTTTTATACACATTTTGTGCGTACAAGATAACTCTAAAAATTATCATATAGAACTTGAATAGATTACATGCACAAATTGTATCACTAGCAGCTCGTTCGGCACTACGTCACTAGTAGAAAATCCTCAAAAGAGAATTTATATTCCCCTTTTGAGGGTTAATTCAATGATATTTTACTTCAATCCTATTCTTACTTCACCGTCATGAAATATCTCAATAACATATCCTGAAGATGGTGAAAATATCCATGTATCAAAACTTACAGCAGTAACATCATCTATAACTTCAAATACTTTATTTAACTCAGATTGAATTATAGGTAATGTCCTTTCATCCCAAATAACATATATAACGTTGCTGTATTCATCAATGTTTTGGTTCAAAAAGGAGATGATCTCATCAACTGTATTCATTTTAGCATGATAAGTCACTTTCTCCCATTCAATACGCCCCCACTCAGTAAATGGAAAAGAATTCTCAAAATCTCTTAGTACTTGCTCTCCCTCACTATCAGATAAGACGTGTACATTCTCACCTAGTGCTTCAATACATTCATCAAATAAACTCATTCAAATTCCCCCTTATCTATTCAGCTGTTACGATCGCCAAAGATTTCATTCTGTTCCTTGTATTTGGCTAGTCGAGGTAAAAAATTTTCTCGAATCCGTTTTAAAGGTTTTTTCCATTTCTTGCGTTCTGCTCGTTTTTCCTTCCGAACTTTTGTATCAGATTCCTGTTCGATTTCCTCTGTTAGGATTTCGACTTTTTCTTCTAATTTTTGAGCGATGGCTTCCAAGTTCTGTTCCGTGATTTCTGGATCTTCTTTCGCCTCTTTTTGTGCTGTTCCTGCTTCTAATTGGGTTAATTCTTGAATGTACTGAAGTGTTTCTTGAATTTTTTCTCTTACCTTCGCTTCAAATTTCAAGGTTGATTTTTTCCACACGAAAGAATACTTATTGGCATTGGCTTCAATTTTAGTACCATCCAAAAAGTAGTTTTCCATCGTGATGTAATTTTCTTCAATCAGCTTCAGAATCATCGCTTCAAATAACTCATCCATTAGGACCTTCATCCGTCCGCCTCGGAATTCGTTGATTGTCCGGAAATCTGGTTGTTGCATCGCTGAAAGCCACATGGCAGGAATATTTTCTTTAACGAGTTTTTCGATTCCTCGACAAGAATAAACCTTTTGAGAATAAGCATACAGAATGATTTTCAGCATCATTTTGGGATGATAGGAACTTCTGCCGCCGCCTTTATAATGAGAAAACAATTGTTTATCTGGTATCGCCTCCATTTCGTCCACGACACGTGCCACGTGATGTTCGGGTATGAGCGATTCAATATCATAAATCATTTGAACTTGACGGTTGTCATATGGTTTGAAAGTAGGGGCTAAATTTCTTTTGGCAGGAGTTTTTTCTTCTTTTCCATCTAGAGGAAGTGTCATTTGTGTGTTATAATTTTCAGGAGTAATCATTTGATTGCTCATAAAAAATCGTCCTTTCTGTAATGTTGTGTCGCAACTTCATTTTACTAGAAAGGACGATTTTTTTGTGCATTTTTTTAAAAGTGAAAAAATGAGGGGCTCCAAAAAGTCAGTTACCTGACTTTTTGGACAGCCCCTTCAAAAATCATAGTTTAAACTTTCTTAAATACTTTCTATTTCAATGTCTGACTTTATTTTTAAAGCTTTATTTAATGCTTTTTTTAAAATAGTTATTAAATCTTCCCCATCACTTGTAACAAAATAGTTAGATAAGTCTGTAATTTCATCACTTATATTATCTCCCCATGGAGGTGTTTTTGAAAGGTCTTCGATATCCCAAACGACTTGTGATGGACTGTAATTTTTCAAACTTTCTTGAATTTCATCTATTTCTTTAATAACATCTTTAATATATTTATACTCAAGTTTACCATTATATAGTTTGTTTAATAAAAGAGGATACTTTGTTCCCCAACCATTTGGCTCTAAATGATAGCTTACTGTTGAAAAAAACGAATGTAAAAAATCACCATGACCAATTGGATACCAGTAATATTTTACTTTCAAACCTACAGCCAATTCTGTCACCTCACTCATTAGTTTTAAATCTAATATTTACTTTACCATTTGTTTTTTTCATTATTCTATCATACAAATCATCTAGTATTTCTTCCGATACGTTTTGTCCCCGTATATCGATAATAACAGTTTGTTTAGTACCTCTCGGCAAATCACTTAATCGTTTTTCAACTTGGGTAGAAATATTGTTTACTAATCTGCTTCTACCACTTGGGGTAGTAATTTTATAATTTTTTACCTCTATACTAAATCCTTCTCTATAAAAATCTGGTCTTGAGCTTCCTTTTGTCCCATAAGGTACTTCTTTTCCGTTTTTGAAAGATTTTTGAGCACTATATTCTGGATATTCTTTTCCTATGTCAATTTCTGATTGTCTCCAAGACGGTCTAGCATTACCCATACCCTTAGTGCTAAGTTCAATGCCATCGTTGCCTGCTTTACCTCCGCCTACATTTATCCCATCCATCTTACTTAACCAAGCTTGAATCTTATTCTCCACCGGAACCTTAACATTCCCAGCCCCTTCTATGGCCAATCCCATTTGCCGGCTTGGCAGGAGGTGTCTTAAGTTTGTTGCGGCGTTGTCTACGAATCGGCCGACTTGCAACGCACCGTTTGCTGCGCCGGTTTTCAAATGCTGCGGCATTTCCTTCGCCCATGCTTTCGCATTTCGAATGCGGGCAACGATGTCTTTTTCAGCATGGACAATCAGGTCGCAGGCACGTTGTGATTTCTGGTGCAAGCCAGCTTTCAAGCTTGTAAATAGCTTGGGATCCATGGCTTCTAGAAGAGGTGCGAACCGGGCGGTGCTGCTGAATTTCGAAAGCGCGCTGACGCCAGGGACGATATCCAATGGGGCGAGGACACCGCGGAATACTCTTTCGCCTGTTCCCAGTTCCCTCCCTGAAATCCAGTCTTTTCCGGAAACGGCCGAGCTTAATTCCAGTGTACCATAGGCCATGCCCAATGCCATCCCTGCCGGCGGACAAATAAATGAGACGCCGACAATCACGACGAGCGCCGCTATTTGCCCCCAGAATTCTTTATTCAACTGTCCTTCTTTGATCGATTCATACTGAAAAGCATGGGAATTCAATGTCGTCTGTATATATTCTTTTTTCGAAAAGTCATGGCGGGTGTTCAGTTCTTTCCATGAGGCGTATTCCCGTTCCATTAGCCTGGCATAGTAGTTGCTGCCGCTGAACAGATCTTCCAGTCCAACTTCCGCTTTCGGCACTTCGATCGTCTCCTGTGAGCCATAAGTTCCTGGAACGACGATTATTTCTTTAACACCGATGTGGTTTTTCGTCTTGATCTTTGATATCGATAAGTCGCGCATCGCTTCGACAAAAGCATCGATATCTTGATAAAACGGCTCATCGATGGTGCGGTCGACAATATCTCCGATGCGGCCGCTAAAGCGGTGCATGACAAGAAAATCCTCATATAAGCTTTGATATTGGCTTTTGCGATCGGTATGGGTGAAAGAGATGACACCATCGCTGTCATATTTGGCTATGTCTGACTGGGCGTCTTCCAAAAGATCGCTGATATCTTTTAAGTTGTCGATCATGCCTTTTCCCCATGCGCCAAGGCCGATCAGATCGCCAATGCCTTTCTTGGTCCTTTCCCATTCTGAAGGTATATAGTTGACATTCACTGTATCCATGCCTCCGATTGAAACGAAATGGATTCCATCAAGTGGAAAAGCTTTTTGTTTCATTATAAGACAGATAAAGGAATTTTTAGTAAATAGAAATGAAAAAAGGGAATTTTAAGAAAAAACTACCAAGAGGTTTCTAGATTATTTTCTTATTTAGGTAATAGAGACCAATCATATTGTCTTAAAATAAAAATCCCCCTTAAAATTTGAAGGGGGATAAATGATTCTGTTTTGCAGGTAATCTTGACGGCAGCTTGTCGTCGATTTTTTGGTTTTATAATATGTTTGTTGGCGTATTTTTTGTTTAAGATAAAAATAAATTTTTTGCATTCTATTAGACTATGATTTATCCTACTACTACACCTTGACAGGGTGGAGGTCACTGGTTCGAACCCAGTCGGAATCATCGAGATGAAAAGTCATAAATCCTTGAGATAAGGGCATTGACCTATTTAATGTTCAAAAGTTGAGAGTCGATCGAGTAGTGGAAACAAAAGATTGATTATTGAATCACCCGCCAAAGTGATGGAAAGGTGCGTAAAAATGTTAGGGGAAAGTAATGGAATGGCGTTTAAAAGTGATTGAATCCCTAGCCAAAGTGATGGGAAAGTGCTTAAAAGTGACTGAATCCCTAGCCAAAGTGATGGGAAAGATCCCAGAAGTGATTTAAATCCCCAGCAAAAGTGGAGGAATCAATCGATCCTAGAAGTAACCTATCAAATTTGCAGCAATCGGTGAATGACCGAGTGCTTTATTATTCGGAACACAAGGATTTTAAATCTCGAATGCTTATTTTGTTACCCCATGCATTAAAAATGGGTTTAATATTATAATAAAAACATCCATGAGTAATTTTACTCCCCACCCATGCATGAAAATCCATCATTCCTTCCCATAATGGATATGAACGCAAACAGTTTTGAAAGACGTTCTCTTTAATGGTGGTTCGACCCTGTAATAAAAACTGTTTGAGTCCATTTGGTGTTCCACCCATTGTCAGCCCTTTTCGTGTGAAAAGGTGACTACGAACAGAAAAATGCCTAACGTGCAAATGGACTCCCTGTTTGCGAATTTATCGATGGAAGGAGTAAGAATCATGGATGTTCTTTATCATCGTTGTGCAGGATTAGATATCCATGCCGAAACAATTGTCGTTTGTGCTCTTCTTGGAGAGGAAGAACACGTTCAAAAGGAAGTTGAAACATTTCCTACTTTCACGAAAGACTTGTTTCGTCTTCTGAAATGGTTAGAAGATCGTGGTGTCACTCATATTGCGATGGAGAGTACGGGCGTTTACTGGAAACCTGTGTTCAATATTTTGGAAGATTACTTTGACATTACACTTGCCAACGCTCAGCGAATCAAAAATGTACCGGGGAGAAAAACCGATGTTTCCGATGCAGAATGGATCGCCAAATTGTTGCGTTACGGATTGATCGAGAAGAGTTTCGTACCTCCTGAGAACATTCGAGAATTACGGGATTTAACTCGCTTGCGCAAAAAATGGATCGGGCAGTTAACCGCGGAGAAAAACCGCATTCAAAAAGTGTTGGAATGTTCCAATATCAAGTTAAGTTCCGTGATTTCGGATGTATTTGGTGTATCTGGGCGAAAGCTACTGGAACGTTTAATGAAACAGGGATACATCGAAGAAACCGAAGTCGATGCTTGCATTCACAGGAGTATGAAGAGGAAAAAACAACAAATTCAGGATTCTCTCTTTGGTACATTGACCAACCATCAACTGTTCATGATTCGCCAATCGTGGAAGCACATCGAATCGTTGGAAAGTTTACTTCGAGACATCGAAGAACGAATCGACCAACTCTTACAAGTATACAAACAAGAGATGGAGCTTCTTGTGACCATACCGGGGGTCAAGAAGGAAACCGCTGCCGTGATTATCGCTGAAATCGGAGTCGATATGGGACAATTTCCAACGTCTCAACACCTCGCTTCATGGGCGGGAGTCGCGCCGGGAAATCATGAAAGTGCTGGAAAACGAAAAAGTACCCGAACGACGAAGGGGAATCCGCATATCAAATCGGCGTTATGTGAGGCGGCTTGGGCTTTGTCTCGATGTAGGAATCAACGTTTGGCAGCGAAATATTGGTCATTGGCGGCACGCAGGGGAAAGAAAAAAGCACTCGTTGCGATCGCGCACCGAATGCTTACCATCATTTACTGCATCATTTCTCGAAAAGAACCGTTTCGAGAGCAGTAAATAAATTAGTATAACCAAAAAGGTTCAGAAATATACGAGATACCTAAAAATAAGGTAGCTCTGCTTTCCTATTGCCTTTTTTTGGTCGTTAATAGGGTATCCAATTTGATTGTGGGGTATACCGCTTCAGCCATGGTTAATTGATTTTCACAGAAAAAAAGAGAACTCATTTTTGAGGTGGACTAGGAATGAATAAAACTATTGCAGATATAGCAAAAATTTCGGGAGTTTCCAAAAGCACTGTATCTCGCTACTTAAATGGTGGATCTGTTAGTGAAGCAACAAAAAGAAAAATTGAACTTGCCATTAAAGAAACAGGATATACACCTAATCCTTTTGCACAAAGTTTAAAGGCTAAGAAAACATATTTTATTGGAACGATTGTTCCGCGATTAGATTCCTATGCAGCATCGCATACTTTAATTGGGATTGATGAACAATTAAAAGAGTTGAATTTTCAATTATTAATATCCAATACGAATCAGCAAATTGAACGTGAAATTGAAACGATTTATAGCTTGGCTAGTCAAAAAGTTGCGGGAATTATTTTACTTGCTACTCAAATTACACAAGTACATTTAGAGGCATTTGAAAAGGTGAACATCCCGATTCTTCTTGTTGGTCAAGAACATCCTGATGTACATAGTCTGATTCATAATGATTTGGAAGCAGGCTATGCAATTGGAAAATATGTATTAGAGAAAGGGCATCGAAAAATTGCTTACTTAGGTGTTACCGAAAAGGATGTAGCAGTTGGAGTAAGAAGAAAGGAAGGATTTAAAAGGGCAATAGCAGAAGCGGAAGGATGTGAGGTTCGTTATTTTGAAACAGGTTTTAATATGTTTGCTGCTCAACAAAGAGTAACAGAAATGCTAGAAGGATTTCAGCCAACTTGCATTGTGTGTGCAACGGATAATATTGCTCTCGGTGCTTTAAGGGCAGCACAATTAAAAGGATTGAGCATTCCAAAGGATGTTTCTATTACAGGTTTTGGAGGATATGATGTGACGGAAATTATTCACCCAGGGCTAACAACAGTAAAACTGTTTTTTAAAGAGGCTGGAAAGATGGCAGCGCAAAACATTGTAAAGCTTGTCAATGAGGAGTCAGTTCCAAAAAGAACATTATCAAAATATGAAATTATTGAACGAGAAAGCGTTGACAGCATCATTCCTAATGACTTATAATCAGACTGGAACCGGTTCCATTTCATAAAGTTTGGAACCGGTTCCTAAATCGTGAAAAATGGAACCGGTTCCACTAAATAAATGGGGGAGGAAGCTATGAAATACGATCAAATCGCAAAAGAAATTTTAGAAGCTCTTGGTGGAAAAGATAATATTTCTGCTGCAGCTCACTGTGCGACACGTTTACGTCTAGTTTTAAATGATGAAAGTAAAATAAATCAAGAAGCGCTTGACAAAATGGACGATGTAAAAGGAACTTTTTCAACGGGTGGACAGTTCCAAATTATTTTAGGGTCAGGTACAGTTAACAAAGTTTATCAAGAATTGACCAAATTAACTGGACTTCAAGAAATGTCTACAAAAGATGTGAAAGATGCTGGAGCGAAAAAATTAAATCCAATTCAACGTTTAGTGAAGCTACTTTCTGATATTTTCGTTCCGATTATTCCTGCCATTGTTGCTGGCGGTCTTTTAATGGGAATTAATAACGTATTAACGGCAAAGGATCTATTTATTGAAGGTAAGTCCCTCATTGATGCTTATCCAGAAATAGCGGACTTAGCAGCACTTATTAATACATTTGCCAATGCGGCATTTGTCTTTTTACCAATTTTAATTGGTTTCTCCGCTACACAGCGCTTTGGTGGTAACCCGTACTTAGGAGCTACTTTAGGTATGTTAATGGTTCACCCTGATTTATTAAATGGTTGGGGTTATGGTAGCGCCTTAGCGAACGGTGAAATTCCAGTTTGGAGTATTTTCGGATTTGAAATTGAAAAAGTCGGTTATCAAGGGACCGTATTACCTGTATTAGCATCATCCTTTATTTTAGCGAAAACAGAACAATTCTTACGCAAATATATTCCGTCTGCACTTGATAACTTATTAACGCCATTATTAACGATTTTTATTACAGGCATTTTAACGTTTACAGCAGTAGGACCGATTACTCGTTCTGCAGGTAACTTATTAACAGACGGACTTGTTTGGTTATATGATACTACGGGACTCATTGGTGGTGCGTTATTCGGTTTAGTTTATGCCCCAATCGTTATTACAGGTATGCATCATAGCTTTATTGCAGTTGAAACACAATTGTTAGCAGAATTTGCTAAAACAGGTGGTTCGTTTATTTTCCCTGTTGCAGCTATGTCAAACGTAGCTCAAGGTGCAGCAACATTAGCTGTTTTTATGATTATTAATGATAAGAAAATTAAAGGTATTGCATCCGCAGCTGGTATTTCGGCTCTTTTAGGAATTACAGAGCCTTCTATGTTTGGTGTTAACTTGAAGCTACGTTATCCATTTATTGGTGCTATTACAGGTGCAGCTGTATCAGCCGCATTTATTACGATCTTTAAAGTAAAAGCTGTTGCGCTTGGAGCAGCCGGTTTACCAGGTATTATTTCAATTCGTCCAGATTCCATAGCTCCATACGTAATTGGAATGGTTATTTCATTCATCGTTGCATTCGTAACAACCATCATTTTAGCGAAACGTGCAGCGAAAAAAGAACAAGCAGCAGAAAAAGCATCTTAATAAATTAAATATTGGGGTCTGATCCTTAAAAAGAGGTCAGGCCCTGTGTTTACATCGTGAAGGAGTTTGAGGTTTAAAGATGGAATGGACGAGAAAACAACGGTATCGCCGAATCGAAGAAGCGACAAAAGAAGAATTGAATGCATTAAAAGAAAAAGTCAACAAAAGCATTTGGCGTCAGAAATTTCATATTCAACCAGTAACGGGTCTTTTAAATGATCCAAATGGTTTTTCTTATTTTAACGGAGAATATCACTTGTTTTATCAATGGTTTCCGCTAGGTCCTGTTCATGGATTAAAATATTGGTATCACACAAAATCAAAAGATCTTGTCAATTGGCAAAATGTCGGAATTGGTATTAAGCCGAACGATTATTTTGATTCTCACGGAGCTTATTCAGGTAGTGCTATTTGTCATGACGGTAAGCTCCATTTAATGTATACAGGAAATACAAGAGATGAAAATTGGGTTCGTCATCCATATCAATGCTTAGCGGTAATGAATGAAAATGGACGTATTGAAAAATTACAAGAGCCGGTTATTAAAGAAGTTCCAAAAGGTTATACCGATCATTATCGCGATCCGAAAGTTTGGAAGGAAAATGACACATTTTATGCTGTTATCGGGGCACAGAGGGAAAACAAAACAGGTTGTATTGTTCTTTATTCATCACCTGACTTAAAAAATTGGACATTTGAAGGTGAGGTTCAAACAAACTTAAAGGAATTTGGATTTATGTGGGAATGTCCCGATTATTTTGAACTAGATGGAAAAGGTGTGCTGATCTTCTCACCACAAGGGTTAGAGCCAAAGGGAGATCAATTTCAAAATATCTATCAATCCGGTTATCTTTTAGGGAACACACTAGATTTAAAGACAAAAGTTTTTGAACACGGTGAGTTTGTTGAGTTAGACCGTGGATTTGACTTTTATGCACCACAAACGACAATTGACCATAAGGGACGTCGCCTTTTAGTTGGGTGGATGGGTCTTCCCGAAATCGAGTATCCAACTGATAAGGATGGGTGGGCTCATTGTTTAACATTACCGAGAGAGTTGACCGTTCAAAATGGAAAGCTTATTCAGTGTCCTGTAAAAGAACTAGAAGCATTGCGACAAGATTCGGTAAATGTGAAAGATATTCTCGATGATGAGAAAAAAATGTATGAAGGATTCAATGGGACGACGTATGAACTTATTTGTGAATTTACGAACATGGAAGCAGATGAAGTCGGGATTGAATTCCGGTCATGTAAAGATGAAAAAACGGTCATCTCCTATAACAGAAAGGAACAAAAGGTGACATTAGACCGTACCCATTCAGGGGAGGTTCCAGCTAAAGAATATGGAACAACAAGAACGTGCAGCGTTGAAGGGGATACGTTAAAGCTTCATCTGTTTGTTGATACGTCTTCTGTCGAAATTTTTATCAATGACGGCGTTGAAGTATTTACGAGCCGAATTTTTCCAAGACTTGAAAGCACAGATATTCGCTTCTTTGCACGAAACGGAAAAGTTACATTAGACACAACGAAATATAACTTATCCACTATGAATTAAAAGGGAGGTGTAGACAATGGGGCGCTTATTTTCAATTGGTGAAGTGTTAATTGATTTTATTCCAATGCAAAAAGGCAAAGCATTAAAGGATGTTCAATCTTTTAAACGTGCACCTGGGGGAGCCCCAGCAAACGTTGCAGCAGCTGTTGCGAGATTTGGAGCAGAATCTGCAATAATCACAAAGCTTGGAATGGATGCCTTTAGTGACTTTTTAATTGAAGAGTTACAAAAAATCGGTGTGAAAACAGATAAAATAAAGCGAACAAAGGAAGCGAATACAGGATTAGCATTTGTTTCACTGCTCGATGATGGTGAACGTGATTTTTCCTTCTATCGCAATCCTTCTGCAGATCTTTTGCTTTCAGAAGATGAAATTGAAGAAAGTTGGTTTGCTAAAGGAGATATTTTACATTTTTGCTCCGTCGATCTAGTCGAAAGCCCAATGAAAAAAGCCCATGAAAAAGCAATTCGACTTGTTAAAGAAAATGGGGGAATCATTAGCTTTGATCCCAACGTTCGCCTTCCACTATGGAACAGTGCAGAGGATTGTCGACAAACGATTTTAGAATTTATTCCGAAAGCACATATCATCAAAATTTCCGATGAAGAATTAGCGTTTATCACAGGAATCACTAATGAAAAAGAGGCGATTGAAAACTTATTCACAGGTGATGTAAAAGCCGTTATTTACACAAAAGGAGCTAATGGAGCCGACCTTTACACGAAGAATGCCAAATATGAATCAACTGGTTTCAAAGTTGAGGTTCAGGATACTACAGGTGCAGGAGATGCCTTTATCGGTGGCTTTTTATATAAACTACTCGAAAAAGAAGTAAACCATGATAACTTAATAGATGTATTAAATGAACACCATCAAGAAATCCTCACCTTTGCCAATGCAAGCGGTGCGATCACAACAACAGGAAAAGGTGCCATTTCATCCTTACCGACAAAAGAAGAAATCCTTAACTTCATTTCATGTAAATAAAAACATATTAAGATTAGCAGCACAGACCACGGTCAAGGTCTGTGCTGCTATTTTTTTAGTAGAAGTGGAGAAAAGGTCGTGACAGCCTAAAGAACGATAGGTTCGCAATGAAAAAACTGGCCTACTTCACGGATCTTATAAGAATCAGATTTAATATGTTGGATCCATGAGATTGTGTATAAGAAAAGGGAATCATTAAGGTTATATGAAGGCTTCTACAAATAATGGAGGAGGAATGTTTATGCAAAGTGTCATTGCCTTTGATGTTAGTAGGGGAAAGAGCTATATGGTTATCTATAATCTTGCTCAGATTTGTGTTTATGAGGGGGAAATATTACATAATCGCCTACAATTACGAAATCGCATCAGCAACTTCGTAATTGTGTAGGAAAAGTATAACATATTTGACCTGGCGAAAAAAAGCAAGAATCGTTGGGTCTATTTGGCATGCGTAAATTTATTTAGTTAGGGGCTTCTAATAAGTCGATTTTCCGGCTTATAGACGCCCCTTTAATGTTTTAGAAACGTTGATATATCAATGCTTATGATGTTTCGTTTTCAGTGGATTTTGACTTTCTGGATAACCCCTAAATAAATCCACTGAAACAAATAGTTTTACTAAAAACTCTTGACTAATTGTAAGAAGGGGATGTCTCAAAACATGAGACATCCCCTTGCAACGATAAAGTACCTTCATCTTAAAACTGCTTGATGCTAACCATTTCCGCAATCGAATCAAAAATAATATCAACAGCGGTCTTTAGCTCATCATCGGTCATCGCCAAAACAGGGATAAACGTGATGACAGGACCTAATGGTCGGATAATGAGCCCGCGCTTTCTAGCTTCTAAAATAATTTTATGCTCAATCTGCTCCGAGCGGTCGAATATTTCTTTTGTTTTCTTATCCTTGACGATTTCGATGCCAATCATGAGTCCTTTTTGACGAATATCACCGACGATCGGCAGTTCATAAAGCTTTTGCAATTTACCTGCCAACGCATGAGCTTTTCGTTGGACATCCAAAACTAAGTTTCTCTTTTCGATCAACTCAATATTTTTTAACGCAACAGAACAAGATAATTGATTTCCCGTATATGTATGACCATGGAAAAATGTTTTATTTTCATGAACATCTCCTAAAAATGCAGAATAAATTTCTTCTGTTGTCAATGTTGCCGCAAGCGGTAAATATCCTCCTGTGATGCCTTTGGCTAAGCAAACAATATCAGGCTGGACATCTTCTTGTTCGCAGGCAAATAATGTTCCGGTTCTGCCGAATCCAACAGCCACTTCATCGCAAATAAGCAAAATATTGTATTTGCGGCAAAGCTTTTCAACGCCTTTTAAAAACCCTTTCGGATGTACAATGATACCTGCCGCTCCTTGAACGAGCGGTTCGACAATCATACCCGCGACTTCTGAATGATGCTGTTCAAGCGTTTCCTCAAGCCTTGTTAAACAATAATTCACAATTTCCTTTTCATCGCCATATTCGTCCATCCTATATACATATGGGGAAGGTACTTCAATTCGTTCAAACAATAGCGGCCTAAAGATTCGATGGAATAAATCCATTCCGCCAACACTTACAGCACCAATGGTATCCCCGTGATAAGCTTCTTTTAATGAGATAAATTTGTTTTTATCCTTGTAGCGGACAGGGTCAATGTTTTGCCAGTACTGGTATGCCATCTTCAGTGCAATTTCAACGGCAGCAGCCCCTGTATCGGAATAAAATACTTTTGATAAATTTCCTCCCCAAATTTCCACTAGTTTTTTTGCTAACAAAATGGAAGGAACATTCGCGGACCCTAAAAGCGTAGAATGAGAGATTTTTTCAATTTGTTCATAAAGCACTTCGTTTATTTCAGGATCACTGTGTCCGTGAACATTTACCCATAAAGATGCATAACCGTCTAAATATTTTTTTCCTTCGACATCATAAAGGTAGCTTCCCTTTCCTCTTTCAATGATGAGCGGCTTTTCTTCGATATAAGACTTCATTTGGGTAAAAGGATGCCATACATATTGTTTATCAAGTTGTTCTAACTGTTCGTAGCTATACTTCAATTTCTAATCCCCCTGACAATACATTCTTAAGTTCTTGCTTGGATATCAATGTTTTGGCTAATTGAGTAAGACTGTCTTTAGACAACGAGTCCATTGTTGGCAATTTAGTGATAATTGGAAGATTCAACATCTTATGTATAGTCCGTACATTATCAACATGAATCATATTGTATTGGTCAAAATGGTTAAATATAAGCCCGAGGATTTTAATGTCGTGCTTTTCGGCATAATTTACAGTTGTGAGTGTATGGTGTATAGCCCCTAATCCAGCCAGAGACACGAGAATTGTTGGCAATTCACATTCTTGAATTAAATCTTTTGTCATATAAAATCCATTAGAATGTTCAATGAGCGGAACCGCGAGTCCGCCTGCTCCTTCTACTAGAACAACATCGTATTGATTTTTTAATTCTAAAATTTTATTTTTTATTTCATTTGGCAGAATCGTAGTATTTGTGATCTCTGAAGCTAAATGAGGGGAAACAGCAGGCTCCATATAATACATCCCCGTAGAGCCTTTTTCTTCTCCAATCACTTCTTCATACCAATATTGATCGGCAAAAGAATCGCTCTCTTCTACTACACCTGTTTGAATGGGTTTAAATATTTTTGTTTTCACTCCCATTTCTTTCAATACCAGAAATAGAATGGAAGTGACAATCGTTTTGCCAATTTCTGTTCCGGTCCCTGTGATAAAAATCGCTTTTCCCATTAAGATGCAACTCCTTGTTTATGAATCAAAAAGTTCGTCCGTGGAAGAATCTGCGCTGCGATGATGGAACATAGGATACATAAGAAAATATCTCCCGGTATAGGAATCACAAAACCAAATAATAATGTTTGAGCAATCGTTAACGACTTATCGAAAATAAATTTCATTGCTGCATATAACCAAAGACAGCCAAGAAGATACACTACAAGAAGGCAGGCGAAATTAGCGAGGAAAATAGAAAATGTTTTTACCAATTGCAATCTCTTAATCAACCAGCCATTGACGTATGCTCCTAACACAAAACCTAGTAAATAACCAAATGTAGGTTTAAAAATGTAACTTGGACCTCCTCCTTCCGCAAAAACAGGCGCACCTGCCAGTCCAATCAAAACGTAAACAAGCTGGCTTAACATTCCGAGTTTTGGGCCTAACAAACACCCAGCTAAATAAACAGATACAATTTGCAGCGTAAATGGGACATATGGAATAGGGATTTTAATAAACCCACCGATCGCCGTTAACGCCGCAAAAAGAGCAATTAACACCATCGATTTGATTTTCATGCTTTTCCTCCTAATACAATATTTGTTATTTATTATGCAAGAAGAATGATAGAAATGTCAACCTAGAATTTTATTTGGTTAACATATTAAAGAAGAAGGAGCATTCCTGTTAGAAGTTTTTTCGGGGACTTGAATAAAAAAAGCCCTCTTGGTATGATTCGGGGGTGTCAATCGGATGAATTGACCCCTAATTTGGATACCAAGGAGGACTATACATGAATTCTATCTCAAACAAGAAGATTAATCAAGTCACCGATCAAACACGTTGCTTTATCCCACATATGGAGAAGCTAGCCTCCACTTCATTACCGATGCCCCAAACAGTTATTGCGGATGCAGGCTATGGTAGTGAAGAAAACTATGTATATGCAGTTGGTGATGAGAAAGAGCCCCGGTTTGAGTTTCTAATTCCTTATGGGAGCTATGTAAAAGAACAAACACGTACATACAAAAAAGACATTAAAAATGCCAAAAACTGGACCTATTGTGAAGAGGATGATTGTTTTATTTGCCCGAATGGAAGGAGAGTAACGTTTAAAAAATACCAAAACAAAAAGAATCCATCTGGCTATGAACAAAGCTTCAAAATATACGAATGTGAAGATTGTACCGATTGCCCATTGAAAGCGAAATGCACAAAAGCGAAAGGCAACCGACAAGTTCACTGGAATCCCATCTTCGAAGAAATGAAAGCAAAGGCCAAAACAGCCCTTGAATGTGAAGAGAAAGCCGCTATCTACGCTCGACGCAAAGTCGAGGCAGAAAGTGTGTTCGGTCACATCAAGGGCAATCGGTCGTTCCGCAGATTTTCTTTGCGGGGCCTCGACAAGGTACATGTTGAGTTTGGGATTGTGGCATTAGCCCACAACTTCCTGAAAGTAGCCGGCATCCGCCAGCTACTTTCAGATAAAAATCGAAAAAATATAAAAGCAAGTGGAGAGAAACGAATTGTTTTTCTCCACTTGCTTCATTTTAGGGACTTATCGGACAGTCCCTTTCTTAGTGTAGCACCCCTATAAAACAGAAGAAAATCTAATTTCAAAATCTTTTTTAACCTAATAATTTTGTCTCATCACCATATTCTGTGATGTTCACACAATTCCGGTAATAAGTTAGCGAGATTGATACTCAATCTAGAGTAGCTCCTTCGTCAGCTTGATTCCTTCCAACTTGCCGATACTGCCCTTTCTCTTCGCAATGTTAAAAAAGTATGTAAGATTTTATTACATTAATATTACAAAAAAATTAACAAGAGAGTATATTAATTTACATATTCAAGA
This sequence comes from Aeribacillus sp. FSL k6-2211, assembly GCF_037966125.1. Classification (NCBI taxonomy): domain Bacteria; kingdom Bacillati; phylum Bacillota; class Bacilli; order Caryophanales; family Bacillaceae; genus Aeribacillus; species Aeribacillus sp. FSL k6-2211. The sequence goes on from NZ_CP150190.1 coordinate 1,294,785, forward strand.
CCTATTATTTTTTACTCTAAAATAGAACGATGTTCCTCTTAGCGGAACAAAATGAGTAATGAAATAAAGAGGTTCAAATTGTGAGGAGGGAATGTGATGGAACAATTGGAAATGAACAAAAATTTATCGGAACAAATAGGTATAGAGAGCAAACCTAAGATTACAAAGTATCAGTGGAAAACATTGTGGGCATCCACAATTGGCTATGCAATGGACGGACTGGATATGATGATCCTTGCATATACATTGCCTCTGATCATGGCCTTCTATGGGCTGAATCAAGCTGAAGGCGGCGCTCTCTCTACCATCACTCTGCTCGGATCGGTACTGGGGGGGATCTTTTTCGGCACTTTGGCAGATAAGTTTGGCCGAGTTAAGGTTTTTTCATGGACTATCTTAATTTTTTCGGTTTTCACTGGTCTTTGTGCTGTTGCGCCTAACGAGCAGGCCTTTGCATTTTTCCGTTTTATGGCCGGGCTTGGTCTTGGCGGAGAGTTCGGTATTGGCATGACCATTGTCAGCGAGAGCTGGCATAAAAAATATCGTTCAAGAGCAACATCGATTGTTGCAGTCGGTTTTCAGTTTGGAACCGTTCTGGCTACACTAGCCGTGTTATTTATCGCACCTGAATTTGGTTGGCAAGGTGTCTTTTTGGCAGGGGTATTGCCTTCATTGTTAGCATTCTGGTCTCGTAAAAATCTAGAAGAACCGGAAATTTGGAAGGTTTTAAAAAAGGAAAATAAAAATAAAATTGCGATTGGACAACTTTTTTCTTCTGCTAAACAAACAAAAACTACGATTGGCCTTATCATCGCGACGACTGTTCAGAACTTTGGTTTTTATGGAATCATGACCTGGATGCCGACCATGCTCGCTACTGAAATGGGTTACTCTTTTAACAAAACGACCGTTTGGACAGTAGTCACTATTATTGGCATGATTATCGGCATTATTACATTTGGCATTTTGGCAGATAAAATCGGGCGCAGACCGTCCTATATCATTTATTTATTTTCAGCTGCGACAATTGTTTGGATTTATTTTCATCAAACTTCTACAACGATTCTTCTGCTCTTGGGAGGAGTGCTCGGATTTTTTGTAAACGGCATGATGGGCGGATATGGCGCTCTGCTTGCCGAACATTATTCAACCGAAGCAAGATCGACAGCTGAAAATGTCATTTTTAACATCGGCCGGGGATTTGCCGGATTTGCGCCATGGATTATCGGTTATCTGTCATTAAATTACTCCTTAAGCTTTGCTTTAGGGCTAATTTCTCTTACGTATATAATCTCAGCGTTAAGTTTTATCTTTTTAATCCCTGAAACGAAAGGAACAGAATTGAAGTAGTCGGATCGGTTTCCGTTATTTATTTAGTAAAAAGGGGTTAATGTTTATGGAATGGTTAGATCGAATGATATCGGTCATGGACATAATCAGTGAAAAATCGGTAGAAGGTATTGGTATAACGGAATTATCCAAGCAAACCCTTATAAGTAAGGGAACTCTTCATCGGATGTTAAAAAACATGGTTGAACATAAACTGCTTACCCAGGACGCTGTTACGAAACGATATATGCTGGGGCCAAAATCAATGTTATGGGGTAGCGAATTTCTTCGCAACCAAGATCCAACAGGCTTGTTAACTCAGTATTGCAATGAAATTGGCAATAAAACCAACCTATATTCTTATATTTGCAGATTCCAATCCAATCAAGTCTATTGTACCTATACACATCAACCATCAGATGTACGCCATAAATATTTTGTCCATCTCGGCCAGAGAATGCCGCTGCACTGTACGTCAGCGGCAAAAGCAATACTGGCTTACCAGCCTCCTAATTTAGTAGATGGCCTTCTGCAAAAAGAAGATTTAATGAAGTACACCGAATACACAAAGCAGGATATTGAATTGATAAAAAGGGAATTATCCGAAATTCGCCAGGACGGTATTGCTTTTTGCAATCAAGAATTGGAAGTAGGTGTTTATGCTATGTCCGTACCGCTTTTTCATGAAAATCATAAAACGGCCATAAGTCTTAGCTTGGTCGGGGAATGCCAATATATTCAAGAAAACCGAATGCAATTCATCAAGGAACTGAAAAACATTTCCGAACAGGCAAGCGAGCATTTAATATCTATGAATCTATTAAGTTCCAATCGGATCTAGAGAAAAAGAATAGCAAAAACAAGTAGGAAAAGAGGGGTGGGAAAAACAATGGAATTATCTGAAACATTGGGGGACAGATATGAGGTGGTTTTTTGAAAATTTCCAGGGTTATGCAAACATTAGAAAAAATCAACGAGTTTGGAAAGACGGATTGCGGTATATCAAGATTAGCTTATTCAGATGAAGAACAACAGGCCAAATTCTATTTATTGGAGCAATGTCGGAATTTAGGGATGAAAATAAGCGTCGACCCGGTTGGCAATATGATCGCCCGTTATGAAGGATTGGATCATACATTGCCTGCTGTAGCTGTTGGTTCCCACTTAGATACTGTTTACAATGGGGGCAAGTTTGACGGTGTGCTGGGTGTTGTTGCAGGACTTGAAATTGTTAGGAGCATTGTGGAACAAGGGATCACGACGCTTCATCCAATTGAATTGATATGTTTTGCTTGTGAAGAATCATCCCGATTTAATTTTTCAACATTAGGCAGCAAAGCGATGATCGGCAGCTTAAACCTCGAAACCCTTAAACAGTTGAAAGATCATGATGGCATTTCCTTAGCACATGCATTTCAAAAGCAAAATTTACACCTCGAAAACTACCATATGGCGGAAAGAACAGAAAGAGAATTAAAGGCGTTTTTTGAACTTCATATCGAACAAGGCGCCAAGCTAATCGAAAGCGGAAAAAGAATAGGAATTGTTACTGGCATTGCAGCTCCATTGCGATTAGCCGTAAGTATTGAAGGGAAAAGTTCCCATTCCGGGACAACGGCGATGGGGCATCGCAAAGACGCTTTATTGGCTGCTGCCGAATTATCTTTAGCTGTGGAAGAAGCGGCATTTGCTGAAAGCGATTTTGAAACAGTGGCAACGGTGGGAGTGTTGGATGTTCATCCTTGCGCCATGAATGTGATTCCGGGATTAGCGGAATTAAAGATTGACATTCGAAGTACTGACATTGAATCTCGTAATCGGGTTTTCAAAAAAATTCAAGAAGAGATAGCATTCCTGCAGAACAAGCGGGGAGTTGTGATCAAGATAGATTGGATGATTGAAGAAGAACCGGTCATGATGGATCAAGGCATCGCTAAAACGATTGCTTCAATCTGCGAGGAGCAAGGATTGAGTTATATGTTTATGGCAAGTGGAGCTGGCCATGACTCAATGAATATGGCAAAACGCTGGCCTACTGCCTTAATTTTTGTCCCGTCAGTCGATGGTTTGAGCCATCATCCTGATGAATACACGAAACAAGAGGATATTGCAGCTGGAATAGCACTTTTAGAGCAAGCGGTCTTAACCAGCGCGATAACTTTAAGCAAGAAAGGAGATTCAGTATGGAGTCGCACCAAGTGAGAATCCTCTCAAATGAAAAAGTAAGTGAACGCTATTGGCATATGATTGTTGATGCAAGTGATATAAAAGAGAATGTGGAACCCGGCCAGTTCTTTCATTTTCTTTGCAGTAATAGTATCTATCCATTCCTGAGACGGCCGTTTAGTGTATACCGAATCGATTCGGATCGCAATACTCTTGAATTTCTTTATTTAGTAAAAGGTTTGGGAACAAAGAAAATGACTGAGCTGAAGGCTGGAGAAAAAATTGATATATTTGGCCCGCTTGGAACCGGATTTCATTTAAAAGAATCCGATTCCAATATCCTCCTTCTTGCCAGAGGTGTTGGCATTGCGACATTGGCGGCATTAGCTTATAAAGCTGTCGGCAAAAACAAAAAAGTCATTGCAATACTAAGCGCCAGATGCCGAAATGATCTCTTGGCTGCTGATTATTTAACCAGTTTTGGCGTTCAAGTGTATAAAGTGACTGATGAAGAAGGAACAAGCGATTTGCACAACGTTAAGGAATTAATCAATCAACTTCTTATTGAAAATGACATTCATGCTCTTTATACATGCGGTTCAAAAAGATTAGCTCGATTAATGCAAAGTATCGGAAAAAGGGAAGGATTGTGGGGAGAAATTGCTCTCGAAGAAAATATGGGATGTGCAATGGGAGTTTGTTTTGCATGTCTTTGTCATATACATGATGGCCATGAAGCGAAAAGTGCCCGAGTTTGTGTTGACGGTCCTGTATTTCCTTTAGAACAGGTGATCCTACAATGAAAAATGCGGCAGTGAATATGAGTGTAGATATTGGTGGATTAGTTTTGAAAAATCCGGTTATGCCAGCTTCAGGTACATTCGGCCCTGAGATGGAAAAGGTGATTGATTTTAATCGCTTAGGTGCGATTGTTCTTAAAAGCATTACGATGTTTCCGCGTGCTGGAAATTCAGCTCCACGCGTGTGTGAAACACCGGCTGGAATGATAAACTCCATTGGGATCCCAAGTAAAGGGATAGAGTATTATTTGGAAAACTCCGTCCCTTCTTATTCAAAATATGACTCACCCCTCATTTCCAGCTTATCAGCTGATTCCATTGATGAATTTGCCAAACTGGCTGAAATTGTAACAAAAAGCAATGATGTGGATGCAATAGAATTAAATATTTCCTGCCCTAATTTAAAAGGAAACGGCCTTGCATTCGGTATGGATGCAGACATCACGTTTAACCTTGTAAAGAAGGTTCGTGCTGTAACGGAAAAACCAATCATTACAAAGCTTACGCCCAATGTAACAAACATACAAGAAATAGCTGTAGCGGCTGAAGAAGCTGGGAGCGATTGTTTAAATGTCGCTAACACTTTTTTGGCGATGTCCATTGATGTTCATACGAGAAAGCCGAAGATTGGGAACATTATGGGCGGGCTGTCTGGACCCGCAACGAAACCGATCATTGTCAGACTAATTTATCAAGTTTCCCAAGTCGTTCACATTCCGATTATTGGATGTGGCGGAGTTATGTCAGGAGAAGATGCCATTGAAATGATGTTAGCTGGGGCAACTGCTGTTCAAGTCGGAACGGCAAATTTCATTCAACCTGATGCGATGATCAGAATATTGAAAGAAATTGAATCATATATGGAGCAATATCAAATAAAAGATATTCGTGAAATCATCGGACAAGTAGTAATAAATCAATAACAAGGGGTGATGGAATCAATGGAGTTCGATTTACTAATAAAAAATGGAACGATTGTGACCCCAGAAGATGCTTATAAAGGCAATATTTATATAAAAAATGGAAAAATTGCCGCTATCACAAACGATGAATTGCGGAGCGATGTAGGGGAAGTCGTGGATGCAAACGGAAAATTTGTATTTCCTGGTTTTATTGATACCCATGTGCATTCGAGGGATCCCGGTGCTACCTATAAAGAGGATTTTTACCATTCTACTCAAGCTGCCGCAGCCGGAGGTGTTACGACTGTTTTTGAAATGCCAAATACGAATCCGCCGGTAAATAATGTGGAAAATTTTCGGAAACAGGTTGCAAATTTGAAAAGTAAAGCTTTTGTTAACTTTGGCGTTTGGGGAATTTGTCTTGGGCATTTAAATATGAAAGAATACGAAAAGCTTCACCATGCTGGTGTCATTGGTTTTAAATTTTTCTGGGGATATGCTGTACATTCGGAAACATTCCAATTGATATATAACTATAAACCGGGGATGAAAGATGTAATCCCGCCATTTGCAGACGGTGAAATATATGAAATGTTTCAGGAAGTGGCAAAAACCGGGCAAATATTTGCGATTCATGCGGAAAATCATGATCTCATCCAGCGGCTGACACAAAAAGTTGAGGATCGGAATGGACGCACTTACATGGATCTGCTCGAAGGCAGACCCAGTCTTGCCGAAGAATTGACAATACAATCGGGGATAGCTATGGCAAAAAAAACCGGGGCGCGACTCCATATATTGCATGTTAGTACTGCCGAAGGGATAGAATTAGTTCGCCAGGCGCAAAAAGAAGGCTATCCAATTACCGCAGAAACATGCCCGCATTATTTGTTTTTATCAGCAGAAGATTATGATCATATAGGGCCACAGATGAAAGTTTATCCTCCGATTAAATATAAAAAAGACCAAGAAGCCCTTTGGGATGCGTTGCAAGATGGGACCATTTCTCATGTTTGTTCTGATCACGCTCCACACACTGAAGAAGAAAAAGCAGGAGATTTATGGTCAATCCCGGCAGGTATGTGTGGAGTTGAAACAATGGCTCCGCTAATGTTAAATGCAGTCAACGAAGGAAAAATTTCAATCCATGATATTGTCCACCTTCTTTCGGAAGGGCCGGCAAAATTATTTAATTTATATCCTAATAAAGGTGTTATTCGTATAGGCGCCGATGCGGATATCACGATTGTTGACATGAATAAAGAACATACAATTAAACGCAATGAGCTCCATAGCAAGAGTAAAGTTACCGCTTTTGATGGGTTTAAAGTGAAAGGGGTTCCCGAACAGACAATTGTAGGAGGTACGATTGTTATGAGGGATGGCGAAATAATTGGCCCGCCAACAGGAAAATTCATTGCACCAAATGCATCAAACTGATAAGGAGATTGGCGAATGACAGGTATGAGTTTTGTTGCGACAGGAGACAGTTTTTTAACAAGAAGGTTGTCTAAGAAAGATTATGATCGTCATCTTGCTGAATTGATTGGGAGAGCGGAATTTCGTTTTACAAATTTAGAAGTTACCCTTCACCATAACGAAGGGTATCCTTCTGCGCTAAGCGGTGGTACGTGGGCTATGGCCGATCCGGAACGGCTGGATGACTTAAAAAAGTATACATTTAATTGTATGACATGGGCCAATAACCATACGCTTGATTATTTATACGGCGGTTTGAGTGCAACGGAACGATATTTGAATGCATCTAATATCGTACATGCAGGTGCAGGAGAAAATTTGGCTGCTGCAAGTTCCCCTAAATATTTAGACTGCGAGTCAGGAAGAGTAGCTATAATTGGAGCCACTTCCACGTTCCATGATTTTTGGCGGGCTGGTGAACAACGCTCTGATATGAAAGGACGTCCTGGGGTCAATCCGCTTCGCTACAAGACTACGTATTATGTAAAACCGGAACATATGAAGGTTCTCAGGGAAATTGCTGATGTTACGGGAATGAATGCGGAAAATGATCTGGCAATTAAAGAGGGGTTTTCTGCTGAAAATGATCAGTTTAAATTTGGGGAATATACATTTTGCATAGGCGACAAAGAAGGAATGGTTAGAGTTCCCTATGAAAAGGATTTAAAGAGAATAACAAAAGCCATTCACGAAGGAAAGCGCCAGGCTGATTACGTCATCATTAGTATTCATTGCCATGAAATGAATAAGGATCGCAAAGATCAGGCGCCTGATTTTCTGGAAGCCTTTGCCCGTCATTGTATCGATGAAGGTGCTCATGCAGTGATTGGCCATGGCCCCCATATTCTTAGAGGCGTAGAAATTTATAAAAACAGACCGATTTTTTACAGTTTAGGGAATTTTATTTTTCAAAACGATTCTGTGCAGAAATTGCCTAGCGATTTCTATGAACAATATGATTTACCATTGACGGCTACTGTGGCGGATGCACTTGATAAACGAAGCAACAATAATACAAAAGGTCTTGGGGTTAATAAGGCAGTATGGGAATCTGTGGTTGCCTTTTGGGAAATGAAGGAAGGTGCTCTTACAAGTTTAACTTTTTATCCAATAGAATTAGGATATGGATTAAAACGATATCGAAGAGGCTGGCCTAAATTATCGGATAATATCGAAATATTGAAAAGGTTGGAAATATTATCGAAACAATATGGAACCAAATTTGACATTAAAGATGGAACAGCCAAAGTAATGTTAAATTAAATGTTTTTGTAATTTCCTGAGTAAGAAATATATAAAGGGTGAATAAAATGGATAAGGTAGAAAAAGTGAAAGTTTTATCACAATTATTTGACCTTATTAATTATTATTATGAGTATCGTGATCAACCAGCTGATGATCATTTTATTCAAAGTTGGCTCTCTGCTTCGGCCAGTTTTGCCCAAATTTTTGTGTCAGCGTGATCAACATTTGCAGTTGGTTAATCTTCATTTAGAAATGATAATCTGACAAATTCTTCTTCCTATCGTTAATTCAATCGGTAGGCGATTCGCGTTAAACAGTTCCAACGTGATTTGTCCTTTAAATCCCGGGTCAACCCAACCGGCATTTTGAATAAATAGCCCTAAGCGGCCGATCGAGCTTCTTCCTTCTACGAAAGCAGTAAGATTTTCCGGCAGCTCGATGGTTTCTATAGTAGTCGCAAGCAAGAAAGAGAAGGGGGGAATGACAATTTTCTCGTTTTCAGCCACTACTTCTTTATATTTCGCTTTCGCCTCTAATGATAGATGAGCATTGGCGTGCTCATCCATCACAAGAAAATGATTTCCAAGGCGCAAATCTACTGAAGCAGGTTGAATTTGCTCTTTTGTTAAGGGATCAATGACCAATTCTTTATGTTGAATTTTCTCAAGAATAGTTTTTCCAGATAAAATCATTCCTTCTTTCCTTCCTCCAGTTACACTTTTTGTAAATTCCAAGGGAATGGATCTGGAAGAGTAGACCAGTCTTGATCAAACTCAGCGTCGGTTAGTAAACATTTATCCAATTCCTTTATGATTTCTTCAGGGCGTAAATCTATTCCAATAAATACTAATTCTGTTTGCCGATCTCCGAACTGATCATCCCACTCGTCCAGCAAATGAGGGTTTTCCTTTAAAATTTGCTGCTGCTCTTCTTTCGGTAAAGAAGCGACCCAATAAGAGATCGGTTCAATACTAACAGAAGGTCCTGCCTGTGACATCAAAAGGGCAAGGTTATTTCTAGTTGCGCACCATGTAATTCCCTTTGCCCTTACAATATTTTCGGGCATGGAGTGAAGCCAATTGTAAAAGCGCTCGGAATGGAAAGGCAAACGTCTTGAATAAACAAAGGAAGAAATTCCATATTCTTCAGTTTCCGGTGTATGCTGATCATGCCCTTGCTCTAACTCCTTGATCCATCCAGCTGAAGAGCTTGCTTCCTCAAAATTGAATAGTCCAGTGTTTAAAATCTCTCGAGGATCAATCTCACCTTTGACAGTACGAATAAGTTTCGCTTTTGGCTGCAATGTTTTTAATACCTTTTCCAGCTTTGCCAATTCTTCTTCAGACACCAAGTCACACTTATTCAAGATGAGCACATCGCAAAATTCAATTTGGTCAATAAGAAGGTCTGCGATTTCACGAGTATCGTCTTCACTTAACGCTTGCTTTCTATCTAATAGCCGATCACCTGACTGGTAATCCTTCCAGAATCGATTGGCATCTACAACCGTCACCATCGTATCCAATCGACAAAAGCGCGTCAGATCGATTCCTAGTTCTTCATCAATATATGAAAAAGTCTGAGCAACTGGGATTGGCTCACTAATTCCAGTCGATTCAATAATGATATAATCGATATGTCCTTGTTTAGCGAGCCTTTCTACTTCGATTAATAGATCTTCCCTTAATGTACAGCAAATACATCCGTTTGACATTTCGACTAGCTTCTCCTCAGTTCTTGAAAGCTCTCCGCCTTGTTTGACTAATTCAGCATCAATATTGACCTCGCTCATATCGTTCACAATAACGGCTACCTTGAGCCCTTGGCGATTTTGTAAAATATGATTCAGAATGGTAGTTTTCCCTGCTCCTAAGTAGCCGCTTAAAACGGTCACAGGTATTTTTTTATTCATTGTCATCTTCCTTTCAACAATTAAAGTTTTTCTTTGACCTCAGATTGGTTCGAGATAATTGAAAACCAATTTATATAAATCGTAATCATTACGATTTATATAATATTTAAACATATTTTTTTCGTAAATGCAAAATAAACTGTGGGAGTATTGATTTAGAATGCCGCAAGCCGAATATTAAACGATATACATAAAAGCAGAACGGTTGGTGCAATCCATCCATAGCTGCCAAAAAATACTTCAGAGAAAGGTCTTCTACAAAACAATCGTACAATACACATCATGAACAATTTCTGGAAGTTTGAAATCAATGTGCACAATGCTTTTATAAATGGAAAAAAGATTATCCATTCACAAATTCCGTTTTAGATGGTATAGTTTTTACTATTATCAAAGAGTGGAAAAGAGATGAACCCTTTTATTCTAATCGTAGGAGCGGGTTCTGTCGGGATTGGAATGGGGATATTATTAAAACGATTAGGAATGAAAAATTTCGGAATTTTAGAGCGTGACCGTATTGGGTCATCGTTTATGCAATGGCCGAAGGAGATGAGATTTATTACGCCATCGTTCACAGGATAAGGATTTGGTGCATTAGATTTAAACGCTGTTTCGCTGTCTGTTTTTGATTATAAAAAATTTGTTTAATCACCCAAAAAATTGCTGGAGAAATGGTTGTTTTTTTGTTTAAGTGTATATATCAAATTGAGGATGAACCAAGTATAATTTGATTAAAATTTTCTGAATAAAAAGAAAATAAAGTATTATTACCTGATAAACATCAATGAATATTCGTGAAAAATGATAGCGTTTTCAATTATTTAATTAATCTCATGTGAGGGGGAATGAAATTGTTTAAAGCATCTAATGGTGAAGAAATTTTTATTATTGATGCACACATTGCCTTATGGGATGGAAGCAAGGAGAATCAATTGAATATCCACGGAGAACAATTTATTAGTTGTTTTTATGATTATCACAAAAATCTAAGTCCGAAAGAATATTGGTGGCCGAAAGATGAGTTTGTAAAGTATTCTCCAGAAAAACTTGTGAATGACGTGTTTATGGAAGGATATGTGGATATGGCGATTTTTCAGCCAGTTTTTCTAAAAGAGTTTTATAAAAATGGCTTTGGTAATTTTGATGCAAATGAGGAGCTTTCAAAAAAGTACCCTAATCGTTTTATTTGCAATGGAACATTCGATCCCCGGCATGGCGAACGAGGCTTAGAAAAATTAGAAGAAAACAAAGAAAAATACAACTGGCAAGGGGTCAAGTTATATACAGCTGATTGGTATGGTAATTCAAAGGGCTATAAACTATCTGATGATTGGTCAAAAAGATATCTTGAAAAATGTCAAGAACTGGGGATAAGAAACATACACATTCATAAGGGGCCGACGATCACTCCTTTAAATCGGGATGCATTTGACGTAGCAGATGTTGATGATGCAGCAAGCTGTTTCCCTGAACTGAACTTTATTGTCGAACATGTAGGGCTTCCAAGATTAGAAGATTTTTGCTGGATTGCTACACAAGAGAAAAATGTCTATGCAGGTTTGGCAGTTGCCATTGCTTTAATTCATGATCGACCTCGTTATTTTGCTCACATTATAAGTGAATTGTTGTATTGGCTTGATGAAGACCGAATCATTTTTGGAAGTGACTATGCTATATGGGAACCGAAATGGATCATTGAAAAGTTTCTTGAATTTGAGCTTCCAGAGGATATACAAGAAGAGACTGGAGTTACATTTGATTTGGAAGTGAAGAAAAAGATTTTAGCAGGAAATGCAGCGAGATTATATAACATTGATATCGAAAAACAAAAAGAAAAATTAAAAAATTGTCAATTATCCAAACGGATAGCGTGACGAATAGAGAATAGTTGATGAAAAAACTTAAAAGGGAGGTGAAAGCGAGGTAATGGATAAAGAAAAGCAAGTGTATAGCATGCTTGAAAAAGTGTATGATCCTGAACTTGATCAGCCGTTAACAGAGTTGGGATTTATCGACCATATTGTAATTAAAGACAATCATGTTGAAGTAGTCATTCGTCTTCCAACTTATTGGTGTTCTCCTAACTTTGCATACATCATGGCTGAAGATATAAGGAAATATGTATCTGAGATTGAATGGGTAAAAACGGTTCAAGTTCATTTACTCGATCATTGCGCATCCGATGAAATTAATCACGGAGCATCAGCAGGAAAATCGTTTCGCGAAGTCTTCCATAATGTATCTGACGGAGATCTTGAAGAATTGCGCAAAACTTTTGATATAAAAGCCTACTATGCAAGGCAAGAGAAACTGATGAAATATCTACTAAAAATAGGAATGTCAAAGGAAGAAATTACGTCTTTATCTCTGCAAGAACTGAATGAACTGTCCCTGCCTGAAGAGGGGAGGCTGTTAAGAGAAAAATATTTGGAGAAGAAAAAAGTATTCCATCACTCAAGTACATTTGCCATAACAACTCCAGAAGGGAAGCCATTGACTGAAGAAGAGTTTTCAGATTACTTGAAAGGCGCCAAGCTGACAAGGTTGAGCATGGAGTTTAATGCGCATTATTGCCGGGGATTGTTGGAGGCACGATATAATTTGTCTGCTGCTTATGAAGGCAGTTTGGCAAAATGATTCATAATTTTTACAGCGTACAAATAATTTCATAATAAAAGGAAAGGTGATGTAAGATGAGTAAAAATGTTCTTATTATTACTGGCGATGCTGCTGAAGCATTAGAAGTGTTTTATCCTTATTATCGTTGTATTGAAGAAAATATTAATTGTACAATTGCCTCACCTGTTAAAAAGAAGCTCCAGACGGTTGTCCATGATTTCCTTCCTGAAATGGAGACTTTTACAGAAAAATGGGCATATAAAATCGAATCTCATGCATCAGTAGATGAGATTAATCCTGCCGACTATGATGGATTAATTATACCAGGAGGGCGTGCGCCTGAATATATTCGTATGAATCCAAAGGTTCAGGAAATTGCTGCTCACTTTTTAAAAGAAAATAAACCTCTTGGGGTGATCTGTCATGGACAATTAGTCTTAACAACTGTAAGAGAATATATCAAAGGAAGAGAGATGACAGCTTACACTGCTTGTAGACCAGAAGTGGAAGCAGCAGGCGCTACTTATGTGGAAAAAATGCTTCATGTGGATGGGAACATTGTATCGGGCCACGCTTGGCCGGATTTACCGGGATTCATGAGAGAATTCTTTAAATTGTTGAATGTAAGAGAAAAGTCTGCTGTTTAAAACATAAAAGGGCTGATGTATTTGAAAATGCAACCCGAATATCGGATACTTGAAAAAAGTTCGATATTCGGGATTTTTTGTTTCATCAGGAAAAATACGTTTATCATCGAATCCAAGATGTAAGCGGAGGAAATCCAATGAGGATGATTTTGAGTGACGTTCAAATGAGACAGTTAGAGAAAATCATTGGAATGTCAAACATGTGTCCAGACGTTCTCCACATTTAGAGCAGTTCTTAATTACTTGTCTAAAAGGAAATTGCCCATTGAAAGACACTATGGAATTAATGCTTGGTGTATGGCAGCAATCCCAAAGTTTTCCTGCCGGTCGTCTCCCCGAACAACATTTGCCGATTGTCTTTTTTCATTCACTCCCGTTTCGATCAAATTATACGGACTTAACGGTTTAAAGAATTTAATAACAGTAACGATATATAAAATATGACAATTCCTTCTGTTGTTTTTGGGTTAATTCCTGTCAGCTCTTCGATTTTATTTAAACGGTAGTGCAGTGTATTAATATGGATATTCATTTCCTCTGCCGTTCTTTTGATCGATTGATTATTGTTCATATAGTGTTGTAACGTTTCGATTAGAATTTGATCTTTTTCCATCATATGAATGGTTCGCTTCAAAAAATCCTTTTGCATCTCTGTTGGGATATCATCCAAGATGATTTCTAATATAAGATCCTCATAAAATACAATGCCTTTATTTTTTCGCGCTACCTTTAATGCTTTTTGTGCTTCTTTAAAAGATTTATTGATCATGTGTTTGCAAGCTGTTTTTCCTATGCCAATAGCTAAAGTGCTTTTGTATCTGTTTTCGAATCTTTTTTTTAAATCGTTTAACTGACTGTAAAAATAATTTTGTTTATAAGAAGCATCCATCTTTTTTAATACTAAAAAGCGCTCTTGCCCCCATCGAACAATAAAATGTTTTTCTTTCCCGAAGATAGAATAAAACAATTCTATAATTTCTTTTTGAATTCGATGAATATCGTAATTATTTAATGTGTGTATCTCCAATTCCATGAGTGTGCAAACATGAGTGTCATACACAGGAATGCCTAACATAAACCCGCGCTCTAAAAAATCTTTATCCACAGATGAAGCATTGATCCATTCATAAAGATACGATTCTATTCCTCTTATTTCCCATTCGTTTCTTTCAGTATAATATGCTTCTTGTATAATGAGCTCTGTCATTCTTCTAATTAAGTCCGCATAAGGCTCCACTTGTTTCGGTTCGCCAGTTATTCCGATCACTCCAATTACCTTCTTATGAAACATAATGGGCATATTGATTCCTGCTTTGACTCCTTTCAGCACTTGTGCTTTGATTTGATCAATGTAAAGCTTTTGTTTGGACTTAATAACAATCGTAGCTCCTTCATGAAAAGAGCCGATCCGACTCTCATCAGTGGAGGATATGATGATCCCATTAATATCAACTAATATAATATCCTCTTTGACTACGTCCTGAACCTCTGAAATAATTTTAGCAGCCAGCTTTGGGGATAATTGCAACTCGTATCACCACCCTTTTGGTTAAAAAGACAATAAAATAGGCATTTTTGGTATGTTAATTATATCATCATACATAGATAATATGACTCTCATTCTTTATAATAAAACGAAAAGAATAAAAGTGAGGGGTTTGAATGATTGCTCCTGATATAAAGAGGGAATTCATAAATATTGTAGGAGAAGAAAATTTTGAAGATTCGGAAGTTGAAAGGTTAGTATATTCGTATGATGCGACTCCAAATTTTCAATCGATTCCGGATGCGGTCGTTTCGCCTAGAAATACAGAGGAAGTATCTAAAATATTGCAATTATGTAATGAAAATAAAATACCGATTGTTCCGCGGGGCTCTGGTACGAACTTATGCGCCGGCACTTGTCCTGTTGAAGGAGGAATCGTTCTTCTATTTAAACATATGAACAAAATTTTAGAGATCGATGAGGAAAACTTAACCGTCACATGTCAACCGGGAGTTATCACACTTGATTTAATCCATGCGGTGGAACAAAAAGGTTTGTTTTATCCACCAGACCCAAGCTCAATGAAAATATCTACAATTGGGGGAAATATTAACGAAAATTCTGGAGGATTAAGAGGACTGAAATATGGAGTAACTCGTGATTATGTGCTGGGGCTAGAGGCGGTTCTTCCTAATGGGGAAATTGTTCGAACAGGAGGAAAGCTAGCGAAAGATGTGGCAGGGTATGATTTAACACGCTTATTTATAGGTTCTGAAGGAACGTTAGGAGTGATTACAGAAGCGACATTAAAGCTGATCCCACTGCCTGAATCAAAAAAGACAATGCTTGCTTTATTTCAAGATTTAGAAGCTGCTGCGCGTTCCGTATCGAAAATTATTGCCAATAAAGTAATTCCGGCAACTTTAGAGTTTTTAGATCAGCCGACGCTAAAAGTAGTGGAGGACTATTCACAAATCGGACTGCCAACAGACGTTCAAGCCGTATTACTGATTGAACAAGATGGAACGCCTGAAAATGTGAGTAAAGATATGAAGGTCATGGAAGAAATATGCAGGAGTGAAAACGCCGTATCTGTACAAATTGCCCAGTCAGAAGAAGAAGCTGAAGCTTTACGAACAGCGAGACGCACCGCTTTGTCCGCCTTAGCCAGACTAGCACCAACTACTATTTTAGAAGATGCGACTGTACCAAGATCAGAAATTGCCAAAATGGTCAAAGCCATTAATGAAATAGCCGCAAAACATAACGTAAAAATATGCACGTTTGGTCATGCGGGAGACGGAAACCTTCATCCTACCTGCACGACAGATATTCGGAAGAAAGATGAGATGGAACGGGTGGAAAAAGCTTTTGCTGAAATATTTGCAAAGGCCATTGAACTGGGAGGAACAATTACTGGAGAACATGGAGTAGGAGCCATGAAAGCGCCTTATTTAGAATGGAAGCTAGGAAAATCTGGCATCGATGTGATGAAGTCGATCAAAGCTGCATTGGATCCAAACAATATTATGAATCCTGGGAAATTATTTGCAAAGGATACACGAAAACGAGTGGTGATCTCAAAATGATGACAGAATCAGAAAAGCAAAATATCCAAAGAGATTTCAAGGAACGCATGGACGAAGATGAGCTGTTAAATTGTATGAGATGCGGTTTTTGTTTGCCATCTTGCCCAACTTACATTGTGTCTGGATATAAAGAAAGCCAATCACCAAGAGGAAGAATTGCCTTAATGAAGGCAGTTTATGATGGGGTCCTTCAACCGGATGATGAATTTGAAAAGTCTTTAAACTTGTGTTTAGGATGTCGTGCGTGTGAGCCGGTTTGTCCATCGGGTGTGAATTATGGACATTTATTAGAAGAAGCAAGAGACATAATTAACCAAAATAAAAAGCATTCTTTACCTGCGCGGGCAGTTCGAAATGTAGTTTTTAAACAACTATTTCCTAAAAAAAGTAATTTAATCAACATAACTAGCTTAGTTGGATTTTATCAAAAATCTGGACTTCAAAAAGCGGCACGTAAAATAGGATTTATGAAACTGTTTCCATATCATCTCCGGGAAATGGAAAAAATATTACCTGATGTTCCTGAGAGAAAGACACTGAAACAGCGATCTGAATATTTCCCGCCAAAAGGAGAGAAAAAAGCAACTGTTGCTTTCTTTTCCGGATGTTTAATGGACACGTTGTTTCTCGAAACAAATCATGCAACCATTCAATTATTGCAAAAAGCCGGGTGTGAAATTGTTATTCCTAAAACACAAGCATGCTGCGGAGCTTTGCACGGTCATAGCGGAGAAAAAGAACTAGCGAAAGAATTAGCAAAACAAAATATTGAAGCGTTTGGAAAAAACGAAGTAGATTATATTATAACAAACGCAGGTGGCTGCGGCGCTTTCTTGATTGAATATGATCACTTATTAAAAGATGATCCGCAATGGTCAGAGCGCGCTGAAAAATTTGTTGCAAAAATAAAAGACATTACGTCCATTTTATATGAGCTTGATTTTCACAAACAATTTCGCCTTTCACTTCCTGAACAAGTCGTCACATATCAAGATTCCTGTCACCTGAGAAACGTCATGAAAACGTCAAAAGCTCCTAGAGAATTGCTTCGTTCAATTAAAGGAGTAACATTCACAGAAATGGAAAATGCCGATAGCTGCTGCGGCTCTGCAGGCATTTATAACATTGTCGAACCGAAAACATCCATGGAAATTTTAGATCAGAAAATGGAAAAAATGAAAAAAACCAAAGCCACTACAATAGTAACAGCTAATCCAGGATGTTTCATGCAAATGAAGCTAGGAATTGAAAGAGAAGGATTAAAGGATGTAAAAGCTGTTCATATTGTGGATCTATTGTTAGAAGCAGCGAAATAACGAACAAGCACTATATTTGATGTAATTTTGAAACTTAATGTGAATGTTTAATTGCTAAGCTGCAGTTTTTTGTTCAGATGATTATGGGGGAGGACTTTCTCTAAGAAGCGGACTTGTTTGAAGTAGCTTCTACTCAAGTGTCTCAGACCTTCGGAAGCATCTGTGTCTGATTTTAAGTTAAATTCAACATAAAATGAAGAAAAGAAACGGAATGTACCGCGCATGCATTCCGTTATTTCAACCGCCATCAAGATAGATTTTACGGTTGGCAAAACATTTAGATTTTCCATGAAAAAACTAAACATCTCTTTTTATTCCAGACCTCATTTTTATCATTGGAGATTTTTCTTGCGGCGTTGGCAAGTTTGCTTTCGTTTGATGATCCAGTCTAACTTTAAGCAGGCTCATTCCCTTTTAGAACAAGAACATTTTTTGGGGCTGTCCAGAAAGTCAAAATCCACTGAAAATGAAACATCATAAGCATTGATATATCAACGTTTCTAAAATATTAAAGGGGCGTCTATAAGCCGGAAAATCGACTTATTAGACAGCCCCTATGTGTAGAAGACTCCGCTCATGGAATACATTAGTTAGCATTCCGCCTCTGTGAAACGTCTCAGCCAAAAGGTGCCTTCACCCGCAAACAAGTTACGATTGCTCCGCTAAAAAATAAATTTTCTTCACTTTCTCCTTAAACTGCTCAACATGAACAAACCGCGCTTCTCGCAAAACCTCTTTTCCATCGACATACAAAATTAAAACAGGTGCGGTAAATATGGATAAGTGACCGGCTATGCTCGGAATATCATCGACGTTGATAAAGCCCATTTGAATCTTTGGAAACTCAGCCAGCACTTTTTCCACCTTTGGCAGCAAAGCATGACAAACACTGCAATTTGTTTTGGATATATATAAAAATGCCAAATGATGACTATTAATAAATTGCTCGACATCTTCTATGGAAAATAAATCATGGTTTGTCTGCAAAATTCATTTCGTCCCCTTTCATGATCAAAAAACTTACTTCATTATACCATAGGAAGGTATAAAGAAATTGAACAGATGCTTCACACGTTGAGAAGCAGGAGATTCACTTGGAGGGGCTTTAGGATAGACAAGCGAGAATCCTCCCCTTTTTAAAGGGGAGATGAATCGCTTTTTTTATATTTTATAAAGACTATATGTGGTTTATTAAAGATTGAAATAATTGGTTTTTTTGTATATTTTTGATATACTATATGTATGAAGAAAACAAATTTAATTCACGCAAGAACTTGTGTTTATAATGTCAATTATCATATTGTATGGTCTGTGAAATATCGAAAGAAGGTTTTGACACAAGAGGTTGAGTTATATCTCAAGAAAATTTTTAAAGAGATTGCAGAAGAAAAAGGTTTTCTGTTGCAGATGGTAGAGGTGGGTGAACAAGATCATATTCATGTATTTGTATCAGCTCATCCAAAAATAGCACCTTCTTATATTGTCAAAATGTTAAAAGGGATTTCAGGGAGAAAAATTTTTCTGCAATTTCCTGAAATCAAACAAAAATTATGGAAAGGAGTATTATGGAACTCTAGTTATTATATTGAAACCGTTGGCTCTATTAGTGAGGATGTCATAAAACGCTATATTGCTAACCAAAAGAAAGGTGGTGACTAAATGAAAAAGGTATCGTATTTCACCTATAAAGCGAATCGAACCAATCAAATCATCTTATATCACTTGTGTTATGCCAGTCGTAAGTTATGGAATGTGGGGAACTATGAAAAACGGAATTGGTCGAAAGAACAAGGTGTACCGTTCCCGAATTGGTATGAACAGAAAAAACGATTAAAAACACATTTTTGGTATAAACAATTACCTGCTCAATCAGCACAAGAGGTCTTAAAAGTCTTGCAAGAAGCGTGGGTGTCTTTTTTCAAACTAAAGGAAAGCAATGGAATAGATAATCCACAACCACCACGATTCAAACATCAAAACTTTAATGTCCGTTTTCTAAATAACAGTTTCAAATTGGTGGAGAACAATACCAAAATTCGTTTACCCATTCCAAAGGCTCAAAAAGCCTTTTTAAAAGAAACGTATGGATTGGAAGAAAGTTATCTTTATATCCCGATTCCGAAACATATCGAAATCGAAAAGATAAAACTGATTGAAGTGAAACCCATCAGTCGAAAAGAATATACGATTTATCTGATTCAAGAATACAAAGATGTACCATTGAAACAAAAGAATAGCACGAAATTTTTATCGATTGACTTAGGGATTGCCAATGCGATGACTTGTTATGATTATCAAGGAAAAGCACACATCATTTCAGGAAGGCAATGGCTATCCGTTGAACGCTACTTTCATAAACAAATCGCCCATTTTCAAGCGATTGGTTTCGCTCAACAATGTGCTAAAGGAATACAATACCCAAAACCTTCCAGACGTGTGTTACAACTTTATCAAAAGAAAAGAAAACAAGTGCATCACATGTTGCATTGTATGACAAGAAAAGTGATTGATATTGCTCTGCAACAAGGAGTCGAAACGATTGTGATTGGTGACATTACAGGTATACGAGAACAAGCGAAATTCAACAAGAAAACGAATCAAAAATTGCATGGTTTTCCGTATGCGAAAATCATTCAAATGATACGGTATAAAGCGCAGGAGCAAGGAATAGATGTTCGTTTATTAACCGAAGAATACACCTCTCAAGCATGTTCAGTATGCCAAATGTTCCCTTGTGAAGAAAACGCAAAGCCGAGTAATCGGATTCATCGAGGGTTATATGTATGTAACGACTGTCATACAACCATCAATGCGGATGTGAATGGTGCTATCAATATCAGCAAAAAGTATCTGAAAGAGATTAAGGCTTTATCTCAATCAGTAGTGGTGTTGGACACGCCGACTGTGTATACGTTTAACGGACAACAGTTCGTTGCGTAGAACAGGAAGCTCGTCATTTCAATGACGAGTAGTTCACATCGTTATAACGATAATATACAAACGTTAAAAGTGATGGTGCCAAACAAAACGATCTGCTAAAGTACTCATGATGAGGTTAGATCAACAACAGAAATACATAAAGGAAAGGGATGAACTTCTCACGCGGTTTCTAAAGGAATCCATGGAGACACGCAAAATGATCACTGTGGCCAAAGAGGAAGAGCAAAAGAAGAAAAAGTGTTTTGGTCTCTTCATCTCTTTTGTGATTGTTCATTTCGCATGCATCCTCTTTTCCCTCAAGTTCAGTATTCATGCGAGAATCAAAATTGTACATTTATTAAATTAGCATTCATATGCATCTTCGCTCTGTATGAGTAAAATGTTTGTTGGAGAAAGATAAGATCCTTTCCGTTAGAAGCAAGAGTTTCTCTTAAATGGTAGGGGGAAAGGCAAAATAAATGCAAAAAGGACTCTCTTCCTGTATTGTGATAAGTGCACAAACCAAACACAAGGAGAAAAGAGTGTACTATGTAAGAGTTTATCACAGGTGGGCAAACATTAAAAGAGATCGAAATGGAATTATTTTCGATGATTCAAGAAACCTTCGGGGAACTGCTTCAACAGGTGTTGGAGTACATCGATCAAGAACTAGCAAAACATCGGGATAAAAATCGTTATTACTTGAAAGATAAACGAACGGTACGAATCCAAACATTATTTGGGGAGGTGGAGGTCAGACGCAATTATTATTTGGATCGTGAGAAAACAAGCATACACCTGTTTATTGGATCATTTTCTATGCTTTGATGGAACAAAGGAGATCAGTCTATTGTTGGAGGAAACCCTCATGGAATTAGTCGTCACCGATCCTTTCCACCTCCAAGCTGCAGAGGCGTTTGAAAAGATGGCAGGGTATGCGGTAATGAACCATGAAACGATTCGCCAGTAGTTCTACAGGCGACGGTGGAGATGCATCGTCGGGTGAAGATGAGGCGCCGTGTGTTGTTTGCGGAGGCAGACGGACTGCACGTGAAACGGCAACAAAGCCGCCGAAAAGGGAATAAGAAAAGATCTTGTTGGTTCTTCAAGGCTGAGAACGAAACGGAAAACGGGTGCCCTTGGTAAACAAACGTCACTATGTGCATCAGACGAAATGAGCCGGTGTAGGAAGGGCTTGAAAGGTTTATGATGGAAGAATACAGCTATGACCCGATGATGGACTGGTTTTCTGAATGGAGATAGAACCGCGTGGATCATCGCTTGCCGGGAGTATTTCGGAAAACGGCAGGAACACCGATTTACAAGCATTAAAAGTGTTGAAAGGATTTAAAAAAACAAAAGAGGCACATACAAACAGGATGAGATGGTTGGCGAACGCTTACAAAACAGATCGTAAAAACGAAATATACCCAAAAAATCAAAACAGCAAAAAAATCCCCATCAAAATCTTGTCTCAATCTCTCTGCAAATCTATTACAATAGAAATAAAAACATAATTCATAAGGTGATGCATAATGGATTCTTCATGGCTGAAGCCGATTTCTGAGGCAAAGTATTTGGCAACGGACAATGCTTATCGCTATCGGGCGATTTTACGATATTTTTATATGCAGCATGAACGAATGCGGCAATATTTGTTTCCTGAAGAAGTATTTGCATTTTTAAAAGAGCATGAGGAGTTTCAGAACTATACGGAAGACGATCTCCAGCAGGATTTAGATCAGCTTGTCAAATGGAAAAACTTAATTGCTCGGCAAGAGACGGTGAATATTCGCACAATCGAAGAATTTAAAAAGAAACGGTTTCGTTATCAATGCAGTCCTTACACGGTTGAAATTGAGAGGATGATCCGCACGTTAGAGAAGCTAGGGGATTCATTCGGAGGATCTTTAGAAAAAACGCGTTTTGACCGTTTATACTCTTCACTCGTTCGAATAGAAAATATTATACAAAACGATTTTCAAGAAAAACGAGAAGAGATTAATCAAATTTGGGAAGAAACATTCGATTATTTCAAAAAAATCATTCAAAATTCTGCGGATTACATCGCTTACCTTAACAGTGAGAACACGGAAGAACGAATGATGTCGGAAGCCTTTCTTGTATATAAAGAAAAATTTACGACATATTTACGCGATTTCATCGTTGCCTTACAGAAAACATCGTTAAAAATTGAAAAGTTGTTGGAAGATATCGCAGAAGATGATGTTCACAAACTAGTCGCAATTGTTGCTGATTATCAAATGACGATTCCTCGATTAGAAGAAATGGAAGTGACGAAAGAACAACTTGAAGAAGATTTATTCGAAAAATGGAAAGGTCTAAAAGAATGGTTTTTAGGCAGAGAAGGACGTGAAAGTGAATTGTATTTTCTTCAGCACCAAACGAATGAAGCCATTCGCCGCATGACCCGGGTCGTGCAAAGGCTGGGGGAACGTCATCACAATTTCCGCAGCCGCAAGAAAGATTTTCTCCATTTAGCAAAGTGGTTTTCCGAGCTTCCGAGTTTAGTAGATGCCCACCGACTATCCTCTGTTGTTTTCGGCTGTTTCCATACAAAGCATCTCATAACAGAGAACGATGCAACAGAAAACTTTTATCGCGATATTTGGGAAGAAGAGCCGACAGAATGGACGGTAAAGCCTCGCGTTCGCCATTACCGTGAAAAGAAAAAGCCGGAAGCGATCGAAACACATGAAAAAGAGAAACAGGAGATGAAGGAGAAATTTTTGCTGGAGAAAAAACGTGAGAAAGAAGAGTTAGAGAACCTCATTCAAGACAATAAAATCGTATTACGAGAGTTGCCGGTGATCGAACCGCACATTCGAAAAACATTGTTAAGCTGGATAGCAAAATCAATGACAAAACAAGACGGAGTCGTAAAAACGGAAAACGGATGGAAAGTGAAAATCTTGCAAAAGGATTCTTCCTCGATTCAATTGAAAGCTGCTGACGGAACACTTACGATGCCGAATTATGAACTTTATGTCCTCGAAAAGGGAGAGATGTAACATTGGAAAAGACGGAGCAAGGGTTTGATGAAAAAGCGAAAGAAGCCATGACAGCCCTGTTTGAAAACTTCTGGATTGTCCGGGAAGAGGAACCAGAGCTTTATCAAAAGATTAGAGAACGTGAAAAAGTATTGAAACGTTACTTGCAAGAAAAGTTTGGATATCGGCTAATCATTCACCGCTATTTTGCAAAGCTCGAGAAAATCCCGGCTGAGCCAGAATCGTGGATGGGTATTCAAGATTTTCAAGATATATTAGATTATGCCCTGTTTTGCTGCTTATTAGCATATTTAGAGAGCAAAGCCGTCGATGAGAAATTTCTTCTGTCCGATTTATGTGAAGAGATTCAAGCGATGTATCCCGGGGAACTGCCAATCGATTGGACGAATTATCAACATCGGAAGTCGCTCATTCGGGTGCTGAGGACGTCGGAGCAAATTGGTATCGTAAAACGCGTCGATGGGGATCTTGAAGGGTTTGCAAATAAAGAAGACCATGAAGCACTCTATGAAGTTCCCGTTGTATCCCGCTATTTTATGAGATCATATCCGAAAGACTTGTTTCAATATGAAACGATAGAGGAGATTTTAGAAGAAGAATGGAAAGCGTCCCCGCAAGACTATCGCCGCCATCGGATATATCGGCAACTATTTTTATCGCCAGCCATTTATCGAAGACAAAAAGACGATCCTGACTTTTATTATTTAAGAAACTTTCGCCATCGCTTGCGGGAAGATATTGAAAAACATACTGATTATCACTATGAACTTTTTAAAAATGCGGCACTTTTAACTTTACCGGAACGTCAAAGCCGCTATACGCTGTTTCCAGATCAAAAAGGTACTTCGGAGATTATTCTTCATTTTTCCAAAATTATTCGCCAGCATCTTGATGTTCACATGCCTGATGAATATGGACAAATCCGCTTAACACCAAATGATTTTTTAGGTCTGTTAAAAAAATGCCGTGACGAATTTTCCGAAGGATGGAGTAAAACATACCGCGACATGACAATCTCTCAGCTTTCTGATGAAGTATTGAGTGCATTAAAGGAGTGGAAAATGGCAGAACGTGAAGCGGAGACTGGGATGATTATTCTCTACCCCCTTTTAGGTCGATTAGTCGGAACATATCCTGATGATTTTCTAATGAAAGGAACGAATGAAGATGACGAGTAAATGGGAGTTATATCGAGCGGGAGTGTTAAATTTTTGGTATTATGATGAAGAATTTTTTCATTTCGCAGACGGAAAACTTCTATTGCGTGGAAGCAACGGCTCCGGCAAATCGGTGACGATGCAAAGTTTTCTTCCGGTTCTGCTTGATGGAAAAAAGAGTCCTGATCGCCTCGATCCGTTCGGTTCCCGAGCTAGAAGAATGGAAGATTACTTGCTTGGGGAAAAAGAACTCGTCGACAGGGACGAACGAACAGGCTATTTATTTTTAGAATATAAGCGAAAAAACTCTGAACAATATATCACAACGGGTATCGGCTTACGGGCAAAACGGCAGAAAAATATGGATTTTTGGGGATTTGTCGTTTTTGACAATCGGCGCATCGGCAAAGACTTGCGTTTATATAAAGAAGAAAAGACAGACGGGAAGACGCAAAAAATTCCTTTAACGAAACGGGAGTTGATCACTGTTATTGGTGAAGGCGGTACGGTTGTTGATTCGCAACGTGAATATATGGAGTTAGTGAATAAACATATTTTTCGATTTGAGTCGCTTGATGCGTTCCACGAATTGATTGAATTACTCATTCAATTACGCAGTCCGAAGCTTTCAAAAGATTTTAAGCCAACTGTGATCTACGAAATATTAGAAAGCTCGCTGCCAGCACTTACAGATGAAGAGCTGCGACACTTGTCAGAAACGATAGAAAATATGGATCAAGCAAAACAACAATTAGAACAGCTTGAAAAAGACGAGAAGGCTCTAAAGCATCTTTGCCAGCATTATTCGACTTACAATGAGTATATGTTGGCTGAGAAAGCGAATGAATATGTAAAATCGGAAAAAAGCTTTAAAAAGTTAGCTGAAGAAAAGAAACAGTTTGTCGCACAACATCGTGAATATGAGGAAACACTTGCGACATTGAAAGAAGAGACTCAACAATTATCGATTGAACAAGAAGTGCTGCGTAAACGGGAACTTGATTTATCCAATCATGAAGTGTTTCAGGCAGAAGAAAAGCGTAATGAAACAGCGGAAAAACTGCAGAATGTAAACAAAGAGCTCAAAAAGAAAGAAAGATTTATAGATGAAAAACGAGAGCAAGAACGGAAAATTGAACAAAACTTAAACATGTATGAAGAACGTTTCGAACAGTTATTGAAAAAGCTAACAGAACAGTTAGAAATGATGCGGAACGATGCGTTAGAAAGCTCTTTTTCCGAGCATACAATCAACGAAGAAGATTTTCAGCGGAACCGAGAATATGAATTTGATTTTACCGTATGGAAGCGGGAAGCTAATGCACATTTTGATCGACTGGAGCAAATTAACGGACTTTGGAAAGAACATGATGAAATTCAATTACGTTATGAAGAAACGTATAAAGAGCTCGGCGAATTAAATAGGGAATTAGACCAACTAAAAAATGAAGAGAAAAAATGGTATGAACTGGTTGAAGACGAAAAATCCCGTTTGCAGGAAAGCGTGTTTGAATGGAGCAAAATGTATCCGGATATAAAGGTGGATGACGAAGCATTTCAAGTATTTTTACAAAGGTTGAATGAGCTATATGAGCGCTATCATTTCGAAGAGGTGAAACAACCGTTTACGAATCAATATTATCAATCTTTAGAATCGTGGAAAGCGGAAAAAATTAAAAAACAACATGAAATGAAATTGATAGAAAATGAAATTCGTGAAACGGAAGAAAAATTACGCTATTGGAAGGAACAAAAAGATCCTGAACCAGAACGAGACATGCAAACGGTGCAAACAAGGGTTTTGTTAAAAGAGAAAGGAATACCTTACGTTCCGTTTTATGCAGCTGTGGAATTTCAGGAGCACGTTTCTGAAGAGTTGCGGGAACGGATCGAATCTACATTAAATCATGCTGGATTGCTCGACGCTTTAATTGTTGAAGCGGATTTAGATATCCAATATGATCGAGTAATCATGCCAAACCCGGCAATGATGGCACACACGCTAGAGGATTATTTAAAACCTGATGTAGAGAATGACTCAGGTGTTTCTAAGGAACGAATCGAAGCGGTATTGCGCAGTATTATCGTATCGGACGAACCGCAAGAAAAGGATTATTTTGTCATAAACGAATCCGGACAATATTCACTAGGACTTTTAAAAGGACATGCCCCTGAAAGGGAAAAGGCAAAGTATATTGGAAGAGCCGCACGGAAACGGCTGCGTCTTGAGAAAATTCAGCAATTTGAGGAAGAATTACAGCTTTTAAACACTCAACTCAGAGAAAAACGAGAGCAGCTGGTAGCCATTGATGAACGAATCCGCCACATTACGGAAGGGTTTCAATTGTTTCCAACTGACAAAAATGTCAAATATGCCTATGACCAGTGGGAGCAAACGAAACTCCTGGCAGCAAGCAAAGAACAAGAAACAGTAAGGAAAAATGAAAAACTCGGACAAATCGCTCGAGAATGGCAGCAAGTGAAAAATACTTTGCGCAACAAGACAGAAGGACTGGACCTTAAGTTTTCAAAAAAAGGGTACGAAGATGCTTTGTCTTATATGAAATCATATTTAAAAGAGTTAAATGACGTACAAATTACTCATGGAAACATTGTGCACACCGATGAAATGATCAAAAATCTAAATGATCAGCTTGAAGCATTACAAAACGAAATAGACGAAGCGAAAGGCGAAATCAATGTTCTTCTCGATCAACAACAGCGGGTATCACTTGAACTTGAGCATATCGAATCGATGTTAACGAAAATGGGAGCGGAACATATTCGCCAAGAGATTCAACAGATTCGAGAACGATTAACGTTTTTAAAAACGGAAATTCCTGAGAAAATTAAGAAGCAAGCAGACATCGGGAATCAACTTTCAAACATGGAAAACAAATTAAGCAGTTTAGAGAGAAAACTGGAATTTGCAAAGGTTCTTGTCCAAGCATGGGAAGAGCTATTTGCCAAAGAATTGGAACGAGGGCTAGTGTTTGTTGACGAAAATGAAACAGGCTCACTTTTGGACAAAGCAATAGACATTTCCAAGAAATATGGTTCTGTATTAAAAGAGAATACACGACTTTCTGTCACCGAACGATTAAACCGAATATTTTTCCAAGAACAACCGAATTTAATCGAATATCGTCCGGCACAGGAACCTGCCGATTGGAACAAACAAAATCCGTTCGTCGAGCTTTCATTAGATGAGGAATCGGAGCTAAAAGCGAACGATTGGAAGGAAAAAGCAGGACGCATCATCATTTTACTAGACTACAAAGGACAACGCGTTACACCATATTATGTATTAAAAGAGATTGAAAAAGATATATTGCTGCAAAAAGAATATATTAACGAACAGGACCGCGAATTGTATGAAGATATTATTTTGAAAACGATCGGGCGAATATTGCGAAGCCGCATACAGCGTGCCGAACGCTGGGTAAAAGATATGAACGCATTAATGGAAAAACGTGATACTTCTTCAGGTCTGACATTTTCAATTCAATGGAAGCCGAAGACCGCGGAAACCGAAGAAGAAATGGACACGAAAGATTTAGTCGAATTGTTGCGAATGAATTCGCGGCTGCTAAAGGAAGAAGATTTGCAGCGGGTTACGATGCATTTCCGCTCAAAAATCAACCGAGCGAGAGAAATGCTTGAAGAACGTGGGCAAGGCAATACGCTTCACCAAGTCATTAAAGAAGTGCTCGATTACCGAAAGTGGTTCTCGTTTACGCTTTATTACCAAAAAACAAATGAACCAAAGCGGGAATTAACGAACCAAAAGTTTTATAAATTTAGCGGCGGAGAAAAGGCGATGGCGATGTATATTCCACTTTTTGCTGCGGCATATTCACGTTATCAAGAGGCTGCAGAGGATGCTCCATATATTATTTCGTTAGATGAAGCGTTTGCCGGTGTTGATGAAAATAACATTCGTGATATGTTTGCTTTAGTCGAAGAGCTTGGTTTTAACTATATCATGAACTCTCAGGCGCTTTGGGGAGACTACGACACGGTACCATCGCTTTCTATTTGCGAGCTAGTTCGCCCGAAAAATGCACCGTACGTTACGGTTATTCGTTATCATTGGGATGGAAAAGTGAAACGACTTGCGTCAAATCTGGATGAAGAATTTACTTTTACATCATCCATATAGGAAGGATGGTTCATGTTGGAACAAAAAGTAGCGGATGCTGTTGAGTTTTTTCGCGGTGAACCTGGCTTTCACCGCCTTTTTTTGCTGATGAAAAAGAAATATCAATCACTCGGGAGAATCGGCGGAACGGTCAAATTAGACGGTTTTTCCTTTGAAGAAAAAGAAGCGCTCGGGGCGTTTTTTGGGAAGGATTTTCATCAAGAATCTACTCCTTCGGTTTCATTAAAAATGTTTGCCGAACAATTAGAGAAAACGCGCTTTGCCGGTATACCGCTCGTTACGTTACTTGAGAATTATTTTGGTGAAGACATTACAACCAATCAAGAGAAGAGGGAAACAGATCGGAAGAAAAAAGAAGAATTTTTTCAAAACCTTATTCATCAATATCCCGAACAAGCAAGGCTTCTGTCTTTTATAGCTGAATCAGCTCCCCAAAACCGCTTTATTCATATCGCCTATTCGCAAGATCGGGAACATTTGGAGACTGTTTTAAAGAATGTGTGCACTGCGCTTCAGTATTTGCCGAAAAAAGGTGATTATGAACGTCTTTCAATTTTTTCACAAAAAGTGCTAAAAGATCCGCACGCATTTGACTTGCATACGTTTCAAGGAAAAGTATTTCTTCATGTACTTCAATTTTACTCTGATCAAGACTATGACTTATCATCAGTCGAGGAAGTCAATGAGCTCCTGCAATCATTTGGCATTTTACGGGAAGATATTTTAAACTTTGTGACATGTGCGGGAATTTTGACAGAAACGGAACAGGGAATTCATTCTGTGTTTGCTTCTGCTGTAAAAACGAATACAGTACTCAATGTGCCATTGCGGGAAATATTGAAGTTAAAACGTGCATATCCTGCTAAGGGGCAGACCGTATTTGTCGTTGAGAACTCAGGCGTATTTTCCGCTTTGTTGGATTTATTTCCTGACGCTTTCCCGCCGCTGATTTGCACAAATGGGCAATTTAAACTAGCGTCACTGATGTTAATAGACTTAATCATCCAAGAAGGTTGTCAAATATATTATTCTGGAGATTTTGATCCTGAAGGACTAAAAATGGCACAGCGATTAAAGGAGCGGAATCAGGAGCATATTCATTTATGGCATTTCCAATTAGAAGATTACTTAGCGTCATCTCCAGAGGTTTTGCTGTCGGATGACCGAGTAGCGAAACTAGAAACTGTTACGATCGAAGAATTGCAGCCGATCAAAGAGAAAATGCGGAAAATAAAAAAAGCTGGCTATCAAGAAGAAATCCTGAAGAAGCTTTATGAAGGTATTTGTCGCCACATGTGGGATTAGGCTGGAAACATGATTTGCGAGTCTGTTCCCATTCGATTTGCTAACAATGTGCGAATGGGGACAGGTGGTTACATAGTAAAGAAAATACTCGTTTGGATAGACGTACTTACTTTTCGAGTTTATATTAACATATTTCATTATTTGAGGTTTTAAGCTTTTTGTTGGTTTTAAATTAACTCGAATGTCTATTTCTTTTTCTATATGATGAGCTTGCTCATTTTGGTGCAAGTGGTCCATAATTCCTATGTTGAAATGGAAAGAAAAGCGAATTATTTTGCAGCTGCTCTAATTTTGCCGTGGAAGCTCTTCCTATACTCATATAAAGCTAGAGGGGTTTATTAATTGAAAGAAATTTTGGATGGTTTCTATAAATGCGATGATTGTAAGAAGTTATCATATATGTTTAATAAGTTACAATTCAATACCAATGCCAGCAAAAGCAAATGTACCAAAGGAAATAAAAACACTCAGTTGCCATTAAGTTGGACCGCCAAACTCTAATGGAGAAAAGATTTGAATGTACCAAAATAAGATTAACCTAGATTTAGAAATTTTGCATCAACTCCTTCAAGGAAATTCAAAAAATTTGCGGTTAAAATAAACCAGATTTTACAAGCTCAAGCATCTGAAAGGATCGGATTTGAAATTGGCTAGTATTTTTAGACCCATTCATTTTTACACAATTATACAGACTTAACTCTATTAAATAGATGTATGACTGGAATGATATATATTGTAAAATTTATGATAAAATAGCACTATATACATGTTCTTATGGGTGAGGTGTGTATATGTCGCACAATTTTCGCTTTTTAGAAGAAAAATGGGAAGTTCTCGCCCGTGTTGGGGAAACGGCAGAACGAAATGTCTATCAAAATCCAAATGTGGCGATAAGTGAGCTTAGAAAATTTGCTGAAACTATAACAAAATATATTTTAGCGTTAGAAGAAATAAAGGAAGAACGCAGAACTGATCAACAGGAGCGTCTGAGAATTCTTTTTTATGAGCAAATTCTGCCGAAGGAAATATATGACTTATTTACGGTCATTCGTTTGAAAGGGAATCAAGCGGTACATAATCCGAGCTATGGTGAAGTAAATGAGGCAAAAGCTTTATTGCATATGGCGTTTCGAATTGCGGTTTGGTTTATGGAAGTGTATGGCGATTGGTCATTTCAAGCTCCAGAATATATCGAACCGACACCGCAAACATCTATATCAGAAGATGAATTGAACCATGTAGTTAAGTCATACGAAGAAAAGCTTGCTCATTTGGAAACAGAGCTTGAGAAGATCCGAAAGGAACAGCTATATATTAGCAATGAAGAGAAACAAAAACGACGTGAGTACTCACAACGCGCCGTTGCCAACTTTGAATTGACGGAAGCAGAAACCCGTATTCTTATTGATCAGCAATTGCGTGATGCTGGCTGGGAGGCTGATTCAGAAAAGCTGCGTTTCTCAAAAGGAGTTCGTCCGGAAAAAGGAAAAAACATGGCGATTGCGGAGTGGCCTTTAAAACATGGTTACGCTGATTATGCTTTATTTATTGGCCCCGAGCTAGTAGGGATCATTGAAGCGAAACGTGCTAGTAAAGATATCCCATCTGACATTGAGCAAGCAAAAGAATATGCAAAACTTATTGTTCGGCATGGTCATGAAGTGATCCATGAACCATGGGGAGATTACTATGTTCCATTTTTGTTCGCAACCAATGGCCGCCCCTTTTTAAAACAGCTAGAACAAAAGTCAGGCATTTGGTTTTTAGATGCGCGGAAATCAACGAATCACCCGCGACCACTTCAAGGATGGTACACTCCTCAAGGACTGAAAAATCTATTAGAAAAAGATACGGAACGTTCGGAACAATTTTTGCGTGATGAAAAATTTGATTATCTTAAATTACGAGACTATCAAGTCAAAGCTATTCAAGCGGTCGAAAAAGCATTGGAAGAGAAAAAACGCAACATTTTAATCGCCATGGCAACCGGAACAGGGAAAACAAGAATGGCGATTGGTCTCATTTATCGATTGATCAAAGCAAAGCGTTTTAATCGTATATTATTCCTTGTCGACCGAAAAGCTCTTGGAGAACAAGCGGAAAGCGCTTTTAAAGAAAGTAAGCTGGAAAATTTCCATACGTTCACTGAAATTTATAGCTTACAATCGTTATACGATCAAAAACCAGATGATGAAACAAAAGTACATATCGCTACCGTACAAGGAATGTTAAAACGCATTTTCTACAACGAGAAAACAGAAGACATTCCATCGATTGATCAATATGATTGCATTATTGTCGATGAAGCCCATCGAGGCTATACACTAGATAAAGAGATGAATGACATAGAAATTGAAATAAGAGATCACAATGATTATGTAAGCAAATATCGAAAAGTACTTGATTACTTTGATGCCGTTCGCATCGGTTTAACAGCAACTCCTGCGCTGCATACTACAGAAATTTTTGGACCGCCGGTTTTCACTTATTCTTATCGAGAAGCAGTCGTCGATGGATATTTAGTCGACCATGAACCACCATATCAATTTGAAACGGTATTAAAAAAGGAAGGAATCACTTGGGCCAAAGGTGAAAAGGTCGACGTATATGATACGGTTTCCGGCACAATTTCACAAGAATACCTTGAAGATGAAGTGAATATTGAGGTTGCACATTTTAATACAAAAGTTATCACAGAAAGCTTTAATCGTGTTATTATACGAGAGTTGACGAATTATATTTCTCCTGACGATGAAGGCAAAACATTGATATTTGCAGCGACAGATGATCACGCAGACTTAGTCGTACGTCTTTTAAAAGAAGAATTTGAAAAAGTATACGGTGAAGTCGAAGACAATGCGATTATGAAAATTACAGGCTCCATTAAAGATCCATCAGGTGCGATTCGACGCTTTAAAAATGAAAAATATCCAACTATTGTTGTGACGGTGGATTTGCTAACGACAGGTGTCGATGTTCCAGCAATTACAAATCTCGTCTTCTTGCGCCGCGTTCGCTCTCGGATTCTTTATGAGCAAATGCTAGGCCGAGCAACGAGAAGATGTGAAGAAATCCGAAAAGATCACTTTAATATTTTCGATGCGGTTGGAATCTATGAGTCTTTAAAACCATATACAAGCATGAAGCCTGTTGTCACTCGACCAAATATTTCACTGACTCAATTAGTAGAAGAATTAGAAGGTTTAGAAAAAGAAGAACACCTTCAACATCAACAAGAACAAATTATAGCCAAAATCCAACGAAAAAAACGCCAATGGTCAGATAAGCAGCACCAAGACTTTAAAGTATTATCTGGTGGAAAAACAGTTGATGAATTTATAGATTGGGTAAAAAACTTGAATCCTGCTGAATTAACTGGACAGTTAAAAGAGTATAAATCGATGTTCCGTTATATGGATGAAAATCGCTATCGGGAAAATAAACAATATATTTCTACGCATGAAGATGAACTTATTGGAGTTAAACGCGGATATGGAAATGCGGAAAAACCGGATGATTATTTACAATCATTTGGAGAGTTTATCCGAAACAATATGAACAAAATCCCTGCGCTAATGATTGTATGTCAACGTCCAACTGAATTAACGAGAGAAGAGTTAAAAAAATTATTGCTTGAATTGGACCAGAAAGGTTTTTCCGAGAAAAAATTACAAGCAGCTTGGCGCGAGGCGAAAAATGAAGACATCGCAGCGGACATCATCGCCTTCATCCGCCAGCAGGCTTTAGGCGATCCGCTTATTAGTCATGAAGAACGAATTAAACACGCCATGAAGAAAATTTACCAAATGAAAGCGTGGCCGCCTGTTCAAAAAAAATGGCTGGAACGTATTGAAAAGCAATTACTGCAAGAATCTGTTCTTCATCCGGACCCTGAAAAGGCTTTTGAATATGAACCTTTTAAGAGCCGTGGAGGCTTTAAACAATTAAATCAAATTTTCGATGGACAATTAGCACAAATTGTTCGCGAAATTAATGATAATTTGTATAACTATCACCAAAAGAAGGAGCAAGCGTAGATGAACAACAGAGAAATCGTCCAAAAACTATGGAATTTATGTAACGTTCTTCGTGATGACGGCATTACGTATCACCAATATGTGACAGAGCTAACGTATTTGCTGTTCTTAAAAATGATGAAAGAAACCGGTCAAGAATATATGATTCCTGAAAAATATCGTTGGGATTCGTTAGTAGAAAAAGACGGGATCGAACTTAAAGAGCATTATCAACAGCTGTTGCTTGATTTAGGAAAAGAGGAAAATGAATTATTAAAACAAATTTATACAGATGCGACATCTAATATTAGAGAACCAAAGAACCTAGAAAAAATTATTCAATCGACTAATAACTTAGATTGGTACAATGCGAAGCAAGAAGGATTAGGGGATTTATACGAAGGGCTGTTAGAAAAAAACGCGAGCGAAGTGAAATCGGGAGCGGGGCAATATTTTACGCCTCGCGTCCTTATTGATGTTATTGTCGAACTTGTCAATCCCGAGCCGGGAGAACGCTGCCATGACCCTGCTGCGGGAACATTCGGCTTTATGATCGCGGCAGATCGCCATGTTCGTAAACAAACCGATGATTATTTTGACTTATCTCAAGAAGAAATCGAATTTCAAAAATACAAGGCATTCTCAGGAGTAGAGCTTGTCAGAGACACGCATCGTCTAGCGGTCATGAATGCGTTGCTTCATGATATTCATGGGGAAATCTTGTTAGGCGATACCCTCTCTTCACTAGGTGAAAGTTTGAAAAATTTTGATGTGATTTTAACGAATCCGCCTTTTGGAACAAAAAAAGGAGGCGAGCGGGCAACACGAACTGACTTCACCTTTACAACATCGAACAAACAGTTGAATTTCTTGCAGCATATTTACCGCGCTCTCAAGGCAAACGGCAAAGCTCGCGCCGCGGTTGTCCTTCCAGATAACGTCTTGTTTGAAGGCGGGGTAGGAGCCGACATTCGCCGCGACTTAATGGATAAGTGTAATTTACATACAATTTTACGCTTGCCAACTGGCATTTTCTATGCCCAAGGAGTGAAAACGAACGTTTTATTCTTCAACCGCGGGACATCAGATGTCGGCAACACAAAAGAAGTATGGGTGTACGATTTACGCACGAATATGCCTTCCTTCGGCAAACGGAATCCGCTAACGAAAGAACATTTTGAAGGATTTATCAAGGCTTATACGGCAGAAGATCGCAGCCAAGTCAAAGACGAGCGCTGGAATGTGTTCACACGTGAAGAAATTGCGAAAAAAGGCGACAGCTTGGATATTGGTCTAATTGCTGATGAATCCTTGTCCGTCTACGAAAACCTGCCGGACCCAATCGAATCTGCAGAAGAAGCGGTGGAAAAATTAGAACTAGCGATTTCGTTACTAAACGAAGTCATTGCCGAGTTAAAAGCTGTCGAACAACCTAACACCTACCAAACAGATTTTAAAGAAATGCTAAAAGTCGCAGAAACATCTGAGGTGCTTGAAAAATGAGCAAAAAGAAACAAAAATCGATAGAAGAACTACTAGAAGAAGCATTAGTGCCGGAAGAAGAACAGCCTTATAAAGTGCCGGAGAATTGGGCATATTTTTACTTCACTTCAATATTAGATATTCAGGGCGGAACACAACCTCCTAAAAGTCAATTTATAAATGAACCAAAAGAAGATTATATAAGACTAGTTCAGATCAGAGATTTTGCGTCAGATGATTATTTGACATATATTCCATACACAAGTAAGTTAAGATTAATTGAAGAAGAAGACATCTTAATAGCAAGGTATGGAGCTTCAATTGGCAGGATTTTAACAGGACTAAGCGGTGCATACAATGTTGCATTAGCTAAAGTAGTTTATCCAAAAGAACATATTTATAGAAAATACTTATATTGGTTATTACAAACAGAACATTTTCAAGGACCTTTGAAAATGATCTCTCGTTCAGCCCAAGCAGGATTTAATAAAAATGATTTGTCTAACATTAAATTACCATTACCTCCTTACAATGAACAAAAACGCATTGCTGAGAAGATTGAGCGGCTTTTTGCGAAAATTGATGAAGCGAAGTGGTTAATTGAAGAAGTAAAAGGGTCGTTTGAACTTCGCTGGGAAAGCATTTTAGACAAGGCATTTCGAGGAGAGTTAACTAAAAAATGGCGGTCTAAGAGCTCAATCATTAAAAGTGCTGATGATATTTTTAAAGAAATTCAAAATGTCTATAAAAAAAAGAACAAAAGAGATGAATACGAAATTAATCCACCTTTTCCAATCCCTCAAAATTGGAGATGGGTTAGATTAGGTGATATTGTCGATATTAACCCAGCTAGGAAGAAATTAGAGGATATTGAAGATATTCAAAGTTGCTCATTTATTCCTATGCCTTCTGTAAATGATAAAACAGGTGAAATAGAAAATCCAGAGATTAGGAAGTATGCTGAAGTCAAGAAAGGTTATACATTTTTCCTTGAGAATGACATTCTTTTTGCCAAAATAACTCCATGTATGGAAAATGGAAAAACTGCCATTGCTCATAATTTAATAAATGGTTTTGGATTTGGATCAACTGAGTTTCACGTGATTAGAACAAACCCTTATATTAACACTAAGTTAATATATTACTTACTCCGATCTAAAAAATTTAGGATGGAAGCTAAAAAGGAAATGACAGGAGCAGTAGGACAACAACGTGTACCTAAATCATTTTTAGAGAATTATTTATTTCCATTGCCACCAAAAGCAGAACAAGACAAAATTGTTGAGTTATTAGATCATTTACATGTTAAAGAAGTCGAAATTAGTAAAATAGAGGCATTAGAAGGAGAAATAGATTCACTACGTCAATCTATCCTTAACAAAGCCTTCCGCGGCGAGCTTGGTACGAACGATCTAACCGACAAACATGCGATTGAGTTGTTAAAGGAAGTGTTAAAATCTAAATAAAATATTTATGTAGGAGGGGCTGTCTAATAAGTCGTTTTTTGGCTTATTGACGGCCCCCCTTTTATGTTTTAGAAACGTTGATATATCGATGTTTATGATTTTTTGTTATCAATAGGGATTTGACTTTCTGGACAGCCCCTCTTTTTTCATTGCGCAAAGTTGTGAAGCGGGATAGTACACTCATTCAACATTGTCTTCGTCATTCTGTTATTTGTACTACGCATATTAACTACAACAGACCACATACTTACTTTCTTGCTAACACATTTGCTAACGTAATTATTTTTTTAAGTTAAATTTAATGAACGGAGTTAATTTTCAACAGCTAAAAAACCTTGATAAATCAAACTTCTTTTGCATATAATTTACAGGCTTTCTTATTCAAGGAGAACGAAAATAGGGAGAACGCTGGATTTTTGAACTTCCCCTCCTCATTGTCCGATCTGCCCGACTTGCTTCGGACGGACAACTAACATGTCATCGAAACGAAAACAATGGATTCATGGCTATACTGGGTTGAGCTTTCCATAGAAAGACATCGCTGCCAAGCCTGTTTCCTTACAGTTACTGTTTCCTATCCGGGGCTTCCGTCTCACAGTATCGCAACGGAATCGTTTCAATATTGTGGGTCGCCCAGTTACGTATCGGAAAAACGATTCAAGAAGTCGCTCGCTTGTTATAACTCGCTTACACAACAGCAGAACGCTGGTTTTATCAATATACTCCGACTCTTTGACCAACATCGAATCCTACAAGTAGTATGTACGATCGTTAAATGCATAAATGTAAAACATTCGGCGAAATGAATTTTTATCTTTCCGCTAGTGATGCATATTGCATCAGAGGTGCCTATTCTTTTTTCAGTTTTCGGGTAGTGATATAATCAATTAAAAGAACAAGTTGAGGTGATGGAGATGGAATGGCAGGAAGTGCGTTCACTGTATCCGAACCAATTTGTGAAATTACAGGTATTGAAGTCTCATTTACAGGGTGATCAGGAGATTATTGAAGAGGTGGCTGTCATTGAAACGGTTTCGGATGAGGATGCAACTCGTGAGTTACTGCAATCAAAAGGGGATCAGCTTGTTTATCACACTAGTCACAAGGAGATTGTCTTAAAAGTTCGTGGAACGATTGGTCTGAGGGGAAATTTTCGTTATGCAGATTGAATATCGTGATGGGTTGTTGTTTACATCGATAGAAATTGTTTATCAAGGAAGGTCTAAGTTGATTGATAATATGGTCATTGATACTGGTGCTGTCAAAACACTGATTTCTCAAAATGTAGTAGAGGATATTAATTTACGAGTAGAGATGGGCGATCATATTGTTACTTATTACGGAATCGGAGGAAAAGAGCACGCATTTACGAAGAAATTGGACTCTATTAAATTAGGTTCTTTTCAACTGAGAAAGTATGAGATTGATTTTAGTGGGATGGACTATGAAGGGATTAACGGTTTGTTAGGATTAGATATATTGCTAGACGCTGGACTTGTTCTAGACCTAGACAAATTAGAAATGTACCGTTCCGGTCCAAAATAAAGGATAGGTGTCTGTGATTCAAAAAAGAATTCGTGCCACTGTGCATCATCCGAAATATGTCAAAGTGCGGTAGATATCAGTAAAGAGAGCCTTTGATAAAATCATCCGACTCTTTTTTTGATTTATATTCAGAAAATTCTGTTTAAAATTCCGATCTTTTTCCTCTTCATTCCGCATTTAGCAATTGGTGAAGTAAAGATTCACTGACTTCGAAATCTGAATTATATTGAAATACCTAATCACAACATCTTCTGTTAACACTAAGTCAAATATGATTATACTTGCAACCATCTTTATCCTGTTCAATTAAAAACTCGAAACGGAATGTCCGTCCCGAGTTTTTAATTGAGCTTGATTCCTAAAAGTTTAAGCTATGTCACTCTTGACATCTCTTGTTTTTTTGCTACCGAACTAAGATAAAGCAGGTCATGAGTTTGCAGCCATTGGATGTTCTGTTTTTTCATTTTATGTCATTTGGTCAATTTTTAATTTTTCAGGGCTTGTTTTACGGTTTCCTTCAGAGGGGTCAAGGATCCGATCAGTTTTTGCAGATCATCTGATGTTTTGGACGCTTCTCCTTTGGAAATCGCGTCATAGATCGCTGCCGTAATTTCAGCAAACGGCTCAGGGACACCAGCGTTTACGAGGAAATTTTTCTCTTCTTCGAATGAGACAGGCTGATGCACGACTTTTTTGCCGGAAACCTCGGAGAGAATTTGGGCAAGTTCATCAAAGGTCCACGGTTGATTGGAAACAAGGTTATACGTTTTGTTTTCATGCCCTTCCTCTGTTAGCACCGTTGCGGCAGCCAAAGCAAGTTCATTGCGTGTTACTGAATTAACGATCCCGCTTCCCGCATTCGTAACAATTGCTCCAGATTCTATGGATGCGCGCAGCCCCTCATTTACAAAAAAGTCCGTATATAAGGCATTACGCAGGAAAGTATACGGGGTATTGGTCGTACGGATGGCATATTCCGTTGCTAAATGAACGTATGCAAGGGGAATTAATGACTCCTCAGCAAAGGCATACCCTGTGTAAGCAATATGTTTGACTCCCGCATCTCTGGCAGCTTTTACGACATTTGCATGTTGAACGATACGAAGCGTATTATCAGAATCCGGACCTGAGATAAAGAGCAGCTTGGAGACACCTGCAAAAGCCTTTTGAAGAGATTCCGGTTGATTATAGTCGCCATGGCGAACTTCCACGCCTTGATCGGCAAGAGTAGAGGCTTTTTCAACATTACGCACGATGGCAATGATTTGACTGGCGGGAACTTTTTTGAGCAAATGTTGAATCACAAGCCCACCGAGTTGACCAGTAGCACCAGTAACCGCAATTGACATAAACATTTCTCCTTTTTTTCTAAAGATTTTTTGAATAAATAACATCATCTAGGTGGCGAAGCCAAAAATAAACGAAGGCGGCCGCAATTGAAGACTGGATTGAGGAATGACTGTTTATTATGTATTTCGGCCATTCTTGCCCACCATTATAATTGCATCAGAAATGTAAATCAAATCTTATGCCTGTGCTGCTAAACAAGGTGAACGCCTCCTATCATTTTTGTCGCGCCTATCATAGATAAGGCCGTGCAATCAAAATTCTTACAAGTCAACTCCTCTTTTTAGCTTTTTAATAGTTTGCCCCTGTTGTTCAACTCATGAAAAAGTTATTTTCTCTTTCCCTAAACTAGATAAACCTATGATGCTTCGTGTTTTTTTTATATATGATAGAGATTTTTTGTCCTCTTAAACAGTTTTTGTTACATTCACATAAGGACAGGGGATCTGGGGTAAGTTCTTAAATTGAGGAAAAAATACTCCAAAACAACGGTTTAATATTCTGAATTTTCTGTTAAAATGTAGGTGAGCAATTCATAAAATTTTTTGAAGGAGAGGGCTCAACATCAGATTGCCGATCCATATTGAAATCGGTGGAGGTATTGAAACGGGGAGCTTTACTGAAAATATAGCTGAAAGCGACAAATCGATGGAAGTCTTTCAAAATCGTAAGTTATAGATCTTCTAGATAAACCTGATCCGGTTTTACGAAGTTTACAGGGGAGCCGATTGCCACTTGCCCTTTTTGTGGTGAGTTACATGTCTATTTCGATAATCCTGATTCGGTTTATTTTACGAAGTTAGTTGGAGTGAGGATTTCCATTGGTTCTCAATGTCGTATGCTATAAGTCTATTTCGATGATTCTGATTTGTTTTTACGAAGTTTGCAGGGGCAAGGATTTCTATCGGTTCTCTTTGTCATGAGTTATAAGTCTATCTCGATAATCCTGATTCTGTATATTTTGTGAAGTTTGAAGGGGCTACGATTCCTACTTGGACTCTTTGTCCCTTGAGGTTGGTGATGGCAGAAATGCAGAGCATCCGTTCGTTCATTTTGTCTGATGGAAAGAAAAAGGTTTGATCATTTAATAGAGTGATTATCCTCAAATAATGACGAAAAAGCTGGCTGCATCCAATACAAATGAACGGCCTCATCCAACTGACTTATTTGCATAGTTGCGAAGTACAACCTGTCGTGCAGTATCCATGCCGCTCAGGATGCCGTCAAAAAGATTTTGATCCTATCGTGTTTCTTTTTTCACTGAAAAGAGGGGAGGAATGAAAATGCCAGGGGCCGTTTTTCGACAGGCTGTTCAGGATGCGACGGGAATTACCTGGGAAGAATGGGTTGCCACCTTGAAACAGGCTGTGGATCCTTCTTGGTCTCACGAACATATGAAGGAGCACATATGCGAACAATTTCAGGTGTCGGATGAATGGGGGAATGGCTGACCGTCAAGTATGGACAGCTGCTCGGCAGGATTCCTGTTGGTGTCACCAAAGATGCGGGCGTTCAAATCGGCGTCCGAAAAACGATAAAGGTGGAGAAGGAAAAGGTTTGGGACTATTTGACTTCGCCGCATGGCTTGCTCTTATGGATCGGGGACGTCTCCGAGTTTCGGCTGCAAAAGGGTTACGAATTTAAATCTAAGGAAGGTATCTGCGGGAAACTTACGGTAGTTTTGCCATTTCGAAAGCTCCGCATGAAATGGAAACTTCCGGAATGGGAAAAGCCTTCCCGGCTTCAATTGTATTTGCTGCCCACGGATTCGGGCAAAACGACGATCGCCATCCATCAGGAAATGCTGGATGATGTCTATGTAAGAGAATTGATGAGACGCTTCTGGGCAGACAAGCTGGAGCAAATTAAAAATTATTTGGAGGGGCGCAATGAATAGATACAGTCATATCGATTTAAGAGTAAATTCATGGGAGAAAGTGCGCACGTTTTATGAGAATCTTCTTCCTGCATTGGGTTTTACCCGCACTTTCCATTCGGAAAAATGGAAAGTGTTTGCAGCGGAGGGAGAGCTTCCGAGCGTTCCTTATTTCGCTATCACGGAAGATCCCAATCATAAGCCAAACGAGAATTTGATCGGGTTTTGGGCGCATGACCGGGAGGAGGTGGACCGGATTGCAGAGCTTGTAGTTCGATATGGGGGCACCATCGACAGCGGCCCCTGGCAGTTCCCGATCAGCCCGACTTATTATGCGGTTTATTTTCAGGATCCTTGCGGAAACAAGTATGAAATGGTCCACCGATTAAATTGATTCAGCACCCGTTGTTGCCCAGCCGAAACCTTTTCTTGCTGCTAGCTTCTTTTAGCGGATATCGGTTACGGTTTCCGATTTGTGCGGGCAATTTCCCGCTTGACGGCCGGTGCCACTTTAGTACCCAGCAGTTCGATGGCACGCAACACTTTTTTGTGCGGCAGCGTGCCGACGGTCAATTGCAGAAGGAAGCGATCGTGGCCGAAAATTTCATGCTGGAACAAGATTTTTTCGATCACTTGCTCAGGGCTGCCGACAAAATTGGCGCCCCGTAAGGAAAGAGAGAACTCGAACTGCTCCCGGGTCAATGGCGGCCAACCGCGTTCCCGTCCCAGCCGATCCATCATCGTTTTAAACGCTGGAAATGCAATGTCAGCTGCTTCCTGCGACGAATCGGCGATAAAACCATGTGAATTGATACTGAGGTGTGGCGTTTCGTGCCCCGCCTTTTGCGCTGCCTCCCGGTGTAATTGAGCAAAGGGCGCGAACCGTTCGGGCAGACCACCGATGATGCCCAGTGCCATCGGAAGACCGAGCATGCCTGCACGGACGGCCGACTCCGGGGTTCCTCCAACGGCTATCCAAACCGGAAGCGGATTTTGCAGGGGCCGCGGATAGATCCCTAGATTGTCCAGCGACGGACGATGCTTTCCCGCCCATGTGACCCGTTCGGATTCTCGCAGTTTGAGCAGCAGATCAAGCTTTTCTTCAAAAAGCTCGTCATAATCTTTCAGGTCGTAGCCAAAAAGGGGAAAGGATTCGATAAACGAACCGCGGCCGACCATGATTTCAGCGCGGCCTTGAGTGAGCAGGTCCAAGGTGGCAAATTGTTGAAACACCCTCACCGGATCGTCAGAGCTTAAGACGTTTACTGCACTGGTCAACCGAATGCGTTTGGTGCGGGTCCCGGCAGCGGCAAGCACTACCGCTGGAGCCGATACGGTGTAGTCGGGA
Organism: Aeribacillus sp. FSL k6-2211; assembly: GCF_037966125.1. Classification (NCBI taxonomy): domain Bacteria; kingdom Bacillati; phylum Bacillota; class Bacilli; order Caryophanales; family Bacillaceae; genus Aeribacillus; species Aeribacillus sp. FSL k6-2211. Next base: position 1,337,930 of record NZ_CP150190.1, read on the forward strand.
CGATGATGTTCACCAATGCCGAACACATCCAGTCCGACTTGATCGGCTAGTTCAATTTCCTCCATCAAGTTTTGCAGCCGTTCCCCCGGGCTGATCAATTGACCGGTTTCCGGATCAACCGTCCGTTCTCCAAATGTGTAAATGCCGATTTCCATCCGTTGGCCCCTCCTTTGATTACTGTTCGTTCATACCGATGTTAGATTTATCTTACCCTATTTATTCGACGCCAGGCAATAAAAAGGGCTTAAGGCAGCAATCGCCTTTCCTCAAGGGTGTTTTGCTATGGATGGGAAGTTCGTTTCGGGCGATTTTATCGTAAAAAAAATTTAGCTGACAGGGAAGACGAGATGCCCCAAGATTTTTCCCTAATTCGCTTATGGAGAGGGAATGCTGGTGTGTTTGTCGCTGCCCCAACGTTTTTGATTCATTAGCGGAACGGGAAAACCGCACGGTGCTTTTCATATCCGTTGTTCGCTTCCAGACTGGGAATAACGCCTGTCTATTATCCAAAAGCATTTTTCTCCCGGAAACGGGCATTTTTGCGGAACCCCAAAATCATGACGTATCTTTATAGAGGCTTCTTTAGAATGCTGAGAGCGGAGGGATTCTTTCTTCCATCTATTTAAAATAAATCTTGACGTTTGCCGGATATCCAACATATGCCCATACAAAAGCCGTGACGAATGCATAAAAAATATTGAGATGTAAATTGTTACAACGGGAGGTATGGAAAATGTACCCGGAACGTCAATTTTTCGGAAGGAGACCCTTTTTCTTCGGAGGGCGGAACCCCTTTTTCTTCGGTGCGCCGTTTTTTGGCGGCTTGCTCGGCGGCTTTTTAGGTAGTGCACTGGTAGGACCGCGGCCATATCCGTTTTATCCGCCGTATTACGGAGGATTTTATGGCGGTTATCCGTACTATTGGTAAACGAAAATTTTTTCGACGAGCTGTCTTAAACGGTCATTTTAGAATGACTTTAAGGCGGCTTTTTTTATCCGCAGATTGCAAGATGTAATTCGGGATCAAAGGCAGATGTCGATTCATCATATAACATCGCTTTTGGTTCCATAGCAAGCTCTTGTGCGCTGTTGTTGTCCTCCGGAAAGTTGACTTGGGTAATAGTTCATTTTTTCAGCTAAAATCAACTTTTTTAAAATAATTCTCCGCAGTTTTACGAGCGGCTTCCTAGGAATTGTTGAGGGCTTTATCTGTACCAGCCATTTCGTCACCATTGGAGCATCGAAGGAGCCATTCTTATTTCTTTTCAAAGAGCAGCTACATACTTTTCATTAAAAAAATAATGTCCAACTATTTTAACTGTTCCTGATGTAGAAAGACATCTTATTCTATTGGGATATGCCCCGTATAGATTAAAATTCATAACTGTACCAAGCTTAAGGTTAAGGCAAAAATTTATGTTCCATTTTTCTCTGCCTTTCTTTTCTTAAACAGAGTATATTTTTCTATTTTAAGTGGTACAAAAATAAGTCCATAATCAGAGGTCATTCCCCGTCTGTATGTAAATCCAGTAGCGTTGCATAAAAAAATTTAATGTTTGTCAAGCTCAATAAAAATTCCAGTTATTTCATGTAACTGAATATTCAGACATACAATCTTTCTAAGCAAGCTTAAAAGGACAATGACGTCTTAATCGGCAGTCCATTTCCACAATTTGGTAATATATTACAGAAACATTGGATCATAAACTAAATCGTCTAGGTGTTCCACCTCCCCTTCTTCAAATTGGTACACGATGGTTTCAAAATCTTTTTCCCAATGGTATTTTTTCCGACCGTTGGACGTTCGAATTGGCTTTTTAAAAAGGGAGCGAACAAAACAGTCAAAACCTTTAAAAAGCAGATTCTGTAAAGTTCGCTTGATCTCTAATAAAGGACCATCGTGATTCACTTTTAATTGGAGCATGGCCTGTAAGCAATAGGTGATTAGGGCGATCCAAATTTGATTGTAAACGGCATTTTGACTTTTTCCATAAAATCTTTTTATCTTAAGGTGCTGTTTCATCCATTTAAAGAAGGTCTCTATCTTCCAGCGATATCGGTATAAATCTGCAATCTCTTCCGCAGAAAGATCAAAGCAATTGGTTATGATGATCACGGGATTCCCTTCGCTGTCGACCGTTTCGATCAATCGGAGAGGATGAGTCATTTTGGTATGATTACGGTCATTTCCTAAAATGACAATCTGATCCCTATAAATCAAACGTTCTGGATTGGGAATCCGTTCCGATAAAACTTCAATCTCTGCGTTCTTTTTAAGCCGGGTAATGAATCGCACCCCTTCTCGGCATAAGCGGTCGAACTGTTTGTAATCGACATACCCTCGATCAAACAAGTAAATCGCATTTGGATCGATTTCAATGAGTTCGTCCATCTGTGTGCGATCGGCATGTTTCGCGGGTAAGATAATCCCTTGATCCGGAACAGTGATATCCTTCGTTACAACAACCTTTAAATGGAGTCGAACACCAGCCTTTGTCTTACGAAAAGTTGCCCATGGATATTGGCTCAAACTCATGCTCATCGTGGTAGAATCAATGACCAGAAGACGACCAATGTTTCGGATGATCGGGGCATTTTTCATTTGCCCTTGGATCTTTAAGACCAGATATTTAAATACTTTTTCAAACAGTTGAGGGGATAATTGGCCTAATTTGCGAGAAAGTTGCGAAGTACTAATTGCATCAAATTCCAGATATGTCTGCAACTCTTCCTTGTCTTTCAAATGTTTGGCCAATTTTGTTAAGCTTTCCAATTCATTTATCTGAGCGATGATACAAAGTTGTAAAAACTTATACGCTGTTAATTTTTTAATGTATTTGTCAACGTCAATCACATTAATTAGTTTTGAAAAAGTTATTGGATCGATCTCTTTAAATAGTTCATTTATTGTGGATTCTGTGGTATTCTTATCCATAATGGTTTCTCCTTATTCTTAGGATTTGGATAGGACTGCCAATCCTAATTATAAGGAGTTTTTTTATATCCAAAAAGATGAAATTTAACATAAAATTGGGCTTGACAAATTAAAATTAACTTAATGCAATGCTACTGATGTAAATCATCAATATTCTGGAAAAGCTTTACCCGATAAGCCACAAAAATAAAGCGGACGGAAGAAAAAGAACAAGTTTTCTTCGTCCGCTTTTTGTATAGTTTTTTATTAAAAGTGGTTGGCTTTGTGTCATAGCTTCTGTCATGTAGAGAATAAATTGAAAAATTTACTGCCTTCCATAGGTCTTTTATCTTCACCAATAAAGAAATCAAGAAACTGACTATTATATGTTGGCTTGTTACTAATCAATTGATCCTAAATTTCTTGTGATTAACAGGCTAATTGTCATACATTCGATTAAAACTTTTTACCTATCGATTTTAAATATAGTTCATTTTAACTATACCATTTTGACTATAAAATTTGTTATACAATTAAGTAAGAGGTATTATTTGATAAATTCCTACAAATTTCTACAAAAATATAATTTTGTTTCGGCAAACTACTCGAAAGGGTAGGACGCAAAGCTAAAGGGGCTAAATCTATTTTAATTAGACATGCCAGCCAGCTGCCCTTCCTATAAAGAATGGTTTTGATTCTTTTTAAGAAGGTTATTAGCGGATGTATTGTCTATTCAACTGCCCTCTTTAGAATTTTTAAGGGCAGTTTTTTTATTTTTTCATAGGAAAGGAGGCTTGGTGATGGAGTAAAATAAAAATACATATTTTTTGGCAAAGTTCATTCTATTGGCCCATTGCAAAAACATCTCAGTCGTTCTAAACCCTCTGTGTCAAAAGGGAGTATGAATTTCCCAGGGAATATTCCTGAAATTGATTTGCTTCAACGTCTTCCCGGAATTTCATCTACTGATCAAACAGATTAGTGGTAGTAATAGTTAAGGAAGTAGATGTAGGAAATATTTCATGCATTAAAAGAAGTAATCGACATCAACGAAGAGCAACTCCAACCCTACACCTACTATTCCCCAAAACTATAAAAAATTTTTTTTATCACAAAATTATCCAATGGATTCAATTTTGTTTGAAATTGGTAAAAATTACTAAAATAAAACGGTGTAAGGAGGACAATAATGAAAAGTCTGCGATTAAAGATTATTAGTGGATTTGTCGTTGTTATTTTATTATTTACTACCGCAGCAATTTTTGGTTTAAATCAACTTGGGCATTTCACTGCAGATGGAACAGGAACAGGAACAGGAAATACATTTGTGCTAACTGTTATTATTATTTCTGTTCTTGTCAGCTTGACGATTGCGATTGTTCTTTCAAATCGGATTGTAAAACCAATTTTCCAAGTAGTAGATCGTATGAAAATGGTGGCAGAAGGAGATTTGTCTGCAAAACTGCTTGAAACAAAATCGAAAGATGAGATTGGTCAATTAGTTCAATCAATGAATGAAATGATTTTAAACTTGAGAAATGTTGTTGGGGAAGTAAGAAACACTGCAGAACAAGTAGCTGCATCTTCTGAAGAATTAACAGCAAGTGCCGATCAGACAACAGTTGCAACAGAACAAGTTGCTTCTGTCATTCAACAAGTAGCAAGCGGAGCTGAAACACAGACGAATGGAATAGAACGAAATGCTGCTTCTTTAGAAGAAATTGCACAAGGGGTTATCCGTGTTGCAGATAGTTCTAATCAGGTTGCAGAGCTTGCAAAACAAACTTCTCAGCAAGCTGAAGATGGTGAAAGTTCCGTTGTACGTACAGTTGACCAGATGAATTCAATCTATAAATTGGTTAAAGAGACTGATAGCATGGTAAAGTCTTTATATGAACGTTCAAAAGAAATTAGTAAAATTCTTGATGTAATTAGTGGAATTGCCGATCAAACGAATCTTCTCTCTTTAAATGCGGCAATTGAAGCAGCAAGAGCGGGAGAGCATGGAAATGGTTTTGCAGTCGTAGCCGATGAAGTGCGGAAACTAGCTGAACAATCTCAGGCATCAGCAAAGCAAATAGCAGATTTAATCTTAAAAATCCAAAGCGATACAGAAAACTCTGTTAAAGCTATGACAGAAGTAACACATAACGTCGAAAATGGTCTTGAGATCACGAAAGAAACATCTGAAAAATTTGTTCAAATCGTCCAAAATATGAAGGATATTGCACCGCAAATTGAGGATATTTCTTCAATAGCTCAACAAGTCTCAGCGGAAGTAGAAGAAATAACATCTACAGCGGATGAACTTACAACAATAGCAAAAGAAAACGCAGCAACATCCGAACAAGTAGCAGCGTCTACAGAGGAACAACTAGCTTCGATGGAGGAAATAACCTCTTCAGCAAAAATGCTTGCAACAATGGCAGAAGGAATGCAAGAATTAGTTCATAAATTCAAGCTATAAAATGGGGAATACAGCCCCATTTTATAGAACATAAGCATTCCGGATGCTGCCGTCTGTTGTTATACCGTAGTTTATAGAATATAAACCTTCGAGATGATTCAAATAAATCTGAGAATGAATATAAAACAAATATTTAGGCAATGAAAGAATCGTTGCCTCAGCTGATTTTATGGACTTCAGAATTTTGAACTTCAGCTTTTGAATGCTCATTTATGATGTTGTGAAATCTTTTCCGTATCGCCCAGCACCTTGCCTCCAAAAATTCCATTCGTGCCGTTCTGCATGAGTGATTCGTTTATTTCGACCTTTCTAACTTTCCCGCCGCATCTTTTTGAAAAAAATCCATGTTTTCACTAGAATATTTGACCAGTAAATTATTTCATTATGAATACTATATTGACAAAAGCAAGAAAGGTGGTGAAACGAATGAGTGTATGGTATCCAGACAAAGAAGAGAATAGACGCTCCGATTCAGAAAAACGTGCGAACGCAAAGGCAAAAGCTGATGTAGATTTTAAAAGTGACGTTGATGTGGATACGGACAACGAATTAGAGAATAATTAAAAAATATTGATCGTAACACAAATATTGCAAAAGTAAATAATAGCGGCAACTCAAAAGTGGAAATTGATATTCATGTTGATTCCGATTCAGATGCAAAAGTTCGGTCGAAAGCAGAATCTGATCAAGATCAAAACCAAGAGCAAAGAGATTAATTGAGCATAATTAAATGTGGGTGAGATGTCTTTTTTGTCCCACCTATAATATAGGGTGAGAATGTTATGGAACATTTAGATAAAGGAGAGTTCTCTTGGTTACGGAATGCTTCTACTCAAAGCCCTCAATCAAATAAATCTTCCATTGATTCGAGCGGTAATTCAGATGTAAATGTTGATGTAAATATTCAAGTTGATACGATACCCATTGCATTTGCCGTTCTTTACTATTTATTGGCTACTAAGCAATTATCGCACGAAGAGTTTGAGTTTGCTTTACGTAAATTATTGGAGACAACAAACAAGTATAAAAAGCTGAACCGTGACGGTTCTTCAAGAGTCAATTTGTTACATCCTAATGTATGGGGAAGGTAAAATAATAAAGGAGATTTTACTTTCCTTCATTTTTTTAAAGGGAAACATGACAGGTAACCTAGTTTTTTAAGTTTTATCGTTTGGGATTTATTTTAGCATTTGATCATTTCTGAAACTGTTATGATGATAGGGACGGTACGTTTTAAAAAAATGTGAAAATGCAAAAAATTGTAAGACTGTAAAGCATCTTCCTTTATTTGAATTCAGCCCGGGTTACGATCTAGTTATAAAATGGTGAGCACGTAAATGATCGAGAAGATTGGAAAAGAAAGCTGCTGTATGGATGCAGTGAAAGTTTAAAGATTTTGTAAATTAAATTTTTTTATCCCTTCAGCAAAAAGCACTGGCACGTTTTTCTTGATTAAAGCAGCATATGTAGAAAGGGTATTATTTTTTCAACCAAATTCAGAATTGATGAAGAACATAAATGCCCAAAAGTTTGCAGGAAGAGGATATCAATCGACAGTTCATATTGTGAAAATTCGAAAATTTATTTTGTTTCTTATTGCGGCCAAAGCATGGGCCGCTCTTTTGTTTTGAAAAAGAGGAAGACAGATTATGCTAAAATATTTTTAAAATACAATGAATCGACAGAAAGATTTAGAGGGGGAAAACCATGGCGGTTAAAGCAGAGATTGATTTCCAAAAAGAATTATTTGAAGCAGCTAATAAAATGCGCGGAAGCGTGGCTCCAGCTGACTATAAACATTATGTACTGCCGCTTATTTTTTTGCGCTATCTTTCGAATAAATATGAACAGAGCTGCAATGAGTTGGAGCAAATATTTGCGGAAAATGAAGAAATGCAGCAAGGTTTCGTTTCAGATTCTCATCAATATAGAGATAAAAATGTGTTTGTCGTCCCGAAGGAAGCAAGCTGGCACTATATAATGAAAAATGCTAAACAGCCGAATATTAAAGAAATTCTCGATAATGCGATGAAGCGAATCGAGGAAGAAAACCCAGAATTGACAGGGGTGCTGCCGCAAATTTATCAAGGCTTGAACTTACCGGTAGAAAATGTTGCTGGATTAATTGAAATTTTTTCACGTGATGTGTTTAGTGGCAGCTCGGAAGACAGCATAGATATACTCGGTCGTACTTATGAGTATTTTATTAGTTCATTTGCTTCGTCAGAAGGGAACAGAGGCGGCGAGTTTTTTACCCCATCCTGTATTGTGGAATTGCTGGTGGAGATGCTTGAACCGAAAAGAGGTATCGTGTTTGATCCAGCGTGTGGAAGCGGTGGAATGTTTATTCAAAGCGGGAGGTATGCGCCGAATAAAAAGTCTCTTTTATTTTACGGACAGGAAAATGTCGTCACGACAGTACGTCTTGGAAAAATGAACGTATTGCTTCATGGCATCAATGCGGAAATACGGCTGGGAGATTCGCTGTTGAACGATCAATTTCCTGAATTAAAGGCTGATTATGTGATTGCCAACCCGCCGTTTAATCAAAAAGATTGGGGGGCGGACAGAATATCGAAAAGCGATCCGCGCTTGATCGGGCCTGTTACAAACAGCAATGCAAACTATATGTGGATGCAGCATTTCTTATACCATTTAAATGATGCAGGATCAGCAGGGTTTGTGATGGCAAATGGCGCAATGACAACTAATGTTAAGGAAGAAAAGGAAGTGCGGAAAATATTGGTGGATGAAGGGTACATCGATTGCGTTGTCCAATTGCCGGAAAAACTGTTTTTCACAACAGGCATACCGTGCTGTTTGTTCTTTTTAAGCAAAAACCGCGATGGAAAAAACGGTTACCGTGCTCGAAGAAACAAAATTTTGTTTATCGATGCCCGAAAAATGGGAAAGCCCGTCAGCCGCAAGCAAAAAGCATTGTCTAAAGAAGAAATTGATAAAATCGCATCAGTTTATCGAGCATTTAAATATGAACATGCAAAAAGCTGCGAAAATATTGAAGGTTTCTGTAAAATTGCAAAACTTGAAGAAGTACAACAAAACGACTACAAACTGACACCAAGCATGTACGTCGGAACAGAGGCAGAAGAAGAAGAAGACATTCCTTTTGAGCAAAAAATAGCCGAACTAACGAAACGGTTGCTCGAACAATTTGAAGAATCGAACAAACTACAAGAAAAAATCAAACAAAACCTGGAGGAGCTGATGTATCGGAATGGGGAAAAGTCAAACTTAGTATTCAAAAGGGAAAAAAATGAATGATCTGAGAAAATGTGAAATTTTTTTATCGGTGCTTTCGAAAATTTCCTAATAAAGATTAATCGAGGAAAAAAGGTGGTATTAAGACCTTTCTGTCAGAGAAAAGTGTATTATAATCATTATAAAAGCAGAAGTTAATATGAAACTTTTTCTTCACAAAACCAAACATTTGTTCTATTATTTTATGTAGAAACGTTTAGAGGATAGATATTTGTTATTATAAAATGAATCATGATGGAGGTTTAATATGATGGAAGAAGCGTTAAAATTAATATTATCAGAGCTAAAAGAAATGAAAGAAGGACAATCCCGTTTAGCAGTCGAACAACAAGGTGTAAAGGAACAGCTGAAAGAGCTAAAAGAAGGTCAGTCTCGTTTAGCAGTTGAGCAAAAAGGTATGAAGGAGGAGCTGAAAGAGCTAAAAGAAGGTCAGTCTCGTTTAGCAGTTGAGCAAAAAGGTATGAAGGAAGAGCTGAAAGAGCTAAAGGAAGGTCAGTCTCGTTTAGCAGTTGAGCAAAAAGATATGAAGAAGGAGCTGAAAGAGCTAAAAGAAGGTCAGTCTCGTTTAGCAGTTGAGCAAAAAGATATGAAGAAGGAGCTGAAAGAGCTAAAGGAAGGTCAGTCTCGTTTAGCAGTTGAGCAAAAAGGTATGAAGGAAGAGCTGAAAGAGCTAAAGGAAGGTCAGTCTCGTTTAGCAGTTGAGCAAAAAGATATGAAGGAAGAGCTGAAAGAACTAAAAGAAGGACAACACCGTTTGGCAGTCGAACAACAAGGTGTAAAAGAAGAGTTGAAAGAGCTAAAAGTAGGGATGAAAGAACTAAAAGAAGGACAATCCCGATTAGAAGTAAAAATGGAAAATATCGAACGAAAAATTACAGGAATCCCTAAAACTTATGAGAATTTAGAACAATTTGTAGCACGTCAGCAGCGTGTGATTGAGGAATTGTCAGCACGTTCAGTTGAATACGGGGTAGAGATTAAAGAGATTCATCGCATTTTAAAAAATCAATAAAATAGAGTTTTTTTAGATTCAGAGTGGATTTTAATTGGAAACATGAAAAAGCGCCGAAACATTTTTCATAATGTTCCAGCGCAATCCATAGTCAGCCGAATTTGTGCTGATTATTTTTAAAGATTGTTCGTTTATCTTCCTTTGACGATGGCAATCATTCCTTCTTCATCATCCAACACAAGTTCAATCCCAGCGTACGGGTCTTCGTTTAAAAATTCATCGAGCCAAAGACGCAGAGCTTCGATGATGTTTGCGGTAATAAGTACTTGCTTTCGGTCGTTTACATACGCTTCGGCAGAAAAGCCGTAATCGTCGTCATACATCAGCTCCACTACAACTTCTTCCGGCTTTATTTGTTTTTTTCGGGAAATGTACACGCAGATGGCGTTAATAATATCTTGCTCCGGAATGATCAGCTTTTCCATGGATTAGCAGCCTCTTTTTCTTTTTTATGCTTGATCAGGACGAAAATTTTGCGAATGATCGAGATGAGAATAACGATTGCGAGCAAATTAATGAATAAACCTAAAATTGAACCGAATATACCCATGTTTGCTAGCAGTCCGCCAAATAATAATCCGGCAAGCCCTCCTAACATTAGGCCTTTGAAAAATCCTCCTGATGAGAATGTGCCTTTGGAGGCGGCAGATTGATTTTTTGGAGTGTTTGCCTTTTTATCTTGGAAATTCGAACTGTTCGTTGTAGTATTTTTATTCAAATTGAAGCTTTTTTTTCCTGATTTGTATGACTTCGCCTCTACTATCGTTGGATGATCTTGAAAAACAACATTTCCAACAGGTGAAAAAATAAGCGCGAAAGTAAACAAAGCTGCTAATAATTTTTTCAATTTCGACTTCCCCCTGTATGAAAGTATTCGTATTTTTGTGAACTCAGTTTCAATGTTATATACGATAGAAAATCAAATTAGTTTCACGATTTGATATCTTTCTATAATAAACGAATAAAAATTTTTCTTTCATCTAAGCATGTTATTCAACAATTACAAAGTTGTAAACAAGGAATAGAAGACTTTAAAAAAATGGTGAGGCCGTTGTTTTACTTGAATATATTTTATCATGTATACTTGTTTGAAAGAATTTGCGAACTGTAAAACGTTTGGACTGCCATGTTAAAAGAGTTTCTTCAAGTTTCATCAAACGTATCTATGGACGTGTTTTTTTTGGGAGGCATGAAAGGATGGTTCAGCTAAAAAAATTGGCTTTTAAGCAGAAAACAAAATTGATGTTGCTAATCGTGCTTGCTTTAATCTCTGGTGCTGCCATTATTGGACAAGCTTATTTTTTTGCGGCGATTGTCGATCGCATTTTTTTACAGAAACAGTCTTTTGCTGATGTTTTCCAGTTGCTTTTAGGTTTGTTCATTGTTCTTTTGGCCAGAACTGCATCCCATTATTTCAGCGGTTTAACAGGAATTAAAATAGCGTCCAAAGTGAAAAAAGATCTTCGCCAATCTTTATTAAATAAATTTTCAAGCAACCCGCTGCAAGTATCGCTGCAAGGGAAAACAGGACAAAAAGCAAGTGTATTGCTGGATGCGGTAGATGAAATCGACAGCTACTTTAGCATTTATATTCCAAAGGCAGTTCAAACGTCGATCATACCTCTTCTCATTCTTTTCGTTGTGTTTGCTAGCCATCCATTTACTGGATTAATCATGGTGATCACAGCGCCATTTATACCGATATTCATGATCATCATTGGCTACAAAACGAAAAAGAAATCGGAGGAGCAAATGGAGAAAATGACCGCTTTATCGGGACATTTTCTTGACACTTTGCAAGGGCTGACAACCCTTAAGCTGTTCAACCGTGCGAAACAGCAGAAAGAAGCGATCAGAAAAAGCAGCCATGGCTTTCGTGATGCGACGATGGAAGTATTGAAAATTGCTTTTACCTCTTCTTTTATGCTGGAGTTCATTTCCATGCTTAGTATGGGATTGATTGCCCTTGATGTGGCGATTCGCTTAATTATTTTTCAAAACATTTCTTTTTTTACCGCGTTTTTTATGCTGATTCTAGCTCCTGAGTTTTATAATGCACTGAAAGATTTAGGAAGCGCCTTTCATGCAGGCAGAGGAAGTATGGGGGCGGCAAGAAAGATTGAAGAGGAGCTAAACGCAATCGGAAAGCCAGTAAAATGGGGGAAGGCAGTTTTGCCAAAAGGTGAAGGACCGCCGATCATTCGTATAGAAGAAGCGGGATTTCGTTACGAGGGAGATAGGTTTGCCTTAAAAAATATAAATGCTGAAATCCGCCCGTTTGAGCAAGTGGCAATTGTCGGAAAGAGCGGCGCTGGGAAATCGACTTTATTACATGTGATTGCAGGTCTTGTTCCGCTTACTGAAGGGGAAATTTATGTGAACGGAATTCGGCGGTCTGATTTGAACGAAAAGAGCTGGTTCAATGAAATCAGCTATATTTCGCAAAATCCGTATCTTTTTTCTGGAACGATTGCGGAAAATATCGCCTTGGGAGGAAAACTCGATGCAACGAGAGAGGAAATCGAACAAGCAGCCGAAAAGGCAGGGATTTTAAAGCTTGTCCAATCACTTGAAAATGGTTTTGATACACCTATTGGAGAAGGAGGAAGGGGAATTTCCGGAGGGGAAAAACAACGAATTGCACTGGCACGAGCGTTTTTGAAAAAACCATCCATTATATTGTTTGATGAGCCGACGACCGGACTGGATCTTCAAACAGAACAAATTTTGCAGGATTCCATAAAGGAATTAGCTCAATCTTCCACCGTCATTACCGTCGCTCATCGGCTTCATACCATTATAAATGCGGATAAAATTCTTTTTTTGGAAAATGGAGAACTCATCGCATCCGGAACACATAAAGAATTGCTGAAATCAGTTGAAGCGTACAGGAAAATGACAACGCTCCAACAGGGAGGCATGGCAAAATGAAAGATTTGCTATTTATTACAAAGCTGACATTAACAGAAAAGAAAGATCTTTTTTTGTCCATTCTCTTCGGATTTATAACAGGAATCGCGACAGTGAGTTTGTTTGCTTCAAGCGGCTATTTGATTTCTAAAGCAGCTCTTGCACCGCCAATTTACACGCTGACTGTTTTCATAGCGTGTATAAAACTGTTAGGGTTTATCAGTGCCGGCAGCCGTTACGGGGAGCGTTATTTTTCTCATCGCGCCACATTCAATATATTAAGCCGGTTGCGAGTTTCTTTTTTTGAAAAGCTGGAGCCATTGGTGCCCGCGATTTTTCTTAAATATCGGAGCGGAGATCTCCTCTCCAGAATTGTCGGCGATGTGGAAACGCTGCAAAACTTCTTTTTGCGTGTTTTTTATCCGCCGATCGTATCCACTCTCATATTTTTATGGACCATTTTTTTCACTTCGTTCTTTTCCTTTTATATTGCCTTGGTGTTATGTATCGGTTTGATTTTCACCACTGTCCTAATTCCGGCTTACTTTGCTTTCAGACTAAAAAAAGTAGAGCGTCATGTTCGGCAAAGCCGCGGGAATTTATCGACAGAAGTGACGGAGTTTTTTTATGGGTTTCGCGATTTAAAAATTTATCAACAGCTTGAGCATAAACAAGAGAAGCTTACCCAACGCTCCGATGCTTATTTGAAAGAACAGGAACGTGAAGCAATCCATAACCTCTTCAGTCAATCTGTCAATACGTTTGTATCTTTAATTGTCTCTTGGATTATTCTTTTGCTTGGCGTCTATTTCGTTGCAGGCGGTCAATTAGATGGTATTTTTCTTGCCATGCTTGTAATGATTTCATTAACTGTTTTTGAACATGCGGCACCGATGGCTGCTTTTCCAAGTTATTTAGAGGACAGCCGCCAAGCTGCTGCAAGACTATCAGACGCCACGCATCAAGACTCTTCTGTAAAAACGTCTGATGAGAAAGAAATGAAGGAGCTTCCCGGTCAACAAGCTCCATCAATTGTCATGGAGAATGTCACCTTTCATTTATTTGGTGAAATTTTAAAAAATGTTTCAATTACATTTCCGGCAGGATCGAAAACAGCCATTGTCGGACCTAGTGGTTCGGGCAAATCGACCTTGCTGGCCCTTTTATTAAAAATTTATAAAAACTATCAAGGGGTGATTCGGATCAACGGCATCCCGATCGATCAATTAGATGACGATAGCCTTTGGAAAAATGCGAACGTTATTTTGCAGGACAACCACTTTTTCTACGGTACCGTTCGCGATAACCTAATGATTGCTAAAGATGCAGTGCTTGACGAAGATTTGGAAGATGTGCTGAAAAAGGTGAAGCTTGACTATCTTTCTTTGGCCGATCCGTTGTTAGAAAGAGGAGGAAATTTATCGGGCGGGGAAAAGCAAAGACTGGCGATCGCCAGGGTATTGTTGAAAAAAGCTCCGCTATGGATACTTGATGAACCGACATCATTTTTGGATGCTTTAACGGAACAGTCTATTTATCATCATCTGTTTGAAGCTGCTAAAAATGATACCGTCATCCTTGTCAGTCATCGTCTGGCCGGACTGGAAAACATGGATCAAATTATCGTTATGGACGAAGGAGCTGTTGTAGAAGCGGGAACCTACAAAGAATTGATGAACAAAAAAGGATACTTTTATCAAATGAAGCAAATTGAACAAAGTGTCTTTACAGCAAATTAAAGAAAGCCGACATGGAGCAAACTGTCGGCTTTTTTTCGATTGATTTCTAAGCTTGCTTCAATTTTTATCCTCTTTTGGATATGAGCTCATCTTTCACTGCTGTCCAAAATGATAAAGCTGCAGCAGCGAATAGCACGAGAAAGGGGGCAAACGTAATTAAAAAAGTCTTCATCGTTCCACACTCCTTATTTTGCGTTTTGCCCTTTCACATAATCTTTATCGAACAGAAACAGTTTTATTAGTAAATAAAGGGAAGGGAGCAAAAGGGCTAATCCTAAAATAAAAACGATGATCAGGGAAATGGCCATAGCTTCGTTTGTAAAACTGTCATAAATGGACAAATATGGATAAAGCAAGTACGGATAATGGGAGATTCCATATCCAAAGAAAGCTAACAGAAATTGACCTACTAACAATCCGAATGCCAATCCATAATTTTTTCTTTTCCAAATGAGCCAGACAGTCCCGACATATAAAAGAAACGATAAAGCGAACATCCACCATAAATTAAGGATGCGTTCAAAATGCTCTTGGTTGTGATAGCTCAGTTCATAAATGATGCCGCAAGCTGTTATGATTAAAGGAAATGCCCAGAAAAGAGCATATTTTCTCATTAAATTCGTTGCGTCTGTATCACCAGTTTGATTCGCGTACCATGTAAGAAAAACAGCTGAAATATAAAGGACGGCCGTAATACTTAAAACGACGATGCTCCAAGATAATGGGCTTTTAAATAATGCTACGTAGTTTAAAACTGGATGCTCATCCACCATCGAGACAAATCCGCCTTCAGAAATGGCTAAGACGACAGATAATGATGCAGGGATCAATAATCCAGACAATCCATACATAAAGGCATACCCTTTATGCCCTTTTGATGAATACGTTTCAAATGCGTAATAAGACCCGCGAATGGCAAGCAAAATAATCGCAATGCTTCCCGGAACAAGGAGAGTTGTCCCATAATAAAATGCGGTTTTTGGGAAAAAACCGACAATCCCAACAAAGAAGAAAACGAAAAATACATTGGTTACCTCCCAAACTGGAGACAGGTAGCGTTGAATAATTTTGGACAATATATGCTGCTTGCCACTCAAAATGCTGTAAGCATTAAAGAATCCAGCGCCGTAATCAATGGATCCAACGATCACATAGCCGAACAAAAAGATCCAAAGGACGGATATCCCAATAATCTCCAAGCTCATGACTGCTCACCGCCTAATCGATTTTCAAGCTCTCTTTCCACCGGATTATTTTTAAACAACCGGCGAAGAATCACAATCGTGCCGATTCCTAAAATCAAATACAAAATGGCAAAAAGAATGAGCATAAGACCTACATGGCCGCTTGAAGTTGCTGCTTCACCCGTTGTCATAATTCCGCGAAGGATCCAAGGCTGACGGCCAAATTCAGTCAACCACCAGCCAGCCTCAATCGCGATAAAAGATAGAGGCCCTCCGAGCACAATGAGCATGCGGAACCATTTTTGGTTGATGAAAGCCCATCCGCGCTTCACTCCAATCCAATAGATAAGTGCTAATAAAATCATGAAAACGCCAATGGCTACCATAATATCAAAAAAATAATGAATATAAAGCGGAGGAGATTCAAAATTTGAAAATTGGTCTAGTCCGATAACTTCTGCATTTGGATCTCCATGCGCCAAAATACTGAGCAAATATGGGAATTTAAGTGCATATTTAATGTTTTGTTCGTCATCTAAAATACCAAACATGACTAGAGGAGCATTTCCTTCTGTTTCAAAATGCCATTCCGCAGCCGCCAATTTCTCTGGCTGGTACTCAGCTAAATATTTGCCGGAAAAATCTCCGATAACAGCTGTTGCAATGGAGAAAATCAGTCCTATTTTCATAGTTAAAAACAAGGCTTTTTTATGATAAACATGGTTGGAGCCTTTTAATAATTGGCATGCTGCAATAGATGCCAGCGTAAAGGCGGCTGTCATAAAGGCGGTTGCGACTACGTGTGCGACTTTTGTCGGCATGGCCGGGTTAAAAATCGCACCCAGCGGATTGACATTGATGAGTTCACCATTTACAATGTCAAACCCTTGCGGCGCATTCATAAAAGAGTTGACGATGGTAATAAAAAAGGCAGAAAAGGCGGCGCCAAGGGAGACAGGAATCAGAAAGAGCAGGTGCTTCCGCTGATTTTTAAATCGTTCCCAAGTGTACATATAAATTCCGAGAAAGATTGCTTCAAAGAAAAAAGCAAATACTTCCATAAAAAGTGGCAATGCGATCACATTTCCGGCAAGTTCCATAAAATTCGGCCAGAGCAATGACAGCTGGAGTCCAATCGCAGTTCCTGTTACAACGCCGACAGCTACGGTGATGACATACCCCCGCGCCCAACGT
Source organism: Aeribacillus sp. FSL k6-2211 (assembly GCF_037966125.1). Lineage (NCBI taxonomy): Bacteria > Bacillati > Bacillota > Bacilli > Caryophanales > Bacillaceae > Aeribacillus > Aeribacillus sp. FSL k6-2211. Next base: position 1,354,629 of record NZ_CP150190.1, read on the forward strand.
CTAGCCATTAAAAGATAATGTTCGTCATTTTTTTTGATCCCAACCCACTGGGCAATCATGATCATCAACGGAACGCCTACCCCAATGGTTGCGTAAATAGCGTGAAAAGAAAGTGTAAGGATAGTCAGCATTCGACTGCTGAATACGGGGTCTTCAAATAACAATTTTATTTCCTCCTTTTGAATGGGATAAATCTTTGAAACCGGTCATGAGTATATGATCAGGATGAACCAATACAATATGATTTCATTTTACTTTATAAAAATGTGCTCTTTGTCAATTCTCTTTGACAAATGTATATAGAGAGAATGAAAAATATGTGAACATTGGCTCTTTTCGCTTAGTTTATGCCATATTATAGCATTTTAGGCAGCCTGTACCATTTGCAAAATCTGAAAAAATCAGCATTGCTCAACATATGTTTGTACAAATATTTAAAGAATATACATGATTTTCAAATCATATCGGATTATCTGCCGGGTTAAGAAAATATTGGGTTAAGTCCTGTGAAAAAAAATACATGTTTTCCCTGGCTTAAAAAGCCTGAAAGCAGCCAATAAGATTCTGTTTATGTTTGGCTGCGAAATTGGCAGAACGTTTGAATCCATAATCGAACGGATTGTTGCTGCCGCCTCTAAATGTATATTTTTTGGCAAACAAAAAACGGCTGCATTCATCTTGACTATATAAAATCAAAAATGTTACATAGTCCGTTCTAAATCGCACGGGTTTTTAGCTGCTGTTCATCTGGGTAAATAGAGTCAAAACAGCTTCGAATTTATGTTGTATATTCATAAGCATGCTAGTTTGTGGGCAGGAAGCGTTCGTGCTATGATTTTTTATAAACAGCTGCCAAGGAGGGATGGATCGTATGGTGAAGAAAGTAATATTGAATGGTGTAGAGATACAAGTAGAGGAGTATGAAGAGGAAGTGGTTCATCAACCAAACGGTGAGCCATTACATAAAATTCGTTTTGCTTTTAAGGTGAGAAGCGATGAATATCATGATATTACGACGCTGCTGTATCAGCAAACGTTTGATGTGTCAGTTCCTGAAAGAGACCTGAACTTTAGGGGGACGATACAAAATTATTCCACTTCTGTGACGAATTTGTACAAAAAAAATCAGGTTGGTGATTTTCGATTAGAATTAATTGAGACGATTTAACAATGATTGTTTCAATGGCGTAATCCCATGGTGTTCGAAGAAACAGAGGGAGGCACTATGTCAATTCAAGTAGAGCATTTGTACAAGCAATTTCGAGTTCACGTTCGGCAAGCAGGGTGGACGGGGGCTGTACGCAGTTTGTTTAAGAGGGAAATTCGTACTGTGGAAGCGGTGCGAGACATTTCATTTACTATTCCTTCGGGAGAAATTGTCGCATTTTTAGGGCCGAACGGAGCGGGGAAAACAACGACAATTAAAATGCTGGCCGGTTTGCTTTATCCAAGCTCCGGGAGCATTCAAGTTGCCGGATATGTACCGTTTGAACAAAAAGCGGAATTTAAGAAGATCATGAGTTTAGTCATGGGACAGAAAAGCCAGCTCATATGGGATATTCCGCCAATGGAAACGTTTCTCGTCAATAAAGCGATATACGAAATAGAAGACCGTGCGTTTCGGCAAACGTTGGATGAGCTTGTCGAGCTGCTGGAGTTAGAAGAGCTCTTGACGAAACCAACGCGGAGTTTGTCTCTCGGACAGCGGATGAAATGCGAATTGGCAGCCGCGCTTTTGCATCGGCCGAAGGTTTTATTTTTGGATGAACCGACGATCGGCTTGGATGTCCATACGCAGGAAAAAGTCCGCCGCTTTATAGGACAATATAACCGCGAGCACCGAACGACAGTATTGTTGACATCGCATTACATGGGCGATGTGACAGCGCTGTGCGATCGGGTGCTCATTATTAATCATGGGAAGCTGTTGTATGATGGTGAATTGGACATGTTGACGGAAAAATTGACGCCGTATAAATTGCTAGAGGTTCAGCTTTCGTCCATTCCCGATATTTCATGGGATGCATACGGCGAATTAGTCGATGCAAAAGAGGGTAAAGTAACGCTTCGTGTGCCAAGGGAACGCATTCACGAGGTATCCTCCCGATTTTTGCAGCAGTTTGATGTTCGCGATTTAAATATAGAAGATCCGCCGATGGAAGAAGTGATAACGCTCGCGTTTCAGGAGGATGCACATGTTTCGTAAATACTCTGTTCTTCTTCGCATGAAATATGTGGAGATGTTTGCCTACCGGCTGGCGACGATCGTGTGGATGACAGGAGCCATGGTTCAGCCGCTGATCACGATGATGGTCTGGATGAATATTGATCCTGATCAGGAGAATGCGTTTATTTTTTACTTTGCGGCATTGATTTTTGTTGAACGCATGACAAGCGCTTGGGACGTTTGGGAATTGGAGCGGGAAATAAGGGAGGGAACCTTTTCTTATCAAATTGTCCGTCCGTTTCACCCGATACATTGGGCCATTGCTGAAAATATCGTGTATAAAGCGTTATTTTTCGTCATTTTAATTCCGGCATGGGGCCTATTGGCGGTCTTTATTCCGGCGCTGCGGCTGGATCAAATAAGTGCGGCGCAGTGGCTGTTATTCTTTTGTGCGCTTTTATTGGCAGCGGTCATTCGTTTTTTATTCAGCTACACATTTGGTCTGTTAGGTTTTTGGGTGACAAAAGTGACGGCTTTGTACGGCATGTTTGAAGCGGTGTCTCTCTTTTTGTCGGGCCGCATTGCCCCGATGTCGCTCCTGCCGCCGTTTTTGAAAACGATCAGCTTTTATTTGCCTTTTCGATATATGGTCGGGTTTCCAATCGAAATTTTGACCGGAAGCGTCCAAGGGATGGATATTGTGTACGGATTTGGATGGGCTGCAGTTTGGTGCATGTTTTTTATGCTTGCAGTATTGTTGCTTTGGAAGGCTGGTCTAAGGAAAAACCAAGCTGTGGGGGGATAATGTGAAAAGACATTGGCGCATTTTTTGTGAATTTTTTCGGACTTGTTTAGTAGAGGAGCTCGAATATCGCAGTGAATTTTTAGGGAATTTCCTGTCGAGTTTGTTTGGCATTGGGATGGCTATTTTGACAATTCAAATATTTTTTTATCAAACAGATAACCTCGGCGGTTGGAAATATGCGGATGTTCTGCTGCTTCTTGGTATATTCAATACGCTGCAAGGATTGATTGATTTTGCCCTGCGGCCCAACATGTCCCGTCTGCTGCAGCATATTCGCATGGGAACGTTTGATTATGTATTGACAAAGCCGGTCGACAGCATGTTTTATGTCAGCTTCCGCCATTTAGTGTTTTGGCGCTTAATTGATGTGCTTCTTGGCATCGGCTTGATCATCTATGCGTTAATACAAAAACATTATATGCCGACAATAATGGATGCAGTGATGTTTTTTATTAGTATCGGATCTTCGCTTGTCCTGATTTACGCGCTGTGGATGATGCTGATGACCACCTCCTTTTGGGTTATTCGTATCGATGATCTATCGTTTGTTTTTAATTCATTTTTTGAAACAACACGGTTCCCAATCGGAATGTATAGAGGCTGGCTTCGCATCGTGCTCACATACATTTTGCCAGCTGCCTTTATTACAAGCACGCCGGCGTTGTCTTTGCTTGGAAAATGGAACGGGATGACAACAATCCTATCCGTTGTACTTGCCGGGCTGTTCTTATGGATATCGCGCCGATTCTGGCGGTATGCGCTTCGATCGTACACAAGTGCAAGCAGTTAAATATTCCGTGCATTGAAAAATGGCAGCAGAGAATGTGAAAAATTTGCTAATAATTTCAAACGGTAGATGTTGGTTAAGGAATGACCGAATAGCTTATTAGATGGATAGATGAAAAAGCAGAGGGTTTCAGTTTTTCAGTAGTTCTTCCCAAGCTGTTTGTCACGATAAAAGACATTGATCACTGGATGATTTTTTCGAACAAGCAGTCTGCCAAAGTCATCGATGTCGCTTGAAAGATATATATTTCTCCCCTCATTTTTCCCAGCCTGACCTCGCTTAGGTTTTCCAGTGAAACAGTTTACTTGTATGGACAAATAGAGAAAAAAAGAAGAAAAGGATTTTTTCTGCTTCTGTCGAATATTTTATTTTAGAGGTGTGATTAAAAAGGAAGGTTCCCATTATGGAAAAAGAAATTATTTGTAAAAGAGAAATAATCAAAATTGATCATCAAAACAAGAAAGTGGTGATAGATGAAATTGCGATAGAGTATCCGTTAACAATTTTTGTGGACAATGAGGAATTCGCCACATTAGTATGCTCGCCGTCCCATGTAGAGGAGCTTGTTTTAGGCTTTTTAGCTTCAGAAGGGATGATCCGCATAAAAGCAGATGTGAAAGCGCTTCAAATTGATGAGGATAAGGGGTTTGCCTATGTTCATTTGCATCAGCCGATAGGGGATAAGAAAGAGTTTGTTTCCAAACGCTTTATCGGCTCCTGCTGCGGAAAAAGCCGACAGTTTTATTTTTATAATGATGTGAAAACAGCGAAAACGATTATGAGCAGCATGACGATTTCTGCCGCACAATGCTTTCAGTTAATGGAAATGTTAAATGAAGCTTCATCGGCTTTTAAGCGTACTGGAGGCATTCATCATACGGCATTATGTTCAAAAGAGGGATTGATTAAGACATTTTCTGACATTGGACGACATAATGCTTTAGATAAATTATATGGCTTCTGTCTAAACGAAAGCATTTCTTTAAATGATAAAATAATCGCTTTCAGCGGGCGGATTTCCTCAGAGGTAGTGCTGAAGGTTTCGAAAATTGGGTGCGGTATACTTCTATCAAAATCGGCTCCAACAAATTTGGCACTTCAATTGGCAGAAGATTTAAACATTACGACTGTTGGGTTTATACGGGAAAATAAAATGAACATTTATACACATAGCAACAGAATAACAAAATAACAGGGGGAACGTATCGTGGGAAATGTAACGATTACGGTCAACGGGGGAGAAATAACCGCAAGGGAAAATCAATATCTTCTGCAGGCTTTGCTCGAACATGAAATGGATGTACCGCACGTTTGTTATCATGAAAGCTTGGGCGCAATTCAAACATGTGATACTTGTATGGTGGAAGTGAACGGGGAGCTTGTACGAGCCTGCAGCTACAAAGTCCAAGAAGGACTCGTTGTTGAAACAGAGACTTCTAAAGTAAAAGAATCTCAAAAATTAGCGATGGATCAAATTTTAAAAAATCATGAATTATATTGCACAGTTTGCGATAAAAACAATGGAGATTGTACAATTCATAATACGGTTAAAGCTTTAGGCATTGAACATCAAAGTATTCCGTTCCAACCAAAACCGTATGAAGTGGATTATTCAGGATCATTTTATCGATATGACCCAAATCAATGCATATTATGCGGACGCTGTGTAGAGGTGTGCCAAGATGTTCAAGTAAATGAAACATTGACGATTGATTGGAGCAGAGAGCAGCCTCGTGTGATCTGGGACAACGATGTGCCGATTGATCAGTCCAGCTGCGTCAATTGCGGCCAATGTGTAACTGTATGTCCGTGCAATGCCTTAATGGAAAAATCAATGTTAGGGGAAGCCGGCTTTTTAACAAATGTAGAACCTGGTACATTACGATCGATGATTAATTTGACGAAGGAAGTGGAAACAGGATACGGTTCGCTAATGGCCATCTCAGATACAGAAGCTGAGCTGCGCAAGGAAAGGATCAAGAAAACGAAAACAGTTTGCACATACTGCGGAGTTGGCTGTTCATTTTATATATGGACAAAAGACAGAAAAGTTTTAAAAGTTGAACCAACACCGGAATCGCCGGCAAACGGAATTTCCACTTGTGTAAAAGGGAAGTTCGGCTGGGATTATGTCAATAGTGAAGAACGGCTGACAAAACCGCTGATCCGGGAAGGCGACCATTTTAAAGAAGTTGAATGGGATGAGGCGATTCGATATGTTGCAAAACGGTTTAAAGAAATAAAAGATGCACATGGCCCTGATGCTTTAGGATTTATAGCTTCTTCCAAAGCAACGAATGAAGAATCGTATTTACTGCAAAAATTTGCCCGTCAAGTGATAGGAACGAATAATGTTGATAATTGCTCAAGATATTGTCAATCTCCAGCAACGGTCGGACTATTTCGCACTGTCGGCTATGGCGGTGATTCAGGATCTTTTTCTGACATAGCTTCCTCTGATCTTGTCATCATTATTGGCGCCAATACAGGGGAATCGCATCCGGTTTTGGCATCAAAAATCAAACGAGCGCAAAAACTTTATGGACAAAAGCTGCTCGTGTTTGACTTAAGAAAGCATGAAATGGCGGAGCGGGCCGATATGTTTATCAGGCCAAAGCCGGGAACGGATCTTGTTTGGCTGTCAGCTGTAACGAAATACATCATTGACCAAAATTGGCATGATGAAGAGTTTATCAAAGAACGAGTGAACGGCTTTGAACAATATAAAAGTAGCTTAGAGCCGTTTACGTTAGAATATGCGGAAGAAGTGACGGGAATTTCCAAGGACACGCTGATCAAGGTTGCTGAAACGATTCATCAATCTAAAACAATGGTCATTTGCTGGGCGATGGGAGTCACTCAACAGCAGCGCGGAAGTGATACGAGTACTGCCATTTCCAATTTGTTATTAGTGACAGGCAATTACGGCAAACCGGGCACTGGAGCCTATCCGCTGCGCGGCCATAACAATGTTCAAGGGTGCAGCGACTTTGGAAGCATGCCGAACTTTTTCCCGGGATATGAAAAGGTAGCGGATGAAAAAGTCCGCAGCCGTTATGAAAAAGCTTGGGGCGTGACATTGCCTAAAAATCCGGGAAAAGACAATCATCAAATGGTTAAAGCGATTCATGAAGGCGCTCTGAAGGCATTATATGTGACTGGCGAAGATATGGGGATTGTCGATGCCAATATCAATCAAGTCGGCGCCGCTTTTGAAAAGCTGGAATTTTTCGTTGTGCAGGACTTATTTTTAACAAAAACGGCCCAATATGCAGATGTTGTGCTGCCGGCCAGCCCAAGCTTAGAAAAAGAAGGAACTTTTACCAATACAGAACGCCGGATTCAGCGATTGTATGAAGCATTGCCGCCTCTTGGAGATTCGAAGCCTGATTGGCAAATTTATTGTATGCTGGCGAAAGCACTGGGCTTCAATTGGGATTATCAGCACCCTGGAGAAATTATGGAAGAAGCGGCGTCGCTCGCACCGCTTTTTGCCGGTGTTTCCTATGACCGTTTAGAAGGATTTTCAAGCTTGCAATGGCCTGTTGAGAAAGATGGAACCGACTCGCCGCTTCTTTATGAAGATCGATTCCCGTTTGCCGATGGAAAGGCACAGCTTTATCCGCTTCAAGTCGATTATTTATATGATGTAGATGAAGAGTATGATCTTCACGTGAACAACGGGCGCTTGCTAGAGCATTTCCATGAAGGGAACATGACGTATAAATCACAAGGAATCAGCCGGAAAACCCCGAACGCTTTTATAGAAATTTCGAAAGAATTGGCTGAAGAACGCCGTATTCAAGAAGGAGCCATTGTCAAGCTTATTTCTAAATACGGCTCTGTAAAAGGCCCTGTTCACATAACGGATCGCGTGCAAAAGCATGAAATCTTTATCCCATTGAATGATACGGGCGAATTGGCTATTAATCGTTTAACAGGCAATCATGCTGACCGCGATACAAACACACCGGCATATAAAGAAATTGCCGTAAAAATGGTCGTATTGAAGGAAAAAGGAGACTCCCCAATTCGTCCAAACAACCATCGAAACGGAAAAAGAAATCCGCAAATTGGGGTCAAAGTAGAGAAGAAATGGGAGCGCAGCGATTACACGTTTCCCGGAAGCAAGGTGAAAATACATGGCTAAACCAATTACAACCATCAAAAAAATCGAAGTGTCACAAGAAGAAAAAAGAAAGCAAAATTTATTAGAAATCGAGCAAGCGTTAGCAGACAATAAAGAGGCAGTTTTAGAAGGCATAGCATGTTTACGGAAGCTTCACGATGCAGGTGTTCTGGAAATCGCCAATGCCCTTTTAGCGCGGAAAGATCAAGTACTAGAAAACGTGGTTAAGGAAGTCAGCAGAAAACCGAACATTGATGTTTTAAAAAATATCGTCAATCTGTTGATGCTGCTGGGAACAATCGATCTCGAAAAGCTGCAGGTAATGACGACAAGAATGAATGCTGGAATACAAGAAGCTGCGGCAAGCGTCAATAAAGAAGAAACAACTTCTTTTTTCCAATTGCTATCGGCTTTAAAAGATCCTGACATCAACCGATCGATTACTATGCTTCTTCATTTTTTAAGAGGAATGGGGAAATCTTAAAGGATTGGCAATAAAAGTGAAGCTTGAAAGTTGCGAGGGAATGCTTTTGTGCCGAAAAACATCCTGATTGGTAAAGAAATTTGCAACCATTATGTGGAAAGACAAAGCCCTTCTCATTCGAAAACGACTGTTGCCTATCGTTCGTAAAGAAAAACTCAAGAAAAGTGCAAAGCGGTCAATCATTCGGAGTTGACATAAAATTAAATATTTGTTATTAAAAAAATGATGATTAGCACTCGATTGATTAGAGTGCTAATTTTTATCTTAATTTTGCACATACGCTTTTTAGAAAGGAGAGGCGGTCATGGAAAAAAAAGAGTTTCAAGCCGAGTCGAAAAGGTTATTAGAAATGATGATCAACTCCATTTATACAAAAAAGGAAGTTTTTTTGAGAGAGTTAATTTCAAATGCAAGCGATGCGATTGATAAAATTTATTACAAAGCACTGACTGATGATTCGTTAACCTTTCAAAAGGATCAATACTACATAAAAGTTATTCCAAATAAAGAAAAGCGGACGCTCACAATCGTTGATACAGGCATAGGCATGACAAAAGAGGAATTGGAAGAAAATCTTGGTACGATTGCAAAGAGCGGGTCGCTCGCCTTTAAAAAAGAAAACGAATTAAAAGACGGCTATGACATTATTGGACAGTTCGGCGTTGGCTTTTATGCCGCCTTTATGGTTGCGGATGTTGTCACTGTCATCAGTAAAGCGCTGGGCAGCGATCAAGCATATGAATGGGAATCAAAAGGCGCTGATGGTTTTACAATCGAACCATATGAGAAGGAAGAGGTCGGAACGGAGATCATACTAAAAATCAAAGAGAATACTGAAGATGACAACTATGACGAATTTCTTGACGAATATCGGTTAAAACAAATCATTAAAAAATATTCCGACTTCATCCGCTATCCGATCAAAATGGATGTCAAAGTACAAAAACCGAAAAATGAGAACGAGAACGAATTTGAAGAGGTTGTTGAAGAACAAACAATCAACAGCATGGTTCCGATTTGGCGGAAAAATAAAAGTGAACTGACAGATGAAGATTATGAAAACTTTTATGCCGAAAAGCATTATGGCTTTGACAAACCGTTAAAACATATTCATATTAGCGTAGATGGGACGGTTCGCTATCAGGCGATTTTATATATTCCGGAAAAAACGCCATTTAATTACTATACAGCAGAATATGAAAAAGGGCTTGAACTGTATTCCAACGGCGTGTTAATTATGAACAAGTGCCCGGATTTACTGCCTGACTACTTCAGCTTCGTTAAAGGAATGGTTGATTCTGAGGACCTATCGTTAAATATTTCAAGAGAGATGCTCCAGCATGACAAGCAATTGAAAATCATTGCGAAAAACATTCAAAACAAAATTAAACGCGAACTAGAAAACCTATTAAAAAATGAAAGAGAAAAATATGAAAAGTTTTATGAAGCATTTGGCAGACAATTAAAGTATGGCGTTTACAGCGATTTCGGCGCAAATAAAGAAACATTGCAAGACTTGCTTATGTTCTACTCTTCAAAGGAGAAAAAACTTGTCACCCTGCAAGAATATGTATCAAGAATGCCTGAGGAGCAAAAATATATTTATTATGCAACGGGCGATTCGTATGAACGAATTGAAAAGCTGCCGCAAACTGAGCTGGTTGCAGATAAAGGCTATGAAATTTTGTATTTGACAGAGGATATCGATGAATTTGCGATCAAAATGTTAATGACATATAAAGAGAAAGAATTTAAATCAGTCTCCAGCGGCGACTTAGGAATTAGCGAAGAAGAAAACAAAAAAGAAACTGAAAAAGAACATAAAGAGCTGTTCGAACAAATGAAAAGCATTTTGGGTGATAAAGTAAAGGATGTGCGAGCATCAAAACGGTTAAAAACACATCCTGTTTGTTTATCAACAGACGGCGAAATCACTATTGAAATGGAAAAAGTGTTAAATGCTATGCCGAACAGCCAAAACATTAAAGCGGAGAAAGTGCTTGAAATTAATACAGATCACGAAGTCTTTCAAACGCTAAAAGCAGCGTATGAAAACGATCAAGAGAAGCTGAAGCTGTTCACAAACATTTTATATAATCAGGCTTTGCTAATTGAAGGCCTGCCAGTCCAAGATCCTGTTGAGTTTACAAATGACATTTGTAAAATTATGGTTTCTTAAAAATCCAGGGCACATCTAGCGATTTGTCAAAGCTTGAACAATTTGCAGAGTTCAGCGCCACAACCGGAAAAACTTAGCTGGCTGAAAGGTGCACGATTTATAGATAAAGAAGCACAAAGAACCGATTGACTGATGCAAAAGAGCAGCAAGGCAGCAGCGGATGGATTTCGCAGATATGAAAATGAATGCTTGTTTTAGCTTTTAACGTATGGACATGCGCAAAATAATTAAGAAAGGCAAACCTGTCTTTCCGGCAGAGGCGGAAGGCAGGTTTGTTAATAGTTTGAGCTCTTTTGCAGCTAAGAGTTTTTTTTCAAATTCCTTTAACTCCCACTAGGATCGTTTGAGAAAGTTCGTTATACTTTGGGGAGAGAGGAGTTTGGTTATGCTATTTTTTGTTATATTATTTTTTCTTGGACTTTTCATATTTTTTTTAATAAAAGGAAGTAAAAATACAAAGGATGTAGCTGTTAAGAAAATCACAGTTCGCTGCCCCGATAGGAAAGCTTCTGCAAAGAATATAAAAATACTCCATCTATCTGATTTACACCTAGAAAACTTATCGATCAGCCCAAAGGAATTAGATGAGCTGATTTCAGCAGAACCAATTGATCTTATTGCACTGACAGGTGATTTTCTCGACCGGAAGAGAAGCATCCCAAAACTTTCCGCATACTTGGAAGTATTGAGAAAAACAAATCCAACGTACGGCACGTATGCTGTGTTCGGCAATCACGATTATGTTTTAAAGGAAGAAGACTTTGAAACTTTGAAAAAAATGCTGCAGCATTACGGGATAAAGACATTACAAAATGAGCACGTGACCATTCAGCTTGAAGAAGAATGCTTGAATATTATTGGCATTGATGATTACACGACAAACCGCAGTTATGTTCAAAAAGCTTTTCACGGAGTAGAAGAAGGAATGCGATTAGTGCTGACCCATGATCCAAGCGTTATTCTTGAAATGGAAAACATTCCGTTTGATTACTTGCTGTCCGGTCATTTCCACGGCGGACAAATCAATTTGCCAAAGCCGTACCATCTTTTTTACAAAGGCAAGCTTCCAAGAATGAACATTATTAAAGGACTCCATTACCATAACGAGCGGCCGTTTTATATTAGCGAAGGCCTAGGACAAACAGGAGTGAACATCCGAATTGGCAGCCGCCCTGAAATTACGTTTCATCAATTTTCATAGTATTTTTAACATATCTCTAAAATTGTAATGTTAAGATTGTGAAGTTTTCCCTACAATGTTGAAGATGATTCAATAGCTAAAGCAGGATGAACTCCTGCTTTTTTCTTGTGCGCCCGGCATGGGTGTAATCTATAGGGTGAAAGTCCCGAGCTGCGAAGGCAGAAGTAGCAGTTAGCTTAACGCAAGGGTGTCCGTGGTGACGCGGAATCTGAAGGAAGCGAGCGGCAAACTTCCGGTCTGAGGAACACGAACTTCATATGAGGCTAGGTATCACTGGGTGAGTTTGCAAGACAAAACAAAGCCCTTTCTGCCGAAGGTGATACAGAGTAAATGAAGCAGATGGATGGAAGGAAAGATTACACTCTTACCCGGGGAGGTCTGGCTGGCACGCCAAGTAACCTTGGTAACCTATCTAGTGATAGATAGCTGAACAGTCAGAAGTCAGCAGAGGTCATAGTATTAGTTGGTCTAGAACAACTAAGAAGGACCGAACAATTAAGAGAGAATAGCCCTTGGCATTCAGTGAGTCATGATGAACACAGAAAACGTAGTACCTCACTTGAGGGAGGAAGCGGTGAATCCCGTGGGAGATCTCTTGGAGGGTGGAGTGACCACTGGCATAAAGAGAACAGCTATTCACGGAAGTTATAAAGACTTGCGTCAATTATCTTAATTGAACCGCCGTATACGGAACCGTACGTACGGTGGTGTGAGAGGACGGGAGTTAATCGCTCCCTCCTACTCGATTTTGCAAAAAAGAGTTTTTTTTCTTGTATCTTTAATAAAGTCAGCTTTCCGTTTATTTGTTATTTATAAAAGGTTAATCACAGAATCTACTAAGATCCACATTTGCTAATAACTAAAGTTAAATTTACGCTTTTCCTCTAATAGAAATGCATGAATCGATGAAAAAATATAAAGCAATCACACCTTTTGCTCCCATTGTAAAATTGAATAAACAATACTTGCTGCTTTTCCATTGTTCAGCGTGTTGATCAATCGGAATTTTCAACGATCTTGAGTTCACAAAAAATTTTTTGTGAGCGCTTATTAGTTTTTTAACTTCATCCTTTCATTCGTTTCTCCGGTTTTTTTGTCGATGACTTTATTTCTGAACGCCTATAAACATGGTATACTCTTCCTATAAGGAGGCGGAGAAAAGATTTTTTTCACGATTGGGGTATTTAATGGAGAAAAAGCAAAAACTATTTCTAATCGCAAGCTTTAGCAGGAGCTTTAAAGGGAGAAAGTAAAGATTTCAAAAATATTTGCGGCTGCAACGTTCTTATTGCCGTTTCCCTTTGAATTGGCTGGTGATTAAATTTGTCGCCTTCTTTTTACATAGCGACGCAGTCATTGAAGCGATGACAGAAGAAATGATTTAGGAACGGAGGTTTTTTAATGCTGCCAAAAACGATCGATCAATTGGATCAAATTCGGGAAGAATGCCGTAAATTAGTGAATAGACGTTCATCTGTTTCTGCTATTGCTGCAGCTGTTCCAATTCCGGGTATTGATGTGACGGTGGATGCTGCACTTGTGAAAGATCTGCTAAATGAAATTAATCAAAAGTTTGGTTTATCAAAAGAGCAAGTTGATCAATTGGATGCGAAAACAAAAGAGCTCATTATCGTACTGGCAACTTCATTAGGAAATGAACTCATCGGAAGAACAATTGGCAAAAAATTGGTGCTGAGCTTGGTGAAAAAAGCTGCAACCCGGATGGCGGCAAAACAGACGAGCAAACTTATTCCTCTCATTGGAATAGGGGTTTCGGCCGGGATTAGCTTTGCAACGATGAAATATTTAGGAAATAAACATATTGATGATTGCTATAAATTAGTTAAACAATATATCGAACAGGAGGCGTCATCAGAAAATTTTGCTGCAAAATAGTGAGTCTGGTTAGCTGCAATATTTCTAACAATAACCCCCAAAAAGCACTGATGATGATTAATTCAACTAGATAAAATCTCAGAGTAAATAGGATTAAAGCAATGATAAAGCCCCCATTGCTTAAAGGGGGCTATTGTTGAAGAGAAGATTTTCGATCGTGCTCCAAACTTTTCGGCTTTCTGGCAAAACGATGCTGTACAAAGAGGCAATATAAAACTAAACCTACCAACACATAAAGCGAAGTGTAAAAATATAAAGATGTAAATCCAGTAAACACAACAACTGCTCCAGTTAAAAACGATCCGAGGCCGATGCCGATGTCGAAGATCGATAAAAAGGTGCTGAGAGAAGCCGCTCTTCTCTGTGGAGGGACAATTTGTATAGCCATTGTTTGGAAGCTTGGAAACAAGGTTCCCCATCCAAGACCGATAAATACTGCACTTAACAAATAGATGAAGGATGTATTTGCCATGCTCAATATAAATAATCCGAAGGCAAATGAAACGATACATGGGATAACAATGACATTTGCGCCGTATCGGTCAAACCACCTTCCGGTAAACGGCCGGGAAATGAGCAAAACGATTGCATACACGACGAAGAATAAATTCGAACCGGCGCCAAGATTCATTTTTTCCGCAAAAACGGAGACGAACGATAATACAGTCGAATAAGCAAAAGCTAAAAAGGCAGCAATCAACGCAATGCGGAATGTTGATACCTCTACAAGTTTTTCAAAGCTGAAATTCACTTTGAAAAGTTCTCTTTTATTTAGTTTCGGCTTCATTTCATGCAGGTTAACTATTCCCCCGGTCAAAAGCGCCCCAACGGAACAAATAAGGGCAATGACGAGCATGACAAAAGAACCCCAATGATCTAACGAGGTAAGCCCTAAAAACGGTCCAATCACCATGGCGACATTGGAAGATAAAATAAAATATCCCATTCCTTCTCCTTTTTTCGATTCCGGAACGATATCTGCCACAATCGCACCTGTTGCGGTTGTCGCAATCCCAAAACCAATTCCATGAAGAAAACGAATGATCAATAATAAGACAATCGAGCTCACAAACAAATAAGAAATAGATGCGATCAAGAAAATGACCAAGGAAATAATCAACATTTTTTGTTTTCCAAGTTTCTCCATAAATTGGTCGACGAACGGGCGAGTCACGATTGCAGCAAATAAATAAACCATTGCTATTAAGCCAGCCTCAGCTTCGCTGCTTTTTAAATCTTGAATGACAAAGATCGGCAAGGTGACCAGCAAATAATAATAGTTCATAAAAAGAAAAAAATTACAAATTGAAATACTAAAAAAATTTTTCGTCCATAATTTTGCTTCTTCCATATTTGTCCCTTCTTTGAAAAAAATCATTTTTTCAGACTTTTTAAACAACAAACTAATTGTACACCTTTTTTTAAAAAAATAAAAGAATCGTGCAAATGGTATGAAGAAAGCGGTGAAACGAAGGCTATCCATTGTTTTTCACCGCTTTCTATTAAAATATTTTTTATGAGATCAAATTTTTACGTCAGGCTTCTCTATTCATATATTAATTGATTTGTTTAGTCGTTTTGTCATAGCTATAAAGGAAATCGGCCACTTCATAGTCTTGTGGAGTTCTTTGTTCAAAAATAGTGTTTCTGAGCAATGTTGCAACAGGATCTTCAGTATGAAGAATTTCACCCCATGTCCGAGCGCTCGTTTGTACTTTTGCTGTACGCGGCAGCCGCTCTTTCTGAAAATCGGCGAATGCTTGCTCATAGCTGTCCGGATATTTTTTGAGCATATCTGCAAGATAAGAAGCATCTTCAAGCGCCTGGCAGCCTCCTTGAGCTAAATATTGCAGCATAGGATGAGCTGCATCGCCAAGCAATGTAACCTTCCCTTTTGTCCAATTGTTAATTGGCAGCCTGTCATACATCGGCCAGCGAATTTGCCGTTGTATAAATGTTAAGGCATTTTTCACATCCGGATGGCATCCTTTAAATCGTCTGTCCATTTCTTCAGGTGTGCCCCAATCATCGGAATTTGCCTTATAATTGTAAGATTTAAACACGACCACTTGATTATAAAGCTCTCCGCGTCTTACTGGATATTGTACTAAATGCAAATAAGGGCCGATCCACATGACGACATCGTCTAAGTTTGCGTTTGAAATTTCGGAAATCGGTATGGTTCCTCTGTAAGCAACATATTCAGAGCAAATGGGTTCGTCATCAACGAAATATTTTCTAAGCTTTGACCAAAGTCCGTCTGCTCCGATGACGGCATCAGCCGTGAACATTTCTCCGCTTTGGCTGTAAACAGAAACAACGTCATGTTCTTGCTTGACAGTCTCAATTGTTTGGTTGTTTTTGAAGCGGACCATACCTGTTTTCTTGCAAGCTTCAAGCAAAATTCGGTGGAGATCCGAACGGTGCAAAACGAGATACGGATGTTTGTATCGGGCTTTGAATGCTTCGCCAAGGTCCATTGCTGACAACTCTTTTGCCGTATAAACATCTTTTAGCACAAGACGTTTTGGAAATACAGCAACTTTTGAAATTTCCTCCATGACTCCAAATCGTTTCAGCACAGCGGTTGCATTTGGAGCCAATTGAATGCCTGCTCCGACCTCACCAAACTGAGGAGCTCTTTCTAAAACTAATGAAGTTTTTCCGGCTTCCGCTGCCGCTAGAGCAGCCGAAAGACCGCCTATCCCCCCGCCGACAATGATTAAATCTGTTTGACTGCTTTTCATATATTGATCCCCCTTATTAGAATGAAAAATGAAATGAATCGACAATTGCTTCAAGTTCACTTTTTACAAAATTCAATTTATAAGGCTGGTGTAAACTATCTTTTACTTCTTGATAACCGTTTTGACTGCTCAAACGTTTCTTCAAGTATTGGCAAATCATTTGTTGAGAATAAAATAGCTTTCTTCTTCTGCAACGTGTTCATGCCACGACCAGTTCGGGACAACGAAAAAATCTCCTTTTTCCCAGTTAAATCGAGTGCCGTCAATGATCGTATAACGGAGCATGATAAATCGATGTGTGCATATGTCTATGGGCGTTCGAATGGAACCCTTTCGGAAGCTTTTGCATCCATGCAGCAATAGTCGGGAAAATTGTATGGCCTAAAAGCATTCCTTAGGCAATACATTTTGCTTAAATTTTTAACGGCGCCTACTCTTGACCTGTGTTACTAGAAAACGTGACTAATGAAAAATTGGAAGCGCATTCAATGTTTTGAAAAATGGTAGTGTTAGCCTTTCACTTTCGGGTCATAAAATCCACTATTAGATAACATTGTTATTTAATAATAAAAATAAATAAATATTTTAAAATTGTCAACTTTAATAAAATAAAAATTTTTCAGTTATTTTATTGTGTTTGATTTTTTCAAAGTTCCTTGTTACATTCATGTTTATAAAAGAATTTGGATATTGGGTTAAAAAATGGATTAAAAGGGGAAGAGAAATGCAGCAGCAAAAAAACGTACAAATCATTCAATCGTTGCAAACTGGCGTGCAAATTTTAGAGATTATTGCAAACAATGATCATCCGTTAAAATTTACGGAAATTCAGGAGTTGTCCGGCATTACAAAAAGCAACCTCTATAAATATTTGAACACATTGACGCAGCTTGGATTGTTGTATCGGGATAAAAGACATGGAACATATTCATTGGGAGGAAAATTTATTCAATACTGTTCGGCTGCAATTGGCAGCAAAGATGTGATCGGCAGGGTGACGCCGTACTTAAGAGATATCAGCCGCTACACAGCCCAAACATCGCTGCTTACAGTTTGGACGCATGAAGGGCCGGTTATCGCAAATATTTGGAATGCCAACTACGGTCTAAATATCGGAGCGCAAATTGGAACACGGCTGCCTTTAATGTCTGCCACAGGGAAAATTTTCGCTGTTTTCAACAAAACGCCTGAAATTGAGATTAAGGAATGGAAGTTAAAAGAGTTAAGCAAATTGACGGAAGAACAACGGAAGGAATTTGAAAAGGAGCAAGTTGAAATTGAAAAAACGTACTTTGCTTACGCAGCAGAGCCTTTAGTGGAGCACGTTTCGTCATTTAGTGTGCCGATTTTAGATTTTAATCATGATCTTGTAGCCTCCATAACATTGGTAGGCTTCACGAAGCTGATCCCGCATAAGCCGACGGATGAAGTGAGCCAATACGTCATAAAATGCGCTCGCGAATTATCTGAATCCTTTGGATTTAAAAGCGGGAAGTAGCTTTCTAGCTGGAAAGCTGCTTTTTTATTTTTAATTA
This sequence comes from Aeribacillus sp. FSL k6-2211, assembly GCF_037966125.1. Classification (NCBI taxonomy): domain Bacteria; kingdom Bacillati; phylum Bacillota; class Bacilli; order Caryophanales; family Bacillaceae; genus Aeribacillus; species Aeribacillus sp. FSL k6-2211. The sequence continues at coordinate 1,372,559 of NZ_CP150190.1, forward strand.
TTAGAAAATAATAAATATTAAAAATGGTTTGACATAGAGAGCAGATAAATTATAATATAAATGAAACGAATTCACTATTTCAATAATAAATGTTTTTTAATGTTTATTATTGAAAGCGTTTCATTTTTTGGTACCTGCAAACTTTTATTAACAAAGTTGATTTAAAAAAGGGGGATTTTTACATGAAGAAAATGAGAATTATGAGGTTGCTTGTCATGCTGTCCATTTTAGTCATCATTCTTTCAGCATGCAGCGGCAATAACGCAAACGGGGATGAGAAAAGCTCTGAAAAAGGCGGTGACGTATACACTTTTAAAGTAAGCCATGTGACACAAGAATCTCACGTCTGGCATCAAACTGCTTTGAAATTCGGGGAAGAGCTGGAAAAGCTTTCAGACGGAAGAATGAAACTGGAAATTTACCCTGCTTCTCAGCTCGGACTGGAAAAAGATATGGCACAGCAGCTTGAAACTGGCTCATTAGATTTTGGTTTTCTGACAAACGCTTATATGAGTACGCGCCAAGATTCATTAAACGCTTGGTTTATGCCATTCACGTTTAAAAATTTAGAAGAAGCGGTGAAAATGAGAGAATCGGAAGCTGCAAAGCAGATGTTGGAGGATCTGAATTCACAAGGGCTTGTCGGACTTGATTTTATTTTTGCCGGAAACCGCCACATTTTGATGAAAAACGGGCATGTCTCTTCTCCGCAAGACTTGAAAGGGAAAAAAATTCGCATTATTGGCAGCCCGGCTATTCAGGAATTTTTGGAAAAAGTCGGCGCTGGTCCAACCGCAATGCCGCTTTCTGAAGTATATACTTCTTTGCAAACTGGTGTCATCGATGGAATTGACATTGATTTAGATGCGTTAGTAACGGAAAAATATTATGAAAATGCTGAAAATTTAACGTTGACAAACCATATAACGTTCCCATCTGTTATTGTGATGAGTCAAAAAACATATGACAAGCTAACGACTGAAGATCAAGAAATTGTGAAAAAAGCATTAAAAGCAGCAGCAGATTGGGGTGTTCAACAAGCAATTCAACGAGAGAATAAGAACTTGGAGGAATTAAAAAAGCATGGAGTTAAAGTAAAAGAACTTACCGATACCTCTGCTTTTGATTCGATCGCAAAAGAAGTGAAGGACAAATATGCTGAAAAATCACCGGTTATTAAAAAGTTTTTAGAGGAAGCGAAACAATAACGGAGGAGTTTTTATGAAGTTTATCCATAGTCTGAGTGAAATCTTACACAGTATTGAAAAAATTTTGGCGATCATTTTATGCATTTTAATGCTCGTTTCATTATCTTTAGGTGTTTTCTATCGCTATGTCTTAAGCTCTCCTTTAAACTGGTCAGACGAAACCGCCATTTTTTCGTTAGCATGGTTAACTTTTATTGGGGGAAGCATGAGTATTAAACGGCAGAATTCTGCTGCCGTTACTCTTTTTATGGATAAAATGACTGGAAAAACAAAAAAAGTTTTGTTTGGCATCAGTTTGCTTTCCGTCCTTCTTTTCGCCTTGTATATTTTCTATTTATCTGTCATGTGGTTGTCATCATCTAATATAATGATTCAACGCTCCAATTCGATGCAATTGCCGATGATTATTCCATATTTGAGCGTACCTGTTAGTTTTTTCTTTATTAGCATTCATTCGCTCGATTTGATTTTAAAAAATTTCCAAGGCAAAAAGGAGGCATTGTAATATGGCTATCGCACTGTTAATCTTTATTATTCTCCTCCTTTTACAAGTACCGATTGCTTTTGTACTTGGAATCACGACGATTCTCTATATATTGTTAACTGGAAATACGGGTTTGTTATCAACAGCGCCCCAACGGTTATATTCAGGCCTTGAAAGTTACGGTCTACTTGCGATTCCGCTGTTTATGATGGCAGGGGAGTTAATGAATTCCGGCGGCATAACAAAGCGTTTAATTCGCTTTGCTACGACTCTTGTTGGGCATTTTAAAGGTGGATTGGCATATGTGAATGTCGTTTCGAATATGCTACTTGCATCCATTATAGGGTCAGCTACAGCTCAAATTGCTATGATGAGCAAAATTATGGTGCCTTCAATGGAAAAGGAAGGATATTCAAGGGAATTTAGCGCCTCCACGACAGCAGCCGCAGGTCTTTTAGGTCCCATTATTCCGCCAAGCATGCTGTTTATTATCTATGGCGTTTCGTCAGGAGCATCGATCGGTTCAATGTTTTTGGCAGGAATTATGCCTGGAGTTTTATTGGGGATTGCCTTTATATTACTAATTGCATACACAGGCTACAAGCAGAAGTGGCAGACGCATGAACGCGCTAAAATATCCGTCATGTTCAAATCTTTCTTGAATGTGATTCCTGCACTGTTAGTACCGTTTATAATTATTGTCGGTATTTTAAGCGGTGTTTTTACTCCTACGGAATCAGCAGCGTTTGCATGTGTTGTAGCGTTAGTTATCGGTTTTTTTATTTATAAAGAACTGAAAATTAAAGATCTTCCAACTATTATGATTAATACAGCTATTTCAAGTGCTATCATTACCATGCTCATCGCAATGGCAAATTTATTTGGTTGGATGCTTTCATTTGAGAGAATTCCTCAAACAATTGCATCCTGGATGACTTCTTTAACTGAAAATCCGTTCCTGTTTCTTCTATTAGTTAATATTTTTCTATTAATTGTAGGAATGTTTATGGACGGAATCGCTGCATTGATTATACTTGTACCGATATTTACGCCAATCATTGCAAACTATGGAATTGATCCAATTCATTTCGGAGTAATTATTTGTATAAATTTAACAATTGGTCTCCTTACACCTCCAGTTGGAGCGGGGCTTTACCTTGCTTCTTCGTTGGGAAATGTCAAGCTGGAAGCCTTAACGAAAGCCATTTTGCCATTTTTGGTCGTGTCCATTATTGCACTGTTCATCATTACTTATTGGCCGCAGATGGTTCTTTGGCTTCCGAATATAATCAAATAATTGCCCATTAGCTCTAGTTTCAAAGATTTCTGGACATTTCGATAAACGTTTGATTTTGGGACAAACCCGTATTCAAGAAAGAGCGGGTTTGTTTTTGTTTATTGGAAAGACAAAAAGCTGGAAGTATTAGAGAGTTTTTCTTTAAAGATGCATTTTCCTTTGTGCAGAAAAATAGATGCAGCGAGGAATATCGGTTTTTCTTGAAACTGCTAAACAGTTTGCACAAATTGAAGGAAAAACCATTCCTATATTTGTCGTGTATGAGGTTCATTCACAAGATTAAAAGCGCTTTTTACCAATCATTTGCAAAGGGGTAGAGGAAAATCTAAATTTCGAGCCGTCTCATATTATGACAACTATCAAGCATCCATCACATTATGCAGGTCATATGCAGAAGCTGGCGTTGATGGAAAGTATCGGTCAGAGAAGAAATTTGGAAAAGATTATAATCAAAACAAATGAGGCTTGCATGAAAGTTTAATAGAACGAAACTTTCTGTAAGCCTTTTTTTAGCGTGATGACAAATATTAAGCAGATGAATTGAAATGAGGAAAGAATGCACGGGCACTGCTGAGTGAGGTATCCGCCCAGTTTTTAGAAAATAAATTCTGACTATTGACAATATTAATTTTATTTTTTAATATCGAATTAAGTAATTAAGTTCCCTATATCAGGAACAAATAAAAAATTTTATTTTTTTAGGATTGATGGAAACGCATACATGATCATTAGTTTTGGATCAATTTTATTTTTCGGGAGGGTTTCCTATGAGCAAAAAAGAAGTCATCACGGACACAGAATTAAAAGAATATTACGATGGGATGAAAAATAGTTATTTAGGTCCGCTATGGTATGATTTAGGACACATGGTGACAAAAGAGCCTGTTCATGATGTGGAGCCATATTTATGGAAGTGGAAAACGATCCGCGATTATGTTATGAAGGCGGGAGAAATTTTAGAACCTGGAAAAGATGCTGAGCGGCGCGTTGTTTATTTGCAAAATCCTAATCTATTAAAACATGGATTAGTCGGATATGGAACACATACGTTGTACGCCGGAATCCAGCTATTGCTGCCGGGAGAATTTGCTCCTTCGCACCACCATTCTCAAGGAGCGATCCGTTTTATTATTGAAGGTTCTGGAGCTTATACAGCTGTGAATGGGGAAAAAGTGTACATGGAACGGGGAGATATGATTCTTACTCCTGCATGGACATGGCATGAACATAAACATGAAGGAACTGAACCGATGATTTGGCTGGACGGTTTGGATGTAGGACTTGTGAAAAATTTGGCTGCTTCTTTCTTCGAGCCTTATGAAAATGGATTTTATCCTGAACAGCCGCCTGAAAATTATTCAACTGAAAAATTTGCAAAAGGTGCGTTTGTCCCGAAAGGCAAAAAAGAAAAGCCTGGGTATCCGTCTCCTATTATTGGCTACAAATGGGAGCGCGCTAAATATGTTTTAGAGCAAATGAGTAAATCGCCAAAGGAAAACGAAGATCCGTATGATGGCTATGCGATTGAATACATCAATCCGACAACAGGAGGATCGGCAGATGAAAGAATCGGTTCGATGATGCAAAGATTGCTGCCGAACCAGCATACGAAAGCGCATCGCCATGTGCACAGCGCCATTTACCATGTTCTTGAAGGAAAAGGATATACAGTCATTAACGGACAAAAATTTGAATGGGAAAGAGGAGACTTCTTCATTCTGCCGCCGTGGAGCTGGCATGAGCATGTCAATGAAGGATCGGAGGACGCCTATTTGTTCTCATTCAATGATAAGCCGGTTATGGACATTCTTGGATTAGAATATGAAGAGGCCCATCCGGAAGGACATCAAAAAATTGAAAAAGTATTTACTCCAGGCCCGTAAATAGATTAAAAATTGTGCAGAAGCGATTTAAGTGAGGAGTGTGCCTATGAAAATTGCCATTTTTAATGATAATCGATTAGGAATCGTAGCAGGCCAAAAAGTTTCAGATGTAACAACTACCGCTGACTGGGATCAAACAAAGCCGCATGAATCATTAGTAAGGCTGATGGAAAATTTTGATTCATTAAAAGATACACTGGAAAAGGCAGCTCAAGAAGGAAAACAGTACGATCTTGAAGAAGTAGTTTTTAGAGCGCCTGTCCCTTCACCAAGCAAAATATGGGCTGCTCCTGTTAACTATAAAAAGCACCAAGAGGAGATGAACAAACAATTTAACAACGCTCCGAGAACGATTGAAGAACTTGCGCTGTTCTTAAAAGCTCCGTCATCTGTTTCAGGTCCGTCCGATCCGATTTTGCTTCCATTTAAAGACAGAAGAACAGATCATGAAGCAGAACTCGGATATGTCATCGGCAAAAAAGCGAAAAATGTTAAATATGAAGATGCAAAAGATTATATTTTCGGCTATTTCGCCTTATTGGACATTTCCATCCGGGGAAATGAAGAGAGAACATGGAGAAAATCTTTTGATACATTCACACCGATCGGTCCATGGATCGTGACGGCTGATGAGATTGAAAATCCAAATGATCTTTCATTGAAGCTCTGGGTCAATGAAGAATTGCGCCAGGACGGAAGCACGAAGCATTTAATTTATGATTGCTACAAATGTTTGGAAGTCGCCTCGACTTATTCGACATTAAACCCTGGGGATATTATCGCAACCGGAACTCCTGAAGGTGTCGGACCGATCCGTGATGGAGATGTCGTCCGCATTCAAGTTGGAAGTGTGGGGGAATTTTCCGTAAACGTGAAATTTGCAGATGAGAATTAGAAGGTGGAAACATGAAAAATATTTATACGTATAGAGTAGTGTGGGGAGATACAGACGCTGCTGGCATCGTGTTTTACCCGAATTTTTACCGATGGATGGATCAAGCCTCGCATGAATTGCTGCGCTCCGCAGGCTTTCCTGTGGCGAAGCTGCAATCGGATGAAAAGATCATTACACCGCTTTTGGAAGCATTTTGCCGGTTTAAATCACCTCTTCTTTATGATGATGAGGTAGCTGTCCATTCTGAAGTAGTAGAAGTTAACAACAAAGTTTTCAAAATCAAGCATACGTTTAAAAAAGGGGATCAAGTTGTAGCAGAAGGCCATGAAGTGAGAGCATGGACATCTGTCGCAGAAGATCGGCCAAAAGCAGTGCCTGTTCCTGAACATGTCAAAAACATCCTTTTGTCTTAATTTTAAGCTGAAGGCAAAGGTTGTTTTTGACAAACTCAATCGGAAAACCGCCATTTATGTAAGAAGGCGGTTTTCCGTCTACTTTTGATGGGAGGGATTTGAATGGCAGCAAACCGGATGACTGAAAATGTGCTGATTCATGAATTGATTGAGGAATCGGCAAAAAAATTTAAAGACCGTGTTGCTTTTGCAGAAGGGGACAATTTCTATACTTTTGAAGATTTGAATCAATTGTCATTAAGATTGGCGAGGCATTTTATACAGCTAGGTTTGAAGAAAGGCGATGCCATCTCTGCACAGCTGCCCAATTGCTGGGAATTTGTTGTCGTACATCTTGCTGCATCGAGAATTGGGTTAGTGTTTAATCCGCTCAGTCCAAACTACCGGAAAAAAGAGCTGCAATATATGCTTTCACATTGTGAAGCGAAAGCGTTTGTAACAATTGACAATTGGAAGGGATTCAATCATGAACAACTTGCTCATGAATTGAAGGCTCAGCTTCCTCATTTACAGCATGTTTTGGTGGCAGGGGAAAAGAAGAATGACCGCAGCATAAGTATCACAGCTTTGCTTGAATCAGAACCTGATTCCGTTTCTGATCAAGACATACATGAAAACTTACCGGCTTTTGATGATCCGTGCATCATATTATTTACATCAGGTACAGAGTCCAATCCTAAAGGAGTTCTTCATACATTCCGGACATTTGTTCCGTGCCATCTGCTAAATGGCAAGGAGTATCAAATAACGGACAATGATACCATTTTATGTTTAACTCCATTATGCCACATGTTTTCACTGCCGATGATTATCATTAGCCTTCGATATGGAGCGAAGCATTTACTTTATCGAGAATATAAATCAAATGAAATTATCGACTTATTGAAAAAAGAACAAGTATCTTTTTTGACTGCTGCACCCGCACATTTAATTGACTTATTAAGACAGTGCGAACAGCAAAATGTAAGCGGTTTAAATCCTCGGCTTATTTTAACTGGGGGAACAAAAATACCGGCGAAAATGGTTCAAGATCTTAGGGCTACATTAAACTGCGATGTTGCTGCTCAGTGGGGCATGAGTGAAATTTGTGCAGGAACCTTTACTCGTCCGGGCGATGAAGCTTCGTTAACATGGGAAACAGTTGGCAGACCGGCACCGGTCGGGGAAGTCATCATTGTAGATGAGCGGCACAAACCGCTTCCGACGGGCGAAATAGGAGAAATCGCTTTTAAAGGAGAAAGCTTATTTATTGAATATTATAAAAATCCGCAAGTAACCGCCCAGTCGTTTACGGAAGACGGCTATTTTTTAACAGGGGATCAAGGCTGGCTTGATGAAAAAGGATACCTTCATTTCGTCGGACGGACGAAAGATACGATTAACCGCGGCGGATTAAAATATCATGCTTCAGAAATTGAAGAAGCATTGCAAATGCATCCGAAAATCAAACAAGTGGCAATCGTCAGTGTTCCGGATCCTCGTCTAGGCGAACGGGGCTGCGCTTTCGTCTCTTTGCGAGAAAATGAAACGATTGATCTGGAGGAAATTAAAGAATATTTGCAGGAAAAAGGATTTGCAAAGTATAAGTTTCCAGAATATTTAGTGATTAAAGATGAACTGCCGACCACTCCGTCCGGAAAAATTTCAAAAGGGCTTGTCAGAGCAGAAGCAGCATCCTTATCTGAAAATTAAGCATGTATCAAGGCAGACAACGAACAAAGGCTGTCTGCCTGTTTTAAACGACATGGTTCGGTCAAACGTGAGCAGAACTCACAAAAGATCAATAAAAAAGTCTGAGAAACCTTTTTTAAAAAGCTGCCCCAATGTTTGCACCAGCAGATCTTATTTTCTGAACAAAAACGCATAAGGGCTACTTTTAATAGGTGCTAGTTCATGTTTTGTGAGCTAGTTCTCTTTTTCATTTTAAAAGTTTAAACCCCATTCTTTTTTTGCCGCGGATTTTATTTCGTAATAGCATTTTGCTTTTTTTGAAGAATATGTTTATATTTTTCATCATCTGTCATTTACTTCAATTTGATTAAGTTGCGATATTTTCATCATCTATTACAATAAGACCATATGATAATTCTTTACTATAAAAAAGAGGAACCCAAACAATTAAATCCACTTTTTCTTTGCTATTACTTACTGATAAATTGGTATATGTCTGGAAAAGGGGAGCTTCATATACTGTAAGAACCATATCTGATTCGTTTTTCGCATAATCACCTAATGGGTTTTGTTCGAATCCTTTCGCATATGTTTTCACCAATTGGCCATTGGCATAAGTGTGAATGCCGAAATATAAAGCAAATATGCCAACAATTCCAATCATTATTTTTAAAAAAACTTTTTTATAATTCAATGATAACATCTCCCATCTTTTTTAATTCCTCATCGTGTGTAACCAATATAATGGTCTTTCCTAATCTATTAAGTTCTTTTACATGTTCCATCACTAGACTGGCGTTATATTTATCCAAGCTTCCTGTCGGTTCATCTGCCAATATAATACTGCATTTTTTCATAAACAGACGCGCAATGGCTACTCTTTGCTGTTCTCCACCGGACAAAGTATATATTTTTCTTTTTTCGTAACCATTCAATCCAACTTTTTCTAATACTGCTGAGACAGTGGTATTGTAATGCACCCCTTTGTCAAGACACAAATTGATAATATTTAAGTTATCCATTCTCTCCTTTCGCTATGAATGTGGTGCGTGTGCGATAAAGGCTTGACATGGAGCCTCTACGGGCACGATTTTTTGCGCTGGAGCGATGGACAGATAACATCGCATGGCTAAAACAGCCTATCATGCCCGTCTCTCCATATAAAGCCTCTCATCACGTTCGATGGTTAGGATGCTTGAACCATCTTAGGTTGCTTGTACACTGTTGCTGGCGTCAAATAGTCCAAGGATTGGTGAGGTCGGTCTGTATTATAGAACGTAACATAGCGTCGAATGCCTTTTCGCAACTCTTTAGGATTATCGAATTCATTGAGATAGATACATTCATACTTTAAAGCTCTAAAGAATCGTTCCGTACGACTATTGTCTGTTGCTCGTCCTTTGCCATCCATTGATACCTGGATGCCATACTCTTTCAACAGCCCGAGATAGTCAGCGTTTGTAAAATGGCTGCCCTGGTCACTATTGATGATGGCCGGCTTACCATGACGCAATGCCCGCTTCAGACAGTCGATGACAAATCCTTTCTCCAGCGTACTAGATAACTCGTAATCGATCACTTTGCGGCTGAACCAGTCGATGATGGTAAACAGGTACATAAAGCCCCGTCCCATACGAAGGTAGGTGATATCCACTCCCCATACATGGTTCGGACGGGTGATCTCCCATCCACGGAGCAGGTAAGGCCGGCAGTACTTGGCATGTAGCCTCTTACTAAGGTTGGGTTTTGGGTAAATAGCTTGTATACCCATAAGGCGCATGAGACGGCGTACGCGTTTACGATTCACATCAAATCCTTTCTCACGAAGTTTCGCAGTCATGCGCCTGTAGCCAAAGTAGGGATGAGCTGTATAAAGCATATCCATTTCGTGCATGAGCATGATGTTTTCTGAGCTTTCTGTTTGCCCCTTTGATTGGCGATACACGCTAGTACGATGAATACCTAATAACTGTGCCTGACGCTTGATGCTGATCGATGGGTGATTGAATTCGACCATAGCCTTTCGTTCGTCAACAGACTTATTTGAGCCCAGATTTTTTTTTCAGCCAGTCAACTTCAACCGTTAACTGACCTACCAATTTCTCTAAATTTTCTTGTTTGGCCTCATATTCTTTACGGATTTTATCCACTTCGCTTGAGCCTTTTTCAAAGACCATCGAGGATCGTTCTAGAAATTCTGCTTTCCAACGACTGACCATGACTGGGCTTAATTCATATTTGGCGGCTATTTCATTGACGGTTTGCTCTTCACGCAACACCTCAAGAACCACCTTAGCTTTAAATTCTGCGGTATATCGGTTTCTTTTTTTCATGGTATCATTATAACTTATTTATCACGCTCATGTGTCTCACCTTATGGGAGCATTATATATTGTTTCTATATTTCTTGTCGATCATAGAATGTTTTCTTCAACAGATAAAGTTTGGGCGAGGGAAGTGGATGACTTCTTTGGTTACAAAGAAAAAGACGGGCGGTATATTAAACGGTTTGCATTGAAACATTTTTCGGTAGAAGGAGAGGAAAACATATGACAGAAGAAAGTTAAAAAACCAAACCGAAAAATTCATTAATTATTAACTCAACTTTCGCACACAGAAATATTTAAGCATTGCTTGATATAATTAGGTATAGTGGCCAACCATTTATTCATTTGATTTTTAAAGATGTCCATGTTCAAAGAAACCTCGGCTTCCGCCAAAGTTTGGAAAAGGTCAATAAGTGATTGAAGGGCAGTAATAAAATCTATGTCTTTTACATCTTCGCAAAGGATGTAAAAAAGGTTGCCAATCGTCTTAGGATCCTCCTCTTTTCGCATTTGCCAAGCAATGAGAATATATCGTGTAAAAACAATGGTTGTATGGCTAATTAACATGTCGTAGGAACGTCCCTGGAATTCTTTCTCTAAATTTAAAAGGGATTTATTGCATTTGAAGAAGACTTCAATGTCCCAACGCATGCCGTAAATACGAATGATCTCTTCATTTTCTAATGTTGTATCTGTGCTGAGAATGGCAAGCCATTCGCTCCGTTTATTACGGTTTCGTACAAATAGAATTTTTACTGGAATTCCATTGTCTAAAGTAGCATAAACGGATCCGCGAATGTCTTTTTTACCCATGTGAGGTTTTGCCAATTTGTAAAGTTGATTCAGTGTGAAACGTTCACCATTGTAAACGTATCGCTGCTTTAATTGCTTCACCAAGCCAATGACAAATAACCCTTTGTTCGTAATCTTCTCAATTAAAGGCGCTTGTGTAAACCAGGAATCCATGAGAACATAGTCAGCTATAATCCCTTTTTCAAGCGCATGATCAAGTAAAGCTGAAGCCACGTCCGGTTTTGATTTCAGAGCTTCCTGGCGACGCTTATAGCCAGATGTTCGTTTATCAATATTGGTATTGATTTCTTGCAGGCGATTTTCCTTTTTCGGTGAACTTAGAAGAGCAAAATCAACGGGAATAAAAGTAAAACTATCGGTCCAGCCAAGGGTAAGCATTTGAAACCCTTTCAAGTACTGATGGGTAGAGTGATCAAAAACCTTAGCCAACAGTTCAACCGACTTACTACGGTTTCTTGAAAAGACAGAATCATCAATCACAAAAGCTGTGACACGATCTTTTGAAGTTAATGGTTGAAGCAGACGGATCATTTCACTGCTTAATGAAAGCAGAAACTTTCTCCAATGATAGGTTGGTGTATTTAAAAAGCGATAGACTGTATCCTTTCCGGGCAGATCCTGAGATCGTTTACTCATAAAAGCACGAAACCAGTTCTTATATTGGAAGACTAAAAGAAAACCTGAATCCGTGACAAAACATCTTTACAATGGTCGCAAACCGTTGATACGATAAGGGAAAACGACGTTGACGATTCTTCATCAAGTAGGTGATGTGATGAAAGATTTCCCGATTCGGTTTGTATTGACAGATGAAGCGATTACCCCAAGTGCTGGGCTTGCTCTCGTTGGCTACTTACTCCATCGAACGAAACTGGATAAACGGGTAAACGCACTTCGGCTTCCAACGGTTCGTCGAGAAGTGCACATTTCCCATAGCGATGTCATTCGCTCGATGATTGGCTTGCTTGCCACAGGAAAAACGGATTTCGATCATATCGAAGCGTATCGTCAGGACGATATCTTTTCGGCATCGATGGGGATTCAGCACGTGCCTTCCTCTCCAACCTTGCGACAACGACTCGATCAGCTCGCTTGTCTTCCGATGACCGAAACGATTCTTTGGGAGGAGTCCATACGTCTGTTGATTCAACGACATGCCACTTTGTCCCCTTGTTGGACCAAAGGAAAGACGACATGGCTTCCCCTTGATATAGATGGTTCCCCATTTGACAACTCCGATACGAAAAAAGAAGGAGTCAGTCGAACGTATAAAGGATTTGACGGTTTTACACCGTTGTTTGCGTATGCAGGGAAGGAAGGGTATCTCGTTCATGCCGAGTTGCGTCCAGGGAAACAACATGTGCAAGACAACATGCCCTCGTTTTTAGTCACCGCTATCCGTCGAGCTCGTCAACTGACTTCATCTCGTCTGCTTGTTCGCATGGATGCAGGAAACGATGCAGAAGCGAATGTGCACGTATGCCTAAAGGAAGACGTGGACTTTGTCATCAAGCGAAACTTACGCCGAGAATCGACAGCGCTTTGGTTCCAGATCGCTTCGCAAAAGGGCAAACGTGTCGATGATGGACAAAGCGAAGGAGTACAAACCTATGAGCTATGCCTTCCACAGAAGGCAGCGATCGATGGAAACACGTATACGTACGTTCAAGTCACCCAAGTGACGGAACGGACGATGGAACGCAATGGACAGCTGATGCTCGTTCCTGATTATGAAGTGGAAAGCTATTGGGTGCGGCTCAAAGGATACGAGCATGTTCGAATGAGCGATGTGCTCGCGTTGTATCATGACCATGCGACATGCGAACAGTTTCATAGCGAACTGAAGAGCGACTTAGATTTAGAGCGGCTTCCATCTGGGAAGATGAAAACGAATGCGCTCGTGTTGGTCATGGGAGCCTTCGTTTACAATCTTCTTCGTCTGATTGGACAAGATCTATTAAGCGATCCGAGACATCCGTTGCACCACAAAGTGAAACGCCGCCGCATCAAGACGATTATTCAGACGGTGATCACGATGGCAGGGCGACTCGTCCGTCGATCACGACAGATCTGGATGAAACTGACGCGAAGGAGTGGCTATAGCGAGCCCCTACTGAACGTCTATCAGAAATGGAGAGAGGCAAGATAACGAACGAATGTTCGGGCACTGATGTCCAACGTCACTCCCTGTGCTTTTTTGTCTATTTTTTTGGTTCGTATACCTAAAAAAGAGATTTGTTCCATTTTCGGAAATAGAGATGACATAGGTCATAAGCATAAAAGGGGTTTTATGGATTATCAATCCATCAAAATTACAACAAAATCAAAGTCGATTTCAATTCATCACGGATTCAGGAGAAAAATCAGTTTGAAAACAGTAAGACAAGAATACCCGGAAAGTTTCGTAATATTCGCTTTTCTTAAATGATATCCAATATTTAATTCGGAAAATCCTTGTTTAATTTCTTTTGGTAATTGCGCAAAGTAGTCTTTATTCGTTATCATAGTGGTGACACCTTTCTTTTGGATTTGGTTTCGTCACCAATATTTTACCAAAAGAATAGGTGTCTTTCTTTATGTTTTAAAAAATGTCAAATGATAATTTTGTACTTCCCAAGACCATTTACATCAAGCATTTAAACAAGATTTTGGACTGCGAAAGCTGAGTTATTAATATTAATATTTTCTTGAAAAGAGAAAGAGAGACTTGTTTAATTCAAGTCTCTCTTTTATTTGCTAATAATCATCCGAATAAGGACCTTTCATCAAAGGGATATGTTTTATGAATTTTTTCAATTCGATTCCAAAGTAATTTTCTATATCTCGTTTTAGATTTTGCTCTAATTGAATAAATTCCCTTACGATATAGTCTAAATCAAAAACATTGTACAAATCTTGCTCTGCCCAAATAGATTTCACTCTTGCTTTATTTGAAAATGGAATTAAAGACAGAATAGCACCATCTTCATAATCGTCATATTCAATCGTATAATAATGGAATTCTGGAATATGTTCATCTGTGACTCTGTTTTTCCATTCGTATAATGCTTTATAGAATTCTAAAATAGCAAGTTCTGTTTCAAAGTATAACTCATTATTGATTTTTATTGTAAGTGTAGCTTCTACCGCTAATATGGTAGGAACATCACGTTTATCTTTATTTGAAATAATTCCATTATCAACTACAAAATTGTATTCAAAAGTTATTTTACTGGAAATGCTGTCCATATCTTACCATCATATCCTATCACTATTCTTATTTTTGTTTCACCTTTTTACAATGTCTTCCTTTACCACATCCGTGATATGACTAATCGTTGTTGGGGAGTAGGCATTTCCTAGAATTCGTTCAATAAACTTGCTAATTTCACGCGTACTCATGCCACTTTGATACATGTTAATGATCGCTTCCTCGAGCCAGCACTGATAAATTGGTATATGTCTGGAAAAGGGGAGCTTCATATACTGTAAGAACCATATCTGATTCGTTTTTCGCATAATCACCTAATGGGTTTTGTTCGAATCCTTTCGCATATGTTTTCACCAATTGGCCATTGGCATAAGTGTGGATGCCAAAATATAAAGCAAATATGCCAACAATTCCAATCATTATTTTTAAAAAAACTTTTTTATAATTCAATGATAACATCTCCCATCTTTTTTAATTCCTCATCATGTGTAACCAATATAATGGTCTTTCCTAATCTATTAAGTTCTTTTACATGTTCCATCACTAGATTGGCGTTATATTTATCCAAGCTTCCTGTCGGTTCATCTGCCAATATAATACTGCATTTTTTCATAAACAGACGCGCAATGGCTACTCTTTGCTGTTCTCCACCGGACAAAGTATATATTTTTCTTTTTTCGTAACCATTCAATCCAACTTTCTCTAATACTGCTGAAACAGTGGTATTGTTTCTATATTTCTTGTCGATCATCAGAATGTTTTCTTCAACAGTCTTATTTTCTACTAATGCAAAGTTTTGAAAAAGAAATCCGAGCTTCTCTCTATATGCCTTAAGAATATCATCGTTTTTCGAAAGATCTAAGCCGTCGATAAATACTTTCCCTGCATCTACCTTTTCAATCCCTCCTTTCTATGATCATTCTGTTTCCCTATGCCGAATTTTGGTAGAATGAAAGGGAGTCATAACTATATTTGAGGACCAGAATTCGTTATGAGATGTTGATTCAAAAATCTATTGCTGATTAACTATGTCCTGGTGCTATCTCCGAAAGATTTTCATGTATAACGAGGACGGAGAAACGCAGCAGGAGCTTTTATCATCCTTAAAGCTTCATATCGACCAGATTGTTCAGGAGATTAAGCCTGCTCATCATGTTGTAAAACCAAACTGTGGACAAATAAAAGAACCAAGTTCCTCAATTCATGCCAGTACTAGCTCTATTTAGAGACTATCTATATTTCGGAGAATTTAATGCAGATGGTATTAAAAAACAGTGAAGCATTTCCATTTGTATATCTTCAACTGATTGATGTAGTTGGGAACAAGTTGTTTTCTCGATACCTCAAATTGGCAATTTTTAAAGGACATATGATTCAACAGTTTATGTATGAATTTGAATGTATTTATACAACAACTCAAAGAATTATTTTAGATAGCAAAACTCTGCTTGATGACTTCGAATGGGTATAGCAGCCTTTGATTGAGCTCGTCTATTTCTTTCATTGTTAAGATCAATAATCAGAAGGCTTTCCGGGCATAAAGAACATTTGATATGCTGCATTTTTCAGTCAGCACGCTGTACCTGTTTCATCCAAAGCATCTGCACCGGAACAACAGCTTGCTCATTCCAATCATTGGATTGCATGATATTGTTGCTGCAATGATTCAACTGCTAGTTCAGTTTCAAGGCTGCAAAAGCGGTTGTGATGATTAATATAGAGCGCGCTGATTATTCAAACGGATATATAGTCCATCGGTAACCTTCATGAAATGACCTATGACGGTTCTTTTGGACCAATGGACTAGGAAACTTACGCAGATTGTCGAACTTTTACATCTATTTACACTTTATTTTTGTTTGACAAGGTAATCGGTTACCACTTTTGATTACATTATATATTCCTATAAGACGAAAATCAACAAAATTTTCCTTTAGGACTAAAAATGTTTCTTTTAGGAAGATTATAGAGAGGTTGACAGAAAATGAGCGATTTCAAAAAGGAATTGGGCAGTCGGGTAAGACGAATTCGTAAAGAAAAAGGTTTGACACTTGAGGAAATGGCAAAAGCTACTGGTATTACGAATAGCGCACTAAGCAAAATTGAAAGAGGAGCAGTTTCAGTTTCTGCTGAGAATCTATCATTAATAAGCAGAGTTTTAGGAGTGAGTAATGATTACTTGCTATACGGCGAGGCTTATTTGACTAGTGTTCCGATTTCTGAAACTAATGATAAATTTACGTCAGATTCTTGTTTACAAGAAATGACTGACCGTGCTTCAGTTGAAGACGATAAAATTAAAAAATCTCCATTGTTTAAAAGATTTCAGGATTTGACCATAAAATGTTTGATAGGCGAAAACAGTTCGGTCAGCTTAGATCCTGAAGCACTAATGAATCTATTTAAAGCTTCAGCTGCTCTTTTTGCCGATCCATCTATAAAAGTTAGTGAAAACGAAATGATCGATCAACAAAATGACAAAAACGAACTTTCACCAGAAGAGCAGGAACTAATCGAAATCCTCCGTCAATTGGATGACGGCGACAAATTTGAAATTATGACTATTGCCAGAATGAAAAGAGACATAACTAAAAGGTATGGCAAACGAAAAAAGGGGATGTCATCTACATCGATTTCCGAAGGGGCTGCCGCATCTGAAAAACGTTATGATAAGTTTGCTTAATTTTATATTCCAAAATGGTAAGTATGTTACCATTTTTAAAAATTGAGCAGGTCTCGTATTTTCCCTTAACAGGTAGACAGTTAAATGTAATGATTTTATGCTCCTAACCGTCTACATGGGAGGGGATTTTTTTAAAGCAAAGAAAGGATAAACGTTTCAATTTTTATCAAAGCATTTATTTTATAATGAAGGTTTGGATTTATTTAGGCATTTTGTAACTGAAAGACAATATTATACAAAACCGACAATTTAAATATGTAAGTGAATTTCGAAACGGATTGACCTTATCCTAAGCGGAATTTGTTGTCAATACGAACTTTTCACGAAAGTGTAATCGAGTACACTAAAACCATTCAACTAAAGAAGAACTATTAAGGGCATCCTGGCTGGTGTACTATTCGTTTTGGCTGGTATTTTCATTACGACACGAGAGAGACATGAGACATGGGGCTGTCCAGAAAATCAAATCCCATTAAAAACAAAAATCATAAACATCGATATATCAACGTTTCTAAAACATTAAAGGGGCGTCAATAAGCCGTAAAAACGACTTATTAGACACCCCCATTTTATGAGACCTTCAGAACTAGCTGCAATTTGCGCTTTTTCAACAAGTGCATCCAAATGACGGATTATTTTGTCGTATATTGCTTGGATAATAAATTCGCAAATTGTTACATGATCCGATATACATCCCCAGTTCGCCTCTAGAGAACCACAGAAAATGGAGAAGAGAAAAATTAACTCAACTTGCTCGTTTATTAAATTCCTCCCTCAACCTCTTCCGGTAAAAAATCTCATTATATGGGAAAAAATATAAAAAGTATGTTGGCCGATCTGACAAAACAACGTTGTATCATTTTTTATTTCGTTAATATAAAAGCAAACATTCCATTCTCATTATGTAAATTTTTTTACATAGGAGGGGTTTAGATGTCAGAGGTGATTCGGAAAACGATTTTATTATTGCAAACTATTCAGCCGAACGAAAATAAAGAAGAGTGGAGTACTACGGAAATCAGTAAAAAGCTCGGTATTCCCGTTCAAACGGTGCACCGATTGCTGACTTGTTTAGAAGAGTATGGATTTGTGTATAAAAACAAACAAACGAGAAAATTCCGTCTAGGCCTTACATTGCTTCAATTAGGTCTTTCCATACGAGACAATCTATCGGTTCGTAATGCTGCAGTACCAATTATGGAAAAGCTGGCCCAAAAAACAAAGGAAAGTGTGTACTTGACCGTACCGGAAGGATGTGAAGGCGTGTTTATTGATTGTGTTGATTCGCCGCATTGGCTTAGAATTGTCGAACCGATTGGAATGCGTCTTCCATTATGCGTAGGTGCTTCGAAAAAAGTGATTTTAGCATACTTGGAAGAGAAAACAAGAAGCCAAGTGATTAAAGATCTTGTAAAAAATGGAAGGATAAAAGACGTGGATCATCTTCACCGACATTTAATGTTAATTCGAAAGCATGGATATTGTATTTCTTTCGGGGAAACAACAGAAGGAACCGCCAGTGTGGCAGCTCCTATTTTCTCTTGGGAAAATAAAGTGATCGCCTCTTTAAGTGTTGCCGGACCGGAAACGCGTTTTACGAAAGATGAGTTAGCCGGTTTAATATCTACCACAATCAGAGCCGCAAATGAAATTTCCGAAGAACTAGGCTGGGTACCAAACAGATGACCAAAGGATGAAAAAGTCCATCCTATGGAAGAAAAGGTAACATAGTTTTCGTAATTTTCCCAATATTCGATAAAACGAGCTTTTTTTTGGGAAAAAATTATGGAATATTGTATATAACCACAACCTCTCACAAAAAGTTCCAAAAATTTTTCAACGACTGGAGGGAAAAAAGATGTGCGGGATCGGTGGTGTCATCTTTAAAAATCCAAATCACAAAAGGAAAACAGGCGAAGTTATATTGGCAATGCTGGACAGTTTGTTTCGAAGAGGTCCTGATTCAACAGGAGTTGCCATACTACATCCAAAGGAAGAGAACGTCTTATATGTTGATGTGAATTATGAAACAAGGGGCAACGGGGAGAAAATCATTTCCTTCTTAAAAGATAAAGCAGATGTGCTGTATTCATCTGATCATGGCAATTACGTCAGAACAAAAATTGTCCATTCAGGAGATATCCAACATATTGTACAAGGAATCAGTCAGTTGGACGAAGACATTTCAGTCGCAAACATCGGAGAATCGATTGAAGTGTTGAAATCTTTAGGGGGAGCTCATCTTTTAGATGCGCAATTTAAACTTTCCGTATATGACGGGCAAGTTGCTGTAGGCCATACAAGAATGGCGACAGAAAGCAAAGTCGATATTTCCCATTCGCAGCCGCTCTGCTGCAATTCTTTCAAAGATTTAACGATTATTCACAATGGCCATGTGACAAACTACATTAAATTGAGAGCATACTACGAAAAGAAAGGCTATCAATTTATAACCGGAAACGATTCGGAAGTGATTGCCGTTTATTTAGTAGATGAAATGAAGAAAGGAGCCAGCTTAAAAGAAGCAATGACAGCATCTGTTCATGATTTAGACGGCTCTTTTAGCTATATTGCTGTTACGCCGACAGCAGTCGGTTTAGCAAAAGAACCTTTTAGTATGAAGCCGATTGTGCTTGCGGAAACTGATGATTTCATCGCTTTTGCTTCTGAAAGCTTAGCAATTACAAATGGCTTTGGGGAAAGCTTGCCAGTAAGAGAACCAGGGGCAGAGGAGGTATTGGTATGGAATCTGTGAAAGAAAGTATAGTAATTGATTGCAAGAGTGAAACGGTGACTTCAATTAACCAAATGATTCGGGATTTTGCGAAAAATAATATAAAGGAGGTCATCATCGAAAACCCTCTCGCACGCCATAATCTTGGAGTATGCATAACAGATCCGATTCATCTCATTTATAACGGAGATGTCGGCTACTATGCAGTGAGTTTATGTGATAAGGTGACAGCGACCATAAACGGGAATTGCGGCTGGGCAGTTGGTGAAAATTTAATGAGCGGAGAAATTGTCGTAAATGGAAATGCAGCGTCTTCCTGTGCAGCTTCGCTGAGAGGCGGTATCGTAGTTGTCAAAGGAGAGGCAGGCGCCAGGGCGGGAATCAGCATGAAGGGAGGGACTTTAATTATTGGCGGTAATACCGGATATATGACCGGTTTTATGATGCAAAAAGGAAAAATGATTATTTGTGGAGATGCTGGGAAAGCGCTGGGAGATTCCATGTATGATGGAGTGATCTATGTTGGCGGGAAAATTGCGGAGCTGGGGAATGGAACAAAGGTAGAGGAAGTGTCGGAAGAGGAAAAAGATGAGATAAAGAGTTTGCTTGATTTCTATCAAATAGAACCGCCGCCCTCTTTTCAAAAAATTGTTCCTAACGGCTTGCTTCATCATTTTAATAAAAAGGAGTTTCGCGTATGGAAAGAAATCTTATAAGAAAAAGCAAGGTGTGGAGTCCGGAAAAAATTGAAGAAATTCAAGAAAAAGCTCAGATTGGACGATATCGCATCCGCGGCCAAGCTACAAAAAGAATGGACTTACCTTCCTTTGACGATCTCGTCTTTACTCCGGCAGGACTGTCAAGGGTACCGCTGGAAGGGTATCGGGAGCGATGCGATACAAAAGTTGTTATAGGAGAAGGAAAGGTGAAACGTCCCCTCGTACTCGAAACACCGATCATGATTGCAGGGATGAGTTTTGGGGCGATTAATGCTCATTCTAAAAAAGCGCTTGGCATTGCAGCGACTAGATGCGGCATCAGTACATGTACGGGCGATGGGGGCATGCATCCGATAGAACGTGAATATTCGGAGAAATTGGTCTACCAATTGCTTCCGAGCCGCTACGGTTTAAATCCTTATGATTTGAAAAAAGCCGATGCGGTAGAAATTGTCGTGAGCCAAGGTGCCAAACCAGGTACGGGCGGAACGCTTCTTGGACATAAAGTTTCTGAAGAAGTGGCAAAAATGCGGGATCTTCCTGCAGGAGTCGATCAACGAAGCCCGTGCCGGCACCCCGATTGGATGGGGCCAGATGATTTAGGGGTAAAAGTAGAGCAAATTCGGGAAGCGACTGATTATGAAGTGCCGATCTTTATTAAAATTGGGGCCGGACGCGTTTATGATGATGTAAAGCTGGCGGCAAAGGTTGGGGTGGAAGCAGTCGTCATTGATGGAATGGAAGGAGGAACCGCTGCCTCACCGGAAATCCAATTGGATCATACAGGGATTCCGACCATTTCCGCTGTAGTTGAAGCAGCTCAAGCACTTTACGATATCGGTATGAAGCACGAAGTAAAGCTAATTATCGGCGGCGGAATCAGCAATGGCGCTGATGCAGCGAAAGCCATCGCACTAGGTGCGGATGTCGTTTATATGGGTTCAGCAATGTTAATTGCCCTTAATTGCCAGCGGCCAATTTATATAGAAGACTACCATGCCTTAGGGACAGAACCTGGTGCATGCCATCATTGCCATACGGGTAAATGCCCGGTCGGTATTGCGACACAAGATCCTGAGTTAATGGCGAGATTAGATCCTACAGCTGCCGCTGAAAGAGTGGAGAATTATATCAATTCGATCACGATGGAAATGCAAATTTTTGCAAGATCGTGCGGAAAAAGCAGAGTCAGTGATTTAGATCCTACCGATTTGCGCTCGTTAACATTAGTCACCTCCTATATTACAGGAGTTCCTCTAGTAGGATTAGGGGGCAAAAAACCGTATTTTGCAAGCCTTGACCATGGGAGTTCATTTAAAGATCTTTTAAAAGTGTAAAAAATAAGGGATGGTGATGATCATTGATCGGTATAGTGGAAAGCAATAACAAGGTGTTGGAGGAGACGTTAAAATATATCGAAGGTAAAAAGATCAAATTGGCGTTAGCCTCCTTTTCGGATTTGAACGGTTCTTTACGTGCGAAATTAATTCCTTCCTCCCGTTTACAGTCAGTCTGCCAATCAGGGGCTGGATTCGCCGGTTTTGCTGTAGGCGATCTCGGCCACGGACCGCATGATCCCGATATATTGTGCATCCCTGATTTGCGTTCTATGACTATATTACCGTGGAATAAAGAGATTGCTTGGTTTGCCGGAACTTTAACGGAAGATGGAACTCCTTGGCCGTTTTGTACGAGAACGATTTTGTTAAATGTGCTGACGCAAGCAAAAAGCATGGGATATACGATGAAAACGGGAGTGGAACCGGAATTTTTCCTTGTGAAACAGGGAGAAGACGGGAAAATTGCCCCGTTTGATGAACAGGATAAAGAATTGAAACCATGTTACCAACAGCAGGCGCTTATGAGAAATATCGAATTTTTAGGCACTTTGATTGAGTATATGAATGAATTGAAATGGAATGTCACACAAGCAGATCATGAAGATGCCAATGGACAATTTGAAATCAATTTTGATTTTTCAGATGCGGTGACGTCTGCTGATCGGCATACATTTTTTAAATATATGATTAGAACCATGGCAGAGGAACGAGGACTAATCGCCCAATCTGACCGGGAATGGCTGCCATATGCACTTAAGCTTATGGGATGAGCGGGAAGAACGAAATGTATTTGAAGATGCTCATGATCCAAAAGGCTTTGGATTGTCTGCAGTCGCGTATCATTTTATTGCAGGTATTCTCAATCATGCAAAAGCCTTGACTGCTATTGTCTGTCCAACTGTCAACTCTTACAAGCGGCTAGGAGCGTTAAATTCCTCATCTGGATCTACATGGGCTCCTAATTTTATTTCTTATGGAGGGAATAACCGCACACAGCTTATTCGCATTCCTGATGCTGGAAGGATTGAGTTTCGGGCCATGGACGGTTCCTGTAATCCGTACCTGGCGACTGCTGCGATTTTAGCAGCGGGATTGGACGGCATCGAAAAGCGGATGGATCCAGGAGATCCATTTAACGGAAATTTATACATGTTCCATTCGATAGAAAATGAATTTGACAAATTGCCTTCTACATTGAATGAAGCGATTGAAGCATTAGAAAGCGATGAAGTGTTAGTCAAGGCACTAGGGGAAACATTTATGGAGACCTTTATTAAACGAAAAAAGGCTGAATGGAAAGAATATCATGACTATGTCAGCGAATGGGAAGTTGAAAAATATTTAAAAGGCTACTAAAAACAAATCGTATTGATTTATATGGAGGAATTCGTATGAATTATGACGGGATGTACGATGTGATTGTTATTGGAGCAGGTTCTGCAGGAAGTGCTGCAGCCTATTATTTAGCCCAAAATGGTCAAAGCGTGTTGATGATTGATCAATTTTCTGTTCCAAATTCCTTTGCAAGCCACGCCGGGGAAACAAGAATGCTGCGATTTGGTTATGGCCAAGGGGAAAAATATGTTGATTTAGTTAAAGAAGCATACCGGTTATGGATGGAACTGCAAGAGCAAACAGGAAAAACGTTATTTTATCAAACAGGCACTTTAGTTGTCGGCGAACGCGATTCATCTTTTGTCAATGAAACGATTCAAAGCTCTATTCATCACAACCTCCCAATTGAAATGTTCACAGCAAGCATGGTGATGAACAAATGGCAAGGCATTCAAATTCCCGAAGATTTTACTGCCTGTTTCGACCCCCAAGCAGGATTTTTGTTATGTGAAGTATGTATTCAAACTTATAAAGAAGAAGCTTTAAAACTGGGAGCCAAACTGTTGGAAAACAATCCTGTCTTAAAGCTGTCCATTCAATCGGATATGGCGGAGGTCATTACGGAGAAGGGACGTTTTCAAGCAGCCAATTTAGTGATCACAGCTGGTGCATGGATTCCGAAATTATTGCCGGAACTCGATTTTCCGATCCAAGTGATCCGAAAACCTGTTGCATGGTTTGCACCGTTGGAGGATGGACTATATGATTTTGGTCAATTTCCTGCTTTTGTCTTTGACACAAAAGAAGGTCATTATTATGGTTTTCCGAATTTTCGGAAAACAGGTGTAAAAATAGGACGTCATGACATGGGGATTGAAAGTGATCCAGATTCCGTGAACAGACTATTTGGTTCTTACTGTGAAGATGAACGTGATGTACGAAGCTTTCTTGAAAAATATATGCCGCAGGCTGCCGGCGAGCTGACCAATGGTAAAATTTGTTTATATTCACTTACTCCTGATAGCGACTTTATTATCGATTTTCATCCAAACTTCAGCAATGTGTTGTTAGCCGGCGGATTTTCCGGACATGGGTTTAAGTTTGCCAGCATCGTTGGGAGCATTTTAGCAGATTTAGTCACGCTTGGAAAAACAAAACATGATATTTCCTTTTTTCGATTAAATCGTTTTGAACAAATCGCTACCGAAAGCTAGAGTAATGAAAAAAGTAAGGAGGAGGATTCCTATGGATGGTTTCGTAAAGAAAAGAGCTTCAATATTTTTCGTTTTTCTTCTTTATCTTTTATTCCTTTTTCCGATTTCAGCCTTTGCGCAAGAGAACGAGCCGGTGGTTGATACGGGGGATACAACTTGGTTGCTCGTAGCAGCGGCTATCGTTATTTTTATGCATGTGCCTGGTTTGGCTCTCTTTTATGGAGGGCTTGTAAACGAACGGAATGTTGTATCAACGATGATGCACAGCTTTGTCAGTCTTTTAACTGTGACCATTGTTTGGGTGCTATGGGGATACAGCCTCAGCTTTGGACAGGATGTAGGGGGAATCATTGGAAAACTGGACTACCTGGCATTTAACGGAGTAGGAGGAGAGGCTGCTTTTGGTTCATTAACCATCCCTCATTATATATTTGCCATTTTTCAAGGTGCATTTGCTGCTATAACGGTTGCGATTATTTCCGGAGGAATTGCAGGGCGTATTTCTTTTCCTGCATGGGTAATGTTTTCGGTTTTATGGATCACCTTTGTTTATGCACCAATGGCTCATTGGGTATGGGGAGGCGGATGGCTTTTTGCCATGGGCGAACTTGATTTTGCTGGAGGTACGGTTGTTCATATACTTTCCGGTGTTAGCGCATTAACAGCTGCACTCGTAATTGGGCCGAGATATGAACATATGAAGAAAAATGATGCTCCTCATAATATTGTTTTATTTCTTATTGGAGCGGCCACTCTTTGGTTTGGCTGGTTCGGTTTTAACGCAGGAAGTGCACTTAGTGCAAATGGTATTACCGCTCTTGCCTTTGCCAATACACAAGTTGCCGCAGCAGCCGGGGGCTTGGGATGGCTGATCATAGAATGGATGGTTCGCAAGCGCCCGACGCTAGTAGGAACTGCCACTGGGGCAATAGGCGGTCTTGTTGGCATAACTCCAGCAGCAGGATTTGTCACAATCCCTTCAGCTTTGATTATTGGACTTGCATCCGCCCCTATCTGCTATTTTGCTATCCATTTTGTGAAAGCACGTCTAAAATATGATGATACGTTAGATGCTTTTGGAGTACATGGCATCTGCGGAATATGGGGATCCATTGCAACAGGACTTTTTGCTACTAAGTCAGTGAATCCGGCAGGGAATAACGGTTTGTTTTATGGAAATCCTGAACAGCTGTTCCATCAGGTTATAGGAGTGATTGTGGCTGTTTTGCTTGCGGCAGTAGGAACATATATTGTTTTGAAAATTGTTTCGCTGTTTACACCGTTGCGTGTGAAAAAAGAAGACGAGCTGCTTGGCCTTGATTTAAGCTTTCATCAAGAACCGGCTTATTCAGATGTTGATCAGTCGATAGAAGAGAAGGGTAAATCAAACGATATTGCTTCTCAAATGTCCTAGCATGGCAATGTATTTTTCATTGGTTGTCAAAACGGCAAAGCTATGACCAATTCAATTGTATACGCATAAAAGAATCCTCACCTGATAAACAGTGTGAGGATTCATGTTTGTTTTGATGAATTTGTAAAAACACAACAAGTAAATTTCGACAAAGAAAAACAGCCGATTATTGTTAATTTTTTATACTGTAAAGAAAAAGGTTAAAAATCTGTCGTCATGTGATCGTTTTGTTCTCTTATTTCTTTAAAACTATTTTAAGCAAAAAATATACAAAAGGGTGTGGAGCTTGTTTCTGAAATATCTTTCGACTAAATCGGAAGGCAGGGCTCCCTCCCATAGCCATCAAGTTAAGAATTTGATCTTTTTTCAGCGCCAAAAACATGGTATCCTTTCTAACGAAAATCGTCGTTGGAAAGGATTATTTTTTGATGGCAAAAAAGATGAAGGCATGGATAAAAACGATTCGTCAACTCTTCTCCTATGAAGAACTGACCCGTCTGGCACGGAAAGTCGGATTCATTCAGCGGCAGCGTTCATTAACAGCGGAAGCCTTTCTGACGCTATGTGCTTGGGGAGACGGATCGCTCGCCTGTCAGTCGCTTCAGCGGTTGTGTGCCGATTTGGCGCTCTGGCATGATTGCTCTCTCTCGAATGAAGGACTGAATCAGCGGTTTACGCTCGTGCCGTGGCGTTTTTAAAAGAGGTCTTTTTTACTCTCCTGATGCATCAACGTCCGGCACTCTCTTCCATCACCGAAACGTATCGCGCTTGTTTCACCCGTCTGCGGATCTTAGACTCTACCAGTTTTTTACTTCCGACCGACTATGGAGAGGACTATCAAGGTTCGGTTTCATCTGGCGCCAAAATCCAATTTGAGTATGAGCTGTTATCGGGAACCTGTCTTCAGCTGTGCGTCCAACAGGCCAATGATTCCGATGCCCGTTTTGCTTATCATACCCAGCACACGATTTTACCGAATGACCTTTGCATTCGGGATCTGGGTTTTTTTTCACTCGCCACGCTGGCGGAGATCGATGCTCGAGGTGCTTATTATATTACCCGGTTGCGTTCCGATATCAAAGTCTATATCAAACAGGACGGGGAGTGGCACGAATGGGATTGGGAATCGATAGGAAATCGATTGGGCGAGGGGGAAGCCGTGGAAGTGGAACACGTGTATATCGGACACCAACGCCTGTATGTTCCGCGTCTGATTTTTCGCCGTCTCACGGCGGAAGAATGGGAAAAACGGCTGGCGTACGTGCGGAAAAAGGAAAAAAGAAAGGGAAGGCGCTGTCACGCCAAACCCTTGAACAAAAGAAATATCACATCTTACTGACCAATTTACCACAAGAATCGTTTGATGCGCAACAAGTTTATGAGCTGTATTCGCTGCGCTGGCAAGTGGAGCTGTTATTTAAGGGCTGGAAATCCTTATTTGATCTTGACCGTGTCAAAAAGATGAAGAAGGAACGATTCGAATGCCACTTATATGGGACATTGATTGCCATTTTAGTCACGCAGGCTCTTCTGTTCCAAGCCCGAAGGTATTGGCATCAACGGGAGGGAATCGAGATCAGTGAATGGAAAGCGCTTAATATCCTCCAATCGTATTGGCATCGGTTTCTTTTGCATCCCCAAGCGATGGAAACCGCCCTTCCATCTCTCCTGTCTCTGTTAAGGAAACACGCGAGGAAAGACCGAAGGAAAGGAGAGGAAACGGTATCGGATCTTTTAAAGAAATTGGGGATATGGTAGTGTGGGTCATGGATATAAATGCCAAATAACCCTCTTCTTGAGGGTTATTTGACATGCCCAGCATTTGGTTTTCTCTTCATCCTTTGATTGATTTTTCGAACATGCGTATCATCCTAAAAAATTTTATACCGCTAACTTGACGGGTATGGGGCTCCCTCCTCTCGTCAGGCGATTTATTCGGCTAACGATTCTCTTTTTTTGCATTTCAGAAACAAGTTATTGGCACAAACAGTTATATTTCAGATCAAGTGATACAAATTATTCAAACCAAGGAACACCAATTAACGTGCGGCCAATCCATTCGCGCAATATTTCGTTTGTGGGTCCCATGACTGCACCTGCTCGACCGTCACGTAAAAATTTTTCCACTTGCCCGGTTAGATATCCTCTTCCTCCAGAAACTTGTAATGCTTGATTTGTAACTTGTATGACTATATCTGCTGCATGAGTTTTGAGTTCCCAAAGCGGGTATAAGCATTCTGACAATTCTTTTCCACTATTTAAACATTGATCCATCCCTTCAGCTGTACGATAAAGCATGCTTCTTGCACTATCGATTAAAATTTGCGCTTTTGCCAATTCGTGGCGAATGACTTGGTAGCCGGCAACTGATTTTCCTGTATCTTTATGGACTTTTTTCTTTGCCTGGTCAATTGCTGC
Organism: Aeribacillus sp. FSL k6-2211; assembly: GCF_037966125.1. Taxonomy (NCBI): domain Bacteria; kingdom Bacillati; phylum Bacillota; class Bacilli; order Caryophanales; family Bacillaceae; genus Aeribacillus; species Aeribacillus sp. FSL k6-2211. The sequence goes on from NZ_CP150190.1 coordinate 1,400,597, forward strand.
ATTCAAGGCTCCTTGAGCAATACCAACCCAGCAAGCACTTGTGCCTAATAAAAAGAGCGGATCAATGACGTTTTCATTATAAACATTCATTCCGCCTTCAGTCCCAAGACGATTTTCAATAGGGACAAAGACATCTTTAAACTTCATCGGTCCGCTTGAATTTCCGCGAAGCCCCATAGCTGAAAAAGGAAAATATTCGATTCCCTTCTGATTATGATCTACAATTAAAAACATTAATGGATCGTCTTCTATGCTATTTGGATAATTGGTGCAAACAATATACCAATCCGCCTCGCCCGCACTGGTGACAAATGATTTTTCCGCATTTAACAAATATCCGTTTCCTTTGCGGGGAGCCGAACTAACAACATTCCAGAAGTGGCTTCCAGTCGCTGGTTCACTAAAGGCTAATGCGCCAATCTTTCCCTTTAGCACCCCAGGAATATAACGCTGCCGCTGCTCTCTAGTTCCAGCTGTATAAAGCGTTTGGACGGCAGCAGTGTGCATAACCCAACACATAGTAGTGGAAGCGCAATATTGAGAAAAACTTTCGGCTAACAAAGCAAATCCAGTTAGTCCAGCGCCAAGGCCTCCGTCGTCAACAGGGATTGTAACTGCTCCAAATCCAGCATCCGCAATTGCTTGTAAGCTTTCCCGAGGATAACGGCATTCCTTGTCTGAAATAGAAGCACGGGGCAGCAGCTCCTTTTTGCCTAATTCATGTGCTTTTTCAATTAGTTTTTCGAATCCTTCTGGGTAAGACCACCATTTTGGAATTTGCATAATTTCTTCCTGCAGTTCTGTCTGATTGACTACCATTGACATCACTCCTCGTATACTAAGTTTCAGAAAGTTTTTTTATCGAATTTCCAGTCCGATACGCTCCTTGACAATCGCATATCTTGGGTGGTTACCTTTGTGGGAGGGGCGCGCCCCTCCCACAAAGGGTTCAGCGTACCGGGGTTGGACTTTTCGCAATGTTCCTGGATAATGGTCTTAGGATCATCGGGGATACTCTTCTCACTCCTGTAGCTTCGACTACTTGTAAAGTCTGTCTCCCCGGCCCCTGTTTGGACGTCTAACCCGCAGGCTGTTCCCGTTGGTTTTCCCCATGCTGGAAGGAGCAGCTTCCAGGGCAGCCCATGGTCCAACGTGAGTTCTCATATGCGAGGGTGACTGGTCAACAGGCGCGATCCGGGGGCATCCCGAAGAGTCCTACCCCTCGATCCTACAACAATAGGAGGTGATCTCATGAAACTCTACGTCGGGATCGACGTGAGCTCACGCGACTTAGCCACCTGCATTATGGATCATGAAGGAAATACGTGCGCACGCTTCAAAGTGGATAATCATCTTCTGGGCGCCACCTTCCTTCGGGATCAAATCCTCCTGTGGGCTAACAAGCGAAAGCCAACCGAAATTCTGATCGGGATGGAAGCCACCTCGGTCTACAGTTGGCATCCAGCTATGTTTTTCCACCAGCAGGAGGCCTTGCAGGCTTGGAACGTCAAGGTGTTTACGATCAATCCAAAGCTCATTCGCAAGTTTAAAGAAGCCTATGTCGACTTGGAGAAAACGGATGACATCGATGCTTGGATCATTGCGGATCGGCTTCGCTTCGGCCGTCTGAAGATGACGGCTGTCCTCAAGGAGCAGTTTCTCGCGCTTCAGCGACTGACACGCATGCGATATCATCTCGTCCACCAGTTAACCCGTGAGAAACAGTATTTTCTCCAGCACTTGTTTTACAAATGCAGTTCCTTTACCCAAGAGGTGGACAGTTCGATCTTCGGACATGCCATTCTCGAACTGCTGCTTGAGTCGTGGAGCCTCGATGACATCTGCCAAATGGATGTCAAGCAGTTGGCCGACTTCCTGCGCCAAAAAGGGCGCAATCGCTTTGCCGATCCGGAATGCATCGCCAAGTCGATTCAAAAGGCGGCCCGTTCGTCGTATCGGTTGTCCAAGTGTGTCGAGGATTCCATCGACTTGCTGTTAGGGCTGTCGATTCAATCAATCCGCAGCCTGCAATCGCAGCTCAAAGAGCTCGATAAAGCCATTACCCGCCATCTTGAAGGCATTCCGAACACACTGCAAACCATCCCAGGCATCGGACCGGTTTATACCGCAGGCATCCTGGCCGAAATCGGGCAAATCGAGCGGTTTCACAATCAGGCCGCCTTGGCAAAATATGCCGGCTTGACATGGTCCAAGCACCAATCGGGCCGTTTTCAAGCCGAGGACACCTCCCTCATTCGTTCCGGCAATCGCTATCTCCGTTACTACCTAGTGGAGGCTGCCAACTCGGTACAACGGCATGATGCGACGTTTCGTGCGTACTACCGGAAGAAGTATGAGGAAGTGCCCAAACACCAACATAAACGAGCCCTCGTCCTCACCGCTAGAAAACTCGTGCGTGTGATCGATGCGCTGCTACGCAACGGTCAAATCTACACGCCAAGAAAGGGGGAAGATCGATAAGAGGATCGATCTGGTATACCAATATCAACCTTTAGACCCAGTTTATTACATGTACTAATACTGGGTTTCTTCAGTATTGCCTTTTTTCGGATCATCGGACAAGGGAATTTCCAATTTCTATGATTTTTCACCTTGACATATTACCGCAGGACTTTTTAAAGGTTACTGTTAAGAATGTTAACAAAAATTACAATATTATGAATATTGTGCTTTTATTTTTACATAGACGATTCTTTCAAAGAAACAGAGATTTCCTAAATAGTGGGAATAAATCAAAAACCTTGTCATTACATTTTACAATGATTCGGTACTCTCCCTGTCTCCTTTCCGTGTAAAACATCGTTGCTGATCTCATTATTGGCGCTAATAATGTTAAGTTCTCAAAGAAATAAAATTTCATTGCCTGCTCATGTTGAATGATCCGAAAGGAAAAGCTCTAATTGTCAGAACATTTTACAGATTTTTGCGAATATTCCCGCCATTTGAGAAAAAACGGTTGTGAGAACGTTACGGTTGTTATTATGATAGGATCATCAGAGTTATAAAATAATACATTTTTTGTTACAAAACATAACATAACTCTGATTATAAAAATTGAAAAAGGAGAGTGGAAAGAATGAGTGAATCAGCGGTAACAGCTATGGATCATCAATTTTTAAGTCAAAAGCCAGGAATTCAGCTAATAAAAGCTGGAACGTATGAAAAAATTGAGTTGAACAATGTTTTGAGTATACCGGCTTTGAAAAGTCAAATTATTGACGTTCCGATTAGCCCATTAGAGAAGCCTTTAACAATTGGATATTTCTCTATGCAAAAGTCGGAAGAGTTTGAATTTTTGTATACTTACTTAGAAGTAAAGGTAATTATAAAGGGGCAGATCATCGTCAGAGATGAACAAGGAAACAAATATGTAGGGGAAGCGGGAGATGTTTTTATCTTTACCCCTGAAACGAAAGTGATCTTTGATGCTGAAAGCGATGGAGATGCGATTTATACGGCACATCGATTGCCGGAGCCAACATTTTTAAATTAAACAAATGAAAGAATTTCCCCTTGTCGTAACGCGGCTTCATGGGGAGGTTCTTTCATCCAGTTTTGATCGTGAGGAGGAGAGAGGGCAGTGAGTGTAAAAACGACTAACCAACATATGATCAAAGAAATTCCGCTTATTAAAAGGTTCCCATTTCCATTTCAAAAGGACTCTTACAGGTATTCTAATAATGCGAGGCCTCTAGAATCCGGGAAACTTGCAGATATTACTCCCGAATATTTTGAAGAAATAGATAAAAAGCGTCAAATACTATTAAACCACCATGAACGTGCTTTTCAATCTTTAGAACATTCAATCGATGGACAGTGGGAAGTGCTGGAATTTTTAATAGATGAACTTGCCATTATTTACCCTGAGTATTTCTCGGTTATAAAAAATGGTCATGAATGGACGTTTGAAAATAAGCTTTTGGATGAGAAACATACATTTACTTTTGGCGATCTATCGACATTGCCCTACGAGCCTTTAGATTTTATCGGCAGACACGTTCAAGAGGATCTCATTTTTATGGGGCAAAGAGACGGTGATTTATATATGGATGCAGGACAATTGTGTTTTCCTGCCAATTGGTCGATTGCCTTTGATATTGGCATGACTTACACCGAGTTCCATTCTCCTGTACCGGTTTTTTTCGACAGCGGTTTAGCGAAAAAAGTCCTCAATTTTCTTTTGAGAATCGAGGCAGGGAAACCGTGGACACGGTTAAACTGGACTTTAACAGTGGAGCCAATCCTTGACACGTTCCCTGAGAATTTTGATGAATGGGGTCCAAAAAAGGAAAAGGTAACTTCAGAAAATGCCGGTCAGCTTGTGCACTTAAGAGTGGAGGATCAAAGGCTATTTCGTATGCCGCGAAGCAATGGGATTTTATTTAGTATTCATACTCATTTAATATCACTTGATGAGCTGAAAAAAAATGAAGATTGGTTGAAACGTTTTTTTCGAGTTTTAAAGGATTTACCTGACTATATGGTTGAATATAAAGGATTTAGTTTATACAAAGGAGAAATCATTCGCTATTTAGAAAAAAGCTTGACAGATTGAAATTGGGAAAATTGGAAGAAAATAGCGTGTGAAGAAGCTGTTTTTAAAAAACATGAAAGGAGGAGGATTACATGATGGCGCGAACACTTGAAGTGATTGTAGAACAAATTACGCATGAAACAGCTGCGATTAAAAGTTTTAAGCTAGTGTCAGCAGACCGTTCGCCATTGCCTCGTTTTAGTGGGGGTTCTCATATTACGACTTATTTGCAAACTGAAACAGGCTTAATCGAACGCCACTATTCTCTTACAAGTGATCTGGACAATACAGGCTACTATCGAATCGCCGTTCGCCGCAATGAGGATTCAAATGGAGGATCAATTTATTGGCACGATCATGTGAAAGAAGGGGATAAGATCTCCATTAGTTATCCGAAAAATTATTTTCCGCTAAGCTTTCAAGCAAAACGCCATTTATTTTTTGCAGCTGGGATTGGCATTACACCTTTTCTTTCGATGGCGAAGGAATTAAAAAAGAAGAAGGCTCCATTTGAAATACATTATGCCGCTCCTTCAAAGGAATTATGTGCCTTTTATCGCCATCTCTCCACTTTTTTTTCAGAGGAAACTCATTTTTATTTTTCAAAGGAAAACAAGAAAATGTCAACAAAGTTAATGGAAAATCAACCGATAGGAACCCATGTTTATTTCTGCGGTCCAGAGGCCATGATCAAAGAATTTGCCGATGCTGCCAAAGTCATTGGTTATTCTGAAAAAAGCATCCACTTTGAACTCTTTACACCGCCAAAATCAGGACCGATGCAGCCATTCCGGGTAAAACTCAATAAAAGCAACAAAGTGATTGAGGTGCCTGAAGGGAAAAGCTTGCTGGACACTTTATTACAGCTTCATATTGATGCGCCATATTCATGTAAAATCGGGGGATGCGGCAGCTGTCAGCTGCATGTTTTAAAAGGAGAAATTGACCATCGAGACTTTTTTCTTACCGAAATGGAGAAAAAAGAAAGCAATGTCATTTTAACATGTGTTTCAAGGGCAAAATCCGGCAGTCTTGTTTTAGATCTTTAAGAGCATACAAGAAAGGAGCAAATGGAATTGTGCACACAACAAAGGTTATCGGAATCGATGATTTTGAATTCAAGATAAACGACGTGAAATGTTCTTTTGAGGAGTTGCTGCCGGGATTTCATCAATATGATCGACTAGGAATAGTCGTACGGGAACCGGCAGGAAGTGCTGGTGCTAGCGCCTTGCTTATGGCAGCTGTCACCAGATTTTATGATTTTTATCGTCAGGATTTAACAGATGAGGAGGGCGGACTTCGAATTTATCCTGATTATTTCATTTTCCATGTCGGAAAACAGCACTTAGATCATTATTGGATGGATATATGGCCGCCCCATAAAGAGGTTATCGTAGAGGATGACCCTGAACAAATTTTAGAAGCGATTAACGATCGGGGCATCACCCGGCTGATTGTGGAAGATATCAAACCCGCTCATGCGACTTTTTTACAAGAAACCATCAGCAGTGCGCAGCAACGAATCGTCAGTGCGATAGCATATTCACCGTCAGGACGGGTTCATTTCGGCGATGTGAGTATTGCAAGCTGTCCAGCAGCAGAACGCTTCGTTTTTGACTCGTTTAATAGATCTAAGAAACTTTTTCAACAAACGGCTGCCCAATTAAAACAAAAACGGGAGAATCTATTTGTCAATGGGCGTGTTATTGAAACTTATCGCCGGATTCCTTTAACAGATGCTCTTTATATGCTTACTCGCTCGAACGGTCCGGGCTTCACAACTAGCCGTTATCTTTCTATGTTGTAATTTGATAGAAATCAAGTTACGGCAATGCTTTGTTTGCTTAATATTGATTCGAACTAGCTGCAGCTTATCGTTGGAGAATATCCTGATATTCGAAAAATTCGAATTGAGAAAATTACAAATTGCTTATTCGATTCGACCATGTTGAAAAACAAACAAGGAGGGAGGTTGAAAAAATGACTAAAACAGCAGATGGGAAAACAAGCGCTTCTGAAGCAGATGAATTTTTTGCGCAAAATCAGCAAGCTGGCAATCTATTTCAATTCATCACTGGGAAGCAATTTTTGTTTATCATTGATGAACCGATGATTTTGCCAACGTTGATGTTTATTAAAAAAATTCCAGAACAGACGAAGAAACAAATCTATATATTGAAGAAAAATGATAGCAGCCTTCATTCGTATCAGGGGACAGAATTTTTTCCGAATGAAGCGACTGTCCTTTCATCAACATCCAGTGAGGAAATTTACAAAATATTTGAAAGTCAGTTTATCGGTACAAAGCTATTTCTTTCAGTTCAATGGTCAATGTTAAAAGAGCTGAAAAAACTGGCATTGCGGGCCGGTTTTAATGAAGATGAGATCCAGGCACAAGGATGGGGGGAGAAAGAGGAAAGGGTATTTTGTATAAAGTGTTATCATCTGAACAAGCTGACAGCACAAAAACAAGTAACGTGTGAAAAGTGTCATGCATCGTTAGAGGTTTCAAGACACTATTCTGGGCTCCATGATGCATATTTAGGTTATTTAAAAATAATTTCATGAAACAGAAGAAGGAGGGCATGAAAAATGGTAGGTTAAAGGCTTTGAAATCTTTAGAATAAGGGGATGATCATGTGGAGGGATTTGAACACTTTGCCGCAATCCAAATAGAAGTATTCTATTGGTGGTGCATTGCAATCATGCTGCAGATCCATGCGGGGTTTTTGACTCTTGAAGTCGGCATCTCCCGTGTAAAAAACGTATTGGCAACGGCTTTGAAAAATATTATGACGTTAGCAGTCGTGTTACCTGCTTTCTATTTTGTTGGCTGGTGGATATACAATGCGTTTCCAGACGGTTTGATTCCGAGAATGAGTGAAGCGGCATTAGCTGCATTGCCTTGGAGTGAAAATATGGGTCCGAATATAACGGATCATGCGAGTGGAGTTTTCTGGGGTGCTTTTGCGCTGTTTGCAGCTACGACAGCTTCCATCTTATCCGGCGTGCTGATCGAACGGGTTCGATTAAGTGGATTTCTTATTCTTGCCGCTATTCTTGGATCAGTTATTTGGAATTTAGCTGCTTCTTGGGGCTGGCACGGAGAAGGATGGTTTTTAACGCAATTTGGCTATCATGATGTTGCCGCTGCAGGCGTTATTCATGCAATAGCTGGGTTTTTTGCATTAGGAGTCGTGGTCAATTTAGGACCTAGAATCGGCAAATATACAGGGGATGGGAAAATTGTTAATATTCTGCCGCATAATCTTCCGTCCACTTTATTAGGACTGATGCTCATTTATGTTGGTTTTTTCGGCTTCCTCGGAGGCTGTATAATCGCTGTTACAAATGGGGAATGGATGACGATTTACGGTACTCCCACCAATTTATCGGCTTTTGTATTCAATGCTTTAATGGGATTAGCGGGAGGTTTAATAGGGGCATATTTAGGTTCAAAAGGGGAACCGTTTTGGGTCGCTTCAGGCGGGCTGGCCGGGGTTATTTCAGTAGGTTCGGGTTTAGATTTATATCATCCAGCGCTTGCATTTGTTATAGCTGTCATTGGAGGATTGATGTGTCCATTCATTGGAAATTTTCTCGAAAGGAAGGGGATTGATGATCCTGTAGGTGCTATTACCGTCCACGGATTTATCGGGATCTGGTCAGTCCTTGCAGTCGGGATATTTGCCTCCGGCTATCCCAATATAAACGGCCCGGAAATCACTTTTATTGGACAACTCGTATGTGCAGCGGTTGTGATCCTTCTAGGATTTCTCCCAGGCTACTGGACATCACTGCTTTTGAAAAAGCTTAATATGTTGAGAATACCAAAGCAAGCAGAGATGCTTGGTATTGATTTAACTGAAATACCTGCAACAGCTTTTCCGGAAGGAATTCCATCTACTCAAGAAAATGGAAGATTAAAAATGATCATGTCAAAGAGCAAAACTAGTTAATAAAAGGATAAAAATGTAAAGGAGGAATAGTAAATGAATACAAGTCCAATAACAAATTGGGAGCATGTCGGTGCTTATTTTACCTTTGGCCCGCATTCTATAGGAGTTGTGTTATCGATTATAGCTGCGATCGGCATCTGTGTTGCGTTGATTTACGCAATGTTTCGACATGAGAATCAAGCTTTTTCGGAAGTAAATCTATTAGCTTCGAAAGCAGTTGATGAAAAATTGGATTTTCCGAAAGAGGGTACGTACGCAGATCCATTAATGGAAAATGTAAACTAGTATAAGAGCAGGTTGCTGTCCTGATTTATCAAAATAGGAGTTTTCATACTCAAACTCTTTTTTCTGTGAAAATCAATTAACCATGGCTGAAGCGGTATACCCCACAATCAAATTGGATACCCTATTAACGACCAAAAAAAGGAAATAGGAAAGCAGAGCTACCTTATTTTTAGGTATCTCGTATATTTCTGAACCTTTTTGGTTATACTAATTTATTTACTGCTCTCGAAACGGTTCTTTTCGAGAAATGATGCAGTAAATGATGGTAAGCATTCGGTGCGCGATCGCAACGAGTGCTTTTTTCTTTCCCCTGCGTGCCGCCAATGACCAATATTTCGCTGCCAAACGTTGATTCCTACATCGAGACAAAGCCCAAGCCGCCTCACATAACGCCGATTTGATATGCGGATTCCCCTTCGTCGTTCGGGTACTTTTTCGTTTTCCAGCACTTTCATGATTTCCCGGCGCGACTCCCGCCCATGAAGCGAGGTGTTGAGACGTTGGAAATTGTCCCATATCGACTCCGATTTCAGCGATAATCACGGCAGCGGTTTCCTTCTTGATCCCCGGTATGGTCACAAGAAGCTCCATCTCTTGTTTGTATACTTGTAAGAGTTGGTCGATTCGTTCTTCGATGTCTCGAAGTAAACTTTCCAACGATTCGATGTGCTTCCACGATTGGCGAATCATGAACAGTTGATGGTTGGTCAATGTACCAAAGAGAGAATCCTGAATTTGTTGTTTTTTCCTCTTCATACTCCTGTGAATGCAAGCATCGACTTCGGTTTCTTCGATGTATCCCTGTTTCATTAAACGTTCCAGTAGCTTTCGCCCAGATACACCAAATACATCCGAAATCACGGAACTTAACTTGATATTGGAACATTCCAACACTTTTTGAATGCGGTTTTTCTCCGCGGTTAACTGCCCGATCCATTTTTTGCGCAAGCGAGTTAAATCCCGTCATTCTCGAATGTTCTCAGGAGGTACGAAACTCTTCTCGATCAATCCGTAACGCAACAATTTGGCGATCCATTCTGCATCGGAAACATCGGTTTTTCTCCCCGGTACATTTTTGATTCGCTGAGCGTTGGCAAGTGTAATGTCAAAGTAATCTTCCAAAATATTGAACACAGGTTTCCAGTAAACGCCCGTACTCTCCATCGCAATATGAGTGACACCACGATCTTCTAACCATTTCAGAAGACGAAACAAGTCTTTCGTGAAAGTAGGAAATGTTTCAACTTCCTTTTGAACGTGTTCTTCCTCTCCAAGAAGAGCACAAACGACAATTGTTTCGGCATGGACATCTAATCCTGCACAACGATGATAAAGAACATCCATGATTCTTACTCCTTCCATCGATAAATTCGCAAACAGGGAGTCCATTTGCACGTTAGGCATTTTTCTGTTCGTAGTCACCTTTTCACACGAAAAGGGCTGACAATGGGTGGAACACCAAATGGACTCAAACAGTTTTTATTACAGGGTCGAACCACCATTAAAGAGAACGTCTTTCAAAACTGTTTGCGTTCATATCCATTATGGGAAGGAATGATGGATTTTCATGCATGGGTGGGGAGTAAAATTACTCATGGATGTTTTTATTTTAAATTTAACAATAAGAGAGTATTAAGTTTTGTGTCAGCCACAGCCTTGAAAGCTGTGGGATTCTGAAATGAGGAGATTAATCAATTATTATTGGGAGAATAGTACCGACAAGATGATAGCAGAATTTTCTGTTATCAATAAAAGAGGGTTTTGTATGTACACAAAAGAACCGGGCGTTGATTTTTTAACGCTCGGTTTTTCATATAAGGATAAAAATAACATCTGACCTTATAAATGACAAGAAGGCGAACACCGTCTTTTTTACTGAAACATATGAAATAGTAAAAATCAATTCCTATTTTTTAAATTCCATCTCACTTCTACTTTAAAAGGGTGCAAAAAGCTCTTTTTTATTCTTCTTTCCATCCGAAAACGGCGGAAATTTCTTTTCCTTTTATAAGCAAATATTCGCTTAGCTCATGTTCGATAGTGTCTGGAATCGATTTTTCAAAGCCGACAACAATAATAGACCCTAAAATTTCCCGCTCAAAATTAAAAATCGGAATGGCGGCAGAAGCGATGCTTGGCGCTAAAGCTTCCTGCGCAAACGATATTTTTTGATCGGCAATAAGCTGAAACTCTGTCATTAGCTCGTCTTTCGCCTGTTTGCTTAGCTTTGACAACTCCGATTCCTTCCAAACGTTTACACTTGGATCGTTTTTAAATGCCGCAAAAAGTTTTCCGGCTGCCGAGGAGATCGGAAGGATTGTTCCGACCTGTCCGCCTAAGTTAAGCCCTAAATGACTATGGATCATTTTGACGATCATTGGGCCGTTTGTTGTCCATACGGCAAGGAGAGTCGTTTCTTTCGATTTGGCATTAATTTCATGCAAAAATGGCGTGATTTTGCCGATGAGGTCCTCTTGATTGACAGCTGCCATTCCATATTGAATGAGCGTGCTCCCTAAAGAGTATAAGCCGCTTCCTTTATCCCGATGAAGGACACCGAGATTCGTAAGGGTATTTAAATATTTATATAAATTGCTTTTTGCTATATTAGTATAATGATGAATGTCGTTAAATTTCATCGGACTGCCGTTTTTGGCAATCAGGTCAATAATTGAGAATCCTACAAGCAAAGACTGAATTTGTGCATGTTTTTTATTTTCTGTCATTGCTAAAACCATCCTTCAACTGATAGGCATACTTCATCTTATTTTACCACTTCAACAAAATTTTTTCTATATTTTCAAAAAACTACTAAGACTTTGTCAATGAAAATATAAACTAGCAATAGATGAAGTGTGAAAGGATAAAAAATTTGTCCGGGATGCGAGAAAAATCCTCTCAAAAAAGTCTGAAGAGAAAAATGAAGTTCCTCGCCATTTGCTTAATGATGGCAAACTGTTTTTTTATTGCATCAATTTAAGAAATTTCATTTTCGGACTGCTCTCAGTATATTCTTTATTCCTTTTACTCATCCTGCATTCCCTTTAAAAAAGAATAAGTAGATTGGAAAATTATTATCAAATGAAAATACGAGGAAAGGTTACTTATAAAGCATTCCATTACATGAAATGATATCCAAAAAGTTTATCTTCCAATTGAGATTTTATGCTATACTGAAGAAGTCTAAAAAATTTTTGAAAGTTTTGATAAGTAATTGACATCCGGCTGAACAAGCAGTACATTTTATTTATATATAATTAAACCTATTATTTTAGTAGGTTTAATTTTGCGAATATATAAGTTTAGAATTGAAGGGAGAAATAAACTATGTCAAACGAAAGAAAACTTCAGCCCGAAACGCTAGCTGTGCATGCAGGACAGGTGCCTGATCCGACGACTTTGTCGAGAGCTGTTCCGATCTACCAAACGACTTCGTATGTATTTGAAGACAGTCAGCATGGGGCAGATTTATTCAGTTTAAAGAAAGAAGGAAATATTTACACAAGGATCATGAATCCAACGACTGATGTATTTGAAAAGCGTGTAGCTGCGCTTGAAGGCGGAATTGGGGCGCTGGCGCTTTCATCTGGACAAGCTGCTGTTTTTTATTCGATTTTGAATATTGCTGGAAGCGGCGATGAAATTGTTTCTTCATTTAGCTTATATGGCGGAACCTATAATTTGTTCACACATACTTTGCCGAAGTTTGGCATCACGGTAAAATTTGCCGATACGACGGATCCGCAAAATCTTGAAGCAGCGATTACTGAAAAAACAAAAGCAATATTTGCCGAGACGATCGGAAACCCAAGAGGGGATGTGCTTGATATTGAAGCGGTGGCAGCAATCGCTCATAAACATTCAATTCCGCTTATCGTTGACAATACAATTCCAAGCCCTTACTTGCTCCGTCCGATTGAATTCGGCGCAGATATAGTTGTTCATTCGGCTACGAAATTTATTGGAGGACACGGAAATTCAATCGGAGGCGTCATTGTCGACAGCGGCAAGTTTGATTGGAAAGGAAGCGGCAAATTCCCTGAGTTCACCGAGCCGGACCCAAGCTATCATGGTCTCATTTATGCTGATGACATTGGTGAAGCTGCTTATATTACGAAAGCGCGCATTCAGCTGTTGAGAGACCTTGGAGCTTCACTTTCTCCATTCAATTCATTTTTATTCTTGCAAGGGCTTGAAACGCTTCATTTGCGAATGCAGCGCCACAGTGAAAATGCGCTTGCAGTTGCGAATTATTTACTTGAGCATGAAGCGGTCGAATCTGTCAGCTATCCAGGCTTGAAAAATCACCCTTCATTCGAACTTGCACAAAAATATTTGCCGAAAGGTCAGGGAGCCATTTTGACATTCGAAATTAAAGGCGGCGTTGATGCAGGAAGAAAACTGATCGATTCGGTTCAATTATTTTCAAACCTTGCCAACATCGGCGATTCGAAATCGTTGATTATTCATCCTGCCAGCACGACTCATCAGCAATTAACGAGCGAAGAGCAGCTGGCAACAGGTGTTACACCTGGTCTTGTCCGGTTATCAGTCGGTACGGAATCGGTTGATGACATTATTTACGATCTGGAACAAGCGATTCGAGCAAGCCAAGCTTAAGATCGTATCGCCAGTTAAAAATTTTGCAGGGATTGCGGCATAAGCCCACTTCACACTGAAAAGCAGCAGGCAACCTTCAGCTGCTTTCATATCGAAAGAAGTAGAGGAAAACGACTGTTTTTCTCTACTTTTATTTGTGCGCCCGGCATGGGTGTAATCTATAGGGTGAAAGTCCCGAGCTGCGAAGGCAGAAGTAGCAGTTAGCTTAACGCAAGGGTGTCCGTGGTGACGCGGAATCTGAAGGAAGCGAGCGGCAAACTTCCGGTCTGAGGAACACGAACTTCATATGAGGCTAGGTATCACTGGGTGAGTTTGCAAGACAAAACAAAGCCCTTTCTGCCGAAGGTGATACAGAGTAAATGAAGCAGATGGATGGAAGGAAAGATTACACTCTTACCCGGGGAGGTCTGGCTGGCACGCCAAGTAACCTTGGTAACCTATCTAGTGATAGATAGCTGAACAGTCAGAAGTCAGCAGAGGTCATAGTATTAGTTGGTCTAGAACAACTAAGAAGGACCGAACAATTAAGAGAGAATAGCCCTTGGCATTCAGTGAGTCATGATGAACACAGAAAACGTAGTACCTCACTTGAGGGAGGAAGCGGTGAATCCCGTGGGAGATCTCTTGGAGGGTGGAGTGACCACTGGCATAAAGAGAACAGCTATTCACGGAAGTTATAAAGACTTGCGTCAATTATCTTAATTGAACCGCCGTATACGGAACCGTACGTACGGTGGTGTGAGAGGACGGGAGTTAATCGCTCCCTCCTACTCGATTATGGACTTATGGACATACTCTGCATATTACCGTTTCCCGAAACCAGCGCTCATAGCAGTATGAAACTAGAAAGAAAACTGCCGCGGTTTAGCTGTCGTCAAAACCACCCTCGCTGTAAAATTCTCTCGTTTCATTTATAGGTAAAAATGATACATATGTTGATTTTAGGGGGGTGTCTAATAAGTCGATTTTCCGGCCTTATAGACGCCCCCTTTAATGTTTTAGAAACGTTGATATATCGATGTTTATGATTTTTTGTTTTTAATGGGGATTTGATTTTCTGGACACCACCGTTTTAATTTTAATTTCCAGAAAATAAATAACATTTTAATTTTTTTCGTTGACAGAACCTGTTGTTTTTATTAATATTTTGTTAAATAAACGATAGTAAAAAAAACGTAATATAACAGAGAGGTGACACCGGTGTCCGACAAATATGTGGTGCATTGTTCCTTTTGCGATTCTACAAATGTTAAGAAAATAGCTGTTTTCGGCACTGCTCAGCTCGTTTCTCAATATTACTGCAACCAATGTAAAAGCGTTTTTGAATTTATAAGATGGCAAAATGATTTGAACAAAGGGGTGTAGTCTGTTTGACGATCCAAACGGTTGGAGTTGTAGGAAGCGGAACGATGGGCTCTGGCATTGCCCAAACGTGTGTGCAGCATGGATTTCGTGTATTGCTTTATGATTTAAATGATGCGATCGTTCAGAAAGCATTTACTCAAATTAAAAAACGCCTTAACAGATTAGTAGAAAAGGGAAAAATGGAGGAACAAACGTTTCAAGATTCAATATCACGAATTGAGACTTGCACCGATTTATCGCTGATGAAAGCGTGTGATCTTGTGATTGAAGCAGTTCCGGAAAAAATCAATATTAAAAAAGAAATTTTCCAAGCGCTGGATGAACATTGTCCAGAACAAACCATTTTAACCACCAACACATCATCGTTTTCTGTCACTGAAATTGCAAGCGTTACCAAAACAGGGGAAAGAGTGGCAGGTCTTCATTTTTTTAATCCGGTTCCGCTAATGCCTTTAGTAGAAGTCGTAAGAGGGGTGAAAACATCTGAGGACACGTTGAAAAAGCTTGCACAATTTGTCTCTTCTCTTCATAAAGATCCGGTTGTTTGCGAAGACACACCGGGATTTATTGTAAACAGAATTGCCCGTCCTTTTTACAATGAAGCATTGAAAATTGCAGGTGAACGTTTGGCGAAGCCCGAACAGATTGACAGGATCATGAAAAAGGCTGGACGTTTTAAAATGGGTCCTTTTGAACTGCAAGATTTAATTGGTATTGATGTGAATTTTTCCACAACGGAAACCGTCTACAATAGTTTTTTCGGAGAGGAAAGATTTCGTCCGCATTATTTGCAGCAGCGCATGGTTCAGTCAGGTAAGCTTGGCAGAAAGGCCGGTGAAGGATATTATCGCTATGAAAACTAAATCATTCACTGTAAAAGTAGCTGGAGAAGGCTCTTTAGCCGATTCGATCATAGCGCAATTGCGCGAAACAGGCCATCAGCTCGAAGATCAATCGGCTGTTCATTCAAATTTTGATATTGTGATCGAAACGACAAATCTCGACATCGACCAAAAGAAAAAACTGTTGGTCGAAATCGAAAAAACATTGCCAAAGGAAACGGTCATTTTGTCTACATGTCTTGGTGTAACAGCAACAGAAACCGCTTCTTGGCTCCAACATCCTGAACGATTAGTCGGATTTGCCGCATTTTTCCCTTGGGAAGATTGTGAACTTGTCGAACTTGCACCGGCTTTGCAAACCGAAAAAGAAAATGTTGAGAAAGCTAAGCAGTTTTTTGAAGAAGTTGGAAAAGAGGTCGAAGTAGTGGAAGACGGCGTAGGATTAGTATTTCCTAGAATTTTATCATTAATTATTAATGAAGCTGCTTTTGCTTTAACAGAAGGTGTTGCAAGTGCAGAGGACATAGACAAAGCAATGATGAAAGGAACGAATTACCCGATGGGCCCCCTTCGCTGGGCGGATCATATCGGTATTGATGATGTTTATGCTGTTTTAGCCGGACTGTTTAAAGAAACAGGGGAGGACCGCTACCGGCCTGCTCCATTTATCAAAAAGATGGTGTATGCCAAATGGTTCGGAAAGAAAACGGGAAGAGGCTTTTATCAATATGATTAAAAATTCCGGTTGATGATGGTAACTTCGGGAAAAGTTCAAAATGAATCAAAATGCCTGAAAAAACGGTCAAAATGGGGGTAAGAAAATGAAAGAAGCTGTGATTGTTGATGCTGTCCGAACCCCGATCGGCAGGTTCAACGGGGCATTAAGAGAGGTCCGCCCGGACGATTTGGCAGCTCACGTCGTAAGAGAGCTGCTCAAGCGAAATCCGATTGATCCTTCCGATGTGGAGGATGTAATTTTTGGCTGCGCTAATCAAGCCGGAGAAGATAATCGCAATGTGGCAAGAATGGCCGTGCTTCTTGCGGGTTTGCCTGAAACGGTTCCAGGCGTGACCGTCAACCGTTTATGCGGATCGGGTCTGGAAGCAATTAATCAAGCAGCGCTGGCGATTCAAGGCGGATTGGGAGACGTCTATATTGCAGGCGGAACCGAAAGCATGACAAGAGCTCCATATGTCATGATGAAGCCGCAGCTTTCTGGAATGAGGGACACGCCAACATTTTATGATACAACTCTCGGCTGGCGGCTTGTCAATGATAAATTAGCGGAAATGTATCCGCCGATCAGTCTTGGCGAGACGGCTGAAAATGTAGCTGCGCGCTATCAAATTTCGAGGCAGGAGCAAGATGAATTTGCGTTGGAAAGCCATAAAAAAGCCGGAAAAGCGATACAAGAAGGGCGTTTTCAAGATGAAATTGTTCCGGTGACAATAACAGGGAAAAAAGGGGAAGAAACGATAGTAGATGCAGATGAGCATCCGAGGCCTGATACGACTTTGGAAAAGCTGAATAAATTAAAGCCTGCTTTTGTTCAAGACGGAACAGTGACCGCTGGAAATTCCTCTGGAATCAATGACGGCGCTTCCGCACTTTTAATCATGGAGAGATCGATAGCAGAAAGACTTGGCTTTAAGCCGCTGGCACGGATTGTCGGCTCCGCTGTCGCTGGGGTGAATCCATCTTATATGGGGATTGGCCCGATTCCAGCAACGAAAAAAGTGCTGCAAAGAACTGGTTTATCTATCAGCCAACTGGATTTAATCGAGATTAATGAAGCATTCGCATCCCAATCCATTGCCTGCATTAAGGAGCTGGGATTTGATATGGAAAAGGTGAATGTCAACGGTGGAGCAATTGCTTTAGGTCATCCTCTCGGCTGCAGCGGGGCGAGAATTGTTACCACTCTCGTTCATGAAATGAAAAGAAGAGACGTTAGATATGGACTCGCGACGATGTGCATAGGCGTCGGGCAAGGAATCGCCACGATTGTCGAAAAAATATAGAAAGTCCTGCGGTAATATGTCAAGGTGAAAAATCATAGAAATTGGAAATTCCCTTGTCCGATGATCCGAAAAAAGGCAATACTGAAGAAACCCAGTATTGGTACATGTAATAAACTGGGTCTAAAGGTTGATATTGGTATACCAGATCGATCCTCTTATCGATCTTCCCCCTTTCTTGGCGTGTAGATTTGACCGTTGCGTAGCAGCGCATCGATCACACGCACGAGTTTTCTAGCGGTGAGGACGAGGGCTCGTTTATGTTGGTGTTTGGGCACTTCCTCATACTTCTTCCGGTAGTACGCACGAAACGTCGCATCATGCCGTTGCACCGAGTTGGCAGCCTCCACTAGGTAGTAACGGAGATAGCGATTGCCGGAACGAATGAGGGAGGTGTCCTCGGCTTGAAAACGGCCCGATTGGTGCTTGGACCATGTCAAGCCGGCATATTTTGCCAAGGCGGCCTGGTTGTGAAACCGCTCGATTTGCCCGATTTCGGCCAGGATGCCTGCGGTATAAACCGGTCCGATGCCTGGGATGGTTTGCAGTGTGTTCGGAATGCCTTCAAGATGGCGGGTAATGGCTTTATCGAGCTCTTTGAGCTGCGATTGCAGGCTGCGGATTGATTGAATCGACAGCCCTAACAGCAAGTCGATGGAATCCTCGACACACTTGGACAACCGATACGACGAACGGGCCGCCTTTTGAATCGACTTGGCGATGCATTCCGGATCGGCAAAGCGATTGCGCCCTTTTTGGCGCAGGAAGTCGGCCAACTGCTTGACATCCATTTGGCAGATGTCATCGAGGCTCCACGACTCAAGCAGCAGTTCGAGAATGGCATGTCCGAAGATCGAACTGTCCACCTCTTGGGTAAAGGAACTGCATTTGTAAAACAAGTGCTGGAGAAAATACTGTTTCTCACGGGTTAACTGGTGGACGAGATGATATCGCATGCGTGTCAGTCGCTGAAGCGCGAGAAACTGCTCCTTGAGGACAGCCGTCATCTTCAGACGGCCGAAGCGAAGCCGATCCGCAATGATCCAAGCATCGATGTCATCCGTTTTCTCCAAGTCGACATAGGCTTCTTTAAACTTGCGAATGAGCTTTGGATTGATCGTAAACACCTTGACGTTCCAAGCCTGCAAGGCCTCCTGCTGGTGGAAAAACATAGCTGGATGCCAACTGTAGACCGAGGTGGCTTCCATCCCGATCAGAATTTCGGTTGGCTTTCGCTTGTTAGCCCACAGGAGGATTTGATCCCGAAGGAAGGTGGCGCCCAGAAGATGATTATCCACTTTGAAGCGTGCGCACGTATTTCCTTCATGATCCATAATGCAGGTGGCTAAGTCGCGTGAGCTCACGTCGATCCCGACGTAGAGTTTCATGAGATCACCTCCTATTGTTGTAGGATCGAGGGGTAGGACTCTTCGGGATGCCCCCGGATCGCGCCTGTTGACCAGTCACCCTCGCATATGAGAACTCACGTTGGACCATGGGCTGCCCTGGAAGCTGCTCCTTCCAGCATGGGGAAAACCAACGGGAACAGCCTGCGGGTTAGACGTCCAAACAGGGGCCGAGGAGACAGACTTTACAAGTAGTCAAAGCTACAGGAGTGAGAAGAGTATCCCCGATGATCCTAAGACCATTATCCAGGAACATTGCGAAAAGTCCAACCCCGGTACGCTCAACCCTTTGTGGGAGGGGCGCGCCCCTCCCACAAAGGCAACCACCCAAGATATGCGATTGTCAAGGAGCGTATCGGACTGGAAATTCGATAAAAAAACTTTCTGAAACTTAGTATACGAGGAATGAAAAATATGAAAAAACACTATCAGCTTTTTATTAATGGACAATATGTAGACAGCTCAAACGGAGAAGTATTCGAAACGCATAATCCTGCAACCGGCGAAGTCATAGCAACGGTAGCCAAAGCAACAAAGAAGGATGTTGACAAAGCGGTGGAGGCAGCCCGTGCTGCATTTGAGTCGGGCAAATGGCCGAGAATGACGGCAGCGAAAAGAGCTCGCCTGTTAAACCGTATAGCGGAAATGATGAGAGAGCGATTTGAAGAATTGGTTCGCGTTGAAGTATTAAACAGCGGAAAGACCGTTGCTGCTGCCAAGGGTCAAATTATGCAGGCGATTGAAGATTTTGAATTTTATGCCGCTGCATGCTTAACTCTCCAAGGTGATGTCAATCAAGTTCCAAACGGCTTTTTTAACTATACTCTTAAAGAGCCGGTCGGGGTATGCGGTCAAATTATTCCTTGGAATTATCCGCTCATGATGGCCGCTTGGAAAGTGGCGCCTGCATTGGCTGCCGGCTGCACTGTTGTCTTGAAGCCTGCTAGCTACACTCCAATTACAGCCTATATGCTTGCGGAAATATGCCATGAAGCAGGTGTTCCGGCAGGAGTCCTGAACGTTATTACAGGCAGCGGGTCTGAAATCGGACCATATATGACGGAGCATCCTGGAATCGACAAAGTTGCGTTTACAGGCGAAACGGAAACCGGAAAGGACATTATGAAGCGCGCTTCTGAAACGTTAAAACGGGTAACTTTGGAATTAGGAGGAAAATCGCCGAACATCGTCTTTGACGATTGTGATCTGGAAGGAGCCGTAAACGGTTCGCTTTATGGAATTTTTTACAACACAGGACAATCTTGTGAAGCAAGATCCCGCTTGTTTGTTCATGAAAACATTTATGATGAATTTATGGAAAAATTTCTCGAAAAAGCTTCCCGTATACGAGTAGGAAATCCGTTTGATGAAGGCGTGCATATGGGGGCCGTCATTTCCAAAAGTCATCAGCAAACAATTGATCATTACGTGAAATTAGCGGTGGAAGAGGGCGGAAAAATTTTATACGGCGGCAAAATACCGGAAGGCGGAGAGTATGAAAAAGGGTATTGGTATTTGCCGACGGTTATCGGGGATGTCACAAATGATATGAGAGTTGCACAAGAGGAAATTTTTGGGCCTGTCGTAGTTGTTATGAAATTCAGCGACGAGCAAGATGTGATCCGACAAGCAAATGATTCCATTTTTGGATTAGGTTCGGCTATATGGACGAACGATCATGGAAAGGCACACCGTGTTGCGGCACAAATAAAGACAGGAATTGTTATGGTGAATTCGCCAATTTCTGCATTTCCTGGAACACCTTTTGGAGGCTATAAGCAATCGGGATTTGGCCGGGAGCTGGCATTGGAAACATTGAATTTGTACACGGAAACGAAAAGCGTCGTTTCTTATATCGGCAGCAAACCATTAAATCTCTTTGGACTCTAATTATATGTATAAAAAAAGATCGTTTAAAAAAATATAATTTCTATTGAATTATTAGAATATTTAGTATATTATGTTTATGAAACGATAAAATATTAAACGTATAAATAAAGGAGGAATTGCAATGTCAGATACAGTAGCAATAGAAAAGAAAAATTTAACGGTGGTCAAAAACAGCGGAGTGGCGGAAATCCATCTTCACATCAATAAAACGAATGCCTATGGGCTGGAGTTTTACCAAGAATTCAACGCAGCGATCGATGAGCTTCGCTTCGATCCAAACATAAAAGTGGTCGTGCTGATGAGTGATGTGCCGAAATTTTTCTCGGCAGGAGCGGATATCAATTTCTTAAAAGCAGCGGATCCGCGCTATAAAACACAGTTTTGCCTGTTCTGTAATGAAACGCTGGATAAAATCGCCCGTTCGCCGCAAGTATATATCGCCTGTTTGGAAGGGCATACAGTCGGCGGAGGATTGGAAATGGCGCTAGGCTGCGATCTGCGTTTTATGGGAGATGAAGCAGGAAAAATCGGCTTGCCGGAAGTATCGCTTGGGGTGCTGGCTGGAACGGGAGGAACGCAGCGGCTCGCGCGGTTGATCGGGTATTCGAGAGCGCTGGATATGAACATAACTGGGGAAACACTGACACCGCAGGAAGCGCTGGACATTGGTCTCGTCAACAAAGTGTTCCCGCAGGCGGAAACGAGAGAGCGGACGCTCGAGTATGCGAGAAAGATAGCTGAAAGCGCAAGCTATGCGGTTTCCAACATCAAGCTGTCGATCATGAACGGAAAGGAAATGCCATTGAACGTAGCCATCCGCTACGAAGGAGAGCTGCAAAACTTGTTGTTCCGCTCAGAGGATGCAAAAGAAGGATTAAGTGCATTTTTAGAAAAGAGAAAACCAAATTGGAAAGGGATATAAAAAAGAAGGACGAAGCATATCGGCCATAAACGGCCGGTATTTTTTCATCCAGAAAATAATGCGGAAATTTAAAGACAAGTCATATGCCTTCCTCAAGGAGGAGGCAGTTTTTTTTCTGATCGGCAGAGTCGATTTAAACAGCTTCAGACTTATAAAAAAATAGATTAAAAGGCTCCCTATCTTGAAGAAAAAACTTGTAAAAATGGAATTCCATCCAGCATAATAAAAATAAAAGCAAAATTCAGGAAAAAGACGGGTGTAAGAAAATGAAGCCAAGATCATTAATGTTTACACTATTCGGTGAGTACATTCAGCATTACAGCACAGAAGTTTGGATTGGCAGCTTAATTCAAATGATGTCCCATTTCGGCATTTCTGAATCTTCGATACGGGGAGCCACGTTAAGAATGGTTCAGCAAGGCTTTTTTAAAGTTCGCAAAATTGGCAATAAAAGCTATTATTCTCTTACAAATAAAGGGAAGAGAACGATGATGGACGGGTTTGCCCGCGTTTATTCAATGAGAAATTACAAATGGGATGGGAATTGGAGAATTTTGACCTATTCGGTCCCGGAAGAAAAAAGGGAGCTTCGCAATCAAATTCGAAAAGAGCTGAGCCTCATGGGATTCGGCTTGATTTCGCACGGTACGTGGGCAAGTCCAAACCCTATTGAAGATCGGGTGATGGAGTTTATAAAAGATTACCATCTCGAGCCGTATGTGATTTTATTTACTTCCAGTTCAGTAGTATCCCATGATAATCATGAGTTGATTCATAGAGGATGGAATTTTGACGAAATTGCCAAAGAGTATGAATCATTCATTGATCAATATCGGCAAAAGTATGATGATTTTAAGGAACGCATTTGGAATAATGAATTATCAGATCAAGAATGTTTTATTGAGAGAACGAAGCTTGTTCATGAATATCGCAGCTTTTTCTTTATCGACCCGGGGTTTCCGAACGACCTGCTGCCTGCTGACTGGAGCGGCTTAAAAGCTAGAGAGCTATTTTTCAATGTACATCAGCTTTTGTCTGTACCTGCTATTCGATATTTTGAAACTTTATTTGAAAAAGCTCCCGATTGTGAATTGGAAGCGAATCGGGACAGAGCGATCAACCCTTTTATGGACATTGTTTAAAATAAAAGCAAGTAGGTGCATAATGGTGGTCAATATTGAACAAATCGGGAAAAATATATATCGCATTCCGGTTCCAATCCCTTTTCCGATGAAATACATCTATTGTTATATGGTGCGCGATGCAGACGGATGGAGCCTTGTTGATGCAGGATTTCATAATACCGAAGCGATTGAAGCTTGGAAGCAAGTATTGAAACAAATGAATGTTCGTTATGAACAGATTCATTCGATTTATTTCACTCATTTTCATCCTGATCACTTCGGGTTGGCAGGGTGGATGCAGGAAAGAACAGGGGCAAAAGCTTATATAAGCAAAGAAGATTTTGCCATGGCGCAGCGTGTTTGGGGAAAAAACAGCAGCCAGGCGGAGCAAATTGGTGAAATGTGCAGAAAAAACGGTACACCGGAAGATCTTGCGGATGAAATTGAAGAAAGTATGAGAAGTTTGGCAAAGCATGTAACGTTTCCGGAATTGACGATTCTAGAGGATGACGAGGTCATTCTAGGCGAAAGAAAATGGGAAGTTATACCGACACCTGGTCACAGTGATGGACACATTTGCTTTTATCAAAGAGAAGAAAGACTGCTGCTTGCAGCCGATCATATTTTGGATAAAATTACTCCGAACATTAGCATATGGCCCGGTTCAAGCAAAAATCCGCTTGGAAACTACATATCTTCGCTTGAAAAAATACAGCAATTGAAGGTAGACCTGGCGCTTCCTGCCCATGGGGCATTGATCGAACGAGTTGACGACAGAATATCAGAAATCATCCAGCATCATCAAAAGCGCTTGGATCAAATATTTCGACTTGCGAAGGATGGCCGTACCGCCTATGACATTGCCCAAGATTTATTCCAGCACAAAAGCTTGAATTCGCATCAATGGCGGTTTGCGATCGCAGAAACTTTGTCGCACTTGGAGTATTTAGTTTTCACAGGGCAAATTAAAAAAGAGAATCGTAACGATATTGCCTTTTATAAACAAAATAAATAATGGATAAGTGCATAGCAAAAAGCTATGCGCTTTTTTTTGCGGTCGTAAAAACGGCAAGAACGAAAGAAAGGAGAAAAACCTTTTATTTTTTAAATTAACAAAAAAATTTGATTTTTCTATTTTTTCTTGACAAAAGAGGCGTTTGTAAAATAATATTATGTTAAACAGACGAAATAAATAAAAACGTAATATAAAAGAGGTGAAAAAATGGATCAGGCAGCCCTTTTAAAAGAAAAAATTCAAAACGGTTTTATTGTTGAAGGCGTCGGTGACATGAATGAGGAATATTTAAAGGCATTAAAACAGACGTTGATTATTGTCGGAGATACAGAATTGTTAAGTGTGCCGCCGCTCCTTACTGTTTATGATCAAGCGCCCACTTTAAATAACAAAATTACAGCACTCGCCATTATGCAGGATGAAATCGGTCATGCACATATTGCTTTCAGGCTACTGAAAGATTTGGGCGAAGATACAGACGAATTATTGTACAATCGAGCCCCAAATAAATGGAAAAACCCTTATGCCTTTGACTTTGAACTGTCAAATTGGATTGAGCTTGGAGTGTTTAATGCGTTCTTTGACCGCGCCGGCTACACACTGCTTGGGGATGCGTTTGAGCATACATCTTACGGGCCATGGAAACGCGCATTAGTGAAAGTTGATAAAGAAGAATTGTTCCATCTTAGAAATGGTGAAATCATTATGAGAACAGCCATGAATGATCCGAAATTGCAAGAGGAAGTTCAAAAAGCGGTTGATTGGATGTTTTTAATGGCGCTTGAATTTTTTGGTGTAGAAGACCGTTTAAAATCCAGATCCGCACAGCTTGAATACCGCTTAAAAGGAAGAACAAACGATGAGCTCCGTCAAAAATGGCTGTCGACAGCAGTTCCATTCTGTGAATCAATTGGAGTAAAAGTTCCAGCTCATTATGATGAAGAACAAGGAAAATATGTGCTCGATGTCCCATTCCCTTGTAAATTTGATCCAGTCAATAAAAAATGGCTGTTCGACCAGCCGGACACATGGGAAAACGTCATTAAACGATTTAAACAAAGAGGGCCGCAAAATGAACGGTTTGTAGGAAGAATTCAAAAAGGGGCAAAAGAATTAGAACAGCTGAGAAAAGAGGTGGTATGATGCAAAAACAAGCTGTGGATACGAAAAAATATTGGGAGGCGCTGAAAGAGGTGATGGATCCTGAATTCCCAATAAGCGTTGTCGATATGGGGCTCATTTACGACATTCAAATGAATGACGGGGAAGTGCATGTGACGATGACATACACAGCCGTTTCCTGCGCCTGCATGGAATGGATTGAAAGCGATATAAAAAATCGGCTTCTTGCAGAAGAAGAAGTAAAGGAAGTACACATAAATGTCGTATGGGATCCTCCATGGACGGTCGACCGTCTTAGCCCAGAGGGAAGGGAAAAATTAAAGTATTGGGGTGTAAGTGCAAAATGATCGCAGAAAAAATAACCTATGATATTTTTGCCCGCATTAATCGGGGAGACAACTTAATGCATATAGGCACGGTAGAAGCAGAAAACAGCGAGCTGGCAAAAGTGTATGCAACGTTTACGTACGACGAAGAGGATTGGACCGAAATGGTTGTCGTGGAACGAAACAAGCTGAATTGGGTGAAAAAACCTGATTGGCTATTTTCAGAGAAAGGAGCTGAAGCATTGTGAGCGTAATGGAACAAGGAACGCATTCTTTGATTGAATTGCTGGAGACAATAGCGGATAACAAATATGTGCTTGGCGACCGTTTAGTGGAAGTTGGTGTAAGCGGTCCGAATTTGGAAGCGACCTTGTCTGCTATAGCTATGGCTCAAGGAGAACTGGGGCATGCAAGACTTTTGTACAATTGGTGTTTTGATTTAAAAGGGGTAAAAGGCAAGAAGCCTGACATTCAAGCACAAACAGGAAAAGCTTTTCAAACAGCTGTAAACGTTCAAAACTGGATTTCTCTCATTGCTTCGCTATATGCAATCAATGCCGCAATCGATATCGTCTTTCAAACGGTGTTAAAAACAAGTCATTCCAAGGTTGCTTCACGGATTCAAAAGCTTGTCCGCGAACAACACGATCATATCATCTATGCAGAAAATTGGGCAAAACAACTTCTTCTTGATCAAGGAGCTGTCCCCTACAGATTTCAAGAAGCATTAAGGGAGGCGGCAGAGGAAGCAAAGGCTTGGCTTGCAAAAGTTGAAAAAAGTGAAGAATTGAAAAAGGAAGGTTATTTCCCGGAAACTCCTTCGTTCACGGAAAAATTTGAAAAACGGCTGCAGCAATTAAATGCGGAACAGCTTGTTCAAGCAAAGTGAGTGATGCTCATGTCAGAATCAGGCGTTCTTTTAGAAATTCAAAACAAAGTGGCTATCATTCAATTAAATAACGCAAAACGTGCCAACGCATTAAGCAAATTTTTAGTAAAAGATCTTTCTTATGCGATAAACACGATAAAAGATCATTCGAATGTAAGCGCAGTTATTTTTACGGGAGGTGAAAGCAAAGCGTTTTGTGCAGGGGCGGATTTAAAAGAAAGGCAGTCCATGAGCGAACGAGAAGTGGAAGAATATGTCACATTGCTCAGGAAAACATTTACAAATATCTCATCTTTGCCAATGCCGACGATTGCGGCTGTAAAAGGATTGGCTCTTGGAGGGGGATGTGAACTTGCTCTTGCCTGTGACATTCGTGTCATGGAAAAAGGGGCGCTCATCGGGTTGACGGAAGTTTCTTGGGGAATAATCCCGGGAGCCGGCGGCACTCAACGGCTGGCGCAATTAGTAGGAATCGGCAGGGCCAAGCAGCTTATTTTTACAGCTGAAAAAATAAATGGCGAAAAAGCTTATGAAATAGGACTTGTCGAGTATATTTGTGAAGCTGGCGAGGCTGAATTGAAAGCGCTTAACATAGCGGAAAAAATCTCGGAAAATTCAATTCATTCTGTCCGTTTAGCGAAGCAGGCTGTCGACAGTTTTGCTCGAGAACTAATGGAAAAGGGTCTGATAGCGGAATGGGATTGTTATCAAAAAACGATTTATCATCCGGATCGTTTAGAAGGATTGGCGGCTTTTCAAGAAAAACGCAAACCTGATTTTTCAAATAATAAATGAACAATGGAAGGAGAATAATGATGACAGTTGAAACAACTGCTAACAAAAATTTAACGGTGGTCAAAAACAGCGGAGTGGCGGAAATCCATCTTCACATCAATAAAACGAATGCCTATGGGCTGGAGTTTTACCAAGAATTCAACGCAGCGATCGATGAGCTTCGCTTCGATCCAAACATAAAAGTGGTCGTGCTGATGAGCGATGTGCCGAAATTTTTCTCGGCAGGAGCGGATATCAACTTCTTAAAAGCAGCGGATCCGCGCTATAAAACACAGTTTTGCCTGTTCTGTAATGAAACGCTGGATAAAATCGCCCGTTCGCCGCAAGTATATATCGCCTGTTTGGAAGGGCATACAGTCGGCGGAGGATTGGAAATGGCGCTAGGCTGCGATCTGCGATTCATGGGAGATGAAGCAGGAAAAATCGGCTTGCCGGAAGTATCGCTTGGGGTGCTGGCTGGAACGGGAGGAACGCAGCGGCTCGCGCGGTTGATCGGGTATTCGAGAGCGCTGGATATGAACATAACTGGGGAAACGCTGGCACCGCAGGAAGCGCTGGACATTGGTCTCGTCAACAAAGTGTTCCCGCAGGCGGAAACGAGAGAGCGGACGCTCGAGTATGCGAGAAAGATAGCTGAAAGCGCAAGCTATGCGGTTTCAAACATCAAGCTGTCGATCATGAACGGAAAGGAAATGCCATTGAACGTGGCCATCCGCTACGAAGGAGAGCTGCAAAACTTGTTGTTCCGCTCAGAGGATGCAAAAGAAGGATTAAGCGCATTTTTAGAAAAGAGAAAACCAAATTGGAAAGGGATATAAACGTTAGCTTTTCATATATATTGTGAAGCCTCCTGAATATATATCTTCTTCAGGCGGCTTCAATGCCGCTTCATCTATTCAAAAAATTGATATATAGGATGGTGAAAAAATGGATCTCCGCGGATTAGGTTTGCTTTACAATGCGGCAGTGCGGTTCATTGATGAAAGTGTAGAGAAAGGTTTGGGCGATAAAATAGCCATTTGTTATCGCGATGAGCGCATACACTATAATGAATTGCAGGAGAAAGTCAATCAGACAGGCAACATGCTCCGTGAGCTCGGTTATAAATTGGAAGACCGCCTTTTAATGGTTTGCCACGATACACCCGAATTTATTTATTCATTTTTTGGCGCCATAAAAATTGGTGCTGTCCCCATTCCGGTCAACACCATGATGAAGCCATCCGATTATGAATATTTTTTAAACAACAGCCGGGCAAAGGGCTTAATCATCCATGAAGATATTTGGGAAAAGATTGAAGTTTACAAAGAACGGTTTTGCTTTTTGAAGGATATCATTATCATTCCGGACAGTGAAAGCGAACAATCAGGCACACATTTAAATTTCCTCCAACTGATGAATAGGGCAAGCAAAAAGCTTGATGCAGCCATGACGAACAAGGATGATCAAGCCTTTTGGCTGTTCAGCTCCGGAAGCACCGGTAATCCAAAGGGCGTCATCCATTTGCAGCATGATATGGAATATGCTTTCAGCACATATGCGAAAAAAATATTGCATATAAGTGAAGAAGACCGATGCTTGTCCGCATCTAAACTGTTTTTCGCCTATGGCCTTGGCGGAGGAATGTACTTTCCTTTAGGAGCAGGAGCTTCAACTGTATTAGTGAAAGAACGCGCAACTCCGGAAGCAATGTTTCAGGCGATTGAAACGTACAAACCGACCATTTTCTTTGGGGTTCCGACTTTATATGGAGCGATGATTGATTATGTGTCGCGAACGGGAAAACAATTCGATTTGAGCTCGCTCAGAGTTTGTGTATCGGCTGGAGAAGCGCTTCCGAAAGCATTTTACCGCAAATGGAAAGAAATGTACAATGTCGATATTTTAGACGGAATTGGTTCAACAGAGGCTCTCCACATATTTTTATCCAATCGGATTGGAGATGTAAAGGAAGGAAGCTCCGGAAAAGTCGTTCCTGGTTATGAAGCAAAAATTGTCGACGAAATGGGCAGGGAATTGCCTCCAAATGAAATGGGAGATTTGTTGATTCGCGGAGACAGCATCGCACATGGATATTGGAACCTTCATGAGCAAAACAAGAAAAAATTCGTCGGAGATTGGCTTCATACAGGTGACAAATATTATAAAGACGAAGAAGGATATTTTTGGTATTGCGGGCGCTCCGACGATATGCTGAAGGTTGGCGGGATTTGGGTATCGCCTGTAGAAGTCGAAAATTGCCTTCTTCAACATGAAAATGTACTGGAAGCTGCAGTTGTCAGCGTGCAAAATGAAAATAATCTTGTCATTCCAAAAGCATATGTTGTTTTGAAAGATAGAACGCCCTCCAAAGAAATGGAAGATGAATTAAAAAACTTCGTGAAGCAGCAGCTGGCCCACTACAAATACCCGCGAATTATAGAATTTATTGACGAACTTCCGAAAACAGCAACAGGAAAAATTCAGCGTTTTAAACTTCGGGAATTATTAAAATCGAATTCAGCTCAATAGTTTAAGACATAGCATTGAAAGGAGTACGTACATTTGAAAAGAAACGAATTTCAGCTCAGGGTGAACTTTGGAGATACGGATGCAGCCGGCATTGTATACTATCCGAATTATTTTAAATGGTTTGATATTGCAGGGCATCAATTTTTTAGAAGTATCGGCCTTGCTCCGGCTAAACTCATCAAAGAATACAGCATCATTCTTCCGCTGCTTGATGTCCGCTGTACGTTTGAGCAGCCGTTATATTATGACGACATTATCACTATTAAAACAGAAGTAATGGAAGTGAACCGGAAAACAATAAAACTGAAGCATGAAGTATATCGTGAAGATACAAGAACCGGGCACGGATATGAGCTCAGGGGGTGGGTGAAAGAAGAAAACGGAAAAAAATTTGCAGTGCCCATACCTGAAGAGGTGAAAAAATTGCTTCAAGAAGACGGGTTTGGTGAACAGGCTCAGATCAATCCATGGCTCAGCGCATAAATGAACATTGAAAAAATGTAATGGAGGAGAGTAGCGTGGATCTTAACGTATCCATTCATGATGTGTTTGAAAAAGCATATAAGCGCTATCCTGATAAAGAATTCATTTACGATGGCTATAAACGTTTAACTTACAAAGATATCAAACAAATGTCCGATTCCATCGCCTCCGCTTTCCACCAGCTCGGTATAGGGAAAGGAGACCGCATCATTGCATGCCTGCCGAACTGGCATGAGTTTCTTGCCATATATTTTGCAATTGCAAAAATAGGCGCCATATTAGTTCCATGCAATACGCGATATCGTGTTGAAGAATTGTCTTATATAGTGGCCAATTCTGGTGCAAAAGCAATTTTTGTGGTAGAAGAGCATGGCCATTTCCATACGGTAAAATCTTTAATGGAAAGTAATGAAAGCGCTTTGGAAATGGTGTTTACGGTGCGGTTTCAAGAAGATGGTCGCCATTCCTTTGAAGATTTGCTGAAAATAGGACAGTCGAAGCTGCCGCCGGAAGTGTCCATCGATCCGAAAGAAGATGTGTTTTCCATTTTATATACTTCAGGAACAACAGGACTTCCGAAAGGTGCCATGCTCACGCATTTAAATTTTGTCCATAATGCCGCATGTACAGTGGAGGCGCTTCAATGCGACGAAAATGACGTATTTTTAGTGGTCGTTCCTGTCTTTCACGTGTTTGGCATGGTTCCAAGCATACTGGCAGCTGTGACTGCCTGTGCCAAAATGGTGTTTATGGAGCAATTTAAAGCGGAAGCTGTATTAAAAATGATTGAACAAGAAAAGATTACGATACACCATGGAGTTCCGACAATGTTTATATTGGAATTAAATCACCCTCAATTCAAATCCTATGACTTATCTTCGTTAAGAACAGGTATTATTGCGGCAGCACCATGCCCTGTCGAAGTCGTGAAAAAAATTAGAAATGAGATGGGATGCAATATAACTATTTCCTATGGTCAAACGGAAACATCTCCAGTTGTGACAATTACAAGCTTTACAGACAGTGACATCATTCGTTCAGAAACGGTCGGCAGAACGATTCCAGGAGTTGAAATTAAAGTTGTTGATGTGAATCGCCAAACTTTACCGACTGGAGAAATTGGCGAACTTGCTGTGCGCGGGTTAAATGTCATGAAAGGCTACTTTAACATGCCTGAAAAAACGAAAGAAGCCATTGATCAAGATGGCTGGCTTTATACAGGTGACTTAGTGACGCTTGATGAACAAGGTTATGTCCGCATCGTTGGACGGAAGAAGGAAATGATCATCCGCGGCGGCTACAACATTTATCCTCGAGAAATTGAAGAAATTCTTTATAAGCATCCGAATGTAGTAGAAGTAGCCATTATCGGGCTGCCTGACACTGTTTTAGGAGAGATTTCATGTGCGGCGGTAAAATTAAAAGACGGAGCTTTGGAAACGGAAGAATCGATGAAAAATTATTTAAAAGGAAAAATTGCTGACTACAAAATACCGGATAAAGTTGTTTTTGTCGATGAGCTGCCGATGACGCCGAGCGGAAAAATTAAAAAAGTAGAACTTCAGCAAAAATTAAAAGAAGATTTGCAAACAGAATTGCGATAATTTCATGCAAGGAAGATCAAACGGTAGACATATGTTTGATCTTCCTTCATCATAAAGTTAATCAACCTTCTGGAAAATTTGACATCCGATTGATGACCTACGGCTTCTTCATAACATTTTTTAAAAGAGTAGGAGTGAAACTGTTGAGACAAAAAGCGTCAAGATCGGAATTAATTGAAGTGGCTCAAGGACGGAGGCCCGCAGATTTAATTATCAAAAATGGTACGGTGATCAACGTCTA
Organism: Aeribacillus sp. FSL k6-2211; assembly: GCF_037966125.1. Taxonomy (NCBI): domain Bacteria; kingdom Bacillati; phylum Bacillota; class Bacilli; order Caryophanales; family Bacillaceae; genus Aeribacillus; species Aeribacillus sp. FSL k6-2211. The sequence goes on from NZ_CP150190.1 coordinate 1,432,572, forward strand.
TTCAGGAGAATTGTTGAAGCAAAATGTCGCTGTTTATCAAGACTCCATTGCATATGTCGGCGAACGGGATGTCCTTTCCGATGAACATACAAAAATTATTGATGCAGAAGGGATGTATGTTTCACCAGGTTTTATTGAACCGCATGCACATCCGTGGGTCATCTACAATCCTGTTAGTATGACTAGGAAAGTTCTTCCCCTTGGAACAACGACAACGGTAAATGACAATTTGTTTTTTTATTTGCATATGGGAGCTGCTGGATTTAAAAAAATGGTCAAAGACTTGAAAGACCTTCCGGGCAATTTTCTTTGGCTTGTCCGGCTTGTCTCGCAAGCGAATTTCAAAGGAGAAAGGGAATGGTTTAATCAAAAGGATGTCCAAGAGCTTTTAGAATTAGAAGAAGTTGTCGGAACAGCGGAGGTCACAAGATGGCCGCTTTTGTATCAGGCTGATTCCTTTTTGCTTGATACAATTGAAGTGGCAAAACAGAAAGGGAAAGTCGTGGACGGTCATACAGCGGGCTGTTCATATGAAAAATTGATTTCCATTGCTGCGAGCGGAGTCAGCGCTTGTCATGAAGCAATAACGGCAAAAGAGGCGCTGGACAGGCTGCGGTTGGGAATGTGGACGACTTTACGCAACAGCTCGCTTCGCCCTGATTTCCCTGAAGTTATAAAAATGATTACAGAAGGGAAAGTCAGTACACATCGAATTACGATGACAACCGACGGTCCACACCCTGGGTTTATCGAAAAAGAAGGCTTTGTCGATGGATTGATCAGAAGAGCTGTAGAATTAGGAGTGCCGGTCATAAACGCGTTGCAAATGGCTACGATCAATGCAGCCGTTTATTTGCGATTAGATGATTATATCGGCGGGATTGCTCCAGGAAAATTGGCAGACATTTTACTTCTTCCAGATTTGAAATATTTTCGGCCGGATATCGTCATTTCAAGAGGTGAAGTCGTAGCCGAGCAAGGAAATTTGCTTGTGTCGACACCAAAACTAAATTGGAATCAATATGTTGTCCGGGAGCCATTTGCGTTTTCGAAGCAACTTTTGGACGATTTAAACTTGTACCGTTACCCATATTCAAGTACTGAACAAACTGTTCCGGTCGCTTATTTTAAAAGCAATGTCATTACGCAGCGAAAAGATGTTAAGCTTCCAGAAGCAGAGGGATTCGCAGATATTTCCGGTGAAGAAGGCTTATTGTATGCATCGTTAATTGACCGGAACGGAAAGTGGGTGTCGAAAGCGATATTAGAACGATTTGCCGTTCATCTAGATGGGATGGCGTCAACTTACAATACTACAACAGAATTGCTTGTGATCGGAAGAAATCCAAAAGCGATGGCCCAGGCGGCTAAAAGAGTGCATGAACTAGGAGGAGGAATCGTCATTGTTGATGGCGAGGACATTGTGGTTGAAATACCTCTTCCATTTACCGGCATGATGACGGACGATTCATCATTTGATCAAGCTGTTCGATATCATGATGAGCTGTTAGCAGCCGTGCAGCAAAGAGGATTCCCATTCCATGACATTTTATATACGCTATTGTTTTTAACTTGTGATTTCTTGCCCGGTCTTCGTCTTATTCCATTTGGTTTGTATGATGTTAAGAAAAATGAAATGCTGCTTAAAGCGGAACCAATAAAAGATCAAATCGCGAAGTAAAACTAGAAAAAGAGAGCTGAGCCGTTTCCTCCAGGGGGGCAGCCCAAAAAGTCAGAGTTAACTGACTTTTTGAAGCCCCTTCATTTTAGGAACTTATCGGACAGGCCATTTTTCCAATCTTGTTTATATCCTTCAGAAGTCTTATGAAGGACTTTTCTTATGCTCTCTTTCTGAATTCGGTTCTTCAAAAGTTTTTCAGCATATACAATTGCTTCTTGTTGGACCTCATTGCCTCTATGAAGGCCATTTACAAATTTTATTCGATTATTTTTGTCCTTCACAGCAGTATTTCTCCAAAATCCTTCATTTTAGGAACTCAACGGAGAGCCCCTTCTTACAATTAGTCAAGAGTTTTTCGTAACTATTTGTTTCAGTGGATTTATTTAGGAGGCAGTGGTACCCCTTCCTCCTAAATAAATTTACGCATGCCTAATAGATCTAACGATTTTTGTTTTTTTCACTAGATCAAATATGTTATATTTTTCCTGAACAATTGCGAAGTTGCTGATGCGATTTCGTAATTGTACGTTAAAATGTGTGTATTAAGATGGAAGAGACACTTCAATAACTTATTCACACAAGCGATGGACGCAACTTTATGACATTTGTTATAAGGTTGCGTTTTTAATTTGTCGTAATATTCTACAAAATGATTGTTTCCAATGCGTCGTTGGCGTTAACGATTCCTTTTTCTTATCCACGATCTCATGGATTCAACATATTAAACCTGATCTTATAAGGTCCGTGAAGTAGGCCAGTTATTTCAATGCGAACCTATCGTTCTTTAGGCTGTCACGACCTTTTCTCCACTTCTACTAAAAAAATAGCAGCACAGACATTGGTCGTGGTCTGTGCTACTAATCTTAATATGTTTTTTTCGGGTTTCACATTGTTGAAGCCTCATTTGAGAGCAACAAGGATAAATACATGCTGAATCTCCTACTATTTGTTTTTTTATATAGTAAACTCCTTTTCTGGTGCACTTTAATCAATCGGGAAGCAGGCTGGATGGACGAAAATGGACAAGAAACATTCTGGGAATGTCGGTACAGTTTGGAAAAGATGTACTTATCGTTTGTTCCAACATTTGAAAATCGGCAGGAAGAATCGTTTAAAAAATAGCAGATGCGGAAAACTCAGTTCATCATTATCTTACGGTTCGTTTCAAAAGAAAAAATTTCCTGGGAAAAGCTTGAAAACTATAATCCAATTTTTCGGTTGAAGGCGGTGCTTCTCATCGTCTGTCCATTGGTTGGCGAACAAATAAAAGTTTTGAACATCTGCCAGTTACAAACAGACAGAAAATAGTTTAGAAGAGATGTACTCACTGTTTTAAATAGCACAATCATATAAATCAAACTTTGAAAAAGGACAACAGTCTTTCACAGCGTAAAAAGCTGTGCTTTTTTGACGCAAAAAAATTTTTCCAGAAAGTATTGTCATTTTTTTCATAATAAAGTATGATTTATCTGTATTAAGAATTATAATACAGTTAATACAGATGTGGGGGCTGCGGGAAAATGCTTGATATAGATTTTCGAAGCCGAAAACCGATCTATGAACAGCTTGTCGATCAAATAAAAGAGATGATTGTAAGCGGAGTGCTGAAAGGGGGAGAACAACTTCCCTCCGTCAGAGTGCTTGCACAGCAATTGACGGTGAATCCAAATACAATTCAAAAAGCTTACCGTGAGCTGGAGAGGATCGGATATATTTACTCGATTCAGGGAAAAGGAAATTTTGTTTCGGAGAAGATTGAGGCATCTAATCAGGAAGAGCTGAAAATGGTTAAAGAAAATTTGCAAAAATTAGCACAACAAGCATTATTTTTAGGGATGCAATCTGATGAGCTCCTGCAGATCATGGAGGAAATTATCAAAGATCATCAAGGGGGAAAAAGAGATGATTGAAGTCAAAAAGGTATATAAAACATTTCAAAATGCGACTGTGTTATCTAACATCGATTTACAAATTGAAAAAGGATCCATCTTCGGGCTTCTAGGTTCAAACGGCGCTGGAAAAACGACGCTGTTGAAGCTGATCGCAGGTTTGTATAAACAAGATAGGGGAGACATTTTAATTGATAAAAAACCTGTATTTGAAAATGAAGACATTAAGCAAAGATTCATATTCCTTACAGATATTCCTTATTTTTTCCCTCATTATACGATCAAACAGATGGCGAATTTTTATGAAAACATATATCCATCCTTCAGCAGAGAACGATTTCAAACATTGCAGGATGTATTTGATCTAGATCTTAAGCAAAAAATTTATCGCCTGTCAAAAGGAGTTCAGCGTCAAGTGGCATTTTGGCTCGCTTTTTCCGCAATGCCTGAACTGCTCATTTTAGACGAGCCGTTTGACGGTTTAGATCCGGTCATGAGGAAAAAAATGAAAAATATAATCATCCAAGATGTGGCAGCGAGAGAAATGACTGTGATCGTCTCTTCCCACAACTTGCAGGAAGTAGAGGATATAAGCGACCATATCGGCATTTTGCATAAAGGTGAACTGCTAATAAAACGGAATTTGGATGACCTAAAGTCGAATATACACAAAGTGCAAATTGCCTTTCAAGGAAGCGTTCCTTCGGAAATGCTGCAGCAGCTTCAAATTGTCTATCAGGAACAAAGAGGCAGCGTGCATTTATTCATTGTAAAAGGAAATGCTGATGAATTTTCCAGCTATATAAAAAGCTTTAAGCCTCTTTTATTCGATTTGCTCCCGCTTACATTGGAGGAAATTTTTATTTATGAAATGGGGGAAAAAGGATATGCAATCGAAAACATCCTTATTTAAAAAAGAGCTGTTAATTCAAAATTTCCGTTCTGTCGGTTGGGTAGGACTTACGTTTTTGATCGGTCTAATTCTATCAGTACCGATGGAAATTGCGGTGTTGTTTTCCGGGAGAGAGAATTATAATGAAGAGAACATATATGAAAGTTTGTTTTCCATTGCACAAGAACTTCAATTACTCATGTTAATCGTGATACCTGTGCTTATGTCCATTTTTTTGTTTCGGTTCCTGCATGTAAAGCAATCCAGCGATTTTCTTCATAGTCTTCCGATAAATCGGAAAATGCTTTTTTGGCATCATTGGCTGACGGGTGTTGTGTTTTTAATCGTACCTGTCATGATTACTTCTCTAATATTGGCCGTTTTAATACAGGTGTTTGATTTGTCGAGTTATTTTCGTGATTTGAACCTTGTTAGATGGTTTTGTACTTATTTAGCATATACGTTATTATTGTTTTCTATCGGCACCTTCTCTGCCATGCTGACAGGAATTAGCACGATTCAAGCTGTATTGACATTGATTATTTTATTGTTTCCTTTCGGGGTTTATCAACTTATAGTGTACAATTTGCAATACATTTTGTTTGGATTTCCGAGCGGCTATTATTTGAATAATAATCTTTGGATCGAATTTTTTTCACCGCTTACGAGGCTGATTTCTCTCGAATTCCAGCCTTTCTCTTGGTGGGAAATCGCCGTTTATTTATTGCTAGCAGCCTTGTTTTGCTGTATTTCCTTGCTTCTGTACACACGGCGGCCAGTCGAATATGTGTCACAAGCCGTTATTTACTGGAAGCTTAAACCAGTTTTTAAATATGGCGCCACTTTTTGTACGATGCTGCTCGGTGGGATGTATTTTGGCATTATTGACTATAGCGGAAGCTTATTATGGATTTGTACCGGATATGTAGTTGGTACACTCATCGGTTATTTTATAGCTGAAATGATCTTGCAGCAGACGTGGCGAATCAAGCCTAATTTCAAAGGATTGTTTATTTATTCTATTACAGTGATACTTGTATTCATTTTGACCGGTTCTGGTGCGGGAGGATATGAGAAAAAGGTTCCGAGAGTTGCAGAAATACAATCGGTATTTTTCAGCAATTATTGGTATTACGAGGACGAGATGATTAAAAAGTTTATCTACCAGGAACCGGAAATAATCGAAGCAATTCAAAAGCTGCATACAGAAATCGTTGCCGAAAATAGATCCAAAGATGTTTCCGAACCTGAATCGTTGTTTATCGTCTATTATTTAAAAAATGGAAGCAAATCGATCCGCCAATATGAAGTTGATCGGAAATCGTTCGAACGATATTTGAAGGAGATTTATGAATCGAAGGAATATAAAAAAGCAAACTATGAAGTTCTAGACGTAAACGATCAAGATGTTGAACAAATAGTATTTCATTCTAACTATTCAAACTACTATGTTGAAAAAGTGGATATTGCCAATAATTCTGATCAACTCGCAAAAGCATTAAAAGCATTAAAAAATGACATCGCGAATCTTACATATGAAGATATGATCGATGAAAGAAAAGACTGGGGAGAAATTGAAATCACTTTAAAAAATAATAAGCAATTATTCATTCCATGGAAAAAAAGCTTTAAAGAGTTCGATGAGTGGATGAAGAATAACGGAACGGTTAAAAACGCAAGAGTGACAGCTGATGATGTCCAATATGTACTCATAACGGAGAATAACATCAATCACGATTTGGATTATAAAAATATGCTGAAAGAAATTGAACAAGATCCGCAAACGGTCAAAATTGTAGATAAACAGTTGATTGAACAATGCTTGCAAGATGAAACAGAATCGACTTCAGGAAAAAATATTATGTTCATTGTTTATAAAAATGGAAATTATGAGGTTGGCAGCTTTGTTCATCCAGAAATAGCTGAATCGATCAAGAAACAGGCAAAAAAATAAAAAAGGATTGGAGAATTATGAATGATATAATATCCGCTCAAGAGAGCTTTCAAGACATCTATTGTATGTTTTATAAAAAAGTGTACCGGATTGCTTTTTCCATAACGAAAGATGTACATTTGGCAGAAGACGTATTGCAGGAAACATTTTTGAAATTTTATCAAAAGGCTGAACAAATTGAGGATATGGAAAAAATCTCTGGTTGGCTCAGTACAGTAGCAGCGAGAACTGCGATTGATTTTCTTCGGAAGGAACAGAAAACGCCGTGCCCCCTAGACGAATTATTGATCAGTCAAGGGGGCAATGTGGAACAAACAGCAGAATATGAATGGCTGAAAGAGACCATTTCTCAAGAAATTCGGAAACTAAAACCGAAATACCGTGAAATTTTAGAATTGAAATTGTATTATGATTTAAAAGAACAGGAACTAGCTCAACAGCTAAAGCTTTCGAAAGGAACAGTTAAAACTAGGCTTCACAGGGCAAGACGCACGCTGAAAGTGTCGCTGAAAGATGCGATGTAAAGTTCGGGTGCTCTTGCCCCTTTTTTACGTCTTTTCCCAGATTTTTAAAATCAGGGGAGAAGCTTATGAATTTTTCGCTTTTCGATATTGATACTGTTTCCATTGGAACCGGATAAAGCAGCCGATGCAAAATCCTAAAATCGCAATGAAAGCCGCTGAAAAAACTAAAATCGAAAAAATATATCCTAAAACATCAATATGAAAAGAAAATCCGATAAATGCTAGCAGCAAGCAAGTGCAGGCAATGATTTGATTGAATTGCTGATCAGATCTATCTTCTAAATGATAGGACGAATGCGGTTTTCGCAAAAACGTTTTAGCGGCCGCCATAATCGGATTGACGCCAAAAATAAGTCCAATCAAACCAGCAATAAGCGGAATAAGAAGAAAAAGCGGCTCGTTTGTGATCCAAGTGATCAAAACAGACAAAACAATTGTCCATTGATTCGTTCAAACTAGAGGACGAGGGATGCCGTCCATGGAAATCCCACCTTTCCATATATGTTTTATGATATTTATATCATAAATGTGCAGGCATTGCATCTTTTTTGATTTTGATCAAGCCTCCATTCATATAATTATGTTACAATGGTTGGTAGATATTATGGAAATTAGGGGGATATGAAAATGTCAATCGGTTATGTAAATGGTCGCTTTGTTGACCTCAATGAACCGGTGATCCCGATTGATGAAAGAGGACACCAGTTTGGAGACGGAGTGTATGAGGTGATCCGCGTTTATAACAAAAAGCCGTTTATGCTGCGCGAGCATTTAGAGCGGTTACAGACAAGTGCTGAAGCGATTAAATTAAAACTCGATCAAACATTGGAGCAATATGAACAGCTGATAAAAGAAGCAATTGAAAAATCAGCATTAACAGATTGCGACGTCTATTTGCAAATTACGCGCGGAGTGGCCGTTCGAAATCATTTGTTTCCAGATGTTTCTGTTTCAACAACGATGACCGTAAGACCTGCAAAGCAATTGCCCCGTCATTTGCGGGAGAACGGCGTTTCTGCTATATTCCATGACGATGAGCGGTGGGCCAATTGCTATATTAAATCGCTTAACTTATTGCCGAATATTTTAGCTAAACAAACCGCCCATGAAAAAGGAAGCTATGAAGCGATTTTAGTCCGTGATGAATATGTGACGGAAGGATCGAGCTCCAACGTATTCATCGTCAAAAACGGAACAATTTATACGACGCCGCTATCAAAGCATATATTGTCAGGAATTACAAGAATGGCGGTAAAATCGATCATTGAAACAGAAGGTTTAACATTAGTAGAAGAAAAGTTTACGAAAGAGGATGTACTTGAAAGCGATGAAGTCTTCATTACGAGCACAACTTCTGAAATTTTACCAATCGTGACCGTAGACGGGCAAAAAATTGGCACGGGAAAACCGGGTGAGATCGCGACAACACTTTATCAAAAATTCCAAGAAAACATCGCAAACGAATAACGAGCCTATTGATCGTATAAGCCTGCAAGAAATCTTTCCTGCCAGGCTTTTTTTTATCATAAAAAACAGGGGGAAAACATGAATATTATTGATCTTCATTGTGATGCGCTGATGAAGCTGGCGAATGCTAAAGGAAAGCTGAAGTTTGCTAACGCCTCGTATTTGGATACGAATAAACAAAGATTGATCAAAGGTAAAATTAAGGTTCAATGCTTTGCCGTCTTTATCGATCAAAAAATAAAAACTGAATACAAATTCCAAGCGGCGCTTGAACAAATCGATCTGTTTTTTACAGAAGTGCTTGGAAACAATCCGGAAATGAAGCAAATAAAGGATTGGTCTGATTTTTATAAGCTTGAGGAACATGAAATTGGGGCGATGCTGACTCTCGAAGGTGTTGATGCGATTGGAGGAGATCTCTACAAACTTCGACTTCTTTATCAGCTGGGAGTTCGATCGGTTGGATTGACATGGAATTATGCCAATCTGGCAGCTGATGGAGCACTTGAAGAACGAGGCGCTGGTGTAACAGCATTTGGCAAGGAAATCATAAAAGCAAACAATGAGCATCGAGTTTTCACTGATGTCTCCCATTTATGCGAGCGTGCGTTTTGGGATGTAATCGAGCTTGCGGATTATCCGATTGCGACCCATTCAAACGCCCGCGCCTTATGTGATCATCAGCGCAATTTAACCGATGAACAGGCAAGGGCAATGTTTCAAAAAGGCGGTACCATTCACATCGTGTACGCCCCCCAATTTTTAACAACTAATGATCAGGCAGCAATCAAAGATGTAATCAAACATATCGACCATTTTTGCATGCTAGGTGGAGTGAAACAAATCGGACTTGGCTCTGATTTTGACGGAATTGAGCAAAAAGTAATAGGATTGGAAGATGCGGCAAAAACACAAAACTTGATCAATGAACTGCTGAAATATTATAATGAGGACGAAGTGAAAGGATTTGCGTATCAAAATTTTCTCAATCATTTACCGAAATAGGTGCAAAAGCAAACTGTTAAGATTGCTTTTTTTTTGAGTTTAAATCCCCAAAAACATACTTGACTTATCGGAATTATAAACATTATAATAAAAAAAACGAACGATTAAAGGTGGTTAATTTTATGGAAAAAATGTACTATATTCCGAGCCAACAGGCATCGTTAGCTGCCACATTGCATATACCGAACGCTCCATCTAAAAACGAAAAATTTCCGGTTGTTGTTATTTGTCACGGTTTTGTAGGAAGCCGAATAGGTGTCAACCGATTGTTCGTCAAAGCAGCCAACCATTTTGCTTCGCTCGGCTTTGCCGTTTTGCGGTTTGATTACGAAGGCTGCGGCGAAAGCAGCGGTATTTACGGAACTTATGGCCTCGACCGCTTTATTGAACAAACGATTCATGTTATCGATTTTGTTGAAAAGCTTCCTTTCATTGACAAACATGAATTATATTTGCTTGGCCATAGTTTAGGAGGAGCAGTGGCGACACTCACAGCTGTACGGGATGACCGCGTGAAAAATTTGGCGATTTGGGGAGCGGTCGGTCGGCCATTTGAAGATATAGCGGCCATAGTTGGAAAGGAAGGTTTAGAAGAAGCAGAATCAAGCCAATATGTTGATTATGAAGGCTATTCCTTAACGAAAACATTTTTCCGCTCGCTTGAACAGTACACACCTTTACAAGAGGCAAAATCGTTTACAGGTGACGTATTCGTTGCCCACGGAACAGAAGATGAAGTCATTTCTCCTTCTTATGCTTGCCTGTATGAAAAAAGCTTCAAAAAAAGGGCTAACAGCGTTGAAAAATCACTCATTATCGGCGGAAACCATACATTTTCGTCTATTTGTCATTCAACCGAATTGTTTCAACAAACAGGAGAATGGCTTGAACGGCAAAGAAAGTTAAACGATGATCGAAAAAAAAGATTATTTAATGAAAGAGTTTCTAAACGAAAAAGAAGGTTGACCGGACAGCTCGGTCAACCTTCTTTTTGTGCGCCCGGCATGGGTGTAATCTATAGGGTGAAAGTCCCGAGCTGCGAAGGCAGAAGTAGCAGTTAGCTTAACGCAAGGGTGTCCGTGGCGACGCGGAATCTGAAGGAAGCGAGCGGCAAACTTCCGGTCTGAGGAACACGAACTTCATATGAGGCTAGGTATCACTGGGTGAGTTTGCAAGACAAAACAAAGCCCTTTCTGCCGAAGGTGATACAGAGTAAATGAAGCAGATGGATGGAAGGAAAGATTACACTCTTACCCGGGGAGGTCTGGCGGATATGTGAAGTACGCTTCATAACCTACTTAGTGATAAGTAGCTGAACCGTCAGAAGTCAGCAGAGGTCATAGTATTAGTTGGTCTAGAACAACTAAGAAGGACCGAACAATTAAGAGAGAATAGCCCTTGGCATTCAGTGAGTCATGATGAACACAGAAAACGTAGTACCTCACTTGAGGGAGGAAGCGGTGAATCCCGTGGGAGATCTCTTGGAGGGTGGAGTGACCACTGGCATAAAGAGAACAGCTATTCACGGAAGTTATAAAGACTTGCGTCAATTATCTTAATTGAACCGCCGTATACGGAACCGTACGTACGGTGGTGTGAGAGGACGGGAGTTAATCGCTCCCTCCTACTCGATTTAATAATAAGGAGAAATCAAGATGTATACAAGAACACCAGTAAATGAGACGTATAGCCAAATCGGCATCGCCCAGCGAACAATTTTCCGGTGTTTTTCTACCTGTCTTGACATTCCCCAGAAAAAGGCAAACAATGCAAGCGGAACAATGACGGCTGCTAATATGCTATGGGAAGTTAGAATAAATAAATAAAATGTTTTCATAAATCCTTCACCGCCATAACGGGTCGGTTCAGATTGCAAAAAATGATAGGTTAAATAAGAAATACAAAATAAGGTGGTCGTTGTAAACGCTGCGATGATAAAGTTCCGGTGTACTTTAATATTTTTCTTTTTAATTGCATAAAGAGCAGCGAGCAGAAAGACGAACGTAAAGCTGTTAAAAATCGCATTAAGTCTTGGGAAAATCGTCAAATCAAAATGGACTTCGCCTCGATATCCGATTGGAGAGAAAAATAACAGTAAAATAATGGCATTTATAATAACTGACAGTGTCACAACAATGCCGGTGTAATTTTTTTTGTTGTGAGGCTGTTCATAGTTTTGGATGGAGTCCATTTTTTTCCTCCTAACATAAATTTTCTCATTGTATATTTTATCATTTTAAAATGGATTTAAAAGTGACAAAGTGGTGAAAATCGAAATTTTGACAAATCTCTACTTAAATTATAGAAAAATTTTGATAAAATGGAAATAAAGAAAAAAATAGTTCTTTTGGAGGGGATGAGGATGTACAAAAAAATATTAGTTCCAATGGATGGGTCTGCCCATTCTACACGCGCGCTTGAGCATGCTGTAAAACTTGCCAAAACAGTTGGGTCTGAAAAAATCACGATTTTGCATGTCAATAATTTAAGATTTACAGAACAGTATTATTTTGTTGATATTTCCAAATTAATTGATGAAGAAAACGAAGCGATTTTAAAACCAGCGATTGATTTCCTTACTGAAAGCAACGTACCGCATGAAACACATATTTTCCAAGGGGAACCAGCAACAATTATTACGGATTATGCAAAAGAACATGACTATTCCATCATTGTAATGGGAAGTGCCGGAAAAGGCGCACTGAAAGCAACGTTGTTGGGAAGCGTCAGCCGAAAAGTAGCCCAAGAGGCTCAATGTCCAGTCTTAATCATTAAATAAAAATAAGAAATTTGTCCATTTTAGTTTACATACGAGCTAAAATGGGCTTTTTTTGTTTGCTATAAAGTGAAAGGGAAAAATTGTTCAAAGCTTTTGATCATTACTGGATAGGATGAAATGAAGAGGGGATGGGCTCTAAAGAGAATAACAATATGCCTTGCATTACAGCAGAAGCTGTTTGGGGAATACTTTACAATTGCTGCAGCAAGAAAGGCGGTTTGCGGCATGCACTGCCCATGAATAACAGCAATATAAACGTATTTGTGCATTAAATGAAAAACGTAGAGCAGCGACGTCTGGTTTATAAGCAATCAACTTTCTGCAAGGAAAAGCAAATCAATTGCTCTATTGTGTACATCAATCGGCACCAGCTGTTACGGCTTGATAAAAGAAAGGGACCCAAAATGCTGACCTTTTTGGATCCCTGCTTTTATGGCCAAAAATGAGTGCAAACGTTAAAATACTGGAACATCTTTTTATGGGAATCGCTTTAAAATCCCTTTTCCTTTTCACACATTTCCACTGCAAAGCTTCTTTAGCAGGACAGACCATTTTTTTCATTAAAATAGGCATCAAACGTTTCAGCTTTCAAAATTTCTGTTGAACGTTTCCATAGATTTGGGAAGAGGATCGCATTCAACACTATAAGAATAGCCATTGTATGCATTTCATATTTCGGTCGCCAACTGCATGTGACGAGGATTTCATTTTTTTGATATCTCTGATACAGTTACAAACTCATAACCTTGTTGTTTTAAATATGGCAAGATTAGCTTCAATGCCTCTACTGTGGATGAATGAATATCGTGCATTAAAATGATGGAACCGTTTTTTGTCTTGGCTTGAACGATTTTAAGTACTTTTTTTGGGTCATCCGTTTTCCAATCTAATGTATCTACAGTCCATAGAATGATAGGCTTTTCAATAGCTGATCTGACCTTTTGATTAACAGCCCCATATGGAGGGCGGACGCAATTCGCTTTTAAGCCCGATGCCTTGAAAATTTCTTGATCGGTCATATTTATTTCTTCAAGTATTTTCTCTTTTTTTATAGTTGTAAAATCTTTATGGCTAAAGCTGTGGTTGCAAATTTCATGTCCTTCCGAACCTATTCTTTTTACAATATTAGGATAAAAATTAACTCTTTGACCAATCACAAAAAAAGTGGCTTTTGCATGATACGATTTTAATAAATCCAAAATTTCTGTTGTATATTTTGGGTGAGGGCCGTCATCAAATGTTAGAGCAACTATTTTTTTGCTTTTGATCGGCTCGTCTTTTTGGATGGGAGGTTTTTTCGGCAATGGTTCTGCTTTTTTTGGTTTGTTTTCTTCCATCCATAATCGCTTTCGCCACTCCTCTGTCAATAACTCTTTTCCTTTCGTTAAAGGAATGGAAATTTCAGGACTTTCAGCACCTTCTGTTACTTCATTGCTATGAAACTTGAAAACAATGAATTTGTTTGTCAAATAAATATTGGAAAAATCGTTATATGGGTGATTGAGCCACTTGTTAAGCTTCTTTTTGCTAAAGCTTTTTTTATATTTTTTTGATTGAAGAAACTGGTCCGTCAATTGAACATGCAGCTTTTCTTTTGTTTTTTCATCGATTTCAAGAATGTCTTGGCTGTTTATAAAACGTTCTGCTGCCAAATCGACTATGAAGATTTTAAAGTCTTTACTTTCTTTTTCCCCATCTGAATGGCTTTCCGAAGTAAAAACAAAAGAATAGACGCTGTCTGTGACCGGATAGAGGCGAAAAGTCAGAGAAAAATTCGACGAATCTTTAAACAAGCGCCATTTTTGGGATTGAATTTGTTCGTGAAACCGTCTTTTCTCTTCTTTGACGTAAGACTGGATGGATGCATTCAGTTTGCTGCTTTGAAATCTCGGATAGTGTATGGCGGAATGGAATTCTTTTTTATCCTCAATATCTGAAATTAAGTCAACTCCATCATATTGCGATTTTTCTATTTGTTTGCTTCCATTTGCTGGGACAGACTGTACCCTTAATGTTTTGTAATAAAAAGACATTAAAAAAATGAAAATGATCGAAATGAAAACGATGCCGCTTATTTTCCATACAAACGATTTCACTAATGTTCACTGCCTTCTTTAAATAAATGCCGTATGTAAAATGTCAACGAATATAGAGTACTATCAGGATGAAAAGATGTCAAAGCCGTTTTCCATTTTTAATAAATTTTTTTAAAATTGGCTTTTATATCCATACATTTCTGCGATCCTTATGAAATTCGAAATATCATCATAAATATATTGTTTCAGTCCGTTTTCTTGAGCTTGATTCATATACTTGATGATTCTTTATCTTCTTGTCATTTCATTCATTGCTTCGGTTTGGATATGCGCTTCACCAATCTTTTTTGAAAGCTTCGTAAAGAGGTATGGATCTAGTGTAAATGTTAGTTGTCGTTCGAAACCTTTATCTCAACCTGTTTCGTGACGATCTAGCGGTGAATAAAGAAGCCGAGAGAATGCGTAAAATATTTATCAAATATTCAAGATGTTGAATGGTCGAGTTGCTGCTATCAGAGCCGTTGTAATGTTCATTTCATAAATAAATTTTTTGTTGTTAAACGAAAGCTTCCCTATTTTTTTCAAGTAAATGATGATTTATTCCATTAAAGTTTCAAACTAATATATTTAGACGCTCTTTCTTTAATATATGGTTCAGTCTGCTAAAAAAATTCACCTGAATTTGCATAATATGGATTATGACTAAGTTTCGTTTGTAATGCCAATCGCCAAAGGAGTGTCATATACTGACTTTAATGTTTTTCTTACTCCGGCGAACTTATGTAGCAGTTTTGTGGAACATTGCACATTGGGTTGTCGGAAGCCGCATAGCGAATTTTAATAGCGTTTTTTACTGTATGCTTAAAATAGATCAACAGGGGAATAAGCGGTTTTACTTCGGGATCTCCAGCCTACAAAGGTTTTATATTCAGCTGGAGAAGGGAGATCATATATGGATTTTTTAATTTTCAGAATTGGTAAGCAAGTTTCTTTACATTTGTTTTCGATTGCGTTTACAATGAAATTATAAACATTTTTGGCAAAGGAGGAGTTAAGATGTACGATGTGATTATTGTTGGTGCCGGTCCTGCAGGGGCAAGTGCTGCACTGTTTACAGCGAAGGCTGGAAAGAAAACATTAGTTTTAGATCACGATAAGTCAATGACGAAAAGGGCATGGATCGAAAACCACTATGGTGTTTTGGAAATTACAGGTCCTGATTTAATTGATATTGGGAAAAAGCAAGCTGAAAAGTTTGGGGCAGAAATAAAAAACGAGCAAGTGGAAACAGTTGAAACAAAACAGGATGGACTTATCGTCAAAACCGATGGCGGTTCGTATGAAGCGAAGCATGTTATTTTGGCGACAGGAGTATTGACGGATTTAGCCGAGAAAATCGGATTAAAAACAAAAGACGGAACAGAGCCTCGCATCAAAACAATATTCGATGTGGATTCAAATGGAAAAACAAATATTGACGGAATTTGGGCAGCAGGTACAGCTGCTGGCGTAAGCGTACATACAATTATTACCGCCGGTGACGGTGCAAAAGTGGCCATCAATGTCATCAGCGAGCTGAATGGCGAACGGTACGTCGATCATGATTTATTGAAAAATTAACTTCAAAAAAGACAGGACATTCATTTGTCTTGTCTTTTTTTATGTGCGCCCGGCATGGGTGTAATCTCTAGGGTGAAAGTCCCGAGCCACGAAGGCAGAAGTAGTGGTTAGCCTAACGCAAGGGTGTCCGTGGTGACGCGGAATCTGAAGGAAGCGAGCGGCGAACTTTGGGTCTCTCGGAACACGAACTTCATATGAGGCTAGGTATCACTGGGTGAGTTTGCACAACAAAACAAAGCCCTTTCTGCCGAAGGTGATACAGAGTAAATGAAGCAGATGGATGGAAGGAAAGATTACACTCTTACCCGGGGAGGTCTGGCTGGCACGCCAAGTAACCTTGGTAACCTATCGAGTAATCGATAGCTGAACAGTCAGAAGTCAGCAGAGGTCATAGTACTCTTTCGAACTCGAGACGAAAGAGGAAGGACTGAACAATTAGGGAGAACGAAACACTAGGCGTTCATCTTCTGTGTGGAAGCAGACAATCCGACAGGACTTACTTGAAGGAGGAAGTGGTGAGTCCCACGGGGGACTTCAAGAGGGGGGAGCAGAAAATGGCACAAATAGAAGAATTCGTTCACGTGGAGAGGATATCTATGTTGATGGACATGATTTTGTCACGGGAGAATCTCCTGGCGTTTTATTTTATATGAAGAAAAGTTCGGAAAAAGTGACAATGTTTTGACGAATCTAAAACTGAAATATTTTGCTGCTTTATAATCACTATTGCCATTCGCTGAAGCAAGAGCAATTAATAAAAAAGCCCTTGAATTTTCCATTGGAGCCCTTAAAAATAGGGAATCGGCTATACATAGAATTTATGTATTTGTCTATAGCTTCCGCCGCATTTTTACATACGATGAAATAGATCGTATGAAGGGAGGGGTTTGATTGGCTCTGCAATTAATGAAATTGGTTGTCACTGCGTCCACAACAACGAATGTCGTTCCTCAAGATCAAAGATTTTTCTACGTCACGACTGCAGAGACTGCTCCGGGAAGTACGCTCACCATTGATGCAGCCAGCTTTTTTCAAGATGATGGTTCAGCTGTTACAGAATTGCCTGCACTGGCAGCTAACAACAGTTATTATAATGTTTATGTCAACGGAGTGCTTCAAATGGGCGGACTAAGTACGTATACGCCGGGAGCAACGACGGTCGGTTCGCTTGCGATCAATGTGCCTGCAGGTGGAGATCCAATTTTAGCTGACACGCCAATTGTACTGGAAGTGGTCAATTATTCACCTCAATCGACAACTGTTGTGTCAGCTTAACAAAATCAGGATCCGAAAGTCCTTCTTTTGGATCCTGATTTTTTTATCCCGTGCAGGCATCACCTATTTCCTCAATTATAAATATATGGAAATAAATTCCAAAATAATAGGAACACCTTTTTGCGGGACATCGCTTGATTTTAATCTTAACATTCCTTTTTTCACTTCATAAATGTTCGGCGGTTGTAAAACACCGTTAATGAAAAGCCGGATATAGGATACATCTTTTGGATCCAAGATCCCTTTATTCGTAAATTCTTTGATTTGATCGGCGTCCGTATAAACGGTCTTTTTTCCATCAGCTAAAGCATAATAGTAAAATGTTTCAGCTTTTAAAGGCTTTTGTTTCATATGAAGCCGAACGTTCATGTGGAGGCGGGAGGCGGAACGGACCCAATCATATAAAACGGGAACATCGATTGTGTGATTTTCCTTCATATTTGTATCACCTCGTAAACTGTTTGTTTTATCATATGTTCGTTCAAGAAAAGGTGAGCTAGCAAAAGAAAATGTTTTTGTTGAATTAACCATTTCTGACCGTCGATTTAAAAAAGGTTTGTATTCCTTACAGTTTTACGTAAAGTATTCGATGATGGCGTTAGGAAAATAATAGTGAATATATTGTTCCATCATCTCTTTCAGCTCCCTTTCCTCTTCTGTTTGATAAACATATTTGCCAATTCCATACCGCCCCCACTTGTATTTTCTTTTTTTCTCATCCATTTCCAGTTTCGTTTTTGGATACCTTGCTTCGATAACTTTTTTGGCAGGTTTCGTGAATCGGTGTTGAATCAATTCAAATGTTAAGTTATCGTCTTCGATTACGTCACCCAGTTTTTTGAATAATTTTCTATATCCTTCTTTCCATCCATCATGCCGATATAGCGGAGCAACAACAAAACCGATAGGATATCCTGCTTTTGCGACTTTCAAAGCGGCGCTGATTCTTTCATCCAATCTTGATGTTCCCGGCTCCAGATGACGAATGACCCAATCGCTGTTGATGCTGAATCGGAAGCGGGTGTTGCCGTTATGTTTGGCATCCAATAAATGGTCTACGTAATGATATTTCGTTGTAAACCGCAATCTCCCCAGCTTTGTTTCTCCAATAAATTCGATCGCTTTTTTGAGTGAATGTGTTAAATGATCTATCCCGACGATATCAGACGTACACGAAGCTTCAAATCTGGTTATTTCTGGAACTCTCTCTTCTATATACTGTTTAGCTTGCTGAAAAATTTCCTCTAAATTTACATAAACGCGAATGTAGGGTTTGCTTCCTAACGTTGTTTGCAAATAGCAGTAATGGCAATGCCCCATGCACCCGGTTGCCAGTGGAATGGCGTATTCGGCAGAAGGCTTGCTCGTATCAAATTTCAATGTTTTTCGAACCCCGATGACTAAAGTCGACTTCGCATTGCGGTATTTCTGGAGAGGTGTTTCTCCGGGGATATTACGCACTTGATTGTGGGAAGTTGTATAGCGAATGTCGATTCCCATTTTTTCGAATTTTTCTTTCCATTCCACTCCAAGCGGGTATTCAAGGGCTCTTGGTTCAATGTATACGAGTTGTGGAATAAACGGCTTCATGATCAATCACCTCTATGTTATTATGCCGATATTCCTTCCGTTTTACTGATTTTCACGAGATTTTATCCCGTCCTCTTTTCAAACTGCTTGCGGAAATAATAAAATGTTGAGAGGGCGATTCATACAAAAGCGGTTCCCCTGCAAGGAAAAGGCAGATGAAGATCTTTACAATTCGTTTTAATTACGCTTACGATGGAAATACAATAGTTATCCTAAAAGGGGGAATTGCAACATGTATGATGTAGTCATTGTCGGGGCTGGTCCTGCGGGTGCAAGCGCCGCTTTGTTCACGGCAAAAGCCGGTAAAAAAACGCTTGTGTTGGACAACGATAAATCCGTGACGAAACGAGCTTGGATTGAAAACCATTATGGGTTATGGAAATTTCTGGACCTGATTTAATTGAAACAGGGAAAAAACAAGCGGAAAAATTCGGTGCGGAGATTGTGGCAGAAAATGTGGAGACAATTGAAAAACAAGCGGAAGAGCTTGTATTCAAGACGGAAAAAGGATCCTATGAAACGAAACACGTCATATTAGCTACAGGAGTACTGACTGATTTAGCTGACAAAGTCGGGCTAAAGACAAAAGACGGGACTGAACCCCGCATTAAAACAATATTTGATGTCGATGCACTAGGGAAGACAAACGTTGACGGAATTTGGGCTGCGGGTACAGCTGCAGGTGTCAGCGTTCATACGATCATCACTGACGGCGACGGCTTCAAAGTTGCGATCAATGTTATTAGTGAGCTGAACGGCGAGCGTTACGTCGACCATGATGTTTTGGAAAAATGAATAAAAAGGAATGAGGACAAGGCATCAAGCGACTTTGTCCTTTTTTATTTCATTGCAAAAGCGAACTTACCTACCAAAGCGATTCTTCTTTCTCAACAAAAGAACAAACAAATGGATACAACAGCCAACCAGCGAAGGAAAGCAGCAAAAATAAGGCAATTGTGTACTGGAAAGGGAGCCCGAATGCTTGCAGCAAAAGCGGAGGCGACACAACTGCCATTCCGTTGATGTTCCATACCAAGCACACTCCCGGTTTGGGTATCCATAAGAACTGTTTCATATCGGTGACCCTTTCGGACAGCGATCTCATCAAGGCTAAGGATTAATTCATTGTTTTCTAAAACACTTTCAAGAGTTTCTAAATGCTCCTTCTCTTTTTCTTTAGCAACGGAATAAAATATTCTTTCAACAGTTGTATAAGGTATTTTTTCCTTTCGACTCACTTCTTGGATAGTAGAGCCAATGCACATTTCGTACAGATATTCTCTGTACCGATTGGTCTGATGCTTATTAGGACTGATAGATTCAAATGTTTGTGAAAATACCTCATTACAGTTGTGACAACGGTATCTATACACTCTGACAAATAAGAAAAGGGGCTTACCTAATACGGACAAGTCACGAACCTTTCTTGTCCGCCAGTCATGGACATGACTAGAAAAAAAACCGCAGTAAGAACAGCGTTCTTCTGTAGTATTTTCTCGACATGTAACAAATTGCAATCTTCAAGAAACACTTGTTTAACAACTTCAAATTCTGGCAAATCTAGTGATACGGAAAACACTTTAGAACCTCCTGTTATGTTAAGTCACGCTAACATTATTGCCAGGAATTCGTGAGTGTTTTCCTTATTTTTTGGGTTAAATCACAAAATGTGGTGATGAATCTGAAAAATTAATTATTCCAGAGACCATCACTGAACAGGAAAAAGATTTTCTGGCAAGATTAGTAGAAGCGGAAGCGAAAGGGGAGCCTTATAAAGGAAAAGTTGCTGTTGCTACGGTTGTGTTGAACAGAGTGGAAAGCAGCCTCTATCCGGACACAATTACAGAGGTTATTTATCAACCCGGACAATTTACAACTGTGCAAAACGGGGAAATTTACAAGCCGGCCAGTAAAGAATCTAAAAAGGCCGTTCATGAGGCCTTGGCTTTCCAAGGGTTGGGAAGAGGATCCCTTTATTTTTACAACCCTGAAAAAACTGATGATCAATGGGTGCGCTCCAAGTCAATAACGACTGTGATCGGTAATCACATTTTTGCAAAATAAAAGAAAGCCGCCGCAAATGGCGGCTTTTGTCATTCCAAATCACTAAATGAATGTTGCGGATGAATGAAATTGCATGGCGAATGGAGGACTGAGGCGTTACAAATGTTTGCATTTTCTTTTTCTGAGGCACCTTTTGGTATGGAGCAGATCACCTTGCTTGTCCATCGACAAAATAAATCGAATTTTGGCTTAAAATGACATGATAATCATGAATTCATTAAACAGCCAACAAAACATGCAAAAACGATTGTCTTTGCGGTTCGAAATATTGCCATGGACATTTCACAACCAACAAGTATCAAATCACTTTCCAAAGGAAAATATATAACTGGGAGGTGACAAACATGGCGCAGGACGTTTTGTGTGAGGTAAATAACTGCAAATATTGGGCGGAAGGGAATAAATGTGCAGCTGATGCCATTTATGTCGTAAGTCATTCAGGAAAAACGGCAAAAAATCAAAAGGAAACTGATTGCAAGACGTTTGAACCAGAAACATTTTAATAAAATAGAGAGCCGGAAGTTGGCTCTCTTTGTATTTTTGATAATCTTTTCATTTTTATACAACATCTTTTTGGAATTCAGATTATATTTGTTTGCTTATGGCTGATTGAGCAGCGTTCAATTGTTGAATTGCAAACTGCAAAATGGATAGGTAAATGGATAAAATCATTTCTCCGTAACGGCTGCCGGGAACGGCCCACTTCCCATTTAAATCTTTCCAGGTCGGGGCAGAACCTCGTTCCACATAAATAAATCTGGGATCGACAAGGGGGAACCCGGCTGGAAGAGGCTTCGTTGTGGCGTATGCATATAAATGTTGAAGATGGGCCAGAACCCCTTCTCTCGGAGTAGAAAAGCTTGCTCCTGTAACATTTGGACCGGTAGCTCCGATTCCGGCAAAATTGTTTTGATTGCGATTGACTACTCCCGTAAAACGGAAATAGTTCGTTTCATGAATTGCTTGTGCAAATGCGATGTCGCCGCGAATTCCGTAGGATTTGCTTAATTGTTCATACAAATCGCCCAGCTGAGGTGCGCTAGGATTTGTTTTTCCTACATATAAATCCAAGATTGTTCCCGATACGAGCGTTTCTCCTAAAATAGGGATATCCCTTGAATCGGGAGAAGGGGTTTTCGGTTGAAGTGTTGATGAACGAGATGAATCTGTCTTTTGGCCTGATTGTGCCGTTCCTTGTTCTGCAGGAGTTAATATAAATGCATCCTTGTATCCTAATTGAACAAGCCTTGCCAACTGGTCTTTTGCATTTTGCAAATTTTTAAATGCCCCTGTTTGAACGCGGAAATAACTTGTTCCGTCCACCATCGCAGCGGAAAGGAAACTATCAACATTTTTTCCTTTCAGTTCATTTATCAGCTTTTCTGCATTTTCTCGGTTTTTAAAGGAACCGGCAATGACTTTGTACATCCTGCTGCCTGCAGCTGGCGATGGCTGCGGAGTTGGGGTGGTGCGTGTCGACTTTTTGGGCAAATTAAGCGCTTTTCCGATTCCATCGGCTAAGCTTGCTGCATAGTCGCTCATAAAGTCAGACGATGTTAAAAGTTTGATGTCATTCGAATGGTCAATAAACAATGTTTCCAAAAGAACCGCAGGCATTTTTGTTTCTCTTAACACGTGAAAATTGGCGCTTTTTTTGCCCCGATCCTTTACGCTATATTTCGGACCGATAACGCTCATAATTTGATCATGGATGACGGACCGGTATTGGATCGTTCTTGGAGAGGCCCCTCCGTTATAAACATAGCTTTCAAAACCTGTTCCTCCGCCGGCATTAATATGAATGGAACAGAAAAAATCAACATTCTCTCGGTTAGCCATGGATGATCTTTCTGACAAACCGACTGTTCGATCGTCTGTGCGCGTCATGAGAACGTTGACTTGGTAATGTTCAAGTAAATGTTGTCTTGCCAAGAGGGCAATAGTCAACGTAAAATCTTCTTCCTCATAATTTCTATAGGTTGCGCCGGGATCGCTTCCTCCGTGGCCAGGGTCTAAAAGAACGGTTGTCACTGCAATATCCTCCTTCGTTTTCAAACATCCAATTCGCTTGTCTACAAATATTTTATTCAAGTAATGGAAAGGAAGTTCAAAAAAATTTTATTTTTAGCGAAAACTGTATCGAAATCCAAAACATTTAGGTCAATTTGTCGATTTTTTTCATTTTCTTCCTACCAGAATTCAATCAAATCATGTATAATACATTTCGTCATAACATTATACCGAAAAGCAAACAGGTGCCGGCACATAGCTGCCAGCTTAAAAGGGAAGTTTGGTGAAAATCCAACGCGGTCCCGCCACTGTGAATGGGAGCAACCTGGGAAAACCACTGTTTCAACGGGAAGGTCCAGGAAGCGATGACCATGAGCCAGGAGACCTGCCTGTTTGAGCACACCTAAAACCCTACGCGGATAGGGAGGTGTTTGAAAACAATACATATGTACGTTTTCAGACATCTTCTTATCGAATTCAAGAAGATGTTTTTTATTGGAGGAGGAAAATGATGAAAAAATTATCTGCACTATTTTTAGCCTTATTACTTCTATTTGGAATTGCGGCTGGATGCGGCCAACAAAATACATCAGAGCCGTCTGAAAACAAAAGCAATCAAAAGACGGAAGAGACGGCTTCACAATTTCCGGTGAAGGTCAAGGACGGTTTAGGAAATGAGGTGACGGTAAGCGAAAAACCGGAGCGGATTGTTTCGCTAATTCCAAGCAATACTGAAATTGCCTATGCTTTAGGGTTGGGTGAACAAATTGTCGGTGTAAGTGATAATGACAACTATCCGGAAGATGTTCAAAACAAAGAAAAGGTTGGCGGGATGGAATTTAATGTTGAAAAAATTATTTCTTTAAAACCGGATCTTGTTTTAGCGCATGCTTCCAGCGCCCATAACTCGCAGGAAGGGCTGAAGCAGCTGAAAGATGCGGGAATAAATGTTTTTGTAGTCGAAGATGCCCAATCATTTGATAAAGTGTATGACTCCATCCAAACAATCGGCAAAATTACAGGGACAAGTGACAAAGCCGAAGATATTGTGGCTGAAATGAAAACGAAACTGGCGGATATTCAAGAAAAAGGAAAAACGATTCCGGATGATCAAAAAGTGTCTGTTTTTGTCGAAGTGAATCCCGCACCACAAATCTATACGACGGGAAAAGGAACGTTTATGGATGAAATGCTAACGATCATTGGAGCAAAAAATGCAGCGGGCGATCAAGAAGGCTGGCCGCAAATGACGGAAGAAGCCGTTGTAAAACTGAACCCAGACGTCATTGTGACGACATACGGCTATTACGTCGATAAAGCTGTTGACCAGGTGTTGGCACGCAAAGGATGGGAAAATGTATCAGCGGTGAAAAATAAACGGGTTTACGATGTGCATTCCGACTTGGTGAGCCGCCCAGGCCCAAGATTGGTTGAAGGAGTAGAAGAACTTGCGAAAGCAATTTATCCGGATGTCTACAAAAAATAAACATGTGGTCGCCTATACGGCGACCGCTTGTTTTCTTATTTTTTCCGTCTTTTTAGGAATTTCTATCGGAACGTTTCACATCACGTTTAAGGATATTTTCCAAATAATTTTCAATCAACTGTTCTATACCGGTTTGGCGCCGGACATTGATGAAAGCATGAAAAGCATTGTGCTTGATATTCGACTTCCTCGTGTCGTTTTAGCCGGACTTGTCGGAGCCTCGCTTGCAATGGCGGGGGCTTGTTATCAAGGGCTTTTGCAAAACCCTTTGGCAGATCCTTATACGCTCGGTGTTTCATCAGGTTCTTCTTTAGGTGCTGTACTTGTTCTTTTTTTCGGCATTCAAATTCCTTTTTTCGGCTCATTCACTTTGCCGGTTGTCAGCATTTTTACGGGTTTTTTAACGATTTTGGCTGTGATTTTGTTCGCCAATTTCATTGAAAAAACGATGAGGATTGAAACGATTGTGCTGACCGGAATTATTTTAAGTTCCTTTTTAAGTGCTTTCATTTCATTAATGATTGCCCTGACAGGCGAAGAATTGCGACAAATTGTCAACTGGTTGTTAGGAAGCGTTGCGATGCGCGGCTGGGGATACGTATTGATGCTTTTGCCGTTTTTTTTAATCGGGTCCATTTTGATTTTTGTAAACGGAACAGAATTAAACGCTCTGTCCTTTGGCGAAGAAAAGGCGAAGCAGCTTGGGGTCCATGTAAAAAGGAGAAAGCTGTTTATTTTAGCATCATCCTCTTGTTTAGCCGGTGCGGCCGTTGCCATCAGCGGAACGATTGGGTTTGTCGGTCTTGTCATCCCGCATGTAAACAGGCTGCTTTGGGGAAGTGATTATCGCCATCTTCTCCCTCTGTCCGCCATTTTTGGCGCCGCTTTTTTAATTTTGGCGGATCTCGTTTCAAGAACGATCGTGTCGCCGACAGAACTTCCGATCGGTGTGATCACGGCTTTAATCGGCGCTCCCAGCTTTGCCTTTATTTTAATGAAACAAAGAATGGAAAGAAGAGGGTAACATGCTGCAAGTCAAGAACATTTCGGGAGGCTATCAAGAGCGAAAGATTATCGAAAACCTTTCCTTCTCAGTAAAAAAAGGGGAAATATTTGGCATTTTGGGGCCAAACGGGAGTGGAAAGACGACACTATTAAAAATGATCAGCGGGATTCTTCCGGTTAAAAGCGGCACGATCGAGCTTGCCGGCAAACCTCTTTCTGCTTATTCTCCGAAAAAATTGGCGCAAAACATCGCTTCATTGCCGCAAATCCCAACGCAAATGTTTGATTATACCGTTTGGGAGACAGTGGCGCTCGGCCGTTATCCTTTTCAAACGGGTTTCTTCAAGCGGTTGACGGGAGAAGATGAACAAATCATCCAAAAGACCATGGAGCAGACGAATATTTCCCACTTAAAAAATAAAGCGATCAATGAATTAAGCGGCGGGGAAAAACAGAGGGTTTTTTTAGCGCAGGCTCTTGCACAAAACCCCGTTTTGCTTTTATTAGATGAACCCACGAACCATCTTGATATTTCCCATCAAAAAATCATGCTTGATCAGTTGAAAAATTGGACACAATCAAATGGATTAACGGTTGTCTCAATTTTTCATGATTTGAATTTAGCAAGCCTTTATTGTGACAAACTGCTGTTATTAAAAGATGGAAAAGCGGTTGCCGTTGATAATCCATCTGTCGTGATGAACGAAAAAACGATTGAACAGGTGTATGGTGTTTCGATTGTCAAACAATCACATCCGGAGCTTGCCCGCCCGCAAATGCTGCTTATACCCGAACAGAAACAGGAAGAAACATATAAAGTGACAAAAAGGGACATTGTTCAGACGAAGGAACTCATCTATTTAAAAGCGGCATCGCCGCTCAAAACCCTTTCATCTGCCATTATTGGCGGAGGATTTGGCTGGCACAGCACTTTTGTCAACCGTCATGTCGATAAAAGCTACAATTGTCAAGACAGCCGTTCGGAAATGGCCGATTTTCTGCAGAAAAACGGGTTTGATCAACATGCAACAGTCGCCATGATGACCGCGGCTTGTTTGGAAGATGGGGTAGTCAGCGAGCTTGAAGCAGAAGGAGTCTCCGTTGTCATTGTTGTGACAGCAGGACTTTCCAATGCAGTGGATGCAGCAAATAGTATAAAACGGAATGGCATAGCTTCAGGGACGATCAATACATGGATTTTGATAAACGGACGGTTATCTGATCAAGCATTTATTGAAAGTGTGATGACGGCAACAGAAGCCAAAACGAAGGCGCTGGCTGATGAAAAAGTGTTGGATCCTGTCTCCAATACGATTGCAACAGGTACTTCCACAGACAGCATATTGGTGGCTGCCACGCAAAAGGGCATTTTTCATCAGCACGCTGGCACGATCACAACACTTGGAAGATTGGTCGGCAGGGGGGTATATGAGAGTACAATTCAAGCGATTCAGCTAAATAAAAAAAGAAGGGGAAGGACATGACAGAACATGTAATTGCGATCATGCTGGCGTTTGTAATCGATCAAGTCATCGGGGATCCGAAAAATGCCCCCCATCCCGTCCGCTTGTTTGGCTGGTCTATTGCGTTTTGCGAACGGCGCCTCAACAAAGGGCGCTTTAAGAAAGAAAAAGGTATGGCGATGATCATGCTGGTCGGTTTATTTTTTATGCTGGCCGCTTTTTCAATTGTGTCATTTTTCTCTAGGCTTCACCCAGCAGCGGGCATTTTTGCGGAAGCGGTGATCATTTCTTTTATGATAGCGGAAAAAAGTTTGCGGGAAGCAGCTTTGGCAGTTTATGAACCGCTTTGCCAAAAAAATCTCGTTTCGGCAAGAGAAAAGCTGTCATGGATTGTCGGCCGCGATACGGCAGATTTGCCAGAATCGGAAATCGTTCGGGGAACGGTGGAAACGGTAGCGGAAAATACGAGCGATGGCATTACCGCACCGCTTTTTTGGGCGCTGTTCGGCGGAGCTCCTTTTGCGGTTTTGTACAGGGTCGTCAATACTGCGGATTCGATGGTAGGCTATCAAAACGAGAAGTTCGCTGAATTCGGGTTTGCTTCCGCCAAGCTGGACGATTTGTTGAATTACCTTCCGAGCCGTCTGACAGCTTTCATCATGGTACTTGTCAATCATCCGGCAAAAGGGATTCAAAAGCGGGAATGCTTTTCCATTCTGAAAAGGGATGCGCGCAAACACCCCAGCCCCAACAGCGGATTTCTTGAAAGCGCCATGGCTGCTTTGCTGGGTGTATCATTAGGGGGAATCAACCGTTATCAAGGGAAAATTTCTAATCGCCCTAAATTGGGAGACGGGGTTTATTCGCTAGAAGCAAAACATATTCCGGAGGCCATTGATATTATGAAGAAAACAGACAGGTTTTTCTTGCTATTTTTCATGATCGGAGGTGTATGCTTCGATGCTGCCATCACATGGAGCCAATCCATCTTATCTTTATAAATCATTGAACATCCGGATGCCGGAAAACATCATCGATTTCAGCGTCAACATCAATCCTTTCGGCCCGCCTGAATGCATCCGCAAAAATTGGCATCGCTTTTTTTCATTTGTTTCCGATTATCCAGACCCTGATATAAGGGAATTGCGAGCGGTAATTGCCGGAAAGGAAAATGTTTCGCCTGAAAATATATTAATTGGAAACGGTGCCGCAGAACTTATTTTTATCATTGCAGCCGCCTTGCTGCAAAATGAAGACGTTTTGATCGTGGAACCGGCATTTTCAGAATACCGAAAAGCATGCGAACCGTTCTCAAAGAGGATTTCATCCTATGTTTTAAAAGAGGAAGAGAATTGGGAGTTGAACGTTGAGGAGCTAAAAACGGCTCTTTCCGGGAAAAAAGCGGTTTTCCTCTGCCACCCCAACAATCCGACAGGCAAAGTATTTAACCGGGAAGCATTATTGGAAATCATTCAAGATGCCAAAAAGAAGCATGCGTTTGTGGTTCTGGACGAAGCATTCTATGATTTCGCCTTGGAAAACGTATCAATTCTGAATTGTTTATCATCTTTTTCCAATGTGATCATTTTGCGTTCTTTGACCAAAATGTATGCCATTGCAGGTTTAAGACTCGGCTTTTTGTTTGCCGATGAGACGGTCATCCAGAGACTAAAAAAATTTCAGGTGCATTGGAGCGTCAACGCCATTGGACAGAGGGCGGGAATAGAAGCATTAAAGGACGAAGACTATGTTAAAAAAACAAAAAGAATGATCTCTCAAGAACGGAAGCGAATGTTTGAACATCTCCATGAACTTGGTTTTGTGGTGGCGGACAGCTCTGTCAATTTTTATTTGTTAAGAGAGCAGCCAAAAAAAGATATGCTGCCTTTGATCCGCTTTTTATTGGAAAGAGGTATAGTACCTAGACATACATACAATTTCAACGGGCTGTCCGGCAAATACATTCGTTTGGCGGTTAAGAGAAAAGAAGAAAACGACCGGCTTCTTTCAGCGCTTAAGGAGTGGAAGGACAAGTGTTAATCTTTGTGACCGGCGGGGTGAGAAGCGGGAAAAGTTCGTGGGCAGAACATTATTTGACGGCTAAAAAGAATCAGGCCAACCGCCTTGTTTATATTGCAACCTCTTTTCCATCAGACGAAGAAATGACAAAACGAATATTGCAACACCAGCTAAAAAGAGCCCAAGGCAAAGAAAAATGGCTGGCAATTGAACAGACAAATGATGTCGGCAAGTTATCGAAAAAACTGCAAAAAAATGATTTTGTGCTGCTAGACTGTTTAACAACGTTGTTGACGAACGAACTTTTTTTTCATGAACAACATGGTGAACGATGGCAGGCCGCTTCTTTTCGCCAATATGTGTTGGAAAAAATCATCCGTGATCTATCTGAGCTGCAAAAAAGCTGCGAGCTATTTTGCATCGTCTCCAATGAGGTCAACTGGGAATTTCCAGCGCGGTCAAATGCAGTGTTCCAATATGTTCGCCTTCTCGGCCATCTCCATCAACAAATCGTTGAACGTGCGGATTTGGTGGTCAGAATGGAATTCGGCATTCCAGTTGCTATGAAGGGAGAACTACAATGAAAGGGATCATGATTCAGGGAACGGCTTCTGATGTTGGCAAAAGTTTCATTGCAACGGCATTTTGTGCTATTTTTCACAAACTTGGCTACAAGGTTGCTCCGTTTAAATCACAAAATATGTCAAACAACTCATATGTCACATTGGATGGAAGGGAGATCGGCAGGGCTCAAGGAATTCAGGCAGAAGCCGCCGGCACGGCGGCCTCCGTCTATATGAACCCGATTTTATTGAAACCGAAAAGCGATTGCACTTCGGAAATCGTCTTGCTTGGCAAAAGCTATGAAACATTAGGCGGTCAAGCTTACCGCGAAAAATTTTATCTAAAAGGGCTGGAAGCGATTCAGCTTTCACTGGAAAAGCTGTCGGAACAATATGATTTTCTCGTGATGGAAGGGGCAGGAAGTCCTGTTGAAATCAACTTGAAAGACAGGGAACTTGTCAACATGAAAGTGGCCGAACTGGCCGACGTTCCGGTGATACTGGTGGCAGATATCGATCGGGGCGGCGTGTTTGCCAGCATTATCGGGACGCTTGAACTTTTTTCCGAAGAAGAACGTAGCCGGGTAAAGGGGATTATCATCAACAAATTCCGAGGAGATCTCAGCTTGTTTCAACCCGGTGTGCAATGGCTGGAGGAACGGACGGGCATCAAAGTATTAGGGGTGGTCCCTTATGTTTCAGGACATATGATCGAAGGCGAAGATTCTTTGTCGCTTGCCAAACGATTTGCCAACCAAAACAGGAGAGAAATTGACATTGCGGTGGTAAAGCTCCCCTATATATCCAATTATACGGACGTTGAGCCGTTTTTATTTGAAGAAGATGTTTCCATTCGACTTGTGTACGGCCCGGATGAATTCGACGAACCGGATGCCCTCTTGATTCCGGGAACGAGAAGCACGATTCACGATCTGCAACAATTGAAAAATAGCGGCTTGGCTCAAAAGATTAAAGCATACAACGAAACGGGCGGAACGATCATCGGCATTTGCGGCGGTTATCAAATGCTTTCAAGATACTTGTATGATAAAGCCGGATCGGATACAGGGGTGAAAGGACGTTATGAAGAAGGATTCAACATCCTCCCAGTGGGCACAACCTTTTATCATGAGAAAAAAACGGTGCGGAACAAAGGAATTATTCATCCGCAATCAGGTTTTCCCCAGTTTTTCGTGGAAGGGTATGAAATTCATTTAGGCGTAACCGAACCGATTGTTCCGCAAGCAGTGCGGCCTTTTATCAAGCTTTCGGACGGGACGGATGGTGCGGTGATCGACTCTGGAAGGGTTATTGGCACATATTTCCACCATATTTTTTTCAATGACGAATTCCGCACGGAATGGCTCAACAGGATTCGAGAACGGAAAGGACTTGAAAAAAAGCAAGTAAAATGGTTGAAAAAGGAAAAAACAAAAAAGTATGAACAGATTGCCCGACATGTCCAAAACCATATTCATATGGATGATTTGCTCAACATCATTCAATCGTGGGGGAAATGAAATGAGAACGGCCAGACAAATAATGGAGGGTTTTTTTCTTGCGCTCCAGTTTTTCACAATCATTCCGGTTCAAAAGGAGTTTGCAATAGATGAGAAACGGATCAAATTCGCGGTGTTAAGTTTGCCGATGATCGGGTTTTTCATCGGTTTGACAGGGAGTTTGATCATCTATATGGCAAAATCTTGGACACCGCTGTCCAATTGGGCTTGCGCTCTTTTTCTTTTATTCTATTTTGTGGCGATAACGGGCGGTATTCATCTTGACGGTTTTACAGATACAGCGGATGCCTATTTTTCTTATCGCGACAAGGAAAAAAGGCTGAAGATTATGGAAGATCCCAGAGTGGGAACGTTTGGGGTGTTGGCGCTGCTGTTTTTGTCAGCTTTTCGCTTTTTGTTTATGGCGGAAATCATCGGTGCAATCGACAATTTTTGGTTTGCTGTGTTCATTCCGTTTTTTTCCCGTCTCATCGTTTGCGCTCTAATGATTGATGGTCCGGGAATGGCGAAACGGGAAGGGCTTGGGTACTTGTTTGCTAAAACGCTTGCCAAAAAAGATTTCGCCGTTCTGATCGGTTATTTGTTATGTTTTTTCATCGCCGTCCCCATGATCCCGGGTTTACCAGCCGTTTATCTTTTGATGGCCTTCTCGTCTATTTTCCTTTATTTGTACGCCCGCCGGTTTTTCCTTCAATCGTTCGGCGGCTTAACAGGAGATTCCTTTGGAGCAGTGATTGAAGGGAGTGAGACAGTTTTATGGATGGTAACGTGGTTGTTACTCTTATACGTCATGGGTTGACAGAAGCAAATAGACAAAAACGCTATATCGGCTGGACGGATGAAGCGCTGTGTGAAGAAGGAAAAAAAGCTTTGGAAAAAAGCCATTATCCAAAAGCTCCTGATCTGATAATAGCAAGCGATTTGCAACGCGCCGCAGAAACGGCCGGCATCATTTACCCAAAACAAAAATTCGTTGCCTTAAAAGAACTCAGGGAAATGAATTTCGGCGATTGGGAACAGAAAACCTATTCCGAACTGAAAGGAGATGCCCGCTATCAAAGCTGGCTTCGCGATATGCTGCATCTTGAAGTGCCAAACGGAGAATCGTATCCAACCTTTTCAGAAAGGGTCAAAAGAGGCTGGGAAAAGACGGTCACCTATTTTTTTGATGAAACCATTTCCCACATTGCAATGATCACTCATGGCGGCGTCATTCGCGAGATCCTTTATCGGTATGGACCCGAAGGATCATCATATTGGCAATGGCGCTTGGATCATGGAGCGTATTGTTCATTGACAGGAAAGCGAACAGATGTAAGGAGGGGAAAGCGGTGCATGTTGTTGTCGGCGGAGCGTTCAACGGAAAAAGAAAATGGGTGAAAGAGCATTACCGGCTGCAATCCGGCGCTTGCAAATGGTTTTGCGGCTACGTAAAGAAAACCAAAGTGTCTGAAATTTATGAGACGGAGCATTTTCAAAAAATAACGGTCATTGAAGGAATTGAACAATATATTTTTCATCTGATCGATCAATCGTCGGACTGGCAAAAAAAGTGGGAAAAGATGATTTTCAACTGGCATGAGTGGGAAGTAAAAAAGAGAGGAACAGTCATTATTATTGCCAATGATATTACAAAAGGCGTTGTTCCAATTGACCCATTGGAACGCAAGTGGCGGGATGCATGCGGGAGCTGCCTCCAACAATTGATTGCGAAAGCAGGACGCGTTGATATCATTTGGTATGGAATCAGTGAAAGATTAAAATAAAAGTACGGTTAAACTTCTTTCATTCGTTATATTAATGGGAAGATTGCGCAATTAAAAAGAAAGAGGGAACAGAATGAAACAATATGCGTATTTGATAATGTTTATTGCACTTTCCGTTGTCGGAGCATTTATTAAAATCCCCGCGTATATTTCGAGTGTTGCCCTTGATTCATTTCCAGCCCTTGTGGCCGCTGTCGTATTAGGGCCGGTTGCGGGAGCAGTTGCGGCTTTCTTTGGTCATATCATGTCAAGCTATCTCGCTGGTTCTCCGTTAGGAGCGTTTCATGCAATGATTGCAGTCGAAATGTTTTTGCTCGTTTGGGCATTTGGGGTGATTTACAGAAAAAACAAATACGCAGCAGCCGTTTTCTTTTTTATCGCCAATGGTTTTTTAGCTGCCGTTCCTTTTTCCTTTCTGATCGGGAAAGGCTTTTATTTCGGGTTGCTGCCGGGATTGGTCATCGGTACAGCCATCAATTTAATGATTGGTCATATCGTAACCATAAAACTTGTTCCTATTTTAGAAAAACAAAAAGGGGTTCACCGCCATGAGAGACGTTATCATGATTCCGATATCAAATGATGAAGATCTTGTGATTGCCGCTGACAATTCCGGCGGTGTGGGACAAAAATTGTTCGATTACGTCAAAGTTGATTATGAAACGGTCGCTTATTATGGTTTAAGAGTAGCTTTATCCGAATGTTTAACAGTGGGGGCAAAGCCGCTTGCTATCGTCATGCAAAACCTCATCGGTGAAGAAGAATGGTCTCATTTGCAAAAAGGCTGTCAAACCCTTTTCTCGGAACTTAAGTGCGAACCGATTCCCATAACCGGAAGCACAGAAAGCAATTTCAAGATGGTTCAGTCCGCTTTTGCGATCATGGTCATCGGGAAGGTGAGAAGAGCAGACATCAAGGTTCGGAAAACGCCAAGCCATGCGAAATTTGCCTGCATCGGAAAACCGCTGTGCGGAGGCGAAGTAATCGAAAAAAAACATGAAATCGGGCCTCTGCCAATCATAAAAAAACTATTGGAATTGCCGTATGTATTTGAAATCGTTCCGATCGGCTCAAAAGGAGTTCAATATGAATGGAAAAAGCTTTGTGAAGAAAACAAGTTAGATTATTGCCAAATCACTTCAACAGAAATTGATATAACAAAATCGGCCGGACCTGCCACATGTTTTTTAATCTCGTTTCATCCAGACCGAACCGAAGACATTGCCAAAGCGGCAGGCGGGCATTTTTTCCAACTTAATACAAAATGAGGGTTCGAAAATCATGAGCCCAAACTATTAACTTGTTTCCTGTATTTTGCCAAAAGGAGAAAGTGACTTTCATTTTGCTAACCAATTTTTTTACAAAATGAAATTTATTTTTGAAACAGTTCCTAAATAGGCCTTGAACTAAAAATCAAACTGTGAAAGTAAGTTAGACATAAATGAAAAGTTTTTTGCTTGTTTTCCAAAACTAAAACGTTGACTGTACGGTTAATTTTTTGTAAATTAAAAATAATTCTATAAGCAGGGGTGAATGTATTGGGAAGTATTATAGAATTGGAGAGTTAGCCGAGAGAACGAACGTTTCAAAACGAACGATCGATTATTATACGAAGATCGGCTTATTGCACCCAAGGCGCTCTGATTCCAATTATCGCCTGTATGATGAAGAAGCGGTTGAAGCGATTGAATTGGTGAAGCGGTATAAAAAAATGAACTGTCCGCTTTATGAAATTAAAGATATCATTGATATGTTGCAATCAAAAACACTATCAAATCAAAGCTTGGAAATGCATGTCGACCATATTGCCCAACTTATGCAAAATCTTGAAAAAGAAATAAAAGACATGCAGCAATTGATGGATCATATGAACAGGGAACAGCGCACCATCATAATGGAAAAATTGTCTAAGCAAAGTGCCAATTTGGTGAAGGCGTTGCTGGCAACTTATTATTAATCATATTCCCTTTTAAGAAAATACTAAATAAAAGTAAGATTACAGGAGGTGTATTCCTTACTGTTTAGAAGCGGTAAGGGAGATATTTGGAAATTTTCAATTTGCTTATAGTGGCTTTTTTAATCGCCCTCTCAGGTTTTTTTGTGGCATCGGAATTCGCTATTGTCAAAGTCCGAACTTCAAGAATCGATCAGCTTATTTCGGAAGGAAATAAACAAGCGATTGCAGCCAAGAAGGTTATATCCAATTTAGATGAATATTTGTCAGCTTGTCAGCTTGGAATTACCATCACCTCTTTAGGATTGGGCTGGATTGGTGAATCTACGATTGAGCATTTATTGCACCCTGTGTTTGTTTATTTTCAGCTTCCAGCCTCGGTTACAACCATTTTATCTTTTGTAATCGCCTTTTCCGTTGTGACGTTTTTGCATGTTGTTGTCGGCGAATTGGCGCCGAAAACATTCGCCATACAAAAAGCGGAACATATCACGCTACTTTTTGCCCGTCCGCTCATTTTGTTCGACAAAGTCATGAAACCGTTTATTAAGATTTTAAACGGCGCTGCGAGGCTTTTGACGGGTTTGTTTGGCCTCAAGCCGGCACAAGAGCATGAAATTGCCCATTCGGAAGAAGAATTGCGCATTATTTTGTCTGAAAGCTATAAAAGCGGGGAAATCAACCAGTCGGAATATAAATATGTCAACAACATTTTTGAGTTTGACAACCGTATTGCAAAAGAAATCATGGTTCCAAGAACAGAAATTGTTGCTTTTGATAAAGACATGAAATTAAAAGACTGCATTGAGATTGTCATGGAGGAGCATTATACGCGCTATCCCGTATTTAACGGCGATAAAGATAATATGATCGGAATCGTAAACATGAAGGAGGTGCTCACCGACTATGTCAAAGGAATCCAAGGAGAAAAAACGGTGGGCGAATATGTGCGGCCAGTCATTCATGTCATTGAAACGATTCCGATCCATGACCTGTTGGTTAAGATGCAAATGGAACGCATTCATATGGCCATTTTAATTGACGAATACGGCGGGACGGCAGGTCTAGTGACAGTCGAAGATATTTTGGAAGAAATTGTCGGGGAAATTCGCGATGAATTCGATGCGGATGAAACTCCGCAAATTAAGAAAATTACTGATTCGAAAACGGTTGTCGATGGAAAAGTTTTGATAGAAGAAGTCAATGATATTTTTGGCCTCCAGATTAAAGAGTCCGATGTTGATACTATCGGCGGATGGATTTTAACCCAAAAGATGGATGCGAAAGTCGGAGATGAAATTGATTTTGACCAATATTCGTTTAAAATTTTAGACATGGACGGGTTTCATGTCAAAACGGTTGAAATTGCTGAAAGAGAATCATGAAATTAACGAAGATGTTACTAAAGATTTTCTTTTTTGAAGGACAATAAAAAAACAATAAGATCAATTTAAGATCCACCGCTATCATTGCGGCAGAGATTCTTTACTTTTCTTTTATATATAAAAGAAAATCTTGTTTTTGCAGAAGAGATTTTCAGAAACAAGCTCTTCCATACAAGCCATTTGTTCTTTATTCGTCATTAACATGGTTATCAACTTCAACTTAAGCGATGAATAAATAAAGATTCTAACTAACGGTAAAGGCTGTCGGGAAACACTCCGACAGCCTGATTTTCACTTCACCAACTTTTTGAAAACGTCATGTTTTGCTTTGACATTTACAAAAAAGAATGGAGAGTAGACGGCTTTCTCTTACATAGTGATTACGGGTTCATCAAGTCAATATAACTGCAAAATGAACCCAAGATTATTTTAGAAAAATATGGAAAACTCCTCCGGAGAATTTAAGGAAAAGTGTTTCAATCTGTACTTTTTTCGATCAGGGTTCCTGTACGACAAATATGTCAACTTGACAACCATCAACGGTTTAATACCGCTTCAATCGCTTTTTAGTCTTGCTACTTCACAAGGGTCACTTCAAATTGGCTCGGTATAAAACTCGCCATGAATCCTATCAAACCTCCATTTCAGCCAAGCCCCTGTTTCAGGTTCAATGGAAGAAAGACGGAGCCATCCGTTTTTCACTTTTTGACGGAAAAAGGGATTGTCCCGGAGCAGCCGCTCGATATAAAAACTCGGTGCTTCAATGATCAAGAGTAAACGAAGGGGGGAATGGAACAGCTCCCCGTCGGAAGAAGCAACCGACTGCCACGGAAGACCGGAAAGCAAGTCGCTCCCATTCCCTTGCATCACCCCGAATCCACCTGTAACCGTCTGCGTCGTTTTGCTGCCGCTTCCGTAATAATGCGGTGCAACGGTTGATGCGTAATATTGCAAATTGATCCATTGCCCGACCGTAGCAGGACCGGAGATGATATTTTCAAGTGCTTCGCCGGATTGGTCTTTTCGCCAGTCATAGCTGTGTAAAAACACTTTCCCGTCTAAATGGCAATGTTTTGTAAGCGTCCTGCGGCCGATAATAAAGGCTGCGTTTCCAGCCAATCCCCATTCAGGACGGATTTCGCTCCAATCGACGGAACGGCGGCTCGCCTCAGTCACCGGATTTTTCGACTTGCCGGTGCAAGGGAGATTCGCCAGCCGTTCGGCGTTTGCTTTCCGTTTCACTTCTTCTAGCTTTCCTTTTAGTAAACGGAGTGACTGCTCTGCCTTTTTCGATAAGGTTGGCAAATCGAGTAAGTAGAGTTCGTCGACCGTTGTGATATGTTCCGCTGCCACAAATACGGTTTCATCTGGAATGAAGATCCCTTCCTTCACCAGTCCTTCTCTTACTTCCTGCAAGTTACATAGGCTTGCAAACACGCGGGCATTAAAAGCTCCGGCTGTTCCGCCGCACGCCCCGCAATCAAGGGAGGAGGCATACGGGTTATTCGTTGTCATACTTTCGTGACCGCAGACAACGACAAGGGGGGCAAAAGACGATGTTAACCCGATATTTGTTAACAATTGTTTTACGTACTGAACTTGTTCTTCTGTTGTAAACCCGATGGGCAAACCGGATGATGAACAAGACACTTCATGATGCAATGACAAGTTTGTCGGCGGCTTCCGTTCAGCTGTTTTTTCAGCTTGCTGGAGAAAATGGCCCGCCCATCTAGGGGCAATGCTTCTGGCGATTGTATGCAAACCAAGCCATGGGCCGCTCATTTCTGGAAGCAATAAACTCGCTAATGCATCTTTTTTCATTTTTTTAAAGGTGCCCCCGATGAACTGAAATACATTGAGCCGGCGACGGTATTT
Source organism: Aeribacillus sp. FSL k6-2211 (assembly GCF_037966125.1). Classification (NCBI taxonomy): domain Bacteria; kingdom Bacillati; phylum Bacillota; class Bacilli; order Caryophanales; family Bacillaceae; genus Aeribacillus; species Aeribacillus sp. FSL k6-2211. The sequence continues at coordinate 1,470,394 of NZ_CP150190.1, forward strand.
TGCAGCATCATCTTGTGCAGATTCGTAAATTTCATGCTTCGGCTCAATGATCGCAGGACAAGAAGGATGGGTATGGTCGCTGTCAAGTTCACGCGTTCGGATCGGCAAACCGAAAAATCCTGCGCAACCGTACGTTTCAAATGGACCGGATTCCTCTAAATGACGGCGAAAAGGCTCGGAACGGACATCAATGCAGAAAAGAAACTGGACGGCGGCCTGCTCTTTTTGTCCAATGTATGGACGGGATGCAATTTTTTCTTGCAGCCGGGATTCGTACGTCTCTTCCCACGCCTCGAGCCAAAGGTGATAACGATTGATCCGCCAAAACCGGTCGGCAAACAATAAACAGGATGTCATTTCATCCTTCGACAATTGCCTCCACTCATCCACAGATATTCCTCCCCAATGGATCCATGCGGCCAAAAGGGGAAGTAAACTTGAAACGTCAGCCTTTTTCTCCTGTTCCAGCGGCAAGTAAGGGGAGACAAATGCCCATTCTAACGAAAGACGAATGGCCAAATAATCAACTAACAGTTGGAGGCCTTCTCCACTTTGCTGAGAACGCCACTTTAACATGCCGGCCCATCCCGGCAATGCAAGAAGATGCGATTCTAAATAGTCTTTCGCCTTTTCATCGTCTATATCAAGCAGCGACAGCGAAAACAACAGTGCTGTTTCCGCATCTTCCGGCCAGTCAGCTAGGCGTTTTCTCTCATTTTTTGAAAGAGCCGGATCGTTTTGGATAAGTTTTTGCCAAGCAGGATAAAATCCCTGTTCCCGGAAGGGCATTGCCCATGCAGCTTGATTATCATCCAAATATAGTTTGCACCATTTGATCATTTGTTGATCAAGCCGTTCGTCTAGCTTGTAAATGCGGGTACAAATCGGCTTCACCACCGCTGCGTTTGTGGAACCGATCCACTCGGCTATTTCCTCCGCCAGCTCGTTCAGTTCTGATGAATTTAACCATTCATGTGGTACGGTTTCGTTCCACAAAAGTGCATGGCACAACTGTTCCGCTTTGTGGCGATGAACGGGTAGAGACTGCTCGGAAAGCCAGTTCTCCAGCTGTTTTTCAACGAAGGAGGGATTGATCTCGCCTCTAGCGAGAGCTTTGCGTACAACCGCCATTGTCGGATACAGGTGAACATGCTGGGTTTGTTGAAAATGCTCGGCTACTTCGGTAAACGGCATATGTTCAAGTTCCATCCACGGATGCCGTGCAATGAACGTTGAAATCGGCCAAAGGGGAGCAATTGCATCGCATGCCTGTTCCACGAGCTGAAGAATAGAGCGGGACACATCTTTCTTATTTCGTTTACTTTGCTCTTCAGGACGTTCAAGTGAAATCACTGTTTTACTCATGGGTCATCTCCTCCTTCATATATGCATGCAAATAAAGGGGATGCCGTTCAACCGCAGACAGACTGGGCTCGCCAAAATGAACAAGCCGCATATAAAATCGGGCAGCAATACCGGAAGAACGTTGTTTAAAGAGCTGTGCCAACGCCAATGCGGAAACAATAAACAAAATGAAAGTAAGCCATTCAAGGACAAGCGGAGGTGCAAAGTGAGAAGCCTCTGCTTTATGCAGCATGGCCATTAGTCCGCTGCGCACTTCTTCTGAAATAAATGCCAGTATCGCTGCTAGTGCCAACCCAAGCCATCGACCTTCTCGGAAAAGCGCAAATCTGCTCCATGCAATCGTCATGGACGAACCAAGGAGCAAAGCGCTCAATAGGCGCGCCGGCTCTTCCGGCGAAACGGCCCAGAAGCCGAATCCAAGTGCCAAGCCAAGCATCGTGCCGACAAACCTATGTCCTTTTTTGTGCACCAATGTTCGTGCCGAATGTCCCGGACGGGGAACAGCCGATCCGGACTGTAAAAATAAAGTCGCTTTAAATAAGCCGTGCAAAATAAGATGAATGACTGCCGCCTCGTAAGCGCCTAATGCACATTGAATAAGCATCATACCCATTTGTGCCATCGTTGAGGCGACTAGTTGCCGTTTATAATCTACTTGAACGAAACTGACGCCGGTACCGATCATGACGGAAATAAACGCGATTAGAAGAAGGAGAGCGTGTGTGACTGTGTCCGTAAACAACGGTGAGAAATGCCAAAGCAAAAGTCCTCCGGCATTGACAAGACCGGCGTGCATCACAGCCGAAACCGGCGTCGGCGTTACCGCAGATTCAAGCAGCCAACGGTGGAAAGGCCATTGCCCGGCAGGAATGATGGCCGCCAAAATAAGCAGCAAGCTTATTCCGGCTGTCTCCCACCATTTAAGATGAGACAACTTATCCGTTGATAAAGCGCCCGATAACTTCCACTCCCCAGTCGCATGAAACAGCCAGACAGACACTGCACATACCGCAAGGGAAGAAACAAAAAACATTGTTCCCATTTGCACCGCTTCAGCTTTTGCCGGCCGCCATTCTTTTTTTAAAGCCGTCAAAAAGACAAGACCGAAAAGAGGCATCGCCCAGCAAATGCTAAACAGGCGTAGATCATCAGTCATCCAAGTGCTGGCGGAAGAGCCGGTTGTCCATGTCAAGAATAGAAAATATAGCCGGTAGACTCGATCCCCATGCAAATATCGAATGGAAAACCGCTGGATGATAAAGCCGAGTGTTGAAATATAGACCGCCATCATCCAGCTAATCGTGTCGAGCCGCCATGGTCCGGCTTTTATTTCCGCGCCAGAATAAATCCACCCGAAGAATGCCGAAGCAATCGGCAAAAGAAGCAGGCCGACGTGAACATGTACATACCAGTCGGGCACACGAGGATGCAGATAAATCAATGCGCTTATGAGCACAATCATCAATGCTGCCAGCCATCCGAAAACCAACATTTCTTGCAAATTTCGTTCCTCCTCTGGTGTGACCTTTTTGAAAGAAAAAAACCGGCTATGTCATTCTAAGCAAAACAGCCTTTTTTAAGAAAATGACTGTCTTTTGCCTAAAAATGACGATAGCCGGTTTACCTTAAACCAATTTCGATTGGCTTAGATCTCCCGTTTCAGTTTTCCCATTGTCGGTTTACCTTCAACGAACCTACTAATAGATTCCGTAGGTTTTTTGAAGGTCTGCCGACTTTGGCAATTCTCTCGTATTTTTTCAAAAAAAGTTGTTTTCATTATACATCATCGTTTTCAAGATTGCACGTATTTTTTTAGAGATTTATAGAAAAAGCGTTTACGTTTATTTAAGGAGTTTCTTTTCCAAATTTTGAAACAATTTAAACACCATAATTCGCTCCCCGGTTTGAGTACTAAGGTCCGTATGGAAACTTTTTACTTGCTCTTCTGTAATTTGAAAAATCATCTCTTTCAGCTCATCAACCCCGGATTCGACTAAACTGGAGCGGATTTGTTTCACAGACAACATCCCTTCTTTAGACTCACAGAGGGCATATTCCGCTGGGGTTAGAATACCTTGCAGCGATACAATAATCATATCCCGCAAAATATCCGTTTTGACGGACACAGATCCGCGTCCAAGAAAATCTTTTTCCCATTTTGTTAATGCTTTGCTGATTTCAGCCTCGATACTGCCTTTCGATTGATTCATGATGTTTCACCTCTCTAACAGGTACATGACAAGGAATTAAAGTTCGAAAATGATAAAACGACTGATACATTCGTATTCCCTTTTTTGATCAATAATCATTATTATAATCATTATCGGCTTTGGCTGCTAGAAAAAAATCATTCTTTGTTTGAATCAATCATTTTGAAATGGCAATTCCATCATCAATTTAGGAATCCAAAAGAGATTGTAAAGCATGGATAAGAACACCGTTTACCCGAGGCCCAGTCGTCACTCATCTTTTAAGGTTTCTAGAGCGTAAAAGGGAGCGCGTCCCCAGTTGTCGAAAAAAGCAGTAGCCATTAACCATCGAACGATAACAATTTTCAACATCCGAGATGTAACCTGTTCAGCGTTTTATCATTGACAAAGATACAGGTTTTCGCTGCAAAAAATATCGGAAAATGTTCCAACCAAACAAAGCTGTACGGCGAGATGTATTCTTTGAGCGCTAAAACAGCGTATTTCAACCATAAAGGATCTGGTGAAACGATTGAAACATGATCTAATTTTTCTTCTTGGGTGATATACTAGAAGATATGAAAGACTTGATTCTTCTTCAAGTCATAGAAGAAGGTTGTTGATGAGGAAAACGCACCGTGAACGCAACTAATTAAAAACCGAGAGTTTAGCTGTAATGATCATTTAGGCACTGAAAAAACTATTGCAACAATCAGCATGAAAAGAGATAATAAGATTTATATGGAATTTTATAAAATATTGCTAAAATTATTGGTAGGGGATGTAGTAAATATGAAAGTTGTAAAATTTGGTGGAACGTCCGTTGCATCTGGGCAACAAATTCAAAAAGTGTTCGATATCGTCACATCTGATCCGAAAAGAAAAATTGTCGTTGTTTCGGCTCCTGGCAAAAGATTTAAAGAAGATGTGAAAGTGACCGACTTATTAATAAAGTGCGGGGAAGAATATTTGAACAATGGCAGCGTAAAGGAAACATATGAAGCTGTTGTGAACAGATATGTTGAAATTGCTAAAGAATTAGGATTATCTAATGATATTATTGATCGAATTTCTGCTGATTTGCAAGAAATTTTACATGGGGACAAATCAAATCCTGCCCGTTTTATGGATGCGGTGAAGGCCAGCGGTGAAGATAATAATGCAAAACTGATCACTGCGTATTTTCAATCGCGCGGAGTTGAAGCCCATTATGTGAATCCTAAAGAAGCAGGGCTTATTGTGAGCGATGAACCAGGCAATGCACAAGTGCTGCCGGAAGCCTATGAAAATTTAAAAAAGCTTCGTGATCGCTCAGGAATTCTGATTTTTCCTGGATTTTTCGGCTATTCAAAAGACGGAAAGCTCGTCACCTTTTCACGTGGCGGTTCCGATATAACCGGTTCTATTTTGGCCAACGGGGTCGGAGCGGAAATATATGAAAACTTTACGGACGTAGATGCGGTCTATTCCGTAAATCCAAATTTTGTTGAAAATCCAAAAGAAATTCGGGAGCTTACATATAAAGAAATGCGTGAGTTATCTTACGCTGGCTTTGCAGTATTTCATGACGAAGCACTTATTCCGGCATTCCGTGCAGGAATCCCGGTAAATATTAAAAACACCAATAATCCATCGGCTCCTGGTACAAAAATTGTACATGAACGAACAGATTCTAACGGCCCTGTCGTGGGCATCGCCAGTGATACCGGTTTTTGCAGCATTTATGTCAATAAATATTTAATGAACAGAGAAATCGGTTTTGGCCGAAGATTGTTGCAAATTTTAGAAGATTTTGGGCTGTCATATGAACATACACCTTCTGGAATTGATGACATTTCTGTCATTTTGCGCCAGGACCAGTTTGATTCGGAAACAGAACGGAAAGTTGTAGAGCGGATCAAAAAGGAACTGGAAGTCGATAATATAGAAGTTGCTTATGATTTAGCGGTAATCATGATTGTTGGCGAAGGAATGCGGAAAAATGTCGGAACGATGGCCAGAGCTGCAACAGCGCTTGCAAACAGCGGTGTGAACCTTGAAATGATCAATCAAGGGTCATCAGAAGTGAGCATGATGTTTGGCGTAAAAGGAACGGATGAAAAGAAAGCCGTAAAAGCGTTATATGAAGAGTTTTTTGGGACTAAATAACTTAATCAAAATTGTCCACGCCTGCAGACAAAATGTATTTTCTGTCTGCAGGCTGTTTTTTTGTTGGAACAGATAAGATATTTATGGAGATCCGGTACTTTTTTTCTGATGAATGAGTGGCTTTTTCTTTGAAAATAGCAAGTTCATTCTCCATTTCAAAAACGAGCGATTTTACTTTTTGCTTTCTAAAAGGGCAGTCTATTTATTGAAAAACATATGGCGACTTTACATATGCGATTTCAAGCGGATTAAAAAAGATTTTGCAGAAAAAGTTATGGTAAACGGTCGTATGCCTCTTAAAAAGCTAGTCGTCTGAAGCATTGATGATGAAACTGGGTCGATTTTACTATTCTTTAAAAATGATGAATTTTGCACCGATATAAATAAAAAAGGGGTTTGGGAAGGGGATCGTAGATCATATGAAAAAGAATAAAACAGTGACAAGGATCACTACTTCCAAAAAGCAAGGCGGATTGAGAAGAAGGCTGCTCAGAAGCTTTGGAATATTAATGCTGCTAACATGTTTAATGGCCGTTATTAATTTTGGGGTAATAAAAAATTTAACAAATCATACGGAAAGCATCATGAAGGAAGATGTAGAAGGACTGATCCAAAACGAGAAAATGCGATACAATATTGCAGAACGCATTTCATTAATAAACCAGTTTCTTCTATATGGGGACCGAGACATTCGTCAAAAATACGAAGAATTGGCAAAACAGAGCAGCGAGATTCAAAAGCAGTTATTGAAATTGAATTCTTCACAGCAAATGAAGGATTTAGTTGCGAAATGCCACCAATGGGAATTGCTTGTCCGACACGAGGTTTTATTTGACTATGATATGGGGAAAAAGAATGATGCTTTAAAGCAAATGAAAGAAAGTGTACAACCGCTTGGGGAAACGATTATTCAAGAATTTGAAAAAGTGACGTCGGATCGACAAAACGATGTAATCAAAAGCGGAAATAATATGATTCAACTTAGCAATCTATCTATCATCATCATATTAGCTGTTTTGGCCTCCATACTTTTAATCGGTTTCATCATGTCCTTTAAAATGGCTCGTTCCATTACGAATCCTTTGATCAAAATCGCCGGCCAAATGGAGCAAATATCTAAGGGAAATCTAATGTTGGAACCGTTATCAATAAAGTCGAAGGATGAAATCGGCGAATTGATGGAAGCTGTCAACGAAATGGGGAATCAGCTTCGAAAGATCGTGCAAGACATTCATCATGCTTCAGATACTATGTCAAAACAAAGCAGCGATTTGCTTTCTTCCTCTAAAGAGCTAAAAGAAGGAAGCAACCAAATCGCTGCGACAATGCAAGAGCTGTCGGCTGGAGCAGAATCGCAAGCTAATTCTGCCTCAGAGCTTTCTGAAGCAATGGGTATGTACATGGATAAGATTTATCAAATACATAGGAATGGAAAAGAAATGTTTGATAAATCGAGAGAAGTGCTGGAGTTGACGGACAATGGCAGCAAGCTGATGAATCAATCGAAAAAACTTTTTGATTATATGTTTACAGGCATGCAAAGCAATATGAAAAAAATTAAAAAACTTGATGAACGCTCAAAACAAATTTCCAAACTCGTTGAAGTTATTCAATCTATAGCTGATCAAACAAATTTGCTCGCGCTAAATGCAGCGATTGAAGCGGCTCGAGCGGGGGAACATGGAAAAGGATTTGCAGTAGTTGCAGACGAGGTCAGAAAATTGGCTGAACAAGTTTCCAGTTCCGTTGTGGATATTCAAAAAATCGTGGAAGAAGTCCATAGCGAGACGAATAAAGTGACGAAAAGCTTTGAATTAGGATTTCAACAAGTAGAATCGGGAATGGATTCAATGAACGAAACGAGTGCCGCATTTCAACAAATTAAAGAAACGATTAAAGAAATTTCCGAAAGAATCAACAATGCTCAAAATGATTTAACTGACATGTTATCAACGAGCGAATCGATTAATGATTCGATTTCCAACATCGCATCGATTTCGGAAGAGGCGGCTGCAGGTATTGAACAAACATCAGCTTCAGCAGCAACGGCAAATGAGTCAGCGGCAACTATTGCTTCACATGCCGAATCCATGTCAAATCTGGCTGAAGATTTGCAATCTTTAGTGAAAAGGTTTCAAGTTCAATAATCAATTTTTACGAACCGTATGACAAAATAAAAGGATGAATGGACTGTAAAGCGTGCAAGCATCTTGCTGCACGCTTTTATTTTTTTCGATAAGAAAAGATTTTGACTGACTGTTTGGTAGAGCGCACTTTTAAAATGACAGCGTTTACATAAACTGTTTTTTCCATTAAAATGAGCATTATAAAATAAAAAAAGGAAAAGGGGATTGGAAATGTTTTTTTCCTATACTCAAGAAGAAATGGAGAGGGCTTTAAACTTGTTTCATACGCTTGCAAAAGCGTATAAAAACGTTTCGGATCACGCCAATCGAGACAGCAAGGAGCATGGTTTGAATCCAACCGAATATGCTGTATTGGAGCTTCTGTACATAAAGGGTCCGCAAAAACTTCAGCAAATCGGGTCAAAACTATTGCTTGTCAGCGGTAATGTAACTTATGTTATTGACAAGCTTGAAAAAAACGGGTGGATTTATCGGGAAAAAAATCCGAAAGATAAACGGTCAGTTTATGCAAATTTATCGGAGAAGGGGCGCCAATATTTTGATGAAATATATCCGATCCGCGCCTTAAGGATGGCGAGAGTTTTTTCCGGCCTATCCGAAGAAGAACAAGTGCAATTGATCGAACTGTTAAAAAAAGCTGCAGACTCCAGCAATAGTGTGCTGTTTCGATAATTTTTATGAATGAAATTCTATGTAATTATTGAATAAAGCTATGTTTATACCGATATAAAAAATGAGAACCCATAGTTGAGGAAGTGTTAAAATAATGGATCGCCTTTTTCAACAATTTTATGACCTCATTTTTCAATTTCACCCTGATATGATCGTTTTTTGTGATCCAAGCGGATTGGTCAAGGAAGGCAACAGAATGGCTGCGCATTTTTTGCAAAAGAAAGGTTCGATTTATCATTTTTTTCATTCTTCATCCAGAAAAGAGATTCAGCATCTTTTTGAACAGGTGAGGATAACCGGCGAACCTGCAACTTTTGAGGCAGTTGTTGAGGAAACGCCTTCGTCCATCTTATGCCTTCCTTTATATAGCAATAATTTTTTTTATGGTTATGCGCTGATTATAAGAGATATTTCAAAAGTAAAGGAAGCGGATGAAAAGATTCAATATTTAACGCAATTTGACGATTTGACAAAGCTGCCAAATGAACAAGCTACTTTCAACCGTTTAGAGTATTTATGCCAAACAGAAAAAAATCCTGCTGCAGTTGTGAAGTTTCAAATTAACCGCTATAAATACATAAACGAAATTTTTGGGAAAGATATTAGTAATGAAGTGATTAAGTCATTTGCAAGGCAGTTGAGAAATATTTTTCCCGATACATACTTTATAGGTCGATTGTCAAATGACGAGTTTTTAGTTATTGTTTACAATGTTGTAAATAAAGATGAGATGATTCGTGATATTGTGCATCGTATCAATAAGCTGGAAGATATACTTGTCATCAACGATTTGGAAATTTATTACGACTACAGCATTGGCATCGTGTTTTACCCGGTTCATGGAAGAACGCCGAAAACTTTAATTAAAAATAGTGAAATTGCTATCAAAATGGGGAAAGAAAAAAACGAGCGCATTGCCCAATTTAATAATCATAACAGCAAATCGATCGAACGAAGAATTTTTATAGAAAATGAGCTTTACAAAGCTGTGAAAAAAAGAGAATTATGTTTATATTATCAACCGATCGTCGATACAAAAGAAAAAAAAATTACCGGCTTTGAAATGCTGCTCAGATGGAAACATAAAGAGCTTGGGATGATTCCCCCTTCAGAATTTATACCGATTGCGGAAGATACAGGGCTTATCGTAGAAATCGGCAAATGGAGCATGGAAAAAGCTTGCCAGCAATTAAAGGAATGGAGAGATAAGGGCTTCCGTGACTTGAAAATCAGTGTCAATTTATCTATTAAACAATTTTACCAGCATGATGTTGTGAAAATGATTACGGATTACTTGACGATGTATGAAATTCCGCCTGAATGCTTTGAGCTTGAATTTACCGAAACCGTCCCAATGTACAATTTTGAATGGTTTTTGGAAATCATCCGTAAGTTAAAGAAACTAAATATAGGTCTGAGCATCGATGATTTCGGAACAGGCTATAGTTCGCTCAGCTATTTAACGAAGCTGAAGCTGGATAAAATTAAAATTGACCGTTCTTTTATTCAAAACATTTATTTAGAGCACGACCACAATGTCGTTGTAAAAACGATCATTGCTCTAGCACAAAATTTGAAGCTTTCCATCGTAGCGGAAGGCGTCGAAAAAAAAGAACAAGTATTTTTTCTGAATCGCCACCATTGTTTTCAAATGCAAGGTTTTTATTTCAGCAAGCCTGTTTCATCTGATGAAGCATTCCAACTTTTGCAAAATTGGCCTGAAAAGAAAAATCAATTGTTCATTTGAAAATCTTGATCGTCGGATTTAGATTGATTACTCTTAAAAAAATATTCTGCTTTTAACAGGTGAAACCGGCAATTTTGCCGGTTTCAACGAGAGAATAAGCTCTGGCATTTTTGAAAAAGTCAAAATGCAATATTTACCATCCCCACCAAGATGCACCAACAATAATGAGAAGGATGAACAGAACGACGATTAACGCAAAGCCTCCGCCGTATCCTCCAGATACTCCAGACATATGAAAACCTCCCTGTGAAATGTTTTATTACAGTTATAAACTATGCTGAAGAAGCTCAAGTTGTATAGGCGGTTTTCATAATAAATGCTCGACAATGGCCTTAATTTTTTCATGCTGATCGATGGAAAAATAATGTTTCATTGGACAAATACCTGATTTTACCCTGTTGATGCAGTAGTCCATTGTAAAAGATTCAGCGTCAAGCTGTTCATTGACTTCATTCCAATGAAGCGGAGCGGCAACCGTTCCATTTTCGACTCCTCTGACGGAATAAGGTGAAATGATCGTTTTTCCCTCTGCATGCTGTAAAAAGTCAATATAAAGGCGGCTGCCCCGGTTTTTCTTCAAGCGTTCAATCGTAAATTCGTTCGGATGCTGTTCGGCTAAATAATTAGCGAAAAAAGACGTAAACCGCCTCGTATCCTCATATGAGAAAATGTTGGTGCCGATCGGAATATGAACTTGAATTCCTTTGTTTCCGGAAAGCTTTGGAAAGGAGGCAATCTCAAACCGATCTAAACATTCCTTCAGCTTGTTTGCAGCATAAACAGCCAAATGAAATTCGTTTTTCGACGGCGGATCTAAATCAAATACAATTTCCGCCGGCTGTTTTTCCTTCCACGTATTAAAGGGGATATGAAATTCAATTGCGAGCTGGTTGCCAAGCCACATAAGCGTTTTTTTGTCATTGCAAATGATATAATGAATCCCGTCGATTGCTTTTGTCTGAATAAATTCCGGGGCATAATCAGGACAATTTTTTTGAAAAAATGCTTCTCCCAACAAACCGTGCGGATAGCGGATCACCGTTAAGGGGCGGTCTTTTAAAAATGGAAGCATATAATCGGAAATTTCCAATAAATAAAGCAAAAAATCTTGTTTTTGTATATCATGTTTCGGCCAAAGAGGTTTTTCAATATGTGTGACAGCAACATCTTTGACATTGGCTTCAGCCATTTTCAGCTGCAAAAAAGTGCAGTCTGTCCAATCATGTTCCAATGCAAAGGAATGGAAAGAAGGTTCTCTTAAACTGCCGCCGTCAATGGAAAGAAACCGTACTTTCATGCAAATGGCCGGCTCTATAGTATATAGATGGTTTTCCTTTTTTCCTTTCTTTTTTATAATCTCCAACAACGCTTGTTTTTGGTTGTCAGGCATACCGTGAGAAAAAACGCCGGCTTGCACAATTGTTCCTTTATGATGAACAGAAATATGCATGTAGCCGTTGTTTGAATCAAATCCAGTGACAAAAAAGAGCGCTTCTTTAAAGTTTTTGATTTTCAGCCATTGTGATGTTCTTTTCTTGTTCTCATATGTGCTTAACATATGTTTGCAAACAACGCCTTCTCCATCATGCTGGACAATTTTTTCCCATAATTGGGAAAACTGATGATATGCTTGAATCATTTGGATCGGGACCGGATTCTCTGGACTAACATGCAGCGGTAAACCGAGTTGTTGAAATAAGGAGGATAGTAGTTCTTTTCGGCTGGAAAGGGGTTTTTTTGTTATATCCTCTCCTTGCAGCAAAAGTATATCGAAAACGAGAAGCTGATATGCTTCGGTCGTTTCATCGCTTTTTCTTTTCCATTTTCTTTTTAAAGAGGCAATATCAGCGGAAAAAGCTGTTTTGAGCATAACAAGCTCTCCGTCCAAAACAAGCGGAAAAAAAGGACGCCATTTTTCTATTTGTTTTTCGATAAAATGTTTAATTTCCGGGAACGATGGGGATAAATCGTTTCCATTTCGGCTCATGAGAGAAATACGGTCTTCGTCAGCTTGCAATATCGCGCGAAAACCATCATATTTTGGCTCATATAGCCATTGCTCCCCTTCCGGAATATGGAAAGATAATGTCGGCATCATCGGTTGCATAGTGTTCACCCTTAAAGATTGGAGGATAGATTTGTGAAAAATGCAGTTTTTTTAGACAGAGACGGCGTTGTAAATGAAGTGATGACCAATCGTGTCCGTTTCGTAAATAAGCCTGAAGATTTTTATTTGCTAAAAGGAGCAGCTGAAGCTGTTGCGCTTTTGAACAGATCCAATTTTGACGTTTTCGTTGTCACAAATCAGGGCGGAATCGGATTAGGATACATGTCAGAAAAAATGCTCCACAAAATCCATGAAAAAATGGTTCGTGAAATTGAAAAAAAAGGCGGAACGATTAAAGAGGTTGCCTATTGTCCCCACGCACCTAAAGAAGGCTGCGCCTGCCGTAAGCCGGAGCCGAAGATGATTGTTGATTTGGCAAAGAAATATAACATCAATATAGAGAACAGTTATATGATTGGCGATCGTGAAGTAGATATCGCTGCCGGAAAGGCTGCAGGAGCTAAAACGATATTAGTAGGCAGCCGCCATCAAGAAAAAATAGCTGATTTTCATTTTCCGGATTTGCTGTCGGCCGCCCGCTTTATTGTCCGGCAAAGCTAAGCTTTTTTGCGGGTCGTTTTCGTTTTTTTGCCTGCTGCACCGCTTTTTTCTTCTCCCTTTTTATTTAATGATTTTGAGCGTTCGATGCTTGCCTCAAGCGCACTCATTAAATCGACTACGTTCTTTTTTGGAGACGGTTCAGCCGTTTTTGTTTCGTTTTGCTGTACTTTTTGTTCAATTTTTTCTTGAATCCGCAAACGGTATTCATCTTGATATTTCTCCGGTTGGAACGTTGTTGTCAGCTGATCGATAAGCAGCATGGCAGCGTCCAGCTCTTTTTTTTCAATATTGGTATTTTGAGGAACCCCGGGAACGTCACGGGCGTTTCGCACTTCATCTGGATAATGAATTGTTTCCATTAAAATGACGTCCTCATATGTCCGGATGACAGCCAATTGTTGTTTAGAGCGCATTGAAATCTTTCCAATTCCAATCTTCCCTGATTGTTTCAATGCTTCACGAAGCAATGCATACACTTTTTGTCCGTTTTCGCCTGGACCGATATAATATGACCGGTTAAAATAAATCGGATCAATTTCCGGCAAATTCACGAAATCGACGATTTCAACCGTTTTGTCTTCATTTTCTTCCTTCAGAGCTGCTAATTCCTCATCTGTTAAAATAATGAATTTGCCTTGTACATATTCGAACCCTTTCACAATGTCATCGTTGCCAACTTCTTCGTCGCAGTTTGGACAACGTTTTGCGTATTGAATTGGGGTATGGCATTTTTTGTGAAGCTGACGAAATTTCATATCCTTGTCTTCTGTAGCAGAAAACAGTTTGACCGGGATGTTGACGAGCCCGAAGGATATGGAACCTTTCCACATCGTATGCATATTCATTCCGCCTTTCCGTAAGTTACCTTTTCTTTCTCTTTATTTTTAGCGAAAGGATCAGAATGATTTGTGTTAAAAAATGTAAGTTACATACTCGAAAAACGGTTCATACAAATTCCGAAAAAAGAAAAAATCGGCAATTTGCCGATTTTACGGTTGAACCAATTATTTTTTTTCATTTTTTTCTTCTTCGTCAAGAATTCCTTTTGTAGCCAGCTTGAATTCCCGCAGCGTTTTTCCTGCTGCTTTTCCAAGCTCCGGAAGCTTGCTCGGTCCAAAAAGCAAAAGTGCAACGAAAATGATTAAAATAAATTCTGTCCAACCAATTCCCATGTTCTATTCCTCCTAAAAAATGTTCCATTTCATGCCGTTATGCAATCGGAACATGAACAAATAAAACTTATGAAACATCATCCAACATCATTTTACCCTAAACAATATGAAAAATGAAGCATTTGGACGAACATGGGAAAGGATAAAATGTTTGTATTATTTACAAAAGTCTATTTTAAGGCTGTTTTCCGCTAAAATCAGCCTGAGCTTGTGCAATTAAACGCTTTGTCATTTCTCCTCCAACAGATCCGTTTGCGCGTGAGGTAGTATTTGAACCAAGGTGGACACCAAACTCTTGCGCGATTTCCATTTTAAATTGTTCAAGAGCTTGTTCAACTCCTGGAACAATTAATTGATTTCGCCTTGCCATTCGAATTCAACTCCTTTTTGCCTGTTTACGCATAGTTTGCAAAAAAGAAGTGATCTGATGTGTGGAACTTGTTGGTTAAAAATAAACGGTGTAGTTGACCGTAAAATGTTGATATTGGTATGAATTTACCAGCATATAAAAGGAAATGTAAGAAAACTATATAAAAAAACTATTCAGTACAAGCTGACCATTAAATATAAGAGATATCCGCTATATACCGCGTTTGTGTCCATCAAGAAAAATTAGTTATACTTATAAAGCAACGAATCGTTCGGGTTTACATATTTTTATTATGAGCTATTAAAGCTTAGTATGACAATTTTATCGGCGTATTATTTTGAAAATATTGAATTTTATAAAAAGGGGTGGAAAAATGCCGATCATTGAGGTAAAAAATTTAACAAAAATTTTTGGTAAAAACCCCGCTCAAGCATTGAAGCTATTAGATGAAGGATTTTCAAAGCATGAAATTTTACAAAAAACCGGACATACAGTGGGAGTGAATCGCGCTTCCTTTTCCGTTGAGGCTGGAGAAATTTTCGTCATTATGGGGTTGTCTGGAAGCGGCAAATCCACATTGATAAGATTGCTCAACCGGTTGATTGAACCGACTAAAGGAAGCATTTTTATCGATGGGGACAATTTGTCAAAAATGGATAAAAAATCATTGCGAGAGGTGCGGAGAAAAAAAATCAGCATGGTTTTTCAACGATTTGCCCTATTTCCGCACCGAACGGTTTTAGAAAATGCAGAATTCGGACTTGAAATTCAAAAGGTCCCAAAAGAAGAACGAAGGGAGAAGGCAATCAAAGCGCTTGAAATGGTCGGATTAGGACAATATTTGGAGCAAAAGCCTAATCAGCTGTCAGGCGGAATGCAGCAGCGCGTAGGACTTGCGAGAGCATTGGCAAATGATCCTGAAGTGCTGTTGATGGATGAGGCCTTTTCAGCCTTGGATCCGCTTATCCGAAAAGAAATGCAGGATGAATTGCTCGATCTTCAAGGGACGATGAAGAAAACCATTATATTTATTACACATGATTTAGATGAAGCTTTGCGGCTTGGAGACCGGATTGCCTTAATGAAAGACGGATCGATTGTGCAAATCGGTACGCCCGAAGAGATTTTAATGAATCCGGCAAACGACTATGTCGAAAAATTCGTTGAAGATGTAGACAGATCGAAAATATTGACGGCGCAGCATATTATGAAACGGCCCGAAACGATCAATATTGAAAAGCATGGACCGCGTGTTGCATTGGAAAGAATGAGAGAAGAAGGGATATCCACCATTTTCGTTGTTGACAGCAAACGGAATTTAAAAGGTTATGTAACAGCTGATGATGCATCAGAAGCAAGAAAAAAAGATGTTCGTGATATTGAAGAAATATTGCGGACAAATGTTCCGAAGGTTGAAAAGGACACACCAATGTATGATATTTTTACGGTCATCCACGACTCGCCGATACCAGTAGCAGTGGTCGAAAAGGAAAAATTAATAGGGATTATCGTTCGCGGGTCAGTCATCGCGGCTCTTGCAGGTGAAAGCGAGGTGAGCACAAACAGTGCTGAATAATGTGTTGGATTTTGTTCCGAAAATTCCAGTTGCGGAAAAGATCAAACAATTTACGGACTGGGTGACAAATTCTTTTTCGTTTTTGTTTGATCCGTTAAAAAAATATTTTGAGGATTTAATGGAATATGTGGCGGATTTGTTGGGGGCTGTGCCGCCTGTTCTAGTCATATTGATCGTTGCCGTTATTGCCTTTTTTATAAGCGGAAAAAAGTTTGGCCTGCCGGCATTTTCCATCGTCGGCCTTTGGTTTATTTACAACCAAGAGCTTTGGGATCATTTAATAAGTACATTTACTTTAGTTTTGATCGCAAGTTTATTATCCGTCATCATCGGTATTCCAATAGGTATTTTAATGTCTAAAAGCAGAACAGCGGAAGCAATGATTACTCCTATCTTGGATTTTATGCAAACGATGCCTGCATTTGTCTACTTAATACCTGCCGTTGCTTTTTTTGGCATCGGCATGGTGCCGGGAGTGTTTGCATCATTAATTTTCGCGACACCTCCTACCGTTCGTTTTACGAATTTAGGAATTCGCCAGGTGCCGAAAGAATTGATTGAAGCTTCTGATGCATTCGGTAGCACAGCAGTTCAAAAACTATTTAAAGTAGAACTGCCGATGGCGAGAGCCACAATTATGGCCGGAATCAATCAAACCGTCATGCTGGCATTATCAATGGTTGTCATTGCCTCGATGATTGGAGCGCCGGGACTTGGAAGAAACGTGTTATCCGCTTTGCAGCGCGCTCAAATTGGTCCCGGATTTGTTGCAGGTATCGGTATTGTCATATTAGCCATCATTATCGACCGCTTCACTCAAAGCATGAACAAGAAGCATGATCATGTATAGCAAGTTGGTCTCTTTTCGAATTGAAAAATTAAAAAGGAGTTTTGATATTTATGTTTAAACGAATTTGGAAACGCCTAGGACTTGTTGCCGGAATTTCCTTGTCGCTTTTAGTGGCTGGCTGCGGATCAAACGGGGGATCTGAAGGCGGGGCGGCAGATGAAGGAAAAATAAAATTGGTTTACGTGGAATGGGATACGGAAGTCGCCTCCGCCCATGTCATCAAAAAAGTTTTAGAAGATCAAGGATTCGATGTGGACATTACACCTGTTGATAATGCTGTTATGTGGGAATCTGTTGCAAAAGGTGAGGCAGACGGCATGGTTGCCGCCTGGCTGCCGGCTACTCACGGAGATTTATATGAAGAATATAAAGATCAGCTGGAGGATTTAGGTCCAAACTTGGAGGGTGCGAAAATCGGGCTCGTCGTTCCGAAATATATGGACATTCAATCAATTGAAGAGCTCGATCAATATGCTGGCAAATTAAACAAAACGATTACAGGCATTGAACCTGGAGCGGGCGTTGTAAAATCAGCGGAAAACGCTGTTAAAACATATGAAAGCCTAAAAGGCTGGCAAGTCCAAACATCTTCAAGCGGAGCTATGGCAACGGCTTTAGGGGAAGCTTATAAAAATAAAGAACCAATTGTCGTTACAGGCTGGTCCCCGCATTGGAAATTTGCTGCATATGACTTAAAATTTTTGGAAGATCCGAAAGGCTCCTTTGGGAAAGAAGAACATATATCCACAATCGTTCGAAAGGGATTAAAAGAAGATATGCCGAAAGCATATAAAATTTTGGATCAATTCTCATGGACTGCTGAAGATATTGAACAAGTCATGTTGGAAATTTCAGAAGGCAGTGATCCTGCTAAAGCAGCAGAAGATTGGGTCGAAGCAAATCAAGGTAAAGTGGCAGAATGGACAAAAGGTGTGGAATGATCTATTTTAAGAGGGGCTGTACAGAAAGTCAAATCGCCATTGAAAACAAAAAATCATAAACACCGATATATCTAACACATTAATGGGGGCGTCAATAAGCCGTAAAAACGACTTATTAGACACCCCCTTTTATCATTTTTACATGGTCCGGAGCGTCTTTAGTTTTGATCATTTCAATTGTTTATTTTTAGTAAAGGCTGTTCTCTAAAAGATTTTTTTATATGAAAATTTGTTAAATTACCATAATGTGTTAAAATTATGTTATAAACCTTAAGGTAAGATTTATGTAAAGAGTATGAAGAACATATGTTAGTATTACAAAAATGGGGGTGTGATAATGAGCGAAGACAAAGAAACACCTGGAAGAAGAAGAGAAAGACTAAGACGAGAAGAATTAATACGAAACCCAACTGGAAATATAAGCGATGCGTTTAATAGAGCTGAAACTGGAAACCTTGCTGATTTAGTAGGTAGTTTAGGTTGGAAGGGTACTGGAATACCTATTCTTACGATCATAATAGGTTCTATAGCCGCATCAATATTCTTAAAGTAAGGAGAGTGCTTTGAGGTCTTTTATTATGCACTTCTTAGTTGTATAATTTGATTTTTGACAAGCTGAAATAACACGTTTATCAAATGTTAAATCCTTTCTTTATGAATCAACGGAACTAATAAAGGCAGTGATCCAAATAACGAGTTCCAACCCTTTAGAACCTTTCCACCCAACCTTTCAAACGATTGTGGAAATTGTTAACGTGTTGAATAAGATAAATTTCTTCCTTAACACGTTGCTTTTGGCGTTCATTGACCAACATCCCCTTCAATTTGGCAAGCTTTTTATAATTCGTTGCTGTATCAGTGCATAGCAAAGCGGAAAGGTGAATAAACTCACCTATCACAGTTCAATTTCTTCGGCTTTCACACGCCCTGTTCCTGTTTTTCGAGCAATCATATTGCCATTTCTATCTTGTGCTGCGACAACTGCGATTGTAAAATGAGAAATCCCTCTTTTCTTGTCTTTCTTGCCACATTTCTTAACTTTTCTATGTGATTTCACGCTTCCTTAAAAATGTTGCCCTTTGCTGTTTCTTTGTTATTATATAGGTATTGGTCGCTATAAGGAGGGGACTTATTTGAATCATCAAAAAAATGATGTTTATCTTAACATGATGGAAAATAGCTTACAAAGAATTTCAAGCCATTTTCATGAAATGGTCAAGATGATGGAAGAAAAAATGGATTTTACATACGAACGTTATACAGCTTTTGAACGAATGAAAAAGGAATTACTTGAAGACATGAGGGCTCTCGAATTTTACATAAAAGGTTCGGCTAAAAGTAGTCAAGCCCGAAAATAGTTCGGGAATTGCACAACCGCAATTCCCGATCTAAAAGTTAGTTGTTATCCATTTTTTGTCGATTCGCTTTCTTTATCAATGAACGCTTTTGCCCTTGTTTGAAAATGAAACGTTAAAACAGCCAATACCGCAGCAACCGTCACATGGCAAATGCTGTCGATTTGAGCTTCCGATAAAGAAGTTTGATTTTGAAGAAGCCTTTTTGTTTGTACGAAAAGTTTTTTTTCAAACTGCCGGTTGTTGTCGATCTCGACATTTTTTACTTGTTCCAACACATCTGTATATAATTTATAAAACATTAACGGACTGATTAAATCATCATTCCGGTCGGAAATCGTATTAAAAACTTTCATCAATAAGGAACGGACAGTTTCAAAGTCGAATATGGTTTTTAAATCTTTTACAATTAACAATAAAGCAGCTTGTTCGACCGAATATTTTTTTCCAAGTTCAGGAGGACCGATGATTTCTTTTATATCACGCTTGACCCAATTTTGAACGGAAGTTGATTTCAAGGAAGTTAGTTCGCAAAAATTTCCTAAGATGACGATTTCATTCGTTGACAGTCCAAGCTCTCCTTTGTCTCTTTGTTTGCTCAATTTTTTGATGAAGCCAGGTATTTGGTTTGTTTGATCAGAGGGCAATTGTTGTTTCATCACTTCTTCAGGGGATAATTCGTGTATTCCTTTTAAAGATAGTAATAATTGAACCATAACGGAACGGCGCAATTGAATTTTTCCCATAACATCCCCCTTTATTAAACAGCCTACCCTTATTTTTAATAAAAAGATATAAAAAAACAAGCATTTTATATGGAATTAATAAGTTCAGATAAATTTTTCTTGAGTATGAATTTGTAGAAATTGACACAATAACAAATTTTTCAGTTTCGATGATCAAAATTGGAAAAACCTCTTTAAAAAAACTTGTACTTTCTTTATGATAGTATGAGCAGTAAAAAAAAGGATTGAACAAGGATGCTAGTAAATATTCGTAATCGATTAGTTTCACTATCACCAGCTCAGATGCTTGCTATTTTTTATTTTTTAGCTATCACAGTTGCGGTCATTTTGCTCAGTTTGCCGTTTGTTCACAAACCGGATGCCGAATGGACGTTTTTGGATGCATTGTTTACTGCTGTTAGTGCAGTAAGTGTAACAGGGCTGACAACTGTTTCAATTATTGATACGTTTACCGTTCCGGGGATTTTTATTTTAATGATTGTTCTCCAAATTGGCGGCATCGGCATCATGACGTTGGGCACATTGTTTTGGCTCGTTTTAGGCAAAAAAATAGGCTTAAGGGAACGTCAGTTGATTATGGTTGATCAAAATCAATTGAATTTGTCCGGCATTGTAAATTTAATGAGGCAAATTATGTTGATGATTTTGATTATTGAACTGATCGGCACCATCATATTAGGCACATATTATTTAAAATATTTTCCGGAATGGAAGGAAGCTTATTTGCATGGCATGTTTTCTGCCATCAGCGCCACAACGAATGCCGGCTTTGATATAAGCGGTTCGTCGCTCGTACCTTTTGCACATGATTATTTTGTCCAAATGGTTCATATTATTTTAATGACGCTGGGAGCTATCGGATTTCCAGTTTTGATTGAGACAAAAAACTTTATTTTGACAATTGGAACAAAAAGGACATACCGGTTTTCCTTGTACACAAAATTGACAACTGTGACATTTTTCGCATTGGTCGTTATTGGAACAATCCTGATCTATCTAATAGAATCAAGCAATTATTTATCTGATAAAAGTTTTCTCGAATCTTTCTTCTATGCTCTGTTTCAATCAGCTACCACAAGGAGCACAGGGCTTTATACAATGGATGTCAGCATGTTCAGCGAGACGACTTTGCTGATTATGTCCATATTTATGTTTATAGGTGCTTCGCCAAGCTCTGTGGGTGGCGGGGTTCGAACGACTACCGTTGCAGTCATTTTGCTAGTTGCCTTTCATTTTGCGAAAGGTTCCAGCACGGTGAAAGTATTTAAACGGGAAATACACCCAGATGATATAAAAAAATCAATTGCCGTTATGACAGTTTCTGTTATTTTGTGCTTAACTTCGATTGTCATATTATCTGCAACAGAACGGTTTACGTTAATGGAAATTATCTTTGAAGTTTGTTCAGCCTTTGGAACAACAGGGCTTTCGCTTGGCATTACACCTGAACTTAGTCCGATCGGAAAAATCATAATCATGATCATGATGTTTATTGGTCGGATCGGCATTTTATCGTTTATCTTTTTAATTGGAAAACAGAGGAAGGAAGCCAATTATCATTATCCGAAAGAACGGGTAATTATTGGATAAAAAAGAATTGTGATAAAATCATAGGGGAGAGGGGGAATTTTTGTGCGGATTCGAAAGCTTTTTTTTAGTGTTTTTGTCGTGCTGGTGCTTTTTTCGGGATGTTCTAAAGATCCAAAGCCGGAGGATCGTTTTGCAGACTTTGTTGCCAATTGGAGAGACCAAAATTTTTCGGAAATGTATGACCAATTGACTGCCAATGTGAAAAAAAATATCAAAAAAGACGAATTTGTTTCCCGCTATGAAAAAATTTATCAAGATTCAGGTGTGAAACAGCTGAAAATCGACTTTAAGAAACCGAAAGAAGAAATAAAGCCTGATAAAAACGGAAATATTACATTCCCATTTGCTGTTTCAATGGAAACATTAGCGGGGAAAATAAGCTTTGAAAACAAAGCCGTTTTAAAAAAAGAAGAAACAGATAATGGAAACGATTGGCGAATTGAATGGAATCCTTCCTTTATTTTTCCTCAGCTTGATGAAGGAGAAGAAATTTCCATCCAGCCGATCGCGCCGGAAAGAGGGGAGATTTTTGACCGAAATGGAAAAGGACTTGCCATCAATGGCCTGTTGTTTGAAATCGGTGTAGTACCGGGAGAAATGAAGGAGCAAAAAGAAACCATTTTGGAACAAACAGCGAAGCTTCTTGAAGTTTCCAAGGAGGAAATTGAGAAAAAATTATCCCAAGGCTGGGTGAAGGAGGACTCATTCGTCCCGCTGAAAATCGTAAATCCGGCTGACACAGAGCTTGTCAACAAACTTTTAGCCATTCCTTCCGTTAAGAAAAAAAATGTAACGGGAAGAATGTATCCTTTTGGCGAGAGCGCTGCCCACTTGACTGGCTATTTGCGGTCAATGTATAAAGAAGAGCTTGAGAAATATGAGGAAAAAGGGTACAGCTCTTCTGAGCAAATTGGCGCAGCTGGATTGGAGCAAGTTTTTGAAGATGAGCTGCACGGAACGACAGGCTGGATCATCAAAGTAAAAGGAACAGATGAAGTGATCGCCAAAAAAGAAGCTGAGAACGGAAACGATATTTACCTTACAATTGATGCTGATCTTCAGCAAAATATTTACAAAGAATTATCAACTGATTCCGGTGCAAGTGTCGCAATCAATCCAAAAACCGGAGAAACTCTGGCTATGGTCAGTGCACCGTCCTATGATCCGAACGATTTTTTGACGGAATACAAGAAGAAAAAAGATGATCCGAATAAACCGTTTATGGCTAAGTTCAAAAATTTGTATACACCTGGTTCTGTTTTAAAGCCGCTCACAGCAGCGATTGGGCTCAATACCGGAACGATTGATCCGAATAAAAAGATTTCCATTCCAAAAGATACTTGGCAAAAAGACGGGAGCTGGGGCAATTATTATATTAAGCGGGTTCCATCCCCTGCAACACAAGTTGATTTGCGCGCTGCTCTTGCCTATTCAGATAATATTTACTTCGCCCAGGCTGCTTTAAATATTGGAGCCGAAAAATTTATAAAAGGACTAGAGTCCTTTGCATTTAATGAAAAAATTGATTTTCCGTTTCCTGTTGAAACATCGAAAGTTGCAAATAACGGTATGGATAATGAAGTGCTTTTAGCCGATTCTGGATATGGACAGGGACAAATTCAAATCACTCCTCTGCATTTAGCATACACCTTTACAGTATTTATCAATGGCGGAAACATGATTAAGCCCGTATTAATAAAAGAAGAAGAGAAGACACCATCCAATTGGAAAAGCCATGTTGTTTCAAAGGAACATGCGAATTTGATTTTTCAAGATTTGATTCAAGTGGTGGAGGATCCGAACGGAACGGCATATAAACCTCGAACTCCAGGATTGAAGCTGGCTGGAAAAACAGGAACGGCAGAGCTGAAAGCGGCAAAAGGAGAAAAAGGTCAGGAAAACGGTTGGTTTGTTGCTGTTGATGCGGATAAAAAAGATCTTTTAATAACGATGATGATTGAACGTGTTGAAGATCGCGGAGGAAGCCATTACGTGGTTTCAAAAGTAAAAAATATTTTCAAAGCTAGAAAGTAAAAAAGGTCAACCATCCATTGCGAAGATGAATAGAATAAACGAATTTCAGTGTTGTCATGAATCGCTTCTTTCATTGTTTGGCAGTTTTACGAAATTACGCCAAATAAGAGCGGTTCTTTTTTTATGCAAACAAAGTGCTAAATCATCACTTTTTTTAGCTGCAAAACAGAAAACGGTCCAAAATTGCCGAATAGCTTGAAGTATAAAACATCAAAATTGCCGCATAACCCGTTATAAAAGAAGCACAAAATACCCTTGCGGAGTAATCGAAAAAACTTCTAAAACATTGACGATTGGGCATCCATATGGAAGCACATCCCTTTTTCCATCTTTTATAGAAACAGCTGAATAAATGGTTTGTTTCTGAAAAAGATAAAAAAGAAAGGAGCATTCCTGTTAGAAGTTTTTTCGGGGACTTGAATAAAAAAAGCCCTCTTGGTATGATTCGGGGGTGTCAATCAACCGAATTGACCCCTAATTTGGATACCAAGGAGGACTATACATGAATTCTATCTCAAACAAGAAGATTAATCAAGTCACCGATCAAACGCTGGTTGTTGGGATGGATATTGCAAAGAAAAAACATTATGCCTGCTTTGTGGATGAGCGAGGGAGGGTGTTAAAAAAGCCGTTTCCCGTTCCGCAATCTAGAGAAGGATTGGAATGGTTGTACCAGTGCATCGTGGAAGCCATGAAGGAATTTGGAAAAACCGAGGTGATCGTTGGCATCGAGCCAACGGGACATTATTGGCTCAATCTCGCTTACTTTCTTGACGAGAAGGGCATTCCTCTCGTCATGACAAACCCGATGCACGTGAAGCGCTCCAAAGAGCTGGACGACAATCTTCCAACCAAGCATGATGCGAAAGACGCGCTCGTCATTGCCCGGTTAGTGAAAGACGGCCGATTCAGCTATCCGCGTATTCTGAAAGGGATGGAGGCGGAGCTGCGCGTGGGAGCGACATTTCGCTCCAAATTGGTGGAAGAACAGGGAGCGATTCGAAATCAAATGATTCGCTGGCTTGATCGATATTTTCCGGAGTTTTCCCAAGTCTTCCTGTCATTTGGGAAAATGGCGCTCGCGGTGCTGGAATATACGCCATTTCCGAGTGATCTGGCAGGAAAAGAACTAGAAGAGGTGCTGGCCCTTTACCGGAAAAGTGAGGGATTACAATCGCCACAAAAACCGAAAGCGAAGAAGTTGATGGAATTGGCCCAACACTCCATTGGCGTAACGGAAGGACAACAGATGGCCCGTATCGAAATTGCCACGCTTGTCCGCCGATACCGCCAACTGGAAGAAGAAATCGAGGCACTGACAGAGCAGCTGATCGAACTCGTACAGACATCGGTCGAGTACGAATGGTTGAAGACCGTTCCGGGCTTAGGCGATGCGACCATCGTAGAACTGTTATCAGAGATCGGGAGTTTCTCCCATTATCAGGATCCGCGGCAGCTTATCAAATTAGCGGGCCTGACGCTGCGGGAACATTCCTCCGGCCAACACAAAGGGCAAAAACGGATCTCCAAGCGTGGAAGAAGGCGGTTGCGCGCCCTTCTGTTCCGGGTGATGATGCCGATGATCCGCCACAACGAAGCGTTTCGGCAGCTGCACGACTATTACACGACACGTCCTGATAATCCGTTGCGGAAGAAGCAATCGATTGTGGTGTTATGCGGAAAATTATTGAAGGTATTGCACGCTGTATGTACGAAGCACCAAGCGTTCGATGCGAAGCGAATGATGCAGGACATCTTTGGCCTCGAAACGGCTGCTTGATGCCTATAGTCTCGATTCTCTAGACAACAAGGATGACACGGAGAAGCTGGCGCGATATCATCCATTCGACCTTGAGTCCCTAAAGGAGCTTAGCCGGCCTCTGCCTGATGACTAGACCGAACGAAGGAATGTAGGCACAAGGATGCCAAGAGACATGGGAGGGTTCGTCATCATCAGCGATGCAGAGATCCACGGTGCATCCCATACGCTTCCCCCACTACAACCAAATTTAACCAGTAGTGGCCGCGAAGCGTACCCAGTCAATGTAAGATATACACATATTTAAGAAATAATGTTAGAAACTTTGTCGAAAAATATTTTTTTGACACCCCTGAAACGGCTACAACCGTTGATATATCAACATTTATAGAGGGAGGATGCAGATTGAAGAGGAAACAAGCATATAATCAAGCAGAAAAAACGAGCAAAACACCGACAGAAAGCCTTCCTGAAAAAGAATTTTCAGCATCCTATACAGATGAAGACCCGATGAAAGGGGCTAACCGAAATTCAAAAAAGGGGAAAGCACATGGATCATAATAAAAACGTAAAGAACAAAAAAGATGTGAAACAAGATTTGGAATTTGGCAATGAACTGGGAGATTTTAATGCTGCGAAAATTTACGATATTTTAGAAGAAAACAAAAGAAAAACAAAAGGTGAGGGATGTTAAGCTTCCCTCACCTTTTTCAGCGCAGTATACGGAAAAGAAAACATATGCGGCTGGTGATCGCTATAGTTGTAATAAACTAACAAAATTGCCGGCTCTTTTACTAATATCTTTTTTTGCAAATACAGCTCAGGATTAAATGGAAGAATTTCTAAAACCGTATGCTTATATAAATCTTTTTCCGAAAGAGACAGATTTAAAAAGGTTTTTCCAAGCATTTCAGGGTTGGACAGGATAAATTGATAGATTGCTGATTGCTCCTGTTTTTTAAGCTTTTCATCCCACCATGGCTTTCGCGGCTTTTGCTTCTGATTGCGCAAATAATCGTATTTCAGAAACCCTTCAACAGTTGGCAAATGTTCTCGTTTGCGTTCTTGAATAAACGAAAATAATCTTCGAAACAAATCTTCGAGCTGATGACCAATTCTTGCCCATCCGCGTTCATCCCAGTAGGCGCCAAATTCTTGAAAGAAATCAAAAGGCGTCTCAAACACTTCTTCTACTAAATATTCTACTGTCGCGTCCATTCGATGGTCGTTCCAAAATTTCTCAAGAACATCTTCCACCTGTTTAATTTTGAGAATATCTTCAAAAGAGAGAACGTTGTTGCTTAAAATTTCGTATGGCGGTTCATCCATATACACGTAGCCAAAATGTTTAGCTCCAATTCGAAGACCAGTCCCTCTGAGCATTTTTAAAAAACCAAGCTGCAGTTCTTCAGGTCTTAATGCAAACACATCGTTAAAAGTTTTGCGAAAAGAGTTGTAGTCTTCTTCAGGAAGTCCGGCAATTAAATCAAGGTGCTGATCTATTTTTCCGCCTTGTTTGATCATCGTCACCGTTCTGGACAGTTTTGCGAAGTTTTGCTTACGTTTCACTAATTCGTTTGTGAAATCGTTTGTTGATTGAACGCCGATCTCGAATCGGAAAAGTCCTTTCGGTGCGTTGTCATTTAAAAATTGAATCACTTCCGGGCGCATAATGTCGCCAGTTATTTCGAACTGGAACACGACGCCTGGAACATGTTCATCAATTAAAAATTGAAACATGTCCATCGCATATTTCCGGCTGATGTTAAACGTTCGGTCGACAAATTTAATTGTTTTCGCACCGTTTTTCATTAAATAGCGAATATCTTCCTTGATTTTCTCCCGATCAAAATAACGAACCCCAACCTCAATGGAAGATAAGCAAAATTGGCAGTTGAAGGGGCAGCCGCGGCTCGTTTCAATATAAACAATCCGTTTGCTAAGATGTGGCACATCTTCTTCAAATCGAAAAGGCGACGGCATCATTCGCAGATCAATTTTGTTCCTCTGCGGATTTACAATGACTGCTCCGTCTTTTCGAAAAGCTAAACCGCTCACGTTTTCCCATTCTTGGTTTCCATGTGCTTCCCGCAAAAACTGCTTAAACGTTTCTTCCCCTTCTCCTACGATAATAAAATCAATCTCTGGGATTTTTTCAAGCCATTCTTTCGTATCATATGATACTTCAGGCCCACCAAAGACAATGATGGTTTCCGGCTTTATTTTTTTCAGTATTTTCGCCACTTTGATTGTTTCTGCAATGTTCCATATGTAACAGCTAAAACCGATTATGTCCGGTTTTTTTCGAAACAAATCTGTTACAATGTTCATCGCGGGATCTTTTATCGTATATTCTGCCATTTGAACTTGAAATTCTGGCTCGGCATATGCTTTTAAATAACGTATAGCCAAGTTCATATGAATGTATTTGGCATTTAATGAACTGACAATGATGTTCATATTTCCACACCTTTTTCATAATGGATATTGAGAAGTAGCGATTTTCTACATTATTGTAACATATTCTTTTCAAATAAGAAGAAGCAGGGATTCACCCATTTGATAAGTTTTTCGTTCGCGTTCTTTTCCGTTTCTATCAATCACCTTAACAAGTCTACGGCTATAAAGCATATTCGTCGATTGTTTTGTCATTTTAACTGGTACAGTAAAAGTGAGTTACGTATTAGACGTTCGTAACGATGAAGCATTGTTTAAGAGTTTAGACAAATTTCTCTTTTTTTATGATGAAGTTTCATTCAGTCATTTGCGCGATTTCGTAGACACAGGTCTATGATTCCTTCCAAAAAAGTTGTCAAAAAAGAAAAAGTTTATGGTGAGACGCTGTTATTTTTTCGCCAACACTTTGATTTTTATAAGTCTTTTCCAGTAAAATAAATGTACCGATATTTTGGACTTCATTTTGTTTAGTTGAACTTTGGGGTGAAGCAAATGGAATATAAACAAATCAAACCGAGAAAGCTTTATGAAGAAGTGGCGGAAGCCCTTTTAGATATGATTAAAAAAGGAGAAATAAAACCTGGAGAAAAATTGGAATCCGTTCATCAGCTTGCTGAAAATTTTCAAGTCGGCCGTGCAGCGATTCGTGAAGCATTAAGCGCATTACGAGCAATGGGGATTGTTGAAATGAAACAAGGGGAAGGAACGTTTGTAAAAGAGTTTGATCCCATGTCATTCACGTTTTCTCTTTCGACAGCGGCGTTAATGAATATGAAAGATATTGAACATTTATTAGAGGTTAGAAAAATATTAGAAGTCGGTGCTGCATTTACTGCTGCAGCAAAGCGGACGGAGCAAAATCTCCATGATATGAAAGCTGCGCTTGACGAAATGCTTATCCATATAAACGATGAAGAATTAGGAGAAAAAGCGGATTGGAAGTTTCATAAAGCGATCGCAGCCGCTACGCAAAACCCCATTTTATTAAGCTTAATGAACAATGTAGCCGACATGATTGTTGAAACGATGCGGGAAACACGAAAAATTTGGCTTTATTCAGAGCAAGTAACCGCAGAACGAATTTTTCAAGAGCATAAAGCCATCTTTACAGCAATTGAACAACAAAACGCGGAAGAAGCACAGCATTTAATGCTCGCACACCTGACAAATGTTGAAAAGGTTTTGAAAAAACATCATAAAGCCCATATAAAAACAGGGGCTAAAACAGAGTCTTTTTAACTAGGAATTGACATATGATGCAAGCGTTTTTACACATGCCGTCTCTGACTTGAACTGACAAAAGAACTGTTGTTTTTTGCGGCAATAAAAAATTTTTCGGGAGAAACCCGTTTGGGCAGCACTGAAAACCAACCGCATCCTGTATCCACAAGGAATTCGTCAATCCGCCAAAGAATTTGCCCGTTACATCGATGTTTCCGATACCCACCTCGTGACCGTGGGAGGGGAAACGTATCGAGTGTATCGCTACGAAGGGGCATTGAACGACATTCCAAATGCGGTGGTATTGTTTTGTTGGAAAACCGATCAACCGATGACGAGCGAGCATTTGCGTTGTTTTTTAAGTACAGACACAAAAACTGAGTGATCAGGCTATTCTTGAATACTATGCGAAACGCTGGTCGATCGAAAGCTACTTTCGGCAAACGAAAGAAACATTAGGTTTCGATCGATATCGAATCCATCATGAGTAAGGCATTAGCGATATTGGACCATCGACAATTTACGTATATCTATTGCATGACAGAACATTCAAGTGATTTTTCAACCGGTCTTGCGAGTGTAAGATCGAGAAAAATTCACAATCTCACTGAGTTTATTTATTACGAAGCCCAACGAGGAGTGCCACTAGATTCCATTAAACACCAGTTACGAGTGGCATTAGGGTATTTTTGTTTTCTTTTTAAAGATGGTAATAAATGTAATGGAATTTACTCATCTACAGTTTAAGTTTAAAAGAAAAAATCTACATAAAGATTATGTAGATTTATTTTTTTGTTCTTCTCTTATTTGCAAAAGTTTAGGTATTTTCTCGCTAAAAATTGTTTCAATGTCATTGATTATATTTTCTTTTGTAATGTCTTCTGTAGAATATTTAAAATTTCCAAGCTTCCCATAAATTATTTTTAGAAATGATTTTGCATCTTCTTCAGGAAGTTCTTCAATTATAGCTAAAATATCATCTAAATCCAATCTTTCATTAGGGTTCTCCATAATATTACCTCCTCGTATACTAAGTTTCAGAAAGTTTTTTTATCGAATTTCCAGTCCGATACGCTCCTTGACAATCGCATATCTTGGGTGGTTGCCTTTGTGGGAGGGGCGCGCCCCTCCCACAAAGGGTTCAGCGTACCGGGGTTGGACTTTTCGCAATGTTCCTGGATAATGGTCTTAGGATCATCGGGGATACTCTTCTCACTCCTGTAGCTTTGACTACTTGTAAAGTCTGTCTTCCCGGCTCCTGTTTGGACGTCTAACCCGCAGGCTGTTCCCGTTGGTTTTCCCCATGCTGGAAGGAGCAGCTTCCAGGGCAGCCCATGGTCCAACGTGAGTTCTCATATGCGAGGGTGACTGGTCAACAGGCGCGATCCGGGGGCATCCCGAAGAGTCCTACCCCTCGATCCTACAACAATAGGAGGTGATCTCATGAAACTCTACGTCGGGATCGACGTGAGCTCACGCGACTTAGCCACCTGCATTATGGATCATGAAGGAAATACGTGCGCACGCTTCAAAGTGGATAATCATCTTCTGGGCGCCACCTTCCTTCGGGATCAAATCCTCCTGTGGGCTAACAAGCGAAAGCCAACCGAAATTCTGATCGGGATGGAAGCCACCTCGGTCTACAGTTGGCATCCAGCTATGTTTTTCCACCAGCAGGAGGCCTTGCAGGCTTGGAACGTCAAGGTGTTTACGATCAATCCAAAGCTCATTCGCAAGTTTAAAGAAGCCTATGTCGACTTGGAGAAAACGGATGACATCGATGCTTGGATCATTGCGGATCGGCTTCGCTTCGGCCGTCTGAAGATGACGGCTGTCCTCAAGGAGCAGTTTCTCGCGCTTCAGCGACTGACACGCATGCGATATCATCTCGTCCACCAGTTAACCCGTGAGAAACAGTATTTTCTCCAGCACTTGTTTTACAAATGCAGTTCCTTTACCCAAGAGGTGGACAGTTCGATCTTCGGACATGCCATTCTCGAACTGCTGCTTGAGTCGTGGAGCCTCGATGACATCTGCCAAATGGATGTCAAGCAGTTGGCCGACTTCCTGCGCCAAAAAGGGCGCAATCGCTTTGCCGATCCGGAATGCATCGCCAAGTCGATTCAAAAGGCGGCCCGTTCGTCGTATCGGTTGTCCAAGTGTGTCGAGGATTCCATCGACTTGCTGTTAGGGCTGTCGATTCAATCAATCCGCAGCCTGCAATCGCAGCTCAAAGAGCTCGATAAAGCCATTACCCGCCATCTTGAAGGCATTCCGAACACACTGCAAACCATCCCAGGCATCGGACCGGTTTATACCGCAGGCATCCTGGCCGAAATCGGGCAAATCGAGCGGTTTCACAACCAGGCCGCCTTGGCAAAATATGCCGGCTTGACATGGTCCAAGCACCAATCGGGCCGTTTTCAAGCCGAGGACACCTCCCTCATTCGTTCCGGCAATCGCTATCTCCGTTACTACCTAGTGGAGGCTGCCAACTCGGTGCAACGGCATGATGCGACGTTTCGTGCGTACTACCGGAAGAAGTATGAGGAAGTGCCCAAACACCAACATAAACGAGCCCTCGTCCTCACCGCTAGAAAACTCGTGCGTGTGATCGATGCGCTGCTACGCAACGGTCAAATCTACACGCCAAGAAAGGGGGAAGATCGATAAGAGGATCGATCTGGTATACCAATATCAACCTTTAGACCCAGTTTATTACATGTACCAATACTGGGTTTCTTCAGTATTGCCTTTTTTCGGATCATCGGACAAGGGAATTTCCAATTTCTATGATTTTTCACCTTGACATATTACCGCAGGACTTTAATCATTACACTTATATTCTATCGAAAATAACACAATATATAACATGGGAAAATGGTATAATTTGTTATATAAAAATAGAGTCTAGGAAATTTAATTACTAATTTCGGGTCTTTTGGGGGGAAGCGGAATTTGACAAGAGGATACTTTGGAGTTTTCAATGCCATTTTCAAAAAAATACATGCCAAATAAACCCACATATGTATATTCGAATTAATAAGCAAAAAATAAAAATGGTTCTGTTCGTCAATATCTACAAATATGTCGTACATTTCGTGTAGACAATAAAGTTCGGCAACAAACGCTTATAATCTAGGGGGGTTAGAGCATTTATTAGAGAATGGCTCTGTCGATAAATAAATCGAGGGATTAATCAAATTTTCAGAGCGTTACTTTGACCGAATTCACGGGCAAGGCTCTTCCTCTTCTGTCTCCGTGCTTTGGACAAAAGAGTTTGGGCCGGTTTATCTGTTCCGAAAGGTATGGGAAAAGTTAGGGCTTGGTCGGCTATTACGTAAAATCATGGATGATTCCGAGGCTGCTTCTCAGTATGACGAAGCCGTTTTTGCCATGGTGTTAAACCGTCTCATGGATCCCAATAGTAAGTATGATATCTTCAAACAATGGATCGACACGGCGGCTTTTTTTATGAATAAAGCAAGCATATTCCTTTCTAGTCATCAGATGACCTGTTGACTAAAGATAAAAAAAGCGATAAAGTGAAAAGAAAAGGGTTACATCTAAGTTGAAACTGTTTCACAAGGCGGGGGGAGCAAATTGAAAGTTTCATTATTTGTCACATGTTTAGTGGATGTATTTAACGGTTCAGTAGGCAAAGCAACAGTTGAGCTTTTAGAAAGACTTGGATGCGAAGTAGAATTTCCGGAAAGCCAAATTTGCTGCGGACAGCCTGCCTATAACAGCGGATATGTTCAAGCGGCAAAAGAAGCGATGAAAAATATGATTCTCACCTTTGAACATGCCGATTATGTTGTCACACCTTCCGGATCATGTGCCACGATGTTTAAGGAATATCCGCACATTTTTGATGAAGATCCGGTTTGGAAAGAAAAGGCGCAAAAGCTTGCAAATAAGACGTATGAATTAACACAGTTTATTGTAGATGTTTTAAATTTGGAAGATGTGGGCGCAACATTAAAAGGAAAAGCAACCTATCATACATCATGTCATATGACCCGTCTTCTTGGAGTTCAGGAGGCACCATTTAAATTGCTGGCAAACGTGAAGGGGCTTGAATTGGTTCCGCTTCCAAATGCATATGATTGCTGCGGCTTTGGCGGAACGTTTTCCGTCAAAATGGAACAAATATCTGAACAAATGGTTGATGAAAAAGTTCGGCATATTGAGGAAACCGATGCCGACTATTTAATCGGGGCAGACTGCGGCTGCTTAATGAATATTGGGGGGAGAATAAGCAGGAAAAATAAACAAGTGAAGGTCATGCACATTGCTGAGGTGTTAAACAGTATCGAATAATGGAGGGGGGAAAGCAGGATGGCAATGAAAATTTCGGATCAGCCGTTTGATCAAAGGGTGCAAAAAAATATTGAAAACGATTTTATGAGAAATGCAGTCCAAGATGCTCAAGAAAGGCTGAGAAAAAGACGTCTGGAAGCTGCTGAAGAGCTTGGCAATTGGGAAGAATGGAGATCGCTCGGTGAACAAATCAGAAAGCATACATTGGAAAATTTGGACTATTATTTACACCAGTTAAGCGAAAATGTTGCAAAAAGGGGCGGACATGTTTTTTTTGCTCAAACAGCGGAGGAAGCGAACGATTACATCCAAAGCGTTATCAAGAAAAAAAAGGCTCGCAAAATTGTCAAATCGAAATCGATGGTGACGGAAGAAATTCATATGAATCAATGTTTGGAGGAAGCGGGCTGTGAAGTTATTGAAACGGATCTAGGCGAATATATATTGCAGATTGATGATCATGATCCGCCTTCGCACATTGTAGCCCCAGCCCTGCATAAAAATAAGGAACAAATTCGAGATGTGTTTCAGCGAAAACTTGGGTATGAGAAAACAGAAAAGCCTGAGGAGCTTGCACTCCATGCGAGAAAAATGCTTAGGGAGGAATTTTTAACAGCGGATGTCGGCATCACAGGATGCAATTTTGCCATTGCCGAGTCCGGATCGTTTTGTTTAGTGACAAATGAGGGAAATGCCCGCATGGTGACGACCATTCCGAAAACACAAATAACTGTCATGGGGATGGAAAGAATAGTTCCAACATTCGAAGAACTTGATGTGCTTGTCAGTCTTTTGACAAGGAGTGCAGTCGGTCAAAAATTAACGAGCTATATAACGGTTTTAACTGGTCCGAAACAAAAAGAGGATGTTGACGGACCGGAAGAATTCCATTTGGTGATTGTTGATAACGGACGAAGCAAAATTTTAGGAACTGAATTCCAGCCTGTTCTTCAATGCATTCGTTGTGCAGCGTGCATTAACGTCTGTCCTGTATATCGGCATATAGGCGGCCACTCGTACGGATCGATTTACCCAGGTCCGATTGGCGCTGTATTGACGCCGCTTTTTGGCGGTTATGATGATTTTAAGGAATTGCCTTATGCTTCCACACTATGTGCCGCTTGTACGGAAGCATGCCCCGTAAAAATTCCGCTTCATGAACTTCTCCATAAGCATCGGCAAGTAATTGTCGAGCGGGAAGGACGAGCGCCAATAAGCGAGAAGCTGGCGATGAAGGCATTTGGAATAGGAGCATCGAATCAAAAACTGTATCAGTGGGGAACAAAACTGGCGCCAGCAGCCCTCAAACCGTTTTCGAAAGACGGGAAAATTTCCAATGGACCAGGTCCTTTGAAAAATTGGACGTCCATACGTGATTTCCCGGCACCGGAAAAAAACAGCTTTCGCGAATGGTTTCACAATCGTAAAAAAGAAAGTGGTGATCGTTCATGAACGGAACGATTCAAAATCGAGATTCGTTTTTGCAGATGATAGCTCAAAGGTTAGGACGAAATCCCCGGAAGGAAGGGGTGGAACGGCCCAGCTGGTCATTTCACCCTCAAGAAAAAACACTTGCTGGTTATTCTTCCGACGAACTGGTTGATGCATTTATAAAACAATGTAAAAATGTTCATGTCGATGTATACAGAACGACTTCCAAATCATTGAAAAATACGCTGAAAGAGGTGATTGCTTTTTATGGAGGCGGTCCGATTGTGACGTGGGACGATCATCGGTTTGAAGCATTCGGGCTGATGCCTTTTTTATTGGAGGAATTGCCAAACGAAGGAACAGACGTGCATATATGGGATCCTGAGCTTGGAAAAGAAAATATTCAAATTGCGGAAAGAGCAAATATCGGAATTACGTTCAGCGATTATACACTGGCTGAATCCGGAACGGTTGTCTTGTTGAATGGGGGAGGGAAAGGAAGGGCGGTCAGCCTTTTGCCGA
Source organism: Aeribacillus sp. FSL k6-2211 (assembly GCF_037966125.1). Taxonomy (NCBI): domain Bacteria; kingdom Bacillati; phylum Bacillota; class Bacilli; order Caryophanales; family Bacillaceae; genus Aeribacillus; species Aeribacillus sp. FSL k6-2211. The sequence goes on from NZ_CP150190.1 coordinate 1,505,677, forward strand.
CAACGTATATTTCCATTATTCCGAAAAGCACGATCCTCCCTAGAATGACACAGGCCGCCAGAAAATTTCATCAAATGGTGGAAAAAGGCGAAACGATTTCTTCCTGCATTAATTTTATTACAGGACCGAGCAATTCAGCGGATATTGAAATGAACTTAGTGGTTGGCGTACATGGGCCAATTAAAACAGCCTATCTCATTATTGAAGATTGCTGAATGGATTGACTAAAAAATTGAACATCTGGCGAAGTCCATCGAGGGGCCTCGCCAGATTTTTTTGGCAAATGTTCGAATTTTCCATACCCCGCTAGGACCTCTGACTTATGACTTGTTTTTAAAGTTAGAAAGTTTAGGAACTGCGACGCCTTTGAAGTTATTTCTCTAACTACTCTAGATTGTTGTTTCAGCATCTCGGACTGTAGAAAAGACCTATTTCTGAAAAGCTATTAGAAGCCGTTCTATTTATGTGATGTGACTGTCTGTGTGCGTCAGCCCCGGTCTTATAAGCCTTTTACTATTTTTTTTAGCATTGTCGCTCGAAGTTCAATGATTGGCTGTGCGATCGTTTTGACAAAGCGGCTCGACAGCAAGAATGTAACGACAATTGAAACAATGGCGAATACCGTGATGCTTTCTATTTCTGTAAGCCAGCTTTCAAGTTCGCTGTCTCTGAACGATTGAATGATAAATCCGTGCAATAAATAAACGTAAAAAGTTCTTGTGCCCCATTCAGTGAAAAATTGACGCTTTTTCGGTATTAACGAGAAAAATCCGAACGTCGTAATCAAAGTAAGAAAATAAAATCCGAGCCGCACCAGCCCTGAAAAGATATCCGTTTCGCCAAAAGCTGAATAAGGCATGGAACCGAACAGCCACTCATACTCAAAAGGCAAATAGAAATACGTCACAAATGTAAGCAACAGAGCACTTGCCCCTAAAGATCTTGCAGGCAGCTTCGTCATCATGGCAAAATGTTCTTTCTTTAAATAAAAACCTATTAAAAAAATAGGAAAAAAGACTAGTGTACGTGACAAGCTCAAATAGTTGCTGATGAAATCAAAATATCCAGCTGCAATACCGATAAAGAACGAAAGTCCTAAAGCGACCAATTTATTCAATTTAGAAAACGGGATCAGCATGACGTTCCAGAAAAACAAACTTATTAAAAACCAGAGGGACCAGTGCGGATTCAAAGGATCAATTGAATGGAGCAGATTGTCGCCTTTAATCAAAACATAATAAACTGTATAGATGCCATGAAAAATGAAATATGGCAAAATGAGTTTTTTGGCTATTTTTTTAACGTATCCCTGTTTGTTAAACCCTTTGGCAAAAAAGCCGGAAATTAAAATGAACGCAGGCATATGAAACGTGTAAATAAATTTGTATATGTTCATCATAATGTAATTGTCTTCAATCATCGATCGAATAAAATGGCCGAACACGACAAGAAGAATTAATATAAACTTGGCGTTATCAAAGTAGCTGTTCCTCTCATTCATGTTATCACCTTCAAAAAAAGTTTCGATTTAAAATATAAGACAAATTCAACATTTTGTAAACAGTCGTACTGAAAGGTACATCGAATTGACTAAATTGACAGTGCATGAAGGATTCTAACGTAATTTGTAGAAAATGTAAATATATTGAGAGTGTTAAAATGAGAGGTGGGAAGTTTGAAGCAAAACATTGCAGCCATTGAAGAAGATTTGTTGGCAAAGCGTTTAAAAAAAGCGCAACAAGAAAATGAAAAATTAAAAAAATATTACGAAATTTTCGATCGATCAGTAGATGCTATGGTGCTTTTAGATCATCACGGCAAGTTTTTTCAAGTAAATCAGTCAGCATGCCGCCTTTTTGAAATGGAAAAAGAAGTCATACTAGAGAAGTCGATAGATGATTTTGTAGCAGCTCTGCCAGGAAACGAATTTATAAAAAATTTTTCTGATCATGAAAAACAGCAATATGCGGAACTCATGTTAAAACTGGAAAACGGCCGAATCAAATATGTTGAATACAGCATCATTGAGAACATTTACGGCACATACAATCTTGCTATTTTTCGGGATGTTTCTTCGAAAAAAATTCTTGAACAGGAACGATCGATCAATGAACAGCTGTTTCCGGATTTATTTGACCGTGCTGTTGACGGCATTGTCATTTTTGATTACGAAGGATTTATTATAGATGCCAATCAATCATTTTGTACAAGCTTTTGCATTCCGAGTGATGAACTCAAAAACTATAAATTTTCAGATTTTATCGAAGATGAGAAAATGAAAAAATATTTTTATGAAGTATTGTTTGAAAAAGGAAAAATGAAAGGAGAAATGCCTGTCCGATTAAAAGACGGAACGCGAAAAATTTTTGAATTTACGACCACGTCAAACATTTTACACGGATTTTACATGTCGATATTGCGCGATATTACAGAGAAGAGGCTTATGGAACAGCAAATTTTGAAGAGTGAAGAAAGGTTTAGAGAAATTTTTGAAAATGCTCTTGATGCCATCCTTATTTGGGATCATTTTGGAAATATTATACGCGCGAATCAATGGGCTTGCCGCATATTTGAACTCCCCTTTGATGAACTGTTGAAAAGCAATTTAATGCGATTTATCAATGCAAATGATCCAAAGTTTTTGCAGGTGAAAGATGAATATTTAAAATCTGGTGCCATCCGGGAAGAATTAATGTTTTACATGCCGAACGGACAAAAGAAGCAGCTCGAATTCACATCAAAATACAACCCGAAGGAAAAAACCCATATGACCATATTGCGAAATATCAGCGACCGGAAACGAATGGAAAAAGAATTGCGTGAAAGTGAACAAAAATTTCGGAATGTGTTTAACGGAGCGATGGACGGCATTCTTCTGTTTAATGATGATTGGGTGATTGTTGATGCCAATCCTGCTGCAATGCAAATTTTAGGATTAACACAAGACCAAATTGGACGTGATTGCATATTCCGATTTTTTCCCATTCATTTTAAAAGTGATTGGAAAATGGATGGGTTGACGAAAGAATTTGCGATTACGGTGAAAAATAAGCAGGAAAGAATTCTCGAATGTTCATTTAAACGCCACATTATTGAAAATATGAATTTAGTTATATTTCGCGATATCACCGAAAGAAAAGAAATCGAAGAGCGGCTGAGAAAATCGGACACTCTCAATATTGTTGGGGAATTGGCAGCCGGAATAGCCCATGAAATCCGCAATCCAATGACAGCGTTAAAAGGATTTATCCAGCTGCTGCAAGGAAGCATAAAAGAAGATTATTCCATGTATTTCAATGTCATTACTTCTGAGCTGAAGCGAATTGAATCAATCATTGATGAATTTCTTATTTTGGCGAAGCCTCAAGCTGTTCGATTTGAACAAAAAAATATTGTGAAAATCATGAAAGATACGATAGAATTATTAAATGCACAGGCTATTCTAGTAAATGTGCAAATTCATTTAGACTATGGGGAAGTGCCGGATATATTTTGCGAACCCAATCAATTAAAACAAGTTTTTATTAACATATTAAAAAATGCAATCGAAGTGATGCCAAATGGAGGCAATATTTATGTTTCGATCACAAAAGAAGATGATCACCGGGTTCAAATTTCCATTCAAGATGAAGGGCCAGGCATTCCAAAAAATAAACTGAAGCGGCTTGGGGAGCCGTTTTATACAACGAAAGAGCGGGGAACAGGCCTAGGTCTTATGGTAAGCTACAAAATTATTAAAGAGCACAATGGGAAAATTGATGTCAAAAGCAAAGTAGGGTATGGAACGACATTTTATATTTCGCTCCCTATCAATGGTCAAGAAGGTGTGTAGGATGTACTTTTTGCATACAATGAACAGCCCTATTGGAACGATCGGGATTATAGAGGAAAAGAATCGAATTGTCTCTTTGTTGATGGACGAGCAGGAGCTTACAGAGCTTCTGGCATCTTCAAAAGTTGTGGAACATAAAACGGATCTATTGGAAGAGGCAGCGAAACAGCTTAAGGAATATTTTCAAAGGAAACGAAAAATATTTTCCCTTCCCATTTTTCCAAAAGGCACTTCATTTCAGCAAAAAGTATGGAAAGAGTTGATGAACATTCCATACGGTGAAGCTAGAAGCTATCAATATGTTGCAGATGGGATCGGAAATCCGAAAGCTGTTCGGGCAGTTGGACAAGCCAATAAAGCGAATCCTATCCCGATCATAATTCCTTGCCATCGGGTGATTGGCAAAAACGGAGCGCTTGTAGGCTATGCAGGCAATCAAACGGATAAAAAAGCTTTTTTGCTGCAATTAGAGCAATGTAAAAATTGGGCATCATAGAAACTTTCAAAATGAAAAACTCTGCGATGCCTGCGCAGAGTTTTTAAAAAATTTGCTGTTTATATGATGTAAATGCCGTGCAGGTTCTGCATGAGCATTTAAAAAAGCTTGGACGAAATCACTCAACAGCTGTATATGTGTAAAATCTTTCCTCTATAAAAATCATCCCGGTTTGTCTTTTTTATTCTTGTTTAAATTGCAATAGTCTTGTTTTTAAGTCTTTCTCGAGCTGCATTAGTTCTTGCTCAGCCTGCTGCCTTTTTAGACGTCCTTCCTGTTGGATCCTGAGCGTTTCTTCGATTGTTGAAATTAGGTCGTCCTGTGTTTTTTTCAACGTTTCAATATCGACGATGCCTCGTTCATTTTCCCTGGCTGTTTCAATTGTGTTTGCTTTCAGCATTTCTGCATTTTTCAAAAGCAGCTCGTTCGTCGTTTTCGTCACTTGCTTTTGGGCCTCCAGTGCTCCTTTTTGCCGATATAAGGTGAGAGCGATCGCAATTTGGTTTTTCCATAAAGGAATGGACGTCAAAATGGAGGATTGGATTTTTTCCGCTAATGTTTGATTCATATTTTGAATCATCCGGATTTGCGGAGCCGTTTGGATTGTAATTTGCCTAGATAGCTTTAAATCATGGATCCGTTTTTCCAACCGATCAGCAAATTGAAGCATGTCGTTTACTTCTTGAACCGCCATTTGATCTCCAGTTGCTTCCGCTTTTTTTTGCAATTCCGGTATTACTTTTGTATGGAGCTCCTCCAATTTTAATTCACCAGCAGCGATGTAAATGTTTAGCGCGTGAAAGTATTCCTTATTATGCTCATATAAACGATCGAGCAATTGAATATCGGACATCAGCGCTTTTTTTGAATTTTCCAGCCGGACTGTAATGCGTTCAATTTGTGCCCCGATTTTTTGGTATTTGGATAAAATTTCATTGATCGAACTAGATATTTTCTTGAAAAGACGAGAGAAGAAGCTTCGTTTTTCCGGTTTTAATTCTTCCGGGTTTACTTGTTCGAGTTTGCTCATCAGCTCTTTTAAAATATCGCCTATAGGCCCGATATCCTTTTTTTGAACATAGTCCAGCATTTCGTGGGAAAAACTGGAGAGCTTTTGCTGAGCGGAAGCCCCAAATTGGACGATCGAATGCCGGTTTTTGTAATCAATTTGAGCTGCCAGCTGTGCAGCCTTTGCTTTATGCTCCTGTGAGAGCATGTCGATAAATTTTTTCGGCTGTTCTTCTTCGCCGACTGCTAAAGGTGATGCGGGCTTATCTTCTTTTTCTCCAAATGGGTCCTTTAATAGATCATCTAATAGATCCAACTCTTTCTTTTCTTCCAACGTAATCACCTATCTTTCCATTTCGTTGTTTGTTTTTTCGCAACATTTAATTCAAATTGAAGATGTTCGATATCATTCGATAAAACGGTGATTAAATCTTTCTCCAATGATTCGCAAATTTGATTCAACATCTGTTTCGTTTCTTCCAATGATGATTTAACGTTCTGATCGCGGATCGGCTGGGCGGAAAGAAACGTATACTTTTCTGCAAGCTCCACGCAAGAATCTAAATGATAGAAAAAGAATGATTCGCCTTGATAGAAGCGTTTCGGCTCCTTTTCAACGACATGATATATACGTTTGGAAAGCCTGATTGCTTCGACAAGCTGCTGAATCGTTCCGAGCGATCGGGCTCTAAATAAGGTGCGCTGCAGTCGGGCAATTTTTTGTCTTGCTTCCTTTAAATTTTCCTGTACATATTTGTATTCACTGGCTGTCAATCCGTTTTGCTTCAGCCAATTTCTTTTTTGCAGCCATTTGGTGATATAATAGACGATAATACCGCCTGCAACAGCATACAAAGACGATTGAATGAAAGCTTGGTCAAATCCTAAAAACAAGGCAAACCAAAGAACAGACATCGAACAAACAGCAATAAAACTTCTTATTAAAAACAAGAATATCGATTTCATGATCCTACCCCTGTCAGCATTGTTTAATAAATTTACGAACAAACGGAAAGCAAGGTTTCGCTTTTTACTACAATTTTACTACAATTTAGAGAAAAAGTAGAATGATTTGTGAATCGGAATGGAACGAAACGTTTTTTCAAACGTAATAAAGTAAAAAAATAAATAATGGAGGGAAATCCATGATTATTACAACAACCAATTCTTTGCAAGGAAAGGAAATTGAAGAATACTTGGGGATTGTCAGCGGTACAACCATTCTTGGTGCAAACATTGTCCGCGATTTTTTGGCAGGCATTACGGATATTGTCGGCGGCAGAAGCGGCGCATATGAAAGCAAGCTTTCAGAAGGAAGGGAAATAGCTATTGAAGAAATGACAGCGAAAGCTAGAAATCTGGGCGCCAATGCTGTGATTGGAGTGGATCTTGACTTTGAAACATTACGAGATGGGATGATGATGGTTGTAGCAACTGGAACAGCTGTAAAAATCCGATAAAATTGCGCTGTTTTTTAGGCTTGTCATTGTGATGATAGAAATAAGCGCAGCTTTTCTTAATGAAAGGAAAGAAATTTCCGACAATATTTTAAATAGAAAACAAGCATCTTATCATTGCTCAAATATTGTCCTCCGACCTATAAAACGGCAGCGGTTATTGAGGCAATAAGCTTTGGTCTGCTGTCAGCGAGTAAAAAAGAAGTCGAATTTTTTCTTTTAAAAAGTCTTTTGGATAAGCTTTTTATGACTGTATGAATGTTTTGACAATCCTCCTTACATAAATATTAAAGAGGATTGTCAAATACTTGTGTAAAAATATTGTCTAAATTTGCGAATCTATTTACAAAAATAGTAGAATCTGTAATAATAACCGAGTGCGTGTCTTTAGACCGCGAGATTTGGAAGGAGGATATGAGAAATGGCAACGGAAGAAGAGCTGCGCAAAGAAAAGCTGTTCATAGAAATCATAATAAAAAGGCAAAAAATGATTGAAATGGCTCAAATAAACGGGATGAACAGCAAAGAGACGATTGAGCTGAGCCAAGAACTGGACAAGCTTTTAAACAAATACCAGCAAATGGTAAGCAGCGATGAGAAAAATCAATCGATTTTCCACCCTATGAAATGGACATTAACAAATCCTTTTGTTGCAACGGTTGAAAAATAAAGAAAACTCATATTTGACAAGCTTAAAAAAGTTCAGTCAGCACAATCATAAATAAAATTCCGAAAATAAAAGAATATGTCGAAGTCAATTCATGACCATCGCCGTGGCTTTCCGGAATCAATTCTTTATAAATGATAAAAAGCATTGCTCCTGCAGCAAAAGCAAGACCGTAAGAAACTAAAGATTCAACAAATGTTGTTAAATAAAACCCTATTAGAGATGTGACAATCTCGATCGCTCCTGTCAACGTTGCAATGAAAAAGGCTTTGATGCGGGAAATGTTCTGATTGATTAAAAAAAGCGCAACTAATAAGCCTTCTGGTGCATTTTGCAGCCCGATTGCAAGAGCAATTAGATGACCTAAATCTTGTTTCTCTGAGGCATAACTTACTCCGACAGATAGACCCTCCGGGAGATTATGTAAGGTGATCGCCGAGATAATGAGCAATGCTTTTTCGTCAAATTGTATTCCTTCTTTCGTATGCTCCAGTTCAATGTGAGGAATATTTTTCTCTAAAATTGTTAATATAAGCACTCCAAGTATTAATCCGATGCACATTTTCATTATATTTCCGTTTGCTAATGCTTCAGGTATCAACCCCCTCATGGAAGCAGCCATCATAATTCCAGCGCTGAATGCTAATAATAAATCTCTTCCTCTATGTTTAATCGTTTTTTGCAAAAAAAGAATCGGGAGAGCCCCTAAACCTGTAGACATTGCTGATAAAAAACTCCCAATATATACGTCGTACATAAAATCGTACCCCTTTTCAGAAAAAATAAATTTTGATAATAATGTTTTATAATAGATTTGTTATTTTATCAATAGAAGGAGATTTTATATGAAAGAAACGCTCTTGTTCATTGTAGAACTGATTAATGATTTTCATGACAATATTATCCATTTGGTAGAAATGGCTGGTTTTCAATTAACAGATAAACAGCTGCATTTTTGGATCATCGGCATTTTCGGCATGGTTATCTTTTTCATTACACATGTGGTATTTAAATATATAGCAAAATTCGGCATTTTATGTATATCGTTTATTTATACAATGACCGTACTAGTTGTCATAGTGTTTGCCATTGAGATTCAACAAAAAATAACGAATAGAGGAAATATGGAATTTGAAGATATTGTGCAAGGACTATGGGGATTTCTCGCTCTGTTCTTCGCTTTTTTGAGCATTTATATCGTTTATAAAGGTGCAGTAAAAATAATGGGAAAAACACGTTCTCAAAAAGGAAGAAAAGGAAAAAGCGGAAGCCGCATGTCAAGATATCATTCATCATAAGAAAATGATTGGCTACGACTCAGCATTTTTTAGCCCCGATCCTCTAATCGGTTTTTGATTCAAAAATAGATAAAAGAAGGTAGAAACCGTCGCTTTCATCGGTTTCTACCAATCCTGCATCAAATGCATCATCAGGCATTTTTAGATGCGGCTTACATTAGAACAAGAAGGCTATTTTTCGCCTAGTTCAGAATCACATCGAGCTTCAGCTTTTATTTGATAGCGGCAGCTTTATCGTCACGGTTGTGCCGACATTCAATTTGCTTTCAATCTCAATGGTGCCGTCATACATATCGACAATGCGTTTGCATATTGCCAGTCCAAGTCCGGTGCCGCTGTCTTTCATCGTAAAAAATGGGTCAAAAATTTTTTCCATCATTTTTTCAGGAATCCCCTTCCCTGTATCGATCACTTTGATAACTGCAAGATTTGCTTCTTTTTTGACAATCAATTCTAATGATCCGTTCATGTCCATTGCTTCTAAAGCATTTTTCGTTAAATTTAACAAAACTTGTTTAATATGATTTTTTGTACAATAAATCCGAATAGGATTATGCCGATCCATATGAACTTGAAAATTTGTTCGATGGAGATTGATTTCCGATTTAATGATCGGCATGACTTCGTCGATAATCTGATTTAAGTCGTACAGTTTGTGTTTATGAGCGGTTGGTTTTCCGAGAACGAGAAATTCGCTCACAATTTCATTGATTCGGTCGATCTCTTTTTCTATGACGGAAAAATAATGCTGATCTTCTTCTGACTGATATTTTTTCTTTAACAGTTGAATAAAACCGCTAATTCCAGTTAAAGGATTTCGGATTTCATGCGCTGTGCTGGCAGCGAGAGTACCGACCAGTTCAAGCTTTTGCGCTTTAATTTTTTCTTCTTCCAATCTTGCTTTACGTTTCAGCAAATAATATTGGATCAACAAAAAAATAATATTAAAAAAAATGTATACAATGGCGGCATAAGTTAAAACAACTTGAGAGATTTCCAACGGCTTGACCGGAGCGACCGACGCTTTCAGCACCCATGGAAGCTGGGTAATATCCGTTTGAACAGATTTTTCGGAAGCGTCCTTTTCTTTTTCGCCTGCACTGAAAAGAAAGTTGTTCTTCGTGTCGCTCACCACGATATATAAATCTGGGCTCAGTACATTCATAATATTTTGTATATAGTTTATGCTTAATGTGGCGTATAAAACGCCATTTACATCTTTTTGCTGATTTACAATCGGGGTGCAGATCGTGATAAGCTTTTTATCGTGAACTTCTGAAATAGAAGTCTTTTTTGTTGCGAGCGCAGATTGAAAACATTTTTCCGAAGAGATGTCATGATGTAATGAAACGGGTTGAGTGCCGATTTTTATTGTTCCGTCTGCATTTGCGATATAAAGGCCGGTAAAGCGGGGTTCTTGTTGTAGGGTTTCTTTTAGAGCTCTTTGAATTTGGTTTGGATTATTTTCTTGATCTATGAATAACGCCATTGTTTCCATTCTCGTTTTTGTTTCCGAGATTAAGCGGTCAATTTGACTTTGATGAATGTCTAGCATATATACGGCTTCTTTTTCATGTTTCAAAAAGAGAATATTTTTTTGTTTTTCCCATATGATAAACGAAATCAGAAAAGTGGGCAGGATTACGATCAAAATGTAAAGCAAAACCTTATGGCGATGTGTTAAGTCCAGCATTTCTTTAAACTCCTTCTTTTTCATCAACCTTTTTATTATAGCATGATCTTTTGAAAGAAGATCGGGGTTAAAAAAAGTTTTTTTATTCTGAAATTTTCTATGCAGTGATTGACAATAATGAGAAGTTTCACTATTATAATTCAAGACATTGAAATACTAAAGGAATGATGAAAGTTGGCTAAGGATAACAGCAGTATTGAAAAATCTCTAAAATTTTTTATCGTTCTTTCACGTGCTTATCGCGCAATGAATGATCAAGTTAGCAAGCACATTCAATCATATGGATTAAACTTAACGGAATTTGCCGTTTTAGAGCTTTTGTATCATAAAGGAGATCAGCCACTTCAACAAATCGGCGGAAAAATTCTTTTAGCTAGCGGCAGCATTACGTATGTTATTGATAAATTAGAGCAAAAAGGGCTGTTAGTTCGAAAAGCATGCCCTAAAGACCGCCGTGTCACATATGCGGCAATAACGGAAAAGGGGAGAAAATGGATTGAAGAAATCTTTCCTTCTCATCAAGAGATGATTGATTCGATCGTGAATATTTTGACAGAAGATGAGAAGGAAACAGCGATTAATCTATTAAAAAAAGTAGGGTACCATGCGAAAGAAAAATGAAAGCGGAACCGGCTTAATTCGGCTCCGCTTTTTTATTGTTTGGAAGAATTAGAATTTCCACCCGTCTGTTTTTTTGTCTTCCTTCTGCTGTATCATTGGAAGCGACGGGTTTGTATTCGCCGTATCCTTTCGCACTGAACTTGCTTGGGTCGAGATTTTTGTTTTCTAAAATAATTTTCATCACATTTACGGCTCTCATAACACTTAAATGCCAGTTTGAATCAAAGTTTGAATTATGAATCGGTACATTGTCTGTATGTCCGCTGATAACCACGTTGCGGGCACTGCCCATGGCGAGCATTTTGGCAATGTCAGTAGCCAAAATTTCATCTTTTTTTCTCACTTTGGCGCTGCCCGAATCAAACAATATATCGTCCCGAATCGTGATTAACAAACCCTCTTCGTTTAGTGATGTTTTAATATTGTTTTTCAAGTTGTTTTCTTCAATGTATTGATTAAACCGATTTTGAACTTCCGCTAATTCCTCTTGATCGCTGTTTCCCGATTCATCATTGTCATGAGGCTCATTTTGCACTTTTCCATTTTGTTTGTTTTCTTCGATGTTTTCCATTTCTTGTTGTGGTAGAGGGCTCGGATATTCTAAAACGCTTATGCCTCCGTCAAAATTGGAATTGAAAGCTCTAGCCAAACGTTCAAATTTTTGGGCATCTATCGAACTGAGAGCAAATAGGACGATAAAGAGCGCAAGCAAAAGGGTTAAAATATCGGCATAGGGAATAAGCCAGCTTTCATCTGTATGATGGTCATTGCGGTTTTTTTTTCTACTACGCATCGGACGCAACACTTCCTTCATCAGAAATCTTTGCCCGTTCTTTTTCAGGAAGATAAAATGCCAACTTTTGCTGGATCGTCCGCGGTGCCTGTCCTTCTAAAATGGAAAGAATGCCTTCGATCATCACCTGGCGGACGAGCACCTCCTGCTGGGATTTCCTTTTCAGCTTGTTCGCAAATGGGTGCCATAAAACATATCCTGTAAAAATTCCGAGCAAAGTAGCAACGAACGCGGCGCTGATCGAATGTCCGAGCTCCTCAATATTTTCCAAATTGGCTAGTGCGGCAATCAAACCTAATACAGCTCCTAATACGCCAAGAGTCGGAGCATACGTGCCGGCCTGAGAAAAAATGGCGGCGCCTGCTTCATGCCGCTCTTCCATTGCATTGATTTCTTCTGTCATAACATCTCGGATGAACTCGGCAGACTGACCGTCCACAGCCATGCTTAAACCGGTCTTTAAAAATGGGTCATCTATTTCCTGAAGCTTAGCTTCCAGCGCCAACAATCCTTCTTTCCTTGCGATTTGCGCCCATTCAGAGAAAAGGACAATCAACTCTTGAATCGTATAAGTTTGTGTGTCTTTAAATAAGACGCGGAATAATTTCGGTACTCTTTTAATTTCATTTGTCGGAAAGGCAATTACGACCGCAGCAATCGTTCCGATGATAATAATGACGATAGCTGCCGGATTGATTAAGACGGAAAGACTGACACCTTTTAAAACCATGCCGACAATAATTGCCATAATTCCTAAAAAAATGCCGATAATTGATGTTTTGTCCATGTTCATCAAATCCTTCTTCTTTCTATATTCAATTATTATATCGACAAAGAAAGACGAAAATTTTATATTTGATCAAAAAAATAAACGACACCTTCATCGAATCGATTTTTGCGATGCTGCTCCCAAATAAAAAAAGGGGCTGTCCGAAAAGTCGATTGAATCGACCTTGGGCTCAGCCCTTTTTTCTGTTTTTAGGGTACAAAAAAATCGTCCTTTTTTATAGAATGAAATTGACCAAAAAACATTCTACAGAAAGGACGATTTCTTATGAATAATCAAATGACTATTCAAGAAAATTATAACACGCAATTAGAAATGACTCTAGAGGGTATTCAAAAAATAGAGGTTCAAAAGAATAAGAAACGCAAAAAACTAGTTTTCCAACCTTATTGCAATCGTCAAGTCATGAGCATTTTAGATATCGAAATGTATATTCCTGAAAATCATGTCGCCCGTTTAGTGGATGAAATGGTGGAATCGATTCCGGATGAAGTGTTGTATACTCATTATGTTGGTGGGGGTCGTGCACCCTATCACCCTAAAATGTTATTGAAAGTGATTTTATATGCGTACACTCAAAATGTTTATTCAAGTCGGAAAATAGCGCAAATGGTGAAAGAAAATCTTCCGATGATGTGGTTGGCGGGATTGCAAACCCCTGACCATCGCACAATAAATGATTTTCGTAGTGTTCGTATGTCAAACATGATGGATTCTGTATTTGAACAATTTGTCCTTCAACTAGTAGAACAAGGACTTATCGACCTCGACCATATTTTTGTGGATGGTACGAAAATAGAAGCGAATGCCAACAAATATACGTTTGTATGGCGAAAATCCGTAGAAAAATATGATCAGAAACTACGAGCCAAAATTCAATCGTTTCTACAAGAAGCGCACCAAATCGCCTTGGAGGAATTAAAAGAAGAACAATTAGAAGAAGAATTAGAAAAATCATCGGCACAACTTTCTGAGAGAATAGAAGCTTTGGAAAAAGATTATAAACAGGAAGAAGACAAAGAAAGAAAAAAAGAACTTCGCTCTAAAAAATCCCAACTCACCAAACAACTGAAAACGATTCAAACGGATTATCTTCCACGATTACGAAAATACAAAGTACAAAAACAGATTCTAGGTGAACGAAATAGCTACTCGAAAACCGACCATGAGGCCACTTTTATGCGAATGAAAGAGGACCATATGAAAAACGGCCAACTCAAGGCGGGTTATAATGTTCAACTCGCCACACAACATCAATTTATCGTGGGATTTGAAATTTATCAAAATCCAGGAGATACTCGCTGTTTCCAACCATTTATGGAAAAGTTATTGGAATCGATGCCGAAGGAAAAGAAACTCAAGTATGTCATTGCCGATGCAGGATATGCGAGTGAAGAAAACTATTTATATGCGATTGGCGAAGAAAAAGAACCTCGTTTTGAATTATTAGCCCCATACCAAACCTATTTGAAGGAACAAAGTAAAAAGTTTAAAAAGGATTTATCAAAAGTACAAAACTGGAAATACATCGAAGAAGACGATTGCTTTATCTGTCCGAACAATCGGAAAGTCGTATTCAAGTATTATCAAAAAAGAAAAAATGCATCTGGATACATACAAGATTTGAAAGTGTACGAGTGTGAAGATTGTACGGATTGCCCGTTGAAGAATGGGTGTACGAAAGCCAAAGGAAATCGTCGAGTATATTGGAACACGATTTATGAAGAAATGAAAGCGAAAGCCAAAGCAGCTCTTGGTGACGAACAAAAGGCAGCTCTTTATGCGAAGCGTAAAGTGGATGTCGAAAGTGTGTTCGGTAACATCAAGGGCAATTTGCGTTTCACTCGATTTCTGTTACGGGGGCTTCATAAAGTCCGAACAGAATTCGGGATTGTGGCAATGGCCCACAACATACTGAAATGGGCCGCAAATTCCCAAACCAATTTCAAAAATAAGGAAACAGAGCGAATGGAAAAACTCATTGTTTTCTCCATTCGCTCTGTTTTTATGGACTTTTTAGACAAGCCCCTGTTATGAACGAATAACAATTTCTTCATTTTCCATATCGGCGATTAAATGATTGTGCACTTCACCGTCTAACAGGATGTCTGCAATTTTGTCTTCAATATGTTCTTGAATGACGCGGCGAAGCGGACGAGCGCCGAACGATGGATGATAGCCGATTTCTACCAATTTTTCTTTTGCTTTTTCTGTTACGTCCAATGAAATGTTTTGTTCTTTCAACGTGCTCCGAACTTCTTCAAGCATCAAATCAACTATTTTCAAATAATCTTCTTTATCAAGCGGTTTAAATTCGATAATGGCATCGAAACGGTTTAAAAATTCAGGCTTAAAGAATGAACCGAGAGATTCAAGGATGCTTGATTCTTTTTCCACCGTGCTGTTAAAACCGACGTGAACTTGTTTTGCACCTGCTCCAGCGTTAGAGGTCATAATAATGACCGTATCTTTGAAGCTGACGGTGCGGCCTTGGCTGTCTGTCAAGCGTCCGTCTTCTAATATTTGCAAGAAAATGTGCTGTACATCTGGATGAGCTTTTTCAATTTCATCCAGCAGGATAATGCAGTAAGGGTTGCGACGAACCTTTTCCGTTAATTGTCCTGCTTCTTCATGTCCGACATAGCCTGGAGGCGAGCCGATTAATTTTGAAACAGAATGTTTTTCCATATATTCACTCATATCCAAGCGAATCATGGCATCTTTTGAACCGAACAGCTCCGAAGCTAATGTTTTCGACAATTCCGTTTTTCCAACGCCAGTCGGGCCGACGAACAGGAAGGATCCGATTGGTCGGTTTTTTGCTTTCAATCCAGCGCGGCTGCGGCGAATGGCTTTTGCCACTTTCCGGACAGCATCCTCTTGGCCGATAATTTTTTTCGCCAAGTTTTCTTCTAAATGTTTCATTTTTGCTTGCTCATCCTCTTGCAGCTTGCCGACTGGTATGCCGGTTTTTTCTTCGATGATTTTTTGAATGTCTTCTACTTGAACGATTGCTTGCTGTTTGTCCTTTCCTTGTTCAAGCTGCTTTTCAAGGGCAGCTTCTTCGTCGCGAAGCTTAGCTGCAAGTTCGTACTGCTCTTCTTTTAGCGCTTTTTCTTTTTCATGGGCAATTTGTTTAAGCCGCTCGTGGATGTCTGCTTCATTAGCCGGCTCGGCTTTTAAGTTTAATCTTGAACCAGCTTCATCCATTAAATCGATGGCTTTGTCAGGCAAAAAGCGGTCTTGAATATATCGATGAGATAGTGTGACGCAAGCTTTAATCGCATCTTCTGAATATTTGACTTGATGGTATTGTTCATATTTTTCTTGAATTCCTTTTAAAATGCTGATCGCTTCTTCAATGGAAGGTTCTTTCACAATAACCGGCTGGAAGCGTCGTTCAAGGGCTGCATCTTTTTCGATTTGCCGGTATTCTTTTAGAGTTGTTGCTCCGACAACTTGAAGCTCACCGCGGGCGAGCGCTGGCTTTAATATGTTGCCGGCATCCATAGAACCTTCCGCAGAACCGGCGCCGACTAAAAGATGAATTTCATCGATAAACAGGATGATGTTTTTTCGGGCTTGCAATTCTTGAATTAGCTGCTTCATCCGCTGTTCAAATTGTCCGCGAATTCCCGTGTTGGCGACAAGTGATGAAACATCCAGCAAATAAACTTCTTTATTTTTTAATTTTTGCGGAACGTCTCCTTGAGAAATTTTTAAGGCTAGTCCTTCCACAATAGCTGTTTTCCCTACGCCTGGTTCTCCGATTAAAACCGGGTTATTTTTGTTGCGTCGATTTAAAATTTCAATCACTCGTCTTACCTCATCATCGCGGCCGATGACAGGATCAATCAACCCAGCTTTTGCAGCATCCGTTAAATTTCGGCCGAATTGATCGAGGAAGCCGTTCTGTTTTCCGCCCCCTGATTTCGGTTGTGCTTGAACAGCTTGGTCAAAGCTCTCAAAAGAGTTTGGCATAAATGATTGAAATAATTCATCGAAACCGCTGAATCCGTAAAAACCACTTGGGATTTTTTGTTTATATTGTTGATAGCATTCTTGACAGAGACGCATTTCTTGTTTGTTGTGATTGATTTGTACATTTAATAAAACATTGGCTTTTCTTGTTTGGCAATTTTCACATAACATATAACATTCCTCCTTTTTGACTTTGATTAACTTTGACTAAAGGAAGAAACTTCTTTGACTTTCTTTGACCTTTTGGAATCAAAGAGACAATCTCAATCATTCAATAGTTAGATTCACTGTTTGACCTTTTCTGACTTTATTATACTTTGACCTTTTTTGACTTTCAAGTCTTTTTTACAAATTTTTTTCGTCTTTTTTTCCCTTCTTGTCCATATATTGTTGATAAAGTAAGGTGGGTGAAACATGAGCAATAAATGGGTATTGGCACTTCAAATAGCTTCTGTCTATATCGGCACTGTCATCGGTGCAGGGTTTGCAACGGGAAAAGAGATCGTTGAGTTTTTTTCAAAATACGGCGCTGGAGGAATTGTTGGAATTATTTGTTCTGCCGTTTTATTTGTTTGGCTGGGAACGAAAATGATGTTGATCGGAAGACGCATTAATGCATCTTCGTATTTGCAGTTGAACCAATTTTTGTTTGGGACGTTGTCAGCTTATGTAGTCAACGGCTTGATGTTTATGATGCTGATTGGCATCACATCGGTCATGCTGTCGGGGGCGGGGGCGATTTTTGAAGAGCAACTGTCGCTTTCAAAGCAATTTGGAATTTTTTTAACGATTGTGCTTTCCATTGCTGTGATTTCGTTTGGAGTCAAAGGGCTGTCTTCCGTCAATCTAATGGTTGTTCCGCTTTTTATTTTGTTTAGCCTGATCATCTCCATTGAAGCCATCATAAGGAGTGATTTTATCGATTTATCGTTGGATGGAGTGTTTCAACCAGTCAAATCAAGCTTTTTATATGTTTCTTTTAATCTCTCTCTTGCTCAGGCTGTACTTGTTCCGCTCGCAAACGCAATAAAGGATGAAAGCGCCATTAAATTGGGCGGAGTTGTAGGCGGTCTCGGATTAAGCTTCATTTTATTTTCCAGCTATTTCTCCCTTCTGCATTTGCCGGACGCCGGGCTTTTTGAAATCCCAATGGCTGAAATTGTCAAGCAGCTGTTTTCAGGCTTTTATTACATATACATCCTTGTTATTTTTGGAGAAATATTTTCATCGTTGATCGGCAATCTGTATGGTTTGGAACGGCAATTATCATCGGAAAAGCCTTTGGCAAAAATCGCTGGTGTCATTTTCATCCTATTATTATGTTATTTAGTCAGCCTGATAGGATACGGAAAGCTCATTTCCACGCTTTATCCGCTGTTCGGGTATATGAGCATTGCCTTTTTCATATTATTAATGTTCAAAAAAATTCCAGACGATAACAAATCATGATAAAATAGTAGGGAAATGAAGGAGGAGTTTATTTGGATAAAATCGCGGTCATTTCTGATATACATGGGAATATTCCGGCGTTGTCGTCTGTATTGAAAGATATAAGCTTGCGAAATGTAGATCGAATTTTTTGTTTAGGAGATCTTGTCGGAAAAGGACCTGAATCAAAAGAAGCGATCGATATCGTCCGCAGCTCCTGCGATTTTGTTTTAAAAGGAAACTGGGACGAGCTGATTACAAGGGAAGATGTAAACGATGTCGTTCGCTGGCATCAAAATCAGTTGTCGCAAGAAGACATAGAATATTTGCGTAGCCTCCCGTTTTCCATTGATTTTTATATGAGCGGCCGCCGGCTGCGGCTTTTTCATGCATCCCCTTTCAGCGTCTGGATAAGAGTACAGCCTTGGGATTCGATTGAAAAAAGATTGTCCATGTTTGAAAACAGCGTTGAAACCGGTTTGGGAACGAAGGAGCCGGATGTTGTCGGATACGGTGATGTTCATAATGCCTTTATACAGCATTTATCCGGTAAAACGCTTTTTAATGCAGGCAGTGTCGGTAATCCGCTGGACCTGCCCGAAGCATCCTACTGCATTTTGGAAGGCACGTTCAACTCGGAGAAAAGGGCTCCTTTTTCGATTCAGCACATACGTGTTCCATATGATATTGACCTTGCCATTCAATTAGCTAGAAAAAAAGAAATGCCGGAACTAAAAGAGTATATTCAGGAATTAACGACCTCACGCTACAGAGGCTTGGAAAAGGCATGATGCGGAGGTATAAGTAAAATTATTGTAGGTAAAAATTAGCGCCTTCATTTAATGAGAACTCTGATTGCTCATTAAATGAAAGGGAAAGTGTGGCAGTAATATAAGAAAGTGCGGCTGCTCCTGGTAGAATGATCATGGACTACATTTAGAGGATAAAAAATTGCCCACAAACGCTCGGCTCAATTCTGTTTTTTGAAAAAGGAGATTTTTTTACCAAGAGGGTACCCTGAAAAAAGTGATTTCGCTATCAAAAAATAGCGATTAAAAAAGTTGCCCACAAAGTCTTGAGTGACTCCAGTCGGAGCATGCCGTTTGCATAACCAATTCTGTATGATATAATAAGATACAACTTGAATAAAAATCTGTTTCGAAAGAACGGGAGAGGTTCTAGCACACCCTCTATAAAAAACTAAGGAAAACTATATCCTTGGGATATAGTTTTTTCAATGTTTGCGAAAGGTTTAGAAGTTGAATAGATTTATGATGATTTCGAAAGGCTTCTGAACAGCTTGCTTCCGCCTCTGTAGCAGAAAAAGAAGCATCAGTTTCTGTTTAAGCTAGGCAGTGTGAATGGCTTTCTTTTTTCAGAAAGGAGCGTTTTCAAATGGATAATAAGAAAGCGGTCGTTGTGTTTAGCGGAGGACAAGACAGTACAACTTGTTTGTTTTGGGCGAAGAAACAATTTGATGAGGTGACCGCTGTCACGTTTCATTATAATCAGCGGCATGCACAGGAAATTGAAGCAGCGAAAAACATTGCGAACGAAGCCGGCATACCTCATTATGTGCTGGACATGTCCTTATTAAATCAAATGGCGCCGAATGCATTAACGCGTTCAAATATGGAAATTGAACAAAAGGAAGGAGAGCTTCCCAACACTTTTGTTCCGGGGAGGAATTTAGTTTTTTTGACATTTGCCGCCATTTTGGCGAAACAACTGGGAGCGAAACATATTGTGACAGGTGTATGTGAAACGGATTTCAGCGGCTATCCTGACTGCCGGGACGTGTTCGTAAAATCCTGCAATGTAACGATTAATTTAGCGATGGAAGAGGATTTTGTGATTCACACGCCGCTTATGTGGATCAATAAAGCGGAAACGTGGAAGTTTGCCGATGAGTTAGGGGTGTTCGATATCATTCGCGAAAAAACGTTGACGTGCTATAACGGCATTATTGGCGACGGATGCGGCGAATGCCCTGCTTGCTTATTGAGAAAAAGGGGATTGGAACAATATTTGGCTGAAAAAGGAGCTAATACGTGATGCTTCATCAATTTTATCCGCAAGTTTTTCATAGTTATAGTTATGAGCTGAATAAAGATATGCAAATATCTGCTGCACACTACATCCCGCATGAAAAAGCGGGGAAATGCGCCCGTGTACATGGCCACACGTATTTCGTCAATCTCACTATTTGCGGTGATCAGCTTGATGATTCAGGATTCCTTGTGAATTTTCAGCATTTAAAAAAATGGGTTCATGATCGATTTGACCATACGCTGCTCAATGACCATACGGATGTATTCAATGGTCAAAACAGCGAAGACTTTCCAACGACAGAAGTGGTTGCGCGGAAAATTTGGGAAATTGTCCAGGATCATTTAAATGTACTCCCGAATAAACCGAAATGCTTGCAGGTGTTTGTCAGAGAAACGCCGACAAGCTATGTTGTGTACCGTCCGAAAAGGGAGATGAAATAATGAAAAAAATACCGGTCATCGAGATTTTTGGACCGACCATTCAAGGGGAAGGAATGGTGATCGGACAAAAAACAATGTTTGTCCGAACGGCCGGTTGCGACTATTCATGCAGCTGGTGTGATTCAGCTTTTACGTGGAACGGTTCAGCAAAAGATGAAATTAAACAAATGACAGCAGCGGAAATTTTGGACGATCTTATTGAGCTTGGCGGCGATCGCTTCAATCACGTCACCATTTCGGGCGGAAATCCGGCATTGATTAGAGGATTGGATGAATTGATTATCCTTTTAAGGGAGCAAGGATTTCGCACTGCACTGGAGACACAGGGAAGCCGTTATCAAGATTGGTTTTTACTAATCGATGATTTAACTCTTTCTCCCAAGCCTCCTAGTTCAGGGATGAAAACGAACTTTACTGTGCTTGATGACATTATGAAGCGGCTGATCGATGGCGGACGGAAAGACAATGTTAGTCTAAAAGTTGTTGTTTTTAATGAGGAAGATTTTGATTACGCGAAAAACGTCCACCTTCGCTATCCAAATATTTCATTTTATTTGCAGCCTGGAAATGATCAAGTAAACGAACAAAATGATCACCTCCTGAGAAATCAGCTTTTAGAAAAATTAGAATGGCTGATCGAATTGATTGTTCTATCAAAAGAAATGAACGATGCTCGAGTTTTGCCGCAGCTTCATGCACTTGTTTGGGGAAACAAGCGCGGAGTGTAAATGAATAGGAAAGGATGAAAAAAGATGGCTGGAAGAAAAGATGATGAATTGAAAGATCTGACGCTGTTAGGCAACAAAAATACAAAATATTTATTTGAATACAGCCCAGAAGTGTTGGAAGTATTCGATAATAAACATCCAGACCGCGATTATTTCGTGAAGTTCAATTGTCCGGAGTTTACCAGCTTGTGTCAATAAGGGCACACTTCAGTGGCGACACTGTCGGATAAACCTTGTGAATTCAGGGGAAGAGGATAATGGAGTAAAAAGCGGAAATGGCAATTGTAATCAAATAAAAGAAAAACATGTTCTTGTCTCTTATTCCCATTATCTTTCCAACCCTGAGCCAAGCCTCAAATTTAAGGGAATCTTCTTCTTAAATTTGAGGAAGGTGCAGAGACTATCGAAATCACTCCAGCATGAAGCGAGTAAGAGTAGTGTTGGAGGAAGAGAGTAGAGTACACCAAGATGACAGCATATATTATCTTGGTGGAAGCGCAAGGGTTCTTATTCAATATCGCAGTTGAATAAGAATATGATATAGTCCACCTGTTTGTGAAAAACAGAGGCCAATCACCGGACAACCGGACTTCGCGACCATTTATATCAGCTATATTCCAGACAAAAAATGTGTGGAAAGCAAGTCGCTGAAGCTTTATTTGTTCAGCTTCCGCAACCACGGCGATTTCCATGAGGACTGTGTTAATATTATCATGAATGATTTAATCAAGATCATGGAGCCCCGCTACATCGAAGTATGGGGAAAATTTACGCCGCGCGGCGGTATTTCTATTGATCCTTATGTCAATTGGGGACGTCCTGGAACAAAATACGAGAAAATGGCGGAGTATCGTATGATGAACCATGATTTGTACCCGGAAAAAGTGGACAACCGATAAAGCAAGTCGCTTGAGGAGTTTTTTTGATAAAAGAACCTGCCGAAACTTGCGTTAATTGTAAAAAATTCTTGAAATGGCACTAAACTCTTTGATATAAGAAAAAGTAAAACGGAGCATTCAATTCTCCGTTTTACTTTCCGACAATTTTATAGTTTTTATGATTAACTACTGTTTTTTGTTCCAGATCCATTTCCCGAAAGTTTTCCATGTACGTAAGATCGACGATGACGGAATTTTCATTTACTTTTTCGACAATTCCTTTGAGACCGTCTTTAAATTCAATAACATCTCCAACTTCAGCAATTTTCATTTGTTCTCTCCTTTTTTATGGATTTTCAAATATTTTGCATGATTTCTTTAGAATTGTAAAGTTTTTTTGGACAATCGCAAAAAAATAGGTAAAAAGTTTCCATTGCTCGGTAGACTGTTTTTCATAGAAAAGGAGATGGTCGAGTTGACAAATCAAGAGATACAAGACATTTTAAACAAGCTTCGTGATGGAGAACTGGAAGAATATTGTGTATCAAAGGAAGATTTTATGGCGTTTCGCAAAGTGCTGATCGAAAGGGAAGATTTTAAACATTTTCATGGAACAGCAAAACGCGGTGGCAGCATTGTTTACCGATATACAAAAGATCCAAGAAGCTGACCGATGTCAGCTTCTTAATTTTTGGCACATCTTCCCCTTAAAAACTGCTATTAAAGACTGTTCACTGTTCTTCCCGTGCCTTTACGGCATATTTCTTCAATTTTTTTAATGCTCCTTTTCTCCAATTTTTTACTTTGTTGACTGTGACATTTAGCTCCTCTGCAATTTCCTTCTGAGTTTTTCCTTCAAAAAAATACATGGTAAACCAAATTCGTTGAGCATCTGATAAAGCGGGGGCAATCCGTTCATATAAATCTCTTGCTTCAATGTCTGTATATGGAAAAAATTCCAATTTAGCAGCTATTATGTCATTCGCATGAAGAACATGCCTTTCTTTATATGTTTGTTTTTTCCTTAATTCTGTCATGAGCGAGCCTTTTATCGTTGCATAAGCATAAGTGGCAAACCGTCCTTTCTGTTCGTCATAATTGATGCTTGCTTTCCAGAGGGCGATCGCTGCTATTTGAAAAAACTCGTCTTGGTCTGTATAAATATTTAAAG
The DNA here is from genome assembly GCF_037966125.1 of Aeribacillus sp. FSL k6-2211. NCBI lineage: Bacteria > Bacillati > Bacillota > Bacilli > Caryophanales > Bacillaceae > Aeribacillus > Aeribacillus sp. FSL k6-2211. Next base: position 1,529,007 of record NZ_CP150190.1, read on the forward strand.
TTTTCATAATGTGAAAAATTAAAGGGCGAAAAGCAGTTAGCATCTCCTCAAATGATTGATTCTTTTCCACGTGTGCGCATCCTTTCAAAGAGCGCGCTCTTTTTTTTTCCGCGGTAATACAATCGTAAACGGTGTAAATCATTTGAGCGAATCATCATGATTAAGATGACCCGCGTCCAATTGTCTGGGAAATTCAATTTTCTATATAGGAAAATACAATTATTTCGTTTCAGCCTCCTCCGTTTTCACCATTTTCCTCCTTATTTCTATAGAAGAAATTTAATTGAATAAATAAAAAGATGGCTTGAAAAAATAATGGAAAGAGGTGGGATGAATGAGCCGAATGTATAAGCAAAATTGGAAAAGAAAAGATTCAATTGAAAAATTGTTTGCTGTCTTCCGCAGTTCTACTGATTTTATTCAATATGACGTCAATACAAGCCATATCAAATATTGGATTTCATATTTTGAAACGTTAGTGGATGTAAATATATTAAATGAAAACATTTTAAAGCCGATTCACTCAAAATATTGGCAGTCATTAGAAGAACTAAAAAACATTTTACCGGTCAAAGATATTTTTTTAACCATTGATACGGATTTAATGAAGGAAAAGCTTTTGGAAGGCTTTGTTATGATTTCGCTAAGCGAATATGGATCTCCGTGCTTGCTCGTTAATGCAAAATTAAACAAAGCTAGAGAAGTTACACTCCCGGAAGTGGAATTTACGGTCATCGGTCCGAAAGAGGCGTTTGTTGAGTCCATTGAATCCAATATTAATTTAATTCGAAAACGATTGCCGATTGAAGAGCTGCGCATTCGGACTTTAAAAATTGGCAGGCTGACGCAAACGAGATTAGCGATCATCTATATAGAAGGCATAGCGGATGAGGAAAATGTATTTACGGTTTGGCAAAGAATTTCTAATATCCAAATTGATCAAGTGAATGATAGTTCGTACATTACGGAAATGATCTCTGACAATCATAATTCTCCCTTTCCTCAGCTGTTGGATACGGAAAGACCGGACCGTGTAGTTTCCATTTTGGCGGAAGGGAAAATAGCGGTCATTGTGGACGGCTCTCCCCATGTATTAATCGGTCCGACAACTCTTGTCGAATTTTTCGCATCGTTTGAAGATTATTTTTTAAATTGGATTTTGTCTTCCTTTTTCCGTATTATCCGCCTGTTTGCTGTCTCCTTTTCCATATTGGCAACACCGATTTATGTAGCTGTTTTAAATTATCATTATGAGTTAATTCCAACTGATTTACTAAACAATTTTGTCACATCCAGAAGGGAGGTCCCAGTTCCGCCTTTTTTAGAGGCGCTGTTTTTGGAAGGAACGATCGAATTGCTGCGTGAGGCGGGCGCCCGGCTGCCGACAAAGGTTGGACAAACGATCGGCATCGTCGGGGGGATTGTAATCGGAACAGCTAGTGTGGAAGCAGGTTTAACAAGCAATATTTTGCTCATCATTGTAGCGCTTGCTGCATTAGCATCATTTACAACACCTGTCTATAAAATGGGCAATACGATCAGGCTTTTGCGTTTTCCATTTCTCATGTTTGCCGAAATGTACGGTCTTTTAGGAATCGTTTTATGCTTTTGTTTTTTAGCGACCCATCTTTTACGATTAACTTCTCTCGGACGTCCTTTTTTGGAGCCAATCTATCCTCCGAGAATTTCCGATTTAAAGGATGCATTCCTGCGTATGCCGTTTTCAATGATGAATGAACGTCCGAAACAGCTGCGGACGGAGCAGCCGAAGCGAATGGATGAAGAGAAATCGAGGGAAAATAAAGATATTGATGAATAACAGCGGAAGAGGAGGAATCCAACTTGGCGCAAATAGCAGAACGTCATAAAGTTTCCGCACCGCTCGTTTTTTATTTAGTGCACAGCACTCAATTCGGCATCGGTGTATTAGGTTTTCAAAAAAATGTCGTCAAGTATGCGGGACATGATTCATGGATTTCAGTTATTTTGATCGGTCTTATTGTTCATCTGTACATTTGGATGATCTATCAAATTTTGAAACGTTCAAGCGGAAGCTTAATGACACTGCAGCACGATTTGTTTGGAAAATGGGTCGGCAATGGATTGAACATTGTCTGGATCATCTATTTTTTTCTTGGAAGCTGCGCCATATTAATAGGATATATTGAAATTTTGAAGGTGTGGATGTTTGAAGATTTAAATATTTGGATTTATACCGCGATTTTTATGGGATTGCTTTATTACATTTTTAACGGTGGATTTCGGGTAGTAACCGGATTTGCTTTTTTTGGAGTGGTTCTGCCGCTTTGGATTTTTCTTACATTTTTAATTTTCCCGACTCGTTTTGCAGATCTTCAGCACCTCTTGCTAATTATGGATCATTCACCTCAGGAAATTTTCATGGGAACGATGCAGATGGTCATAACTGTTATTGGGTTTGAAACTCTTTTTTTGTATTACCCCTTTGTCAAAAATATTGACAAATCCCAAAAATGGGCTCATATTGGAAGTTTATTTACAACCTGTTCCTATATCATCATCATGATTGTTTCGATCGTTTATTATTCTGCGGAAGAAGAAATATTGCGCAATAAATGGGCGACGCTAGCGATGTGGAAAATTGTTGAACTTCCTTTTGTTGAAAGATTCGAATATATCGGTATTGCTTCCTGGTCTCTCGTCATCTTGCCGAATATTTGCGTCATGTTGTGGAGCGCCAAAAGAGGTATAACAGAAATTTTTGGAATAACAGAAAAGAAGGCAATCATTTCTGTTCTGGTCGTCATGTTTTTTATAGTCAATGTCATTGTTGATAAAGAAGATATTCAATTATTAAATAAGATCATCAATACGTATGCTCTTGGTATTGTATTTTGCTATATTCCGGTTTTATACCTCATTACGTTTGTACGGGATTTATGGAAAAGGAGAACATAAACATGTGGAAAATTCTCTCCTTCATTATGTTGTTCATGCTGATGCTTTATGGATGTCTGGATAAAGAAATTATTGATGATGTCAATTTAGTGATGGTTATTGGATACGATGTCGGCGAAGGCAATAAAATTAAAGGAACCATTGTTGCTCCTGAATATAAAAAGGAGCAGCCGGTCGACAGCAAGGTGATGACGGTCGAATCAGATTTAAGCAGGGATCTGATTTCCGATTTGCAAAAGGAGTCGCCAGCCCCTCTAGTTTATGGAAAATTGCAATTTGCTCTTTACAGTGAAGACGTAGCAAAACAGGGAATTGAAAAATATGTCGACTCGCTTGAACGAGATGCAAGCGTCGGTTCAAAGGTTATTTTAGCGGTCTGCAAAGGTGAAGCGAAAAATTTGCTGGAAGGAAAATATGGACAACAGGGGACTGCCACGTACTTTCGTAATTTAGTGGAGCATAATATGCACCGGGAAAATTTGCCGATTATCAATTTACACACATATTTGCGCAACTTTCGCATGAAAGGAAAAGACCCTTCTTTACCTTTATTAGAAAAGAAAAACGACCATGTCAAAATAACTGGACTTGCCTTGTTTCAAAAGGACAAAATGGTTGGCGAAATCGAAAATGATCAGCTTTTTTATTTTAAGCTTCTTTCCGATCGATATGTTAAAGGAATTCATACGATCACAATGGATGATGGAAATAAAGCATCTATAGAAAGCATCCGTTCGAAAAGAAGAGCGAACATCGATGAAAAAAATCCGTTCCATTTAACGATAGAGCTGGAAATTGAAGGGTATCTACGCGAATATTCGGAAGGGACTGTTCGTCCGGAAATCTTAAAAAAAGCTGAAAAAGCGTTTGAAAAGGAAATTGTGAAGAACAGTATGGAGATGATCGATATGTTTAAAGAGAAAAACATTGATCCGGTTGGATTAGGAGAAGAAATTTTAAGCCATGCGAGAGGTTTAAGAAAAGTGAAAAATTGGAGGGATATTTATTCAAAGATGGAAGTCGATGTGCATGCGGATGTAAAAATTACTGAAACTGGTGTGGTGCAATAATTCTAAATATTTGATTGCTTCGTTTTGCCAATGAAACGAGAAACCGAAATAACAAAGGCTGACTAAAAATTTTCCTCCCTCTTCCGATCCTCTGTCATGTTTTTGAACTTGTCTCATATGCATGAAATAAGAAAAGAGGGAGGAAAAATGAAAACTTTTTTTAAGGGAGCTCTGCTTTTAATCGTTGCTTCGTTTCTAGGGGAATGCTTTGATTTTATGATTAACATGGTATTGACGCGGGAACTTGGTGAAGAAGGCATCGGCCACTATATGTCGATCATGCCTATTATGTTTTTCATTATCGTGTTAGCAAGCTTTGAATTGCCGATATCTATTTCAAAATATGTGGCGGAAACTGAAAAGCCGTACCATTGGCCAATGTTGAAATATGCTTTTCGCCTAACTTTGTGGATCAGCATTTGCTTCAGCTTAATTGTTTTTTTGCTGTTTCCTGCTCTTCCGCCGCTAAAAAGCTATCATCCTTCCGTTACGGTTTTATTTGTACTGCTTGTTCCGATGATTTCTTTTTCCTCTATTGCTAGAGGCTATTTAATGGGCACGCAGCAAATGGGGAAAATTGCATTTGCAAATGGATTTCGCAAGCTTGTTCAGCTTATTCTGCTCATTTTGCTGTTCAACCTGTTTGAATTTTCTCCTGAAATGTCTGTCATTGCAGGGTTAAGCTCATTTATTGCAAGCGAAGCCGTTATTGTTCTTTATTTGCTTACCGTTTATGTCTATCAGGCGCAAGAACTAAAAAAAAGCACGCTCGCTTCATCCAAAACAGCTTTGATCCGGCGGAGTTTATTTCGTGTCTCTGTTCCAACGACAATTTTGCGCATTTTTCATTCTATGACACATGCGATTCAGCCGTTTTTAATCAAATATGCATTAATGGCAGCAGGTGTTTCGGAGGTTGGAGCGACAGAACAGTTCGGTCTGCTTTCCGGAGTTGCGATGACGATCGGCTTTTTTCCAGCGTTTATCGCTCATGCACTGTTGACGATTTTGATCCCAACTGTATCAGAAGCGTTTGCTAAAGGAAACCAGGAACTTTTAAAGAAGCTTTTGCAGCAATCGCTCGGAATGACAATGCTTTACGGAATACCTGCGATTGTGATTATGTTTGCTTTTGCTGAGCCGCTTACAAGTTTGTTTGTCAACGGAACTACTGCAACACTTTTTTTAAAGCTTTTATGGCCGTACTTTTTTACCCACTTTTTGATCATTCCGCTGCAAGCGTATTTGATCGGTCTGAATTTAATAAAGGATGCTTTGTTTCATACGGTTTGGGCGCATTTTATCTCGTTTGTCGTCATCTTTTTGCTTGGATCGCAGCCAGAATGGCAAATGTCAGGAGTTATTATCGGGCTCAATGCAGGAGGATTGCTGCAATTGTTAATGCATTATATGACAATATGCCAAAAAATCGGCATTGGCTATTGGTCGCTGAAGGAAAAACGTGTTCATTAAGATTTTCCGGGTTGTCTCTACTGTGATCTATCGCAGCAATAAATTATGAAATAGCGAAAGTCATCATTTTTCCATCATTGAATGGAAAAAAATAGTGCTCTCATGAAGGGGGAAGCGTTTTGAAAAAAACAGCTGCCTTGCTTTTTCATTTTCTGCTTATATCATGTGTGTTTTTTGGATGTCAAGAGAGCGATTTGAAACAAGAAAATGCACCGAGCAAAACAACTATGAAAGAAATAATAACGAAAGAAGATTCGAAAGTGCCCGCTAACAATTTTGTTTTGCCAACAACTGACGGCAAGATGGTAAAACTTTCGGATTTTAAAGGGAAAAAGGTCGTGATCAATTTTTGGACGACGTGGTGCCCTCCATGTAAGGAAGAATTGCCTGAGCTTCAACGTTTTTATGAACAAGCGGATTCTGAGCACGTCGCGTTTTTAGGAATTAACATTACTTCAGAAGAAGGGGGGAAAGAAGAAGTAAAGTCTTTTTTATCAAAGAGCGGATTTGATTTTCCTGTGCTTTTTGATGAAAAAGGCGAAGTCATGAAATTATACAAGGTTATGGTCATTCCCACTACTTTTATAATCGATGAACAAGGACAGGTGTTTAAAAAAATCATTGGTCCCGTAACAACCGAACAATTAAAACGTTTAACCGATTTGTAAAGCACAGCGAAGCTTCTGTGCTTTTTCTTTTTTAAAAAATAGAATTTTAATGCTTAACATATGAATCGACCGATTTTCCAACCAACGTTTTTGATCTGTAAAAAACCGTGATTGAGAATGATAATAATTATTAATATTAATTATTAATTTAAAATTAATATAATTATTACTTGAAAAAAATAATTGTTGATATATAATATACATATAGATGTTGATATTTTAATAGTTTTTTTACTAGTCGCCAAGAATAGCATATGGAATTCAATAGAAGTGAAGCTGAATTTTATTCTCAGTTAGGAGGTTGTAAGTGAGAATGGAAGCAAAGATGTTTCATAATACGGAATTATTTCAAGGGTTGAAACAGCATGTTGAAATGATTGCGGCCATTGTGTCAGGTGTTCTCATTTTTTTCGCTTGGCTGCTTAGCATAGATGATTTCAACATCATATCAACGATTTTATTTATTTTCGCATTCGTTATTGGGGGATTTGCCAAAGCTAAAGAGGGAATTGAAGAAACGATCCGCGAAGGCAAGTTGAATGTAGAGCTGCTGATGGTTTTTGCTGCTATCGGTTCGGCAATAATCGGCCATTGGCTTGAAGGAGCGATTTTAATTTTTATTTTTGCCCTAAGCGGCGCATTAGAAACGTATACAATGAACAAAACAAACAAGGAGATCTCTTCATTGATGGAATTGCAGCCTGAAGAAGCGCTGCTTTTAGTAGATGGACGGGAAGAAAAAGTGCATGTTTCCACTTTATCGATTGGAGATTTGATCATTGTGAAGCCCGGGGACCGCATTCCGGTGGATGGCCAGCTCATAAATGGTCATACGACAGTGGATGAATCAGCTATAACGGGCGAATCCCTCCCGGTTGAGAAAGAGCCTGGAAGTGAAGTGTATGCAGGGACTGTAAACGTAAATGGATCGATCACCGTTCGCGTAACGAAAAAAGCATCGGAAACGCTTTTTCAAAAAATTATTGAACTGGTGCAAAACGCCCAATCTGAAAAATCTCCGTCCCAGCAATTTATTGAAAAATTTGAAGGAACGTATGTAAAAGGTGTGCTTATTGCAGTGGCTGTTTTGATGTTTGCTCCTCCATTTTTATTAGGCTGGAGCTTTCAGGAAGCTTTTTACAGATCGATGGTGTTTATGGTAGTGGCTTCCCCGTGCGCGCTCGTCGCCTCGATCATGCCGGCGACGTTATCCGCTATTTCTAACGGGGCAAGAAACGGCATTTTGTTTAAAGGGGGCGTACATTTAGAGCGTCTTAATAAAATTCGGGCGGTCGCGTTTGATAAAACGGGAACTTTGACAAAAGGCGAGCCGATCGTCACGGACGTAATCGTACGCCCAGACGTCGAAAAAACAGAGCTGTTACAAGCAGTTTATAATATTGAGCGGCAATCCTCCCATCCTCTTGCCAAAGCTATTACAGCTTATATTCAGGAAAATGTAAAAGGACTGAAAGATGAATGGGTATCAGTGGATGAACATTCAGGGTTTGGAGTTTCTGCTTCTTGGAACGGGCAGAAAATATTCGTTGGGAAAGCTGCGTTTGTCGGAAAAGAAGAGGCTGAACAATTTCAAAACTCTGTTTCCAAGAAATTATACAAACAAGGGAAAACGGTTGTTTATGTTAAAGACGAAAAAGGAATTGCCGCAAGCATCGCTTTAAAAGATGTACTTAGACCTGATATGAAAAATTTGATGGATGAATTGAAAAGCAAAGGCATCTATACGGTGATGCTGACGGGCGATACGAAAGCGTCAGCTGAAGCCATTGCTAAAGAGGCATCCGTTGATGAATTTCACGGTGAATGTCTGCCTGAAAGCAAAGTTGACCGAATAAAGCAGTTGAATAAACAATTCGGCGTAACGGCGATGATCGGCGACGGTATCAATGACGCACCAGCTTTAAAAACAGCATCTGTCGGTATAGCAATGGGGGAGGGAACGGATGTTGCTTTGGAAACAGCAGATGTTGTATTAATGAAAAACGATTTAACGAAATTGATCAAAGCGATCGAATTGTCGCAAAAAATGAACAAAATTGTGAAACAAAATATTGCCTTTTCTCTATCGGTCATCGCCCTTCTCATATGTGCTAATTTCCTTCAAGTCATTGACTTGCCGTTCGGAGTCATTGGCCATGAAGGAAGCACCATACTTGTCATTTTAAATGGATTGCGGCTATTAAGATCATAAATAAGAAGAATAACAAGGCGGATTAAGCTATATGATCCGCCTTTTATTTTCTTTTAAAAAGTCATTTGGTTCAGAGTCATCGGGTCGTTTCGTTACAATTATGTATGCAGCTACAATAAAAATGAATCCAACCACCCACCCGATTACCGAACTGTAATAATACACATCAATTAACATCATGCCGATTATGGGTGACGAAAATGCCGCCAAGCAGAGGATCGGGACGATATTTCTTTTGATAAATGTCACAAAAAATACACTCCTTAACTCCCCCGATTGCTTTACCATTATTATTATACTAGAATGGTTTTATTTATAAAATATTCCGAGAAAAATGTAAACAACATTTAAAATAACTTTGAAGGTGAAAAATCCTCCACATTTCTTATTGATATGAATGTTCTTTTCGCTTAAAATGATATTTCATTGAATGGACACAATAGAGAGGAAGAACATCATGTGGAGAAAATGGATTGTTTTATTTTTTGGTTTGCTTGCATTATTTTTCGGATGGGAGCTTTGGCAAAAAGATGATTCAGCCGTAAACAATCGGTTGGAAGCCAAAGTAATTGATGTCGTCGATGGTGATACGATGAAAGTCATCGTCAACAATAAAAAAGAAACAATCCGACTTCTTCTTGTCGATACTCCTGAATCTGTACACCCAACGAAGCCTGTGCAGCCATTTGCAATCGAAGCAAGCAATTTTGCAAAAGAAATGCTGTCAGACAAAAAAGTTGAATTAGAGCTTGGCGTTAGAGAACGTGACAAGTATGGAAGATTACTTGTTTATTTATATATAAACGGACAAATGTTTAATGAAATGCTGCTTGAAAACGGGCTAGCCCGCGTCGCATACGTTCATCAGCCAAATACAAAATATGTAGACCGTTTTTTGGATGTTCAAAAAAAAGCCCAGCACAAAGAAATCGGAATCTGGAGTATAGAAAACTATGTTACAAACGATGGATTTAATGATAAGATTGGACAAGACGACAAAAAAGAGGGCTGCGACATAAAAGGAAACATTAATTCAAAAGGTGAAAAAATATACCATATGCCTGGCAGCAGGCACTATTATATAACAAAACCAGAAATGATGTTTTGTACAGAGGAGGAAGCAAAAGAAGCCGGATTTCGAAAAGCTGAATAACGAGAAAATCATTTAAGCGGGAAAATTTTTTGATATAATACATTTTATAAAACATGAGATGGCAGCAATTATTGAACTGCATAATGAGGTGATGGAATGAAACGAATAGCTGTATTAACGTCTGGCGGAGATTCTCCGGGGATGAATGCTGGAATACGTGCAGTTGTAAGAAAAGGGATATTTCATGGGTTGGAAGTTTATGGAGTATACCATGGATATCAAGGATTAATTAACGGTGACATAAAAAAATTAGAGCTTGGCTCTGTAGGGGACATTATTCACCGCGGCGGCACGATTCTCCAATCGTCGCGCTCTGAACAATTTAAAACAGAAGAAGGACAGCTTCTTGCGATTCAACAATTAAAATCATTTGAAATTGAAGGTCTTGTTGTAATTGGCGGAGACGGATCATACCGAGGGGCTTTGAAGCTGACGGAAAAAGGCTTCCCTTGCATTGGATTGCCTGGAACGATCGATAACGATATTCCAGGAACAGATTTCACGATCGGATTTGATACAGCTCTGAATACGGTTGTAAGGGCAATGGACCAAATTAGGGACACAGCGCAATCCCATGAGCGGATTTTTATAATCGAAGTGATGGGGCGGCATGCTGGTGATATAGCGCTTTGGGCAGGAGTAGCTGGAGGCGCTGAAACGATCTTAATCCCTGAAAGATCGTTTGACTTAGATGATATTGTCAAGCGGTTGGAGCATGGTGTTGAACGCGGGAAAAAACATTCCATTATTGCGTTAGCTGAAGGAGTTATGAGCGCATCAAAACTTGCCGATATTTTAAAGGAAAAATACGGCATTGAGACGCGAGTATCGGTATTAGGACATATTCAGCGCGGCGGCTCTCCAACTGGATTTGATAGAGTTCTTGCTTCCAGAATGGGAGCGAGAGCAGTTGAGCTTCTGTTAGAAGGAAAAGGCGGAAGAGCAGTCGGAATACAGAAAAACCAAATCGTTGATCATGATATTGAAGAGATATTGAAAGAAAAGAGCGAACCAATCGGAGAATTATATACGTTGTCAAAACAGCTTTCTATTTAAAAAGAGCGGACACCGCTCTTTTATTTTTTCATCCGTTCCGTTTTGTGATACACAATAGTTTTGCATTTACGAAGTCTCCTTTTTTAATGGGGTTTGACCACTTTCATAATAAAAGAGAGCACTTCGTAAATGCTTTTTTAATTTTGATGAAATTCATTACTCTAAAATTTAGTTTTATCCAAATAAAATATTGACGAAACCAAAGAGATTCCGTTTATTGGAAATGGTCAAAACGGCATCAACAGCCGTTGTCTGCAGCGACAGGGCTCCGTTTTCATTTCTTTTTTCACCTTTTTACATATTTGCTGCCCCTTTTTTTTCATTTCTTTATATAAAGAAGGTGAAAGGAGGTGCGAGCAAATGGCTGAGGTTCAACCGGTCAAATCACAATTGCGTCTTGTTTTTGAAGAAGGTTTTGATCATTCCGGCAAGCCGCTGTATCGCTATAAAAATTACAGCAATATTAAAACGTCAGCTAGTGCAGATGATTTGCTTAGAGCAGCCCAAGCAATTGCCAGTCTTCAAAAAATGCCGCTTGCCAAAGTGGAACGAAACGATACGCATCAAATTAATGCATAAGTAATCTGGGGGTGAAAAAATGTCTAAATCGCTCGATCTTCTTTTTGCCAATACGGAAGGAAAGACAGTCAGAATCAATGTTGATGAACCTAAGGATTCATTAACAGCAGAGCAAATTGGTCAAGCTATGGAAACAATCATTCAATCAAATGTTTTTACTTCTTCTGGGGGTTCGCTCGTTTCAAAAAAAGGAGCCAGAATTATTGAGCAAACGGTGACAGAATATACGATGAGCTGACGGAAGCGGCCTGTTTCCGGTTCGGGAACAGGCCGGATTTCAGATGCCATAAAGGGAGGGATTGGTTTGCACGATTGGCTGTCGTTTATCAGCGATGTCGGTTTTCCTATTGTTGTGACGCTCTATTTGCTTCACCGGATTGAAGGCAAGCTTGATGACCTAAACCATTCGATTCAAATGATCCCGGTTTATTTGACACAAAAAGAAAATTAATCTCTCTCGATTGATAGCAATCAAACTGTAAAAAGTTTGGTTGCTATATTTTTTTAATGTAATGTAAAAAAATGAAATAATTTATATTTTTCCTTGTTTTACTAATCTCCATATTGGAATGATCGCTTTGATTTCAGAAAAACCTTTTGATATTAAACCTTTTGTAACAAGGAAATAATCTGTATGTATAGACCTTTACATGTTTTTTTGATAGTATAAATGGCAGACTAAACGAATGGAGTTAGTGGAAGGTGGAAGTTTATCAAAATTTAAAAAAGGGTGAACGGGGAGCATGGATTAGCATTGCAGCCTATATTTTGTTGACCGTTGTAAAGATAGCGGTCGGATATTTTTTTCATTCGGAAGCTTTAATGGCTGACGGACTGAACAACGGGACTGATGTAATTGCTTCGATCGCGGTTTTAGTCGGATTAAAAATATCGCAGCGTCCTCCTGACCAAGATCATCACTATGGACATTTTCGGGCAGAAACCATTGCGTCTTTAATTGCATCATTGATTATGGTCATGGTTGGTTTTGAAGTTCTTACTGAAGGAGCAAAATCAATCATAAACCCGAAAACAGAATCACCTGATTTGATCGCGGCATGGACGGCTATCGGCTCAGCAATCGTCATGTTTTCCGTTTATTTATTTAATGTAAGACTTGCGAAAAAAATAAAAAGTCAAGCGCTCATGGCAGCAGCTATGGACAATCGATCCGATGCATATGTCAGTGTCGGAACATTCCTAGGGATTTTGGCGGCGCAATTTCATATCGCATGGATGGACACAGTTGTTGCGATGATCATCGGAGTGCTTATTTGCAAAACTGCTTGGGATATCTTCAAAGAAGCGGTTCATTCCTTAACGGACGGATTTTCAGAGAAGGAGTTAGACAAATATAAAGAAACAATTAACAATATACCCGGGGTTCAATCGCTTGAAGATATTAAAGCCAGATATGTCGGAAGCACCGTATATGTTGATGTTGTCATTAAAGTTCATTCTAATTTAAATGTCGTTGAAAGCCATGCGATTTGTGATGAAGTGGAAAGAAGGCTGACGGAAGAATTTAATATTACGAACGTACATGTACATATAGAACCTTTAAAAGGCGACAGTTGAAAAAACGGACTCTTCATTTTTGGAAAGGAAAGTATGAACTGCCGAGAAAGATGAAAAAACTAAATTTTCTATTTCCATTTTAGATGCCTCACCACCAGTCTTAGGTGTTCGATTGTAAATTTTTTCTTGCTTTTGCTGAGTGCAAAATGCATTGACCTCCCCGTTCTTTTTTTGTACGATTATATAGATTTCTGGTAAAGGAGCGTCTTTTTAAACATGGGGTCCTTTAAAGTAAAAAAGGTGTTGAATAATAATGTATTAATAGCTGGCCACGACACCTTTCAGGAAGTCGTCTTGATTGGAAAAGGAATCGGTTTCGGAAAAAAAAGGGGGGAGCTGATTTCCAACGAAACAGTTGAAAAGATATTTGTGCTGAAAAACGAACAAGAACAGGAACAATATAAAAAACTTCTTCCTTATACAAACGAGAAGATGATAGAAGTTGTTTCAGACTGTATTGCCCACATTTCAAAGAAAGTCGGACTTCCTCTGAATGAACATATTCATATAGCTTTAACAGACCATATTACGTTCGCAATTAAGAGGATCGAGCAGGGGATGGACATCAAAAACCCTTTTTTGTCGGAGACTGAAGTGCTTTATCCGAAAGAATATAATATTGCTAGTGAAGTGGTGTCCATTATTGAAGATAAGCTGAAAATCAAGCTGCCCAAAGGTGAGATCGGTTTCATCGCTCTCCACATTCACAGCGCCATAACGCATAAATCAATTTCTGAAGTGAACCGCCATTCTCAGCTTATTGCTCAGTTAATCGAAGTTGCAGAAGATTCCTTAAACATCCAGCTTGATAAAGAAAGCTTTAATTATTTGCGGCTTGTAAGGCATCTTCAGGCAACAATTGAAAGGGTTCTCAAAGAGGAAAAAACGGAAGAACCAGAAGAATTAGCTTTATTGTTGAAAAAAAAATATCCTCTATGCTATAATGTTGCATGGAAAATGATTAAAATGATGCAGCAAGTATTGAAAAAACAAATTGATGAAGCAGAAGCTGTTTATTTAACGATGCATTTATATCGAATAGCAAAAAAAGAATAAATTTTGCGCACGTGTTACTGATTCGATCAGGCATGAGTGAGCAAGGTGTACTGTATAGGGATTTGTTTTCGTACAGTTGACGCCTTGTTTCACCATGCCTTTTTTGTTTTTTCTAATACATCGATTATTCTTGCTGCATTTGTCAAATGATAATTATAAGGAGGTCATGTTATGTTTAAATCAATTTTCGGTGTTTTACAAAAAATAGGACGCGCGCTTATGCTGCCGGTAGCGCTTCTTCCTGCAGCAGGTATTTTGCTTGCATTTGGTAATGCTATGCAAAATCCGGATTTAACAGATAGAATTCCTGCTTTAACGAACGACTGGATCGTGCTTATCGCAAGCGTCATGGAGCAAGCTGGGCAAATAGTATTCACCAACCTGCCGTTGTTATTTGCAGTCGGCGTTGCAATCGGTCTTGCAAACGGCGATGGAGTTGCAGGGATTGCAGCAGTCATCGGCTACTTAATTATGAATGTTACAATGAACGGTATTTTAACAGGTTTGGGTCAAATGCCTAAAGATATTAGTTCTGATCCAGCATTTGCAAACGTTCTCGGAATTGAGACTTTGCAAACAGGTGTGTTTGGCGGGATCATAGTAGGTATCATAGCTGCTTATATGTACAACAAATATTATAAAATTGAGCTTCCGCAATATTTAGGATTTTTTGCCGGAAAGCGGTTTGTTCCAATTGTGACAGCTGCGTCCGCTGTTCTATTAGGGATTGCGATGTACTTTATTTGGCCGCCGATCCAAGGGGCATTAAACCAGTTTTCTCAAGGAATACTTGAGACGAACAAAACGCTCGCCGCTTTTATTTTCGGTGTGATTGAACGTTCATTGATTCCGTTTGGATTACATCATATTTTCTATGCTCCTTTTTGGTATGAATTTGGTTCTTATGTAAACGAAGCAGGGCACGTTGTTCGCGGCGATCAGGCCATTTTCTTTGCCCAAATCAAGGACGGTGTGGAATTGACAGCTGGAACGTTTATGACAGGTAAATTTCCGTTTATGATGTTCGGTCTCCCTGCCGCAGCACTCGCTATTTATCACGAAGCCAAACCCGAGAATAAAAAAGTGGTCGCAGGGATTATGGGTTCTGCCGCGTTGACATCGTTTTTAACAGGAATTACAGAACCGATTGAATTCAGCTTTTTGTTTGTAGCACCGCTTTTGTTTGCGATTCATGCGATATTTGCAGGACTATCCTTTATGGTCATGCATATTTTACATGTTAAAATTGGAATGACTTTTTCAGGCGGAGTGATCGACTTTATATTATTTGGCGTCCTTCCGAATCGAACGGCTTGGTGGCTCGTTATCCCAGTTGGGCTTGTATTTGCGGTCCTTTACTATTTCGGTTTCCGATTTGCCATCCGAAAATTCAACCTGAAAACTCCTGGACGGGAAGATGCAAGTGTTGAAACATCTGATGATGAGCAGGAGAGCGAAAAAGCCGGAGATCTTCCATATAACATTTTAGAGGCGCTTGGCGGAAATGAAAATATTCAGCACCTTGATGCATGTATCACAAGGCTGCGCGTATCTGTTCATGATCAAAAGAAAGTTGATAAAGAACGCTTGAAAAAGCTCGGCGCTTCAGGTGTTTTAGAAGTGGGCAACAACATCCAGGCAATTTTTGGCCCTAAATCGGACAATTTAAAAACTCAAATACAAGACATCATGAATGGAAGAACTCCAAGAGCAGAAAAAGTTCATTCTCCAGAGCAGGAAGTTAAAGAACAAGTGGAAAATGTTATGCCGGAAGAATTACAAAGCGAAAGCTTAACATTTTCATCGCCTATGACAGGTACTCTTCATCCGATTACAGAAGTACCGGATCAAGTATTCTCTGGAAAAATGATGGGAGATGGGATTGCTATTGTACCTGAAGAAGGTATCGTCGTCTCTCCTGTTAACGGTAAAGTGTTAAATGTATTTCCAACGAAACATGCTATTAGCTTGCAGTCTGATTCTGGCCATGAAATATTGATCCATTTTGGTATTGATACAGTAAAATTGAAAGGAAAAGGATTTGACATTTTCGTTTCAGAAGGCGATACTGTAAAATTAGGTGACAAACTTCTTGAAGTGGATCTTGAATATGTTAAAAATCATTCTCCTTCTATTATGACGCCGATTGTCTTCACTAATTTAAAAGAAGGTGAAGCAATTGAATTGAAAAAAGTAGGCAAAGTAAACAAGGGCGAAGAAAACATTATTGCCATTCGGTAGCAGTTAGTAAACCGGCCTTGTTTAAATCGGACAAGGCTGGTTTCACAAATAATTGATTATCAGCTTGCACAACTCGACATGCACTGATAAAATTTTTAAAGAAAATAGCAGAAAGGATTTGATGCAAATGGCTGAAAAAACATTCAACATTACCGCTGACACAGGAATTCACGCAAGACCTGCGACTATATTAGTGCAAACGGCAAGCAAATTTGAAGCCGACATTAATTTGGAATACAATGGAAAAACAGTAAACTTAAAATCTATTATGGGAGTTATGTCATTAGGTATTCCAAAAGGAGCAACCATTAAAGTTACAGCATCAGGTGCTGATGAAAATGATGCACTTCAAGCGATTGAAGAGACAATCAAAAAAGAAGGGTTAGGCGAATAATGATACAGCTATCTGGGATTGCAGCATCAAACGGTATCGCTATTGCGAAGGCATACCGTCTAGAAGAGCCGGATTTAACCGTATCAAAAAAAGAAATACAAAATATTCGAGCAGAAATTGAGCGTTTTGAACAATCTGTCGAAAGCGCCAAAGCAGAGCTCGAGGTAATTAAAAACAGCACAGAAGAAAGGCTTGGTGCGGATAAAGCAGCGATTTTTGAAGCGCATTTGCTCGTTTTGAACGATCCTGAGCTGTTAAATCCAGTCAAAGAGAAAATCGAAAACGAAGCTGTAAACGCTGAATTTGCGATGAGGGAAACAGCTGATCAATTTATTGCGATGTTCGAAGCGATGGAAAATGAGTATATGCGCGAGCGAGCAGCGGATATTCGGGATGTCACGAAAAGGGTTATAGCCCATTTATTAGGCGTTCAAATCCCAAATCCAAGTTTAATTAATGAAGAAGTCATTATTGTTGCAGAAGATTTAACACCCTCTGATACTGCGCAATTAAACAAAAATTTTGTTAAAGCATTTACAACTGATATTGGAGGAAGAACATCCCATTCTGCGATCATGGCTCGTTCTATGGAAATCCCTGCTGTTGTCGGAACAAAGGAAGCTACCGCCAAAATTGAAAACGGTGCTTTAGTCATTGTTGATGGGATTGAAGGACAAGTAATCATAAATCCAAGTGAAGATTGTATTGCCGAATATGAAAAGAAAAGAGAAAAATATGAAGAGCAAAAAGCGGAATGGGCTAAATTAAAAGACGAGCCGACGTTGTCGAAGGATGGACATCGTGTCGAGCTTGCCGCTAATATTGGCACGCCTAATGACGTACAAGGTGTTCTTGACAACGGCGGTGAAGGAATAGGTCTCTACCGTACGGAATTTTTATACATGGGACGAGACCAAATGCCTACAGAAGAAGAACAATTTGAAGCATATAAAACAGTTCTTGAGAGAATGGAAGGAAAACCTGTTGTTGTCCGTACATTGGATATCGGCGGGGACAAAGAGCTTCCTTACTTGAATCTTCCAAAGGAGCTGAATCCTTTTCTTGGATTCCGCGCCATCCGCCTTTGTTTAGAAAAGCAAGATATTTTTCGGACACAGCTTAAAGCGCTGCTTCGCGCAAGCAAATATGGAAACTTAAAAATCATGTTTCCAATGATTGCGACAATCGATGAATTCCATCAAGCGAAAGCTATTCTGCTCGAAGAAAAAGAAAAACTTGTTCAAGCAGGTATTGAAGTAGCTGATGATATCGAAGTTGGAATAATGGTTGAAATTCCATCAACTGCTGTTATGGCGGATCAATTTGCCAAAGTGGTTGATTTCTTCAGCATTGGAACAAATGATTTAATTCAATATACAATGGCAGCAGACCGGATGAATGAACGGGTTTCATATTTGTATCAACCGTATAATCCGGCCATCCTTCGATTAATTTCCATTGTGATCGATGCAGCTCATAAAGAAGGAAAATGGGTTGGAATGTGCGGAGAAATGGCAGGAGACCCGATTGCTATACCGCTTCTGCTTGGACTTGGATTAGATGAATTTTCCATGAGCGCAACATCTATTTTGCCTGCGCGTTCACAAATTAAAAAGCTTTCAAAACAGGAAGCAGAAAGCTTTAAAGAAAAAGTTCTTTCTATGCAAACAACGGAAGAAGTCGTTTCTTTTGTTAAAAAAACGTTCCAAATATAAAAGGTACGGAGCCGATCAGTTTAATCTGAATCGGCTCCTTTTTTTGATGCAAGAGCCGATTTATTTACGGAAGGTGAATATAAAAGAATTTCGGCTCTAAGTAAAATGGAGTATGAAAAACGCAGAGCATCAGCATTTTTTGATTTTACATCCGCTTTATTATCCCGATAAAGTCCATCAAAATATAAAAATGATTTGCAGCGAGCGTATAGCTAATTTGATGCAAACGATAGAAAGCAAAACACAGCAGCTGCAGTTCATAAAAAGCTTTTTGCAGTTTGAGCAACTAAAACGACGGGGTATCACGATATAAATTAGGATAAGTTTGCAAATGCAAAAATTTGAAGCCCTCGATATCCGAATCTCTTCTTGTTACTTTCCTCCAATTTGCTAAAACTTTTTTTCTTTTTCACAGCCGGCACCGCTACGGCGGTATCTTTTTTTAGAAGAAACACATGCAGCCTATGCTTTTTTTTATGCAAGATCGCTCCCAAAAACAAAGCCAATTGGAAATATGAAAAAGATAATTAGTTTCATTTTGTAAAAAGATAAATCAGATTGCCGATATATACATTAGAAAACGTATAAGTTTTCTTAATTATTTTTATTAAATAAAGATTTATGTAGGAGATGGAACAAATGTTTAAAAAGCTTCAGTGGAAATTGACAGCGCTCATCACCATATTGTTAATTTTTTCACTTTTGGTTGTTTTTTTCACGTCTGATTATTTTGTTCAAAAGAACATTAAATCAGATGCGTTTCATACGGGGCAATCGATTGTTAAGCAAGCGAAAAAGAACCTGCTTTTACAGATGCAGGAATATGAAAGAATTTTGCTGCTTTTCAGCAATGAACCGGAAATCGCACAGTTGCTTGAAAAAAATGACGATCAATCTTTACAGTCCGTAAAGGAAACGTTTCAATCGTTTTTAAGCGCTAATCAATTGGTCCGGTCTGTCTATGTAGCCAACACTAAGACTCTTGTTGCTGCAGAACCTGAGTTAAACTTAAAGGAAGATTTGATAATCAATTCACGACCTTGGTATAAAAGCGCTGTAACAAGTCCAAACTTTGTTTCGTGGTCAGAGCCTTATCGTGATGGGGAAAAAGGAGAATATGTTGTTACCGCCTCAAAGGCCATTACAAAGGATGGGGTGTTGCTTGGCGTTATTGGAATTGATATTAATTTAACAACGTTTAATGAATTTGTTAAGCAAGTGGAAGCTGGCTTTGGAGGGTATACATTCCTGCTTGATAGAAATGGAGATGCCATCGCTCATCCGAAAATGACCGGAAAAAATTTATATAAAAACAACGGTCTTATGGCAGCGATTAAAAACCAAAAACGTGGTATAGCTTCTATAAAAGAAAATGGAAAAGATTCAACCATTATTTTTGAAACGATCACGGAACTAAATTGGAAAATCGGTGTAGTCTATTCGGATGCAAATCTGGAGCAAACAGCCCGCACAATCCGGAGCATTAACGTTTCCATTATTATTGCTGCATTGATTGTGGCATTTTTCATCACTAGTTTTGTTTCGAGAAGCATTTCAAAGCCGATTTTGCTTTTGGCTAAAAACGCCGACAAAATGGCTGAAGGGGATTTATCCGGAACATTAACAGTGAAAAATAAAGATGAAATCGGGAAATTGGCTAATAGCTTTACGAAGATGACCGATAACATCCGACAAATTCTCCTCGATCTGGACGGATCCGTGAAGGAGCTGCAGCAATCTGCTCAAACATTAAACGTGGTTTCGGAAGAAGCTACTGCGTCAAGTGAGGAAATTTCCGTTGCAATTGAGGAAATTGCAAAAGGCTCAGGTGAGCAGGCAAACAGTACGGAAATTATAAACGGACAAATCAAACAATTAGAAGATTGTATTCAACAAGTAAACAATGATGTAAAAAATGTCGAAAATTTATCTTACGAATCACAAAATGCCAGCTATAATGGTTTAGAAAAGCTAAATGAGCTTCAAATAAAATCAAATGAGGCTGACAAAGAATCTGAGATGGTCCAATCCGTACTACAAAATCTTGTAGATCGAGTTGAAAAAATTTCTGATATCGTGTCGACCATTTCCAAAATTTCAGATCAGACGAACTTGCTCGCTTTAAATGCAAGTATTGAAGCAGCAAGAGCAGGTGAATCAGGTAAAGGATTTGCCGTTGTCGCTGAGGAAGTAAGAAACCTTGCTGAACAATCGGCAAAAGCGACAGAAAACATTAAAAATATGATTGAAGGAATCCAAATTGAAACGAAAAATGCCTACGATGCAATGAGTCGTTCGAAAAAAATTCATGAAGAACAAAACAAAGCTGTTCAAGTGACAGGCAATGCGTTTCATGAAATTGCAATTAAAATGGAAGATTTGCTTAATGCCATTAAATCAACATTAAATGCGATCGATCGGATGAATGAGCAAAAAGAAACAGTCGTCGAATCGATTGAAAATATTTCTGCAGTAACCCAGCAGCTAGCTGCCTCTGCGGAAGAAGTCAGTGCAACAACGAACGAGCAGGTCAAAGCATTCTCAATGGTTGCGGAAAAAGCGGAATCGTTAAGCGAAGAAAGCAACCGCTTAAAAGGCTTAGTAGAACGCTTTAAGTTATAAAAAATATGCAGGGGGTGTCTAATAAGTCGTTTTTACGGCTTATTGACGCCCCCATTAATGTTTTAGAAACGTTGATATATCGGTGTTTATGATTTTTTGTTTTCAAAGGGATTTCTCTGGACAGCCCTTTCTTTATTTTTGATTTGAATGCAATTCACCTAGATGAGCAGGCAGGTAAGAAAACCATAACAGTTGATGTCAAGAAAAAGCATGGGTTTAAAGCTCCCTTTGAAATTTGAATTTTGGACATACTACTGCGTGAAAGAGGACAAGCTTAAACGCACCTTCGCAGGCCGCCTTTGACAGTGTTGAGCAAACAAAAGAAGCTCTATGTCGTTAATAAATTCAGAATGGGAGTAAAACGAAAGTTTCCCACATTTTGATAAGATCATGATAAGATGAAAGAAAAGGTGAAAGGATGGAATGTCAATGGATTTCGGTTTCAAAGGTAAAACAGCACTTGTTTTGGCATCAAGTCAAGGATTAGGTAAAGCGATTGCAACAAGGCTTGTGGAAGAAGGAGCCGACGTGATGATCACAAGCCGAAATGAAGAAAAGCTAATAGACGTGGCAAATCAATTAAATGCGCTTGGAAAAGGAAAAGCAGCCTTTATTAAAACAGACATTACTTCAAAAGAGGAAATTAGCAGGCTAGTTAATCAGACAATAAAAGAGTTTGGCAAAATTGATTTACTCGTTAACAACGCTGGCGGTCCCCCTGCAGGAGGATTTGAGCAAATGACTGATGAAGATTGGCAAAATGCTTTTGAATTAAACTTGCTCAGCTATATCCGTACCATTCGCGAGATTCTTCCGCATATGAAACAAAGAGGAGGGAAAATCGTAAATATTGCTTCTTCTTCCGTGAAGGAGCCGATCCCGGGTTTAATTTTATCCAACACGTTTCGCTTAGGAATTGTGGGGCTGACGAAAACGTTAGCAACAGAATTTGCAAAGTACGATATTTTAATTAACACGGCGTCACCCGGCAGAATTGCAACAGAACGGATTGATCAATTGGAAGAATGGAATGCAGCGAAGCTCGGTATTCCGAAAGAAGAGATCAAGAACAAATATTTGGAAGCGATTCCTCTCAACCGCTACGGAGAACCGAATGAATTTGCGAACTATGTGCTGTTTCTTCTGTCTGACTTGAATACATATATGACTGGACAAACCTTTTTGATTGACGGCGGTTTAGTAAAGTCCATTTAATCGGGTGTGCACTGAAAGCTGAAAATGCAAGCGTTTCATAGCAGAACAGTTTCATTACTAAGCCGTATACACTGAAATGGGGAAAGGGTGAACAATATGTCAAAAAAAACAATCGGTTTTATTGGGCTTGGAGTAATGGGAAAAAGCATGGCACGTCATTTGCTTGAAGCGGGTTATCCGCTTACGGTTTATACCCGGACGAAAGAAAAGGCCGAAGATTTGATCAATCAAGGTGCTGTTTGGAAAGAATCGATCAAAGATCTCGCAAAAGATGCGAATGTTATTATCACGATGGTTGGTTTCCCGAAAGATGTTGAAGAAGTTTATTTTAGTGAAAATGGAATTTTAGCCAATGCCTATCCAGGAGCTATATGTATTGACATGACAACGACAAAACCATCGCTTGCCGAAAAAATATACGAAAAATCAAAGGAAAAAGGCATTTCCTTTTTAGATGCGCCTGTTTCAGGAGGAGATGTCGGCGCAAAAAATGGAACGCTATCGATTATGGTCGGAGGAGATCAAGAGACGTTCGATGAATGTTTTGAAATTTTTGAGAAAATGGGAAAAAATATTGTTTATCAAGGAAAAGCTGGTGCGGGGCAGCATACAAAAATGTGCAACCAAATTGCGATTGCTGCCGGCATCATTAGTGTTTGTGAATCGCTTGCCTACGCTGTTCGGGCGGGGCTGGATCCAGATAAGGTGTTGAAAAGCATTTCCTCCGGGGCTGCTGGAAGTTGGTCTTTGTCGAACTATGCGCCGAGAATGCTTTCGAATCAATTTGAGCCTGGATTTTATGTCAAGCACTTTATAAAAGATATGGACATTGCTTTAGAGGAAGCAAGAAGAATGGAATTAGACGTACCAGGGCTTGAGCTTGCGAGAAGCTTGTATGAAAAACTGGCTGAAATGGGAGAAGAAAATAGCGGAATACATGCATTATATAAGCTGTGGAAAAAATAAAAACGCACATCATTCTTTTAAGTCACACAATTTTAGTCAGCTTCTTCTTTTTCTCAGCAATTAATTTTCAAAAAAAGTGTGGGGGCATATCCCCCACACCTTTTAAAAAGTTGAAATGAGTGAACTGTCCGATCTATTATTTTCCAATAAACATTTGTGTCCAGTAATTTCCATTTTCTACGTAACCAACGCCGATATGAGTAAAGTTAGGATTTAAAATGTTTTGTCTGTGGCCAGAGCTGTTCATCCAAGCATTAACAACTTCTTCAGGAGTACGTTGCCCCATTGCAATATTTTCCCCTGCTGTTCTGAAGGAAATGCCGAACTTTTTCATCATGTCAAACGGAGAACCGTAAGTCGGGCTTGTGTGGGAAAAATATTTGTTTCTTTGCATATCTAAAGATTTTTCACGAGCTACCTTGCTTAAAGCTTCATCTAAAACAAGAGGCTTTAAACCTTGTTTTTGCCGCTCAGCATTTGTTAGTTCAACTACTTTTTTCTCAAATGCATTTACGGATGAAGCGGTTTGTGATTGTTTTGGTGTTTGGTTGTTGGTTGCTTTGTCATTGGCAGATGGTGCTGGCTGAGTTGTTTTTTGAGTAGTTTGGGCTGGGTTTTTCACAGCTCGCTTGTTCGCAGGCTGGTTTGTGTTTCTTTTAATTGCTTCTTTTATAGCATTATTTGCTTCTATGCTTGGATTTTGTAAACAGTTGTTTAATAGATTTTGCAATTCTTTTGAATCAGCTGATTGAATGAGCTGTTTCAATTGATCTTCGTTTATATGATAAGGTCCGAAAGTTTGTACGTAGCTTTTGATTTGAACTGGTTGGTTTTGAATTTCAGCTGCATTGGCATTTGTGCCGGCGCCTGCAGTGAAAATGGCGGCAGCTGCTGCAATAGAAGCAATAATAGATTTCTTCATGCGTTTTCTACCTCCTTGAAATTTGTTCATGTAATTTACGAAACTATCATAACATGCGTTTTTTGTCATATTTTTGTCTATTCCTTCCATTGACAAATAATAGATTTTAAGTTTATAAACATTATCATGTAATTGTTGAAATTATAGGGTTCCAACCGAGGGAATATATGATATACTTCCTTCAAGAAGTGACAAAATTAAGCAAAATGTCTATAAATTGATAAGAATTAGGGGTTGACAATCTGTATAGAAAACAAAACTTTGTAATGTATGTTACAATATATTTACAAGTTCATGAGTCGACTGAAACATGATTTATAACTGAAACATGATTTATATTAGAAAAGAAAGGAAGATTCCTTCGTGAAAAAAGAAGCGGAAACAACTCCTTCTGAGACAAAACGGCAAAGGAAAGCGAGAATTTTTCGTATCAATTTTTTCTTTTTTATCGTTTTTCTTTTATTTGCCGCACTTGTCGTCCGCCTTGGCATCGTTCAAATTGTTCAGGGTGAAGAATATGCGAAAGAAGTCAGCCGGACAGAAGTGAATGTTGCGCAATATCCTGCACCAAGAGGAAAAATGTTTGACCGAAACGGGAGAATCGTTGTAGACAACAAAAATGTTCCTGCTGTGACCTATACGGTGGAGAAGACGACCAAAACGAAAGACAAGCTGGAAACAGCAAAAAAATTAGCACAGCTGATTGATCTCGACACATCTTTTCTAAGAGAAAGAGATTTGCGGGATTATTGGATAGCCAAAAATCCAAAAAAGGCAGAAAACTTATTGACGGAAAAAGAGAAAAAATTAGAACCTAAGGAAACATATCCACTTCAGGTTGAACGGGTTCCGGAAGAAGAAATTAAAAAAATCGAGAAGGATCCAAAAGAATTGGAGCTTGCCGCTCTATATACGAAATTTTCATCCGGATATGCGTATGAGCCGCAGATTGTCGCAACGAACTTAAGCCAAGAAGAAGTTTCAAGGGTTGCGGAACAGCTGGAAAATCTTCCGGGTGTCGATGTCATCACAGATTGGGAAAGGGTGTACCCTTATGATGACGTATTTAAAACGATTTTAGGGAAAATCTCATCTCCAAAAGAAGGGATACCAGAAGACAATAAATCATTTTTTGTAGCTCGAGGCTATGCCCGAAATGAACGAGTTGGAAAAAGCTATTTGGAGCAGCAATATGAGGATTATCTAAACCCAAGAAAAGCAAAAGTTCAATATATATCTGATAAAGATGGAAATACGATTTCCCAAAAGGAAATTGATGACGGCAGAAGAGGATTCGATTTAAAACTTTCCATCGATATCGAACTGCAAAAAAGAATTGAAAAAATTGTTGATCAGCAGATCAAAGCAGCAAGAGGACGTGGAAATTATTTAGTTGACCGCGCTTTCGTTGTCATGATGGATCCGTATAAAGGAGACGTTTTGGCGATGGTCGGACGAATGTACGATTCAGGAGAGATGTTGAACTTTGATTACGGTGCATTTGGGACGCAATATGAAATGGGTTCTACCGTTAAAGGTGCGACAGTTTTAGCAGGATATCAATTTGGTCTGAGACACGGAACCGTCTTTTATGACGCACCAATTCGTTTAAAAGGGACTCCGGAAAAATCTTCTTATCAAAATATGGGGGCTGTATCTGACCTAACAGCGTTGCAAAGAAGTTCAAACGTTTATATGTTCCATATCGCTATGAAAATTGCTGGTATACAATATTATCCGGGAAGAAGTTTTCCAGCTAAAGATGAAGATTTTCAAAAGATGCGGAATTACTATGCCCAATTTGGTTTAGGGGTTCCGACAGGGATTGATCTCCCGCAGGAGTCTGCAGGGCAGCAATCTGATCCTGGAATTGACAGAGGGAAATTGCTTGACCTTGCCATTGGTCAGTTTGATACGTACACACCGCTGCAAATGGCCCAATATGTTTCAACGATTGCAAATGGCGGATACCGTGTTAAGCCGCGGCTTGTAACAGAAATTCTTGAACCGACTGACGATGGACTCGGACCGATTGCTCAAGAAATGCCGGTAAAAGTGTTAAACCGAATAAACAATACGGAAGAGGATATTCAACGCGTCCAACAAGGCTTTTATCTAGTGACGAATACTCGACGCGGAACAGCTTACGCTCAGTTACATGGATTAAATGTTGCGGGCAAAACCGGAACAGCGGAAACGACTTATTATGGTACGAAGCGTCAATACTGGGGGACAGACGTTTATAATTTAACATTTATCGGCTATTATCCTGCCAAAGATCCGCAGGTTGCTTTCAGTGTTGTCGTCCCTTGGACAAAAAGAACCGGAAGCGAAGATGTGAATAAACGTATAGCGAGAGATATTGTAAAAGCATACATCGATTTACAGAAAGAATACGCCGGAAATTCCAATGCAAAATCAAATGATGACGAGCAATAAAAAATAAATTATATAGAAGGGCCGTCGCTTTTTAACGAGCGATGGCTTTTCTATTAGTTATCGAAAACCATTCATATAAATTGAACGATGCCGCATTCGCATAAAGATTTTTCGATAAACGGTTCGAAATTCGCACATGCCGCAAAAACCGCAAACTTTTGTCCTATCTGCATATCTCCGAATGGTGTGAAACCCGAAGAAAGCGCAAAAACCGCACATGGCCGCAAAATCGGTAAAGCTCATACCACCTCTTGCATGCCTCAGGTGCGTTGTTAAACCTGAGGGAAGCGCAAAAACCGCAAAATAACCGAAAAATCCGCATAAGACAAAAAAAACTAGCCCTTTTTTGGCCAGTATTTTTTAAAATGTTGATACATACATATTTTTTATAGGGAAGGAAATGCAGTGGAAAAAGTCGAAAAAACATTTTAAATAGTAAGATTGACACATTTTTAGATGTTTAATTTGTAAAACTATATTAAAATTTTAGGTGGACAAAAAGTAGCAGGTCAATGAACAAGATAGACTTTTTCTTTCTGGAAAGGGTAGTAATAGGGGGGCCAGGGATGAGTCAACAAATACAAAAGGGTGTGCACAATCAAACAGAAATCATTTATTCGGTTATTTCTAATGAAGGCTATTTTGAATACATCTCCTCAAATTGTTTGAAAGTGCTCGGATATAAACAAAAAGAACTAATCGGTTCCAATCTTTCAGAATACTTGCATGTAGAAGATATAAATATATTTGAAAGCTTTTTATATCATGGAGATGATATCTTTCCTTGTTCCTTCCGTTTTTTGCAGAAAAATGGATCCTATATTTGGATGAAAACGTCAGTTGATGTTATTTACAATCATTTGAACAAGGATCAAAGAGAATTTGTCTTAAAGTTTGCTGTCACTTCGGCGGATGACAAGATAGATGAAGTTCCCAAAGAAGTAAATCCGATACGTGCTGACGGTGCTCTTGATTTTGTGCACGAGCTTCCGTGCCCGCTCATAATTTCAAAAAAAGGGAAAGTTCAATATGCTAATACGGCTGCTGTTAAGCTGCTTGTGGCGACTAGCAGTGAAGATATTGTTGGAAAAATGGTTTTCCAATTTATTGACAAAATGTTTCACGAATCTGTCCATGAAACGATTGAAAATCTTCACAAAGGAATTGATAGCGGAATTTTAGAACAAATTTGGACATCTTTGGACGGGAACAAGATCTATGTTGAGTTGAAGAGCGTGCTTATATCATATAAAGGCGAACAAGCAGAACTGCTTGTCATTACCGATATTTCATCCAAAAAAATATACCAAAGCATTTTGCAGCAAAGCAGTGAAAAGTATCAAAGGCTGATTCAAAATTCCATCGATACAATTGCAGTGATTCATAATGATAAATGGGTTTTTATGAATGAGTCGGGGATCAAGCTTTTCGGTGCGCAAGATTATCCGGACGTATTGGGCAAAAGCATCTATCATTTTTTACACCCGGAATATCATCAGCATGTCAAAGATCAATTAGATGACATAACGAACGGAAGAACGGAAACAATCGTGACCAAGCAAAGCTGGTATACATATTCGAAAAAAATTGTCAATACCGAAATGGTTTGCATTCCGACAACATATTTTGGCGAACCGGCGGTTCAAATAATTTTACGAGATTTGTCTGAACATAAACATGCGGAAGAATTGATGATTCGCTCTGAAAAGCTTTCTGTTGCAGGGCAGCTGGCAGCAGGTATCGCCCACGAAATACGCAATCCGTTAACAGCAATAAAAGGTTTTTTACAGCTGATGCATGGTGAAATCGAAAAAGATAATCAATATTTTGAAATCATTTTTTCAGAGCTGAATCGAATTGAAATGATTTTGAGTGAATTGCTGATGCTTGCGAAACCGCAAGAAACGGTTTTTGAAAAAGCAAATGTCAAAACGATTTTACTCGAAGTTGTTACACTGCTGGAAACGGAAGCAATATTAAGAAATATTGTGATTGAGAAAAAATTTTCTGATGAGAATCAAGAAGTTGTTTGCGATAAAAACCAATTGAAGCAAGTTTTTATTAATCTCATTAAGAATGCAATTGAAGCAATGCCAAATGGAGGAACAGTGACAATTTCTACTAAATCGGAAAATTTTTCCATTGTGATTGAAATAAAAGATGAAGGAGAGGGGATACCGAAAGAGCTGCTAGAAAGATTAGGGGAGCCTTTTTTAACGACAAAAGAAAAAGGAACAGGTCTAGGATTAATGATCACATATAAAATTGTTGAAAATCATAAAGGCACGATCGATGTGTCGAGCAGCGAAAAAGGCACCGTTTTCACAATTAAGTTGCCAAAACAAAAAACAGTGCTTTAAAAGCGCACTGTTTTTCTATTTTCTTTTCAGTTGCACAAAATGCTCAAGCCTGTCCAAAGCTTTTTCCAGCTCTTTTGTCGAGTAAGCGTAAGAGATGCGGATAAACCCTTCTCCAAATTTGGAAAAAGCGCTCCCCGGGACGACCGCTACACCAGCCTTCTCAACCAGCTCCAAAGCAAAATCAAAAGAGCTTTGTCCAAATGATTGAATCGAAGGAAACAAATAAAAGGCTCCGCTTGGTTTAACAACCTCAAATCCCATTGCAACGAGACGACCGTATACGTACTCCAATCTTTTTTCATATTCTTTTTTCATTATTTGACCATCATGAAACCCTTCCGTTAAAGCGTTGTAAGCAGCTTTTTGAGAGATCGACGAAGCGCATGAAACATTATATTGATGCACTTTTAACATATGTTTTGTGATATCTTTCGGCGCAAAAAGAAATCCGATCCGCCATCCAGTCATGCTATGCGATTTGGAAAGTCCATTGACGACGATCGTCTGCTCCCGCAAAAAAGAAGCGATCGAGGTATGAGGTGCATCATACGTTAATTCACTGTAAATTTCATCCGCTAAAATAAAAATATCCTTCCCGCGAACGGCATCGGCAATCTCTATCAGCTCCTCTGCAGTGAATGTAACGCCTGTCGGATTGGACGGGTAAGGCAAAATTATGCATCGGGTTTTTTCTGTTATATTTTGTTTAATCAAATCCGCAGTTAATTTAAATTTGTTTTTTGTCGTATCAACATAAACGGGTATTGCTCCGCACAATTGAATAATTGGCTCATACCCCGGATAAACAGGACCTGGCAGCATTACCTCCGTCCCGGGCTCCAAAATCGTTCGAAGCGCTATATCAATCGCCTGGCTGGCCCCGATTGTAACAATCACTTCCGAACCAGGATCATAGGAGAGATGATATTTTTTATGTACAAATTGGCATGCTGCTTCTCTTACATCGATCAATCCTGCATTATGCGTATACGTTGTATAGTTGTCATCAATTGCCTGTTTTGCCGCTTCTTTTATATGTGAAGGCGTTGGGAAGTCAGGCTGGCCAATCGTTAGCGAAACGACATCGTCATAGTTGGAAACGATGTTAAAAAAAGCTCGAATGCCGGAAATCGCAATGTTTTTTACATTTTGGTTAATCAAATGTTCCATACAAATCACCTGCTTTAATAAGTGTCGTCTTATATTTTATCATGTTTGTCCCAAGCTTTTATTGGTAAACTAAATTTATGTCCAAAAAAATTTAGAAAGTGTGATGTCTATGATACGAACATTAGTCATTACAACTGATTTGGAAGCTAAATATGATGTGGCATTAAAAGAGATTCGAAAAAAGGAAGTTCTTTGGTACTGGGTCGATTTTTACAAGGCGACGGAAGATGAAATTAGATTGCTAGGGAAATTTTTTCATTTTCATCCTTTGTCCATTGAGGATTGTGTCGAAAATGTTGAACGGCCGAAAATAGATTTTTATGACTCTTATATGTTTGTTGTGTTGCACGGAATTCATCAACAGACGCTGGAACCGGAAGAGCTTGACTTATTTGTAAACGAAAAAGGAATCGTCACATTTCACAAAAATGCCATTCGAGATCTAAACAACATTTGGCTGAGAATCAAAAAAGACGATTCTTTAAAAAAAGGGCCTATGAAAATCATGCATCAATTGACTGATAAGCTCGTTGATGATTTTTTTCCGCCCGTGTACCATTTGGAAGATTTATTAAATCAAATTGAGGAAAACAATAAAAACAAATCGATCAATGAGTTAATGAAAGAGCTTTTTTCCATCAGGTCTCAATTATCAAAAATAAGAAGAACAATCATTCCGATGCGGATTTGATGTACCGGATCATCTCGTCCAACAGGCTGAACGAAATGAAGGAGGAAGATTTGTATTTTTATGATGTTTATGACCATTTACTCAAGCTTGTCGAGATGACGGAGGCAAATCGGGAGCTTGCGGCTGATATAAGGGACAGCTATTTATCTTACAACTCAAACCGGATGAATACGATTATGATGACATTGACGGTTATTTCGTCTATTTTTATGCCTCTTACGTTTATCGCAGGAATTTATGGAATGAATTTTGAATATATGCCCGAGCTGAAAATGAAGTATGGCTATTATATTGTATTAGGAGTCATGGCTCTCATCGGAACAGGAATGCTTTATATTTTTTATAAAATGGGTTGGTTCCGGTTTCATAAAGGTCCAAAATTGTAGCGGGCAAAAAATGCGGCCTGCTTCGTAAAAAATAGGATGGGTAAGTTTTTGCACATTATAAAAAAGAAACTTGAAGAGTGCAAAATTTAACAATGAAAGGCGGAAAATTGCTCTTTCAATTT
This sequence comes from Aeribacillus sp. FSL k6-2211, assembly GCF_037966125.1. Classification (NCBI taxonomy): domain Bacteria; kingdom Bacillati; phylum Bacillota; class Bacilli; order Caryophanales; family Bacillaceae; genus Aeribacillus; species Aeribacillus sp. FSL k6-2211. Next base: position 1,560,032 of record NZ_CP150190.1, read on the forward strand.
ATCGATAAAGCGTCTTTGAAAGACTTGACAAGCATACATAGAAGCTAAAAAAGAAAACAAAGGCGAGAGTAAGAAAAAATTCAGTATGCGCCCCCTCAAATTCTTTTGTAAGGTAAACAATCAAAAGGAACTCTTTTTATAAAAGGCTAAACAGTGACAGCAATACAAGCTGTTCACAAGCTTCGTTCTATAATATAAAACAGCAAAAAATTTGAAATGGAGGCTTATGATGGAGAGAATTGCAGTAATTGGTCAATCCGGCTTGATTCCGGAGCATGTCCGCCTCCTGGCTGAAGAAATCGGTTCAGAAATTGCTAAAAGAGGAGCTGTTCTTTTGACAGGCGGCGGAAGCGGAGTGATGGAGGCAGTTTCACGAGGGGCCAAACAAGCAAACGGCCTTGTCGTAGGTATTTTGGCTGGAGACGACAAACAGGCAGCAAACGAATTTATTGATATTCCGATTAATACTGGATTAGGTTTTGATTACAGAAGCGTTTTGCTTGTTCATTCCGCAGATGCCATCATTATGATTGGAGGAGGAAATGGAACGCTTGGAGAATTGTCTGCCGCATATATGAACAAAAAACGTGTCATCATCGTTGAAAATTCAGGAGGGTGGTCGAACAACGTGAAGCAAATCGCCTTTGAAGGCTGTTATTTAGATGAGCGGAGAACAGTCGAAATTCAGTTCGCTAAAACGGCTAAATCAGCTGTAGATCTTGCTTTTCAATCCATTTACAACCCTGTTGATCCCGATAAAAATACCGGTTTAATAGGTGACTAGCATGCGGATGTTTAAAAGTCCAATCTGTTGAAAACAATATATCAACGTTTCTAAAAAAGTAAAGGGGAGTCCATAAGCCAAAAACGACTTATTAGACAGCCCCGAGTGTCAATTCCTTAAAAACAAGAGAAGGAAGAGATTCTGTTTAAATCAATGCCGAAATATTCCCATCGATTTTGACGAGGTCTCCAGCGCCACCCGGCAATGGACCTTTGTCCTACAAACACAGGGAAATACCAGAAGCTTCTGCCGTTTGTTAATCGGATAAATGTAAAACGATGTAAACATCTTCTAATGCCTCCGGGATCAACTGCAAATGTTCCGACTCCGGGTGATTCTTGAGGAATAAAACTTGGAGGCGGTCCTGAAGGCGGTCCTTGCTGTTGTCCAAAACCGTCACTTGGACTTCCGCCGATTCCAGGAGGGCCGAATGGAGGGAAACCGGGACCAGTCCCCGTAGGAGGAAACGAAGGAAATCCTCCACCCATCCCTGGAAATCCCGGAAAAAATTCTGGCTGTTGAACTCCCGGGAGGATTTGTCGATAGAATGGATACACGTAAATGCTCCTTTCACTTTTCAGTTGTTCACCATAACATATGCAATTTCACTTTTAAGGTGTTTGACCTACATAAAAGTTTTTTATAAAAAAAGGAAATCAAGTCGTCTTTGTCGAAATGAAATGTATCATTTACATTTTTGTGAGTAACGCTGTTCAGACTTATTTCCCACCGATTTGTAGCGAAAGAAGTATTAAATGAACAAAGAATAAAACCGATATAAAAAAGTGAAAAAGAAACGTTCGCAAATATTAGACGGAAGGAAGAAAGATATGAACGAAAAGGGAATTTTGCTTGAAAGCGGTACGAACGAGTTGGAATTTGTAGAGTTTCTCGTCGGCTCGAATAAATTCGGTATAAATGTGATGAAAGTAAAAGAAATCATTCAGCCTCTTCCTGTAACGAGCGTGCCTCACGTCCATCCATACGTTGAAGGAATTATTGAATTAAGAGGAGAAGTGCTCCCGGTAGTTAACGTACCGAAGGCGATCGGCGATCCGAATTGCGAGCCCAGCGAAAAAGATAAGCTGATTGTAACGGAATTTAACAAACAAAAAGTTGTGTTTCGCGTCCATCAAGTAACCCAAATTCATCGTGTGTCTTGGTCGCAAATTGAAAAGCCTTCTGAAATGTATCAAGGATTGGAAACTCAAATTACCGGCGTTGTCAAAATGGGAGACGAAATGATTTTAATGCTTGATTTTGAAAAAATCGTTGTTGAAATTAATCCTGAGTCCGGAATCCAGCAGGAAAAAGCGAAAAAACTGGAAAAGAGGGACAGATCTGATAAAAAAATTGTCGTTGCCGAGGATTCCCCGCTGTTGCGCAGATTGTTGAACGACACATTGACGGAGGCGGGATTTCAACAGATTGAGTTTTTTGAAAACGGCAAGGATGCACTGGACTATTTAGAGAATATTGTAAATGAAGGCGAACCGGTTAAGGAGCGTGTTGATTTAGTCATTACGGACATCGAAATGCCGCAGCTTGACGGATTGCATTTGACGAAGCGAATTAAGGAAAATCCAGAGCTGGATCATATTCCGGTTGTGATTTTTTCCTCATTGATTACGAATGATTTAAAACATAAAGGACAACAGGTAGGTGCAAATGCCCAAATTAGCAAACCTGAGGTCCATCACTTGATTGAGCAAATCGATGAATTGTTATTTAAAAATGAAGAAGATGATGAATTAAAAGACGAGGCTGAATAAGCCTCTCTTTTTACTCAATCATACCGTTCGCCTAATCGTTTAAACACCGGTTTTTGATATGTATGACGATGGAACCGTTTGGGAGAAGAAAGCGGTCGATTCGCTTTATCCATACCGATATAATACTCCAATAAATTTTTTGCCTTTGACAATGATAGATTTGTTTTCGGGTTTCGGTATGAATTATTTAAGGAACCTAAGTGAGGAAGGTTTTGGAAGTCTTCTTTTGTAGGAGGCATATGAAAATAATAATTTCCTGCCGACACCAGAACATCTGACTGCTGTTTGCTTAATTTTGGATTTTTTGAGTAATGCAGTCCTTTCTTTGTTGCTTTTCCTTCAGCGATCAGCTTTTGCAGCGCCTTCTTTTTTAAATAATATAAATATTTAGGATTTGGCGCTGTTTTTGCATGCCGATTGACAACATAGATGGCTCGTGCTATATTTTCCGGCGTCTCATCCCGTAGCTTATAATGACTGATATCGTCCATGATGTCTCTCCTTTTTCATTATTTTCCGTAATCTTTATTTACATTATACTTTCATGAATAGAAAATGCAACCAGTTTTTACAGTCTATTAATTATGCCTATAATAGTTATTATGAAATATTTTAGAAAGCAGGGTGGGTCATGAGCGGAAAAGAGGAATTTCTAGATATAGACGAAGAAACGCTTTTTATCGTGTCGCAAACGTTTAAAGCGTTATCGGATCCGACTAGAATTCGGATTTTACATTTACTTGCGGAAAAACAAGAATGTTCTGTGAATGAAATAGCTGCCGAGCTTGAGCTTTTGCAATCAACCGTGTCCCATCAATTGAGGTTTCTAAAAAATTTGCGTTTAGTCAAATTTAGAAGGGAAGGAACGACCGTTTACTATTCACATGATGATGAGCATGTAAAAAAAATACTAGAGCAAACCATTGACCATGCTCGGCATAATTAAAATGGGCGTCGAGTGGGCAGTTTGATCAGGGGACTAAACGGTTAAGAGATGATCTCGGTATGGAGCCGGGGTCATCTTTTGTAATTTATTGGAAGCGGGGCTGATTTCATTCATTTATTTATTTATTTCACATTCTGTAAAAGATTCGAATTTCTTTCGGAGCATGATAGGGAGGGGGTGTCCAGAAAGTCAAATCGCCATTGAAAACAAAAAATCATAAACACCGATATATCAACGTTTCTAAAACATTCATGGGGGCGTCAATAAGCCGTAAAAACGACTTATTAGACACTCCCTTTTTTGCTTGTTATACGTTTAGTAGAAGTTTTCTTGAGGGTAGAAGCAAAACTAATGATGAATTTTTTCGGTAAAGTTTATTATTATCCCTTTCCTTCAAACGAATATCACAAAAAAACTCCCAATCAATGCGGTTGTAGGGTGAATTCTCATCCACTATGATCCACATTATTGGGAGTATGAGTCTGGCTGTCAAACACATTTTTGTTATAAAACCGATTTGATTGTGTTTTTACCTAGCCGATGCCGTTTTTCGTTTAAATATTTCGGCATCAAGATCATATAAAAGAAAAAGACGAAAAGAATGATAAGAGCCATACCGTAATAAAGTAAATCGATGTTTCGAATGATGTTTGGAAACAATAGTGCAATACATAAAAGCGTAGCAGACTGCGCAAACATCATTAACGGGTCGATCCATCCGCTGACACGTCCCATTAGCTTTGGATGAACGATATTCGGAATCCAACCGCCAATTGCTACGTTCACAGGACCGATGCACATGCCGATCAAAAAAATAATCGACAAGTAAAATTCTACTTCATCCACAAAACCAAGGAGAAAAACAAAAATGCTTGTCAAAAATATCGGTGTAACAAACATTGGAAACGGTTTTATTTTTTTAGCAAAAAATGTTGAAACTGTGCTGCCGACTAAAAGGCCCGCACCGAGAAAAATGGCAAATAAGGATGAATACATTTCATAAGAATTCGGTGCCAGCTCATATTTCATTGTAAATAACGGAAGAACGGCAAAACTTCCTTGAACAAAGCCGAAAATGAAAAAACCAAAAATAATGAGCGATAAAAGCCGATTATGTAAAATGTACCGAATACCTTCCAAAAAGTCGGAAACAGCGGATGATATATGTAAACCTTTCCATGACACTCGACCGTTTGGTAGCCTTGCTGATTTAGGGATTTTACACGAGCGAATGAGCAAGGCGGAAAGAACGAAGCTTATTAAATCAACCAATACGGCCCCATGAATTCCAACTGTTCGATAAGCCAATGCCCCTAATCCGACGCCAAACACTAAAAAAATGCTGAAAAGTATTTGATTCAAACCTGAAGCTTGCGCATATTGATCTTTTCGCAAAATAGCTTGTACTAAACTGGATTCGGCTGGATAAAAAAATTTCGTGACAGCACTCCGCAAAAACAAGATGAAAAAAATGAGCGGAATCGAATTTGTAAATAAGGCGAAAAACAAACATGCAGTCATAATTGCACGAATCCAGTCGCAGTTCTCTGCCACCTTTTTTCGATCGAAGCGGTCTGCTACTACACCGACAATGACAAAAACAAATACAGTCGGCAAAGAATACATCAGCTCAGCAATAGTTGCGTAATAAGGTTTGCTGCTAAAATGCTCCAACAAATAAAAAGCAAACGCCATATTGCCAACTGTTGAACCCATTTGTGAAGCAAGCGCTGCAAAAAACAATTTGACAAAATTGCGGTTTTTAAAAATATCCATTGCGATTCCCCTTAACTGACACTTACAGTAGCTATTATAATTTACCTAATTCAATATGAACATCTTTTTTTCATATTTTGGTTAGAGAAATGAAAGCCAAGTACTTTTAAGCCGGTTAAAAGAGAGGATTATTTGGAATATAATGTAAACAAGGTGATTTCTGGAACTGCCAAAAAACGAAAGGGCAGTCTAGTTGTGCCCAACCCGCGATTGACATAAAGCTTCGTATGATCAACAGTATAAAAGCCCTCCGAAAAGGATTTTGCATAAGGAGGCGTGTAAAGCGGACCTATAAAAGGGATTTTTACTTGTCCTCCATGGCTGTGTCCAGATAATTGGAGATCAACATTGTAATTTTTTGCTTGAAGCACTGTATCAGGTTCATGGGCTAAAAGAATAGTAAAATAGTTTTTGTCAATATTGCCCATTGTTTGATGAAAATCAGGTCTTCCAAGCATGACATCATCAAGGCCGGCGACAATCAATTTGCTTCCGTCAATCAGCTGTATCTCTTTTTTTTCATTTTGCAGTAAATGAAACTCTGCATTTTGTAATATATTGCGATAAACATCAGTGCCGTATCCGCCGTGATCATGATTTCCATAAATTGCAAATTTTCCGAAGTCGGCACGGAGGCGTTTTAAAATCGGGGCAATCTGATGCACAGCGGGATAACTGTTCGGCTCATCGATTAAATCACCAGTAAAAACAATTATATCCGGGTTTAGACGATTGATTTGATTGACGATCCGTTCCAGATTTGCAATTGTAAAGTCGTTATTTAGATGTGTGTCGCTGAATTGAACAATTTTCAAACCATCAAAACCTTTTGGTATTTTTGGATGAGAAACATTTATTTTTTTTATTTCTAGTCTTCCCGGTTCAATATATCTTGAGTAGATGTATAAACCGCTGCTCGCGAATAAACTGCACGCAGCCGTCCAGAAAAAATGCTTTAAAAATTGTCTTCTTGTCAACTTATTCATTCTTACCAACCATTTCAGTTTTTATAGCGATCGAAAAAATTATAACATAAAACTTTCAACATCTTGTTTAATGTTTTTTGACAAATCTTCACATGCACGTTTTTTCTGATTAACTTTTTTGTTATCATCTATGGACGACATTAAAACAATCATTTGGAAAATATGATGAAAAAGGTTTAACTCTTCTGCAGGAGCGAGAAAGTCTTTAGGAATTGAGAAATGAATGGTGTAATTTTCATAAAACATAAAGGGCAGCTATGTAATGATTTAAATTTCTAGTAAAATTGCTATTAAGGAAGGAGGATTAAAATGGTGTCACTTTAAGGGAAAAACCTATTGTAAGAGGAAATGATGCAAGAAGATTTATTAATAAAGCAAAAATTAATAACAGAAATTTGAAAGATAGAGCAAAAATAGAATGAAAAATTTGCAAAGAGAAGGTATTAGTAATGACAAATATCTTCATAAAACCTATTGAATGAAAAGATATGGAAAATAATAATGCGTCAATGATTTTTAATGAAATGAATGATACTGATTTATTTAAAACCAATAAAAATCAACAGTCTAGTTTTGAAATTGATAAAAAGAAAAAGTAAATTCGTTTATGTTGAATAACTAATTCAAATAATTTTAGAGGACACCTCAAACTCCCCTATTCGAATCAGCAAGAGAAAAACTCCATCTTTTTGAATATATTTTCTGCTTAGACGATTTTCTCCGTGTAGAAAAAAGTCATTTTGATGAATATTTTTATCTGGACCCGTCATACTTATGGAAGCAATCACTTCATTTGCAAAGTCGTAGATCGGAGCAGCAGTGCTGAAGCCTTGATGAAACTCGTTCAAACAGATTGTAAATTGTTGAGATTAATGCCGTTAATTGTTTTTCGTTCATTCCTGTATATCTCTATCGGTATTTTAGCCAGAACACTCAAATTACTTTGTTTTCCTTCGGTCCGATGATTTTCGGCTATTTTTCATTTGCAAACGGAATGTTTCTGCTCTCTGTTCTTTTATTGCTCGGTTTTCTGCTTGTATGGTCATTGAAAAAACAAACTACTTTGTTGATTGTGGAAGCGGGCGCAAAACATAAAATCAATTGAGAGGCCAACCGTTGCATCCAGGATGGGCCTCATTCCAATTATGTAAAAATGGGAATGTAGCAAATGCGCAAAAACGGTTCTTCATCATTTTCTAATGTACCAAATAATGCTATAATCATGTATCATATGAGAGTACAAGAAGCGGGGAGATGCCCATGGATCCACTAGATGTCATAACCAATACCGAAAAAATTGTGCCTTATTATCAGGCGATTTTTAGCGCAGATGAACAAAAGGTGATTGGCTACGAAATTTTAGGCAGAATTCATATGGAAGGGGAATACAAAAGCTTAGGCTTTTTTTTCCATGATGATTCGATCCCTGAAGAATACCGAATGGAAGTAGATGATACAGTCGTCAAAAAAGCATTGGAGGAAATGAAAGAACTGGATGATGATCTTCTCATTTTTATAAACAGGGATCCAAATCTGCTTATGATCGATCACGGCGAAAGCTTTTTAAATTTGCTGCTGGAAGAAAAAGAGAAAGGACTTGATTTAAACCGGATTGTTCTGGAAATTACGGAACACAATTATTTAGGAGATATCGAACAGCTCCATCATTTGCTCACTTATTACCGGACTTACGGAATCAAAATTGCGATTGACAATATTGGGAAAGAATCGAGCAATTTGGACCGCATTGGGTTATTATCTCCTGATATTTTGAAAATCGATTTGCAGCCATTAAAATTAGCTTCACCCAGCCAATCGTATTTCGATGTTTTATTTTCGATTTCACTACTTGCGCGCAAAATCGGTGCGACGCTTTTATATGAAGACATCGAGGCAAACTTTCAATTGCAATATGCGTGGAAAAATGGCGGAAGATATTATCAAGGATATTATCTTCATTATCCGGAAAGAGAATTTATTGATCGATGTGTTCTAAAAGAAAGACTGCAGCAGGAATTCAACCATTTCATTCAATTTGAAAAGAAAAAGCTTGAAACACTTTATTCATATTCCGACCAGTTTCATCAGCGGGTGTCACAACTAGTGAACAAATATAAAAAAGCTGTCAGCCAATTTGACGAATTAATTACCCATTTAGCAGAAGAGCTTGGCGACATGAGCTTTCGTATTTATATTTGTGATGAAAACGGGTTTCAAAAGTCAGGAAATATTTTCCGAAAAGAAGACCGATGGATTTTTCAAAAAGAATATTATATGAAAAATTGGAGCTGGCGCCCGTACTTTTTAGAAAATATTATTCGCATGCGCGTCAACAAAAAAGGGTTTTTAAGTGATTTGTATAGTGATATCGAAACAGGGGAGACGATCCGCACGTTTTCCTATCCGCTTGATGACGATCATTATTTGTTTATCGATATTCCATATTCTTATTTATATGAACAAGACGGTCTCCTTTGAATAAACCCCCCTTTTTTCTCAAATAATAGAGAAAAAGGGGGGTTTTTATGCAATTTACGAATTTGATCTTCGGCGGTGTTTTTTTGTTAGTTTTGCTTGTTGGCCTGTTTTATACGTTACAAGTGGGCAGCCAGATGGAAAAAAGGCAAAGTGAGTATGATACAGAAGTAAGCGAAAAAGTTGAAAAGCGCCCGTATATTCGAAATCCGATTTTTATTGCTTATATCGTGCTGATTGCATTCGCGCTTTTTTATATTTTTTATATTAGCTTTTCAACTACTTGGTAGCCATAACTTCGCGTTATGGTTTTTTCTATTAAAGGAAATTTTGTTTTGAAAAATTTTTTTATAAAAAGTGTTGACATCGATATTGATAATCATTATCATTATAAATGTAAGACGAAGTAGTTCACAGACGTCTTGAAGTGAAACATCGCGGCTAAACCCCCGCTCCCCCTTTGTTACACATTCGGACGAGAAACCCGGCTTTGGAGGCCGGGTTTCTTCTTGTGCGCCCGGCATGGGTGTAATCTATAGGGTGAAAGTCCCGAGCTGCGAAGGCAGAAGTAGCAGTTAGCTTAACGCAAGGGTGTCCGTGGTGACGCGGAATCTGAAGGAAGCGAGCGGCAAACTTTAAGGTCTCTCGGAACACGAACTTCATATGAGGCTAGGTATCACTGGGTGAGTTTGCAAGACAAAACAAAGCCCTTTCTGCCGAAGGTGATACAGAGTAAATGAAGCAGATGGATGGAAGGAAAGATTACACTCTTACCCGGGGAGGTCTGGCTGGCACGCCAAGTAACCTTGGTAACCTATCTAGTGATAGATAGCTGAACAGTCAGAAGTCAGCAGAGGTCATAGTATTAGTTGGTCTAGAACAACTAAGAAGGACCGAACAATTAAGAGAGAATAGCCCTTGGCATTCAGTGAGTCATGATGAACACAGAAAACGTAGTACCTCACTTGAGGGAGGAAGCGGTGAATCCCGTGGGAGATCTCTTGGAGGGTGGAGTGACCACTGGCATAAAGAGAACAGCTATTCACGGAAGTTATAAAGACTTGCGTCAATTATCTTAATTGAACCGCCGTATACGGAACCGTACGTACGGTGGTGTGAGAGGACGGGAGTTAATCGCTCCCTCCTACTCGATTCTCTTAAAAAAATGATAATTGACAAGGAGAAAGGGTGGTATTATATTATATTTGTACAAGAAAATGATAATCATTATCAATTTGGAATAAATTGGAGGTTTTCCATGATCCGCCTATACACAGATCGTTTACAAATTTCCTATGGCAATCGACTGATTGTGAAAGATATGAAAATTGAAATTCCAGATAAAAAAATTACAACGATAATCGGTTCCAACGGCTGTGGAAAATCCACTTTGTTGAAAGCGATAACTCGGATTATTCCGCACCAATCCGGTCGAATTATTCTTGATGGCGAGAGTATTTTAAAGCAGGATACGAAAGAACTGGCGAAAAAAATGGCCATACTTCCTCAATCACCAGAAAGTCCAGCCGGCCTTACCGTTGGAGAGCTTGTATCTTACGGCCGCTACCCATATCAAAAAGGCTTCGGCAGATTAACAAAAAAAGATCTTGAGGTCATAAACTGGGCTTTAGAAGTTACGAAAACGGCCGATTTTAAACACCAGCCAGTCAATGCGCTGTCAGGCGGTCAAAGACAGCGTGTCTGGATAGCGATGGCGCTTGCTCAAGAAACGGACATCATCTTTTTGGATGAACCGACCACTTATTTAGATATGGCGCATCAGCTTGAAGTACTAGAGCTTCTACAGCAGTTAAACAAAGAGCAGGGGCGGACAATCGTCATGGTGCTTCATGATATCAATCAAGCAGCTCGTTTTGCCGATTATATTATAGCGTTGAAAGACGGACAAATTATCAAAGCCGGGACGAGTGACGAAGTAATCGACTGCAACGTGCTGAAAGAAGTATTTCAAATTGATGCTGTAATAGGACGGGATCCCCGAACAGATAAACCAATATGCATCACGTACAATCTAATAAAAGGAGAAGAAAAACATGAAAAAACGTCTTATTCCAATTCTGTTCTTGTTGGTTCTCATAGTTAGCGCTTGTGGTAATAAAAAGGAAGACAGCGCTGAAAAGAAAGAAGAAAAACCTGAAACGATTACATATCAATCGGAAAACGGTCCTGTTGAAGTCCCGGCTAATCCTAAAAGAGTCGTTGTTCTCTCGTCATTTGCCGGAGATGTGATGTCTTTAGGAGTAAATCTCGTTGGTGTTGATTCATGGTCAAAAATGAATCCGCGCTGGAAAGACAAATTGAAAGATGTTGCAGAAGTATCTGATGAAGATTTAGAAAAAATCATTGAACTAAATCCGGATTTAATCATCGGATTATCGACGATTAAAAATGTAGATAAACTGAAAAAGATAGCGCCTACTGTTACGTTTACTTATGGAAAAGTCGATTATTTAACACAGCATATAGAAATCGGCAAGCTTTTAAATAAGGAAAAAGAAGCAAGAGAGTGGGTCGAGGATTTCAAAAAAAGAGCTGAAGAAACAGGAGAAGAAATTCGCGCGAAAATTGGGGAAGATGCAACTGTTTCAGTCATTGAAAGTTTTGATAAGCAATTATATGTGTTTGGGAACAACTGGGGAAGAGGAACAGAAATTTTATACCAAGCCATGAAGCTAAAAATGCCTAAAAAAGTGGAAGAGAAAGCTTTAAAACAAGGTTATTATGCTTTATCGACTGAAGTGCTTCCGGATTTTGCAGGGGATTATTTGATCGTCAGTAAGTATTCGGATGCTGATAACTCTTTCCAAGAAACAGATACTTATAAAAACATACCGGCTGTCAAAAACAATCGCGTGTTTGAAGTAAATGCTAATGAATTTTATTTCAATGATCGACTGACATTGGAATATCAGCTTGAATTCTTTCGAGAAAAATTTCTTGGAAAAAAATAAGTAATTAGAAGAAGAGAAATTCAGCAGGCATGAATTTCTCTTCTTTCCATCTATAAAATAGAAAAATAGAAGAGATGAGATGTATGCTAAAAAACGATTCCGCTTCATTTTTCTTTAAATTCATATTCGCAGTCATTTTGCTGATTGGTTCGTTTTTTTTAGCGATGGTGTTTGGAGCGGCAGACACTAGTGTAAAAGATGTTTGGCTGGCGCTAACGACAAATGCGGCTGGTAAGACGATTGATATGATTCGGGAAATTCGTCTTCCGCGCGAAGTCGGTGCTATTTTTGTCGGCGCTTCTTTATCAGTAGCAGGAGCAATCATGCAAGGATTGACTCGCAATCCATTAGCAGATCCAGGATTATTAGGGCTGACAGCCGGAGCAAATGCTGCACTCGCTTTGACAATTGCCCTTTTTCCAAACGCAAATTACTTTAGTATGACCATTGCGTGCTTTATTGGAGCAGCAGCTGGCGCCTTTTTAGTTTTTGGAATCGGTGCGGTAAAAAAAGGAAGGATTTCTCCTTTTCAAATCGTTTTAGCGGGGGCTGCTGTGTCTGCTTTTCTTTTTGCCGTCGCGGAAGGAATCAGCTTATATTTTAATATTTACAAAAATGTTTCGATGTGGACAGCTGGAGGACTTGTCGGTGCAACATGGAAACAGCTCAAGATCCTCATACCGATTGCTCTCGTTGGGATCACCATTTCTCTTTTTTTCTCAAGGCAGCTGACCATTGTAAGTTTAAATGAAGAAGTGGCAGTCGGGTTAGGACAAAAAACGGCACAAATAAAAATGGTGCTGTTTATCATCATTATATTGCTTACTGGTGCATCTGTAGCCCTTGTTGGGAATATGGCATTTATCGGTTTAATGGTTCCGCATATCGTCCGTTCGGTCGTAGGGGCCGATTATCGTTATATTCTCCCAATGTCTGCGATATTCGGCGCCTGCTTTTTATTAATCGCTGATACGCTTGCCAGAACGATTAATGCTCCTTACGAAACACCAGTGGCGGCCATTGTTTCCTTTTTAGGTTTGCCTTTCTTCCTGTTCATTGTGCAAAAAAGGGGGAAAGCTATCACATGATCATACATCCGGCAATTGTAAAAAAGCAGCGGCTGATCATACTTGTTCTGATTCTTTTAATTGCTGCAACGGCCATCATCGGAATGGGATTAGGCACCTCCTCCGTCTCGATGAATCGCTTGCTTCCAACTATTCTCGGCCACGGGACGTTTAAAGAGGAGTTCGTTTTATTTTCCGTCCGCTTGCCGCGGATCATTGTGACCTTATTGGCAGGAATGGCTTTGGCGGTTTCCGGGGCGATCTTTCAAGATATTACAAGAAACGATTTGGCTGAGCCGGGGATCATTGGGATTAATGCCGGAGCAGGAGTAGCTATTGCAGTGTTCTTTTTATTTTTTCCAATTGATGTCGGCTCATTTGTGTATTTACTGCCAGTCGCAGCTTTTATCGGCGCTCTTTTAACGGCAGGGGCTATTTACGTTTTTTCTTATGATCGAAATGCCGGTTTAAACCCCGTTCGATTAGTCCTTATCGGTGTCGGCTTCGCCATGGCTTTATCAGGAACCATGATCGTCATTATTTCTTCTGCAGAACGGCAAAAAGTTGATTTTATCGCCAAATGGCTGGCAGGGAACGTTTGGGGGGCAGATTGGCCGTTTATTTTGGCAATTTTACCTTGGATTGTCATTTTAATTTCGTTTATTGCTTTCAGAGCTCAACAATTAAATTTATTAAGTTTAAACGATCCTACTGCTGTCGGGGTTGGCTTGAAGATTGAGAGGGAGCGAATTACGCTTCTATTGGCTGCTGTCGGGCTTGCCGCAGCTGCGGTTTCTGTAACGGGAGGTGTAGCGTTTATCGGTCTTTTGGCACCCCATTTAGCACGGTCACTGATTGGTCCCCGCAATCAACTTTATCTTCCGATTGCGATTTTGTTGGGAGGGTGGCTTCTACTACTAGCCGATACAATCGGGCGAAACATCGCACTTCCGGACGGCATCCCAGCGGGCATTATGACAGCTTTAATCGGGGCGCCCTACTTTATCTATATTTTATTGAAAAAATCATCATAATCGAGGCACATTTCGTTTAGAAAAGAATGAGGAAAGGAATAAAATAGCTGATAGTAATTTAGAAATCTTCCATTACTCCTATGTGTCGGCTGGCTGTTCATCCTTTTTTAGCTAGAGGGCATCTATTTGCTTACATGATACTCGTAATACATCTGGCTGGAAGTAAGACAAATTGATGCCTTATTTAATAAAAATTGGGCGGCAGGAGGGCTGAAATCTCCCTCCGCCGTTCCTGCCTTTGTCAGTGTGAAAAAGTTTGCCTCATAGACTCTCTTTAAATGCTCATTTTTTAGCAGAATTCAAGAAGTTTGGCAGTTGATCGAACATTTTACTGAAGGTAATGACAGCTTCTTTTTCTTCTTCGTTTTATGTGCAGCCTTTCATAAAGAGTATTTTTGTCTCCAAGAGCTTCAACTGTGATGATTGGAAATTGAACATTTTTCCCACCTAATGACGCATTGATTAGCATCTTTCAACTCTTTGTCCTAATTCGAGCTGTCTGACGTAGAGAATGAACGGAAATACAGCTCTACATGATCTTTTGCTCTAGCTCAACTATTTTTGAGAAAGTTTGGCTGGCTTCATTGTTCGCTTCCGCCTCAAAGATACTCTTAAGTTCATGCGATTTATTGAGCAATGGGTCCATGTTTCCTATTTCATTTCAATCAAATCTTTTCATATAACAGAGAGAGCATACGGTTTCAAAGGGGAGAAGCCCTCGCATCAGTTCCAACCTTTATTGGCGAAGAAACGTATCTATCATTTAGAATCAGTGTAAATAAACACAATTGCCGGAGCCAGAGGAACTGAATGCAGCGGTTCGAACGGTGATGTCATTTAATCGACTTGGTTAATTAAACAAAAAACAATCTGCACATGCTCCAGCTTCGGGCTTCTGATTCGATTTCCAGCTTCTTGTAATTGAAAGCTGCGAAAAAAGGAATATTATTTTTCATGATGTAAGCAAATTTCGACATAATTTTAAAGCTGCTCATTATATGTTATGGTTAGGATGTTTTTTAAAATGAAGGCACTGGAGGATGAATAACGATGCGAGCTGTTCAACCGGTATTGTCTCTAGAAGAAAAGCAATTGCTTGTCGCAATTTTGTTTCGCAACCATTTTGCGATTGAATTGGTTGTGAGCGAAATCAATGATATTGAATGCGGAAAAAAAGAGTTTGATTTATGTACATACAAAAAATTAGTGGAGCTTTATGACAAAATCCGTTCGCATACGTAACCTGTATCCTTGTGAGGACCAGTTTTTGAGTGTGAGAGGCATCTGAACGATGCTCTTTGCAAGAGCATCGCTTTTCGCAGAAATGTAAGTTTATCGCGTGATAAAACGCTTACATAATGATATCATAAAATAGGAAGTTTCTTTTTGGTAAATGGAACACATTTTCCAGATCATATGTTATGATTAAAATGAAATGTCAAAGTGAGAGGAAGAAACGAATGACAAAAGTTTTTTCTGAAGAATTTACAAATATTTCGATTAAAGATTTGATGATACCTGCAGACAAAGTGGCTCATGTCCAAATGGGAAATAACTTAGAGCATGCATTATTAGTGTTGACGAAAACAGGCTATACAGCTGTTCCGGTTTTGGATGCTCAATATCGCTTGCACGGGCTGATTACGACGAATTTGATCATGGATTCAATTTTAGGATTGGAACGAATCGAATTTGAGCGTTTGCAAAATATGAAAGTAGAAGAAGTAATGAACAAAGATGTTTCCAGATTGAATGTATCGGATGATTGGATGAAGGCGCTGAAGCTCGTTATTAATCATACGTTTGTATGTATAACGAATGAGGACGGTGTTTTAGAGGGGATTTTTACAAGAAGGGTCATCTTAAAAAAGCTCCATAAACAACTAATGATATTAAATTCCAGGTTTCCCAAATAAAAACGCCCTTGCCGGCGTTTTTATTTCATATTGGCTCAATAGTTTCGAATCCATCCAACCTTCAAATAATGAAAATATAGATATTGTTTTTTTGGAAAGCAATTGAACGAATGCGAATGCTATGGCAAAATGAATTCATGCTTACAAACGATTGAAAGTGATTTTCAAATGAGGTGATCGTGATGAAAGAGGCGCTTATTGAAAAAGATAGGGGGAAACTAGACCATAAAGAAACAAAGCGTCCGTTCGTTTTAGCTGCCGTCATGCTGGCGATGTTTATGGCTGCAGTTGAGGCAACGATCGTTTCCACAGCAATGCCTGCCATTGTCGCAGAAATTGGCGGTTTTTCAAAATATAGCTGGATTTTTTCTTCCTATTTATTAATGAATTCCGTAACGATTTTAATATATGGTAAATTGGCGGATTTGTTTGGAAGAAAACCGATTTTTGCTTTTGGCATCATTATTTTTTTAATTGGCTCTGTGCTTTGCGGTCTCGCCGATTCGATGGAAACTTTAATTATATACCGTTTTATACAAGGGATTGGAGCCGGAGCTGTGATGCCAGTCGCCACAACAATTGTCGGCGATATTTATACAGTAGAAGAAAGAGCCAAAATACAAGGATATTTGTCCAGTGTATGGGGAATTTCTGCAATAATCGGTCCCGTTTTAGGTGGCTTGTTCGTTGAGTACATAAGCTGGAAGTTTGTATTTTGGGTGAATGTTCCTTTAGGCATTTTATCAATGGCAGGAATCGGTCTGTTTTTGAATGAACGCATTGATAAGAAAAAGTCGAGCATTGATTATGCAGGCGCCATGTTCATGCTTATTGCGATCAGCTTGTTGATGGTCGTCCTTGTCGAAGGAGGAGTCCGCTGGTCTTGGACTTCCTGGGAGGTTGCGGCGTTATTAGCTGTTGCATGCTGCTTCTTTATATTGTTTATTTTTCAGGAAAATCGGGCCGATGATCCGATGATGCCGCTTTCGCTTTGGAAAAATCGCTCCATTTTGCTTGCGAATGTAACGTCCTTGACGACCGGGATGATGCTTATGGGCATTTCCACCTTTTTGCCGACATTTGTGCAAGGTGTTATGGGAAAATCGGCAATGGTGGCTGGATTCACGCTGACAACGATGTCAATCGGATGGCCGATTGCTTCAACAGTAGCGGGGAGGATTTATTTAAAAGCCGGCTTTCGTGCCACATCAATTTTAGGAGGCATTTTTTTATTGGCCGGCAGTCTTGTCTTTGTTATGCTTTCAGCAGATGACGGACCTGTTCATGCTATGATCGGCTCTTTTTTACTCGGCGTCGGAATGGGGCTGACATCGACCTCGTTCATTGTATCGATTCAATCGGCAGTTGATTGGAAAGAACGCGGAATTGCCACCGCCACCAATATGTTTATGCGAAATCTCGGCAACACCGTCGGCGCCGCTTTGCTCGGCGGGATTTTAAACAGCAAGCTGCAAACATATTTGGAGGAGCATAGTGCTGGAAAAAACTTAAACATTGATTCGGCCAACAACCTATTGAATCCAGAATCAGATCTTTCCGGTCCTATAAAAGAGGTTCTTGAGTCTGGTTTGAGCATTGCTCTTCACCATGTTTATTTCGTCGTCTTTTTATTAGCAATTTTGAGCGTTCTTTTTATTTTCTTTCTTCCGAAGAGAGAATTAAAATGAATGTTTTTTGCTAAACTTGTTATGACGGAAAAGCAAAAATATTTTATAATGTTTTTGAACTATTGAATCCACTAAGGAAAGGGTTTAGCGATGCAAATTTCGGAATTGCAAATCCTTGTGACTTTGTCTGAAGAAAAAAATATGAGAAAAGCGGCTGACCGACTTTTTGTTTCCCAGCCTGCTTTGTCGCAGCGTCTTCAGTCGATCGAAAAAGCATGGGGATTTAAAATTTTTTTGCGCTCACAAAAGGGATTGACTCTTACACCGGCAGGAGAAAAAGTTGTCCAGTTTGCAAAAGAAATGATTGAAAAGGAAGAGAAGGTAAGAGAGGAAATCTCTGTTTTGGAAGGAGAAGTGTACGGGACGTTAAAGCTTGCAGTGGCATCCATAATCGGCCAGCACTGGCTTCCAAAAGTTTTGAAAAAATATGTACAAAAATACCCTCAGGCGGAAATTTCACTTATAACCGGGTGGTCAAGCGAAATATTAAAATGTTTATATGAAGATGATATTCATATCGGAATCATACGCGGAAACCCTGATTGGAAAGGGTTTAAACAGCATTTGCTGGAAGATACTTTGTATTTAGTTGACACAGAAATTCAAAGCATCGATGATTTAGTACACACAGAGCGGCCTTTTATTCAATTTAAAAGTGATTCTACATACTATCAAGAAATACAAGAATGGTGGCACAGGCAATTTAAAAACCCGCCAAAAAGGACAATTGTCGTTGATCAGATCGAGACGTGCAAGCAAATGGCGTATCATGGTATCGGCTTTGCGATTTTGCCTTCTGTCAGCATTGATGAAAAGGATGGTTCGATCTTTCGACTGCCGCTCATTGATCATGAAGGAAAGCCGATTAAAAGGGATACTTGGTTGATCGGGCATGAATCATCGTTAAAGCTTAAACAAGTGCAGGCGTTTATGGAAATCGTCCATCAATTTATTAATGAATGATAAATTTGCTTGTCAATTGATTCTTTTCTTTGATACAGTAATGGGGGTACAGAAAAACAGAGAGGAGTATTACGATGAAAATGATGGATGCAAACGAAATTATTTCATTTATACAAAACAGTAAAAAAACGACTCCTGTAAAAGTTTATGTAAAAGGTCAATTAGAAGGAATCAACTTTGGAGAACAGTCCAAAACATTTATTACTGGAAACACAGGCATCATCTTTGGAGAATGGTCTGAAATTGAACAAGCACTAGCAGAAAACAAAGATAAAATTGAAGACTATGTTGTTGAAAATGACCGCCGGAACTCAGCGATCCCGCTTCTTGATTTAAAAGGCGTAAAAGCGAGAATTGAACCAGGTGCAATCATCCGTGATCAAGTGGAAATCGGAGATAATGCGGTCATCATGATGGGGGCAGTGATCAATATCGGCGCCGTCATTGGTGAAGGAACGATGATTGACATGAATGCAACATTGGGCGGTCGTGCAACGGTTGGTAAAAACTGCCACATTGGTGCCGGAGCGGTTTTAGCTGGTGTAATTGAGCCGCCTTCTGCAAAACCTGTCGTAATCGAAGATGATGTTTTGATCGGAGCAAACGCCGTCATTTTAGAAGGTGTAAGGGTAGGAAAAGGCGCGGTTGTTGCAGCTGGTGCTGTTGTAGTGGAAGATGTTGAACCGTACACAGTTGTTGCAGGTGTTCCTGCGAAAAAAATTAAAGATATTGACGAAAAAACGAAAGCGAAAATTGAAATTAAGCAAGAATTGCGGCAGCTCTAAATTCGAAGCGTGGACAGCGTCCACGCTTATCCTTTAGGAGGGGACTCATATGAATAAGGATGCGCTTATTGCCATTCGCCGTGATTTGCATAAAATACCTGAACTCGGATTTCAAGAACATAAAACACAAAAATATTTATTAGATTATATTCATTCGCTGCCGAACGAAAGGCTTGAAGTGAAAACATGGAGAACAGGTATTTTCGTGAAGGTCCATGGAACAAATCCTCGAAAAATGATAGCCTACCGGACAGATATTGACGGATTGCCGATTGAAGAAAAAACGGGGCTTTCATTTCAATCAGAACATCCAGGCTTGATGCATGCTTGCGGTCACGACTTTCATATGACGATCGCTTTGGGGGTTTTAACTCATTTCGCCTATCATCCGATTCAAGATGATCTGCTATTCATCTTTCAGCCGGCAGAAGAAGGGCCTGGCGGTGCAGAGCCGATGCTAAACAGCGAGATTATGCAACAATGGATGCCGGATATGATCACTGCGCTTCATATTGCTCCGGAGCTTCCGGTTGGAACTATCGGAATGAAGCCTGGACTACTTTTTGCTAATACGTCCGAGTTGTTTATCGATTTAACCGGGAAGGGAGGCCATGCCGCTTTTCCGCACACGACACATGATATGGTCGTCGCTGCTTGCTCCCTTGTCACCCAGCTGCAATCCATCGTTAGCCGCAATATAGATCCTTTGGATAGTGCTGTAATTACCATTGGAAAAATTGCAAGCGGCACGATACAAAATATAATTGCGGATCACGCCAGATTGGAAGGAACGATTCGCACATTTTCTGTCGAATCGATGGAAAAAGTGAAAAAGCGGATTGAAGACATGGTCAAAGGTATAGAAATCGGCTACCAATGCAAAGCAGAAATTGACTGGGGTTCGATGTATTATCAAGTGTGGAATGATGAAGCGTTATCAAAAGAATTTATGGAGTTTGTCCAGAATGAAACAGAAGTTCAACTCCACGTATGCAAAGAAGCGATGACTGGGGAAGATTTCGGCTATATGCTGGCGAAAATTCCGGGATTTATGTTTTGGCTTGGAGTTGATTCTCCTTACGGCCTTCATCATGCGAAGCTTTCACCAAATGAACAAGCAATCTTTAAAGCGGTCGATCTTATTTGTCAATATTTTGAATGGAAAGGCAATAAATAGAAGATTCATAGCCTCCTGCATAAAGCAAGAGAAAAAAATTAGAAATACGTTCTATACAAACACGAAGTCATAATTAAAAAGGAAAGGGGATGAGAGATCATCCTCTTTCCTTTTGCTGCTCGTTCTTATGAATCATCACTTGATGAGGGAACGGAATTTCGATGCCGTTTTCATCAAGCACTTCTTTCAGCCGTTTCCGGAGCTTTCTTTCAACAGCCCACTGCTCCATGTTTTTCGTTTTGGCGATGATGCGGATAATCACATCAGACGTGCCGAAATTTTGCACGCCTAAAACGTCCGGACCCTCCACAACCTCTTCAGTTTCTTTTGCAAATTGGTCGCAAGCTTCTTGAAGAATGGACATGACCCGATTTAAGTCTTCATTATACGATATGCTGATATCAACGAGGGCTTGCATATTTCCTCTAGAATGATTGGAAAGGCCGACAATCTGCCTGTTTGGAACATAATGCAATGTGCCGTCAAAGCCTCGGATTTGCGTCGTTCGTAAACCGACAGCTTCCACAATGCCTGAATAATTGCCTGTAGTGACATAATCTCCAACATCAAGTTGTTTTTCTAGGAGAAGGAAAAATCCTGTCACAACATCGCTGACGAGCCCTTGAGCTCCAAAGCCGATCGCAAGACCAACAACCCCAGCCCCGGCTAAAAGCGCTGTGACATTGTAGCCAAACACTTGAAAAACGGTAACAATAAAAATGAAAAACAGGGCATAATGAAAGAAATTCAAAACTAATGTTTGCAGCGTTTTAGCCCGCGTGGTGGAAATTTCCTTCCGATTCTCAAGCCCCTCAAACATTTTGTGAATAATTTTATTGCCGATTGATTTGACGATAATATATGCAATGTAAATTCCAATAAGCTTGGCCAAAACTTCTCCTGATTTTAAAGCCAGATCAGCCCAATCAATAGATTCAAAAAAGTTCAAAACCATTTCCCCTTTCTTTTCAAGCCAATCATTTGGTTATTTGACGGGATCGTGTTAAACTGAATGTACAGTTGAAAGTTTAGCATAGAAAAAGGAATTTTCAATGATTGTTACATTTTTTTAATGATAGCGGCGAAAATTGGAAATAGTATTATTGTTCTCTTCACCGCAATGAAAATGTAAAACAAATTATTTAAATTAATTATTACTTAAAATTGACTAAAATTTTGTTGTTATATATAATAGTAATCGGAGGAAGGATATTGAGAAAATACTCAATTCATTCTCATTTGTTTTTGAAGGAAACGATCAAAAAGTTTCCTTTAAAATAAAATTTTAAAATGGAGGGTTACATAATGGCAGAGCGTTTGGTTGGTAAACAAGCTCCACGTTTTGAAATGGATGCCGTTTTGCCAAACAAAGAGTTTGGTAAAGTAAGCTTGGAAGAAATCATGAAACAAGGAAAATGGACAGTTCTTTTCTTTTATCCAATGGACTTCACTTTCGTTTGTCCAACTGAAATCACAGCTATTTCTGACCGTTATGAAGAATTTGAAGATCTTGATGCAGAAGTGATTGGTGTATCAACTGACACAATTCACACACACTTAGCTTGGATTAAAACTCCTCGCGAAGAGAACGGTTTAGGCGATATTAAATATCCGCTTGCAGCAGATACAAATCATCAAGTATCAAGAGACTACGGCGTTTTAATCGAAGAAGAAGGAGTTGCTCTTCGCGGATTGTTCATCATCAATCCAGAAGGCGAACTTCAATATCAAACAGTATTCCATAACAACATTGGCCGCGATGTTGATGAAACATTGCGTGTACTTCAAGCGCTTCAAACTGGCGGACTTTGCCCAGCAAACTGGAAGCCTGGTCAAGAAACGCTTAAAGTATAATGAAGCTTTTCATTCAAAGGGCCTAGCAGTACGTTAGGCCTTTTTTCAAACGATTATTTTTTTGATATTCATTCTTCAAGGAGGAAGCGGAAATGAAATTACGTGAGCCAATGCCTGAATTAGTCGGAGCAACAACTTGGCTGAATGGCGAAGTAACGAAAGAGCAATTAATCGGTGAAAAACCAACATTAATCCATTTTTGGTCAATCAGCTGCCATTTGTGTAAAGAAGCAATGCCGAAAGTAAATGAGTTCCGCGATCAATATAAAGATAAACTGAACGTAGTAGCTGTTCATATGCCTCGCTCCGAAAAGGATTTAGATATTGATGATATTAAAAAAGTAGCGGAAGAACACGGGATTACGCAACCGATCTTTGTTGACAACGAACATAAATTAACCGATGCTTTTGAAAATCAATATGTACCTGCATATTATGTTTTTGACAAAAACGGCATTCTTCGCCACTTCCAAGCAGGAGGAAGCGGAATGAAAATGCTGGAAAAACGTGTTAATCGGGTGTTAGCGGAAACAGAAAACGCTGAATGATTCAACCATCTGCAAAACATTGCAGGTGGTTTTTCATTTTAGAAAAATACCTTTCCGGCTTTGAAAGGACTTGTTTTTATTGCTTCGAAGCTTTCAAAAGATAAGCATCTCCATTTACCATTCATCTGACATCCTTTTTCCAGCTCTCAATCCTAAAGAAATGATTCACATTCCAAATCACAACATGCTATAATAAATGATGCTAGTTTGAACAAAAAGGAGCATAGGTGGATGGCAAAACAATCACAAACTTTTTCCATTATGAATCTATTAAAGGTGCTTTTGGCTGTCATCGTTATCCTTTTCCTATTTTATTTGCTTGCATTTAACGACGTCGTCGTGCGTTTTATATCTCTGCTATTAAATGGATGTTTAGTTGTTCTCGCCTTCCTTGTCTATCGGAAAATAGACTATATGATAAAGATGAAAGAAGAACGAAAAGAGCCTATTCAAAACGAAAAGCTGCCTGATGAAACAGAAATGGCGCGAAAAGAACAGCAATTAAATAAACTGGAGCTTGATAAAACGCAATTGTTGGAGGAGCTATTAACAAAAGCCGGTATCGAAGAGGAAGAAAAACAAAAGTACCGAGCCAAAATTAGAGAAAAAGAGGATGAAGCTTCAAAGCTTCAACAAGAGCTAGCATTCATGAAAGGCCGGATTGCCAACTTGATTTTAAAAAGAGATCCTGAGATCGAGCGGATTGTCCTGCTGCTTGATGCAGATTTTATATTAAATCATTCGTTAGTGGAAATTAATCAAAGGTTTCAGGAAATTAGCGGCAGTTTTTCTGAACAATCGATCGAGCATTTGAAAAAGGCTAATTATATTGATCAACATTTGCAATTTACTCGAATTGGTTATCGTGAATTATTAAAGACAGCAAAAAGAATCAATTAACCGTTAGCTTGTATTTTTCTATATTTTATGATTTAATGAAATTAAATGAAAATTTCATAATATTAACATACCACTAGGGGAGCCGAAAGGCTGAGAAAGGCGTGTGCCTTGACCCTTTGAACCTGATCTAGATCATACTAGCGTAGGGAAGTGGTGCAGTAATATCGAAACCTGTCTATGGGTTTTGTATATACTTGCCCGTTCCCTTATATTGGGAACGGGCTTTTTGCATTACAAGGCTGGTTGGCAAACCATTTTTCAAAACAAAATGTTAAGAAAGGGGAGACAACGTGTTACAAACGCTATTTCAGCAAATTGATGAAAGGGAAGAAGAACTTCTGAATCTTCTAAAAACACTCGTATCGTTTGAAACGCCAAGCCCTCCGGCAAGAAATGCAAAAGAGGCTCAAAAGTATGTCGCCTCATATTTGGAAGACATCGGCTTTTCCATTGATCAATGGGATTTATATGAACAAGATCCAGTCGTAGTAGGAACGAAAAAAGGAAAAGATCCAGAAAATTACCACAGTTTAATTATTAACGGGCATATTGATGTCGCTTCAATCGAAGAGGGAGAAGAATGGCTAACGCCTCCTTTTGAGGCAACGGTTAAAGGGGATTACATATATGGACGCGGTGTAGCGGATATGAAAGGGGGAATGGCTGCCAGTCTGTTTGCATTAAAGCTGCTGCAAGAAAACGGCATTGAGCCGGGAGGGGATATCATTTTTCAGTCCGTCGTCGGTGAAGAAGTAGGCGAAGCAGGAACAAAATCGTGCTGCGACCGGGGATATCGAGCTGATTTTGCCATCGTTGTCGATTCAAGCAACTGTGAAATACAAGGGCAGGGCGGGGTGATCACGGGCTGGATTACAATTGAAAGCCCCGAGACATTTCACGATGGCACGAGAAGACAAATGATTCATGCCGGCGGGAAGCTTTTTGGGGCAAGCGCGATTGAAAAAATGATGAAAATTATTGAAGGACTGCGAGAGCTTGAACAGCATTGGGCAGTGATGAAAACGAGCAAAGGCTTTCCGCCTGGTTCTGCCACAATTAATCCTGCAGTGATTGAAGGTGGAAGGCACGCCGCTTTTGTGGCCGATAAATGTTCCCTTTGGATTACCGTTCACTATTACCCGGAAGAGCATTATGTAGAGGTGATCCGGGAAATTGAAGAACATATCCATCATGTTGCAATGGCTGATCCATGGCTTCGGAAATATCCTCCGAAATTTAAATGGGGCGGCACATCGATGATTGAAGATCGAGGAGAAATTTTCCCAGCTTTTTCATATGACGAACATTCACTCGGAGTGAAAACATTACAAAAAGCACATAAACTGGCATTTAATGAGGAAGCAAAGCTGACGATGTCCCCTACTGTGACAGACGGCGGCTGGCTGAGTGAAGCGGGAATTCCCGTCGTTTTATATGGACCGGGCACGCTTGAAGATGCACACTCGGTGAATGAAAAGCTGTCCATCCCCCAATTAAAAACATTTACAAAATCGCTGATCGCGTTTTTATTTGATTGGTATCAGAAAAAACGATGACAATTACAAAAGCTGCGAAAGGGGTAATTCAAATGTTTACAGACCGATTGTATAAAACTGCAAAACCGATTTGGGAAGCGAGTTACCATCATCCGTTTGTTCAAGGAATCGGCAATGGGACGCTGGATATCGACAAATTTCGCTTTTTTATGGAGCAGGATTATCTTTATTTAATCGAATACTGCCGCCTGTTTGCCCTTGGAAGCTTAAAGGCTCACAATCTTCAAACAATGACAGTTTTTGCTGATCTTCTACATTCGACGTTAAAAGTGGAAATGGATTTGCATCGTCAATACGCTGAAAGAATAGGAATAGAGAAGGAAAAATTAGAACAAGTTCAGCCTGCTGCTACAACCGTTGCATATACGAGCTATATGTTAAATGTGTCGCAGCGAGGATCATTGGCAGAACTGGTTGCCGCAGTCCTTCCATGTACATGGAGCTATTATGAAATCGGCACACGCTTACATGAGATTCCTGGTGCCAGTGAACATGAGTTTTACGGCGAGTGGGTAAAAATGTACGCATCAACAGAATTCGGTGAATTGGCAAAATGGCTGAAAGATTTAATGAATGAGCTTGCAGAAGGAAAACGGGAAGAAGAATTGAAATGGCTGGAAGATATTTTTGTCACAACGAGCAAATACGAATATATGTTTTGGGAAATGTCTGAACGAAAAGAAATGTGGCCAATCGAAATCAATTCTTAATATAGGAGAGAATGAACATGAAATTTACTGAAAAAATTCGAACAAAAGCAGATCCGATATGGCAGGCCAGCTTCGATCATCCATTTGTAAAAGGTATTGCCGAAGGGAGTTTGCCGCTGGAGTGTTTTCGTTATTACGTTTTACAAGATTCGTATTATTTAAGCCATTTTGCAAAAGTGCAATCGTATGGAGCGGCAAAAGCAAACGATTTATATACGACATCGCGAATGGCTCAGCATGCACAAGGAACATTTGAAGCGGAATTATCTCTTCATGAAACATTTGCCAAACAGCTGGGAATCACAGAGGAGGAGAAGGCGAATTTTAAGCCGGCCCCAACGGCGTACGCCTATACTTCCCATTTATATCGAGCGGCGATCAACGGTCACTTAGGCGATATTATTGCTGCAATACTTCCGTGCTATTGGCTATATTACGAAATTGGCGAAAAATTAAAAGATGCGAAGCCAAAAGAACCGATTTATCACCAATGGATTGCGGCTTATGGGGGCGATTGGTTTAAGCAGCTTGTCGAAGAACAAATTGACAGGCTGGATGAAATCGCACAACAAACGATAGAAGCCGATCTAAAAAGAATGGAAGAGCATTTTATCATCAGCAGTCAATATGAATTAGCGTTTTGGGAAATGGCTTACCGTTTAGAAAAATGGGAAGTGGAACCAAAAATCAGTCAATAAAGGAGTTTGATCATAATGAAAGGATTAAAACTGACAGACATTCTAGTAACAATTGTTATTTCGATCGTTTTTGGAATTGTTTATAAACTATGGGGACCGCTTTACTATGCGGTCAAGCCGATCGGGCTGCATGTCGACCAGCTCATATACGGTATGTGGTTTATTGCTGCGACGGTCGCCTTTCTTATTATTCGCAAGCCTGGAGTAGCGCTGATAGCGGAAACAGCAGCGGCATCTGCAGAATTTATAACCGGCTCTGAATTCGGCATAGAGGTTCTTCTTTACGGAATCGTCCAAGGACTATTTGCAGAGATCATTTTTGCGATTTTTCGATATAAAAAGTTTAATATCGGTGTTGTCATGCTGGCTGCAGCCGCTTCAGCAGCTGGTTCGCTAATTATGGATCTTTATAAAGGCTATATAGATGACTTAGTATTTTGGAACTTGCTATTATTCATTGGAGCTCGATTGATTGGCTCAATCATTATTGCCGGCGCGTTTGCCTATTATCTAGTGAAATCTTTGGAAGCAACAGGAGTGACTAATTTAGTAAGACCTGCGTCGCATGAAGATTATGACGCACTGAACTAGAGGTGGCAAACATGGATCTAGTATGCGAAGTGAAAAATTTACGATTAAAATATCCTGGAGAGGAATCCTTGCTTTTTAAGGATGTATCCTCTTCTTTCTATAAGGGAGAAAAAGTCTTGCTTCTTGGTCCTTCCGGCTGTGGGAAATCGACGTTTTTGCAAGTGCTAAGCGGTTTAATTCCAAAATCTATTGAAGTTCCGATGAAAGCAGAAAAAATCTTGACTCCGTCATCTTGGGGATATGTGTTTCAAGATCCTGACACGCAATTTTGCATGCCGTATGTAGATGAAGAAATGGCTTTTGTTTTGGAAAATTTGCAAGTGAAAAGAGAACAAATGCATGAAAAAATGCGAGTTTACCTGGAAATGGTCGGCCTTCATTTTGATGATCTTCATATCAGCATTCAATCATTATCAGGCGGCATGAAGCAACGGCTGGCGATCGCCACTGTTTTAGCATTGCATCCAGACGTGTTATTTTTGGACGAGCCGACTGCAATGCTGGATCCGGAAGGGACAAAAGCGGTATGGGACACGATGAAACAAGCAGCTCAAGATAAAACAGTTATCATCGTTGAACATAAAATTGATCATGTTCTTGACTTTGTCGACCGCATACTTTTATTTAATCAAAAAGGACAAATCGTCGCAGACGGTCCGAAAGAACAAATTTTTTCTCGGTATCGGAAAGAAATTCGCGAAGACGGCATTTGGTATCCCGGTGTATGGGAGGATTATCTTCGTGATAAGCAGGGGTATTACAAAAAAACCCCTTTAAAAGAACAGGTCGTGATTGAGCTTGAGCAATTTAAAGGATATCGAAAGAAGGAAGTCAAAATCGATGTACCATATGGAAAGGTTCATGCAGGTGAATGGATTGCGATAGTGGGGAAAAACGGCGCCGGAAAGAGCACTTTGTTACATTCATTGATGCAGTTTATACAAACGACCGGCACTTATTTGCTGTTAGAAAAAGAAGCAAAGAAAATAAAAAAGCTTTCCAACATGCTGTCGTTCGTTTTTCAAAATCCGGAATTTCAATTTGTCACCAATTCAGTTTACGATGAAATTGCTTATTCGTTGAGGATTGAACGGATGAAAGAAGAAGAAATTCGAACAAAAGTAGAAGAAATGCTCGAATTATTTCATTTACAGAAGCACCGCCATCAACACCCTTATCAGCTTTCAATGGGACAAAAAAGAAGATTGAGTGTTGCCGCTTCAATCATTAAAAAACAGCCGATCATGCTTTTAGATGAACCGACTTTTGGGCAAGACTCATCCAATACATTTCAGCTCTTGGAGCTTTTAGAACATTATCGCAAACAAGGGTCTACCATTTTGATGGTGACACATGATGAACAAATAGCAAAGCATATGGCGACAAGAGTTTGGCGGATCGAAGGCGGGAAGCTCGTAGAGGATGAAATTCATTCTTGTGAGGATGAGCAGATGTATGTTCAGATATAGAGGGATCTACAATGGATTTTGACATAAAAGAAACATGGCTGCATAAAATCAACCCGAGCTTAAAGCTATTGTTTCTGATCGTTTTATTTATTAGTGTTCTGTTTATTCACAACATTAATTTTTTAATCAACTACACAGTTTCCGCCTTTCTTTTATTTGCTTTTTTTACCGGTCATCCGATGAAGCGCATACTTTTATTGCTGATTCCATTCGTGCTTATTTTTGTGTCGACTGCTACCTCCATGATTTTTTTTGGAAAAGGTGAGACAACATGGTGGGAATGGGGGCTGATCCATATTACAGAAGAAAGCTTTTATCGCGGTCTTCATTTAGGATTTCGTGCCCTTATCTTCGCTCTGCTTGGGTTAATGTTTTCGTTAACGACAAGACCGGTTTTTTTATTTTATTCGTTAATGCAGCAATTAAAGTTGAAGCCTAAATATGCTTACAGCTTTATGGCAGGCATTCGTTTAATCCCTATTATGATCGAAGAGTTTCAAACAATACGGCAAGCGATGATTGTAAGAGGTGTTGAACAAAGAAAAGGCTTAGCGAATTTTTTTCATAAATTGAAAGCATACTCGATTCCGCTGCTATCGCAAAGCATTCGCAGAGCGCACAGAATTGCTGTAGCGATGGAGGCGAAAAGATTTTCGAATGACACAAAAAGAACGTTTTACTACGAAATCGGGTTTTCCAAATACGATCTTTGCTTTGTCCTTTATTTTATAATCGCTATTTTGTTAAGCTACTATGCAGCTAAGATGCTTCCGTTTTTCCCGGTTACAGATGTAAGGTATATTGAATAAATGGCAGCCGGCTGCAAAATGCTTTTTCATAATCGGTTCATGGTAGATTTAAATGATTGAATAGTCCCGAAAGTAAAGTGATTGTCCCAACTTACGAAACGATGGACAGTGTCAAACAATTTTTTCTGAAAAGGAACAAGAAGTAAACCATTTTGAAGCAAAAAGTGAATGAGTTTGTTTGATGAAAAAGAGCCTCTAGGGGAAACACCTAGAGGTATTTTTTTTGAAAAATCATGTTAACATTTTTTCCGTACTTGTTGTATGAAGGAAAGAGAATCGGTATTTTTGTTATATAAAATTACATAAAGTGTTAAAAAGGGGGACAATAATGAAAAAAATTTTTTTATTTCTAACGATTTTCTCTGTAATTTTCGCAAGTGGATGTGCCATGTCTTCTGCTTTAGAGGAAAAGGAATCAAGCGATGGACAGAATAGCGAACAAAATGAAACGGATGTTGTGAAAGTCGGTATTCTCCATTCATTAAGCGGCACGATGGCGATCAGTGAAGTTTCTTTAAAGGACGCAGAATTAATGGCGATTGAAGAAATTAACAACTCAGGCGGGCTTTTAGGGAAGAAAATTGAACCGGTTATTGAAGACGGCGCATCTGACTGGCCGACTTTTGCTGAGAAAGCAAAGAAATTACTGCAACAGGATAAGGTAGCGACGATTTTTGGCGGCTGGACTTCCGCAAGCAGAAAGGCCATGCTGCCGGTAGTCGAACAAAATAAAGGCTTGCTTTGGTACCCCGTTCAATATGAAGGAATGGAATCTTCTCCGAACATTTTTTATACGGGGGCGACCACCAATCAACAAATTGTGCCTGCTGTCAGCTGGCTGTTAAACAATAAAGGAAAGAAGTTTTTTTTAATTGGCTCGGATTATGTGTTTCCGCGCACGGCAAACAGTATTATTAAAGCACAATTAAAAGCTGAAGGCGGAGAGGTAGTTGTCGAAGAATATACACCTTTAGGACATACTGATTACAGCACGGTCATCAATAAAATGAAAAAAGTGAAACCTGACGTAGTCTTTAATACATTAAATGGAGACAGCAATGTCGCCTTTTTCAAACAATTGAAGGATGCCGGAATCACATCGAAGGATGTTACTGTGATGTCGGTCAGCATTGCTGAAGAAGAAATTCGAGGAATCGGCGGTGAAGTATTAGCTGGCCACTTAGCGGTATGGAATTATTTCCAGACAACGGATACACCAGAAAACAAAGCGTTTGTTGAAAAATATAAAGAAGCTTATGGTGAAGAGCGTGTAACGGATGATCCGATTGAGGCGGCTTACATAGCTGTTCATTTATGGGCAGAAGCAGTAAAAAAAGCGGGATCTTTTGAGGTTGAAAAGGTCAAGGAAGCTGCGAAGGGAATCGAGTACAAAGCTCCGGGCGGCACGGTAAAAATAGAAGGTGAGAATCAGCATCTGTGGAAAACAGTAAGAATCGGCGAAATTCAACCGGACGGCCAATTTAAAGAAATTTGGAATTCTGGTGAGCCGGTGAAGCCGGATCCGTATTTAAAAAGCTATTCTTGGGCGGAGAAATTATCTAAAAATAATGAATAATCTAAATTGATAGGAGTGAACAGCTTGTCAATTTTCATCAGTCAACTGTTTAACGGGTTGAGCCTTGGATCGATCATGTTATTGATCGCCCTTGGCTTAGCTATAACGTTTGGCTTAATGAATGTCATCAACATGGCCCACGGTGAATTAATTATGGTCGGTGCGTATGCAACCTATGTAATGCAGCTCATTTTTTCTAAATATTTGCCGGAAAGCTTGTTTAATTATTACTACTTTATTGCTATACCGATTTCATTTCTCGTTGCTTCGTTTATCGGTTATCTGCTTGAAAAAGGAATCATTCGTTTTCTATATAATCGACCAACAGACAGTCTTTTGGCCACTTGGGGAATTAGTTTGATTTTGCAGCAGATTGCCAGATCCATATTTGGCGCTCCGAATGTTGCGGTTGTTGCACCTGCTTGGATGGATGGAGGCTGGCAAATATTTGGCATTACATTGCCTTATAAAAGGTTGTTAATTTTATCTCTGTCAATCGTTTGTATCGCTTTGCTTTATTATTATTTAAACAAAACGTCTACCGGTTTGAGAATAAGAGCGGTCACGATGAATAGAAATATGGCCTCTTGTTTAGGAATTTTTACAAGAAAAATAGATTCTCTAGGCTTTGCTCTCGGAGCTGGATTAGCCGGAATCGCTGGCTGTAGCTTAACTTTATTAGGACCGATCGGCCCTACAATTGGAACGTACTATATTGTCGATGCGTTTATGGTTGTCATTTTAGGAGGAATTGGCGGATTGAAAGGGACGATTATCGGCGCATTTGGCATTGGAATGCTTAGCACTGTTGTTGAATATTCCTTCGGCGCCACGATGGCAAAAGTCATTGTATTTGCAGTGATCATTTTATTTTTGCAGTGGAAACCGTTAGGTATTTTCTCTTATCGCACAAGGGCATTGGATTAGGAGGACGGATTATGCGCAGAAAACAAATGATTTATCTGTTATTTTTCCTGATTTTACTTCTGGCCCCGTTTTATTTAACCGAATTCCGCTTAGCGTTGCTCGGAAAATTTCTTTGCTATGCGATCATTGCAGTAGGAATCTGTCTTATTTGGGGGTACACCGGGATATTAAGCTTAGGTCACGGCGTGTATTTTGGGATTGGAGCTTATTGCATGGCGATGTATTTAAAATTGGAGGCTTCAAAAGGAGCGTTGCCGGATTTTATGGAATGGAACGGAGTGCAGGAGCTTCCGTGGTTTTGGAAGCCCTTCTTTAATCCTTTCTTTTCCATAATGGCAGCAATTTTCATACCAGCAATGCTGGCAGTGGTTTTGGGCATGCTTACGTTTAAAAACCGGATCAAAGGCGTCTATTTTTCTCTTTTGTCACAGGCAGTCGTTGTTGTCGTCGTCACACTTTTAATTGCCAAACAGGATTTGACAGGCGGTACAAACGGATTAACCAATTTTAGCACCGTTTTTGGGTTTTCTTTATCCTCACCAATGGTACAAATTGTTTTATATGCTATTACCGTTTTCGCTTTGTTTGCCATTTTTATGTTATCTGTTTGGATTACCAAAAGCAGACTTGGCCATGTATTAATTGCCATTCGGGACGGCGAAAACCGCCTTCGGTTTTTAGGATTTGATCCGGCTGTTTTTAAAGTGTTTATTTACAGTTTATCGGCTTCGTTTGCCGGAATAGCTGGCGCGTTGTTTGTTTTGCAGGTCGGTCTCATTTCTCCTTCGATGATGGATATAATCCCTTCAATTGAAATGGTTTTATGGGTAGCCATCGGCGGCCGTCATTCGTTATTCGGCGCCATAATCGGAGCGATTTTAACAAACGGAGCCAAAAGCTTTTTCAGTGAAACATATCCGGATGTTTGGCTTTTCTGCTTAGGCATTCTATTCATTTTGATCGTTGTTTTTTTCCCGAAAGGAATTGCCGGGTTGTTCGAAGCTTTTCCAAAGCGTATTGCGAAATTTTTTGAAAAAGGTGTGAAAAAAGGTGAATCCGATTCTGTCGTGTCATGATATTATTGTTGATTTTGACGGCTTTAAAGCGCTTCAAGGTGTCAATTTAGATGTTCATCACGGAGAAATTCGTTTTTTAATTGGTCCGAATGGTGCGGGCAAAACGACTCTTCTTGATGTCATCTGCGGCAAAACAAAAGCAGCAGATGGAAAAGTGATGTTTCAAGGAGTAGATTTGACAAAGCGGAGAGAGCACGAAATCGTTCGGCATGGAATCGCTAGAAAATTTCAAAATCCGTCCGTTTTTACTGAATTAACCGTATTTGAAAACATGGAGTTATCGATCAAACAAAATAGAAATCTTTTTTCCGTTATGAAGGCGAAATTAACCGCGGATGAAAAAGACGAAATTACCGAAATGCTTGAGAGAACCGATCTTTTAGATCGAGCTTATGACCCAGCAGGCTTGCTGTCCCACGGCCAGAAACAATGGCTTGAAATCGGCATGCAGCTGCTGCAAAAACCGGAAGTTTTACTTCTTGATGAACCGATTGCCGGCATGACTGGGGCGGAAAGGGAAAAAACCGGCTTGTTTATTCAAGAAATAGCTGAGAAATGCGCAGTGCTGATTGTTGAACATGATATGGATTTTGTTCGGAATTTTGCTGAACAGGTAACAGTTATGCATGAAGGGAAAATTTTGTGTGAAGGTTCCATGGAGGAAGTGCAGCAAAATGAGCTTGTTGCAGAGGTTTATTTAGGAAGGGAGGCAAAGGTGTGCTAAAAATATCTAGTTTGAAAGCAGGATATGATGAAACGATGGTGTTGAATAATGTCCATCTTGAAGTTGAAAAAGGAAAGGTCGTTTCCATTCTGGGAAGAAACGGGGCGGGAAAAACAACATTGATCAAAACGATTATTGGATTGTTAAAGCCGATGGACGGGACTATTTATTGGAATGATCAGGAAATTACACATGAGCTTCCGGAAAGGAGGGCAAAAAAAGGAATCGGATATGTTCCCCAAGGCAGGGAGATTTTCTCTTCGCTGACTGTGGAAGAAAATCTCATTTTAGGCTTTGAAGCTGTTTCGAAAAAGATAGAAAAAACGCTTGTTTTAGAGGAAATTTTCGAGCTTTTTCCTGTTTTAAAGGAAATGTTGAAGAGAAAAGGAGGAGATTTAAGCGGCGGGCAGCAGCAGCAATTGGCCATTGCGAGGGCTCTTGCCGGGCAGCCCGAGCTATTATTGCTGGACGAACCGATGGAAGGGATTCAACCATCTATAGTAGAGCAAATACAGGAGGTCATTGTAAAAATTGCGTCCAAAAAAGGAATTGGCGTCGTTTTAGTTGAGCACAGCATAGATTCAGCATTTGCCTGTTCTGATGAATACTATATTTTGGACAAAAGAACTGTTGTATCAAAGGGTGTAGTAAAAAACACAAATATTGAAGACATTCAACAATATTTAGTAGTTTAATTTAAAACTTCCTCCTCCCCCTAGAAAAATTTTTTTAAATTTTCTATGTTAAAAAATATGACATAACACTTGGTGTTTCACATGGTGTGAATTATATTTGTAATAAAAAATAACATAAAAACACCTTTTATCTTCAACCCATTGAGGGAAATGGAATGTAAGAAAATCGTGTTATTTTTGATTGTCTGTTAGAAAGGAAGGGTGTAATGAAGCTGACAGCCCGAGAGCAGGAAAAATTGATGGTCGTTGTTGCTGCAGATTTAGCGCGCAGAAGGCAGAGAAAAGGCTTGAAGCTGAACTATGCGGAAGCAGTGGCCATCATCACATATGAGATTATGGAGGGCGCAAGGGAAGGACGGACGGTTTCGGAGTTGATGCAATATGGCACAAAAATTTTAACTAGAGATGATGTGATGGAAGGCGTTCCGGAAATGATCGAAAATATCCAGGTGGAGGCAACATTTCCAGACGGAACGAAGCTTGTAACCGTCCATGATCCGATCCGGTAAAAGAGGTGAAAAAATGATTCCAGGGGAATATCGATTAAAATCAGCTCCGATTGTTTGCAATAAAGGGAAAGAGGCGATCAAGCTCAATGTTGTCAATAGAGGGGACCGTCCAGTACAAGTCGGTTCGCATTTTCATTTTTTTGAAGTAAACAGGGCGCTCGAATTTGACCGGCAGCTGGCGTTCGGCAGGCATTTAAACATTCCGTCCGGAACGGCGGTAAGGTTTGAGCCGGGCGATGCGAAAATCGTAGAGCTCGTTGAATTTTCGGGAAAAAAAGAAGTGTACGGTCTAAATAATTTGACGAACGGACCGTTGACAAAGGAGGCGGACAAATGAGTTTTCAAATGCCGCGCAAACAATATGCCGATATGTTCGGCCCGACAACTGGAGACAGCATTAGATTGGCTGATACGGAACTCTTCATTCAAATCGAAAAAGATTTTACCGTATACGGAGATGAAGTAAAATTCGGCGGTGGGAAAGTGATTCGCGACGGAATGGGACAGCATCCATTTGCCGAAAGGAAAGACGTGATGGATCTTGTTCTCACAAATGCCATTATTATTGATTATACAGGTATTTATAAAGCGGATATCGGCATAAAGGATGGGAAAATTGCCGCGATCGGAAAGGCGGGAAATCCATTATTAATGGATGGCGTCACAATGGTAATCGGAGCTTCAACCGAAATCGTTGCGGCAGAAGGAATGATTGTTACGGCAGGCGGAATCGATACCCATATTCATTTTATATGCCCTCAGCAAATTGAAACAGCTTTGACATCTGGAATTACAACAATGATAGGAGGAGGAACGGGGCCTGCAACAGGGACAAATGCAACGACTTGTACACCGGGTGAATGGAATATTTATAGAATGCTGGAGTCAGTTGAACATTTTCCTATGAATTTCGGCTTTTTAGGGAAAGGAAATTCATCCGGAAAAAAAGCGTTAGAGGAGCAAATCAAAGCAGGTGCAGTTGGTTTAAAACTGCATGAGGACTGGGGTTCAACACCGGCGGCGATCGATCAGTGTTTATCCGTAGCTGACGAGTATGATGTGCAAGTTGCCATCCATACAGATACGTTAAATGAAGCCGGTTTTGTAGAAGACACCATTGCAGCGATTAAAGACCGGGTCATTCATACATACCATACAGAAGGCGCAGGCGGGGGACACGCCCCGGACATTATGAAAATGGCCAGCCTGCCAAACGTTTTGCCTTCTTCGACAAATCCGACAAGACCGTTTACAGTCAACACGCTCGAGGAACATTTAGATATGCTGATGGTTTGCCATCATTTGGATCCGGCTATTCCTGAAGATATCGCCTTCGCCGATTCCCGCATTCGCAAAGAAACGATTGCGGCGGAAGATATTCTTCATGACCTTGGCGTATTCAGCATGATCAGTTCCGACTCGCAAGCGATGGGAAGGGTCGGCGAAGTGATTACGCGGACATGGCAAACCGCAGATAAAATGAAAAAGCAGCGGGGCTCCTTAAAGGGAGACGGCCAAGATCATGACAATTTCAGAGTGAAAAGATATGTGGCAAAATATACGATCAATCCTGCGATTGCCCACGGAATATCTGAATATGTCGGCTCTGTAGAAGTCGGCAAATTGGCGGATTTAGTTGTTTGGAATCCGGCCTTTTTTGGGGTGAAGCCGGAAATGATCATCAAGGGCGGAATGATTGCCTATAGTTTGATGGGAGACCCAAATGCATCCATTCCAACTCCGCAGCCTGTTTATTACCGTCCGATGTTCGGATCATTTGGCAAAGCTGTCTCACAAACATCGATCACATTTTTGTCAAAAGCAGCAATAAAAGCCGGCATTCCCGAAAAGTTAAAGTTGCAAAAAATCGTGAAACCCGTCAAAGGAGTTCGTACATTGACGAAAAAGGACATGGTTTTTAATGGTGAAACTCCTTCTATCGAAGTCGATCCACAAACGTATGAGGTAAAGGTGGACGGTGAATTGATCAATTGTGAGCCGGTTGAAGTTGTTCCGATGGCGCAAAGATATTTTCTGTTTTGAGGTGAAGACGGATGATTATTAAAGAAACACTTGGAAATATTTATGCAAAAGCAGTAAAGGAAAAACATGTGGAGCGCGTCTATTTAAGAAGCGATGATCTGCTCAAAAGAATTCAACGAGTGAAAACAGACCACGGGAACGAAATAGGGATTCGTTTAAAGGAGGAAAAGAAGCTGGCAGATGGTGACATTTTATATGAAGATGAAAACAATATGATCATTATTTCTGTCCTGCCTGAAGATGTCCTTGTCATTTGTCCGGCTACGCTGAAAGAGATGGGAGAAATTGCACATCAAATCGGCAACAGACATTTGCCGGCTCAGTTTGAAGGAAATGAAATGATCGTGCAATACGATCATCTTGTAGAACAACTTGCAAACGAGCTGAACATTCCTTGCAAACGGGAGAAACGAAAAATAAAACAACCTTTTCGATATGTCGGACATCATCACCATGATTGATTGGCTGCCTTTATTGCAGATAAGCGATTCAAACTTTCCTTCCGGAGCCTTCTCCCACTCGTTCGGATTCGAAACATATATTGTTGAGCAGAAAATAAAAGATGCAAGTACATTTAAAAGTTTTTTAAAAACGTACATTGACAAGCAGCTCGTCTATACGGACGGACTGGCTTGCCGGCTTGCATATCAATTTGAAAAAGAAGGGAAACAAGAGGAGCTTTGGAAGCTGGATGAGATTCTTTACGCCAGCTCAATGGCTAAAGAAACGAAAGAAGGGAACCGAAGAATTGGCGAGCAAATGCTGAAGCTTTGTTTAAATATTTACCCTCATCCAACACTGCAACAATATGCTCAAAAAATAAAAGCGAAGGAGCTTTACGGACATGCGGCTCTCGTTTTTGCCATTGTCGGGATAAAAATAGGAGCGGATGAAAAAACAACGCTTGTAACGTATTTGTATTCCACTATTCAAACGCTTGTACAAAACGGAGTCCGCGGCATTCCGATCGGTCAAAAAGAAGGGCAGCTGCTATTAAAAGATTTGCAGGAGGATGTGAGGAGAGCTGTTTTAAAAATTGGCAAACTATCGATCGACGATTTAGGTGCGCAATCACCTGGCCTTGAAATTGCACAAATGAGGCATGAGCAATTGCATGTAAGACTTTTTATGTCTTAACAGACTGTTTTCAGAGTTTCATTATTTTTACAAACTCTCTGCATGCTTGGCTGAAGCGAAAAGGCTGGAAAGCGTAAGAAGCGATCTGCTTCTTTTCAAAAAAAACTGCAAAGCTTGATCAAAAGATAAGGGGGGGAAGATTTGGGGCTAATCCCGAATCAGTCAAAATGGAACCTATACGAATCGGAATTGGAGGGCCAGTAGGAGCCGGCAAAACGCTGCTAGTGGAAAAATTGACTCGCTATTTGTCAAAGGAATTCAGTGTTGCTGTTGTCACTAATGATATTTATACAAAAGAGGATGCCTTATTTTTAATAAAAAACAGCGTTCTTCCGGAGGATCGGATTATCGGCGTCGAAACAGGCGGCTGTCCCCATACGGCCATTCGTGAGGATGCATCGATGAATTTTGCGGCAATTGATGAGTTAAAAGAAAGACACGAGGATTTAGATATGATTTTTGTTGAAAGCGGTGGAGATAACTTAGCGGCAACCTTCAGCCCGGAATTAGTCGATTTCTCCATTTATATCATTGATGTTGCCCAAGGGGAAAAAATCCCAAGAAAAGGGGGACAAGGGATGATTAAGTCTGATTTGTTTATCATCAATAAAATCGACCTCGCTCCTTATGTCGGTGCAAGTCTTGAAATCATGGAACAAGATACGAAAATGATGCGGGGGGAGCGACCGTTCTTTTTTACTAATTTAAAGGAAGAAATTGGTTTAGATAATGTGATCAATTGGATTAAACGAAATGCGCTGCTGGCAGGGTTGTAGAAATGGAAGGAATTTTGCAGATTCGCGCGGAGCAAAAAGGGGAGCGGACCGTAATTACGGATCACTTTTTTCAAGGAGCTTTGAAAATGACAAAGCCGGTCTATACGGAATCGTCGATACCGATCGTTTATGTGATTCATGTCGGCGGCGGATGTGTAGACGGGGATGAATACGCACAAGAAATTTCCTTAGGTGAAAAGGCAAGGCTTGCGGTGACGTCACAATCTTCAACGAAAATTTATAAAACACCGAAAAAACCTGTCAAGCAGAAATTCTTGTTTACATTGCAAAAAGACAGCGTGCTGGAATGTTTGTCAGATCCGTTGATCGTTTATGAACAGGCTCGCTTTGAGCAGGAAACCATCGTCCATATGGAAAAGGGTGCAGCCTTTTTGTACAAAGAAATTATTACGCCGGGCTGGTCTGAAACCGGGCAGCCGTTCTGTTTCGATGCAATACGGCTAAAATTAAAAGTTTATAAGGAAAATCGATTGATTTTGTTCGATCATTTTTATCAACAAGGGGATCGGGGAATTGATCAATTATTGAATATGGAAGGCTATACACATTACGGTTCGTTCCTCGTTATTTCTGACGAAGTGGATGATAAATTAATGGAAAAGATTTCATGCCAGTTGCAGGGAGGACCGTTTGATGGACGGATCGGCATTTCAAGATTTTTGCCATCTGCCTTTATGATTAGAATTTTAGGAAACCATACCGATCACATTGAGGGGCTGTTTTTGGAAGTTCACCGATTGGCGAGAGCTTATCTATTAAAAGAACCTCCAATCCTATTACGAAAATATTAAAGAGATAAATAGAAGAGGTGAAAAATGTGTCAGTCAATTTTTTATCCGTGCTTTTTTTCGGATTGATTCTCGGGATGAAACATGCAACTGAACCGGATCATGTGATTGCTGTGTCCACAATTGCCAGCAGGACAAAAACTTTAAAGAAATCCAGTTTAACAGGAGTATATTGGGGAATTGGACACACCGCTACCCTTTTGTTGATCGGGATGATCGTGATCGGATTAAAAACAGCTATTCCGGAGAAGGTTTCATTGACATTGGAATTATTCGTCGGGATTATGTTAGTGATTTTAGGAATTTTAAGTCTTCGCGATGGCAGGCACAAACTGGCGCGAAACGATGAAACGGAATATACAAATATTAAATCATTGATCATCGGTTTTATTCACGGTTTGGCAGGAAGCGCGGCAATGGTGCTGTTAACGATGACAACTGTTGAAAGCTATTTTCAAGCGTTTTTATACATCTGCATTTTCGGAGTCGGGACGATCGTCGGCATGTTTTGTTTTACAACCATTCTCGGTCTGCCGTTTATTCTCGGAAGCAAAGTGAAAAAATATGTTCCGTTCATTTGCTCGCTTGCCGGAGCAATTAGTATATTATACGGCATCTTTTATATTTATGAAATCGGTTTTAAAGACGGATTGTTTATATAAATCGATTAATTGCTTAAAACCTCGTTTGGATCACTCCATCCAAATGGGGTTTTTTCATGTGTATTGGGATTATTTACAAAATTATTAAAGTATTATTAAAACACCTATTATTTTTACGCCGCACAGCGGTGGAGTGATGGCGCTTCAAGTATTTAATGAGACTGAAAAGTTTTTGATTGGTGCCTATACGAGTGAACCGGATGTAACTGATGCCGGGAACTCCCTTACGATCGGCATACCGCCGCGTTATGACGGCTACGTGGAACCTTTTACAGATTATGCTATGAAACGGTTTGGCAAAAAATTAGCCGCTCTTCCGCCGTCTACACAATATGGGAAAGACTGGGCAAAAACTTTGCTTCCACAATGGGAAAAGAAGGGCGGAAAGGTTGTATATCATTCATCCATTGATTTTTCAAAGGAAACCGACTTTTTCACCATTGTCACAAATGCTCTTAAAGAAAAACCGGATGTTCTATTTATAGGCGGAGCTTCAGAACCTACCGCAAAAGTGGCAAAGCAAGCTAGAGAGCTAGGATTTAAAGGCGGATTCATTATCATGGATCAGGCAAAACTGGATTTTATGGAAAAAATAACAGGTTCCTATGACGTATTAGAAGGTTCTGTTGGAGTGCTGCCGCTCGTAAAATCTAATGATCCGGGAGCGCCGGCATTTGCCGAAAACTATCGAGCAAAGTTTAAAGATGAACCTAGCTCTGAATCAGGGCTCAACTATATCGCTACGTATATTTTCGTTGAAGCGATGAAAGCGGCAAAAACTGTTGACGATGCGGAAGCTATTCGCAAACATATGCAAGATGGACTGGATAATCTGCCAAAAGACAAACGCGTATACGAGATTCCATCAATCGGTGATGACGGAAGATTGGAAGTGAAACGAAAAATCGCGGTAGTAGAGGATGGTCAAATTGTTTTAAAAGTAGTAGATTAATAGGTTTTCCGATCGGATTGAGCAATGATTGAAAATTTAAGAGGCTTCCTGAATGGGGAGCCTCTAAATACATTTTCCAATGCACTGTTAATGAATATTCGGATATCGGGCATGAAAAAGAGAATTGCTGTAAAGTTTCCAGTTATATATTTATAGATCAGGGTTCCATGTGCACTATTATCATTCGCTTATCTTTTCCAGTAATTGGTCATACAGCTTTTGCGTTTCGTCCCTGTCTTTTTGATTCAAAATGATATAATCATCATCTTTTTCGATATATACATACGGTGCACGCCCTTTGTAAACAAACAATTTTCCTCCTCCACCGTATGGCTCTTTTAGCCGAAAAGATCCTTTCAAACGATCAAAAGCCGCAAAGCCATTACTTTTGGCAACGACCTCGGGAAGTTCATCCAACAGCTTCACACGGTCAATCTCATCAATCGGCCATTCCACCCCATATAAACCCGTTACCTTCAACTGTCGGTCATTTATGATCACATCATGCTCCTTAAGTCCCAAATAGCCTAAAACGATAACGAATGTGATCACAATAGCCGCAACAATTCCGGTAATCCAATAATATTTTTTCCGTTTATGCTTTAGTTCATATTTTTGTACATAGATCGAACCGCCGAGCAGTACGATGAGAAACAGCAGCATGCCTATTTCAAATCCATATGGGATTTGAAAAAGTGCTAAAATGACCGAAATGAACAAAATGATGAACGTATAAAACAGCAATCTACCAATTGCCTGCGGATAACCATTTTCAATTAATTGCTGCTGTTCTTCTTCTGGTCTGTTGTAGAAGCCCGATATTAAGCTGTAATCTTGCTTCTTTACGACTAAATACGTCAGGCCCCCGTGTATGATAAGTGTGAACCCCATAGTGATTAAAAAAACGATCGTATCTGTTGACACAATGGTTCCCCCTTACGCTTTACAAAACATTTTGATTATTTCTACGGTTTTATCTTACAAATGTTTCACTCGCATAAATACCTAATGGAACTAAACCAATCTGAAGAAAGAAGAAAACACTTTTGATGGAAAAATCAGATTTTTCAATGATCCTCTCTTCCCTTCAACAGAAATTTTTGGAATAATAATTATAATGTAACGTATGGAGAGGAGCAAGCGTATGGTGATTGCACTTGAAAATGTTTCGCTCATTCGCAACAAAAAATATATTTTGGAGAATATAAATTGGAATGTTGATGAAGGCGAGCATTGGTGTATTTTAGGAAGAAATGGAGCGGGGAAAACAGCATTGCTCAATTTGTTAAACGGCTATTTGTTTCCTTCAAAAGGAACGGTTTCCGTCATTGGATTTACTTTTGGAAAGGCAGATTTTCGCGAGGTTCGAAAAAAAATCGGCCTTGTCAGCTCATCGCTCCAAGAAAAAATTTACGGACATGATCTTGTTGAAGAAGTTATTTTGAGCGGAAAATTCGCGTCAATCGGCTTATATGAAACACCGGATGAACACGATTTAGAAGAGATGGGGTCATTGATGACGCTATTCGGGGTGGAAAAACTAAGCGGGCGTACATATGACAGCCTTTCCCAAGGTGAAAAGCAAAAAGTGCTGATTTTGCGGGCGCTTATGCCTCAGCCGAAGCTCCTTATTTTAGATGAGCCGTGCAATGGTCTTGATATATTGGCGAGAGAAGAACTTTTAGGGCTGATTGAAACAATTGCCAAAAGGCCAAATGCGCCAACGATCCTGTACGTGACGCATCATGTTGAAGAAATTTTGCCTTGCTTCACCAATTCCCTGTTATTAAAGGAAGGAAAGGTTTTTGCTGAGGGAAGAACAGAAGAGCTGCTTTCAAGTGAACGATTGTCAGACTTTTTTGAAGCAGGCATCGTGGTGGAAAATTTTCATGGCCGATATTATGCGAAGCTTTTGCAAAACAATCATAATAGATTGTTATAGGGAGAGTGGGGCTGTCTAATAAGTCGATTTTCCGGCTTATAGACGCCCCTTTAATGGTTTAGAAATGTTGATATATCAATGTTTATGA
The DNA here is from genome assembly GCF_037966125.1 of Aeribacillus sp. FSL k6-2211. Taxonomy (NCBI): domain Bacteria; kingdom Bacillati; phylum Bacillota; class Bacilli; order Caryophanales; family Bacillaceae; genus Aeribacillus; species Aeribacillus sp. FSL k6-2211. The sequence goes on from NZ_CP150190.1 coordinate 1,603,424, forward strand.
TGTTTCGTTTTCAATGGATTTTGACTTTCTAAGACACCCTTTTTCGGATTTCAGTGGAAAACTGCTTTTTCTTTTTTGAGCATTCTTTTGATCGAGCGGTCTGCTTCTCTTAAAACAATTTCCTTGTCGAGTGTTTTTATTTTTTTGTTTTCCATTACAATCTCCCCATTTATAATGGTTGTTTCTACATTATCCCTTGAAGCAGAATAAACGATCCGCGAAATCGGATCAGCTTCAAAGGAAGGGAAAGTATGAAAATGATGTAAATTTAGAATCACTAAATCTGCTTTTTTGCCGATTTCAATACTGCCAATCTCTTTTTCCAATCCGACCGCTTTTGCCCCGCCGATGGTCGCCATTTTAAATACCTCTTTTGCTTTCATTGCGGAAGGGCCGTGCTTCGGCTTTTGGATGAGGGCTGCAAGCTTCATTTCCTGAAACATATTTAAATTATTGTTGCAAGGCGCTCCGTCTGCGCCTAAGCTTAACGAAACTCCCATTTCCATCAGCCCGGGAATATCCGCAATTCCTGAAGCTAATTTTAGATTAGACCCGGGGCAATGGCTAACATTTACTCCTCTGTCTTTAATGATTTTCTTTTCTTTTTCATCCAGCCAGATGCAGTGCGCCAAAATCAATCGTTTATTGGCAAGTCCAAGATAGTCAAGATATTCGATATTTCGCATCCCTGTCTGCTGTTCAACCAGCCTGATTTCTTCCTGATTTTCCGCTGCATGAGTATGAACTTTTACTTGATATATTTCAGAAAGCCGTTGAACTTCTTTTAACAGTTCTTCTGTACATGAAAGGACAAATCGGGGAGAAAAGGCATATTGAATTCTTCCGTTTGCAAACATATGCCATTTTTCAAGCAAATCAACGCTTTCTTGGAGAGAATCAGTTGTTTTTTCGCGAAGCTCCATTGGCACATCGTCGCCACGATCCATCATCACCTTGCCTGATAAAGCTCTGATTCCGCTTCCTGCAATCGCTTGAAACGCTGCTTCTGTATGGTGAACGGTTTCCATATCGACAATCGTTGTGGTCCCGCTTTCAATCAATTCTCCAATGCCGAGCAATGCGGAATAATAGATCGATTCCTCATCATGTGCTGCTTCCAATGGCCAAATTCGTTTTTTCAGCCAATCTAACAATTCTAAGTCATCCGCCCGTGAGCGGAAAAGTGTCTGACATAGGTGAACATGGGTTTGAATGAAGCCCGGAATGACGGTCCGATTTTCTGCATTGATGATTTGATCGGCGTCACATGCAAGATTTTTCCCTATGTTGCTTATGATGCCATTTTCGATGAAAATATCTCCCGTGAAAATTTCATCCGCATGATTCATCGTAATAATTTGTGCGTTTTTGATCAACAGGCTCTTCATATTCCTTTCTCCTTGCTATAAGTATTGAAATTCATTCTAAGAATGTATGCAGATAAATTCAATAAAAGTGTAAGAATTTATGACAAAAATAAAAAAATGTGGAAAAAAACTTAACAAAGAAATAATCAAACATTTTGAAAAATTGTAAAATCATTTTTAAGAAAAGAGGTGGTTTTTTGAAAGACAAAAGCCTTTTGACAGAACAGAGGCAATCATTAAAAAAAGATATTGCGAGAATTTACAACGAAGTAAATAAAGAAATTTTTCAAACAGGTGTGATTCAACTGCGAGTTGAAGTAACGGATGAAAAAATTTTAATTTTCGGGTTGCATAAACGGGATCCTGCTTTGCAAATTCTTGAAAAAGTAGATGGAGCTTTGACAATGTGGGCAGATTCGTTATTAATTGATGAATTTAAAAAGCGATTTAAATATAAAATGGAAACAATTGTCGGACTAAACGTTTTTTCGGTTTTAAAAGATTATGATCCTTCCACTGGCTCAGCATGCATGACAATTATTCTTAAAAAAAATGAGTTAGCTTGAAGGACGTTTTCCGTCCTTTAGGCTATCCATAGATCATTCGGTATTGTTTTGATCCTGTTTACGGGATGGAAACAAGCCGTAGGAAAGAAAAAACTTATTGTTTTTCTTTTCCTGCGGCTTTTCTTTTTTCACAAAAGTAATCATTTGTTCGGAGGGGAAACGGCATGGAATTTCGCTACCAGGGAGAAGCATTTGAACAGAAATTTTTTGCAAGATTAACGAGTAAGGAAATTGCTGAATTGCCAAAGCAAAATGCTTTAATCATTTTGCCGATTGGCGCAGTTGAACAACATGGGCCTCATTTACCGGTATTTACTGATTCTTTAATAGCGGAGGGGATTTTGCATTCAGCTTGCAAACATTTAAAAGAAGAAGATAATATTTGGATTTTGCCTCCAATTGCGTACAGCAAAAGCATCGAACATCTCGGATATGCAGGAACCATCTCATTATCTGGGAGCACTTTAGAGGCAATGATCAAGGATATTGCCGCAAGTCTGAAAAAAAGCGGATTTAGAAAATTCGTCTTATTTAATTCACATGGAGGAAACCATGATTTACTCAATTCCGTTGCCCGCGATATCCGCATTGAAACAGGTTTGATGACTTTCCGGTTGAACAGCTATGACTTCAATGTCTCAGAGGATCTCATTGAGGAAAAAGAGGCTGCATACGGAATCCACGGGGGAGAAATCGAAACATCCTTCATTCTTTCCTTCAAAACCGATTGGGTGAAAAAAGAGCTTTGTCCCGATGAGTTCATCCAGTTTCCGGAAAGCGCAAAGCATCTTCAATTAAAAGGCAGCCATTATGTTGCCTGGAGGATGGAAGATATTTCGAAATCCGGGGTTTTAGGAAATGCAAAAAAAGCTTCAAAAGAAACGGGAGAAATCATCGCCAACCGTTTGGGTGAAAAGCTGGCGGTTGTTTTGCGGGAAATGGCGGAATTCGAAATGGATGATCTCATCAACATTTCTACCGAAAAGCAGTACAGTCCTTTGACATAGAAAGGATGATCAATTGTTTCAAACATAAAGAAAACTTTGGAGGTGTGGAAGCATGGCTTGGAAAAAAGAAATACAGCAGCTTTTAGGGAAGGAAAAAGTTCTGTTCGATGCAGCTTCAAGAGGAAAATTTTCTAAAGATTATTATTGGTATTCACCCATTCTCACACAAAAGCTAAAGGATAAACTGGCCGATTGCATCGCCTTTCCGGAGTCAGAAGAGGAATTAGTTTCGTTAATATCATTCGCCGTAAAAAGAAAAATTCCGATTACGGTCAGAGGTGCTGGAACAGGAAATTATGGTCAGGCCGTACCTCTTCAAGGCGGTATTGTGATCAACATGACGAGGTTTCATCAAGTACTTGAAATCGGCGAAAACGCTGTAACGGTACAAGCGGGAATAAGAATCGGCAAGCTTGAACGGATATTAGAGCGAAGCGGAAAAGAGCTGCGAATTATGCCGAGCACATATATTCAAGCAACGATTGGCGGTTTTGTGGCGGGAGGATCGGGAGGAATCGGCTCCATTACATGGGGCAATTTGTGGGATGGCAATGTGCACAGCGCTTCGGTTTACACAATTGAGGAAAAGCCGAGAAAAATTGTTGTTTCAGGCGATAAACTCGAGCAATATATTCACAATTACGGAACTTTAGGTGTCATGACAGAGCTGCAATTGCCAATCGAGGAGAAAAGAGATTGGATGCAAGCAATGGTTTTTCATGACTATTTAGATGAAGCGATAAATTTCGCCCATCAATTTTCGGGCATAGAAACTATGAAAAAAAGGCTCTTATCAGTATGTGAAGGAGCTTTAACAAAGCATTTCGCTCCTTTAAAACAATATATTTTGCCTGAAAAAACGTTAACGATGATTGAGGTCGATGAAAAAGCAAAAAGTGAATTTGTCGAACTCGTTTCCGAACATAAAGGAATATTGGCACATACCATTCCTGCCAAGCAGTATCGAAAAGGGGTCCGCCTTTCGGATTTTACTTGGAACCACTCCACGCTGTGGGCCTGCAAAAATGAAGACAATATTACTTACTTGCAAGTTGAGTTTGATATTCAACACCTTTATCATCAAGTCCATTTGTTAAAAAAGGAATTTGGTGAAGAAGTCCTTCTTCATTTTGAATTTATAAAAAGAAACGGAGCAATTATTCCAACGGCCTTGCCGGTCGTTCGCTTTACAAGCGAGAAACGGCTGTATGAAATCATACAATTTTTCCTGAATATAGGAGCTAAAGTGCATGATCCGCATACTTATTTGTTGGGATTCGGTGGTTGGAGTTTACGAATGGATGAAATCATAAAAACCAAGCAAAAAAATGATCCGTTTCATTTGCTGAATCCAGGAAAAATAGCGGACGTCACCTCTTATGCACAAGTGTAACGATGGGAAAATGAATTGAAACGGCTGAAATATACCGAAAAAAGTTCTTATTATCGGCACTAGGTTCTTGGCATGAAGCAGAAATGTAACTAGAAAAATATCAAAAATAGTAGGAGGATTCGTATGCAGGCAAAAGGGAAGGGATATACAAAAATCTTCATTTTATTTCTACTCGTTCTTTTAGCTGGATGCGGCAGCCAATCAGCTTCAACTAATAACGAAGAAGTCAAAGAGGACTCAGAAAAATTGGAAAAAGTGAAGCAAGTCACGAACTGGTTTGCGGAACCGGAACATGGAGGCAACTATGCAGCTTTGATGAAAGGCTTTTATAAAGAAGCAGGCATTGATATGACAATAGAGCCAGGCGGGCCGCAAGTTTCCCCCATTCAAATAGTGGCATCTGGGGAAGCCGATTTTGGAATCACTCAAGCTGACGATATTTTATTAGCACGCGATAAAGGAATACCCATTGTGGCGATCGGAGCCATTTTTCAAGTGAATCCGCAGGCGTTGTTGTACCATGCTGATCAAAATATTAAAGATTTTTCCGATTTGAATGGGCGAACGGTGTACACGGCACCTGGAACAGGGTACTGGGCATATATAAAAAAGGCCTATCAGCTCGACAATGCGAAAGAAATGGCATATAGCGGACAGTTGACCCCATTTATAGAGAATAAAGAGTCAGTTACCCAATGCTACATTACGGCAGAGCCTTTCGCCTTAAAGCAGCAAGGAATCGAAACGAAATATTTGCTCATACACGATTCCGGCTACCAGCCTTATGGCAATGTAATATTTACAACCGAAAAAATGGTCAAAGAAAAACCTGAACTCGTCAAACGGTTTATGGAAGCGACAACGAAAGGGTGGGAGTATTATAAAGATCATTCGGATGAAGTAAATCCATTTATACATGAATATAATCCTGATTTATCAATGGAGGCGCTCGAATATGGGGCTGAACAGCAGCTGAACTTAATTTTCGGGCACGATGCGAAAGACCACGGCTTCGGCTATATGTCTCAAGAACGGTGGAACACCTTGCAAAATCAACTCTATGAACTAGGTTTAATTAAAAAGAAAGAAGATATCGCCAATGCCTACACAAACGAGTTTTTGGCGAAAAATTAAAAATGCGCCTCGGAGCAAGTTGGGCAAAAAGGGGAGAAAGCTATGAGTCAACTGCATTTGCTGAATGTTTGTCTGCCGCTTGAAGATCCTGGTTCTCTCTTTGAAATCATCATTAACGATGATCGATATGAAAAAATCACAAAGCAGCCTTCTTATCTTCAGCGCGAAGACTTTAAAACTTTAGAGGCCATTAACTCATCCTCCGATTCATTCATTGATTGTCAAGGATATGTGTTGCTGCCCGGCTTTGTTGATGCTCATATGCATTTAGATAAAGCCTATTCTCTCAGGAAAGTTCCGAACGCAAGCGGGACGCTTCAAGAAGCAGTAATAAATTACCGGAAGCAATCTCCCCATTTCACGGTGGAAGAAATTGAGTATCGGGCGATGAAAACTGCACTGAATGCACTAAGCCATGGTACAACAGCCATTCGCACACATGTCAATTTTGAATTGCCTTTAGGGGAAGACGTCGTGTTCCGGGCGTTGACAGCTGTTTTAAACGTAAAAGAAAAATTAAAACAATACATTACGATTCAAGTCATTCCAATGTTTTTACTGCCTGACGACGATTCGAAACGAGAGCTGGAATGGATTGAACAAGCGATCAAAATGGGGGCTGATGGAATTGGCGGAGCTCCTCATTTAGCTGAAAACCCTGAGAAGCAAATTGACGGTTTATTTTCATTGGCGGAAAAGTACGACAAACCGATTGATTTGCATGTAGATGAAAGTGATGATCCGAACGTATGCACACTGGATTATATTATCCAAAAAACAATGGAGCGGCAATTTCACAATCGAGTTGTAGCCGGCCACCTTTGCTCTTTGGCGCCAATGGAACAAGAAAAAGCTCTTTCTTTAATTAAACGGATGGCGGCGGCACAAATTGGAGCGGTGACGCTGCCGGGTGCCAATATGTACTTGCAAGGTCGATTTGATCAAGGGATTGTCCGCCGCGGCGTCACAAGAATTCATGAAATTTTGCAAAGCGGGGCGACGCTTGCGGCTGCTTCCGATAATGTTCATGATCCATTTCATCCATTCGGGAAGGCGGATTTGCTGCAAATCGGTTTGCTAACTGCATATGTTGCCCATTTAGGAAGCGGTGAAGGCCTAAAACAAATTATTCGGATGATTACCGAATATCCGGCCAAATTATTAAATTTAAATAATTACGGTGTAAGATGCGGAGCGAAGGCAAGCTTCGTTCTATTAAAAGCTAGATCAGTAGAAGACATCTTTACGAATCTGCCTGTTGAAAGATATGTGTTCCGAAACGGAAAACTGCTCTATCAATCTAAAAAAGCTGAACATTGGAACGATCGCCAGTTGTTGATGTATCAGCACGAGACGGAAAGCCAATATGTAAAATTTGAAAGGAATTTACAATATGTATGACCTTGTATTAGAAAATATCAGACTGCCCAATCAAGAAAGGCATCATTTTATCGGGATTCAAAACGGGATCATTGCTGAAATTTCCCCTTATCCCCTGCAAGGAAAAGCAGTGATAGACGGCTGTGGAGATTTAGCCATGCCGCCATTTGTCGAACCACATATTCATCTTGATACGGCATTTACTGCCGGAGAGCCGAGCTGGAATCAAAGCGGCTCGATATTAGAAGGAATTTTATTATGGAACGAACGGAAGCAAACTTTGACGATGGAAGATGTCTACGAGCGAGCCAGGAAGGCGCTGAATCAGTTAATGAAATTCGGTGTTTTATATGTAAGAGCGATCGCGGATATTTCCGATGAACGCCTCGTTGCTTTAAAAACATTGCTGAAGCTGAAATCAGACTTGCAGGACATCATCCATTTGCAAATCATTGCTTTTCCTCAAAATGGTTTACTCTCTTGTCCGGAAAATCAGGAACGGATGCTTGAAGCAATCAAGCTGGGCGCTGACGGGGTAAGTGCTGTTCCTCACTTGGAAAGAACGAGGGAGGAAGGGATCGAATCCATTCAATTCTGCTTTTCTTTGGCTGAAAAATACGGCCTATTTCTTCATTTCTTTTGTGACGAAATCGATGATCCGCAATCGAGGTTTATTGAAACAGTTGCATCATTGGCGATTTCATCAGGACTGGAAGACAAAGTGACTGCAAGTCATGCGTGTGCAATGGCCTATTATCCGGATAATTATGCTGCCAAATTATTAGATTTGATTGCGAGTTCCAAAATTCATATTGTAGCTTGTCCTCTGATCAACACGGCAATGCAAGGAAGATATGATTCCTATCCTAAAGGGCGAGGGATTACGAGAATAAAAGAGATGCTGCAAAAAAATATCAATGTTTGCATCGCCCATGACGATATCATGACCCCGTTTTATCCGTTAGGTAACGGGAATATATTGCAGGCTGCACATATGGCTGCTCATGCAGGTCATTTAACGGGAATGAAGGAATTGGAGGAATTGATTAACATGATATCGATAAACGGAGCCAAAGCTCTGCAAATTAACGATTACGGAATAAAGGTAGGAAATGAAGCAAATATCATTACGTTCCCGGTTGATCATGCTATAGATTTGATTCGCCTTCAGCCCCATTGCCGCTATGTGATAAAGAAGGGCAGAGTTTTGCTTCACACCAATCCGATGGAAACCGTTTTTTATATGTAATTTAAAAGGCTTTGATTCTGTCCCAATACTGATATAGAAATATTCAAATCGGTTTTTATTTGTAATTTTAAAAGGTTAGGAGCAGAAAGCTTTATGGCAAATATTTTAGTTGTTTTTTATAGTGCTTTCGGACATATAAGACAAATGGCGCAATCAGTTTGCGAAGGAGCAAAGGCGATTGAGAAAACAGATGTACGATGTGTAAAAATTCCCGAATTTACTGATCGTTTAATTCCGGCTATTAGAGAAAATCCGTTGATGATTGATAAAAAAGGAATTTCCGCAACATTTCAAATTGGAAAGAGAAAAGAAAATTATGAGCGTGAAAGCGAAAAGCAGAAAATATTTAAAACAGCGGAAATAGAAGATTTCCACTGGGCAGATGGAGTGATATGGGGATTTCCGACGTATTTTGGATCGATGCCGTCCCAAGTTAAATATTTTTTAGAAACTATCGGCGACCTTTGTGTGGAAGGCGTACTGGAGGGAAAGCCCGCGGGCATCTTTACAAGCGCTGGTTCCATTCATTCCGGGCATGAAGCGGCCATCTTAACATCCATCGTACCGCTTCTCCATTTCGGAATGATCATTATCGGATTACCTTATACTCAAAATCCGGAATATTTAACGGACGCCCCCATTGGCGGAACTCCGTATGGACCAACAGTTTTAGCCGGCCCTGATGGTTCGCGAAAGCCGTCTGATGAAGAATTAAAAATGGCCGGTCGCCTGGGGAGAAACGTGGCGTATATTGCCAACGCATTGTGCATGCAAAGAGAAAGAAACAGTTGATGATTGCGTTTGAACAAAACAATCATTCTCATTACTTTTCTTTCATAAGAGGGGAATTGTTATGGACTATATCCATGAAATTTTAAAGATTGCAACAACTGAGCCAAAAAAAGCTGTGCTTGCTACTATTATTGATGTGGAAGGCTCCTCTTACCGAAAAGAAGGAGCAGCAATGCTGATTCAGGAGGATGGGGAAACAATCGGCGTAATAAGCGGCGGTTGCCTTGAAAATGACCTGCAAGAAAGGGCGAAGCTTTTGCTTGAGGGCGAGTCGCAATGTATCGTATATGACTTGAAAAGCGAAGATGACTTGTCGTGGGGAAAAGGCGCCGGCTGCAACGGCGTCATACGCATCCTGTTGGAGTGCATCGATGACCGTTTGCGAAAGCATTTATCCCGGCTGCATGATTTGCTTCAAAACGGCAAGGACGTTTTCATCGTAAAACAACTCGGCAAAAATTTTTCCGTAAGCAATTATTTATTTTTTACAGAAGACACGGAAACGTTCGGGGAATGGGCTGGTGCGGTACCGAAACAAATCGATGCCATAGCTGCGCAAGAGAAAAGCGGATTAGTTTGGGTCAATGAACTGTCCTCATATGTATATGTTCAGCGATTTGAGCCTAAACCGAGATTGATTATTTTCGGTGCCGGTTCGGATGCTGTACCACTGTCGCATTTCGCTTCGCGGACCGGTTTTTCGGTTATCGTTAGTGATTGGAGAGAAGCGTTGTGCAATAGATGGCGTTTTCCTGATGCCGATCAGCTTATCATCGCTTTCCCGCGGGAAGCGGCAACGAAAATATCTTTTTCCCCCCGCGATTTTGTTGTGTTGCTGACACACCAATTTCAACAGGATCAAGAGCTTTTAAAGCTGTTGTTGCAGCAAAACCTGCGATATATCGGGGTCATCGGTTCAAAAGAACGGACAAAACGCTTGCTGGGAGACCAGGAAATTCCCCCGCACGTTCATTCACCTGTCGGCTTGTCTATTGGGGCAGAAGGCCCTGAAGAAATCGCGATCAGCATTTTAGCAGAATTAATTCAATTGACAAAGCTTCGATCTCCTCAGAAGGTGCGTGCATAATGAAGCCGCAATCACATTTCACAAAAAGCCAGGCGCTAATCGGAATGCCAAAGTCACTTGACCAATAGACGAACCGATGGTTATGTACCGACGCGGTATCTAAACTTGTCAAGCCCCTTTTTAGAGTTCTTTTAAAGTCGGCTTGGAAAAGTCGATAGCAGAGCAAGCGGTGCAATTGCACAAAACAGCCGTTTATTCAACTGGAAATCATCAACGATCTCATTTTTCAATACGAAACTTGATACGCAGCAATAAGTTGTTTGATGAGGATGCTGCCAAGCTGGATCGCTTGCCGAGTACGCCGATTTTGTTATCCCTATTTAAGGAAGCGGACAGGCGATAATGGTGCACAATCGGTCAAATGCGGACGTCCACAAGGCATTTCCGTTTCTAATCGCAATATGGTTGCAAAAGCACGTTATTTTACTATCAAAGGAAGGGGGATGAAGTTGAAAACATTGTCCTCAAAAATATGGATGCCAACAGATTTAAGAGAAGCATGGCGATTGCGGCAGCTATTGCAATTAGAATCACACTTTATAGCCGGCGGAACATTATGGCAAACAAAATGGGAAAAAGGAGCACCGCAGCCATCTCATTTAATCAGCCTTGAGAACATAAAAATTTTAGAAGCGATATATGAAAAAGAAGATGGCGGCCAAAACTTTCTTCACTTGGGGGCGCTTATCCGATTGGCTGACTGCCTCCGCCATCCCATTATAAAAGCGAAATGGCCTTTATTGACCAAAGCTGTCAAGACCATTGCTGCACCAGCCGTGCGCAATCTTGGAACGATCGGCGGAAACGTCGCCTCAACAATTGGTGATGCCATCCCCGCCCTGTTAGTGATGGAAGCGAAAATCGGTTGTTTTGATGGGGACGACATAAAAAAAATCGATTTAGATCATTGGTTGAATGAAGAATTCAAGGATGATCTTATAACGGAAATAGTGGTGCCGGAAATTTCAGCTCCGCCATCATATGTCCATTTTTATCAAAAAATTGGGAGGAGAGAGGCGTTTTCAGGCTCTGTCGTCACCATTGCAGGGATAATCGGCCAAAATGACAACGGAACAATTGACTTTGCGCGGTTGGCAGCAGGCGGAGGCGAGAATCGTCCAAGGCGATTAAGAATAACGGAGCAATTGCTGGCCGGACGCAAGGTTGAGTCCGCTTTACTAAAAAAGGTGCATGAGGCGGTCTTTTCTGAATTTCAACCTGTCGGCGATGCTTTTTTTTCAGCGGATTACCGCAGGCGGGTCGCCGCCAACATAGTCATAGCAGAGCTAAAAAAATTAGAGGAGAAAGATTAATATATTCAAATACGAGCTTTTTCAATTTGGATTATGAAGAAGGGAAGGGATTGAGATTGAAACAAGTGTGCATCAGACCGGACGGAGTAGAAAAAGTAACTGGACATTTAAAGTTTTTAACAGATCTTTCGTTTCCGAATATGCTGTTTGCAAAAATTTTGCGAAGCGAATATCCGCATGCCAATATCGTTTCGATCTCAACGGAAAAAGCGGAGGAATTGCCGGGAGTTCGGGCTGTCATTACAAGCAAGGATGTTTTAGGTTTAAACGGGTTTGGCTTAATCTTTCCTGATCAGCCTGTTTTATGCAAAGATAAAGTTCGTTTTGTCGGCGATGCTGTCGCGGCTGTTGCTGCGGAAACAGAGGAAATCGCCGAAGCGGCGCTTCAGCTGATCGAAGTGGAATATGAGCCGCTGCCGGTTGTTGATGATCCGGAACAGGCTATGCTCCCTTCTTCTCCGCAGCTCCATCCGAACGGGAATATCCTACACCAAGCATCTTATCAAAGCGGCAATGTGGAAGAAGCATTTCAATCATGCGACTGTATTGTAGAGGAAACGTATCAACTTCCAAGGCAAATGCATGCGTACATGGAAACAGAGGGCGGGGTGTTTGTTCCGGAAAAAGACGGCACTTTGACGGTGTATGCCGGCACTCAGCATGGATATAAAGACCGATATCAATTAGCCCGCATTTTAAATATGCCGGAAGAAGACATCCGCGTCGTCTCAAGCCCGCTTGGCGGCTCTTTTGGCGGAAAAGACGAATTAAACATCCAGCCGTACGGAGCCTTATTGGCGCTGAAAACGGGATTTCCTGTAAAAATTCATCAAACGAGAAGGGAATCGGTGCGGTCAGGTATCAAAAGGCATCCGATGAAAATTAAAATGAAAACAGGTGCGAAAAAAAACGGCAAAATCATCGCCCATCAAGTGCGAATTATAGCGGATACCGGCGCATATGCAACGTTAGGCCCCGCAGTATTGGATTTTGCGGTTGAACATGCGATAGGCCCATACATGATCCCGAATATTCAAGTTGAAGGCTATTCGGTTTTTACGAATAACGGTGTTGCCGGTGAATTTAGAGGCTTTGGTGGAAACCAAGTAACCTTCGCATTGGAAGGGCAAATCGATCGCTTGGCGGTCACGCTTGGAATGAGTCCGCTTGAACTCAGACAAAAAAATCTGCGCAAGGCACATGATCCCGGGCCTGTCGGGCAAAAAATCGCCCCAACTGACGGCGCTCAACAAGTTTTAAAACAGATCAGCCAATCGAAACTATTAAACAGCCGCCGAAAACAAGATCATAACGGCTTGATTAAGACAGGCGTCGGGGTGGCAATCACCATGCACGGCGGAGGGCTGGGCTATGGACGTTTAGATCCGGCTGGCGGGAGAATTTCATTGAACGAGGAAGGAAAAATCGAAATTGCTTTTGGGTTTGAAGAATTTGGCCAAGGCTTGCTCGCAGTGATTGAACAAATTGCCATTCAAGCAATAGGCTGCTCCCGAGAGGATTTACACATTGTCATCGGCGATACGGACAAAGTCCCGCGTTCAGGATCATCAACTGCTTCAAGGGGTACGAGCATGGTTTGGCAAGCCATTCAACGGATGAAAGCTCCGTTTCAAAACAGCCTGTTGGAAAGAGCCACACAATGTACGGATGTGCCCGTCAGTCAATTAAAAATAGGCGAAAAAGGTGTTTGGCACCAAGATGAGCTGCTGATTTCATACAAAGAACTGGCAAAACAAACGATAGACAAGCCGCTGATCATTGAAACTCGATTTGACTTTCCTGCAACCCCTTGCTCCATACCAGGCGGACATTTTTTATATTCGTTTGCAGCTTGTGCCGTTAAGGTGGAAGTGGATCTGGCAACTGGATTTGTTCGTGTAAAACAATTAGAGCAAGCCATTGCCGCTGGTCCTGTTATTTTTCCGCAAGGATATTTGGGACAAATTGAAGGCGGATCCGTGATGGCGTTAGGCTATACATTAACGGAAGAAGCGCTGATAGAAAACGGAACATATGTAACGGAAAATTTTGATACGTATTTAATTCCGACGATAAAAGATGTCCCCCTTTCGATTGACATCACCGCAATCGAGGAACTGTGCGAAGAGGATGATTATGGGCCAAGAGGCGTCGGGGAAATTGGCACGGTTGCTGTTGCCCCTGCCATCGCAATGGCCATTTATGATGCGACTGGCATCTGGGTGAATAGGCTGCCGGTATCAAGGGAAGAAATCGTCAATAAGATGATGGAAACGGAGATGAGCAAATGGCTGACAAGCAAATGAGCGCAAGCATAAAATTACCGTCTGAAGAACGAATGCGCATGTCGATTTTTGTGAATGGCAAAAAGAAAGAGCTTGAGATTCATCCGGCCGCTCGGCTAGTTGACATTTTAAGAGAGCAGCTGCATCTGACTGGCACAAAGATTTCCTGCGGAATTGGCCGCTGCGGCGCCTGCTCTGTCATCATGAACGGCAGGCTAGTGAATGCCTGTTTAGTTAGAGCTTATCAAGCAAATGAAAAAGAAATTGTTACAATTGAAGGACTTGCGGAAAAAGGGCTTCATCCGATTCAGCAGGCGTTTTTGGAAGAGGGAGGTTTCCAATGCGGATATTGCACCCCAGGAATGATTATGGCTGTCAAAGCGATTTTGGATCAATATCCGAATCCAACTAGTCAGCAAATAGTTGACGGTTTATCAGGAAATCTTTGCCGATGCACAGGCTACTCCGGTATTATTAGAGCAGTTCAAAAGCTTGCTGAAAAAGAAACATCTCGCTTAGACAGCAAATGTTAAGAAGGCGGAGCAGTTCGGCGATTTTTTTAACATGATCAGTTGAAAGAAATTAGATTTTAGCGTTTTTCGGCTTGTTTCCTTGTCTGCAGCGTTAAAAATTTATGGCTATCGCCGAATGAAATTCGTCATACATCGAAAATAAGTGACCCATAAACGAATATATGCCTGATGAAAACAGACGGTATTCAATCTGTGATTCGTTGTAAAAAGAACCGTTACGTTTCATCATCAGCGGTGCATGTGGCTGAGAATGTATTAAATCGCAAATTTTTCAGCAAGTAAGCCAAAAGAAAAATGGCTGGCGGATGTCACGGAATTCAAGATAGGAAACGGTAAAAAAGCGTATTTGAGTGCAATTCTAGATCTGTATAGTTATGTATTAGGGCATTCGAACAATCATCAACTTGTGTTTCAAACAGTTGATCACGCTATCGCAAGGGTCAAGTCCAAATGATGTGTAAAACATCACACTCCCTGCCCAGAACCTAGATTCCTGGCAAATCACCGCTTTTTTTTTACACAACATTCAGGGCTTAATCTATCACAAGTTTAAAAGAACATAAACAACTTTTGATTTATAGTACATCTCATGGGCTTGAGAAGCGAATAATCGAAGCAAAGCGAACACATAGTATGTCAAGAGTGGGACGCTGCATGGAAAACGACCCAATGGAATCTTTTTGGGCAACCTGAACGTGTGAAAGGTATGATCTGAAACGATATGAAACGTTTAAAGCGTTACAACAAGCGATTAAGAGTTTTATAATAACAAACGCGATCAAGAAAAATTAAACGGCTTAAGCCCATTAGAATTTAGAGCTCAAGCCGTTTAAAGCAATTTTATGATGTCCACTGTCTGCTTGACAGGGGACAGTTCAACTTTTGGACAATCCCTTTAAGAAAGTTATTTTCTTTTTAATGTCTCATCACCATATTCTGTGATGTTCACACAATTCCGGAAATAAGTTAGCGAGATTGATACTCAATCTAGAGTAGCTCCTTCGTCAGCTTGCAGACCACTAAGTTGGTAGATGGAAGCGGTCAAGTGCTTTCCTTGACGGATTCCATTCTACCAACTAGACGATTTTTTTTGTTTTTTAAATAAAGGGAGCCTCCCAAAAGTCAGTAACGCTGACTTTTGGAAGGCCCCGTTTTTTCATGACGTTGTTGAAGAAAGTATTTGTATCCGATTAACTTCCCCGATACACTTGATACCCCCACGGTGAAATAAGCAATGGAACATGATAATGGGCATTTGCATCAGAAATGCCGAAGCGGACGACGACGTGATTAAGAAACAGCGGCTCCTTCAAGGATAAACCTTTGTTTTTAAAATAATCTCCAATGTAAAACAGAAGTTCATAAGTTCCCGGTGTTAATTGCTGCTCAGTGATGAGCGGTTCGTCAACCCGACCGTTTTCGTTTGTGAATGCGGTTTTGAGCAGCTGTTTTTCCGTTTCGTTTTGATCTGTAACAGAAAACAGCTCGATTT
The DNA here is from genome assembly GCF_037966125.1 of Aeribacillus sp. FSL k6-2211. Taxonomy (NCBI): domain Bacteria; kingdom Bacillati; phylum Bacillota; class Bacilli; order Caryophanales; family Bacillaceae; genus Aeribacillus; species Aeribacillus sp. FSL k6-2211. The sequence continues at coordinate 1,619,022 of NZ_CP150190.1, forward strand.
TGACGTTTTGTGCAGGCGTACCGTGAGTTAAATCTAAAATATGTGTTGTTAATCCTTTCATATTCCATCTCCTTATTGACCTTTTTATTTGCCTCGTTTTTCATTTTGGAAGCCCGTTTTGTTACTTTGGAAGCGCTTGTCTGACGGGGCATGGCATTTGAATCACGGCTTTCTTTCACTATATAACCAGCGTGTAGTTTCTTTGGTTATTATTTCTCAGCAGATTCAGTTGTACCGCCATTTATGGCGCTTAAAAAGATATGGCTTCGTACTGTGCAAAAGATCAAAAATAACGAAAGTCAATTTGTTCTATCAAAATGGAATGTACGTGTCAGCATAGGTTTCTCTCTTCTTTCACTATATCCTTCAGTCGAAAATAGGCAATTTTTTTAATTTCTGCTATTGCTTGCTCTATCTCTGCTTCCGCATTGTTTTTGATTCGCTGTTCAATCGATGCAAATATTTCCTGCTTTGTTTTGCCGCGCACAGCCAAAATAAACGGGAATTGAAATTTTTCCATATACGTTTCGTTTAATTTTAACAATCGATCGTATTCTTCATCTGTCAGTTTTTGCAGTCCCGCTTTTTGTTGTTCTATTTGCGAAAATCGGGTCATTTTTGTTCTTGCGCCTAAAGCAGGGTGATTGCGAATAAGCGCCAATTTTTCGGGTTCGTCAGCTTGATCCACGATCTCAGCCATTTTGGAAAAAAGCGATTGCACGGAAGAAAACGGGCGGAATTTTTCTGCTTTTTCTGCCACCCATGTTGAATCTTCAAATATCCCGCCTAGCTTCTCAATAAATTCAGCCGCACTGAGTTGGTTAACTTGTTCTATGTCCATTCGGCTTTCTCCTTTCGTTTTTAAAATTTGATCGTTGTCGGTTTTAACTGTTCGGCAGCAGAAGATTTTTTCAGTGAGAAATGGTGAAAAAATAAGTTTAAAAAGATGGCTGTAAGACTGCCTGTTATAATCCCATCACTAAAAAGAATTCGCAGCATAGGCGGCAGCTGTGCAAACAAATCAGGAACAACTGTGGAACCCAATCCGAGGGAAATGGAGCAGGCAATTACTAACAAATTGCTTTGCTGTTGAAAATCAACAGTGCTTAACATTTTAATGCCTGAAGCAACGACCATGCCAAACATGATCACCATTGCTCCCCCTAATACAGATGTTGGGATCATCGTGGCAAAAGCAGCAATTTTCGGAATAAATCCAAGGGTGACAAGTATAAAGCCGGCAACGATCGCAACGCTTCTTGTTTTTATATTTGTCAGCTGCACAAGTCCGACGTTTTGAGCAAACGTGTTGTACGGGAAAGCGTTCAAACAACCGCCGATGATGAAAGCCAATCCTTCGGCACGATATCCGCGCGCAAGATCTTGGTCGCTAAGATCTTTTCCGCAAATTTTGCTTAGGGCTAAAAAGGCGCCAGTCGATTCAATCATGATGACAATGCCCACTAATGTCATTGTTAAGATCGGCACAAGCTCAAAAGTAGGTGGACCGAAATACAAAAATTTCGGAGAATGAATCCATGAAGCTTGCATTACTTCTTTCACATCAACCCCTCCCATAAAAGCCGCGGCGACCGTACCCGCGATAATCCCGATAAGCACAGAGATTGCCCGAAAAAAGCCTGTGAAAAATCGATTCATAAACAAAATCAAAAGAAAAACCCCAAATGAAAGGAGCAAATTTTCCGGATCGCCAAATTTCGGACTTCCTGCACCGCCCGCCATGTTTTTAATCCCGACCGGTATTAAGGACAGTCCTATAAGGGTGACAACTGTACCTGTCACGACCGGCGGGAACAATAATCTTGTTATTTTGCCAAAGAGCGGAGCAAAAAGAATAATGAATATTCCTGCGGCAATGATCGATCCATAGATTGCATTGATGCCGTACTCTTTTCCGATCCCGATCATCGGTGTAACAGCAACAAATGAAGCACCTAATATGACAGGTAAACCAATGCCGAAATATTTTGTTTTGAACGCCTGCAGCAGGGTGGCGATTCCGCATGTCAATAAATCAATCGCAACTAGATATGACAGCTCCTGCGTCGAAAGGTTTAACGCTCCTCCGACAACAAGAGGAACAACAATGGCGCCTGCATACATCGCCAGTACATGCTGCAAACCAAGTGAAAAAAGATGAATTCCTCCATTTTTATTTGTCAAGTGACCTCTCCTCCTCTTATGTAAAAAAATCTAACATTAGATGTTATTTGTTTTTCATAATAAAAGAACGATGTAGTGAAGTCATTGGTTGAATTACATAATCGTTTTTGCAAAATTTAGTTAATGTATCTAAAACTTTATAGACAAATTACATTTTCATTTACTAAAGCTCTTGCCTCAATTTTTTTATAATTGAAGCAAATTTTTTATGCGGAATGCCAAGCGGAGGCTAATAGTGGCTTCTGGATCCTTTAAGCTTTTTCCGATGAGCTCCTCGCATTTTTCTAATCGATAGATCACCGTATTGCGATGAACGAAAAGCTTTTTGGCTGTTTCAGAAATTTGACAATGATTTTCCAAAAATAAAAACAACGTTTGCAGCAGAGCCTGTTTTTCAGTGTCTGCCGGGTCTGAAAGGTTTGTCAAAATCTGTTCGTAAAAATCAATCAGCTCTTCTTTTGGAATCATTTTCAATAACGTATAAATATCTTTTTTCTTATGAATTTGAATGAATTCTTGATTTCCGGAATACTGTTCTTCTTCCAGCACTTCCAACGCTTCTTTATAGCCTTTTTTTACATCTAAAAATTGCTGGCAAAGACTGCCGATGCCGAATGAGACAGTCCGTTGGAACCTGCTTCTAATTTTCGCTTGCAATTCCTTTAAAAACGGCATGATGGAAGAATGAAGCTCCAGCCATGATTTTTGAATCGGGAAGAGCAAAATGCCTACGTTCCCCTTCACAAAAAAATGAACAGGATTTGGGAACGCATCAGCTTCTTTTTCCATAAATTCAAAAATCCGTTCATTTTCTTTATGGAATTGTGTAAACGTTAATGATTTTTTTCTTTCATCCAATTTTCCTGCTGCACAAAAATACGATTGATCATTGCGAATTTTAAATTCTTTTGCTTTAATGACAATCTCTTCTTTTGATTGAAAGGCGCCATCTGTAAAATTGATAAAAAATTCATTTTGAACTTTTCGTTTATGTTGTTTAAGAGCATTTTTTTTCATCAATTCAAATGAAATGACATTTGTCGCTTGTTCAATCGTCAACACAAGCGAAGGACTGTGAAAAGGAATGGCATCAAAAACAATTAAACATCCGCTGTTGCTTTCATGAGTGTAAATGGGAAAAACGGAAACAGTTCGTTTACTAGAAATAATGGAAAAACAAGTGTAAGAGCTTGGCTGTAAGAAAAAGCGAAATCCGTCTGTGTACATTTCCTCGATTTCCGGCAGACTCGATGTAACGGAAGATGAAGAAGCAATCATTTGAAAGTGCTGATCCAACAGTAAAATTGGACAGCCGATCAAGTTTGCCAAATTTTCCAGTAATGAGACGAGCCCTTTTCCTCTTAAAATATGGTTTGTAAATTGCTGATGGATTTCAATCGCATTGAGCAATTCGTTTGTCCGTTTGTCCAATATATAGCTTAATGTCTGGTTCACAACTTCCCCTAACGTAACCTCAATCGGCAATTCAATAATTGGGAAATTTTTTTCATTTGCATACTTCAGGCAAGCCTCCGGAATTTCTTCCAAAAATCGCTTCATTTTAATTGCCAACCCTGCACATTGCTGATCCGCCATATTTTTGATGAGTGCGAGCAGATCATTCGGATTGTCTTTTAAATGAAAGGCAGTTGTTACAAGCAGTTCATTCGCTTTAAGGAAATCGATGATATCCGGTGCATCCATCATATTGACGCTGAAAACTTCTCGATCTTTTCCGTTATGGCCGGCGATGAGCTTGGCATTTTTCATAACGGGAATTTTTAATATTTCGGAAATTTTCATTTTTTCAGCCCCTTTGTCTTCAAATTTTAGTGAACATGCACAAAAGATGGTGAAATTTATATCAAAATTGCCAATGTATATGAAAAAGAATAACGATAAAATAAAGTAAATTCACATTTTATGGAACAAAATGTAACAAGGATATTTGCTCATTTTGAATAGAAAAGAGGGAAGAGATATGACAGTTCATTTACTTGGGCCCATTCAGCTTGAAGAGGAAGTTGAAAGGCTGATCGAATGGCTTGCAACATTCGGTAAAACGGAAAAAGGCGGAGTTACCCGGCTGTTATATAGCGAACAATGGCTGTCAGCGCAGGAAGCGTTGAAGGAGAAAATGGAGGAATGCGGATTAGCTCCATATTTTGATGACGTCGGCAACTTGTTCGGCCGAGCAGAAGGATCATCTCCATCCTCCAAAACAATCTTAACTGGTTCGCATATCGATACGGTTATTGAAGGAGGAAAATATGACGGCGCATACGGCATTATTGCCGGCTTGTTGGCGACTCATTATTTATTAAAGCGTTTTGGAACACCAAAAAAAACGATTGAGGTCGTATCCTTATGTGAAGAGGAAGGCAGCCGGTTTCCGCTTACATTTTGGGGGTCAGGCTCTGTAACGGGGAGGCGCTCTTTTAAACATATACAAAAAATTGTTGATTCTAAAGGGATTTCGTTTGTGCAAGCAATGAATGAATGCGGTTTTGGACAGGAAAGATTTCGCCAGCCATTTCGAAACGATATTCAATGCTTTATTGAGCTGCACATCGAACAGGGCTCTGTGTTAGAAAAAAAGAAAAAATCGTTGGGCATTGTCAGCGACATTGTTGGTCAACGCCGCTATCAAGTAAAGGTTGTCGGTGAAAGCAACCATGCAGGAACAACCCCGATGTCCTGCCGGAAAGATGCGGTGGCCATTGCCTCTGAACTGATTACCTATTTAATGAAACAAGCCAAACAGGTGTGCGACCAACTAAGAGTGACCGTCGGCAAAATAAAGGTTGAACCTAACGTTCCGAATGTGATTGCAGGTGAAGTCGTTTTTACGATCGATATCCGTCATCACGAAGAAGAACTATTGGAGCAATTTTGTTCAACATTTTCACGTCATTTTAAAAATGTGAGCGCACAATACAATGTCGATATTTTGTTAAATGAATGGCTGAACGTCAAGCCGGTCAAAATGGATCAACAATTGCTGAGACTGTCAAAAGAAATTGCAGAAGAGCAAAATCTGTCTCATGAAATCTTGGTTAGCGGAGCGGGACATGATTCGCAAATGTTCGGAACCTATTGTCCGACTGCGCTTTTTTTTGTCCCGAGTCATAACGGAATCAGCCACTCGCCGAAGGAATATACCGCAGCGGCTCATTTAGAAAGCGGCGTTAAGTTTTTAATCCATTATTTATATAGATTGGCATATTAAAAGAAAGGATTGTGGACGAAATGAAATTTCTGCCTCTACAGACACCTAATAGAACGATCATGACACCGGGGCCTGTTGAAGTCGATCCGAGAGTTTTGCAGGCGATGAGTACGCCGATTTTAGGCCAATTTGATCCTGCATTTACTTCGATCATGAATGAAGTAATGGAAATGCTTCGCTATTTATTTCGTACGGACAACCAATGGGCGTTCCCTATCGATGGAACCTCCAGATCGGGCATTGAAGCGATGCTGGCGAGCATTATCGAACAGGGCGATAAAGTGCTGATCCCGATATACGGCCGGTTCGGCTATTTATTAACCGAAATATGCGAACGTTACGGGGCTGATGTCACTACAATTGAGCGCGAATGGGGAACGGTGTTTGACCCGGAGGATGTAATTAGAGAAATAAAGAAGGTTCAGCCGAAAATAGTCGCGATCGTCCATGGGGAAACCTCAACGGGGTGCATGCAGCCGCTTGAGGAGATCGGGAAAGCTTGCCGGGAGATGGATGTAATTCTTGTAGTCGATGCGGTTGCGACAATTGGAGGAACGGACGTGAATGTCGACGAATGGCAGCTTGACGGCGTGATCGGCGGGACGCAAAAATGCTTATCGGTTCCATCAGGGATGGCTCCCATCACATATAATGACAGAATTGAAAAAATCGTTTTGTCGCGTAAAAAGGTAGAAAGAGGAATTCGGACGGAATTGGATCAGCAAATGGCCACAGGTCAAACAATTATTAGCAACTATTTTGATTTAAGCCAGCTTCAAGATTATTGGAGCCCGCGGCGATTAAATCATCATACGGAAGCTACATCAATGCTTTACGCATTGCGTGAAGGCTTGAGGCTTATTATGGAGGAAGGATTGGATAATCGATTTGCACGCCACCGCCTCCATGAACGGGCATTAATGGCCGGGCTGGAAGCAATGGGACTCACATTGTTCGGCGATAAACGCTTTAAACTGCCGACCGTCACATGCGTCAACATACCGCAGGGCGTCGATGGAGAATCCGTGCGCCGCATGCTGCTGGATGAATTCGGGATTGAAATTGCCAGCTCGTTTGGCCCGCTCCACGGAAAAATCTGGAGGATCGGTACAATGGGCTACAGCTGCCGCAAAGAAAATATTCTCAAGCTGCTGACAGCATTGGAGGCAGTTCTCATCTATCACGGTGTTCGCATAAACAGAGGTGAAGGAGCACAAGCAGCGCTGAATATGTATGGGAAACAAAAAAGTAAAGTATCATCTTAGATATTTATGATACTTTTTAACATGTTGATCGAACAATTGTTACCAAAAACAGTTGTTCGATTTTTTTAATTTTTGATATTTTACACAAAATCTTTTTTAATTTTTATTTATTTTGACAGTGGATAAATCAAAGAATTACGTATAATATACCAATATAGTTTCATTTTGCGTTAATAAAAGTTACATAAAGGGATGAGAAATATGACATTGATAGTTGAAAATGTAAAAAAGTTTTATAATGATCATCTTGTTTTAAAAGGGATAAACCTTACTGTTCAACCGCATGAATTTATTTGTGTATTGGGAAGCAGTGGCGGCGGAAAATCAACTCTATTAAATTTGATTGCGGGATTTATTAAACCAGATGAAGGAGTGATTAAGGTAAACGGATCTTTTGTAACAAAACCTTCCAAGGAAAGAGGAGTCGTTTTTCAAGATCATGCACTATACCCTTGGTTCACTGTTTTAGAAAATATCGCTTTTGGACCAATCGTGCAAGGGATGCCAAAAAAGAAAGCATTGGAAAAAGCATTACGTTATATAGAATTAATTGGTTTATCAGACTATGCAAACCATTATCCTGAACAACTTTCAGGAGGTATGAAACAACGCGTCGGCATTGCAAGAGCTTTAGCCGGAGAACCTGAAATTTTGTTAATGGACGAGCCTTTTGGAGCGTTAGATATGTTTACCCGTGAAAATATGAGAACTGAACTAATTCGTATATGGAAAGAAGTAAAGCCTACTATTATATTTATTACCCATGATTTAGCTGAAGCTGTCTATCTTGCAGATAGAGTGATTGTCATGAAAAATGGAATGATTGCTACAGAATTAGAGATTCATTTACCCCGTCCTCGAAATTATCGTGATCCTGAATTTAGTATTTTGATGGAGAATTTAGAAGAGCATTTTGTCAGCTAGTTAGGAGGAAGCTTATGAAAAATATGGCGGCCAGACAAGAAGCAGTTTCTGTCTATACGAAAAAAGTGGGCAAGGTTAGAAATAAAAAATATTTACATGCTATTCCAATAATTGCTTTTTTTGTTTTATGGGAAGTCATTACAAGATTAAATATAAATTTTTCCATAGTAAATCCCGTTTTTTTTCCACCGCCTTCACTTATATTTCTAAATGGTGTAGAACTATTTCATTCAGGATTAATTATAGACAGTATTGTGTCGAGTACGATCCGAATAGTAATTGGCTTTGCAATCGGAGTTCTTCTCGGGGTGATTGCCGCATTATTGATAGGAAGGGTAGAGAAGATTGAATTTTGGTTTATGCCTGTCTTTAACATGATCGGTCCTATTCCAGCTTTAGCGTTGCTGCCTTTATTTATTATTTGGTTCGGAATTGGCGAAATTCCAAAAATTATATTAATTGCTTGGACAACATTTTTTCCAGTTATGACGAATACAATTGATGGAATTAAAAGTGTTCATTCTTCTTATATTCGTTCTGCATTAAGCTTAGGCGCAAATGATAGACAAATATTTAAGAAAATTATTATTCCGTCAACATTACCAAATATTTTTACTGGATGTCAAATAAGTTTAGGATTGGCTTTTTCAGCATTAGTGGTTTCAGAAATGATGGGTGCAAAAAGTGGTTTAGGGTATATTATTGTGGACGCTCGAAACTATATGAAAATTTTAAATATGTATGTAGCTATTATTTTAATAGGTATTGAATATAGTCTTTTTTCCTTGTTATTAAAAGTGATTGAGAAAAAACTATTGAAATGGAGAACAGGCGGATTTGAAAATGCTGTAGAAAAATAATAAGGGAGGAATTATAAATGAGAAAAATTTTTCTTTTTTGCCTAGTTTTTTTGACAATGTTTGCAATCGTTGCGTGCGGTTCAAACAGTTCGACAACAACTAGTGAAAATAGTAATAAAGCGAGTGATGAACTAGAAGTGAAGGATATAACATTAGTAGGGGTAAGAGATGCGCAAATTTCTTCACAACAAATCATTGCAGATAAGTTAGGATTTTTTAAGGAAGAAGGGCTAAACGTAACAAACCAATTAATTGAAAGCGGACCAGATATTGGACCTATGATTGCTGGTGGAAGTGCTCCGGTTAGTTTACAAACAAATTTTATGGATATTATTTTAGCTTCCTCAGGCGTTAAGGTGAAAATCGTAGCTCCGCTTGCACAAATTGCAGGAACACAAGCGGTTGTAGCGGGCAAGCATGCTGAAATTAATTCTCCAAAAGATTTGGAAGGAAAATCAATAGGTATTCCTAGTGGTGCTGATGTAATGATTGCAATTCAAAATATGGCCAACGATTATAATGTTGACATAAAAAAGATAAATTTTGTGAACCTAGCTCCTAGCGATGCTTTAACTGCTCTTGAAAAAGGTGATATTGATGCAATGGCTGCTTGGGAACCGTTTATAACGAAGGCTATCAACAGCGGAGGAAAACTACTATTTAGCGGTACGGTTGACAATTTTGATGAAAAAGAAAAATCTGTTGATTGGATGAGTGTTCATACAACACTGCAAGTAACGGATGATTTCCTAAAAGAAAATCCGAATACGGTAAAAGCAATCATTAGGGCTTTAATAAAAGCTACAGATTACATTAATAAGAATAGAGAAGAAGCAATTAAAATTTTAGCGCCTGAACTTCATTTAGAAGAAAGCGAGTTAAAGGAAATTATGAATAGAAATGTTTATACAATGCAAGTCGACGATTCCTTTATGAACAAAAGCAATGGTTCTGAAGTAGGAGAATATTTATTGAGTGTAGGAAATATCAAAAATATCCCAAATAAGAAAGATTATATTGATTTTTCATTATTAGAAGAAGTTGAACCGGAACTTATGAATAACAAATAACATGAAAAAAGCATGATGGAAAAATTTTTATTTTAAATGGAGTTTGATAAAAATGATCTACGATCTTATAGTCAAAAACGGCAGCGTTGTGTTTCATGACGAAGTGAAAAAAACAAATTTAGCTGTTAAAGACGGCATTGTTGTTGAAATTGGCGATGACATTGACGGGGAAGCCGATGTCGTTTGGGATGCGGAAGGCCAATACGTTTTTCCCGGATTGATTGATGTCCATGTTCATTTCAATGAACCGGGCAGAGAGGATTGGGAAGGCTTTTCAACAGGTTCATCTATGCTTGCAGCGGGCGGCTGTACAACGTTTTTTGATATGCCGCTGAACGGTGTCCCTTCTACAACTGATCTTGAAGCTCTTCGACAAAAAGGAAAAATAGGCGAGGAAAAGTCATTCGTTGACTTTGGATTGTGGGGCGGGCTTGTTCCGGGCAATGAAAATGATTTAGCGCCTCTTGCCGAAAAAGGAGTTGTCGGATTTAAAGCTTTCATGTCTCCGAGCGGCAATAAAGAGTTCGCAGCGGTTGATGATAATACGCTCTTGAATGGAATGAAAACGATCGCCGGCTTGCGTAAAATTTTGGCTCTTCATGCAGAAGACGGTGCAATGGTGCAATTTTTGCAGAGAGAAAAAGAGCGGCAAGAAAAATTCGGTCCGGACGATTATTTACAATCAAGACCGATTGCTGCGGAATGGCTAGCTGTCAGAAAAGCCATTACATTTGCGGAACAGACCGGCTGTTCTTTGCATTTCGTTCATATCAGCAGTGCAGAAGCCGTTGAAGAAATCCAGCAAGCGAAGAAAAGAGGACTTGATGTCACATTGGAAACGTGCCCGCATTATCTTTTGTTTGACCATGAACATACGAAAAAGCTTGGAGCGGTTGCAAAATGCGCTCCCCCATTGCGCGAATTAAGCGACCAAAAAAAATTGGTTGATTTGTTTTTAAAAGATCAGATTGACTTTGTCGCATCCGACCATTCCCCGTCGCCATGGAGCTTGAAAGAAGATGAAACGAATTTTTTCAATGTTTGGGGAGGAATCAGCGGGGGACAATTTACATTGATGGCGATGATCGAACTAGCGGTTCGCTATCGCATTCCTTTTCCGAAGCTGATTCATTGGACATCTGCTAGACCCGCCAAACGATTTGGATTGGACGGGAAAAAAGGGGAAATTGCAAAAGGAAAAGACGCAGATTTTGTGATTATAAGTTTAAAAGACTCCTTCACAGTCGAGAAAAACAGTTTGCTTCAAAAACACAAGCATAGTTTATATGTCAATCATACATTTCCTTGCAAAATCCTTGCGACATTTCAACGGGGGAAATTGGTATTTGACAACGGGCGCATACGGGCTTCCAAGCCTCTTGGCCAATGGCTGAAGTTATGATGGAAAGGGTAAGGGGGCTGTCTAATAAGTCGATTTTCCGGCTTATAAACGCCCCTTTAATGTTTTAGAAACGTTGATATATCAATGTTTATAATGTTTCGTTTTCAATGGATTTTGACTTTCTGGACAGCTTTTTTTTGAACGTTTTCCGTATCCTCCATTTTGCAATCATGTTCCGTGAAAAGTTTTCAAAAAAATTTTTAGCACGTTATCTGCAGCCTTAAAGGACTTGTCGGAAAACCGAAACAGGAAGTTTGGTTAGGCAAATAAAAATGTGAACAGGGGATCTGCGAATATTGAGGTTGGCCCAATAAATAAATGAATAGGTCAGTCTTACGAATTTGTTCAGCTTTTTTGCCGAGTGACAACAGGTTCGAGGTCTCCAAAAAATCGCATAGGTGCCTTCTCCTAAATCGTTACCTTTTCTTTAGAAAATTCAGGAAGAAAGAAGGTGAGGATTGCTGAAATGACTAATATGATTATTGAAAAATAAAAAGCAACATTATAATTCCCGTGGTAACTGTATAGTAAACCCGGCACATAGGCTCCTAGTGCTGATCCAATTTGGTGGCTGAAAGATAGCCAACCAATGATAAAACCAACAGAGTGTTGTTTAAAGTATTGCGTGACCAACAATTGTGTAGGAGCAACAGTGGAAAAATCAACCAATCCAAAAACGATAGCGAAAATAATTAATAGCAGAGGGTTATAGCTATAGAATAGAATAAACAACGATAATGCCCGTATAACATATAGACAGATGAGCATTTTTCGACTACTCCAGCGATCTGCTAACACACCAGAAAATAGTATTCCTACAATATTAAAAGCAGCCAATATAGTTACTGCTGCACTAGTCGCACTTGTTGGAACTCCACACAACTGGGCATAAGGGATAAGATGTGTATCCATTAAACCTGTAGTGGTAAAACCGCAAACGCTAAATGGTAAAATCAAGAACCAAAATTGTTTTTTACGAAAAGCATCCCAAATTGAAAAATCATTGAATTTACTTGGCTGTTCAGTTGTGCTTTCTTCTTGATCCATTCCGCCAATTGGCAACATACCTTTTTCATTAGGATGGTTTCGTAAAATTAACAGGACAATTGGAAACACAACAATCATTAAAAAACATCCCAAGATGATGACCGTTGCTTTCCAATTCAACCATTGAATTAATAATAGAGATCCTGGTACCAACAGCATTTGTCCGGCTCCAAACCCTGCTTCGACAATCCCTAAAGCAAATCCTCGTCTTTCATTAAACCAGTTTGTAACGACTACTGTTGCAGCCACGTTTGACGCTCCGCCAACCCCAAGTGATACAAATATGGCATATAGAATAAACAATTGCCATGGATGATGGACAAAAGCTGTTAATAGAATACTAACTGCCACCAAAAAAGTACTGACAGAAAGGATTATACGAGGCCCAAATTTATCAACTAACCTTCCTATAAATGGTTGGGAAAGTCCATAAACGATAAAGCTTAATGTCGAAATTAGCGATACCGTCCCTCTGTCCATTGAAAATTCCCTTTCCCAAGGTTCAACAAAAGCCCCGAAAGAAAGACGAACACCTTGAACAGCTAAAAGAGATAAAAACGTGACAAATAAAATAACCCAAGCATAGTGAAATCGTAACATCATTTTAGTTTAGTCTCCTAACTTCAAAATTTTAAAGATTCAATATTTTTTCTATTTTACCGAATTGGATGTTTAAGTCAAGCCATTTTTTCCAATATTTTTCTCCGTCAATCGCGACAAAAATCAGTTCATATTCCGAGATGGTGGTTATTTTACAGAAGAAGGTCTCAGTGATTTGAATAAGCCAATTGTCGTCGCCCCCAATCGTGCAAAAATCTCTGTTCAACCGATGCAAATCAAAGGATTGGCAAAGTTTTCCTAAAAATAATCAATCAAGCATTAAAAATGAAATGCGTATATAACACTTTTTTGGGGTTTTTATCTTCACTATGAGGAATTGCAAGCAAATCGAAAGAGAGAAGTTTGTTTGACGTCTGGAGGCCATTATTTATCATACAGCCAAATTGCCAATTATTTATGTTTCAAAAGGAGCCGTGCCAACAATGATTGAACGTGCGGAAAAGAAAATAGCGGAGAGAAAAACAGAAAGCCTCTTCTGCCTTTAAATGGGTAAAGAGGCTTTGTCTTTGTTTGTGCATTTACAATTGCTTCACGGTTTCGTTCGCTAATCATATGATCAGTTGTTAAAAGTGTGCCGTCTAAGTCGATTGCGATTCATTTCATTAGCATTTTTCCACTGGCGTTAGGAATTTCACTACATCGTCAACAGCTTCACAACTTGTTTTGTCCGTTCATGACTATTTATATCGGATTCAATTTTGCCGTTTTTCACGCAGTTTATAAATTCTTCTACTTCATAATACATCGTTTCAAATTTATGTTCCACGGTTAAATCTTTTATTTCACCGTTTCGATATTTGATGACAACTTTCTTCGGATCACTGATTTTGTCAATTTCAATAACACCTTTTTCTCCTTGGATTTCACTAGGGAAAAAGGAGTCTGTTATTTTGGAATACATTACGACTGCTTCAAAATTATCATAATTTAAAATCATACTTCCTTGACCGTCTGCACCGGTGGATAAGTAATAGTGATTTTTTACTATGGATTTTGGTTCGCCGACTAGATGAACAATTGGTGCTAAGCAGTATACACCCAAATCCATTTTCGAACCGTTTCCTAATTCCGGTTTAAAGGCGTTTTCAATAATTCCTTCTTTATATTTATCATATCGTGAAGAATATTGATTGTAATGGAAAACAAATCGTCTGATCGGAGCGATTTCGTCAAGATGTTTTTTTAAATTTAAAAAGGTCGGTGTAACGGTTGATTTCATCGCTTCCATAAACATGGCATTGTAAGTTTTGGCTGTTTGAATGACCTCATCCATTTCTTGCACGGACGTTACTGCCGGCTTTTCGCAAAGAACGTGAATTCTATTTTTCATGGCCAAAATACTTTGTTCGGCATGGAATTTGTTGGGGGATGCAATATAAACGGCGTCAATATTGCCGCTTTGAAACATTTCTTCAAGGTTGGTGTACACGTGTTTTATTTGATATTTTTCGGCAAACATTTTTGCTTTTTCCATTGTTCTCGAATAAACAGCGCCGAGGGAAAATTCCGGGTGTGCGCTTGCAGCTTTTATAAAATGGTCGGTAATCCAGTTTGTTCCTATAATACCAAATCTCATAACGAATCCCACCTTTATTGTTCATATTTGTACATGAATATCATATTATAACATGTTCTGCAGCAGCTTTTTATTCGATTATCTTTTTTTTTTGAACTAACTTAAAACTCCATGTCAATAAAAGCCAAAACATACTAACATAGTAAGAGCTGTCTGAAAAGTCCCGAAAAAAAGAGTAAACGACAGTTTCTTTTCATCTGCTTATCTGTTTTGATCGAATTTCTGAAAAGGATAAACCGGCATTCAGAGTGGGAGCAACCCAACTCGCTTGGTCAATCGGACCGACCATTACATTTATACTGGCCGTATTATTGGTACCCTTAAGATTATTCGGTTCGGGATTGCCTTGGCACCGAATACGCAAGGAAAAACATTGCGGGAATTGAAAAAGAACGGTATGGAATTTTGGAAACGGAAGAAAAAGTTACGAATATTTAGAGAAGTTGCTTCACGACTTGCTTAAGCAGCTTGGTAATCCTTTGTCTCGCATCGTGTGAGTAAAATGTTTGTGGGAGAAATTCTTAGAATTCCCCGATGAGGGGGTTGGGAACGTAGGTTCGCAATCCCCCTCATCGGGGCCACCAAGCAAAGCGCGGTAGGATCCCAAGCAGGAAACATGAAAAAAGGACTCTCTCCCTGGTAAGATGTTCATTGACCACACCACAAACAGGAGGAGAGAGTCCCATGAATATTCAACAACATCTTACCACAAATTCGTTGACATGGAAAGAGATCGAACTTGATTTGTTTCGAGCCTTGCAAAACGCCTTCACCGAGCTGTTTACGGCTTTGTTGGAGGACATCGACCGACAATTGGCGGAAACCCGGGACAAGCGCCGGTACCACTTGAAAGACAAACGACGCACCACGATTCAAACCCTGTTTGGCGAAGTTACCTTTGAGCGAAACTACTATTTAGACCGAGAACAAAACCGTTACACGTTTTTGCTTGACTCCTTTTTAGCGTTTGATGGATCACAGTCAATCAGCCCTTGTCTAGAAGAAACAGCGGTGGGATTGGCTATGGAGTGCTCTTCCTATCGCAAAGCGGCTCATACGCTTGCCCAGATGGTCGGGTATCCGGTGATGAGCCATGAGGCGATCCGCCAGTTGGTGCTCGAGGCTGAAGTTCCGCTGCACTGCCCGGTTGACCAGCGATATGGACGGGTGCTGTTTGTGGAGGCCGATGGACTGTTTGTCTCTCGCCAAGGGAAGGGAAAACGGGCCAAGGAAGACAAAATCCTGACCGTTCACGAAGGGTGGAAGCGCAACGGCTCACGGATCGAATTCGTGAATCAGCGCCATTACGTCCATGAGGGCAAGAGGGAGGTGTGGGAAGGCTTCGAGGAATTTTTGATGAACGAATATGCCTATGATCCGTGTCGGGATCTTCTTGTCATCAACGGGGACGGCGCTCCATGGATTACCGCATGCCGGGAGTATTTCAAAGGACGGGTCTGCTTCCAATTGGATCGATTCCACGTGGCGCGTGAGTTGCGCCAATGCCTCTCGGGCCATCCACGGTGGCAGGCGATTCGGCAAAAGCTGGCGAAGCAGGATGAAGAGAAGCTGCTTGTGGAACTGAACAGCGCCCTCGGCACGCTGGGGGACGAAGCGAAAGAACAACAGCTGGCTGCCTTGATCCACCGGATCGAATCGATGCCGGGATGCATCCGTGATTACCGGGAATGGCTGAAGGAGCAAGGAGTGGACACAACGGGCATGTATCCGATGGGGAGGGCTGAAAGCGTGATGAGCCAGCTGGCGTATCGGGTGAAATACCGCCGCAGTTGGACAGACAAGGGACTCAGGACGTTTTTCAAGGCAATGATTGCCCGGATGGATGGGATTCGTCTTTTCGGACGTCGTTTCGGAGAAGAATCGTCGCATCCGGCGGAGGAAACGGCATCTACCAAACAGACGATCGTGAACAAGGCGAAACAACGCATCCGCCGTCTTCTTCCAGAGGTAACGCGGAAACAAGCCATATTTACAGCAATCGTCCGGGACTCCGATCTATCATGCCCTGTCTGAACTCAAGGGATGGTAAAAAAAGGTATACATATCGGTCTGTCATGGCAAGGGATGAGAGTCCGAAAGCGCTTACGGATGAAATTCAAAAAAATGGTTCGCCAATCTATGACTTACACCTGTTTTCAGCGAACCAAAAAAGTTCCCACAAAATCTTGACTGACTCAAGCGGACACATAAACATTGGTACCGTCAAGAATTTTGTGTAATGTAAGATAGATAAGGTATCTCTGAAATGGATTTAGAATAGAGGGGGGATATTTCCTCCACACAAGAGACTGAATATTCAGTCTCTTGTGTGGAAAGGGAGAATCCCCTTATTTTGTTTATTTACAATATTTGGTTAATGATAACGTTCTTCAAACATTCGCTCGAGGGCTTCATGCGCTTCGGCAAATCCTCGCAACTTTCGCCCTGCCCATTTCTCATTAAAATCTTGAATGGTCAAATACACGATTTTTTCAGCGGCTTCTAAACTATTCAAACTGTTCATCGGTTTTAGGCGTTTCCGAATCTCCTTGATCGTTCGTTCGATGGCATTGGTCGTGTAAATCACACTTCGAATACTGCTTGGATAATCCATAAATGTAAGGAGGACATCCAACTCATTGGCCCAAGATTGGACTTCCCTTGGGTACTCGCGAGACCATTTGGATTGAAACTGTTGAAACATCTCCAATGCGATTTCTTTATTCGGAGAACGATAAATGAGTTTCAGATCCTCCGCCATTTCGAATTGGTCTTTTTTCCGAACACGACTGAGCGTGTTACGGACTTTGTGAACGACACAACGCTGTACATCGGCTTTCGGATACACCGCCTTAAAGGCTTCCTCTAGACCCGGTAGTCCATCGAATACGCCCAGAAGCACTTCCTTGACGCCTCTTTTGTAGAGGTTTTGAAGAATTTCCTGCCATACATAGGCACTTTCTTGTCCTCCCACAAAGAAATCAAGAATTTCGCGATACCCTTCTTCATTCACCCCTAACACCACATAAATGACTTCTTTCTCCACGGTTTCGCAACGAAGTTTTGCGTATAAGCCATCCAAATATAAGACCGAATAACGCTTGTGTAGAGGGCGAGTGTGCCATTTCTCGATGTCTTCCTTCACGACATCGGTAATACGACTGATTGTTGCGGGAGAATAGGCATTGCCTAAAATTCGTTCAATAAACTTGCCAATTTCACGCGTACTCATGCCACTTTGATACATCCTGATGATGGCTTCCTCCAGCCAGCCGGTGTGGCGTTGGTAAGGAGCGAACAATTGGGTTTGAAATTCTCCGTTTCGGTCTCTAGGGACCAAAAGACCTTCAATCCGGCCATATTGCGTATCTAGATTTCGTTGATAGTAGCCGTTTCTCATATTTGATGTTCCGGCCTGTTCTATTTCGAGGAAATTCTTGATTTCTTCCCGCATGATCAGTTCTAATTTTTCCTTTACAAACTGACGAATGACACTTTCCAGTTGATTTGCCCAGTCGACATTCGGTATACTTCTTTTAGACATAGGTAGGGTTCTCCTTTCTCTGGAATGTGTTGTGGTCCAAATCAGAGAATACCCTACCTTTTTTCTTTTGGTCTAGCAAAATGCTTTACACAAAATTTTATACATCATCTGCTGGTTAGCCAGCAGTTTTTTGTAAACATACTGTGCTCGTTTCCAATCCGCCGCTTATGTTTAGTTTTTTTTTCATTGGTTTATACTAACAAAAGCAGTTTAATCACACTAAAGGGAAGTTGAGGTTCGTGAAAAAGATATGGAATCTTTATGTTCACGATATGAAGCAAATAGCAACAAACTGGGTAGCGGCGGTATTGGTAGGCGGATTGCTTCTTCTGCCATCGCTTTATGCGTGGGTGAATATCGAAGCTTCTATTGATCCGTATGCCAACACGAGAAACATTAAAGTAGGAATTGTCAATGAAGACAAAGGGGCAAAAATTCAAGGACATGCGTTTAACGCCGGAAAAGAAATTGTTAGGGCGCTACGAAACAATCATGACTTAGGCTGGAAATTTGTTGGCAAACAAGAAGGAATGAAAAACGTCCGCTATGGCGATTATTTTGCGACGATCGTCATTCCAAGCGATTTTTCAGAAAAATTGGCTACCATTGTGCAAGATAGGCCGGAGCAGGCCGTCATTCATTACTATGAAAATGACAAAAAGAACGCGATTGCGCCGAGAATCACATCCAAAGGAGCAAGCACCATCACCGAGCAAGTAAGCGATCAATTTGTCGCTGTTGTCAACAGCGTTTTGTTTTCTATCTTTCATGAAGCGGGGGTGGCATTAGAACAACAGCTGCCAGATATTCGCCATTTTGAGACCCTGATTTTTCAGCTGCAGACGAAGCTGCCGGAAATCAAGCGGCTGTTAAACCAATCGATGTCCGACGCGAAAGAGGCGGAACGGCTCGTCAATAAAGCGGAAAAAACGCTTCCCGAAGCGAAACGGATCGTCAACAGCGGCATTGCGTTTCTTGATGAAATGAATCAGTTTTTCACGAAAGCGGAAGCAAAAGCAAAGACATTGACGCCGCAAATCACGGAAAATTTGCGTACGCTGCAGCAAATCGCCATGTCCATCTATGCCGTAACTAACAAGCTGCAAGAAAACCTTTCCCTTGCCCAGCAGCGGCAATGGCTTTCCGACGTCCAGAGCATGGCCGCAGCTGGGGAACAAATGGCAGATGAAGCGCAAACACAGCTTCGCATATTCAATAACATGATCGAAAAGCGAGCTTTCTCTCGCACGGCTTCCGCCAATATGGAACAATTGTCCGGCCGTCTGACAGGCATAAAATCCAATTTAAGAGAAGCACAACGCCTTGCCAAGTTAGCGTACGAGCAAAGTGAAAACGGGGCGCAGCTAGGCAACCATCTTCTCACCGACCTAAATGAGCGGGCGGCAGCTGCGGTAAAGCAAGTCGATCGGGTGATGAATGAATACGAGCAACATATCGCACCACTCATGAAAGAAAAAAAGAACGAAACGAAGCAGACGCTTCAAGACGCCCGCCGCATACTCGCGGACATCGCCAACACCATTCTGGAATTAGAGCGGTTTCTTCAGCACGCCGGCAGCGGTCTCAAGCAGGGGGAAGAAATGTTGCAGACGGCAAGCGATCAGTATCCGTTTCTTGCGCGGAAAGTCAACGATATCGCTTCCTTTCTTGTAAAATTGAAAAAAGAGACAAACATCTACGACATCATTCGTTTATTAAAAAATGATCCAAGAGCAAAAGGTGAATTTTTGGCCCATCCCGTCGACTTAAAGACGCATAGATTGTTTCCGTTTCCGAACTATGGATCGGGGATGAACCCGTTTTATACCGTCTTGTCCATATGGGTGGGCTGTCTGCTGTTAGTGTCGTTACTTTCTACCGAACCTTATGAGGCAGAAGGGTATACCAGCAGAGAAATTTATTTTGGCCGGCTGCTGACGTTTTGGACATGCAGCAGTATTCAGGCGCTTATTGTCACGTTAGGAGATGTATTTCTTTTAAAGAATATTTATATTCATGACTCCGGCTGGTTCATCCTCTTTGGGCTGTTATGCAGCTTTGTGTTTATTGTCATTGTCTTTACGCTCGTATCAGTATTCAGCGACGTCGGCAAGGCGCTGGCCATCGTCCTGCTCGTTTTCCAAATCGCCGGAGCAGGGGGGACGTATCCGGTTCAGCTTATTCCGGAATTTTTCCAAAACATCAACCCGTTTTTGCCGTTTACGTATGCGATTGATTTGATGCGCGAAGCAGTCGGCGGCATTGTGTGGGGAAAAGTGAAAAACGATGCGGTTCGTCTCATGATGTTTGCCGTCCTGGCTCTCTTATTAGGTACGCTTCTGAAAGAACCGTTGAACAAATACATGCATTCGCTGCATGCGAAAGCGAAAAAAAGCGGATTGTTTCATTAAACCATGCGGCATAGGCAAAATGACCGCCTGGCTTTTTTGTTTATATCCGATGACGCCATCGATGGGAAACAGAAACAGCCAGCGCGGATATGGACGCTGTTTTAAAAAAAATAGATTCGTTACGGCGGAAGGCACGGATTTGATTCGTGCCTTTTTTCATGACGAAGTTGCAAATGATTTGACAAATGAATGCATGTATAATATCCATCTTGGAATGAGGCTTTGAAAACGAACCGGACCAAACGGTATAGAGGCTAACTTTAGTGGGCTACACCATTAAAGACATCGCGTTGAGGGCTGGTGTTTCGAAGTCGACGGTTTCGCGCATCATTTCGGGAAAAGGGGTTGCAAGTCCAGAGACGCGTGAAAAAAGTATTAAAGATGAAGGAGCTGCAGTATAAACCAAATGCCTTGGCAAGGGCGATGGTTTCGCAGCGAACGAACAATATAAGCGTAGTGGTTTATCATTCACGTTCTCCAATGGCTTCGATCCTATAATTTTTCTTGAAACATGCTCATTTTCCTGCTTTTCCAAAAGTTTGTTATTCTACAGTAACAGATAGTTAAAGATGGAAACTTCTTGTATACTAAATACGTATAACCATTACGTCGATGGATTGTCTTTGTTTAAGGGGGATAGAGAAATCATGAATGGAGAGCCCGGAAAAAGAATCTCCGAACGAGCGCTATCGGTATGGCGGATATACGGCATGATCGGATTGGCCGTTTCTTTTATCGTCTTTGCGGCTATCATTGTCCTTATTATCGTTTTTGACGGACCGAAATGGATTATTCCGATGCTGATTATTATATTGATTGGAGAAGGCTATTTTTTTATCTTCTTTATTCCCGCATTGCGTTGGCGGAGATGGCGTTATGAAGTGCGTGAACAGGAAATCGAGATTCAAAAAGTCCTGCGGTAATATGTCAAGGTGAAAAATCATAGAAATTGGAAATTCCCTTGTCCGATGATCCGAAAAAAGGCAATACTGAAGAAACCCAGTATTGGTACATGTAATAAACTGGGTCTAAAGGTTGATATTGGTATACCAGATCGATCCTCTTATCGATCTTCCCCCTTTCTTGGCGTGTAGATTTGACCGTTGCGTAGCAGCGCATCGATCACATGCACGAGTTTTCTAGCGGTGAGGACGAGGGCTCGTTTATGTTGGTGTTTGGGCACTTCCTCATACTTCTTCCGGTAGTACGCACGAAACGTCGCATCATGCCGTTGCACCGAGTTGGCAGCCTCCACTAGGTAGTAACGGAGATAGCGATTGCCGGAACGAATGAGGGAGGTGTCCTCGGCTTGAAAACGGCCCGATTGGTGCTTGGACCATGTCAAGCCGGCATATTTTGCCAAGGCGGCCTGGTTGTGAAACCGCTCGATTTGCCCGATTTCGGCCAGGATGCCTGCGGTATAAACCGGTCCGATGCCTGGGATGGTTTGCAGTGTGTTCGGAATGCCTTCAAGATGGCGGGTAATGGCTTTATCGAGCTCTTTGAGCTGCGATTGCAGGCTGCGGATTGATTGAATCGACAGCCCTAACAGCAAGTCGATGGAATCCTCGACACACTTGGACAACCGATACGACGAACGGGCCGCCTTTTGAATCGACTTGGCGATGCATTCCGGATCGGCAAAGCGATTGCGCCCTTTTTGGCGCAGGAAGTCGGCCAACTGCTTGACATCCATTTGGCAGATGTCATCGAGGCTCCACGACTCAAGCAGCAGTTCGAGAATGGCATGTCCGAAGATCGAACTGTCCACCTCTTGGGTAAAGGAACTGCATTTGTAAAACAAGTGCTGGAGAAAATACTGTTTCTCACGGGTTAACTGGTGGACGAGATGATATCGCATGCGTGTCAGTCGCTGAAGCGCGAGAAACTGCTCCTTGAGGACAGCCGTCATCTTCAGACGGCCGAAGCGAAGCCGATCCGCAATGATCCAAGCATCGATGTCATCCGTTTTCTCCAAGTCGACATAGGCTTCTTTAAACTTGCGAATGAGCTTTGGATTGATCGTAAACACCTTGACGTTCCAAGCCTGCAAGGCCTCCTGCTGGTGGAAAAACATAGCTGGATGCCAACTGTAGACCGAGGTGGCTTCCATCCCGATCAGAATTTCGGTTGGCTTTCGCTTGTTAGCCCACAGGAGGATTTGATCCCGAAGGAAGGTGGCGCCCAGAAGATGATTATCCACTTTGAAGCGTGCGCACGTATTTCCTTCATGATCCATAATGCAGGTGGCTAAGTCGCGTGAGCTCACGTCGATCCCGACGTAGAGTTTCATGAGATCACCTCCTATTGTTGTAGGATCGAGGGGTTGGACTCTTCGGGATGCCCCCGGATCGCGCCTGTTGACCAGTCACCCTCGCATATGAGAACTCACGTTGGACCATGGGCTGCCCTGGAAGCTGCTCCTTCCAGCATGGGGAAAACCAACGGGAACAGCCTGCGGGTTAGACGTCCAAACAGGAGCCGGGAAGACAGACTTTACAAGTAGTCAAAGCTACAGGAGTGAGAAGAGTATCCCCGATGATCCTAAGACCATTATCCAGGAACATTGCGAAAAGTCCAACCCCGGTACGCTGAACCCTTTGTGGGAGGGGCGCGCCCCTCCCACAAAGGTAACCACCCAAGATATGCGATTGTCAAGGAGCGTATCGGACTGGAAATTCGATAAAAAAACTTTCTGAAACTTAGTATACGAGGACTGTTTGTCGTGAAACGTACATTGATTCCAATGATTCGGGTCCAGCATGTTGATTCAAGTCAAGGGCCATTATTAAAAAAATACAGACTGGCATCCGTCACCATTTCCACTGCCGCAACGGTGCATGAAATTCCGGCACTTGATGAGGAGGAAGCGGAGGAGCTGCGTTATTCTATTTCCAGATTGGCGAGGGTGGCGGATGAAGATGTCTAAGAAAAAACGACTGCACCCCATTTCCGTTGTAGCCAATATCGTAAAACAACTGAAAGACGCGATTTTACCGATCATTCTCGTCATTATTGTCGGGAATAAAACGATTTCCTCTATGTGGGATATCGCCGTGCCGTTTGCCATTATCATTTATACGATTGTCATTGGAATTGTTTCTTGGATTCGCTTTACCTATCGTTTGGAAGAAGGGGAATTGCGAATCGAATATGGCGTTTTTGTAAGAAAAAACGGTACATTCCTTTTGAACGCATTCAAGGCATTTCCATATCACAAGGCTTTCTGCAAAGAATGTTTGGAGTTGTAAAAGTAAATGTAGAAACAGCTGGCAATCAGCTGGGAGAAGCGGAGGGCTTGTCTAAAAAGTCCATAAAAACAGAGCGAATGGAGAAAACAATGAGTTTTTCCATTCGCTCTGTTTCCTTATTTTTGAAATTGGTTTGGGAATTTGCGGCCCATTTCAGTATGTTGTGGGCCATTGCCACAATCCCGAATTCTGTTCGGACTTTATGAAGCCCCCGTAACAGAAATCGAGTGAAACGCAAATTGCCCTTGATGTTACCGAACACACTTTCGACATCCACTTTACGCTTCGCATAAAGAGCTGCCTTTTGTTCGTCACCAAGAGCTGCTTTGGCTTTCGCTTTCATTTCTTCATAAATCGTGTTCCAATATACTCGACGATTTCCTTTGGCTTTCGTACACCCATTCTTCAACGGGCAATCCGTACAATCTTCACACTCGTACACTTTCAAATCTTGTATGTATCCAGATGCATTTTTTCTTTTTTGATAATACTTGAATACGACTTTCCGATTGTTCGGACAGATAAAGCAATCGTCTTCTTCGATGTATTTCCAGTTTTGTACTTTTGATAAATCCTTTTTAAACTTTTTACTTTGTTCCTTCAAATAGGTTTGGTATGGGGCTAATAATTCAAAACGAGGTTCTTTTTCTTCGCCAATCGCATATAAATAGTTTTCTTCACTCGCATATCCTGCATCGGCAATGACATACTTGAGTTTCTTTTCCTTCGGCATCGATTCCAATAACTTTTCCATAAATGGTTGGAAACAGCGAGTATCTCCTGGATTTTGATAAATTTCAAATCCCACGATAAATTGATGTTGTGTGGCGAGTTGAACATTATAACCCGCCTTGAGTTGGCCGTTTTTCATATGGTCCTCTTTCATTCGCATAAAAGTGGCCTCATGGTCGGTTTTCGAGTAGCTATTTCGTTCACCTAGAATCTGTTTTTGTACTTTGTATTTTCGTAATCGTGGAAGATAATCCGTTTGAATCGTTTTCAGTTGTTTGGTGAGTTGGGATTTTTTAGAGCGAAGTTCTTTTTTCTTTCTTTGTCTTCTTCCTGTTTATAATCTTTTTCCAAAGCTTCTATTCTCTCAGAAAGTTGTGCCGATGATTTTTCTAATTCTTCTTCTAATTGTTCTTCTTTTAATTCCTCCAAGGCGATTTGGTGCGCTTCTTGTAGAAACGATTGAATTTTGGCTCGTAGTTTCTGATCATATTTTTCTACGGATTTTCGCCATACAAACGTATATTTGTTGGCATTCGCTTCTATTTTCGTACCATCCACAAAAATATGGTCGAGGTCGATAAGTCCTTGTTCTACTAGTTGAAGGACAAATTGTTCAAATACAGAATCCATCATGTTTGACATACGAACACTACGAAAATCATTTATTGTGCGATGGTCAGGGGTTTGCAATCCCGCCAACCACATCATCGGAAGATTTTCTTTCACCATTTGCGCTATTTTCCGACTTGAATAAACATTTTGAGTGTACGCATATAAAATCACTTTCAATAACATTTTAGGGTGATAGGGTGCACGACCCCCACCAACATAATGAGTATACAACACTTCATCCGGAATCGATTCCACCATTTCATCCACTAAACGGGCGACATGATTTTCAGGAATATACATTTCGATATCTAAAATGCTCATGACTTGACGATTGCAATAAGGTTGGAAAACTAGTTTTTTGCGTTTCTTATTCTTTTGAACCTCTATTTTTTGAATACCCTCTAGAGTCATTTCTAATTGCGTGTTATAATTTTCTTGAATAGTCATTTGATTATTCATAAGAAATCGTCCTTTCTGTAGAATGTTTTTTGGTCAATTTCATTCTATAAAAAAGGACGATTTTTTTGTACCCTAAAAACAGAAAAAAGGGCTGAGCCCAAGGTCGATTCAATCGACTTTTCGGACAGCCCCATCGTTGCCTTTGATCATTTCTCCGTTTTCGTTTACAAAAATGAGGCGAGCTTATATCATTTATCCACCTTTTTCGATTTAAAGATGAAGCTCGTTTCGCCGACTGATTACATTGAAAAGTATAAGCAATATGTACAAAAAACATTCGGCATTGATATTGAACAGCAGGAAAGTGTTAGGATTTTCTTGAAAATGAAAGACTGGTCGCCGCTTCCGCATAGTAAAATGAATTACATGCCTTTAAATAATTATAAAAAAACCCTCGTATTACCGACTGTTCAATCGCTGCTCAATAACGAAAAAGAGCAACGTCAAAGCAAGCAAAAAAATAATCACCAGTCGTACAAAACAAAAAAGAAAAATCCATCAAACTGTTCCAATAAACACAAAGTAAACGATCGGACTCAAAGTATAAACACTGCCCTTGCGGATCAGTTGAAAAAAATATATCGACAAGAAAAATAATAATCTCTGTTAAGCGTTAAAGCGTTTCCTTCATTTTTTCAAAAGAAGCTTTTGTTTGAGAGAATTTACCCGTGCCCCCATCAAGTGTAGGGAGATGGTGGGGGCATGTCATGAAAGAATAGAGAGGAGATCAAATAATGGCAAAAGTACTCATCTCGCCCCTCGGTAAAGGGATACGGGAAAAAGAAAAAACAACCGCTGGAGGAAAATACATAAAAACTACTTATAAATTTGCAAACAGTGATAAGGGGTATGACACTTCGTTTATCACATCGGCATTAAGTGAACATCTGCAATTGGATAAAATTTTTATGATTGGAACGGATCAGTCGATGTGGGAGGAAGTTTATTATTATTTTGGTGAAGTAAAAGAAAATTCGTATGGAGAAGACGTGTACTTAGAACTTGATGAAAAAAAATCAAAGGGAACGCTAACGGAAGCAGATCTGACCTGTGTCAATGAAGCGATTGACCGTTATTTGAAAAAAATGAACCCTTCAGCAACTGGGGGATCTTGTTGCAAGCTGATTCAAAATGGAAAAAATACAGAAGAGATTATAAAAAATTTTCTGATCTTTATGGAATTTAGCCAGCTTATCAAGCCCGGTGATGAAGTGTATTTAGACATCACTCATTCCTTTCGTTCGATTCCCCTGTTTTTGTTTGTGTTGATTGACTTTGTGCAAACCTTGCGAAAGGACGAAAACATTCAGCTGTCGGGTGTATACTATGGCATGTTGGAAGCAAAAAACGATAATGTGACTCCTGTTGTTGATTTGAAGGCGTTGTTTGAAGTGACCCAATGGACTCGGGGGGTTTATGAATTTATTCATTATGGTCATGCGGATCTTTTCGCTGAGTTAATCGATCATGAGAGTTATAAAGAAAGCTTAAAACATATATCCAATTTGGCGGATTTAAACCACATTAAAAGTTTAAAAAGTAAAGTGGATCAATTTCGCTCCAATTTTGAAAAAGGATACGAGCATAAAAACGGTCTACCAATTTTCCCGTACCTTAAACCACATTTGAATCGTTTTTTTGATTATTTTAAAGGAGCTGACACTGATGCCAAATTCCAATTCCAATTGGCAAAGTGGTTTTTTGATCATAAACGGTATGCCAACGGTTATATTTGTCTAGCAGAATCGATGATTACCCATGTGGCCTATGTTTATAGCAAAGTGGAAAGAAACTTAGATGTTGGGAAACGTATAGTTCGGGATAACATTAAAAAGTTGATTAATCATTATTTACAAACAAATTCAAACGAGCATTATCAGAAAATGCATAAACTTTACAAATGTGTTTCTAAATTTCGCAATGACATCGCCCATGCCGGGTTTTTATCTGAAAATAATAGCGAAGATGTCATCACTAAAGCCCATCAGTTCATTAAAGAAACAGAGAAACTTTTTTTCTCAAGTAATGGAAAGAGATTAATTGAGCAGCTCCCCCGTGAGTATCCTTATTCCACACTACAAACCCAGAGGAGTCGTAGCAAATGAAAGTATTGGTTATCATGTCACACAAGTTAACAGAAGGACAAAAGCAGGAACTTTGCCAGCGGTTCAACGCTGAATCCTTCATCGATTTTCCTGAACCCTTAAAAAAGCAATGGATGAATATTCCGCCTGTTGGTCCGTGGCAAAACGAATTCCTAAAAGAAATCAAAGAATGGTTAACCAACCAGCTGGCAAAGGGGGATAAAGTGATCGTTCAAGGGGAATTTGGCGCCACTTTTTCCCTTGTTTATTGGCTCAAAAAGAACGGTTATGCGGTGTATTATGCCACAACGGAAAGAAAAGTCGTTGAAGAAGTAAAGCCCGACGGCACAGTAGAAACGATACGCCGCTTTCAACACGTCTGTTTTCGCGAATATCCCGACATCGATTAGATGCAAAAAATGTCATACCGGTGTCGTCGACCTCCAGTCGTAGGGGGTCGACGACAAAATGAAAAAAAGAGAAAACAGCTGAAATTTATTAAGTTTAAAAGAAAATACGGTTTTACAAAAGTCAAGAGAAAGTCAAGAGAATTAGAAGAAGGAATTTTCAAATCATGTCGAATGTTGATTTATCAAGCAATTTTAGGGTTTAGATCTTAACTATAAGGAATTGAAACTGCTATTTGCCGCCATTCGTTTTTGTACCGTCATCAGTTTTTATCTTAACTATGAGGAATTGAAACCCGTCCGACATCGCTTATGGTGAAGGAGTTACAGAGTTTAATCCTAACTAAGATCCGTCTGAAGAAATAGTCGTGTACGAAACACCCCATTTTTAACTAAGCTGCCTTGTATGCGAATGCTCTGCAGTCGCAGGGATAATCACAGATCATCAACAACATCACTATTACTTGACTGTTATACGAATACAGCTCTTGTTGGAACTTCAATTACACCTTTATAGTTTTTTGTATTTTCCACTCTGGAAGTAAAGCTAAGTCAATTTTAGTCTGTATCCTATTGACTGCCTGAGAGGTTATAGCAAATGTTCCACCTGGATCTGCATGGCCACCAAAAAAAACTATTTTAAGAAAAAGATAGACTAAGAGTAACTATATCCAAAACTCGGGGGTTAATCCGATCTTTTTAAAAACTTGCAACTCCAAATACTTTCCAATTAAACCTAGATAATCAGCAAAATACTCATCTTCATCTAGGATCGTTATTCCTGCGTCTATTGAGTCCTTATTTAAAATACCTCGAATATAGTAACCCGAGCCAATACGCTCCAATTCTTCTTCTCATCGTATATTACTCTAATCTCTAACTCATCTAAAATTGTAAAACCGATTGAGACAGGATAACTTTTTCCTACTTCAATTTCATAGGGACATACAGAAGAGAAGCCTGTAAATTCAATTCCTTCCACCTCTAAGGTGACTTCCTTCTTCTATATGCGGGTCTAATCTTTTAACTAATGCAAAATACTCCATCTCTAACCCCCTCTTCTTACTCAACAGAATTGATTATCGGAATGTTTTTGCCGTTTATAGTTTTCCAAAACTTCTTGCCACTTTGAGTATGATAAGTGGTAATTCACTATTATTGTTCGTACCTACAAACTCAAATTTAGTTTTACCATCTCTGTTGTTACCCATAAATTTCACGTATCCTGTTCTAGTCTCTCCTTTATATTCAAATTGTACCTTAATTCAGTATACCCAAATTTGGTGTTTAGTCTACTTGACCTTAATTTTATTGTCCAGTTAAGAGTCGACGAGGATAAAGCCAAAGCCGTACAACGAGTGTTTGAGTTAAGAGAGCAACATAGAGAAATGTACAGTAAATCTATCAATCATAGGGAGTGTCTATAATGGCTAGACGTTTTGATAAGTGGTCGAGGAAGGAAAGGCGGTCGCTCAAATCGCAAGACAACTCGATATTTCACCAAAAACTCTTCATAAATGGGTCGCAGATTATAAAAAAGATGCCGAACATAGTTTTGTCGGAAGCGGAAACCTTAAACCAGAAGATCAAGAAAAGCGTGAACTTCAAAAGCGCATTCGGGATCTGGAGGAGGAAAACACCATCTTAAAAAAGGCCATGAGCATCTTCGCCAAAAACCAGAAGTAATTTATGAATTCATTCATACCCATAGAAAGGAGTTTCGTGTGGCGAAGATGTGCGAAGTCCTAGGTGTTTCAAGAAGTGGATATTATGCATGGGTCAAACGCCCAGAAAGTCAACAAAAGAAAAGACAGGAAGCGTTGAAAAAGCAAATCAAAAAGATTCACATCGAGTCAAGAGAAACGTATGGCAGCCCAAAAATCACAAAAATCCTTCAGAAGCAAGGGGTTGAGGACGGTCGCCAGAATCATGAAAGATGGTGATATTCGTTCAAAAACAAAGAAAAAATATAAGGCAACCACGAACTCGAAGCATCATTGGCCGGTGTATCCGAACTTATTAAATCAGCAGTTTGAAGCAGATGAGCCGAATCAAGTATGGGTGGCGGATATTACGTATATTTGGACGAAAGAAGGCTGGTTGTACTTAGCCTCCATCATGGATTTGTTTTCTCGTAAAATCGTAGGCTGGTATCTTTCCGAGCGTATGACAAAGGAGTTACCGGGCCATCCATCAGCGAAGTCCTCAACCTGGTCTGATTCACCATTCGGACCAAGGGGGCCAGCATGCATCGAATGAATACCAAGCCATGTTGAGGCAATACGGCATACAGACGAGCATGAGTCGAAAGGGAAACTGTTATGACAACGCATGTGCCGAATCGTTTCACAGCATCATGAAAAAAGAACTCATTTTCCACGAAACCTTTACGACAAGGGAAGAAGCGAAACAACGGATTTTTGAATACATTGAGTGTTTTTATAATGCCGAGCGAATTCATTCCGCTAATGAGTACATGTCCCCAATGGAGTATGAGAAGATGCATCGGCAAGACAAAAAGCAGCAACGTTTCTCACCATAAGTTACGATATAAGGGACATCTTTCCTCTTGAGAAGGGGAATGGTTTACCAAACCGTTCTCCTTCTCAAGAGGCCACCAAACGAAGTGCGGTAGTAGGATTTTAAATTTTTCTCGATTTTACGTGTCTATTTTCTTGACATAATACCATTAGACCCTTATGAGTCAGAGCCTTATTCCCGTATAAAATACCTATATTTAGATTACTTTAACTTCTAAAAAGTCACATCCTGTTATATTTTTTTTCTCTATTAATTCTCTAAGTTCTTCTGATATGAATATTGGAATTTCATCACCCTTGAGCTTAATAATATGCTTTGATTGTATCGCCTCCTTACATAAAGCATATTTTTTTATACTATATATACTTTCACCATCAAGTTCAAACACACTATAATCTGAATTTTCTAAGTTTAATGCATCAACAACATTCAAAATGTTAGCTACCGAAAAACCTTTTAAAATTTTGTTTTCACCTTTAATCACTACATTTATAGGCAGATATTGTATACCATCATCTACTTTCTCTAAAATCGCTTTAAATCTTTCAGAAACTATAAACCACCCTAAATTGTTTGCTAAGTAATCTGTTAACCTTTCGCCTTCTTTAGGATCAAAGTAAAAGGTGATTTCGCTATTCCAATTATGAATATACTTACCTTCCGATAATTCATATTGTTCAAATCCCTTTGTATCTATACAGTATGCTACTACATCTCTATCATCACTATCATCCATTAGCAACTTATAAAATCTCATTATTTCTTCCTCCAATAATCTTTATAAAGCATCTCCGGGTTCTTTCTAATTTCCTGTTTTACTTGTTCGAATAATCTTGAAAATTTCCTTTTATCCCCCTTAGCTATTTTATCAAAAGTTCTAATATTGCTTAACACATACTCGTGATAAGCATTTGGATGTCTTCCCTGATGAGGTAGTAATTCTATATTCCAAACGTCATCCAAATCTAGTCCATATTTTTTCGTTATAGCCTCTATTTGTGGAGTATATTTTTTACTTTTATTAGTAGCATAATGATGTTTTTGTAAAGGTTTACCCGTACCCTTAGTGCTAAGTTCAACGCCATCGTTGCCTGCTTTACCTCCGCCTAGATTTAACCCCGTCTTCTCACTTAGATAAGCTCGAACTTTATTCTCCAATCCATTGGTGTTTTCGACCGGAACTTTAACGTTCCCAATCCCTTCCATGGCAAATCCCATTTGCCGGTCAGGGATTGAATTTTTCAGATTGGTCAGGGCGTTGTCTACGAACCGGGCGGTTTTCAGTGCACTGTTTGCGCTTTTGTTTTTCAAATGGTGCGGGATTTCTTTTGCCAAGCTTTTAGCATTTCTAATGCGGGGGAATATGCCTTTTTCCGCACGAACCACCATATCCCGGACAGATGATTTGGACTGCAAACCCGTTTTCGTCGCTAATAATTTTAGATCACTGGCTTCTCTTAGATGGAAAAAACGGGCGGCGCTGCTGAATGTGAAAAGCCCCTTTACGCCAGGGACGATATCCAATGGAGAAAGGACACCACGGAATACTCGTTCGTCTGTTTTCAACTCTCTCCCTGAAATCCAGTCTTTTCCGGAAACGGCTGAACTTAATTCCAGTGTACCATAAGCTGTCCCCAATGCCATTCCTGCTGGCGGACAAATGAAGGAAGTGCCTACTATGACAGTTAGTGCCGTTATTTGTCCCCAAAACTCTTTGTTCATCTGCCCGTCTTTGATCGATTCATACTGGAAAGCTTGGGAATTCAATGCTTTCTGTATATATTCTTGTTTCGAAAAATTTGCTTTAGGGTTCAGTTCTTTCCATGAAGCGTATTCCCGTTCTATCAACTTAGCATAGTAGTTGCTGCCACTGAACAGATCTTCCAGTCCAACTTCCGCTTTCGGCACGTCGATTGTTTGTTGTGTGCTGTATGCTCCGGAAGCGACAACTGTTTTTTTGGCACCAATGTGATTTTTCGTTTTGATCTTTGATATGGATAAGTTGTGCATCGCTTCCACAAAAGCATCGATCTCTTGATAAAACTTATCATCGATGGTGCGGTCAACAATTTCTCCGACACGGCTGCTAAAGCGGTGCAAGACGAGATAATCTTCATATAATTGTTGATATTGTTTTTTTCGGTCTGTGTAGGTGAAAGAGATGACACCATCTGTGTCATATTTGGCGATGTCTGCTTGAACGTCTTCGAGAAGATCGTTTAGATCTTTTAATTTATCAATCATACCTTTGCCCCATACACCGAGACCGACCAGGTCGCCAATACCTTTCTTCGTCTTTTCCCATTCAGAAGGGATATACTTGACATTCACTGCCTTCATGCCTCCGATTGAAACGAAATGGATTCCAACATGTGGAACAGCTTTCTGTTTCATTATAAGAGAAAATATGTAACTTTTGGTAAACAGGAAGAAAAAAAGGGAATTTTAAGTAAAAACTACCAATCATTTTTCAGATCATGTTCTTATTTTAGATCGTAGGAACCGATCGAATAGACCTAAACCAATTTTTCCAGAATGAAACGTTAAATATGGTCTCACTCTTGCTTCAAATGAATGAGAAGGATAAACCTAGAATATAAAATGAGCCGGATGTTTACTTTATTAAAACAGATGGGTCAGGTAAAATAGTTGATAAAACATGGATTTCATTGTCGGCAGGCAAACTTTGAAATCTGTTTTAAACGGAAATAAAAAAGAGTCGTCGACCCCCAATCGTGCAAAAATCCCAGGGGATCGACGACTCTTTTAAATCTCCATTGAGCCCACGCAAATCAAAGATTTGATAAAAATTCCCCTTTTCGTTAAAATAAAAATAACCAGTCAAGCATTAAAAATGAAATGCTTATTTAACAACGTTTTTTGGGGTTTCTTAACTATAAGGAATTGAAACATGCTGTTAATGCTTCCAGCGATACGGAAAACTCGAGCGGTTTCTTAACTATAAGGAATTGAAACATGTTCATAACCTCGCCCCCTAATAAAAATGGGCTTCCTCGTTTCTTAACTATAAGGAATTGAAACATGATATGACTTTCTAGATCCCCGAACCAAGTCATATCCGTTCTTATCTTAACTATGAGGAATTGAAACCTGCCCCTTGCGGAAAGGTTTTGCATGACTGTATGGGGTCTTATCTTAACTATAAGGAATTGAAACTTGTAGAACAGCCTTTCATTGATCAGTGTTAAAAGGTTTTTATCTTAACTATGAGGAATTAAGCCCCTGTATCTAAGAAAATATGCTAGTCTAACCCATGGTGCTAGTTGAGCGTCAACGCTCAACTAGCCCAAGAACAACGAGCGAATAGGCCAATAAAATGGCATCAAGCGCCGTTTCAAATCCAGAGATCGAATTGGCGCGAATTTTCGTGATCCGAAATGAATCCACTAAAACCGAGAACGCGGTTTCGACGATTTTGCGTTTTCACTTCATCCATTGTTTCCATTCTTTTGATTGCACCACACGTTGATTTTTTCGGGCAGGCGTCCAAAAAGCGATCTTGTATTCATCGTACAGCTTCTTTTGCAGGGCTTGGCTCACATATCCTTTGTCGCCAAGTGTATACGGATGAGGAAGTTGAGTCATCACTGTTTCCGCAGCTGTCCGATCGTGGCAGGATGCCTCGGTCAGGACATATCCCATCGGAAGCGCTTGGTCGGTAATCTGAAGATGAAGCTTAAACCCATAGTAAACCATCTTTTTGGATGCACAATACCCAATATCTGCGATTCCTTGAAATCGTTTGACGCGATACATTCGTGCGTGGTGGCAGAGTTCAATGGGTAAGCTGTCCACTACCGCATAAGCGTGATGTTGTCCACGTTTGGCGAGTTGGTGACGAATCCATTTGATCGCCCAACGCAAAGAACGGCATCGACGGTTGTATCGAGAGCGCTCTAGGAACTTTTCCTTGGTGAACAGGTTTCCAATGACAAATCGATGCCAAGCCCGTTCCGAAGTAAAACCCAGCAATTTTCCAAGAACGTGAATGGCGATGATAACCTCATCCTCTTGCTTCAACAAATGACGATTTCGACGTTGCAAATACATCTGAATACAAGACAGTTGTGCTGATACAACGAATAAGATCGCGGTATATTGCTTTTGAATTTTTGCTTGGTTTATTGTAAAATGAAAGTGCTCTTGCATGGAACTTCTCCTTTTGAATGTTTGTTCGCACTTTCATTTTAAAGGAGATCCTCATGCAAGGGCTGTTTTTATGTCTCGAGATTTTATCTAGCACCACGGGTGCTAGTCTACTAATAAGTGAAGCTATAAAAGAGCGCTAGACGAATACCAAAGGAGCGCATGAAATGACGTGTAAAGAACCTAAATTTACAAAAAGTCCTTTCTTCGTTGATGAACCGGGTAACTGGCACCTAAAGCCTGGAGCGCCGGAAGACATAGTAAAAGAGTTTAATGAATATATGGAAGCCCAAAAAATGTGTGTAGAAGCTCCGAAGTTAGACGAAGCAGAGTTAGAAAAAATCCTTTCAGATCAGAGCTAAAAAAACTTTGAACGACTCTTTTTTCTACTGGCTGCTTCCCGTACAAGTATCAATAGGGTCTTGGGGCAGTTGTGATGGAAACGCACAGAATTTCACATTCAGCGCTGTAAAGCAGCTGGTTTAATCTTAACGAAGCTTTGGCATTGTCAGGGAAACACATCATTTAAATTGGTGTGTATTCTTTCATAATACATTAACAAATCCTTCGGGTAAGAAATGTTAAAGTGGAGCGAATGATTACGAAAATATGAGTGATGAAAACCGTAATGATTGCAAGGACCAATCAGTAACAAATTGGCAAAAGAACCTAATCTGTGAATCAACGCCACAACGCGTTGATTCTTTTTGT
The DNA here is from genome assembly GCF_037966125.1 of Aeribacillus sp. FSL k6-2211. NCBI lineage: Bacteria > Bacillati > Bacillota > Bacilli > Caryophanales > Bacillaceae > Aeribacillus > Aeribacillus sp. FSL k6-2211. The sequence continues at coordinate 1,654,119 of NZ_CP150190.1, forward strand.
GCGCCCGGCATGGGTGTAATCTATAGGGTGAAAGTCCCGAGCTGCGAAGGCAGAAGTAGCAGTTAGCTTAACGCAAGGGTGTCCGTGGTGACGCGGAATCTGAAGGAAGCGAGCGGCAAACTTCCGGTCTGAGGAACACGAACTTCATATGAGGCTAGGTATCACTGGGTGAGTTTGCAAGACAAAACAAAGCCCTTTCTGCCGAAGGTGATACAGAGTAAATGAAGCAGATGGATGGAAGGAAAGATTACACTCTTACCCGGGGAGGTCTGGCGGATATGTGAAGTACGCTTCATAACCTACTTAGTGATAAGTAGCTGAACCGTCAGAAGTCAGCAGAGGTCATAGTATTAGTTGGTCTAGAACAACTAAGAAGGACCGAACAATTAAGAGAGAATAGCCCTTGGCATTCAGTGAGTCATGATGAACACAGAAAACGTAGTACCTCACTTGAGGGAGGAAGCGGTGAATCCCGTGGGAGATCTCTTGGAGGGTGGAGTGACCACTGGCATAAAGAGAACAGCTATTCACGGAAGTTATAAAGACTTGCGTCAATTATCTTAATTGAACCGCCGTATACGGAACCGTACGTACGGTGGTGTGAGAGGACGGGAGTTAATCGCTCCCTCCTACTCGATTTCGCGCTTTTCGATATGAAACAAATTTGTTTTTAGCGTTTCCTAAATCGAATTCTTGAGTCCAAAGTGATAAACATTAAGACTAAAGAACTGTCTCGTCATTTAACTTTTAAAAAAGAGAAGAATTTGGTATGATTATAAACAATAATGATAATCATTATCATTTATAATCTTTGTGTTAAAATATTTTCCTTGCTGTTCTTCCAATATTTGAAAAGAAATGAACATGCTAGTTGACATAAAGATACAACTAATTAGGAAGGTGGAAGCTGATGAGTGGACATAGTTTTGTTGTGAAAGAGGTTTCGAATAATTTATCTTTAGATGACTTGTCTTTTAGACTTCGAGATATTGAGTTATTAAAACGGAATGGAAATTTGCAAATTGAGCAGCAGCTAACCTTCTCATATGTTCTTATCATAGTGGTGAACGGACATGGACAATTGACGCTGGGCACAACCGAGTATCGGATTCAACAAAATCATGTGTATGCGTGTAAACCTGGAGAGACTTATGGAGGTGAAATACAGGCTCTCGATGAAACAGAAATCTACCTGTTGAAGTTTGAGGTGTTCCGATCAACCGATCAAAGGTATGAATGCATGGTAAATGAGAAAGATGGACGTTTATTTTCTCTGCAAGGTGAAATTCAAGTGTTCCCTTTTGATCAACTCACCTCATTGTGCAAATCGATCTTTCAATATTGGGATAGTGATGACGAGCTGGAACGCTTCCGCAGTCAGTTTACTTTCCAAAAATTGCTCTATATTATTTTGAAAAGCCGATCTTTTTTACATAACGGATCGTGTGCAGCGCTTGAACTGGCAAAGGACTATATGGACCATTATTATTATGAAAATTTGTCCATCGAGCAATTGGCAGCAATCGCAAAAATCAGCCCGAAATATTTTGTCGATTTATTTAAAAAAACGTACGGAATTAGTGCTATCGACTATTTGACAGAGCTGCGGATCAATAAAGCAAAACAGCTTATGGCACAGTCTCATGCCAAGCTAAAAGATATTGCCCATCAAATCGGCTACAACGATGAATTTTATTTTAGCCGCAAATTCAAGAAGCAGGTTGGAGTTACACCAACACATTATATGAAAAGACGACGCCGTAAAATAGCTGCTTATCGCTCTCCCATTACCGGTCAATTGCTGGCTCTTAAAATCATCCCGTATGCTGCGCCGCTTCATCCGAAATGGACCGCTTATTATTATAAGGAGTATCGTACAGATATCTCTGTCCATCTCAATGCTTATCGGAATGGGCAAAAATGGGAGTCCAACATCGAAAAGCTGCTTCAAGCAAAACCTGAAGTAGTCATAAGTACGGATGATCTAGATGAAATGGAGAAAGAAAAATTATCTCGGGTTGCTCCAATTTATTATATTCCGTGGCAGGAGAAAAATTGGCGGGAACAGCTGATGCTGACAGCTGAATTTTTAGGTGAAACGCAAGAAGCTGAGGACTGGCTTAAAAACTATGACAGAAAAGTAAAGCATGCACGAGAATGGGTGAAAAATAAAGTGAAGGACGATACTTTCCTCATTTTACGAATTTCCAAACAGAATTTGTATGTTCATTGCAATCGGAGTATTTCAGATATTTTATTTCATGAATTGCAGCTGGCATCTGCGTATAATTGCAATCAATTAACCCGCGATGAACGAATGACAATAGATCAGTTAATTGAATTAGATCCTGATCGGCTTCTCTTGCTAATTCGCCAAGAAGAAGAAACGTTAGCTTATTGGAAAACTTTGCAATATTCGTTGCCATGGCAAGAATTGAGCGCAGTTCGAAATAATCAAGTTTATTTCATTTCCTCAGATCCATGGCTGGAGTATTCTGCCAGCGCGCACGAACGAATAATTGACGAAATGGTAAGTCTTTTTTCTGGAAATCGTCCAAAAAGAATTCTGGATACTGTCCATGGTCATATATAAGAAAGACTTTTTATAATTAAAAATGATAATTATTATCAATTGGATGATAGGAGGACATTCTATATTATGAAAAGAAAACTGCTTTACTATGGACTTATCACGCTAATTATTCTTTTATTGGCGGCTTGCGGCGGTAATAAGGAGCAAACCAGCAGCACAGGGGGAGATTCAAGCAGTAAAACGGAGCAGAAGAAGGAAGCTGAATCAAGTGAAACGAGAACGATCAATTATCTCGGCAAAGAATATACGGTTCCTAAAAACGTAGAAAAAATTGTAATCACCGGCAGTATGGAAACGATGGAGGATGCGCTCGTATTGGGCGTTGAGCCTGCTGGAGGCATCACGGTTGGGGGAAAGTTCCTAGAAATGTTCAAGGATATTACAGCTTCAACCGTTTCGATTGGAGAGAAGGCACAGCCAAACATTGAATCGATCCTGAAGCTGAAACCGGATGTCATTTTCGCTACCACAAAGTTTAAACCAGACGTTATTGAAAAATTAGAGAAAATTGCTGTCACGATCCCGGTTTCCCATATATCAACAAATTGGGAAGATAACCTGCGATTATTGGCTGAACTTACGGGGAAACAGGATCTAGCAGAAAAAGTTTTAAAGGAATATCAAGATGACCTCGAAAAGGCGAAAGCACAAATAGGCGAGAAGTTCAAAGATAAAAAAGTAGCTATCGTTCGTATTAGAAGCGGTAATATTATGATCTATTCGAAAGATATATTTTTCAACCCTTCATTATACGAAGATTTAGGATTTACCGTACCGGAAGAAATCCAAAATGCCAAAGCGCAGGAAGTGATTTCGTTAGAAAAATTTAGCGAAATGAATCCAGATTATCTCTTTGTCCAATTTTCAGAGGATGAGAACCAAGAGAATCCAAAAGCACTAGAGGAATTGCAAAAGAATCCGATCTGGAAAAGCATTAATGCGGTTAAAAACGACAAAGTATTCGTAAACGTTGTGGATCCGTTGGCACAAGGCGGTACAGCATGGAGTAAAATTCAATTCTTAAAAGCAGCGACTGAAAAATTGGCAAATGAATGATGCAGGGCGGGAATCATATTATGCGCTTAAAGATTCCTATATCCATTCTCATTTTATGTTCTTCACCTATTGCGTTTGTGCTCATAGTTCTATTATCTATACTTTATGGAGCGAAAGATATAAATTTCGAAACGGTTTGGGAGGCGTTCTTTCATTTTGATCCGGAAAATGTAAATCACCAAATTGTAATACATTCCCGTTTGCCAAGAGCGATTGGAGCACTTTTAATCGGAATTTTCTTGGCCATATCTGGATCGATCATGCAGGGAATGACGAGGAACTATCTTGCCTCCCCTTCGATTTTGGGAGTTTCTGACGGATCGGTTTTCGCTATTACACTCTGCATGATTTTCATGCCGGATGCATCATCTTTGAGCATGATAATATTTTCACTACTCGGTTCAGCCATTGCTGTTGGCTTCGTCTTCGGCGTGGCGTCGCTTATGCCAAACGGAATGTCACCCGTTCGAATGGCGATCATCGGAACTATTATTGGAACGTTTCTCAGCAGTATTTCCGCTGCCTCGTCAACGTATTTTCAAGTATCGCAAAACATCAGTTTTTGGTATAATGCCCGGCTGCATCAGATGGATCCCTTTCTAATAAAACTTGCGATTCCTTTTGCAATTGTCGGGATCATAATGGCTCTTTATATTTCCAAATCGCTCACAATTCTTTCTTTAGGTGAAGAAGTTTCTGTGAGTTTAGGACAGAAAACGGTGTTGGTCAAAGCGTTAGCAATGACCAGCACCGTCATTTTGACTGGTATTTCTGTTGCCTTGGCAGGAAATATTGGATTTGTTGGTTTAATCATTCCGCACATAACCCGATTTTTAATTGGAATCGATTATAGGTGGGTTATTCCTTGCGCCGGAGTACTTGGAGGTATTTTTTTAGCACTGTCCGATATTTTAAGCAGATTTTTGAATTACCCGTTTGAGACTCCTATTGGAGTTGTCACTTCCCTAATCGGAGTTCCTTTCTTCCTCTATTTAATTTACAAGAGAGGAGGAGGAACATATGCATAAACAAATGGCGAGACGATTTTGGACAGTGATGCTGATCAGTATAGTCTTTATTTTTGCTGCAATATATGTCAGCTTAACAAACGGTGAATTTGATATTAAAGTTATCGATATAGTAAAGACTTTGCTGCGGGTTGATCCTAATTCTGAGCATGATTTGGTCATATTTGAATTTCGCTTGCCCCGTATTTTAATAGCTTCATTGATTGGATTTGGTTTTGCAGTGGCGGGTGCAACCTTACAGGGGATTAGCAGAAATGGACTTGCAGACCCTGGCGTTTTAGGAATCAATTCAGGGGCAGGAGCCGCTATCGTTATTTTTATGCTCTTTTTTGAAGGGCAAATAACGGGAAGCGGATGGCTGTCAACTTTGGCAATGCCGCTGTTTGGTTGGATAGGCGGACTGGCTTCAGCACTATTGATTTATTTATTCTCATGGCGAAATGGAAAACTAGATTCCGAACGTGCGATTTTGGTTGGAATTGCAATAGGATTTGGGTTTGGGGCCTTGTCTATGTTTTTATCCTTGAAAATGAACCCTCAGGATTTTGAAATGGCGACAGTTTGGTTGAATGGAAGTATATGGAATGCTAATTGGAAATACATTGTCTCTATTTTGCCTTGGCTCGTCATATTAGTTCCTATTATTATAAAAAAATCGTATATACTCGACTTGCTTCAATTAGGAGAAGATAGAGCAATAGGACTGGGAATTCGTACGGAAAAAGAAAAAAATGTGTTCCTTTTATGCAGTATCGGAATTGTGAGCGCTTGTGTCTCTGTGGCTGGAAACATTGTATTTGTCGGTTTGATAGCACCGCACATCGCCAAGCGTTTGGTCGGAATCCATCATTTTTGGCTAATTCCCGTCAGCGGAACGGTCGGCATGCTTATGGTCATTGTCTCCGATTATATTGCCAGAACTGTTTTTTCTCCAGCTGAATTGCCAGTCGGGATTGTCATTTCCATCATCGGTGTTCCTTATTTCATTTATTTATTATTTAAAGATAGTAAAAAATGAAACGTGGAATTGTGTAAATGATTCATAAGTTCAAAGGTCATCCCGCATCATCTGACCTAATTATTTTCATATAGATGAGAATCATCGTTCGGCACCATTTTGGCATTACTAAGCGATGTCTTAAATACTAGGTAAAGTCTTATGAACCATAGAAGGTGATCCATTCAAAATATCGGCTACCCATCAGGTTGTTTTAATGAAGGAAGAGCCCGTTTTGCCCGTCAGAAAATAGAGTACCAGTTGCGAATACATATGTTTGTCGGCTTTGGAAAGGAGATTGAAATGTTCATTTGGAGGGTTGTAATTTTTGCCCCGATGATATCAATCAATGATATGGAGGCGTTTAACCATGCATAGGAAAAAAGATAAACAAGCTGATGTGATGGACAAAGATACTGCTGGCCGAGAAGTTAGCATTCCGAGTACTGAACAATTTTTAATACGTTCAAAAGAAAATCGGCAATACAAAATTTTGCTTGGTATACCTGATGTGCCTCCTCCTCCTTCAGGCTTTCCAGTTATTTATTTCTTGGATGCTAATGCTATATTCGGAACAATGTTTGAGGCAGTCCGTATCCAATCAAGGCGGCCCGAAAGGACAGGAATCGTTCCAGCACTAGTAGTCGGCATCGGTTACCATATCGAAAAACCGTTTTCTCCTGAACGCTATTATGATTTTACACTGACTCCGCCAGCTTCGGAATTGTATTCGAGACGAGAGGGGACAGACAGACCAGAATATGGCGGAGCGGAACAGTTTTTGCAATTTATTGATGGGGAGCTTAAACCGCTGATCGAAAGCAGGTTCAAAATTGATAAAGACAGACAAGCGATTTTTGGTCATTCACTCGGCGGCCTCTTCGTATTACAAACATTGTTTACAAAGCCGTACGCCTTCAATACGTATATCGCAGGCAGCCCGTCCATTCATTGGAATAAATCGCTTCTACTTGATGCAGAGCAAAAATTTATCTCTAGTCTAGAAAATGATAAGCATCATATACGATTATTAATCACTGTAGGAGAATTGGAAAAATTCCATAAAAGCGGCATGAATGCGAACGCTAAAGAGCTTGCAGAACGACTATTACGACTTGATCAAAACAATTTTCACGTGGAATTTAAAGAATTTGAGGATGAAGGCCATGTGTCCGTGCTGCCGGCGTTGATTAACCGTGCTGTGAGGTTTGCACTAAGCGAAAAGCAGGGCACATAATCTGTCAAGGCTCTTATCATGCTTAATAAAGAGAGCGAACTTTTTTCAAAAATTTGAACTGAACCCAAAAAGTTAGACACGGAAATTTAGGCAACTGTTTGGGCATGAATTCGGTATTACACCGGACTCATGCCTTTTAATTTTGCCTTATATGTGATTCAGCATGGAATTTTTGGAAGAAACTCATCAATTTTTTGAAGTGGGAATGTCGAGAAATAAATGGACATTTCAAAAATATGTGATTTTGAATTATTTTTGTTCGAAATAATATTTACAAAAATAGCGAATATATGTATGATAGGAAAATAAAAATATTAATCATTACGATTTAGGAAGGTGAGAAAATGTTTCGATATTTTAAAAGCATATTAATACTTTTAACAACAATTTTTTTGCTTGTCGGATGCTCACAGTCTTCCTCAAAAGAAAAGGAGAAGAGCAGCAAAGAATTAACATTGCTTTTTAACTTTCCAACCAACACACTCGATCCGCATTTAGACACGAACTATACGATAGTTCGTGCGGGAGTAGGAGAGACGCTTGTCAAAATTAGTGAACAGCAAAAAATTGAACCTTGGCTTGCAGAAGAATGGAAAAGTAAAGATGGGAAAAACTGGACGTTTAAAATTAGAGAAGGTGTTACATTCCATAATGGGAAAAAAGTTGATGCTCAAGCGGTGAAGGCCTCGTTAGAAAGAGCAATCAACGATAGTCCATCTGTTCAAGCGGCATTAAAAATCAGCAAAATGAAAGCCGATGGTCAATTGTTAACGATTCAAACGGAAGAAGTATTCCCGCAATTTCCTTCAGAACTCGTACATCCAAATACAGCGATCGTCGATGTTGATGAAAAAGATATTGATAAAAGGCCAATCGGTACGGGGCCATTTAAAATTTCTTCTTTTGAGCCTGGGGTAGAGCTGAAGGTCGAACGATTTGAAAAGTATTGGGATGGCAAAGCAAAGCTTGAAAAAGCAACATTTGCTTTCAATGAGGATGCCAATGCACGGAAAATGGCGCTTCAATCAGGAGATGCGGACATTATTTTTAGACCGCCGGTAGAAAATCTTGAAAAATTAAAAGAAGAAAATGTAAAAATAGAATCAGTTCCAAGTTTGCGTACACATCAGCTGTTTTATAATATGAAGAGCTCCTATATGAAAGATGAAAATGTGCGCAAGGCGATGGATGCTTTAATAGATCGGAAGGAAATTGTTGAACATATTTTAAATGGACATGCCGTTGAAGCGAAAGGTCCTTTTTTGGCTGGTTCTCCGTTTGCGCCATCCTATGAAGAAAAGGAAAGCGGAATAGAGGCGGCGAAACAGTATTTTAGTAACGCAGGCTTTCAAGTAGAAGACGGAAAAGTTACGAAAGACGGAAAGGCCGTTCGGCTTAAAGTGCTAACATACGCATCGCGTCCTGAACTTCCTTTAATTGTACAAATTCTCCAATCAAAGGCGAAGGAACTTGGCATAGAGATGTCGATTCAGCAAGTGGAAAATATTGATGAGTATTTAGCGGCCAATGATGATTGGGATTTTGCTACATACAGCAGTGTGACGGCTCCGCGAGGAGATGCGGCATACTTTTTGAATGCGACATACATGCCGAACGGAGCGCTGAACTACGCGAGTATTAACCATCCAGAATTAACAGCTAGCATTCAACAATTGAACCAAACGGTAGACGTGAACGAACGGAACAATTTGGCGAAGAAAGCATTAAAAATCATTGATCAGAAGACTCTCCATTCCTTTATCGTACATCCAAATATTATTGTTGCCTATCGTGACGGAGTAAAAAATTGGGTAACTAGTAAAAGCGAGTATTATATGTTAACAAAAGATTTGGATGTGGAAGGGTAAATGATTCAAGTAGCGAAACGATTCATAGAGTTCATCATATTTTTACTTCTGCTGTCTTTCATTAGTTTTATATTTATAAAACTAGCACCTGGCGATCCTGTCAAACAGATGCTTCAAGTAGATGAAGTGTCCGTTACGAAAGAACAAATTGAAGCGCTAAGAGAAGAACTGAAGTTACATGAACCTATATACGTTCAATATTGGTATTGGTTGAAACGATTTTTCGAGTTTGATTTAGGCCATTCCTATATAACAAAGCAGCCGGTAGTTTCTGAGTTGTTATCAAGGTTTCCTGCGACCATTACGCTCACATGCACTTCTTTAATCGTAATGATTCTGATTTCTATTCCTTTAGGCACTCTATCTGCACTCTATAAAAATAAATGGGTGGACCATATATGCCGTTTGTTTGCACTAGTCGGTTCATCCATCCCCAGCTTTTGGCTGGGGCTCCTTTTCATTGAATTATTTGCCGTTCAATTAGGGATATTGCCAAGCATGGGAAAGGGAACGATTCAACACGTCATCCTGCCATCCCTTACGTTAGGAATCGCGATGTCAGCTGTTTATGTCAGATTGCTGCGTTCCAGTTTACTAGAAAGCTTGAATGAGGACTATGTGAAAGCGGCAAGGGCAAGAGGGATTAGCGAAAAACGGATATTTTTATTCCACGTTTTCCGCCGTTCTTTAATTCCTGTCATAACGATTTTTGGTATGAGTCTTGGGAGTTTAATAAGCGGCACAGTTGTCATTGAAGTACTGTTTGCATACCCGGGAATTGGAAAAATGGTGGTAGATGCGATTATTCGCCGGGATTACCCGGTCATTCAAGGGTATGTATTGTTTATTACGATTTTGATTGTCTTGATTAATATATTCGTTGATATTTGCTGCCGTTATTTAAACCCTGAGATACGTTTAAAAGGAGTAGAGAGACGTTGAAAATGTTTAGACAAATGTATTGGACGCACTCGCGAACGCTTCTTTTTATACTATTTGCCTTTTTTCTTGTCATCTTGACAGCTCCGCTGCTTGCTCCATATGATCCGTTGCAAATCAATATGAATGAACGTCTGCTGAAACCAAGTGCGGAGCATTTTTTCGGAACGGATTATTTGGGGCGAGACTTATTTTCTCGCATCCTAGCGGGAGGGCAAGTAACGGTCGGAACGAGTATTCTCGTATTGGGCATTGTTTTGTTGATCGGCGTTCCGTTAGGCATGTTTTCAGGATTTGTCGGAGGCCGTTTCGATCGTTATTTGATGAGAATCATAGACGCTTTTCTAGCTTTCCCTGATTTTATTGTCGCAATTGTACTGAGCGGTATTTTAGGCCCCGGTATGTTAAATTTAATTTTTGCAATCGTTGTAGCGAAATGGGGAAGCTATGTGCGGCTTGTCCGCAGCACGGTGTTATCTGAGAAAGAAAAAGATTACATTTTAATGGCGGTTGTCAATGGCTTAAGCACATTTCAAATTATTCGTAAACATTTGCTGCCCCATGTCGTGGGAAATGTGTTCGTTTTAGCGACGTTGGATCTCGGAAAAATTATTTTGTTGATCGCTTCCTTATCTTACATCGGCTTAGGAGCGCAGCCGCCAACTCCTGAATGGGGGGCGATGCTGAACGAAAGTACACCATATTTTCACACCTCGCCATATTTAATGTTTATTCCTGGAATTGCCATTATGTTTACTGTTCTAGTTTCTAATTTAGCTGGTGATGTATTGCGAGACCGTTTTGATGTAAAAGGATAAAGGGGAGATGGTATGTCATTATTAACTATTGATCAAATGCAAATTAATTTTCGAAATAAGCCGATTGTTGAAAATGTGAATATAACTGCCAGAAAAGGAGAATGGTTTACATTAATTGGCGAAAGCGGCAGCGGCAAAAGCATCACAGCTTCTGCGATTGGAGGGCTTCTGCCGAAAGAAATGTGGATAGCCTCCGGGCATATTCAGTTTGACAACAAGGATATGACTCATTTATCGAATAAAGAATTTCAGAATTTACGGGGAAAAGAAATATCTTATGTTTTCCAAGACTATCAAAGCTCGTTTACTCCTTTTATAAAAATCGGTAAGCAAATGGATGAAATGATCCAAGCTCATTGTTCTTTAACTAAAAACGAAAGAAAAGAAATCGCTTTTCAAGCATTGGAAGACGTACAACTCCCTGCAAAACGCGTCTACAATAGTTACCCTTTTCAATTAAGTGGCGGACAGCTGCAGCGTGCATCCATTGCTATGGCCATTATGCTGAATCCGAAATTGCTTATTGCTGATGAGCCTACCACTGCGCTTGACAGTATGACAGCAGCACATGTGTTAGAGGTCATCGCGAATATCAAAGAGAAAATCAATTGTGCAATATTATTTATTACACATGATTTGAGGCTTGCTAGGAAATATTCCGATACTGTTGCAGTAATGAAGAAAGGGGAGATTGTCGAAACAGGGACGAAAACAAATGTTATTCACCATCCTCGTCATCCTTATACCAAGCAATTATTGAGTGCCGCTCCAACCTTGCCGAATAAAATGCATGAAGTGATCACGTGAAGGCCGAGCGGTCATTCAGCGTTGTATCAGCGATTAGGCGTATTGTCTCGCCTGTTAAACTGGATTTTGCAATGGAAAGGAATATGTCATAATGGCAGATCTATTATTGGCCAAAAATATCAAAAAAATTTATGCTTCAGGTCATCAAGCAGTCAACGGGGTGTCGATATCGATACAAAAAGGCGAATGCGTCGGGCTTGTCGGTGAAAGCGGCAGCGGGAAAAGTACATTGGCGCGCTGCTTGCTTATGTTAGAAAAAATAAGCGAAGGCGAAATTTTTTTACATGACCAACCATTGCATAAAATGACTAAAAGAGAAATTCGAAAAATTCGCCATTGTATGCAAGCGGTGTTTCAAAATCCGGCAGCGGCTTTAAATCCAAAACGAAAGATCATCGATTCTGTCATGGAGGCATTAGATACACATCGTAATATCTACCCCATTTATTTGCAAGATGTAAGAGAGCACCGTGAATTATGCGCAAAGCGGCTGCTAGAGATGGTTGGGATGGCGGACCGCTATCTTTATCGCTATCCCCACGAGTTAAGCGGAGGGCAAAAACAACGTGTTGCCATTGCTCGTGCGATTAGCATCCAGCCGTCTTTGATCATTTTAGATGAACCGACAGCAAGCTTAGATGTCTATACACAAGGGCAAATATTAACTCTTTTAAAGGAGCTGCAAAAACAATTGGAATTATCCTATCTATTTATTTCCCATGATCTCCCGTCGGTTCATTTTTTAAGCGAGCGCATTTTGGTAATGAAAGATGGGGCTTTTATTGACTGCTTTCAAAAGAATGATATATTCTCTCAAGCCCGCCACCCATATACAAAAATGCTCATTCACTTGTTTGAAGGTTAAGGGGGATAATAATGACTCACCGAACTTATCTATCTTTGGCGATTCCGCTTATCATTTCAACGATCACCACCCCGTTATTAGGAGCTGTCGATACGGCAGTAGTGGGACAGCTTCCTGATCCAGCGTATATTGGCGGCGTAGCTGTAGGGACGATGATTTTTAATACGATGTATTGGTTGTTTGGCTTTTTGCGGGTCAGTACGTCCGGCTTTGCCGCACAAGCTTATGGTGCGCAAGATGCCAAGCAATGTTTTTTATATTTCGTAAGACCGTTCCTCATTGCGTTAGCCGTCGGCATTCTATTTATCCTCGTTCAATGGCCGATGAAGCATATCGCATTAACGCTTATTCATCCGGATGAGAAAGTCATGACTTTCACGGACGAATATTTTTCGATCCGCATTTGGGGAGCCCCGTTTACGCTGGCGAATTACGTCATTCTAGGATGGCTCATGGGAATGTCTCGTGTTAAAATTTCGCTATTTTTACAAGTATTTATGAATCTATTAAATGTTGTACTTGATTTGTTGTTTGTGAACGTTTTTCATCAAGATGTGAATGGTGTAGCCGCCGCTACATTGATTTCAGAAGTGGCTGCATTTCTCATTGGAATGTATATCGTGTTAAAGTCTTCCGATCTTCGCCTTTTCTCCATTCCTAGCAGCGAGCTGTGGAATGCAGGAGAATTTAAGAAGATGATGGCGGTCAATCGGGATTTGCTTATTCGCACGATTTGTTTGTTAACCGTGTTTAATCTTTTTACAGCGAGAGGTGCCTCTTTTGGTACCGAAATACTGGCAGCCAATGCCGTTCTCATTCAAATTCATTACATCATGGCGTACTTTTTAGACGGATTTGCCAATGCCAGCAGTATTCTCGTCGGAAAAGCTGTCGGTGCAAAGGATGAAGCTTTGTATAAACGCACTTTATCGTTGACAGGGCAATGGGCGATAATTTCCCCCTTGTTTATGATGCTTATTTATATACTGTTTAAAGATTCGATCATTCCTGTTTTTACGAAAAATCAGAATGTGATCGAACTGGCCAGCTCCTACAGTATTTGGGTCACGATATTTCCACTTGCGGCAAGCTTCGGTTTAATTCTCTACGGTGTTTTTACAGGAGCGACCATGACCAATCCGATTCGCAATTCCATGCTGATTTCTCTTGCAGTATATATTGTTTGTCTTTTCATTTTGATTCCGATGTATTATAACCACGGTTTGTGGCTTGCTTTTATTGTTTTCAGCCTCGGTCGGTCTGTGTTTTTAGCTATGTATGTTCCAGCATTAAACAGAACTTTATTCAAAAAATGAGGTGCCGGTGATCTTAAGTGCTGAGTCTATCAAACGATTGGACACATAAAGATATGCCTTAACTTACAGATCACGATCACTGTATATGCGGAATTTTTCATTTAGCAAAGAAACATAGCAATTATTTTTGATCATCTCGTGCATCATGATACTAGCGGAAAATGAAGGATGTTATAATACTTCAGTCATTATCAATTTTTGAAAAGGGAGCATGAATGAGTTGGAAATAAATCATCGTTGTTGAAACAGTAGAATCCAACCAAAAAGTTACCGTGTAAAAATGTTGGAAAAGAATCATCATTGTTGGAACGGCAAGCAATGTCGGGAAATTGGCATCATGTGGGCGAGTTAAAAATGTGCGACAAAAAAGCAAGCAAGAGACCGACTTTCCTGTGGAATGTACGTGATGATTCGTCAAAGATCTGCTGCCAAAAATTTGCCTGAATTGATCGGCGTGATCAATGAAAAAAATAGCCACCGTGTTTTTTTTCGAAGATAAAGGATTTACATGCAGTCCTGATTTATTAGCCCGCCTTTTCATACGGCGGTGCTTCATACTCGGAATTTGCGAAACAATTGTGAATGGTTGTGAGAGGAGAAAAACAGATGAATAAAGCATTGCCCATCATGATTCAAGGTACGCATTCCGATGCGGGAAAAAGCGTGATTGCGACAGGTTTTTGCCGAATTTTTGCGCAGGACGGGTATCGGACGGCGCCGTTTAAATCACAAAATATGTCACTCAATTCGTATATTACCGTTGACGGCAAGGAAATCGGCCGCGCCCAAGGAGTGCAGGCGGAGGCGGCAAGAACGGTCGCAACGGCGGATATGAACCCGATTTTGATCAAGCCTGTGAGCGATCACACTTCACAAATTGTTGTGAACGGTAAGCCGTATCAAAATTATAAGGCAACAGCGTATCGGCAGGAATTTTTTGAACTTGGTTTGCAGGTGATTAAAGAAGCGTATCATCATTTGGCAAGTACATATGAGCGAATCGTTATAGAAGGAGCAGGGAGCCCTGCGGAAATTAACTTAAATGATCGCGAGCTTGCCAATATGCGCATTGCCCGGTTAACAAACGCTCCTGTCATTCTTGTCGGCGACATTGACAGAGGCGGTGTATTTGCGAGTTTAGTAGGAACATTGCAGCTGCTTGAGCCTGAAGATCGCGATCGCGTAATTGGGGTAGTGATTAACAAGTTTCGCGGGGATATTTCCTTGCTGGAGCCGGGACTTCGCTGGTTTGAAGAGTATACAGGCAAACCGGTTTTAGGGGTCGTACCATATATTTCTAATTTAAACATTGAGGCGGAAGACGCCGTCATATTAGATGCGTTTCCACGTACAAATGAGAAAACTAGCGAGATTGATATTGCTGTTATTCATGTTCCTCACATTTCGAACTTTACCGATGTTGACCCGTTTCTATATGAAAAGGATTGCCATGTTCGCTATGTAAAGGAGGCAAATGAACTCAGAGAACCGGATGTTGTCATTTTGCCGGGAACGAAAAATACAATTGAGGACTTATTGCTTTTGCGAAAATCCGGCTTTGCGGATGCGATAGAAAAGCTTTATCGTGCGAAAAAATCAGTCATTGTCGGCATATGCGGCGGTTATCAAATGCTCGGAAGGGAGATTTCAGACCCACATCACGTAGAAACAACGATAGGGAGCGCAAACGGATTCGGATTTTTCCCGATTCGCACCGCTATGATGAAAGAGAAAAGGACGACTCTTACAACAGGGATGGCCCACTTGGCTGATTGTAATGTGCCGGTGGAAGGCTATGAAATTCATATGGGAACAACTTCTTATGAAGGGGACGTATCGCCATTTATTACGACCGAAGAAGGAGTTGACGGCTGCATAAGCCAAGACAGCCTCCTAATTGGAACGTATTTTCATGGCATATTTCATAACGATGAGTTTCGAACGGCATTTTTGAATTTGATAAGGAAAAGAAAAGGTCTTCCGGCGATTTATGAGCGGCCATCAATGAAAAACATTCGTGAAGAAGCCTTTGACCGGCTTGCCGATTGTCTCCGGAAGCATGTGGACATCGAGTGTATTTATCGGGAAATGGAACGGTTTCAAAGCAAATCTTTTTTCTAAGAAAATAAACGGAAATCTGATATGTTTGTTCGCCTCTTTATATTCATATGGCAATCTTTTTTGCACTGTGATTTTAGCTGTCTGTTTTTTTATAAAAATCCGGGAGGAAACGGTCATGCGGTTAACAGATGAAGAAGTGCAATCTCTTTTACAAGAGATGGAAGATTGGAAGCTTCTTGAAGAGCGATGGATTGCAAGAAAGTACCTCTTTCAAGACGATTTGCAAGAAATCGAATTCGTGCGGCAAATTTCGGACATTTCTGAAGAAGTAAACCATCATCCCTTCATTTCTATTGACTATAAGTTCATCACGGTAAAAATTTCGTCTCAGAGAGCGAAAGGACTCACAAAGCTTGATTTCGAACTGGCGAAAAAATATGATGAAGCTTATGAAAAAATAAAAGCAGGGTAAGAACGGAAAAAAGTGGATTATATGTGAAGCGGATGACGTGAAGAAAGCCGCATTTTCCGCCGCACCATAAGTTACGATATAAGGGACTTCTTTCCTCTTGAGAAGGAGAGCGGTTTTCAAAAAAATGATGCGATTTAAAAGGCATCCTGTTTTTCTCGAATAGATGGGCAGCTGAAATGATGCGGAGCTGCAAGAAGCGTGTATATGGTCTTTTTGGGGAAAATCTGCATTTATGGATAAAAAAAATGACGAAATTTTGCACACACAAAGCAGGCAACAAGGATGTTAGTTGATGTTGTTGAAGGAAAACTTTTAAGTGATCGGATCATGTCATAGCACCATTCAAGATATCATTGACAATGTTGAAGGAAAACAACCTGCCGAATTTAATCGTATGACCATGACCGAAGCGCTGCAAAAATCCTTTTGATTTACCGCGAAGCTTCGAAAGAATTATTTATACACCGCAGCACACTTGAATATCGCATTGAACGTGTTGAAGAAATACTCAATGTTGATTTAAATCATGCAGATATGCGCTTTGAGCTCATGATGGCATACAAGCTGTATAATTTGTTTGATTTTGACCGAAGCGAGCTGGCAAAAAGGTGAATTCTATTGATCGAGCAAAGGATTTTGGAACGGGATAAAGTCCGGCGGAAAAAACGGTTAAGCTATCGGGCAAGCGTGTAAAAAACATCTCCTGCGAATTTATGAATGAATCATTTCTGACACGTATTGGAAAGCTTTAGCAAGCTTAAAGAATTTAAACTCTAAGCGAAAAAAGGCAAATGAAACTCCGGCAGATGAGCCAATCTCCCTTGCCGGAGTTTTCTTTTTTTATGTGTTTTGCAGCCCATACAATCATTTTTTACACGATATTTAAACGCCGTGCTCGGCTGCAACTTCTATGTGCTGAAACGTTGTGACGTCAAATAATCCTAAATCTGTAATTTTGAGCTCTGGAATGACAGGCAAACTTAAAAAAGAGAGCGTGAGGAAGAGATTGAAATGCCGATGTTTGCTCACTTTGTGCAAGCTGCTGTTCAATTCATCGAGTTGATGGGCGACGATTGGATATGCTTGATCTGACATCAATCCGCCGATCACAAGCGGCAAAGAGGCGAGCGTTTTTCCATCATTCACAACTACTAGCCCACCGCCGATTCTCTTTATCTCTTGAATGGAGCAGATCATATCCTCATCGTTTGTGCCGGCAACGATCACATTATGGGAATCGTGGGCGACGGTTGTGGCGACTGCACCGCCGATTAAGCCTAATCCTTTTACAATGGCAAGGCCAATGTTTCCAGTATTTTTATGGCGTTCGAGTACAGCCAGTTTTGCCAAATCTTTTTCAATGGAAGGGATGAAGCAAACACCGTCGCTCGGAACTTCCATCATTCTTTTAACCGTTTCAATTTGATTCGGAATAATTTCTATTACATGCGCTTTTTGGTTATTTTTCACGTGTATGGCCAACCGTTCTTTTGTAACCTCGTTTATGTTTAGATTGACAGAATTTCTTGATAAAACGGAAGGTTTTGGTTGATCTATAGATCCTATATATTGACCGTTTTCCGCTATCACTTTTCCGGCTTTCAAAACTTTTTCAATCGTAAAAGCTTTGAAGTTATCTACTATGACAAGATCTGCTCTATATCCAGGTGCGATCGCTCCTTTTTGCGATAGTCCGAAACATTGGGCGGCATTAATCGTCGCCATTTGAATCGCTATGAGAGGATCAAGTCCATGCTCGACGGCAAGACGAATATTGTAGTCAATGCTTCCCTCGGCAATTAAGTCGTCTAAATGCTTGTCATCCGTACAAAATAGACAGCGGTGGCTATTTTTTTCATTGACCACGCCGATTAGTTCTGGCAAATTTTTTGCAGCAGATCCTTGACGGATCATGACGTACATTCCGCGAGCAAGGCGGTCTTTTGCTTGCTCTTTTGTCACACATTCATGATCTGTTTGAATGCCGGCAGCTCTGTAAACATTGACTCCTTCAATGCCAAGACCTGCGCCGTGTCCGTCGATCTTATATGCTGATGCCGTTAAAAGCTTGTCAATGATGCGGTCATCTAAATTTTGAACACCTGGGAAATCCATCACTTCCGCAAGCCCGAGCACCCGAGGATGCTTGTAAAAAGGTGCAAGTTCATCATCATTTAACACAGCGCCGGCATTTTCAAACGAAGTCGCCGGAACGCAGGAA
Source organism: Aeribacillus sp. FSL k6-2211 (assembly GCF_037966125.1). NCBI lineage: Bacteria > Bacillati > Bacillota > Bacilli > Caryophanales > Bacillaceae > Aeribacillus > Aeribacillus sp. FSL k6-2211. The sequence goes on from NZ_CP150190.1 coordinate 1,672,397, forward strand.
GGCAGCATGCAATACACATCTAAATCTAAGCCTTCTGAATCCTCCAGCATAAAAGATATACCTTTCGTCCCGGCGACATTCGCAATTTCATGCGGATCTATAATAACGGTTGTCACACCGTGGGGCAGAACTGCTTTGGAGAACTCCTTCGGTGTCACCATCGAAGATTCAATATGGACATGAGAGTCGATGAAACCTGGTACGATGAATTTATTCTCGGCATCAATGATGTTTACCCCATCATATTCTCCGATTCCAGCAATCACTCCGTCCGCAATGGCGATGTCTCCATGCAAAATTTCTAAATTGAAAACATCGGCAATTTTTCCGTTTTTAATCACAATGTCTGCCGGAATTTGTTTGCTAGCCACTTGGATTCTTTTCTTTAAAATGTTTTTGTCCATTCTCACTTTTCCCTTCTGTAGTAAACTCGCGCGTTGAGTTTGACAGGGAGAGTTGTGTATCGTCTCTCGTAGTCAAACTATTTACGGTAGTTTGGTAGAAACGTTTGGACCGTATTTCCAAACTTATACGAGAAAATCATTCGTATTTTTAAAAAGAGATTATACGACTCTAATTGAAACAAAGCAAGATAGTTGGCGCATTTCTTGACAGAAAAATTTTCTCAGGTATTGCGAAAAGCTGAGAATCACAGTTTCTCTGGTGCTCCAAACAGACCGGTTTTAAAAATTGGGCAGAACAACTCCTCCATAAACAAAGGAAATCATAATGAGAATGGCAGGGTGAACCTTCCATTTTTCTAAGGCAAAGAACGATACAGCAGCAATGATGAGCGATTGGATAATTCCGAGCGAATGGACAGAGTCTTCTATCATTTCCCAAGTTAAAAGCAGCATCATGACAGCAATAACAGGCTGTACAAGCAAGGTCATTCCTTTCACAACTAAAGATTCCCGGTGGCGTTGAATCAGTTTTAACAACAGAATCAAAGCGAAAGCTGACGGAAATACAGTCGCAAACAAGGCGATGAAGGCCCCCCACCATCCGTACACATCATAACCGACATAGGCGGCGATCTTCGTCGCAATAGGGCCCGGCAAAGAATTTCCCAGTGCGAGCATATTGGAAAATTCTGCATTTGTCAGCCATTTGTAATGATTGACAATCTCCTCATACATAAGCGGAATGGAAGCGGGTCCTCCTCCATAACCGAGTATGTTGGCCAAAAAGAAACCGATGAATAAGCTGATCCAGATTTTCATGCAGACATCTCCTTACTTCTGCTCTTCCGTTTTAAATGGAAAGCTCCATATGTTAAAAACATTAGAATTACAATAGCTGGATGAATCGAAATCACTTGCAGCAGGCAAAACGAAACAATCATCAGCAGGACGCCAAGCCATTTTCCCAATCCTTTCACGGCCTTTGCGGAAAATTCGTAAGCCAACTGCCCAAGCATGGCGGCGATCACCGGCATAACAGCAGAAATCATACCGTGGATAACAGGTGAATCGCTTAAAGCTGTGACCATTTTGAATAATAGAATCATGGCCAAACATGTAGGCAAAATATGAGCTGCTACGCAAATAAAAGCGCCTAATGCCCCTTTTTGTTTATATCCTAAGTAAGCGGCCATTTTTGTCGCGATCGGACCGGGCAGGGTATTGGCAATCGCCAATATTTCTGCAAATTCTTCATCTTTTACCCAACGGTATCTGGAAACTGCTTCATAACGGAACAGCGGTATGACGGAAGGACCGCCTCCGAATCCAAAAATTCCGGTTCTCAGCATAGCCATGATAAGACTTTTATAAGAAGTTTGCATATTTCTCCCCCTCATCCTTTATAATTTCATGCCCATGCGGCTCTTGTATCGTTTAATGAGAATTTGACAGTCAACGCTGACGACACCGCGCATCGGATACAATTTTTTTGTTAAAAAATTTTCCATTTCTTGATTATTTTTAAAGATTCCATGCATATGGAGCTTGCTTGGTCCAGTCATATGGTACAAGCTTGTAACGGCATGCTCCTCCGCCAATTGTTCTGCCACTTCCTCTAAATATTGCGGTTCCACTTCAACGTTGAAAAAGGCGGAAACATGAATGCCGATTTTCGTCGGATTGATAACCGTCGTAAATTTCTCGATAATTCCTTTTTCAATTAAGTTGTTTATTCTCGCCTGAACGGCAACTCGAGACAAACCGATTTCTTTTCCGAGATCGGTATACGATATCCGGCTGTTTTCATGCAGCTTCTCTAAAATTTGTTTATCAATATGGTCTATGTCTAAATTCGGAATGTTGTATTCGAATGCCATTCATACCACCCTTTATTTCGTTATGTAGTTAATTTTCTAATTATAATTTCCTTTAGTATACAAAATATGTTTTATGATTTCTATAAAAAAATGAAAATATTTATTTGTTTACGGAACGAAAAAAATCGTTAGAAAATGTGACAATATTAAAGCACCTTTTTATATGGATTTTTATAATGAAATCGAGTCAAAACGTACATCCTGGCTATCATGATTTTATGTGATGGAGGAAATTGAAGTCGGTGGCATTTCTATTGATTAACAGGAGGTTTAAATCTACCGTTTTTTATCACATAATGACTGATCAGTTTGGAAGAATTGTTATCCGTTTTTTGCTTTGTTTTGCCGATGTCCACTCAGGGGAACATAATATGGTTTGCAATAAGAAATTTTTTTCGGTTGGCATCAATAGTGGAAATACTTTTTCCATTTCATTTTGTTTTATAGAAGCAAGCTGTTTGGGCTCAAACTGTGCTGTTTCGCTTGTGCTCGATCCAGATATACAAAAAAAGATGTTCCGTAAAATTAAAATGGATAAATCGTTAAAGGTCTGATTACAAGAAACAATCTTTTTGTCTTCATATTCTGTAAGGTAGAAGGATCGACACAGGAAAATATCTTTTTGCGGCAGAGGCTGTTTTCTTCGGTTATGTTTCAAATAAATGAAAAAGCTGCTTATTATTTTTTAGCGTTAGCCAATTTGTCAAAATTATTCTTTGCTGCTAGCAGGATTAGTTTTTTACGGACTGCTAGGAAAATTGGCGCTCGATCCCGTATTAATATCTTATATGGCTGAAATTACGCCGTCATCCATGTACTCCAAAGTGTATGGTTTTTTCAATTTCAGCGGAATGCTTTCTTCAATTTTTGCACCTTATATTACGGGCTATTTTGCCGATATCACCGGCAAGCTTGAAATCGGCTTTTATTTGTCAGGTGTTTTGCTAATCATCGGCGCTGTTTTATTTCTATTTACGGAAGGTTCAAATCGCATGACCCATTTCGTTCAATACTACAAACCGGGGGAGGAACAAGTAAAATGAGCCAATCAATGATCGGAACGAAAAATATGGTTGTCAGTCCGCATTATTTAGCATCGGCAGCCGGTTGCCGCATACTGCAAAAAGGGGGCAACGCCTTCGATGCAGCGGTAGCGGTCAGCGCCTGCTTAGCGGTCGTTTATCCGCACATGACAGGGATCGGAGGAGACTCTTTTTGGCTGTTTTACAGTAAAAAGGATCAAGCAGTTCGTGCGTATAACGGCAGCGGCCGGTCAGGCTATAACGCCACGCCTGAAAAATACGAAGGTTTACCCGCCATTCCGTATCGAGGCATTCAAAGTGTTATCACCGTGCCGGGAATGGTTGACAGTTGGGATGCCATCATAAAAGAATACGGAAGACTTTCATTGGCGGAGGTTTTAGAGCCTGCTATCGAATATGCGGAAAATGGATTCCCTTTTTCAAAGGATCAATATGTCAACACGCAAAAAAATGTTCAAATTCTGCGAGAATTTCCGGAAACATCATCGATTTTCCTGCCTCATCATCGAATTCCGAGCATAAATGAAAAATTTATTCAGAAGCAATTGGCGGATACATTGAAAGAGTTAGCGAACAAAGGAAGAGATCATTTTTACAAAGGCAGTTTAACAAAACGCATTGTATCAAGCCTTCGAGAAAAAGGCGGGATTTTAATAGAGGATGATTTTGCGGATCATCACGGAGATTGGGTCGAACCGCTGAGCGGAACTTACCGCGGTTATACCATGTATCAGGTTCCGCCCAATTCACAAGGCTTTGCCGGGCTAATGGCGCTAAATATTTTAGAAAACTTTGATTTTAAAACGATTCCGCACGGTTCTTTTCAGTATTATCACCTTTTGACAGAATCATTGAAAAAAAGCTTTCAAGACCGAAACAAAGTATTGACAGATCCCGAATTCTACCAGATTCCGCTTGATAAATTGTTAAGCAAAACATATGCGAAAAAGCTGGCCGAATCGATCAGTCTGACAAAAGCAAGCGAAGTGAAGACTCAGCCTGTCGGAAACGACACTGCCCATGCGGCTGTCGTGGATGAAGAGGGGAATGCGGTTTCCTTTATACAAAGTCTTTATTTTGAATTCGGTTCATGTGTTGTTGCTGGTGACACAGGGATTTTAATGCAAAACAGAGGATCGTTCTTTTCTCTTGATCGTTCGCATGTCAATTGCTTGGCGCCGAGAAAAAGAACGTTCCACACGCTGATGCCTGCAATGGCTTTTAAAGATGGAAAGCCGTATATTTTATACGGAACACAAGGAGGAGAAGGACAGCCGCAAACACAAACAGCTATCATTACAAGAATGATTGATTATCGAATGAGCCCTGCAGAAGCAATATATGAGCCAAGGTTTGTGTGGGGAAGAACGTGGGGAGAAGAGACGGAAGAATTGAAGATGGAAGGCCGCATCTCAAAAGAAGTGATCGAATCGATGATCAAAGCTGGCCATCTTGTGAAAGTTGTTGAACCTATTGATAAAATAATGGGGCATGCCAACGCCATATTAATTGATGACCAAAGCTTTTTACATGGCGGGGTTGATCCAAGAGGAGACGGTGCGGCAATCGGTTGGTAACGGCGAATTCATAAAAAGCGGGGATTTATGCTATCCGTTGTTTCATATTTAAATATATAGGAGAAGGGTTTACGGAAAGTATCCAGCTAGGGCAAAGCCTGCAGAATTCATTATTGGAATTCTACAGGCTTTTATCATTTGAAGAGGTTCTCACATCGGTATATTCAACCCTGGAAATAAATTAGGAGAAGTTACAGCCAAAAAGAAAGGTTTTAGTAGAAATATATAGGGAAGCGAAAACACCAACGATTGCAACAAGCTGTTTCGCGGACTAAATCTTTCATCAAACCTCCTTAACAAAACTTACATTGATTTCCAGCTGCTGCTTTTCGTCAAAAACAAACAGCAAAATGAAATTTTATATTCCGCAATACTGGTCCATATAATTGCTACCAAATAGCCAAAAATGCCATGATGACCATTTTAATCTCCTTCACCATCTACACAGGCAATCATATTAGAACATTTTTTATGTATTTTTACTTATCAAATTTGTATTTGATTATTTACAAGTAATAATAAGGGGTATAACTAATATATAAAAAGAAAATTTTTAACAGCGCTCATTACGTTTGTTATTTCTACTTTTATCATAGCGATTTTATTTCGCCAGTAGCATTTCTTTTTGACCAACAAACAGGATCTTCTTTTCACGATCTTCTCATGATATCTTCATACGTAAGCGTTGGGCTGTTCTTTTATGGACTACCCACGATAGCAATTGCTTTCATTACCAAAAGGTTTTTCGCATTTGCTCTACATATAATCTTCGGAATATTGCCTGCTATCATATTATGGTTTTTTGCAGTTTTTTCTTTAGCTCAAGTTTGACACCATTTCACTACATGTGGATAACTAAAGGTGATTATACCAATAGTTATCCACTTTTTTTATCGAAAATATAATCATTATGTAGTGTTATGTGGATAACTTTTGTATATCCAATAATATGTAATATATGTTATACTATTAGTGCTATGTATATTCGAATTAATAAGCAAAAAAATAAAAATGGTTCTGTTCGTCAATATCTACAAATATGTCGTACATTTCGTGTAGACAATAAAGTTCGGCAACAAACGCTTTGTAATCTAGGGAGGTTAGAACATTTATTAGAGAATGGCTCTGTCGATAACATAATCGAGGGATTAGCCAAATTTTCAGAGCGTTACTTTGACCGAATTCACGGGCAAGGCTCTTCCTCTTCTGTCTCCGTGCTTTGGACAAAAGAGTTTGGGCCGGTTTATCTGTTCCGAAAGGTATGGGAAAAGTTAGGACTTGGTCGGCTATTACGTAAAATCATGGATGATTCCGAGGCTGCTTCTCAGTATGACGAAGCCATTTTTGCCATGGTGTTAAACCGTCTCATGGATCCCAATAGTAAGCATTATATCTTCAAACAATGGATCGACACGATTTATGCAGAAGGTCTTTCAGACATTCAACTCCATCACTACTATCGTGCATTAGACTTCTTAAGTGAACAAAAAGAAAAAATTGAGGAACAACTTTATGGACATTTAACCGATTTAACCTCATTAGAAGTAGATATCGTGTTTTACGACACGACAAGCACCTATTTCGAAGGAGAGGAAGCAGACGAACTGCTGGCTCACTATGGTTACTCCAAAGATCATCGTGGAGATCGAAAACAAGTCGTGATTGGCTTATTAATGACCAAAACAGGGATTCCGATTGGACATCAAGTCTTCCCTGGAAACATGCATGATACGAAGACATTTGGCATGGTGGTTGAAGACTTGAAGAAGCGCTATCCTATTCAGAAAGTCATTCTAGTGGGAGACCGCGGAATGGTTAGTGAAGCCAACTTAGATCAAATTCGTGAACTGGGCATGGAATATATTGTGGGTGTTAAATTACGAAAGTCGAAGAAAGCACAAGAGCTATTATCCATCCGTGGGCCATATAAGAAGGTTCTCCCGAATCTAAAAGTGAAGTCAAAGAAAATCGATGGCGAAACGTATGTACTCTGTTACAATCCGGACGCTGAAGAACGTGATCGAGCGAGTCGTCAAGTCGTGTTAGAAAACCTTCAATCGAAGCTTGATGAACTCGGTCCATCTGGACTCGTCAAAAACCGTGCGTATTCCAAGTTTTTAACGATAGAAAAAGCATCGGCCAAAATTGATGAAGAGAAGGTATCCAATGACGAAAAGTTTGACGGAAAGTACGCCATTCGGACCAACTCGTCATTAACGGATGAAGAGGCAGCACTTGCCTATAAAGAGTTGTGGAGAGTGGAACAAGCCTTTCGTAACCTGAAGTCGAATCTAGAACTTCGCCCGATGTACCATCGAGTGGAATCTCGTATTCGAGGCCATATCATGGTTTGTTTCCTTGCGCTTGTCATGGAATCCTTTTTGGCCTATAAGCTAAAAGAAATAGGATGCCAAACAAGTGTAAAGGATATTTTGCATGATGTAAGCCAGATGAAGGCCTCGAAAATACGCGTGAATGGTGAAGAGCAAATCGTTCGTACAGAATTACAAGGTCAAGCAAATCTAGCATTTGAAGCACTTGTCACACAAGCGCCTCCTAGAGTATTAGAAAAAAACACGTGCCACTAACAAGTGTAGTGGTACGTGTTGTGGGTAAAGTCCAAAACACCAGTATTTTCGGGCTTTTCTTTAGTGTACTCTGTCAAACTTGAGTTTAGCTATTTCCGTTATTTTTTTCTTCGTTGACGAAGTCATTAAATATGGAATAAATAGGGGCTTAATGGTTGAATCCTCATGAAACAGAATGAAACACCGGGAAAGTTATTCTTCGGTTTAGGACTGTAGCCAATTGAGCAACATACATCTGCAAGAGAGTGCTGAAAATGTTTCAAAATAACAAAAAAACCGGAGAGCTTTGGAGTGCATGATAAATACCTTGGCTGTAGGTTGGAAAACTTTGATTGGACGAGCAAACTGGACAGAGATCAAGAAGGAAATAACGTCCCCAGAGGATTATGCGGAGAAGGTCATAAGATAATCAGATAATCCGCACGAGATAACGCCCAAATACGAAAATTAAAATAAATAGGCAAGACAACAATCCACTGAAAGTCGCTGCGTTAAATGCTAGATACGAGCTAAATCGGTTGAGAATGTACGTTCTTCTATAGTATGATAAAATAGTTATCTCGTTTATTTTTAAAAGGGTGTTTGGATATGGACACAGAAACTGCATCTGTGAGAACGTTTAAATATGGAAACAATCTCGAAGTAAAAATTGAACTAAATGATTGCGTATCCTTTTTAAAGTCTTTAAAAGATGAAAGCATCGACTTGATTGTAACAGACCCTGCTTATTCTGGAATGAATAACAAGCTGAAGCTCGGGAAGGGCAGAATCGTTGGTGAATATAAGCAAAAGGGAACGGAAAATGGGAAATGGTTTGCGGAATTTGAAGACAGTGAAGAAAACTATCATCTCTTTTTACAAGAGTGCAAGAGGGTGCTGAAAAAAGATACAGGGCACATTTACATCATGTTTGATTCTTTTTCTTTATTAAGCTTAGGGCATTTAATGAGAGAGTACTTTGACGTAAAAAACATCATCACTTGGGATAAAATCAATATGGGAATGGGGCATTATTTTAGAAGAAGGCACGAATATATTATTTTTGCTACGAACGGAAACAACCGCAAAATTAGAAACCGGTCTTTTCCGGATGTATGGAGGTTTAAACGAATTCACCATTCGAAATATCCGACGCAAAAACCGGTTGAGCTGTTCCAAGCGATGATTTATGCAAGTGCCGAAGAGGGATTTACGGTTTGCGACCCGTTTTTAGGGAGCGGATCGTCAGCTATTGCAGCCATAAAAAACAACTGCCGCTTTTTAGGATGCGATATCGCAAGCAATGCTTTTACAGCCAATGAAGAAAGAATTCATCACTATCTTAAAACAAAAGAAGACATCTATCAGCCCAAGCCTTGCCATATCGAAGGCGAACCGGTATTTTGGGAATAAAGACCGATCATAACTACGCAGCTTGCAAATGTTATTCATCTTCACCAAACCATAAAAAAATCGGCGTTTAGCCGATTTTTTTATTTTGATCATTGTCTGATCCAAGACCATATTTCTTTTGGCGTGGCATTTTTTCCGTACATTAAGATGCCGACTTTAAATATTTTTCCAGCTAGTTTCATAAATATCCAAACACTTATTATTAAGATTGCAAGTGATATGACAATTTCCGCCCATGGCCATTCCTCTAATATCGACAAACGAAGAACGTAGGTAGAAGGACTGCAAAAAAATTGCAACTTCTGGAGCTCAGGATGTAAATAAAAAAATTCGAAGCAGCTGATGAAAAAAATGTACGGAGAAACACGCAGCAAAATGGAACTGTAAAAAAGGTCAACAGCAGATGAAAAATTTCTATGTATTTTGCGACAGTCTTTTTTTAAATACTTTTTCCAGCGCATATTTGCTGAATCTATGGACAGAAGTGAAAAACTCGGGAATATTCATCCTCTTGTTTAGGAAGTATAAGAAAAAACAAGAGGAGATGTTGTGATGAGAAAATTTGTCATTTTGCTCTGCCTTTCGCTCGCTCTTTCTGGATGCGGAAATGGAAATGATAAAAAGCAGGGCGCTTCTTATGATCAACAGCAAGGAACGACAACTCAGAATGAAGGAGATAGCTCGCTCATTAGGATGCAGCATAGCCAATCTCCAGCAAAACGAATCCAAAAGGTAAACCTTGATCAGACGGCCCGCGACAAAAGACCTATAAACTCAATTGGATTTCTTGAGCCGATCACTCCGCAGCAATCCGTTTCTGACTTAAAAGGTGTCAGCCAGCATTTATCATATGTAGCTTTTTTCAGTTACCGAGTGAACGCCGATGGAAGTCTTGTTCCAATTGAAGACAGTGAAGCACTCGCAGCTGCTAAAAAATCCGGTGCGATTCCGATGATGGTCATCACCAATTTTACAGAAGGAAATTTTTCACCGGATATTGCTCATCGGATCTTTACAGATAAAACAGCCTCTAAAAGTTTGATCAATGGCGTTATTCAGACGATGAAAGCAAAAGGATATAAAGCTTTAAATATCGACTTTGAACATATTCGGGAAAAGGATCGTGAGCTGTATAACGGCTTTCTCGAAACGATTTTGCCGCAGGTTCGCAAAGCCGGCTTTACGGTTTCAACTGCATTGGCCCCAAAAACGAGTGATGAACAAAGAGGACCATGGCACGGAGCCCATGATTATAAGAGACATGGAGAGTTAGCAGATTTTGTTATTTTGATGACGTATGAATGGGGATGGTCCGGCGGTCCGCCAATGGCGGTTTCACCGATTCCGCAAGTTCGCAAAGTACTGGATTATGCCGTTTCCGTCATTCCGCGAAACAAAATTATGATGGGCGCCCCTTTGTATGGGTACGATTGGACTTTACCATACAAAAAAGGCGGTAAATTTGCCAAACGAATCGCTCCGGCAGAAGCAGCAGACCTAGCGGCGAAAGAAGGAGTTGAAATTCAGTATGACAACGAGGCGCAGGCACCTTGGTTTCGCTACACCGATGATCAAAACAAAACACATGAGGTCTGGTTTGAAAATGAACAAAGCATGCAGGCAAAGTTTAATCTCGTAAAAGAATACGGACTGAATGGAGTGGCGTATTGGGTGCTTGGCGAGCCATTCCCTCAAAATTGGACTTTGCTTGAAGAGGAGTTTATCATTCAAAGACACTAAGCGGAGAAAAATGGCATTAGCCCGCAACATTCTGAAAGAAGAAGGCGTCAACTGTTTGCAGATCAAAATCGAAGGTATACTAGCATGGAATCGGCTGTTCTTCACTTCAATACTAGCTTATTATAGCTGGTAAAGTGTTAGGACAGCTTTTTATTTTAATACACCTCATCAAAATTTGTTTAGCTGAAAATTGTGCTGAATTGTGCAATATAAAAATAGATTTACCAACTTTTTTAAGTGAGGAAAGAGGAAAAACCCTTGTTACATCTATGTTAGATAGATGAACAGTTTACATTAAAACTACAGTGGTAAGAAATCATGCACAACATGTCAAAATCATGTAATAGTCAGACAGTTCAAATCTATAACCTCTTAGAGTTAAGTGAAAATGAAACAATGTCAGTTAAGGTAAGTTAAGGTTATTTAAATTTATTTAAATTATTATTATACCACTTAATTTTATTATAAGCAATAATTTTAACTTTACTTTTCTTAAAAATCTGCTATATTTATGTTTGAATTATATTGAATGGGGTATTAAAATTGAAAAATAAATATTATTTCGGTGCTGCTTTAAACGCCGCTGACTTAGAACTTTTTAATCACTGGCATAATTGGTTAATTAGAGAATCTTTATTCGTGAACTGAGTAAAGCAGAAACTATGAGAAGAAGTATAAGAAAATCAGCGAAAATTCCTGATATACTTAACCAAATTGATAACCATATACAACGTGTTGAATCAATTTATAGTAATTTAACTTATTTTACCAAGGAAATTAAACAAGTATTAGACGGTCTAGTAAGATTAAAAGAAGCTATTGCAAACAAAGAAAAAGAAATAAATATCATAAACCAAGATATATGACAGTATGCCAACAGCAACGCAAGGAAGCGGCTTCCGGTGCTATCACAAGTAACTGTCACAATACCACACACAGCAACAGCAGGGAAAGACAACGGACAGCAGGCAGGGCGACAGGCACAGAACAAGGAAGGACAGGGACAACGACAGCAGGGACAGCGAACCCATAGCAACAGACAGCAACGAATGATCCAATAAACGAACCAAAAATGACAGCGAATGATAACCGGCGATGATGTGCCAACTACAGCTTGCCACTAGCACCCAGCCGCATGTTATTTTACAGACAGGCAGGAAGGGTATATAGGGAGAGGCTGGGTGTGTATGGATTCGATCTCACCTGAATAGTTCATACACACCAGTCCAGAAACTTCGAAGGGATCAAAATTTATTTAAACAGGTTGAGAAAAAATGAGTTTGTCCAAGCTAAATTGTTAGACTGTGCTTCGTGATTTAAGTCTATTCTTAGGCTTTCCAATTTATATTCATATTCCTTAATCGAAATAGCTTGACCCATGAGTAGTTCTGTTTGGTGCTTAATATAGTCAATTATTTCTATATCTTTACTATTTAGCATATAAGTTTTGTCTTTTTTAGACTCTTTAAGTTCGTCACAACGTTCCAACACTTTTTCAGGTGATACACCATACTTACACATATTGAGGGCATGAGAGATTAGAGTGCTTATAGTAAGAATGGCGTCATCACGTGCTGACAGCTTTAACCTTACATAAGCAAAAATTAGTAGTTGGTGAAGGGCGAATATGATTGTTACTTTGTCCAAAAAGTCGAATGTCCCTACATCTTTAAACCAAGCAAATGCAGATCCTTTTTCAAGTTTTGAATAAATACTCAATATAACTGAAATAACACTTAATACTTCGAGTAGATAAATTATTAACTGTACACGTTTTTGGTGTTTATAGTGTTTATCTCTATCTTTTATTACTGTCAATGTAAGTTTCCTCCCTTTTGTTCTTTTATTTTATGGTATGTCAACACTAAACTAGACAATTTTTTTGAGGTGTTTCTCTTTGTACTCCACCGGGCTTAAATACCCAAGTGTTCCATGGATTCTAATATGATTAAACCAATGAACATAATCATCTAATTCCAGTTTCAATCGGTCTAAATTTTCGAAATATTTACCTTTAACAAATTCTGTTTTGATAATTTTAAAGGTTGCTTCAGCTACTGCGTTGTCATAGGGGCAGCCCTTCATGCTTAACGACCGATTAATCTGAAAAGTATCTAGAGCTTCATCAATTGTCTTGTTCTTGAATTCATTGCCTCTGTCTGTGTGGAATAATTGAATTTGCCGTAAATCTGCTTTCACGGTCGATAAAGCTTGGTAGACTAGCTGGGCATTTTTGTTTGGGTCTGCACTATGACCAATAATTTCTCGATTATAAAGATCGACAAATAAACAGATGTAATGCCAGCTTTTTTCTACTCTAACGTATGTTAGGTCACTAACCACAACTGTTCATTCTTTTTGTTGATCAAATTCTTGTTTTAACACATTTTCAACTTTTGATTCATTGCATTTATCTACATGAGGTTTAAACTGGGCAACCGTATAATTTGATACTAGCCCGTTTTCTTTCATGATTCTGCCAATTCTTCGTCTTGAGGCAATCATACCAAGCTTCTCTAATTCATGTTTGATTTTACGTGTACCATAGTTTTTGCGGCTTTTCTGGAAAATTTCCCGAATGGCAGCTGTCAGTTCATCTTCTGCATTACTTTTTTCTTTTGCTTCGTAATAATAGGTGCTTCTTGGAAGTTGTAGGACATCGCACATTGCTGATATCGAGTATTTGTGTCTGTTATTCTTGATCACATTTACTTTTGTCCTAGTATCAGCGCGGCTTGCTTTAAAATATCATTCTCCATCATTAAACGCTTGTTTTCTTTTCGAAGCTGGATCAATTCATTTTCTTCTGGAGAACGATTGTCTTTTTCCTTAAATGAACCGGATGTTTTGCTTTGTTTGATCCATTTGTCCAAGGCTGAAGGCGTTAAATCATATTCACGAATAATATCTTTTCTTGTTTCCCATTTTCATAAAGCTTGACCATTTGAGCCTTGAATTCTACAGTGAATGTTCGTCTGTTTCTCATTTTTAAACTCTCCTTAACTGTGGTAGTGTTGAAGTAGACCACCAAAACAGTGGGTTTGCGACGAAACTTGACATGGAGCCTCTGCGGGCATGCTTACCCAGCCAGGAAGTCAGATGATGTGTTCGTCTGTCTCGCCTACAAGGCTAGCATACCCGCCACTCCACGTAAAGTTTCTAGTACGGATCCTTTATGTTTAATAAGCACTATACCCAAATTTGGTGTTTAGTCTACTTGACCTTAATTTTATTGTCCAGTTAAGTGTAGCCGATTCAACCTTCCAAATAAAGGTGGTATTGTCTAATGAATATTTCGTTCGGTTATATTTGGGTTTCCTCTAAAGAGCAAAATTTAGACCGACAATATGATGCGTTAAAAAAGTATGTCACCGATGAAAAGTATATTTATAGTGACATGGCTAGTTATATGTAGTTAAATTACGGACTGCTAAGAGATTAGGTGCTTTTTATTGGATCACAATCTCAATTCCCAACACATAAACCATATCTACCAATTACTTAAATAAATAGAAAAAATTATATATAATTAACTCAACTTTCGCAGCTCAATTTTGGTAAATAAGCCTTGATATAATTAGGCAAAACTACAATCCATTTACGTAATTGACTTTCGATGAATTTTTTAATCTTTTGATTTACATTTTGAAGTGCATCTTCAAGAATTTCAATGAGTAGTTGAAGTGCAAAGGCCCAATCTAGTTCATCGATTTCATCACAAAGTTCATAAAAAATGCCGCCTAATGTTCGATAATCTGTACTTACTCGGTTTTGCCAAGACAAAACAATGTACCTTGTAAACACAATAGTGGTATGGCTGATCATGGAATCATAAGATCTTCCTTGGAACTCTTTTTGGAGTTTCAATAAGGATTTGACTGTTTTGAAGAATACTTCAATATCCCAACGTATCCCATAAATACGAATGATTTCTTGATCCGATAAAGTACAGTCTGTACTCAAAATAGCTAGCCACTGTCTCTTTTTATTACGATTACGGACAAATACCACTTTAACAGGTACGCCATTTGCCATCGTTGTGTGAATAGAGCGCAAAATACCCTTTTGATGTTGTGATGGTTTAGCTGTTTGGTATAGTTTTTTTAGGCTCACCCATTCACCGTTCACTTGATATCTTTGTTTTGTATCCTTCACCATTCCAATAACATCCAACCCTTGATCCACAATGGACTTGATCAAAGGCTGTTGGGTAAACCATGTATCCATTAAAACGTATGAGGCATCGATTCCTTGAGAAAGTGCCCGTTTAATCATATTGGGAATAACTTCCGGCGCTTTTTGTAAAGCTTCGACACGCCGCTTATAACCGGATGTACGCTTATCGATTCGGTTATCAATCCCATTGATTTGGGAATTCGTAGAGCTTAATAAAGCAAAATCAATAGGCAAAAATGTAGCACCATCTGACCAGCCGAGTGTAAGCATACGAAATCCTTTGTAATAACGCATTTTTTGAGAAGAATGATCGAAACAGCGAGCAAGCAGTTCAACCTTTTTACTGCGATTTCGTTCATAAGATGAGTCGTCCACGATCAGCACTTTCGGACGGTCGTGTCTCGTTAAACTACTTACCTTCATAATGGTGAAAGTACTCAAAACAAGTAAAAACCTGCGCCAATTGTATTGAGGGTTATTTAAGAAGCGATAAATAGCGTTTTTTTCCGGCAAATCTTTAGCTTTTTTACTTTGAAGAAGTCGAAACAAATTTTTGCCTTCAAAAACTAAACTAAAAACTAGCTGGAATAAATAGGCGCAGGAATAACCGAAACCCTTGTTAATTCCCACTTTCCTTAAATATTTTAAGATTTCAAGTTCATCAAATATAGCTTTTACTTCTTTTGGTAGTTGATTGTTCAGTCTGTTATTCGTTATCATAATAAGAGACACCTCACCTGCTTTTGGTAATGTTTTTTCTGGACAATTAAACTATACCAAAAGTTGAGGTGTTTTTTTTGCAAATTTTTATGTCAAGAAGTATTCGAAACAACCAACAAACCCATTAACCGTAAGGCTTAGAAATCCAATTTACTGTGAGAAAGTTGAGTAATTAAATAAAATATTAATCGGGAGCTGATTCAGATGAGAGCATCACAGGAATTTATAAAGAAAATTAGAAGAATTGTATCAAAACTATGAAAATGAAGTAAAAGAAAAAGCGAAAGAAGGTCTGTTAGCTGATAACACGGTAAGAACATACCTGCTCCATTCAGGAAACTTTGTGAAATGGTACCGAAATGAATTTGTCCCAGGTGGAAGAAACGAAAAGAAATAGTTTCAGCTTTAATTGTGGGAGGGGTAAAAGATGCCTGTAAGTTTAATATCCAAAAACCTACTATATCAGTTTCAAGAACTTTTAGAGAAAACGGAGAATGAATTAAATATTATTTCGCCCTTTATAGGAACGCAAACTGCAAACTTATTAGCTGATTGGCTAACTAAGAATCCTTCAGTAGTTTGTAATATCATTACACGATTTTATCGGGAAGACTTTGTTGAACGTGTCAGCAGTATATACGGACTAGAGCGCCTTTTACATACAAATGCAAATATATATGCATTTAGTTGATTTACACTCAAAACTCTATCTGTTTGATTCACATTCAACAATCATTGGTTCAGCCAATTTTACAAAAGGTGGTTTTGTATCTAATCATGAAATTTGCGTACTGATGGATGATGAACCAGAAATAGCAGAAAAAGCTCAAGAGTATTTCTATGACTTGTTAGAGCAAATTCAAGCAGCTGGGGACAAAGGAGTTGTTACACAAGAATGGGTTGACGAAGAAAAGAAGCATGTTCCTCAGCTAGCAGCAAATCAAAAGGATAAAACTGTTACATATTTCAAATGATAAGAAGAAAGGTGCAGAGTTAAAGAAAATTGTTCATCCTGATTTATTCGAGTCAATCCTAGAAAATACATATGAAGAAGACGAGGAAAGTACTGGTTATTGGTTAAAGTTTGAAGGAACCGGAGAGAACAGAATTCCTAATGATTTGAATTACCAACAAATGAAGGGTATACGTAATCGAGATTTGAAGACTACTTACTTTCCAAGCAGACAAAGCGGAATTTCCAAGGATGATACTTTATTTTTAACAATTGTTAGTTACGATGAACAAGGTCAACCTACCCCTATGATTGTGGGATATGCTAAGACAGAAGGATTCAATAAGGATAACATCGTTGACGATGCTGATATTAAAGATGCACCTTGGAAGCATCGTTTTCCATACTATGTTGAATTGACAAGTGGAAAAGTAATTAATGCGCCTATTAAGAATGGTATTCGTTTGGTAGATTTATATAATAGTATTGGGAAAGCAGCCTTCCCGTCTTTAAGAAAAAGGAATAAGGTAAGCCAGAAAACCCTACAAAGCATTGCACTTCAGAAGATCACACATTCGTATTACTCAAGAAGCGTATAACTTTCTAATGGATGAATTAAATAAGCGTTTTAGTAAATACGGTGAAATAAATTTATAGAGAACTAAAAAAATGTACCTATAATTTTAGAGACTGACTATTCATAGGTCTGCTGTAAATAACAGGTACCTCGGTTAAAGTGGGTATAATTCTGTCGTTTATGTCGGTAAAATTCTGTCACTCTACAACTACAAAAACTACAAAAAGGGAAGGTTTCTGTCTCTATGTATAATAAGTTTGCGTGAAATTCTAATTTAACGAAGATTGTAGAAGAAGATATTAAATGTTTGGTATAATTTACCTGCGATATATATTTTTTCCTATAAATTTAATATGTCAAAAGTTGTTGATTATTTATATAGTTTTGTTTAGGAAAGGTTGATATTAGTGTCAAGAATTTGTGCTTTTTGTAAATCTAGTTCTGTTAAGTTAACTGGTGAACACTTTTATCCATATGGATTAATATCAAAATTCCCTGAATTTGACCATGCTTATTTTGGAGAAAGCAAAGCGGTTCCATTATCACCAGAAAAACAGGTAATTAGAGATGTTTGCGAACAATGTAATAATGTTACGTTTTCAAAATTAGATGAATACGGTAATAAGTTTATCCTAGAGTATTTTGCAGAGGAGATTTCACCTCAATAACAATTATCATCGAATATGATTACAATATTTTACATAAGTAGGTTATGAAAATCATTTATAACAGTTTAAGAAAGAGTGAATATTGTGACTGGGTGAAAAGAAATTCTAAATATATGGTCAATAAGGAACAAAATACTACAAGTAAATTTAGTTTATTTCTAGGATCTTATGTTTATATGGCACTTATGGAGAATATGTTTCCTAACATCCCCTTTCAAGCAGTGGCGAATCCAAGAATTCTAACATCTTCAATCAATAAAGAAGCTGAATATTCTAATGAAAACATTGAAATTATATATGTTTTAAGACTCTGTAACGCAATATTTGTTTTGGTTTGCTGGAAGGAAGAATGCTTCAGTCCTTCGCTAGAAGCTTAACTTGCTGAGATACTCCCTCACACATTATTAACTGAGAGTGGTAGTTCCGCTGTAATAAACAGAGTAACAGATTGCTTTAACAGGTCATCTTTATTTAGTAAGTTCAAAGCAAGTTCAAAAACAACATGATTCATATGCACAATTCTTAAAAATAAAAAAGATGTTCTCATTGTAGATTGACATAATTATGTATGGATAAAATCGTTTAAAATATTGGATTTTCTAAGTTATCCATACAAAACCGTGTTAAATTAGGTGACCAAAAGAAGAGGTTTTATATTGGATTGATCGAATCATGACCTTGATTAAATACTTGTCTTGTATAATTGGAAAATAAAATTACAGAATGGTGGGAATTAGGTATGCTTATTCTTTCGGGGCTAAAGGATTTGTATAAGAGTATGAGAAAGAACAATATTGAAAGATATAAGTTTAGTTTTACATTTCGTGGAGTGAATTTTGACGTAATGTATTTCATTGATGATAACCCACATATACTTGCAATCGGTATTGTTGCAGAGAACTATTATTTTGAAGTAGAAGTTAAAAATGGATTCAAAATTATACCTTACATAGACAATATAAATAGATTTTGTAGAATACTTAACTTTGAATATAATCCCACGTCCCCTTTTAAACCAGCGATATTTTTTAAGGAATTAAACTCAAAAATTCCTAAAAACGCTAATAAACAAAATATTCCAAAACCACATGAAATAGGGCAATATAGAAGGAATGTTGAGGAAGCAGATAAGATTTATTTTTGTGGTTGGCGCGATAATAACGCTCGGGGACATCGAGTTAGTAAGGAAAACTTAGAAAAAACGCGGAAGTTATTATCATATAAAGCTTACGAAATGTGCAAAAAGAAAAATATTAGTAGTCTTTGGACTGACGATCCGAATAAAGCCAAGAACTTTTCTCTTCCATCATAAACCTGTTTATGGATTGAATTTTATTATAATAAATGCTTTTCCCATTACATTACGCAAGGAGGATTATATATGTTTAACAAACTTTTTACCCTGATAGATCGGTGTATAACTGAAAATTAGATAACAGATAATTTATATTTGGTACATCTTCCTGAAACGACCATTATTAAATATCTTGGTTCTGATGTTAGTCTAAAAATTGGACACGGAGAACAGGGAGATTATAATAAACTTAATTACAATAGGTTCGAGGTGTCCAATCATGAAAAAGAGAACATTTGATCAAGAATACAAGATTCAAGCTGTTGAGTTATGCTTGGAGGGGGACAAGTCCATCGCCCAAGTGGCAAAAGAGTTAGGTTTGGCTTACAACACTCTTCATCGTTGGGTCAAAGAATACAAAGAAAGCAACGGAAAGAGTTTTGTGGGTTCAGGCAACATCAAGCCACAAAATCAAGAAATCATCGAGTTACGCCGTCGCAATCAAGAGTTGGAGGAGGAATTAGCGATCCTAAAAAAGGCGTTAGGCATCTTCACCAGAAACCAGAAGTAATTTGCATTCATTTTTCAACACCGTAATGAATTTCGCATGGTGAAGATGTGCCAAGTTTTCGGTGTTTCAAGAAGTGGGTATTATCACTGGCTCAAGCGTGCGAAAAGTAAACAGAAAGAACGAAAAGAACAACTCACTCAACAAATTCGAAATGAGTATCTAAAGTCCCGTAAGATTTACGGCAGTCCGAAAATTACGCAAGAACTACGCAAACAAGGGATTCGTGTGTCTCAAAAGACGGTCGCTCGCATCATGAGCGAAGAAGGCTTGAGATCCATTACCGTCCGTAAATTCAAAGCCACTACGAACAGTAACCATCCTTACAACGTATATGCCAATCTATTGAAACAGAACTTCCAAGCAACGGCTCGGAATGAAATATGGATGGCAGATATTACGTACATTCCTACCGACGAAGGCTGGTTGTATTTAGCGAGTATCATGGATTTATATACTCGTAAGATTGTAGGATGGTATATTGATACACGAATGACGAAAGAGTTAGTCATCAAAGCGTTACAACGGGCTCTAAACAGCGAAAAACCAACGGGACGAGTGATTCATCATTCGGATCGTGGGAGCCAATATGCTTCGAATGACTATCAGCAACTTTTACAGGAACATCATTTTCAAGTGAGCATGTCGAGACGTGGGAACTGTTACGACAATGCTTGTATGGAGTCGTTTCATAGCCTCATCAAGAAAGAGTGTATTTATCTGAATCGATTCCGCACGCGAAAAGAAGCGAAACAAGCCGTTTTTGAGTACATCGAATGCTTTTACAATCGTAAAAGAAGTCATTCAGCCCTTGGCTATGTATCGCCATGTGAATTTGAAGCTGCATATTACGCTAACCAGAGAAAAGTAGCTGCCTAAATTCAGCTATTTCTCTCTGTTTAACGTGTCCGTTTTCTTCCATAACACCATAATGAACTGCCCCCTGTCAAGTAGACAGTAGAAATAATAAAAATATACCTAAGCGGCTTTAGCTCTATATTCCATGGGGCTAAAGCCGTTTAATCTTTTTTGATACCTTTCATAATTATAAAAGCGGTTGTACTCATCCATCGCAAGAGCTAATTCTTTAAATGTCTGATACTTATGTAAATAATACTTCTCGCATTTAAAGCGTTCCCCAAAAAGATTCCATTGGCCCATTATCAATACATCTGCCTACTCTTGACATATTTTGTGTCATCCCTGCTTGGTCTATCCTACGTTTAAAATCATGAGAGGTATATTGGAACCCACGGTCACTATGAATAAGTGGATGCTCTCCATTTAAAAGTGCGGTGGCTTGATCCAACGTTTTGAATACAAGATGATGATGATTGAAATGTCCTAAAACATAGCTCGCAATTGATCCATCATATAGATCAAGAATAGCACTTAAATAGGCTTTCTTTGATGAACCATATTTTAATTCAGTGACATCAGCTACCCATTTTTCATTTGGCTTTTCCGCTGTGAATTCACGATTCAATATATTTTCTGCAACATGCTGAGGGGTAGATTGCTTATAAGATTTCTTCTTTTTTCGAATAACAGATTGTATACCGGCAACTTTCATCAATCTATAAATTCGTTTGTGATTGAAGTTCTGACCAAGCTTTCGATTTATATTCAACGTCATTCGACGGTAACCTATAAGTGGTTAAAACGTTCGCCTTCCTCCCGAGAACTTCAGAATGAAGAAATCGTAAAAGAGATGAAAGTTCGTGAAATACCGAATCCAATAAAAGGAACTATATATATTAAAGCAGGTTATATGCAACAGGAGATCGAATAGTTAATAACTGTATCCTATTTTATTAAGCAGATCGCAGACTTCCATTTCAAAAATGACATGATCCTTTAAGCGAATTTTTTTACTTGAATTTAGGGCAAGGCTATTATGAAAATAAAAATTCATGAGAAAAGAAGGTGTCGTATGTCAACGAACAATAAACCTAACCGATTAATCACTGAAAAGTCTCCGTACTTGCTTCAGCATGCTTATAATCCTGTTGACTGGTATCCATGGGGATCAGAAGCTTTTGAAAAAGCAAAAAAAGAAAACAAACCTTTGCTTGTCAGCATCGGCTATTCAACTTGTCACTGGTGCCATGTCATGGCTCATGAAAGCTTTGAAGATGAAGAAGTTGCAAAGATATTAAATGAACGGTTTGTCGCTATAAAAGTAGATCGTGAGGAGCGACCAGATATTGATTCCATATATATGAGGGTATGCCAGATTCTCACGGGGCAAGGCGGATGGCCGCTCAATGTATTTATCACACCGGATCAAAAACCTTTTTATGCAGGCACTTATTTTCCTAAGCAAAGCCGTTTTGGCCGTCCGGGATTTATCGATGTGTTGCAGCAGCTTTCGGAAATTTATCAAAAAGAGCATGAAAAAATTGAAAAGACAGCAGCACGCATAACGGAAGTTTTAAATAAAAATGCCAGTCGAAATAAGAAAGGTGAGCTGAAGCAAAGCGTTCTTCATGAAACGTTTCATCAGCTTTCAAGCAATTTTGACACAATTTATGGAGGGTTTGGTCAGGCACCGAAGTTCCCCATTCCTCACATGCTCATGTTTTTAATGAAATATCACGAATGGACTAAACATGAAAATGCTCTTTATTTTGTGAATAAAACGCTTGTGCAAATGGCAAAGGGAGGGATTTGGGATCATATCGGCTTCGGATTTGCCAGATATTCGACAGATGCCATGTGGCTCGTTCCGCATTTTGAAAAAATGCTGTACGATAATGCCCTTTTGCTTTATACATTCTCCGAGGCCTATCAAGTGACCCAAAACCCTCAATTTAAAACAATTGCAGAACAAATTATTGAATTTGTCCGACGGGACATGCGGAATGAATCAGGGTCTTTTTATTCTGCCATTGATGCAGATTCTGAGGGGGAGGAAGGGAAATTTTACGTATGGACAAAACAGGAAGTGGTAGAGATTCTCGGGCAGGAACTAGGCGAACAGTTTTGTCATATTTACGATATAACTGAAGAAGGGAACTTTGAAGGAAAAAATATCCCGAATCTCATTCATACGAATGAAGAAAAAGCGGCAATTACCTATCAAATGGGGCTGGAAGAGCTGAAAGAGCAATTGGAGCAGGCGAGACAAAAGCTTTTTGAAAAACGAATTGAAAGACCGTTTCCCCATGTTGATGATAAAGTGCTGACCGCGTGGAATGCTCTCATGATTGCTGCACTAGCAAAAGCAGGAGCTGTTTTTGATCAGGAAGCATATATCGAAATGGCAAAAAAGGCGCTGGATTTTATTGAAAATCATTTAATTGTAGACGGAAGAGTTATGGTGCGCTATCGCGATGGCGAAGTAAAACAACAGGCGTTCATTGATGATTATGCATACCTTCTTTGGGCCTATATCGAAATGTATGAAGCAACATTTAATTTAACTTATTTGCATAAAGGTAAACAGCTTGCTGATAAAATGATTGATCTTTTTTGGGATCAAGAAAATGGCGGATTTTTCTTCACAGGTCATGACAGTGAAGCAATGCTTGTCAAGGAGAAGGAAATTTATGATGGTGCGCTCCCTTCAGGAAACAGCGTTGCGGCCTTCGCGCTTTTGAAATTGAGCAGGCTGACCGGCAATTTGGATTTACACGAAAGCGTTCAGCAAATGTATTCTATTTTTAAAGAGGAAGTGGAGAAATACCCAAGCGGTCATACGTTTTTCTTGCAAAGCCTTTTGATGGAACAGCTGCCGCAAAAAGAGGTTGTCATTATTGGTCCGAAAGATTGCAGCAAAAGGAAAAGATTATTGAATCGTATTCAACAGGCGTATACAATGGAACTTTCAGTGTTAGTTGCTGAAGATCCAAATCAATTTGCACAAATTGCGGAATTTGCGAAAAATTATCGCATGATCAATAATGAAACAACTATTTATATATGTGAAAACTTTGCCTGCCAACAGCCGACAACAGATGTAGAGGAAGTTATAAATACATTGAACTTATAATGAAAATGTACGATACTATTATCCCCGACAGGCAGACAGTAAAAAACGATGCATTTAATACGATGTTCTGAAAGTCTGCCTCGGACTGGGGTTTTTATGTGAAAGGACAATCCTGAAAACGGGGAGTCGTTCGTTTGCAGTTTAAAGAGCACTTTCTGATCGGTGACTTGATCCGATTGCTGACGATTCGGCTTCTGACAGCGCAGAAGAAACGCTGATCTTATCGGCGGTGCCGCAAACATATTGGAATAAAGAGCAATGCCCAGATAGCACAAGGGATTCAGAAAGTTCACATTGCTAGGTCATTGAAAGATCAGCGGGAAATGTGATTACAACATTTCAGTACATTAGACAGGGATATGTATGAGCATTATATGATAAAAAACGCCTGGAGACTATTCACCGGAAGCAATCGAAGCCAAGATATGTATGAATATTATTTGAGAAGACTGTCTCACGCTCAAATCGCCAGCTTGTTGCCATTTTGACGCAATGCTGGTGTTTGGCAATGAGGCAGTCTTTTTTGTGTATTTTCAACAACAATTGTTTAGTTTTCAATGATTTTTAAACAAACGCTGTCATTGTCTGAAAATTCAAATCAATTATATGATAGAACCGTAGAGGAAATACCAGTTCATTATATTTTCATTTAGGAAGGTGATAAAAGATGATGAATGGTAAGGAATATTTAGAAAGTTTAAGAGATAACAGGGTTGTTTATTTAAATGGAGAAAAGATTGATGATGTTACAACACATTCTGCCTACGAAAACTCTGCTCGCTCCATAGCAAGAATGTATGATGCTCTTCATGATGAACAGATGGGAAAAATTTTAACGACGACTACTGAAGAAGGCTATCAAACTCACAAATTTTTTAAAGAACCAAAAAATGCTCAAGATCTTTTAGAAGCAAGAGATGCGATTGCACAATGGGCCAAGCTGAGCTATGGCTTTATGGGGCGCACCCCTGATTATAAAGCTTCTTTCACAGCACATTTGAAAGCGTTTGCGGATTATTACGAAGGTTTTGAGGACAATGCGCGACATTGGTACAAAAAAACAACAAAAGAAGTTCCGTTTATTAACCATACGATTATTAATCCGCAGGTCGACCGTTCAAAACCTCTTCATGAAAATAAAGATGTTTATGTTCGCGCTGTAAAAGAGCGGGATGACGGTATTATTGTAAACGGTGCCAAAATGGTGGGAACGGCAGCTGCACTAACTCATTATAACTTCGTCTCAAACTATGGAGCTCAAGATTTAGGAGATGGTGATCAAAGCCATGCACTCGTCTTCTTTGTACCGATGAATGCGCCTGGCGTAAAAATGATCAGCCGTCAATCGTATGAACAAATCGCAAAAACATTAGGTTCTCCGTTTGATTATCCGCTTTCCAGCCGTTTTGATGAAAACGATGCAGTCATTGTATTAGATAATGTATTTATTCCTTGGGAGAACGTACTTGCCTACAAAAATGTAAACGTAGTAAACGGGTTTTTTGTTGAAACGGGATTTGTAAACCGCTTTACATTCCAAGGTTGTACGCGTTTTGCCGTCAAGCTTGACTTTATGGTCGGCTTATTAATGAAAGCGACAGAGGCGGCAGGTACGAAGCAGTTTCGTGGGGTTCAGGCAAATATCGGTGAGGTTATTGCCCTTCGCAATATGTTTTGGGCTCTTTCTACCGCAATGGCAGCCAATTGTGAAACGAAAAATGGCGTTGCACTTCCGAACCTTCAGTACGGCGCTGCTTACCGTGTGCTCGCTCCAATGGTATGGCCGCGCGTCAAACAAATTTTTGAACAAATCGTTGCGGGGGGCCTCATTCAATTGCCTTCCAGTGCCAGCGACTTTTTAAATCCGGAGCTGCGACCGTATCTCGATCGTTATTATCGCGGTTCAGGCATTGATGCAAAAGAGCGGGTGAAATTGATGAAAATGATTTGGGATGCGATCGGAACGGAATTTGGCGGACGTCATGAGCTTTATGAAATCAACTATGCGGGCAACCATGAGAACATTCGTCTAGAGACGTTAAAAATTGCTGATGCAACTGGAGATTCCGACCGATTTAAAGAGTTTGTCGATTCCGCTTTGGATGATTACGATCTAAACGGTTGGCTCAATGATACTTGGGTATCTCCACAAAAAGAACTTGTGCAGAAATAAAAGGAAAGGAGGTGTTGGATATGGACGATCGCTTGTTTCGCAATGCGATGGGGAAATTTGCTACAGGGGTGACGGTCATTTCAACGGAGCATAACGGAGATATTCATGGAATGACAGCAAATGCCTTTATGTCCATTTCCTTAAATCCGAAGCTTGTGTTAATTTCCATTGGAGAAAAAGCGAAAATGCTGGAAAAAATTCAACAATCAAAAAAATATGCCGTTAACATCTTGTCGCACGATCAACAAGTGCTTTCGATGAATTTTGCCGGGCAGTTGGAAAAACCAGTCGATGTACAATTTGAACAGCTGGGGGGGCTGCCGGTCATTAAAGATGCTCTTGCGCAAATTTCCTGCCAAGTTGTTAATGAGGTTCAAGCAGGTGATCATGTCCTTTTCATCGGGGAAGTGACGGATATAA
Source organism: Aeribacillus sp. FSL k6-2211 (assembly GCF_037966125.1). Lineage (NCBI taxonomy): Bacteria > Bacillati > Bacillota > Bacilli > Caryophanales > Bacillaceae > Aeribacillus > Aeribacillus sp. FSL k6-2211. The sequence goes on from NZ_CP150190.1 coordinate 1,698,560, forward strand.
ACATGACAGAGCAAGATCCGCTTCTGTTTTTCAGCGGAAAATACCATCAGCTTGCTCAAAGCGAACAAGCGACGGCGTCGAGCTAAAAAAAGGGGGCATTTCATTGAAAACAATCATCATTGATCATCAAAATGATCTAGATCTTATTGCCTCTTGCCCTGTCGTTGCTGCACTAGGGTTTTTTGACGGCGTTCATCTCGGACATCAAAAAGTCATTCAGACCGCTAAAAACTTGGCGGAAAAAATGGGGGTAAAAACAGCGGTTATCAGCTTTTTTCCGCACCCTAAAGAAATAATCGGCAAAACGGGAAAACGTGTCCAATATTTGCTCCCGCCTGCCGAAAAAGCAAAAAAGTTTTCCCATTTAGACATTGATTACTTTTATTTAATACGATTTACATCGGAATTTGCAAGACTTGAGCCGAAGGAATTTGTCCAGAAATATTTAGTTCCGCTGCAAATCAAGCATGTAGCAGCTGGATATGACTTCACGTACGGCCGAAAAGGAAAAGGAAGTTTAGATACGATGGAGGAAGACAGCGGATACTCAATCACTGTCACGAAAGTAGAAAATGTCAAACGAAACGATGAAAAAATTAGTTCTACGTTGATTCGAAATAAGATTCAATCAGGATTGATGGAAGAACTTCCTGATTACTTGGGAGAATTTTACGAAACAAAAGGAAAAATGATCCATACTGATGCAAAAGATGAATTGATTTTGGATCGGTACTATATGCTTCCTCCAAAAGGATGCTACGACGTGGCAATTGATATAGGAAAAGGGTGGTTTGAGGGACGCGTGCTTGTTACTAAGCAGAAAAAAATCTATTGGCTTGGTCCATCCATATCTTCTGTGTGGAGTATTTCTCGAGTCAAAGTAAAATGGATTGCCAGAAGTTTCGATTTCACATTAGAGATCGAAGAAAAGGAAGAGAAAAATCTAGTATTTACAAAAGGATAGCGGTGTTGACTTTAGGAAAGGGGGAAGAAATGTTGGCGTTTTTACAGCAAAAAAGCATCAGCAGTGACTTGGCGAAAAAAATGATTGACAAAGCGGTACAAAAGGCTGAAGAACTTGGAGTGAAAGTGAACATTGCTATTGTGGATCAAGGCGGAAATTTGAAATCGTTTTTCCGGATGGACGAGGCGCCTCTTTTAAGCATACAAATTGCTCAAAATAAAGCCTATACAGCAGCGGCATTCGGGATTCCGACCCATCAATGGTATGACATGATCAAAGATGAGCCGAGTTTGCGCCTTGGGATTGTCCATACAGAAAAGCTTGTCGTTTTCGGAGGAGGGTACCCGATTTATGACGGAAACGATTTAGCTGGAGGAATCGGGGTCAGCGGCGGCTCAGAAGAAGAAGACAGATTGTGCTGCGAGGCTGCGTTATCTTTATTGGAAACGGTTTAATGGAAAGAGCTGATGATCAAATTCATTAAAATAAGATTTTTCAATGAAAGGGAGGATTCAAATGAGCGAAATTTTAAGATTAGGGCGATTGGAGCTTCGGGTGTTGGATTTAGAAGAATCTGTAAAATATTACACAAATGTCATTGGGCTTGAAGTGACGGGACGCGAGGAAAATCGAGTATATTTAAAAGCTTGGGACGAATATGACCATCACAGCATCATTTTGCAAAAATCCGATACAGCTGGAATGGATCATATGGCATTTAAGGTAAAAGATATTTACGAGCTGGAAAAATTAGAATATAAAATTGAGCAATTTGGCTGCAAACTTTCCCGAATTTCCAAAGGTACTAGATTAGCAGAAGGAGAAGCGGTTCGTTTTCAGCTTCTAACAGGCCATCATATGGAGCTGTATACGGAAATAGAACAAGTAGGGACAAAAACTGGGAATCTAAACCCAGATCCATGGCCGGATGGACTAAAAGGAATTGCTCCGCATCGATTGGATCACGCTCTTTTAACAGGCGATGATTTAAAAACAGCAACCCGCTTCTTTACAGAAGTGCTCGGTTTTAGACAAACCGAGAAAATCGTTACGGTAGATGGAGAAGATTTAGTCGGAAGCTTTATGTCAGTGACGAACAAAGGTCACGATCTTGCATTCGTGAAAGGACCGGATGCGAAATTTCATCATGCAGGATTTTATGTCGATAACTGGTATGAAGTATTAAAGGCAGCAGATATTTTAACCAAAAATAATGTTCAAGCAGAAGTGACGCCAACAAGACACGGCATTACACGAGGCCTTACCGTTTACTTTTTTGATCCATCCGGCAATAGAAATGAAGCATACACAAGCGGTTATATGAGCTATGCAGACTTTCCGACCATTACTTGGACGGAAGATAAAATTGGAACAGGTATTTTCTATCATCGAAGAGAACTCATTGAATCATTCTCTAGAGCACTAACATAAAAATACAAAGATCAAGAATATTCTTGTTAAAGGGGTTCGATCATCTCTTCTGATTCGGGAAACACGTAAGGAGATGTTTGCAGCCCCTTCGCTATTTATTTTGCATTCTTAAAAAAGAAATGCTTCAGATGGCTGACCGAAAATCGCTTGAAGTCGATGTTTGGGGTCAGCTTCTTTATATACGGACATGCGAATTCATAATTTACGGATTGTTCTTTTGATGCGGTTTCCATGCCCAATTTTAATTTCTTTAACAGTACGTTTCGCTTTGTTGCGATTTCATGCCCATTTTTTTCTGGAAATTTCTTTAACAGCACGTTCCACTTTGTTAGGTCTATTCAAGGATCTGTTTTAATGTATGAAAAAATTTGTTATTTTTTCCTTTTGTTTCTTATTATGAAACAATGGAGTTGTATAAACAATAATTACCGTTTACGATTGGGATAATTAGTATTTTCTAAAAATTGCGTCAATTAATTTCGTGTCAGGAGTACGTGTTGGAAAATGATTCGATAATAGAGTCGAGAGGGGAGGAATTGGTTTGCAAGAAGCGACAAGTGTCCGTGTCAAAACCGGAGACTATGAAACTTATTTTTACCGCACCGGCATCGGAAATAATGAAGCGATTCTTTTTATCCATGGGTCCGGTCCTGGAGCAACTGCTTGGTCTAATTGGCAATATGCGCTCCCTTTTTTCAAGGAAAAGGGATTTGATTGTATCGCGCCAGACTTAATCGGTTTTGGAATGTCGGAACATCCGTCTTCACCTCCGAAAGGCATCCGGTCATGGATGAGGTTATGGGTGGATCAGCTTAAAGACCTTTTGGATGAATTGGAAGTGAAAAACGTTCATTTAGTGGGAAATTCTTTAGGCGGGGCTGTTGCTCTTCATTTATTGGCCGAGGCGCCTGATCGAATTGATCGCGTTGTGTTGATGGGCTCGGCGGGTGCTCCGTTTCGATTGACTCCAGAACTTGACCGCGTTTGGGGGTTTTATGAGGATCCATCCGCAGAGGCAATGACGCAGATCATTCGCTGGTTTGCATATGATGAAAGCTTTATTAAAGACAATCTTGACAGCATTAGTAAAATGCGCTTTGAGGCGGCAATGAATCCTGCCGTGCGCCGTTCCTATGAAGCAATGTTTCCTCCGCTTCGCCAGCGGATAGTAGATGATCTTGTTTTGCCAAGCGCCACTTTGTGCCGCATACAACAACAAGTTTTACTCGTTCACGGGCTGAATGATCCGATCGTTCCTGTTGAGACAAGTTATTATTTTGCCAAACATCTTCCGTGGGTAAAAATGATGATTTACGGACAATGCAGCCATTGGACGCAAGTGGAATATCGAGACAGCTTTCATTCTTTGCTTTTGCATTTTTTTCACAATGAAATATAAGAATATTTTTATGTTTTTATCAAAAACAAGGTTATGATTCGCTTTTTTCAAAGCCAGACAGCATTGCGAATATGCCTAGTACAACACAACAGTTACGGTTGTTGTACATTTCAATCATTGACGCTTTATCTAGAAAGACAGCCTGCACTAAAAGCGATTTGAAATTTTTTGCAGCCGGCATCGCATTTTCTCACTTTAGCGGCTGTCTTCCCGCATCATGTTAAAAGAACGATTTACGAAAAATGTTGGATCATATGTATGCTTCATCTTTATAGTTTTTTAAAGGAATGGTGCCATTATTTCGACGGTTGCGGTGCTAGTGTGTCAGGGGCCATTATTTGAACAATAACAAACTTTCTCGTGACCAGGAATCAGTGCAATGGTAGAAATCGTTCTAAGCGGGAGTTAGCCGATGCAATAGCAAAACGTTTTCTCCATAAGCCTGAACTTCTTTCGTTCGGTTGAAGCCTTTTTATCTTTGGAAAGGAGAGTCAAAACGTATGCCTTTCATTCAAGTTCACTTGTTAGAAGGTCGTTCTCCGGAAAAAAAGGAGACACTTATCTATGAATTAACGGAGACGGTGTGCAAAGTATTGGATGCGCCGAAAGAAAATGTCCGCATCATGATTCAAGAAATGCCTCTAGAACATTGGGGAATTGCTGGAGAATCTGTGAAAAAACGAAGAGAGCATGAAAAAGAGGGATGAAATCGGTAGATACAAAAGTAGAAAGTTAATTGTTTATGAATGGGGAACATGTTGCGTGATTAAGAACTCCGTTCGACGCTTTCAAGAACTGCGGCATTGGTCGTGAAGAAGAAAACATACCTTAAGCAAAAATATTTATTATGCTTATAGGTGTCGGATAGCCATGATGATATGTTCATCAACGATGCGATCAATGCTATGCATTTTTGTTTCTTTTCGCCAGCGCTAGTAAAAGCAGGTGCAAAATGGCGCATAACGTTATGCTGTAGAGCATGCTTGAATAATAGAAAAAATTATCATGTTGGGAGGGAGATAATAATGGTATATCAAATTCATATAGGCGGAGAAATTTTTTCTTGCGGAGAGAGCGTTGATTTATTAAAAGCTGCGAGATCTCATCAAGTAAAAATTCCTTATGGATGTGCAAATGGAGGTTGCGGAATGTGCAAAGTCAAAATCCAAAAGGGAGAATACAAAATTGGATTGTGTTCGAAAGGAGCTCTTTCGGATGAGGAGCGGCAACAAGGTTATGTATTGGCTTGCAAAACGTATCCGCTCAGCCACTTGATTGGTGATCTTGTTGAATAAAGCTAAGGTGGTAACATATGAACAAAAAAAGATCGGCATTAGATCAGCTGGAATTAAATTTTGATAACGGTTACATTTATATGGGGAAGTCCCGCTCGATGATTGTGGCGACAAATGCGCTCGGATTATTGCGCAGAGATTTAATTCGCGACATGGGATTTGAACGGATGAAAGGTTTTTTGTTTCGGTATGGATGGAATCTAGGTAGACAAGACGCGAAAGAATTGATGAATCATGCAAACTGTACAGTAGAGGAGTACATTCAAGATGGCCCAAAGCTGCATACGATGAAAGGTCATGTGAAAGCGAGATGTACTTTTTTAGAAGTCAGAAGGGAAAATGGAAAATATCAAGTCAGAATGGAAGGATATTGGTGTCATTCCTATGAAGCAGAAGAACATGTGCGCCATTTTGAGACATCATCCATCCCAGTTTGCTTTACCCTTTCTGGTTATGCCAGCGGCTTCGTTTCAGAAATTGTCGGAGAAAAGACGATTTTCAAAGAAATTGCTTGTCAAGGTATGGGAAAAGAAGAATGCCATTGGATCGGCCAAACGGTGGATCGATAGGGAGAAGAAGCGGAACAAGAGCTGTGCTATCTTGAAGAGTCCCCAATCGTAGAAGAGCTGGCGGCAACATACGAAAAACTTTTAGAAGAACGGAATAATTTAAAATTTGTGACGGATGTTCATAAGAAGCTCACTGAGGAAATCATTAAAGGAAACAATTTAGACTCCGTAGTTCGTCAAGTGTTTCAATCGACGAATATCCCAGTTTTAATTGAGAACCTGCACCTTCATCCGATGGCCTATGCTGGGATTACTTCCAATGAATTAGAACAATATAAAAACGAACTTATTGACTATGTAGGAAAAAATCCTTTTTGCCAGCCTCAAGCCATCGTCACATCAACACAACTTCTTCATTTGCGCCATCATGATCGCCTGATGACACCAATATTTTTGCAAAACAAAATTGTAGGATATTGTTCGTTTGTTTATCGCGATTTGCATCAATATAACGCCTCAATTTCTCCTATGATTTTAGAGCGGCTGGCCTCTGTCAGCTCGGTATGCTTGCTCAATGAAAAAGCAAAGCTAGAATCGTATGAACGGATTAAAGGATTTTTTTTAGAGGAAATCATTAATGCGGGACAACAAAGCAATGATCACGACTTAATCATGAAAGCTAGTTTAATAGGAGTGGATTTATCCAAGCCTTTTTATATTTGTGTGCTGGATTGCCGGTTTCAAGAAGATGATTTATCGAAAGAGCTGGAAATGCAAAAAGAAGTTTTAAGTTTTCTTTCCGCTTACGACAAAGATCAAAAACAAAACATGTTGATTGGCCAGCGTGCAAAACATCTTATTTTGCTGGTAACAGAAGATCAAGTTGCCAAAACAGGTATACAAACATGGCTGTCAAAAATCGTTGATTTACTATCTTCACAATTCTCTACTATTAAATTTTACGGGGGAATCAGCTCCAAAGTAAACAATGTGTCAAATGCCGGGGAAGCATATAAAGAAGCACTTACAGCGGTCAGGGTATCATCGAAGCACCAACAAATCATTTCGTTTGAATCGTTAGGGGTTGTTGGTGTGCTGATTAATGAAAAGAATGAACAAGAGGTAAAAAAAAATGGCCAAAGCTTGCCTTGGAAACTTAAAACTGGATGATCCAAAAAATATCGAGTTCTTGCGAACATTGTACATCTTTCTAGTCAATGGAGGCAATTTGGAACAGACAGCGGCAGATTTGGCGTTATCCATCAGCGGATTGCGTTACAGGGTGAGCAAAATCGAAAGCATTATTCAGCAGGAACTGCGAAATCCTATGATTCATCATCAACTTCTTTTATCGATCCAGTCATTAATGATGATTGGAGAGATCGATATCGGCATTAAATAATGAAGGCACTAAAGGTACGGACATTTTCCTGCATGGGAATGGCACCGGTTGTGCTTTTGTATTCATAATAAAAGTTTCATATGGAAATTCTAAAATTTGCAGGAATCAAGTGCAAATTTTGAGTTAAATTCCATTTGGTATCCCCTACTAAGGTAGACAAAAAAAACAGATGCATTTCATATGATGTGTAAAGAGTCTGCCTGGGATGGGGGTTTTTAATGGCAAAGAAAAAACAAAACCTCAAATCAGGAACCTTTCATTTGAAGGAAAAGATTAAAGACACTTATATGAAGCACACCCCGAAACGATCGAACAGGTTCTCATTTTTTTAGCCTTAGCCGCTTTAAAAAATGCCTGTCCTGCGATCGAATCATTGTCCCGGCATAGTATTCCCTATTTTCATTGTTTTACTTGACAGAATATATGCACGACTAGATCTTTGTTAAATGAAAAATAAATAAAGAAAACTGGCGATTTGCCAGTTTAAAGTTCCGGATCCATCTCTGAAAGACAAGGCGCATATAAGATGTTTTTACAATTTAATCAATTCGGCAGTAGGAAACGGGGCAATTTTCACAATTGATTTCATCTTTTAAATATTGAAGATCATGAATGGTGATTTTTTTATTTTGAAAAGAAATTACGCCTTTTTTCCGCAAATTGCTCAACATTCGATTGATGCTTTCTCTAGTCGCTCCGCAAAAATTCGCAAGCTCCTGATTGGTCATGTCGATATTGATGAGAATGCCATTTTCAGTTTCTACTCCATAGGTGTTCGCCATTCGTATGAGTGTGGAGTATAAGGCACCTTTCTTCCCGTTTAAAATCAAATCGCGGAATTTTGTTTGAGTAATTTGATATTGCTCGCTCATCCATTTTAGGAACGAAAGGCTAAGATGCGGATTTTCAAACAGTTTGCATTCTAATCGTTCTTTTTTTATGAAATAAATAGAACTGTTTTCCAAAACTTTTGCGTTAAATATGTGCTTCGGGTCATTTGAAAAAATAGAAAATTCACCAATAAGGTCGCCTTTTTTGCAGATCTTTAGCGCCAATTCTCTTCCATCTGAAGTTGTTTTGCTTATTTGCACCAAGCCGGATTGGATGCAATATAATTCATGAACCTCCATGCCTTCTTGAAAAAGATATGTCCCTTCCCTCACGTTTATGATTCCGTCGAAATATTCATGCAAAGCACTCAATGGATCGGTTAAGAATGGATCCGCCACTTGTTTGACCATTATAAAACCTCCTTTCAAGAAGGAAACCATCTATATACCAATATTTTACCAGAACCTAGGAATCTTGATTGTGAAAAAATGGTGAATTGTGATGTAAAGCACATTTTTTTATGAATAAAAATTAGGTGATTACAAAAAAATAAAATGAATTTAAATGATAAGGAGGGAAAAAGAGTGCCGCAACGCATTCAATCGTATGTAAATCAAGCGCAGCAAGCATTGCAGCAGATTCAACAAATTGCCAAAGTACTGAAACAGCAAGAACAGCAAAACGCTAATCAAGCATTTAGCTCAAATCAATTTACAGCACAACAGACACAAGCATTTGGACAAAAGGAACAAAATGCGGTGCAAAATTTGCAGCAAATTGAAAATTTGGCTCAGTCGCTTCATAGTCAAGCACAGCAGCTGCAAAATTATCAACCGAAAAACCAGTATCAAGCAGTATACCAAGCTCAACAACCGCAAAATCAATATCAAAGTCAATCATCAGGCTTCAGCATCAATCCGTTAAGCGGACAAGCGAACCAAACAAACGTTAATGAAGTGCGTCAGCAAAATCAGCAATCAGCGCAGCAAATACCGAACCAGTATCAATCGCAGCAATCATCCGGCTTCAGCTTCAATCCGTTAAGCGGACAAGCGAGCCAAACAAACGTCAATGAAGTGCGTCAGCAAAATCAGCAATCAGCACAGCAAACCCAAGCTCCGTTTTAAAAAAACGCGGCAAGCAGGAGCAAATTAGAGCTAAACAACATGCGGACAAAATGATAACCAAAGAGTTAATAACCTGTAAAAGGGGCTGTCTAATAAGTCGATTTTCCGGCTTATAGACGCCCCTTTAATATTTTTGAAACGTTGATATATCAATGATTATGATGTTTCATTTTCAGTGGATTTTGACTTTCTGGACAGCCCATTTTCATCATGTTAAGGGAAGTTTTTCAAAATATTTGTAAGAAATTCAAAAAATGTGAAACTTCATTCTTATCAATCTCGTAAAATAAATTGAAAATAATCATTATAATGGAGGAGATGACTTTAATGAGTGAGCAACTGAACATTCAGCATTCAAATGAAAAAGTGGATAAACCGTCGTTGTTAGGGATTGTGACAAGTCCGATTGAGACGCTTGAGCGGATCAAACAACAGCCAAAAGTATTGCTTCCATTAATTATTGTCATTATTATTTCATCTTTGGCAGCTTACCTTTCAGTGTTATCAGTCGACTATAGCATCGTGGAAGAGGAATTAGGTGCAGAAGGAGCAGCTTACGTCGGCGCATTTACAACAGTCGGTGCACTTGTGTCTGGTATCATTGGCGGACTTATTACACTATTGATTTCGGCACTCATTCTTTTTGCCATTGTAAAAATTGCCGGAAAACAAATTCGTTTTAAACAAATGTTTTCAATGACCGTTTTTATTTCTCTTGTTACTTCAATAGGAACACTGTTAAATGCGATTATTTTATATTTTGTCGGTGGAGGAGACATCACTAATCAAGTATTTACTAGTTTAAACAGTATTGTAGGAGCTGAAGGGGCGCTTGGATCATTTTTGTCATCTATCGAAATTTTTGGAATTTGGGGAACAATATTGACCGCTTTTGGGCTTCATCATGTAGGTCAACTGTCAAAAGGTGCATCTTGGACTATTTCAATCGTTTTATTCATTCTTGGCAGTCTGCTATTGACATTATCTGGAGCAACACAATCATTAGTGGGGGCATAGTTATAGTATGAGAAAGAAAGTTTTGATCGGTGTAGGAGTAGCAGTTATCATCGCTTTATTTGTTGGGATCAGTATTTTTCGTGCTGCATCGAAGGAAAATCCGACTGTAGAAACAGTCAAATTGGAGCAAAAAGAAATTACCGGGAATGTTATGATTCCCGGTACTCTTCAATTAATGAATGAACAAAAAATTTATTATGATGCTGAAAGAGGAAAGATCAAAAAAATCCTTGTCAAAGAAGGGGACAAAATAAAAAAAGGAGCACCTCTCGTCATTTATGAAAACGAACAATTAGAGCTTGAAAAGGAACAGGCCAAGCTTTCGATTGAACAAAGCTATATCAAACTAGATCAAATCAATGAGCAGTTGGATGATCTGAAGAAAAAAGAAGAAGAATTGAAGAAACAAGTCGGTAAAGAAGAAGCAGAAAAGCAAATAGAAAATGAAAAAAATCAACTGCAAATGGATAAGAAAATGACGAATCTTGAGCTTAAACAACAGAAGATTCAACTGGAAACAGTGGAAAAGAAGATTTTAGAACTTGAAGTGAAAAGCGAAGTTGATGGAATTGTGATTACCGTAGATGAAGACGCAGCTGTAGCAATGGGCGAAAATGTGAAGCCGCTCATACATATTGGCAGTTTGAACAAAATGAAAGTGGAAGGGGTCATTTCTGAATACGATTCTTTAAAAATTAAAGAAGGTCAGCCTGTAGTTTTAAAATCTGATGTGGTGCCTGATGCAAAATGGAAAGGAAAAGTATTGAAAATTGGCATTTTGCCTCAACAAGGCAGTGAGATGGCGGCGGAAACAGGAAACGAGGCTGTCCAGTATCCAGTGGAAGTTCTTGTCCAAGATCAGAACATTCCGGTGAAGCCAGGCTTTAAATTGATTATGGAAATTGAAACGGAAAGAAAAAAAGCGAATGTTATTCCTCTTACTGCTGTTCAACAAGATGATGATCAACAATATGTTTATGTAGTGAAAAACGGAAAAATAACAAGAAAAGAAATTAAAACCGGTACTTCAACCGATGAATATATTGAGGTGACGAGCGGTTTAACAAAAGATGATGAAATTGTTCGTGAACCATCTGATGAAATCAAAGCAGGCGTGGAAGTGACAATCAAATGATCAAGCTGGAAGATGTGACGAAATCTTATAGAAACGGTAAAGAAACAATGGATGTGCTCAAAAAAATCAATTTAGAAATCCGGCAGGGGGATTTTGTGGCCATTATGGGGCCGTCCGGTTCCGGCAAATCAACTCTCATGAATATTATTGGCTGTTTGGACCGCCCGACATCAGGTGCTTACTATTTTGAAGGGAAGGATATATCGTCCCTTGATGATCAAGAATTGGCCAAAATACGCAACAAGAAAATCGGTTTTGTTTTTCAGCAGTTTCATCTTCTGCCGCGGTTGAGCGCCTTAAAAAATGTAGAGCTGCCAATGATTTACGCCGGCATTGGGAAAAAACAGCGGGATGAACTCGCTAAGCAGGCCTTAATAAAGGTTGGTCTCGGCGATAGAATTCAGCATATGCCAAACGAATTATCGGGAGGCCAAAAACAACGGGTGGCAATAGCTCGAGCCATTGTGAATAATCCAAAGCTCATTTTGGCAGATGAACCGACTGGTGCATTGGATACGAAAACAAGCGAAGCAATTATGGAACAATTTACAATGCTAAATAAAGAAGGGACAACCATCATTGTCGTAACGCATGAACATGAAGTAGCTCAATTTGCTAAGCGTACGATTGTAGTAAGAGATGGAGAAATTTTACAAGAAGATTTGGGACGGGGGAGCACATTATGAATTTGATGGAAAATTTTCGGATGGCGTTTTCCTCCATTCTTGCCCATAAGCTCCGTTCAATTCTGACAATGCTAGGAATAATTATCGGTGTCGGATCTGTTATTTTAGTTGTAGCAATCGGCCAAGGGGGCGAACAAGCCTTAAAAGCCCAAATTGCAGGCAGCAGCAATACGATAGAAGTGTATTATCAACCAAGTGAAGAAGAGTTGAAAGCAAATCCGAACGCAATGTTAGTGGATCCGTTTACCCAAGAAGATGTTGAAGCGTTGAAAGAGATCCCTGAAGTTAAACAGGTTGTTGCTTCCACGACAAGTTCTTATCAAATAAGGTTTAAAGAAGAAACAATCGATGCCACGGTCTATGGGATCAATGCTGCATATATGGATGTCAATCAATTAAACATTCATAAAGGCCGACTGTTTACGGAAGCGGATTTTTTAGGCGGCAGACGTGTTGCGATTATTAGCGACCAACTAGCAGAAGATTTATTTAAAAAACATAATCCGATTGGCGAGGTCGTTTGGGTATCGAATCAGCCGTTCGAAATTATCGGCATACTTGAAAAACCGACAGGAATTTTTGCCTTTGGCATGTCGGAAATTTACACTCCATGGACGGCTTATCGAAATGCTTTCGGTCAAACGAATTATACGCAAGTAACGCTTGAAGCAGTTAGTGCAGACGAAATCAAAGCTGCAGGGGAAAAAGCTGAGCAATTGCTAAACGACATGCATCAAACAGAAGATTCGTATCAAGTGGTGAATTTTGAAGAAATTGCAGAATCCATCGGCCAAATTACCCGTATTATGACCATGATTATCGGAAGCATAGCCGGAATTTCCCTCGTAGTTGGCGGCATCGGTGTCATGAACATCATGCTCGTCTCCGTCACCGAGAGAACGAGAGAAATCGGCATCCGCAAAGCTCTTGGTGCAACAAGGAGACAAATTTTGCTGCAATTTTTAATTGAATCGATGACATTAACATTAATTGGGGGAACTTTCGGGATTTTATTAGGTGCAGGAATTGCATCCATCATTTCCATTTTTGCCGGTTGGCCATCATTAGTATCATGGCAGGTTGTCGTCGGCGGACTTTTATTCTCAATGTTTATTGGGATTCTCTTTGGACTATTGCCGGCAAACAAGGCGGCAAGATTGGATCCAATCGAATCGTTAAGATATGAGTGATACAGAAAGCTGCTGGCTCTGCCTTCCATAGGCGAGAAAAATTCATGCTAATACAATCTATTTTTTAAACAAAACAAAAAAGGTGTCCAACTTTATTGGACACCTATTCTTTTGAAAACATAGATACACGATGGTGCCATCGGATACTGAAAATCAATCCGATCGCCATCATGCTGCCAATAAGGGAGCTTCCTCCATAGCTGATAAAAGGAAGCGGTATACCTGTGATCGGCAGAAGGCCAATCGTCATGCCGACATTTTGAAATACATGGAAGACAAACAAGCTGATGACGCCAGTACAAAGATAGCTGTTAAACGGTTCAGTTGTTTCAATTGACACTTTAATGATGTGATAGATTAATAAGAAAAATAAACTAATGACAATACTAGTGCCGATAAATCCAAATTGCTCCCCAATCACACTGAATATAAAGTCGGTGTGGTTTTCAGGGATATATACTTGTCCATGCCCAACCCCTTTTCCGAAAATTTGTCCAGATCCGATAGCTTTTAGAGAATTGAGCAAATGATAGCCTTCAGCGCTTTTATATCCTTCGGGATTTAACCATGCATAAATCCGGCCGAACTGATATTGCTTGACACCTAAATATTTGGCAAGAAATTCAGGCATTCGCAATACAAGATAAAAAATTGTTGCAGCAAAGAGGGTTACGATGAGAAACCCTAATGTAAGAATCCGCCAAGATATGCCTGAAACAAGAATAAGGCCGGCTAAAATGGCAAACATGACAAGCGCAGTCCCAAAGTCAGGCTGCAGTATAACGAACAATACCGGTACTGCTGTCGTCACACCCATTTTACATAACAAAATGAGATCGGTTTGAATGGTTCGATGCAAATACTTTTGATGATGCTTGCAAATAATATGGCTCAAAGCAATGATTAAGAAAACTTTCATGATTTCTGAAGGCTGAAACGAAAAACCGGGAAGAGTAAACCATGCTTTAGCGCCATTTATTTCTTTAGCAATTTTTGCCGGTGAAATCATTAACAAAAATAGAAGAAATATCCCAAAACCGTATAAATACCATGTCATTTTTTGAATTTGTTCTGAATCGAACAGCATGACAACTCCGGCAATAAGACAGCTGGCTGCATAGAAGGCAATTTGCTTAAAAATAAAGTTTACCGCATATTGCCCTGAAGTCATTTGCGCTCCGTAAATGGCCACGCAGCTCGCGCAAAATAGTAGAAATATAATAAATGCTAATTGATAATCAAACCGCGATTGCGCCTTTTTGTTAGAATCCATGAAGCCCACCAACTTTATGAAAATGATTTTTTTAGAAGAGTAGAATTTCCTTATGTTAGACGAATGGTAAAAGCGAAAGGTTTCAAGCGCAAGTACGTTTATTATAGTAGCACACTTTCATTTGTTTGCACACATTTTATTCATCTATTTAAGATACCTTTGCTTCATTATTTCGTCTAATCCATAAACTGTCATTAACTGGAGATGATGAAAATGAAGAAAGTCTTGATTGGTTTGTTGCTGCTCTTCTTGGCCGCCTGCAGCAATTCAGAACAAAAATCGTCCGTAGAAAGTGCTAAAATGGATCAGACAATGATAGAGAAAAAAATTGAAAAAAAAGGAGAAATGGAAACAGTTGAAGCGAAATCAGCTGCCAGCACATACTCAAACGAACGAAAAGTTATGTACACTGCGAATATAACGGCAGAAGTGGTAAGCTATGATGAAACGATTGCAAACTTAACAAAGAAGGCCGAAAGCAGAGGGGGCTATATCATTCAATCAAATGCAGTGGAACAGGATGGAAAGATCGAGGCATATGTAACGTTCCGCATTCCTCAAAATGAACTTCAACGATTTATAGAGGAAGTGAAAAAGGCAAGCAAATCAGTCAAATCGGAGCAAATGACTGGTGAAGATCAAACAGAAGAATATGTCGATTTAAACTCTCGATTGAAATCGAAGCAAGCGGTTGAAGCTCGGCTCCTTAAATTTATGGAGTCGGCTGAGAAAACAGAAGACTTGTTGAAAATTTCGGAAGATTTGGCAGCTGTCCAAGAAGAAATCGAACAATTAAAGGGCAGAATAAAATATATTGAAAATAGAACAGACTATGCAACAGTTGAACTGCAATTAACAGAAATAAAATCTCATGAAAATTTTTCAAAGGATTTTAATACGTGGGAAAAAACGAAAGAACAATTTTTGACAAGCATTCATTGGATTGTTCAGGCGGCATCTTGGATTGTTGTGCTCGTTGTAGGGAATTTACCAATTGTTTTATTGGCGCTTATTATATTTTTCTTCGTCTATCGAACATTTAAAAAGAAACAGGAGAAGACTGAGTAATCTTTTTTACTTATGGATCGAGCTGTTAAAATGATGAAGACCGCACAATTTATTAATGAAATTGTGCGGTCTTTTTCAATTTGAATTTTTTAACTCCGTCTTCAAAGAAGCTTGCGAGCCAAGGCATGTTTTTTTAGGGGTATCTTTAATTCGTTTTTTCGCATAATAGAAGCCCTCATTATTGTTTTAGAAACGTTGATATATTGAGGATTTCGCTTTCCGGAAAGCCCTGGAAATACCGATTGCAGCGCTTTTGCTTTCGTCATCGTTTGTTTATTATGGGCAGTTTCGGACTTCACGTACTAAAAATGTGAAGTCTCTTTGTTATGAATTCGCTGCGTTTATTCTGCATTTAATTAACTAAGTAGTATAAAATATATCCGCAAATGATCGATAAAAAAAGATGCTGAAGAAACCGCTGCAAACGATGTTCAAAAAATGTTTTTATTTGTAGAGCCGGCTTAGTTTTTTCTGCGTTCACCATGTTCACCTCTCATTTGTACAAATATATGCGAATTAGAAGGTTAAAATGAATAAACACCTTCAAATGATTGGAATGATAATTATTCAGCTTGACGATTTTGTTTTTTGGGAGAAGGATGATAGGAAGAATTCAGTTATTTAGGAGGACAAATGGATTAATAAACGTAGAATTACAGCAGACAAAAGAAGCTGTAAAAAGAATGAGTTGGAACGGCTTTAAAACATGTTGAAAAAATCGATCTTACTGCCTTAAGAAAAAATAGTGCGGGAAAGTAATGATGTTGATTCGGACATTCATCTTCTAAACAAATGAAGTAGGGGGCAGAGTAAAAAAACTGGAGCGAAAAAAATTTCGCTCCTGACGTTCCCCCTCATTGTATCTACTAAATTTTTGTAAAAAGCAGCTTTCCGCCAAGAACTGCAAATAAAATAGATTTGCCGTAATGAATAGCAGAAACTGTTTTTTTAGATTGAAACAGAATTTTTATTTTGCCAGCTAATGCTGAAAATAAGGAAAACAATACCAATGCCTGTACAATGAAAATAAGACCTAGCACAAACATGTCGAGCTGAACATGGACGCTGTTTGTTGATACAAACTGCGGCAAGAAAGCTAAAAAGAACAATGACACCTTCGGATTTAACAGGTTCATCAAGATGCCTCTTTTATATAAAGAAAAGAGTGAAAGACTTTTTACATTTGCTATTTTACCGGAAACTGCTGATTTCCCTTCCTTATAAGATTCCCATGCTAAATATAACAGATAGATCGCACCGACAGATTTAATAGCTGTAAAAATAACAGTAGATTGATAGAGTATGGCTGACAGTCCGAGTGATGCGATTAAAGTATGTCCGATAAGTCCGGTACAAAGTCCGAGAGTAGTGATGAACCCCGCTCGAAAGCCGTAAGACATGCTTTGTGCAATGACAAATAAATTATCGGGTCCTGGTGCAACGGTTAATAAAATAGAAGCTGCAAGAAAACTTAAAATGATGGACAATTCCATTTTTTACGTTCTCCTTTTCGCATAGTGGATCATTATAAAGTTTGGCTGTTTTTTTCTTTGAATAAGAATGAAAAGGGCAAAGTCAAATGACCGCCCATTAGCATGATAAAGTACGATTCGATTCAAAGAAGACAAATACTATGATGATGTTGATGCAGCAAATAAGCAAAACGAGAAATATAGAGCTTTTACTGACTTGCCTGAAACAAACGTTAAGGATGTACGATACAGTTTCAGCTAAGTGCTGTGCAATATTTAAGCAAGGCTTTCATGAGAAACGATCAGCCGGCCCTTTTTTAAAACGCCCAATTTCCTTTTCGGAAGATTGGTTCACGTGTGCCGTCCGGAAGAATGCCGTCGATGTCCATTTCTGCACTTCCGATCATAAAATCAACATGTGTAATGCTCGTGTTGAGACCATGCTGTTTCAATTCATCCTCTGTCATCGTTTTTCCGCCTTCTAAGCAAAATGCATAGGCGCTGCCGATCGCTAAATGGTTTGAAGCATTTTCGTCAAACAACGTGTTATAAAATAAAAGATTTGACTTTGAGATCGGTGAGTTATGAGGTACTAAAGCAATTTCACCTAAATAATGAGAGCCTTCATCTGTTTCGACTAATTGCTTCAAAATTTCTTCGCCTTTTTCGGCTGTTACATTTGTAATGCGTCCTCGTTCAAATGTGATTACAAAATTTTCGATTAAATTTCCGCCGTAGCTTAACGGTTTTGTGCTAGTCACATAACCATTTACCCCATCTTTTTTCGGAGCTGTGAACACTTCTTCTGTAGGCATGTTTGCCATGAAAGAAACGCCTTTTTCATTAACGCTTCCTGCACCCACCCATAGGTGCTTTTCAGGCAGTTCAATAGTTAAATCCGTTCCAGGAGCTTGATAATGGAGTTTTCTATATTTTTTCGCATTTAAATAATCGACTTTTTGATGAAGGTTTTCATTATGTTTTTTCCATGCAGAAACCGGATCTTCCTCATTAATACGTGTTGCTTGAAAAATAGCATTCCATAATTTTTCAACTCGAAGCGATTTTTCTTCATTTGGAAAAACTTTCTCCGCCCATTCTTCGCTTGCGGCAGCGATAACCGTCCAGCTGACTTTATCCGATTGTATGTATCTGCGAAACGTATTTAAAGCTGTTCCAGACGCTTTCTGGAAATTAGCGATTCTCTCAGGCTGAATGCCTTTTAATAAATCAGGGCTTTGGGACACAATAGAAATAAAAGCTGCATTTCTTTCTGCTAGGGCAGTTCTTTCGAGAGACTTCCATTCAGGATATTCTAAAAACACGTCATCAGGAGCCTTTTCATATTTTAATCTTGTTAAAACATCATCTTGCCAGTCGATATGAATATTCCTTGCACCAACCTCATAAGCTTTTTCCGCAATAAATCGGACGAGTTCTTTTGCATCTATGCTTGCAGAAATGAACAATTCTTGTCCTTTTTGAACATTGACTCCGACCTTGACGGCAAGTTCTGCATATTTTTCAAGCTGCTGTTTGAAAGTTGTCATCATCATTCTCCTTTATTTCCTACATATTTTTTTCTGTATTTTACCAAAAAAATTAAAATAAAACCAATTGGATTGCTTAACGAAAATGAATAATAGAGCTACAATAGAGATAGAAAAGAAAGAAAAAGAAACAGGTGTGTGAAGAATATGAATTTTTTAGATGAAATGGTTATTGTCAACAAATCGCATCGAGAATTAAGAGAAAAAGCCGAAAAACTTGCGGAGAAGTTCGCGGAGCGAGCCGCGAAAAATGATCAGGAATCTTCGTTTCCATTTGAAAACTTTTCAGATTTAAAAACGGAAGGATTTCTGAAATTAACTGTGCCAAAAAAATATGGAGGAAATGAAATTTCTTTATATGAATTTCTGCTTGTTCAAGAAAAAATTGCAGAAGGAGATGGAGCGACAGGTTTATCGTTAGGGTGGCATAATGGAATCGTAATGGATTTATCCGAATCAAAAAAATGGGATGAACGCACGTTTGAGCGCATTTGCGAAGAAATTGTCGCTGAAGGAAAATTAATCAATAGCTGTGCATCAGAACCGGCTGCCGGAAGTCCTGCAAGAGGCGGAAAACCAAAAACAACGGCAAGAAAAGAAGGAAGCAGCTGGATTATTAATGGCCATAAATCGTTCACATCACTGGCCCCGATTCTAGATTATTTTATTGTAACCGCAACAATTGAAGAAACAGGTGAGGTTGGCGAATATTTAGTCCCAAAAGGAGCAGAGGGGCTTTCCATAAAAGAAACATGGGATACAATCGGCATGCGCGCGACAAGAAGCGACGATTTATTACTGCACAACGTAAAGGTCGAAAAAGACGCTCTCGTTTCGATCAGACAAGCTACATTCAGTCCTTCCACTCCGAAAGGATGGCTTTTACATATTCCTGCCTGCTACCTCGGGATCGCTATCGCCGCAAGAAACTTTGCTGTCAAATATGCAAAAGAGTATCAACCTGCCAGTCTTTCTCATCCAATTTCAGAACTTTCGGAAGTGCGGCGAAAAACAGCTGAAATGGATCTGGAGCTTACAAGCGCACGGCATTTTATGTACAGTGTGGCGAAAAAATGGGATGAACAGCCGCATTTACACGAACAAATGGGGCATGAGCTGGCTGCCGTAAAATATGTTGCCACAAACAGTGCGATCAAAGTCGTTGACCTAGCCATGCGAATTGCAGGCGGACAAAGCTTAAGAAAAGAATACCCATTGGAGCGCTACTATCGGGATGTCAGATGCGGTCTTCATAATCCTCCAGCAGATGATATAACGTTAAAAATTTTCGGTGACCGTGCTTTTCAAGAATAAAAGAACACAAAAGGCGTTTTCTCAGGCTGAAAAGTTGATGGACAGCCGAAAAACGCCTTTTATTATTTCTGCGTTCATTCGTTCCTTAGTACAAATAAAAGCTTTCATTTATTACATTTGAACAAAAAATTGTTCATTGGTTTTAACTTCATTCAATCTTTTTTTATTGTCAAAACAACTTTGTCTTTTGTTTCACATCAATTGAAAAGTAGCTGCTGTCTTGTAAAAATGTTAAGATGTCCATTCTTTCAGCTTTTGATCGGAAGGTAAAAGCATGGAGAGCATGCCGATAAATGGAAGAAAGCCGCACGCGATCATAACTGGCTTTAAGCCGAATAAGTCCGCGAGAGCACCGAGCACGACTGATCCTAAAGCGCCTAAACCGAAGGCAAGACCGACCATTAAGCCTGATGCAGTTCCGATTTTTCCAGGCATTAGCTCTTGTGCGTATACGACAACTACAGAAAAGCTTGACAAAATAATAAAACCGTTAATGAGCATTATTGGAATTGCCCAAAATTCATTCACATAAGGCAAAATGACCGCCAGCGGAGCTGATCCGAGCATTGAGAAAGCAATGATATTCCGTCTTCCGAAACGATCTGAAAGCGGCCCTCCTAAAAATGTTCCGATTGCACCTGCTGCTAAAAATATAAAAATATATAGCTGTGTTTTGCTGATGGAAAGTCCATGTTCATGAATTAAATAAAAAGGGTAAAAATTAGTGATTGCTGCATGATACCATGAACGAGCAAAAACTAAGAAGATAAGCAGCATAAGTCCAATTTTCACTTGCTTTTTTCGAGCGGCAGGAACTTGCACAACGGCTTTTTTTGCGCTTGTTTTTTTTCGGCTGTCGAGCTTTTCCTTATACCAATTTGCAATGTATAGAAGGACGATGACGGCCATGCCGGCAATTAAAGTAAACCAAATCGCGCCAAATTGTCCCATAGGGACGAAAATAAGAGCTGTCATAATGGGAGCAAGAGATTGTCCGGCATTACCTCCAACTTGAAAAATGGATTGGGCGAGCCCTTTTCGTTCTCCCGCTGCTAAATGCACCACTCTTGAACCTTCCGGATGGAAAACGGCTGAACCGATTCCGACGAAAAATACCGAAACTAAAACAATCCAATAATTAGGTGCAAAAGCAAGTCCCAACATGCCGAAAAACGTACACGTAAGCCCGATGGGCAGCAAATAAGGCATCGGCTTTTTATCTGTATAAAACCCGACAGCAGGCTGAAGCAAAGATGCCGTTAGCTGAAGGCTGAATGTAATGAATCCAAGCTGCATATATGTAAGATTCATTGATTTTTCCAATATAGGGAAAACTGCTGGAATAACAGCTTGAATCGAATCGTTTAGAAGATGAACAAATCCGATAATAAATAATATTCTGTATAATGTAATTTGACCCATATTCTGTTTTTGAACAGCTGCTTCCATTTTGGTTTCTCCTCTCATATTTATTCGTATGTCTAAATATTTTACTTGATTTTACAAAAATATGAAATAAAAAAGTTTAACGATTTACAGTAGTTTTATTATGTCAACTTAGTATATATAAAGGTCTGTCTAGAAAGTCAAATTTCCATTTGAAAACAAAAAACTCATAAACATCGATATAGCAACGTTTTCTAAAGCATGAAAGGGGGCATCAATAAGCCAAAAAAGACTCATTGGACAGCCCCCTAAAAGCGTGCAAATAGTATTTAATTTAAAGCTTCAGATAACGTTTCAAGATTGCGTTTCATAATGCTGAAGTAGTCTTCGTTATTTTTTAAATCTGTTTCCGAAACACTTTCTAAATTATGTAGCGTTAATGATTTGGCACCAATTTCTTGTTGGATGATTTTTGCTACCTTTTCAGATACATTTTGTTCAAAGATCACATGTTTTAAATGATGTTTTTTCGATAGTTCAATGATTTTGACAAGCTGCTTTTGACTAGGCTCATCTGTTGGAGATAATCCCGATATTGGAATTTGTTCAATATCGTAGCGGTCTTCCCAATAACCATAAGCAGCATGAGCCACAAGAATATATTTTGTTTTCGATTTTTTAATTGTTTCTTGAAATGATTGATCCAGTTCTTCAAGATCTTGTTTAAGTTGAGCGAAATTTTGTTCAAAATATTCTTTTTGATCAGGAGCCGCTTCCGTTAAAGCGTTCTTGATGTTTTCCGCAAGAGTAATGGCCCTATTTGGATCAAGCCATACATGAGGGTCAACATCTCCATGTGCATGATCGTGTTCCTCTTCGTTTTGGTTCCCATGTTCTTCTTCATGATCTGAATCTTCTTCATGATGTGAATGCTCTTCTTCTCCACTTTCATGGTCATTTTCATCTTCGGACGCACTTAATAATGGGATTCCTTCAGCTGCTTTTACAATTTTGACATTGCCGTCTTTCAGCGTTTTTTCTGCCTTATCGGCAAATCCTTCTATACCAGCTCCAGTATAGATAAATAAATCCGCTTTCGCGATTGCTTCCAAAGTTTTTAATGTAGGTTCATACGTATGGGCTTCTACATTCGGCGGGTAAACACTTTCGACGTGAACGTATTTACCGCCGATTTTTTTAGTGAAATCTGTCAGTGGATAGATTGTTGTATAAATTTCAATTTCTTTTTGATTGTTTTTGTCCTCATTATGATTGTTCGTTTCGGAAGCATTGTTGTTATTTTGGCCGCAGCCGATAGGAAAGATTGCAAGCATTGCCATTAAAAATGCAAAAAAGACTTTTTTCATCGATTTGAACTCCTTTCAAAATATATGTATACCCCGCTGTATTAAATCGTAATGATTTCGATTTAATTATATATAACATTTTCTAAATGGGCAAGGCTAGAAGCACTAAAAACAAAAATATCACAAACTATAACATTTTGTTATACCCCATGTTGAATAAGCATTTCACACCAATCCTTCTCACTGGTACCCTTTAATTAGGATATTAACAGAGGTGAACTTGAATGGTGGAAATGGTTTTGCTGCTCGCTCTTGGACTTTTGTCAGGCGCTTATGGGGTAATGGTGGGAGCAGGGGGAGGATTTGTGTTTGTTCCTGCTCTCTTATTGCTGTTGAAATTGCCTCCTGAAATTGCAGCTGGTACGGGTCTTGTTGTGGTTTTTCTCAATTCCATATCAGGGTCGATGAATTATATACGGCAAAAGCGTGTTCATTTTTCTATCAGTTGGCCGATCATCTTCGGCTCCATCCCGGGAACGTTTATCGGCACTTGGCTGTTGGGAATTATTTCACCCGACTTTTTTTATTGGATATTTGCCGCTGCTTTATTCATGCTCGGGATGTTTTTGCTTTTAAAAAAAGCTCCGGAAGAGCCGGAACATAGTATGAAAGCAGGTTTTTTCAATGAGGGCAGAAACCGTTTAAAAGCTGTTTTTTTATTCATCATCGGACTTTTGTTGGGAACTTTATCGAATTTTTTTGGAATTGGCGGCGGATGGTTGCTCGTCCCCATTTTAATTTATTTATTGAAGATTCGTCCTCACGACGCAACTGCGATTTCTCTTTTTGCATTATCGATCTATTCACTTGTTGGTGCGCTGAATCAAATTGCATTAGGGAATGTTAATTGGACGGCCTGCTTGTGGGGCGGTATAGGAGTGATGATCGGCTCTCAACTGGGAGCTATCTTATCAACAAAAGTGCCTGGAAAATGGATTTTGCAAATGTTGTCTTTTTTGCTGATAGGTGTTAGCATGAAGTTGTTTTTAAGTGTTTAAATTGTAAGGAAGTGATTCCGAATTGGATTTGGAAAGTTTAAAAATGTTTTGTCTTGTTGTTGAGGAAGGGAGCATCAGCCGTGCTGCAAAGCTTGTCTATGTGTCCCAGCCGGCTGTTACGAGAAAAATCCATCAACTAGAGGATTATTATGGAACCCCATTGTTTGACCGTTCGAACGGAAAAATGACTTTGACAAAAGCCGGCAAAATGTTATATCCGATTGCCAAAAATATTGTGGAAGAAATTCAACAATCAAAAGAAGCAGTAAAGGAAATAACCGGACACAAAGATTTTACACTAAGTGTCGGAGCGACGTTGACAATTGGGGAATATCTTTTGCCTAGTCTGCTCGGAAAATTTAAAAAAGAAGTGCCAGATGTAAAGCTTTCATTAGCGATTTCTAATACTCCGGGCATTATTGATCGGCTTGTTGACCGCAAAATTGATATCGGATTTGTAGAAGGAGTTGTAGAAAACAGCATTTTTCATGTAAAAAAGCTTGTCGATGACGAGCTTATTTTAGTATGCGGAAGAGAGCATCCTTTGAAGGAGAAAAAACAAATTGACATTGAAGAGCTGGCAAAAGAAAAAATGATCTGGAGAGAAAAAAATTCAGGAACCCGTCTCATTATCGAAAATACTTTAAAAAAATATGGGGTGTTAGATAAAATAAATTATTATATGGAGCTAGGAAGCACGCAGGCTGTAAAAGCTGCTATAGAATCCGGGCTGGGAATCGGCTTTTTGCCGAGGATTACGGTGTCAAGAGAGTTGAAATACGGCTACTTACATGAATTGAAAATAAAAGATGTGGAAATTAAACGGCATTTATCGATATTGTCTCGGACTGAACGGTTCCGCAAAGAAATTGTTGACGAATTTATTGATTTCATTTATAAGAAAATGGTAAGTTCAGGTTAAAATAATTGTTTTCACAATTAATAAAAAAGGATGAAAAAAGATGGCTTTGATATCCGAAATCGCTGATATTTTGCAACAATCTGAACATGCTGTTGTATTTACTGGCGCAGGGATGTCCACTGCCAGCGGAATTCCGGATTATCGTTCAAAAACTGGTTTGTGGCGCAAAAAGGATCCGAGTAAATTGGCAAGCATTGAAGCGATGGAGACAAACCGTGATGAATTTATTCAATTTTATAAAGAACGCCTTCAATTATATAAAAGCAAATCTCCGAATGAAGGACACTACTTGCTGGCAAAATGGGAAAAGGAAGGGAAGATTCAATCGATTATTACTCAA
The DNA here is from genome assembly GCF_037966125.1 of Aeribacillus sp. FSL k6-2211. Taxonomy (NCBI): domain Bacteria; kingdom Bacillati; phylum Bacillota; class Bacilli; order Caryophanales; family Bacillaceae; genus Aeribacillus; species Aeribacillus sp. FSL k6-2211. The sequence goes on from NZ_CP150190.1 coordinate 1,723,236, forward strand.
AACATTGATGGGTTCCATCTCTTAGCAGGAAGCAAAAACGTAATTGAACTTCATGGAACACTTCAAACGTTTCACTGCCACAATTGCGGCCAACGCTTTCTAAATGATGTATACTTGAAAAATCAATATTATTGCGGCTGCGGAGGCTTTATACGTCCTTCCATTACACTGTTCGGAGAGCTGCTTTCGGAAGATGCTTTTAGAGATGCGGAGCTTGAATGTGAAAAAGCAGACGTTATGATCGTGCTTGGTTCATCTTTAACAGTTCGGCCAGCGAACGAAATACCGTTTTTGGCAAAAAGGATGGGAGCAGTATTAGTGATTGTCAACCAAGAACAAACAGACTTCGATGAATGGGCTGATTTTGTTTTTCATAACGATATTTTACAATTTTTGAATGAATTGAATAATCGATTGAACAGGTGAAATGTTAAATGAGAAGGATTTGTGTCATACCTTGCGGAACAAAAAAAGTATGGGATAAAGAGCCCAGTGCAGGTGCTGTTTCCGCAGAAAAAGCGTATATAGGAGTTTTTCACCGCCTTTGCCAGGTGTATGCTAAAAAATTTTTCGATGAATGGGTGATTTTGTCTGCCAAGCATGGCTTTTTGCGGCCAAATGATTTTGTGCCTGGTCCTTACAATGTTTCCTTTAGCATGAAAAAGCATCCTGAATTAATTACAATCAACCAATTGAAGGAACAAGCGGTTGAAAAAAATTTGTTAGATGTAGATGATATTGTTCTTTTGGGAGGAAAGAAATTCCGTCCATATATAGAACAAGTGTTTACAAATAAGACAGCTTTTCATTATCCTCTTTCCGATTGCAAAGGAATAGGGTTTATGCAGCAAAAGTTGAAACAAGCGATTGATTTTGGCCAAGAAATACAAGAATAATGTCATTCAAGTTGTAATGGGGGAGTATTGATGAAAAAGGAGTTTGCCGTAATCGGGTTGGGGCGGTTCGGCGGAAGCATTTGCCGAACGTTATCGGAAGAAGGAGCAGAGGTGCTTGCCATTGATGTGGATGAGGATCGAGTAAACGAATTTGCCAATATTGTTTCACATGCTGTTGTAGCGGATACAACGGATGAAGCCGTATTAAAAAGCTTGGGAATCAGAAATTTTGATCATGTGATCGTAGCCATCGGCGACAATATTCAAGCGAGCATTTTGACAACCATTATGTTGAAAGAACTAGGAGTTAAGCATATAACGGTGAAGGCTCAAAACGACTATCATGAAAAGGTTTTGTCAAAAATAGGAGCAGATACAGTTGTTCACCCTGAACGGGATATGGGGCGGCGGCTTGCCCATAATCTTCTTTCGAACAATGTGTTGGACTATCTTGAGCTGTCGGAAGAGCACAGCATTGTTGAAATTGCTGCTAACCGCAACATTGCCGGCCATTCTCTCATCGAGCTCGATATTCGTGCGAAATACGGAATCAATATTGTTGCGATTAAACGAAATAACGAAATTATCGTATCGCCGCAAGCTACAGAAGTAATCAAGGCAGGAGATATTTTAATTGTCATCGGAGCTGACGTCGATATTGATCGGTTTGAAAAGAAAGTGCTAGGAGAATAATGAAAATTTATATACATTCTTTCGGAGCTTTAAATGTTTCATCCGCATTGGGCAAAATCAAAATCTATTGAAGAATGAACTGAACTTATCCAGTCAAGTAAAAACAATCATTTGAAGCTTACATGGTAATTGAATGAGAAGCAGCTGTCTAGAATGCCTAAAGACAGTTCTTCTCATTCTTTTTTTGTTTGCTGGCTCAAAATCCTTCCTTATTGCAAGAATGTCGTTGTTTTTTCTGGCAATCGAATACATGTCTTCTTTAACTACAAATTGATTTCTTTATTATCTCCCTTTACTGCTGCCACTTGCAGCACCTGCTCCTGAAAAATTCTGATTATGACATTATCCAAGTCGAATTTTTTCATCAAATGTTTTTCAAATAATTGCGTATAAATTTATATGATGGCACAAACGTACATAAAATGTCTTTCTGCTCTTCTATTAAACACTTGTATATCGAAAAAATTAACCATAAAACTTTTCGGTATTTTTCATTTACATGTTTTGATCTCCGTCTTTCTTCTCTGCAAGCACTCACTTTTTCGTTTTTTTATAAGAACTTTTAGCTGACGGCTGCCCGTTTTAAAACCATCTACCTAAAAAAGCAAGAGCGGCCGGATGCTGCGTGTTATGAGCCGACAAAATAACAACTGGACATTTTTGCAAAATAAATCCCTCTTATGTTAAACAGTACGTTCCACTGTCAACACAAGAGGGATCGATCACAAGTTATTACTTAAATTTCCATTATAATTGGCAAGATCATCGGTCGGCGTTTCGTTTTTTCATATAAAAACGGAGCGAGTGTATCGGCGATTTCATTTTTGATTTCCGACCACTGCGTAGTTCTTCTTTCCAATACTTTATTTAAGTGCTTAGTAATCAGTTCTTGGGCATCTTTAATTAAATCTCCGGATTCTCTCATATAAACGAAGCCGCGCGATATAATGTCAGGTCCTGCAGCAATTTTGAACTCTTTCATATTGATGCTGACGACAACGATTACGAGTCCTTCTTCAGATAAAATTTTTCGGTCTCTTAACACAATGTTTCCAATGTCGCCAATTCCGCTTCCGTCAATATAAACGGATCCGGATGGAATTTTACCGGCAATGGATGCTTCGCGGTCGTTCATCGCCAGCACATCTCCGTTATCCATAATAAAACAGTTTTCCTTTGGAACTCCGCAATCGACAGCTAGTTTCATATGCATGATCTGCATTCTATATTCTCCATGAATCGGCATAAAATATTTTGGCTTCATTAGCCGCAGCATTAATTTTTGCTCTTCCTGTCCGCCGTGGCCAGACGTGTGGATGTCATTTAACGACCCGTGAATTACTTCCGCACCGGCGCGGAAAAGCAGATTGATCGTTCTTGAAACCGATAAAGTGTTCCCTGGGATGGGCGATGATGAGAAAACGACCGTATCGCCGGGAATAATTTGGATTTGCCGATGAGTTCCATTTGCAATTCGGGACAGAGCGGCCATTGGTTCGCCTTGGCTTCCTGTACATAAAATCACGACCCGATGAGCGGGCAGACGGTTTATTTCATTTGCATCAACAAACGTATCTTTCGGGCAGCGAATATACCCGAGTTCTTGACCAATTTGGATAGCTGCTTCCATACTTCTTCCAAAAACAGCTATTTTTCGATTGTTTTTAACAGCTGCTTCAGTTACTTGCTGAAGTCGATGAATATTGGATGCAAATGTTGCAAAAATGATGCGGCCGCTTACTTTTCGGAAAATGTCGTGAATGCTTTCGCCGACCCTTCTTTCAGACATTGTAAATTCAGGAATTTCACTGTTTGTGCTGTCCGATAAAAGACAGAGCACACCTTCTTTGCCGATTTCCGCCATTTTAGTTAAATTTGCAGGTTCCCCGACTGGAGTAAAATCAAACTTAAAATCTCCTGTATGAACGATATTTCCTGCGGGAGTTTTGACAACAATTCCATATGAATCTGGAATGCTGTGAGTTGTACGGAAAAAAGTTACGGCAGTTTTTCTGAACCGAATCACATCATCCTCCTGGATGATGTTTAGTTTAGCTTGTCTTAAAAGTCCATGCTCTTCAAGCTTATTGCGAATCAGTCCGATCGCCAGTTTACCGCCGTAGATTGGTACATTAATTTCCCGCAGCAAATAAGGTATACCGCCTATATGATCTTCATGGCCATGTGTGATGAACAAGCCTTTAATTTTTTCTTGGTTTTTTACTAAGTACGTATAGTCCGGAATCACATAGTCAATCCCTAGAAGTTCGTCTTCTGGAAACTTAATTCCAGCATCAATTAAAATGATTTCATCTTGAAATTGCACACCGTACGTATTTTTTCCGATTTCGCCCAATCCGCCGAGGGCGAATGCTGCTACTTGGTCTCTTTTTACAAATTTCATATACTATCATTTCTCCAATACAGAAAAATTTTCGCTTTGTTTTTCAAATTCATAAAACGGACCGCTAATCGGTTGAATATATTCTATGTTTATGGAGCGGCCTTTTAATTTTTCACGAACTTCTCTTTCTGATTCCGCTTCAACGAAAAATGTTTTCGTTCTTTCCCGAACAGGCGGTTCATTCGGGTTTTCCTGATAAAAAACTTTAAACATCATTTGCGTAATCTCTCCTTACTTTCCATGTTAAACTAGCTTTTATTATTATAGTCGATTCTGATGGCAAATCCAACCTTCATTGAAAATAACGAAAACCGGGCTAAAGCCGCCCGGTTTCTTTAAGCAATCGATTTTCTGCGAAGCAATTGCTTCCACTGTTTTTTAATTTTTTTCTTTAAACGTTTTAACATATCAACTCCTCCTCCATTAAGATGTCAAAGTCGAGTCCGATTGTATTTACTTATATTATATGCTATTTTTTTATTTTTTTTATGGCTAAACGTGGAAAAGCTCTATTGACATAAAGCGTTTGCATACTATACCGTTTTGTTTAGTGTAAATAAGGTTTCACGAAAGAGAAAAGGAGATTGAACATGGGGAAAAAATTTATTTTTTTTGATATAGACGGTACTTTATTGGATCATGATAAACATTTGCCGGAATCTACTCTTGACACGGTCTCCCGTTTGAAAAAAGCCGGACATCACGTCGCCATCTCAACCGGCCGCGGCCCTTTTATGTTTAAAAAGCTAAGAGAAGAGCTAGGAATCCATTCTTATGTCAGCTATAACGGACAGTATGTTGTGCATGAAGGAGAAGTCATTTATGAAAATCCTTTGAAGGTCGATGCGTTGGAGCAATTAATCGAAGCGACTGAAAATACTGATTACCCGCTTGTATTTTTGAGTGAAGAAGATATGAAAGCAAATGTGGAAGATCATCCGTTTATTCATGAAAGTTTGAAATCTTTGCACCTCTCGCATCCTGAGTGCAGACCTGATTATTTTCAAGAAAAACCTATTTACCAAGCGCTTTTGTTTTGCAAAGAAGGAGAAGAAGAACAGTTCAATATTTCTGAAGAGATAAAATTTGTCCGCTGGCACCAGCTTTCAACTGATGTTGTTCCAAAAAAAGGATCGAAAGCAGAAGGGATCAAAAAGATAATGGATATGCTTGGCGTTAGCCGTCAAGATGTGGTTGCTTTTGGAGACGGTTTGAATGATATAGAAATGATCTCGTTTGCTGGAACAGGCGTTGCTATGGGTAATGCTGTTTCGCATGTGAAAAAAGTAGCTGATTTTGTTACAAAGCCTGTTGATGAAGATGGAATATTTTATGCTGCAAAGCAATTGCAGTTGATATAAATCAGAAGTCAAAATCAAAAAAAGCCTTGCAAAGGCGATTTCAAATGGTAGTGTGCACAAAAAATTTCTCTTTATGAACAAAAAATCCCGAAAGAACTATTCGGGATTTTTTGCATGGATTTTCGTTTTGCTTCAAAATATTCCGCGGCTTGGATGCCGGGCGCTAACTTCTGGCTTCATCTGTCAATTGGAGTTGCATTTTCCGGTTCTTTAAAAGGATTCTCTTTATTGATCCGATCATAAAACATAATGCCGTTTAAATGATCTATTTCATGCTGAAACACAATAGCGACAAGACCTTTTAAACGAAGGTCGACTTCATTGCCTTCAAGGTCAACCCCTTTGACGCGGATGCGTGCATAACGCGGAACATATCCTAGAACCTCTCTGTCAACGGAAAGGCATCCTTCACCGCTTGTTAAATAACTTTGTTCCACTGAATGGCTTACAATTTTTGGATTGAACAGGCCGTACGAATATAATTTTCCTTTTTCATCCGTCACATGAACGGCAATCATTCGTTTTGATACATTAATTTGTGGGGCGGCAAGACCGATCCCAGGCCGCAATCCATATTTTTCTGCAATCTCTGGATCTTGACTGTTTTTTAAGTATTGAAGCATCTCCGCTAAAATTTTTTTCTCCTCTTCAGAAGCGGGCAATTCCACTTCCTTGGCAACTTGACGAAGAGTTGGATGTCCTTCCTTAATAATATCTTCCATTGTAATCATGGCTAATCACTCCTGAACCTATATCAACAAATTTCATTATACATAAATCTTTTAAAAGAAACAAAAAAGAATTGCCCGAAAATCGGACAATCATCAATTAATAGTTTAAGCAGGCAGCGCCAACAATAATGAGCAAAATAAAAAGCACAGCGATCAATACAAATGTCCAGTTTGAAACTGGAAAATATCCGTATGATGGGTAATGATAAGACGGATTGGAATAATAATGCATCTCTTTCACCTCCACATAAGGACTCCATATCGCCTTATTTAGGGCAAATGTCTATATCATCGTATGATGAAGCAAAATAAAGGTATAGACGTTTGCCTAGAAGACTTCCTTATTTATATAAATTCTTCTGTAATTTATATAGAGAAGCAACACGCTCTCCAGATAAATGATTCGCTTCCGTCTGTATCTGTAATAGTGATACAGAATTATCTGTTGTATTAGTACAGATTTAAAAGTAAAAATATTTCCAATTATCTTGAAAGCGTTTTATATATTGTTTTAAAAATAAACAAATTAATTGACGCATGTGAAAAAAGGGTGTACACTATGAAGTGAAATCGATGTGTATTACTATTTTAAATAAAAAAATTAATACAGTTTGTAAAGCGATCTTGCAATGTACTTGACGATTTTGGCAATTAAAGATCCGCAATGTGTGTCTCCATGAACAATTTGGGGTAATCTAGTTTTATGGATGAATTTAAAGGCTGAGAAAATGAAACGAAGAGGTGTGTTGAATGGCAAAAAAGGCGAAAAATGTTGTCGTTGACAGCGAAAAGCAATTTGATGCGATTCGCAAGGAATTCCAAACGTTCCAAATTTTAAACGAAAAAGGCGAAGTCGTGAATGAAGATGCGATGCCTTCCCTTTCTGATGAAGAATTAAAGGAATTAATGAGACGAATGGTATTTACCAGAGTGTTGGATCAGCGTTCAATTTCTTTAAATCGTCAAGGTCGTTTAGGTTTTTACGCACCGACTGCCGGACAAGAAGCATCACAAATTGCTTCTCATTTTGCCTTGGAAAAAGAGGACTTCATTCTCCCGGGCTATCGTGATATACCGCAGTTAGTTTGGCATGGATTGCCTTTGTATCAAGCATTTTTATATTCCCGCGGGCATTTTCATGGAAACCAAATGCCTGAAGACGTAAACGCTTTTTCACCGCAAATTATTATCGGCGCCCAATATGTGCAAGCTGCAGGGGTAGCATTAGGCTTGAAAAAACGCGGCAAAAAAGCAGTTGCTGTTACGTATACAGGTGATGGAGGAACGTCTCAAGGCGACTTTTACGAAGGAATAAACTTTGCTGGGGCATTTAAAGCACCTGCTATTTTCATCGTTCAAAACAACCGGTTTGCAATTTCAACACCTGTAGAAGTGCAAACTTCAGCTGAAACACTTGCACAAAAAGCTGTTGCAGCTGGAATCCCTGGCATACAAGTAGATGGAATGGATCCGCTTGCTGTTTATGCAGCTGTGAAGGAAGCGCGTGAACGGGCAATAAACGGTGAAGGTCCGACATTAATTGAAACATTATGCTACCGCTACGGTCCGCATACAATGGCAGGAGACGATCCAACGAGATATCGGGCAAAAGAGCTTGATGACGAGTGGGAGGCAAAAGATCCGCTTGTTCGTTTCAGAAACTTCCTTCAAGCAAAAGGATTGTGGAGCGAGGAAGAAGAAAACGAAGTTATCGAAAAGGCGAAAGAAGATATAAAAGAAGCAATCAAAAAAGCGGATGAAACTCCAAAACAAAAAGTGACAGACTTAATCAACATTATGTTTGAAGAAGGAAGCTGGCCTTATAACCTAAAAGAACAATATGAAATTTATAAAGAGAAGGAGTCGAAGTGAGCATGGCGCAAATGACAATGATTCAAGCAATCACTGATGCGTTGCGTACGGAACTGAAAAACGACGAAAATGTGTTAGTATTTGGGGAAGATGTTGGTGTAAACGGCGGTGTGTTCCGTGCAACAGAAGGACTTCAAAAAGAATTCGGCCCAGACCGAGTTTTTGATACACCTCTGGCAGAATCAGGAATTGGCGGCTTGGCAATCGGTTTAAGCACACAAGGCTTTCGTCCGGTAGCTGAAATTCAATTCTTCGGTTTTGTTTATGAGGTTATGGATTCCATTTCTGGACAAATGGCGCGTTTGCGTTATCGCTCCGGGGGCCGCTGGCATGCTCCGATCACCATTCGTTCTCCTTTCGGCGGCGGCGTTCATACCCCTGAGCTTCACGGGGACAGCTTGGAAGGCTTGATGGCGCAGCAGCCTGGTTTAAAAGTCGTTATTCCTTCCACCCCTTATGATGCAAAAGGGTTGCTTATTTCAGCAATTCGGGATAATGATCCGGTCATTTTCTTGGAGCATATGAAGCTTTATCGTTCCTTCCGTGATGAAGTTCCGGAAGAAGAATATACAATTCCGATCGGCAAAGCGGATATAAAACGTGAAGGGAAAGATATTTCGATCATCACTTACGGGGCAATGGTGCATGAATCTTTAAAAGCTGCTGACGAACTTGAAAAAGAGGGCTTTTCAGCAGAAGTGATCGATTTACGTACAGTAAGTCCGCTGGATATAGAAACGATTATTGCTTCAGTAGAGAAAACAAACCGCGCGATTGTCGTGCAGGAAGCCCAAAAACAAGCAGGAATTGCTGCTAATGTTGTTGCAGAAATTAATGAAAGAGCGATTCTTAGCTTGGAAGCTCCTGTTTTCCGCGTAGCAGCTCCGGACACTGTCTATCCATTCTCACAAGCGGAAGATGTATGGCTTCCAAACTACAAAGATATCGTTGAAACGGCTAAAAAAGCATTGAATTTCTAATTGGCTAAAAAGAGGAGCATCATCTTTTCTTCTTTTCGGCCATCAACTGAAAATTATTTAGGAGGTTGAAATCTGTGGCTTTTGAATTTATAATGCCGGATATCGGTGAAGGCATTCATGAAGGTGAAATAGTAAAATGGTTTATCAAACCTGGTGATGAAATCAATGAAGATGATGTTCTTTGTGAAGTGCAAAATGACAAAGCAGTTGTTGAAATCCCTTCCCCTGTAAAAGGAAAAGTATTAGAATTAAAAGTGAATGAAGGGGAAGTTGCAACTGTCGGTCAAGTATTAGTCACAATTGATGCTCCAGGTTATGAAAATCAATCAAAAGGCGATGAAAGCGGTGAAGCAGCAAAAGAAGAAAAGCCTTCCACAGAAGAGCAAAAAGTGGAAAGCAACGCTTCACAGTCTGCTTCAGAAGACGTAGATGTTAACCGACGCGTTATTGCAATGCCATCCGTCCGAAAATATGCGCGTGAAAAAGGCGTTGATATTCGATTGGTACAAGGCTCAGGAAACGGCGGGCGCATATTGAAGGAAGATATTGATGCTTATCTGAAAGGTGGACAAGAAGAAGCAAAACCTGTTGAAAACGTGGAAAAAGAAGCTGCAACAGGCGTATCGGCAGGAGAAAAAGCAGCGCCGGCTCCGGTTGTCCTTGAAGGAGAATTCCCAGAAACCCGCGAGAAAATCAGCGGTATTCGAAAAGCAATTGCAAAAGCGATGGTTAAATCGAAGCAAACTGCGCCACATGTAACATTAATGGATGAAGTCGATGTAACAGAGCTTGTTGCACATCGGAAGAAATTTAAAGCTATTGCGGCAGAACAAGGCATTAAGCTTACATATTTGCCTTATGTTGTCAAAGCTTTAACATCAGCACTGAAAAAATATCCAGTATTAAACACGTCATTTGATGATGAAACAGAAGAAGTTATTCATAAGCACTATTACAATATCGGAATTGCAGCTGATACGGAAAAAGGACTTTTAGTTCCTGTTGTCAAACACGCAGATCGAAAATCGATTTTTGAAATCTCTGCAGAAATTAATGAATTGGCAACAAAAGCGCGTGAGGGCAAACTTACTCCAAATGAAATGAAAGGCGCATCATGCACGATAACCAATATCGGTTCCGCTGGCGGCCAATGGTTTACTCCTGTCATTAATCATCCAGAAGTAGCCATTCTAGGTCTCGGACGTATTTCTGAAAAACCGGTTGTGAAAAACGGAGAAATCGTTGTAGCCCCTGTTTTAGCGCTGTCTTTAAGCTTTGACCATCGAATGATCGACGGTGCAACTGCACAAAATGCGCTTAACCATATTAAGCGTTTATTGCATGATCCCCAATTATTACTAATGGAGGCGTAATAAATGGTAGTAGGAGATTTCCCGATTGAAACTGACACTCTCGTCATAGGAGCTGGTCCCGGCGGCTATGTGGCTGCAATAAGAGCTGCGCAATTAGGGCAAAAAGTTACGATCGTTGAAAAAGGATCTCTTGGCGGCGTCTGCCTCAATGTTGGATGTATTCCTTCTAAAGCATTAATTAGTGCAGGACACCGTTATGTAGAGGCTAAAGAATCAGAAGATATAGGAATAAAAGCTGAAAATGTAACACTAGACTTTTCTAAAGTGCAAGCTTGGAAAGAAAGTGTCGTCAAAAAACTTACAGGCGGTGTTGAAGGCCTTTTAAAAGGAAATAAAGTTGAAATTGTAAAAGGCGAAGCATATTTTGTTGATCGCAACACCGTCAGAATCATAAACGAGAATTCAGCTCAAACGTATAAATTTAAAAATGCAATCATTGCAACTGGCTCCCGTCCAATTGAAATTCCAAGCATTAAATTTTCTGAGCGAGTCATTGACTCAACAGGAGCGTTGTCCCTGCAAGAAGTTCCGAAAAAAATGGTTATCATTGGCGGGGGAGTCATTGGCATAGAGCTTGGAACTGCTTATGCGAATTTCGGCACTGAAATTGTGATTATTGAAGGAGACAAAGAAATTCTTCCAGGATTTGAAAAACAAATGACAGCTCTTGTAAAAAGAGCGTTGAAGAAAAAAGGAAATGTCGAAATTCATACTAGCGCACTTGCAAAAGGTGTTGAAGAAACAAAAGACGGAGTAAAAGTGACATTTGAAGCGAAAGGAAAAGAGCAAGTAGTGGAAGCGGACTATTGTTTAGTTACAGTAGGACGCAAACCAAACACTGATGAACTTGGTCTCGAACAAGTCGGAGTAGAAATCGATGAAAAAGGCTACATTAAAATTGACAAACAGTGCCGGACAAATATTTCAAATATTTATGCTATCGGCGACATCGTTCCAGGACCTTCTCTTGCTCATAAAGCTTCATATGAAGGGAAAATTGCTGCAGAAGCGATTTCTGGAAAACCTTCTGAAATCGATTATAACGGAATTCCTGTCATTGTCTTCTCAGAACCTGAGTTGGCTTCTGTCGGATATACGGAACAACAGGCTAAAGACGAAGGAATTGACATTGTGGCAGCTAAGTTTCCATTTGCAGCAAACGGCCGCGCATTGTCATTAAATGCAACCGATGGATTTGTAAAATTGATTACACGAAAAGAAGACGGCCTTGTTATTGGGGCTCAAATCGCAGGTGTCAGCGCATCAGATATGATTGCTGAACTTGGACTTGCGATCGAAGCAGGCATGACGGCAGAAGATATTGCCTTGACGATTCATGGCCACCCGACATTAGGAGAAATTGCAATGGAAGCTGCCGAACTTGCACTTGGAACACCGATTCATATTATAAATAAGTAATGCAGCCCAAAGGGGCAGTCTAATAAGTCGTTTTTTCGGCTTATTGACTGCCCCTTTTAATGTTTAATAACGTTGATATATCGGTGTTTATGATTATTTGTTTTCAATGGGGATTTGACTTTTTGGACAACCCCTTTTTATGATGAAAAATAAATGATGGAACAATTCTCTCACTGTTGTGAAAGTTTTTTTCACAAAAATATGTTGTGCAGAGATTTTGAGCACAAATCCTATTTAACTAAAGAATCTTCTCAGCGCTTAATTACCTCAAACCGACATTCTCATTATTCGGAAAGCACTTCTGAGACCGGCTCTACAATTTCATCTTTTGTTGAAACTGATCCTTTAATATGCAAAATGATGCCGTCATGATCCATCACGATAATGGAAGGATATGTTTTAATATTAAACCGTTTAGATTCAGGGTTATCAGCTTGGTAGATCATCATATTGTCCATTTCCTCTGGAAATTGTTTTTTTAAATCTAATAAAGCATCGTAGTAAATTGATTCTTTTTCCATCATTTTTTGGTCGGTAAAAAAAAGAATTTGTTTTTTGTCGAAGCTTGAAATCGAGTGATCGTCTTTCGGATCAGCAATACAAGAAGACAATAGAAGCAGTACGGCAACGGTATAGGTATATGCAATAAATTTCACCATTGTCCTACCTCTTTCGTTTAAAGAAAACTGGTAAAATGTGTTCATTTTTTCTTAACGTCATTTTAACATATTTAATTCCGTCACTTTTGAATGTTATGCAAATGTTACAAAAATAAAATATTATTTAAACAAATTAAAAAATTCAAATCGTGTACGAGAAGTATGATATATAGAGCGAATGTTTGAGTTGTTGGGTTGTAGACTTTAGATGCACGTAATGGATCATACTCAGCATCATGTAATGCTAATGATCAGAAAGATAAAGGTCATTTGAAAGCTACTTTGAACCAAAAAAATGTCCCCATCCCCATATAAAATGTACAAAACTTTAATTGTAACGGATAAAATCAATTTACATATTTTTTAATGCATAAAAAAATAAATGTGTTATACAATTTTCTGCTTGACGAATATAATGTGACATATTAATATATAACTATCAGGTCATTTTGTCTCCACTTTATTCTTTATGACGCTATATGGAAAAGGGGAATACAGGATGGGAACAATTGTCTGTCAAGACTGCAATTCAACAATTCATTTCTTTGATGATGAAAAAGTTACGGTATTGTATGGTAAATGCAACAATTGCTGTACAGAAAAGAATCGTAAAAAAAGCAATCATCAATAACATATTGAATAACACGTGTAACAAAGGGGTTTAAGATAAATGGGCTGTCTTTAAGGCAGCTTTTTTTTTATGTAAAGCAAATGCTGGTGATCTTAATGAAATGGATGCTTGCAGGATTGTGATTGAGAGAGCTAAGACAGAAAAACATCGTTTGAATTCATTTTTTATCAATTCACCTTTGTCTTTTTCAGTAAGTACGGTCATTGCGGTTTTTAAGTGTTAAAACGACAGCGATGCGGTTTGTAAAGATTGATGAAACATATACCAAATGTCACTTGTGCATAAAAGGTTGGATGAAAAATTTATTGGAGTTACGACAAATTTCGCAGCCAATATTGGAACTGGCAGCAATTCGATATAGCGAAGTTTGTTATCGATGTCTTTTCAATAAAAGTATAAAAAGTGGTGTCTATTCCATTCATTAGGCGGTAAAATGTAGCTAAAGGACTTTTGTGAAAGGAGCTTTACAATGGAGGTAATGGCAGCAAGCGTCTTTTCGGCAATTATTATATTTATTACTGTCTTTTCTATGATAAGGGTATTCATCATCGCTTTTAAGAGGAAAGAAATATCGCTTCGGAAGTTCATCATCTTCACCATATCTTCAATTGTTACAGGTTTAATTATTGCTTCCGTTTTACCGTTTGTTTATCAAAAAATATTTCATTACATCTATTAACTGTTTTTTTAATGAAAGACCTTCCCTACGAAGCAGGAAGGCCGTCGTCCATATTTTAGTTATGTATTAGCACTTTTTACAGAAGCATTCGTAGTCAATTCCTTATTTGAAAGTCCTTTATTTTTCAAAAACATACTGACTCCAATTAAAGATAGCGCTCCGCCAATCATTTGGGAAATAGATGTAGCTTCTCCTAAAAATAAGTATGCTAATATAATTGCCCCTATTGGTTCACCTAAAATACTCATTGAAATCGTCGTAGCATCCAAATATTTTAAAAGCCAATTAAATAATGCGTGACCAAAAATATTGGGGACTAGTGCTAGAAGTACAAATATGCCCCAATCATGAACTGAATAATGAATCAGCGGGATCTCGTAACTAAGATTGTAAATCAATAATACAAATCCACCTATAAAGAACACACAAAAACTATATATTGATGTTGGAATTTTTTTGCATAATACTTGTCCAAAAAGCATATGAATGGCTACTGCTAACGTTCCTGCTAATGAAAGGAAATCTCCAAATAATGCTTTTGTAGAAAGATTAATATCTCCCCATGCAATAATGATTGAACCGCTAACAGCTATAATAATACTCACAATCCCAATAAGGTTTGTTCTCTCTTTAAAAATAAAATAAGCTCCGATCATAACAAATACAGGCTCTAATGTAGTTATAATCATTGAACTTGCTACTGTTGTATATCTAAGGGAATCCATCCAAAATAAGAAATGAAAACCTAGGAAGATTCCAGATAAAAATAGTTGAATCCAATCCTTCCATTGAATGTTAATAGCTCCTGTTTTGATTTTCTTCCAAGGGAGAAACGGCAGCATAACGATCACTGTAAAAAGCAGTCTATACATTCCTAATATAGATGCAGGTGCATCAGACCATTTAACAAAAATAGAAGAAAATGAAATAGAAATAACACCAATTAGTAAAATAAAAATAGGCGGAACGGGAAATTGATATTCTTTCATTGTTGTCGCTCCTTTTAAAAGAATTGAATATTATTATAAATTAAATAGGGCTTGTCTAAAAAGTCCATAAAAACAGAGCGAATGGAGAAAACAATGAGTTTTTCCATTCGCTCTGTTTCCTTATTTTTGAAATTGGTTTGGGAATTTGCGGCCCATTTCAGTATGTTGTGGGCCATTGCCACAATCCCGAATTCTGTTCGGACTTTATGAAGCCCCCGTAACAGAAATCGAGTGAAACGCAAATTGCCCTTGATGTTACCGAACACACTTTCGACATCCACTTTACGCTTCGCATAAAGAGCTGCCTTTTGTTCGTCACCAAGAGCTGCTTTGGCTTTCGCTTTCATTTCTTCATAAATCGTGTTCCAATATACTCGACGATTTCCTTTGGCTTTCGTACACCCATTCTTCAACGGGCAATCCGTACAATCTTCACACTCGTACACTTTCAAATCTTGTATGTATCCAGATGCATTTTTTCTTTTTTGATAATACTTGAATACGACTTTCCGATTGTTCGGACAGATAAAGCAATCGTCTTCTTCGATGTATTTCCAGTTTTGTACTTTTGATAAATCCTTTTTAAACTTTTTACTTTGTTCCTTCAAATAGGTTTGGTATGGGGCTAATAATTCAAAACGAGGTTCTTTTTCTTCGCCAATCGCATATAAATAGTTTTCTTCACTCGCATATCCTGCATCGGCAATGACATACTTGAGTTTCTTTTCCTTCGGCATCGATTCCAATAACTTTTCCATAAATGGTTGGAAACAGCGAGTATCTCCTGGATTTTGATAAATTTCAAATCCCACGATAAATTGATGTTGTGTGGCGAGTTGAACATTATAACCCGCCTTGAGTTGGCCGTTTTTCATATGGTCCTCTTTCATTCGCATAAAAGTGGCCTCATGGTCGGTTTTCGAGTAGCTATTTCGTTCACCTAGAATCTGTTTTTGTACTTTGTATTTTCGTAATCGTGGAAGATAATCCGTTTGAATCGTTTTCAGTTGTTTGGTGAGTTGGGATTTTTTAGAGCGAAGTTCTTTTTTTCTTTCTTTGTCTTCTTCCTGTTTATAATCTTTTTCCAAAGCTTCTATTCTCTCAGAAAGTTGTGCCGATGATTTTTCTAATTCTTCTTCTAATTGTTCTTCTTTTAATTCCTCCAAGGCGATTTGGTGCGCTTCTTGTAGAAACGATTGAATTTTGGCTCGTAGTTTCTGATCATATTTTTCTACGGATTTTCGCCATACAAACGTATATTTGTTGGCATTCGCTTCTATTTTCGTACCATCCACAAAAATATGGTCGAGGTCGATAAGTCCTTGTTCTACTAGTTGAAGGACAAATTGTTCAAATACAGAATCCATCATGTTTGACATACGAACACTACGAAAATCATTTATTGTGCGATGGTCAGGGGTTTGCAATCCCGCCAACCACATCATCGGAAGATTTTCTTTCACCATTTGCGCTATTTTCCGACTTGAATAAACATTTTGAGTGTACGCATATAAAATCACTTTCAATAACATTTTAGGGTGATAGGGTGCACGACCCCCACCAACATAATGAGTATACAACACTTCATCCGGAATCGATTCCACCATTTCATCCACTAAACGGGCGACATGATTTTCAGGAATATACATTTCGATATCTAAAATGCTCATGACTTGACGATTGCAATAAGGTTGGAAAACTAGTTTTTTGCGTTTCTTATTCTTTTGAACCTCTATTTTTTGAATACCCTCTAGAGTCATTTCTAATTGCGTGTTATAATTTTCTTGAATAGTCATTTGATTATTCATAAGAAATCGTCCTTTCTGTAGAATGTTTTTTGGTCAATTTCATTCTATAAAAAAGGACGATTTTTTTGTACCCTAAAAACAGAAAAAAGGGCTGAGCCCAAGGTCGATTCAATCGACTTTTCGGACAGCCCCCAGCAAAATTATTTTATGATCGATCTTCAGCAAAATTTGGTTTCATCAGTTTTTCGACTTGTCCTCGAATGTATGGATTTATAAAGCTTCTTCAGCGATTTCTCATTTAATCGGTTTATGCTCTTTAATAACGCGAATGTAGGAAAGAGTTGGATCTTCTGTACCTTGAACAGGCAGGCCGGCATCTAAATTTTTTCGGATGTAATGTAAATTTTCTTTAGTGATGATTTCTCCTGGTATGAAAATCGGTATGCCCGGTGGGTACACCATGACAAATTCTGCAATAATGCGTCCGACAGATTGTTCAAAAGGCACCATTTCCGTCTCTGCATAAAAAGCATCTCTAGGTGTCAGCGCCAAAACAGGAATATCGGGCAGAAGGACAGAGACTTCCGCTTGCTTGTTTGCCTGATGGGAAAATTCTTTTGACAAAGCACGAAGCGCTTTTATTAAAAGTGATGTTTCATATTCTGTATCACCGGGCGTGATCAGACAGAGCAGATTGTACAGATCGGAAAGCTCCACTTCAATGTTGTAATGTTCTCTTAACCACAGCTCTGCATCATATCCCGTTATGCCTAGTTCCTTCACAGAAATAATTAATTTTGTCGGATCATAATCATACGTTGCATTCGTTCCCAAAATTTCTTCTCCTACACAATATAGATGATCAATTTTGTTAATTTCGTATCTTGTCTGATTCGCCAATTGAATCGTTTGCTCTAATAATTCATAGCCCTTCGTTGCCAGCTGCTTTCGAGCTGCATCCAGTGATGCAAGAAGCAAATAGGATGTCGATGTCGTAGTCAGCATGCTTAAAATCGATTGAACACGGTCAGGAGACACAAGACCTTCCCGAACATTTAAAATAGAGCTTTGCGTCATCGATCCTCCCAGCTTATGAACGCTAGTTGCCGCCATATCTGCCCCTGCCTGCATGGCGGATAATGGCAGCTTGTCATGAAAATGAATGTGGACGCCGTGCGCTTCATCTACAAGAACAGGGACATTATATGAATGAGCAATATTTACGATTTGTTTTAAATCAGCTGAGATTCCGAAATACGTTGGATTAATGACTAAAAGCCCTTTTGCATCAGGATATTGCTGAAGAGCTTTTTCAACTGATTCTGTCGTTATTCCGTGAGAAATGCCGAGGTTTTTATCCACTTCAGGATGTATAAAAACGGGGGAAGCCCCTGAAAAAATGATTGCTGACATGACCGATTTATGAACATTTCTTGGAACAATAATTTTATCTCCAGGTCCGCAAACCGACAGGACCATTGTCATAATGGCTCCGCTCGTACCTTGTACCGAGAAAAAGGTGTGATCGGCACCGAAAGCTTCAGCAGCCAATTTTTGTGCTTCTTTAATAATTCCTTTTGGCGAATGAAGATCATCCAAAGGACCGATATTAATTAAGTCCATCGCCAGAGCATTATGTCCGATAAATTCTCGGAATTTTGGCTCCATTCCGGCTCCTTTTTTATGGCCGGGAATGTGAAATTGAATTGGATTTTTTTGAATATGTTCTAAAAGACCTGTAAACAATGGTGTATCATGCTGTGACAATTTTCCTTTTCACCTACTTTTTAAAGGTTCCCCAAAATTAAAAACAAATGAAATTATAGCACTTTCCTTTAAAACCTGCAAAAGGCATTAAATAGGGTTTTTAATATCTTTGTGCTTCTCTTTGTTTGAGCTACGTTTTTATAAAGAAGGAATTTAATGCGTGGAAAAAGAATAATACGAAATGGGGAGGGGTAAACATGGTATTTTCAACAAAAATTACCGAATTGCTAGGGATTAAATATCCGATCATTCAAGGGGGACTTGCTTATTTAGCGTATTCAGAATTAGCAAGTGCAGTAAGCAATGCAGGAGGGCTCGGTCAAATCACGGCTATGTCTCTTCCGAATCCAGCTGCGCTTCGAGAGGAAATACGGAAGGTGAAACAAAAAACGGATAAGCCGTTTGGAGTGAACTTCGCCATCGGTCAGCATGGCCGTCCATTTTCCGATATGCTTGATGTGGCGATTGAAGAAAAAGTGCCGGTCATTTCCATCACTGGCGGGAACCCGGCTCCGCTTTTTGACCAATTAAAAGGTGTCGATGTAAAAAAACTAGTTCTCGTTGCGGCAAGAAGACAAGCGGAGAAAGCGGAAGAGCTTGGAGCAGATGCAGTGATGGTCGTCGGACAGGAAGGCGGCGGTCATTTAGGAAAAGACGATATCGGCAATTTCGTATTAATTCCACAAGTAGTGGAAGCTGTCTCCATTCCGGTGATTGCTTCTGGAGGCATTGCGGACGGGAGGGGACTAATGGCAGCATTGGCTCTTGGAGCTGAAGGGATTGAAATGGGAACTCGTTTTATTGCAACGAAGGAATGCGTACATGCACACCCGTTATATAAAGAAGCAATTGTCAACGGTACTGAACTTGATACCGTCATTATTAAAAGGTCGTTAGGGGCACCAGGTCGGGCGCTTCGAAATAATTGGACCGAAAAAATTTTGGAAATTGAAAGAGAAAGAGGAGATTATGAGTCGCTAAAAGATTTCATTAGTGGAGAAGCGAACAAAAAATATATTTATGAAGGCAAAATCGAGGAAGGATACGCATGGGCCGGTCAATCTATAGGGCTGGTAAAAAATATTCCGTCCGTTGCGGAACTGTTTGACGAAATCATTGAACAGGCGAAAGAGATAAGGCGGAAATGGTCCAGCATTGCTTAATTGTTTTCAAAAGAAATAATGGTCAGCGATGCAGCGCATCCTGACCATTTTTAAACAGTGCTTTTTTGTGTGATTTGATAAAGCGGCATTAACGTTTTAAACGTCTCGTCAACCTTTTCCAAAAATTGCTCCCTGCTCATGGAGAGAACTTCATTTTTTGGAAGGTTGATGCCGCATAACATTTCTGCTTTTTTCACCGATTGCAGACGTTGAAAAATTCGTTGAAAATCTTCGTCAGATAAATTTTTTTGTTTTTCCGCATCTGGTTTTGTATGATCGGCTGACCAGAAATAATCTTCAGGAATTTGCTTTCGAATTTGCTGCCAATTCTGTAAAAATTGTTTTCCGATTTCTTCTTTCACAGGGGATTCATAAATAATGGCAAACCAAACAAAGACGTGTGTGCTCCATAATCCGATTTGAAAATGAGGGAGCTTCTTATAACCCCGTTTACTGTTTGCAAATGCAACCCATGTGTCATTGGGAGGATGAACGGTACGGCGGGCATGTTTTGCTACATGATAAAATATTTCATCTCCCGTCAAAGCAGACAAAGTAGGTGCAAAATGCTGTCCCAGCGCTTCAAGTTTTGGGCGCACCCGTTTTTTTAGCTCATCCATTCTCGCTTCTAAACCGTCTATTTGAAAAACTTCAAAATCTTCCTTCACAAATGGCACAAAATCCATAAAAATCCTCCTTGTGTTGTTTGTCCACATTGTAGCACAAACCGACAGAGAAAGAAAAATAATGTGGGTGAAATATTGCAATGATAAAGGTGAAAAACTTGATTTTCTCCATTTCTTTACAGTATGCTAAAAAAGGTGATTGAATAGAAAGTGGGTAAGATAGATGAACTGGCATGAAATAGATCAAAAAGCAAAGCAATGGATTTATGAGGCTGGTGAAAGAATTCGCCAATCATTTCAACAAAAGCTGGTCGTTGAAGCGAAATCAGGTCCAAACGATTTAGTGACGAATATTGACCGGGAAGTAGAGCATTTCTTTTGGGAAAATATTCGCAAAACGTTTCCGGAACACAGCATTTTAGGAGAAGAAGGTTCCGGTCATGAATTGAAATCATTGGACGGTATCGTTTGGATAATTGATCCGATTGACGGCACAATGAATTTTGTACATCAAAAGCGGAATTTCTGCATTTCGGTTGCTGTTTTTGCGGATGGTGTCGGTCAAATAGGACTGATTTATGATGTCGTCAGAGATGAAATGTACCATGCGATAAGGGGGAATGGCGCCTATTTAAACAAAACGGAGCTTCCGCCGTTACAAAAGAAAACAATAGAAGAATCCATCATCGGCTTGAATGCATCATGGCTGGTGGAAAACAGACGAATTGATCCAGCAATATTAAGTCCGCTTGTCAAACGTTTAAGAGGAACGAGATCATTTGGTTCAGCCGCTCTTGAATTTGCCTATGTAGCTGCAGGCAAGCTGGACGGCTATATTACAATGAGACTTGCTCCTTGGGATTTTGCGGCAGGTTTAATCCTTGTCGACGAAGTAGGCGGGGTTACGACAACGCTTGACGGAAAACCAGTCGATTTGCTTAAAAAGCAAAGCATTTTCACCGCTAACCAAACCATTCATCAACAAATTATCGAGGAGTATATTAAAGGGAAAATATAAAGCTGCAAATGCTGTTGACAGCTTATAGATCATCATAGCTTGCTAAAAAACAAGCATGAAGAAAGCAGTATAAAAAGTCTCTTATAAAAATATGAAAGAATTGGTATCGTTCGGCAAACTTCACATCGTGATGGCAGGCGAGAAAAATGGAACAAGTGTGGAGCAATGAAATGTTGTAGCAATCAACGTTTTGTAAATAGGGCTAAAAATCGGGTTGTTTAAAAATTTACATAAAATGGAGCTTCTTTGTATCCATTCCATTTCAGGCTGGTCTTTTGAAAAAGGCTATTGTAAATGAGTTTTAGCTGAACCGAACATATTGTGAAACAAAAGATGGGTCTTTGTAGGTTTGAAAGAAACTAATGCCATGTAATAAAGCCCCTCTATCAGTAGAGGGGACGATCTATGTATCATAAACCGTTTGAAAGTATAAAATGGCCGATGCCGAGATGTAAATCCTTTATAATAATCCTTTCTCTCGCATTTTCTTTTTCTGGGTAAAGCCGAGTCCAAATACAATAATAATTCCAATGATGCTAACAACTACTCCCAACAGGCTGCCAGCCCCTATTGCAAAGCCGACCGACACAATAAGCAGCGCCGCAATGGTAGCGAGAACCCAAAATATCCATTTTCCGTTGCCCATTCCCATCCTCCTTTCATCAATCCAAGACGAAAACTATTAATAGCCTTTAAGCCTCTTTCCATCTTTAGTTTATCGAAAAACGTTCAACGTTTCCACAGTATTTATGGTATAATAGCCTAGGTTCAGTTTAGCAAATAGGAGATGACAGTGTGAAAGTTAGAAACGACTTACGCAATATTGCTATTATCGCGCACGTAGACCATGGGAAAACAACATTGGTTGACCAATTGCTTCGCCAATCAGGAACGTTCAGGGAAAATGAACAAGTGGCGGAGCGCGCATTAGATTCCAATGACTTGGAGCGCGAGCGCGGAATCACCATCTTTGCCAAAAATACGGCGATTGAATATAAAGGAACGACCATTAATATTTTAGATACGCCTGGTCATGCCGACTTTGGCGGAGAAGTAGAACGAATTATGAAAATGGTCGATGGCGTGCTGCTAGTTGTCGACGCCTATGAAGGCTGCATGCCGCAGACAAGATTTGTTTTGAAAAAAGCGTTGGAACAAAACTTAACACCGATTGTCGTCGTGAACAAAATTGACAGAGAGTTTGCCCGGCCTGAAGAAGTTGTCGATGAAGTGCTTGAGCTGTTTATTGAGCTTGATGCAAACGATGATCAATTAGAATTTCCGGTTATTTATGCTTCGGCCATCAACGGAACGGCAAGCACTGATCCAACTAAACAGGATGAAAATATGGAAGCTCTATTTGATGCGATTATCGAACATATTCCTGCACCTGTTGATAACAGCTCAGAACCTCTTCAATTCCAGGTGGCGCTGCTGGATTACAACGACTATGTTGGGCGGATCGGCATCGGCCGCATTTTTCGCGGAGAGATGAAAGTCGGACAACAAGTCGCATTAATGAAGCTTGACGGAAGTGTGAAGCATTTCCGTGTTACGAAAATGTTTGGATTTAAAGGATTAAAACGATTGGAAATTGAACAGGCAAAAGCTGGTGATCTTGTCGCTGTTTCTGGAATGGAAGACATTAATGTCGGGGAAACGGTTTGTCCGGTTGATCATCAAGAGGCGCTACCTGTTCTTCGGATTGATGAACCGACGCTGCAAATGACGTTTTTAGTTAACAACAGTCCTTTCGCAGGCAGAGAAGGAAAATATGTGACGGCGAGAAAAATCGAAGAAAGGCTGCATGAACAACTGCAAACAGATGTTTCGCTAAGAGTGGAGCCGACGGATTCCCCGGATAAATGGATAGTATCAGGGCGAGGCGAGCTTCATTTATCCATATTAATTGAAAACATGCGCAGGGAAGGGTATGAGCTGCAAGTTTCGAAGCCTGAAGTAATTGTAAAAGAAATCGATGGAGTACTTTGCGAACCGGTTGAACGGGTGCAGGTGGACGTTCCAGAGGAATACACAGGTCCTGTCATGGAATCATTGGGCGCGCGCAAAGGGGAGATGGTCGACATGATCAATAACGGAAATGGACAAGTCCGCTTGATTTTTATGGTGCCATCGCGCGGATTAATCGGCTACACGACCGAATTTATGTCTTTAACAAGAGGATACGGCATCATAAACCATTCGTTTGACTCGTATCAGCCTATGCAAAAAGGGCAAGTTGGCGGAAGGCGTCAAGGGGTTCTTGTTTCAATGGAAACTGGAAAAGCTACCTCTTATGGGATTCAACAGGTCGAAGATCGCGGAACGATTTTCGTTGAACCCGGAACAGACGTGTACGCTGGGATGATTGTCGGTGAACATAATCGTGAAAATGACCTTGTTGTAAATATATGTAAAGTAAAACAACAAACAAATATCCGTTCTTCGACGAAAGAACAAACGGTTGGAATGAAAAAAGCTCGGATCATGTCGTTGGAAGAAGCACTTGAATATTTAAATGATGATGAATATTGTGAAGTCACGCCTCAATCGATTCGTTTAAGAAAGAAAATCTTGGATAAAAACGAGAGGGAAAAAGCAGCGAAAAAGAAAAAACTGTCAAGTCAAAGCTAATGAGTGAAAGGGGGAGGGACGTAGTGACAGAAGAACAAGTAATTGAAAGGCTGTCTTTTTTTGCGCGTCTTTTCCGTGTTCATGAGCAGCATGATGTCGGAATGTGGTATTTGTATATTACCATTCTGATTTTATCAATTATTGTATATAAACTAGGATTTGCTAAGAAGCTCCCGATTTTAAAGTCTGCTATAATCTATTTATTTCTCGCTTTCGGCTGTACGGTGCTGACGTTTTTGGCAATTTTTCTGCCGATTGCAGAAGGATTGGTAGTCGCTGTTCTTATTTTAAGCATATATAAAATTCGGCTTTACTATTCGAAAAAAAATGAAAACAACACATAGCTTTAAAGAAAATCAAAACAGATGTCGGTATGTGCCAGCGCGCACCACCTTCATCTGTTTAACTTTTTTCTGAGTATTTTTCTGTTCTCAAAAAAGCTCATTCCTTTTTCTTTCGCGGTACAAACGGAACTTTCCGGTTGATAGTCTTTTGTTTGTTTTTTCCGTAATTCGATTATAGCAAGTATTGCACATATATGTATGAATCGGTCTATTCCTCAGCTGTTTTGCCTTCAATGATTCGTCATCAATTGTTTCGATTTTATCGCATAAAACACATTTGACTTTCATCTTGCTTCTCACACTTTCTAATCAAATTTTTAAGCTTTGTACAACGTTGTTCGTCTCAGCATCAAAAGGCTTCGATGATAGTTTGGATTGCTTCCAGACAACACGCCTCTATACTCACTCGCCTCTCGCATAGTATATCACGTTTTGCTTCCGCTCACACAATTTCTTTTGCAACTTTGCAAAAGAATCAAGCCAGCAGCGGCTTTATACGACTTACACACAATACAATTTCTATAAGAAAAGACAGAAAAATAAGCTATTGAGCCACTTTCGAGCATTGCAAAAAACATTGTGAGACAGGTCAATACTCTTTATCCAAACCAGAGCCATTTGCATTTCCGTTCCGACTTGGGATCGTGAATCATCCGGCGATAGTCAAGCTATTAAAATGAATAGACATACTGATCTTCAGCCGCGCAGGTCGATAGTGAAACAATGTTTTATGAGTTGTTATTTTATTAAATATGACAAAATATCATCGGATTTTGACTAAAAGGTGTTGAAAGCAATGAAAAACGCTTAAGCTTCGGACTTAAGCGTTTTAATGTCTTTATTGTTGTTTTTGGTTTGATTGATCACGCTGTTCTTTATTCAGCTCTTGATTTTTTGACTTCGGAAGCTGATCTTTTTCATTCATCGGCTGCTTTTGTTGATTGTCTGTCGCGTCACCAGGAAGATCAGGCATCAATCTTCCGACAATTTGAGCGAGCTCATCTAGAATGCCGCCAATGGGCCGGCCGTTTTGAATTTCCTCTCCAATTTGGCGGATTCGTTCATTTGTGTCTGGATCGGCAATAACTACAGCATAAGCCCCGTAAGGATCGTTTT
Source organism: Aeribacillus sp. FSL k6-2211 (assembly GCF_037966125.1). Classification (NCBI taxonomy): domain Bacteria; kingdom Bacillati; phylum Bacillota; class Bacilli; order Caryophanales; family Bacillaceae; genus Aeribacillus; species Aeribacillus sp. FSL k6-2211. The sequence goes on from NZ_CP150190.1 coordinate 1,748,339, forward strand.
TTAATGATTCTGCAACGGAATACTTAATCGATTCAACTTTTGAACGATCCAGCTTTTTGTCGACATCAATTCCGACGACTGCATAATTTCCAAGAACAACTGCAGTTGCATCATTTACATCTGGAACATTTTCGGCTATTTTTGCCAAGCGGCGGGCGATTTCCTGGCCGGATTTGCGATCAACATTTTCCCGCACGGAATCTTTGACAGTAATTGTTCTTGAATAGTTTTCACCACGATTTTCCTCTCGTGCATTTTCGTTTGTGGAACAACCGTTTAAAATAAAGCCGACAAGCAAAATAAACATCAAAAAGCTGCGCATGCTATCACTCCTTTTCTTACAAGTATGGTGTAAAGTAATCCATTACTTATTTCGTGCTTCCGTCTTTGACGAATAACATTGGTTCTAGTTACAAAACTTATAAAGAAGCCTGAATCTTTCGGAGTTTACTCCCGACTGGATTGTAGAAGACATCGGCTTAGGCAGCATCTTTCTTTATTTATTGTTTAATAAACCTTCTATCTTTATTCATAAAGACATATATTTTAGCTAAGGAAGCCTCCAATAATTTCGGATGAGGGAGGAAGAAAGATTGGGCAAGATATATGTGCTGGATACGAATGTTTTGTTGCAGGATCCGAATTCCATTTTTTCCTTTGATGAGCACGAAGTTGTAATACCTGCCGTTGTTCTTGAAGAGGTGGATTCCAAAAAAAGATATATGGATGAAGTTGGACGAAATGCGCGCCAAGTTTCAAAAATCATTGATCAGTTGAGGGAACAAGGGAAATTGCACGAAAAAATTCCTCTGCCAAACGGCGGATCTTTAAGAATTGAATTAAATCATCGTTCGTTTCATGATCTGCAGGAGATTTTCGTGGAAAAAACAAATGATAACCGAATTTTGGCAGTAGCCAAAAATTTATCATTGGAAGAGCAATCAAAGAAAGATGGAAAATCGGTAATTTTAGTCAGCAAAGATGCTTTAGTGAGAGTGAAGGCAGATGCGATTGGACTTCATACTGAAGATTTTCTGAGCGATCGTGTAGTAGAAATTGACCATATCTATACAGGGTTTCTTGACCTTTACATAAGTATGGAAAACTTAAACCGATTTTATGAGAAAAATGAGCTGCTGCTGTCGGAAATAACCAATCATCCTTTTTATCCGAATCAATTTATTTTGCTGAAGGATGCTTTAGGAGGCAAATCATCTGCCATTGGGATTGTCGATAAAACAGGGAAAAGATTGAAAAAGATTGTTTTTCAGCATGACCATGTTTGGGGAATTCAGCCGAGAAATGTTCAACAAACGATGGCATTCGAACTATTAATGAGACACGATATTCAGCTCGTGACTTTGATCGGCAAAGCAGGTACAGGAAAAACGCTTTTGGCTTTAGCGGCCGGGCTGATGCAAACAGAAGACATGGAATCATATAAAAAGCTTCTTGTCGCCAGACCAATTGTTCCAATGGGAAAAGATATCGGTTTTTTGCCGGGAGAAAAAGAAGAAAAACTGAGGCCTTGGATGCAGCCGATATGGGATAATTTAGAATATTTATTTAATACGAAAAAAGCTGGCGAGCTTGATGCGATTTTAGCAGGTATGAATTCGATTGAGGTGGAGGCGCTGACTTATATTCGCGGCAGGAGCATCCCGGAACAATTTATCATCATCGATGAAGCGCAAAATTTGACGAAACATGAAGTGAAGACAATTTTAACAAGAGTTGGTGAAAAAAGCAAAATTGTGTTGATGGGGGATCCAGGACAAATTGATCATCCTTATTTAGATGAATATAACAATGGGTTGACCTATGTAGTGGAAAAATTTAAAGATCAAGCAATTGCCGGGCATGTAAAATTACTGAAAGGCGAACGATCCCAATTGGCGCAAATAGCAGCAGATTTGTTATGAAAAAGTGAGATGCTGTAGTTTCAAAAGCCTCAGGGGTCAGAGATAAAAGTGTGAGCTTTGCAGAAGCTGATTTATCTTAAGCTCTTTGCAGCATCCAAAAAGATTTTTTGCGCTAACATTTGCGATTCTACTCAAATTGTGAGCAATGGAAAAAAAGGGTACTTTCCAGAAAGTCAAATCGCCATTGGTAATAAACACCGATATATCAACGTTTCTAAAACATTAATGGGGGCGTCAATAAGCCATAAAAACGACTTATTAGACACCCCCAAAAATTATTTTACGATTATTGCTCTCACCTTTTTAATTGGATCATTGCGGTTCGAGCCATCTCCGTAAATGATGTGGACAGGGCCGTCTTCTTTTAACGGTTTTCCTTCCATGCTAAATGCCAAAATGCATTCTTCTGCTTTTTCAATCGGCATTTCGACTTCGCCGTTTTCGGTTTCAAAAACGACTGTTTTGGCGTTCGTTAACGGTTCAGCATTTGATAAAAACGGTTTAAGCGGCATGCCGAAAGTCCCGGTAAGCACCTTTTCTTTTTCAAATTTTTGTTCCGTTTTTAAAGTAGGCGGAAATACAGCTCCCTCCTGAATCTCCCGTTGCCATTGATTTGCTGTTTTTTGCACATAGTCCTCTTCTATGTTTTCCTCTTTGCGGCCTTGATCAAAATATGTATTTAAATCAATGCGGCGGTCATCAAAGATCCAAACACCTGGGTCCAAAGTAATTGGAAATTTTACATTCCCTTTTATTTGAATAATATCGCTCATGAGCATCCCTCCACGTTAAAGTATAAGCGCTTTTATGGATTTTGTCACATTCCGTTGCCCATTTCAGTTCAAAAAGGCGACAGTCAGGGGGCTGAGTCCAGAGCGGCAAATCAATCAGACAAATTCTTCTAGCATTTTTTTGGAAGGTTCATACATATATATGAACAACTTTAAAATTATTAGGGAAGGAGGGTGCGTGTTTCCTTGCAATTTTCCTTTATAACATTTAATATTAATAGATAGAATAGGGATTCCTTAATGGGGAACGGAGGGATTCAGATGGCATCATTTGAAATGGTTCTTAGTCACCGGGAAAAGGCTCTTTCGCTTTTAAAGGCGGATGCAGATAAAATCATGAAATTGATTAAAGTACAAATGGACAATTTGACAATGCCTCAATGTCCTCTTTATGAAGAGGTTTTAGATACGCAAATGTTCGGATTATCTCGGGAAATTGACTTTGCTGTCAGACTAGGCCTGATTGAAGAACGCGAGGGAAAAGCTCTGCTTGATGAGCTTGAGCGTGAGCTGTCAGCTCTGCACGAGGCATTTGTACGAAAATAAAAAGCTTGCTCAAACCGGTAAAAAAAAGGTTTGGGCTTTTATTTTATCTTTTCCATTTCTCATATTGACCTTCCACTAGGTGTTCCTTCGCAATTTTTATTTTGCCATTGAGAAAATGAATTGTTCAAAGTATAATAGAAAATAAATTTTCTTTACACTTATGAAAACAATGACTGTGTATTTATTTTGCAACAAGAAGAGCAGCAAGTCGTAAGGAAGATGAACATGTTGAAACGAATTTTAAAATCATATGATTATTCGCTTATTTTAGCAGTTTTCTTATTATGCGGTTTCGGCTTGGTCATGGTGTACAGTTCAAGTATGATCATGGCAGTCACGAGGTATTATACGGAAAGCGATTATTTTTTTCGCAAGCAATTGTCCTCGCTCCTGCTTGCAACGATAGCTTTTCTAGTTATGATGTTTTTTCCGTACCGCGCTCTGCTGAACGGAAAATTTATAAGAATTTTGTTTTTTGGATCGATTGCTGTTCTCGGACTGTTATTTATTTTTGGACATGTTGCCGGCGGTTCGCAAAGCTGGTTTAAAGTTGCCGGAAGAGCCATTCAGCCGGGAGAATTTGTCAAGCTTTCAGCCATTATTTATTTATCAGCTGTATACGAAAAAAAGCAATCGTACATATGGCACTTTGGAAAGGGTGCATTGCCTCCGGTAATCTTTACCGTATTGATTTGCGTTTTTGTTATGCTTCAGCCTGACATTGGGACATCATTCATTATTGGAATGATTGCCTTGTCTATTATTTTATGTTCAGGTATGGGCATCAAAAACATGTTAAAGTTAGTATTGCTTGCTTTATTTTTCTTATTGCTGCTAAGTCCGCTCATTTTATTTAAGGCCGATGATATTTTTAGTAAAGAACGTCTTTCCCGCTTTACAGGGTATACGGATCCATTTGAACATGAAGACGGAGCAGGTTATCAGCTCGTCAATTCATATATTGCGATCGGATCCGGAGGTCTTACTGGACTGGGGCTGGGGGAAAGCGTGCAAAAATACGGATATTTGCCGGAAGCGCACACTGATTTTATTATGGCCATTGTAGCGGAAGAGCTAGGTATTTTCGGTGTATTATTTGTTCTTGCGCTTTTGGCGTTTATCGTTTTAAAAGGCCTCTATATTGCAAGAAAATGCACCGACCCGTTTGGTACATTGATTGCCGTAGGAGTTTCAAGTATGATCGCCATTCAAACGGCCGTCAACTTGGGAGGAGTGACAGGGCTGATCCCGATCACTGGTGTTACATTGCCGTTTGTCAGTTATGGAGGCTCATCGTTATTAGTACTATTAATATCGATGGGATTGTTAGTGAATGTTTCAATGTTTGTCAATTACCGGGAGCAATATAAAAAAGAAAAAGAAATTGCAAGCATGTAATCGTTCCGCCATATGCTGCTCTAGTTTTATTTTCTTGAAAATCTAATATACACTGCAAGGGGGATTTATATGACGAACAGAAAAATTGAAAAAATCTTAGTAGCAAACCGTGGAGAAATCGCGATTCGGGTATTTCGAGCTTGCAATGAATTGAATATCCGAACCGTTGCAATTTATTCCAGGGAAGATTCAGGTTCTTATCATCGATATAAAGCAGATGAAGCTTATTTAGTTGGCGAAGGAAAAAAACCGATCGAAGCATATCTCGATATTGACGGTATCATTGAAATTGCAAAAGCTCATGACGTGGATGCTATTCATCCCGGATACGGTTTTTTATCTGAAAATATCGAATTTGCTAGAAAATGCGAAGAAGCCGGAATCATTTTTATCGGCCCTAGAACAGAGCACTTAGATATGTTTGGCGATAAAGTGAAAGCTAGACATCAGGCGGAAAAGGCCGGAATTCCAGTCATTCCAGGCAGCAACGGTCCAGTCAAAAGCTTGGATGAAGTGATTCAGTTTGGTGAAGAATACGGGTATCCGTTTATCATTAAAGCTGCTCTTGGCGGCGGAGGCCGGGGTATGCGCATAGTCCGTTCAAAGGCTGGAGTAAAGGATTCTTATGAACGAGCTAAATCGGAAGCAAAAGCTGCATTCGGCAGCGACGAAGTGTATGTAGAAAAGCTGATCGAAAATCCGAAGCATATTGAAGTGCAAATCATTGGTGACCACGATGGAAACATTGTTCATCTTTATGAGAGGGACTGTTCTGTCCAACGTCGTCATCAAAAAGTCGTGGAAGTTGCTCCAAGCGTTTCTTTAAAGCAGGAATTAAGGGATAAAATTTGCGAAGCGGCTGTACGGTTAATGAAAAATGTCAACTATGTCAATGCAGGTACGGTGGAATTTTTAGTTTCCGGAGATGACTTTTATTTCATCGAAGTAAATCCGCGTGTTCAAGTAGAACATACGATTACTGAAATGATTACAGGGATAGATATCGTTCAAACACAAATTCTTGTGGCAGAAGGCCACTCAATTCACAGCCCGGAAGTTGGAATTCCAAGACAGGAAGACATTAAAACATGGGGATATGCTATTCAAGCAAGGGTGACGACGGAAGATCCGCTGAACAATTTCATGCCGGACACTGGAAAAATTATGGCGTATCGTTCCGGAGGCGGCTTTGGCGTTCGATTGGATACCGGAAACAGCTTCCAAGGCGCTGTTATTACACCTTATTATGATTCATTGCTTGTAAAAGTATCGACATGGGCGCTATCGTTTGAGCAAGCTGCCAGAAAAATGATTCGAAATTTAAGAGAATTTCGAGTTCGCGGAATAAAAACAAATATTCCTTTTTTGGAAAATGTCATTAAACATGAGAAATTTTTATCTGGAGAATATGATACGTCCTTTATTGATTCATCACCTGAGCTGTTCGTTTTCCCGAAACAACGAGATCGGGGAACAAAAATGCTCACATATATTGGGAATGTGACGGTGAACGGTTTTCCAGGCATCGGGAAAAAGAAAAAACCAGTATTTGATGAGCCACCAATTCCGCACGTAAAATTATCGGAGCCTATTCCAGAAGGAACGAAACAAATTTTAGAGAAAGAAGGAGTCGACGGCCTTGTTAAATGGGTAAAAGAACAAAAACAAGTGCTGTTGACGGATACGACTTTCCGAGATGCTCATCAATCATTGTTGGCAACTCGCGTGCGTACAAATGATATTAAAAAGATTGCTGAACCTACTGCGAGATTGCTTCCAAACCTGTTTTCGCTTGAGATGTGGGGAGGAGCAACGTTTGATGTTGCCTATCGCTTTTTAAAAGAAGATCCGTGGGAAAGACTTCAAATTGTCAGAAAGCATGTGCCAAACTTGCTTCTGCAAATGCTTTTGCGCGCATCGAATGCTGTCGGATATAAAAACTATCCAGATAATGTAATTAAAGAATTTGTCGAAAGATCAGCGGAAGCAGGCATTGATGTGTTCAGAATCTTTGACAGCTTAAACTGGGTAAAAGGGATGACCCTTGCCATCGATGCCGTCCGAAAAACCGGAAAAATTGCCGAAGCAGCCATCTGTTATACAGGGGATATTCTCGATCCAACAAGAAGAAAATATGATTTGAATTATTACAAACAGATGGCAAAAGAATTGGAAGCATCAGGCGCACAAATTTTAGGCATTAAAGATATGGCAGGATTGTTGAAGCCACAGGCGGCATATGAGCTTATTTCAGTGTTAAAAGAAACGGTCGATCTGCCAATTCATTTGCATACACATGATACGAGCGGAAACGGCATTTACACATATGCCAAAGCGATCGAAGCAGGGGTCGATATTATAGATACGGCGTTGAGCTCAATGGCCGGTTTAACTTCTCAGCCAAGTGCCAATTCTTTATATTATGCGCTTGAAGGTTCGGAAAGAAGACCGAATGTTAACATTCAATCATTGGAAAAGCTGTCTCAATATTGGGAAGAAGTGCGCAAATATTATCAAGACTTTGAGAGCGGCATGAAAGCTCCTCATTCAGAAGTTTATGTACATGAAATGCCTGGCGGACAATACAGCAATTTACAGCAGCAGGCGAAGGCTGTAGGTTTGGGTGACCGCTGGGAGGAAGTGAAAGAAATGTACAGCCGCGTCAACCAAATGTTTGGCGATATTGTCAAAGTAACTCCGTCATCAAAAGTTGTTGGTGACATGGCGCTCTTTATGGTTCAGAACAATTTAACGGAAGAAGACGTATATGAGCGTGGAGAATCGCTTGACTTCCCAGATTCAGTCATTGAATTTTTTGCCGGATATCTCGGCCAGCCGTACGGAGGCTTTCCGAAAGAGCTCCAGCGCGTGATTTTAAAAGGCCGTGAGCCGATTACAGTTAGACCTGGGGAGCTATTGGAGCCGGTTAATTTCCAAGCATTAAAAGAAGAGCTGGAGCAGCTGCTCCATCGTGAGCCGACGCCTTACGAGACGATTGCTTATGCACTGTATCCAAAAGTGTTCACGGAATATTTGAAAACATATGAACAATATGGAAACATTTCTGTTTTAGATACACCGACATTCTTCTACGGAATGCGTTTAGGCGAAGAAATTGAAGTGGAAATAGAAAAAGGAAAAACGCTGATTGTGAAGCTAGTTTCCATTGGCCAACCGCAGCCTGATGGAACGCGGATCGTGTACTTTGAATTAAACGGCCAGCCGCGTGAGGTTGTCATTAAAGACGAGAGCATCAAATCAACTGTTCAGCAAAGAGTCAAAGCAGATCCGCAAAACCCTGAACATATTGGAGCGTCTATGCCTGGAACAGTAATTAAAGTCTTGGTAGAAAAAGGCGAAAAAGTAAATAAGGGCGATCATTTAATGATCACTGAATCAATGAAAATGGAAACGACTGTTCAAGCTCCATTTGCAGGTGTTATTAAAGATATTTATGTGAAGAGCGGAGAAGCTATTCAAACAGGTGATTTGTTAATCGAAATCACTAAATAATAAATTTTGTGCCAGCCATTTTTGGCTGGTTTTTTTTATGTAAAATTTTAAAATTTAAAACTTCGTTTCGAAAAAACTATTGAAAATGATTTTCACTCATGTTATTCTTTAATTAATGATGAAAATCATTCTCAAGAAAGGCTGTGACGACATGACAATGCTTTTTGTCGGTAGTACGGTTTTGATTTATAGCATTTTAATCGGATATGTTTTGAAGCGAGTCGATTCAAATTCATAAATAAATTTTTCATATATTACATAGCGGGGATTGGCAAAAAACCGTCAATCTCTTTTTTATGGGAAAACTGAGCTTTTTAACAGTCGCTTGGGAGGAAGCGAAGCGGGTTTTTTCTTGATCCAGGCTCCTGAAAATAATTTTTTTGCCTTCATTTACGGGCAATATGGTAAAATCAACATGAGGAATTGACGAAAAGGAGCCTGAGGTATGGGAAATGTAGTTGAGCAAGAACAAATCAGCAGCTTGATTCAAATATTTGAAAAGCTTCCTAAAGAAGTCAAAGCTTCCTATAAACAAAAATGGAAAGAATTAATTGAAAAAGAGATGCAGGATCAAATCCAAATTGCATTTATGGGCCATTTTTCGGCAGGAAAATCATCGCTGTTAAACAAGCTTGCAAACGGAACCATTTTGCCTTCGAGTCCGCTTCCGACCAGCTCCAATATCGTCATGCTGGCGAAAGGCGAACGTTTGACCCGTGTGCATCTGTTTAATGGCAAAATGTATGAATCGAAAGACGATTTGGATAATGAGCTGATCAGCAAGCTGTGCAAACAAGAAAATGAAATTGAAAAAGTATTTATTCAACGGCCTTATTTTACGATTCGTGAACATCTGATTTTAACAGATTCGCCGGGAATTGATTCGACGGATGACGATCATCGCAAAAGAACAGAATCGGCGCTCCATTTAGCGGATTACATCGTATATGTGACGGATTATCATCACGTTCAGTCGGAGCTGAATTTTTCTTTCTTGTCAAAGCTGAGGGGGATGAATAAACCGATCATCGTCATCATCAACCAAATTGATAAGCATCAAGAAGATGAAATACCTTTTTCAACGTTTAAAACAAACATTGAAGCCTCGCTGACAGCTATCGGAATTGAAAAGGAAAATATTTATTATACGACAACGAAATCGCCTGAGCATCCTTTAAACGAATTTAAGCAGTTAGAGGAGCGGTTAAATGGGCTAGTCGATAATAAAAAGCATTTAGTGCGAAAAAATGTATTGGAGCAGGCAAAAATTTTGCTTCAACAAATGAAGGAGGATTTGTCTAAAGAGAAAGCGGAGAGCCTTCATCTCTCATTGGATGAATGGAATCAACTTGATCAGCTGTTTCAAAACAGCCAGCAAAAATTGTCGGAAATAGAACAGAAGCTCAAACTGATAGATGAAGACATTAAACAGTTTGAAGCAGCATTTGATCAAGAACTTGATGGTTTGTTGAGAAACGCCAATCTTATGCCTTATGATACAAGGGAAAAAGCGGCAAAATTAATTGAAACCCAGAAAAAAGATTTTAAAGTTGGTTTGTTTTTCTCAAAAAAGAAAACAGAAGAGGCAAAACGAAATGCACTTATTCAATTTTATGAAGAGCTGGCCAAAAATGTGGAATCGCAAATTGTGTGGCACATCATCAATATGGCGAAAAAATATTATGAAAAGCATCATATCGACCAACCTTCTCTTTTACAGCAAATACTAAGCTTTTCGATCGAATTTGATGAAAATATGCTGCTTGACGTGATCAAACCAGGGGCTGAATTAAATGGTCAATATGTGCTCCAGTATGGGAAAGATGTTTCAAATGCTGTACAGCAATTGTGCAAACGAGAAGCTCAAAGCTTGCGCGATCACATGATCAAAGCGTTACACAAGATGAATCAAACAGAAAGAGAACGGATGAAACAGGAGCGGGAACAGCTTACAGTCAAACTGATGCAAATGTCTAAAGCGATTGATGAGAAAGAACAATTTATGAATGAGTTTAAACAGCTTTCCGACATATTAAATGGTCAAGGAACTGTTGACAATATCGATATCGAGCGATGGAAAGCCGAACATCTGCAAAAACAAATCATGGAATGGAATTCTCTTCAATTCCTTATTTCGAATGAAAAGCAAAGAAAAGATAAAAAAATAGAGAAAAAAGAAACCGAACGAAAACATGAAGCGGCGAAGAAAGATCAAATGATAAATAAGCTGCAAAAAGGGATTGAAATTTTAAATGAGACTGGGCTGGAGCATTCAGCCAACCGCTTAAAAGAAAAACTTTCTCAAATTGAGAACCGCTCCTTTCAAATTGCAATTTTTGGCGCGTTTAGTGCAGGAAAATCGAGCTTTTTAAATGCCTTGATTGGTGAAAAAATTTTCCCTTCCTCGCCAACTCCAACAACCGCTGTTATCAATAAATTAACCGGTGTTAAAGATGGCAAAAAACACGGGGATGTGGAAGTAGTCTTTAAAAATGAGCAGCAAATTTTAGAAGAAATTAATGAATTGCTAGCACCGCTTTCTCTTAAGGCGGAGAGATTTTCCGGTTTGCGCGAAGCGATGCTTCAAGCAATGAAACGAACGGAAGATGAAATGGTTCAACGAAGGCTGAACACCTTTTTAGAAGGAATCTCATTTTATGAAAAAGAAGATCAAAAAGTGAAATGGATCAAGGCAGATGAGCTTGAGTCATTTGTTGCAAAAGAAGAACGGTCATGTATGATTCAGGATGTAACGATTTATTATGATTGTGATCTGACTAGAAAAGGGATTACTCTTGTTGATACTCCAGGTGCGAGTTCATTTCACGGCCGGCATACAGAACTTGCTTTCCAATATATAAAACATGCGGATGCCATTATCTTTTTAACTTACTACAACCATCCATTTTCAAAAGGAGATCAGCAGTTTTTGGATCAGCTTGGTCTTGTAAAGGACGCCTTTACGTTAGATAAAATGTTTTTTATCATCAATGCAATTGATTTGGCGGAACATGATCAAGATGCAGAAGATGTTCGAAATTATGTCGAGCAAATGCTATTGTCCCATTCAATCCGACAGCCGAAGCTTTTTCAAGTTTCAAGCTTACAGGCATTGGAAAAGAAAAAGATTTCGAAGGTTCGAGACGAGTTTCCGCATTTTCTCAAGTCGTTTGAACATTTTATCCATCATGAATTGATGACCGTTTTAATTCAAGCGGCTGAACATGAATTTCAACAGGCGGTCTCAGAACTTTCAGATATGATCAAGCTTTTGGAGCTTGATGAAAGCGAACGCGATCAGAAAATTCGCGAATTGAAGGATCAGCTCAATCGCATGCAGGAATTAATTCGTACGCAATCAGTTGACGAATACGTTATAACATTCCAGCAGGAAACGGAAGAATTGAACTATTACGTAAAACAGCGGCTTCTTCATAAACTTCCGGAGCTGTTTAAAGAGGCGTATCATCCTGGCAAATTTACAAACAGCACAAAGGGAGAAGCAGCCATTTTAATGGATTGTTTTAACGAAATGATAGAAGGACTGAATATTCAGCTCCAGCAGGAAATGAACGCTACAACACTTCGTATTGAAAATTATTTAAACGGAATATTGCAAAAAATCAATCAGAACCTTTCCGACATGGTTGCTAAACAATGTGTAGCAGTTCCGTTTTCAAATATAGAAGAGATTCAATGGGAAGAAATCCGGATCCAAGTTTCCGTTTTCCCTTACATTCAATTTGATGTTTCAAAAGCACATAAAGTGTTCCGAAATACGAAATCATTTTTCGAGCAGAACGAAAAGCAAAAGCTGTTTGAAATTCTAGAACAGAATTTGAAAGATACGATTGACATGTCGGTGAGAGCTTTTGAAGAGCATCTGGCTCGCCATTACGAAGCATTATTGAAAAAGGAAATCAAACAGCTGAAGGAAAAAATGATTCAGGAAGGGGAACAATTTATTCAAGCTAGATTAAAAACGTTGACAGCACCAAATGATGTACAATGGATGAAAGAAAAATTCAATGAATTAACATCGCTTTCATAAAGAGGGGCAGAAGCTCCTCTCTTCCTATGAAAGTGCTCGAACTTAAAAATTAGGGGGAAAAAAGATGGCAGAAGTACATAAAGAGATAACAAAGCATTCAAACCGCCAGCACGAGATCGTGAAAAAGTTTTTGCATCTCGAAGAAAAACGGGAGCAGGCAATCGATGAAGCTGTAAAGCTTTGCGAAAAGGGGCTTCATTTTTCCGTGCAAACGATTAACGAAATTACAAAAGAAATGAATGAGCTGGCCAGAGCAACCGGAATCGTTCCGCAACGAAAATACGTAACGGAAGAAATGGTAAAAGAATATGTAAGTCGGAAGCAAAGCTGAAAGGAACTGGATGACCCAGTTCCTCATAAAATTTATGGAAGAGTCTTTATTTTCTGGATGCTAACAGAACGTGCAAAATGGTTTGTGGAAATGTTTTTTGCGGGATGCCGGGAGGGAGGAGAAGCCGCAAAAACCAAGCTCATCCCTCTGATCAAAAAGCGGATCTCATGGGGCCACGCCCTTGATGGAACGCTCATAAACGTTGTTAGTTTATCGTGTTCTAATACATTAAAGGTCCCGGTGAATGTTCATAAACGTTGTTAGTTTATTGTGTTCTAATACATTAAAGGTCCCGGTGAATGTTCACAAACGTTGTTAGTTTATCGCGCTAATACATTAAGGTCCCGCTAAATGTTCACGAATGTTGTTAGTTTATTGCGTGCTAATACAATAAAGGGTTCCAATGAAAGACCAGAACGTTGTTAGTTCTTCTTCAATAAAATGAGTTAACACATAAAGCCCTCCGAACGATAAAAAATGCTGTTTCCAAATATAAGCAACACGAAAAAACTTAAAATCAGCCGCTTGTTGTTCCTTCATGATCAATCCCTTTTTGAAGCTGCAATGCTTTTTTGGCTAATTCATCAGCCGTTTTGTTTTGCTTTTCGGGAATCCATTTAATAAAAAACAAATCCAATTGATCGATGAGCTTTAATGCTTCTTGAAGATGGCTGTTATAGCGTTGATTTTTTGCATAACGTTTAAGCACTGCTTGCTCCACTGCCTGTGAATCGGTTCTGAAAGAGACGATCTTATATCCTTTTTCAAGGCAGATCATAAGTCCTTTGACTAATGCAGCAAATTCAGCTTCATGATTATCCATGACGCCAAGGGGGAAAAAATATTTTTCTTGAATGTTCGTTCCTTTTATATAAATACCGGCGCCGGAAAGTCCGGGATTTCCTTTTGCCGCACCATCTATGTAGACTTCTACCAATCAATTTCACTCCCTTAGAGGAATTTTTTTAAAAATGAAGAATATAACATGTCATCAAGATCATGATAAGGATGAAAAAAGCTTAAAATAGATGTGAGGAGCTTTTGATCTTATTAAGTAAAACATCTATTTGACTGCCTTTTTCTTTTCAAAAAAATCGATGTGATTATACCATACAATTCGATCAATGTCTGTAAAAACCCTTTTGAGTGAATCGGTTGCAAGGTTGAACAGAATATGGTATAAAAAATTAGTCTCTTCAATTGAGAATGCGAAAGATACATTTTCGAGAAAGTACAATCTCTTTTTGTGAAACAGCATAATGATAAATAAAAAACAGTGGAGATGGAATGATGAAAGATCGTGCGGCTATATTTGAAAAAGTGACTGAATTAATGGATGAATATTGCGTAAATTGTTTTTTAAAAGCTCATTTTCGAAAAGAATACGGAAAAACATATGCCCATTCATTTTGTATTAATAAATGTACGGTGGGACAGCAAATTAAAGAGCTGGGGAAAAATTTGAGGGGGACACGCAAGCGCGGCGATCGAAAATTCAGTAATAAATAAAAATTCCGAAAATAAAAAATAAAAAGAGGCAAAAGCCTCTTTTTATATTTGAAGATCAAATGATCATCGATTATAATTTTACAACGTTCGCTGCTTGTGGTCCACGATTTCCTTGGACAATTTCAAAAGATACCGCTTGACCTTCTTCTAAGGTTTTGAAACCTTCGCCTTGAATTGCAGTGAAGTGGACAAAAACATCGTCTCCGCCTTCAACTTCAATAAAACCATAACCTTTTTCATTGTTAAACCATTTTACTTTACCATTTTGTTGCATATTTCGATTTCCTCCTAATACTTTCCGCACAAAGCCGTGCTTAAAAAATTTTTTATCATTTAACAGGAATATAATGCAACAAGCAAGGTCTCAAAACCTTAGGCTGCCTATATTCAGCTAAATGATATATCTACTATACACTAACCAATTATTGAAAGTCAAGTTTATTCCAATGATTCGAATTTTTGTCAAAACGCTAAGGTGGAAATTGATTGGGAATAAATCAGCTTAATTGCCGGCTACATGACAAGGATGCTTTCACCGTGAAAATCGGTGCTGTTTTCTCGCAAAAAAAAGCATTTTCCAGGTAATACGAGGAAGTTAATATGATAAAGCGACATCATTTTATAAAAAAACGAATGTCTTATTGACACTCGTTTATGAAATATGTTCATGAATATATTTAGACATTCGTTCACTTTCTAACTTTATGTCGTCTAAAATGGTGTCCACAGCGTTTGGATGGTACAGTTGAAAAATATTTTTACGCATCCGTTTTAATTTATCAGGTGAATGCAATAATTTGTTCACCTCATCAATCATATCAGATACATTGTTGACGATGACCGCAGCGCCGTGTTTTGCAAAGAATTCCGCGTTTTCTTTTTCCTGCCCAGGAACCGGGTTGTATAAAACGAGAGGAACCGAAAGGGAAGAAGCTTCTGTTAACGTAATTCCTCCGGGTTTTGTAATCAACAAGGAAGCAATTCGAAACAGCTCGTCCACTCTTTCGACGTAACCCAAAACTTTCAATTGATCTCTGCTTGCTTTAGCAAGAGGGGCTAAGCGGTCTTTGAGCGCATGATTGTTTCCGCATACAACAACGGTTTGGACGTTTTCTGAATAGCGCATCGCTTCGCAAATTTCTTTCACATTTTTTAAGACGCCGTGAGCACCTGCCATAATAAGCAAAATATGTTTGTTCTCACTTAATCCATATTTACGGTACAACGGTTCTATCTCAATATTTTCTTCAAATCGGCTGCGTATAGGAATTCCGGTAACTTTTACGTCTTTTTCGTCGATCCCTAAGCTGAGAAGTTTTTCTTTTACATCTTCACATGCAACATAATATTTATCTATGTTTTGATGCACCCAAATTTTATGTAAACAAAAATCTGTCATGACATTAAAGGTCGGAATCACGTGACCGGTGCGTCTCCGGTATTCGGGTACGACGATCATTGGAAACGTATTGATGATGATATCGGGTTTTTCAGCAGCAATCACTTGTTCGAGTTTTTTTCTGCCCATTGTGTAATAAACATTCATGACTCGTTTATTGTACATTTTATCTACACCATAATAAAACAAACGGTAAAACTGTTTTCCAAACGAAAAGCTCTTTAAATACAGGTATTTTGTGAATTCAGTAATGAGTGGATGAGACTCTTGATATAGATCGCAAACGATGACGTCCATACCCCGTTCCATACATCGCTTTTCCAGCGTCTTTGCCACTTGAATATGCCCGTTTCCGTACTTTGCTGTCAAGATCAAAATTTTCTGCTTATTCATAAACGATTTCATCACCTCAATTTCAGAACGTCGTATTTTAATCCGACCAGGTTGCTATTATTATTCCCAAATATAAGGAGTTTCTTGATATACATAATAGTTAAGCCAGTTGACAAACAGCAAATTCGCATGTGACCGCCAGCGATTGTAAGGCGATTTCGTCGGGTCGTCATTAGGGAAATAATTTTTTGGGATTTCGATGTCAAGTCCTCTCGCCAAATCTCGTTCATATTCATCTCTTAATGTTGTTGCATCATATTCAGGATGTCCGGTTAAAAAAATAAATCTCCCGTCTTTCGAAGAAATAAGACATACACCCGCTTCATCCGAATAAGACAAAATCTCTAAATCTTTTTGTTTTTTCACTTCTTCCACATCGATGTCCGTATGGCGAGAATGAGGAACGTAATAGATTTCATCGAAACCTCTTAACAGCTTGACGGAAGGATCTGATATTTTATGTTCAAAAACGCCGAAGCATTTTTTCGGCAGCATATATTTATCGATGCCGTAATGATAGAATAGGCCTGCTTGAGCACCCCAACAAATATGCAAAGTAGATGTCACATTTTCTTTCGTCCATTCAAAAATGTTTGTCAACTCTTCCCAATAATTAACAGCATTAAAAGGCATTTTTTCAACAGGAGCCCCTGTTACAATCAACCCGTCGAATTTTCGATGCTTGACTTGATCAAACGTTGTATAAAATTGTTCTAAATGCTGCTTTGCCGTTGTTTTTGGCGTATGGGTTTTCGGACGCAAAAACGTGATATTAACTTGAAGCGGAGAATTTCCTAAAAGTCTGAGAAGCTGGGTCTCCGTTTTTTCTTTTTCTGGCATTAAATTTAAAATGGCAATATTTAATGGGCGGATATCCTGAGTGTAAGCCCTTTTTTCATCCATCACGAAAATGTTTTCCTTCTCCAATATTTCTTTTGCCGGCAAATTTGCTGGTATATTAATTGGCATGTATGTGCACCTCCGGAATGTAATCGAAAAACAAAAAAATGAATCATGTGCAGAGCGAAACAGAACATGATCAGACTAAGTTTTGCTAATATTATAGATAGTTTAAAATGATATTTCAATTTTAGATTTGTTATTATTATGACTGTAATGTAAAATCAACGTAAATGGAGGGGGAGGCGTGATGACTGTTTATGACTTTGATGTAAAAACCGCAGATGGGCAAACAATATCACTATTACAGTATAAAGGAAATGTCATGCTCATTGTCAATACTGCAAGTTATTGCGGCTTTACGGAGCAATACAAAGATTTGCAAAATTTATATGAAACATACAAAGAAAAAGGATTTGTCGTACTGGCGTTTCCGTGTAATCAGTTTGGCAATCAGGAGCCGGGAACGGACGAAGAAATCCAAACATTTTGTGAAAATTATGGTGTGACATTTCCCGTCTTTTCAAAAATTGATGTGAGAGGCCCGAATGCCCATCCTTTATTTGTGTACTTGACCGAACAAATTCCAGGCGTGTTTGGAACAAAGATGATTAAATGGAATTTTACAAAATTTTTGATCGACCGCGACGGCAATCCGGTAGAGCGATTTGTTCCGCAAACAAATCCGAAAGACATCGCTCCTTATATCGAAAAGCTTTTGTAAATTCTCCATTATTTCACTGCAAGTGCTTTTGGAAAGAATTTTGCAGACTGGCATGTTAAAATGGAACTAGCTAAGAGGAAGTAGGGAGTGACATCTTGTGAACATTAAGTCGATTGAACCTACCCCAAGCCCTAATACGATGAAAGTAATTCTCGACCAAGAGCTTCCGGCAGGTAAAAGGAACAATTATAAAAAAGAAAATGCTCATGAAGCACCAAAGGAAATCCAATCCATTTTAGCAATTGAAGGGGTGAAAGGGGTTTATCATGTTGCAGATTTTATGGCCATTGAACGAAACAGCAAATATCATTGGCAGGATATTTTATCAGAAGTAAGAAGCATTTTCGGCGAGCAGGTTGAAGATAACAGCCAGGACGCCTATTCTCCTGAAGAAGGATATGGCGAAGTAAAAGTGTTTATTCAAATGTTTCACGGTCTGCCGATGCAAGTAAAGCTGACAGACGGACATGAGGAGCGCCGCTACGGGCTGCCTGAACGCTTCCGAAACATGATCATGGAAGTTCAAAAGCATGCGAACAACGTTGTTTTAGAAAGGGAATGGAAGGAGCATGGCGTCCGCTACGGAGATTTGGATGCAATCGGCCAGGAGGTTGTCGATGAAATATCAGCAGCCTATCCGGATGACAGGCTGGAACGCATAAAAAATAGAATCATTCATCAAAAGGATGAAAAGGAAACGTTTAAGCGATTCAGCTACAAAGTAACGGTTGACATGCTTGATGATCCTGATTGGCAAAAGCGGTTTGCCCATTTGGAGCAAATGGATCCAACGCTTGAAGATTTAGATGTGCTGGAAAAAGCGTTGAATGATGAGAAAGCATCGATACGAAGACTTGCAACGGTCTATTTAGGAATGCTCGAAGATCCGGCTGTCCTTCCTTTGCTCTATAAAGCGTTAAAAGATAAAAGCGTTACTGTTAGAAGAACAGCAGGTGATGCGCTATCTGACATCGGGGACAAAGCGGCTATTCCTGAAATGGCGAAAGCATTGAAGGACAAAAGTAAACTTGTTCGTTGGCGAGCAGCCATGTTTTTGTACGAAGTAGGAGATGAATCTGTTTTAAAGGAACTGAAGGAAGCGGAAGACGATCCAGAATTTGAAGTGAAAATGCAAATAAAAATGGCAATAGAAAGGATCGAAAAAGGAGAAGAAGCAAAAGGATCCGTTTGGAAGCAAATGACCGAAAGCCGGCAAAAGTAGCATATTTCTGTTTCATAAACGAATAATGTTAAATATAGTAAAAATTAGGGGGATTGAAAATGTCAATGGCTTATGAAGAGTATATGCGTCAGCTCGTTCAACCGATGAGAGATGAGTTGACAAATGCCGGATTCCGCGAATTAGTTACACCTGAAGAGGTGGATCAATTTATGGAATCAGCGGAAGGGACAACGCTCGTCTTTGTGAATTCCGTTTGCGGCTGCGCAGCGGGACTTGCAAGACCAGCGGCAACACAAGCTTTAGTAAGAAGCGAAAAAACTCCTGACCATCTCGTAACAGTTTTTGCGGGTCAAGATCGGGAAGCGACGGCAAAAATGAGGGAGTATTTTATCGGTTATGAACCGTCGTCGCCGTCAATGGCTCTTTTAAAAGGAAAAGAAGTTGTCCATTTTATCCCAAGACATGACATTGAAGGCAATACGCTGGAAGGAGTTATGGAAAATCTTCTTCAAGCATTTGAAAAGCATTGCTAATAATATTCAGCTTCTTAAAAGTAAAAGAGCTCATGGTCTTCCATGAGCTTTTAGTCTGTAAGTTCCATTACAATTAAATATGCAAGTGTAATAAAGCTACCTATTATGAACATTGCATCATACATATGTACTTTCCTCCAATCAACTAGAAAAAATTTTGCAGGATGAGTTGAACGGTCATTTTCTGCCGGTTTCCCAAATTGTCGGCTTCCGATCTGCTGCCTCCAACTTCTGATTTTTATTTTACCCTTTTTTCTCGTTTTTTTGAACCCATTTCTTTTCAGTCAAAAAACTCTATCAAATATCTATTTTGATTAAAATATGATAGAATGATAGTATCGTTTGTTCATTTGGCGGAAAGGATGTTGGGAACTTGAAAAATTGGATTCGAAAATCGCTTGTCGTTTTATTTACACTCGCAACATTCGGGCTTGTAGCGCCTCCGTCCGCCTTAACCGTCAATAAACAGGCTCCTGATGCAAACTATGCACCGGAGGCCGAAGAGAAAAAACTATTACTGCATCGTGATTCACAAGATCAGTCAGCAATAGAACAGCCAAACATTGTCGATCAATTTTTGTTTGAAGCGGAAAAACAATCATTTGAAAAATTCGGCAAAAAAATCAGCGGTGTGATAGAAGATGAGTTTCGCAACTTAGTTTTGCCGCAAATGGAAGAAGTGATCAAAACCTTCTTGGCAACGGAGAAGGAAAAATTTGCAGATTTGGCTATATCCCAAAAACCTGCGAATGGAAAAGGAGAAAAAATTTTTCACATTTATGATCGTACGAGCGGAAAAGACTTGATACGATTTCATGTTCGCGTCGATCATCCGCCAAAACAGGGCTATTGGTTTGATTTTCATTACCATACATACCATGACCACTTTCAAACCCATTATGCATTGGGGAAAATTTATTGGGACACAAACACACCTCCAAATTGGATGCAGTAAAGTCCTGCGGTAATATGTCAAGGTGAAAAATCATAGAAATTGGAAATTCCCTTGTCCGATGATCCGAAAAAAGGCAATACTGAAGAAACCCAGTATTGGTACATGTAATAAACTGGGTCTAAAGGTTGATATTGGTATACCAGATCGATCCTCTTATCGATCTTCCCCCTTTCTTGGCGTGTAGATTTGACCGTTGCGTAGCAGCGCATCGATCACACGCACGAGTTTTCTAGCGGTGAGGACGAGGGCTCGTTTATGTTGGTGTTTGGGCACTTCCTCATACTTCTTCCGGTAGTACGCACGAAACGTCGCATCATGCCGTTGCACCGAGTTGGCAGCCTCCACTAGGTAGTAACGGAGATAGCGATTGCCGGAACGAATGAGGGAGGTGTCCTCGGCTTGAAAACGGCCCGATTGGTGCTTGGACCATGTCAAGCCGGCATATTTTGCCAAGGCGGCCTGGTTGTGAAACCGCTCGATTTGCCCGATTTCGGCCAGGATGCCTGCGGTATAAACCGGTCCGATGCCTGGGATGGTTTGCAGTGTGTTCGGAATGCCTTCAAGATGGCGGGTAATGGCTTTATCGAGCTCTTTGAGCTGCGATTGCAGGCTGCGGATTGATTGAATCGACAGCCCTAACAGCAAGTCGATGGAATCCTCGACACACTTGGACAACCGATACGACGAACGGGCCGCCTTTTGAATCGACTTGGCGATGCATTCCGGATCGGCAAAGCGATTGCGCCCTTTTTGGCGCAGGAAGTCGGCCAACTGCTTGACATCCATTTGGCAGATGTCATCGAGGCTCCACGACTCAAGCAGCAGTTCGAGAATGGCATGTCCGAAGATCGAACTGTCCACCTCTTGGGTAAAGGAACTGCATTTGTAAAACAAGTGCTGGAGAAAATACTGTTTCTCACGGGTTAACTGGTGGACGAGATGATATCGCATGCGTGTCAGTCGCTGAAGCGCGAGAAACTGCTCCTTGAGGACAGCCGTCATCTTCAGACGGCCGAAGCGAAGCCGATCCGCAATGATCCAAGCATCGATGTCATCCGTTTTCTCCAAGTCGACATAGGCTTCTTTAAACTTGCGAATGAGCTTTGGATTGATCGTAAACACCTTGACGTTCCAAGCCTGCAAGGCCTCCTGCTGGTGGAAAAACATAGCTGGATGCCAACTGTAGACCGAGGTGGCTTCCATCCCGATCAGAATTTCGGTTGGCTTTCGCTTGTTAGCCCACAGGAGGAGGATTTGATCCCGAAGGAAGGTGGCGCCCAGAAGATGATTATCCACTTTGAAGCGTGCGCACGTATTTCCTTCATGATCCATAATGCAGGTGGCTAAGTCGCGTGAGCTCACGTCGATCCCGACGTAGAGTTTCATGAGATCACCTCCTATTGTTGTAGGATCGAGGGGTCGGACTCTTCGGGATGCCCCGGATCGCGCCTGTTGACCAGTCACCCTCGCATATGAGAACTCACGTTGGACCATGGGCTGCCCTGGAAGCTGCTCCTTCCAGCATGGGGAAAACCAACGGGAACAGCCTGCGGGTTAGACGTCCAAACAGGGGCCGAGGAGACAGACTTTACAAGTAGTCAAAGCTACAGGAGTGAGAAGAGTATCCCCGATGATCCTAAGACCATTATCCAGGAACATTGCGAAAAGTCCAACCCCGGTACGCTGAACCCTTTGTGGGAGGGGCGCGCCCCTCCCACAAAGGTAACCACCCAAGATATGCGATTGTCAAGGAGCGTATCGGACTGGAAATTCGATAAAAAAACTTTCTGAAACTTAGTATACGAGGAAGTGATTGAATATGGCGTATTCACTTGAAAAGCTCCAAAAAAAAGCGATTGAATTGTTGGAAGATCGGGGAGTAACATTAAAAGACATTGGACAAATCGTGTTGGAGCTGCAAAAAAAATACATTCCCGATCTGTCTCTTGAAGAATGCACATACCATGTTGAAAAGATTTTAAGAAAACGAGAAATCATTCATGCTGTCTTGACAGGAATTGCTTTAGACAAGCTTGCGGAACAAAAATTGCTTCCTGAACCGCTTCAGCAAATTATCGAATCAGATGAACCGCTATATGGAATTGATGAAATTTTATCGTTATCGATTGTAAATGTTTATGGGTCAATTGGATTTACGAATTATGGCTATTTAGACAAAGAAAAATTTGGAATCATCAAAGAGCTGAACAATAGCCATGACGGGAAAGTCAATACATTTTTAGACGATATCGTGGCAGCCATTGCTGCAAGTGCAGCTAGCCGCATTGCTCATAATAACGAAGATGTAAATGATAAGCTGGAAGAGATAAAATAATTTCAGAAAGTGTGCAGCGGGAAATAATTGGCGATTCGCCAATTTTTCCATTTTTAAAGATGGAGATTGCAAAAATAAGCTGCATGAGACGGCTTTTTCGATCCGGATTTTGAAAAAATTTTTTCGTTTGACAAACGGTTTAATAGCAATGGGAGAACGAGCCGATTGTAAATTAAAGTAACATTTCAACTAAAGGATGTGTCATCAATGGAACAATACTTAAATTTATGCAGACATGTGCTTGAGCACGGGGTTAAAAAACAGGATCGGACGGGGACAGGAACCATCAGCACATTTGGATATCAAATGCGTTTTGATTTGGCTAAAGGGTTTCCTCTTGTTACGACGAAAAAAATTCATCTAAAATCGGTCATTTATGAGCTGTTATGGTTTTTAAAAGGTGATACAAACGTAAAATATTTACAAGAACACGGCGTCCGAATTTGGAACGAATGGGCAGATGAGAACGGCGACTTGGGCCCCATTTACGGCTACCAATGGCGTTCGTGGACAGGTGCAGACGGAAATACCATCGACCAAATCTCAAATGTAATTGAACAAATTAAAACGAATCCACATTCACGGCGATTGATTGTAAGTGCTTGGAACGTCGCTGATTTAGATAAAATGGCCCTCCCGCCGTGCCATGCGTTTTTCCAATTTTATGTTGCGGAAGGAAAGCTTTCGTGTCAGCTTTATCAACGATCCGCAGACCTTTTTTTAGGTGTGCCGTTCAATATTGCTTCCTATGCGCTTTTAACGATGATGATTGCTCAAGTTTGCGACTTGGAGCCCGGGGAGTTTATCCATACATTCGGCGATGTTCATATTTATAACAACCATATTGAGCAAGTAAAATTGCAGCTGACGAGGGAGCCGCGGCCTCTTCCGACAATGAAATTGAATAAAGAGGTAAAATCCATTTTTGATTTTACTTATGAAGATTTCACGCTGGAAGGGTATGATCCTCATCCTCACATTAAAGGTGAGGTGAGTGTATGATTTCCTTTTTGTTTGCGATGGATGAAAACCGGCTGATCGGAAAGGACAATAAGCTTCCTTGGCATCTTCCGAATGATTTAAAATATTTTAAAGAAACAACGATGAACAAAAAGATCGTCATGGGCCGTAAAACCTTTGAATCGATTGGACGGCCCCTTCCCGGAAGAGAAACGATTGTGTTAACAAAGAATGAAAAGTTTTCTTGCGAAGGCTGTCTCGTTTTTCATTCGATAAATGAATTTTTGCAATTTGCCCAAAACAATAAGGAAGAAGAAATGTTTGTAATTGGCGGAGCGAAGATTTTTGAAGCGCTGCTTCCGTTTGCCGATCGGCTCTATGTAACAGAAATTGAGGAGGAGTTTGAAGGCGACACATATTTTCCAAAAATTGATTTTTCTGAATGGAAGCTTATTTCCCAAAAAGATGGAGTAGTTGATGAAAAAAATGTTTATCCGCACCGCTTCCTTGTGTACGAGCGAAATAAATAAGAACGGTCTGAGTCAATTTGAAGTCAAGGAAGCATTGCTTCTTTCGCAGGCTTCTATAGGACATTAAAAAAGGCGCTCAAGCGTCTTTTTTAGTTGTGCCATATCTTGCAAGTAATACATATAAGAATCATATAATTTCACATGTAAAATTGGATTCAATCGGTCAAAAAAGCCGATTTCTAAATAAAAACAATAGATGTAATTTTATTTTTATTTGAATCGTGTTATAATTTAAAAATTAAGAAATTGTTTAAGGGCAGGGATGTACGATGACGAATTTGACAAAAGTTGAAGCATTCGTCCAAGTAGAAGATATATTAAAAGCGCATCAATCATTAAAGGATGTTGTGACACATACTCCATTGGAATTTAACCAAAGATTATCTGAAAAATATGGTTGCCGGGTATACTTGAAAAGGGAAGATTTGCAAGTTGTACGCTCTTTTAAAATAAGAGGAGCTTACAACAAAATGAAACATTTGACTCCTGAGGAAACGAAAAATGGAGTTGTCTGTGCAAGTGCTGGAAATCATGCGCAAGGAGTCGCATTTTCGTGCAGAGCGTTAAAAGTGCATGGAAAAATTTTTATGCCTTCCACAACTCCTAAACAAAAAATATCTCAGGTGGAATTGCACGGAAGAGAGTACATTGAAATTGTGTTGACAGGCGATACATTTGATGATGCGTATAAAAAAGCGCTTGAATGCGCCGAAAAAGAAAACCGTACGTTCATCCATCCGTTTGACGATAAAGATGTCATTGCGGGCCAAGGCACCATTGCTGTTGAAATTTTAAATGACAGCGATGAGCCAATTGATTTTTTGTTTGCTGCTATCGGCGGCGGAGGGTTAATGTCTGGCATCGGCACATACTTTCAAAGCGTATCGCCGGAAACAAAATTAATCGGCACGGAACCTTCCGGAGCACCAGCTATGGCGAAATCACTCGAAAAAGGCGAAGTAGTCGAACTGGATGAAATTGAAAAATTTGTGGATGGAGCGGCGGTCCAGCGGGTAGGAAATCAGACATTTTCCATTTGCCGGACAATTTTGGACGATCTTTTACTTGTGCCGGAAGGAAAAATTTGTACAACGATCTTGAACTTATATAATGAAAATGCAATTGTAGCAGAACCAGCAGGTGCGCTTCCAATCGCAGCGCTTGATTTTTACAAAGATCAAATAAAAGGAAAAAATGTCGTTTGCATTCTTAGCGGAGGCAATAACGATATTGAGCGCATGCAGGAAATTAAGGAGAGATCCTTAATTTATGAAGGCTTGCAGCATTATTTTATCGTTAATTTTCCGCAGCGTGCGGGTGCTTTACGTGAATTTTTAGATGAGGTATTAGGTCCGACGGATGATATCACTCGCTTTGAATATACGAAGAAAAATAATAAAGACAGCGGTCCTGCGCTTGTCGGCATCGAAGTCAAGCATCGGGAAGATTACCGCGGATTAGTCGAAAGAATGAAAAAGAAAGGTTTTCCTTTTACAGAGGTTAACAAGGACAGCAACTTATTCAATTTGTTAATTTAAAATATTTTTGTATATGACAAATTTTTGCAAAATTCGCTCCTATTTTGTTGTATAATAGAAGAAACGGGTAAAAAGAGGATTGATACTTTGCTATTTAAAAGCCTAGAGTTCAAACTTGAAAATGGACAGAAGGTGAAGATTGTTGAAATCCCAGTATTGGAGGAGGATAACTCTTACCGTTTCATGTTAAATATTCATTTGCAGCTTTTTATAGCGAACATTTGCAAAGAATCAAAGCCAAAAAGCCTTTATAATTTTCGAAGCTATTTGAAGCATGCTTTAAAGTGGAAAGATTATGAATCAATTTTTCAAGACAACCGATTAAAACATAACGCTTAAAGAAATATCCCTTGCAGATATTTGATTATCGGCAAGGGCTTTTTATTTTTTTAAGCGTTTTGGAGAAGAAGGAGAGATCTGCGAAATTAACCGTTTTTGAATTTTTAAGTTTCAAAATATGTTAGGACGGGTAAAGATTAGAGACTGTTTCTTTTCTTTTGATCAGAAACGTGATAAGGTTGAAATATTATTGTTTGATAGGAAGTGAATATATTGACACAAAAGGTAAGGATCGTTACCGATTCAACAGCAGATTTAGATAAAAATATTTTGGAGGAATACAATATTGAAGTTGTTCCGTTAACCTATACATTGAATGGTGTATCTTATACGGACGGCATTGATTTTGAACCAGCGGAATTTATTGAAAAAATGATGGAATCAGCAGAAATACCGAAAAGTTCTCAGCCTTCTCCGATCCATTTTAAGGAAGTGTATGATCGCCTTCATGCAGAAGGTTTTCAAGTGCTATCCATTCATATGTCTGGTAAACTGAGCGGAACAGTGCGCGCCGCACAGCAGGGGGCAAGCCTGACCGAGGGAGAAGTTACGGTCATAGATTCCAACTATATATCTAGCGCTTTAGGTTTTCAAGTGATTGAAGCGGCAAAAATGGCAAAAAAGGGAGCAATGTTAGACAAAATAATCTCTCATATAGAACAAGTACGAAAAAACACTTTTCTTTATGTATCAGTAGACACTCTCGAGCATTTGGAAAAAGGGGGACGGATTGGAAAGGGAAAGGCTCTATTAGGATCGTTATTGAATATTAAACCGATCGCTTCTTTACAAGATGGGATCTTTACGCCAATCACAAAAGTTAGAAGCCATTCGCAAGTTGTTAAATTTTTTATGAAGCAATTGATTCAAGATATAAAAGATCGCGATTTGCTGAGGATTGGGGTGGCGCATGCCAATGCATTAGATTTGGCGCTGCGCTTAAAAGAGGAATTGTTGAAGATCACAACCGCCGATAAAATTGATATTTGCACAACGACACCAATCATTTCCATTCATACCGGCAAAGGAGCTTTAGGAGTTTCTTACTATGTGAAGCCATAAGTAAAAGCTAGTTTTTTGAATCTTTTATGAATCATTTTGGAATTTGTTTTCACTTGAATGAAAATTTGATACACTTTCGATGAGAATAGGTGAAAGGTGAATGATCGATGAAGAAGAAAATGTTCATTTCCTGTTTTCTGTTATTGATCTTTTTAACGGCTTGCAGCGGAAATAAAATAAAAGATCCGTTGAATTATAAAGTGGAAAATTTTGAATTTACGGATCAAAACGGACAGCCCTTTGCTTTAGCAGATTTAAAAGGGAAGGTTTGGGTAGCTGATTTTGTTTTTACAAGCTGTGAAACCGTTTGTCCGCCGATGACAGCCCATATGGCTCAATTGCAGGAAAAAGCGGAAAAAGAAGGTGTTGAAGTCGAGTTTGTATCATTCAGCGTTGATCCGGAAGTAGATACACCAGAGAAACTGAAACAATTTGCAAATCAATTTTCCGATTCTCTTGACAACTGGCATTTTTTAACCGGATACAGCCAAGAGACAATTGAAAACTTTGCAAAAAACAGTTTTAAAACGATCGTTCAAAAACCGGAAAGCGATGATCAGGTCATTCATGGAACGAGCTTTTATTTAGTGGATCAAAACGGAGTTGTTTTAAAAAGCTACAACGGTGTTGAAAATACGCCGTATGACGAAATCATCAACGATATAAAAGCTGTTCAATAAAGTTTAAAGTTGGCCTAAAGCGTCTGACAGCAGGGGGAAAGGACCCTCTGTACATGATGCCTTTGGGTCAATTTTAAACTTTTTTTCGTATGATATAATAAAAAGAAAGAGATCGTCACAAGGTGATAGGAATGCTGTCGAAAAAATTTTCTCTTCTTATTATGACTTTTTTCTTATTAACCGGATGTGTCCAAAAATCCACTGCTTCTCCTTCAAATCAAGCGAAGGCGGAAGAGGAAGAGAGCAAACCGATTGAAACTGAAATCGCTGTCGCGGGGAATGAAAGTAGGTCCAGCTCTTTTCAATTGCAAGGAGATATCAAAATTGTTGCACTTGGCGACTCCCTGACAAAAGGAGTGGGCGACCGAACAAAAGAAGGCTATGTTGGTCTCGTTTCAGATGAATTAGAAAAAAAGGAAGACATTTCATCTGTTTCAACAGTCAATTTTGCAGCGATGGGGCATTCAACGGAAAATTTGTTAAAAAAGCTTGATGAAGATCAAGTAAAAAAGGAATTGGAAGATGCCGATCTCATTTTCATGACGATTGGTGCAAATGATTTAATGAAAGTCGTGCGGGAAAATATTTTTGAATTAACAGTTGAACTTTTTCAAGAAGAACGCCTTCTTTATGAACAACGTTTAAGAGACATTATGAACAAGATCCGGTCGACAAATGAACAGGCAGTCATTGCGTTTATTGGGCTTTATAATCCGTTTGCGTGGAAATTGGCAGAATTTCCGGAAATTGATATGATTATTTCGGAATGGAACGAGCGGACGAAACAAATTTTGCTCGGAGATGGACGTGCGGTATTCGTTTCAATTCAGGATATTTTTCAAGAAGGAGAGGACAAAAACCTCTTATATACAGATGAATTCCATCCGAACGAGAACGGATATGTATTGATTGCGGCAAGGGTTATGGAAACATTGGAAAATGGAACAAAAAAGGATTGAAGTAAATGAATAAATGGAAGCTTGCATTTTTTATCTTGTTGTTTTCCAATTTTTTGATTATTCTCATCTCCTCTGGTCTTCTGCTTATGCCTGGGGAAAAGCCGCCTCTGAAAAAGGAAGCGGAAGGTAGTAAAGATTTTGCTGTCTTTAAAGTGGAAACAGATAAACAGACAGTAACTAAGGTCATCAATGATTATTTAAAAAAGGAAGCCGTTCATCAGCCTCTCACATACTGGGTTGAAATTACGGATGATATTAAACTGTACGGCAGCCTTCTCGCTTTCGGCCGGGATTTGGACATGGTCATGTCTTTTGAACCGAGTGTACAGCAGGGAAACGTCATTTTAAAGGTGAAAAGCTTATCGGTTGGGAGACTTTCCGTTCCGGTTTCTTATGTGTTGAAATATATTGATTCCCAATACCACTTTCCAAAAGAAGTGCAGATTGATGCAAAAAATCGCCAGATTGTAGTCTTTCTTGATCAGCTGTCATTGGAAAACGGGTCTAAAATTCAAGCTGAAAAAATTGATTTGGAGGAAGGTGTAATTTCAGCAAATTTGTATGTTCCGCTCCCTCTCAAATAAGTAAGCGGGTATCAAAACCCGCTTTTGTTTTGTCAAAATTGAACACGAAGACCTTTTGGATAAAAGTTTTTAATGGTTCCTTTCGTTTCTTTTCCCCAACCGATCGATTCGCCGTCTATTGTCATTAATATCCATCCCCTGTCTACACCCAATGGAGATGAAATCGTTTCTCCCGTTAAATAAGCCTGCCAATCTTTTTCGTTCGTTGAGAAGGAATAACTGTATTTCACATCATTTGGTGTGAGTGACAGGGCAAGATGATGATTCGGTTCAAATCGTTTCTTTTTGATTTCTCCAAGATGGAGACCCGCCCGCAAAACGTTCAACGAAGTAATATCTGGGCATTTTTCAGGTAATACATACAGCTGTTGTTTTTTCAAGAAAAATGCCCCGGTTATTCTTTTCTTTAAAAAAGAATGTTCGAATTGCTGAAACTCAGCTAATTGCTGTTTTTTGACATTTGATTTTAAATATGAAACGCTGCTTCTCGTATTGTTTTCGCCATTTTTGATTAATTTCGCAACGAAATGCCCTTCACCTTTGATTTTATGCGGCCAAAGGCGGATGCATTTTGAAATTTCTTCAAAATTCGTTTTTGTCCATTCCACTCTTCCTCGATCAAAACCTTCACGTTTAGGAATTTCAACAAGAGACATTTCTGGATGCATGCTTACAAATGCCTCAATAACCTGTTCATTTTCTTCAGGAGAAAACGTGCAGGTGGAATAGACGAGAGTTCCGCCGGGTTTTAACATTTGAAACGCTAAAGATAACAGCTTTCTTTGCGTGTACGAGCATTTTTCAACAAGATCCTCGCTCCAAAATTCGATGGCGTTATCATCTTTTCGAAACATTCCCTCTCCAGAGCACGGGGCATCAACTAAAATTTTGTCGAAATAATTCGGAAAGTGTTGAACCAGTTTTTCGGGCCGTTCATTTATCACAATAGCGTTTTGAATTCCGAAACGTTCAATATTTTCCGATAGTGCTTTCGCTCGTTTGAAATGAGTTTCATTTGAGATAAGAATTCCTTCATTTTCCATCGCCGCGGCAATTTGCGTCGATTTTCCTCCTGGCGCAGCGCACAAATCTAATATTTTTTCTCCGGGTTTTGCCTGAAGCACTTCAGCAGGAACCATAGCACTCGGTTCTTGTATATAATAGAGCCCAGCTGCATGAAAAGGGTGTTTTCCGGGCTCGTCTTGTTTTTCATCGTAATAAAATCCGTCTTCACAAAAGGGAACTGAAGAAAGAGAAAAAGGTATTTTCCGAATGAACGTTTCTTTTTCTATTTTTAGACGATTGAAGCGCAGTCCCTTGATCGGTTCATCTCGCAAAGCAGAAAAAAAATCATCTGCTTCATTTTTTAACAATTGTTTCATTTTCCGGCAAAAATCATCAGGTAATGCCATATTTCAGATCTCCTTTCCTAAAATATTATAGCGGAATATGAAACATAATGGCGAAAATTCTTTCTGGCGAATTCTTGACGGAGAGGTGAAGATAAGAGAAAATAAATTGTTAGAGATGAAACATTTTTATAGAAAAAGAAAAGCAAGGGAATTTGGTGTAGGGGTGATGTATTTGAAAAAAATATATTTAATTGCTAGCATCGTCATGTTCCTCCTTGCTGTTTATTTTGGCGGTATGGCATATAAACAATACCTTGCTGGAAACTTAGATTACAATTTAGACAAAGTTTACATAAATGTCGGTTACTGCGCCTTGTTTTTAAGCATTGCTGTATATGTACTTCATTTGCGCGAGCATAAAAGTTAAAGAAAAGCGAGATAGAAAGGGGATCCAGAAGGATGAAAAACGTCCTTTGATGGATCGCCTTCTTTCTTTCCTGTAAAAGTAAAAATTTTACATCGTAGTTGATTCTTGATACATAAAAATTTAAAGTCAAAGATATGCAGGTGAAGTTATCATGTTACGTTCAAATAAACAAAATATCTCCCTCATATTACTGCTTTGCAATGTTTTTATCGCTTTTTTAGGAATCGGACTCGTTGTTCCGGTTTTGCCTGCTTATATGAATGAACTAAATTTATCGGGCGTTTATATGGGATATCTCATAGCAGCATTTTCAACTGCCCAGTTGTTTTCCTCGCCGGTCACGGGGATTTTTACTGACCGTTTTGGCAGAAAGATTATGATTGTCATCGGTTTAGTTTTGTTTGCTGTATCCGAATTTTTATTTGCAATAGGTTCTGCGTTCTTCTTGCTTTTGATTTCAAGAATAATTGGCGGAATCAGCGAGGCATGTATTATGCCCGCTGTTACTGCGTTTATTACAGATATCACCACTTTAGAGGACAGGCCGAAAGCGCTTGGATATTTGTCTGCCAGCATTAACGCAGGTTTTATGATCGGGCCCGGCATCGGAGGATTTGCAGCAGAATTCGGCATTCGGGTGCCGTTTTTTCTTGCGGCATTTATTGCGCTTGTCGCAGCCGTTTTTTCCATTCTCCTTTTAAAAGAACCGCTTCCAAATGATAGCATTCAACAATTAGATGAAAAACAAACTCGTCTTCAATTTTTCAGCGAATTAAGCAAATCGATCAAACCTCCGTATGTTGTACCGCTATTGATCGTGTTTGTTTTAGCATTTGGCCTTTCCGCATATGAAACGATGTTCGGTTTGTTTGTCGATAAAAAATTCGGTTTTTCACCGAAAGATATTTCCATCGTCATAACAACAGGAACGATTTTTGGACTCATCGCCCAAATCGTTTTCTTTGACAAGCTAGTGAAGTATCTTGGCGAGAAAAGGTTGATTGAAATTTGTTTATTAGGCGCTTCCGTCTTTATTTTTCTGTCAACCTTAGTTGACGGCTACTTTTTCATTATGGCTGTAACGTTTGCTGTATTTTTAGCATGCGATCTTCTTCGACCAGCTGTCACCACTCTATTATCCAATATGGCAGGAGATGAACAAGGGTTTATTGCCGGCATGAACTCTACTTATACAAGTTTAGGAAACATTGTCGGTCCTGCGATTGCAGGAATTTTGTTTGATATCGACGTCGATTTTCCATACGTTTTAGCTTCCATCGTTTTGCTTTTAGCCTTCATGATGGCAGCGTTATGGCCATTTCGTGATAACATGGAGCAAAAAAGGAAAAATTCTTAATGGAACGAATATACTAGTTTTTGCACTTCGCTATGCTTGAGTTGCAAATCAATTGTTTTGTTCTTTTTAATCGTTTTATAATGTATTGTAGGAAGGACAAGTTGATCTTTACTTTTGCGATGAGAATGAGCAGGCAGGAAAATTAGCTAAAGGGAGGGAAAAATGATGAGCAATGAAAAATATGAATTGGCTACTTTTGCGGGTGGCTGCTTCTGGTGCATGGTCCAGCCTTTTGATGAGCTTCCGGGAATTATTAAGGTTGTTTCCGGATATACGGGAGGACATAAGGAAAATCCGACATATGAAGAAGTGTGCTCGCACACGACGGGTCATGTGGAAGCTGTGCAAATTACCTTTGATCCGAACGTGTTTCCATATAAAAAGCTTCTGGATATATTTTGGCAGCAAATTGATCCGACTGATCCGGGCGGACAATTTTATGACAGGGGAGAATCTTACAAAACGGCTATTTTTTATCATTCGGAGGAACAGCGCGAGCTCGCGGAACAATCGAAAGAGCTTTTAGAAAAAAGCGGACGTTTTGAAAAACCGATTGCGACCGAAATATTGCCGGCAAAACCTTTTTACCCAGCCGAAGACTATCATCAAGATTACTACAAAAAAAATCCTTTTCACTACAAACGGTATCGTCAAGCGTCTGGACGGGATGAATTTATACGCAAGCATTGGAGCGACTGGGATAAAGAAGAGCTGAAGAAACGATTGACTCCGATGCAATATGAGGTGACGCAAAACAACGGGACGGAGCCTCCATTTCAAAATGAATATTGGGATCATAAAGAAGAAGGGATTTATGTCGACATCGTCTCGGGAAAACCGCTTTTCAGCTCGCTCGATAAATTTGATTCAGGCTGCGGATGGCCAAGTTTTACAAAACCGCTTCATCAGCATGAGATCGTCGAAAAATTAGATACATCTTACGGCATGATCCGAACAGAGGTTAGAAGCAAAACGGCGGATTCGCACCTTGGACATGTTTTCCCTGACGGTCCAGAACCGACAGGCCTTCGCTACTGCATTAACTCGGCTGCGCTTCGCTTTATCCCGAAAGATCAGCTCGAACAAGAAGGCTATGGTGAATATAAAAAACTGTTTGAAGACGATCAAACAGAGTAAAGATTATATGTAAACGAATGGGCACAAAAACATGTGCCCTTTTTTTATTAAATGTTCAAATTTATGTAAAATTCCGTTAAAACCTATATACATCGTAAAACAAAATTAGTATCATATATTAGGTTGAATTTTTATGGATGAAGGAGGGTGAAAATCGTTTATGAATAGCGGTTCTTTTTTAGATCCGGACGGACCCGAGATAGGTAAGGCAGTATGTATGCGGAAAGAGGCGCTGTTCGTAAGCGATGACACTCTTGCGCGTGCAGACTGCCTCTAGCAAAGGAGGTTAAAGCATGCTGAACATTTATATGTCAAGCGCGAACGGCCAATTGAAGGAAATTGAAGATATTCAAAACGGTTGTTGGATCAACATGGTGGCACCGACTGAGGAAGAAGTTCATTTCGTGTCAGAACGGCTGCAAATTCCAATAGACTTTTTTAAAGATGCACTGGATGATGAGGAAAGATCCCGGATTGAAAAAGAGGACCACAATGTGTTGATTATTGTTGACATTCCAGTTATCACGGTAGATGACATCGGGCAAACGTTTTATGAAACGATCCCGATCGGAATGATCATTACTGACAGTTGTTTTATTACAGTATGTTTGCAAGGAAACCCAATCTTTGAACAGTTTGCCAGAAACAAAGTTAAAGGTTTTTATACGTTTATGAAAACGCGTTTTGCTTTTCAAATTTTATATTTAACTTCAACATATTATTTGCGATATCTGAAACAAATTAATCGCAAAACGAGCGAAGTAGAAAAAGAGCTTCATCAATCGATGAAAAATAAAGAATTTTTTTCATTGCTCAGTCTGGAAAAAAGCTTAGTTTATTTTACGACATCGCTGAAATCCAATAATATTGTCATGGAAAGGCTGCTGCGATTAAATTACTTGAAAATGTATGAGGAAGATCAAGATCTTTTGCAAGATGTCATTATCGAAAACAAACAAGCAATTGAAATGACAGAGGTATATTTAAGTATTTTAAGCGGAATGATGGACGCATTTGCATCAGTCATTTCCAACAATGTCAATATTGTCATGAAATTTTTGACGGCAATTACGATCGTCATCTCTATTCCGACATTAGTAGCGAGCTTGTATGGAATGAATGTGCCGATACCGTTTCAAAATCATCATTTTGCGTTTTTTATTCCCATTTCCATTTCATTGCTCATGTCAAGCTTAACAGCTTATATTTTTTGGAAAAAAAGATATTTTTAAACTTGTACAACCATAACTGGTCAGATGACTCTGAACTAATAGTAGCAGCTTATGTCGGAAAAAGACGAATTTGCCCACTCCTTTTCTTTCGTTGACCGCTGCCATGTCTATAGTAATCTCAAATAATCTAAAATTTGTAAAATTGATTTTTTAAGACAATCACAATGCGGTCGCAGATGAAGTTCCTCCTCATGTTTCTTATAGGACGATATCATCTGCCCGCTTGCACAACTGGTGTTTCCAATTTCCAACTGCAGGGCGTTTGTTCCAAAGAATTTGGAAAAATAGGCATGTGCACATACCTGAAAGTCCAAAAAAACATAATGTAAACTGAAACCTAGATTAAAAAATGAGGAGTGGGGCAAATGCATTTTCACCATCACGATTTTCACCATTGTGGACATGGATACGGTTATCCGGTACATGGTGCCGGATATGGCTGCGGATCTTCATTCGTTTTGATCGTAGTATTATTTATACTTTTGATCATTGTCGGCTGCGCTTATGTAAAATAAAAAAATCCTGCCTGTTCGGGCAGGATTTTTATCTGTATTTTATGTAAACTTAATTTAAAAAATAGTTGACATATATCTTTTCTTTTTTTACCATTTAAGTATTACAGAAAAGGGGGATTACGAAATGAGAATCGATTGGGTTGAATTAGCCGAAAACGTACTATTTGGACATAAAATAACTTATGAGGAAGCTGCTGCAATTTTGGACTGTCCTGATGAAGAATTGCTGCTTCTTCTGCATGGTGCTTACAAGATTCGAAAAGCATTTTACGGGAATAAAGTGAAGTTAAATATGATCATGAATGTAAAATCAGGATATTGTCCTGAAAACTGTTCCTACTGTTCCCAATCTTCCGTATCAACGGCTCCGATCGACAAATACCCGCTGCTTTCAAAAGAAGCCATTTTAGAGGGGGCCAAACGGGCACAAGAGTTGAAAGCTGGAACTTTCTGCATCGTTGCAAGCGGAAGAGGGCCTACAAACCATGAGGTAGAAAAAATATGCGAATCTGTACGCGAAATAAAAGATACATACAACTTGACGGTTTGCGCATGTTTAGGAATTTTAAAAGGCGAACAGGCGGAACGATTGAAGGAAGCTGGTGTCAATCGATACAATCATAACTTGAACACATCAGAAAGATATCATGAACATATAGTCACTAGTCATACATATGAAGATCGCGTAAACACAGTTGACAAAGTCAAACGTGCAGGGATTTCTCCTTGCTCCGGTGTGATTATCGGGATGGGTGAATCGAAACAAGATGTTATTGAAATGGCTGCTGCTTTAAAGAAGATCGACGCAGATTCTATTCCGGTTAATTTTCTTCATCCTATTGAAGGAACTCCGTTGCAAGGAGAAAATAATCTTAATCCTCGATATTGTTTAAAGGTGCTTGCCTTATTCCGCTACATGCTGCCGACAAAAGAAATACGCATTTCCGGAGGAAGGGAAGTAAACTTGCGCTCGCTGCAGCCTTTTGGGTTATATGCGGCTAATTCTATTTTTATCGGAGACTATTTAACAACTGAAGGACAGGAAATGTCAAAAGATCACGAAATGTTAAAAGATTTAGGCTTTGAGATTGACTTAAATCCGCTTCCAGAAACCGTTCAATAAGGAAACGGTGTCTTGGCATAATGGATCGTTGTTTTTTAATCAGTGTAGAATAAATATGGTCCATTCTATAAAACAATAAAAAATCTTTTTCCAGCTGCAGCTGAAGAAAGAGCATGTTTTCTCTTTAAAACCGCTCCATAATAAGGCGGTTTTTTTATTTTCGAAAATTTATCAAAACGTTATAATGAAACAAGCAAATTTTTTAGGAAGGTGGAAATATGAGTTCTTTTTATCATTATTTGATGACGTTCAGACATCCTAAACCGAAGGACAAAATCAGCAAGTTTGCAAACGATGCTTATCTTGACCACAGCTTTCCGAAAAATTCAACTGATTATGATGAACTCAGCACTTACTTGGAATTAAATGGATCATATTTGGAAAACATGTCTGTTTTTGATGAAGCTTGGGAAAAATATGTTCAATTGATTGAACAAAAACATTGACTGAGCCTTCAAGATAGTCCGCCCAACTCAAACAAGTTGATGATGCATATAATGTGATAATCGAAAGAGTGATGGCATTAAAGGGGGTGCCTTCATACTGAAAAGAAAAAAACCGAAGTTCAATATTGGCGATCAAGTCGTTATTACTTTGTACGGTACTTTGGGGACGATTACAAACATCCATACGATGGACGAAGAGTTTTTATATGAAATCAATTACAGTGAAATTTTATATTTTGAACATTCATTACAGTTTTTATCAGAATATGATGGGACTGTGTTTGAGTCAGAAACGGTTGAAGTGGAACTGATGTTTGGAATTGGAGATCTTGTTTATGTGAAAGGCTATGGTGATGAAATTTTCAAAATTGTCGGGTACCGGACGGAATTGTGGAGATATAAAGACGATGCGTGGGAGGAAGTGATTTATGAATTAGTGCGGGTGCGCGACGGGGAATGGATGGAATCATCTGCGGATGAATTAAAGCTGGCCGTTTCGAAAAAAGAAGCAGATCAACATTTGCAAAATATTCATATTAT
Source organism: Aeribacillus sp. FSL k6-2211 (assembly GCF_037966125.1). Lineage (NCBI taxonomy): Bacteria > Bacillati > Bacillota > Bacilli > Caryophanales > Bacillaceae > Aeribacillus > Aeribacillus sp. FSL k6-2211. The sequence continues at coordinate 1,785,603 of NZ_CP150190.1, forward strand.
CCAACATATTGCTGGGATGGACGCACAGAAAAATGCTTCTGCTCCGATGAACAGCCAAAAAAACGAAAAGAAAACAAAGCCTATGCAGCAGGAAATCATTGATTCCCTCCTTGATCTGTATAATGATTACAAAGGTCTTTACGATTTATTTGGGGATAAAAAATATAAGGAAATGATGGACGTTGTCATTCAATATTTGAAAAAAATGAGCCGCTTACCATGATCTTTTTTTGAAAAATTTTCTAATGAAAAAACTGCAATGGATGACAAGTAATAGAAATAGAGGAATGGAAGATTACCAGGTCTTCCAATCTTTTTATTCAAAAAATTTTTTAAACTGAAACCAATACAGATTTTTTTCGTAAAAACAAGTAATACAAGAAGGAGGGAAAAGGTGTATGTTGAAAAAATTCATCAAATCGTTTTTAGGCCATCGCCCTTACCATTATTCCAGCAGCAGCCACTACCACAAAAAGCATTATCCTAAGTCAAAATACAAACATGATCCAACTTCTTACGGCCATCATTATTATAAAAGAAAACATCGCTCTGGGTTTGGATTCTTTTCCGGTTCGTATAGCAGCTGATGATGGAAGTTTGGAAAAAGTTTTGGAAGCCGTTTCCGCTTTGGGGTGAGCGGCTGCATAAACCAGGATCTGTTATTGATCGATACGTAGTCCAAAAATTTTTAGGAGTAGGGAGCTACGGAATCACGTATCTTGCAGAAGATTTGTCCACACATCAAAAAGTCGTTTTGAAGCAGCTCCGAAAGCGAAGAAAAACAACGGGTGAACGGCCTTTTCAAAAAGAAAGGGAAATATTGCAAAAATTAAGTCATCCTGCCGTTCCAGCTTTATATGCTGAAATCAATGATGGTAGCCATCAATATCTTGTCATGGAATACAAAGAAGGGCTAACATTTGAGCAATTAATCTTTCAATTTGGAAAAAAATATTCCGAAAAAGATGCTTTTCATTATTTAACAAAAATTCTCGAAGTTGTCCAGTATATACATGATCAAAACGTTGTCCACCGTGATTTAAGAATACCGAACATTCTTCTTTACAACGACAGTATTTCCATCATTGATTTTGGCTTGTCCCGTTTGATTACAGATGAAGAAGAGGAGAGTTTTCATAAATGGGAGCCGGAAAAGCAAAGGATGCGTAAAATTAGCTTTCAGACGGATTTTTATGCGCTGGGGCATTTCGTATTGTTTTTGCTTTATTCATCATTTGATCAAAAGGGAAAAAAAGAAAAAAGTTGGGAAGAGGAGCTAGATATTTCCGTAGAATCAAAGAATATTATAAAAAAGCTGTTTGGAATGGATGGTTCATACAGATCAGCAGAGGAGATTCTAGAGGATATTCAGAAAAATTCCGAAATAGGGGGAGAATAAATGTCTCTATTTAATAAAATTTTCGCGGGCATTGGGATTGGAGCGGCAAAAGTAGATACGAAGCTTACCTCCTCAACGTTCTATCCCGGCGAAGAGGTGAAAGGCATTGTTGTCATTAATGGAGGAAACGTTGAACAAAAAATTGACGAAATTTACTTGTCCGTTCTTACGCATTATATAAAAGAAGTAGATGATCGTAGAGAGAAGAGGCAAGCAGAAATCGCTAAAATACAAATCAATAAACCTTTCGTCATACTGCCGAATGAAACGAAAGAAATTCCGTTTTCATTTCAGCTTCCGCTTGATACTCCAATTACTATCGGAGCATCCAAAGTATGGATTCATACCGGATTGGATATTAAAGGAGCGATCGATCCGAAAGATACGGACTATATCGACGTTGTTCCCGGCGGCTTAATGAAGGAAGTATTAAACAGTATAAACCGAATCGGATTTAAGCTCCTTCAAGTTGAAAATGAAGCAGCGCCATATCGTTTAAGAAAAAGGCTACCGTTCATTCAAGAGTTTGAATTTTATCCGACTTCCGGTCCATTTAGAGGCCGTTTAAAGGAGCTTGAAATTGTTTTCTATTCGATAGGCGAACACGATATTGAAATGATTATGGAAATTGATCGAAGAGCAAGAGGACTTTCCGGGTTTCTCGCCGAAGCGCTAGATTTGGATGAAAGCTACGTTCGAGTTCGTGTAAGCAGGCAGGACGTGCCGAATCTTGATAGCAAGCTTATCAATATCATTCGCCAATATAGCTGATAAACAAGGAGAGCCTAGTTTTTTTGTATGAAAATTTTTCAATCATGTCCAATTTAAAAGGCTGTTGTCATAAAATCCGACGGGGAATAGAATCAGTCGGTTATGGCGTAAGTAGGTGTATAACAAAGCTCTCATATTAGCGACAACGGAGAAGACTATTCCGTTTAGAAAAGCTGTCAAAGTAGCTGTGCAGTCAAATTACGCGGCATTTTTAACTAGCTAAATTTATTGTGGCCGCGATAAAATCGGACCAACCCAAAATGGGAGGAAGAGGGCGCATTAAGGCTGCGAAAATGGAAGGGGTGTTGGGCAGCACATATCGTCACCCCTCTGCTTTTGCTGCTCAGAAATAGAAGCCAGCTATCAAAAATTTATGGCGATGAAGGACTTAAAAATCAAAGCTCTCTATGTATATAAAGACGGAAGGAAATGTATCCAGTTCACACACTCTCTTGAAAAGATGAATGAACGGATTTATCAATGCGCGGCAACAGTAAACTTCTTAACTTGAATAAGAAAATACCAGCAGCACGCAAAGGAAATTCTCCTCCACCTTATTAAAAGGCGGCCATCACTACTATTTAACATCAAAAAGAAGCATCATTCTTTTATTGCTTTGCTCGGTTAATTTTACTATTGTTCATGAACCCATAAATAGTTAAGAAAACAAAAAATATACATAAGACTGTAAAAGTGATGCTATAACCTATATTATGTTCGCTGTAATTGTCATAAGCAAACATCCTCAACACGATCGAATTGATCAACAAATTTAATAGTATGAATGGATGTATTTTTTATCCACTGTTTTCCACCACCTCCCCAACTATCATTCTATCATAGGTTTCAGCAAAAATTGTTTCGAATATCAGCGATAATAAGAATAAGACGTTTTAAATGATTTGCGTTTTTCCTATTTTTTACTATACTAAGAAATACAACGAAACGAAGGGAGGAAAAAGCGATTACCTTTCCCACTTTCGCTAAAAAGTGGCATATCTTCGCTGCCTTAGATGAATAAAACATATATATTTTTCATCCTGCTTTTTTATTTGATAACGAGTTCCTTTGCGATTAAAAATGAGACAATTCGCCATGTTGACGATACAATTGTTCAATCAATCGAAGGGGTTCGAAATGATCCATTTACTTCCATTATGTTCTTTTTTACAGAAATTGGTTCATATCATATTCTTCTCCCTGCCACTATTTTCATAAGTATTTATTATATATTTCGAAAAAAATGGATCACGTTCATTATTCTTTACATAAATTTATACGGAGTTCGTTGGATGAATGAAATGATAAAAGAAATAGTGAAAAGAGAGCGCCCTGATTTTGATCGACTGACCGATATTTCCGGCTACAGTTTTCCAAGCGGTCATACGATGAATTCAACAGCTGTCTACGGTTTGATCGCTTATTTAATCAGCACCCGCATAAAAAAAGGAAAGCGGGTCGTTTTTGCTGTTTCCAGTATTTTATGTCTGTTGATTGGATTAAGCAGAATTTATTTGGGAGTTCACTATTTAACAGATGTTTTGGCGGGATTTGCGGTTGGATTGTGCTGGCTTATGTTTATCTTGACAATATCAGAAAAGGTTCGACAAAAGTAGTTGACATTCGCAGCAGGAATTCCCTCCATTGACAGCAAATAAGTTTGGAAAATTGTATTTGGAGGGGACAAGGTTGGCACTGAATCTTCTTAAATTGTCTAATCCATCGACCGATTATGATGTGACCATCTTTCAAACACCAAACATCGGGGAGAAAAAAGGGTATCGACCCGTATACCGCTTAACTGTCCGTGCAAAAAATCATCAGGAAGTGCTCAAAAAAATTTTTCGGAAATTTAATATTTCGGAAGCGATCCCTCCGGATTATAACGGACGTTATATTTGGACAGGAGACATTGTTTTTATTGATGAAGGAAAAAATGGAACAAAGTATTATAAATTAGTGACCGGCGGGTGGAAAAAAATTCACCGCATTCACGTCCGGTGATTGGAGGATGCAAAATATGCTGCACGGATTCTCATGAAAAATCTGCTATGTTATGATAATATTACTGTAGATGAGCAATTTTCATAACAATAATTACCATACCAAAAGAGACAAACAGGGTACCCCTTATGCCACATGGAGCTGTTTTTTGACAACATCAATGGGAATATCTTGCTTCGCTGCATGGTAAATGAACTCGACGAGACTATGCCCTTTCTTCGTTCGGAGAAGATCAAGCCCAGTAGAGAAATCCCGGTTGGACTCGACCATACTGTACACATAAGCGAGTTGCACCAAGATCCAATACCGTTTCACCGCCCGACGATGACGAACACGGTACCCATCGAGCTTCAGCTGGTCTTTCGCTTGTCGAAAAAAGCATTCGATCGACCAACGTTGGGCATAGTAGCGCAAGATCTCTTCATCGCTTAGCTCCCGGTCGGTGCTCAAGACGCAGTGAAGATGTTCGGGTGTCATCGGCTGATCGGCTTTCCAAGCCAACAACACAACGGCATCATCGAGACCTTTCAGCGATCCCTCGTAGCGATACACGCGATAACGCTCTTCTCCCACCGTGACGAGATGGGTGTCGTTCGGTTCGATATAGCGGGCAAACTGTTTGGCTTGGATGGCGATGCCTTTCGGATAGAGAATCCGGTTCGTTTTGAGCATCGCGATGACGTGAAATCCTTTTTTCAGACAGGCTTCCACGAGCGCTTGCGATGGATACCACGAATCCATCAGCACATAAACGGGACGGCGTACATCCAAAGAAGAAAGCATCTCGATCGCGAGTTCCCCCTTGCTTTTCCCAGCCGCCTTGTCGTAGAGGCGGAACGCAAAGGGAAAAGCCTGGGTCATCGTATGAACCATGAGCCAAACAAGAGAATGTCCCCAGATCGACTTTTTCTCTGTGTGAGAATAGTGCCAATCACACCCTTGAATGGCGTGCGTTGCCCGTGACGAAGGCTTGATTTTTTGGCAAATCGTATCATCGATCGAAACAAAAAGGGGTTGATTTTTCTGTTTGGCGATCCGTTCGACACGATGAAGCATCCATTGCTGGAGTTTGCCAAGCAGCGTCTCTTCATCCCAAGGGCTTTTCGTGAAAAAATGGCTGAGTGTCGTTCGATGATTGGGGTGAAAGCTCCAATGATGAAGATCGGTCAACGTTCCAGAAAAGCCTTTCGTGATCATCGCATCCACGATATGAACGAGATGCTTCATGACAGGTTTTGAAAAATAAAGTGCCAACCCCAACATCGTGAAAAACTTGTGGATTCCTTGATGATGTGCTAATCTATTCATGAGACATGAACCTCCTTGTGTGAATGGTTTGTTGGCACATCTATTCTAACCAAGGAATCGGGTTCATGTCTCCTTTTTTGTTTCGATGTAAATTTATGTTAGTGATTTTGCTCATCTACTGAATATTACTTCAATTATTTTTAAATGAAGGGGCTTGATAACATGAGCATTCATATTGGTGCGAAAAAAGACGAGATTGCTGACAAAATATTGCTTCCCGGTGATCCCCTTCGGGCCAAATATATTGCGGAAACTTTTTTAGAAAATGCTGTATGCTACAACAAAGTTCGAGGAATGTACGGTTTTACCGGAACTTACAAAGGAAAGCGCATCTCTGTCCAAGGAACAGGAATGGGGGTTCCATCGATTTCGATTTACATTCATGAACTCATGCAAGAGTACGATGTGCAAACGCTTATTCGCGTTGGCTCCTGCGGTTCCATTCAAAAAGACGTCCACATCAGAGACTGCATTTTAGCTATGAGCGCATCAACGAATTCCCAAATGAACCGCATAACGTTTGGCTCTGTTGATTATGCGCCTACCGCTAATTTTGATTTGTTGAAAAAAGCTTATGATGCTGCAGTATCAAAAGGAATCGACGTCAAAGTCGGAAGCGTGTTCACGACGGATTTATTCTATAATGATCAAGCGGAGCACGAAAAATGGGCTGAATACGGAATTTTGGCACTTGAAATGGAAACGGCTGCTCTTTATACACTTGCTGCGAAATTCGGCAGAAGAGCATTATCTGTTTTAACGGTCAGCGACCATGTCCTGACTGGGGAAGAAACATCTGCTGCCGAAAGGGAATCGACCTTTAACGAAATGGTTGAAATCGCTCTTGAAGCTGCTATACAGGAATAATACGGCATGTGCGGCGTCATGCCGCTTTTTATTTTTTAAAACATGTTCACAAAAATTGAAGGAAACGGCTTAGCTCCATTTATTACATCCACTCTCTTGTTTTAGTTTTTGAAAGATCGTCATCTGCTCCTTTCTTTTATTGAACGTTATGATAAGTTATAATGTAAGAACCGTTTTTCTTCTGTTTGGACAAGTGTTAAAATAGGAGTGAGAGATTATACAAGGTGGGAATTTTTATGCATAAAATCATCGCAGTCACGATTCTTGCAGCTTTGATGCTTGCCGGATGCTCAATGCCATTTGATAAGCTTCCCTTTTTTCATGGAAGCGACTATGTTGAAGAGAATGAACCGCAAGCAAAAACAGTAGAAAACAAAGAACTAGTCCAAACAACGGAAAAAACCGTCCAAACAGAACAAATTGATCCGGAATTTTTGCTTGAGGAGCAATATTTTAATGTCGTACAAACGGTTAACGGTCAACCCGTTATTCAAAATCCTGACAATATTTTAGTTCTTGTCAATAAAGATTTTTTCCTTCCTGTCGACTATAAACCAAATGATTTGACAGTGCCAAACATACAGTTTTCATTCGGGGACGCGGATGTTCCGAAGCGTTATTTGCGCAAGGAAGCAGCTGCGGCACTTGAACAGCTTTTTCTAGCTGCGAAAAAAGACGGCGTGATTCTTTTCGGAGCCTCAGGCTTTCGTTCGTATGATCGGCAGGTTGAGCTGTTTGAAGCAGAAAAAAAACAAAAAGGGGAGCAAAAAGCAGTTCAAGCAGTAGCAAAACCTGGTCAAAGTGAGCATCAGACAGGGTTATCTATTGATGTGACGAGTGAAAGTGTAGATTTTCAAATTACTGAAAAATTTGGGGAAACGAAGGAAGGAAAATGGCTTCAACAAAACGCCCATAAATTTGGCTATATTATCCGCTATCCGAAAGGGAAAGAAGCGATCACAAAATATAAGTATGAGCCTTGGCATATTCGCTACGTCGGAAAGAAAGCTGCAAAAGTCATATATGAAAATAATTTAACACTTGAAGAATATTTCCAAAAAGTAAAGAAAATTTAACCGAAGCTCTCCCGCTGAAGCGGGATTGATTTTTTCATAAACAAGAGATGAAGGATGAAAGAGCGTTGATTTAACGTTTTGACTTGCCATTTCTTTGCCGACAGAAACACATAGATCGTTTGACGATATTGTAATTGTCGGACATAATGAAATGGATGGATTAAAGGGGGAGTTGTGTTGTATATTAAAAAACGAAATTTTTTCATCACAATTGTACTGACGGTCATAATAACTTGCGGTTTTACGCTCACATTACTCAACTTTACGTCAGCATCTGAAAAAGAAAATGATAGTTTTGAGAAGCTTTATTCAGCATATGATACGTTAAAGCAAGAATATTATAAAAAAATAGATGATGAAAAATTGGTAGAAGGTGCTGTCAAAGGGATGGTAGAATCTCTCGACGACCCGTATACGTCATATATGGATTTGAAAGAATCAGAAGGATTTGAAGAAAATATATCTTCAAGCTTTGAAGGAATCGGTGCAGAAGTAACAGAGACGAACGGCTATATCATGATCGTCTCACCGATAAAAGGCTCGCCTGCCGAGAAAGCAGGGTTGAAGCCGAGAGATAAAATTTTAAAAGTTGACAATAAAAGTGTTGAAGGAATGTCTGTGAATGAAGCGGTATCTCTTATTCGTGGCGAAAAAGGAACGAAAGTAAGCCTTGAAATTGAACGGGATGGCGTCGGCACGCTGACCTTTACGATTACAAGAGATACGATTCCGATTGAAACAGTTTATAGTGAAGTAGTAGAAAATAAAATTGGAAAAATACAAATCACAAAATTTTCCGAGAACACTGGAAAAGAATTGGCAGATGCATTGACAGAGCTGAAGGAGAAAAAAGTAAAAGGAATTGTCCTCGATTTAAGACAAAATCCTGGGGGACTGATGGACCAAGCCATAACGATGTCAAATATGTTTGTAGACAAAGGCAAAAAGATTTTGCAAGTTGAAGCAAAAGACGGATCAAAGGATATTTATAAAGCGGAAAATCAACCAATCGTTGATGTTCCGGTCGTAGTCATCACAGATAATGGAACAGCCAGCGCAGCCGAAATTATGGCCGCGGCTTTGAACGAATCGGAGGGAATTCCGATTGTAGGAGAAAAAACGTTCGGAAAAGGAACCGTTCAAAGCGCTAAAACGTTTGAAGACGGTTCGTCGATGAAATATACGATTGCCAAATGGCTGACACCTTCAGGCAAATGGATTCACGAAAAAGGAATAGAACCTCAATATAAAGTGACTTTGCCTGAATATGCTCATTTACCATATTTAAATCCGGAAAAAACGTTGCAGGAAGGCGACGTTTCAACAGAAGTGAAAACAGCTGAGAAAATGCTTCAAGCTTTAGGCTATAAAACAGATGTGGACGGATATTTTGATAAAGCATTAAAAAATACTGTTGTTGCTTTCCAAAGAGACCATCAATTAAAACAAACGGGGAAAATCTCACAAGATACGACAATCAAACTGATGGATTTAGTAAGAGAAAAAATTGAAAAAAATGATACCCAAATGAAAAAAGCAATTGAAGTATTGAAATCGAAGATGGAATAAAATTGACAGCAGCGGCTTGGTCTTCCGGCCGCCTTCTTTATTTTCAGATTTGTTCAAGCATATTGTTGACATTGAAAGGACTTTATTTAGGGAAAGTCCTGTTGCAAAAGCTTTACTTAACTGATTTTTTCTATACGATGAAGCAAGAGGGAATGATTGCTAATACAACTAAGGCATCCAAATATATGTAAAGTGATCGCAAATAAAAAAGGGCAAGTGACAAATATTTTGCTTTTAAATTCTTGCCTACCTTCTCCACTTTTCATTTCATTTTAGAAAATTTAATAATCATAGACCTCCCTATCGTTCTGACATTTTCATTTCATTTTTGTTGAGCTTTCATATAATGCGGCGAACGTTCGCTTCGATATTTTTGAATTGGTGTTATGAAAAGGGATTAAAGTAAAATGCGGAATCGGATTTGTCTGCATTTCATCTTCAGTTTCAGGAATATGTTGAAGATCCCTTTTGGCAGTGCGGAGTTTATCCATACGAAAATTGGATGAGTGGAGGCTGGTTAACAAAACCGGCCTCATTTTACTCAGATGGGAAAAGATCAATTTCCGTATAATGATGATCTTTTAATTTCACGAATTTAATTTCAAGAATTCCGTCAGAAAATACGGCTTTTGTCCCTTTTCTTTTCACAGGTGCAGGAAATACAAATTTTTTTTGTTGATTTTTTTCCGGATAATTCATAAGATGCAAATGATGTTGGTTATGCTGGATTTTTATCATTTTTTTTAAATCATCATTCATCGGAAGTTTAATATAGATAAATTCATCTGTCTCATAAAATTCAGGTGAAGGAGGAGCTTCTTTATGATTCATAATAGGAAAAGGACTGGTGAATGGGAATTGCTCCGTATAGTGTGAACCAAACGCTTGCTTCATTACTTCCTGAATATATTGTTCAACATGTCCGGCATTCATGTTTTTCCAAAGATTCATTGCTCACACATCCCTCTTCGACCCTAATTGTTACATTGTAATATATGACTGCTGCGGAAAGATCGTTCAAAACAATTTCTTGGAAAAAGCGATCGAAACAGAATATAATGTGTGATATGGGAAGGAAGATGATCTAGCATGAGATCAGGAATCATGTATATTAGTCTATCTTATATTTTATGGGGGATATTCCCTATTTATTGGAAAGTATTAGACCATGTGTCATCTGAGGAAATTTTGGCTCATCGAATCATATGGTCTTTTGTTTTTGTGTTGCTGTTGCTTTTGTTCCAAAAACGATTTGCTGATTTTTTATATGAGTGCACAAAAATCGTTAAATCACCCAAGATTTTGTTAACGTTGGCTCTTTCATCCTTCTTAATCAGCGCCAATTGGTTTGTTTATATTTGGGCGGTGAATCATGACCGTGTACTTGAGACAAGTCTTGGTTATTACATAAATCCATTGGTGAGCGTACTATTAGGAATGATCTTTTTGCATGAAAAATTAAACAAAGGGCAGCAGACCGCGTTTTTGTTTGCGGCTTTCGGAGTGCTCATATCAACTGTCCATTATGGCCATGTCCCGTGGACATCGCTTATTCTTGCGAGTACATTCGGGTTTTATGGACTGGCTAAAAAAGTGATAAAATTAGATTCTGCTTTTGGTCTGGCGCTTGAAACGTTTGTTGTGTTTCCAATTGGAATCATTTATGTGCTATACTTAGAATCGTTAGGAAGCAGTGTTTTTTTTGAATGGGATGCATCGACCAACTTTCTTCTAATGGGAACAGGCGTCATTACGGCGATCCCTTTATTGCTGTTTGCGAAAGGTACGCCTAAAATTCCGATGTATTTTCTCGGAGTCTTGCAATATATTGCGCCAACGATCACTTTTTTTCTCGGCGTTTTTCTTTACCACGAGCCGTTTACTGTTGTAGAATTGATCACCTTTGTTTGCATTTGGACAGGCATCATCATTTTTACAATGAGTGAACCTTCTTTCAAAACGATATGGAAGACTAGAATCTCAAAGTAACCTCATGCAAGCAGGTTCCTCGAGGTGAATAAATGTGAATGATAACGAACTTCTTCATGCATACAGAAAACTTTGGTCAAACCGAACTCTTTCAGTAGGGTCAGATGAGAAAAAAACGTTGGAAGAGGCGATTAAAAAAGAACTCCTCGATGAAATGACTCACCCTAGAGTAAGAAAAAGTCCAGATAAAAAATTACTAGATGCGCTGAAACGCATTATAGCAGCCGACATTTCACCGGAAGAGAAGCTTGAATTAATCAGCAAGCATATGGAGATGTATGAGAAAATCTTAACAAAATAAAGAAGGTGGAAGCTTTGAAACCGATTGATCCGATAAGGGTTCAAAAAATCATTGATTCTTTTTTACATAAAGAGGTGTATATTCATCTTGAAACGACAACCGGTGCTTATACTTCACACCACAATCAAAACAGCATGACTATTGTCGCGTTTGTCCGAAATGCAAAAATTACATTTTCACAAGGTAAAATAAAAGGAACAGGACCATACCGTGTCGGATTAAAAACAGAGGAAGGCTGGGTGTATGCTGAAGGTCTTACCGATTATACCGTTGATGAACAAAATCGCCTTCTCATGGCCGGCCACGATCGAGATGGAAAGCTTGCCATTGCATTACAAATTAGTGAAACTCCATTTTCTTAAAAAGGAGAGAGGAATAAATGGAAGAGAGGTTATTAGTGATCCTGCCTCATCCCGACGATGAATCGTTCGGAGCAGCAGGACTGATCGCTTTAAAACGGAAAGCAAACGTACCTGTCACGTATGCTTGCTGCACTTTAGGCGAAATGGGCCGCAGCATGGGAAAGCCTTTAATCGCCAATAGGGAGACATTAAAAGATATTCGAAAAAAAGAATTGGAGCAGGTCGCAAAAATTTTAAATATAAACGATTTACGAATGCTCGGCTATCGGGATAAAACATTGGAATTTGAAGATGAAGAAAAATTGGCAGACCACTTTGAACAGATCATCCGGGAAGTCAAACCGACCCTTCTTGTCACGTTTTATCCTGGTTATGCTGTTCATCCAGATCACAACGCTTGCGGCGAGGCGGTTATTCGTGCGGTGAAACGCTTGAAAAGGGAGGAGCGTCCAACCGTTTATTGCATAGCTTTTTCAAACGATCGATTTGAACATATAGGCGAGCCGGATGTAGAAATCGATATATCTGAAGTTGCAGATATAAAAATACAGGCATTGAAGGCTCATCGATCGCAAACTTATTCCATCGTAGAAAAAATAGAAGAAGGAGGAAAAGACCTCCCTCAATTTCAACAATTTTTTCATAAAGAAACGTTCTGGATTTACCCATTTGATGATGAAAAATAAACGATCGAATAGGCTGCTTTGAAAATATTTACAATACAGGTCTATCATCCTCTTTTTTGAAAAAATGATGAATTTTATCTTATAATATAGTAAAATATGAAGAAAGTTGTCGATATAATAAGTAAGAAATATTATTGTACGATAAACGAACATAGGATGTCTCATATGAGGAGGAAAGGCTGTATGAAGAAAAAAGTGTTGGGATTAACGACATCCGCGGTTCTTGGATCTTCGGTTTTCGCAGGAGTCGCTTCCGCTGAAACGATTCGAGTAGAAGCCGGGGATACTCTTTGGGGAATCTCGCAAAGATATAATACTACTGTTGTAAAGTTAAAAGAAGCAAATAGACTTACAAGCGATACAATATACATAGGTCAGGTTTTAAATATTCCTTCAGAAGCATCGTCTTCTCCGAAAGCGAAAGTAACTACTAATAATCAAACAGAGGCGGCTCCTAAACAAACTGGTTCGACATACACAGTGAAAAAAGGTGATACGTTATGGGGCATTGCCAAAAACAACGGAACGTCTGTCAGCGAATTAAAAAGGCTGAACGGATTAACCAGCGATTTAATTTATCCTGGCCAAGTGTTAAAACTATCTGGATCCAGCCAAGCTGTATCTAGCGAAAAGGTTAGCGCCAAAGAACAGGTGCAGGCGCCCAAACAAACCTCACAAACTTCAAATAAAGCAAGTTCACAAAATACATATACCGTCCAAAAAGGCGACTCTCTATGGAAAATTGCTGTAAAATTTAAATTAACCGTCAATCAATTAAAAGCTGCGAATAACCTTTCATCTGACGTTATTTACCCCGGCCAAGTATTGAAGCTGTCAGGCTCTTCAGCCGATAGTGCACGTCAAGTGAATTCCGGTACAAAAACGAATTCTGATTCATCTACTCAAAACGGCAAAGTTTTAGTAATGATTCGAGAAGCCAAAAAATTAGTTGGAGTTCCGTACAGATGGGGCGGAAATACGCCATCTGGTTTTGACTGCAGCGGATTTGTTTACTATGTATTAAACAAAGTGACATCCGTTTCTCGGTTAAGTACAGCCGGTTATTGGAACATGATGAAACCAGTAAGTTCACCAGATGTCGGAGACTTTGTATATTTTTCAACATATAAAGAAGGTCCTTCCCACATGGGAATCTATCTAGGAAATGGGGATTTCATTCATGCCGGATCAAGTGGCGTGCAAATATCGAATTTAAACCAAAAATATTGGAATGATCGATATTTAGGAGCCAGATCTTATTTTTAAAATTATATTTTGCGAGAATGAGAAACATGAAGCAATCAGCCGTTTGTTGGCTGATTGCTTTTTTAATCGGAAGAATGATAGAATCGTCTAATTTGCCGATACATCCATCTTCCTTATAATAGGGATTTTGCATGAGTATGAAATTTGAACAAAAAATATAAGTTTTTTCTAGTAAAAGATTATTAATAATAACGTACTTTTCGGTACTATTTTTAAGAAATTAGTAAAATTAAAAGGTTTTAGTGATATTTTGAAAAATTTATTTAATGTCTATTTAACGACACTCAACAGATGTTTCAATAGATGTAAATTCAATCAATGAAGTACTAGAGTTTATGAAAGCATACTATAATATAATGTAAATGATGATATGGTTTGGATGGATGAGTTATTGTTAACAAACATGAATGGTAGAGTGATTGGATGTACATAATATTGTGTGATTGGGTTAGATTTTTTGGTGAAAATGAAGAAATTAGTAGAGTTTATTTTTAGCTAGATCTGCTATGGTCTGATCAGCTCTAGTTAAGTGTTTTGCCACTCTTTCCGCAACGTCTACCTAGTTTTAATATATACATGAATAAAAATAATATCATTTCAATATGTAGATATGATATAATTTAGCTAAAACTTGCATATACTGCATCTGAGGAGGTGTAGTATATGTGTCGAGAGGATGATAAAAAAATGTTAGCAGCTACTAATAAGAATAAACTTAAAAAGCCTATTATCACAAAAAATAAATTTTTAAATTTATCTAAAAAAGATTGGAAAGAAGCAAATGAAGTAAGTAAAAACACAAGAGGAATTTCAAAAATAACTTATAGGGATTTATTTGGAGGTAAATAAATTGACTGGTTTTTTAAATAAAGAAAACTGGAAACAAATTGAAAGAGGTTATGAATTTGAAGCTGCCATCCTTTATCCGTCAGATACAAAAAGACCTCTTTCGTTTTTTATTCCTGAGCATTTTGCATATTTTTTGACCCAAGAGCCATAAGGATTTCAAAGACATAAAAAAGGACTTCACCCCTAAAATGTAGAATTTTTGAAGTGACGAAACCACAAAAATTCAAAAGGAGGAAGTCACTTTGTATATTCTACAAGAAAGCCTATTTTCCTTTGAAGAACTGCAAAAATTAGAGTCAAAAGAGAAATTACCTATCTTTTTTAGCTCGCTTGATTTACGCCCTTATGCTAAACAGTTGAGAAGTTCTTCACCCCGAGGGGCTGACGGTCATTCCAGAGAAGGGATTCTAAGGGCTCTCATCGCTGCCCCACTCGAAGGCATCGACACCTTTACCGCCCTTCATCATCGATTGGATAAAGACCTTCGTTTCCGTTATCAATGCGGTTTATCGATTGATCGCCCCGCACCGTCTATCTCCACTCTCAGCCGGGTTTTTGCGGCACTTACCAAAAAAAAGCTGGCTGAAAAGATCTTCCTTGACTTGGTACAGTTAGCTCAGGAGGAAGGAATAATTGACGGCAGCCACCAGGCCATCGACAGTGCCGCCATTGATGCCTATGAAAAGAAACAGCCCAAAAAGCGTAGTGAACAAACGGGTAATGCCAATTGGGGCGCAAAATATGATTCCTTCGGCAATAAAATTACCTGGTTTGGCTATAAGATGCATCTTTCAGTCGATACCGCAAGCGAACTGCCAATAGCCATAAAAGTAACCCCTGCCCATGTGAACGATGGAGAAGTCGCACCAGAATTAATAGAGCAAGTGGCAGAGCGTACCAAATCCAAAATTGAATTTCTGATCATGGATGGCGGATATGACCAACTAAAAAACTATGAATCAGCCAAAAACATTGGAGCGCAAGCCATTATCCCGCTCAATTTGCGCAACGAAAAAGAGCCTCCTGAAGGGATTTCTTCCAATGGAACTCCGCGTTGTTCCATGGGTTATGAAATGACTTATTGGGGAGCTGATAAGGACCAGCTCAAGTTCAGATGTCCTCACGCAACCGGCAAAGTGGATTGCCCATTAGGAATGGCAGCCTGTTCATCTTCCAACTATGGAATGGTGGTAAAAGTCGACATCAAAAAGGATGTGCGCCGATATTCCAATCCGCACCGTGATACAAAACGTTGGAAAGAGCTTTACAACGAGAGGACAAGTGTAGAACGCTGTAATTCAAGAATGAAAAGCTACCTTACGGCGAACTCCCTACATGTATGGGGAATTGAAAAAGTAAAGACCCATATTTACCTGAACGCTATTGTATTACTTGTTTCAGCGCTAGCGATGGCAAAGGAAAATAAAGGGAAGAAAGCCGCTTAAAAAAATTCAATGTGAAAAATTCTGTAGGTATGCCCGAAAACAAGATTATTGTAATATTTTGTAAAATAACATGCTGGTAGCTATTTGTCGAGTGCTTTATTTTTTATACTTTTATCCAAAAAATCTAATTTTGCAAAATGCTCATTCCTAATAAAAACAATCCATTAGAAGGAAAAATAGTTGATCAAATAGGTAATTTTTCTCCAGAAATAATTGAAGGAAGACCTAGAGCCAGAGAACAACAAGTTGTTGTTACTATTAAGCCAAGAAAAGTAATTATTGTAACTAATAATATAATAAATCAAAATGAAGAATTTGAATATATTTTAATTGCTCCAATAAATACTATTAAATTATCAGAAAAATCTAAAGATTGGTATGAAAAGTTAATTTATGATGAACATCCAATTTTCACATATATTCCCAAAGGAAATATAGAAAGATATGTAGATTTAAGTCAGATTATGACAATACATAAAAGTTTATTGCTGACAAAATATGATAAAATTCCAGATGAAAGAATGGAATTAATTGATGAAAATTTATTGCAGTGTTTATCTCTTGGAATTATAAAAGAAGAAGCTGAAAATATAATAAAAAATCAAAATATTGAAATTTAACAAAAAGTCATCATTAATAAAATAACATGATGGCTTTTTGTTTTGGTTACAGTACTTCTACCACCTTACATAGGATTTGTGAACAATTAACCAGCAAAAAACACCATTATATTATTATGCTTTTAGGCTGAGAAGTGATATCCAAGCTGTAAAGAATGCTTTACTTCCCCCTAAAACATCGGTCTGCTTGAGGGTCAAATCAATCGCTTGCAAATAATAAAACGAGTGACTTGCGGACGAGCTGGATTATTTTTGTTAGAGAAACAGGTGCTTTATCGATTGTGATAACTATTGCGAAATAACAAATATAAACTTGTTTTCAACCCTTACTCGTTTTTATAAAAAAATTCGTAAGAACCATATTTAAAATCATTTTTAAACAAAAGATCGAAGTCATCACGAGAAACCATGTCTTCTATCTACAACAATCATCTGGTA
The DNA here is from genome assembly GCF_037966125.1 of Aeribacillus sp. FSL k6-2211. Taxonomy (NCBI): domain Bacteria; kingdom Bacillati; phylum Bacillota; class Bacilli; order Caryophanales; family Bacillaceae; genus Aeribacillus; species Aeribacillus sp. FSL k6-2211. Next base: position 1,802,553 of record NZ_CP150190.1, read on the forward strand.
GACCGATTGATCATCCCTTGAAAGCAATGGTTGGATTTAAAAAAAATCTATACGAAAAAATCTTGTCTCAATCGAGGTGCAAATAGATATTGTTTTTGCACAAAAATTGTTTTATAATCATTATGGAATTAAATAAATAGCATCCTCATTCACCCGATGAGGTAGAGGTTGCGGCTTTTATGAGTACTGCGAACGAGATGCAGAGAACATTGAAGACTTCGCTGGAAAGGGAAAGCCGCCGAAGTTCGCACATTTCTCTGGATGTGCGGACTGGGGTTGCCACCGAACAGGGGCAGCACTGTCACGGTTTGCCTGAAGAAAAGCAGCCGTGGAGCGCTATCTTCACGGAAGGGTTGATACGGGTAATGTTTGTATTGCCGCCGAATCACCTTCGGCGGCTTTTTTGGTGCGCCCAGCATGGGTGTAATCTCTAGGGTGAAAGTCCCGAGCTGCAAAGGCAGAAGAGCAGTTAGCTTAACAGAAGGGGATGGTGCGGCTATTTTACCTTGGCAGATACACCAAGTAAGTTCAAAGAATTTGGCGAATGGATCAGACGAAGACTTCGAATGTGTTTATGGAAAGAGTGGAAAACGCCGAAAACAAAAATTCGGAAACTCAGAGGATTAAGTGTTCCAACGCATAAGCCATTCGAGTGGGGTAATACGCAAGAAATACTGTCGGATTGCCTGCAGTCCCATTCTACACAAAACCCTCGACAACTCCTACTGGAGTCGACAAGGGTTAAGAAGTCTATTCGAAAGATATCAATTTCTGCGTCATCTTAATTGAACCGCCGTATACTGAACGGTACGTACGGTGGTGTGAGAGGTCGGGGGTTAGTCACCCACTCCTACTCGATTATCACCCGGCTCCTTTCCATGACAAAGAAAAAAGGAGCGATGAAAACAATGGAAAGCGTTATTAAAAAGAAGGAAACAGCTACGACCGACCATTCTTCGCCTAACCAGCTTCGACGCAAGCTAAAAACAAGGCATTTAACGATGATTTCTCTTGGTGGGACGATTGGCACTGGATTGTTTTTAGCCAGCGGTGGAGCAATTCATACTGCTGGGCCGGGCGGAGCGCTGGTAGCGTATATTGCAATTGGTATAATGGTGTATTTTTTGATGACCAGTCTTGCAGAAATGGCAGCTTATATGCCAGTTACTGGAACGTTTAGTACGTATGCAACTAAGTTTGTCGATCCTGCGCTCGGATTTGCTCTAGGATGGAATTACTGGTACAACTGGGCCATTACGATTGCCGCAGAGCTCTCTGCTGTGACTATCATTATGAAATTTTGGTTTCCTGATAGTCCTTCACTTTTATGGAGCGCTTTATGCTTAGTAATTATGTTTCTGCTTAATTATTTATCCGTAAAAGGATTTGGCGAAGCAGAATATTGGTTTTCGCTCATTAAAGTAATAACAGTCATTATTTTTCTTATTGTCAGCTTTTTAATAATTGTAGGTATTATGGGTGGTGAAGCGGTTGGATTTAAAAACTTCACCATCGGCGACGCTCCATTCCATGGTGGTTTCATGGCGACTCTCGGCATTTTTATGGCGGCGGGTTTTTCTTTCCAAGGAACAGAGCTGCTTGGAGTTGCAGCAGGTGAAAGCGAGGATCCGAAGCGTAACATTCCTCGCGCCATTCGGCAAGTATTTTGGCGCATTTTGCTATTTTATATATTGACTATTTTAGCAATCGGACTTCTTATTCCATATACGAATGAAAATCTAGCGAATAGCGATGTTACGGTCAGCCCGTTTACTCTCGTTTTTGACAAAGCTGGCATTGCGTTCGCTGCATCCGTTATGAATGCTGTCATTTTAACAGCGGTTTTATCAGCCGGAAACTCTGGTATGTATGCGTCTACTCGGATGCTTTGGGGGCTAGCAAAAGAGGGGAAAGCGCCAAAATTTTTGGCTAAGTTGAATCGCCGGGGAGTCCCTGTTAATGCATTACTGGTTACTGCTTCATTAGGAACGCTTGCTTTCTTGGCTTCGTTTTTTGGGGATGGGATCGTCTATGTATGGTTATTAAATGCTTCTGGTTTGTCGGGGTTCATTGCATGGCTTGGCATTGCAATCAGTCACTATCGTTTCCGCAAAGCGTATGTTGCGCAAGGGAGAGATCTCCGTGATCTTCCTTACAAAGCAAAATGGTTTCCATTCGGACCGCTGTTCGCTCTGGTACTTTGCGCGGTCGTCATTTTGGGACAGAACTACAGGGCCTTTATGGGAGAATCAATCGACTGGTACGGTATTCTCGTTTCTTACATTGGATTGCCATTGTTTTTAGCAGTTTGGTTTGGCTATAAAATCGTGAAAAAGACAAAGGTCGTTCCTCTCGATGAATGTGAATTAGACTAAAAAGCCGCTTGAAAAGACGCATTAGTATCCAAAATCTGCACGCTCGGTGTTCAACGGATTTTGTATGCCATCACAACGACGAAAATGCTCGTATGGTGCAGGACAAGTGTAAACGAATGATGGTCCAATCAGAAAAGCCGCTCTTTCTTGATACGGAGCGGCATTCATCAGTTAAAGGGAAAGCTTCATCTTTTCCATCAAATGATTTGTTCTTTTTATTCCGATAATTAAGATTGTCTGTTCAGAGCTCCCAACATCCAGAGATGGGGGAATGGCGGAAAGGCGTCTTTCATTTGGTAAGATAGAAAACGATTGGATTAATCCATTCCTCCCTATATATAACTTGACATGTTAACATCTGCATGGATATGTAGCTTGGACCGTTTTTCGACGGTCTGAAAATAGGTGTCTTTCTTAATGTTGCCAAAATGTTAAATGATACATTTGAATTACAAGATCTATATATATATAAAATTTTAACTAAGCTACTGGTATGCGAAAGTTGAGTTCAATATAAATAAATTTCTATATAATTTACTGTAGATGAGCAATTTTCATAACAATAATTACCATACCAAAAGAGACAAACAGGGTACCCCTTATGCCACATGGAGCTGTTTTTTGACAACATCAATGGGAATATCTTGCTTCGCTGCATGGTAAATGAACTCGACGAGACTATGCCCTTTCTTCGTTCGGAGAAGATCAAGCCCAGTAGAGAAATCCCGGTTGGACTCGACCATACTGTACACATAAGCGAGTTGCACCAAGATCCAATACCGTTTCACCGCCCGACGATGACGAACACGGTACCCATCGAGCTTCAGCTGGTCTTTCGCTTGTCGAAAAAAGCATTCGATCGACCAACGTTGGGCATAGTAGCGCAAGATCTCTTCATCGCTTAGCTCCCGGTCGGTGCTCAAGACGCAGTGAAGATGTTCGGGTGTCATCGGCTGATCGGCTTTCCAAGCCAACAACACAACGGCATCATCGAGACCTTTCAGCGATCCCTCGTAGCGATACACGCGATAACGCTCTTCTCCCACCGTGACGAGATGGGTGTCGTTCGGTTCGATATAGCGGGCAAACTGTTTGGCTTGGATGGCGATGCCTTTCGGATAGAGAATCCGGTTCGTTTTGAGCATCGCGATGACGTGAAATCCTTTTTTCAGACAGGCTTCCACGAGCGCTTGCGATGGATACCACGAATCCATCAGCACATAAACGGGACGGCGTACATCCAAAGAAGAAAGCATCTCGATCGCGAGTTCCCCCTTGCTTTTCCCAGCCGCCTTGTCGTAGAGGCGGAACGCAAAGGGAAAAGCCTGGGTCATCGTATGAACCATGAGCCAAACAAGAGAATGTCCCCAGATCGACTTTTTCTCTGTGTGAGAATAGTGCCAATCACACCCTTGAATGGCGTGCGTTGCCCGTGACGAAGGCTTGATTTTTTGGCAAATCGTATCATCGATCGAAACAAAAAGGGGTTGATTTTTCTGTTTGGCGATCCGTTCGACACGATGAAGCATCCATTGCTGGAGTTTGCCAAGCAGCGTCTCTTCATCCCAAGGGCTTTTCGTGAAAAAATGGCTGAGTGTCGTTCGATGATTGGGGTGAAAGCTCCAATGATGAAGATCGGTCAACGTTCCAGAAAAGCCTTTCGTGATCATCGCATCCACGATATGAACGAGATGCTTCATGACAGGTTTTGAAAAATAAAGTGCCAACCCCAACATCGTGAAAAACTTGTGGATTCCTTGATGATGTGCTAATCTATTCATGAGACATGAACCTCCTTGTGTGAATGGTTTGTTGGCACATCTATTCTAACCAAGGAATCGGGTTCATGTCTCCTTTTTTGTTTCGATGTAAATTTATGTTAGTGATTTTGCTCATCTACTGTAATTTATTGATTTATAGGGGGCTGTCTAATAAGTCGATTTTTGGGCTTATAGACGCCCCTTTAACTTTTTTTAAAACGTTGATATATTCATGCTTATGATTTGATGGATTTTGACTTTCTGGACAATCCCAGTAGTACAAACCACGTCTATGGTTTGTGCTGTCTGTAAAAATTATAATATTTTAAATTCAAAAGAATCTTAAAAATTAATGTGTTAAAAAAGGATATGATATAGTTATGTAGTGAAACAATATAAAAAAGAACGTGATGATTAGAAAGGAAATTTTTATGATGTCTTTAGAGCTTCATTTGCCAAAAGAAATAATAAATGTAATTGAATCTCGCAAAAAGCGGGTGCATTCTGATCAAGATCAAAGATTAATTGGACAAGGCGGTTTTTTGTCTGACGATCCAGTCATTTTGTATGATGCGCTGGTGGCATTGGCCCTTGGAAAAAATGTTTTGTTAAAAGGACCGACCGGTGCTGGGAAAACGAAACTTGCTGAAACGCTGTCATCATTTTTTTCTCAGCCGATGCACAGCATTAACTGTTCAGTTGATCTTGATGCCGAAGCATTGCTTGGATATAAAACGATTGTCAATTCCAGCAATCAAACAGCCATTGAGTTTGTCGAAGGACCTGTTATTCAGGCGATGAAAAAAGGGCATTTTTTATATATAGATGAAATCAATATGGCGAAACCTGAGACATTGCCAATTTTAAATGGGGTGCTAGATTACCGGAGGCGGATCACGAATCCATTTACACAAGAGGTTGTGGCGGCGAAAGAGGGATTTGGTGTCATCGCAGCTATTAACGAAGGGTATGTAGGGACGGTTCCGTTAAACGAAGCGTTGAAAAACCGATTCGTCGTGATTGATGTTCCATATGTACAAAATGAAAAGTTAAAACAAGTGCTCACTGAGCAGTCTTCTTTAAAAGATGAAAAGCTGATAGAAAAGTTTCTCACATTATCCAGCGACATTATTACACAAGTAAAAATCGGGAAGGTTTCGGAAGAAGCAGCTTCCATCCGGGCTTTGATCGATGCCTGCGATTTGTCGGTTTATTTGCCCCCTTTAAGAGCGATTGAACGGGCCATTGCAGCAAAATTGGATGATGAGCTGGAAAAAAGAGCGATCATGAACATTGCAGAAACCGTTTTTGAGTGAGGGAAATCCGATGCATTATATAAAATTTAATGATGAAATCATAGATTCAATGTTAATGATGGAGCTGTCCGATTTAGCGCAAACATTGACAAAACGAAGAGATATCGATATCGCTTTTGCCGTTCAGTCTTACTTTCATCCAGCAGAACAAAAAATTTATATCAGCCATTTTTGGAACGATCGTGCGGAAGAAGACAAGCTTGCAGGATTTAAATCAGACATTTATTTGCGCGCAATTGGCAGCTATTATTATACGGATTTTCATCAAATTGCTGCATTTCATGATCTCGTTCGGATATTACATCATCAAAAATTTGCAAAACAGCTGTTGATGCTGCTTGAAGATGTCCGGATTGAAGAACTGGTTAAACGCGATCGTCCCGGGACAAAGCGCTATTTCCGCAAGCGGCTGAATATTTATAAAAAATATTACCGTGATCAGCTGAAAGCAAGCCTTGATCGGGGATTTGCAACCGATGCGCTCTTTGCGGCCCTGTATGAAATGGCTACGGCCACATCACCTGTTTTGAATGTACCAGAAATAAGCGTCCAAATAGATGAACTGCTGCCTTTCGTGAAGGAACAAGTGATGAACGTATACGATGCAAATAGCACGAAAGAAGTTTCCGATATTGTCCTGAAGACGATGGGGCTGTTGGATGAAGTGTTGAAAAAAGATTTGATCCATACTTATTTCATTTTGCCTGATTTATCGGAAAAAGATCTCCATACCTTGACTTTTGACGACATGAAACGAAAAGACCGGCTTCAAAATCAGGATGCACTGGATAATGTAAAAAAGGGCGATGAAGATCTTCATGATGAAAAAATGGCCATATGGCATCGTGAAACATCCACACCGACGAAAAGCTTTTTGCAATTTGATTTAGAACAAGGAACGCAAACGAATTTAATAGATGAACATGCAAGGCAAACTGAGACGGGAGATCAGGCGCTTGTGATTGTGGAAGGTTCAGCTAGACAGACTCAAAACAATTATTATGACGAAGTAAATGCTGATGAAAAGCTGCAAAAAGAAGCAGAGCAAGAAATACAACAACAACTCGGGAAGGAAAACAAGCATGCAAAAGCATATTTCCTGACGGCAAACATGCCAAAGAAAGCAGAAAAATCTGCGTATGAAAAGGAATTGCAGCAATTGATCGTGTACAAAAAACGTTTGCAGCGAATCATTCAAAAAACGCTTGAACATAAAAAGACATATCCAAAACAAGATGAACATTTCGGCAGATTGAATAAAAAGCTGTTGCGTCTATGGACGGATGAAAACCCGAAGCTTTTTTTCAAAAAAAGGAATCCTGCGAATGATCTTGACGGGGTGTTTACACTGCTCGTCGACTGCTCTGCATCCATGCACGACAAAATGGAAGAAACAAAACGAGGCATCATTTTGTTTCATGAAACGTTAAAGTCCGTTCGGGTTCCACATCAAATTGTCGGTTTTTGGGAAGACTCGGCAAACAGTACAGAAAACAACCAGCCGAACTATTTCAAAAAAGTAATCAACTTCGAAACTTCACTTAGCTCCAGCTCAGGACCAGAAATCATGCAGCTTTTGCCTGAAGAAGATAACCGCGACGGTTTTGCGATCCGGCATATGACAAACGAACTGCTTGCAAGAAAAGAGAAGCAAAAATTTCTTCTTGTTTTTTCAGACGGTGAGCCTGCTGCCTACGGATATGATCAAAACGGAATTGTCGATACACATGAAGCCGTAATGAATGCTCGAAAGCACGGTATAGAGGTGCTGAACATATTTTTATCCGCCGGAGCAGTTGAAGAAAGCAAAAGAAAGGTAATGAAAACGATTTATGGAAAACACAGCATCATGGTGCAAAATATCACAGAACTCCCGGACGTCTTGTTCCCGCTTTTGAAAAAATTGCTGCAAAAAACAATCGAATAAACCGCCAAAACATGGCAGAATACAACATGTATTCAAAAAATCAAGAAAATTATTATATAAAGATGCTAATTTTTAAGTAAATACTATTGGTCAATCTGATGAATAGTGTTAAAATAGCGGTGGAAGCGGTTATTTAAAAAAATATAGCTTGCTTCTTGTGGGATGGTGATGAGAATTTAAAAAAATTTTTTGTGGGGAAACAAAGCAGAAGAATTCTAATGATTAGTGATCATTGGGGGTTTTTAAGAAAATGGAAGAAACTTCGTCAAATTTAAAAATCGCATGGCGTGATTTTCACGGACCTAATTTAGGGTATGTCATGGACTTATATGAACAATATTTAGAAGATCCGAATTCTGTTGATGAAGAATTAAGAAACATGTTTGATGCTTGGGGGGCTCCTGAGGCTCTAACTGAACAATCTTATGTAAACTCCTCATCCACTGTAAGCAGAAATTTGTCTTATACGTTTGAAAAGCTGCAAAAAGTAGCAGCTGCTGTAAGGTTTGCAGAGGATATTCGGACATTTGGACATTTGGATGCTTCTATTTATCCTATGGGGATAAAACATAACGAAGAAGATGTTTTGAATGAATCAAGATACGGTCTGACGAAAGAGGACTTAATTGAAATACCGGCCAAATTGTTGAGTCCGTATACTCCTGATCATGTACACAACGGGTACGAAGCGATCCAATATTTAAAAGATGTTTATTCAAAATCGATTGCATTTGAATTTCAGCATGTCCACAATTTTGAAGAGCATGAATGGCTAAACGAAATGGTGGAATCTGGGAAAATTTTCAAAACACTTTCAAAAGAGAAACGCATTTCTCTTTTGAAGCGATTAACAGAAGTTGAAGGATTTGAATCTTTTCTCCATAAAACATTTGTCGGCCAAAAGAGATTCTCCATTGAAGGTGTTGATATGCTCGTTCCGATGCTTGATGAGCTGATTTCTGAAGCTGTGAAAAGCGGAACGACAAATATAAACATCGGAATGGCGCATCGGGGCCGACTAAGCGTGTTGGCTCATGTGTTAGGAAAGCCATTTGAGCTTATTTTCTCTGAGTTCCAGCATGCACCGAACAAAGAATTGGTTCCGTCTGAAGGTTCAATCGGAATCAACTACGGCTGGACCGGAGATGTGAAATATCATTTAGGTGCGGACAGAAAAATTAAAGATCATAATGTTGTTCGTGCACGGCTCACGCTAGCGAACAACCCTAGCCATCTAGAGTTTGTGGATCCGATTGTGGAAGGGTATACACGTGCAGCCCAAGATAATCGTAATGTGCGCGGATATCCTGAACAAGATATTCACAAATCCATGGCTGTGCTGATTCACGGCGATGCAGCATTCCCTGGCGAGGGAGTCGTGGCAGAGACTCTTAACCTTAGTCAGTTAAACGGTTACAAAACCGGAGGAACAATCCACATTATCGCCAATAATATGATTGGATTTACGACGGAAAGCCATGATTCTCGATCAACAAAATATGCCAGCGACCTAGCCAAGGGCTTCGAAATTCCGATCGTTCATGTGAATGCGGATGATCCAGAAGCATGTTTGGCAGCTGTTTATATTGCCATTTTGTATCGCAATAAATTCCATAAAGATTTCTTAATTGATTTAATCGGATACCGCCGTTACGGGCATAACGAAATGGATGAGCCGATGGCGACAAATCCGTTGCTTTATGAAAAAATTAAGAAACATGAAACAATTTGCAAATTATATGCTAAACAGCTTGAAAGCGATGGAATTATTTCTTTAGAAGACGCAAGAAAGTTTGAACAAGAAGTGCAGGATCGGCTGAAAAAAGCATACGATAAAGTTCCAAAAAACGAACACCAAGAAGAGGAAATTCATATTCCAGAAACGGTCAGCCATGGTCTGCCCAAAATCGACACGACTGTGCCGGTGGATGTCCTTGACAAAATTAACAAGGAATTAATTACTTTCCCAGAAGGATTCACCGTTTTTAATAAATTGCAAAAAATTCTAGAACGCAGGGCAAAAGTATATGAAGAAGAAAGAAAAGTAGATTGGTCGCTTGCAGAAGCGTTCGCTTTTGCGACAATCTTGAGAGATGGAACTCCGCTTAGAATTACTGGACAAGATTCGGAACGCGGGACTTTTGCTCATAGACATTTAGTCTTGCACGATGTGAAAACAGGCAAAACCTTCTCGCCGCTGCATCGTTTGTCGGATGTTCAAGCATCGTTTGCGATTCATAACAGCCCGTTGTCTGAAGTTTCTGTATTGGGATTTGAATACGGATATAACGTATTTTCTCCGGAAACGCTTGTCATTTGGGAAGCACAATTCGGTGATTTTGCAAACGTTGCACAAGTCATATTCGATCAATTTATTTCAGCCGGCAGGGCAAAATGGGGACAAAAATCTGGACTCGTCATGTTGCTGCCGCATGGATATGAAGGCCAGGGACCGGAACATTCCAGCGGGCGTTTGGAACGGTACTTGACCCTTGCTGCAGAAAACAATTGGACGGTGGCAAATGTAACGACTGCTGCTCAATATTTTCATTTGTTAAGAAGACAAGCAGCGATTTTAACAAAAGAAGAAGTGCGTCCGCTCATCATTATGACGCCAAAAAGCTTGCTGCGTAATCCAAATACGGTTTCCGACGTTACAGAGCTGACTGAAGGTCAATTTCAACCGGTTATTGAACAGCCTGGTTTAGGTCAAAATAAAGAAAAAGTAAAACGTTTAATTTTGTGCACTGGCAAAATATCGATAGAATTGGCGAATGGTCTGCAAAAATTAGATCAAAAAGATTTTCTTCATATTGTACGGGTGGAGGAAATTTATCCGTTCCCTGAAGAAGAAATTAAAGAGATTATAGAAAGATACCCTAACTTGCAGGAAATCGTCTGGGTGCAAGAAGAGCCGAAGAATATGGGATCGTGGATTTTCACATATCCGCAATTAAAATCTATTGTGGGTGATAAGCTCGCTGTTAAATATATTGGACGTCCAAGACGGTCAAGCCCTGCAGAAGGAGACCCGACAATTCACAAAAAAGAGCAGAGCCGAATCATAACAGAAGCGCTTACATGGAATGAATGAGGAGGAAATTTAAAAAATGGCTGAAATTAAAGTTCCAGAACTAGCAGAATCCATTTTAGAAGGTACAATTTCTCAATGGTTGAAAAAACCTGGCGATAAAATTGAAAAAGGCGAATACATTCTTGAGCTGGAAACCGATAAGGTCAATGTTGAAATTACTGCTGAACATGCTGGTGTTTTAAAAGAAGTATTTAAAAATGAGGGCGATGTTGTCGAAGTTGGCGAAGTCATCGGAATCATCGATGAAGGCGCAAGTGAAGCTCCACAGGCAAGCAGCCCTCAGCCAGAACAAAAAGTAGAAGCCGCTCCAGAGCAAAATCTAGAGGAGCAAACAGTTCAAGTGGAATCGGAAGAACAGTCTGCAGGCAAACCGCGCCCAATCGCAACACCTGCAGCAAGAAAGCTTGCACGTGAAAAAGGAATCGACTTATCGGCCGTGCCGACGGCTGATCCGCTCGGTCGTGTTCGCAAACAAGATATTGCATATTATGAAGCGCCAAAAGCGGAAGAAAAAGCCCCTAATAAACCAAAACCAGAACCGCAAGAAACACAAAAGGCAACGGTTGCAGATCAGAAGCCTGTGGAACGGATCAGAATGTCCCGCAGAAGACAAACCATTGCCAAACGTCTAAAAGAAGTTCAAAATACAGCAGCTATGCTGACAACCTTTAATGAAGTGGATATGACAGCAGTTATGAACATCCGCAAACGGAGAAAAGATCAATTTTTTGAGGAGCATGATGTTCGTTTAGGCTTTATGTCCTTCTTTACAAAAGCAGTTGTCGCAGCCTTGAAAAAATTCCCTCTACTGAATGCGGAAATTCAAGGCGATGAAATTGTGTTGAAAAAATATTATGATATTGGAGTAGCTGTTTCTACAGATGAAGGTTTGGTTGTTCCTGTTGTAAGAGATGCAGATCGCTTAACATTTGCTCAAATCGAGCAAGAAATTGCCGATCTTGCAGCAAAAGCGAGAGCAAATAAACTTGCGCTTTCGGATCTGCAAGGAGGAACATTTACGATAACTAACGGCGGTATTTTCGGATCTTTATTGTCAACACCGATTTTAAATGGACCTCAAGTCGGTATTTTAGGGATGCATAAAATCCAGCTTCGGCCAGTTGCGATTGACGAAGAGCGCATTGAAAACCGTCCGATGATGTATATTGCTTTATCATATGACCACCGTATTATTGACGGAAAAGAAGCTGTCAGCTTCTTGGCAACTGTCAAAAAGCTGTTGGAGGATCCAGAGCAGCTCTTGCTGGAAGGGTAAATCACTAATGAAGGAAGAACGCATTCCGCGTTCTTCTTTTCATATGAAAACGAACGAATGAAGGAGTGGCAAACATGAATCATCTATCATGGAAAAACAAAAAAGCGAATAAAAAAGTTGTATGTTTACATACAAATGCAAAAAAGTATATGGTAAATAATGTATTGACACCTGGACAAACTTATGATGTCTTGAACGAAACGGAAGAGTATTATTTTATTATCGACAATTCCGGAAAAGTAGGCGGATTTTACAAGGAATATTTTGAAGAGGCAAAATAGCTAATCATCCCTTTATTTTTTCTTTCCTTTTTGAGAGGAGGTGTTGTTCGTGTTCGTTTATACTGAAGAGGATATTCGCAACATTGACAATCTGGCAGAAAAAAATGGCCTTTCTTCTATTGTGTTGATGGAAAACGCCGGGCGCTCTTTATTTCAAAAGCTTGTTTCGTACGTAAAAAAAGATGATCGCATTTTAATATTGTCCGGTAAAGGCAACAACGGCGGAGATGGAATTGTTTTGGCCAGATATTTAAAACAAAACGGCTACCATGCCGATCTTTCTTTTCCGCTTGGGGCACCGAAAAGTGAAGCAGCGAAGCATCATTTCGCTTTTTATAAAAACAGCGGTTTTCTCGAAACAGCCGAATATGAACAAAATCATTACCAAGTCATCGTTGACGCTTTGCTGGGGGTCGGTGCAAGGCATCCGCTAAGAGATGATGTGAAAAACATCATTGAATGGATTAATGGACAAAACGCTTTTGTCGTTTCCGTTGATGTTCCTTCAGGAGTTTTATCCGACTCCGGAGAAGCGCCGATAGCGGTTAAAGCAAACGTCACCATCAGCATCCACGGATATAAGCGATCAGCCTTTTTGCTGCCTTCTTCATCTTTTTACGGAAAAAAGGAAGTTGTGTCCATCGGCCTGAAGGAAGAAGGGAAATGGAAGGTCTGGACAGAAAAAGATGTGAAGCAAACATGGCCGAACCATCCGTCTTTTTCCCATAAAGGCACTTTTGGAACAGGCTATTTAATTGCTGGCTCCGACGAAATGCCGGGAAGTGTGCTTCTTGCTGCGAAGGGAGCTATGAGGGCAGGAATTGGCAAGCTTGTGATCGGCACAACACCATTTGTAGCCGGTGCCATCGCCGGGCAAATTCCTGAAGCAACTTATTTTTTTGAAGGTCTTATAAAAGCAGGAGATGGTGAATTCCCGGAAAAGCTGTCAGTATGTGCAATTGGACCAGGTATCGTTCCTGGAGAAGAGACCGAAACAGCCATTCAATCCATCTTACAAAACGATTGGCCTGTTGTGCTGGATGCCGGTGCGTTACATAAACGCACATATCCGAAAAATAGACAACATCCTATTGTGTTAACACCGCATCCGGGTGAATTTAGCCGTTTAATCGATCAGCCGATCAGCTATATACAAAAGAACAGAATCGAAGCTGCTTCTAAATTTGCCGTTGAAGAAAATGTCATTGTGGTTTTAAAAGGCCAATATACAGTGATTGCATTTCCGGATGGAACAGGAATGATCAATCCAACTGGAAACATTGCTTTGGGCAAAGGCGGGAGCGGAGATGCATTAACGGGAATCATCGCTGCTTTTTTGTCCTATTATGAGAACAAAAAAGCAGCTGTGGCAAATGCAGTCTATTTACACGGTTTATGTGCAGATCTGTTTGTAAAAACGAAAGGTGTAAGATCAATGCTTGCGGGCGATATTCCAGACATTTTGCCGGAAGTGATGAAACGATTCGAATAGCCTTATCAATATGGCTTCCAAATGACTTTTTTTGCAGTTTGAAATCTTTGTTCCACTTCTGGCCAGTTGACGATTTTCCAAAAATTATCGATATATTTTTGCCGATCGTTTTTATATTGCAAGTAGTATGCATGCTCCCAAACATCTAATACAAGAAGAGGAATGACATCCCATTGGCTTAAGTTTTGATGCTTTTCCGCCTGCAATATTTCCAATCTTCTTGAACGGGGGGACCATACTAATATCGCCCAGCCTCCGCCTTCGACTGCTTTTGCAGCTTCGCTGAAATGCTTTTTAAATGCTTGAAAGCTTCCAAATGAATTTTTGATCGCTTCCTTTAATTCACCTTTTGGCTTGCCCCCGCCTTTTGGATTCATGACATTCCAAAAAATTGTATGCAAATAGTGGCCTGCCCCATTGAAAGCTGCTTCCCGTTCCCAATGTTTAATCAATGAAAAATCTCCTGTTCTCCGTGCTTTTTCCATTTCGATTTCCGCCTTGTTTAAACCGTCTACATAGCTTTGATGGTGTTTCAAATGGTGAAGCCTCATGATTTCTTCTGAAATATACGGCTCAAGCGCATTGTATCGATAGGGAAGAGGAGGGAGCTTATGTTGTCCTATCGGCACAGCCAAAGACCGGTCATCTTCACCTTCAATAAATAATCTGAATTCATCATACAATTGATTCGCCTGTTCATAAAGTTCGCTTTCTGAAACGGACTCGGCTTTGTCCAGCTCTGTTTTGAAACGGATTATTTTTTCCTCGAATTCGCTTGCAAAAAGGTGTTCTGAAATGATGTTTCCATAAAGATCATCACACCATTTTTTTAATTCATTAATATACGATTCACTCAAGACAACAAAATCCTCCTTTTCATTCAATCGTCCAGAATACTATATGAAGCAATTTGAAAAAGGGTGAACTAAAAGAAGCGCGTCTTTTAGATGGAAGAGGGGAGCTCCTTAAAGCGGTTTTTCACCAATTAAAAACGGATGATTTTTTGAAGAAATGCATTTTTTATGTGAGAGGAGAGGCTGGATGGGAAGAAATATGTTTGTCAATACTCGGTCTTGTTATGAAAAAAGAGCAGCTGCCTGAATTATGTATGAAAAATGCCATACATATCAATGCAAAATAAAATCAGGGGATTGCCCCAAAAGGATACATCCATTGGAATTCAATAATCAAGAAATGCTGATATATCAGCATTACTGAACATGAAAAGGGGATCCAATACCGTGAAATCAACTATTGGACAGCCCCTTAAGTCAATCTGCCCAAACATCGTTCATTTAACAGTATACTTTTCATCTTTTCAAATAAGCACGTCAGCTTCTTTAGCTTTTTTGGGAACTAATAGACAAACTCTACTTTAATGGCAGAAGTAAGTACATTCAAATTTCATTTTAACAACAAAATACTACTTCTTGATTAGATCTGCCATCATAACAAAAATTTTTATCATCATACGCATTTTCATCCTGCTTTAAAATGTCGTCTATATATTTTTGGTATTCCTTTACAAAAGGCTATAACAAAGTCCGTGAAATGACAATCCAGTACTTTTTGTTTGCTTGAATCATAATACAACAATCAATAAACAGACGATTTTGGGATTTTTTTAATGTGATATTTTAAAGCATTCTCAAAGCTTCTACGGTCCCTTGAACTATTTTTCATTACTGAATTTTGATCAAGTAATCTCCGATATCTAATAAAACACCATCACGGAATGTTGTGTTGTCCCTTTTCAACAATATACATATATAATCTTTTGTAGAAATAAAAGGATAGCTCAAAAGGAGCATCTTTTGTATCCTCATATTCTTCAATCTCAAATAATAGCTTCATCTGTCTATACACCATTTAAATTCATTTTGTTTACTATTTTTACAGATTTCATATATTAAATTACTTGATTTATCCCGTTACTTGGTTTTCCTTTAAAGATTTCATAATCCTCTTCATTTCTGTTTTTGAAAGATTTTTAGAAACAATGTTCATTTTATATCGCGATTTTCCCTGTAATTCCTTTTTGATGCTGTGCGTCCTTTCATTTATGTAAAAAGCAGAGAAGACAACGCTTTTTTCAATTTAAAGCCGAACAGGGAAGGGGTGTTCTGCTGTATTATGGACAATTACTGTTTCTGTTGTTTTTCACAGAGGAAATGCCCGAGCTTTTCTCAATGCAGAAAGTACTAAAGCAGGCGGAACTCAACCTTTTAGGAGAAGTTCTCGACAACTGGAAAGCCCCACAGAAATCATTTTCTGTGGGGCATAGATATTGTTTTTTAGACAGGCGCTATTCTGAATTATATATTTTAATTTAAGCTAATCCACACGCTTTTTACTTCTGTATAGTTGTTCAAAGCATATGAACCCATTTCGCGACCGATACCTGATTGTTTGTATCCGCCAAACGGAGAAGCTGCGTCAAATACATTATAACAGTTGACCCAAACAGTTCCTGCTCTCAAGCGATTGGCGACATAGTGAGCGTTGGCCACATCTCTCGTCCATAAACCGGCAGCTAAGCCGTATTCGCTGTTGTTTGCCCGATCAATAACTTCATCTAAATCTTCAAAAGGCAATGCAGCAATGACCGGACCGAATATTTCCTCTTTGGCAATTGTCATTTTATCTTCAACATCAGCAAAAATTGTAGGAGTGACAAAATACCCTTTTTCAGATGGCGTAGATCCGCCGGTCACAACTTCTGCGCCTTCTTCAATTCCTTTTTCAATATAATTCAACACTCTTGACTGCTGCTCTTCAGATACGAGCGGCCCCATTTCCGTTTCCGGATTCAGGCCAAAGCCTTGGCGGATATTTTTGGCATGGGAGGCCATATCTGCTAATACATTATCGTAATGTTTTTTCTGAATAAACACACGAGAACCTGCACAGCATACTTGACCTTGATTAAACATTACACCGTTTAATGCACCTGGAATCGCTTTTGACAGATCAGCATCCGGCAAAATAATATTCGGCGATTTGCCTCCTAATTCCAGCGTAACTCGCTTCAGTGAACGTGCGGCATTTTTCATTATCAGCTTGCCGACTTCCGTCGATCCGGTAAAAGCAATTTTATCTATCAGAGGATGATCAACAATCGCTTGCCCAGCTGTTTCCCCAAAGCCCGGTACTATGTTGATAACCCCAGGTGGGAAACCTGCTTCTTCAATAAGCTCTGCTAAATAAAGGGCTGAAAGTGGAGTTTGTTCTGCAGGCTTCAAAACGACTGTACAACCAGTTGCAAGAGCGGCACCAAGTTTCCACATTGCCATTAGAAGCGGGAAGTTCCATGGAATAATCTGGCCGACAACACCAACAGGTTCATGTCTTGTATAATTGAAAAATGGTCCGTTGACAGGAATGGTCTGCCCGACTATTTTTGTAGACCATCCGGCATAGTAACGCAAGTGTTCAATGGCTAATGGAATATCTGCATTTCTAGTTTCCCGGATCGGTTTTCCGTTATCCAGCGTTTCCAGCTGAGCTAGTTCTTCTTTGTTTTCTTCCAGCAAATCCGCCAGTTTGTACAATAATCGGCTTCGTTCAGCAGCTGATATTTTGGACCATGGCCCGCTGTCAAAAGCAGCTCTTGCCGCACGGACAGCACGGTCAATATCTTCTTTGTCCGCTTCATAAACCGTTGCAAGAGTTTCTCCAGTTGCTGGATTAGGAGTGTCGAACGTTTTGCCGGAAACGCTTTCGACAAATTCACCATTAATGTACAACTTTTTTTTCCCTTTTAGAAACTCCGCTACTTTCCCTTCAACATTAGCGATTAATTGACTCATCGATCATCCTCCTAATTTTTTTTTCGTTGTGTAAACTCTGGATGAACGAAATACAGTTTTATAATAAAGGAAAATTCAGAATATTTCAACCCATTTTTTAAAAATTACCAAAAATCTCCTGACCAACAACTGCTGGATGGCCGCAGAAAACTTAAGAAAACAACTTTATTTCAGTCATCAAGACAAACTATTTAAGAATAATCGTATAAAGAGAAATGAACTTCAAAGAGGTGATGACTATGAATGAGAAGCATCAAAAATCTTTTACGACCGTAAAATCATATCGTCCTTTTCATAGCAGATATGATCCATGTAAACCAATCGGTGTCAAATACTATTCCACACCGCCAAACCTTTTCCTCGGTTTTCAGCCGCCGAACTTGCAGCAATTTTCCGCAAAAGAAGCATTAAAAAAAGGGACTCTTTGGCGATTTTTTTATGACTATTACGAAAATCCGTATGAGAAAAAAGGGAGGTAGCCAAAATGAAGGAGCTTCCTCAAGAGTACTATCAGCTCCTTGAAGAAATTCAAGCGGCTGATTTCGTGCTTGTTGAATTATCGCTTTATCTAGACACTCATCCAAATGATATGGAAGCAATCCAGCAATTTAACCAATATGCCCAATACTCAAAACAATTGAAGCAAATGTTTGAATCAAAATTCGGTGCGCTGCAGCAATTTGGAAACAGCTTTTCAGACGCGAACTGGAGCTGGGGAACGATGCCGTGGCCATGGCAAGTATAGCTTTAATCCGTTTAACTATACTCATACGATGAAAGGAGAAAGAA
Source organism: Aeribacillus sp. FSL k6-2211 (assembly GCF_037966125.1). Lineage (NCBI taxonomy): Bacteria > Bacillati > Bacillota > Bacilli > Caryophanales > Bacillaceae > Aeribacillus > Aeribacillus sp. FSL k6-2211. The sequence continues at coordinate 1,820,672 of NZ_CP150190.1, forward strand.
CATGTGGTTTTATGAAAAAAAACTACAATATCCTGTCAGGGTGAGTACGTGCAACCCAAAACTTGCAAAATATTTAATTGAACAATACGGCGGAGCAGATGGAGAACTTGCTGCCGCCCTTCGCTATTTGAATCAAAGATACACGATCCCCGACAAAGTAGTAGGACTTTTAACGGATATTGGAACAGAAGAATTTGCTCATTTGGAGATGATCGCAACAATGGTGTATAAATTGACGAAAGATGCGACACCGGAACAATTAAAGGAAGCAGGACTAGGCGAGCATTATGTCAATCATGACAGCGCCTTGTTTTATAACAACGCTGCTGGAACTCCGTGGACTGCGACTTATATTCAAGCAAAAGGGGATCCGATAGCTGATTTGTATGAGGATATAGCTGCCGAGGAAAAAGCAAGAGCTACTTATCAATGGATTATCGATATGTCAGATGATCCAGACTTAAATGACGGATTAAGATTTTTGCGCCAAAGAGAAATTGTTCATTCGCAACGTTTTCGGGAGGCGGTGGAAATTTTAAAAGAAGAACGTGATCGTAAAAAGTTTTTTTAAGAAGTTCAAGGAGCATCCAATCAGACGTACTTTCATCTATTGGATGCTCCTTTTATGTTTCAGGCAGAACATTGTTGGTAATATCCAAGATTGACAGCATTGATCGAATTTTTTTACTCTCTTTCTTTTAAAATAATACAAACAGCTGTACAATCGATCAATTGAAGCTGTTCACGTACAAAAATAGTGTATTTTGCATTACTTAATCCATTTTCTTTAGCCCATGAATAAAATTCAAAATCATATCCTCCTCCCTCTATAAATGTTGATATATCAACATTTATAGAGGGAACATTCCTGTTAGAAGTTTTTTCGGGGACTTGAATAAAAAAGCCCTCTTGGTATGATTCGGGGGTGTCAATCGGATTAATTGCCCCCTAATTTGGATACCAAGGAGGACTATACATGAGTTCTATCTCAAACAAGAAGATTAATCAAGTCACCGATCAAACGCTCATCGTTGGCATGGATATCGCGAAAAAGAAGCATTATGCCTGCTTTGTGGATGAGCGAGGGAGGGTGTTAAAAAAGCCGTTTCCCGTTCTGCAATCGAAAGAAGGATTGGAATGGTTGTACCAGTGCATCGTGAAAGCGATGGAGGAAGTTGAAAAAACGGAAGTGATCGTTGGCATCGAGCCAACGGGACATTATTGGCTCAATCTCGCTTACTTTCTTGACGAGAAGGGCATTCCTCTCGTGATGACAAACCCGATGCACGTGAAGCGCTCCAAAGAGCTAGACAACAATCTTCCAACCAAGGCTTTATAAGTCCAAGACACTGCCCCTTGAGTTTGAAAATCTCCATTAACATTAGCGACTGTTCTAGCAGGGTCAATTTTTATAGAGATTGATTGGTTTTGAATAGCTTTTGGACTCCTTTATGAACTGTTTCATCAGGCTTTGACTACTATTTACTCGAGCTATCCTCGTAAATGCTGTTTTTTTTTAGGAATTTTTTTGTTTTTCATTCTGCTATATGAAAGAATGATTCAAACAGTATTTGTATGTTAGTAAAATCGCGGAAAAAGAAGGCTGGAAATCAAGGTGAAACTGTTCCTTAGAAAGCCCAAAAAGAAAAATGAACTTCCTATAACCGAGCATACAAAATTTATGCTTCACGGCTGCCGCACTCTAAAACTACTGTATTCAGTTGTTCATTCCTTTTTAAAATGATCTTTTGATTTGAAAAATCAGTTAAATCAGCATCCGTTGAATGAGTGGCATAAATTAAAATTGCCTTGTTTTGCATGACGTAATTTTTCAAATAATCGAGAATAACTTTTCTTGACCTAATATCGAAATTGACAAAAGGTTCATCAAGGAGAATCAAATTAGGCGAAGATAGAAGTGCTAAAATTAAAGATAGTTTTTGTTTCGTTCCTAAAGACAGTTCGCGTGTAAGGGTATTTTTATATTTGTAGAGTCCAATTTTTTCTATAAGACCTTCTAGAGACGAATCTAATCTTTCCCCATTCAGGAAGGATAAGATCATATCAATTGTTTCAGCCGTTGTTAAATAATCGTATAAAAATGGTGTATTGCCAATTAAGGAGACTCCTTTTATATACTTTTGAAAATCGTCCTTTAATGAAATATTGTTTAACTTGATGTCCCCATCGAATGTTGTCATTCCACCGATGATATTCAACAACGTTGATTTGCCAATTCCATTTTCACCAAGTAATTCAACAATGCTCATGTTATCTATTTTTAAGTTAATACCGTCAAAAATGTAGGCTGATTCACCATATCTTTTTTTTATATTGATCAATTCAAGCATGTTTTACCTCTCTTTTGTCAGAAAATTATATAATAATAAAAAATGTGAATAAACAATAAAGAAAAAGAGTATAGGATATATACTGCCGAATTTCATTGAATAAAAAGCTACAACGCTGCATGTAATAGAAGGCAACCCTAAAACGAATAAATCTTCTAAAGGATTAAAAAAATATACAAAAAAATTGTTTTTAATATCTTCTATTGATAATTTTTGAAAGCGATAGACTCTTTTTGAAATGATTTTTATTGTGTAGAAGTAAATGATTGTTGAACATAAAACAGTGACAGCTGAAAATAATGAAAATCCATAAAGGAGGAATACACCAGCATAATAACTGATTAGGATTACGATGAGCCTTCTTGACAGAAATTTAGAAAGCGAATTCTCATAATAAGTTTTTTGATCAAACTTCTTTATATAATAAAAATCGCTTAAATTACAGTCGTTTAACAGTTTTGAGCTATTTATGATTCCTTGAGATATCATACTAATCATTGCGCTTTCAATTCCTAAATAAACCGAAATGATAATCAATTTATGAATATTAAAATAAAAATGAATCATACATATCAGAACTAAAGAAGCAGCTGCAAACAAATAAGTATACAATATATATAAGTAGTAAGTTCTATTTTGACAAGATCGGGATAAAGCCGCTTGATACTGATCTAAATGCAGGTCATTTTTATACCGGATGAAATGTTCTTTCTTTTTCGTAGCGTTCGGCCCGTGAATAAATAAAAAGACAATCTGAGGATTGCTCCATAAAAATTTTACAATAATAGTAAAAAAAACAGCTATTAAGAAGAAAATCTCGTATAAAAGAATGGTTATGTAACTAAAATGAAATTCTCTCATAAAAATCAACATAAAAAAACAATAAGACAAAATGTTTGTTCCAAATGTTAACAGCAATTTTTTAATAATCAGTAATTGAAATTTAATTTTGTGAGCTTTATACATCCATTGAGAAATATTCTCCAGTTCCACATGATCGTAATCATCATTATTAATATCAGTGAACAAAAGCGTTATAAAAAAATAGATAGTGGCGATATAAAAAGGATTTATATTTATAAAGGAATGAAAAAAATAAATGAGCAAATAGACAAAAATCGGTGCTAACATCGAAGCGAAAGTAATGACTGCATTTACGTTATAGAGAAAGACCAGCAGCAATTTTTTATCGCCGCCAGCAAACTTATTTAGAAAATTCCCAAATAAAATCTCGAAATTTGCTAATGCTTTTCTTTTTTTCATTAACCGCTTGTATTTAAAGTATTTCATCTTCTTCAATTCCCCAACATTTTCGTAACAATTTTTACCAGATTAAAAATTCCTACTAAAAAAACGATTATCGAGATTACGAACAATATTCTCATTTTAGCCTTAAATTTTTTTTCCATATTATGCACCTTCCTAAGATCATTGAAATTGCACAACAGTCATGAACGTTTGAATGATAAGCGTCAAACCATAAGTGGTCGAAAATATTATTGTACACAGTCTTATTTTTAGGCTGATGGAAGTGGAACTGTCTAAATATGATAAATATAAGTAGAAAAAAACAACCAATAGGATTTGCGAACCTGGAAACCAGCCCAGCCATTGAATATCTTGCAGTTGATTAAAGCCAGCCAGTGAAATGATCGTCATATTTAATAAAATGGAAACAAGATTCGCAAAAATGATGGCTGATAAAAAGTTACTAAATGTAAACTTTTTATTCGTCATGACATTTGTAATATAAGTAACAAATATTGTTTCGATTATGATCACGGTAATTCCCGCAATCAATTGTATTAAAATTAACAAAGCAGCAACAAACGAATGTGCAAACAATGGAAAGCTCGCTTGCAGTTTATCAAATTGCTCAATCACTTGAAACTGTTTAATGGAAAAAAATGAATTCGCCACAACTGCTAGCACTAACAGGCAAAAAGAAAGTAAATTTATTATTCTTTCATTTTTTAATTTGAGCATATTTATCCCCTTTATAAGAAAAGGTGTTCCGCCTTATTACAAAAATTAAAACAGCAGGAGGCTAAAGGCTATTACAGTTAGAGTCAATCACCATGAAACATAAGAAATTTCATTGAGAGAGACCATCAAGAATAATTCCGGCAGCAGTCAGATTAAATTCATAACTTATCCTCTCAAAATTGCTTTAATTTCACACAAATAATATTCTTTCCTCGTTTAAAATTGCAACTGAATGGGCTGTACTTAGTTGGTCAAAAATTTTTAGTTCAAGTAGACTATAAACAACAAATCATGCAATTGTACTAAAGCGGGAAGCCAAATTGTAATCAACCGAACTTGCATAGCTAAGCAGCCCGTGAATTCTTATGTGATGAAACCCGAAAACAAAGTCATGTAATTTCTTTTAAACTAGTATTTCCGAATGAGGATTTTGGCAATTTATAGAAATATTATAATGAAGGTTGGATCCCTTGGTCAAGCTGCTCCTAAATTTTTCTAATGGTTTTCAAAAGGTGGCATGTTAGGAATAATGATTTTAAGTAATCCATCCCATTAATCTACGTTTTTTCAGACAGAATCATCTTGTTTGTAACACTCATTATTGCGTGAATAAAAAATGTTCATGCCCGATGCTTCCGAGATGCAATCTAAATTTTAAAAAGGTCAAGATTCGGTGGTAGAGGAAAAGACTTTCGAATTAACCAACAGCCGAATGCCATTTCACTTTATGCTAAAACAAATATTTTAACAAATAGCATGGAGGTCTTGTCATATTGTGTGACAATTCATTTTGCAAACAATGTTCTAAATGAAAAAAAAGATATATTTTTATATGAACTTATATTATGATTAAAATAAAAGGATCGGAAAACTATAAGTTTACATAATTATATTATTGTAAAAAGGAGATGGATGGAGAGATGACGGAAAAAAGAAAACCTAGCGGCTTTTTATTGAAGCAGCGCGCTTTTTTAAAATTATATTTAATCACGATGACGGAAAAGAAGCGGCTGTATGGTTTTAAAATATTGGATGAACTGCGGGAAGAGTTTCGCCCGTATGGCTACCGTCCGAATCATTCTGAGCTGTACAAAGCGCTTCATGATTTAATAAAAGACGGCATTTTAAAACAAATTAAACGAAAAAAAGAAGGAGCCGAGTTTCAAGAGGTTGTCTATTATCAGTTTGTCGATTATGAAAAAGCAAAACAATATAAAAGACAACTAAAAGCAGAGCTGGACCGCTCAAAAGCAATTATTGAAAAAGCTATACGAGACAATTTTGCATAAATATGGAGGAGTATTATGATCAATCTTGCAAAAAAGCTGGAACAAATCGATGGCAAAGGATATAAAGCGTACAAACAGATTCAAGGCTCGTACAAGTTTCCTGATTTTGAATTGTTGATCGATTATGTACAGGGCGATCCGTTTGCGAGTCCTTCGAAAATCAGAATATTGATCGCTAGAAGCAAAACGGCTTTTTTACAAAAATGGACAAACAGCCGGCAAAGAAAGATAAGATGTGAAGATATGATTGTCCGCGAAGTATTTCAAGCTATTTCTAATTTGAAAAATAACGTACGCGGCTCTGGAAAAAGCGGGCTGATCATGATTGACAAACCGGGGCAGAAGGTGTTAGAACGGACAGCTGTTCAGATAGGAGAAAACGATATTACAGTTTGTCTTTCAATCGGTCTTCCGGCTCAAGGGAGAACAATATTAGGCAAGGAAGCCAAAAAAATATTTTTTCAACTACTTCCCGAAATTTTGCGGCATTCTGTCTTTTCTGTGAAGGGGAAAGATATTGAGAGCGCGATTCAGCTTTGCGATCAGCAAATGGCGATCCGCTCCTATATGAAAGAGAGAGGAATAATAGCGTTTATTGCAAATAATTCAATTTTGCCGCGTGCAAGCGGCGTAAGTGATCAGCCGTTGAAGGGCGCTGTTCCTTTTCAAAGTCCAAAGGAAATGGAAGTCTCAATTCCTGTTCCGCATCGGCAAGAACCGTTGAAGGGCATGGCTATATACAAAGGCATCACCTTGATCGTTGGAGGAGGTTATCATGGAAAAAGCACTTTATTAAAGGCGCTCGAGCATGGTGTTTATGACCATATTGAAGGGGACGGCCGTGAATTTGTTTTGACGGACCGTTCAGCATGCAAAATACGTGCCGAAGATGGCCGCAGTATAAAGAAGGTGGATATTTCCGCTTTTATTAACAATCTGCCGTTTCAAAAAAGCACAAAATCCTTCTCTACGGAAAATGCAAGCGGCAGTACATCGCAGGCAGCCAATATAATGGAAATGCTAGAAGCAGGAGCAAAAACATTATTGATCGACGAGGATACAAGTGCAACAAACTTTATGATTCGGGACGCCAGAATGCAAGCATTAATTCATAAAGAGCATGAGCCCATTACTCCATTTATCGATAAAGTTTTACAATTGAAGCAGGATTTTGATGTCTCAACAATTTTAGTTATGGGCGGATCAGGAGATTACTTTTCCGTTGCGGATCGCGTAATTAAAATGGATCATTATAAGCCTTATGACGTCACACATGAAGCAAAACAGATTGCCTGTCAAATTAAAACCGGAAGAAAGCATGAAGGAGGGGAGAAATTTGGAGAATGGAAGCTTCGTATTCCGGAATCAGGCAGCTTGAACAGCAGAAAAGGGAAAAAATCTAAAATTGCTTGCCGGCTTTCTGAAATTCAATATGGACTAGAAAAAATTGATTTATCTTATGTAGAACAGCTGGTCGACGAAAGCCAGACAAGAATGATTGGAGAAATATTATCGTATATCGAACGGACAAACCTTTTTGACAGACGCTTAACAGTATCACAATTGCTTGATTTCGTAGAAAATAAGATCAATCAGGATGGTCTCCAAAGTTTTTCGGCCCATCATGGTCATCAAGGTGAATTGGCGTATGTAAGAAGATTTGAATTAGCGGCAGCCTTGAATCGGATTAGGGCGTTAAAAATTCGGGAATGAAGAAAAGACTTTCTTCCATAAAAAATTTTTCTATCATCATCAACGAACTGACGGGTGCCCCAATTTTGACAGCGCAAAGAAAGCGAGAGACTCCGAGAATTTCTTTTGCTTAGACGGCCTCGACCGCAAGCTTGCCGGCGCGAAACGGGCGCGGGAGTCGCAAGCTTTGAATCTGTCAATGCTCGTTACGAAAACGATTTGGCATGAACTTGCTGGTTTTCCCGCTTTTCCGTTTTCTTTTTCTCTTTTAAATAATCAATTAAAACTAGCAGAATAACAATGAAAAAACAAATGCTTGATAATTGAAAAATCGTTCCTAAATCAACATAGGATGATAAGAAGCCTAGAAAAACCGCACTTATTCCTATTCCTCCATCCAATGCTGAATAATACATTCCGTTTGCGACTCCTCTCCGATCGGCAGGTGTTTTAGAAAGCACCCATGATTGCAAAACAGGAAGCAGTGACCCAAAACCGGCGCCAAATAAAATACCAGCTAAAACAAGCATTCCGACTGAGTATGTGAAAGATAAAACCCAAAAGGCGATAAATGTTAAGAATGAGCAAACAATGGCAAGAAGCCAAGGACCGCTTCGATCAAACCACCTTCCTGAAATTGGTCGTACAGCAGTTGCCGCCAACGCATTACATAAGTAGTATAAGAAGATTTGATCGATCCCTCTTTCTTGGCCGAATATGACGATAAACGTGACAATTCCCCCATAACCGAAAGCTGATAATAATGTAATCAGTGCAGGAAACGCCCCATGTTTATCAATGAGTGAGCGAAAAAAAGAAAAATCCTTTACATGCATTGATTTTTCTAAAACAGACTTTGGCGTTTTGTATTGAACTAATGAAAGGGCGATAATCGATATGACACCGAAAATGGCGGAACCGATGATGAGCGGCTGGAATCCTAAATGTTGAAAAAGCAAAATGCCAAAACTAGGAGCGATGATCATCCCAATGGTGATAGATAAACCATAATAGCCCATTCCTTCTCCGAGGCGTTTCGTTGGAACCAATTCAACAGCTGCCGTTCCATTTGCTGTTGTTGACCATCCCCAGGCAAAACCGTGAAGGAGGCGGACAATTAAAAATAAAAAAACAATCGATGTAAGCGAGTATGAAAGGGTTAAAAAGAGTAAGCCTACAGCTCCAGTTATAACGAGCCATTTTCGTTTCGCTGATTCAAGAAGAAAACCAATGAGCGGTCGAATGACAACAGCAGCGATGGAAAAAAGGGTTGTAACAAGCCCGATTTCAATGTCCGATGCTCCAATTGCTTTCGCTTGCGGCGGCAAAGTAGGCAAAAGCATTTGAAAGCTCATAAAAATAAATAAATTTCCGATAATTAACAAAATGAATGATTTTGTCCAAAGCGGCGGCTTGGCGGTATGAACGGCAGAATCCTTCATGGATTTGGTGGCACCTCCTGCATCGTAAAAACAAAAATATTTAGATACTCGAACAATTACCAACTACTCTATTATACAAATTTTTCAAAGGAACTCAATGGATTGGTTGCCTTTTCTTTTTAATAGAAGCTGGAGAAGAAAATTCACAAATCGATGGAAAATCTAGAACAGTGATGGGTTGAAAAAATTGCAACTGACACATATTACAAAAAAAGCCGATTTTCTTTCAAACAAGAGAAAGAAAATCGGCCGTTTTCTTTTATCGGTTTGGCATGATTTGTTGAATTTGACTGTTTGCAAATTTTTGTTGCAGCGGTTTGATGATGTTAGCGAATAAGTTTTGTCGTCTGCCAAATCCGTATAATGCTGCAGCCCCCAAACCGACTAAAGAAATCCACATCATGCTGTTTCTTTGCCGGTTCTTAGGAAACATGGAGCGTTTTTTTCCCATTTTGAAGAGGGACCCCATTTTTCTCATTATAAAAGCACCTCTTCCTAAGTTGTGTTTGGAAGAACATCTTCCAACAGTTATAGTATTGTTTTTTCACGATTCTTTATTAGTTACAGTTGATTCCAATTTTATTTTAGCTTCTAATCAGCTTTCTTTTCTACATATATTGGTACAAAGGGAGGGAAATTCTTTTGTACCGAAAATTCAGAAGACGACGAAGACGCGGCCCTCTGCCGGCTAAATATGTTTTTTTAATTACATTTGTCATTTTCAATGTTTTGACAGCATACAGCTTATGGCTGATCAATGCCATTATTGAACCGACATTGGTCAGAATAGCGGAAACAAAGACGAGGCAAATTGCCGAACATGCAATTCATGATGCTGTTTCGAAAAAAATAGCAGAAAAACTTGATATGAAGGAATTGATCATTATTCATGAAAAGAAATCAGACGAAACGGCGACTTACAGCTTTAATTCCCAAATTTATAACCGTCTTATTTCAGATGCGACCGTTTATATTCAGCAATATTTGGATGGGAATGTGGAGGTTGAATCGGAAGACGGCATCCCCGTCAATCAAAACCCAGATGGAAAAGGCCTGGTTTATCATATTCCACTCGGATTAATAACAAACAATGCGCTCATCTCCCATTTAGGTCCTGAAGTTCCCGTACGCTTTGAACTTATTGGTTCAGTTAATTCAGAAATTAGCACAAAATATAAGGAAATTGGCATTAATAACGCTTATTTAGAAATTTATATGGACATTTTAGTTAAAATTAACGTCATTATTCCTTCGATTTCAAAAGATATGGAAATAGAAAATTCAGTGAAAATTGGTGATTTATTTATTGAAGGAAAAGTTCCGCAGTTTTACAACAGCGGCGGGACTGGTTCGGCACCTGCTGTCATTATGCCTGAAAAATCAAAATAATAATACGGAATAAAATGGATATAAGGGAAGAACATCCCTTTTTTACTTTTGGGCATTTAGGAAATATTAAACTTGTAACAACAAAAAGGAGGAATTGACATTGACAGTTTCAACTCAAGTTCAACAAACATTAGCAGGATTAAAAAGTGCTCAAGCAAGCTTTGAAACGTTTGCACTGCAAACGGAAAACAAGCAAGCAAAACAGATTTATCAACAGGCTGCGCAGCAAACACAGTCAATTGTTGATTTGATTAATACCCGCTTGCAGCAAATCCAGAATGAAGAGCCTCAATATAAACAACAGTAAAGGTTGGTATTTACCAACCTTTTCAACACATCACAAATAAGAGTGAGCTGGTCAGGATGAAACATTTTATATTCTTTTTCACTTTCCTTTTTGTTTTCTCAGCATGTCAACAGAACGATATGGTCGATCCGACTTTAGAACAACCGACAAAAATCAATTATTCGACGAAGAACGCTCCTTTTAATCAAAAGGTCGCGAAAAAGGCGGAGGAAATAGCGGAAAGCTATGATGGAGTTCCCAAAGCCATAAGCGTCAATACAGACCGCAAGCTATTGCTTGCTTTTCAATTAGATCATATGAAACGGTTTCAATTAAAACAAAAGGAAAAAACAATTGAAAAAAAATTAAAAAAATCTTTCCGAGATTATGATGTCACCGTTTCAAGCGACATGAAAATTTATTGGGAAACAGAAAAATTAATTAACAAACTGGAAAATCTGGACAAGCGTGAAATGAACAAGAAAGTGGAAAACATTATTCAATTGAGCAGAGAAGAAACATAAGAAGGTGTTTTCGATGGCGAATGAGCAAAGAAAACTTCAAACGAAAATCATGCAGGAATACTATCAATTGGAGAAAAAAAATGAAACGAAAAGACCTGTTGTCCAAAACTGTTTACGAGCCTTTTTAGTCGGTGGAATTATTTGCTCCATCGGACAAGCGATACAGTTTTTTTACATGTACTTTTTTCATTTTACTCAACAAACCGCTGGAAATCCGACTGTTGCCACGATGATTTTTTTATCTATGCTTTTGACCGGATTTGGTGTTTACGACCGGATTGCTCAATTTGGCGGTGCCGGAAGCGCTGTACCAGTCACAGGGTTCGGAAATGCTGTTATTTCTGCAGCGATTGAGCACCGAACAGAAGGATTTGTCCTCGGTGTAGGCGGGAACATGTTTAAATTGGCCGGATCTGTTATTTTATTTGGAACATTTTCTGCATTTGTAGTTGCTTTAATCAAAACGATTTTAATTAAATGGGGTGGTTTTTGAAATGCTGAAAGGACATCGCACTTGGGTATTTCATAATCAACCCGTGATCATTTCAACCGCTACCGTTGGCGGGCCGTTTGAAGCAAATGGCAGACTAGCCGACGATTTTGATCTTCTTCACGAAGATTTGTGGTTGGGTGAGGACTCTTATGAAAAAGCTCATAAAGTGCTTTTTGAAGAAGCGTTTTACAAAGCAATAGAAAAAGGAAACATTGAAAAAGAACAGGTGGAATTTATTATTTCCGGAGATTTAGTGAATCAAATCACCCCTTCCAGCTTTGCAGCAAGAACGTTCGGCGTTCCTTATCTCGGCATTTTCGGCGCTTGTTCTACGTCGATGGAAGGGCTGGCATTAAGCGCATTTATCGTCAATTACGGCGGAGCAAAATATTTACTGACTGGTGCGGCCAGCCATAATACGGCAATCGAAAAACAATTTCGCTATCCGACCGAGTACGGTGGGCAAAAGCCACCGACTGCACAGTGGACAGTCACGGGTGCAGGAGCTGCTTTGTTAAGCAATGAAGGGAAAGGACCTGCCGTGACCTCGGCAACGATTGGCAGAGTGGTCGATTTAGGCATGTCTGATCCGTTTAATATGGGCGGTGCGATGGCGCCGGCAGCAGTTGATACGATAGAAGCGCATTTCCGCGATTTAAATATTGATGCGGACTACTATGATTTAATTGTAACAGGCGACTTAGGAAAAATCGGACGCAACGTCGCTCTTGAATTATTTGAAAAAAATGGAGTTCAAATGGATGAGGAAAAATTTCAGGATTGCGGTTTAATGATTTATCGGGAAGGACAACCAGTTTTATCCGGTGCAAGCGGGGCGGGCTGCTCGGCAATTGTCGTATACGGCCATTTATTAAATCGGATGAAAAAAGGCGAGCTGAAGCGAATTCTCGCTGTCGCAACTGGGGCGCTGCTTTCTCCGCTAACGTTCCAGCAAAATGAAACCATTCCGTGCATTGCACACGCTGTGTCCATTGAATTCAGGGGGTGAAACATTTGGTTGCGTCATTTTTTTGGGCGTTTGTCATAGGCGGATTAATTTGTGTAATTGGACAGATCATGTTTGATGTGTTTCATTTAACACCTGCTCATACATTAAGTACGTTTGTCGTGATTGGAGCCATCTTGGACGGTTTCGGGCTTTATGAACCATTTATCGATTTTGCGGGTGCAGGTGCAACCATTCCGATTACAAGCTTCGGAAATTCTCTCGTTCATGGAGCGTTGCAAGAAGCAGAAAAACATGGATTGATCGGAGTTTTAACAGGTATGTTTGAAGTGACTAGCTCCGGTATTTCAGCAGCTATTATTTTTGGTTTTATCGGAGCGCTTTTATTTAAACCGAAGGGGTGATTGGATTGACAGTAGCATCACAGGTCAAGCAAACGCTGGCCAGTTTAAAAAGCATTCATGCGGGATTGCAAAACTTGGCCATTACGTCAACTGATGAAGAAACGAAACGAGTTTTTCACGAAAACATGTTAATATCTGAAGAAATTATCAATGATGTAAAGTCTCGAATTGGAGAGCTGGAGTTTGAGGAACCTGAGTATAAAGGCTTTTGAAAAGAGGGATGAACATGCCAGAGTGGGTTGAAGTCATTATTCGTTCACTTGCCATAATAGCTGGATTATTTTTCATTTCCAAACTATTGGGAAAAAAACAGCTTTCCAAGCTTTCCTTTTTTGAATACGTCGTCGGCATTACCATTGGTGACATTGCCGGGACACTGTCAATGGATACGAATTTAAATTTAACAAACGGTATTATCAGCATTGCCATATGGGTGATGATTCCGGTTATTATTTCATTCATTTCCATGAAAAGTCCGTCGTTTCAGCAATTTATTGAAGGAAAACCGACCGTTTTTATTAAAAACGGAAAAATCATGGAGGAAAATTTAAAGAAAGAAAAATATCCTTTGGCCGCTTTGTTGGAACAATTGAGGAAAAATAATGTCCATCATGCCAGTGATGTGGAATTTGCTATTTTGGAAACTACTGGTGAACTGAGTATTTTGCTAAAAAAAGAAAAACAGCCTATAACGGTAGGAGATATCAAAACGAACGTTGCCCCTGTTAAAGAACCGCAAACCGTCATAATGGACGGAAAAATTATGGACGAAGCTCTTTCAACGACCGGTTTGAATCGAAGATGGCTGAAAGAAAAACTCGATCAATTAGGAGTCGCCGTCGAGAATGTTTTTTTAGCCCAAGTCGATTCATATGGACAACTCACTGTTGATTTATATGATGATAAAGTAAAAGTGCCTGAACCTGTTGAAAAACAGCTTCTTCTTTCATCCCTTAAAAAAGTGGAGGCAGATTTTGAATTATACGCTCTGCAAACTGAAAATACGGAAGCGAAAAACATGTATATAAAAAATAGAAAAAAAATAGCTGAAATGATCAAAACATTAACGCCTTTTTTGCAAGGTTGACTGAAAGGGTGGAAAAGTGAAAACATACGATTGCATCATTGTTGGCGGCGGGATCGCCGGTTTATCTGCGGCCATTATGCTTGGAAGGTATAAACATAATGTTTTAGTCATCGACAAGATGAACGGAAGATCGACGCTATGCAGAAGCTATCATAATTTGTTAGGGTGGCCTGACGGGGTAAGCGGACAGACACTGCGTACTCTTGGAAGAGAACATGCAGAAAAATACGGAGTAAAATTTTTGAAAAAGCTGGCAGCAAAAGTCGAAAAGCAAGGAAAAGATTTCCTTATCGAAACGGACGATCGCAGCATATACAAAACAAAAAAATTGCTGATTGCAACAGGGGTTACCGACCGCATACCAGAAGTGCTGTCAGAAATAAAGCATTGTTTAGGCATTTCGGTATATGTTTGCCCTGATTGCGATGGATATGAAGTAGATGGGAAATCGGTCATTGTAATGGGGGCAGGAAAAGCAGGAGCGAAGCTGGCTCTCTCACTAACGTACTGGACGAAAGACATTCAGTACGTGAATCATGATGGAGAAGAAATTAATGCTGCATTAAAAAATGAACTTTCTAATAAAAATATCGAATACATAAAAGAACGGTTAACGAAAGTGATGAGAGACGGTGAATGGTTTAAGGGAGTTGAATTGGAAAGCGGAAGACGCCTTTTCGCGGATAGAGGCTTCCTCGGATTTGGCGGCAATCGCGTTCATTCAGATCTTGCCGCTCAGCTCGGCGCCGAGCGATTAGAAAATAAGCATCTAGTCATCCATGCACGGACGAAAGAAACGAGCGTCCAAAATGTTTGGGCAGCCGGAGACGTTGCGGCTCACTCGGAACAAGCTGCAATCGCAATGGGGGATGGAATCCAAGCAGCGATTTGGATTCATAAACGGCTTTTAGAGGAACAACGGACTTGATGTTGATTGATAGATCTGAAAATTCCGAGCTGTTCAGGGCTCCATTATATTGCCGATTTTACGACCGTAAAAGTTATCGACAAAGAATGACGAGCAATTTAGGAGCGAATGCTCGGATTTGTCTTGAATTAGTATTGGAAAAAGTTGACTGAACATAAAGCTAGGAGGGGGAGGACATCAATTGTTTTGAGCGCTGGAAGTTTCGATGCCCTCCTTTGTGTTGACATGAAGATATTTATGATTACAGCCTTTCACGGCTGCAGAGAAAGTAAATGTGATCAAATAAGTGAGAATCCGAAAATGGAAGTTCTGCACATGATAGGGATTGAGCATTTGTTTTTGGCGAAAAAGCTCTCTTCAATCTTTAATTTTTTTACGATGAAGGCTCAGATGTTTTCAACTAAAGCCCCGAATTGTTGAAGTGTATGTTTCACATACTATTCTCCAGCTTTACATAGGAATTTTTATCAAAGACAAGAAATCATTCTATATTATTTGCACGATAAGATTCATTTGCAGCTGCTTTCCTTTGTTGAAGTAAAAATAAAAATACACCTAATAAAACAAAGAAGCCGCCTGCAATCTGCAAACCGACAACAGTTTCACCTAATAGGATTGCCGCTAAAATTGTAGCTCCTTTAGGTTCAAATAAAACACTCATCGAGATAGTGGCTGAGTTTACATACTTTAATAAAAAATTATATATTACATGGGCGATTGTAGGGACTATTGCCAGCAACAAAAAAAATTCCCCATTCCTTTGAATCATAACCGCTGATGGGTACATTCGCAAAAAGGTTTAAATCGTTAAAGTAACTGCAAAAAAACTGTAAATCCAATGAGAAATCAGCTTTACCGTATTTTGTCCGATTAATAAATAACAAACAATTGCCAAAACACTTAAAAATATCACCAATAATGACTGATTGGCGATTAAGCCCAAAATCACCCCATCCAACCATAACTACTCCTATAATTGAAATCACGATAGCGATTAAAGTTGAAATAGTTGTTCTTTCTTTGCAAATTAAAAATCCTCCTAACAAAGCGACTATAGAACTGCAAAGAAAGTATTATCGTCGAACTGGCCACTGTTGTCAGTTTCAAAGATTCAAACCACAAAGCAAAATGTAAGGCTAGAAAAACACCTGCAGCTAATAAAATCAGCCATTCCTTTTTGGAAATCTTACTAAACTCTTTCCTATTTACATAGATTATTTGGCAACAATAATATAGAGGCTAAATACATGGGATACATACTTAGTATAGTTGCCGATGCTACCGACCACCTGGCGAAGATTGCTGCAAAGGAAATGGCAATTACAGAAATGATCAGCAGAAATCCAACCGTTTTTTCATTTTTCCTCATTTGGGTTCAATGCACATTCTCATACGATTACGATACTGTAGAAACCCGCTTAATACTAATAAAATCACGGGCAACAGTATACCTATGAAGTAGAAACTGTTTATCGGTATTATCTAAAATTTCTCAAATTGCTTCTGCGAAATTATTTCAGCAGCGATCCAGAACGAATATTCCATATCCAGTGATGTTAGTTTATTCGAAAATCTATTACTCAGATAATTTCATCAATTAACTTTTTATATTATCTTTATAAACTGGTCAGCCCTGTATTAACTGTTCGAGCTGTACCAATACCTCATTAGTTTTTTCGGATTTAGAGGCTGATTTTCTCGCTCCTAAATCGATTAAATTCGATCAAATTCTGTTTTGCTTTTTTAAAGGATAAATTCTAAATAAACAGGATTTTTGATCAAACTTTCAATTTTATATAAGACGATTATTTATCAAACTTTATGTTACATCTGCATTTTGCAAATGAAGTAGATATATCGTTTAACTGAGCAGCCGTTAATCCTTTGGCTTTTTTGCTGCAAGCAATTCTTTTTCCTTGCCTAGGACAAAACATTCATATTGCACCGAAGCCCGATTGAAAAAAGAAATCGAACGGATTGCTCAAAGTGGTATTATGCACTGGTTCTATGGTCATAGAGATTCTTAAAAAAATTATGGCAATATGGATGAAAAAGAGCTATGATGAGTATATTACATATTCAAAAAATTACAATTATTGGGGTGAAACTATGGTCGCTCATGAAATTGAATACAAACTTCATGGAGACGATATGCAATTTGTCGAAATTGAACTTGATCCTGGCGAAAGCGCCATAGCAGAAGCCGGCGCCATGATGATGATGGACGATGGTATTGAAATGGAAACAGTTTTTGGTGACGGAAGTAATCAATCAAAAGGTTTATTAGGTAAACTGGTTGGCGCAGGGAAGCGTTTGATTACTGGAGAAAGCTTATTTATGACAGTGTTTACAAATCATCAGATGGAAAAAAAACATGTTTCCTTTGCCGCTCCGTATCCCGGAAAAATTATTCCGCTTGATTTAAAGGAATTCGGCGGGAAGGTCATTTGTCAAAAGGATTCATTTCTTTGCGCTGCAAAAGGGGTTTCCGTCGGAGTTGAATTTCAACGGAAATTAGGGACAGGATTTTTCGGCGGTGAAGGGTTTATTATGCAGAAGCTTGAGGGAGATGGATTAGCTTTTCTTCATGCAGGCGGAACGATTATCCAGAAGGATTTGCTCCCAGGAGAAAAACTTAAAATTGATACAGGCTGTTTAGTAGCAATGACAAAAGATGTTGATTACAATATCGAATTTGTCGGCAAAGTGAAAACGGCATTCTTTGGCGGCGAAGGTCTGTTTTTCGCAACCGTACGTGGACCGGGTTCTGTTTGGGTGCAATCATTGCCCTTCAGCCGTTTAGCTGACAGAGTTTTGGCCGCGCAAAGTGGAGGCAAAGATGAAGGCAGCATTTTAGGCGGAATTGGGGATTTGTTTGATGGAGATTGATTATTTGCAATGACAAGAGGAAGCGGCGCATACGATTCCTCTTTTTTTCTGTGAAAATCAATTAACCATGGCTGAAGCGGTATACCCCACAATCAAATTGGATACCCTATTAACGACCAAAAAAAGGAAATAGGAAAGCAGAGCTACCTTATTTTTAGGTATCTCGTATATTTCTGAACCTTTTTGGTTATACTAATTTATTTACTGCTCTCGAAACGGTTCTTTTCGAGAAATGATGCAGTAAATGATGGTAAGCATTCGGTGCGCGATCGCAACGAGTGCTTTTTTCTTTCCCCTGCGTGCCGCCAATGACCAATATTTCGCTGCCAAACGTTGATTCCTACATCGAGACAAAGCCCAAGCCGCCTCACATAACGCCGATTTGATATGCGGATTCCCCTTCGTCGTTCGGGTACTTTTTCGTTTTCCAGCACTTTCATGATTTCCCGGCGCGACTCCCGCCCATGAAGCGAGGTGTTGAGACGTTGGAAATTGTCCCATATCGACTCCGATTTCAGCGATAATCACGGCAGCGGTTTCCTTCTTGATCCCCGGTATGGTCACAAGAAGCTCCATCTCTTGTTTGTATACTTGTAAGAGTTGGTCGATTCGTTCTTCGATGTCTCGAAGTAAACTTTCCAACGATTCGATGTGCTTCCACGATTGGCGAATCATGAACAGTTGATGGTTGGTCAATGTACCAAAGAGAGAATCCTGAATTTGTTGTTTTTTCCTCTTCATACTCCTGTGAATGCAAGCATCGACTTCGGTTTCTTCGATGTATCCCTGTTTCATTAAACGTTCCAGTAGCTTTCGCCCAGATACACCAAATACATCCGAAATCACGGAACTTAACTTGATATTGGAACATTCCAACACTTTTTGAATGCGGTTTTTCTCCGCGGTTAACTGCCCGATCCATTTTTTGCGCAAGCGAGTTAAATCCCGTAATTCTCGAATGTTCTCAGGAGGTACGAAACTCTTCTCGATCAATCCGTAACGCAACAATTTGGCGATCCATTCTGCATCGGAAACATCGGTTTTTCTCCCCGGTACATTTTTGATTCGCTGAGCGTTGGCAAGTGTAATGTCAAAGTAATCTTCCAAAATATTGAACACAGGTTTCCAGTAAACGCCCGTACTCTCCATCGCAATATGAGTGACACCACGATCTTCTAACCATTTCAGAAGACGAAACAAGTCTTTCGTGAAAGTAGGAAATGTTTCAACTTCCTTTTGAACGTGTTCTTCCTCTCCAAGAAGAGCACAAACGACAATTGTTTCGGCATGGACATCTAATCCTGCACAACGATGATAAAGAACATCCATGATTCTTACTCCTTCCATCGATAAATTCGCAAACAGGGAGTCCATTTGCACGTTAGGCATTTTTCTGTTCGTAGTCACCTTTTCACACGAAAAGGGCTGACAATGGGTGGAACACCAAATGGACTCAAACAGTTTTTATTACAGGGTCGAACCACCATTAAAGAGAACGTCTTTCAAAACTGTTTGCGTTCATATCCATTATGGGAAGGAATGATGGATTTTCATGCATGGGTGGGGAGTAAAATTACTCATGGATGTTTTTAATGAAAAAGGCCATAATAAAAACCTTTGTGAAAAAAATAAAATAGTAGTATAATATTTAAATATTAAAATTAATTGAAAATTAAAAAAGGAATTAAAAGCGGGGGGATTTATTTTGGCGCAATTACGCAGCAACATGATCAAGAAAGGGTTTGACCGTGCACCGCATCGAAGCTTGTTGCGCGCAGCTGGTGTAAAAGAAGAAGATTTTGATAAACCGTTTATTGCGGTTGTTAATTCATATGTGGACATTATTCCAGGCCATGTTCACTTACAAGAATTTGGAAAGCTTGTAAAAGAAGCGATTCGCGAAGCTGGCGGCGTGCCATTTGAATTTAATACGATCGGTGTCGATGACGGAATTGCAATGGGGCATATCGGCATGCGCTATTCACTGCCAAGCCGAGAAATTATTGCTGATTCTGTTGAAACAGTCGTCAATGCACACTGGTTTGACGGCATGGTCTGCATTCCGAACTGCGACAAAATTACGCCTGGTATGTTGATGGCAGCTATGAGGATTAACATTCCGACGATTTTTGTCAGCGGAGGACCGATGGCTGCCGGAAGAACAAGCGACGGCCGGAAAATTTCCCTATCTTCAGTTTTTGAAGGAGTAGGAGCTTATCAATCAGGAAAAATAGATGAAAACGGATTAAAAGAACTTGAAATGTACGGCTGTCCGACTTGCGGATCTTGTTCAGGCATGTTTACAGCAAACTCAATGAACTGTTTGTCTGAAGCATTAGGTTTGGCCCTGCCAGGGAACGGAACGATTTTAGCTGTTTCGCCTGAACGGAAAGAACTTGTTAAACAAACGGCAAAACAATTAATGAAATTGATCGAAATGGATTTAAAACCTCGTGATATTGTGACGGAAAAAGCAATTGATAACGCATTTGCTTTAGATATGGCGTTAGGTGGTTCGACCAACACGGTCTTGCATACTTTAGCCCTTGCCAATGAAGCAGGCGTTGATTATCCGCTTGAACGGATCAATGAAGTGGCGGAAAGAGTGCCTCATTTAGCAAAGCTTGCGCCGGCATCTGATGTTCATATTGAAGATTTACATGCAGCTGGGGGAGTTTCCGCCGTATTAAATGAGTTGACGAAAAAAGAAGGAACTCTTCATTTAGACTGCATGACGGTAACAGGAAAAACGCTCGGTGAAAATATTGCCGGATGCGAAGTAAAAGATTACAACGTTATTCGCCCAATTGATAATCCGTTTTCTGAAAAAGGCGGACTTGCTGTATTATTTGGAAGCCTAGCTCCAGATGGCGCTATCATTAAAACAGGCGGCGTTCAAGGAGGAATCACTCATTTTGACGGCCCTGCCGTAATTTTTGATTCTCAAGAGGAAGCGCTTGAAGGAATTGCGAAAGGAAAAGTAAAAGAAGGGGATGTTGTCATCATTCGCTACGAAGGTCCTAAAGGAGGCCCGGGAATGCCTGAAATGCTTGCGCCGACATCACAAATTGTTGGGATGGGTCTTGGACCGAAAGTTGCTCTCATCACGGATGGACGTTTCTCCGGTGCATCCCGCGGTTTATCGATTGGCCACGTATCACCTGAAGCTGCGGAAGGCGGACCGATTGCCTTTGTAAAAGAAGGAGACCGTATTGTGATCGATATTGAAAAACGGACGATTGATGTGCATGTTAAAGAAGAGGAATGGAACAAACGAAAAGCGGAATGGAAAGGCTTTGAGCCAAAAGTGAAAACCGGTTACTTAGCTCGCTATTCCAAACTGGTTACATCTGCTAGCACAGGCGGCATTATGAAAATTTGACGTCACTAACCGCCCCCTTTTTCAAAAAATTAAAAATTGGACAGATTTTCCTATATTATTCATAGCTGCACATATTTCTAGAAAGACGCGACTGCCGCGTCTTTCTAGCATTTTTCAGATGATCTCACTTGATTTGGCGAATTTTTCTGATCCAATACTGCTGGAAAGATGAGGGGAAGCAACATACAGAAAGTGTGAAACAAAGATCTGCTCATCTCGTTTTGACGCATATAAAACAGAGAAAGGATTCAGAAGAAGCACGAGAACGGATTGTTTTTTTCATTATGAAATTATGAAAGGGGCTGTCCGAAAAGTCGATTGAATCGACCTTGGGCTCAGCCCTTTTTTCTGTTTTTAGGGTACAAAAAAATCGTCCTTTTTTATAGAATGAAATTGACCAAAAAACATTCTACAGAAAGGACGATTTCTTATGAATAATCAAATGACTATTCAAGAAAATTATAACACGCAATTAGAAATGACTCTAGAGGGTATTCAAAAAATAGAGGTTCAAAAGAATAAGAAACGCAAAAAACTAGTTTTCCAACCTTATTGCAATCGTCAAGTCATGAGCATTTTAGATATCGAAATGTATATTCCTGAAAATCATGTCGCCCGTTTAGTGGATGAAATGGTGGAATCGATTCCGGATGAAGTGTTGTATACTCATTATGTTGGTGGGGGTCGTGCACCCTATCACCCTAAAATGTTATTGAAAGTGATTTTATATGCGTACACTCAAAATGTTTATTCAAGTCGGAAAATAGCGCAAATGGTGAAAGAAAATCTTCCGATGATGTGGTTGGCGGGATTGCAAACCCCTGACCATCGCACAATAAATGATTTTCGTAGTGTTCGTATGTCAAACATGATGGATTCTGTATTTGAACAATTTGTCCTTCAACTAGTAGAACAAGGACTTATCGACCTCGACCATATTTTTGTGGATGGTACGAAAATAGAAGCGAATGCCAACAAATATACGTTTGTATGGCGAAAATCCGTAGAAAAATATGATCAGAAACTACGAGCCAAAATTCAATCGTTTCTACAAGAAGCGCACCAAATCGCCTTGGAGGAATTAAAAGAAGAACAATTAGAAGAAGAATTAGAAAAATCATCGGCACAACTTTCTGAGAGAATAGAAGCTTTGGAAAAAGATTATAAACAGGAAGAAGACAAAGAAAGAAAAAAAGAACTTCGCTCTAAAAAATCCCAACTCACCAAACAACTGAAAACGATTCAAACGGATTATCTTCCACGATTACGAAAATACAAAGTACAAAAACAGATTCTAGGTGAACGAAATAGCTACTCGAAAACCGACCATGAGGCCACTTTTATGCGAATGAAAGAGGACCATATGAAAAACGGCCAACTCAAGGCGGGTTATAATGTTCAACTCGCCACACAACATCAATTTATCGTGGGATTTGAAATTTATCAAAATCCAGGAGATACTCGCTGTTTCCAACCATTTATGGAAAAGTTATTGGAATCGATGCCGAAGGAAAAGAAACTCAAGTATGTCATTGCCGATGCAGGATATGCGAGTGAAGAAAACTATTTATATGCGATTGGCGAAGAAAAAGAACCTCGTTTTGAATTATTAGCCCCATACCAAACCTATTTGAAGGAACAAAGTAAAAAGTTTAAAAAGGATTTATCAAAAGTACAAAACTGGAAATACATCGAAGAAGACGATTGCTTTATCTGTCCGAACAATCGGAAAGTCGTATTCAAGTATTATCAAAAAAGAAAAAATGCATCTGGATACATACAAGATTTGAAAGTGTACGAGTGTGAAGATTGTACGGATTGCCCGTTGAAGAATGGGTGTACGAAAGCCAAAGGAAATCGTCGAGTATATTGGAACACGATTTATGAAGAAATGAAAGCGAAAGCCAAAGCAGCTCTTGGTGACGAACAAAAGGCAGCTCTTTATGCGAAGCGTAAAGTGGATGTCGAAAGTGTGTTCGGTAACATCAAGGGCAATTTGCGTTTCACTCGATTTCTGTTACGGGGGCTTCATAAAGTCCGAACAGAATTCGGGATTGTGGCAATGGCCCACAACATACTGAAATGGGCCGCAAATTCCCAAACCAATTTCAAAAATAAGGAAACAGAGCGAATGGAAAAACTCATTGTTTTCTCCATTCGCTCTGTTTTTATGGACTTTTTAGACAAGCCCTTTTTCATGTTTTAAAGTTGAAGGGGGCTGTCCAGAAAGTCAAATCGCCATTGAAAACAACACCGATATATCAACGTTTCTAAAACATTAATGGGGGCGTCAATAAGCCGTAAAAACGACTTATCAGACACCCCCTTCACCTATTTTTCAAGCGCTTACATTTCGGCTTCTTTATATCCAGTATTGGCTTTAAACGTCACTTCAGCATATTTTTTCTCATCCCGCTTGGCGGAAACAAGCGTACCAATCAAACCACCGATAAAACCTGCTGGTACTGATATGAGCGCTGGGTTTGTCAGCGGGAAAATAGGATCGCCGACAAAAAAGGCTTTTCCAGCTTCAGGATGAATGACATTTGGGCTGATTGACACTAATACAATCGCTGTAATTAAACCAGCCAGCATGGCAGTGACCGCTCCGGCAGTGTTAAATTTTTTCCAATAAATCGTATAAACAATGACGGGCAAATTAGCGCTTGCCGCTACACAAAACGCAAGAGACACAAGAAATGCAACATTTAATGATTGAGCGCCAAGGGCTAGCAGGATTGAAAATGCGGCAACGCCTACAGAAGCCCATCTTGCAGCTAACACTTGCTGTCTTTCCGTAGCTTTTCCTTTTTTAATGATCTGTCCATAAATGTCGTGCGCGAATGCGGACGCACCAGACAAAACTAAACCTGCAACAACAGCTAATATTGTTGCAAAAGCTACTGCAGAAACAAAGGACATTAAGAAATCTCCTCCAAGTGCTTTCGCAAGCAGCGGCGCCGCCATATTTCCAGCAGGATTTTCGGCTATAATCGTTTCTGAACCGACAAATTTGGCTGCACCGAATCCTAAGAAGATTGTCATGACATAAAAGATTCCGACAACCCAAGTTGCATTAACGACTGACGCACGTGCAGTTTGTGCATCTTTAACGGTAAAAAAGCGCATTAATATGTGAGGAAGCCCTGCCGTTCCCAACACTAAGGCCAGCATCATGGAAAGTAAATCGAGCGGATTTTTATATACAATTCCTGAATGCAAATAATTTTCGCCGTGTGGAGTCGCTTGTGACATCTCGTTAAACATGCCAACGATATTAAAGTTAAATTTCAATAAAACAAGGAATGAAATAATGACCGTTCCTGCCATAAGCAATAAAGCCTTTATGATTTGCACCCAGCTAGTTGCTGTCATTCCTCCAAATAATACGTAAATGGTCATCATGACTCCAACGATCAATACGGCGATCCAATACTCAATCCCCAATAACAATTTAATGAGTGCACCTGCACCAACAAGCTGTGCGATCATATAAAATATAACAATTGTGATGGAACTAAGAGCAGCTGTTGCACGGACTTTTCTCTCACTGAATCTTGAGTTGATCATATCTGCGAGTGTATATTTTCCTAAATTTCTGAGAGGCTCTGCAACGATGAATAGAACGAAGAGATATGCGGTTAAATAGCCGATGCTGTAGTAGAAACCATCAAATCCATTCAATGCGATGGCGCCTGCGATACCAAGAAATGATGCGGCTGATAAATAGTCTCCAGCTATCGCAAGTCCATTTTGCCACCCGGTCAAGCCTCCGCCGGCTGTATAAAATTCGTTTGCGGTTTTTGTTCTTTTTGCAGCCCAATACGTGATATATAACGTGACTAAAAGGATGATTAAAAACAGAATAAATGCTGGTACACTCATGAAAGTGCAGCCCCCTTATTTTATTTTATATTTTCTTCAATAATTTCTTCCGCCAATTGGTCAAATGTTTCCGCTTTTTTTACATACATCGTAGCGAACACCCAAACCATGACAAAAAGACCAAGCGAATAGAGCCATGTCCATGTAATCCATCCGATTGCTTTATGCTCCAAGATGGATGTATAACCCGTGAGAATCGGCAATAAAAAGTAAGTGATGAGAAAAACGATTATAATGGGTACAATAAAATTCCGCTTTTTTTGAATCAACTGTTGAAATTTGCTCGTTGCAACAATTTTCTCATAATCGAGAATGCGCTCCCCCTGTTCTTTTTCCTTTCCGAATGTTTCCATTGTACCATCCCCTTTCTTTGGTAATATTCGTAATTTTTTGTCAATTACAATAATAAGTTATGCTAAAAAAATAGTCAATCATTTTTGTAAAACGTTTTCAAAATTTCGTTTGTAACATTTTGGAAGTGAGAGGCTGCATTGACACACAAAATGGAATCGTTTACACAAATGCGTTTGGATGTCCGGAAATCAGGAAGCTGAATGAATGCATAATCAGTGATGGCCATTCAAAAAAACAGTAAAATCTATTGTAAGATTTTACTGTTTCGATCATTTTTATTTCCAATGCTTTCGCAAAAATTCATCCCGTCCGGAAATTTCCCGATCTTTTTTGTATGCTTCTGGATTTTTTTGATAAAAATTTTGATGATATTCTTCTGCTGGGTAAAATGGCGCAGCCGGTAAAATTTTGGTTACGATCGGTTTATTGAATTTTCCGCTTTTGGCTAAGGCGAGTTTAGATTGTTCTGCCAGCGTTTTTTGCTCATTTGAATGATAGAAAATGGCTGTCCTGTACTGACTGCCTCTGTCGTGGAATTGTCCGCCGTCATCGGTCGGATCGATTTGCTGCCAATAAATTTCAAGGAGCTTCTCATATGGAAACACCGTTGGGTCAAATTCGATTTGTACCGCTTCATAATGCCCAGTTGTCCCTGTTTTGACCTGTTCATAAGTAGGATTTTCAACATGCCCGCCCGTATAACCGGAGATGACTTTCACAATGCCGTCCCACTGGTCAAAAGGTTTTACCATGCACCAAAAACAGCCTCCGGCGAATGTTGCTTTCTCTAGCTTCTTCTCCAATTTCTTCACTCCTGGTCCAGTTAGAATGAGTTAAAGTTTAATAATATCATAAAGTTAATGGCAAATCCCGAGATTAAACAGTAAAATTTTAAATTGCCCAGCGATAATAGCTATCCATAAAATGGAGGCTATAGAATAGATCGCAGTTCGTTTTCTAAAATTTTTATATTTCAAGATAAAAAATGCTGCTACTGATAAGATGGAAAAGAAAACAGTTAAACCTAACATTCCGACAAATGGAGTAGACCAATAATAATTGTTAAAAATCGGGATGATGATTGTTGGTGTGTAAAACTTTGACAGCGAATAGATGCCAAACAGCCATGAGATAATCATGAAAACAAAGATGGAAACAGTTGTCAATTTAATTGCCAAAGGTATCTCCTTTCTGACTTTTATTCCGATCTGTTTAATTGTATTTTATGTATGCTGCACGTTGTTGTCAATTGATTAAGTTTATAAATGATATAATAAATGAGTGAGCTATCTAAAAGCGACTAAATAGAAGAAATGTAAAAATCTGCAACCGAAAAAAGGCAATACAAAAAACTTAATTCGCTTCCGTTTAGGCGAGTAGAGTTGATCTTTTTATATCAGGCTGCGTGTCTTCTGAGCTAACAGTCAATCTGTTTCAAGGGGGACTCTTTTTTCGATTTAGGGGAGGGGAAGGTTGCAAGCTTCCAGATTTGCAGCCAGATTGAACTAGTAGCTCGAACACAAGATGGTGAAACCAACCTTTTAAGTAGCCGAAGCTAAAAGGAGGGAAAAAGCTTGCATAAAAGATCTTTAGACGGTTTCTGCGTTCAACGAAAAAAGTCTATCTTTAAATGAAAATTTTCAATATTGTGGGGCTGACCCTGTTATTTCCAACGGAAGTAATCGAAAACAAGAGCAGGATTTAAAAAAACGATAAGAGGAGGAATCGACATGGTCTTTGCAGGAAAAACAGTCATTATAACCGGCGGTGCACAAGGGATCGGGAAAGCGATCGTTTCCGCCTATGCAAAAGAAGGAGCAACAGTTGTGATAGCGGATGTGAATGAACAAAAAGGAAAGGAAACAGCTGAGGAATATGGAGCGATGTTTATCAAAACGGATGTCAAAAATCATAAGGACGTCATCAAATTAATAGAAACGGTCAAACATACAACGGGAAGAATCGATATTGTGATTAACAATGCAGGTGTTTCAAGATTTAAATCTCTTTATGAGCTAACGGTTGAAGAATGGGATGACATATTACAAACAAATCTTCGCAGCGTATTTTTATTTGCAAAGGAATCGGCAAAATATATGCGAGAAAATGAAAGGGGAGGTTCGATCATTAATATTGCTTCAACAAGAGCGTTCATGTCTGAAAAAGATTCGGAAGCGTACGCTGCATCTAAAGGCGGCATCGTTGCTTTAACACACGCTTTAGCTATTTCATTGGGGGAAGACAAAATCAGAGTCAATTGTATAAGCCCCGGCTGGATTGAAACGAACAACTATGAACTGCTTACTGAGCGCGATCATCTACAGCATCCTGCAAAGCGAGTCGGAAAACCGGATGATATTGCCAGAGCGTGTTTGTTTTTAACTCATCCCGACAACGATTTTATTACGGGAGAAAATATTATTATTGACGGCGGCATGACGAAAAAAATGATATATGAAGAATAAATCTTGATAAAAGGTAAGGAAGCAAGAGAGCCCCATTCGTTCAAAAAAAGCTCTCAGCAGGACGTGGTCGTAAATCCTTCAACGAGGGGCACTTTGCTTATTCGAAGGCTGCGTCAATGTAAGATGAAAGAAAAAGGTGATTCTTGGATGAAACAGACGGATTACTCAGAAGGAAATATTTTAAAGCAGCTCATCACTTTTTCCTCGCCTATTTTATTAACGAACTTGCTTCAAGTTTCGTATCAAATAATTGACAGTTTATGGGTTGGAAACTTGCTGGGGGCTCGTGCATTAGGGGTAGTGTCTCTCTCTGGAACTGTCATTTTCACAATTCTTTCTTTCATTATCGGGATCAACCAAGCAACATTAACGATTTTGTCCCAATTAAAAGGAAAACGCGATGAACAAGGGTTGAAACGGTATGTGAATGCCTTTGTTGTCACGCTGTTTATATTATCGATTTTGCTTGGAGTTTTTGGATTTATTTTTGCTGAACGGATTTTATTTTTGCTTGGAACACCTGACAGTTTAATTGCAGATGCATCCTTATACTTGCGAATTAATTTTCTTGGAATTATTTTCTTATTCGGCTACAATTTTGTGGCGACATTGATGCGTGCACTTGGAGAAAGCAAAGCCCCGGTTTATTTTGTTGTTTTGGCTGTTCTTTTAAATGCCGCTTTAGATCCATTATTTATTTCTGGATTTCAATTCGGCATAGCCGGAGCGGCTTATGCAACAGTGATTTCCCAAGGGATCGCCTTTTTATTCGGAATATATTTGGCGATTCATTACAAATTAGTTCCTTTTACATGGCCGCGTATGCCGAAAAAAGAAGAAGTTTCTCTTATTTTAAAAATCGGGGTTCCGTCCGGCATGCAAATGATGGTCATTTCCGCTGGAGTGACGGCGATCATGAGCGTTGTAGCTAGTTTTGGCGAAGACGCGCTGGCCGGATTCGGCGCTGCTCAGAGGCTCGATAATATTATCTTGCTTCCCGCAATGGCCCTCGGAACTGCTGTCAACAGCTTGGCAGGCATAAACATTGGTGCAAATCGATGGGATCGAGTTTATAAAATTGCTCAATATGGATTGATGTATAATTTAGCTATTATGGTTTTGATATCATTGCTAATTCTCTTTTTCGCCCGTTTTGGTGTGGAATTATTTATCCAGGAGGAAGAAGCGGTGCAATTTGGTGTGAATTATTTAAAAATCGTCGCTTTCTTCTATCCGTTTCTTGGCATCAATTTTGTGTTAAACGGTGTTGTTCGTGGATCTGGTGCGATGATGCAAGTCTTAATTTTAAACATCATCTCGTTTTGGGTGCTGCGTTACCCGCTCACATACCTTTTTTCCAATTGGATCGGCGAAGACGGCATCGGTGTCGGAATGGGCGTCAGCTTTGTTATTTCCAGCTTATTCGCCTTTTTATATTTTAGGCTCGGCGGGTGGAGGAAAAAAGAATTGTTTCACGGTACAGCTTAAATAAACAGCCATCCCATAAAACTATTTTAGGGATGGCTCGCTCTTGTGCGCCCGGCATGGGTGTAATCTATAGGGTGAAAGTCCCGAGCTGCGAAGGCAGAAGTAGCAGTTAGCTTAACGCAAGGGTGTCCGTGGTGACGCGGAATCTGAAGGAAGCGAGCGGCAAACTTCCGGTCTGAGGAACACGAACTTCATATGAGGCTAGGTATCACTGGGTGAGTTTGCAAGACAAAACAAAGCCCTTTCTGCCGAAGGTGATACAGAGTAAATGAAGCAGATGGATGGAAGGAAAGATTACACTCTTACCCGGGGAGGTCTGGCTGGCACGCCAAGTAACCTTGGTAACCTATCTAGTGATAGATAGCTGAACCGTCAGAAGTCAGCAGAGGTCATAGTATTAGTTGGTCTAGAACAACTAAGAAGGACCGAACAATTAAGAGAGAATAGCCCTTGGCATTCAGTGAGTCATGATGAACACAGAAAACGTAGTACCTCACTTGAGGGAGGAAGCGGTGAATCCCGTGGGAGATCTCTTGGAGGGTGGAGTGACCACTGGCATAAAGAGAACAGCTATTCACGGAAGTTATAAAGACTTGCGTCAATTATCTTAATTGAACCGCCGTATACGGAACCGTACGTACGGTGGTGTGAGAGGACGGGAGTTAATCGCTCCCTCCTACTCGATTAGCATATCGATAAAATAGTAGATCATCCGGGCTGTCAGCCCCCAAATCACTTTATCTTTATAATAATAAAAATGTTCTTCTATTTTCGGTGAATTCCATTTATATTTTTTTCCCCCGATGATGCTTTCATAAGGAAAATTTTCTTCAGGTTCTGCCCGAAAATGAACTTCATAAATTTCTGGCTTCGTTTCTAAAAAGAATTGAAAAGGAACTGTAAATACTTCGCCGACTTCGTCTTTGTTTGGCTCTAACGAAGCGTCAGGATCGATCATGCCAACAAAAGGATAAACAACCGTTCCGTAGGCAGTCATCACATAATCAAGCGGATATACATGCTGAATCATATCGGCTGAAATACCTAGCTCTTCTGATGTTTCGCGAATAGCTGTATGTTTTGCATCGTGATCGGTCGGCTCAACTTTCCCACCTGGAAAACAAATCTCGCCGGGCTGCCTTTTTAATTTTTTGGCGCGTTCTTCAAACAACAAATGAACTTCATCATTTATTCGCATAAACGGAAGCAATACCGCAAATTTTACTAAACGATCCATCCCAATTATCGTCGGAGTATGATTTTTAACCTTCTTTATAATATCTTCGATCTCCATACTGTCACCTTCAATCTAACATAATCGATTAATTTCATTATAAATGAAAAAAGAACTGGTTGGCGAATGGCATGCATATTTTCGAATAAACGTAAAAAATTTCGCAACAATAAATAAGAAGATGATGATATATATGAGAGGTGAGCAAAAATGAAGTGGTTTAAAAACAAAAAACGTACACATGAACAAACGGAACTCGAAAGAAGAACGGATGTACATGACTTATATGAACCGTCCCGTGAAGCATATGGTCAAGCCTATAACGTAGAAGATGGGACAAAAAACAAAAAATAAAAATTTTATAGACAAAATGCTGTCTCCTATTCCTTTTTAAATGGCGAAGATCTACAGAATATATAAATGATTTCTGTGGATCTTTTTTAGTTGTTAAGGATTTTTCTGAAAGTAGAAATTTCAAGGAATTGTACCTTTTGCAATAAATGAAACGCTGCAAAGATGGTCTGAAATTGCGATTATAGGATTCATATGCCGATGGCACAATATTATGTTTCGTTTATAAAACAAAAAACATGACAATTATGTAAAATATGATATAGTTTACATATAACAAAACATATGTAAAGACATCAGAAAGAGGTGAAGTTGACAAGATGAAAGAGATGTCAACAAAAAAGCTATTAGGCATTGCGGGACTCGCATGGCTTTTTGATGCAATGGATGTCGGCATTTTATCTTTTATCATTGCCGCGTTAAAAGAAGATTGGAATTTGACGGCAGAACAAATGAGCTGGATCGGGAGCATCAACTCGATCGGCATGGCTGTAGGGGCATTTTTCTTCGGTCTCTTGTCAGACAAAATTGGCAGAAAAACTGTCTTTATTATCACATTATTGTTATTTTCGATCGGCAGCGGCCTGTCGGCTTTTACAACCACATTAGCAGTATTTTTGCTGTTAAGATTTTTTATCGGCATGGGGCTGGGGGGTGAATTGCCAGTAGCATCAACGCTAGTATCAGAAAGCTCGCCGACAAAGGATCGGGGAAGAATGGTCGTGCTGCTTGAAAGTTTTTGGGCTGCAGGATGGTTGATCGCGGCAATTATATCTTATTTTGTTATCCCTCAATTTGGCTGGCGTCTCGCCCTTATTTTAACAGCTCTTCCGGCTTTTTATGCGATTTATTTGCGCATGAAGCTTCCGGATTCAAAAAAATTCAAATCGATACAAACAAAATCAAATGTATGGAAAAATATCGCAGCTGTCTGGTCAAAAAAATATGTGAAACAAACAGCTGTACTTTGGGTGTTGTGGTTTTCTGTTGTTTTTTCTTATTACGGGATGTTTTTATGGCTTCCAAGCGTTGTGATGATGAAAGGCTACAGTTTAGTGCAAAGCTTTGAGTATGTTCTTATTATGACGATTGCACAGCTTCCGGGATACTTTAGTGCGGCGTGGCTCATTGAACGAATCGGTAGAAAATTTGTTCTTTCTCTTTATTTATTTGGCACTGCACTGAGCGCATTCTTTTTCGGATTTTCCGATACAACGTCAGAGCTTTTAATATCTGGAATCTTTTTATCATTTTTTAACTTAGGGGCTTGGGGAGCGCTTTATGCTTATACACCTGAGCTTTATCCAACAGAAATTCGCGGGACAGGTGCTGGAATGGCCGCATCGTTCGGAAGAATTGGTGGCATTTTCGGACCTTTATTAGTTGGTTATTTAGCCGCTCTCAAAGTTTCCATGGTAGCCATTTTTTCAATTTTTTGCGCTGCCATTATTATTGGAGCACTAGCTGTTCTATTGTTTGGACAAGAAACAAAAGCGTTGGAGCTGGAGTAAAAATACAGCCTCTAAAGGAATTAACCCTTTAGAGGCTCATTTAATTTGAAAATAATCAGCTAGTTGATTGGCCAAGTAGCGTAGTTCAGGATATTCATGGAGATTTGACAACATTCCTTTAATGACCGGAATTCTTGGCTTTTCAGCCGTTATTTCAGCTTCTAACACTTCAATCGTAATGTTTAACTGTCCATCATCGATTATAGAACGGCTCATTTCTTTTATCTCATTTAAAATGTTCAACGGATGGCTGGGGGATTGAGAATGATTGAACATTTTGGTCATGATCTCAGCTGGAATGATGGGGTCATTTTGTTTTGCCAGCATTCCTTTAACTAAATCATCTGCTGTTTGCAAAATGTATTTTGCCAATTTTTCCTCATCTACTCTCACCCTATTTTCAAATATGAGGAACTGAATGAATGAAAAAAAGATTCCTTGAACGATAATGTTTACATCTGCTATATACTTATCAATTGACTTGCCGTAAATGTTTTTCAGATTGTTTGTTAAAAAATGAAAAAAGTCGTTTCTTAGGTTTTGTAACAACGAATCAATTTTTTCATTATTTTCTTTTAAATTTTCATGCATCTGCGTAATAAATATTTCTTTATGCGCCAAAAATTCTTTTAATTGAACAGACAATTGTTTAATAAACCGCTCTTTTGGATCTTCGTAATTTGCCCCGATTTGCTCCGTTTTTTTCTTTAACTGACTAAAAAACTGCTCCAAAATTTTAATTAACAGTTCATCTTTTGACTTGAAATAAAAATAAAACGAACCTTTCGGAATGCCACATGCATTGGTAATTTCTTGGATGGAGGTGGAAGAAACGCCTTTTCGAGCAAACAGCTTCATCGCAGCTTCAATGATTAAACGTTCTTTTTCTTTCACATGAACATCCCCTTATTGTCGGAAAAAATTTTATTAGTTTAGTTGACTACTAGTTAACCGGTCAATTATAATGACTATATAGTCAACTCACTATAAGTATGTATAAAAAAAGGAGAATTGTCAAATCTTCATGAAAGGAATGGGACTTGGTGGAGAACATTATTAAATTTTCGCTCCGTAATAAACTGGCTATTTGGATTTTAACTGTCATTGCAATTTTTGCGGGACTATTTTCTGGATTTAATATGAAGCTGGAGACGATCCCGGACATAAACACTCCCATCATAAGTGTTACGACTACATATCCAGGTGCAACCCCTGAAGAAGTACAAGAGAAAGTGACGGTTCCTATTGAAGAAGCAGTTCGCAATTTGAACGGGGTGGAAATCGTCAGCTCTAATTCGTTTGAAAATGCATCTTCTATTCAAATTGAATACAAATTTGAAAAAGATATGGAACGAGCAGAAGAGGAAGCTGAAAAGGCAATCGAACAAGTCGAACTTCCGGATGGAGCAGGAGAGCCTAAAATTGCAAGATTTAGCATGAACGCTTTCCCTGTTTATACAGTGAGCTTTTTTGATGAAGGAAAAACACTTCCTGAATTAACTGAACTGGTTGAAGACATCATTGTTCCTGAATTGAAAGGAATCGATGGAGTAGAAAGCATTGTAACTTCTGGACAGCAGGTAGAAGAGGGGCGGCTTGTTTTTCATCAAGACAAATTAAAAGAGCTCGGGCTAAATGAGGAAACAATAAAAGATTATATTCAAGGTGCGGATCTCCGTGCGCCATTAGGTCTTTATACATTTAAAGACACGGAAAAGTCTGTTGTCGTTGACGGAAATATTACGACAATTGACGATTTGAAAAAGCTTAAAATCCCAGTCACTGGATCAGCACAAGGGCAGCAAGCTGGAGAGGCGCAAATGAGCCAAGTGCCAAACGGTTTGTCTGGAGCAAATGGTGCAGCGCCAAATCAGGCGATCCAGCAGCAAAGCATTGAATTGCCAACAGTCGAATTAGGAGAAATTGCCGATATCGAAATCGTCGGAAAAGCTGAATCCGTATCAAGAACGAACGGAAAAGAAGCAATCGGACTGCAAATTGTAAAAGCTACTGATGCGAATACAGTTGAAGTTGTGAATGAAGTAAAAGAAAAATTGGATGAATTAAAAGACGAATATAAAGGCCTCGGAGTCGTTTCAACGCTGGACCAAGCGGAACCGATTGAAAAATCTGTTGAAACAATGCTGAATAAAGCGCTGTTCGGTTCGATTTTTGCAGTTATTGTCATTTTGCTGTTTTTGCGAAACATTCGTTCAACGTTGATTTCCGTGGTGTCAATTCCGCTTTCCATATTAATTGCATTAATCATTTTGCGTGAAATGGACATCACGTTGAACATGATGACGCTTGGAGCTATCACAATGGCGATCGGCCGCGTCATTGACGATTCGATTGTCGTCATTGAAAATATTTACAGACGGATGACATTAAAAGGGGAGCCGTTAAAAGGGAAAGAGCTGATTATTGCAGCGACAAAAGAAATGTTTATTCCTATTATGTCCTCAACCATTGTGACGATTGCGGTTTTCTTGCCGCTCGCATTTGTCGAAGGGATGGTCGGACAGCTATTTATGCCGTTTGCCCTTACGATTGTATTCTCGCTTTTAGCGTCCCTTTTAGTGGCGATTACTATTGTGCCGGCACTTGCTCACGTTTTATTTAAAAAAGGAGTAAAACGGAAAGGCGAAAAAGAAAAGGAAGCTGGCTTTTTGGTTACTAACTATAAAAAAATATTAAATTGGTCTTTGAACCATAAATGGATAACATCATTGATTGCGATCCTGCTTCTTGTCTCCAGTCTGTTTTTAATTCCTGTCATCGGTGTAAGCTTTTTGCCGAATGAACAAGAAAAGCAAGTTATCGTAACGTATGATCCGGATCCAGGGCAAACGCTGGAAGAAGTAGAAGATATCGCATTGAAGGCAGAAGATTTCCTTGTCGACCGTGATCATGTAAAAACGATTCAATTGTCTGTCGGAAGCGAAAATCCGATGAATCCTGGAAATCGAAATCAGGCCATTTTCTTTATTATGTATGAAGATGACACACCGAATTTTGAAAAAGAAAAGGAGAAAATTGTTAAAGTCTTAAATGAATTAACGAACGAAAAAGGCGATTGGGGCACCATTGACATGATGATGGCAAGCAATGAGTACACATTGCATGTGTTTGGCGATTCGATGGAAGATATTGAGCCTGTCGCCCAAAAAGTGCAAAAAATCTTGGAAGATGAAAAAAACTTGAAAAATGTCGAATCAGGTTTATCGAAAACTTATGATGAGTTCACGTTTGTTGTTGATCAAGAAAAGATGAGCAAGCTAGGATTGACCGCTGGGCAAATTGCGATGGCATTAAGCCAACAGCATGAACGGCCGGTTTTAACAACAATCCAAAAAGAAGGTCAAGACATTGAAGTTTATATTGAAGGGGAAGAGCAAACATTTGATTCGATTGATGAGATGAAAAAGAAAACCATTCAGTCCCCTCTTGGCATGAATGTGAAAATTGGAGATGTAGCGAAAGTAAAAGAAGGCGAAACATCCAATACGATTACTAGACGCGACGGAAAATTTGCAGTATCAGTCAGCGGAGAGATTACTACTAATGACGTTAGCCAAGTAAATGCAAACATTCAAAAGAAAATAGATGGTTTAGAATTGCCGCCTGGTGTGAACATTGAAACAGGTGGAGTGTCCGAACAGATCAATGAGTCGTTTTCACAATTAGGATTGGCTATGCTCGCTGCCATCGCTGTTGTCTACTTTGTGCTGGTGGTTACGTTTAGTCAAGGACTTGCGCCTTTTGCCATTCTATTTTCACTTCCATTTACCGTCATCGGCGGATTTGTAGCGCTATGGCTTGGAGGAGAAACATTGAGCGTTTCAGCTCTGATCGGCGCGCTCATGTTAATCGGTATTGTTGTGACGAATGCGATTGTGTTAATTGACCGTGTCATTCATAAAGAGCGTGAAGGACTTTCTACAAGAGATGCGCTCATTGAAGCAGGGGCAACTCGTCTAAGACCGATTTTAATGACTGCGCTGGCAACAGTTGGAGCATTGCTTCCTCTCGCATTAGGTTATGAAGGAGATGGAGGCATGATCTCGAGAGGACTTGGTTTAACCGTCATCGGCGGATTGACCAGCTCGACTTTGCTGACTCTCATCATTGTTCCGATCGTCTATGAAGTATTAAGCAAATTTAGAAGAAAAGCTCCAATCGAGGAATGATAAGAAAAAACCTGAAAAGCACTGAATAGGCTTTTCAGGTTTTTTTGCATAACTTGCTGAAACAGTTTTATGAAAATAAGAATATCAATTGTTTTGAAAAATTTTCAAAAGGGTCAATTATTCAAATTCCGGCAATAAAAAAACGCGCTTTTTAGCGCGTTTTTTAAACGGAGAAGGTGAGATTCGAACTCACGCGGCGGTTGCCCGCCCTAACGCATTTCGAGTGCGTCCCCTTCAACCACTTGGGTACTTCTCCATGGTCGGGAAGACAGGATTTGAACCTGCGACCCCCACGTCCCGAACGTGGTGCTCTGCCAAGCTGAGCTACTTCCCGAAAAACGTCAGCATTGATATTATATATTAAAATAAAAAATTTGTCATTAAAAAATTTTAACCAATCAACAAAAAGTTTAGAAAAGGAAATTAATCTTTTTTTGTTGAATTATGTAGTAGGCAAATAAAAGAAAGGAGTCACATAACATTGAAGGTACAAAACATTGGCGATGACATCACATTAATTGATCTTTTTGACTTAGGATTAGAAAACAGAACAGGGGCTTACGTTCTTCACGAAAAAGAGCTGACCATCATCGAAACAAGCGCGAGCCCGTCTGTCCCATATTTATTAAAAGGTCTTGAAAGTTTAGGAATTGATCCGAAGGATGTTAAAAACATCATTGTTACGCACATTCATTTAGATCATTCGGGAGGTGTCGGGCTTTTCCTTGAACATTGCCCAAAAGCAAAAGTGTTCGTTCATCCCCGCGGGAAACGTCATTTGCAAGATCCATCGAGATTAATTGCCAGCGCCAAAACGGTGTATGGAGAGGAGCAATTTCAAAAATTGTTTGACCCGATTTTGCCCGTGCCAGAAGACCAGCTAGTTGTAAAAGAAGATTTGGAAACGCTTCAAGTAGGCGATGATCGCGTGCTGACGTTTTATCACACACCAGGTCATGCGAATCACCATTTTTGTATACATGATTCCAAAAGTAACGGCATCTTTACCGGCGACACGATCGGGGTTTTTTATTCAATGCTCTTAGATTCAGACTTAGAGTTTTATTTGCCGTCTACTTCTCCTAACCAGTTCGATCCGGATAAAATGCTTGAATCATGCGAAAGAATCGAAGCATTAAACGTTTCGAAAATATTTTTCGGTCATTTTGGCATGAGCGAGCATCCAGAGGAAGTTTATAAACAGCTAAAATATTGGCTGGACATTTTTGTAGATCAAGGCAAAGCGGTTGTAAAAGAGCATGGAAGCTTGCCGTTTGAAGAAAAATCAAAGCTTCTATCTGATAGATTGTACAGCACGTTGCAAGATTACTTAAAGAAAAAACATATTTCCGAAGATCATCAAGTGCACGAGTATATAAAAATCGATATGGGCATTTGTGCGCAAGGGATTATTGATTACTTGCAAAAAGCAGAAAATAGATAAGGCTTGTATGGAAAGAGATATACGCAAAATTAAAAATGTTGCGTTACAATCGAATCATCCGATGGGTTTGTGTTAGAACCTGGCTTGCGGAGGATATTTTTCAGCAAGGGACGTTTGACCTTCATCCCCATCGGGGAATCGAAACTGTCACATATGTAATTGACGGGATTTTAGAGCATTTTGATAACAAAAATGGATATGGCAAGCAAAGCCGGGGATGTTCAATGGATGACTGCTGGAAGAGGAGTAATCCATCAAGAAGATCCTGCACCTGGATCTACCGTTCACAGTCTGCAGCTGTGGGTTAATTTGCCGAGTTCAAAAAAACTGACCGCTCCCCGCTATCAAAATTTGAAAAGTGCTGACATGCCAGTTAGAAAAGAAAAAGGAGCGTTGATTCGGATTTTTTCTGGATCGTCAAAAGGTATTCAAGCGCCGACTAAAAAATTACGTTCCAGTCACGATGGTGGAAATGATTCTGGAACCTGATGCGTTCGTTCATCAAGATCTTCCGGGAAGCTATAATGGTTTTCTTTATATATTGGAAGGAAAAGGCTTGTTTGGTGCGTCCAAAACAAAAGGGGAAAAAGGGCAAGTGCTGTTTTTAACAAAGGGTGCTGAGGGAGAGGAAAGCTTCATAACCGTCACAACGACAGACAAACTCCGGCTGCT
Organism: Aeribacillus sp. FSL k6-2211; assembly: GCF_037966125.1. NCBI lineage: Bacteria > Bacillati > Bacillota > Bacilli > Caryophanales > Bacillaceae > Aeribacillus > Aeribacillus sp. FSL k6-2211. Next base: position 1,859,375 of record NZ_CP150190.1, read on the forward strand.
TCTATATGCGGGAGAACCTCTCCATGAACCTGTCACAGCTTACGGTCCGTTTGTTATGAACACGAAAGAAGAAATACGGCAAGCAATCGTCGACTATCAAACAGGAAAGTTTGAATGAAAGAGAATAACAGCTTGATAAACTCTCCGCCTTTTATGCACGGAAGGAGAGTTTTTTTTGTAAATAAAAATTATTTCTCGGGAAAGCGCAAAATTCAACAATGATAAAGAAAAAACGAGAAAAAAGGTAGCATCTGTCGAATGGTTGTATATTGAAATGTTTTGTGTCAGATTATGTGACATAAATTATGTTTCGTTCTTGTTCGGCTTGTTACAATAAAGAGTAAATTAGTGGAGACAGTAGGTGATAAATATGCTGTTTTTAAAAAAATGGAATCGAGCAGCGGATCATGAAGAAGATAGACAAAAAAAACAGATGGAGGATTCGTTTGCGGCACAGGTGGAAGTTGCTGCGGATCAATTAAAAGGCGTCATTGAGCAAATGAAATTAACCGCTGTTTCCCTTGATGAACGATCTTCCTCGAGTAAAAAAAGCACGTTTCAGCTATTAGAGCATATTGAGCAGACCGCGCAAGACACAAATAACGTTTCAGAAAAGATGCGTAAAATTGAAGAGGCAGCTGTGAAAATCACAGCATCTTCCCAAGAGATACATTCCTCAAGTATATTATTTTATGAACAGCTCGTAAAATCGAAAACGCAGCTGCAAAAAATACAAGAAGAAACGGAACAGCTGCGGCAAAATCATTTGAAAATTCTTGATCAAATGGATCGGCTCGTTTCTTTTTCCAAACAAATGGATCACATTCTTTCTTCGATTGGAGCGATTTCCCAAAAAACAAAAATACTTGCATTAAATGCAAATATCGAATCGGCAAGAGCCGGAATACATGGGAAAAGCTTCTCGGTCGTTGCAAATGAAATTGGAAATTTGGCAAATCAAACGCATGATGCGGTTGAAGAAACACATCAAATTCTTTCTTCGATTCAATCAGAAATTGAGTTTTCGACCAAAATGGTAAAATCGGAAAACGATCAGATGAAAAAGAATGTGGCTGAATTACTATCTTTAATTGATGTTATCCATTCCTTTCAAACATCGTTGGGCAAAATCACATCAATGGTATCGGATTCGAAAGACGCTGTCGAATTGCAGTGTGATCATGTACAGGAAATTACTACGGTGCTCAAGCAAATATCAGATATGGCTCATGAAAATAAAATATATGCACTGAGAGTTTCAGAAGATATGGATAAGCAGCACCAGCATATTGAAGAGATGATTGCCATCAGCGAGACATTGGATCAAACCTCTAAAGAGCTGCAAACGTTAGTCAAAAGGGATCAGCTTCAACAAATTACAGAAATAGATTTGGCAAAAATCAACGAAATGAAAGAAAAAGTGATGAATCTTTTATCACAATTTCCATTGTATGAACTAGATGCGGATGTTCATAAAAAAGCATTGGATCAATTTTTTGAGGAGAACGAGCATATCGAAGCTATTTGGTCGAATCGACTGGACGGTACATTCGTTTATTCCAACCCTCCTGCAGGCTTAATAAATGCAAAAGCCCGTCCTTGGTTTATCGAAGCTAGTAAAAATAAAATCTTTATATCAAGCATCTATACATCTGCTGTTACAAAAAAACCGTGCATCACCATTTCCTTCCCCATTCATAAGAACGGAGACATCGTCGGGGTTATCGGTGTCGATTTAATAGTAAAATAAGCAGATGGTTTCAATCCTTTTTGAAACGATATAATTTTCGCCCTTTTATTTAAAAATGCGGTTTCACAACCGCGTTTTTCTTTTCTCTCAAACAAGAAAATTAAAAAAAAAGAGAATGAATACTCAAAAAATTTTCAGAAAGATTAGCCTGTTTTTCTGCTCGATCCATCCGCTTCTCTTTAACTCCGCAACACAATGCTTAAAGCATTTTTTTAATGATGGATAAGAACATGTCTTTTTCCTCGCTTCCATTACGAGCCGCAAAATTTCCCCTTCGCTAAAGCCGTTTCTCTTGTTTATATGGAGCAAATAAAAACAAGTCAATAAAATCCAGACACACACTTCAGACAAATTTCCTTTGGCAAATTCTTTAAAAACGAATTCCGGGACTTGAAAATACCTATTTTTTACATTTTTATGTAGATGCTGTTCAATAATTGATTCATGATGGTCTTTTTTATACTCATTATTAAATATGTAGAGAGGCAGTGAAAAATATTTACGATGTTCATAGAAAGAAGGATTTAATTCATTTGTCAACATCTTGACCCCCAAAAACCCTTTTGATCAGCATGAACGGGAAATATTTTCGTAGAATTGTTTATTTTTGGCCGGTGCCCGCTTTTGTTTCTTCCAGTTTGATAAGAAAGGAAATGACATCTGCAAGTGCTTGCCTATAAACTAGCAAATTTTGAGTATCCATCAAACAATAGATGGTTCCTTTTAAATCATCGCAATCGTTTTTGGCTATGCCCAGCTTTTTAAGCTTTTCTTCAAGCTCGTTGTATAGAGCTTTGAGCTCACGGTTTTGTCGATTTAACAAAGCTTGCTCAATTCGATTATAAGCGAATTCATTGAAAGCTTGCTCAAAGTTCATCTATGCTCACCCAACCCTTTGAAGATAAAAATGAATAAAAAATATTCATTTTTATAGTAATACAAAACGAATTGAAAGTAAAATAGGAAAACGTTAAACTATATTATAGATGAAGTAGCAAAGAAGGAATGTAACAGATGGAAATCAATAAAAAAATCGGAGAACAAATAAGAGAAGTGCGAAAAAAGTATAATATATCGATGGTTCAACTGGCCGAGGATTTGGAAATTTCTCAGCCAAGGCTTTCTAGAATCGAAAATGGTGAACAAGAAATTCCTATTAGCCTCATTCAAAAATTTTGCCAAAGATTTAATATACCGATGGGAAGCTTTTTTAAAATGATCGATAACGAGGACATATCTCTTGTTGATGATCAAGTAGAACATATTCTTTCTACTTTAAATGATGAGCAAAAGAAAGCATTGTATGTTTTTTTATCTTCTTTTCAAAAATAACCCTCCATCCCTTGATCCCTTCATGAATTCGTGACGAAAGGCAGACCGAAAATAAACGAACAAATGTTCCTTTTTATTTTACCATGTTTTGATAGTTTTTGGAAGCGGTGAGAATTCTCTTTATTATTTTATTTTTATGGAGAGTTGAATCACCGCTTTTTAGATCCAGGCAAGTAACTGCCGTATTATATGCACAGTAAAAATGGAACATGCTGATGCATCGGCTTAAAATATTTTGCTAGAATGTAAGAAGCCAAAAAGTATGTTTGAACAAAACTATATACAGTTGATCTACTTTTCAAAAGCACAATCAAATGGAACTTCTGAACCATTTCAATAAAAATGACTCGAAAATCATTTAAACATTGTCGAAATATAGCGAGAAATATTTGGGATTTGAGTTGGAATGGAAGTCGGCAGCGAAACATATTTATCTATAAAACGGAGCATAGCTGCTATGTTGATGCAGCTTCCTGAAAATCTTACAGTTCTCAATGAAAGGTTTTTTAGAAGCTTGCCAATTTCATGGCGGACCAAGCAAATTGATACAATGACAGCAGGACGAAAAATATGAAATGATGTTTAATGATTGACAGCCGCTCCATAAACTAATAAAATTGGATTGAAAATTCGGAATTTTTAGGAGGGGACCAAATGGAGAAATTTGAGAACTACAATAAAAGCTATATTAACGGACAATGGGTTGAAGGAAAAAGCGAAAGCATATTTGAAGATGTTAATCCTTACGATAATTCCCTCATCACAAAAGTGCGTTTAGCAACGAGAGAACAAGTGCAAGAAGCATTTGAAATCGCTCAACAGGCACAAAAAAAATGGGCGAAATCGTCTGTTGAAGAAAGAAAGGAAGTTATTCGAAAAGCAGCAGAATATTTAAAGTCTCATCAGGATGAAATTGTAAGCGTTATCACTCGTGAGACAGGCGGAACTGTTTTAAAGGCGAATGTAGAATTGCACTTGACGCTGGAGGTTCTCGAAGAAGCCTTGAACTATGCAGGAGCCATACATGAAGTCAGGGAAGTCCCAAGTGCAATTGAAGGGAAAGTGAACAAAATTTACCGTCTTCCGCTCGGAGTGATTTCATCAATATCACCGTTCAATTTCCCGATGAATTTATCGATGAGAACAATCGCTCCTGCGATTGCATTAGGAAACAGCGTTGTCCATAAACCGGATATACAGGTAGGTCTTGTTGGAGGCTCGATCATTGCGAAAGCATTTGAATATGCCGGACTTCCAAAAGGAGTCTTCAACATGATTTTAACCGATATTCCTGAAATCGGTGATGAAATGTTGACAAATCCGATTCCGCGCTTAATTAGTTTTACCGGCTCCACCGCCGTTGGCAGACATATCGGTGAAATTGCTGGCCGCAATTTGAAACGGGTTGCGCTGGAGCTTGGAGGCAACAGTCCGTTTGTCGTGCTGTCGGATGCCGACGTAGACCAGGCAGTGAACGCCGCTGTTTTCGGCAAGTTTATCCACCAAGGACAAATTTGTATGATCGTCAATCGCTTTATCGTTCATAAAGATCATTACGATGAATTTGTGGAAAAATTTGTTTCCAGAGCAAAATCTCTTCCTTATGGGAACCCTTCCGATCCCAATACGGTCATTGGACCATTAATCAATGAAACGCAGCTGAAAAAAGCTTTAAGCTACATTGAAGAAGCTAAGAAGGAAGGCGCAACACTTGTCTTAGAAGGGAAAAGAGAAGGAAACGTCCTCACTCCATTTGTCTTTACGAATGTCAAAAATTCAAGCAAGCTCGCGCAAACAGAAGTTTTTGCGCCCATCGCGACAATCATTAAGGCTGAATCAGATGAAGAAGCGATTGAAATGGCAAATGACACCGAATATGGTTTAAGTTCTTCTATTTTCACCAGCGATTTGAATAGAGGGGAACAGCTTGCGTTGTCCATTGATTCAGGCATGACCCATATCAATGACCAAACAGTCAATGATGCTCCAAATATTCCATTCGGCGGAAACAAAGGAAGCGGTTTAGGACGTTTCGGAAATCCATGGGTTGTCGACGAATTTACCGTGACAAAATGGGTTTCAGTTCAAGAAAAAGAGCGTCAATTTCCGTTTTAATGATGACAGGGGCTGTCCAGAAAGTCAAAATCCACTGAAAACGAAACATCATCATAAGCATTGATATATCAGTGTTTCTAAAACATTAAAGGGGCGTCTATAAGCCGGAAAATCGACTTATTAGACAGCCCCGATTTATTGTAAGAGGAATTTTGGACGAGGAAATACCTTTTGGGGAATAAGCGATAGTTCTAGAGAAAAATATAAAAATACATCCTCCCTCTATAAATGTTGATATATCAACGGTTGTAGCCGTTTCAGGGGTGTCAAAAAAATATTTTTCGACAAAGTTCCTAACATTATTTCTTAAATATGTGTATATCTTACATTGACTGGGTACGCTTCGCGGCCACTACTGGTTAAATTTGGTTGTAGTGGGGGAAGCGTATGGGATGCACCGTGGATCTCTGCATCGCTGATGATGACGAACCCTCCCATGTCTCTTGGCATCCTTGCGCCTACATTCCTTCGTTCGGTCTAGTCATCAGGCAGAGGCCGGCTAAGCTCCTTTAGGGACTCAAGGTCGAATGGATGATATCGCGCCAGCTTCTCCGTGTCATCCTTGTTGTCTAGAGAATCGAGACTATAGGCATCAAGCAGCCGTTTCGAGGCCAAAGATGTCCTGCATCATTCGCTTCGCATCGAACGCTTGGTGCTTCGTACATACAGCGTGCAATACCTTCAATAATTTTCCGCATAACACCACAATCGATTGCTTCTTCCGCAACGGATTATCAGGACGTGTCGTGTAATAGTCGTGCAGCTGCCGAAACGCTTCGTTGTGGCGGATCATCGGCATCATCACGCGGAAGAGGAGGGCGCGCAACCGCCTTCTTCCACGCTTGGAGATCCGTTTTTGCCCTTTGTGTTGGCCGGAGGAGTTTTCCCGTAAGGTCAGTCCCGCAAGTTTCAATAATTGGCGCGGATCCTGATAGTGGGAAAAACTCCCGATTTCCGATAACAGTTCCACGATCGTCGCATCCCCTAAGCCCGGAACAGTTTTGAGCCATTCGTATTCCACGGATGTTTGCACAAGTTCTGTCAGTTGCTCATTCAGTGCCTCGATTTCTTTCTCCAATTGGCGGTACCGGCGGACAAGTGTGGCGATTTCGATACGGGCCATCTGTTGTCCTTCCGTTACGCCAATGGAGTGTTGGGCCAGTTCCATCAGCTTCTTCGCTTTCGGCTTTTGTGGCGATTGTAATCCCTCACTTTGCTGGTAAAGGGCCAGCACCTCTTCCAGCTCTTTTCCTGCCAGATCACTCGGAAATGGCGTATATTCCAGCACCGCGAGCGCCATTTTCCCAAATGACGGGAAGACTTGGGAAAACTCCGGAAAATATCGATCAAGCCAGCGAATCATTTGATTTCGAATCGCTCCCCGTTCTTCCACCAATTTGGAGCGAAATGTCGCTCCAACGCGCAGTTCGGCCTCCATCCCTTTCAGAATGCGCGGATAGCTGAATCGGCCGTCTTTCACTAACCGGGCAATGACGAGCGCGTCTTTCGCATCATGCTTGGTTGGAAGGTTATCGTCCAGCTCTTTGGAGCGCTTCACGTGCATCGGGTTTGTCATGACGAGAGGAATGCCCTTCTCGTCAAGAAAGTAAGCGAGATTGAGCCAATAATGTCCCGTTGGCTCGATGCCAACGATCACCTCGGTTTTTCCAAATTCCTTCATGGCTTCCACGATGCACTGGTACAACCATTCCAATCCTTCTCTCGATTGCAGAACGGGAAACGGCTTTTTTAACACCCTTCCTCGCTCATCCACAAAGCAGGCATAATGTTTTTTCTTTGCGATATCCATCCCAACAACCAGCGTTTGATCGGTGACTTGATTAATCTTCTTGTTTGAGATAGAATTCATGTATAGTCCTCCTTGGTATCCAAATTAGGGGTCAATTCGTGCGATTGACACCCCCGAATCATACCAAGAGGGCTTTTTTTATTCAAGTCCCCGAAAAAACTTCTAACAGGAATGCTCTTTATAAACGAAAACAATTTCATGAAGGCACCTCTCATGCTATCTGATTTTTTATTAAAACGAATCTTACCAATTTTTGAATTTTATTGTCCACTCTTAAGTATGCGGTCAGCTTTTGCAGAAAATTGTGTTTCACGACTTGATAGAGTTGAATCTTTGTAAAAAAACTAGAAAGATGAATCATTTGCTTTTTATACCTGTAACGGGTATAATGTATACAAACGAAAGAGGGGAGGGGTGTCAGTGACAGAAAATGAAAAACATGATCACGAGAAAATAATGGTTCCTAGAACTTCTGATGAAATAGACAAGCTTTTAAAGAGGCTGAAACGGATTGAAGGGCAGGTTCGTGGGGTACAAAAAATGATTGAGGACAATCGTTATTGCATTGATATTTTAGTCCAAATTTCAGCCATTCAAGCTGCGCTGCAAAAAGTAGGTTTCAACCTGTTGGAGCGGCATGCCAGCCATTGTGTTGCGAAAGCGATCAAAGAAGGAAGCGGTGATGAGTCGATTCGCGAGCTGATGGATGTGATCAAACAGTTTTCTAAATAAGAGGTGGAACAAATGAGCGAACAGAAGCTTGTCACATTAAACATTACCGGCATGACATGTGCTGCATGTTCCGCGCGCATTGAGAAAGTGCTGAATAAAATGGACGGGGTAGAGGCAACTGTCAATTTAGCGATGGAAAAAGCAACTATTCATTATAACCCTTCGAAACAAAATCTTTTAGACATCCAGCGGAAAATTGAACAGTTAGGTTACGGCGTCGAATCGGAAAAAGTAACATTGGATATTGAAGGCATGACGTGTGCCGCATGCAGCGCACGTATTGAAAAAGGGCTGAAAAGAACGGAAGGCGTTGTAAATGCGACTGTCAATTTAGCGACAAACAGCGCTGTTGTGGAATATAGGGAAGGCGTTGTTTCGGTTGAAGATCTTTTAGAGAAAATAAAAAAGCTTGGTTATAAAGGACAAGTTCGGGACGAGACTACCCATCAATCGGATCGAAAAAAAGAACAATTGCATCATAAAAGAAGAAAGCTTATTGTTTCTATTTTATTATCGCTTCCTTTATTGTATACAATGATCGCCCATTTACCGTTTGAAACGGGGCTTGCGGTGCCGGATCTGTTTATGAATCCGTGGTTTCAGCTGTTGCTGGCAACACCTGTTCAATTTTATATCGGCGGCTCATTTTACACAGGAGCTTACCGGGCTTTAAGAAACAAAAGCGCAAACATGGACGTGCTCGTGGCGCTCGGCACATCAGCAGCCTACTTTTATAGTTTGTACGAAGCGATCAAATCAATCGGCCGTTCCGATCATATGCCGCATCTATATTTTGAAACGAGCGCAATCTTGATCACCCTAGTGCTCGTTGGAAAATATTTTGAAGCGATTGCAAAAGGTAGAACGACAGAAGCTATTTCCAAGCTATTAAGCCTGCAAGCGAAGGACGCGCTGGTCATCCGCGACGGGAAGGAAGAATGGATCCCGCTGGAGCAAGTAAAAGTAGGGGATGAGATAATCGTAAAGCCCGGAGAAAAAATTCCAGTCGATGGAACGGTCATTTCTGGAATGTCTTCTGTCGATGAATCGATGATCACAGGTGAATCTATCCCGGTTGAGAAAAAAGTAGGGGATGCAGTAATTGGCTCCACAATCAATACAAACGGCCTTTTAACAATACGGGCAGAAAAGATTGGGAAGGATACCGCTCTTGCCAACATCATTAAAATTGTTGAAGAAGCGCAAGGATCGAAAGCGCCGATACAGCGAATGGCCGATGTCATATCCGGTATATTCGTTCCTATTGTTGTAGGCGTTGCGATCGTGATGTTTGCTGTTTGGTATTTGTTCATAACGCCATATGATATGGCAAGAGCGTTAGAAGTAGCGATTTCTATTCTTGTCATCGCCTGTCCTTGTGCACTCGGATTGGCGACGCCGACATCCATCATGGTCGGATCAGGAAAAGGGGCAGAAAACGGGATTTTATTTAAAGGGGGAGAGCATCTAGAAGAAACACATAAAATCAATGCGGTCCTCCTTGACAAAACGGGAACGGTAACAAAAGGAAAACCGGAAGTGACCGATTGTATTGAATTAAAAACAGGCATGCTTTATTATGCCGCTTCTGCTGAGAGCGCTTCTGAACATCCGCTTGCCCAAGCAATTGTGGAATTCGGTAAAGCACGTTCCATCAACATACAAAAGCCGGAGCATTTTAAAGCCGTGACTGGACATGGCATCGAAGCCAAAGTAGATGGAAAACATATACTTGTTGGCACAAGAAAGCTGATGAAAGAACGGTCGATTGCAACTTCAGCCCATGAGGAGAAAATGGTGAAGCTTGAATCAGAAGGAAAAACAGCTATGCTAGTTGCAATTGATGGGGAGCTTTCCGGCATCATCGCTGTCGCTGATACTATTAAAGAAAGCTCAAAAAAAGCCATTCAAACATTGAAGGAAATGGGAATCAACATATTTATGGCAACGGGAGACAATAAAAGAACAGCGGAAACAGTAGCGAAGGAAGCGGGGATCGGGCAAGTATATGCTGAAGTGCTTCCGGAGGAAAAAGCGAAAATCGTGGAGGATCTACAAAAGCAAGGATATCGTGTAGCGATGGTTGGAGACGGAATGAATGACGCACCCGCTCTAGCAGTTGCCGACATCGGCATGGCGATCGGAACCGGGACAGATGTCGCCATCGAAACGGCTGACGTCACCTTGGTCGGAGGCGATTTAACACACATTCCAAAAGCGATTTCCTTGAGCCAAAAAACGATGAAAAACATTCGGCAAAACTTATTTTGGGCTCTTTTCTACAATTCAATCGGCATACCAGTTGCCGCCCTTGGCCTCTTGGAGCCTTGGATCGCCGGAGCAGCGATGGCACTCAGTTCAGTTTCCGTTGTCACAAACGCGCTGCGTTTAAAACGAATAAAATTGTAAAGTATTTGCAACGATTTAATCTGAATATCTTAAAATCATACTAAGGAGGAAATGAAAATGAATCTTACATTTCAAGTAGAAGGAATGTCTTGCAATCACTGCAAAATGGCTGTTACAAACGCTCTAAAAGAGCTGGACGGAGTCGAAAAGGTCGAAGTATCACTTGAAAAAGGGACTGTTGAGGTAGAATATGACGACAAAAAAGTAACAGTTGAAAAAATGAAAAACGCCATTGAAGATCAAGGCTACGATGTCAAGTAACCATCCTCTCCTAAAAGGGGATGGTTTTCCTTTTGCTAGTTCTATATGAAGAGCTTCAATGCCTCAAAAGGTTGAAAAGAAGAGTCAGGCTATTACAACCTCTTTCCTTCTATAGATATAAATATTAACTATTTGTCGTTTGATGTCACCCCTTTCCTTCTTCTATTATTAAATACTAACTGATAGCAAGTAAACTATTGATTGCTTGATCTGTCCAGCAAGCATATGATCTATCCGACTTTTAAAGTTTGCGAAATGATTGAACGAATCAATGAGAAAATCGGCTGTCAAGCAGGTAAATTGAATATGTAATTTTGCAGGCTCTTCACCACACAGCCCTGAAGAGTAAAAATTCTTCGAGATAATTCCACCCAAACTTTGCCAAATATGTGATAATAAGGGTATGTAAAAAACCTAATATATTGGCATTTGGGGGGGATTTTTTTATGGTAACGAGGAAGGAAAAGCGTGAAAAGGAAAAAGAGGTAAATTATTTATTCGAGTTGCTAAAAACACAAAATCACTTTTTTAAAAATTTAAACAAATTGCTCAAAACTATTGATGATCCAAGGCACCAAAGCTATATTACCTATGACACGGAAGTCCTTTTGATGATGGTTATTTTGAAAAATGCATGCAACTTAAAAAGTATGCGCGAAATGACAAACGAATTTAATAAGGAAGAGTGCATTAAAAATTTGGGGAAATTGTTGGGGAATGAAGATTTGGAAGAACTGCCCCATTATGACACAATCAATGATTTTTTGGCACGAGTGAACCCGGCAGAACTTGAAAGGATCCGAATCGATATGATCAAGAAATTATTCAAAAAGAGGTGTTTTGAATCCTATCGTATCAATGGGAAATACTGGGGTATTGCCATAGATGGGACCGGTATTTTTACTTTTGACAAAAAACATTGTGAACACTGCCTGAAACGGGAGCGCAAATACATAGACAAGGAAACGGGTGAAGAAAAAATAAAGACCATCTACATGCATCATGTCTTGGAAGCCAAGTTAATTGTGGGAAATATGGTACTAAGTGTGGCCTCCGAGTTTATTGAAAATGAATCAGAGGACGTGGAAAAGCAAGATTGTGAGTTGAATGCTTTTTATCGACTGACTGCTAGACTGAAAGACACCTTTAAAAAACTGCCTATCTGTCTGATTGCCGATAGTCTTTATGCCTGCGAAAATGTATTTAAACAATGCAAGGCGAATAATTGGAACTACTTATTCCGTTTTAAGGAAGATCGTATTAAAAGCATCACCGATGAGTTTCAAGCGTTAAAAAATATGGAAGAGGAGGAAGGCAAGAAAGCCAATGTGGTAAAGATACGTGAAAGCGAACAGCGAGGGGAAATCACCTGGGTGAACGATATTGATTACAGAGGCTTTGGGGTGAATGTTTTCGAATGCGAATTAGAAGATGAAAAAAGAAAACAAAAATTTACCTTTATCACAGATATAAAAATCACAAAAAACAATGCAAAGAAACTGATGAACGCTGGCAGAAGCCGCTGGAGAATAGAGAATGAGGGGTTTAACAGACAAAAAAACCTGCGCTACCACATTGAACACGCAAGCAGCCAAGATTACAATGCCATGAAAAATCACTACCTATTAACCCAAATTACAGAGATTATCATGGTGTTACATGAGCATGGGTCAAAAATATTGAGAAGCATGAAGAAAACGATAAAAGAAATATCCTCGCGATTGTTAGAAGCCTTCCGTGGGCAAACACTAACAGACGAGGATATCGCACAACTGGGAAAACCTATGCAAATTAGGTTTACCTAGCGAATTAATTGTACCAAAGGATGTGATGTTTGGCAAAGAAAAAAAGTTATCCACAACAAACAAAAATAAGTTATCCACATTTTTTAAAAAAATAAGCAAAATTGGTTCTTTTTGACCCTTTTTGTAAATAAATTTAACTGGAAAATTTTACCAACTGTGGATAAGTCGTAATTGCATAATACTACCGAAAATTGATAAATTTACTCCTCATAGCTGTTCACCACAAAATGTACTTGACAATCAGGTTGTTTTCTGATCAAGGGTACAAAAAATGCGAAATTTCCTGTATGGTAAAGGTGACCAAACCATCAACCATGGAGGAAATTTCGCATGCAATCTCAGTTTATCAAAGATTTGATCACTTTACCAGGCTTTCTTATTCATGGAGAACGAAAAGAGGGAGAACGATGGATTTTTGAACTTTCCCTCCCTCCTCATTGTCCGATCTGCCCGACTTGCTTCGGACGGACAACCAAAATATCATCGAAACGAAAACAATGGATTCATGGCTATACAAATACGGTCGGTTTATTTTGGATTGAACTTCCCATAGAAAGACGGCGTTGCCAAGCCTGTTTTCTGACGTTCACCGTTTCTTATCCGGGACTTCCGTCTCACAGTATCGCGACGGAATCGTTTCAACATTGGGTCGCCCAGTTATGCATCGGAAAAACGATTCAAGAAGTCGCTCGCTTGTTACAACTCGCCTATACGACAGTAGAACGCTGGTTTTATCAATATGCCCCGGCTCTTTTACCAACATCGAATCCTACAGTAGTATGTGTGGATGAATTCGCTTTCCGAAAGGGACATGATTACGGAGTAGCGGTGATGGACACACAGACTCGGAATGTCCTTTCCATTGCTTCTGGAAAAAATGAAGAAGCCATTGTGGAGGCGCTTCAACCCGTCGCCTCCAAAGTGAAGTATGTTGTCAGCGACTTGGCTCCTGCCATGAGAAAAGCCATTGAAAAGGTATGTCCAAAAGCCATCCATGTTCTTGACCACTTCCATGTGATTCAGTTATTCACCGATGCACTGGAACGTTGTCGCAAATACCTTGCCAAAGGCGGAACCAAACATGGAAGCGTTCGCCGCGTGTGCCGATTGTTAAGCCAACGTCCAGAAAAATTAACAGAAGAAGAGAGACAGGAAGTTCGACAATGGTGCCAAGAAAGTGCTTATTTACGTGATGTCTATCAAGCACTTCAACATTTCCGTTACGTATCCAAAAGCCAAACAAGAAAGCAAGCCGAAACTCGTTTGACCCAATGGTTTGACCGGTACCTTTTTAGCGACTGTGCCGCCGTACGCAGTATTGCCAAGGCACTCATCACCCGAAGAGACGCAGTGCTTTCTTGCATCGTTTTTTCTTACTCAAATGGTCCAATGGAAGGAATCAACAACAAAATAAAATTGATCAAAAGGCGAGGATATGGGTATCGAAATATCCAGCGTTTTACTTTGCGTGTCCGTCTAGAGACCTCTATCACATTTTAACGTAAAAATCAAGTACATCTTTTGGTGATGAACCATTTTGCATAATATTTTACAGAAGTTGGATTAATAATAGAGAGCTTAATTATGCTCGCAGACTGAAAAAATGTTTAAATTTTTAAGCGAACTCATGTTATAATTGTTTCAACACTTGTCATTTTGCGAGGCAGAATGCAAAACTCTGAACAATCTTTGGAGTTTCTTTCCTAAAAAGTTTTAAAAGGTTGGATATCTCCCAATTTGATAAAACAGTCAAAAACAGGAATTCATAATCAGCTTGCTAACAATAAATTATTAGAATATTCAGAAAATATACCGTGTATTTGACGAACTTTTATACGATAAAACCTAATCATTGTCAGTTAACTCAAAGGAACAGCATTTGCTGCATACATAGTAAAGTAAAGAAGGAGGATTTTTATTGGAAACGATTCAAAAGATGTTTGAGCACTTGCATTGGGCGAACGAGCGTATATTAGACACTTTGCAAAAGATTGAAGGGGAAAATAATGGGGCGCTGCGCTTGTTTTCGCATATTCTTTTAACTGAAAAACTATGGTTTACAAGATTACAAGGATTGGACAGCTCACACATTGCGATTTGGGAGGATGTACATATAGATGCCTGTGCAGAACTTGCAAAACAAAATGAACAGAGCATTACATCGTTTTTGAAAAATTTGACGAATCGTGATTTAGACAACATTGTCACTTACAAAAACAGTAAAGGAATCGAGTTTCAAAATACATTAAGGGAAATTTTAACTCATGTCGCTTTGCACGGACATTACCATCGAGGACAGATCAACTTGAGACTGCGATCTGAACGGCATGAACCAGTGAACGTTGATTTTATCACATTTGTAAGATAAGCTCCAAGACAGTTTGCCAAAATTATGTTTATTGTTCATAAATGAAGCAAATTGGGGAGGAAAATAGGTATGGCAAATGTAGGTTCTATTATGACTTGGACGTTTTATGAAGAGACAGATGTTCCAAAAGAAGTGGAGGAAATTTTAATTGAAGGGGAAACTGCGGAAGCTGCGTATAAAACGGTTCGAGATGTTGCGGTCGTGACGAACAAAAGAATAATCATTGCCGATCGTCAAGGAATTACAGGTAAAAAAGTGGAAATCTACACCATTCCATTTAAATCGATTGTCATGTATTCTTCTGAAAATGGAGGAAAGATTGATCTTAATGCAGAACTCGAACTATGGACTAGGGCAGGGAAATTCAAATTATTATTAAATAAAAAAGTGAATATTCGGAAGCTTGATCGAATCATTGCAAGTCATATTCTGTAGTTGTACTCTTTAAATCAAAAGAATTTTTATATTTTACAAAAATAAATAAATATAACATTTACAATGCTGCACTAAGAGATTTTTGAATCAATAGGTGCAATAAAATGCAAAGATTGTTAAGAACATTTAAAATTGCTTCTATGAAATTTTTCATATAGAATGATTGTTTGAGAGCAATAGCACCTATAAAATTTCTTAAATCTCGGTGCTTTTTTTGTTTTTTCAATACTAGGATGACGCTTTAAATTCCGCTTTTTAATAAAAGTATCCCGCTTATCTGCAAAGTTCTTTGGCATATTACTCCACCGTCTTCAAAAAACAGTTTTAATATTTTACTAAAAAAACTGTTCCGTTCTGTTCAAAATGGTTCCACAGAGTAAAAATAATTGTCTAACCTTCTTTATTTGTTTATGATGTAAGCAAATAAGATAAGGTGTGTGAAACATGGAAGCTTTGTTTAATTGGGAGTTAGTGATTTCATCTGTCGTCATGGCAATCATTGCTTCTTTTTTTTCTGTTCACATGATTCAGAACATACAGGTGTCTACTGAAAAGGATAAGTGGTTATACATAATGTTAGGAACGATATGGGTAGGGTTAGGAATTTGGTCGATGCAATTTATTGACATGCTCGGTGATGATTTATATTTGATTGCAACGTATTACACCGTCTATACGTTATTATCTTTTTTGCTAGGGATCATTGCATCATTCGCTGCTTTTTCCATGAAAGATAAACAAAAAAATGTTTCTAATGCAGCGGCGATTTCGATTGTAGTGGGTTTAAGTATTTTTGTAATATATTATATTGGTATAAAATCATTGAAAGGGAATGAATATGACGGATTTTATTCCGTTCTTTCTAACTTAATCGCTTTTGTTTTAGCGGGAGCAGTGATTGCCTTTTTCCATCACAATAAGCGATCTCAAAAGCTTCAAATGAAAGCGATCATAATACCTTCAATTGTTTTGGGATTGGGTATTTTCATTTTTCAATACACGGTAATGAATGAAATAAAAAAAGCTGGATTATTCATATATGAGCAGATTTATTCGGTTTCTACATTGCTGGCAAATCAACTTCTCCTTTCAATCATCATGATTTTTATGATTTTTGCATTTGTTCAAAAAGAAAAAAACAAGCTAGAAAGAAAGTTTGAAACAACAAATCTATATTACGAGTCATTGATTTCGTATAATCCGTATATCGTTTTCATCATTAATATCGACGGAATGATTACGAATATAAATCCTAAAGGATTAGAAATCTTAAAAGCAAAAAAAGAACAAATGATTCATCAATCGATTTTTTCGTTTTTGCCTCAAGACGATGCCGAAAGGGTAAAACAGAAAATGAATCGTTTGTTGGAGCATAACGAAAATGAAATGGAAGTTTCGTTTAAAAATAGTAAAGGTGAATGGATTCCTTTACTTTTAACGTTCGTCCCTATGATCGTTGAAGGAAAAAATGAAGGTTTTTTCGTCATCGCCAAAGATATGAAAGAATTAAAACAATATCAAAAACGACTTCGAAAAATGCAGAAAGATTTAATGAATACATTAGAACGCCAGCAAGGAATGACATTTAAGTTCGTCAAAATAAACGATCAGTTTATCCATACGTTATGTGCAGGGGAATTGCTCTATAAACTTGGCTATTCTCCCCATGAGATTATTGGAAAGGATTTGCGGGATTTTTTGCCGAAAGAAGTCGCTGAAGGGCAGCTTCGAGCTTATCAGAAAGCCTGGAATGGCGAGATTGTCCATTTTGAGGGAAAGCTGAACGGATATGATTACTTGGCTGTGTTAAGTCCGGTTATAGAAAATGGAAAAGTTGTTGAAGTCATCGGTTCTTGTGTAGACATAACCGTCAGAAAAGAGCAGGAAATGAAATTAAATGAGTCGAATGCACTAAGACGGACGATTATTGACAATCTGCCAATCGGAATTGTTGTGATTGATCATGAAATGAAGATTATCGCCTTAAATAAGACGATATTGAAAATTTTTCAAATCAATGAGCCAATAAAACAGCTGATTGGGAAAAACATCACAAATTATTTTCCAGCCGTTGGCCGAAAGGTTGAAGAGAACACAGGGGAAGTATCAAAGATTTTCACGCCCTATAAGCATTTCTCTGATGAAGTGAACACCAAAAATGGTAAAATCTTGAAAAGAAGTTATTTTCCCTTTTATATGGACGGGAAACTGAAAGGCCATTTATGGACGTTTGAAGACATAACAGAACAAAAGAAGATGGAAAACAGCATTATTCAGGCGAAAGAAGAAGCCGTCAAAGCCAATATGGCGAAATCGGAATTTTTATCGAAAATGAGTCATGAATTAAGAACGCCGTTAAATGGAATCCTTGGTTTTTCTCATTTGTTGGAACTAGATAAATCGCTAACGGAGCAGCAGCAAGCATTTGTGGAAGAAATTTTAAAAGGAGGCCGCCATTTATTAAATTTGATTAATGAAATTTTAGATCTTTCCAGAATTGAAACAGGAAAAATAAAAATTTCAAATGACGAAGTACAAATTGATTCGGTCATATGTGAATGTATAGCATTGATGAAGCCTGCGGCAAACAAAAAAAGGATCAAAATCATCAAAAGCATTGATCAGTGTGTGGATCAAATGATCCACATTGACTCGTTAAGATTAAAACAAGTCATTTTAAATTTGTTAGATAACGCGATTAAATATAATGTTGAAGGTGGACAGATCCATATAACCTGTAAATGTCAAAACGGATTTCTAGTTATTCACATAATTGATACCGGAATCGGGATATGCGAAGAAGAATTGAAAAAAATATATGAACCTTTTTATCGTATTCAACATGTGCAAGTTGAAGGAACCGGTCTCGGACTTTCACTTGTAAAACAACTGATAGAGCTGATGAACGGGGAATTTGGGGTTGTTAGCAAAATAGGAGAAGGAAGTGACTTTTGGATTAAACTGCCTATGTTGAATCGAGAAACGAATCAGGCTGTTAAGAAAGATCTAGAACACAGGCAGCACCATTAATATATATATAAACTGTTTTCTATGTTTACGGAAAATGCCGCATGAGTTATGGGAAAAATGTTATTTTGTTCAAATAGGTTAAAAGAGTTCCGTTTAATGTTGGAATTTAATGACTGACCGTTCAGTTGCCTTGTTACAATGTGTTTTGCAATATTCAATATGCAAAAGTAAAAGGTTTGATGAAAATCAAAGCTTTTTTCATTCCAGTGATAATGAAAACCTTTTCTTAAGCAAAAGATACCATCTTGTGGAAATACAGGAAATGAGAATTATAAAAAACTTTATTAGACGAACACGTCAAACTTGCCGGCAATGTCGATAAAAGCAGAAGAATTTCATACTTGAACAGGAGGCTTGCTAATCATAGCAGCTTCTTTTTTTTCATAAATACAATTTCCTAGTTACAAAATCATGAATACAAGACAATGACGATTCTGAAGCTTTTCCTTCTGGATTCAAACTTCTGCTAAAAAAAATGAAATAATTTTAGTATGATTATTTAGTCATAGGTCTTTTTTGCTATTATTTTTAGTCAAAAAGAACTATTAAGGCAATATTTGTAAGTTTGAATAAAAAAGTCGTAAAATGTCGGATTTTTGACATATTCTGTCCTCTATCATTTTTCTTAAGTCAAAATACGTTCCTCTCATGCTGGAGGCTGGTTAGACAATAAGTTGGAATACAGTTACATTGAACATAGAACAAAAATATCATAAAACATGGCAAGGGAGGGAAAAGATGAGAAACAGTGCAGCCAATAAAATGGAATCAGTTTATCAACCGATTTGGGATTTAAATAATTGGAATGTATTTGGATATGAGGCATTTTTAACCTTTCCAGATGGCCAAATGGACATAGAAAAAATATATGAACTGGCACGGGGAAAAGGATGTCTTTATGAACTGAACATAAAGGCGATATTAAATGCGATTACGTGTTTTCCGATTGAACGTTTGGATGATTCATTAATATTCGTCAATCTTTTCCCTTCCACACTCATTCATCATCAATTCGAAAAATTTGTCGAGCGGTTATTGAAACAATATCCTCAAATACAAGAAAAAGTTGTATTTCAAATAAATCATACACCAAGTGAAAAGCATATATGGGACTTGCCAGATTTAAAAGATAAAATAAACATGTTAAAGAAAAACGGTTTTGATGTAGCATTATATGGCGTTGGAAATGGAACGGCTGTTTTACAACAAATTGTTGATTTTTCAGCAAGCTATATTAAACTTGATCGGCATTTTACTAAAGAATTATATCGTTCTAAAGAAAAACAGCACATTGTCTCGCTTTTAGTGCAATATGCAAAACAACAAATCACTATTATCTTGGAAGGAATCGAAAAGGAGATGGACTTAGCTAAGGCAAAATTGTTAAAAGTTCCTGTTGGCCAAGGAAATTTATTAGGAAAACCAGAAAAATCAGCCGTCCACACCATTGAAGATATTTTTCGATAAGCACTCCGACAGATGAATGAACATGTTTCTCCTGAATTTTATATGGAGAGGTAGATGCAAATGAATCAGTCAGTTTTAGCGAAAGGAAAAAACATACAGGAAGCGATCGAACTAGGTTTGAGTATTTTAGGGACTGATAAGGAGAAAGTTTCGATTGAAATCATCGAAAAAGGCGGCAAAGGATTTTGGAAAATTGGTTCTAAACAGGCGATCGTCAGACTAACAAAGCTGGATGATCAGGAAACATCTTCTAAGCAAAGCTCTATAAAACAGGATCCCTTAGAACAGATCATTGATTCGTTAGAAATCGAATCATTTGCAAGTTCTGAACCAATAAAAGAAAATTCATTAGAAGGTAAAGTGTGGATAAAAGATGGAAAATTATATTGCCAGCCAGCTTCAAATAAATACCCGACCGTTACTGTTGGAAAAGGAATAAAGTTGTATAAAAATGGTCAACTCATTACCGGAACAACCATCGTAACAGAAATGGATGAGTATAAAATTCAAACGGATGAAGTTGTAACGGAAGGTAAATGGGATATTACGATCGACTCTGACAAGCTGCATGTTTTTTTACAAATAGAACCAGGGTATCGAAAAACGTATAAAGTGAAAGATATCGAACCTAGTGAGCATATTGTATTAGAAGGAGAAGAAATTGTTGAAACGATTCCAGCAGTTGATTACAATCAAATTTTAAAAAAACTAGAAGAGCTGCGAGTTATTCATGGATTTAACCATAACGAGATTATTAAAGCAATTCATACGGACCGGCCAGGAAAATTTACAATTGCATCTGGCATGAAACCGAAAGAAGGGGAAAATGGAAAAATCGAGCTTCTCGTTGATTTAAATAAAGGAGCAAAAGTGAAAGAAAAAGAAGACGGAACCGTCGATTTTCGTGAAAAACAGGAGTTCCCTTCAGTTGAAAAAGGACAGGTCATTGCTATTGTACATCCTCCTGTCCCTGGAATACCTGGAATTACGGTTACGAACGAACCTTTACCACCTAAACCGACATATCCGCTTACGATTCAGCCGGGAAAGGGAATCGCTCTTATCGAGCAAGGTAAAAAAATTTTAGCTACAGAAACGGGCCGTCCTTTGATTGAACAAAAGGGATTAATCGTCAGAATATCTATATTGCCAAAACTTGTACATTCTCATGATGTGAATTTATTATCAGGAAACATTCGTTTTAAAGGTGATCTAGACATTCTTGGAAATGTGGAAGAGGGAATGGTTGTAGAGGCGGATGGAAACATTTTGATTCAAAAAAATGTATATGGAGCTACAATTTCATCGAAACATTCCATTGCCGTTCATGGAAGCTTCATTAAAAGCACAATCTCAGCGGGAAAACAAAATATTTATTCATCTGAGCTCATTCGATTATTAACAAGCATTCAGGAACAAATGGATCAATTGATCAAATCCATTTATCAAGTCATTAAGCTCCCTGCATATAAAATGTCAGACTATTCATCAAAAGGATTACAGCCGTTAATAAAAATTTTGCTTGAAAAAAAGTTCAATAATTTGCTTACCCTTGTGAAGCAATATATTGCGACCTGCAATAATGGGAGTCATATTTTAGAATTGGAATGGCTAACAATTAGCGAACAGTTAAGACTATGTTTTCTTTCACCTGCTGTAAATGAATACCATACGATCGAAAAAATCAATCAGCTCATGCAAAAAATAACTGAACTGTTAGAGCGGCAAAAAAATGAACAGGATGATCACTGTTTTGTCAAACTAAAGTATGCTCAAAATAGCACCATTTATTCTCGAGGGGACATTTTTATAACTGGACAAGGCTGTTTTAACAGCAAAGTGTATGCTGGTGGAACGATCGCCATAAAAAATGTCCTCAGAGGTGGGGAAATATTTTCCGAAAAAGAGGTCATGGTGAGAGAGAGCGGTTCAGAAAGCGGGGTTATGACAAAAATCAGCGTGCCAAGCAATGGGAAAATTATCATTGATCATGCCAATGAAGGGACAATCATCGAAATAGGAAAAATAAAGCATGTGTTTCATGAAGGGAAAAGAAACATAATAGCGAAATTGGATAAAAATGGAAATCTTGTATTTTAGCGACATAAAAACAATTGACGTTTGAAAAGGACGTACCGTTTATTAAAAGATTTTTCAGCAAAACGAACAGGCATGATTTAGAAAGGAAGAATTTTTGTATGTTTTCTTATAGCCTCGATCAATTGAACGAAAAAGCATACGTCCGGTTTGTCGGAGATTTAGATATTGAAGTCGCGGAATTAATGGAAACAGAAATTATTCCGGCTCTGCAAACCTATACAAATATTGAGTTTGATTTTCAAGAAGTTCCTTTCGTTGATTCCACCGGGATTGGACTGTTATTAAATTTAATCGAGACAGTCAAAAAGAATGGGTTGGATGTTCAAGTGAAAATAAAAAACGTTCAACCTTTAGTGAAAGATGTATTTGATATGCTCCAATTAGATAAAATTTTAGGAGAAAATGTATTTGTATAGGTATTACGATAATGAAGTGGGATGAGAGCTATTTTAGAAGCAGAAAACATCATGTAGACGATGCAGTATTGGTAGAAATCAGCAGCCGATTTCTACCTTTTGGTATGTAAAAAAATACTAATATTGGCATTTTATGTATTTTACAGATTGTTGAAGACTGAGTTGTGAGCCCGGGGAAAAATCAAATTTTTTCTATAATGTTTCTGTTAAAATAATTTTTATTTCAAATTGGCATCCAGGCGGTTTTATATCGGGAAAAGATTTGAATTGCAGAACGATCCTTGCAAGAAATCGACGCATTTCAACTTTTTCGCAGCTTGCAAGCATCTTTTCGGCGACAAAATTTGATTATAATGAAAAACTTATTTTATGAAAATATTTATGTGAAATTCATAAAGCAAAACGGCTTTTCAGCATTTTATGTACTTGGATAAACATCGAAGACGCTGTCTGCATCATGGAGACATCCAACAAGGAAAGATGCCGGTTTCATCCGCAATTCATGCTTTCCTTTTGAAAAGGAACATCATCATCCATGCAGAATACACAATAAACTCAAAAAGACGGCACGCAAACTAGAGCAACGAGGTGGAGATTTATGGAGAAATACAAACTGATTATTGCAGATGATGATCACCCTTCAAGACTGATTTTATCCCATTTTATTCAATTGTTCCCCCAATATGAAATCGTCTGTGAGGCAGCTGACGGAGAAGAATTAATTCAACGATTTATGAAGAAAATTCCTGATATTGTTTTAGTTGATGTCGATATGCCGAAAATTAACGGAATGGAAGCTATGAAAATATGTAAAGAAATACATCCGTCCTTGCAAGTCATCTTTACAACTGGGTATGATGAATTTGCTGTTGAGGCATTTAATCTGTCTGCTACAGATTATATCGTAAAGCCAATTGAACGGACTCGATTATTTACGGCGCTTGAAAAGGCGAAAAAAGCGATTGAAATAGAGAAAAAATTATTAAACAAGCATCCATTTAAAGAGATTAAAAAGCTTTCGATTAAATCGAATCAAACCTTTCATTACATCTCATCGGACGACATCCTTTTTATTGAGAAGAACGGAAGAAAAACGGTGTTTCATACTGCAGAACATCAACACGAAACAAACGAATCCCTGCAAGAAATAGAAGGGAAATTGCCTTGTAATTTCTATAAAACTCATCGTTCCTATATTGTTAATTTGAAAAAGATCATAAAAATTGAACCACAAGGCGAAACGTATGCCGCCCATTTTTCTGGAAGCGATAAAGTTGCCTACATTTCGAAATTGAAAATACAAGAGGTGCACGGATTGTTAAGGGCATGATATTTGCGAGGGAGAAGTTCTAAAATGGATTTTTTCTTTTTTATATTGAAAAAGCTTTAAAAATTATTCGGGGATTTTTCATTCAATTCGTAAAATATGTCTGACCCGAGTTTTTAAAAGAAAGGTGTATCATACATGCCGATCTTGTTGAAAGAGAAAGGGTTCATGCTTATTGTCATCGGCTTTGGCCTGCCCATTATTCTAATACAATTATGGAGTTTAGAGAAAACACATATACCATTTGCCATTTTAATAGCGATTCTTGCAGGGATATTAGAAATATTTCCTATCGAACTCCGCAATGGTAAGAAGCTTTCTTGTTCAAGCATTTTTAACATTGTGGTTCTTGTTCAAATGGGAATTCCGGAAGCTGTGATTGTTGTTCTCATCGCTTCTTTATTCTTATTATACAATAGCAAATTAAGCTTTATTTCTTGGTTATTTCAGGCTAGTCAATGTGCGGTTGCTGTTTTTTTGTCAGGATTTGTATTTGAGTATTTTTTTGGCAAACTCGGCGTTTTTACATATATAACCTCCGTTTTCGCATTTGCATGCACAACGTTTATATATTTTTTCATCTTTTTTACCATTACAGTGATCTATAAGAGTCTCGTTTTCTCTCAAAATTTTTCGGATGTTTTGAAAACAGAGATGAATGATACATTGTTAGCATTTGCTGTGACATTTATTTTAGGATTTCGGCTTGCTGCTATTGATTACGATCAACAGCCTTTTCCATTTTGGTTTGAAACGATCTTTGCTGTCGCTGTTTTTTTATTCGCTCGATCCATTGCTCAAGTACTAGTTCGTCATAGAAAAAACCATTTGGCCACCTTAGAAAATATTACACAGTATATGGAACAAAAAGTTCATTTGCCGAAGGGGCATTCTAAAAGGGTAGGAGATTTAGCACGCCGCATCGCAGAAGAGTTAAAGTTAAGCCCCAAACATGTTGATGCTGTTCATTACGCTGCCTTGTTGCATGATATTGGAAAAATACAAATGGAGCATGAAATTTTTCAGAAGCACGGGGCTCTTACGCTTGAAGAAGAAAAGCTTTATAAACAACATTCCGAGTTAGGGGCAAAGATGGTTTCAGCAATAATGGGAATCGAAAAAGCTGCCCAGTATGTCCGTTTTCATCACGAACAATGGGATGGAAACGGCTATCCGGATGGAAAAAAAGGAGAAGAAATTCCATTGGGAGCCCGCATTATTGCTGCGGCAAATGAGTATGACAAATTGATGCATTCTTCTGGAATTATCAATCAAAAGAAAGCTTTTCAAAATTTAAAGAATACAAAACTTGATCCAAAATTAGTAGAAATTGTTTTAAAAATAGCTGATTTCAAAAAGGCAGGCAAAGATCATCATCCGGGATTGATTCAGGCTCAAAATCAGCAGCACTTTCACGATATAAAATATAAAGGCTCGAAGCTTCTGAAAGATTTTGCTGTTGTACAAGCTGTATTTTATCAAAATGGCAGCTTCTATCATATAAATGGCGAAAAAGTTCAGATTCCTTGTGAACAACAAATCAAAAGCCTGATTACGAATCATCCTATTCAAAATGGATATGCACATGAATTTATTGAAGATGTTCCAAGTCGGAAAATGTATAACGTTCATTGGATCTGTTTGGAAAAGAAAATATTATGTCTATTGTTTGATGTAAGTCATTTACGAGAATATGAGAGAAAACAAGAATTGAGGATACGTACAATTTACCGTGATTGTTTATACGCCGTCACACAAGGAAAATTGACTCTGATTGAACGGGAAGAATTAAAAAGCTTTAATCAAGGTGAGAAAATTGCAGAATTTCCTGTTTCTGAAAAAAATGATGTTGCGGCATGTAGAACATTTATTGACCAGTTGTTAAAAGATCGGCATATTTCAGAAAAGAAAAGATATAATGTGCTCTTATCTATTTCTGAAGCTGTAACAAATGTATTAAAGCATGCGGTTGAAGGAAAAATGAAGGTTTATTTGAACCATGATTGGTTAAAAGTGATTGTAGAAGATAAAGGAAATGGCATCAAATTAAGCGAACTGCCGAAATCAATATTGTTAGAAGGTTATTCCAGCAAACGGTCATTTGGGCACGGTTTCAGCATTATGTTAAAAATGATGGATAAAATTTCAATATATACAAGTACAGAAGGAACGACGATTATTTTAGAAGTAGATTTAAAGGATCGACTCATAGAGAGAAGAAAAAACATTCCATTATGATAAAGATCATTTTGCAATCAAGTACTTGATCCTTTCGTTCGGAGTGAATGCGGATGAATTTCTTAAAGAATAAAACGATCATTGGTCAAATTATTACAATGATTGCGCTTATTCCGATTATTATTTGTTCTATTTTCATCTTTATTTTTGTCAGGCAGATGGAGAAAGAATTTGATCATTTTCATAGAAATGATGTGTTACGAACAGCAAACATTTTAAAAAGCGCGATTGAAATCAGCGAAAATTCCAAAAAAACGGTTGAACGTTTAATTGACGAAAAGCTGCATTTAATTTCAAAAGAGATTGCAAAAGAATTGCGCGGGAAAACGATCGAGGAAGTGACTCAGCAAGATTTAATTGCATTGCGCAATAAATATGATGTGTACAATATTTCTTTATTGGTAAGAAGAAATGATGATATAATCATTGCCCAATCTTCAGACCCAAATGAAATTGGTTTAAGCACAAAAGAGTGGGGGTATTGGTATGATGCTTTTCAACAACTGATGTCAGGTAAGCCTGTAACAGTAGGGAAAGGTTATTATCAAGAACATTATTGGGTTGGTCCGATCTCCAAATCAGACTGGGAAAACAAATATTTTAAATATGCCTATTATTATGACGGAACAACTGAATTTATGATTAATCCGTATATTCTTGATTCTGAAATTTATCATGCAACGAAGCATTCGGATCCTGAAGCGCTTATTCATTCCATTTTAAAATTTAAAGAAAGTGAAATCGAAGAAATTGCGGTTATAAATGCCAATGTACTGCTTCGGAGCGAAAATCGAGATATTATTGAACCGGAAAGAGATGCGCCGATATTATATGGAAAAAATTCATATAAGCATGAAAAAGATCATTTTTATATTCAAAAAGTTCTGAAAGAAAATCAAATGGAGTCAGTGAAACTGGGGGAAAACTATCGGAAATATTATCTGCCAATTCCAAATGACAGGGTTATTACGATTGTCACCGACTTAAGCGCTGGCACAAAGTTTTTTCATAATATCATTTTTTTGTTTGTCCTGTCATTTGTTGCTGCCTTTGTCATTATATTTTTCGTTTTGCAGGTCATTACGAAAAAATATTTAACTCCGATCCCTACTATTCACCGTTATATTAATAAAATTGCAGCAGGCGATTTGACCGAAGAAATTCATGTCGATCAGAAAAATGAATTCGGTGATATTGCTGCCCATTTAAATGAAATGACTAACCGCATCAGCCAATTAATTGTCGATATTAAAAACGATATTGAAACATTAAGGCTCGTTTCAAACGTTTTATCAGAGACAGTGCACTCTTACTTTCATGTCATGGACGAAGTTTCAACAACCATGACAAAGGAATCGCGGGAAATTTTTCACGAAATAGAATTAGAGGTGAAAGAAATGCGACAAAACTATGAAAATATCAATCAACAATTTGAAAAACTAAAAGAAGCGAATCATCTTGAATTCCATCATGTCTCTAATTTTATTATTCAATCAAGTCATCAACTCATAAAACTGAATGATTTGATGAAACAAAATGTCAAAAAAGTTACGGAAATGAATTTATCTTCTTTTGATGCGATACAGCAATTGAATGAAATTATTATTCAATTAGACAACCTTTCAAAGGATTTAGAAAATAAAATAAATAAATTTAAAGTTCAAGAATCATGAAACACATAAAGGTGAAAATGAATTGCTCAGTTTTTCTGCTAAGGAGGGTATGTATGGGTCTTACGGTTCAAAAGGAAATTCAAGATCAAAGCCTCACATTATACATTAAAGGAGTTTTAGATATTTCAACGGCTCATGTGTTTCATGCACATTTTAATGAAATCGGCAATTTTCAAGTATTGACGATTGATTTTAGCTATTTGGAATTCATTGATTCATCCGGAATTGGTGAAATCATCGATTTAATTTATTTATCTCAAGAAAAAAACATAAAATTAGTTTTTAAAGGTATGAATGATTTCACAAACCATTTATTTGAAACAGTTGGATTATACGAAATTTTAAAATCGATTCAAGGGGAGGTTGTTTGATGCAAAGAGACTTTTTAACGTATCAGCAATCTTCCTATACGATAGAAGATGTTAAGAGAAAGGAACAAATGCTGCAAAGGGAAATAAACTTGGCACGGACGATACAAACAACGTTGTTGAACGGGCATGCTCCATCGATCGAAGGGGGAGAGGTATTTGGCTATTCTATACCTGCCCGATTAATTGGCGGGGATTATTACGACTTTTATCCGCTTGTCAACGGAAAAGTGCGCATCGTTATTGGGGATGTGATGGGAAAAGGGATTCCTGCTGCGATGCTCATGATCTTAACGCGCGGCGCCTTTCGGACAGCCGCTGAAAGCACGCAAAGCCCCGGAAAGACGCTGACTTCAATGAACAAAGCGTTATACAATGATTTGAGAAAGTTAAAATCTTTTGTTACCGTTTTCTGTGCCGATTGGGATCCGCTGTCGGGAACGTTTACATATGCAAATGCCGGCCATCATCTTCCGCTGATTATAAGAGGCGATGCGGTACATGAGCTTCCAAAAGTGAAAGGGCTTATGATTGGCGGTCTTCCTAATCAAATTTACCATGAAGAATCGATCCAATTATTTGAACATGATTCAATTTTCTTTTATACAGACGGAATCATTGAGGCGCAGAATAAACGCGGCGAGCAATTTACATTGGCACGGCTGATCGAAACGTTAAAACAAAATCAGGATAAAAATGCTGGGGAGATTGAAAAAAAAGTGCTGGAATCGATTCATAAATTTACAGAAGGCGTTCCGCAAAAAGATGATATGACTATGGTATTCTTAAAAGTAGGGAAACAAAAAGTCGATATTTCAAGTTTAAATTCGCCTGTCATGTAACGTTTATTTGAAAACGTGATTGTTTGGAGGAATTGAAATAAAAAATTTTACACTAGTTGGGAAAATAAATCTTGGGCTGGGAATCGCTTTTATCATAGCTGCTCTTTTCCTATTCATGCAGCATTTTTACAATGTGATTTATTTAAACCGTTTTCTTTTTGAGATTTCGTTCGTTTGTCTTGGACTTTCATGAATGTTTTCAGCAGCTTTTTATCAAAAATCGAATGGAACATGATTATGCTTTTTGGACAAAATGACCCAAACAGCCCATTGTACTGTCTGGGTCATTTTTATATATATATTTCGGTACACGAAAAACATTGACTCGGATAAACGATTGTCATATGATAAATAATGCAGTTTATAAATATTTCACAAAATGAAATATTTATTTAATGAATATTTTTTTTGTAAGGGGGATAAAAAATGAATGTGAAAAAGTTGGTCATATTAAATATTGTTGTTCTCGTTGTTTTGGTTTTAGGAGGTTTTGCCGGATTCTATTATTACAATGAGTCGGTCAACTATATTAAAACAGATTACGCAAAAGTGGACGGACAGCAATTAGTGATCGCCGCCCCTGCTTCCGGAGTCTTGACAAAATTTGATGGAAAGGTTGGAGCACAATTTCAGAAAGATAAAGTCATTGGAAAATTAGCCGTACCTGGGGAGGATGAACCTGTCAGCATTCAAATGCCCCAGTCCGGAACGATTGTCCAAACAAATGCGGTAGAAAATTCATTTGTGGCAGCTGGTACCCCTTTGGCATATGCATATGATTTCGATCATTTATGGATCACTGCCAATATTAAAGAAACCATTATTGGGGATGTAAAAGTTGGTCAAGATGTTGATATTTACATCGACGGGTACAGCGAGTCTAAACTTTCGGGAAAAGTAGAGCAAATCGGAAAAGCAACAGCTAGCGTCTTCTCATTGCTTCCAAGTGAAAATGCGGACGCAAACTATACGAAAGTAACACAGGTGATTCCTGTGAAAATATCTATTGCGGATGCAAAAGGGCTAGGAATTATGCCGGGAATGAATGCAAAAGTACGCATCCATAAATAAATGATTTAACCATATAAACTGAAGGAGGTGGAAGCATGCCGTTTATCATCAGTTATACGTTTTTCACTCTGATTGTGCTGATCGTCATGAATGTTTTCCTTGTCAGAAAGAAAAACTGGCATACAAAAAAAGAGGAAGCACTTGATAAGGAAGTGCCGGTTGGAAAAGTGCTGTTCGTTTTAATGTTTGGAATGTTCATTGCGATTTTGAACCAAACAATTTTAAATGTAGCGCTTCCGGTCATGATGACGGATTTAAATGTCAATGCGACAACAGCACAATGGCTGATGACAGGCTTTATGCTTGCAAACGGAATTTTAATACCGATCAGCGCATTTTTAGTTGAAAATTTCGGTTTTCGCAAGCTGTTTATTACAGCGATGATCTCGTTTACAATTGGATCGCTCGTTTGTGCCGTATCAGCAACATTTCCATTGGTGATGATTGGCAGAATTATTCAGGCGATTGGTGCAGGAATTTTAATGCCGCTTGGCATGAACATTTTTTTGACTGTTTTTCCTCCTGAAAAAAGAGGAACAGCCATGGGGACGATGGGGATTGCCATGATTCTGGCTCCTGCAATTGGTCCGACACTCTCAGGATGGGTTGTGCAAAATTATGATTGGCATTTTTTGTTCTACGCGATGGCTTTGATCGGTTTAATTGATATCTTTTTCGCCTTTATTTGGTTCCGTTTAGAAAAAGAATTAACTCGCCCGACGTTTGATATCCAAGGGATTGTTTATTCAAGTATTGGATTCGGCGGCATTTTATACGGGTTTAGCGAGGCTGGAAGCAAAGGATGGTCAAGCGCGGAAGTTATCATCAGCTTAATGGTCGGAGTTGTTTTTTTAATTTTCTTTGCCGTAAGACAATTGAATGTGGAAAAACCTCTGCTTGAACTAAGAGTATTTAAGTACAACCTCTTTACGTTCACATTAATTATCAACTCGATTGTTACTATGGCATTATTTGGAGGAATGCTGCTTCTCCCGATTTATTTACAAAATATTCGCGGTTTTACACCGATTGAATCGGGTTTATTATTGCTTCCAGGAGCAATGATCATGGGATTAATGGGGCCGATAGCAGGAAAAATTTTCGATCGATATGGTGTAAGAGGATTAGCAATTGTCGGTTTGGCCATTACAACATATGGAACATATGAATTCACGCAGCTGACGGCCGATACGCCCTACACAACCTTATTAGGAATATATATGCTGCGGTCTTTCGGAATGTCATTGATCATGATGCCGATCATGACTGCCGGTATGAATCAGCTGCCATTAAAGATGATTTCCCATGGAACAGCCATGTCGAATACGATACGCCAAGTGGCTGGATCTATTGGAACCGCATTATTAGTAACGGTTATGACACAGCAATCAACAAATCATTTATCAGATTATACGAATCTTGTGTCAAAAACTGATCCAATGTTGATGAATCAGCTGCAAGCACTTGGCAGCAGTATGGCTCAATCAGCCGGACTTTCTGCACATGCTGGTCAAACTATTGGTGCTCAGGCACTTTTAGGGCAGGCATTGCAGCAATCAACCATCGAAGGGATCAACGATGCATTTTACATTGCGACCGTTTTGGCATTCATCGCGCTAGTTCTTTCCTTTTTCTTAAAAACACCAAAGAAAACGCTCCAGGAAAGCTCGTTCGAAGCAGCAAAAGTTAAAACCGAAGCATCTTCCCAAGAGTTATAAACAAAGATATAATGAATGAAACGGGGATGTCCGGCAGAGGACACCCTTTATATATGTGAAAGGAAGGGAAAGTAATATTATGAATCCGACATCCTCCTCCATGACGGAATTAGAGAACGAATTTATAAGGATTTTTCGTGATTTGCGAAATTTTTATACAATGGGGAAAAAATATGGCTTGTCAAGAAATGAATTTTTTATTATGAAGTTTTTGCTGAAAAACGGCCCTCAAAAACTATCTACCATTTCCCAAGAATCTGATATATCTCCCAGTTTCCTCACAGGTATTACTGATCAGCTAATCGAAAAAGGCTACATCGAACGGAATAGATCAAAGAAGGACCGCCGAATTGTCCAAATCTCTTTAACAAAAAAAGGAGAAGAAACCATCATAGCGGTTCAACAGGACTTGATTCAATATATGCGTTCCAAATTCAACGCATTTACAGAAGAAGAAATTCAAGATTTAATTCGACTTTTGCGGAAAATACCATAATATCGTCCGTGGTATTCAAAATCAGTAGTGCCTGACTTTGTGATTTTAGTCAAAAAGAGACGAGCTTGTTTTAAAAAGGTGCACTTTTTCAGAGATGATCCATTGACAAGACGGGGAAATTTGTGTATTCAATGTCAAAACGGGTCATGCTGCCTGTTTGACGTGGAGTAGAATCTTAACGGCTGCAAAGGGGGAAAAGAAAATGTGCAAAATTACGATCATTGGCGGAGCAGGAACTCTTGGAGCCGCCATCGCTTTCAAATTAGCAGGGAAAAAAGCGATCGATGAAATTTGTCTCATCGATCAAAATGAAAAGCTGCTGCTCAATCATTTAATGGATATGGAAAATGCTTATCCGTCCAAAACGATTTATAAAGGGACTTTTCACGATTTAAAGCACTCTAATATCGTCATCATTACGGCAGGCATCCCAAACCGAACCGATATTTCTTCTAGAGATGAGTTTTTAGAAGGAAACTTGCAATTGTTTCGTCAAATCGGAGAAGCCGTCGCAAAACATGCCCCAAACGCTTTGATTATCACCGCTTCCAATCCAGTCGATGTTCTGAATTACTATTTAGTTCATACGTTTCAATTTGATAAGAAAAAATTAATCGGATACACCATGAATGACTCCTACAGGTTTGAATGGGCGCTTCGCCGAGTTCTAAAGCTACACGAGAATGATAAAGTATCAAGCCCTGTTATAGGTGAGCACGGAGAAACACAAGTTCCGCTTTTCAGCCAAGTCAAAGTAAACTATAAGCCGCTGCTTTTATCAGAAGATCAGAAAATTCAAGTTAAAGAAAAGCTGACAAATTGGTTTCGAAACTTCAATGACCTAGGCATAAACCGAACAACCGGGTGGACGTCTGCCGTCGGTATGGAAAGGCTGATTGATCAGCTGCTTCAACCAAAAACGTCGACAGCAATCGGTTCTGCGGTATTAAACGGAGAATATGACGTTTCTGGCATTAGTTTAGGTGTACCTCTAACAGTGAATCATACAGGCATCCAAAGCATCCTTGAATGGGAAATCGAACAAAAGGAAAAAGAGTTATTTCAACAATCTGCTGAAAAAGTGAAGCGTCTCATTAACGAGTTTATTATGAATAAAAAATAGACAAAATGGAAGTTTCTTCAAAAAGAGCGCATCTATCTAGTAGACAATAAAAAAGCTCACTATAAACTATGCTAGTTTTTGTTTTGTTGTTCCCAATTCAGCTTTTTAACCATTTTAGGAGGTTACAGCACTGGAATAGATTTTTTTATCCTGTATGATTTTTTGAAAATCATACAAACTGCAGACTTGCCGCTTAACGATAATCTATTGCTGCTCCCAAACGAAGTTGGAAGATCTTAAAGAATTAATGGAGTTGATCAAAATGGAAGCAAAAACTTATGAAATTATTTCTATAAATGTAGGAAAACCGAAAAATTTCATATATAACGGCAAAGAATTCGTCACTGGAATTCAAAAGCAGCCTGTTGATGGACCGGTTTTTTTGTCATTTCTTAATTTTTCAGGCGATGGTCAGGCAGATCTTGTTCATCATGGCGGTAGAGATAAAGCGGTATGCGTTTATCCGTATGATCATTATGCCTATTGGGAGCATGAGCTTGAAAGAAAGCTGGATGTGGTGGCATTTGGTGAAAATTTGACAGTAAAAGGCTTGTTGGAAACAGAAGTTTGCATCGGTGATACGTTCCAATTAGGGGAAGCGGTTGTGCAAGTTAGCCAGCCTCGGCAGCCATGCCATAAGATTGCCAAAAAGCACAGGGTGAATGACTTGCCGCTTCGTGTTCAAAATACTGGTTATACCGGTTTTTATTTTCGGGTGCTGAAAGAAGGCTGGGTGGAGACACAATCAAGCTTGCAGCTCATTGAAAAACATCCGCTAAACATAACGGTTTCTTTTGCGAATCAAATCATGTTTCATGATAAAACAAATAAAGAAGGAATTGAACAAATTCTTCGTGTGGACGAACTATCGGAAAGCTTTCGGGATTCATTGATGAAACGCTTACAATCCATTTAGGAACATCTACCAAAAGAAGGGGTTGGAAAATCGGCTTGTATATAAATTAGAAATGCAAGAGAGATCATTAAAATTTCAATGATCGTTGTTTTTAGATTACTATTTTCAAAGGTTGAGCTTCTGTGGAGAAAGCGTCTTACATTTCAGCTACTTCCCATATAATAAGCCAACGATCCACTGATGCAGGGCAGATCGTTGGCTTATTTTACAAAACTTTGCCATCTAAAAAGCTCCAAAATTTGAGTTCTTGCTTTTTGTGAGAAAATGGGAATTCCTCCAATCTATTTCTGCAACTAGAATCTGATGATTCGATACTTTTTCTCCAGCATTTCGTCTAATTGATTGTACGAGAAAGAGAGGTGCACCTCGGCATGCGAGATGAAGATTTGGTTCAAAAGGCTTTAGAGGGGGACGATTCAGCCTTCCGTGAGCTTCATGACCGCTACATTGGCCAAGTGCTCCGCTATGCATATATGCAGACGGGGGATTATCATCGGTCAGAAGAAATTGCTCAAGATGTCATGTATAAAATGGCGGTTCATTTAGCGAACTTTCAAGGAAGATCAAGCTTTAAAACTTGGCTGTTTACAATTGGAAGGCGGGTTGTTATCGATTACCATCGCAAGTATAAAAAAGAAAATAACACAGTCTATTTAAGCCCTGAGGACTTAGGGCATAAACAGGATAAACATTTAGTAGAACAAAATATTCTGGAATATTCGCTCAGAGAACAGATCATAGCCAGTATGGAAAAATTGTCCCCGGATGAAAAGACGGTCCTTTATTTAAGATTTTTTGAAGGAATGTCTATAAAAGAAACAGCCAAGGTAATGTCGAAAACGGTTATGGCGGTTAAATCGCTGCAAACAAGGGCTAAAAAGAAATTGTCAGCCCATTTAAAAAGCGAGGTGAATGATCATGAAAAAACAACTCGTACCGCCGAATAGCGAAAAGCGTGAAGAGTCAATAAAACAGCTTTTTCATCACTTTTATATAGAACCGACAGATGAATTTAAAGAAAAAAGTTTTCAAAAAGCTTTAGCCGGAATTGAATTAGCTAGAAATAAAGAGAGAAGGAAAAAAGCCGCTAGCAAGCTTCAGCTTGTATTCTCATTTGCGGCCGCAGCAGCTGTATGCATCCTTCTAATGATTTTTCCTCCTTTTCAAACAAATGAGACGAAAGAAGGCGGCCAGCATTCAGATCAACAAAGCATACTAATGTCTCCCCAACAATCTCAAAATGCAGAAAAGGAAGAAGAAAAAGGAGATATCAACCGACCTGAATCGATCGAAATGACAATTTCATTGGAAGGAATGGAAGAAAAGGAGCTGTATCACCTCGTAAACATAAAGCAACTACCTTTTACCACATATATTCCGGATCGTTGGCAGGCAGAATATATTGAAGAAAAAAATTTGATCGGAGCAAAGCTGATAGCGGTGAATGAAAAATATGGGGAAGTTGATGTCATGTTTTTTCCAAAAGGGACATCTTTAGGAGAGGCGGAAAATTACATTACAGATGAATTGCTGGGAAATGTTTCTTATAAAGTTTTATCAGCGGAAGAAGAAGAGAAAAGAAATATACCTGATTGGTCTCTCCGTTCCTTTCATTATGAAAATGTAGAGCAGACGAGAACGGGCGAGATTTATTTAAGCGAGCATAACAGACAGTACTTTTATATACAGAGAGAGTTTGCTAATGAAGCATTGGAAGGATGGGGTTCAAGAACAACAACGATTTTGGAGCAATGGGAATGGAAGGACACGAAAAAAGGATTGTGGGATTAAAAAGTTTTATGAATCAGAAATGTGAGCAGCTACTATTTTTTCCGGTAAATACTTTTTCATCCACGGGGCAAACCCCGTGGATGGTTAATCTTCAGGCAATACTGTTTTTACAATCGTTTGGTCGAGCGCTTCGAAATCATCGTAATGAATCACTTCATAAAGTTCCTTGCGAGTTTGCATATTCTCGAGCTCGCTTTTTTGAGTTCCAGACGATTTAATGGTTTGGAATAGGCGTTCATACGCTTTAGCGGCGGCGCGAAGAGATGAAACAGGATAAATCACCATTGAATAGCCGAGTTCCGAAAATTCTTCTGCTGTATAGTAAGGAGTTTTTCCAAACTCTGTCATGTTTGCGAGAAGAGGAGCTGAAATTGCCCGGCTCACCTTTAAAAAGTCTTCTTTTGTTGAAAGAGCCTCAGGAAAAATAGCGTCTGCTCCCGCTTCAACATATCTTTTGGCGCGTTCAATGGCGCTTTCAATTCCTTCAACTGCATAGGCATCCGTTCTGGCAACAACGACAAGAGTCGGCGCTGCCTGTTTAATAGCTTTAATTTTTTGCATCATCTCCTCTACAGACACAAGCTTTTTGCCGTTTAAATGTCCGCATTTTTTCGGAAGATCTTGATCTTCGATTTGGACAGCAGCTACTCGTGCTTCTGCCATTTCTTTAGCTGTTCGGGCGGCATTCAAAACACCGCCGAAACCGGTATCAATGTCAACGAGAAGCGGCAGATCAGCCGCCCGCACGATTTCCCGCGCCCGGCGGGCAACCTCTTCTGACGAGACGATGCCCAAGTCAGGAAGCCCTTGGCTCGCGGTATAGGCGGCGCCTGACAAATAAAGCGCTTGAAATCCTGCTTTTCTCGCTATAAGTGCAGCCATTCCATCATGGGCTCCAGGAATTTGAAGGATTTCCGGTGCGTTCATTAACGTTCGAAACCGATCGGCCAACTCCTCTTGTGTCGATTCTTTTTCAACGATCCAAACCATGGAATCACCTTCTTTTCTGTCATTTCATCTTAGCTTTACAGAACCATTAATTACGTTTCTAGAGGCAAGCCGCGTTTTTCATTAAACGAGCGCTGCCCTCGTCAAGTCTACTCGAGGGTGCCGCCCTGTATCCACGCTTCGCTTACGGTCTGTTTTGTACCCTGATCTTTTGTCTGTTAACTTCCGTCATTTGGTACAAAATCGATTCTTTCGTTCTTTTTGACTGCCCAAAAAATTTTCGCTTTACAGAACATTTTTCGGTGTGGCCGATTGCCACACCAGCTCGATATAGTTATCTCAAATGTTCTTACAAGGTTTATAACATGTTTTTTCTTGCCAAACAATGAAATTGCGCCAAAGTAACATGCATCTGATGCAAAACAACGTGTGATCTGCCCCGGATTTATATAACAAATAAGTTTACAAACTCATGTACAAACGTCTCTTCCAGCACGTTCTGGTCAAGCGAAACGTCTAAGATTTGCTTGAGCTGCTTGTTTGGGAACCGTGTTGCCAAATTGTTTTCATATTTTTGGATCAGCTTAGGCAGACCTTCTTGACGGCGGAATCTGTGGCCGATTGGATATTCCCGCACAACTTGGCGCGTTTCCGTTCCGTCTTTAAACCGTATTTGAACTGCGTTGGCAATTGACCGTTTGTCCGGATCGAGATAATCTTTGCTGAACTGTTTATTTTCCACAACTGTCATTTTTTCACGAAGCGCATCGATTCTCGGGTCTTGTGCGATTTCATCTTCGTAATGATCCGCTGTTAAATCGCCATAAATAAGACCGATGGCAGTAATATATTGAAGGCAATGATCACGATCAGCCGGGTTGAGAAGAGGTCCCGTTTTGTCGATGATGCGAATGGCTGATTCATGCGTCGTGATCGTGATTTCTTCGATCTCATCAAGGCGATCTTTTACTTCAGGATGAAGCTCAATGGCGCATTCAGCAGCTGTTTGCCCATGAAACTCTGCTGGATATGATATTTTAAATAAAATATTCTCGATTACATATGATTCCAAAGGACGGGCGAGCTTCAGTTTCTGTCCTCGGAACAGCACGTCTTCAAATCCCCAGTTCGGAGCCGATAGGGCAGAAGGATATCCCATTTCACCTTTTATGGCCATAAATGCAAGACGTACAGCGCGGCTTGTTGCATCGCCAGCCGCCCACGACTTGCGAGAACCAGTATTTGGAGCATGTCGATATGTCCGAAGACTTGAATTGTCAATCCAGGCATTGGAAAGGGCGTTGATGATTTCATCTTTTCCGCCGCCAAGAAGCTTCGTAACGACAGCAGTTGAAGCAACCTTTACGAACAGCACGTGGTCAAGCCCGACTCTGTTCAGGCTGTTTTCAAGTGCCAGCACCCCTTGAATTTCGTGGGCTTTTATGATCGCTTCAAGAACTGTCCTCATATTGAGCGGCTTTTTCCCTTCTGCCACATTCGTTCGGCTTATGTAGTCGGCCGCAGCTAAAATTCCCCCCAAGTTATCAGAAGGGTGACCCCATTCCGCTGCAAGCCAAGTGTCATTATAATCGAGCCAGCGAATCATGCAGCCGATGTTAAATGCACCGTGCACGGGGTCTAATACATATGAAGTGCCAGGGACGCGGCACCCGTTTGGAACAACCGTCCCCGGAACGATCGGACCTAAAAGCTTTGTGCATTCAGGGTAGCGAAGAGCAAGTATGCCGCAGCCCAGCGTGTCTAACAACACATAGCGGGCGGTTTCAAACGCTTCTTTACTTTGAATTTCTTTATTTAGAACATAATCGGCAATTTCTTCAAGCAGTTTGTCTGTTTGTCGATTTTCATTATTTTTTACTAGTACTTCTGCCATTTTTACAACCTCCTAAGCTATCCATTACTGTTGTACTTTCAAAGAGCGTTTTCCTGTATATTTCACGCGAGGACGGAACAAACGGTTGTTATTATGCTGTTCGATCACATGGGCGCACAGGCCTGCTGTTCGAGCGCTGAAGAAAATAGGAGTATATAAATCAATCGGAATGCCAAGCATGTAATAGACAGGAGCCGCATAATAATCGAGGTTCGGATACAATCCTTTTTCCTCTCTCATAATGGTTTCCCCGGCTTCGCATATTTCAAGCAATCGAAAATCGCCCCGTTGTTCGGACAGCTGCTGCAATGCTTTTTTCATAAGCAATGCTCTTGGATCCATTTTTTTCATATAGACGCGATGGCCAAATCCCATGATCCGCTCTTTATTTGCTAATTTTTGTTTAATCAATCGTTCAAAATTTTCCTTTGTACCTGCTTCTTCAATTAAATACATCACCGCTTCATTGGCTCCGCCATGCAGGTGTCCTTTCAAAGAGGAAACCGCACCGGCGAGAGCACCATACAAATCTGCATGTGTAGACGATATGACGCGAGCGGCAAATGTAGAGTTTGGCATTTCATGTTCGATATAAGCGATGAGCGAGCGGTCGAATATTTTCGTTTCAAGTTCAGTTGGTTTTTTTCCTGTAATCATATATAAAAAATTTGCACTGTAGGAGAGATTTTCATCTGGTGGAATGACTTCTTGTTGATTGAGTAGATGATAACTGCTGGCAAGAATGGATGGCATCTGTCCTAGAAGATTGATAGATTTCGTTTTATTGGCCTGTTCAGATCTGTCATCAATGAGCGGGTCAAATCCTGCTAAAATGGAAATGCCTGTTCTCAGGGCGTCCATTGGATGAGTTGTCTTCGGCAGTTTGGAAAATACGTCGTAAAGCACGTCTGGAAGCTCTCTTTTCGCTAGAAGCTCGTTTTCAAATCTAGCTCTTTCTTGTTCAGACGGAAGCTTGCCTTCAAGCAGCAAAAACGCAACCTCGACATATGATTTTGTTTCGGCAAGTTCAATTAAATCGTATCCTCGAATGACAATTTCTTCATTTTCTACATCGAGAAACGAAATCGTTGTCTCAGCTGCCACTACGTTTTCTAATCCTGGTCTAAACTCCATCAAATATACCTCCTTCAAAAGTTTTTGAAAACGCTTTACTATTGATGCAAACAGGGAAAAATGAATATCGGGATGATCGATCGCTTTCACAAATTTTGTTATTGGGCAATTGCTGAGACAATAACATTGTTCATTTCTTAAAGCCTATTCATTTCTCCCAAATCTCAAAGCGATCTTGCTATAATTGACCGCCTCTCCTTGTCGAAGCTTAAATGGTTAGGAAACCATTTTTTTACTTCTGGAACAAATATAGCACATTTTTAAAAAAAAGAAAATGAATCTTCGGAATTTTCGTTTTTGTAAAACGACAGCTTTCACAAAATTCATTTGAAGAACTGACTTTAAAAATGGAAGTCAGCTTCCAGCAATCGGCGGCTTTGCGGTTTTAATGTCTTTTGGATGTTGACTGCTTATTTATATCTATTCAAATCTTTTAAATAGACTGGAAAAATAGTACGATATAAGTAAAAATAACATACTTTCTTCATTGGATTTCATAAAAGGATGGGAAAAATGACAGAGAAAAAAATCGGCATAATAGATTTAGGATCGAACTCCATTCGCCTCGTTATTTTTCATATTGATCAAAATGGACAATATAAAGAGCTTTACAATTTTAAGATCAATGCCCGTTTAGCTACGTATATTGACGCCGAAGGAAATTTGTCCAACGAGGGGATCGAGGTTGTCATCGATTCTTTAAAAAAATTTGTTCCAATCGTTCAATTTCATCAAGTGGCAGAAACGAAAGGGGTTGCAACGGCAGCTATTAGATCTGCCAAAAACCGAAAAATGGTCTTAGAGGCTATAAAAAGAGAGACGAATTTCGATTTTCGCGTCCTTTCCGGCCAAGAAGAAGCCTATTACGGCTACTTAGCTGTTATACATTCCGTATATTTAACTGAAGGCATAACCATTGATATAGGCGGAGCAAGCACGGAAGTTGCGTATTTTAAAAATCGGGAGCTCGTCCATTCATACAGTTTTCCGTTTGGGGCCCTCACATTAAAGAAAAGGTTTATTGCCAACAGCGAACCGAAAGAATCGGAAATGAAAGAGCTGACAGCGTTTTTGCGAAATGAATTTTCTTCGCAAAAATGGCTTAAAAACAAAAATGTTCCGGTAATCGGGATAGGCGGCAGCGCCAGAAATCTAATACGGCTTCATCAAAATAAAACCAATTACCCGTTATTTGGTATTCATCAATATGAAATGGAACCGAATGAAATTAAAAAAATAAATCAATGGCTGATCGGAATGACTGTCTCGGAGCGTCAAAAATTAGATGGACTGTCGAAGGAACGCGCGGATATCATCATTCCTGCAATTGAAGCAATTTATACGCTGACGGAAATCGTATCAGCTCCATTTTTTACAATGAGCAGCAAAGGCTTAAGGGAAGGGGTCTTTTTTGAGGAGGTGTTTTCCAACTTAAACGTCCGGTCTTTTTCTCAAGTAGCGGACGAAACATTTTCCAAGCTGGCAAGTGATTATAAAATCAACTTGAAGAATACATCATTTCTCCTTCGTCTTGCTTACGTATTTGTCAGTGAATGTGAGGCAAAGAAAATTATATCTTTTACTCAAGAGGAAAAAGAAATTTTGTTTAAAAGCACAAAGCTGGTTCAATTCGGGGAATTTATTGATCATCATTCAAGCAGTCAGCATACGTTTTATATTTTGACAAATCGATCGCTTGACGGAATCAGTCATAAAATGCGGTTGAAACTCGCATGCGTCGCTTCCTTTAAGTCCAAAAAAACTTTGATGAAATATATCTCTCCTTACAAATCATTATTAACGGAAGAAGAAATTTTATCGCTGGAGCGATTAGGCGCGATTTTGAAATTCCTTTATTCCCTCAACACGACACACCGTTGCATCATTTCCGAGCTGGAGGTGAACAAAAAGGAGGGGGAAAAGATGGAAATATCTTTAGCCTGCAACAGTGATTATACTTTTGAAGAGCAGGAAGCAAATAAGCAAAAAAAGCATATGGAACGCGCTTTTAACTGCCAAGTCGAATTATCATTTACACTCGTCTAATGGACATACGAAAGGTAAAAGGTGGGCGAAATTATGCAAGATAAGAAAGAACAATTGATTCCAGATATAAGCCGTCCAGAATTTTATAATAACCGGGAATTAAGCTGGCTTGCATTTAATGAGCGTGTCATGCAAGAGGCCATTGACTTTGAAAATCCTTTGCTTGAGCGGATGAAGTTTTTAGCTATATTCAGCTCGAACTTAGATGAGTTCTTCATGGTGAGGGTTGCTGGTTTAAAAGATCAAGAAAAAGCTGGTTTTAATTTACCGGAAAATAAAGCCGGCATGACGCCAAAGCAGCAGCTTAACTCCATTTCGGCGAAATGCCACACATTGGTCGAACGCCAATATGCAATATTTAATGAATATGTACAGGGGGAATTAAAAGAGGAAGGGATTGAATTTCTCAAGCTTAATGAATTAACTGGCGAACAATTCCGCTTTTTGGAACAAAAGTTTGATGAGCAAATTTTCCCGGTTTTGACGCCTCTTGCGATCGATGCGTACAGACCGTTTCCAATGCTTTTAAATAAATCGTTGAACTTGGCCGTATTGCTTCAATATAAGAAAAAAGAGCGGAAA
Source organism: Aeribacillus sp. FSL k6-2211 (assembly GCF_037966125.1). Lineage (NCBI taxonomy): Bacteria > Bacillati > Bacillota > Bacilli > Caryophanales > Bacillaceae > Aeribacillus > Aeribacillus sp. FSL k6-2211. The sequence continues at coordinate 1,901,572 of NZ_CP150190.1, forward strand.
AACCCTTTTTTTGCGATCGTTCAAGTTCCTGCTGTTTTGCCTCGATTCATTGAAGTGCCGAATCAAGATGGAAAGAGGCAGTTTGTATTTCTTGAGGATTTGATCAGCAGTTTTATTTACAAACTGTTTCTCGGTTACAACATCATTTCGGTCTCACCGTTTCGCATTACGAGAAATGCAGATCTGACCATTGATGAAGAAGGGGCGCGGGATTTGCTGGAAGTGATTGAGAAGGAGCTGAAAAAGCGGAAGTGGGGTGCGGCGGTCAGGCTTGAAATTCAAAAAGGAACGATAGATGAACGTGTTTTAAATTATTTAATGGATGTGCTGGAAATTCAAAAAATGGATGTTTATGAAGTGGACGGCCCGATCGATTTAACGTTTTTATTTCCATTTTATACCCATTTGCTGACCGATTTTGAGCACCTTGTTCATGATTCGTTCATTCCACCACCCCCGCTCGACTTGCCGAACGGAAATTTGTTCTAAGCTATATTAAAACGGGACTTATTATTACACCATCCGTACGAATCCTTTCAGCCTGTTGTTGAATTTATTGAAAGTGCAGCGGATGACCCTCAAGTGTTGGCAATCAAGCAGACGCTGTATCGTGTAAGCGGAAATTCGCCGATCGTTCAAGCATTGGCAAAAGCTGCGGAAAACGGGAAGCAGGTGACGGTTTTAGTTGAATTAAAGGCAAGATTTGATGAAGAGAACAACATCCATTGGGCAAAAATGCTTGAACAGCACGGAGTTCACGTTATTTACGGCTTTCACCATTTAAAAACGCACAGCAAAATTACCCTTGTCGTCCGGCAGGAAGAAGGAACGGGTAAAATTCAACGCTTCGTTCATCTGAGCACGGGAAATTACAATGACGTCACGGCGAAACTGTATACGGATATCGGCTTTTTTACAAGCGAAGAAACATTTGGGATCGATGCAACCAACTTTTTTAATTATTTGAGCGGTTATGCGGAAAAACCGGATTGGAATCATTTTTCTGTATCGCCATATGATATGCGGGAGACCTTTATCAAACTCATCAATCAAGAAATCGAATGGCACCAGAAAAGCGGCAAAGGCCGGATTATTGCCAAAATGAATTCTTTAACAGATAAAACGATCATCATGAAGCTTTATGAAGCTTCGCAGGCTGGAGTCAAAATTGACTTGATCGTAAGGGGAATTTGCTGTTTGCGACCGCAAATAAAAGGCGTGAGCGAAAACATTCAAGTGCGAAGTATCGTTGGCCGCTTTTTGGAGCATAGCCGTATTTTTTACTTTCACCATTTTGGGAGGAGAAAATTTTCTTATCCTCTGCTGACTGGATGACAAGAAACATGATTAAACGTGTTGAAATTCTTTTTCCGATTTATGATGTCCGTTTAAAAGAGCGTTTGAAAAACATCTTGGACATACAACTTAAGGACAACGTCAAAGCGCGTTTTCAGGACGCAAACGGCGATTATCATTATGTTGAACGGTCGGAAAACGAGCCAGTCATTAACTCGCAAAAAATTTTTTATGAAGAAGTGGTTCGCTACCATGACGCTGACTGATCGGCAGCGCAAGTTTTATGAAAACTAGAGAACTTTTTCACATGCGGAAATGATCATATCCGATTAAAATAATAGATTTTTGTCCCCTTCAAACAAATTGCTTTCAGACTCGAAATGTTTAGTATTATAATGAGTCTTGAATGAATTTTTTTGCTATTTTTTGAAAAAAGGGGATGAATAAATGAAATATCGCAAATTGGGAAGAACGGGGCTAAAGGTTAGCGAAATCAGTTTGGGAAGCTGGCTTACATACGGAAACTCCATCGAAAAAGAAACGGCCATTCGGACGATTGACAAAGCGTATGAGCTAGGCATCAATTCATTTGATACAGCGAACGTTTATGCAACTGGGGAAGCGGAAAAGGTCGTCGGTGAAGCATTGCGGAAATATCCGCGTGAATCATATGTTTTGGCAACGAAAGTATTTTGGCCGATGGGAGATGGCCCCAATGACAAAGGCTTATCGCGGAAGCATGTGTTTGAACAGCTCCATGCCAGTTTAAAACGCCTTCAATTAGATTACGTTGACATTTATTACTGCCACCGCTATGATCCGGAAACACCGGTCGATGAAACGCTGCGCACAATTGATGATCTTGTCCGGCAAGGAAAAGTGTTATATGTCGGCGTCAGTGAATGGACTGCTCAGCAAATACAAGAAGCTCTTGGCACAGCAGATCGATATTTGCTGGACCGCATCGTTGTCAACCAGCCGCAATATAATATGCTGAACCGTTATATTGAGAAGGAGATTATTCCAGTCTGCGAACAAAACGGTATTAGCCAAATTGTTTTTTCGCCGCTTGCACAAGGTGTTCTGACGGGGAAATATAAGCGCAATGGAGACATCCCGGAAGGAAGCCGTGCGAGTGATCCAAAAGCAAATAAATATATCAATGATTTGCTGACAGATGAAAATTTATTGAAGGTAGAAAAATTAGGAAAAGTGGCGGATAAATTAGGAATTAAACTTTCCCAATTGGCGATTGCTTGGGTAATGCGGCAGCCGAATGTTGCCAGCGCTCTGATCGGATCCACCAAGCCGGAGCAAGTCGAAGAAAACGTCAAAGCAATTGATGTGGAATTAACGGAAGATGTGCTCGAGGAAATTGAGCAAATCCTGTCGTAGTTTTCCTTAAGGCAGAATGCAGACTTGTTCATTTTGATTGAAGAACAGACGTTTCAATAAAAAAGGGGAGAAAGGATTGTTTTTGCTCAACAAGTCTTTCTCCCTTTTATTTTTCATTTTTTGGACTTGGAAGCGATGCAGTCACCCCTTTAATTTCTTAATTGATTTGAGTGCCGGACCTTCTACAACATCGCCGTCTATTGAAAATCTCGAACCATGGCATGGACAATCCCATGTTTTCTCGCCGCTGTTCCATTCTAATTCACAGCCTAAATGGGTGCAGGTAGTATCTACGATGTGGAGGCTGCCATTTTCATCTTTGTAGGCACCGGCTCTTTTTCCGTTATAGGAAACGACTGCTCCTTCATCAGGGGCTAAATCTTCCGGCTTTCTTAGAGCAAACTCAAGCTTTCCTTCAATCAAATGCTTTGCAACATCTGTATTTGTTGAAATAAACTGCTTCACGCTTGGATCTGCTTGAAATCTTGCTGGGGTAAAAAGCTCGCGATATCGGTTTTCCTTCCCTTTAATTATATCGACAAGCAGTCGTGCGGCGGCTGTGCCGTTTGTCATTCCCCATTTTCGAAACCCTGTCGCAAACAGGATATTTGCTTTCTGTTCGTTTATATGTCCAATATAAGGAATTTTATCCAACGTTGTTAAGTCTTGAGTAGACCATCGGTAAGGAATTTTTTGTATGCCGAATGCTTGATCGCCAAAAGCTTGAAGGGACTCGTAATGCTGAATCATCGGGATTCCTTGTCCAGTTTTATGATTTTCACCTGCGATCAGCACAAGCTTTTCTCCATTGATCGTGACGGACCGAAGCGACCGAACCGGATTTTCGGCGCTGATGTACATGCCGCCGGGATACTCAATTTTTGTTTTGACAGCAATAATATACGATCTTTCCGCATACATTCTTGAAAAATAAAAGGCGGCATCATAGAAAGGAAAATGCGAACAAATGAATACATAGTTGCACAAAATGTGATAACCGTCTTTTGTCAAAATTTTCGGGTGTGGGCCATGTTTTATATCGACAGCTGCTGTATTCTCATAGATGTCTATCCCTTTTTCCGACGCGTTTTCCACAAGCTTTTGCAAATATTTTAACGGATGAAATTGGGCTTGATTTTTCATCACAACTGCTGTTTTTGCCTGTACGGGAACAGGGATGTTTTCCACAAGCTCTCCTTGAATTCCAAGCTTTTCATATGCTTTATATTCGTTTTCGATTTTTTTTATGTATTGCTCTGAATTCGTATAAACATATGCATCCTCTTCTTTCCAATCGCATTCGATGTTGTGCTCCTGTATCGTTTGTTTGATAAACTCCATCGCATCGCTGGCTGCTTCATAATATAGCTTTGCATTACTTTCCCCAAAGTGCTGTATAAATTCATCATAAATCAGCCCGTGTTGTGCGGTGACTTTTGCGGTTGTATGCCCGGTCGTACCATTTAAAATACGATCCGATTCGATCAGCGCGGTTTTGATTCCTTCTTTCGCAAGCAGATAGGCGCTTGTGATGCCTGTGATCCCGCCGCCTACAATCGCTACATCAACAAAAATATCTTTGTCAAGCTTGTTGAAGGAGGGCAGCTGAACAGAATCTGGCCAAAACGGTTTCGAAAGCTTAGGAAGTTCATTTTTACTAACGGCTTCTTTCATAAAAAAGTTCCTCCTATTAGAACTGATGATGCTTTTATCTTTTCCTAATATTTGGGTTGTTATGTGCATCTGATAATTTTGAGCGACCTTTTTATTTCAATTAAGATATGCTACGTTTCAAAGAAATAAGTTTTTTGCTGATCCCAATCATTCCTTTCTTCTACTTAGGGTTGCTGTAGGAAAATGCAGATTTAGAACACTAAGTAAATTCCGAAATAAAAAGCCTAATTCTCTCATTTTAAATGATGAGAAATTAGGCTTTTTCCTTAATTAGACAATATAAATTATAATGGACAAACATTAAAGCATAAGTTTTTTTACGAAGAGCACTCGAATAGTTATTATATGACTACAACCGAAATAACTAAAATGACACATTTTTATTATCATTGTATTCTTTAAGTAATTTTTCACATAAATCCTTGCACATTCCTTGAGAATGGTATCTACTCTATAATTCACTTAGGTTTATGAATATTTTATTTTCATTTAATATATTTTTAAAATCTTGATAAGTGCCCTTTCTATTAATTTTCACCTTTCTTTCAGGGAAAAGGCTATTTATTTTATTATTGACTTTGTTATTGATTCTTCACTCTCAGCCACTGGGTTTTGTAATGTTGGAGCAAAAGTCAAAATTGTTTCGATAAAATTTATATCATCTTCATTTAAACCATTTTTTTCATCCATTCACTTACAGTTAAAATCCCCACAAGTATCACTCCTAAAAGAATAAGACATCTGCCATACGAATAGGCCAGCTTACAGCTATTGCAATGTTCTCAGCGGTAGTTTTACTCATTCTATTCTTTTTTAAGTAAACTGGAAGTCTTGTTCTAACCATAGCAGTTGCATCTGAACCAGCGTTTTCAAATTGCGTTAACCAATTTCCGATTTTTACTATTATTTTTAAACGTTCTGGCAGTAGCTGCGTCTATTATGTTAAAATGTCTTGCCGCATCAATTACCGCATCTCCACCAGCTCTAAGTTTCACTATAACACCCATATTATAATGAGTACTGCCTAAAAATCCATTTTGAGAAGCTTAAAATGTAATAGTAATGATAACCATTGTGAACATTAAACTTTATTCAACATCCTTTAATAGGTACAATGAATATTGACACCGCGAGCGAACAAAAGCTGGAATATCGGTGTAAAGGAGTGTGTCTGTCTTGTTTGATTTAATGCCTTTAATGCTGGAGCGAGTGGGAATTTTAGTCATTTTAGCTTTTTTGTTATCAAGGATGAAGGCATTTCGGCGAATGATTCATCATGAGCATGGATTAAGCGAAAAGCTAATGCTGATTGCCGTATTTGGATCTTTTGGCATTATTAGTAATTATACTGGTGTCGAAATTGCTCAAGGCAATATCAGCTCACAAACATGGCAAATAGAAGTGGATGGAGATGCCGCAATTGCCAATACAAGAATTATGGGAGTAGTGATTGGGGGATTGCTTGGCGGTCCATTCGTCGGCATCGGCACTGGTTTAGTAGCAGGACTGCATCGGATGACATTAGGAGGATTTACCGCGTTTGCTTGCGGAGCATCTACTATTTTGGCTGGATTCGTGACCGGTTTCCTTTGGAAGCGTTTTAGAATAAAAGACAATTTTTCACCTTGGAAAGCTGTTTTGACCGGAATTTTTATGGAATGTACTCAAATGGGACTTATTCTCTTACTTGCCCGCCCGTTTGAATCCGCAGTTAAGCTTGTAGAATTAATCGCTCTTCCGATGATTACGATTAACGGATTTGGGACTCTTATTTTTATTTTAATTATTCATTCGATTCTAGTGGAGGAAGAGCGGACGAAGGCTCTTCAAACACATAAATCTTTTTACATCGCGCAGCAGACCTTGCCATTTTTCCGAAAAGGCTTAAATGAGCATTCGTGTAAAAAAGTGGCGGAAATTATTTTAAAATGGACGAAAGCAGATGCCATTTCCATTACTAATCGGGAAATTGTCCTCGCTCATATCGGTGCCGGTTCTGATCATCATAAGCAAGGGCAAACTTTAGTAACAAAGCTGACAAAAAAGGTTTTAGAGCGGGGGAAAATCATTAAAGCAAAATCGAAGGAGGAAATCCAATGCCCAAATTCTGATTGTCCGCTTCAGTCAGCGATTGTTATGCCGCTTCAAGTACACAACCAAACGGTTGGCACGTTAAAGCTTTATTTTTTAGACCCGAGTCTTATGGATAAAGTGGAGCAAGAGCTGGCGGAAGGACTTAGCAAGCTGTTTTCTACCCAATTGGAGCTTGCTGATGCAGAACTGCAGAGAAAACTGCTGAAAGATGCAGAAATTAAAGCTTTGCAGGCGCAAATTAATCCGCATTTCCTGTTCAATTCGTTAAACACGATTTCCAGCTTGATCAGAACTGATGCGGATAAAGCTAGAAAGCTTCTTTTAAAATTAAGCGTGTTCTTCCGAAGTAATTTACAGGGAGCTAGACAATTTGTCATTCCGCTTGAAAAAGAGCTTGAGCATGTTGAAGCGTACTTATCTATTGAGCAGACAAGATTTCCTGATAAATATCATGTAAGTTTTGATATTGACCAAAGCTTAAAGAAAGTAATGGTTCCGCCGTTTACGCTTCAGCCTCTCGTCGAAAACGCCATCAAGCACGCTTTTGCCAATAAGGAGCATGGGAAAGTGTCCATTCGGGCGTATGCAGAAAATGATCAAATGATCTTAATCACCGAAGATAATGGCAGCGGCATTCCTGATCATTTATTGCGCCAATTGGGAAATCAGACCGTTCAATCGAATGATGGAACAGGAACAGCTCTTTGGAATATAAAAAAACGAATAGAAGAAATTTATGGTTCCGCCGGAGCCTTCCATATTAAAAGCGATGAAAATGGAACGAAAGTGACGATTAAGTTTCCATTAGAAATGAAAGGAGAAGTAGCCGTATGATCAAGGCTTTTATCGTGGAGGATGAACCGTTGGCAAGAGACGAACTTATTTACTTGCTTAAAAGGAGCAAGCAGGTAGAGATTGTTGGGGAAGCGGAACAAATGGATGAAGCGATTGAAAAAATCCGCCAGACCGACATGGATGTGATCTTTCTTGATATACAGCTGTCATCTCATGAACAAGGGATTAGACTTGCTGAAAAGCTAATGGAGATTGATCATAGACCTGAGATTGTTTTTGCAACCGCTTATGATGAGTACGCTTTAAAAGCATTTGAGCTGAATGCGGTTGATTACATTTTGAAGCCGTTTGATGAAGAAAGGATATTTCATACAATTGAAAAAATTTCAAAGCGGCTGGAAGCCCGCCAAGAAAAAAGACCTCAATATTTTCAAATGCAGGATGAAAAGATTCCTGTATCATTAGACGACCGCATTCTGCTTATTAACGTGAAAGATATTCTTTATATTGAGTTTTATGACGGAAAAACCATTATCACTTGCCGCGATCAAAAATATGAAGTTAAAGAATCGCTTGTCACTTTTGAAAGAAAGCTGCAGCAAACGCACATCATGCGTGTTCATAGAGCTTATTTAGTCAACTTGAATGAAATAGTTGAAATTCAGCCGTGGTTCAACTCCACGTATCATGTAATCATGAAAAATGGCGATTCGATCCCGGTCAGCAGAACTTATACGAAGGAACTGAAAAAGCGATTGGGCATTTAAAAAAAGCTGAAAGCTTTAAGCAATATTTGTGACAAAATTGTTGCAATTCAATTTAAGAAATTGACGATTTATCCCCGGATTCTTGCATTTTGTTTTGAAAACCGATCATGAAGATGTTTATTTAATACAATGAATGTAAAAAGCAAGAACAAAGGGGAGGTTGCAAAAAAAATGAATGCGATTACAATCGTGATTGCCTCAATGTGTATTTTAATGATCGCCTACCGTCTTTACGGAACATTTATGGCTGTAAAAGTGTTGAAGCTGGATGATTCAAAACCGACACCAGCTCACGAATTAAATGATGGAAAGGATTATGTTCCGACGAATAAATGGGTAAGCTTCGGGCATCACTTTGCCGCTATTGCTGCAGCAGGACCGCTCGTCGGACCGATCCTGGCCGCACAATTTGGATATTTGCCCAGTCTGCTGTGGCTTTTGATTGGTGCCGTAATTGGAGGGGCCGTCCATGATGCAGTCGTTTTATTTGCTTCCATGCGGCAAAAAGGGAAATCATTATCGGAAGTAGCAAAAGAAGAATTAGGTCCGGTAGCCGGCTTTTGTACAGGACTTGCCATGCTGTTTATTATTACCATAACAATGGCTGGTCTTTCCATGGTTGTTCTTCATGCATTGGAAAAAAACCCTTGGGGCACGTTTGCAGTCGGAATCACCATTCCTATTGCAATGGGAGTCGGAATTTTCTATAAGAAAACAGGCAATTTAAAATTAGCTTCAACAGTTGGCTTTATTTTATTAATGATAGGTGTTTTCGCAGGACCTTCCATACAAGAAACAGCTCTTGGGGATTGGTTGACATTCGATACTAAAACTTTGGCGCTTATTTTACCAATCTATGCATTTTTTGCTGCGGCTTTGCCGGTTTGGCTGCTGCTTGCTCCTCGTGATTATTTGAGCAGCTTTATGAAAATCGGTGTGTTCATTGCGCTGATCATTGGTGTTTTTATCATTAATCCTTCTATTGAAATGCCGGCCTTTACAGAATTTATCCACGGCGGAGGGCCGATTTTAGCTGGACCTGTTTGGCCGTTTATATCGATTACAATTGCATGCGGTGCGATTTCAGGATTTCACGCTTTTGTCGGATCGGGTACAACGCCGAAAATGCTTAATAAGTGGAGCGATATAAAAGTTGTCGGCTTTGGAGCCATGTTGGTGGAATGTTTGGTCGGCATCATGGCGCTGATCGCTGCAACAGCTCTTCATCCGGCAGATTATTTTGCGATCAATTCCGCACCGGAAGTATTCCGGACACTTGGAATGGATGTTATTAATTTACCAGCTTTAAGCCAGGAAATAGGTTTAAATTTGGAAGGAAGAACAGGTGGAGCGGTTACACTTGCAGTTGGAATGACTTATATTTTTACTGCGATTCCATGGTTTGAGAATTTGGCTTCGTATTTTTTCCAATTTGTTATAATGTTTGAGGCTGTTTTCATTTTAACTGCGATTGATGCAGGAACACGTGTAGCACGTTATTTAATTCAAGATTTCTTCGGTGAAGTGTATAAACCATTAAAAAAGGTAGACTCCGTTCCGGCTTCCGTATTTGCAAGCGCTTTAGCCTGTTTTATGTGGGGGTACCTGCTTTACTCAGGAGATATTGGATCGGTTTGGGCATTGTTTGGCGTATCGAACCAGCTGATGGCGTCCATCGGACTGATTGTCGGTGCGACAGTCATTTTAAAAATTGCCGATAAACGAAGATATATGCTTACTTGCCTCATTCCGTTAGCTTATTTATTTGCTACAGTAAACTATGCAGGCTACTGGATGACCGTAAATGTTTATTTGAATCCGGAAGCTGCAGGCTACAACGTATTAAACGGAATTTTATCCATCATTATGCTCGTTCTTGGTATTGTCATCTTGGCAACGGCATTGAAAAAATGGATTGAAATATGGAATGATCCGGGCTTTCAAATGGAGGCTAAATCAGCCTGACACAAGGGTAATTGGGCGGCTCATTTGTTGATGCCGCTCTTTATTTGTTTAAGCATCACAACAGCGGTGGCGACAGAGGAGGAGAAATGATCAAACGATGGCAAAATAACTTAATGGAAGTAATGGATCGTAAAAGCAAAATCATGTACAATAACAACTAACTAATTAGTTAGTTGTATAAAAAAGGGTGATTTTTATGGCGAGAAATAAAGGAGAAGAGAGCAAAAAGAAAATATTTCAAGCTGCTGCGGAGCTGTTCGCTCATAAAGGTTTTCATGCTACAAAGATCAGCGATATTGTGGCAAAAGCAGGGCTCACGCAGGCAGCTTTTTATCTTTATTTCAACAGCAAGGAAGAAATTTTCGAACAAATGCTTGAAGATTTTGAAAAGCAGTTAATTCATTTTAGTGATGCAGGAAAAAAAGTGGCTGATATACAACCGGAGCAAGTGAAAGACCATGTCCGTGAGACAATCGCTGACATTCTGAAGTTTCTCGGAAAAAATCCTCACTTAACGAAAGTTGCACTCAGGGAGAACAAAGATGATCGTTTACGAAGCATCATTGTTGAAAAAATAGCAGCAAATATGAGCAACAATCAAAGACTTGGAATTGTTAAAACGGAAATTGACACTCAATTTGCCGGTGAAGCATTTCTCTCAGTGATCGAGCACATTATTGAACGATATGTAATGACAGGAGAAAAAACAGAAAATGAACTTGCGGACCAAGTGTCCCTTTTGTTCTTAGAGGGGATTTTGAATAAAAATTAAAAGGGGAACATGAAAGGTGCTGGAATGACGTTAACATCATTTCGCATTAGTGTATATGTGAAATAAAAAAACGAGATTAGATCAGTCGTTTTCCATTGGATAAAATGCTATTTAAAACCGCTAACCAATTTATTCGGTTAGCGGCTGCTCCGTTTTATTAAACGTTACACGATTTGCCAGTTCTAAGTCTTTCACGGCGTCTTCAGCTGTAACAAATCCTTCCCATCCTTCTTCTTCAATGATTCGGCAAAAATCAAGGAAACGGTCTTGGACCATTGCCTCATACCACAATTGCCGCTGCTCCAATTTGATTGTCCGTTCGTATGAAATGCTGGATAGTGCTTCAAGCGGGAACGATTTATTTTTGAAACAATGAAAGGCTGAAGAGCGTACTTTTTCAACAGCGTTTTCTACCGGTTTTTTCGGTATGCTGTCTAGTATTTGATCGATCAGCTCGCCCTGTTCTTTTGAGATTTTGCCCTCTAAAAATAATTTTTGGGGAATCCATCCTTCAAGTACAATCCGTCCATGAGTGCAATGAATTTCCCATTTTGTCGATTCCGGTGCGTCAGGATCCATCGTAAAGCCGTGGTAATATTGAACAGGAACTAAAGAATATATGTTGTTTTCCGAACTTTTTTCGTCTTGTTGATAAACTGGTTTATGAAGAACGCTTGCCCAAACACGCTGTTTTTCACCGTTTTCCTCCGTCAGAGCAAAACCGTTCGCATCGACCGCTTCTCCGAGTATGTGGCGACCGACCTCAAAAAAATGAACTCCATGTTCAATAAAAATGCCTCCGCTTAGTTGATCATTCCAAAACCAATGGCCATTGGCGACGTGATGAGCCGAGTTGGTGAGACTTGCATGATGCACGAATCCAAGCAGCCGATGGCGGACGATCCATTCAACAGCTTCTACTAGCGGATTGTAACGCAATACAAGGTTCACGGCGAATGCACGCTTTTGTTTTTTTGCATAGTTCGCATTTTCCAAAAGTTCCTTGGCATAAAGGGCACCAGGTTTTTCTAACAAGACATGCTTTCCGTGTGTTAAAGCCAGTCGGCTAAGTGAGGAGTGAAGATGAGGCGGTGTTGCTAAAATGACAATATCGATTTCAGGATCGGCTATAAGGTCGGCTGCCTCATAATATTCTTTTGGCGTTATCGCATTATGTCTCTGTTTTTGAAAAGCAGCCATCACGCTCTCCCGTTTTGTATCCGTCCTTCCTGCGACAGCTGTCAATTGAAATTCAGGCAGCCGTGCAAGCGCACCGGACAAAAAAGTGGCAAAAGCGCCCGCACCTGCGATCCCCACTCGGTAAGTCTTCATCTTGCCAGACATGGTGTTTTCCCCCCTTTACGTTATGGAATTTGACAACTTCATTATAAACGAAAATATAGTCTCGTAAATTTTGAATTGCACAATTAGTAGGATGTATATTTTTCAAAACCGATTCTGTCAAGTGTAAAAAAAGTTTGAAAGATTTGCGTGAATGAGAGCAAGGAAATGACAGGATGATCGTTGAATCAAATCTAGGAAACCTGCTCAAACAACGATTCCTAACAAATAACTTTTAATTATTTATTTGTATGCAAAAGCGATTGCCATCATGATTCAAAGGAAATTCGGGAGTTGCTTCCGGAAAAATCCAATCTGCCTTGATTATAAACATTAGAAAATATAGCTTTCTGCAAATGGACTGATGCAAACAGTTTGGAATCACTTATTGATGCTAAGCTTATTGAACAAAAATCAGCTTTCGAAAATATTTGCCGGCGCTTCCATTAGTTTAGTTGAGACGGGGAAAAAATATAACTGCTGCAACGAAATTTTTTTGTAATGTTTAAAATATTAAAACAATAAATTCATATTTTTTGATATGATGAAAGTAAGGTTTTGCAAAAAGAGGTGTAAAATGGATTTTCCTGTTTATATACATTTGGGTCCTGTTTCGATTCATCCGCATTTATTTTTTGAGACTTTGGCTTATTTTGTCGGTTTCAGAGTTTACTTGCATACGAGAAATAAAGAAAGAATTCCGCTTGATAAGGCGATGTGGGTCGTGATCGGTGCGATAGCCGGGGCTGCGTTAGGATCAAAGCTCCTGTATTGGCTTGAAAATCCTGTTGAAACGCTGAAAAATGTGACGAATCTCAACTATTTAATGGCCGGGAAAACGATCGTCGGTGGATTGCTGGGAGGATTGATCGGAGTTGAAACCGCAAAAAAGCTAATCGGCTGGAAGCGCTCGACAGGCGATGATTTTGTCTTACCGCTTATTATTGGCATGAGCATTGGCAGGATAGGCTGTTTTTTCACCGGCCTCTCAGACCATACGCACGGCACCCCAACGACTTGGGTGACGGGTGTTGATTTTGGAGACGGCGTACCGAGACATCCAACTCAAATATATGAAATTGTCTATTTATGGCTGATCGGTTTTTTCGTTCTATACATAAGAAAAAAGAAAACATCTCCGTGGGAAGGGTTTCTGTTCCAGTTTTTTATGGTTTCCTATTTGCTGTTTCGCTTTTTTATTGATTTTATCAAGCCGACACCTCACCCGTATTTTGGGTTAAACAACATTCAGTTAGCAGCTTTCGTCGGATTGATGTACTATTTGTTCCTTATAAGGAAAAAGAGAAGGGAGAAATTTCAGTATGCCAAATAGACCATACATTTTCTATGAATTAACGAACAGCATTTGTTCGAAATGTTTGCGGAAAACGGAAGCAAAAGTCATATTTGAGAATGATCAAGTTTTTTTAGTAAAACATTGCCGTCATCATGGAAGAGAAAAAGTATTGATCTCAACCGATATCGAATATTACAAAAAATGCCGTGAATTTTTGAAGCGTGCAGAAATGCCGTATCGCTGGAATACCTCCATTCAATACGGGTGCCCGTATGATTGCGGCTTATGTCCGGATCACGAGCAGCACAGCTGCTTGGCATTGGTGGAAGTTACGGATCAGTGCAATTTGCAATGCCCGATCTGTTATGCGGAGTCTTCCCCGAAAAAACAGAAATGGCGCCCACTAGAGGAAATTGAGAAGATGTTTGATGCGATTGTGAAAAATGAGCGGGAACCAGATATCGTTCAAATCAGCGGCGGTGAACCAACGATCCATCCACAGTTTTTCGAGATATTAGAAATGGCGAAATCGAAGCCAATTAAGCATATAATGGTGAATACAAACGGAATTAAAATTGCCCAGGACAAAAAATTTGCTGAAAAGCTGGCTCGCTACATGCCCGGATTTGAAATTTATTTGCAGTTTGACAGTTTTGAAAAAGAGGCGTTAATCGATCTGCGCGGAGTGGATTTGCGAGCAGTCCGAGAGAAGGCAATAGAACATTTAAATGAATACAACATTTCCACAACATTAGTTGTCACGTTAAAAAAGGGTGTAAACGATCAGGAGGTCGGAAAAATCATTAAATACGGTCTTTCGCAGCAGGCAGTCAGGGGAGTCACCTTTCAGCCGGTGCAAATTGCCGGAAGAACAAAAAATTTTAACCCTGCAACTGACCGATTAACGTTGAGCGAAGTTCGCAGCATGATTATCGAGCAATCGGAGGTTTTTCAAGCAGACGATATTATTCCCGTCCCTTGCCATCCTGACTGTTTGGCAATGGGGTATGCGCTGAAGTTAAACGGGGAAGTAAAGCCTCTGACGGGTATGATCGATCCGCATATTCTCCTTGAAGGAGATCAAAATACGATCGTATTTGAACAGGATGAACAATTGAAACATAAAGTTTTTGAGCTATTCAGTTTAAATCATTCTCCCGGCTCTTCCGCGATGTCACTAAAAGATTTATTATGCTGTCTGCCGAAAGTAGCGATACCGGAAAATATCAGCTATAACAATGTGTTTCGTGTAATTATTATGCAATTTTTAGATGCTTATAACTTTGATGTTCGTTCAGTTAAAAAATCCTGTGTTCATATTGTACATCACGACGGCCGCATCATTCCGTTTGACACGTATAACTTGTTTTATAGGGACAGCCTTGAAAACCGGCTGAAAGAAATTCAAACAGAAATGGCGATGACTGCGCATGAATGAGCATACAAAAGACATTTGGAAAGGCATCGGTATTGTGCTTCTTTTACATGGGCTATTGTTGATTTTTCCGATTACGATCTTTTTTATCGGTTTTGTTCAGGTGATTTATATCATTCCAGCAGTGGTGATCGCCTTAATGAAAAGAAAAACAGCGATTGCTCAAGGAATACTGATCGCAGCTGGGATTACGTTTTTAGTGAATACTGCATGTTTCGGAGTGTTTATGATGGGATGGTACTAACGTAAAGAGTTTACAAACATGGCATAAAAAGCTGTAAATAAAACTTGTAGAGAAAAATATTGTCCTTCTCTACAAGCTCTGTAGCGCTAATCTAGGGGAAAATGGTCAAATTATAGGATTGCATTTTTAACTTTCATAATGCCCTTTCGCCTCTTTTTTCGGCCATATTGTATAGCTGAAGCTCCATAAAAAATCGATAAACAGGATGAACGTCCATTTTGCCGAAAATGATAAAAGTGCTTCTGTTTTCTGGAAATCGTTGACAAAAATAACCATGAACAGGAGAAGGGCATTCCCAATAATCCATGCTAGAAGGTGGCGGTACCAGCCTTTCCGTTCATAAGCAGCATGCTGTTTTCCGAATTGAGGCCGTTTATTTGGCCGCTTTCCTCCAGCAAATCGGTAAGCAAACTGTTCATCCGCCCACTGAATCATCCGTTTGCCAAATGCAACCGAAACCCCAATATATACAGCAGACAATCCGTGTACAAAATGAGCTGTTGCGCCGTCTTTCAAATCGAAAACCGTTGCGATGATTAAAACAAGATCGATAAGAGGCGTACACAATAGAAGGAGCGACCCGATTTTTTTCCAGCCTAGAATATATCTGGCGAATAATCCGGCGCCGACAAATATCCAAAACAAAATTTCGCATATGACAATGAGCCAACCGATCATGATTCCACTCCTTTTTAAAACACACGTATTAAATAAAAATTTAACACAAGTGTATTAAAAAAACAACCATGATATAATAAAAATATGCCGAAAAAAGTGGATCACGTAAAACAAAGAGAAAAAATTGCTGTAGCGACATGGAATGTCATTGCGAAAGGCGGGATGGAAAAAGCAACCGTTCGCAATATTGCGAGAGAAGCAGGAGTTTCCGTTGGTTCATTAAGACATTATTTTTCAACTCAAGCAGAATTGCTGTCATTTGCAATGAAATTGGTGTCGGAAAGGGTGAGTCAACGAATTAACGAAATTGATTTTTCTATGCCGCCGCTTGATGCAATGAAAAGGATGATCCGGGAGGTTTTGCCGCTTGAAGATGATACAAAGAAAGAAATGGAGGTATGGTTTGCTTTTACCCAGAAAGCTCTTTCGGAGCCGGAACTTCAGCCTTTAAGCAAAGAAGTATATCTTAAAATGCGTTATGGATTTGAACAGGTCATCAAGACTTTAGTCAAACTTGATCTTGCGCGGCCGAATATCAATGTAGAGCTGGAGGTGGACCGTCTGTATGCGCTGATCGATGGCTTGGCCATTCATGGATTAATGCATCCGGAATATTTATCTAATGAGATGATCGAATCCATTTTGGACAGTCACTTAAAATCTTTGTGCAAACAAGAGGTTTTATAATGGTTTCCGTCGAAACTAAGAATATAAATCAAACAAACTCGCACCCGCAAAAAAATGAAAGTTTAGGAATCCTTTCTAGCTTCTGATATAAAAGGAGGTGGGACAATGGTTCAGCTTTATTACACAGATCAATTCAGTTTTGCACCTATTGTTGCTCTGCAGCAATCATTGAAAGAACATGAGAAAAAACAGTCTATTGTCGAAAAAATATATGAATCCAATCTTGGGGCCCAATCAGAAAAGGACAACATAAAAGATTTGAGGAAGGAAGCGCGGGCACACGGATCTGTTCTGAAAACAATCACGTTAAAAAGGGGGAAGTCAAACGCTCTAATCGTTCCTTGGAAATCAACTAAGTTCTACGCGAAAGCAAGGGGGCGGGCAGGATTTGGGCGTTTTGACCGCCTAGGTGAAAAAATTGATGATCTAGCTTCAGAATATGTTTATTTAAAAAACTGGATTGAAGAAAATTTTTTTGGTGAACAACGAAAAGAGCGGCTCGACAAACTCGATCATTTTTTTCAACAAAGCATCCAACAGTTAGCTGATTCTTTTTCAAAATCAGTTGGCGGCTTTTTTGTGAAGCATGGTCTCCCAGTCGTGAAAGAGGAGATGTATAACGATATTTTAAAAGCTTATGAACAGCGCATCGAACAATATACATCTTTTTTACGCAAGCATGAGGATTATGCCCCAATCGACAGAACGGATGGTGAACAGCTGTTAAGGGGCAGCCATACTTTTAAGTTGGAGGCGCTCCGCCAACAATTTTTACAGAAGGAAAACGCTTTAGAAACCGGCGATCATTATACGATATATGATTTTGAAGCGGCTGGATCCTTTTATCAAGAAGCGGTCCGAACTGAACATGGCTATACGGCTGCAAAAAGCGAAGAACAAATCGGGATTGAACTCGGATTATTAGGGATGAAGCTGGAAGCATTGCTTCATACACCATTGTCTGAAAAAATGCGCGGCAACCTTGAGCATGTATACCATTCATATATCCAAAAAACGATTGAATCATACAACCGCTTCCAGGAGGAAAAGAGGGAAGAAGCATATGTTCGGAGCGAAAGGGCTTATTCCATACTTGATTCGAAAATCATCGATGACATTATTTCAAGCATGAGAAGGCACGCAAAAGAAAAAAATATAGATCATGTCTTTTTGCATATTATACCGTCTGCTTACGTTTCATATGAACAAAAAACAAATGATGCGAATTGGAATGATCTTGTCCGTTATCATTCCTCAAAAAACGACTGGGACATGTTTTTTCAAAATGATTGGTCGGCGCATCATGCGTATTATCCATTTACTTACAATAATCTTATCAACAATTGGAACTCTTTTATAAATAAAACAGAGGGTCTATTGGATATGAAATTTGATCAAGAGGCGGTCATTTTTGAAGCGAGAATTTAATTTATGAAGAAATGGATAATCAAACATTAAATGGAAAAAAGTCCGTTCTTTGAAATCATTTACAATGTTGCGATGGATGAAAAATTCATAAATTTGAAGGGAAAATGGAGATCCACGTCAAATCCCAGTATTTTACCTCTGGGACTTTGACGTGGATTTTTTTATTTCGGGTGCAAGTGTAATAAAATGGAAAGGTCTTTGCATCATTCAAGAAAAAAGGAATAGCAGATCAACAAGAAAAATAGTTAAACGATTCATCACCGTTATGAAGACATAATGAGCGGCCGCACCGCCTAAATTTCATAGTTTGAGGAGTAAAGTAAGAATTGTTCCTCTAAAGAAAACTTGGGAAGGTTAGTCAATGTAACAAAGGATGTATACATTGATAACCTGACGATTCGGTTCTTTTATATGTGTTAACAAACGAATTTAAGTAAATAAATTAAACAAACTTTGCGATGTGAGCAATTGACAGATGTCATGAACTGAAAGAAATGCAAAAGGAGGACACGTCGTTATTGATGACCGTTGTTCCTCCTGCCCATTTGCGGTCAAAACGAATTACATTTCACAGCTCTGATCGTTGCATAGTCCTCCGCCATCAGCTGCCAGTGGTTTGAGCGGCGAAGAAGAGTTTTCTTCATCCCATATTTTTTGAAAGCTTTTCAAAAATACTTCTGTTGGCTGCGCCCCAGAAATGGCATATTTGCGGTTGATGACGAAAAACGGCACACCTCTGACACCGAGACGTGAGGCTTCCTGTTCATCCTTTCTAACTTCCTCTTCCAATTGACCGCTTGAAAGCACTTGCTTGACTTCGTCGCCATCCAAGCCGATTTCTTCTGCGAGTTCAACTAAAACTTGATGGTCACTGATTAATTTCGATTCAGTGAAATAAGCATAAAAGAGCCGTTCGTGCATTTCTCTTCCTTTCCCTTTTTTATCCGCATATTTCGCTAATCGATGGGCATCGAACGTATTTGTTGGCTTCATTTCCTCGAAGCGAAATGTCAATCCGACGGACTCTGCCTGTTTGGCAACATCGTTATTTGCCCGCTTCGCTTCCTCAACGGAAATGCCGTATTTTTGAGCAATGATTTCATGGATGGAAAGATCGTATTCCTTTTTGGCGGTTGGATCAAGCTCAAAGCTGCGGAACACGATTTCCGCTTGCTCCTTGTGCTGAAACAGCTCGAGCGCTTTTTCCATCCGCCGCTTTCCGATATAGCAAAATGGGCAAACATAATCAGACCATATTTCAATTTTCATGTTTTCACCTTCTTTTATCAATCAATCGCACATCCATTGTATCGAATGAAAAGAAACAACTTCAACTTTTTCGACTTGACAGAAAGAAACAGGAAAACTTCATTTTTCATAAAACATTAAAATGATTGAATCTGTTTCGGACCTATGACGTTTGCGAAAAAAGCGTGAGATTTATCTGCAAGAAGATGTAAAATGTTGATCAACGGAATGGAATCGGAGCGTTTCATGTAAAACGGCCAGCGAAACATTAGAACTAACAGCGATTTTGTTAATATTACAGATGAAATCAACCTGAAGCCTTTTTATTAAAAAATTACGGAGAAAAATGAACTTTTTCCTTTCACGATTTGTATAAACAAATGAATGATGGGAAAGGAGATGACAATTATGCCTGTAACCGGCTGGGTAATCAGTTCAATTGTAGGCGGAATCATCGGAACGATTTTCGGTGTTTCGATCGCTTCTTTAAATAAAAAGGTCGTTCGGGATCGATGGGGAAACATCGATTTTAAAAAAACCGATCTTTATTTCTATTGGACCCGTTGGGATACGATTACGGTTATATCCGCAATTTATTCATTTTGCTGCCTCACAGGACTCTTTATCTTTCTAATAAGGGGAGATAACATTAACAGTCCTGTCATTCAATTTTTCCTTCATCAATCGTTTATGTTTACTTTAATGACGTTTCTTTGGTTCATCGGAAGAATCCTGTATGTGTTCAAAGGAATTAAAGAGCGGTGGTCAGATGAATTTAACAGATGAAAAGCTCATGGAAAAATTTCAAAACGGTGATACGGAAGCTTTGAACGAGCTTTATGAACGATATCGAGCACCGCTTTTCCGCTTTATTTACCGTTGTACACTTGACGACCAGCTTAGCATGGATGTCGTTCAAGATGCATTTTTTGAAGCTGCAGCAAAAAAAGCATTACTTTTCCCCTGAAAAAGGTAGGCTGAAGACATATCTTTTTCAAATTGCTTATCATACGATGATCAGCAAAATAAAAATGAGAGCAAGGTGGCACCGTCTTCTTCCGTTTTTATATAAAGAGCCTGTCAACATATCCCGTTCCGATGAAAAAATGGAGGTCGAGCGGATGCTTCAATCGCTTTCAAACGAACAGCGGGCCGTTATCGTATTGTTTTATTATCATGATCTGTCACAAAAGGATATTGCGCGCATCTTAAACATTCCTTTGGGCACGGTGAAATCAAGGCTGCATCAAGCGGTTCAAAAAATGAGGAAAGAATGGGGGATCGAATCTGATGGAAAAGGATCGTGAAATTGATAAATTATTAAAAAAAATATACAGTGGAAATACCGGATTTTCCAATGAAAAAGTCAAAAATGGAGAAGCTTGCTAATTGGCTGTGTGAAAAGGCTTCATTTCCGATTCCTGAAGAACGAATCACCTTTAAAGGGATGGTATGTATTCAGGTTATTCCAATTGTTGTTTCGCTAGCTGTTTCGGTTTGGATGATTTTGTGAACCGATGGATGGGATCATCTTTGCAGGTTGATCCCTTTTTCCATGAATTGCTCGCCGTTTAACTGACACTTGAAACAGGAGCTTCTCAGTTCTATAACGAAAGCATTGAGAGTGCAACGGACAGTCCTGCCTGCTAACTCGTCGAATCTGCTCTTTTACAGTATAAAAGCTTAGCTCACACAACATTTTTCTATGCTAAGAACATATTTTAGAGAATGGAAACTAGCGTTCAGCACGTTAGAGAAGCCTTCATTTATTGGAATGCACCTTTCACGCGTTTGAAGAAGAGGAAGTTTGCCAATTTTCATACAAATTGATTGACAGGTTGATAGTTAAATGATTTAATAGTTAAATAGTTGAACTATTTAAAATAGGGGGCAGACAATGGATCGAAAAAAAATAGATGAATTGATCGAACGGTATATTAAGGTTTCGTTCATTGTGACGAAAAGAGCGGAGGAACTTGTGAAATGTGAAATTGATCCAGATATCACAAACGAACAACACTATCTTTTGCGCTATATCCATCAAAAGGAAAGGTGCACTTCAACAGAACTAGCTAATGTTTTTCGAGTGAACAAAAGCGCGATCACAGCGATGATTAATCGGCTTGTTGAGAAAGGATTTGTTCAGCGAATTCGCGATGAAAAAGACAGGAGGGTCATTTATTTGGCTTTGACTGAAAAAGGGAGCAATTTGTTTGCAAGTACAGAAGAGAGAGTTCATAAAGTTGTAGGATCGTTCATAACAAAATTTTCGGAGGACGAGATCGAATCATTTATTCAAACCTATGAAAAATTGGCAAACGTATTGCTTGAACTGGAGGTTGAGTCATGAGGGCAATCCTGAAAGGAAAATGGTTTGTACTCATTTTATGGCTTGTCGCTGTTATTGGTTTGCTCTTTACATCGCCAAACATGGAGGAGCTTGTGCGCGAAAAAGGGCAAATTACGGTTCCAGAAGGTTATTCCTCTTCGATCGCGAATGACATTTTAAAAGAAATTCAGAGCAAAGAGCATTCAGGAGATCTAATATCAGTCGCCCTTGTGCTGCATAATGAGGACGGGCTGACAAAGGAAGATTGGAAAGAAGCGGAACAAGCTGTAAAACAGCTTGAACAACACAGCGAGAATTTACGGATTACAGAAATTGTTTCGCCTTTTCATCAAGAGGAGTTAAAGGATCAGCTTGTTTCAAAAGATAAAACCACCATCTTGACGTCAATACAAATGGAAAGAGACGGAAGAACGGCAAAAGAAATGACATCCGCTCTTTATAAAGTGATCGATAATATTTCATTAGAGCATTATTATACCGGCAGCTGGATCATCGATGAAGACGTTATTGTCAGCTCGCAGGAAGGAGTGAAAAAAACAGAGGGCATAACAGTCGTGTTTATTTTGATTGTCTTGCTGATCGTTTTCCGCTCGCTTATAGCGCCATTTGTGCCGCTCTTGACAGTCGGCATGACATATTTGGCATCACAGTCAATTGTCGCCTTTTTAGTTGAAATGGTGAATTTTCCATTGTCCACTTTTACGCAAATATTTTTGGTCGCCATTTTGTTCGGGATCGGTACAGACTATTGCATTTTACTGTTAAGCCGCTTTAAAGAGGAGCTTGGCAAACAAGAAAGCCGAACTGAAGCGATTGTAACAACCTATCGCACGGCAGGAAAAACAGTGTTTTTCAGCGGTTTAGCCGTTATGATCGGCTTTGCGGCGATCGGATTGTCATCATTTAAGCTTTATCAATCGGCTGCGGCAGTCGCTGTCGGAGTCGCCATCCTGCTGGTAGCACTTATGACGCTTGTTCCGTTTTTCATGGCTGTGCTTGGCCCGGTGTTGTTTTGGCCAGTTAAAGGAAATCTGGAACATAAACAGAGCAAGCTATGGGACTTTGCAGGACGTTTTTCGTTCACCAGACCGCTTGTTTCTTTAATCATCGTAGGAATCATTACCCTCCCAGTGCTGCTTTCCTATGACGGCAAGCTGTCGTTTAATTCCCTTCAAGAAATCGGGGATGATTACGACTCTGTCAAGGCTTTTAATATTATTTCGAAAAGCTTCAACCCAGGCGAAGCGATGCCGACAAAAATTGTGATCAAAAATGATGATAACATGAATAGGACGGAATATTTTGCTTTAATTGAAAAAATAAGCAGAAGCATCGAAAAAGTTGAAGGTGTCGAGACGGTCCGCTCAGTAACGAGACCGACAGGCGAACAGATCGACCAATTATTTGTGACAGAACAGGCGAAAACGCTGAAAGACGGAATTGGTCAGGGAAATGAAGGGCTTGAACAAATCAGCTCCGGTTTGAATGAAGCGAGCAAAGAGCTTTCTGCATCATCTCCGAAATTAAAACAAGCAACAGACGGTATTGAAGCACTCGTTTCCGGAACAAATGAATTAAAAGCCGGCGTCGGTGATCTTGAAAAAGGGCTTTCGCAAGTTAAACAGGGGATCGAGAGCGGATCGATGGGTGCCGGTGACATAAAGAAAGGGCTTGAGACCGTTCAAAACAATGCGAAAAAGCTGCAATCCGGCGCAGAACAGCTTTTGAAAGGATATGAAACAGCCGGAAGCAGTCTACATTCATTGCTGAAACAATATCAACAGATGGAATCACATCTCGGTCAATTGTCAACACATTTATCCGGCATGAGTGAATCTTTAAACCGCATCGAACAACGACATCAGCAGCTTCAGCAGGATGCTGAGTATCAACAGGTAAAAATGGCAGCTTCCCAGCTTAGTGAACAAGCAAAACAAATGAGAAGCGGATTTCAGCAAATTAACGGAGCGCTTCAGCGAGTGACAAATGGAATAGAGCAGGCGAACCGTTCATATTCTGAATTACTTTCAGGTCAAAAAGCGCTCGTTAATGGAATGGGAGAGCTCATCAACGGGCTTGATCAGCTGCAAAAAGGGTTGAATAAAGCAGCGGTTGGACAGCAAACCATCATTTCAAAATTGCCGGAGCTGTCTAACGGCTTAAGCCAAGTCAACAATGGACAGGAGGAATTGCTGCAAGGTTTTTCACAGCTGGATGGACAAATGAATCAGCTGATTTCAGGCCTTGACAAAAGCGTGGATGGTCTAAAACAAGTAGCCGACGGTCTCGGTTCTGCCGAAAATTACTTATCGGGTCTTTCTTCTTCAAATCAGGAAATGGCAGGCTGGTACATGCCGAAGGAAGTGCTTGAAAGCAAAGAATTTGCGGATGCGAAAGAAGCTTACTTATCGAATGACGGCAAAGTGACAACCATTGATGTTGTTTTCGAGAAAAATCCATATTCAACTTCAGCGATGGATCAGCTTACTGAGGTCAAACAAGCGGTGGAGTTTGCCGTAAAAGACACGAAGCTTGAAAATGCGAAAATTGCCTATGACGGGGTTACTAGCATTTACTCCGACTTGAACGAGATTTCAGCAAACGACTACTCCCGCACAGTTGTATTGATGCTGATAGGGATTGCTCTTATATTAATTGCATTGCTGCGCTCGTTTGTCATGCCGATTTATTTAATTTTATCGCTTATTCTAACGTATTACACATCAATGGCGGTGTCAGAAGTCATTTTCGTTCGCCTTCTTGGATACGACGGTTTGAACTGGGCAGTTCCATTTTTCTCATTTGTCATTTTAATTGCGCTTGGCATAGATTACAGCATCTTCCTTATGAACCGCTTCAACGAATACAGAGATTTGCCTGTCACAGAAGCGATGCTTTCAGCTATGCGTCATATGGGAACGGTCATTATTTCCGCCGCGGTCATTTTAGGCGGAACATTTGCGGCGATGCTTCCGTCCGGTGTGCTGTCGCTGCTCGAAATTGCCACAATTGTTTTAACAGGATTATTTTTATATGCTCTTGTTGTACTGCCGCTATTTGTACCGGTGATGGTCAAAATGTTTGGTAAAGCGAACTGGTGGCCGTTTATGAAAGAGGAATAAGCGAGAAGGGAACATACGCTTTGTGCCTAGGTTCCCTTATTTTCATTTGTGCTATGAGAGACTTCTTCTATCAATGAATTGAACGGAATTTCCGCACTTGAAAATTGTCTTCAAGTAATACCCAATTTTGCGGGAACGGATAGCCAAGTACCCAATAACTAATTCCCCGTAAACCGTAATCCTTTACCGCATCAAATTTTGCCCGGGTGCTGCGCGCGTCTTCAAACCAGACCTCATGCGTACGGCCTTGTTCATCCACATACCGATAAAACGGAGATTGAGATGTTCGATCATACTGTATCACAGCACCGTGTTGAACCGCTCGACGAATCGCTTCTTGCATATCAAATGTTTCTGCTTCCTGACCTTGAACATGGGGAAGGAGCCAGTCACGAGCATATACTTGGAAGCCCATAAAGATTTTATTTCTTGGAATGACGGTTACAGCATAATTTAGCACTTGTTTGATTTGATTAAGCGGGGAGATCGCCTGAGGAGGTCCAAGCCTATAACCCCATTCGTATGTCATTAAAATAACGAAATCTGCAATTCTGCCGTGTGCGGCATAGTCGTGTGCTTCATATAATATTCCTTTTTGTTCTGCGCTCGTTTTAGGGGCGAGCGCGGTCGAAACAAAATATCCTTCTTTATGCAATCGATCAACGGCGCGCTGTAAAAATTGATTATATAACTCACGATCGTCAGGAAATACATTTTCAAAATCAATATTTAATCCACGATAACCTTTTTCTTTCATAGTGTTTATAATGGTGGTCAATAAACGATCTTGCAGTTCCGTATTTGAAAGGATGGCATGAGCCAGCCGTGACCCGGGGTCCCTGAACGTAAAATTTGTTATGCTCATCATTGGTATCACTTGTTCTGTTAAAGCAGCTTGAAGAATCGCTGTGTCGTTTATTGCATCGAGTCCGCCGTCTTCCCGGATGATATAGGCAAATGGAGAAACGTATGTTAAAAAGCTGCCAGCTTCTCGAACTTCTTTGCCTCCTTCTTCACCTGCATGGATTGTATATGCATTTACGTCAATGACTGGTTTTACAAAAGGAATCGTTAATCTTGTCCCCGGATAAAGAAGGTCGGGATTTTGAATTCGATTGGCTTTGGCAATTTCCTGTACGGATATACGGTAAATTTGAGAAATTTGCCATAAATTCTCTCCAGGCTTCACAGTATGGATGCGAGGCGGAATGATTAAAATCATTCCCGGATTAATTTTTGAAGGATCACTAATATGGTTAGCCTGAACAATAGACCCGACGGCAACTCCATATTTTTGGGCAATTTGCCATAATGTTTCCCCTGCTCGGACGATATGTTGACGAAAAGCAATGGGAATCACAAGTGATTGGCCAATCAGTAATCGATTAGGATCGGGCAGACTGTTTGCAGCAATAATTTCTGAAAGACTGATACCGTAGCGTTCAGCTATGTTCCATAAAGTCTCTCCTCTTTGTATAATATGAATGATCATAAGTGCCTCCTTTTTTTGTTTATATATATGTTGAAAATGGTTGATCTAGAAAATGACATGAGAGAAAATAGTTTGCTGAATATAATTTTTTTAAGGTCTTTACATATAACAAGTGTAGTAAATTGTCGTTAATGGATAATTGAACTAATCATCAGGCCGAATATACTTGTAAACGTTGTGCTCTTCATCAAACAAATAGATCGGTCTTCATCTCCTCCTTTACAGCATCATTTTCTGTGGGGGTGCTAGAAAATTATTTAACGGGTTTGATTCTCATCTGAACGGCAGGTTTGCACTTTCAGACAACAAAAATTTATTGATAAATTCTGTTGTCTTTCATCATTTTAAGAGCTTTTACAAAAGCGCCGTTTTTTTAAGTCTCTTCTTTTTTTACAAAATGAAAATTTTAGAAAATCAACTTTTTTACTTAAGAACGTTTTTACGTAAAGGAGTTCAAGCGGCTAGAAGAGAAATTATATTTCTGGGGAGGGTTCAGGATGAAATGGATTTACATTTTTTTAGCGATACTGGGAGGGATGATGATAGGAATACAGTCGCCGATTAACGGAAGTCTAGGCAAAAAAATCGGTGCTGTTGAAGGAGCATTTGTCTCTTTTTTTGTTGGAACAATGGTTTTAGCGTTCCTTGTTTTATTTTTTGGAAAGGGCCACATTACCGATTTGTTTCAAGTTCCAAAATGGAATTTGCTTGGGGGATTTTTAGGCGCGATGTTCGTCACGTTTACCATTATTTCTGTTCCGAAGGTTGGGGTGGCCGTAACGCTCCTTGCAGGAATCGTCGGTCAAATGGCCATCAGCGTCATCATTGATCATTTTGGATTATTTGGAATGCCGAAAAATCGAATAGACATAAACCGCCTGATTGGGATCGGGCTAATGCTGACAGCTCTGTTCTTTCTTTACCGCGGCAGTGAATGAGATTTGTTTTTAGGGGAAAGCAGCGCATAACATAAAGTATCACCCTTAAAGAGTCAAGAACATTCTTACATTTTCTTGACTCTTTATGTTTGATTGGTTATAATGAATTAGCCATTTAGTTCGTTTTATCATGGATCCATTATAAGTCGTACCTCATATTGAAATGCAGGCGATCTTATATGGTCTGCATTTCTCATGAGTGTGCGGCTTTTTTTTCTTATGAAAAACAAACAATGAATGGTAAAATCTTTTTTTGGAGGAAAAAGCATGAACACAGGTAAGGTAAAATGGTTTAACAGTGAAAAAGGGTTTGGATTTATTGAAGTCGATGGTGGAGACGATGTGTTTGTTCATTTTTCGGCGATTCAAAGCGATGGTTTTAAAACGTTAGAAGAAGGGCAAACTGTTAAATTTGAAATTGTCGAAGGCCAACGCGGACCTCAAGCGGCAAACGTACAAAAAAACTAATCCTTTCAAAGTGGCGCCTTATTTAGGTGCCGCTTTTTTTTAGAAATTTATAAACATCTCGACTTGAGGATTACTGTTCGATAAAGACCCTGCAGCATGTGTATAAACATTCTTGATTTTTAAATATATTGGGGAGGTCGAAAGAGGGGAGACCATTTTCGAATATATGTGGTTGACTGTTTTGAGCTTTTTAGAAATGCAGGGGGGAACAAATAGTACATAACGTTTTAATTCGCGTGTAGTTAACGAATGATAAGGAGCTGTCCAGAAAGTGGAGTCCATTATAATCATAAACATCGATATGAACGTTTCTAAATATTAAAGGGGTTTGTCTATAAGCCGAAAAAATGACTTATTTGACAAATCCCTTTTAAAATTTGAAACAAACTGCATACCATTCCAGATTCGTCGTGACACCGTTTTTTAAATAGAAACAAGCTAACTTTTTGTCGTAAACGCAGCATCCGGAAGCTTTTTTATTTATTGCTGTTTTTCTTCCAACACCTGTTTTAACAAATCACCTAAACTTGTGCCAAAAGAATCGCTTTTCGGGCTGTATTTTTGAATTAAAGCCCGATCTTTGCGGTTATTGACTGCTGTTTTCTTTTCTTCCGCTTTTTCAACCACATTGCAGCGGCGGCATTGGAAGTAAACACCGGCTTTGCCGTTATGGATTTCCATTCGTTTTTTGCATTGTGGACAGCGCCGGTTGGACAGCTTCGGATCTTTTCGTTTGCTATAGCGGCATTCCATGTTCGAACATGCTAATAAACGTCCTTCTTTTGTAGAACGTATTTTTAAAAAGGAGCCGCATTCCGGGCACATGGAGCCGGTTAAATTGTGTGCTTTGTAGCTTCTATCGCTATTTTTTATTTCATTAACGAGCCGTTTCGTTTGCTTGCGAATGTTGTTTAGGAAAAATTCAGGATTTCCTTTTCCCCGTGCGATCGCTTCAAGCTCTTTTTCCCAGCGCGCTGTCAGTTCAGGTGATTTTAGTTCATCATTGACAAGTTCAATCAGTTGTTTACCTTTTTTCGTTGGGTAGAACCTTCCGTTTTTTCGCTCAACCGCTTCTGTTTCGATAAGTCTTTCAATAATATCCGCCCTAGTTGCAGGAGTGCCGAGTCCGAACTTTTCCATCTGCGTAAGAATGTCCGCCTCTGAATAGCGAAGAGGAGGTTCTTCCAATTTTTCTTCTATTTCTACTTGATGAACAGCAAAAGATTGTCCTTTAACTAAAGCAGGGATGTTTCTGTTTTCCGGCTCATCCTGCTGCTTCCCTAAAACGGTTTTAAATCCATTATTCAATACAATTGTCTCTTTTGCAGTGAGTGTTTCTCCGTTCACATCAAAAACCGCATGGACGGTTTCATATTCGTAAGCAGGATAAAACAGCGCCAAAAACCGGCGGGCAATCAAATCATACAGCTTCCTTTCATCAGTGGAAAGCTGGCTCATATTTAGCGGTTCCTCAGTCGGGATAATGGCATGATGATCGGTCACTTTTTCATTATTGAACACCCGTTTTGATAAAATTTTTCCTTTGTTGGAAAGGAGAGGACGGATTTCGTCTTTATAGCCGGAAGCCATTGCCTGAAGCCTGTCAAACATTGTCGATTCCATATCCGCAGTTAAATAACGGGAGTCTGTCCGCGGGTATGTGACAAGCTTATAATGCTCATAAAGCTTTTGAAGTATCGTTAACGTTTTCTTTGCGGAAAATCCGAAACGCTTGTTGGCATCCCGCTGCAGCTCGGTTAGGTCGTATGGAAGCGGCTGATTTTCTTTCTTTTGCTTGCGCTCCACTTTGATGACTGTACCTTTTTTACCATTCAAGTTTGCCAATAGATGTTCAGCCGTTTCTTTGGAAAAAATTCTTTTTTCGCCGTTTCGCTCCCAGATGGTATGAATGGAACCGATTTTTGCATGAATCGTCCAATACGGCTTCGGTACAAATTTTTGAATTTCTGTTTCCCTTTTCATGATCATGGCAAGGGTTGGGGTCTGCACGCGCCCTGCCGAAAGCGGGTCATTATATTTCGTCGTCAAAGCTCTTGTCACATTTAAGCCGATGAGCCAATCTGCCTCAGCACGGCAAACAGCAGACTGATATAATGCTTCAAATTGTTTCCCAGGTTTTAAATGCTTGAAACCGTCACGAATGGCTTTATCGGTCTGAGATGAAATCCATAGGCGCAAAATCGGCTTTTTCCAGTTCAGCTTTTTTAAAATCCATCTTGCAACGAGTTCGCCTTCACGTCCGGCGTCTGTTGCGATAATGCAATCTTTAATGTCCGTTCGTTTCGCCAACAGTTCTATGCCTTTATAATGCCGGCTCGTTTGTCTAATTACTTTTAACCCCATTTTTTCTGGGATAATTGGCAAATCTTCCAGCCGCCATGTTTTATATTTTGGATCGTAATGTTCCGGCATCTTCAATTCAATTAAATGACCGAGCGCCCACGTTACGATATACTTGCTTCCTTCAAAGTGAAATTTATGCTCTTTTTTGCAGCCAAGCACACGGGCTATCTCACGTGCAACGCTCGGCTTTTCAGCTAAAACGAGAGATTTCATATAATGCTCCTTTCTTTCAATCAACAACGTTTTAAGTATAACGGAAAGGAGGGAGGTTTGCATTAGTTGAATGAAAAAGCATAATATGTTTCAGTTTTATATCTCTTAAGGCAATGAATTCTTGTAAAGGTTGTACTATGGGATGATTGACTGTTCACATACAGAGGATGCATGTTCAAATTTAGTTCTTTCGTATTACCTCAAGAAATCAATCACACTCCATTTAGGAACATGTTCGTTTCTTAAAATCAGCAGAGACAAGGAGAAAGCTGGCAATTTTGAAAATTAACAAAAATAAAAGACGAAATATTTTAAAATCTGTTACAATATAGGTAAAAAGGGATGGATTTGTGGAAGCTTGGCAATTTGATAAAAAAAGGTATATATGGTTGTCCTTATTAGTGCTGGTGCTTTGTTCCAATTTTCTAATATATAGGTCGCCTTTGTCGATTATGGTATTGCCTGAGGAAATGGGATGGGTCATCCTAGGCACTTTAATGGATTTGGCAATCGTTGTTCCGCTTTTAATGGCAGTAATATATAAAAAGAATTTTTCAGTTGCTGCTAAAGACGGTGCAGTCAGGAAAAATTAAACCGGAACAGTTAGTCACTCATCGTTTTTCGCTGGACCAGATTTTGCAGGCATACGAAGTATTTCGCAATGCGGCTAAAGAAAAAGCGATGAAAGTCATTTTATCCAATGATTAACCTTTAAAAATCTTGATGTAAGTGAAGCATTGTTCTTAAAAAGTAAACCATTTTATTGTAACCCCGTCCTAAACTTAGAACGGGGTTATGTGTGTTGGATGGATGCTTAAACCTATCTGTTCATTTTTCATATAAACTGTAAAATTTAAGAAAGCAAAAACGTGCCAGCTGCTGTATGTTTACAAGACTTGAAAATAAATTAGGCGTATTTTATTCGAAAGCTAAGTCAACGATTCGGTGGGGGAGAGAAGCTATTTCACGGAGTTCGTTCATTTTGGAAAGGCTTTTTTCAACTTCTGCTTCTTTTTTTATAGCATTGCCGTCATTTTAAGTTATGAGTGTTTGTGATCTGCGCGCTTTGCGAATCCTCATGGAACATAGAATAAATCATAATAGTCTAGAGTCTGATATTGATTTCAAGATTATTATCTGTTTTGGAGGCTCGTTTTTACTATTGGTTTTAAACACTCAAGACTTTTCAGTCCCGAATGCTTTCACTTGATTAATGAAAAGATTAGGTTAATAATTGAGGTGCAAAACTTGCATTTCATTATTTTCTGTTTATTCTGTCATTCATAAGCTTTTTGATTCAATTGAAGGGGGAATGTTATGAAAATCGCTGTTGCTGGAGCTGGCGCGGTCGGCGGCTATTTTGGAGCTTTGTTAAAGAAAGCCGGACATGATGTTGTTTTTCTTGCAAGGGGCAAGCATTTAGAGGCAATGAAAAAATCAGGTTTAGTGGTTAAAACGAATGATCAACTCCTCACAATAGACGGTGTTTTTACAGATAAAATAGAGGATTTTGCTGATTGTGAGCTGATACTGTTTTGTGTGAAATCAACAGACACGGAAAGTACAGCAGAACAGATTGCCTCTTTGCAGAATGATCGCGCAGTTGTTTTGACGCTGCAAAATGGAGTCGACAATGAAGAAAAGCTCGCTCAAATTTTAGGTGGAAAAAGGCTCTTGTCAGCTGCAACCTATCTGTCGTCACATGTGGAAGAGCCTGGGGTCATAAAGCATAGCGGAAGAGCAAAACTAGTAATCGGTGCTCTGGATGAATCTCTCATTTCGTTCCGCGATAAAGTGGCAGATCTTTTTCGTCAAGCTGAAATTTTTGTAAAAACAACAGATGATATCATGCTGGATAAGTGGAAAAAGCTGTTGTGGAATGCAACCTTCAATCCGCTTGCTGCTTTATCCAAAGCGACTGTCGGTGAAATTATGGAGCATAAAGAATTGAGGAAAACAGCTGAAAATGCTTGCCGAGAAGTGATGCGAGTAGCCAATAAAATCGGGATTCCATTAGATGAAGAAATGTTTCATCGCACTTTTGCCAATTCAGGAGCAGCTCTGAAGCATAAGCCGTCCATGCTGCAAGATCGATTGAAAGGAAAAAGGATGGAAATCGAATCATTGTGCGGGTTTATCGTGAAAAAGGGGCGGCAGATTGGTGTTGAAACGCCTGTTCTTCAAACGTTGTACAGCAATTTGCTTTTTCTTGAAACACATCGATGATCCGATGGACAATTCCTATACACATGTAGGATTCAATTCCATTCATACATAAATATCGATCGATTGATAAAAACAGAAAAATAAGACATAAAAGAAAGGACGATTTAGCATGAAGACCATTCCAGATACAGAAATTTATGTAAGATATTGCGAAACGGATGCGTCAGGCCATGTTAACAATACAAGCTATTATTTGTATATGGAGGAAGCTCGGACTAAATTTTTAAAACACATATCAAAACAAGTAGGGAACCAAGACTGGAAATTTATTTTAGCATCCACAAAATGTGATTACCTTGCCCAAGCGTATGCCCATGATACATTAACGGTAACTTCAAAAATTACGCGGATTGGAACGAAAAGCTTTTCGATGGAGCATGAAATAAAAAATGCAGAAACGGGGAAATTGATCGCAAAAGGGGAAGGAGTTATCGTTCATTACAATTTTAAGTTGCAGCGTTCTGAGCCTTTAACTCCTGAAATGCGTTCGATCCTTGAACAATACTTAGTAGCTGTTTAATGAGCAAGGCAATTTTGTAAGCCTTATCAGTTGAATTAATATCATTCTGATGAAATAACTAAAGAAAAAGGATTTTCCGAATGTATCCACCGGAAAATCCTTAAAATTTGTTATTCAAACGCATCACGCACAACTTTTTTGACCGGGTCGACTGCATACCAGCCCCATGTAGAAGTATGTCCCTCTTTTGTCTCCGGATCACTGATCACGATTTCATAAACGTGAATAATATATTCGCCTTTTTCATTATCATGATCATATTCAACGTAAACGTTAGAAGTATTTTCAATTTTTAAATACTCCCGAACTAGCTGTTCAGCTTCTGTATGGCTTATAGGACGGCTTTTCTTTGATTCCTCAGCCTTTTTTTGCTCTTCCTTTCTCTTTTTTGCTTCTTCTTCAGCTTTTTGCCGCTCTTCTTGAAGTTTTTTCTCCTGCTCCTGCAAGTATTGATTTTTCGCCGCAGCCGCTTGATTCATGAATTGTTCTGCATTTTTGGTAACGCTGACGATCTTCTCGTTATTTGATGTTGTTTCCGCAATTTTCTTAAATATGGCGAATGCTTCGTCAAACTTGTTTTCTTCCAACAATGCTTTCCCTGACTCAAGTTCAGATTCCATTTCTTTTAAAGCGGCGCTCGTTTTTTCCGCCTCTTCGATTATTTTTTCAGCTTTCGGTTTGAGAATATCAAGAACCTTGGAGGTTTCATTTGAATTTTTGATTTTTTCTGCCAATGATATGGCGGTTTCAAATTCTCCTTTTTCAAGGGCAGCAACGCTGTCTTTAATTTGTTTTGACAAATCCAGCGCCAATTGAACTTCTTCAGTGTTTTTTTCATGAAGAGCTTTGTTAAAAAACGAGATGGCGTCGCTGTATTGTTCTTTTTTTAGCGCTTCAATACCAGATTCCATGTTGGATTTATATTCTTTTGATGTACATCCGAACAGAAACATCATGGCAAAAATCAAAATGTAGAAAAATAAGTTCCGCTGTTTCAAGTTTTTACCGCCTTTTCTAATATTATTGATTTCATGTAAATTATATCCCTCAAAATACGGCTCTTACAAGAAAAAATTTTATTCAAAACGTTACTAAGAAGTGTAATAGGCAAAGCGTTTAAAAGGAATGATATAAAAAGATTGAAATTCAGAAAGGAGAGATGAACGTGTCAAATGACTTTTATTCAGCAGTCAAACATCGACGCACTTATTACGGAATCAGTAAAGAATCAACTGTTTCTGATGAGCGTATTCAAGAAGTGATCAGCCACGCAGTTCTATATACACCATCCGCTTTTAATTCCCAAAGCGCCCGAGTCGTTCTTTTGCTTGGCGAGCATCATAACAAATTGTGGGATATAACGAAAGAAACGTTGCAAAAAATTGTTCCAGCGGATCAATTTGCTTCAACAGATGAAAAAATAAATTCATTCCGAAATGGATACGGTACTGTATTGTTCTTTGAAGATGACCGCGTTGTTCAAGGGTTGCAGGAACAATTCCCATTATATGCGGACAATTTCCCGATTTGGTCACAACAGTCTTCTGGAATGCTGCAATTTGTGATTTGGACTTCGTTGGAAATTGAAGGATTGGGCGCCTCGCTGCAGCACTATAATCCGCTCATCGATGATGAAGTGAAGAAAGAATGGAATATACCAAATGAATGGAAACTAATTGCTCAAATGCCGTTCGGAAAAACGACAGCTGAGCCCGGTGATAAAGAAATAAAACCAATAGAAGAGCGATTGAAAATATTTAAATAAGATGCTTTTGTTTTCAAATTGTTGTCACCCCTTTTCAAAAAGTAAAGCTGAAAAGGGGTTTTGCATTTGAAACAATTCAAACCGAAAGAGAAAAAACGGCTGTTCTTTTTTATATTGGAAGGAGTGATATTTTTTTTGACACTTATGATGTAAAAATTTTTTCAAACGTTTCCTACTTATTATCAAAAAAGAAAATAAAGGTGAGCGAAACAATTGCTTTTTTCTTCATCTTCCTTCACTATGGTAATGTACGCTAATATAAATATAAAGACAACAATTGCTTCATTTATGGAAAACGCTCTTCAAGTTTCATCCCCATCAAGTATATATTCTTCCTATTTACAAAGAAAAAATATTACAATAACATGTATTAAGCAGTCTATTTGTATCGCTAAATAATATAGAAAAATTGTTAGAAAGAAGGATTTATATGGGAGAAGAACGAGACCTAGCACAGGAAACCTTTAATAAAGTGCCGCTCATGATTGTGTTAATGTCCGGCGCTTTTGTTGCCATTTTAAACCAAACGTTGCTTGGAACTGCTTTGCCGCATTTAATGATGGATTTCAAAGTTGATGCCAATACAGTTCAATGGCTGCAATCGATTTTTATGCTTGTTAATGGGATTATGATACCGATCACCGCGTTTTTGATTGGTCGTTTTACGACAAGAGGACTGTTTCTTACAGCCATCGGAATTTTTGCTGTTGGAACTGCAATTTGTGCAATTGCTCCTAATTTTTCTGTTTTAATGGCAGGGAGAGTGGCGCAGGCTGCTGGTGCCGGAATTATCATGCCGCTGATGCAGACAATCTTGTTTTTAATTTTTCCCGTTGAAAAAAGAGGAACGGCAATGGGGATGTTTGGACTCGTTATTGCATTTGCGCCAGCAATTGGTCCGACTTTATCTGGTTACCTTGTAGAGCATTTTGCATGGAGAAGCTTGTTTTATGTGCTCTTACCTATTGTAGTCATTGATCTTATCTTAGCTTTTTTCATCCTAAAAAACGTTACGCGGCAAACTTACCCAAAAATCGATATTTTATCCATCATCCTTTCAACGTTAGGCTTCGGCGGTTTATTGTATGGATTCAGCGCAGCTGGAAGCAGCGGCTGGGGGAGCGGTCAAGTTATTTTATCGCTCTTCATCGGTTTGACCACTCTTACTTGGTTTATAATTAGACAGCTGCAATTGGATGAGCCGATCCTGGAATTCAAAGTATTTAAAAGCAAGACATTTTCGATCACAACTGTTTTAGGCATGATTGTGTTTATGTCTATGATTGGCGGAGCAGTTATTTTGCCGATGTTTATGCAAAATATGCTGGGATTTTCAGCATTTGAGTCCGGACTGGTGCTCTTGCCAGGCGCACTTGTCCAAGGGGTGGCCAACCCGATAACAGGCAGATTATTTGATAAATTCGGTGCCAAATGGCTGGCGATTATTGGATTTTTTACCTTAACGATCACGACGTTTATGCTGTCGCACCTCACCTTACATACAACGTTTACCTATTTAGCGGCAGTAAATGCTTTCAGGATGGTCGGTGTTGCGATGGTCATGATGCCGGTGACAACCGCCGGTTTAAATCAACTGCCTACATATTTAATTTCACACGGAACTGCGATGAACAACACAATGCGGCAAGTAGCTGGTGCAGTTGGAACAGCCTTGCTTGTGACAGTCATGACAAATACAGCCTTGCCTGAAAAAGGTATGGAAGGAATGATACATGGAGTAAATATATCTTTTGTAGTGGCAGGGATATTCTCTGCGATCGCTCTCGTCTTATCGTTTTTTATGAAAAATTCGCAAGAAGTAAAAGACGGAAGTCTAGAGGAAAAAGAAAACAAGCAAATTATGAGCGAAAGCTAAATTTTTTTCTTCGCAATAGCTAAAAAATAAAGCAGAAGCAGGGTAAGCCCTGCTGCTTTATCGTTTTATGTCTGCTGATTGTTCATTTGATTGCCAGCCGGTTGATAATGATTGATGATCGCTTGAGCAGTATTTTGCTGAAAGACCGGCACTTGATAATAACCTTTTTGGTTCATATATTGCCAAACTTCATAAGCTTGCTCTGCGCAATTTTTCGCCCCTTGGAGCACGACATTTCTTAATTCCGGATCTGAGCATTCCAATGCAGCATGCATCCTTAATGCTGCTGACGCTTTTAAACATCCTAACATTCCTGACGCAACATCATGGTCGTTCATCTCGTTTATTGAGCTGTTGGGAGCTTCCGGTGTTCCGCCTGAGGTGCCAAAGGAAGGGCTTGCATTTTTCAATGGGCGGTAAGTGCTGAAATTTTGCTGACTGCTCTTGTTTCTTACTATTTGAACGATTGAATTGTATTCATTTGTCATAAAAATGATTTGATTTTGCAAAATGTTTTGCAGCTCTGGATCTTTGCAATGGGGCTGATAAAGTTGAAATTGGTTAATTCCATCAATTGTGTTTGTTAAAACTTCATGTACTTCCATTAATTCATGAGCACCTAATTGATTCATACCTTCAATCCCTCCTAAGTAATTTTTTAACAGTTAGTATTATGTTTGAAATTTTTAATTTTATACAAAAAACCCCTCAGTCTGCGATACTGAGGGAAAACATTTAAGAAATTATTTTTACACGCTCTTTTCCAGAAAAGCTTTTACATACTAACATCTGACTAAATCTATTAGAATAATTTGTACGTGCTTGTATCGTTCCTTGTTCATCCATTGTGAGGATCCATCCTGCAGGCAATTCTCCTTCAAAATATTCAATGAAAGATTGAAGCTTTTCAGTCGATTCAGGGATCGTTACATACCCTTCCGTTAGTTGATACCATAAATCTCTGACAGAACGAAGGGCTTCTTTTAGTTTATATTCTTTTTCCAGTTGTTTGACACTTCGATAGATCATTTGATATTCACTCCCTAATAAAAACTTATAACATTGAAGAGTGAATCACTATGAAAAAATTTTTCCAGTTGAAGGTAAAAAAGCCAGACAATTTGCATCTATAGCCTAGTTGTGCGTGTATCTATTTGCCATCTTCTTGTCATTTGTTGTATACCCAGCCGATGCTTCGAATCCAGCTATTTTTGCATAGATGTCACTGTCCATTTTGTACTGAAGCTTTCTTTTTAATTTTCTAAACCTCTTCAATCTTTTGGGCAGCCATCAACCGAGCGGAAAGTGACTTTCTGGCAAATCAAGCTCTTTGACCGATAATGCAGTGATTTTCTTGTAAACAGGAAATCTTTACAGCGATCAGGACGATTTTGATAAAATAGGTAAGAGAAAAATAAGAAGTTTCTTTATTATTTTAAAAAAAGAAAGGAATTGGGATGAGGATATGAAATGTTTTTCAATTGATTTAGATGGCACACTATTAAATTCGCAGCATGAAATTTCACATGAAAATTTATCAGTTTTACATGAATTGAAAAAGCAAGGACATGAAGTCATTTTAAATACGGGACGTGCATTTCCGGACGTCATCAAGATTAAAGCGGTTGAAGAGCTCCAAGTGCCGATTTTTTGTGTTAATGGGGCTGTATTATATTCCGATAAAAGAGAGCTGATGTATGAAGCAACAATAGATGAAAAAACGTTTAAAGAAATTTTTGCAGCAGTAAATGCTCTGGATGTCGGAATTCTCGTTTACACCAATCAGGGTGGCTTTCCATCCACTTTACCGCCTTTGCATAAGCTGAGCTGGAAAGAGATCGAAGAGATGTTTCGCCAATTTGATTATGACTCTATTTTCAAGCTGGAAAATGTAAAAATCTATAAGCTGATTGGATTAGTGAATCATGATGAAACGGAAAAAATCGATCGAGTGAAGGAAGCTTTAAGCGAAAGAAGCGACCTCTCCATTGCCTCATCATTTCCGAATAATATTGAAATTACCTCCAGCGAAGCACATAAAGGAAAAGCGATTTTACGCTATCAAAAAATGAAGCAGCTGACATTTGAAGAAATTTATGCGTTTGGCGACGGAGGCAACGACATTTCCCAATTCGAGATCG
Source organism: Aeribacillus sp. FSL k6-2211 (assembly GCF_037966125.1). Classification (NCBI taxonomy): domain Bacteria; kingdom Bacillati; phylum Bacillota; class Bacilli; order Caryophanales; family Bacillaceae; genus Aeribacillus; species Aeribacillus sp. FSL k6-2211. The sequence goes on from NZ_CP150190.1 coordinate 1,940,163, forward strand.
CGACCACATCGGTTGCAATGGGAAATGCTCCAAAGGAAGTGAAAGAAAAAGCCGATTTTGTCACGAAAACGAACGATGAGAACGGCTTTGCCTATGCGGTAAAAGAACTGTTGAAGGCTGTATCAGTTTAAGCAATGCTTCATGCTGCCCGAAAGAATTCATGTAAAGCAGGAAGCCGCTTATTTTACTTATTTACTGTAGTTGAGCAATTTTCATTACAATAATTACCATGTAAAAAGAGACAAACGGAGTACCCCTTATGCCACATGAAGCTGTTTTTTAACGACATCAATGGGAATATCTTGTTTCGCTGCATCGTAAATAAACTCCACGAGGCTATGTCCTTTCTTCTTTCGAAGGAAGTCAAGCCCGGTAGAGAAATCGCTGTTGGATTCGACCATACTGTACACATAAGCGAGTTGCACCAAGATCCAATACCGTTTCACCGCCCGACGTTGACGAACGCGGTACCCATCGAGCTTCAGCTGGTCTTTCGCTTGTCGAAAAAAGCATTCGATCGACCAACGCTGGGCATAGTAGCGCAAGATCTCTTCATCGCTTAGCTCCCGGTCGGTGCTCAAGACGCAGTGAAGATGTTCAGGTGTCATCGGCTGATCGGCTTTCCAAGCCAACAACACAACGGCATCATCGAGACCTTTCAGCGCTCCCTCGTAGCGATACACGCGATAACGCTCTTCTCCCACCGTGACGAGATGGGTGTCGTTCGGTTCGATATAGCGGGCAAACTGTTTGGCTTGGATGGCGATGCCTTTTGGATAAAGAACCCGATTCGTCTTGAGCATCGCAATGACGTGGAATCCTTTTTTCAGGCAGGCTTCCACGAGTGTTTTCGATGGGTACCAAGAATCCATCAGCACATAAACAGAACCGTGCACATCCAAAGAAGAAAGCATCTCGATGGCCCATTGACCCTTGCTTTTCCCATCCGCCTTGTCGTAGAGGCGAAACGCAAAGGGAAAGGCTTGCGTCATCGTATGAACCATGAGCCAGACGAGAGAGTGTCCCCAAATCGACTTTTTGTCCGCGTGAGAATAATGCCAATTACACCCTTCAATAGCGTGTTTCGCCTGTGACGAAGGCTTCGTTTTTCGGCAGATCGTATCATCGATCGAAACAAAAATGGGGTGATTCTTTCGCTTGGCCGTTCGTTCCACATGACGAAGCATCCACTGCTGGAGTTTGCGAAGCAAGATTTCTTCATCCCAAGGGCTTTTCGTGAAAAAATGGCTCAGTGTCGTTCGATGGTTGGGATGAAAGCTCTCATGATGCAGATCGGTCAAGGTTCCCACAAATCCTTTCGTTGTCAGCGCATCGATAATATGAACGAGATGCTTCATGACCGGCTTAGAGAAATAAAGGGCCAGCCCCAACATTGCGAAAAACTTGTCGATTCCTTGGTGATGTGGTAGTCTATTCATGAGACATGAACCTCCTTGAGAATGGTTTGGTGACACATCTATTCTAATCAAGGAATCGGGTTCATGTCTCCTTTTTTTTTGTTCGGATGTAAATTTATGTTAGTGAATTTGCTCATCTACAGTTATTTATATAAAATATAGAAAACGATTTTTTTTCCATTTTTGGCTTAAGTCAATATATTGTTTGAGCGGGGATAAAGACTCGCAAAAAAGGATTCTAAATTTAGTGAAAGCTTATCAAGATATGTCAGATATTTATTCCTTGTTTTAGCAAATGTAGTGGAATCTGCCTTCTATTTTGACTTGTATTAGAGAAAAGTCCGCATTGGAAAACTAGCTTAATAGTTTTCCTTGCTGGAAGGCAAATTTTTTTGAAAAATATTATCGAAATTTGCAAAAAAATAATGAACGTTTTGGACATATTGCTAAATAATTTGTTACTATATGTTATCATAGAACTGTTAACAAATGATGGGGGAGTGATACATGTGGCGATGCCAAAATATATAACAAACATCGACAAAATTGAACAAATCCCAAAAGAGGAACGGGAAAAGCTGAAGCCGATCACAGAAAAATATGTGTTTCGGGTCAATGATTATTATTTAAGCCTGATCGACTGGAATGATCCAAACGACCCTATCAGAAAATTAGTTATTCCAAATGAAGGAGAAATGCGAGAGTATGGGAGGTGGGACGCATCAGATGAAGATACAAACTATGTCGTTCCTGGCTGCCAGCATAAGTACAAAACAACAGCATTGCTGCTAGTTTCTGAGGTTTGCGGAGCATATTGCCGCTATTGCTTTCGAAAAAGATTATTTAGAAGTGATGTAAAAGAAGCGATGGCAGACGTACAGCCTGGTATTGACTATATTCGCAAAACTCCTGAAATCAACAATGTTCTTCTAACTGGAGGGGATCCTTTAATCCTTGCTACGAAAAAATTGCGCATGATCATTGAAAGCTTACGAGAAATCGAGCATGTAAAAATTATCCGCATCGGCTCCAAAATGCCTGTCTTTAACCCTATGAGAATTTATGAAGATGAATCTTTACTCCAACTCATTAGAGAGTTTTCATCTCCTGAAAAACGAATCTACATTATGGCTCACGTCAACCATCCGAGAGAAATTACGAAAGAAGCAAAAAAAGCTTTTGAAGCGCTCCATGATGCCGGAGCAATAGTGGTCAACCAAACTCCAGTATTAAAAGGAATTAATGACGATCCTGTTGTTTTAGGCGAATTATTAGATAAGTTATCATGGGCGGGAGTAACACCTTATTATTTCTTTGTGAATCGACCTGTTGCTGGCAACAGTGACTTTGTATTAACATTGAAAGAAGTTTACGATATCGTTGAACAAGCAAAAGCAAGAACGTCAGGTCTAGGCAAGCGCGTCCGCCTGTCAATGAGCCATACCTCTGGGAAAATCGAGATTTTAGCTATCGAAAACGGAAAAGCGTATTTGAAATATCACCAATCTAGAGATGGCAATTATGGACAATTTATGGTGCTTGATTGCCCTGATGATGCAACATGGTTTGATGATCTGCCTGGCAACGAAAAGTATTGGAAAAAACCAAAAAAGAAAACAGACCAAGTTGTTTCAGTCAATGAATTGCCAGATCATCCTAAAAAAATAGCACAATAAAAAGTGATGGACAGGGGCTGTCTAATAAGTCGATTTTCCGGCTTATAGACGCCCCTTAATGTTTTAGAGACGTTGATATATCGACGTTTATGATTTTTTGTTTTCGATAGGGATTTGACTTTCTGGATAACCACTTTTAAAAAAATACATTATAAGAAAGGCAATTTATGACGTGAAAAAAATAACGAAAAGAAGGTACAGGTTGTTCTTGTGAATGAAGTGGAGCTGATGAGAATTTTGTTCAATAATAGCATGTATGATGCATTTGTATACAATAGAAGATTTTACCCCTTGGTATGGCCGTTCAGATATTATAGCAAGAGAATTTTTTTGCAAAAATTAGGAAGGCGATAAATTGAAGGGAAGTCTGTGCAGAACAGCACACCGATTCATCAGTTTTAATCGAAAAGAATTGAAAAACGATGAAATTTGCGGTTGTTTTTATTGTTTAAAAATATTTCATCCTTCTAAAATGGTGCGATGATGAAAAGACTGCCATTTGCCCTTTTTACGGCACCGATTCAATGATCGAGCAAGTTCCGGTTATCCTATCACAAAAAGTTTTTGAACCGCATGTGTAAGAAATGGTTTTAGTCTATTAAATTATTTATCATTTGGAATGAATTAGAAAGTTGAGGAAATGAATTTGAAAATCGGAAAAATGGCTCGAATGTACTTTTAGACCGAGTAAGTGTCCTGTAATTTTTTTCTACAAGACTTTTTACATCATTTTAAACACCGTCATCTCAGAAGTAATGGAGATTTCGAAACGGCGCCAAGCGTTTTATATGAATTAACGAACATTTGTAAAACTAAACGGAAGCGATATTGTAAAGACAATAAGACCCTTTTTTTAGCAGCTCCACAAATAAGCGGGGGATGAGTTGTATTTGGAAAAGAAACAGCTTCTCCCATCATCGTTACAAAGAAAATTCCAAAAGATAAAAGCTTTGCTTCTTTGTCATACGTGTATGATTTCTTCAGAACTTTTTTAAAAATAATCTGAATGGATTGCGGCTGCACAAAGGCGCCGGAAGAGAACGGTGCAAATGTCTGTAACCGCCACCCATTATTTAGTAAATCCTGATTATTTCCTCATAATTTTTCTTCAGTTTTCCTGAAAAACACCGAACTCCATTTGTATTCAAGCAGAATCATTCCTCTTTTCATATGTCATCTTATATACGAGAATATTGAAGGGAAAAGTTGCAGTTATAGACGAAATACCGCTTCTTTCAATGAAAAAAGAAGGGTTTTCGGAAAATTTTGCGAATACTGGAAGAGAAATTTTTTTATGAAAGGATGTGCCTGTCTGTATGGAGAAGGAAAACGAAATATTACGGCATTTGCCAAGAGGGAAAAAGTCAATGTCAGATATTTCAGGCTACAGTTATATATCATTGCTGAGAAAAGGAAAAAAAGCTTCTGTTTATCGGGGGATACGCGATCGTGATCATCAATGCGTTTTGCTGAAAGTTTTAACATCACAATCCCCATCGATAATTGATCATGCATCTTTTTTGCACCAATATGACTTCTACTCGCAGCTGAAGATGAAGGAAATTGTGACGCCTATAGAAGTTGAGCAATTGGGGAACACGTATGCACTTGTTTACCGAGATCCTGGGGGAATGTTATTAAAAGAATATATCAAAATTCATCGTCCACGAATTAGCGAATTTCTTCAAATTTCTTTACAACTTGCAGAAAAATTAATCGTCCTTCACGAACAAAACATTTCCATCACTATACTAAGTCCAGCTCACATTTTCATTCATCCTGAAAAACTAGATGTGCAATTTTTTGATATTGGAGGAGCCGAAGAGGATGATGAAATTTACGATATTTATCATTCGCCGGAACAGAGCGCACAAATCAATCCATCCTCCAGCCATCTCAGCGATATTTATTCGCTTGGTGTCATTTTCTATAAACTATTAACTGGCCGTCTGCCTTTTGACGTTGACTCTGATTTTGAATGGATGCATGCTCATATGACAAAAAAGGTCATTCATCCGTCTGAAAGACGTCAAGATGTGCCGAATGTGGTTTCCGACATCGTTTTGAAAATGCTTACAAAAGCACCTGAAGATCGTTATCAGTCGGTTTTCGGACTGAAAGAAGATATTTTCCATTGCTTAAAGATGCTGGAACAAAACGGAACAGTCCAATCATTTCAGATTGCCCGATACGACTTTTCTTCACAATTTCAAATTACAAGCAAGTTATACGGAAGGGAGAAAGAAATACAAAGCTTAATGGAAGAACTGAAAATGGTTCGATTTGGTTTGACGAAAATGGTGCTTATTTCAGGAAGCGCCGGAACAGGAAAAACAGCGCTTGTGAATGAAATTGAAAAGTTATGCGCAAAAGAAAATGGTTATTTTGTTTCCGCAAAATTTGATCAATTTCAGCGGGATATTCCATATGAACCGTTTATTCGCGGATTTCGTCAGCTGATTAATCAATTATTGGCGGAAAGCAGAGAAGAACTTCAACGTTGGAAAAGAGAGCTTCTTGAACATTTAGGTTCAGGAGCGGCGGTTATCACGGAGGTCATTCCTGAACTGGAACTGTTGATCGGCAAACAAGACGCTGTACCTTTATTGCCTTCTTCCCAATCGAAGCTTCGTTTTCATTGGGCATTCAGGCGTTTTATGCAAACATTTGCGAAAAAAAGCCATCCATTGTTATTCTTTTTAGATGATCTTCAATGGTGTGATACAGCATCGCTAGAATTGCTGCAATCCATACTGAACGATCCAGAGTTTGAAAGTTTGCTCATCATTGGGGCTTATCGCGATGATGAAATGAAAGAAGGACATCCTTTCTTAACGAAATTAAAAGAAATGAAAAGAAGCAAAGAAAATATTAGGGAATTTCCACTCGGCATGCTGAATGTTGATCATATTAACCAAATCATTGCGGAAACGTTGGGATGCAGCCCGGACGATGTTCGCGAGCTTGCCATTGTACTATATGAGAAAACAGCGGGAAACCCATTATTTTTTAAACAGCTTTTCCAAACAATATACGATGAAAAGTTTCTATGGTGCAACTTAAAAAGAGGAAAATGGGAATGGAATCTCAACAAAGTGAAGGAGCAGCCCGAATACGATGAAATGATCGGATTCATTGTCAGCAAAATTGAAAAACTGTCGCCGTTAACCCGAAAACTTATCTTGACAGCTTCCTGTCTTGGACATCGCTTCGATTTTCAGTTTTTGTCTTTTCTTCATGATGGAATCAATACGGAGAAAATGACCGACGCATTGTCCGAAGCAGTCCAGGAAGGGATGATAATCCAGGTTTCAGATCAAGGAAGGTATCAGTTCATTCATGACCGTGTCCAGCAAGCTGCCTATTCATTGCTTGATCAAAGGAAAAAACAAGAAATTCATTATAAAGCAGGTCAATTCCTCTTCAAAAGAACAAGTAAAGAAGAACATGAAAAGTTTTTTGAAATGATCAACCATCTTAACTTGGGCCGGAGGTTCATTCAACATCCCGAAAGAAAAGCAGATTTGGCTGAGCTCAATTGGTCGGCGGGTGAAAAAGCGAAAAACGCAGCGTTATTTGATCAAGCATTGAATTATTTTCAAACAGGGATTGAATTGCTACCCGAAAATTATTGGGAATCCTGTTATGAATTAAGTTACAAGCTTTTTTTAGGCAAAGGGGAAAGCGAATATTTAAATGGACTTTTTCGGGATTCGGAAAGGACATTTAACGAAATGTTAACATATGCCAAAACAAAGGAAGATCAATTAAAAGTCTACAATATGAAATCTTTGCTGTTTTCTCATCAACAGCAGTTTGAAAAAGCGGTTGAGGCAGGGTTAAAAGGCCTTCGATTGTTCGGATGGAAGCTCCCGCAGCATCCGGGCAAGTTTAAAGTGCTGCTCGAGATGATTTTAACAAAAACAGCGCTTAGAGGACGTTCGGCTGCTGATCTCACCGCTTTGCCGACGATGACAGATAGGAACAAACGTTTACTAATGGAGATTTTAATTAATTTGAACAGAGCCAGCTACCAGTATGATCAATATCTAGTCAGCATTCTCATGCTTCGGGCGCTCCGGCTTACATTACGACATGGAATGACTGATGTGTCCGCTCTTGCTTACAACAATTATGCATTATTTTTAAGCGCCGGGTTTCAAGATTATGAGGGAAGCTTTCAATTTGGACAGCTTGCTTTACACACAGCTACCCGATTTCAATCAAAACACCTAATGGGGCGGGTCGATTTCGTTTTTGGCACATTTGTGAACCACTGGAAAAAAACGATGGAGGACAATCTTTTTTATATTAAACGTTCACAAAAACATTGCGTTGAATCCGGCAACCTTCATCTGGCCGGGGAATCGAGCTCATTTCTGATCATTACAATGTTGATTAAGGGGGAACCGCTCAATCAGTTGTTAGTAGAAATTGAGAAGCAGCTAGAGTTTGTCTTGCAAATTAAATTGGAACATTCCATTAAGTTTTTAAAAGCGGTGAAATCTTGGCTGCAATGTCTCGTTCATCTTAATGCGAAATTTACTATGTATGAAGAAAGAGAAAATCTAGATGAATCATCGGTTATCGTTTATGATACCATTCAATTGAAAATCGCATTTTTGTTAAAAGAAGATGAGCTGGCATATCAACTGGCGGTCCGTCTTGAAAAACTTGTCAAAAAATCACTGTTGCTCATCATTTCGCCTGAATTTTACTTTTATCATAGTTTATTGTTAATCAGGCGTTGCGAACAGAAAGACAGGAAAAACATGAAAATAGTTAAAAAACAGCTGAAACGGGCTTTGAATCAATTTAAAAAATGGTCTGAGCATTGCCCTGACAATTTTCGACATAAACAGCAATTACTTTTGGCGGAATGGGACAGATTGCAAAAAAAAGAGACAGAAGCTATGAAATGGTATGATGAGGCAATTCATTCCGCAAAAACTTCTTCTGACATTCAGATTGAAGCACTCGCTAATGAATTGGCAGGGGACTTCTATGCCAAAAAAGGCATGCATCGCATTGCGCAAACATACTTACGTGAAGCGCATCGATGTTATCGGCTGTGGGGGGCGCACAACAAAGCGGAACAGCTGCAGCACGATTATCCTGAATTTACTTTGATTGAGGAAACAAATCAAACAAAAAACGATCATAAAAGCATGATAACGTGGGAAGGGACCAAACGAACAAAAGGTGAGGAACGGGGCTTGTCCGCCATCATTCAAGCAGCAGCCTCTTTGTCTGAGGACATGAACTTAGAGCAATTGCTCGGGAAATTATTAATGCTCATTGCCAGATTTAAAGGGGCTGAAAAGGTATGCTTCATCAGGCCAAATGGAAAAGAAACCGTTTTTTCGATTGAAAAAGTCATTTCCACACATGGCGAAACAAACGAAATGGATCAAAACGTTGGCGAAAACATTCCGATTTCTGTTATCCAGTATGTGCACCGTATAAAAGAAACGATAAAGCTCCAGGATGCAGTAAATGATTTTACTTTTTCAAAAGATCACTATATTCAAAAAAACAAAGTCAGGTCAGTGTTATGTTTTCCTGTCGTCCAACAAAAAACGGTCAAGGGGATCTTTTATTTAGAAAATAATCAGTTAAAAAACGCCTTTGAATCCGAGAATATGGAAGTGTTGACAACCATCGCATCACAGGCTGTCTATGTACTTGAACTGCTGTATTCATTTGGAAAAGAAACAAAAATCGCAGTCGAGAAAAAAGCAGAGACGATCAAGAATGAGTTGGTTGATCCGTTGACAGAACGCGAATTGGAAGTGTTAAACCTTGTTTCAATCGGCTTAACGAATAAAGAAATTGCAGAAAGACTTGGTTTGGCTGTCGGAACGGTAAAAGTCCACTTAAACAATATTTTCAGCAAATTGCAAGTAAATCGCAGAACAAAAGCAGTGGTCCAAGCAAAGGAGTTAAACTTGTTGTAAGAAATGAGCAAAAGTGGCTCATTTTTTTTTGCGAAATTTGCCCATCTATAACTTTTGATATATGACAATTTCAAGAAATCAATGTATTGTGTTTTCAGTGACAGATGGAAAGGAGGATGGAAACATGAACAATAAAGAATTGGAAGAACAACAAATATTGGATATAGAATGGGTTGAGCTTATATTAGAAGCTAAAAAACTCGGATTAACAGCTGATGAAATTCTTCATTTTTTACATAACAGTGAATTTTATAAATATTGGATGAAAAAAGATATATCTACAAAATAATTAAAATAAACTAGAGTATGCATCCATGAATATTTTTAACTGTCAATTTAAATCACTACTTTCAACAAGATGATAATACAGAACGTATTATTCTAATAAATGAAATTACATAAAGCATATGACTAAAAGCCAAGAAATGGTGGTACTGTTCATTTAGTAAATAGTTATGTACGTTTTGATCGAATGACAGGAGATGGATCGTGAAAAATGCCTAATATGCACTTATTCACACGTAAATACGAGTGACTTCATGAATTTGAAAATTGTTCAATTGTTTGGGCTGGCTATTACAAATGCAATGGACAACCCCATTTACGCTATAATCCCTTTTATAAAGAAATAAAAAGGGCCTTATGTGAGACAAAGGGAACAAACTCAAAGTCTAGGCAGAAGGAGTGTTCAGTTATATTAAAGGCATCGGTGCTTCAGCCGTTTTTCGCTAAGATTCTGGAAAAAGCGATATTGTGTTTTATCTAAAACGGCAAGGCTCACAACTTCCTAAAGATGGAAGGGAAATGCTCCTATTACTGTAAAAAACCACAGAAATTCATTGAAGAGTTCTGTGGTTTCATATTTTTTAAGGAGCTTTTAAAAAGAACCCGTTAACTAACGGCATTATGTCGAGTAGACATGAAATGGAGAATACTTCAAGTTTTCATTCAAACTCAATGTCCGGCCTTTTCCTCGTTGCAAAAGTCTCTTCAGAAAATATCCACAAAGTTCCGCAAATGCCGTTATCATCACAATTTGCTTTTCGTCTCTTGCTTGTTGGCCCATCCTTTGCAAAATACCTTGTTACAAGATGTGTTTTGTTAAAAAACATTTTCCCAAAATTTGAATGTCCGTCAGCAATTACGAATATGATAGAAAACGATATATGACATTTATCATATTCTGAATATGACATATATGACTTCACAGATCGATTTCCCTCTTATATGATTAGAAATATCAAATAAAGAAGGGAATCAAAAAATGACGAAACAAATGCAAAAAAATTTGAGAAAGCAAATGGCTCCTTATGAAAAACCTCACACTATGAATAGTGTTTGGCAGTTAGTCAATACAACTGTGCCGTTTTTTCTGTTATGGTTTTTAGCTTATCAAAGCTTATCCATTTCTTATGTTCTTACTTTCGCTATTTGCATGATCGCAGCTGGATTTTTAGTTCGACTTTTCATCATTTTCCATGATTGCTGTCACTATTCCTTTTTTAAAAACCGCCTTGCCAATAAAATTTTTGGAACAATAGCTGGTATTTTAACGTTGTTTCCGTACAGCAAATGGCAGCACAACCATTCAGTCCACCACGCAACCAGCTCAAATTTAGATAAGCGCGGAACAGGGGATATATGGGTTTTGACAGTTGATGAATATTTGTCAGCACCGCCTTTAACTAAATTCGCCTACAGGATGTATCGAAATCCGTTCGTGATGTTTGGGCTAGGACCGATTTACGTTTTCCTTATTAAAAATCGGTTTAACAGAAAAAATGCGAGGTTAAAGGAACGCATCAACACATATATAACAAACATATCAATCGTTGCCTTAGTTGGGCTGCTTGGTTGGACGATCGGATGGGGGCCGTTTCTTATCGTTCAAGGCACAATCTTTTTCATTTCAGGCACTTTAGGCATTTGGCTTTTTTACGTACAGCACACATTTGAAGATTCTTATTTTGAAGAAGATGAAAACTGGGAGTATGTGAAGGCAGCTGTTGAAGGGAGTTCATTCTATAAGCTTCCGAAACCGCTGCAATGGTTTACCGGAAACATCGGATTTCACCATGTGCATCATTTGAGCCCAAGGATACCCAATTATAAGCTGGAAGAGGCACACAATCAAACGTATCTTTTACAGAATGTACCAACCATCACTCTAGCGACAAGCTTAAAATCACTCCGATTCCGCTTATGGGATGAGCAAGCGAAAAAGTTTGTCGGGTTTAAAGACTTATCGAAAAAGAAGGAAAAAAAGCCGAAAGTCCATATTGAACCTGAATTGTAAAATCTTTAGAGAATAGCGGCAAAGTTTTGAAGACGCAGTGTACCTTTTTATGATAAGATAACATGTAAAACAAATTTATTTAAGAGGATTTGACCATGACAAAAAAGTATATGATCTTAGAGAAATTCTCGGGAATTTCTCCTTATATATGGAGCGTTTTTAGCATTTTGCCGTTTTATTTTATTTTTCAATCTTCCTCCACTAAGGAAATCATTGCAGGGATCGTGCTGACAATTATCTTTTTCTTTGTATATCGTTTAGCTTTTATTTCCAAAAAGTGGCCCGTCTACTTGTGGACGTCTATCTTGATTGGGATTTCCATCGCGATGACGATTCTTTTTCAATTTATCTATTTTGCCTTTTATATCGCTTATTATAACGGCCATATCAAAAACCGAATTGCTTTTTTAACATTGTACATCATTCACTTAGCGGCAACGACCATCTCAATCAACTATAACGTGGTTCTGCAGGAAAAGTTATTTTTAAAGCAATTGCCATTCGTCATCATTATTTGGATTAGCGTCATCCTTCTCCCATTCAATATTTACAATCGAAAAAAGCAAGGGCAGCTTGAAGAACAGCTCGAAGACGCCAACAAAAGAATTTCCGAGCTCGTTAAACAGGAGGAGCGTCAACGAATTGCCCGAGATCTTCATGATGCGTTAGGCCAAAAGCTGTCCCTCATCGGTCTAAAAAGTGATTTGGCAAGGAAATTAATTTACAAAGACCCTGAACAAGCCCGCAGCGAATTAAAAGACGTTCAGCAAACGGCCAGAACTGCATTGAATGAAGTAAGGAAAATAGTTTCACAAATGCGCGGGGTTCGATTGAAAGAGGAAATCATACATATAAAACAACTACTCCAAGCTGCTGAAATCAAGTTGGTAAGTAATGAAGAAGAATTCACACTATCAAACGTATCCCCGTTTATTGAGAACATTTTAAGTATGTGTTTGAAAGAAGCAGTAACAAATGTCGTCAAGCATAGCAAAGCTTTCACTTGCCGGATTGCCATTCAGCAATCTTGGAACGAAATATGTATGACGGTGCAAGACGACGGAATTGGCATTAAGGAGGAACGGGATCTTGCAAAAGGAAATGGACTGATCGGAATAAAAGAACGTTTGGAGTTTGTAAACGGCAGTCTGGATATTTATTCGGAAAAAGGGACTACATTAATCATGAAAATACCGAATGTAGTAAAGCAGACCGTTAAGGAGGGACTGAAATCATGATTCGAATTGTCATAGCTGAAGACCAGCGTATGATGCTCGGCGCCTTAGGAACATTGCTCAATCTGGAAGAGGATATGGAAGTGGTGGGGCAGGCGACTAACGGAGAAGAAGCTGTTTCTCTTGTGAAGCAATATCAGCCTGATGTTTGCATCATGGATATCGAAATGCCCAAAAAAAGTGGACTTGAGGCAGCTGAAGAGCTGAAAGATCTGGAATGTAAAGTGATCATTTTAACAACGTTTGCCCGTGCCGGTTATTTTCAACGGGCCTTAAAAGCTCGTGTAAGCGGCTATTTATTGAAAGACAGCCCGAGTGAGGAGCTGGCAAGTTCGATCCGCAGCATCATGGCAGGCCGGCGAATCTATGCACCCGAGCTGATGGATGATGTTTACAGTGAAGAAAATCCTCTCACGGAAAGGGAGAAGGAAATATTAGAACTCGTTGCCGATGGAAAAAACACAAAAAAAATCGCGGACGAACTGAAACTAAAAACCGGAACGGTCCGAAACTATATTTCAACGATTTTGGATAAGCTTGAGGTAACGAACCGGATCGAAGCGATTAAACAATCTAAAGAAAGGGGATGGTTTAAATAGACATAAGAAAAATTGTTTTTTCGCAACTAAATCAAAACATCATAAGAGACGGAACCGAAATCTTGCAGGCGAACAAAATGAACAGTTATTAATACCTTTCCCAAAAACACGATAAGTTCCTCAATATATTTCGTGGAACGATGAGATTCAGGTTCCGCCTGCCAATAAATTCACGTATCATATTTATTCTGGTTAAGCCGATAGCGGCACCCTGTTTGTTTGAATTTATATTTTTCTAGAGAAAATGATTATTATATGATTCTCGTTATACCATTTATGAGTTTTCAAGCATCGCGAGCCAAACAATCTCTTTGAGAGCCTGTGTGCGTCATGCTTCTCGGTATACGAATTATAGAAAGAATTGTTTTTCATAGATAAGTTTATTTCTTAAGTTCTGATATGCGCTATTTTTTTTACTGAACATAATCAAACATTGTACTAGTAAAGCCGCCAAAACTAGACAACTGGCAGCAAACGGAAGGGAGGAAGGAGCCAATCCTGCAAGCAATACAATCCCTCCAAGAGAAGAACCTACTGCACTTCCTAAATAATTAGCGGAACTGTTTAAAGCTACAACAGCAGCGTCATGCTCAGGCTGGTAACGAAGCCGTTCATGTTGTTGCGGGGCTTGCGAAGCCCAACCCATCGCCCCCCATAGAACAAAAGGTAAAAAGGATCGCATCGGGAAAGAGAGTGCAAATGGTATGCAGATCATAGCTAAAGCCATTATGGCTATAATTCCGGCCATAAGCATTTTCGGTCGTGCCGTCCGGTCAATGAAATATCCAACGGAAAAGCTCCCGATGACACCCCCAATGCCCCATGCCCACCAATAATGTGCAAGCGTGAGGGTGTCTTTTAAGTTATCCAAAATGGTTGAAATATAAGTATAGAGTCCTAAGCTGGAAATGCTTGTTAAAAAAGTTGCGTTGATGATTGCAGCAACTCGTCCGTTCGCCATTATGGCAAAACGATGCTGCATCGATGGCGGTGGAAACGAGATAATCCCTATCATAGCGACAAAACCTAATTCTCCTATTTATAAAAAGGGATAAGCTTGAATTCTATTACGAATATGTAAAATCGGTGTCTTCTTCATTGATCGTTTCAATTTTTCGACCTTCCTAATCTCGTTCGAATCATACGTTTATTTTAAGCAAACATCTTCAATCCCTCCATTATCGTTTATAGAACAATACGGCGAACTGGAGGAAGTAATTGCATCTAAATTAAAAAGCGTTGACTTTTAGAGCAATGTTTTGTAATATTAAGACCATAAATACCCATACATGTATGTGTAAAATAATTAGTTTAAATCAAATTTACAACATTCGATAGGAGGAAGAAGGGAATATGACGGTAAAAACTATCACGGTAAAAGAAATTGCAAATAAAATCATCCGCGGGGAAGACTTGTTTATAGTCGATGTACGCAATCAAGAGGAGTATGCTGATTGGAGAATTGAAGGAAAGAACGTACAAGTTGTAAATATTCCTTATTTTGAAGTTCTTGACGGTGTGGATCCATTTCTTGAGCAATTGCCTAAAGAGAAAGAAAACGAAATTTATGTGGTCTGTGCCAAAGGAGGATCATCGCTATTTGTTGCCGAACAGCTTGAACAAGCAGGTTTTTCACATGTTTATTCCATTGAAGGCGGTATGAAAGCGTGGAGCGAGCATTTAGAACCAGTCAAAATCGCCGAGCTGAAAAACGGCGGTGCCATTTACCAATTTGTCCGTCTTGGGAAAGGCTGCCTGTCCTATTTGATCGAATCAAACGGAGAAGGTGCGCTTATTGATACAAATCGCATGACAGATGTATACGTTGAGTTTGCGAAGGAACGCGAGATTTCTATTAAATATGTCATTGATACCCATTTGCACGCAGACCATATTTCCGGCGGCCGCAAGTTGGCTGAACAATTGGGAGCGACGTACTATTTGCCTCCAAAAGATGCGACAGAAGTGACCTTTTCCTATGCACCGATTCAAGATGAGGATCGCATTCAGGTCGGTCATGCAGTGATCGAAGCTGTTTACTCACCGGGACATACAATTGGCAGCACTTCGTTTATTATAGATGACCAATATTTACTAACGGGAGATGTTTTATTTATCGATTCGATCGGTCGTCCGGATTTGGCTGGAAAAGCGCAGGATTGGGTGGGGGATTTGCGCAAGACATTATATGAGCGCTATAAACAATTAGCAGATGACCTGTTGGTTTTGCCTGCACATTTTATGGTACCGGGTGAAATGAATGACGATGGTAGTGTTGGTACTACATTAGGTATGTTGTACGCAAAAAATCATGGTCTCAATATCGCGAGCGAAGAAGAGTTTCGAAAAACGGTGACGGAAAACTTGCCTCCGCAGCCGAATGCTTATCAGGAAATTCGGCAAACAAATATGGGAAAGCTTCATCCAGATGAAGAGCAGCAACGCGAGATGGAAATCGGTCCAAACCGTTGCGCAGTCCGATAATGATTAAAAAGGGAGACTTGAGTCATTCATGCCGAGTCTCCTTTTTCTCCCTCCGCAAATATTTTTTAAATTAAGTAAAGGGAAAGCTATATTGATAACTAACAAGTAAAGACAATGCCTCTGTTCCAAAAATTTGTTTAGAAAAATAAATCGGTTGATTATATACTTATACATGTATATAATTGTTCATAAATAAAAACAATGAATGAGGTGGAAAGAAGAATTGGAAGGAATACTGCTTTTGGCTTTATTTATTTTGTTATCAATATCTGTCTATCGGCGGTATTATCCAGTAAGAGGAGTTCCGTGTGTTGACTACCGCGATGAAAGTATAAATTCTTTAACGATTCTAGATCTTCGTGATTACAACGAAAAAACAAATCATTATCCCATTGCGAATTCCTTTCACATACCGTTTGCTTATTTAAAACGGCATGTTTATGAAATTCCTGATAAACCAATCCATGTGATTGCAAGTGATGAAGTAGGAAAAAATTTAGGCATTCGCTTTTTGCGCAGCCGCGGTTTTAAAGTGAAGAGCTATTCAATGGCCGATTGTCCTTGCAAAGAAAGGAGAAATGCCAAATGGAATACAGCAAAGAAATCAAAAACCGCCTAAAACGAATTGAAGGACAAGTAAAAGGGATTATTGGTATGATGGAACAAGAAAAGGACTGCAAAAGCGTGATTTCTCAACTTTCTGCTGCACGAAACGCTATTGATCGCACTATTGCCGTTATTGTAAGTTCCAATTTAGAGCAATGTATCCGTGAAAGCTTAGAAAATGGGGAAAAAACGGAACACCTAGTAAAAGAAGCTGTAGAGCTGTTGGTAAAAAGTCGTTAAAAATTTGTCAACTTTTCTTTGAAAAGTTGACAGATTTTTTTATCCCCATTAATATACATATAGGGGTAATGGTAATATTAAAGGAGGTCATTACAATGAATGCAGATAAAGTATTAGATGCAAAGGGTTTTGCATGCCCAATGCCAGTCGTAAGAGCAAAAAAAGCAATTGATGAGTTAGAAGCTGGTCAAGTTTTAGAGGTGCATACAACGGATAAAGGTTCCAAAAACGATTTGACCGCTTGGGCAAAGGCAAGTGGACATACGGTTGTTAATATGAAAGAAGAAAATGGCGTTTTTACGTTTTGGATCAAAAAGGGATAATTTTTGCTATCTTTATACCCCTATGAGTATTTTGGAAAGAAGGTGGAAACAAAGTGTCGGAGCAAAAGAAAAAAACAACGATCATCTTGTTTAGCGGTGACTATGATAAGGCGATGGCAGCGTATATTATCGCGAACGGCGCTGCTGCCTATGACCATGAGGTTACAATTTTTCATACGTTCTGGGGGCTTAACGCATTGCGTAAAGATTCGACAGTTCCGGTGAAAAAAGGATTATTAGAAAAAATGTTTGCGAAAATGATGCCGCGTGGTGCTGACCGCATGGGACTGTCGCGGATGAACTTTGGCGGAATAGGAGCGAAGTTAATTAAGCGGGTGATAAAAAAACATAATGCTGTGCCGCTGCCGCAATTAATCGATATGGCAAAGGAACAAGGAATAAAGCTGGTTGCTTGCCAAATGACAGTCGATCTTTTAGGACTCCAACAGGATGAATTAATAGACGGCATCGAATTTGCAGGGGTTGCTGCGTATTTAGCAGATGCTTCTGAAGGAAATGTCAATTTGTTTATTTAAGGTGGGGCTTATGGTTCAAACCATTATTAATATTGGTCTAGTTCTATTGGTGATATGGTTCGTTGTCAATCGGTTTCTGCCCATAAAAGGAGTGCGAATCATATCAGTAGTGCAATTAAAGAAGGAATTACGAAAAAAAGATGTTCATTACATTGACGTACGCACACCTATTGAGTTTCATACGAACCATATTCCTGGTTTTAAAAATATTCCGCTTCACGAGCTTCCAAAACGAGTTCATGAACTATCAAAAGATAAAGAAGTCATTGTGATTTGTCAAAGTGGAATGAAAAGCGCCAAAGCAAGCAAATTATTAAAGAAATTAGGATTTCAGCGTGTAACCAATGTAAAAGGCGGCATGAACTCTTGGTCAAAAAGGTTGATATGAAACAACTATTCTGCTAGAGAAATTTGAGGTGTTGTTCCATAAAAAGAAAACATTCAATGTTATTGATGTTCATGAACTAGAAGAAGTCGATTTAGGAAAATTTCTAGTTCCATAAATATTACGCCCTGACTGTTCAAGTTTCGGAGAATGAACTAGATACAGAAAAAGAAAATACTCTCGCCTGCTGTTTGAAGGAAAAAGCAGACGAGCCGAAAACTATCGGAAAGTTGCGGAAATTGATGCATAAATAAGAAGATCCTGTAGAATAGTTCCCATTTAAGGAGGAGAAAGTCATGATTCAAGTAGATATGACAATAGACGCTAAAGGGTTGTCTTGTCCGCTGCCGATTGTCAAAGCGAAAAAAGCGATTCATAAGTTGCAGCCTGGACAAGTACTGGAGGTACAAGCAACAGACAAAGGATCGAAAGCGGATATGAAAGCATGGGCAGAAAGCACTGGACATCACTATCTCGGTACAATTGAAGAAGAGGGGATATTAAAGCACTATATTCGTAGAGCAAGTGAGAGCGAGGCAAAGAATGAAGCGAAATTCCCCCATGTTATTCGCAATGAAGAATTAGCAGACAAAATAAATGATCCGTCAATTATCATTTTAGATGTCCGTGAACCGGCAGAGTTTGCATTTGGGCATATTCCTGGTGCCTTGTCAATTCCTCTTGGAGAATTGGAGGAACGGATCAAGGAACTCCCGCAAGATAAGACCATTTATGTCGTCTGCCGCACGGGAACGCGCAGTAGTTTGGCAGCCCAGAAATTAGCAGAAAAAGGGTTTTCAAACGTATGGAATATTGTCCCCGGTATGTCAGAATGGAATGGATCGCTTGAACAATGATTGAACAGTTGGTTATCAATATACAAATATATGATAAAGGTACAAAAAATCTTTAAACAACAAAAAAACATTTTTATAGTATACATGCGAACTATTTTGCAATTGGAAAATGAAAGGCGAAATTTCTCAATATTGAATTGTCCCTTATTGTGAATTAATCGATGGTTCATTGCATTGGGACGAAAATTCATTTATCGCCTTGGGCATCAAGCAATAGGCATACGATGATGAAAAAAAGAACATGATCGATCATTTTCGAATTAAAAAGGATAATTCACTTACTAGCGGGGTGCATATACGCACCCCGATTTTAACAACAACATCAAAGGAGTAGTATATCAATGGAAATAACGTTCAATTTTATTATCGTAATGTTTCTTATTGGCTTTATCGGTTCCTTCCTTTCCGGTATGGTTGGGATTGGCGGTTCCATTATTAAATATCCGATGCTTCTTTACCTGCCCCCGCTTTTTGGCCTTGCTGCGTTCAGCGCCCATGAAGTATCGGGAATTAGTGCCGTCCAAGTATTTTTTAAGACGATTGGCGGTGTTTTAGTCTATCGGAAAGGTGGATACTTAAATAAGTCGTTAATTTTTTAGATTCATCACCACATTTTGTGATTTAACCCAAAAAATAAGGAAAACACTCACAGTAGGAGACGAGGAAAAAAAACAAGATCTTTTTTTAAAACTAAACAGTAGCGTTGCATAAAAAAATTTAATGTTTGTCAAGCTCAATAAAAATTCCAGTTATTTCATGTAACTGAATATTCAGACATACAATCTTTCTAAGCAAGCTTAAAAGGACAATGACGTCTTAATCGGCAGTCCATTTCCACAATTTGGTAATATATTACAGAAACATTGGATCATAAACTAAATCGTCTAGGTGTTCCACCTCCCCTTCTTCAAATTGGTACACGATGGTTTCAAAATCTTTTTCCCAATGGTATTTTTTCCGACCGTTGGACGTTCGAATTGGCTTTTTAAAAAGGGAGCGAACAAAACAGTCAAAACCTTTAAAAAGCAGATTCTGTAAAGTTCGCTTGATCTCTAATAAAGGACCATCGTGATTCACTTTTAATTGGAGCATGGCCTGTAAGCAATAGGTGATTAGGGCGATCCAAATTTGATTGTAAACGGCATTTTGACTTTTTCCATAAAATCTTTTTATCTTAAGGTGCTGTTTCATCCATTTAAAGAAGGTCTCTATCTTCCAGCGATATCGGTATAAATCTGCAATCTCTTCCGCAGAAAGATCAAAGCAATTGGTTATGATGATCACGGGATTCCCTTCGCTGTCGACCGTTTCGATCAATCGGAGAGGATGAGTCATTTTGGTATGATTACGGTCATTTCCTAAAATGACAATCTGATCCCTATAAATCAAACGTTCTGGATTGGGAATCCGTTCCGATAAAACTTCAATCTCTGCGTTCTTTTTAAGCCGGGTAATGAATCGCACCCCTTCTCGGCATAAGCGGTCGAACTGTTTGTAATCGACATACCCTCGATCAAACAAGTAAATCGCATTTGGATCGATTTCAATGAGTTCGTCCATCTGTGTGCGATCGGCATGTTTCGCGGGTAAGATAATCCCTTGATCCGGAACAGTGATATCCTTCGTTACAACAACCTTTAAATGGAGTCGAACACCAGCCTTTGTCTTACGAAAAGTTGCCCATGGATATTGGCTCAAACTCATGCTCATCGTGGTAGAATCAATGACCAGAAGACGACCAATGTTTCGGATGATCGGGGCATTTTTCATTTGCCCTTGGATCTTTAAGACCAGATATTTAAATACTTTTTCAAACAGTTGAGGGGATAATTGGCCTAATTTGCGAGAAAGTTGCGAAGTACTAATTGCATCAAATTCCAGATATGTCTGCAACTCTTCCTTGTCTTTCAAATGTTTGGCCAATTTTGTTAAGCTTTCCAATTCATTTATCTGAGCGATGATACAAAGTTGTAAAAACTTATACGCTGTTAATTTTTTAATGTATTTGTCAACGTCAATCACATTAATTAGTTTTGAAAAAGTTATTGGATCGATCTCTTTAAATAGTTCATTTATTGTGGATTCTGTGGTATTCTTATCCATAATGGTTTCTCCTTATTCTTAGGATTTGGATAGGACTGCCAATCCTAATTATAAGGAGTTTTTTTATATCCAAAAAGATGAAATTTAACATAAAATTGGGCTTGACAAATTAAAATTAACTTAATGCAATGCTACTGAAAACTAAATGATCCAACTCAAGGAGGGAAGCTTTTGACTCATGAATTTGAATATCTTTCACCTTGTTATATTTAATCTGGTTTGAAACTCCGGTAAAAAACAAAAAAAGACCTACAATACCTATTGAAGAAAGATTTAACCAATTTTGTAAAGAATCTGGTCGATCGATGAAAAAAACAGAAATACCAATGAGCATAACTATAGATGATAAAGCAAATGCTGCTTCCATTCTCCGTTTATACATAGTAGCAATATCAAATCAACTCCAGTCAAACATAGGGAAGTCTTTCTACCTCATCAACTATCAGTTTAGATTAGTAGTTTATAGTATTCAATATTTTTTACATCCTTTTAGTGAAAAAATGGAGAAGACATCAAGATGAGGCGGCTTTGAATATGCTCGTGCTCACCAGCCTTAGCAATCCTAAGTTATTCATTAGCACAATATGCCAAATAGAGAACTGTATGATTGGGCACGTTTTTTTATTTATTTTCAAAGGTCAGAATAAAAGTTTAAATACAGGCACTTTGAATAAAATGGAAAAAAATTTTTACTTTGTGTATGGTATTTCCAGGGAATAGCACAGGGTTAAAAAAAGAAGTGAGGTTATCACTTTTTGAGGTAGTTGTAGGTTACATAATTTTTTTTCGTAACGTACGGATGGAAACATCATGTTCGCCAATAATTTCGTAAACAGATTTGAAGCTTTCTTGGAGGTTTTTCATTTCTTCGTTTGTTTCCATTACAGCTTGTTTAATTGATTTTTGTTCCTGTTCAATCCGATTCAATCGCTCTTCAACATGATTTAAGCGTGTTTCTACTTGATCTAATCGCTCTTCAACCTGAGCTTCTACTCGATCCAACCGATTTTCAACCCGATTTAATCGATCATCTACCTGGTCCAATCGCATCCCGATATAATCTAGTCGATCATGCACATTTTTAAGATCATTGTCAATAGACATCACTTTTTCTAAAATTAAGTCGAGTTTTTGTTCCATTTTTTGACTCCTTTCAAAAATCTCCTTTCCTCAATTTTATTCGAATGAAATGGTTCTGACAAGTACGGATTGGGTGCCTTGAATTGATTAAATGCAGTATCAAAAATGCCCGAGCATTAATAAAATCTGCATCTTTTAGTCGGCATGACTATGTGACGATGGATAGTGTAGAAGGGATTCATACGTAAAAAAGCTGGTAAACGTGTTGAAATTATGTTTCCGTTTTATCATTCATTGTGTGTTCGAAATATTAAAGAATAAGATAATTGTGAGAATTAAGGTATTTTTATGTAGAACAATACAAAAGTATTAAATAAGCATAAAATTGCTTTTCAAAATCAGGAATCTAAATTTTTCATCATCATCGAAATAAACCCTTTGTGTTGGGGCTGTCTAATAAGTCGATTTTCCGGCTTATAGACGCCCCTTTAATGTTTTAGAAACGTTGATATATCAATGCTTATGATGTTTCGTTTTCAATGGATTTTGACTTTCTGGACAACCCCAACACAAGAACACAATGATTGTTCAAGCCAATTAAATATTCGTCTTCATGCTGTTTCATTAGTCTTATTGATTTATTTTATTACAAATGAAAACAATCAAATGCTAAACAACTATAGGGCTGAAATGCTTTTTTTTGGCAGAAGAAGGTTTTGTGAATATATAGATAGCGATAAAAGCTAGAATTGTTAAAATAGCTACTACGAAAGCAGTTTTTTATCCTACGAACTCCCATTGATTAATGAGAAGAAGAAAGGGGGGAATAGTTGCTGTAATCCATGCTTGAATAAACGCGACCCACCCAGTAAAGATAGCAATGTTCTTTTTTTGTGCAAGCAGCAAGTAAAATAATGTCCATAGAATGGAGCACATAAGCCAAATAATACCGAATTTTATATCTTGCAGTTTAATAAAGTTTATATAGCTGTATCCTAAAGCAAGAATTGCTACCCATAGAGAGTACCAACCTAAACCTGAAGAGTTAAAGTTTTTTAGATTCGAAATTCCTACATATAAATAACTCAACTTGTGTGAGTAAAATGTTTGTGGGAGAAATTCTTAGAATTCCCCGATGAGGGGGTTGGGAACGTAGGTTCGCAATCCCCCTCATCGGGGCCACCAAGCAAAGCGCGGTAGGATCCCAAGCAGGAAACATGAAAAAAGGACTCTCTCCCTGGTAAGATGTTCATTGACCACACCACAAACAGGAGGAGAGAGTCCCATGAATATTCAACAACATCTTACCACAAATTCGTTGACATGGAAAGAGATCGAACTTGATTTGTTTCGAGCCCTGCAAAACGCCTTCGCTGAGCTGTTTACGGCTCTGTTGGAGGACATCGACCGACAATTGGCGGAAACCCGGGACAAGCGCCGGTACCACTTGAAAGACAAACGACGCACCACGATTCAAACCTTGTTTGGCGAAGTTACCTTTGAGCGAAACTACTATTTAGACCGAGAACAAAACCGTTACACGTTTTTGCTTGATTCCTTTTTAGCGTTTGATGGATCGCAGTCAATCAGCCCTTGTCTAGAAGAAACGGCGGTGGGATTGGCTGTGGAGTGCTCTTCCTATCGCAAAGCGGCTCATACGCTTGCCCAGATGGTCGGGTATCCGGTGATGAGCCATGAGGCGATCCGCCAGTTGGTGCTCGAGGCTGAAGTTCCGCTGCACTGCCCGGTTGACCAGCGATATGGACGGGTGCTGTTTGTGGAGGCCGATGGACTGTTTGTCTCTCGCCAAGGGAAGGGAAAACGGGCCAAGGAAGACAAAATCCTGACCGTTCACGAAGGGTGGAAGCGCAACGGCTCACGGATCGAATTCGTGAATCAGCGCCATTACGTCCATGAGGGCAAGGGGGAGGTGTGGGAAGGCTTCGAGGAATTTTTGATGAACGAATATGCCTATGATCCGTGTCGGGATCTTCTTGTCATCAACGGGGACGGCGCTCCATGGATTACCGCATGCCGGGAGTATTTCAAAGGACGGGTCTGCTTCCAATTGGATCGATTCCACGTGGCGCGTGAGTTGCGCCAATGCCTCTCGGGCCATCCACGGTGGCAGGCGATTCCGGCAAAAGCTGGCGAAGCAGGATGAAGAGGGGCTGCTTGTGGAACTGAACAGCGTCCTCGGCACGCTGGGGGACGAAGCGAAAGAACAACAGCTGGCCGCCTTGATCCGCCGGATCGAATCGATGCCTGGATGCATCCGCGATTACCGGGAATGGTAGAAGGAGCAAGGAGTCGACCCCACGGGCATGTATCCGACGGGACGTGCCGAAAGCGTGATGAGCCAGCTGGCGTATCGGGTGAAATACCGTCGCAGCAGGGGAGATAAAGGACTTGGAGCGTTTTTCAAGGCGATGATCGCCCGGATGGATGGGATTCTTCTTTTCGGACGTCGTTTAGGAGAAGAATCGTCGCAGCCGGCTGAAGAAACGGCGTCGACGGCATCCACCAAACAGACGATCGTGAACAAGGTGAAACAACGCGTCCGCCGTCTTTGGCCGGAGATCACGCGGAAACAAGCCATATTTACAGCAATCGTCCGGGACACCGATTTATCATGCCCTGTCTGAACTCAAGGGATGGTAAAAAAAGGTGTACATATTCGTCTGTCATGGCAAGGGATGAGATACTGAAAGCGCTTACGAATGAAATTCAAAAAAATGGTTCAACTAACCTATGACTTACACCTGTTTTCAGGAATCAAAAAAGTTCCCACAAAGTCTTGACTGACTCGTATATTGAAGTTACATATCGAAACAACATCATTTGGTATATAATAGAACTGAAGAAGATATCATAATTGGGTCATTTTCATTAGTGAAGCCGTTAGCCAAAAAATTTGTTCCGATATAGCAATTTATAATTGTAATAGGTATAACATAAGAAAATTAGTTGCAAAAGAGGTGATTTGATGATATTAGTAAGCTCCTGTTTAGCGGGGTTAGAAGTGAGGTATAATGGGACGCATTGTTTACATAATAAAATATGGAAATTAGTTAAGGAGAAGAAAGCCGAAATGGTTTGTCCTGAAATATTAGGCGGATTTTCGACTCCTAGAGAACCTGCAGAGATCATCGGTGGAAACGGGGAGGATGTACTGGATGGAAAGGCGAAAGTAGTGGATCGGTCAGGCAACGATGTGACAGAGCTTTACATAAAGGGCGCTTATGCGGCTTTAAAAAAAGCAAAAGAAATAAAAGCAACATTAGTAGTTCTCAAAGAGAATAGTCCGTCCTGCGGCAGTTCAATGATTTATAACGGCGAATTTACTGGAAAGAAAATGGTTGGAAGTGGGGTAACAGCTGCTTTACTAAAGAGAAACGGGTTTCAGGTCATTTCAGAAGAACAATTTGCTGAACTAGATTCTTTTTAACTACGAGTTGAATTGGAATCGATTTTTTAAAAGTCCGCTTTTTCCTGTTCATATAATTTAGATTGATAGAATAACGAACGAATCCTTGAATTGTTCAATTGAATGCCAACAATACCCGTTGTTTGTGCAACAGTTGGTTTGTCATTTTTTAGAGAAAGACCGGATGCTATATCATTGAGTTGTTTGTCCATCTGGGTAATCTTTTTTTCGACTTGGTTCAACCGCTCATTAATTTCAGTCAATTGCTGCTTTGTTAGTTCAAACTGTTGATCAACTTGTTTGATTTAAAACGTTAATCGATTTGTTCAAAGCGCTGCCTTGTTTCCCGTATGATTTTTTAGTTGCTCCGCTAATTCCTTCAACGCTTGTAAAATCATCTTAGCTATAAGATGGGTCTAAATTTTTATTCTTTCTCATTATAACATGCTCCAGCCATTTCAACTAAGACCACATTATTTTTTTCAAATCGGCATTGAACTGATAATGAATGAGAAAAGCGAGGAATAATCATATCCTTTTAGACGGCATTTTTTAAGATAAAAACATTTTGCAAAGCATTCCTACTCAGCTTAACCGCTTATCTTCAATAAAAGCTCCTTTCACCCGAGACTGGCTGCCATTTTGAGTGCGTATTTTAGTTAACCAATTGACATTAATAGATAACAATTTTATCATTTAATTGTTAACCATTTTATTTTAAAAGTTAACATAAAACAAAAGATTGTAGGTTGAAAA
The DNA here is from genome assembly GCF_037966125.1 of Aeribacillus sp. FSL k6-2211. Classification (NCBI taxonomy): domain Bacteria; kingdom Bacillati; phylum Bacillota; class Bacilli; order Caryophanales; family Bacillaceae; genus Aeribacillus; species Aeribacillus sp. FSL k6-2211. The sequence continues at coordinate 1,966,141 of NZ_CP150190.1, forward strand.
ATTAAATTTTGACGGAAAATCATTGACATAAAACAAATGACGGAGGTTGGAGGCCAACGAATGAAAGAGGAAAGGTATTATAGTGTCAGAATGAGAGCTGCCAAGAATGGACCTCATGAACATGGCGGAAAACATATATCTGGTGGAGAACTGCTTTCAACCTATAGTGATTTAAAAAATTCAGTAAATGCTTTATTAGAAAAGGGACTTCATCACTCAAGAGGTACTCCTGATTTTATGCAAATTCAATTTGAATCTATTCACGAACCGATTAAACGAATTCAACCATTACATATTGACACAAATGAGGCAGATACAGTAGAGAAAGGGCGAAAGTTGTCTAGGCTGCTTTTGGAGAAAGTTGGTATCGAAAGACAGGTTATTGAAAAAGCATTTACAGAATGGATGAAATATTCAGGAATGAGAGGCGCTATATTAATTGATGTTCATTCAGGAAAACGTATTGATGATAGGCAGGAAAAGGGAGTGCGTGTTTCAAGAATTGATTGGATGAAGACGAATTTTGAACTTTGGGCAGACTACTTTCATGTGCCCAAGAGTACAAGAATCAGGGAAGCACTTGTGATTGCCACAAAGGTGTGTGCGCATCCGGCTACCATCGCTGAACTATGTTGGTCAGACGATCCTGAATATACTACTGGCTATGTTGCAAGTAAAAAGCTAGGGTATCAACGGATTACAAACCTAAAAGAATATGGAGATGAACGCGGCTGCCGCATCTTTTTTGTTGATTGCAGGAAAGATCTGAATGCCTATATTCACTATTTAGAAAAACAGCCAGTCTTTATTCATTGGGAGGTAGAGAAATGAAACAACAATTAATCGAAAAAAGTAAAAAATATCTATGACTACCTTTTACACAGATGATGATCATCCTTTAATAATTGAAAGCGGCCAAGGAATGAAAGTTAAAGATATTGAAGGAAAGAATATATGACGGCTTTTCTTCCGTTTGACTAACGTACATGGTCATCGTAAAAAAAGAACTGGACGAAGCAATTAAAAAACAGCTCGAAAAAATGCCGCTCCACATTGTTAGGCATGACAAATGTTCCAGCAACAGAGGTTGCGGAAAAGCTCATTCAAATAAGTCCTGAAAAGCTGACGCGTGTTTTTTTATTCAGATAGCGGAGCTGAAGCGATGGAAATTGCACTTAAGATGGCGTTTCAATATTGGAAAAATATCGATAAGCCAGAGAAACAAAAGTATATTACAATGCAAAACGGCTATCACGGGGATACGGTCGGCGCCATAAGTGTCGGTTCCATCCAGCTTTCTCATCAAGTATATGGGCCATTAATGTTTGAAAGTTTTAAGGCACCAATTCCTTACGTTTATCGGTCAAAAAGCGGCGATCCGAAACAGTGTCGTGATGAATGCTTAAACATACTTGAACAACTGCTTAAGGAAAAGCATCAGGAAATTGCCGCACTAACAATTGAATCAATGGTCCAAGGATGGAAGAAGCAATTGTCACGGGTAACAGAAAAAGAGGTTTTGTTTTTAAAGACATAATGAGGTGACAAGCGTTGAACTTTAATGGCTGGTTAAACGACCGTTTAGCGAAGACAAAGGAATCCGGCTTGTATCGGATGCTTAGAACAATGAATACTGCACCTAGTCCCGAAATGTACATAGATGGCCAAAAGTACATAGTATTTTCCTCAAACAACTATCTGGGCTTGGCCAATGATTCACGCTTGATTCTTGCAGCAGAAAAGGCATTGCACGAGTTTGGGGTTGGGAGCAGCGGCTCAAGGTTAACGACAGGCAATACGCAGTGGCATCAAAAGCTTGAAAAAAGATTTGCAGATTTCAAACAGACTGAAAGTGCCTTGCTGTTTTCAAGCGGTTATTTGGCGAATATCGGCGTGCTTACTTCATTGCCTGAAAAAGGTGATGTTATTTTTAGCGATCAATTAAACCATGCGAGTATTATCGATGGATGCCGTCTCTCACAAGCAGATACCGTCATTTATAACCATGTAGATATGGAAGATTTGGAAAAGAAATTAAAAGAAACAAATTCATCACGGCGACGCTTTATTGTCACAGATGGTGTCTTTAGTATGGATGGTACCATTGCGCCTTTAGATAAAATCATGTCACTTGCTCAACGTTATCATGCATTTGTCATTGTGGATGACGCACACGCAACAGGAGTTTTAGGAGAAAACGGCAGGGGAACAAGTGAATTTTTTCACGTCTTTCCGGATGTGGTGATTAGCACTTTAAGTAAAGCGGTTGGAACGGAAGGCGGGGTCGTTTCTGGATCGAAGGTTTTCATTGACTTTTTGCGAAATCATGCCAGAACCTTTATCTTTCAAACCGCACTTTCACCATCTATTTGTGCAGCTTCATATACAGCATTGGAAATCATCGAACATAGTAAAGAAAAACGACAGCAATTGCTTATAAAAGCAAAACGAATAAAAACTAGTTTACAAGAAATGGGGTACACCGTGAAGGGAGATCATACACCAATTATTCCTGTATTGATCGGAGATGCTCATAAGGCTGTCCTATTTGCAAAAAGATTACAAGAAAAAGGAATATATGCCCCGGCGATTCGACCGCCGACTGTACCTATTGGAGAAAGCAGAATTCGGTTAACGGTGACCGCTGACCATAGCTTAAAGGAGATAGATTATTTGTTGGATACATTTAAATTAATCGGAAAAGAGTTGAATATGATCAAATGAAAGGTTTTTTTGTAACAGGAACTGATACTAGTGTTGGAAAAACGATAATAGCTTGCAGACTGGCAGCTGTATTAAAAGAGAAGGGAATGGATGTCGGCGTCTTTAAACCGTTTTTAAGCGGTATTTCGCGTGATGATCCAACAAGCGATACAAGTCTTTTAAAAGGGAACCTCAAAGTCGAAAATTGACTTATGAGACACCCCATGTAAAAATTCTACTCCTTTAATATAGAGCGTCTGAAAAAATGAGGACGCTTCTTTTGATTAGCAACTGCAAATTATTTTTCTCCGGCACAACAGAATAAAATCTTTAGATGAGCAGAAATCGAGATTGTTTATATGTTTGCTTTTTTTGGATCTAAACCCCATCTCTTTAACTTTTTGACTAATGTGGAATGGTCGATGCCGAGTTCTTTTGCCGCAATCCGTAGTGATGGATATTTTTTGATCACATCTTTTACAATTCGCTGTTCAAATTTTTCCACGCGCTGTTTCAGCGTCAAAGCTTCTTCACCGTCTTTTTGATCATGAATGTGCAAAGGAAGATGGTGCGGCTCGATCAATTGAGAGGGAACCGATACGATCATGCTTTCTATTAAATTTTTCAATTCTCGGACGTTTCCAGGCCAATGGTAGCTCGTTAAAGCCTTCTTAGTTTCTTTTGACAATGTTTTATCGACATGGTAAAGCTTGCAAAAGTATGAAAAAAAATGATCAATAAGCGGTGATATATCTTCTTGGCGTTCAGATAAGGGCGGAACAGTTATTTCAACAACATGCAGACGGTAATAAAGATCCTCACGAAATTTTCCTTCTGAAACAAGTTGCTTTAAATCTTTGTTCGTTGCAGAAATAAATCGAATATCAAGCTTAATTGGCTCCCTGCCTCCTATTCGCTGAATTTGCTTTTCTTGCAATACTCGTAATAACTTTACCTGCAAAGAGAGAGGCATTTCTCCTACTTCGTCAAGCATAACGGTTCCGCCGTCCGCCAATTCAAGCAGACCAATTTTCCCCTCTTTATTCGCACCAGTAAATGCACCTTTTTCATAGCCGAATAGTTCAGATTCAAGCAGATGTTCAGGAATGGCCCCGCAATTCACTTTAATAAACGGCTTTTGTTTCCGTTGGCTGTGATGATGGATAAAATTGGCGATCACCTCTTTTCCTGTTCCGGAAGGGCCAGTTAAAAGGACGCTTGTTGGAAAAGGCGCCACTTGTTTTACTTTCTCATAAATGTTTTTCATTTTTTTGCTGTTGCATATAAACATTTGTTCTGATCCGTTCACATGAGCCGAAAAACGGTTTTGGTTTATTTCGGAAATACTTTTTGCTTTTTCTAACTCTTTTCTAAGTTTATTTAATTGTGTGATATCCCTTACGCTCGTCACTACGAGCTCAACGTCTCCTTGATCATTAAATACCGGATTTCCGGTGACAATGACATCTTTTTTGCCTCCTATTTTTTGCATAATGGAAATTTGTCTCTTTTTTTCCAAAACTAAGAGAGATACTGACTGGTCAATATAACCATTCGTCATCAGATCCCGCATATGCCTTCCGACCAGTTCTGTGCGTTCAAAACCTGTAATCTCTTCATATGCGGAATTAACATAGATCGTAATCCCTTCTTTGTCAACAACATAAAGGCCGTCAGTTGAAAACTCGATAATCGCCTCAAGCTGTGTTAGTAGGCTGCGATATTGCTCGATTTCAGTAATATCTTGAATAACACTGATCGCACCGATGCGCTTGCCGTTTTGATACAGAGGAGTCCGGTTTACCATACATTGTCTGTCCGCTAGTATCATTTTTTGACCGATTGAACGATCGCCGCTTTCCACAACCTCCAAAATTTTTGTGTGAGGGACGAGTTCTTGAATATGCTTTCCTTCCCAGTTTCCATTTTCCGCTTGCAATAACTTTTTTGCAGCAGCATTCATCACAACAATGTTTCCTTTTCGATCGACGACAACTACTCCGTTATGCATGCATGAAAAAATATTTTCCCAAGTTAAGGAATTAATAGAGTTTGCTTTGATTATAATCACAACCTTTCATCTGATTGGTGAATTTTTTCAACCGTTTGGTGAATAATTTCACCATATATTTTCGATAATTTCGATTATTAATCCTTTTTTATGGTGAAATTTTTCAACAGTTTTTAGTAAAGAAGCTTAAAAATCCCTTTGTTTGTAAGAAGCTTTTTTTGGCATGCATTTTGCATTTAAATTGATGAGCAAAAAATAAGGAGGGGGAAAGTAGAACGAATGATGAATGAATAGAAAAAAAGAATATACTGCCTCTATTCTTTCAGCAGTATTTCTTGTACTGTATAAAGAAAGCGCTTACGGAATTTGGAATATGTTGTGGTAGAAATGGCTGAATGTTGAAACAAAAACAAGAACACATTTTTACATGTCGTCATTTAAGAATTATCTCATGTCTTGATTGACATTTTCTATTTCATTATAGGAGGGTTTTTTATGGCAAACATTATTAAAAAACACCCGAAACTGTATGTAATGGACAACGGCCGAATGAAAATGGACAAAAACTGGATGATTGCGATGCACAATCCAGCAACCATTGACAATCCGAACGCGCAGACTGAGTTTGTCGAATTCCCGATTTATACCGTTTTAATTGACCATCCTGAAGGAAAAATTCTTTTTGACACGGCATGTAATCCAAATTCCATGGGTCCTGCAGGCCGCTGGTCTGAAACGACGCAAAAAACGTTCCCATGGACAGCGAGCGAAGAATGTTACTTGCATAACCGACTTGAGCAATTAAAGGTCAGACCAGAGGATATTAAATTTGTTGTGGCATCTCATCTTCATCTCGATCATGCGGGCTGCTTAGAAATGTTTACAAACGCAACCGTTGTCGTACATGAAGACGAATTTAACGGCACATTACAATCTTATGCCCGCAACCAAAAAGAAGGGGCATACATTTGGGCAGATATTGATGCATGGATAAAAAATAATCTTCAATGGAGGACAATCAATCGGGATGAAGATCATGTTGAACTTGCGGAAGGGGTGAAAGTTTTAAACTTTGGCAGCGGTCATGCTTGGGGAATGCTTGGTCTTCATGTACACCTTCCTGAAACTGGCGGCATCATTCTTGCATCTGATGCGATCTATACGGCAGAAAGCTACGGGCCGCCAATCAAGCCACCTGGAATTATTTATGATTCTCTCGGATATGCGAAAACGGTCGAACGAATTCGCCGGATTGCCAAAGAAACAAATTCCCAAGTATGGTTCGGGCATGATGCAGAACAATTTAAAGGATTCAGAAAATCGACGGAAGGATATTATGAATAAAATTTCCCGGAGTTTATATAGAAGAAATGGGTGGAAACGTCCATTTAGATTTTAAAGAACACAAATGTCGATGCTTTAAGAGAACATTCCAGGGTGTGAAGGAGGAGAGTCATGACACATTCAAAGCTAGTTTTTACACCTTTATGTTATACTGGATGGGGTTCGTTAAGCCAGCTTGTTCCGGAAGTTGAAAAATATCAACCTAAGAAAATTCTTGTTGTGACAGATCCGGTGTTGAATGACATAGGGCTCGTTGACCGCGTCACATCTCCATTACAAGAAAAAGGATACAGCATTGATGTATATACTGACATCGAACCAGAGCCTCCGCTTCAAATCGGAGAAAAGCTTGTCGCCTATACGAGAGAAAACAAATTCGATCTCGTCATAGGTTTAGGCGGAGGAAGCGCAATGGATTTGGCAAAGCTTGCAGCAGTCTTGTCTGTTCATAAAGGAACAGTGGAAAGTTATTTAAATTTAACAGGTACAAATCAAGTAGATAAAAAAGGTCTCCCCAAAATTTTGATACCCACAACTTCCGGAACGGGCTCTGAAGTCACTAATATTTCTGTCTTATCTTTAGAAAGTACGAAAGATGTTGTAACACATGATTATTTGCTCGCTGATGTAGCAATTATTGATCCGGAACTAACTGTCACTGTCCCGCCGAAAGTGACCGCTGCAACGGGGATCGATGCATTGACACATGCAGTGGAAGCATATGTCTCAATCAATGCCAATCCGGTAACAGACGGTCTTGCCCTGCAAGCGATGAGACTGATCAGCCGTTCCATCCGTAAAGCTGTGTTAAACGGAAATGATAAACAGGCGCGGATTGATATGAGTTACGGCAGCTATATTGCCGGATTAGCTTTTTTTAATGCCGGCGTGGCAGGCGTACATGCTTTAGCCTATCCGCTTGGAGGACAATTTCATATTGCCCATGGCGATTCCAATGCAGTTTTATTGCCATATGTGATGGGCTACATCCGAAAAAGCTGCCAAAAAAGAATGGTGGACATATTGAATGCTCTAGGCGAGAATTCAAGCTATTTGTCTGAAAAAGAAGCTTCCTATCAATGTGTCGAGGAACTAAAAAGATTAGTGGCAGATGTCGGAATTCCGACAACTTTGGGAGAATTCGGCATTCCGGAAAGTGCGATCGAAAAATTGACGGAAGACGGGGTGAAACAAAAAAGATTGCTCGCAAGAAGTCCAATGAAGCTTAATAAAGAAGATATCCGAACCATATATCAGTCAGCCTTTCAAGGGATAGTAACGGAACCGTCATAATTGTCGATAACTTGAGTTTTATAATTCACAGTTGAAAGGAAGATAAGGGCCAGATTTTTGATATTATCCCCTTATAGTTAGACAGAAAAAAGAAAGGGATGTCACTGTCTACTAGAAGGGGGTATTTTTATAGGTAAAAATTAAAAAAACATACAATAAAGAATATAAATTAGATGTTGTGAAGAAATATTTTGATGAGGGAAGGGCAAACCGTGAAATCATGGATCACTTTCACAACTCTGTTTTTGCAAAATAAAAGTGCAGAGAATTACAAAATCCTTACGCAGTGATATACAAGGTGCTTTACATGGAGGGGGAGACATGAAAACCTTTTTTGGTTTTGCCAAAACTGTTGAAGCTGGTGCTTGGCTAAAGAATCATGGCTACAGAGGATCCATGCCAAGCTCTTGATGGATAGATCGCATATATGTATATTTATACAAAATTTGGATATAGATATACTGCAAAACTCTGTATTTTTTTCTTTCAGAAAACAACATGTCAATTAGGAACAAAGCAATGCCGTTCGAAGAAACGTTATCGAGTGGCCATCTTTCGTGACATCCATGGACATGAGATTCGCATTGTAGCCAATGTTTTGACTATCGGCGGAAAAGATCGCCGATATGTATCAAAAACGTTGGACGGTCGAGATCTTTTCGATGGATCAAGCAGTATCCTATTTGGGACAATAGAAAAAGCAGTCTACAATTAGTCGTTTGCGTCGTCATTGCCTGCGTGCTGTTAAGATGGCTATAGAAGTAGGTTCAAAAGGGGCTTACTTTCATTTCTTTTGAACGTCAACTTCTTTTTGGACAACTTCCTCTCAATTGGCAATCGGAGTTGCCTTGTTTAAGTATTCTCAAAGTTTTGGAAATGACATACCTAATTTTTGATAATCAACAGTCGTGTTGTAAAATATTAAAAAATAAGACATTGACTTCCAAAATATCGATATATTAACGAAGCGTTTAAAGCCATTGCTGATCCCACTAGAAGAAAGATTCTTTCCTTGCTGAAAAGTGGGGATTTAACCGCTGGTGAAATTGCTTCCCATTTTGATATGCAGAAACCGAGCGTGTCGCATCATTTAAAAATTTTGGGTCTTCGGAATATATGGTGGAATTACTTTTTTAACAGTTTGAAAACAATGGATGCCTAAATCGGATTATTTGGTGGAATGTTGAGTGATGTGTTGTGAGAAAGTTTAAATATTCTAATGAACAAGAGTGTTGCAAATAAATTTTCCAATGCCTTGTAAAAGTGTTACGACATACTGGAAAAAAGAAATTTATTGTTATGACTGTATTAGGTATTCAAAGCATCTCTGTCTAAAAAAAGAGATGCTTTTTTATTTCACACCAACAAAAGAAATTACAATAGTAAAACAACAATAATATATTAATTAATAACAATAATTTATTGCAAGACAATAAACTTTGTATTAGGATAATAATAACGGTAAATAAGTGAGGTGCTTTTATGGAACGAGGAACAACACTCTTTTTAAAGATAGCTGTTTTTCTTATTGGGATTACGGTACTTGCTTTGTGTATATTTTTGTTACCTTGGTTAGCAAATTATACCGCAGAAATGTATCCAGAATATGCTTATTTGCAATATCCTGTATTAATTGGTTTGTATGTAACTGCAATACCATTTTTCTTTGCTTTATATCAGACTTTAAGACTTTTAAACAACATTGATAAAAACAATGCTTTCTCGGAGTTTTCAGTAAATGCGTTAAAAAATATAAAATACTGTGCAAATGCCATTAGCATTTTATATGTAATAGGTAGTATTTTTCTTATATCACAAAATGCCTTACACCCTGGAATAGCACTTGCAGGATTTATAATTATCTTTGCTTCATTTGTGATTGCAGTTTTTTCTGCGGTTCTTCAAAAGTTGTTAAAAAATGCCATAGAAATAAAATCAGAAAATGATTTAACGGTCTGAGGTGAAAAATATGGCAATTATAATTAATATTGATGTGATGTTAGCAAAAAGAAAAATGAGTGTAACAGAACTATCTGAAAAAGTTGGAATCACTATGGCTAACATTTCTATTTTGAAAAATGGAAAAGCAAAAGCGATTCGATTATCAACTTTAGATGCTATTTGTAAGGCTTTGGATTGTCAGCCTGGGGATATTCTTGAATATCAAAGTGATAAGGATACCCAAGAATAAATAATCAAATAATTAATTTAATAAGGGGTTGAGAATTTATGAAGAAATCGTTACTTTTATCAATTTCATTTTTGATAGTTATGTTTTTATCGGCTTGTACGGATAATTCTATGGAACCAAATGAGAATAACATGATTTTAAGTATAACAAATAATGCTAATTTTGATTTTTAATCAATAGAAATCAGCATTGATAAAATTACAGGCGGTATGAGTAATGCTGATGGTTCCAAAATACAAAAAGGAGACACATTTGAATGGGGTAATCTGATGAAAATATTTGATGCGCATTTACATATTATTGATCCAAAGTTTCCTTTATACGAAAATCAAGGCTTCTTGCCCGAGCCATTTACAACAGAGGATTATTTACAACATGTAAATACAGTTGATTTAGTAGGTGGAGCAATTGTTTCAGGCTCTTTTCAAAAGTTTGACCAAACATATTTGTTGGATGCATTACAAAAACTAGGAAAGAATTTTGTTGGTATAACACAGCTTCCATACGATACGTCCGACGAAGAAATTATTGAGCTAAATAAACACGGTGTCCGAGGACTGCGTTTTAATGTGAATCGCGGGGGCTCTGAGGACATTCGTCGATTAGATTATTTTGCTAAAAGAGTTTATGAGCTAGCTAATTGGCATACAGAATTGTATATTAATTCAAAAGAGCTGCCGGCTATCAAGCCAATTATCGCCCAACTTCCAGCAGTATCCATTGACCATTTAGGCTTGTCGAAGGAAGGATTTCCACATTTGCTTGCATTAGTTGAAATGGGTGTACGTGTAAAAGCAACAGGATTTGGACGAATTGATTTTGACCCGGTTGAAGCGATGAAAAATATCTATAAGGTGAATCCAGATGCCCTCATGTTTGGAACGGACCTGCCTTCTACAAGGGCAAAAAGACCATTCCGGTTTTCAGATATCGAATTAATCCAAGAGCATTTTGATGATAAAGCAGTTAAAAAAATCCTTTATCAAAATGCAATGGAATGGTATTGTAAATAAAGTAAAGTGGAATTAAGTGCGAAAAAGGGAAATATAAAGCGAAAGTTTTCAAAAAAATTAAGAAAAGTAAACATTTCACGCCTTTTTATTGCATATTTATATTTTATTCAAACAAAGCATATACGACAAAATGGGATGTCTATTTAGATGGCATCCTCTTTTTTTGTTTTGGAGAAAATGGATTATGTCATGTTCTTCGCATGGAACTGTTTTTAACCTGCAGTTTAAAAAAACACATTGACTATCCAGTCAATTTTAATAACGAGATTTAACAAAAAATTGGATAAGGAAATTAAATGTAGTATAATGTAAAAAAATGTCTCGAGGATAATCAATGACTCTGGTCTCTCCCGTTTTTTATTTTTCCACAGTCAAGGAAACCAATCTGCAAGTAAACCGACGATCAGCGTGCAAAATGAAAATACTATATTTAATTAAAGGCGATCCAGCCAATTTGCGAATACGATAAATGCATTGATGTTCCCAAAATCGAAAACACTCAGGAACAACCGACTGCATGGCTTCATGTCAATTGACCGATACTGATTGCAATTAATATTGGATAGATCGTCGTATATACACGGGTACACTGGTCAACGTTTGTTTGCATCGTTTTCCTCTCCCAATAATTAATGAATAGTACATTATAATTCTTCTGGGTATTCCAGATGCCATTAAGAGCGTTAATCCTTATAAATCAACAATATGAATGAATTTCATCACTCTAAATCCTTGTACATCAAAAGTTTCAAAACAAAAAAGAGTGCCCACAAAATATAAATAAAAAAGGAAAACCATACTCTTTACAGGTTTTCGTTATATAGTAACCTATTATTTTTATAGTTGAAACAGTTGAAACTTTTTGAATATTAAATGTATAATAGCTTTTGTATTCATAAATTGGAAGGGGAAGAAATAATGGGGACTCTTGTCAAACTAAGCAATTTTGTCAGCAATACTTTTGCAATTTGGGTACTAGTATTTGCGGCATTAGCTTTTTTTGAGCCTAAAGCATTTACATGGATCGCCCCTTACATTGTGCCGTTACTAGGTATTGTCATGTTTGGAATGGGATTGACCTTGTCAGCCAATGATTTTAAGGAAGTCTTCGCACGTCCGATAGATGTGCTGATTGGGGTAATCGCCCAATTTTTTATTATGCCGCTTTTGGCCTTTTTGCTCGCTACCTTATTGCCTGTTTCACCTGAAGTAGCGATCGGCATCATTCTTGTTGGCTGCTGTCCTGGCGGAACGGCTTCAAATGTCATGACGTATTTGGCAAAAGGTGATACGGCGCTTTCAGTCGCTGTTACGTCCGTGTCAACCTTGCTTGCTCCCATTTTAACACCGTCCTTAATTTTGCTGCTTGCAGGGAAATGGCTGTCCGTTTCAGCCGATGCTCTGTTTTGGTCAATCGTGAAAGTTGTACTTATTCCTATTATTCTCGGACTGATTGTACAAATGTTGTTTAAAAAACAAGTAAAAGCAGCCGTTCAAATTCTTCCGCTCGTTTCCGTTATCGCTATTGTGGCTATCGTGGCTGCTGTCGTCGCTCAAAACCAGCAGGCTATCGCAAAAAGCGGGCTTCTTATTTTCCTTATCGTCGTTGCTCATAATGGGCTTGGATTGCTGCTCGGCTACTGGTTTGCGAAGCTGCTTAAAATGTCAGAGCCGAAACAAAAAGCGATTTCGATTGAGGTCGGCATGCAAAATTCCGGACTTGGAGCTGCGCTGGCGACTGCTCATTTTTCGCCTCTTGCCGCTGTTCCAAGCGCAATTTTTAGCGTTTGGCATAACATCTCTGGACCGATTGTGGCGACCTATTTCCGTAAAAAAAGCGAAAAGAAGGAAAGCAATCAATCAACGATTACAACATAACATAGAAAAAAATATAAAGATTAGCAACACAGACCAAGGGCAAAGGTCTGTGCTGTTATTTTTGTAGTAAAAAGTGGTACTTGAGTTACTTTAAGGGCTAAATCTGTTGCTGTTGTTCCGTTAGGCAGCTCGCCAACAAGTCTTACTCCGATGACCGTGACAGAGCCAGAACTATGAGAGTTCGTACTAAAAACTGGCCAACTTCACTGTCCTTATCAGAATCTGTTTTAAAATATTGGATCCATGAGATCGTGTATAAGAAAAGAGAATCGATAAGGTTATGTGAAGATTTCTACAAATCATTGAAGAGGAATGAATAATTGGCAAAGTGTAATGGCATTCGTAGTTAGAATGGAAAAAATTTTTTGTCAATTCAGCTGTGAAATTTTCCATAATCACGCACAGTTTGAAATATGGGCGCAGTTTTATAAGGTGGCGTTTTCAATTTGCCGAATCATTCCACATGATTGTTCCAAAACGGCGTTGGCGAATTACGGCAGTGTGTAAAAGTCAATCCATTAAGACAGAAGCAGGTAAGTTTCTGCTTTTTTTAGTTTTATGACAATATTCGACAGCATTTTTTGTGTCTATTATGTATATTTTGGACTAGAAAGAGTCAATAGAATGAGGGAGAAAAGTCCTACTTGATTTTAAGCTTTGAAATTCAAAATGCATTACTACAAATTTGAACGCATGAGAAAAGCTGGGAAAGCTAATGAAGAAACGTTTATAAACATTTAATCAGTAAATTTCTGGAGGGTGCAATTTAAAAATGTGCAGCTACAAAATTTTTTTCGAGCAGATCATTCAAAACTGTATTAGTAAATTGACTTATTATCTATTACATTAACGATCATCATGGATACAGTGTTCGTTTTCAAAAAAAAAAGGGAGTGGGAAGTATTAAAAAAGATCTTTCATCGCTTAAGAAGGTTAACTTAAAATGATGAGAAAGCTTTTTGTTGCGATCACCGACGAATTACTAGTTGGCAAATTATAAGAATTAATGCTTCGGCTAAATGAATAAAGCTTGATTAGAGTTATATTTTTAACATTTGTCTTTTTGAGCTAAAACTAACATTATCATGAGTGTATTCGGCATTATCAGGACTTTTAGAAATAATTTTAGGTTTATATGAGTAAAAAAAGCGTTAATAGGTAAGACGATACCCTTTATAAATGTTTTTTGGCATTGGGAATCGCTTCAAGGTAACTGATTAAATATTCATTCGTATTTAGTGATTAATTGTGACAAAGATTAAAAATATAAATTTCAATAGCTTGGGAGGTTAATATGGGAGATGTTCAATCAAAAACAGTCAATGCTTTTTGTCTTTTCCTTGTAACGATTCACTTGCTTATTCTCTATTCGTTCGTTTTTATGACAGACAAATTAGATACTAGGCTTGGGCAAATGGGTTCTCTGATTACATTAGTTTTAGGAATAGTCTTTTGTTATCAGTCCTCACTAGCATTGCAGTAATTAAATCTGATGATTCAAAATACTAAGAATGTTCAATTTTTTATTGATTTCGAAACAAAAAAATCCTTTACAATGGAAGTACAGGTGGTTCCTGCCCAAATCCAATCGTAAAGGATAACCATTATGGACAAGAATACACTAATTTCATCATTTGGTAAATGGGTTTCACCCATAAATATTCAAAAACTTAGCGAACAAGTCAAAGAATTGAAACAGGACTATTACACAAAAAAGCTGACAACAGAAGCCTATATTAAACTTTTATTGGTAGCCCAGCTGCTCGAATTTAAGAGCTTAGAGGAAATGAGTGATGCACTTGTAGACGAAGATCTTCAAAAAGCACTCGGATTTGAATCGATAAGTGCCTCTCAGCTATCCCGAAAAAACAATCAGATCAACTCACTCATTCTTGCCAATTTGTTCTTGGATCTTGTTTGGAAAATTCAACGGTACCATTGTCAAAACGGAAAGAATATGCCACTGAAAATCATTGATTCAAGTACACTCCCGTTGAATTTGACCCATTATAAATGGGCAAAATTCCGGAAAACAAAAGCTGGTGTAAAGCTACACTTACGGCTCGTTTTCATGGATAAAGACACCGTCTATCCTGAAAAAGCAGTGATTACGACAGCAAAAGAACATGACCGAAATCAACTCGAAGTCCTAGTGGATGATCAAGAAGCCATGTATGTGTTTGACCGCGGTTATGTGGACTATGAACGTTTTGATCGGATGACAGATGATGGCTATTTCTTCGTTTCAAGACTGAAGAAAAACGCAGTCATTCGTGAAGTCTATACATTTTCACTTCCTGATGATTGTCACGTTCTATCCGATAAAATGGTCTACATTGGTACCACACAAAATCGTACTGAAAATGTCTTTCGTCTACTAGAAGTTATGGACACAAAAGGGAACTTACTTCGTTTCATCACCAACCGATTTGATTTAAAACCAGAAGAGATAAGTGATATTTACCGATCTCGCTGGGCTATTGAACTCTTTTTCAAATGGCTCAAGCAACACGTAGAAATTAAGCACTTTTATGGAATGAGTGAAACAGCTATTCAAAATCAAATTTTCTTAGCCCTGATCACGTATTGCTTACATGTTCTCATTCAATTGGAGATGAAAAGTAAGAAATCCCTACTTCGAATTACTCGTTGGTTAAAGAGAGCTCTGTGGAAACCAGCTTATGTTTGGTTGCGAAAATTTGATGGGCGAGCCAGTCCATAATCTCCCTTTTGTCGTTGTCGCTCTGGTTTAACTGTATATATTTACCAAATGGGCAGTGCCACCTTTCTTTAGGTTTTGTCTTTTTGGCACAAATTCACAAAAATTAATTAACAGAAAATTCTAACTATATTTATGCAATGCTAATGATCAGTCCTATAAAATTAAATCCCCGTTTAGATATATTTTGCTAATAACAACGGCTTTTGTATCAATTTTAGCAGTACTAGTATTGCTGATATTCTTAATTGCTTGTTTTTAAAAGAAGGATTATGCACTCCTTTATATTGTTTCAACAATTTATGCTGAAAAAAAACAATACGATAAGAATTGAAAGAAATCAATAAAGCAGTCTGCAACAGTATACAGTAGATGCAGCAAGGAAGGGGAATAGAATGAATACGAATCTTTTCTATACATTCCTTCTTTTATTCTTGTTTGCCTTGTTAGCAAGATGGTTCAAATCGAAAGAAGCGGAATGGCTTGGATCGCTTGGAGAATATAAAGTCCGAAAAGAAATAAATAAGATAGAAGAATCGTCTGAAAAATACAAATCTTTTCATGACTTGTATATTCCGAAACAAGATGGCTCCACTTCGCAAATAGATCATATTATTCTTTCTGATCATGGGCTGTATGTGATTGAAACCAAAAATTACAGCGGTTGGATTTTTGGTGATGAAACGTCAAAATATTGGACACAAGTCATTTACAAACGAAAAGAAAAATTTCTTAATCCAATTTTTCAAAATAAAGGTCATATCAGGGCGTTAAGAAACTGGCTTGGGGAGGAGTTTGCACATATACCAATTCACTCGGTCGTCGTGCTTCTGCCGCGGGCAAAGTTCAAATCAGAAGTTCATTTTTCCAATGCATACGTTATTTATCCAAAACAGCTGAAACAAGTGCTTGAGCAGCATAGAACAAGCGAGATCGACGGAGAAACAAAACAACAGTTGATTCGAAAATTAGAAACTGTCATTGTCAAGAACAAGCAGCAACAAAAAGAAATAAAAAAGCGGCATGTACAAACGATTCAAACAAATAGAAAGCAGGAGGATCGATATATTCAGCAAAGCCGCTGTCCGAAATGCGGCAGCGCTCTAGTAATCAAAAATGGAAAATATGGAAAATTTAAATGCTGCAGCACCTATCCCAAATGCAGGTTTACACAAAAGATTCGCTAATTTTCTCTGTTGTAGAATAATTGAGGGAGCAATTGTACTCCCATGAAATATGAGTTAAATTCCAACTTCTGTGTGTGAACTCGTTTTATGGTTGGCTAACGAAACAATTTTTTGCAAGGAGCAAAAAAGTTACATGTTATTAACATAAGAACTACCATTTAATCATTTACTCTCGTAAAGCTGCCCTTGCTGCATCCATATATTCAATCCTCTGCAGGCGCGATCATAAATCTTTTGTTGTTCATCAAATGCAGTTGGGACGTTTTCTAATCCCAAAAATACCTTGATACGTTTTATTATTGCTTCGTAATATTTAATTTTGTCAGGCTGTCGATGTGTAAACGTGACGAAACTCCTCGAATGCTATTTATGTATGAGTTGAATGTAAAAAATTTGTTCCATTAACAAAAATGTTTTTTATTTACAAATAACATTTGACAATTCTTAGTAAATCGTTTATAGTAAATTTAAACTTAAGATCGGAAGGGTGAACTGACCTAATGAAGTACTAATCCTATTTATGAAAGGTTACAATTGAAGGCTATGTTTAGCAGACAATCTCTGCTGTGTTTGCAATGACTTCAATTGTCGTTTTTTCAGAATAGGATTGGTCTTCTATAGGTGGATCTAAAAGAATAGTTTCTTTTTGGTGTGCCCCTAAATATTTATGCCTCCTATTCTGAATGTATATAGGAGGCATTTTTTTGTCTCCTAAGTTAGTACAAAGGAGATGTTCATATGCTCTTATTAGAAGCTCATCATATAAAGCACTATGTACAGGATCGTTTATTACTAGATGTGGATCGATTGGAAATCCATCAAAAAGATCGAATTGGATTAGTTGGTCGAAATGGAAGTGGGAAAACGACGTTACTTCATATTTTAGCTAAAAAAATTTCTTCAGAGGAAGGGAGCGTTATTCAACATACTCAATGTGAACTTTTGCCGCAGTTTAAACGAACAGATACAACAAAAAGCGGTGGTGAAGTGACGCAAGAATATATTCAAAAAGCTTTTGTGAAAGATCCAGAGCTTTTACTTGCAGACGAACCAACGACAAATCTCGATACAGACCATATTGAATGGTTAGAAAAGAAACTGAAAGAGTGGCAGGGGGCATTTATCATTGTTTCACATGATCGCGAATTTTTGGATGCTCTTTGTACGACCATATGGGAAATCAATGAAGGAAAGATTAAGGAATATACAGGCAATTACAGCGATTATATAAAACAAAAAGAAGTAGAGAGACGTCAAGAACAGTTAGCGTATGAAAAATACGAGAAAAAGAGAAAGCAGTTAGAAGAAGCATTAAAATTAAAAGAGAAAAAAGCGGAAAGAGCAACAAAGACTCCTAAAAAGGTAAGTAAATCAGAGGCGAAAATTACTGGAGCGAAGCCGTACTTTGCCAAAAAGCAAAAGAAGCTGCAAAAAACAGCGAAAGCCATTGAAACGAGATTAGAAAAACTTGAAAAGGTAGAAAAAGTGAAAGAACTCCCGCCGCTTAAGATGAACTTGCCGAATGCAGAAGCGTTTAAAAATCGAATTATCTTACGTGTAGAGGATGTAACAGGCAGGATTAGCGAACGTGTACTTTGGAGCAATGCAAGCTTCTATGTACGCGGTGGTGATAAATTAGCGATTATCGGTCCAAATGGAAGTGGAAAAACGACGCTTGTAAAAAAGATCATCAACGAAGAGCCTGGCATTACACTTTCCCCGGCTGTGAAAATGGGGTACTTTAGCCAAAATTTAAATATTTTAGATGTGGAAAAATCTATTATTGAGAATGTCCAGTCTTCTTCTAAACAGAATGAAACACTTATTCGGACGGTTCTTGCGAGAATGCATTTCTTCAGAGATGATGTCTATAAGCCTGTAGAGGTTTTGAGCGGCGGTGAGCGGGTAAAAGTTGCACTGGCAAAACTATTTTTAAGTGATATCAATACGTTAATTTTAGATGAACCGACGAATTTTCTTGATACGGAATCTGTTGAAGCATTAGAGTCTCTTCTAAAAGAGTATGAAGGAAGCGTGATCTTCGTCTCCCACGATCGCCGATTCATTGAAAATATCGCTACACGAATTTTGGCAATACGTAATCAAAAGATTGCACTTTTTGAAGGAACCTATCAGCAATATAAACATGCTCAACTGCAAAAAACTCGAGACACTGCAAAAGAAAAACGTCTCTTACTCGAAACAAAAATATCAGAAGTACTAAGTCGCTTAAGTATCGAACCATCTAAAGAATTAGAAATGGAATTTCAAAAACTTTTACGAGAAAAAAGGGAATTGGACAAGTTTGAATAATTGCGAAGAATTCTTTTTTGAACCAAAGGTAATTTCGATGTATAGCTTTTATTTAAAGAGCAATACCAATATCGTCTTGGACAGTTGAGCAAAAAATACAGAAAAGATTTTACAGGAAGTGATGAAACTGCTTGGATCACGATCATTTAAAGCTTATAAAATGATCACGTGTATGTGTTAAGCACAAAATGCTGTCACAAACTTCAGGTATTATTGTTTTCTAAAGGGATCAGATGGTGGAGAATCAGGGAGATTAATGGACAGCTTCTTCAAGAAAATGTTGTATAAAAGCGGAATAATTGCTAGTTTTCTTTGACTTTTTCAGATAAGATCTCTATAATAATCGGTGTACTGAAAATTTAAAGGAGCATTCCTGTTAGAAGTTTTTTCGGGGACTTGAATAAAAAAAGCCCTCTTGGTATGATTCGGGGGTGTCAATCGCACGAATTGACCCCTAATTTGGATACCAAGGAGGACTATACATGAATTCTATCTCAAACAAGAAGATTAATCAAGTCACCGATCAAACGCTGGTTGTTGGGATGGATATCGCAAAGAAAAAACATTATGCCTGCTTTGTGGATGAGCGAGGAAGGGTGTTAAAAAAGCCGTTTCCCGTTCTGCAATCGAGAGAAGGATTGGAATGGTTGTACCAGTGCATCGTGGAAGCCATGAAGGAATTTGGAAAAACCGAGGTGATCGTTGGCATCGAGCCAACGGGACATTATTGGCTCAATCTCGCTTACTTTCTTGACGAGAAGGGCATTCCTCTCGTCATGACAAACCCGATGCACGTGAAGCGCTCCAAAGAGCTGGACGATAACCTTCCAACCAAGCATGATGCGAAAGACGCGCTCGTCATTGCCCGGTTAGTGAAAGACGGCCGATTCAGCTATCCGCGCATTCTGAAAGGGATGGAGGCCGAACTGCGCGTTGGAGCGACATTTCGCTCCAAATTGGTGGAAGAACGGGGAGCGATTCGAAATCAAATGATTCGCTGGCTTGATCGATATTTTCCGGAGTTTTCCCAAGTCTTCCCGTCATTTGGGAAAATGGCGCTCGCGGTGCTGGAATATACGCCATTTCCGAGTGATCTGGCAGGAAAAGAGCTGGAAGAGGTGCTGGCCCTTTACCAGCAAAGTGAGGGATTACAATCGCCACAAAAGCCGAAAGCGAAGAAGCTGATGGAACTGGCCCAACACTCCATTGGCGTAACGGAAGGACAACAGATGGCCCGTATCGAAATCGCCACACTTGTCCGCCGGTACCGCCAATTGGAGAAAGAAATCGAGGCACTGAATGAGCAACTGACAGAACTTGTGCAAACATCCGTGGAATACGAATGGCTCAAAACTGTTCCGGGCTTAGGGGATGCGACGATCGTGGAACTGTTATCGGAAATCGGGAGTTTTTCCCACTATCAGGATCCGCGCCAATTATTGAAACTTGCGGGACTGACCTTACGGGAAAACTCCTCCGGCCAACACAAAGGGCAAAAACGGATCTCCAAGCGTGGAAGAAGGCGGTTGCGCGCCCTCCTCTTCCGCGTG
Organism: Aeribacillus sp. FSL k6-2211; assembly: GCF_037966125.1. Classification (NCBI taxonomy): domain Bacteria; kingdom Bacillati; phylum Bacillota; class Bacilli; order Caryophanales; family Bacillaceae; genus Aeribacillus; species Aeribacillus sp. FSL k6-2211. Next base: position 1,986,343 of record NZ_CP150190.1, read on the forward strand.
ATGATGCCGATGATCCGCCACAACGAAGCGTTTCGGCAGCTGCACGACTATTACACGACACGTCCTGATAATCCGTTGCGGAAGAAGCAATCGATTGTGGTGTTATGCGGAAAATTATTGAAGGTATTGCACGCTGTATGTACGAAGCACCAAGCGTTCGATGCGAAGCGAATGATGCAGGACATCTTTGGCCTCGAAACGGCTGCTTGATGCCTATAGTCTCGATTCTCTAGACAACAAGGATGACACGGAGAAGCTGGCGCGATATCATCCATTCGACCTTGAGTCCCTAAAGGAGCTTAGCCGGCCTCTGCCTGATGACTAGACCGAACGAAGGAATGTAGGCGCAAGGATGCCAAGAGACATGGGAGGGTTCGTCATCATCAGCGATGCAGAGATCCACGGTGCATCCCATACGCTTCCCCCACTACAACCAAATTTAACCAGTAGTGGCCGCGAAGCGTACCCAGTCAATGTAAGATATACACATATTTAAGAAATAATGTTAGGAACTTTGTCGAAAAATATTTTTTTGACACCCCTGAAACGGCTACAACCGTTGATATATCAACATTTATAGAGGGAGGATTATTAAAAAGTGTATTCTGTCAGATTGCGTTTCCCAGCTTTGAACTAAGTAATTAAATACGTTCAAAGGCTCTGCTTGTGAATGCAGAGTAATGGGAGCAGTCTGTCCTTTTTTAATAATCTTCATTTCATATAGAAAATATGTAATATGAAGACAGACGGGTCTCGTCTGTCTTTTTTATATATGTATAATTATCCTTCTTTTATTTAGCAAAAGGAAGGTTTATCCCGCTTTAACGGGCAATAAGTCCCCGCTTCAAGACTAAAGCTGAAATAATAAGTCTAAGTGGGGAATAACTGCCCGTAAAAGCCCGATTGGTTTAGCTAACCATCAGTGGGGATGAAGGCCGATTAAAAACGCAGCGTCATCATTTCTTCATCGGCACTAGCACATGTCGCCCACTGATGGAAGTTTCACTTTATTTGGTGACGGCTTCAAATAGCCCCGTAATTTAAATAAGGATGGGTCTTCTTCCCTTTACTCTGAATCACAGGCAGATCGCCTGTGTTTTTTATTTGGAAAGGGAGAGATCACATGACCAAAAAAATCAAAAGTGCAGAACTTGTTAGTGAATTTGTAGCGGCATTCAGATGTCCACTCTGTAAAAGTTCGATGAGGGTTGTTGATTTGAAAAGCCTAATATGCTCTAAAAATCATACTTTTGATTTCACTAAACAAGGATATGTAAACTTGATGACTCGTTCCTCTACTAGTCATTACAAGAAGGAATTGTTTGAAGCAAGACGCAAAATCATTATGGAAAGCGACTTATACACATTCGTGCATGAAGCGATTGCAAGGTCGATAAAGGAGTATATGGACGTTTCTTTTAAACCTTTAATGGTTGCAGATGTAGGGTGCGGAGAGGGCTCCCATTTACAAAGGATTTTGGACGAATGTAAGGTTTCGGCAATGACTGGGGTTGGTCTTGATATTTCAAAGGAAGGCATTGCCATGGCTGCGAAGAGATACGAAAACCAAATTTGGATGGTAGGCGACTTGGCAACATCACCGCTTGCGGATCAATCGTTTCATGTAATTCTAAATATCTTATCTCCTGCCAATTACAAAGAATTCAAGAGGATATTAGTCGAAGATGGACTTGTCATTAAAGTTATTCCTCGTCCTCATTATTTGAAAGAGCTGAGAGATGAACTATTTGATCATAACGAAAAAAAGTTCTATAAAAATGATCAAACAGTGTCGCTTTTCAAAAAACATCTCCATCTACTGGATGTGCAGCATTTATGTTACACAAAGAACCTTAATAAAGCTGATCTTAAACACTTGGTGCAAATGACCCCGCTAGCATGGTCTGCGGATAAAGGGCGTATTGATGCGTTTATAAATCGGGATTCGACTGAGATCATGGTGGATTTGGAAATTTTAGTAGGCGTAAAGAAAACATTTGCAACAAGAATGGGGGCTGCGAATCATGGAAAAAGTATTGATTGAGTTAAATAATATTGAAGTTTCATTTTCCGGCCAACTTGTATTAAATATTCCTCGACTGGCCGTACACCAATTTGATCGTATCGGGATTGTCGGAAAAAACGGGGCCGGAAAGAGTACGTTGTTGAAGCTTTTGGCAGGCCAAATTACGCCTGATAAAGGTCAAGTACATCGCTTTGCCGATTTTGCTTATTTTGATCAGCTGTCAAGACCGATTAAACGTGAAATCGATTATAAATTGCTAGGAAGGTTGTCAATCCCGCAAACAGAAGTGAAAAATTTAAGCGGCGGAGAACAAACTCGTTTGAAATTAGCGGAAATTTTCTCCACCTATCATGAAGGTTTATTAATAGACGAGCCGACAACACACTTAGATGAGGACGGTGTGCAGTTTTTCATTGATGAGCTAAGTTATTACTATGGCGCGCTTGTTCTTGTAAGCCATGATCGCCATGTGCTGGATGAACTCGTTACAAAAATTTGGGAGGTAGAAGACGGGCGTGTAACGGAATATACGGGGAATTATTCAGACTACGCAGAACAAAAAAAGCTCACTCGGAATAGACAGCTTAAAGAGTACGAAAAATACGTGAAAGAAAAAACGCGTCTTTTAAAAGCAGCTGAGGAGAAAATGAAAAAGGCTGAAAAAATTACTCAGCCAAATAAACGTATGTCAAAAAAGGAAACAAAAGCAAAGGCAAATAAAATGTTTATGACGAAATCAAAGGATACAAGCCAAAAGGCGATTCAACGTGCAGCAAAAGCGATTGAGCAGCGTGCGGAGCAACTCGAAGCAGTAGAGGCGCCAAAAAAGGAACAAACCCTTTATTTTCCTCAGCCAGCTGCTCTCAAACTGCACAATAAGTTTCCCATTATGGCGGATCGATTGACGCTTAAGGCAGGAAATAAAATTCTGCTTAAAGAAGCCAGTTTCCAATTCCCATTAGGGAGCACGGTCGCTATCACGGGAAAAAATGGTTCAGGGAAAACAACACTCCTTCGTCATATCATCCAGCAAGGGGAAGGAATTATTCTTTCTCCGAAAGCTGTCATCGGATCATATAAACAAATGGGCTATCAATTTGAAAAGAACGAAACAGTAGTTTCATTTATGAAAGAACGAAGCGACTATCATGAAAGTAAGATTCGTGCAGTTCTGCACGCAATGAATTTTACAGGAAATGATTTAGAAAAGAACGTCCGCAATTTAAGCGGTGGCGAAGCTATCCGTCTAGTTTTGTGTCAACTATTTTTAGGAAGATACAATATACTGATTTTAGATGAACCGACCAATTTTTTGGATGTTTTTTGTATTGAAGCGTTAGAGCGTTTTTTAAAAGGATATGAAGGAACTGTTATCCTCGTATCGCATGATCGCATGTTTATTGATCGTGTCGCAGATCATATATATGTCATGGAAAACCAACAATTGAAGCTAAGAAACTGAAGCAGGGAAGACGTTCCTGCTTCTTTTTTATAAGAATCCTTTTTAGGCGGGTGATTTTTTAATAAGAAATTGTATAGTGTGAACGCTTATTTTTCAAAAATAGAACTATGTGCTAAATGAACATTGAAATAAAATAACGAAAATAATTAAACAAGAAGGTAAAGGAAAAATGGAAGTTTAAGGAGAAGAAAAAGGATTAAAAACAGAGAATTCTTTAAAGGGCATCAAACAGAAGCATAATGGATGCTTTTCACTCTAGATCAAACAATCAAAATAAATTTGCTATTTACTGATTGTTAAAGTTTTTAATAAAAATGTTATGTTAACTGTATGGTGAGTCGGGATACAACCAAAGATTCCAGCCCTTTGTTTCTTTGTGATACAGTTAGAAAAAAGAGGATGGGTGATTGGGAATCATTCATTTTTCCATTGGTCATGTTTGCTTTTCTTATTGCTTTTGCACGTGCAGTGTTCTTGTAGTCAAATCATTAGTCATGAGAAAAGTTCAGCACAAATTGATAAGAAGTTGGATAGAATCATTGAACTGTTAGAGAAACAAAGCAAAGGATAACCTATTCTTTTAGACGGTTTAAGGAGGCCGTTTTACAACATAGAATTAGACAAAAACTAACCTAAAAACATTGTGTCTGAGGGGGAACGATTGCCTTCAGGGAGATTTCAAGAAGTACCTATTTATCCAACTGCACCCAAATGTATTCCGATCCTGCGGCACGAACATTGTATCTGTACCAATGGATGAATTTGGAATGAGAATTTATGAAACATGCAAACTTAGATTAATACATACTATTCCGGAATTTTTTTAAGTCAGGAAAGAAGAAAAAAACAACTATTGACTCTTGTGCGAAGATATCAAACGATTGTTTTATAAGAGAGAACAAATCAAAGCAATATCTGTGTCTTCTTGATCAGTTCCTTACCTACAACATTCATCTGGCAACCCGATGTATCATGCCTTGATAGCGATGGTTAGATTTAAAAAATCCTAAACGGTACTGCACAAGCAAACTAAGGAGTTCAGTAAACGCTTTCAAAAAAATTCTTCTGTACAAAAAAGAAAATACCCACAAAATTTTGACTCAATCTTATTAAACGAGGATTGACATTTGGGGCATTTATTACGTATTTTATAGATAACAGCTATAAAATATTTAACTTTTCTGAAAATTGTGTTAATATAAGCTGATGAAGGAGATTTTCTATGGCAAATAAAACTTTAAAAGAAAGAATTATCGATACGGCTCTGCATCTTTTTGAACAATACGGCTATCATGGGGTTACTGTCGATCGGATTGTCACAGAAATCAACGCATCAAAAGGCGGCTTTTATCATAATTTTAAATCAAAAGATGAACTTCTTTATCACATTCACGACGTGTTTATCACCTATGTGCTCAACAAGGCACAGGCGGCCTATGAAAACTACAAAACCCCAACAGAGCGTTTATGTGCTATTATTCAATCATTTGTAAAAGTATTTCATTTATATAAGCCACATATAACGGTGTTTTATCAAGAAAGCAATTATTTAAAGCCGGAGTATGCACAAAAAATTAATGAAAAGCGTGATGAGTTTAAGCAGGTGATTTTTCGGGTCATTCGCGAAGGAATTGACGCAGGCGAGTTTCGCCCAGAGCTTTCAGTGGAAATTACAGGAATGACGATTATTGGCATGGTGAACTGGACGTATAAATGGTATAAGCCGGAAGGGCCGATGACAATCGAGCAAATTGCCGACTATTTTATTGATTTTATTTTGCATTCTGTCCTTACAGAAAAGGCTAAGCAAAAGGCGGAAAATATCATTTATTTCATCAAAAGCAAGCAGGCTTCGCTTCAATCATTTTAAAATTTAAAAAATGATTTTTAGTTAACGTAAATTTTTCATGAAAAACAAACCGACTAGTCGGTTTTATAATAATATGTTAGAAATGGGGGAGAGAGCATGAATTTTGAACTTACAAAAGAGCAACAGATGATTAAAGAAATGGTGAGGGAGTTTGCTGAGAAGGAAATTGCACCAAACGCAGCGAAATGGGATGAAGAAGCCTATTTTTCCATCGAAATATTCAAAAAGATGGGAGAGCTAGGGCTATTGGGAATCCCGTTCCCAGAAGAATATGGCGGAGCTGGTGGCGATACGATTTCATATGCTGTTGCTGTAGAGGAAATTGGCCGCGCCTGTGGCGGAACAGGTCTTAGCTATGCTGCTGCTGTCTCATTAGGTGCAAGCCCTATTTACTATTTTGGTACAGAAGAGCAAAAGCAAAAGTGGCTTGTTCCAATGGCCAAAGGAGAGGCGTTGGGAGCGTTTGGGTTAACTGAACCGAATGCCGGTTCAGATGCTGGCGGAACCCGAACGAGAGCGGTGCTTGACGGAAATGAATATGTGATTAATGGAGAAAAATGCTGGATTACGAATGCAGGGCATGCAAGACAAGTGATTGTCACCGCAGTGACCGGAAAGGATGACAAGGATAAAAACATCATCTCTGCTTTCATTGTTCCAACAAACGCTCCGGGATTTACGATTCAATGCAATTACGACAAAATGGGTGTCCGTGCCTCGAATACGTGCGAGCTTGTGCTTGAAAATGTACGCGTGCCGAAAGAGAACATATTAGGGGATCCGGCAAAGGGATTTAAGCAATTTTTATATACTCTAGACGGCGGTCGCATTTCGATTGCTGCTCTTGCCGTTGGCATCGCTCAAGCCGCGTTTGAGAAAGCGCTTCAATATGCGAAGGAACGGAAACAATTTGGTCAATCCATTTCTAAATTCCAAGCGATTCAATTTAAGCTTGCCGATATGGCGATGGAAATCGAATTAGCCCGCAGCATGGTGTATAAAGCGGCCTGGCTAAAAGATCAAGGGAAACCATTTACAAAAGAAGCCTCTTTCGCTAAACTGTTTGCTTCTGAAGCTGGCTTCCGCATATGTAATCAGGCAATTCAAATTCATGGAGGATACGGGTATATGAAAGAATATGGGGTCGAGCGCCATTTGCGCGATATTAAGCTCATGGAAATTGGTGAAGGCACATCAGAAATTCAGCGGCTCGTTATTGCCCGTCAGCTTGGATGTTAAAGGACAGAAAAAATGGAGAGGATGAAAATTTATTTAAACAAAGGAGGCGCATGTTATGACGGAGATGTTAGAGGTTACGGTTGGCAAACTATTAGAAGAAAAAGCGAATGCTTATCCAGAGCATGAGGCTGTTGTGTATGCAGATCGCGGACTTAGAATGACATACAGGCAGTTTGATGAATATTGTCGTCTTGTTGCTCGAAGCTTCATGAAACTGGGCATTCAGTCAGGAGAGCATATTGCAATTTGGGCAACCAACACTCCTGAATGGCTGGCATGCCAGTTTGCTACAGGCAAAATGGGGGCTGTACTTGTGACGGTCAACACGAACTACCGTACAGCTGAATTAGAATACTTATTGAAGCAATCAGATTCCACGACCCTTCTTTTAATCGAACAATATCGCGATACCTCTTACATTGACACGATCTATGAGATTGCCCCGGAGCTGTACGAATGTCAGCCAGGACAGCTGAAGGCGAAGCGTCTTCCACGTCTAAAAAATGTCATCGTTCTTGGTGATAAGCGTTACCCTGGCACATATACATGGAATGATCTTTTGGCGATGGCTCAAGATACCGCTGAAGATGAACTCGATCAACGAATGAACTCCCTTGACCCGCATGATGTCATCAACATGCAATACACTTCAGGAACGACAGGATTTCCAAAAGGAGTTATGCTCAGCCACTACAACATTATCAACAACGCCTACAATATTGCTCAATGCATGAAACTCACGAAAGATGATCGTTTATGTATTCCTGTGCCATTTTTTCACTGCTTTGGCTGCGTGCTTGGCGTCTTAGCATGCGTCTCTGTCGGCGCTACGATCGTACCAATTCAAGAATTCAATGCTACCCAAGTGCTTCAAACGGTTCAAGATGAAAAATGCACCGCTTTACATGGTGTGCCGACCATGTTTATTGCTGAGTTGAACGATCCTGATTTCGAAAAATACGATCTGTCTTCATTGCGGACAGGAATTATGGCGGGATCAAATTGTCCAATTGAAGTAATGAAGGCGGTCATCGAAAAAATGGGAGCTAAAGAAATTACGATTGCTTATGGACAAACTGAATCTTCGCCTGTCATTACTCAGACGAGAACGGATGATCCTATTCATTTGCGCGTCGAGACAGTCGGGCGTGCTCTTCCAAACGTTGAAGTCAAAATAGTCGAACCAGGCACAAACAAGGAAGTACCGTGCGGTGTGCAAGGAGAGCTATGTACGCGAGGCTATCATGTCATGAAAGGATATTATAACAATCCGGAAGCGACGAAAGAAGCGATTGATGAGGAAGGATGGCTCCGTACAGGCGACTTAGCAATAATGGATGAAAATGGATATTGCCGCATTACTGGAAGACTAAAGGATATGATCATCCGCGGCGGAGAAAACATTTATCCACGGGAAATTGAAGAATTTTTATATCAGCATCCGAAAATTCTAGATGTTCAAGTGGTCGGTGTACCTGATGAAAAATACGGAGAAGAAGTAATGGCGTGGATTATTTTAAAACCAGGGCAAACTGCGACGGCTGAAGAAGTTCAAGAATTTTGCCGCGGAAAAATATCGCGTCATAAAATCCCCCGTTATATTGAATTTACCGATTCGTATCCGATGACAGCATCCGGAAAAATTCAAAAATTTAAATTGCGCGAGCAGGCTAAACAAATTCTTAGTACAAAGACAACCCATGAATAGGAGGAGTTGCATGTTTAAAAAAGTGTTAGTGGCCAATCGGGGAGAAATTGCAGCTCGAGTCATTCGAACGTGCCGGCGGTTAGGAATTCAGACAGTAGCCATATACTCAGAAGCAGATGCTGATTCGCTCCATGTAAAATGGGCAAACGAAGCTTATTTAATTGGAAAGCCGCATGTCAGTGAAAGTTATTTGAATATTGACAAAATCATTGACGTTGCAAAAGCGACAAAAGCGGAAGCGATTCATCCAGGGTATGGTCTCTTGTCGGAAAACCCGACATTTGCGCACCGTTGTGAAGAGGAAGGAATTGTATTTATCGGACCAAATGCTGATGTTATTGCGAAAATGGGAAGTAAGATTGAGTCTCGGAAAACAATGTCAGAAGCAGGTGTGCCGATCGTCCCCGGCATCTCCTTTCCGCTTCAAAGTGTTGAGGAAGCAGCAAGCACAGCAGCGACGATCGGTTATCCTATTATGTTAAAGGCGTCTAGCGGCGGTGGCGGTATCGGAATGCAAATCGTCCATAATGAAGAGGAATTGCACAAAGTGTTTGAAGGCAACCAAAAGCGGGCGACTTCCTTCTTCGGCGATGGGGCGATGTATTTGGAAAAGTATATTCAGAATCCGCGCCATATTGAAGTTCAGCTTCTTGCTGACCACTACGGGAATTATGTGTATTTATGGGAACGTGAATGTTCGATTCAGCGGCGTCACCAAAAGGTGATTGAAGAAGCTCCTTCTCTGTTTTTAGATGAGCAAACAAGAAAAAGAATGGGGGAGACAGCCATTCAAGCTGCCCAATATATTGGTTATACAAATGCAGGAACGATTGAATTTCTTGTTGATGAACAGAAAAACTTCTACTTTCTTGAAATGAATACGCGTCTTCAGGTAGAGCATCCAGTAACTGAGGAGATCACCGGTCTGGATCTTGTCGAAGAGCAGCTGCGCATCGCTGCCGGGGAAAAGCTCGGCTATAGCCAAGATCACATCCAGCGTCAAGGGCATGCCATCGAGGCGCGGATTTACGCAGAGGATCCAAAAACATTTTTTCCATCCCCCGGAACCATTACTGCGCTTCAATTACCGGAGGGAGAGCGTATTCGCAATGAAACAGCTGTTCAAAGCGGAATGGTCGTAACGCCGTTTTATGATCCAATGATTGCTAAATTAATTGTAAAGGGCGAAAACCGAAAGGAAGCGATTAATCGCATGCTGCAAGCGCTTGGCAGCTATCAAATTGAAGGAATTAAAACAAACATTCCAATGCTAAAAGAAGTGTTGGCACACCCAGAATTTCAAGCGGGACATACAACAACCGATTTTGTAAATCGGCATTTAAGCAGCGTTTCTATCAAAAAATAAGATGTTGATCAAGTCTTCCACTTTTCTTGATTAGAGAGTGGAAGACCTTCAATCTGCAAGTTCAGGAAATGGAGGAGTAAAAAGATGAATCAGATTGTTGCAATAATGGCAGGGAATGTATGGAAAGTTATTGTTTCTGTCGGAGAAAACATTGAGAAAGGGCAAGATGTCGTGATTTTAGAATCAATGAAAATGGAAATTCCTATTGCTGCAGAAGCAAGCGGAATCGTTAAAGAAATTCATGTGAGGGAAGGCGATTTTGTCAATGAAGGCGATATTTTGCTTGAATTTGAATAAGAGGTGAGGCGCGTGGGCAACTGGCCTAAACACGTTACGATTAAAGAGGTAGGGCCTCGTGATGGGCTGCAAAATGAAAAGACAGCCATTGCGACTGAAGATAAAATTGCTTGGATCAATCAGCTTTCCAAAACAGGGTTGACGTACATTGAAATAACATCATTTGTTCATCCAAAATGGATTCCGCAGCTAGCCGATGCGCTAGATGTTGCAGCAGGAATTGAACGAGCTCCTGGTGTTACTTATGCAGCGCTTGTTCCGAATCAAAAAGGGCTTGAAAATGCTTTGACGACTCAAGTTGATGAAATCTCTGTATTTATGTCTGCAAGCGAGACGCATAATCAAAAAAATATTAATAAATCAATCTCAGATACCTATCCTGTCTTAACAGCTGTTGTTCAGGAGGCAAAGCGTGCTAAGAAAACTGTTCGCGGCTATCTTTCAACGGTTTTCGGTTGCCCTTATGAGGGGGAAGTTTCCATTGAGCAGGTAGCTGCTATATCAGAGCGGTTGTTTGAAATGGGAGTGGATGAGCTTTCTTTAGGTGATACGATCGGTGTTGCTACCCCTCGCCAAGTGGAAGCTGTGCTCAACTCGCTTCTAAAGAGATTCCCGAAAGAAAAGCTATCCATGCATTTTCACGATACAAGGGGAACAGCCTTAGCCAATGTGCTGCTTTCATTAGAAATGGGGATTACGACTTTTGACAGCTCGCTTGGTGGACTGGGCGGCTGTCCGTATGCACCGGGAGCTTCCGGAAACGTAGCGACTGATGATTTATTATATATGCTTCATGGCATGGATATTGCTACAGGCATTGATGCTGGGCGGTTAACGGAGGCAGCGCTATTTATTCAAAATAAAATCGGTCGAGCGCTCAATAGCCATTATTTGCAAACCGTTGATCCTTGTTTGTCCTAATAAAGGAGAGTGATTAAATGGAATCTTCTATTCTCTATGAGGCGGCGAATGGAGTGGCAGTGCTGACTTTGCATCGCCCGCAAGCAGTCAACGCTTTGTCTACAGCGCTGTTAATGGAGCTGAAGCAAAAGCTTGGGCAATTAAGGTTTGATCGCTCGATCCGTTGTGTGATCGTAACAGGAAGTGGAAAAAAAGCATTTTGTGCTGGTGCTGACTTAAAAGAACGTGCCAGTATGACTGAAACAGAAGTGAGAAAAACCGTTGCGCTGATTCGAGAGACGATCAATGAATTTGAACAGCTTCCAGCACCAACTATTTGCGCGATTAATGGCGTTGCATTTGGCGGAGGCCTCGAATTGGCGTTAGCTTGCGATATCCGTATTGCCTCTGATCATGCTCAGCTTGGATTAACCGAAACGGCGCTTGGGATTATTCCAGGTGCTGGCGGAACTCAGCGTCTCCCGCGTTTAATCGGAAAAGGCAAAGCAAAGGAGCTCATTTTTACGGCTAAACGGCTAACGGCAGCGGAAGCAGCCAGCATCGGAATAGTAGAATATGTTGTGCCGTATGAGCAGTTAATGGAAAAGGCCAACGAACTTGCCGGACAAATAATTCAAAATGCGCCGATTGCTGTTGCCCAAGCTAAAATAGCCATTAATCGAGGTCTGGAAGTCGATTTATATACAGGTTTGAAGCTGGAGCAGATGGCTTATGAGATGACAATTCCAACGAAGGATCGTTTAGAAGGGCTGCAAGCCTTTAAAGAAAAGCGGAAGCCTGTTTATAAAGGAGAGTAAAGGAGGAAGTGCAAGTGATCAACGAGCAAGCAAAAACATTGACCGAGAAATTGGCGGAACAAGTCGAAAAAATTGAACAAGGCGGCGCATTAAAGTACCATCAAAAAAATGCGGAGAAAGGCAAGCTATTCGTACGAGATCGTCTAAAGCTGTTATTTGATGAGGGAATGCAATTTGAGGATGCTTTATTTGCCAATTGTCTTGCTGACGGTCTGCCAGCTGATGGCGTGGTAACAGGGATCGGAAAAATCAACGGGCAAACCGTATGTGTAATGGCCAATGATTCAACGGTAAAGGCGGGATCGTGGGGATCACGGACCGTAGAAAAAATCATTCGTATCCAAGAAACCGCAGAAAAGCTTCGGTGCCCGATGCTTTATTTAGTAGACTCGGCTGGAGCGCGGATTACGGATCAAGTCGAAATGTTTCCTGGTCGCCGCGGGGCAGGGCGCATTTTTTACAATCAAGTAAAGCTTTCTGGAAAAGTGCCGCAAATATGCTTATTATTTGGACCATCGGCGGCCGGCGGTGCTTATATTCCAGCTTTTTGCGATATCGTCATTATGGTCGAAGGAAACGCTTCGATGTATTTAGGATCGCCGCGAATGGCGGAGATGGTGATTGGCGAAAAAGTGACGCTTGAAGAGATGGGTGGAGCGCGAATGCATTGCAGTGTCTCTGGATGTGGAGATGTACTTGTGAAAACAGAAGAAGAAGCCATTCAGTTTGCCCGCAAGTACTTATCTTATTTTCCAGCCAATTTCGCTGAAAAACCGCCAATTGTCGAAGCAAAGCCAGCGAAGAGCTTTGAAAAAACGATTGAGGACATTTTACCCCTGAATCAAAATGCGCCGTTTAATATGTATGACTTGATCGAGCGTTTTATTGATGAAGGCTCTTTTTGCGAAATCAAAAAGCTGTTTGCACCTGAATTGATTACAGGACTTGCTCGCTTGAATGGACAGCCAATCGGTATACTCGCTAACCAGCCGCGCATCAAAGGCGGTGTTCTATTCCATGATTCGGCTGATAAAGCAGCCAAATTTATTACTTTATGTGATGCCTTCCATATTCCGCTTTTATTTTTAGCCGATATTCCAGGATTTATGATCGGCACAAAAGTGGAAAGGGCAGGAATTATCCGCCATGGAGCGAAAATGATTTCAGCGATGTCAGAAGCAACGGTTCCGAAAATTTCTATTATCGTGCGAAAAGCGTATGGGGCAGGTCTTTATGCGATGGCTGGCCCGGCCTTTGAACCGGATTGCTGCTTAGCGTTTCCTAATGCGCAAATTGCCGTGATGGGACCAGAAGCAGCGGTTAATGCAGTCTATGCCAATAAAATTGCTGAGCTTCCTAAAGAAGAACAGGCAGCCTTTATTGAACAAAAACGGGAGGAGTATCGCCGCGATATTGATATTTATCGTTTAGCCTCAGAGATGGTGATAGATGGAATTATCGCTCCAAACCAGCTTCGCGAAGAATTGATTCGTCGCTTTGATGCCTATATGTCGAAATATATCGTCTTTTCGGAAAGAAAGCATGGAGTATATCCGGTGTAATAAAAAAGGTTCTTTGTCAAATATTGGGGTTCAGGCTGCCGCGCTTCGCTTGGTGGCCTTTTCTTCTGGAAAGGGGGTACCTCCCTTTCTAAAAGAAAAGGTAGTGCTAGCCTATATGTCCCTCAATTCTTTTAAACTTGTGGAATAATAGTATTTTTGAACGAAAACGGGTAAAATTCTTATATCCATAGGCATTTCGCTTTCATACCTCCGTTAAATTGTTGATCACTTGCTTTGTCTTGTCGCATTTGATGAGGGAAGATACGCCTTTCTTCTATACGGACAACCATGTCGCAGGCATGTTGTGATTTTTGATTCAATCCAGCTTAAATAGCTTTGGATCCATTGCTTCTCGAAGAGGGCGTAACCGGGCCGCGCTGCTGAATTTAGAAAACGAACTAACGCCAGTGACGATATCCAATGGGTCGAGGGAGCTGCAGAATAATTTTTCCCCTGTGCCAAGCTCTCAACCTGAAAGCCAGTCTTTTCCGGAAACGGTTGAGCTTAATTCTAATGCACCATAAGCTCGACCCAATGCCATCCCTGCCGGCGGACAAATGAATGAGACGAGAGCTGTAATTTGCCCCCAGAATTCTTTGTTCAACTGTCCGTCATTGATCTTTTTGCATTAAAAATTAATAGATTTTATCAAAAAGCATCATAAGGAGAAATTTCACAAATTTTCACAAGCAAGTATTATGCCGTTTCAAGCGAGAGACGTATCCAGTAAAAAAAATAGAACTATGTGCTAAATGAACAATAAAACAAGATAAAGAAAGAAATTATACAAGAAGGTAAAATGCAAAATTAAAGGGCAGAAAGGATTAAAAAACGGAAAATCATTTGAGGACTTCGAACAAATGGAAAGAAAAAGATACTCTTCATCTCCGAATATACATACTTATGGAAGGAGAGGGCTAGAACAAACAATCAACAATACATTAACTTATTTTTAAAGTTTTAAATAAAAATGTTATGTTAACTTATAAGGAGAAGTGAATACAACTAAAGCCACTACCTCTTATTTCTCAACAATTAGAAAAAGAGGGGGGATGATAAGATGGATTGAGAATCATTCATTTTTCAATTGGTCAAGTTTGCTTTTCTTATTGCTTTTGCACGTGCAGGGTTTTTTACAGTCAAACCATCTCAGTACTTTAGGGAATTAAGAGCTTGGGATTATTTCTATGGATTTTACTTTGGCGGCAGAAAAACGTAAGCATGAAATAAGGAAAGGGGACATAACTGAAAATAGATTGGTAATTTTTCCGAAAAATTTGAACTATATCTTTCAGCTGGTGATTATTGTAGTGGGAATTATATGAACTATTTTTTCAGTGTGAATGATGTACCCAATGTGAATATGAGGCAGTTTATTTAGCTAACCTGGAAAAAGCAACTGATTAGGCTATTTCTCTCTGTTTAACGTATCCATTTTCTTGTCATAACACCACTAGTTGCATACTATTTTTATATCTGCTTACTTTAACCAGGGGAAGACTAATCTTTCAGTCTTTTTATAAATCTTCCCCTTAAAATTTCATATAAAAATCCATCTTAATAAACTGACAGATATCATTCCCACTAAAACAGCTCCTAGTAGACTTCTAAATAATAGAGCAACTAAAAAAGTGGGTATAATAGCCAATAATTCAAACTTATTTGCCATCGGAGAAAGTTGACCATCATCAAATAAAAGGCTCTGTGTCAATAACGCCGCCATAACAGTAACGGGGACAAAACTAAGCCAACTTAAAAACCACTCAGGAAGTTTGATTCTGCTTAAGAATAACAAAGGCACTATTCTTGGGATTAATGTAACAATACCTGTTCCAAGTATGATTAAAAAAATCTCCTACCTTATTTCCATTTGTTCATCACCATCCCAACGGTTGATCCTATAATAGTCGCAATCATGACTCCCCACATCCCTAGTATTAAAAAATTAACAACAAGTAAACAAACAACTGTAAACATTGCTATGCCTATTTCTAATAGCTTCTCATCTTTACCAATAATTTGAAATACTAATCATCCAGCAAACATAGCTGGTAACGCAAAGTCCATTCCGATAGACTCCGTATTAGTTACCCATCCTCCCATGATGGCTCACAAAATATTTGCTATAAGCCAATTGACATAAGCTGTTATATTTAACCCTAGTAGCCAAGAAAAACTAGCTTCTTTTTTGTTTGCAAGATAATTAGAAGCTACTCCAAAAGTTTCGTCTGTTATTTGACAACCTATTAAAAAATTTTCCCACAGGCCCATACGCCTACAATAAGGGGCTAGAGAGGCACTAAATAAAAGATGCCGAAGATTAACTAAAAAAATTGCAAAAATAATAGATGGAACAGTACTGCCAGCTGTAATCATCCCCGCTGTAACAAATTGTCCAGAACCTGCATAAAGAAAGAGAGACAATAAAGCGATTTCCAACACACTAAGACCTGCCGCTTTTTCTACAACTTTCAGCAGCAAAGCCAATACTTAAATAACCAAATATGGTAGGTAAACAGGCCTTTACTCCTTCAATAAAATTATCACGATATTTTGTTTTATCTCTTACATTTAAAATAGTTTCTGGCACGAATCATTCCCTCCCTGGTTCATAATAAACTAAACTTATACTAAACGAATTATATGTATAGCAGTCAATATGACTATATAACACTATATCCGTAATCAAATTAACGATATGAATTCAAATTGAAAATCCACATAGGCTAGAAGTTTAATGGCCAAAACGGTTTTCATTTGCAGGGAAATCAATTTGTATTTATATACGAGTAGAGGAAATTTGTGAAGATTAAATTGAATCAAAATGCCAGTATCCCAAAGGTTCAACAAATTTTATTTGGTCTGTTTTTTTATCTGAGGGGGAACGATTGCCTTCAGGGAAATTTCAAGAGATACCTATTTATCCAACTGCACTCAAATGTATTCCGATCCTGCGGTGCGAACATTGTATCTGTACCAATGGATGAAGATGGAATGAGAATTTATGAAACATGCAAACTTAGATTAATACATACTATTCCGGAATTTTTTTAAGTCAGGAAAGAAGAAAACAACTATTAACTCTTGTACAAGAATATCAATTATTGTTTTAGAGGACGACCCAAGGAGTGAAATATATTTTGATAAACAAACTTTCCTATTCAATAAAAGTTTAATTTCCTTTGTCTGAAAGAAACAACCCTGTCGGTTGGCTCAACGAAAAAGTTGGCAAGTTTTTTTAAAAAATTTTTGGGAATGCCAAACGATGCTTTAGTTATATATCTTTGATAATTAACTAAACAGAAATTGACTAAAGGAAATTCCTTTGCAATGGCAAATTTCTGACTTAATATTAATGTTTTTACGACTTATTCTAATAAATGAGAGGGGATCATCGAGATGAAAACGCTAACAGAAAGGGAAAGGTCCATACTTTTTCTTTTAAGGAGGGGGAAGACATATCAAACAGGAAAAAGTATTGCGATTTTAATGGGGGTATCCCCAAGGACTATAAGAAATGATGTAAAAGCATTAAATCGAGTATTGAGAAATTACGGGGCAGAGATTGTTTCAAAAAGAGGCATGGGATATAAATTAGAAATTCGTAATAATACTAAATTCTCAGAAATAGACAACCACGTTATTGATAACAATCATTGCTTTACATTCCCAGCGGAAAAATCAGAGCTCTTACTATTAATAATAAAAAAAATATTAATTAATATGCTTGTTAACAAAAAATTGTATCTACAAGAATTAGCGGATGAATTGTTTATTAGTTTAACTACTTTAAAAAATAATTTACCTGCAGTAAATAATGAATTAAAAAAATTTGATTTAAAGGTTAAAATTGACCGTTTTAATGGAATTAGGATCGAAGGAGATGAGGACAAATTTAGATATTGTGTGTCTGAGTATATTTTTAGAGGAGACAATTATGCATCACACCAATTATTCTCAATTGATGAAATGATGCAAATTAAAGATATAATAACAAAAATTTTATTAAATCACAATTTTATTTTAACTGATATGGCCATAAACAATTTGATTATTCACATCCAAATAAGTATACAAAGATCTTTAGCTAACATGCATCTTTCTTATAGCAACCAAGCCAAAAAGGAATTAAGAAATACCCCTGAGTTTACGATTGCTGCTGAAATCATAAATGAAATAAAAAATAGATTGGGAAAAAATATCGATTCGGAAATCTACTATTTGACTCAGCATCTAGTAAGCAGTGGAAAACTGATTTATCATCAGATGAATTCCTTTGAATTAAATAAAATCCATAACATTATCATGAAAGTCATGGAACAAATAAAAATAGAAACCTCAATTGATTTTACAAAAGATTTAGAATTAAGGAATCATCTGACCGTCCACCTTAGTGCAGCTCTAAATAGACTAAAATACAAAATGAATATTCGAAATGATCTTTTAAATCAAATTAAATATAACTACCCGTTAGCATTTGAAATTGCAGTTATTGCGAGTAAAAAAATAAAAGAAATAACAAATTTTTCGATAAATGAAGATGAAATCGGCTATATTGCTATTCATTTTGGAGCGGCTTTAGAAAGGAAAGGAATTAATGAAAAAAATAATATTAAAAAAATACTCATTGTTTGTGGATCAGGTCTGGCTACTGCCTCTTTACTCCGAGAGAAGCTAAAGGGATTTTTCGGAAATCAAATTAATATTATAGAAACTACCAGCCTTTTAAAACTTAATGTGGAAATGATTAATCAAGCGGATTTGATTCTAACTACTGTTCCGATTAACAATTTAAAATCAAAGAAAATCATGCTAATCAATCCTATTTTAAATCATAAAGATTTGGTTGAAATTAAAAATATTTTAAATGGTGACAAATTGAATATTCATTTTGATTTGAAAAAAATATTTATCAAAGAACTATTTATTAAAGGTGTGGAATTCAAAACCAAATATGAAGTACTTGATTATATTACTAATTTAATGGAAAAGCATGGATATATTGATTATCAAACAAAGCAATCAATATTTGAAAGAGAAAAAATGGCTTCAACCGAATTAGGTGATTTAGTAGCAATACCACATGCCCTAGAAAATAACATGAACAAAGTAGCAATTGCGGTATGTATTTTAAAGTCTTCAATAATATGGGATAAGGAAAAAGTACAGGTTGTTTTCGTTTTAAGTATCCCTAAAAACCAAGCTGAAAGTTATGAGTATGTTTTTCGTTTACTTTATAAATTTTTAATTGACGAGTTTGGCGCAAGTAAACTAATTTATGAATTTACTTATGAGGATATGATTCACAACCTAGAAAATATGAGTAGTAGATAAGGGTGGCAATAACTATGGATGAAATAGAATTTAACGATGACAATGTGGAAATTCATGTAGAAGCTTCCAATTGGGAAGATGCTATTAGAAAAAGCATCTTTTTATTAGAAAAAAATGGTCATGTAAATAAAAACTATGTTGAGTCAGTTATTCAAAATATAAAGGAATATGGACCGTATATCGTCATATATCCGGGATTAGCCATTCCACATACAAGACCTGAAAATGGAGCGATTAAAATTGGATATAGTCTTATTACCTTAAAAAATCCTGTGTATTTTCCCAATAGTAATACTCCAGTAAATGTTTTGATCAGTTTTTCAGCGACAGATAGCGATACACACCTAGAATTAATAAAAATGATAGTGAATATTGTAAATTCTGATTTAATAGATGAAATCTCCAAAGTTTGTTCAATTGATGAATTAAATCAACTTCTGAGTAAAAATGTTAAATAAAACAGCGAGGGAGAAGGAAGATGACAAAAGTAGCCATAATTACTAGCGGGGGAGACGGATCAGGTGTTAATGCTGCTATTGAAATGATAGCAAAAGATAAAAAAATAGAACTTTACGGATTCCATGAGGGGTTTGACGGAATATTAAAAAATCAGCCAATTCCTTTAACATTGGAAAATTGTCAAAATTATTCACTCGATGGAAAACAGATTATAAGGACTTCAAGAAGCAAATTACCGTATGAAAAGGAAGGAAGGAAAAAAATACATGAACAATTAAAATCATTTGGTTTTGATTATTTACTAATTTTTGGCGGGAACGGTTCGCAAAAAGCGGCAAAATTAATGAATTCGGAAGGAACAAAAACCATTTTTATCCCCATGACGGTAGATAATGATGTTGATGGCAGTGAATATTCGATCGGATTTGACACTGCTTTAAATAGGATTATAGGAACTATACATGACTTGCATGATACTGCACACAATATGCCTGGCAGAATTTTTATGGTGGAAGTATTAGGAGGAAAATGCGGAAATTTAGCTTTGGCTAGTGCAATTGCAGGTGGCTGTGATTTGGCAATAATCCCCGAATTCCCTACAGATAAAAATAAAGCAGTAGATATTATTGTAGAAAAACTGAAAGAAAAAAAATCTATCATAATTGTATGTTCTGAGTCTGCATATGATGGCAGACTATATAAAAGTGGGGATCAAGGAGTTTCTTTTGAAATTTCAGAATACATTGAAAAACACTTGAATATTAGAGTTAGAAAAACAATCATGGGATTTTTTATTAGAGCAGGTAATACATCTTTTAGAGATGCCATGATAGCTGTACAGATGGGTGCATTGGCTAGAGAGTGCATTAATAAAGGGATTTCTGGAAAAATGGTTGGCGTTAAAAATGGCACGGTTCAATTAATAGACTTTAATGATGTTCATTCAACAAATCAAAAACTTGATCCGCAATTAGTAAATATAGCAATAAAAAATAATATGTTAATAAAACATTAAAAATAGAAAGGGGGTGAAATAAATGTTGAAAATTTTAGTTGTATGTGGAGCTGGTCTAGGTAGCAGCTTTGCTTGCCAAATGAGTGTTGAGTCAGTGTTAAAAGATCTTAATGTTAAAGCATCATTAGATCATTCGGATCTTTCATCAGCAGCTGGGTATGGAGCTGATATTATCATTGCAGGCAAAAATTTTGAGCCACAGTTTAAGAGATACAACATTAATTCCAGCTTTATCTTTTTAAATAAACTAGTAGACAAAAATGAAATTAGAGAAAAATTAGTGCCGATTTTGCAGGAAAAGGGAGAATTATAAACTAAAAAATGAGGATTGTGTAAACACAATACCTCATCAAACTAAAAGAATTTATGAAACATATATTAGGAATTCTCCAATAGAAGCTATAGGAGGAAATGAAAATGTCTGTTATTAACTTTTTTATCGAAAATATATTAACTCAGGCAGCTGTGACAATTGGCTTGATTGCTCTAATTGGATTACTTCTGCAAAAAAAATCTTTTAGTGAAATTACTTCTGGTACGTTTAAAACGATGTTGGGATTTTTGGTGCTTTCAGCAGGTTCTGGAATAATTGTATCATCTTTAACCTATTTTGGACAAATTTTTTCAAAAGCATTTGGACTGCAAGGTATCGTCCCGTCGATAGAAGCTATAAACGGGCAAGCTATGAATGATTTAAACCTTGGGAGTGAAATAGCTCTTACATTTTTGTTTATATTCATTTTTAATATACTCATTGCTAGATTTACTAGATGGAAATATATCTTCCTAACTGGTCAAGCAATATTATGGATGGCTACAATGACCACAGTATTTGGAGTAAATGCTGGATTGAGAGGGTTTCCTCTTATTTTAATAGGTGGATTAGTCGGTGGTATTTTTGCTGTTGCTATGCCTGCCATTGCTCAGCCAATTGTGAGGAAAATAACAGGTTCCGATGATATTGCCCTTGGTCACTTTTGTACAATTGGCTATATTTTTACTGCAGGAGTTTCAAAGCTCGTTGGCGACAAAAGTAAATCTACAGAGGATTTTAAATTTCCAAAAGGGTTAGAATTTTTATCAGATAGTTATGTTGGTGTAGGATTAGTCATGATTCCGCTTTATATCATAACTGCAGCGTTTGCAGGAGAAGAATTCTCATCTAAATTTTCGGATAATTTAAATTATTTAGTATTTGCGTTTATTCAAGGCTTCCAATTCGTTGTCGGTGTATACGTCCTTTTATCAGGAGTGCGATTGTTATTAGCAGAAATTGTTCCGGCATTTAGAGGTATTGCCCTTAAAATAGTTCCAGATTCTAAACCTGCATTAGATTGCCCTGTATTATTTCCATATGCTCCAAATGCTGTGACATTAGGATTTATCGGTACAACAATTGGTTCAGTTATTGCAATGTTTGCACTACCATTATGTGGATTGCCAATGATTTTACCAGGGATGCTTACAAACTTTTTTGCCGGTGGATCAGCAGGAGTATTTGCAAATGCAGTAGGCGGAAGAAGGGGGACTATTATATCCACTATAGCCCATGGAATTTTTATTACATTACTTCCCGCTTTACTTGTTCCCATTTTAAATTCTATAGGATTCGTAAATACAACTGCCACTGATGTCGATACTGTGATGGCTGCACTCCTTTACCATTGGATATTTAATCCAATACTTCAATTATTCTGATTCTGTCGAGGTGAACAGCAGTGGTATTTTTTAAAAAAAGAAAAAAGGAAAAAAAGATTACGAACGAGCTTCCAAAAGCACCAAATAAAGAGGATTTAATGATTGAGATTGAAAAAGCAGAAAAATTATTAGAAAACGCTAATGAAAATAACAAAATAGAGATTTTAAACCAATTAGGGAAGCTATATTTTGAAGCAGGGGAAATCGATCAAGCTATAAATTACTATGAATTAAGTATTTCTGAGAATAAAACTATAGGGCAAGCGAATAATGAATTATTAAAACTATATAACATAAAGAGAAAAGAAGCAATTGATCAAAAAAGAGATTCAGATGTTCAATTATATTTAAAAAAAATAGATGAATTGCTCAAATTATCCAAAGATATTATTAGAGGAAAGGCATAAGGTGATATAAAAATGAAAAATTTAGTATCGTTGTTTGAAATGACTAATAACAAAGGGGCAATTGGTGCTTTTAATGTGCATTGTATAGAGATGTTACCGTCCATGATGGAAGCAGCAAACGAGTTAAACATTCCTATTATTATTCAAACATCGTTAGGCACTGCAGAGTATGTTGGCTTCGACTTGATGGTATCTATTATTAAAACGCTTTCTGAAAGATACAATATTGATGTTTGTCTTCATTTAGATCATTGCCAAGATATTCATGCAATTCAAAAGGCAATCGATAGCGGATATACTTCTGTTATGTATGACGGTTCTAGCTTGCCTCTTAATGAAAATATTGAAAATACTAAAAAAGTTGTGGAATATGCCCATAAACGGAATGTATCTGTTGAAGGAGAAGTAGGAACGATAGGCGGAACTGAAGATGGATTAGTTGTCGATGAAAAAGATGTAATGTATACAAATCCTGAGGATGCATATATGTTTGTTAAGGAGACAAATGTTGATGCCCTTGCCGTTGCAATAGGGACAACACATGGATTATATAAATCGAAAGCAAAAATCAATTTTGATTTATTGAAAGAAATTTCTTCCAACATAGGCCATGTGGGTTTAGTTCTACATGGAGGAACAGGAGTATCTGATGAAGATATAAAAAGATGTGTTTCTGAAGGAGTGAAAAAAGTTAATATTGGATCTGAACTAAATAAAGCTTATATAGAGGAAATAAATAAGACCTTCCCTAAAGCAGCTGATCGCCCTTTAACATCATTAAGAAAACTTTTTATACCAGCCAATCAGAGAATCAAAGAAATTGTAAAACAAAAATTAATCTTGCTTCAGAAATAAAAAAATGCATATGATACATTATCACAATACGAATCTATCGGAGAGAAAAACAAACCAATCCTTCGCTGCTTATTTAGCGGCAAGGATTTTTTTTGTGAAAAGAGGGAGGATGAAATGTTGTTTCTATTTGTACAAAAAAGTTAATTCAAATAACTATTGTAGATTTTCAAAACTTAGAACTATGTGCTAAATGAACAATATAAAAATAAATTTAATTTACTGTTTTTAAGGAAGCAAACACAAAGTCTGAAAAAGGGGAATGCTATAAACCCCCTTTTTCCTCATAATTTTGTATAACTGATGTTCAGCTTAAAGAGTAAGTCTGTCAATTAACTCTGAATAAGATTCACATTCATTTCACTGTCACAAATTTTTCCTTCGTGTAAATATAAAATTCGATTCCCCAATTTTTTTGCTTCCTCAAGATGATGGGTGACTAATATAATGGGAATGCGCCAAAGCTTATGGATACGTAATAGCTCTTCATGACCTTTTACACGTGTTTGATTATCTAATGCAGAAAAAGGTTCATCTAAAAGCAAGGCATCCGGCTCGGTTGCAATGGCTCGTGCAATGGCGACCCGTTGTTTTTCGCCGCCTGAAATTTCAGACGGATATTTATCTCTAAGGTGTTCAATTCGCAGCTCTTTCATTAAATTTTTGACAAAGCTTTCATTTTGCATGCCATAAGCAATGTTTTTCCAAACAGTCATATGGGGAAAAAGCGCATAATCTTGAAATACATAGCCGATGTTTCTTTTTTGAATAGGAACAAATACTTTCTTATTTTCAAATAAAATGGTGTCGTTTAATCGGATGATGCCAGCAGCAGGTTTGCTTATCCCAGCAATACAATTTAAGATAGTCGTTTTTCCGGAGCCGGAGGGGCCAAAAAGGACAACAATCTCATTGGCCACTGAAAATTTTACATCTAATTCAAAATGGGATAGTCTTTTTTGGATTTCAACGATAAGCATAAGAAAAAACTCCTTTAAGTAAGCGACAAATAAGCTCTAAAAATTTTTGAACTTACTATTTTTGTACATGTCTCATCATATTCCTTTTGCTCCACCAATTTAGCCATAAAATAGCGCTAAAGCCGAGGGCAACGATAATGATCACCCAAAATTTTGCCGCTTCCAAATTACCTGACTCCACCGCAAAATAAATGGCTAGAGGAATAGTGTCGGTGACATTCGGAATGTAGCCGGCGAGCATGAGAGTGGCACCAAACTCTCCTAACGCTCGTGCAAAGGATAAAACTAAGCCAGCTAACAGTCCTGGCCATGCCAGTGGAAAAGATATCGTCCAAAACACTCTCCATTTCGATGCCCCCATTGTATATGCAGCATTTTCAATATTTGGGTCATACTGCCGAAACGCTGCAGATGCACTTTGATACATTAAAGGAAAAGACACGACGACTGCTGCGATCACAACAGCATACCAAGTGAAAACAATTTGGAAATCAAACCAATCAAGCAGTAATCGACCAATAAATCCGTTTTTACCAAATATATATAATAAACCAAAGCCTACAACTGTAGGCGGAAGCACGAGTGGCAGCAAAATAATCGCTTCTATAATACTTTTCCCTCGAAAGGAGTTACGACTAATCAATCGTGCCAACACAACCCCAGTAACAAATACGATAAACGTGGCGATTGTTGCCGTTTTTAAAGAGAGTATAAGCGGCGAGTAATTCATACTTGTCGTTCACCTTTTCATAAAGTTTCATCATTTTTCGTTATAAATGGTTATAATTATTTTGAACTTTGGAGTAAAGGAAATGGTAAAACAAGAAGTTGAGTCATTTCCATTGAAAAAGAGCGAAACAAAACATGATATAATCAAGATTAGATATAAACTACATAGCCATCTTCTTGTTAAGAAAATAATTAATTTTATTTATATTTAAATATAAATCATTGATACAGAAGTTATCAATACAATATATCAAATTACATTTAATTACTTATAACGAATTTTTTTATGAAGGAGCAAGTAGGTATGAAAAAAAATCTTTCTTATACAACCGAGGAAGTGGCAAACATATTAAAGGTTTCAAAATTAACCGTATATGATTTAGTGAAAAAAGGGTTATTACCTGCTTATCGTGTCGGACGACAAATGCGAATTGATCCTTCCGATCTAGAAGAGTATATAAAAAAGTCAAAAGAAGAACTGCAGCCAAGCTCCGTACAGTCATCAAAAAAAGAAACATCGATTGAAACTCAAGGGTATTTGCAACCTAGACAATTAATTATAAGCGGCCAGGATATGAGCTTAGATATTTTGGCGAACTACTTAGAAAAATCCTCGAAAAGGTTTCGGCCACTTCGTTCTTATGTTGGAAGCTTAGAAAGCCTAATTTCAATGTATCAAGGATATTCAGACATTGTCAGTACACACTTAATCGAAGGAATTTCAGGTGAATATAATGTTCCGTATATCAATAAGATACTAGTGAATTTTCAGTATATCGTGATTCATTTACTAACAAGGAAGGCAGGCTTTTACGTCAAAAAGGGAAACCCGTTGAATATTAAGCATTGGGAAGATTTAAGAAGAAAAAATATAAAAATTGTGAACCGGGAAAAAGGTGCGGGTGCTCGTGTTTTACTAGATGAATGTTTGAGAAAGTATCGCATACCTGTTTCTGAAATTAACGGCTATGACAATGAGGTAACCAATCACGTAAGTGTCGCAAGTACTATCGCTAAAGGGGATGCAGATGTCGGGGTAGGAATTGAAAGAGGGGCTAACCTAGTTAAAGATGTCGATTTCATTCCGTTAGTTAATGAAAAGTACGATTTGGTTATTTTAAAGAACGATGAAAATAGAGAGTTAATTAGTCAAGTCCTGCAAATTTTAAGATCGGTTCACTTTCAAAACGATTTAAAAGCACTAGGAGGCTATGATTTGTCACAAACCGGACAAGTCGTTTATGAAAGCTGAAATGGATCCAGCTAAAAGCCAGGGGTTCTCTTAAAAACCCCTGGCTTTGTTTTATCACTTTTTGGCACTGGAATATCTGGTTTTCTTGATTCGTGAGCACTGGAAATGAAAAACTAAAAAGAGAAACATAAGTATATCTTTTTCTATTATATTTATTTATAATTAAATATAATTAATTATAAATAAAAGAAAATAGGATGTTGTAAAGATGAACATTCATTTTAAAGCGATAGGAAAAATTCTAACCCCTTTTAACACCTTGGAAGGAATGCCGATTCAATCGGCGGCGGCGAAAAATGTAGAAGGAACAATAGAGCTTAACCCATTGTATGTAGAAGGGATGAAAGATCTGGACGGCTTTTCTCATCTTATTCTTATTTATTATTTTCATAAGGTTCATGAATATTCATTGCAGGTAGTTCCTTTCTTAGATGATCAACCCCATGGTATTTTTGCAACAAGATTCCCGAAAAGACCGAACCCAATCGGCTTTTCAGTCGTTCGATTGAAAAGTATTGAGGGGAATCATATCCATGTCCTAGATGTCGATGTATTGAACGAAACACCTCTACTCGATATAAAGCCTTACGTTCCGATGTTTGATGCAATAGAAACATCTAAGATTGGATGGTTTGAAAAAAGAATCGAAAACGTAGATAAAGTAGATAAAGTAAAAGCTGATAAAAGCATTTATTGAAAAGGCGGTATTGGCAAGGCCGATTAAAAAGCACCTTATGGTTTTTTTTCATTGCACTGAACAAAATGTGTTTTTTCTATCCATGAACGGAGACACTTTACTATTCTATATAATTATATTTTATATAAATTAATTATATGCTATACAAAATAGTTATAAGAAATTATAATAAGTTTTATATTAGATTAAAAATAGAAGGGGGAGAGAAAGCATGAAGCATTCTATTCGCATGATCATGATCATGTTTTTGTGTGCTTCAATCTTTTTTATTTTTGGTTGTACAAACGAGGGAGAAAAACAGGAATCAAAGAAGACAGAGGATAAACAGACAGTACAATTAACCATCTCAGCAGCCGCAAGCTTACAAGATGCCTTAACGGAAATTCAGAAAAAGTATGAAAAAGAACATGAAAATATAAAAATTACATTTAACTTTGGAAGTTCTGGTGCATTGCAACAGCAAATCGAACAAGGAGCGCCGGTAGACCTATTTTTCTCGGCTGCTGAAAATAAGTTTCGTCCACTCGTAGACAAAGGATTGATTAACAAAGAAGAGAGTAAAAACTTGTTAGGAAATGAAATCGTTTTAATCGTTCCGAAAGATAAAGCAGACACAGTAAAAGGATTTCAGTCTTTGGCAGACAGCGGTATTAAGCAATTTGCATTAGGAAATCCTGAAACTACTCCAGCAGGTCAATACGGGCAGCAAACTCTGACCAAGCTAAATCTTTGGCCAAAAGTAAAAGAGAAAGTCGTATACACAAAGGATGTGCGCCAAGTATTATCATATGTAGAAGCAAATACAGTGGACGCAGGAATTGTATTCAAAACTGATGCCCAAATATCTGATAAGGTAAAAATTGTCGACATCGCAGACGCAAATATGCATGATCCTATTATTTATCCAGTTGGCATCATTAAGGACACAAAGCATAAAAAAGAGGCTCACGATTTCTATCAGTACCTACAGACAGAAGATTCGTTTCAAATTTTTGAAAAATTCGGATTTAAGATTTTGAAATAAGCGGGCTTCATTACTTTAAAAACAAAAAATCATAAACATCGATATATCAACGTTTCTAAAACATTAATGGGGGCGTCAATAAGCCGTATAAACGACTTATAAGACACCCCCAAAGCTCCTCAAGAACAACACTGTCATATTTTGGAGCACGAGGACTATGAGATGATAAGACCTTACATCGTTATTAGGTAATTGATTATGGTTTGTCAAAAACTTTTAGTAAAGGGCCCCTGCTAATCGACTTTCAAAAAAATAACCATGCACAACTCATGAAAGCAGCCCATAAAGTATATTATCATTCTAATGGATAATCGGGAGGAATCTATATTGAGTTATACATTTCCGGGAGGTCAACCGCAGGGGAAGCCCATCTTTATCACAAGTAAAATCAGGGAAGCGATGGTCGCTGAGTTAACCGCAATTAATGATTATAATTACCATATTGCAAATTCCAACATGGAAGAAGTCAATAGGGTTTGGAGAATGATCATGCTGGATGAAAAAAAACATTACGGAATGTTTCTAACCCTCTTGCGCAAATACGATCCTGTACAATATCAAACCTATCTCTACTATCAAAACACTCATTTGGATGTAAAGGAACCAATGCAGACCTATAGACCCAATTATGATAAACAATTGATATTAAATCTTGTCAGAAGTGATCTTAAAGGAGAACTAGAGACAGCCGTACTTTATGATCAATATGCAGCTGAAATCTCTATCCCGGATGTTAGTCATGTTTTCTCTGTCATTAGCCGTGATGAGAAATTCCATGCAGAACATTTAACGAAGCTCTTGATAAGTTATGATCCTGATCCCTACAATGGTCTGAAATAAAACTGAACTAAGCCCTTAAACGGTGAATTCCCTCCTTACTCAAGGGGAATGTGTCATCCTCATTCCCCTTGAGTAAGCAGTCTTCTCACCATAAATGATAAATCTAAAAGTCATGTCATTCATATAAGCTTCCCTAGCAATTTTTTATCTACAACTATTTCCACTTGTGATACGGTTCACCTTTAATTAATCTTAAACTGTTCAACAAATTCAATCCCTTTCCATTAGTGAAGTGACAAAAAATATCATCAAACTATAATTTTACTGAACCGTAAACTCTGACTCTTCACCTCTATATTTTTGAACTAATGTCCCAGCATCACGATTCTAACTCTCCCGCAGCCGCTTCATCACCATCCGCTCCCACCACTTCCACGGCAATATATTTTTCAAGACCATTCCTAATTTCACGCCTTTGCCAACCGGATACCGCAATTTCGGATAAGGAGACTTTGCCACGTGTACAATCTGTTGGATCACTTCATACGGAGAGAGTGCCGTGTCAGCAACATGGTTGACATATTTCAAAACTTTCTCCATCTCTTTAACATAAGGAGAATCCGGATTGACCGATACCGCATCCAGCCCTTTTGACCAGATTTCCGTTTTATAGGATCCCGGTTCAATTAAAACGACATGAACACCGTACGGCAGCATCTCTAAACGCAAAGACTCGCTGAATCCTTCCACCGCAAACTTGGATGCCACATAAGGTCCCATAGAAGGGAATCCGATTCGTCCGCTAATACTGCTTATATTCACAACCTTGCCGCTTCTGCGTGCCCTCATCGACGGCAAAACAGCTTTTGTTACTGCCACCAAACCGAAAAAATTCGTTTCAAATTGCCTCTGCCATTCTTCAACAGCAAGCTCCTCCGTAAACCCTCCCGCTGCATACCCCGCGTTGTTTACCAACAGATCAATTTGGCCGTAATCTTCAATCACATTCTGAATTACAGTTTCCGCTGCTGAAAAATCGGTTACATCTAGTTGGATAATCTCAATCCGGTCTGTTACACCTGCTTCTTTGGCTGCCGCTTCCAGTCGTCCTCTCTTATCCAAATCTCTCATTGAAGCCAGCACGCGGTAGCCTTCGCGGGCAAGCGCTACACTTGTTAGCAATCCAAAGCCGCTTGAAGCTCCTGTAACAAACGCAACAGGTTGTTTCTTTAAAGTTTGATTCACAAGATTCCCTCCAGCTATTCATATTCTAACACTGCCTTTTTGCTAAATATATGTAGAGCATCATCACTGCTTTCGTTCGCAAATTCCTTCAAAAATCTGCTCCACCTATATGTTTTGACAATTCCTGTCTCTTCTTAATAAACACTTTTTATTGGAATTGTATCATGAAAATAATGAGATAAAATAAATCCTGCCTTCTTTACAGAGGATTGGTTAAAAATATTTAATTATTAAAAATCGCCAAGTATAATAATTACCGGCGATTTCTAACTTCTATCATAGCTCATATGAATAAGTCGCTTTGCCTTTTCAAAATCTTCATCATTATAAATCCTGACTTCTAAATCCCCTGTTCCGATATGACCGATATTTCGTACATCACGGCTAAATCCTGGCTCAAGTTCAATTTCATCTGGATTCACTTTTAAAAATAAGACGATTTTTTCTGTCTGAGGATGCACTTTTAAGCAGACAAAATTTTTAATGCGCTTAAAGGCTATGTAGTATTTTAATACAGCCATTTGTACATCATCGCCTAGTGCCATAATATATGCTTTTATTGCTTCAAACCGGTCTTTTAATTCTGTACTGGATTGTTCCAGATATTCGGAGACTGTCTTATATCCGGGCTTCGATAAGTTAATATGGTTTTCAGCTTCCAGTAATGGTTGTGCAGTTATTGTATTTACTAAATCGAGCAAAAGAAATCCATCTTTATAAAACTTATACTGGTACAACTCAATGTTCCGATTTATTTGTTGAACAGCATGTTCGTCATAATTTGTGAATCCACCCGCAATACATAATAAGCGCGGATTCGTCCAATCAATTGCGTCAGCCAAGTCATTACCGTATTTGCGCATTACCATACGAGTGAATTCAGCTTTATGATCCAACAGCCAGTCCAGATAATATAATCCTTGGTTAATGACATTTTCATTGACAGCTCGTTTATATTCGATAATAACTGGAGAGTTATTTTCATCAATACCTAATGTATCGATTCTGCCGCCATGTGTCTTGCCAGTAGAATATTCTGATGCTAAAAACCGTACACCTAAAAATGTTTCAAGATTACGCTCAATAAGGGTTTGCAGCGATTTTTCAATTGTCAGAGATGTGCCTTCCAATTCACTTACATGTTCTCCATTTATACGAAATAATTTAATATCACCCATGAAACTACTCCTTCTTTTATTGTGCATCTAAAACTACGATTACAATAAATGAATAATGATAGTATACAATAAGCGTTGATATTTATGAGACATATTAGTCAATCTATGTAAAGAATACGGAAGAACGTAACAAAAGACCCCAATTCAATTTTAATAATGTTCCACTCGTTCGGAAATATGTTTGCAAAATTATTTTGGCTCTTGGAAATACTAGAGAAACCAATCAATACATTCATTACAAAGACTGCTTGATTATTAACTCATGAAATGTTTATTACCCTTTACAAGAAAGGAAATCATGTTGCAAATTGCAACACCAAAGAAGAAAAAAAGTAAAACTGTTAATCGCTTTTACTCAAGTGTCGTTATTAAACTATGAAAAAATTGGGGAATTTTAACGTTTTATTTTTCCTCATAATCAATTGTATTTATATCCATTACCAGTATAATGTATAAAAATGTAGTCAAGAGGTGATATCAGTAAATCAAATCATCAAAATAGTTCTGCGAGATCGAAAGCATGTTGAAGCATATGTACGTACGGAACAAAAGATGGTCGAGGACAATCGATATGAAAGTGCAGATTTTTGCAATTCAAGCCGTGTAAACTAAGTTGTCCAGGGCGGGACATTATTTGCTATCAGATCCAGTTTCAAAAATCAACAGCTGCTTGAATGGATTTTAAATTTTTACAAGTCTGGCGGCATGGTCGCATCGGTATGTTCAGGTGCACTATTGTTGACAGAAGCAGGTCTATTATCCGACAAAAAGGCAACTACACATTCATTTGCGATTGAATACATGAAATCTAATTATAAGGACATTGAAGTAGTTCAAATGTCCGATTTTTGGATGAAGGCAATATTCTAACTTCTGCTGGAGTGTCAGCTGGAATCGATATGTCTTTATACATTGTAGCAAAATTACTGGGAGAAACAGTAGGACGTACAACAGCAGCTACAGAAGAATATCCATACTGGTCTGAAAATATTGGGGGAGCTGGTCGGAAGTTTTAGTAAAGTTGAGCATCACTTGACTGTAACTTGATTTTCATGCAGGCGAAACAGCGAAAATTTCTGTTTCGCCTGAAGTTATTTGCACTGATTTTAAAAATTTCTTTCATACTTTCGGATCAATTATAAAGATTATGTTAAAAATCGTATTTTCCGTTGATTTATATAAGTATATTGTTATATGTTTATTGAAGTTAAGGAAATGATAATACTAAACAGTATTCATGTCGTGGATATGAAAAGACATTTTTTAGTGTGCGATGAACCATAAAGTATCGTCTTTCTTTTTGATTGATATATAAGTAAATATTTATATAACTATATATGTATAGGGGGTGTTCCAAATGCAAAAAGCAGTGGAGGAAATAGAAAAAGCAGCACACATTTTAAAGCTACTTGGTGATAAAACACGTTTAACGATTATGGCCATTTTAAAGAAACGCGAGTGTTGCGTCTGTGAGCTTCTAGAGGTATTTGATATGAGTCAGCCGGCTATTAGTCAGCATCTTCGCAAGTTAAAAGATGCAGGATTAGTAAAAGAGGATAAGAGGGGACAGTGGATTTATTATTCCCTCAATCTAGAAAATGAGTTATATGATTTCATTCAAGAAATTCTGCAGCACATTCCAGATCAAACAGAGAATATTCGTAAGATTGAGGAAACCAACCCTGCGCTTCGTTGCGGTTGTTAATCTACTAATTAAATGGGGAGGAAAAAATGAGTAATACGGGGAAAAAACGGCTATCGTTTTTGGATCGATACTTAACGCTTTGGATTTTCCTAGCTATGGCAGCAGGAATTGGCTTTGGATCTGTCTTTCCGGGCTTTGTAGACGCAATAAACAGTTTACAGGCAGGAACCACATCGATTCCAATTGCCATTGGTTTAATTTTCATGATGTATCCTCCGTTAGCAAAAGTTCGCTACGAGGAGATGGGACGCGTCTTTAAAGACATAAAAGTATTGGTTTTGTCCCTTGTACAAAATTGGATTATTGGACCAATATTGATGTTTGTATTGGCGATTGTATTTTTGCCGGATAAGCCGGAATACATGGTCGGACTCATCCTAATCGGTCTGGCACGTTGTATTGCGATGGTGATCGTCTGGAATGATTTAGCGAAAGGAGACAGAGAGTACGCAGCTGGGCTTGTAGCGTTTAACTCTGTATTCCAAGTGCTATTTTACTCTGTTTATGCGTATGTGTTTGTAACAATCATTCCAGAATGGTTAGGACTAGAAGGTGCTGTCGTTCATATTACAATGACGGAAGTCGCCAAGTCGGTGTTCATTTACTTAGGAATTCCGTTTCTTGGCGGAATGGTGACGCGCTTTTTGTTGGTAAAAGCAAAGGGCAGACAATGGTATGAAAAAGTATTCATTCCAAAAATCAGCCCGATTACATTGATTTCTTTATTGTTTACGATTATCGTCATGTTCTCTTTAAAAGGAGACGCTATCGTAAGTTTGCCGTTGGATGTAGTGAGAGTCGCCATTCCATTGTTCATTTACTTTGTATTGATGTTTTTCGTTTCCTTCTTCTTGGGGAAGAAATTTGGAGCGAGCTACCCTGTCACCACCACACTTGCCTTTACAGCCGGCAGCAATAACTTTGAGTTAGCGATTGCTGTAGCTGTTGGCGTGTTTGGGATCCATTCTGGTGCAGCATTTGCAGCTGTCATTGGACCACTTGTGGAAGTGCCTGTCATGATTGCATTGGTCAACGTAGCATTATGGTTTAAACGAAAATACTTTAAAACCGAATCAGTATCATACTAACAACAAAGGTGGAATGAACATGAAAGACAAAAAGACGATTTACTTCTTATGCACTGGCAACTCTTGCCGCAGCCAAATGGCAGAAGGATGGGCAAAAAAATATCTTGGCGACGAGTGGGAAGTGTACAGCGCCGGTATCGAAGCTCGCGGATTAAATCCAAACGCGGTAAAAGTCATGAAAGAAGTAGGAATTGATATTTCGAACCAAACATCGGATATCATTGATCCGGAAATTTTAAATAAAGCGGATTTGGTCGTAACATTATGCGGTCACGCCGCAGACCATTGCCCGGTAACACCTCCGCACGTGAAACGCGTACATTGGGGATTCGATGATCCTGCGAAGGCAGAGGGGACAGAAGAAGAAAAATGGGCTGTTTTCATGCGTGTTCGCGATGAGATTGGTGAAAGAATTAAACGTTTTGCTGAGACTGGTGAATAACTTCCTTCAGTCCCTCCATATCAATAACAAAAAGAGCCTGGAGAACTTTCTCGGGCTCTTCGTGTTTTTTAGGAGAAGAATTAGACAATTAACGAAAAAGTCATATAGCATTGGCTGTTGCAAGACAATATCAACATTAAGATTAATAGATTTGCTGCAATGGGGCAGATTTTAGGGAGAAAAATAGATATTTAATTTAGGTAACTGTAGATGAGCAAATTCACTAACATAAATTTACATCCGAACAAAAAAGGAGACATGAACCCGATTCCTTGATTAGAATAGATGTGTCACCAAACCATTCTCAAGGAGGTTCATGTCTCATGAATAGACTACCACATCACCAAGGAATCGACAAGTTTTTCGCAATGTTGGGGCTGGCCCTTTATTTCTCTAAGCCGGTCATGAAGCATCTCGTTCATATTATCGATGCGCTGACAACGAAAGGATTTGTGGGAACCTTGACCGATCTGCATCATGAGAGCTTTCATCCCAACCATCGAACGACACTGAGCCATTTTTTCACGAAAAGCCCTTGGGATGAAGAAATCTTGCTTCGCAAACTCCAGCAGTGGATGCTTCGTCATGTGGAACGAACGGCCAAGCGAAAGAATCACCCCATTTTTGTTTCGATCGATGATACGATCTGCCGAAAAACGAAGCCTTCGTCACAGGCGAAACACGCTATTGAAGGGTGTAATTGGCATTATTCTCACGCGGACAAAAAGTCGATTTGGGGACACTCTCTCGTCTGGCTCATGGTTCATACGATGACGCAAGCCTTTCCCTTTGCGTTTCGCCTCTACGACAAGGCGGATGGGAAAAGCAAGGGTCAATGGGCCATCGAGATGCTTTCTTCTTTGGATGTGCACGGTTCTGTTTATGTGCTGATGGATTCTTGGTACCCATCGAAAACACTCGTGGAAGCCTGCCTGAAAAAAGGATTCCACGTCATTGCGATGCTCAAGACGAATCGGGTTCTTTATCCAAAAGGCATCGCCATCCAAGCCAAACAGTTTGCCCGCTATATCGAACCGAACGACACCCATCTCGTCACGGTGGGAGAAGAGCGTTATCGCGTGTATCGCTACGAGGGAGCGCTGAAAGGTCTCGATGATGCCGTTGTGTTGTTGGCTTGGAAAGCCGATCAGCCGATGACACCTGAACATCTTCACTGCGTCTTGAGCACCGACCGGGAGCTAAGCGATGAAGAGATCTTGCGCTACTATGCCCAGCGTTGGTCGATCGAATGCTTTTTTCGACAAGCGAAAGACCAGCTGAAGCTCGATGGGTACCGCGTTCGTCAACGTCGGGCGGTGAAACGGTATTGGATCTTGGTGCAACTCGCTTATGTGTACAGTATGGTCGAATCCAACAGCGATTTCTCTACCGGGCTTGACTTCCTTCGAAAGAAGAAAGGACATAGCCTCGTGGAGTTTATTTACGATGCAGCGAAACAAGATATTCCCATTGATGTCGTTAAAAAACAGCTTCATGTGGCATAAGGGGTACTCCGTTTGTCTCTTTTTACATGGTAATTATTGTAATGAAAATTGCTCAACTACAGTTAGGTAAAAGTTTTAAGGGATTTATAGTACGATTTGAGGCTTCAATTATTACATTTTTGAAACACCGCCCGATTTCTAACATTATTTTATTTTGGTTATGTGTAGTTTAAGTGGGGCTTGAAAGAATAAAATCGAGAAAGCTTCCGATACAAGCGTCGATTCACAATCGCCTGAATGTGGGACCTATTCAAGTTTCGATATTGGCTGTTTTATACAAGATGTTGATGTATGCGATGGATTCAACTACCGCTATGGAACGCACGTTAAAGAGTTAGGTGATTAGCTGTCGGATGACTTTCGAAAAACGGAACATTCCTTTCTCCAGGTCAGCTAAAGAAGCGTAGGAATAAGAAAGGCGAAGGTACTGGGCTGCATGCTTATCATAGACATTTCCTGGATTTAATAGAATTCCATGCTCTAATGCTTTTTCAAAAAGTTTCCGTATGGAGATTGAAGGCAATATGCGCAGCCATATATAAAAACCGCCTCTAGGAACAGTCCAGGTCGCAATATCGGAAAAATACCTCTGTAATGAATCAATCATGATCTTCCTTCGAACCTTCAATTCTTTTCTGACCTCTTCCAAATGTTGATGATAGAGCCCGCTTGCTAGCCATTCCGCAACAGCCCATTGAGACAAGGAACTGGATCCGTAATCGGTTTGCATTTTAATATCCGCCAATCGCTCAATAACAGGCTTCGGTCCGACTATCCAGCCGATTCTCAGACCGGGACTCAATGTTTTCGACATGCTCCCAAGATATAAAACAAGCCCATTTTTATCGATGGCTTTCAATGGTGGGGGAGGCGGTGAATCGAGCCAGAGTTCCCGGTATACGTCATCTTCAATAATCGGCATCCGCTCCTTTTCGCATACATCAATCAATTTTCTCCGTCTTTCTTCGGACATCAAAATTCCTGTTGGATTATGAAAGGACGGAATTGTATAAAGCAATGAAGCATTTTGCCGCTTTTTTTGTTCCGAAATCTTATTTGCTTGAATTCCATGCTCATCTAAAGGAAGTCCAAATAATCGCATATCGGCAGATTGAAATACATGCAGGGAATACAGGTACGATGGTTTTTCCAGAAAGATCGTAGCACCTCGCCGCAATAGACCTATTGATATCAATTGCAATGCCTGCAGAGCTCCTGACACAATCAAAATGGAAGAAGGGGAAGCTTCAATCCCGATGGTTTTCAAATATCTACTGAGCTGTTCCCTGAGAAAAAGCAGCCCTTTCGGTTCCTCGTAGCCAAGTGAATCAATGTGCCCCGTCAGCTTTTCAAATACTTGTTTCATCATCTCACGTGGAAATAAATCTGGAGAAAGCTCTCCTGTTCCTAGCCGGATGATATTTGAATCAAACTCTGCTTTATTGATTTCCTGTATCGTAGGCAAATTAGGATAATAACTCCCCGCTTGCACATAGGAATTCCAGTCTGGGGGAGGGGAAGATGTCATCAAAGACCACGAATTGTTAATAATCTTGGTACCGCTCCCTCTTTTTCCTTCCAGCAATCCATCAGCAATCAATTCTTCCATAGCCGCCACGATCGTACTGCGGTTCACTCCGAATGCTTTGGCCAATGTGCGTTGAGGAGGGATTTTTGTCCCTAAAGTCCATTCTCCTGTTTCAATCTTTTCTTTAATATATTCTTTGATCTGGATATAAAGGGGAACTGGAGTCGATTTGTCTGGCTTCCAATCTAATTCATTCATGAAAAAATACTCTCCCTTTACAATCATATGAGTCGATTATACAACTTGGTTGGTATTGAATCCATCCAATTGGTTGGAGACAATAATCGATTTCCGAGTAAAATTGTATTCATATGCTATACAATAGGAGGGATTGGAATGGAGGAAGCCTTTATTCACGGACTTATTCTTGCATTTGGACTTATTCTTCCTCTTGGCGTCCAAAACGTTTTTATATTTCATCAAGGAGCTCTTCAGAAACACTTCATTCATGCGCTCCCAGCCGTTTTAACTGCTTCACTATGCGATACGCTTTTAATCATCCTTGCTGTTTTCGGAGTATCTGTGATGAACTTTAGTTCTTTAACCAAAACGGTCCTACTAAGCATAGGAATTCTGTTTTTGTTATATATGGGGTGGAGCACTTGGAAAAGTACCTCTTCTACTGATAAAGAGAATAACGAAAAAACAGCCAAGGAAACTTTTACACCATTCAAACAAGTTGTGTTTTCAGCATCGGTCTCGCTGCTCAATCCACATGCGATCATGGATACGATTGGCGTGATCGGAACGAGTTCACTTCAATACAATGGAGGGGAAAAAGCAGCTTTTGCACTTGCCTGTATTCTAGTTTCCTGGATCTGGTTTGCGGGGCTGGCTTTGGCAGGACGGAGAATAGGGGATCTAGATCAATCTGGACGTTTGATGAATGCTTTCAACAAAATTTCCGCGCTCGTCATGTGGGGAGCAGCGATTTATATTGGATTCACACTGGCAAAATAAAAACAGGAGTTTGCAGTAGAGGTTTCATTACTCCAATAAACTCTTGTAAGTCTATAAAACAGGATAATAAACTAAAAGAAAAAATCCAGTTGCTGATTACTATAATAATCGGGAGACCAATAACTAGGAGAAAATTTTTTTTGCGGAGTTGAAAGGAGGAGATAGGATTGAAACACCCGTATGCTCATTATCGTCCTTTATTCCCTGTTTTAGCATCGAAAATCCATCTGGCGAGCTGTTCGCAAGGAGCCATTTCAAAAACTGTGTCCGAATCGATTGAAGCGTATATGAATAGTTTGCTAACGGCGGGGGTTAATTGGAATCAAGCAATAAAAGTAGTTGAACAGGCAAAATACAGTTTTGCAAAATTAATCGGTGCTGAACCTAATGAAATTGCTGTATTATGCTCGGTCTCTGACATTTTTTCTGCTATCGCCTCTTCACTTTCTTTTGAAAAAGGGAAAAATATCATTGTGACGACAGATATGGACTTTCCAACCGCCGGTCATGTATGGCTCGCTCAGGAGAAATTTGGAGCAAAGGTCAGATTTATTCCTTCTCAACAAGGAGTCATTCCTTTAGAATATTATGAACGTTATGTAACGTCTGACACACTTGTCACATCCATTTCCCATGTCTGTTATTACAACGGTTTTAAACAAGATCTCAAAGCGATTGCAGACATTGTTCATCGTAAAGGTTCACTTCTTTTTGTTGATGCATATCAATCTGCTGGACAGGTGCCTATTAATGTAAAGAAAATGGATATCGACATATTGGCTGCAGGAACAAGGAAATACATGTTAGGTATTCCGGGAATATCCTTCCTATACATAAAAGCTGAATTGGCAGAGAAATGGAAGCCGCGTGTCACAGGATGGTTTGGTCAGGAGGATCATTCGAAATTCAATGTTCATCAAATTATACCAGCAGCTGGAACACGTCGTTTTGAGACTGGAACGCCTTCTTTTATAAGCGCTTATGCAGCAGCTGCCGCTATTCGTTTACTTCTTGAAATAGGAGTGGAGAATATATCTTCTTATTTAAACCTATTAGCTCAATTCGCATTAGATTATGGACAAGAAAAAGGATTACACACTGTTACTCCTTTATCGGCTCACAAAAGAGGCGGCATAACTGCTTTTTATGTAAAAAATGCTGGGCAAATAGAATCGATCTTGAAAGAGAGAAATATCATTGTTTCTGCTAGAAACGACGTCATCCGAATCGCTCCTCATTTTTACAATACGCAGGATGATATTCGGCAAGCAATTGACGAGCTAACAACTGTTTTAACAGCGAATAAATAAGCAGCACAGGTCTAGGTACTGAAAGACTCGAAACTTTTTCATGGTTCCAATAACAATATATGAGTGGTTTAAAGCGGACAAAAGATTTGTATGAATAGTCTATTTTTAACTCTGTAGTGCAAAATTCAGCTAGTTTCATAACTAATGTCTTAACAGTTTTTTTCGGCTCCATTCAACGATCTGATGGAGCCTCAGTTTATTATTAAAAGCGAGTTTCACTTAAGCCATAGTTAAACTTTCATGACCGAGTAGTTCTTAGTACGGTACATAGATTAACATTTTCTTATTGTAACAAGGTAGCAAATGTATGCCGCAATGATGGAGTGAAAGACGTTGAGGGGGCAGCCCTTGTGTATATAAAAAGTGACAGAATTATTCTTGATTCAATAACAAAACGAAAATAATTCTGTCACAGCTAGATGGTCTAAGCGTCAACACTTCATTGCTTTTGATTGGTCCATCGTTTTTCCGCACCAAGTCGATTAAAAGGTGTGTTAAAAATGGGTCAGTCCACATCTGTTTAAACGCGTTAAAGCGGTAGGGAGCGGGCGGAACGCTTTCTAGAAGATGACTTTTACATTTTTCCTCTCACAACAATTGAAGATAATAAAAAGCTAGCCCAGCTTTACGTTGATGTTAGCTTATTGTTTAAACGATTATCAACCCTTCATGGCCAGTATCAGCGGCCAATAATAGAATATGAAAGTTATCACGATAATGAGAATACCACTAACGGCCAAGTACATTGGATATCTGCGAGTGATAGCCATTTCCTCTTTTTCGTTTTCTTCAATCGGACGTTGTAAAATGTTTTCTTGAAAGTCCCTTTCTTCGGCAGTGATTTCTCCGAATTTAGAGCCTATATATAAGGCGAGTGAGCTTAGGATAACACCGATAATCACGGGATTAAAATAAACTGGAAGTGCGACTCCAACCTTTTTCAAGCTTTCTCCAAATACAACACCTAAAAAGCCCATAATAATACTCCATAAAGCTCCGGTTTTTGTTACCTTTTTTGAATAAACACTGGCAAAAGCAACTGGACCCCAAGAAGCGGCGAATAGTGTTGCTGCAAAATAACCAATCCACATGATAGAAGGCGGCTGCCAAAGACCAATCAAAAGAATGACAAAACTAACGACAATCATCGAAATGCGGCTTGCTCTTAGCAATTGTTTGTCCGAATACGTTTTGTTTCTGGATTGCTCCATAATATCTCTCGTAACACTTGAGCCGATTAGCTGCAGGAAACTTGCACACGAGGAAAGGGCTGCAGCCATAATCCCACTTATGATAATAACTCCCAACCATGTAGGGACCATGTTCATGGCTGACCAAATAAATACTTTTTCCGCAGGTTTAATATCCGGATTAACGGTTGTAATCGTTGAAATACTAATATGAAGGAATAGATAAATCGTAATAATGGAAATCGTCGCCCAGACACCGGAACGAATAGCAACATGTTCATTTTTAGCCATTAAGTAGCGGCTGCTTTGCCACGGGCTGATTGCAATAACGGCAGACCAAACTAATCCTAAAATAACAGCCCAAATCAAAGCCTCCCACGGTTCGCCCATATAAGCATTAGGACCGGTGATTCCGTGCCAGCTTAATAAATCTGGCCGTTCCGGATTGGTCGCTGCTTTAATAATAGCATCCGGAACTCCTCCTGACTTGCCTATAATAAAGGGGAATGAAATATATGTCGCGATGGAAAACAAGAAAAACATGATTGTATCATTCACCATTACACCCTTTGCTCCGGACAGAATCGTGAAGGATGCATATACAAGCCACATAATTAATAAGGCAACGAAGTAGGAGACGCCCGAAATTTCCGACAGCAGCACTGCTCCGCCTTGTGTAACCGCCACTAAATAAGCAGAAATTCCTAGGATCGTCGTAATGGCAGCGGCCATCCTTACTTTGTTTGATTGAAAGCGGTTACCAAAATATTCAGGGACAGTTAAAGCCTTACTTCTTCTTAAGTATCGCCCGAAAAAGAAGACACCAACCACATAACCTGTTGCATTAAAAATAACGAGAATTAATAAAAGAATAGGGTAACCTTCATAAGAAAATCCTGCTTCACCCATAAAGGACACTGTGCTTAAAAATGAAGCGACAAGTGTTCCTGTTACCATAAGCGTGGAACCTTTTCTGCCTGAAACATAGTATTCCTCAGAGCTTTTTACTTTCCTTGAAAGAACCAAACCGATAAGGACGTACAGAATAAAGGATGCCGCAATACCGATTGTATAAATCATGATATCCCCGCCTTTTAATCCGTATTTTCCGAACGTTTTGGAACCGTGCTGTGATCCATGTTACGGATAAATGCATGTGTAATAAGTCCAAGAATAATCAGTGAGCCTCCATAGCCTAAAGTAAAGAGAAACTCCCCCATTTCATTCACTCCTTTGCATTTGTTCAATTAAATACCATGCAAATTGTGTGCCATTTCTAAAATTCTGTTAATTTTAATGTTAACTAGTCCCATATAACTTCAGTTTATACTTACGAAGCTTTCTCATAATGGTCGTTTGATTCACCCCAAGGGCTTTTGCCATTTTTCTAGTCGTTTTATATTTCGATAATGCGTATAAAAGGACATGCTTCTCTGTTTCTTCAACGGCTTTTTTTAATGGTATTTCCTTAAATGAAAAGTCGTTTTGAATCCGATTGTCCATGGCAATTGGTAAATCTTCAATGCTTAGCAGGGGCTTGTGAGCAGTAACCACAAGATGTTCAATGAAATTTTCGAGCTCTCTGACATTTCCGCGCCATTCCTGCAGTTGGATGAATAATTTAGCATTTTCATCAATATTGATGCGTTGCGAATACTTCCTATTAAATTTTTCAAGAAAATAATCTGTCAAAACTAAAATATCCTGTTTGCGTTCTCTTAAAGGCGGAATTCTTAACGGCACAACATGCAGACGATAATATAAATCCTGGCGAAATGTTTTCTCTTCGATCATCTGCAGAAGGTTCTTATTCGTAGCCGAAATAATTCGGATATCGACTTGTTTTTCGGACGTACCTCCGACTTTTTTGAAGGATTTTTCTTGAACTAAATGCAAAATTTTGACCTGCAGCTCCAGCGACATTTCACCAATTTCATCTAAAAACAATGTCCCACCGTCCGCCAATTCAACCAGTCCGAGCTTTCCATGTTTATTTGCGCCCGTAAATGCTCCTGCCTCATATCCAAATAATTCCGCCTCTAATAAAGTTACCGGAATGGCTCCGCAATTCACTTGAACAAAAGGTTTATTCTTCCTCGGACTGTGTTCGTGAATAATTCTCGCTAATACACCTTTGCCTACACCGGATTCACCATGAATAAAAATCGAGGAATCCATGGGCGCAACCTTTTGAGCCGTTTGCAGCGTGGAGATCATATTTGGGGATTGTGTAATGAATTTTTGCTTGCCTGCTGTAAGGATGATTTTATTTTCTTGTTGAAGGGAATGGATTTCTGAAAGTTTTCTTTTCATTTCAACCAGTTCGGAAATATCTCGAGTATTACAGACAATCCGGTATAATTTTCCTTCTTCATCAAAAACAGGTTTGGCCGTAGCCAGAACGTTTTTTCCGTTTGGGTAATACTGCTCAATGGATTGAACCGTTTGCGTTTTCATCGTTTTTAATGTGACCGATTCCTTAATAATACCTTTTTGTACCAATTCACGGATGTTTTTATTGATAAAAGCCTCAGGAGGAAGACCTGTAAAATATTTGCATGATTCACTTACAAATAACACATTGCCATTTGCGTCGGTAACAAAAATTTCATCATAACTGGAATTCAGGATTTGGGTAAGCTCTTTAATTTTTTTTAGGGAAATATCTAATTGTTCTTGAAGAGAGGCGTTCACATGTAATAGATCATGAATCTGTTGCTTGTATTTGTCAACACCCATCATATTTTCACTCCTTTTTGTAAAAATTGAACACATTTTGCATCAATAAAATCCGTTTGAATAGCCTGGAAGCAGAATTTTAAACTGTTTGCAAGCAATATTAGAGATTTGAACCCTTTTTGCAACGGGTGATGTAAAAAAGGTTCAATCTTACGAGAAATTATATAATTGTTTTTTCTAAATAATTTCAAAAAATTGAAATTTATATGAAATATAGTTGGCATGATTCTTGCTGGTAAAATTTATAAAAATATTTCTTGGGAGAGAGTGATCATGACACAATTTAAACATTTATTCAGTCCAACCATCATTGGTCGTACGAAATTAAAAAATAGGATTTTAAGTACAGCCCATCAAACAAATCATGTCATTGATGGGATTCCAACCCCGGATATGACGGCTTATCATGTTGAACGGGCAAAGGGCGGTGCAGGCTTAATCATCCTCGAGGCTGCAGCTGTTCATCCATCTGGGAAGCTGACGACAAATACCATTGCCGGGTATGATGAAAATGTAGTCCCTGCCTATTTGGAACTGGCAAATGAGGTGCATCAATACGAAACAAAAGTGTTCTCGCAATTATTTCACGGAGGCAGGGAGGTTGTTTCGAGCGATTACCGGAATGCCGCTTGGGCTCCGTCCGCTGTTCCCAGCCTGCGTTTCAGCACGATGCCAAAGGCGATGAGCATTGAGGAAATCAAAGAGGTGATTGAAGGATTTGCCGTTTCCGCAAAATTAG
Source organism: Aeribacillus sp. FSL k6-2211 (assembly GCF_037966125.1). Taxonomy (NCBI): domain Bacteria; kingdom Bacillati; phylum Bacillota; class Bacilli; order Caryophanales; family Bacillaceae; genus Aeribacillus; species Aeribacillus sp. FSL k6-2211. The sequence continues at coordinate 2,030,507 of NZ_CP150190.1, forward strand.
CGAAAGAAGGAGGTCTTGACGGGGTAGAAATCTGCTGCTCGCATGGTTATCTTCCCGCTCAATTTTGGTCGGAACAAACGAATTTCCGTACCGATGAATACGGGGGCTCGTTTGAAAATCGAATGCGATTTATTGTAGAAGTAATCGAACAGATATGGCAGAAAGTGGGGGAAGATTTTACGGTCGGAATTCGTATGAGTTCGGATGAAATGACCATGGATGGCACCACTATTAAAGACGCCGTGAAAATAGTTGAATATTTAGTAGAGCGGGTAAGGGTAGATTTTATCGATGTCACTGCTGGGGATTCCAGCACCTTTGCCGGCTCGACACATATCGTCCCGCCTTCACCAATAAAACATGGATACCTTACTCCCCAATCCTTTAAAATCCGTATGGCCGGGGCTGTGCCTGTATTTGTGGGCTCCCGGATTGTTGACCCAGCGGAGGCCGAACAGATCGTGGCAACCGGAAAAGCGGATGTAGTGGGCATGACCCGTGCATTGATTGTCGATCCCGAAATGCCTAATAAGGCGTATTCTGGGAATTTACAGCTGATTGATGCCTGTATTGGCTGCCTTCAGGCCTGCATCGGTCATTATCACAAAGGATTAACAATTGGTTGTGTGCAAAATCCATCTGCAGGGAAGGAAGTGCAGGTTACAGCATTAAAGAAAACTGCAAGAGAGAAAAAGAAAGTACTTGTAATCGGAGCGGGACCAGCAGGGATGCAAGCGGCCGTCACATTAGATGAACTAGGGCATGATGTCATTTTAGCTGATAAAACAGATAAGGTGGGAGGATTATTGCATACATTAAGACAGGCGCCCATGAGACAGGAGCTCGCTGAATCCATGCTCGATAATTACACACGAAAATTGTCCAATAGTCATGTAAAGCTTGAGCTAGGTTTTGATGTTCAGCCCGCCGATATTATACCAATTTCACCTGATGCCATCATCTGTGCTAACGGTTCGAGACCGTTTATCCCAAACATTCCCGGAATAAACAATTCTAGAGTGATGACGGTTGATGAACTGTTTAATAAGCGGGGGAAAGACATCGGAAAAAGAGTTTTGGTATTTGATTTTGCGGGGGATTGGCCGGCGATTGAAGCGTCAATTGATTTAGCAGGAAAAGGCCATATCGTTTTGTTGATTTCTGCTACGCTCCATATTGGCGAAGAAGTTCATCAATATTTAAGGAATGAATATTTAAAAAAATTGTATCAGTTGAATGTTAAAATGAAACCGCATTATGATTTAGAAGAAATTAATGATGATCAGGTTGTCATCAGAAATCTATTTTCTTATGAAAAAGAAATGATAGAAAATTGGGACACGATCGTTCTTTCACTTGGTCGTGTACCAAATAGTGAATTATACGAACAAATCAAGCATTTGGCACCACAGGTATGGCAAATTGGAGACTGTTTGGCACCAAGAACATTAGAAGAGGCAACATACGAAGGTTTCATGACATCATTGCATCTAGGGGTTAAGCAAAAAATAACAGGTAATGAACGATAAGCAAAACAGGCGCGAAATGTTTATATATTTTTGGTAAAATCCTCTTGAAATATTCAGAAAATTCTTTTAAAATAAGTGTAAACTTCATCCTATCTACCTTTTACAGGTGAAGGTAATGAAGATATCTCTTTTTAATTTAACAGTTGACTGATAAGATTCCATTTCCAGCCTTAGCCGGCTGGTTCAAATGGTTCGTAAAGCCAGTCCATATCACTAAAGTGTGTTTGGGCTGGTTTTTTGTTTTTAAGAAAGCTTTTTCAATAGGAGGCGATGAACATCGGAGGCGCACTAGAGGGTGTAAAGGTATTAGATTTGACTAGGGTGCTTGCCGGCCCATATTGTACAATGATTTTGGCAGACCTCGGAGCAGATGTCATTAAGGTAGAAGCCCCGGGCGGCAGCGACGAAACGAGGTTCTGGGGACCGCCGTTTCAAAACGGTGTCAGTGCTTACTATTTATGTGCAAATCGCAATAAGCGAAGCATTACCGTGAATCTGAAATCGGAAGAGGGCAGGAAAATCATTCGAATTCTGGCAAAAGAAGCGGACGTGCTCATTCATAATTTTAAAACTGGATCGATGGAAAAATGGCAGCTCGACTACGACTCCTTACAAAAAATAAATTCACGGCTCGTCTATTGTTCCATCACGGGATTCGGGGAAACGGGCCCGTACCGGTATCTGCCGGGTTATGACTTTATTATTCAAGGGATGAGCGGCCTGATGAGTATAACCGGAAGCGAAGAGAGCGGTCCAATGAAAATCGGTGTTGCCATGGTGGATATTTTAACAGGATTATATTCGGTCATTTCCATTGAAGCGGCTTTGTTGGAAAGGGGAAGATCGGGCAAGGGGCAAAAAATTGATCTATCACTGATGGATACAGCGGTCAGCTCGCTTGCCAATGTCGCCAGCAATTATCTAATTTCCGGGAAGGTACCGCGTAGACTCGGGAATGACCATCCGAATATAGTCCCTTATTCGAAATTCAAAGCGTTAGATGGGGACATAATTATCGCCGTCGGGAATAACCGGCAGTTTGCCACACTATGTGAAGTAATGGGGCTGAGCGAAATGGCAATGGATGCTCGCTTCTGTACGAATGTGGCAAGAATGGAAAATAAGCTGGAGCTGACGAGGATTTTAGAAGACCAGCTCCAGCTCAAATCGGTCAATGAGTGGATAAAACTGTTTTCAGAAAAAAATATTCCATGCGGTCCCATCCATACTATAGATCAAGTATTTGAACATCCACAAGTTTTGGCCCGTGATATGGTTGTCCAAGTCGAACACCCGGAAGCAGGAATGGTAAAACTCGTTGGTTCGCCTGTTAAACTATCAAGAACGAATACAAAGATAGAACGTCATCCGCCGATGGTCGGGGAGCATACATGGGAAATCCTGCAGGAAGCTGGATTTTCATTTGAGGAGATTACCTATTTTAAAGAGAATAACATTATTTAATCGCGGGAGGAGTTTTTAAGATGAATTTTGAATTCACAGAAGAACAACGGATGTTGAGAAAGATGGTCAGAAATTTTGTTGATAAGGAAATTATCCCGAATATGCGAGAGTGGGATGAACGGGGATATTTCGATACGATCATTTGGAAGCGCTTAAAAGAATTAGGCTTGCTGGGTGTCTGCATCCCTGAAAAATACGGCGGCAGCGGAATGGATTATAATTCGCTGGCCATCGTTTGTGAAGAACTGGAAAGAGGCGACACAGCTTTCCGCACGGCGGTATCCGTTCATACCGGATTAAACAGTATGACGTTGTTACAGTGGGGGACCGAAGAACAAAAGCAAAAATATCTCGTTCCACAAGCAAAAGGTGAAAAAATCGGCGCCTTTGGCTTAACAGAACCGGGAGCTGGATCTGACGTGGCATCACTTGGAACAACGGCTGTTAAAGACGGTGACAACTACATTTTAAACGGCTCCAAAACATGGATATCTTTATGCGATGTCGCCGATCATTTTATCGTGTTTGCGTATACAGATAAATCGAAAAAGCATCATGGAATTTCCGCCTTTATCGTCGAACGCACTATGCCTGGATTTTCATCCAAGTCCATTAAAGGAAAGCTCGGAATCCGATCCGGAAATACAGGAGAATTGTTCTTTGATCAGGTCCGTGTACCAAAAGAAAATTTACTTGGCCAAGAAGGAGAAGGATTCAAAATTGCGATGTCTGCGCTGGATAATGGACGTTTTACCGTTGCTGCAGGGGCAGTAGGCCTGATTATGGCATGTTTGGAAGAAAGTGTAAAATATTGTCACGAGCGTAAAACATTTGGCAAAGAAATTGGTAAACACCAGCTTGTCCAGCAAATGATTGCCAACATGGAAGCGGGATTGCAAATGAGCCGTTTATTGGTGTACCGTGCTGGAGAGCTCAAAAACAAAGGATTGCGCAATACGAGAGAAACATCTCTAGCCAAATGGCAGGCCTGTAATTTTGCCAATAAGGCCGCAGATGATGCGGTTCAAATTCACGGAGCCTACGGTTATTCCAATGAATATCCTGTTGAGCGCTTCCTAAGAAACTCCAAAGCTCCTGTTATTTACGAAGGAACAAGAGAAATCCACACCATTATGCAGGCAGAATATGTGCTTGGGTATCGTGAAGATAAGCCATTAAATAACATGCTGCCAGCCTGGCCCTTTGAATGTGATAAAGAGACAGTAACGGATAGTTAGGTACCAATCGATAGCAGGATCGGATTCCATTTTGCATCCGATCCCCTTATTGCTTATTGATTGATAGCTTCATACTGTTTATACAGATCTTTTAATGCGGCAATTAGGGCATTATTGGCCTTTCCTAAATAACCATTCTTTAACTCTTCCAACGGCTTTTCAATGCCGTTGCGCAAACTATGACCTTTCAAGAGCCTGGAAATATATTCTCTGCCGTGTTCGGTAGCAAGCGTACAGGAAGCATCCACAATCACACCATATAATTTATCAACCTCTGCTGTAATCGTTAAAGTTTCATAAACACTTCTGGCCGCCATCCCTGTCGGAAGTTTGGCGTGACCGGCAATAAAATAAGTATTCATCCATAATCTCTCCTAATCGTTTTATTTTTAGAATAATATGAAAATAATCAAATGATAAGACTATTGATAGATGAAATTTCCAATACATCCCTAACGAAAAAGTTATGAAAATGAAAATATGTGAAAGGCAGAATTAATAGCAAACTTATTTTATGTGGTACGCCATACTTGGTCATATACCTTCGTATATGATTTGAATGTATTTTCTCCCCGTTGGAACAAGTGCGTTCGATATCTATCGGATTAAAACAGGTAGTCGTTTGTTTAAAGTACCAAGGTACCCTAAAATTTACATCTTTAATGCTCGAATGAAGCGATATTTAGAGGTAAGCGTTCAGATTACGGAGCTCTTTCTCTCATTTGAAGTGATTTTTAATCGCTCTTATGAAGAAAAACTTATCATTGGAAGCGGAGGAATTTAGCAGCTTTTGTCGTAAGCTAAATACAGAAAGGAATCTTTGTTAAGAACATCAACCATCCTGCGAATAAAAGAAAAAAGGTTAAGACAACAATGTTCGATTAATCAAATAGATTCACGGGAGGTTGTTTAAAAAGTAAGGTGGTGTTGTAATATGGATAGAACTACTATTTTTATAAGTTCTGTTGCACAAGATGCTCTTTCCTCTATCCGAAACGCTGTATTTGAAGAATTAAAAAATATGGGGCATGAACCTATTCGCTTTGAAGATAGTATGCGATATATTCATCAAGATGCCATCCGAACTTGTTTGGAGTACGTATCAAGAAGTGATATCTTTCTACTATTTATCGCGGATAAAGCAGGAACATTCTTAGAGGATGAAGGGAAAACTGTTACTCACCTTGAATTTTTACGTGCATATCACGAAAATAAACGTCTTATCGTGTATGTTCACGATATAGTTCTTGATACCTATTTTCGGACGATCAGACCTCAAATAAAACAATCGTTAGTACAGTATTTAAGCGAACACGGTAAAGAACCGGATTCAATGTTGAATTTTATAAGCGAAAATATTAAAGAGGAGCCTCATATTGCCGAAAATTATGTATGGTACTTTCTTTATGATGCAGAACAAAAAGGGATATATTTCGAAAAATGCTCATTAGGTGTCGAAATTCTTTCAAACATAAAAAGCTATCTTTCAGCTCTTTTCAAAGAAAGCCTTCAATACTTAAATATTCGTTCTGAAATAGAACGGAGCTTAGAACATGTAGAATTATACGGGGATTTTTATGAACTATCACTTGAATTCATAAGTTTATTGCAGAATGGGCAAATTACAAATTGGAGAAGGCTATTAGCGCTTTTACGATCTAAGATGGTCGGCTGCAATATTTACTCTACAAATACAAAGTACCAACAAGAAGCTATAGGAGCATTAATGGACTGTAAAGCCGTAACTCTTTACGAAAAAAGAGATGAACAGATGATTTGCAAAGAATATGATGGATTAACAACTCCTGAGAACTTTTCATTAGATGATGCTTCTTCTTACGTTGTGCAAACATATAATGATCATAATCATAATGAAAAGCTATACTATTCACTGGAAAAAAGAATATGCTATTTCTTGTTTAAGGTAAAGACTTATGTATTTTGCTTTCATCTGCCCCTGCTAGGAGAGTGGGATTATTATAAACTGAAGGCTTACCAAGAGAATATATTTAATGCTATACTTGAATCAAAAGGATATTCTTATTGTTACTTTATCAAAATGCTGTTAGGAGGTCTCTCAAATGAACAATTATAAAGAAAATGTAATATTAATCGCCTCCGCACCACATGGATATGGAAAAAAAGTTGTAACGAATCGTCTTAGTCAAATGAAACGTGATCACGCAAACTTACAAAATAAACTTTCCCAAATAAAAAGTTCATTTCGTCATTCAAAATAAACGCTCATGATGTAAAGAATGCTCTACTGATAGAAGGAGTAAAATCCATTTCTTCGAATGTTTCAAATTTGCACGCTCTACAATTTCAATATGTTCAAGATAGCAGTAGAAGCCCATCTATCACCAAAGTATTCAAGAAGAAGGTCAGAAGAACTTTATGAAAAGAATGTCCAAACGGATGCAGAAAGGAATTTTCGTTAAGAACCTCAACCATCCTGCGAATAAAAGAAAAAAGGGTAAGACAACAATATTCCATTAATCAAATAGATTCTAACTTCATAAATTCATGACACAAATGAACCCCCCCTGAAGAAATCCTCGAATTTGAAGGAGTAACCATTAAGGATACACACCATGAAAGCTTTGCAACAGCAGTAAAAAGTAAGAATTTTCTTATACATGAAAAAGTACGTGGAAGCATTGCGCTTATATGAAGAACTGTATCAAAAAGAACCAGGAAATTTAAATTATCGTTATAAATTAGCTGTAAGTACTCCTCATGATTACGATGATTTAGAATAATAATTCATCTAATCGGATTTTCTTACAGGAAAACGCGGTGTTATAATTTGCGGGTTGAATATTAATGTATGAAATCTAAGAAAATCAAGTCGATCGGTTTGTTAAATTAACTGCTTTTTAACGATGTTCACTTTCTTAACCAGATAATTAAAATTAAATTAATTTTTTTCTAGTTCAGATTCCTTTGAAATGCTTGTTGCATTGGTGATAGTGATTTATAGAAAAGTTATTGTAACTGCATTGGAGAATCATTTAAAAGCATGTGAATTTGAAGTAAACTTTAACTAAAAAAGAAAATCATATTCGTTTATATATGAGCGGTCGTAAAACCATTAAGGAATTTTACGACTGGATTTATCTCATGACAAAGGATTGTACTTAAAACGCAAATTTGAAGTGTTCCCGGATCAAAATTTGGATACAGAAACATTGCAAAAAGCAAAATTAAAGACAAAACATGCTGTTGCAGAAAGTAAAAAGCTTTTATCGATGAATATCGAAAAAAAATTATTGCATTCATCGAGCATGTGGAACTGCTTGAATTACATTAGGAACGTATTATACATGGTTGTTAAAACATGACAAATCATTTAACGAAGAATTTTATACCCGAGTTCGACAGTTTTGAGGCCATTTTAGGCAAATGAAAATGGCCAAAATGCTGTTATATCAAAGATTTCGCGATGCGGATCCTAGAAAAAAACACTGAATTTCATAGGCACACGACTTGTTTATTTTAACTTTTAAAACAGCTGAATATCGGTTATAATATAGGCATGTACATACGGCGAGTAACACGCAAAAACAAAGATGGAACGACCGTGGCGTATCTCCAGCTTGCTCACAACGAATGGGATCCGAAGGCCAAATATGCGAAAGCGAAGGTGATTTATTCGTTTGGGCGCGAAGACGAGGTGGATCGCGCTGTCTTGGAGCGTCTGGCCAAAAGCATTTCGCGATTCCTTTCTCCTGAGCAGGCTTGGGAAATCGAGACGTTGACAGGAGAAGTGTCGGATGACTTTCAGTTTCAATCAAGCAAACGCCTTGGTGGCGCTTGGCTTTTGGATCAGCTCTGGAGACAACTGGGATTGGGAGAGATTCTCCACTCCTTGTTTGCCTCCCGACATCATCAGATTCCGTTGGAACGGCTGATTTTTGCCATGGTGGCGAATCGTGCCCTTCATCCGTCAAGCAAGTTGGCGATGGAGGAGTGGGTGGAGAAAGACGTGCATATCCCTCATCTTCCCCAAGTCGCCAGCCACCAGTTGTACCGGGCGATGGATGAGCTGCTGGCTGTGCAGCCGGAATTGGAACGCCAAGTGTTCCATGCCGTGGCCGATTTATTGAACCTGGAAGTCGATTTGATTTACTTTGATACGACTTCGTCGTACTTCGAAGTGGGTCCATCCGAAACACCAGAAGGAGAATCGCTTCGAAAGCAGGGGTTTTCCAAAGATAAGCGTCCCGATTTGGTCCAAATCGTCATTGGACTGGCCGTTACCCGGGAAGGAGTCCCCATTCGCGCTTGGGTATGGCCTGGCAATACGATGGATATGACGGTCATCAAACAGGTGAAACAAGACTTGATTGGCTGGAAGCTTGGGCGTGTGATCAGCGTGATGGACCGCGGATTTTCGTCTGAAGAGAATTTGCGAATCTTGCAACAGGCCGGGGGACACTACATTGTCGGCGAAAAAATGCGGTCCGGCAAAGCCGCCGTCGAAGAGGCCCTAAACCGTCGCGGGCGCTACCAACAAGTTCGCGAGAACTTGCATATCAAAGAAATCATCGTGGGCGACGGAGAAGCGCGTCAGCGCTATGTTCTCGTGTACAATCCCAGCGAAGCCGAACGCCAACGCAAGGAACGGGAAACGCTGCTCGAATCGCTGAAAGAGGAGTTGGAGGGGCTTCGCCAACTCCCCAATGAAGCTCATCATAAGGCCACCTGCCGGCTGCGTTCCCATCCGTCCTACGGAAAATACTTGCGTCAATTGAAGGATGGAACGCTTCGCATCGACAAGCAAGCGGTTCGTGAAGCGGAAACGTACGATGGCAAATATCTCATCCGAACCTCCGATGACACCTTGTCTGCCGAGGATGTCGCGCTCGGGTATAAGCAACTGGTGGATATCGAGCAGGCCTTTCGGACGTTGAAATCAACACTCGAGCTGCGCCCCATGTATCATCGCTTGGAAGACCGTATCCGGGCGCATGTGCTGCTCAGTTGGCTGGCTCTCTTGCTGGTTCGGATCGTGGAGATCCGAACTCATGAATCGTGGCCGAAAGTAAGAGACGAATGCGAGCGTCTCATGCTTGGACATTTTTCTTCAAAAAACGGCGACCTTTATCAACGAACCGAACTGACGGCCAAACAAGCGCTATTCCTTGCGGCTCTAGGGCTGGAACCTCCTCCAAAGATTCTAGGCATCCACCCTCGCACCTAGATACACGCCCGAAGTGTGCCCAAATGCCTCCGATCCCTTTTGTATCAAGGGGCGAGAGGCATTTTGTTTGCCTAGTGACTGTCGAACTCGGGTTATAAAATTAACGAAAGGGCAGTTAAGTAGTCAATAGCTGCTTTATATTTTTCAAATTTTAGTTTACATAATATATATTATAGGAAGTTATAAATGGATCTTGTTTCACTAAAGAGATTACTTGTTGTGATGAGACGAAATAAAAAAATGAAACAAATTGTATTTTAATTGCATTTAATGAATTTCTTTTTAAATTGTAAATTTACATTGCAATTTAATTAATTGATCTTTAAAAATTGATCTTAAAAATTCGTTATGATTTGCTGCGTGTTTAAATTCATTCCATGATTAATTTTGGATTATGATTTATTTATTTTTATTAACGCTTCATTTTTGTTTGTTCTATATCCCGAAGTCCGTTCATTCATCTCCTTCTAAGTTTACATAATATATTTATGTTTTAAAAAAACTCCACTCATACCCTCATCCTCATGATTTGAGCGACAAAATCAATGAATTATTGCCGCTCTTTGCCGTTCTTTTACTTCTCTTTTTCATTTTGTGGTATAAATTGGAAGCGATCATTAAAAAATGTTTTGTAGCCGAATTGCAGTGATAAAAAAGATGAAATCCCTACACTTCCGGCAATGCCGATCAAAATCACAATTTGATATTCGATTGCAACTAAAGGGCTTGTACCTGCGAGGATTTGACCTGTCATCATTCCCGGCAAAAACACTATCCCCATACCGACCATGTTATTGATAGTCGGCAAAATAGCTGAATCAAATGCAGAGTTTACGATTGGTTTTGTTGCTGCATCGGGTTTAGCACCTAACATGAGCGCCCCTTCAATCAGATTCTTTTGGGTAGCAAAATTTTCGATCATTTCTTTCATGCCTAGCGTTATACCGATCATTGAATTTCCAATAAACATTCCGGCAATCGGGATAAAGTATTGAGGTTCATACCAAGGCTTAAAATGAATGACGATTAGATTAAAATACAACAGGCTGACGAGAGAGCCGATAACCATTGACAGCACAATGACCAGCTTCAATTTTTTCGATAAAGGCTTATGAAGCTGTTTAAATATATTATAAACGGCAAACGATTCCATGAAACAAAGCACCAATAAGACAATCCAAGGTGAAGGATTTTTAAAAATATACATCAATATGTATCCGACTAGCACAAGTTGAATCGTCATCCTGGCAGTTGAAAGGACAATTAATTTTTCACGTTTAATTTCTCGTTTTTTTACAAGCAATCAGTAGCATTGCATTAAGTTAATTTTAATTTGTCAAGCCCAATTTTATGTTAAATTTCATCTTTTTGGATATAAAAAAACTCCTTATAATTAGGATTGGCAGTCCTATCCAAATCCTAAGAATAAGGAGAAACCATTATGGATAAGAATACCACAGAATCCACAATAAATGAACTATTTAAAGAGATCGATCCAATAACTTTTTCAAAACTAATTAATGTGATTGACGTTGACAAATACATTAAAAAATTAACAGCGTATAAGTTTTTACAACTTTGTATCATCGCTCAGATAAATGAATTGGAAAGCTTAACAAAATTGGCCAAACATTTGAAAGACAAGGAAGAGTTGCAGACATATCTGGAATTTGATGCAATTAGTACTTCGCAACTTTCTCGCAAATTAGGCCAATTATCCCCTCAACTGTTTGAAAAAGTATTTAAATATCTGGTCTTAAAGATCCAAGGGCAAATGAAAAATGCCCCGATCATCCGAAACATTGGTCGTCTTCTGGTCATTGATTCTACCACGATGAGCATGAGTTTGAGCCAATATCCATGGGCAACTTTTCGTAAGACAAAGGCTGGTGTTCGACTCCATTTAAAGGTTGTTGTAACGAAGGATATCACTGTTCCGGATCAAGGGATTATCTTACCCGCGAAACATGCCGATCGCACACAGATGGACGAACTCATTGAAATCGATCCAAATGCGATTTACTTGTTTGATCGAGGGTATGTCGATTACAAACAGTTCGACCGCTTATGCCGAGAAGGGGTGCGATTCATTACCCGGCTTAAAAAGAACGCAGAGATTGAAGTTTTATCGGAACGGATTCCCAATCCAGAACGTTTGATTTATAGGGATCAGATTGTCATTTTAGGAAATGACCGTAATCATACCAAAATGACTCATCCTCTCCGATTGATCGAAACGGTCGACAGCGAAGGGAATCCCGTGATCATCATAACCAATTGCTTTGATCTTTCTGCGGAAGAGATTGCAGATTTATACCGATATCGCTGGAAGATAGAGACCTTCTTTAAATGGATGAAACAGCACCTTAAGATAAAAAGATTTTATGGAAAAAGTCAAAATGCCGTTTACAATCAAATTTGGATCGCCCTAATCACCTATTGCTTACAGGCCATGCTCCAATTAAAAGTGAATCACGATGGTCCTTTATTAGAGATCAAGCGAACTTTACAGAATCTGCTTTTTAAAGGTTTTGACTGTTTTGTTCGCTCCCTTTTTAAAAAGCCAATTCGAACGTCCAACGGTCGGAAAAAATACCATTGGGAAAAAGATTTTGAAACCATCGTGTACCAATTTGAAGAAGGGGAGGTGGAACACCTAGACGATTTAGTTTATGATCCAATGTTTCTGTAATATATTACCAAATTGTGGAAATGGACTGCCGATTAAGACGTCATTGTCCTTTTAAGCTTGCTTAGAAAGATTGTATGTCTGAATATTCAGTTACATGAAATAACTGGAATTTTTATTGAGCTTGACAAACATTAAATTTTTTTATGCAACGCTACTGACAAGCAATATTAAAATAAGAACAAATAAATATGCTGCCGAGAGCCTCCAAAATTCGATGTTGATAACTTCTTGCTTCATTGATTATCACCTGTTGGTTTATATTTTATCGTAATAACTTTATCTGCATATGTTTTTGGTATTGTATCTGAGTGTGTTACCATAATAACCGTTTTTTCTTTTTTCCTAGCATCACGAATGAATGCATCCATGATTTTCTCTTCAGTTCCTTTATCTAGCGCAGAGGTTGGCTCGTCTAATAAAAAAACTTCTGGATCCATTAGAAAAATTCTGGCTAGTGCAAGTCTTTGTTTTTCTCCACCGGACAATTGTTCTACGTCATCCATGATTTTCTCTTCAGTTCCTTTATCTAGCGCAGAGGTTGGCTCGTCTAATAAAAAAACTTCTGGATCCATTAGAAAAATTCTGGCTAGTGCAAGTCTTTGTTTTTCTCCACCGGACAATTGTTCTACGTCATCCTCTAATTTTTTTTGCAAGCACACAAATTTTAGTGCTTCTTTCAACATTTCATCGTCAAGAGGCTCTTTTTCAGATAAAATTCTGCCGAAATTCAAATTCTCTCGAATATTTCCTTCAAACATTACTGGCTGCTGTGAAAGCATCACAACTTCCCGTCTTAAAGCGATTGGATTCCATTCAAACAATGACCGGCCTTTATAAACAATTTCTCCTTGATCTGGCGACAGCATGTGATTGAGCATTTTTAAAAGTGTTGTCTTTCCTCCCCCGCTTTGGCCAATGATGCACGTTACTTGTTTTTCTTCAATTTTCAACTCGTCAATGTAAAGAATATCTTTGTATCGTAAATTTTTGATGTGAAACATGTAAAACAGCCCTTTCTTCATAAAAAGCGAAATCCCCTGTTTTGATTATGAATAAAGTTGCAAATGATTCAAACCATTATACTTATTAAACACTTCTCTCTTTATAAAAAGCTTGGCACTCTTATTTATTTTATTTCGTGCAGCAAACCACTGAAAATTTTTTATTTCATTTAATGTCGGAACAAAGGAATGGAAAAAAGATAAAAAATTTGAATTTTATACCTCTTGTTTTAAATAAAAAAAGCTTTTTGAATGAAATTTTAACGTATTTGGAGCATTTTGTAAAATTTTTTGCGAAGCGGAAAATCAATGTTATTGGAAGGAAAACGCCTTTTGATCATGAGGGCTTAATGAAGATCGACATTTTGCGTCTTGAAGCAGTTTTCTTCCCTGCTTTGGAGAAATGATCAGAGGAGCTTAAAAAAATTTGTCCTTAACCTTTCGTTTTATCCATGCTGCCTCAGCAATCCAACAATTTTGGGGCACTAGACACTTCATAAGCCCCTGGCCTTTTTTTGCAAAACGGGATGCAAAAGCATTCAACGCGATATGATAAAATTTTTTTTTTAAAACAATAGAATAACTTGTGAAATAGAGCTGATTGAATCGTTCAGAAAGAATGACATAAATCAAAACAGACGGCAACGAGGCGGTTATAGGACGGCACGAGAACACCCCGACAAGCTCGTTGTCCACAACGCTTATGCAGCCCTTCATCGATGATAATGAAGAAGCTCTTATATGCCGAATGAAAAATATGTACAGGGCTCCTTAGAAATTTTTCCAGTTCCAAGAGCCCGGATTGCGAAACATTTGATATGATCATGCTTTTTTCAAAAGTGTCTCTTTCCTTGTAGTTTTCAGCTTGGCGTCCTTTTATTTAAAGACAGAGTAAGTTGATTGGTTTCATGGTAACTAGTTTCTTTCTGCAGCTAAAAATTCTTTTCTATAATGATCAATTACCTATAAAAGTTATAGTTCACGGCGGAAGTCACCGCTTTTGCCGCCTGTTTTCTCCATTAAATATGTTTGGCCGATGACCATTCCTTTATCGATTGCTTTGCACATATCATACACGGTTAAGGCGCAGACGCTCGCAGCAGTTAATGCTTCCATTTCAACCCCTGTGCTTCCTTTTGTTTTCACAAATGAATGGATCATTAATTCATATTTGTTTTCGTCGCATTTCCATTCAAATTGAATATCCACCGCTTTTAAAGCAATCGGATGGCACATTGGAATGATGTCAGCCGTGCGTTTGGCGGCCATAATTCCAGCTACTTGCGCTACTGACAGAACATCTCCTTTTTTGACCTGTGAGCTTGTGATTTTTTCATACACTTCTTTTGAAACAAGAATACTTGAGATGGCATGTGCAGTACGGACTGTTTCCTGTTTCTCTGAAATATCTACCATTTTTGCCCTTCCTTGCTCATTTAAGTGAGTCAGCTTCTTCATGTTTTTAACCTCCACTCATCGGCGGAATAAGGGCGACAACATCCCCATCCCGAATGATGTCATCTTCTGCAGCAAATTCTTCATTGATGGCAAAAAGGACGGAGGATAGGGCGGGCAGTGAATATTCTTTTTCCAACCGTTCGCGGAGTTGTTTAACAGTTATTTCTTGATATGGCAATGTCATCTCCTTTTTATTCAGCTGCTCTTTTAGTTGGGCGAAAAATAAAATTCGGATCATGACTTCATCTCCTTTGGAATGCCTTTTTCATAAGAAATCGTTTCTTGCTGATTGCCGATCCACAATGAGCCATCCTCCCAATGCTCTTTCTTCCATATCGGTACCATTTCTTTAATCCGCTCGATTGCATAACGGTTTGCTTCATAAGCATCAGCGCGGTGAGGAGTAGATACGGCGATGACGACCGCGGCATCCGTAATTTCTAATCGTCCGATACGATGGACAATGGCAACCTTAGCATTCGGAAACTGCTGTTTAATTTCAGCTCCGATTTGTTCCAGTTTTTTTTGAGCCATCGATTCATATGCTTCATATTCTAAATACAATGTTTTTTTTCCTTTTGTCAATTCCCTTACAGTTCCGATAAATGTAACGATAGCTCCGGCATTTCGATCCACAACAGCTTCGATGACACGTGAAACATCTATCGGTTCTTTCACAATTTGAAACATAATTATCCCTCCAAATATAATATAAAATGGCATTATTGTCTCATTTCCAACAGCTTCTCCTTTACATAGTTCACGATCCAGCTGATATACAAATCTTCATCTTTAATAAAAAATGAATGTTTTTCTTTCAAAGGGATCGAGCTAATCGATGCGATCACATTTGATAAATCAAGCAGATGAAGATCTTTCTCATCACGGATACAGACAATTTTCGGGTATGGAGCTTTTTTCAATCCTTCGATAATCAATACATCAATTGAAAAATGCCGGTAAAGTTCCATAATGTTCGAAAAATGTTCATTCGCTTTTATTTCAGCTTGCAACAGCAAAGTTTCTTCCCCTAGAACCGCTGAAACAACAGCACCAGCTTCCCAATGCCGATACGTATCTTTTTTTGGAATATCCGGTTTTCCACCATGACCGTGATGTTTAAAAGTACCGACTTTTATCCCATGATTGGTCAGCTCTTTGATGCATTTTTCAATTAGCGTAGTTTTTCCGCTGTTTTGATGCCCTACCACTTGTAAAATCATCATAGCCAACTGGAGGCTCCTTCTTCATCTTCGATTAACAGCACGTTAACTTCACTGCCTGCTTGAAATCCTCTGCTTCCGCCAGGCAAAACAATTAAACTATTAGTATGAATTAAGGATGAAACAATATTTGATTTGTCCCTTCCAATCGGATCAGCTACTAGCTTTCCATCATGAAAGGACAATTTTGCTCTCACAAAGCGCGTGAACGGATTCGGCTTTAAAAAATCTTTCGTTAAAATCGCCCGGGCTCGTTTTAAATAACAATTTTTTTGTCCGAGCATCGCCCTTATATACGGACGGACAAACAGCTCAAAACCGACATAACAAGCGGAAGGGTTGCCTGAGAGGCCGAACAAAATTTTGTTGCCGACAACTGCTGCAGAGGTAACACTCCCTGGGCGCATGCCGATTTTATTGAATAAAACTTGGGCTTGAAGATGCTCGTACACCTTTGGGATATAATCAAAATCGCCCACTGACACTCCGCCTGTTGTGATGATAATGTCGGCCATTTGCATTGCTTTTGTAACAGCTTGAAATACATTTTGAAATGTGTCTTTCACAATTCCGTATAAAATCGGTTCACCGTGAGCTCTGAAAATTTGTGCCTGCAGCATATAAGTATTGCTGTTGTGAATTTTTCCTTTTTCCAGCGGTTTATACACTTCAAGCAATTCGCTCCCGGTTGCTATGACGACAACCTTTGGGCTCTTCATAACCGGAACGTAATGATACCCGAACGTTGCCAGAACAGCGGATATTCCCGGAGTGATCACGGTTCCTTTTTCGATAAGCAAACTGCCCTTTTTCATATCTTCTCCGATGCGGGAGATGTTTTCTCCTGCCTCAACTTTTCTTTTTATTTGCACATATGTTTTTCCGTCTTTTCTGAATTCCTGTGTTAATTCCTTCATGATGACGGCATTTGCACCTTCTGGAATGGCAGCGCCAGTCATAATTTTAACGGCTTGAAAAGGTTTTAAAGATTCTTTCCAAACAGAATCTGCTCCTTGAGTCCCGACGACTTCCAAAACTGCTGGATTGGAAGCTGAAGCGGCCTCGGTCGATGCTGCCCAAACAGCATAGCCGTCATAAGGGGATCGATCAAATCCAGGTACATCCGTTGTAGCAGTTATATCTTGACCAAGCACACGATGAAAGCTGTTTTCGATTGATACATACTCTATTTCACCTTCATAGCTTTTTTCCAACACCCGGTCGATTGCTTCCTCTACTTGAATTGGCTTTCGCAACGCTCCCATTCCTTTCCACCATTCTTTCCCCCACCCGATACTACCAAGGAACATTTATTTTGTTTTGGAAAAGGAGGCTTGAGGAAAAAGGTTATTATGAACAATATACTGGTCATATTCATCCTTTGTATTAATATTGATGAAAGCATCATCATCATTAATCTCAACATATCTAGTATGAATACTTGGAAGAAAATGCTTCATGCTTAACTTATTTTGTTCAAGGTGCCATCGTATTTTTTCCTTCACTCGATGATGGTACATGGCGATCAATGGCTGAATATTTCCGTGAACACTAGGAACAATCGCTTCACAACCGTCATTTCTGTATAATTGCAATTTTTTCAACAAATGCGCATTGATAAAAGGAGTATCACAAGGTAAAACGATATACCATTCGGATTTGAATTGGGACATAACGGAATAAATGCCGGCAAGAGGTCCTTTTCCTTGATACAATTCGAGATCTTGAATATATGTCAGCTGGTTCCTTTGCAGCCATTTCGTATCTATTTCAGGATGTATGACAACAACCACGTCTTTTGTGATACATTGCAGCGCTTCGATACTATATAAAATAAATTCCTTTCCATTTCTTTTCGCAAATGCTTTCGGTTGCCCAAACCGTTTCGACTGTCCTCCTGCCAGCACAATCCCGATCATCTTGTTCACTGACGATTCATCTCCCAAACAAGATGGCGAAGTTCCGGCAAAATCAGCTTTTCCATGGCAAGACGAACCGCATTTGTAGATCCCGGCATGCAAAAAATGACTTTTTGTCCAATTGAACCGGCAAGTGCTCGACTAAGCATGGATGCGCTTCCAATTTCTTTATAGCTTAAATAACGAAACAATTCCCCAAAACCAACCATTTCTTTGTCAAGCAATTCTTTTACCGCTTCTACCGTCACATCCCGTTTTGTAAAACCAGTCCCGCCGTTCAATAAAAAAACATCAATTTCCTCAGAAGCCTCTTTCACAGCAGATTGAATGGCTTCCCGTTCATCTTTCACAATCTCGTAATCTATTATTTCCATTTGTTCTCTCGTTAATAATTCGATGATTAATGCACCGCTTTTATCCGTATCCTTCGTTCTCGTATCAGAAACGGTGATCACTTTGCAGCGAACAGGGCCATTTGCCTTGCTGCGATGTTCAGATACACTCATCAATCACACCTCACCCGCCAATATAAGACATTTCCACACGTCTTTTTGCAGAAAGAGCATTGATCCTTCCTCTTTCTTCGGAATAACGATCGTCCCGAGCCTGCCAAACACGGATGATCTCATCCAATATTTCTTCACCGCTTGCTCCCTTTCGCATTTTAACTAATAAATCAACGCCGTTTGAGGCAAATAGCATGTATACTTTTTAGGGCATTCGCGTGCAATCAGAACAAAAAGCTCCTGATAAGGAAGAAATAAAACCGCCTTCCACATCCGTACCTCGGTATCGATACCTTTTAGGAACCTCGCCAAAAACGTTGACTGAACTGGTTTAAGAGGTATTTCTTGGTGAATCATATCATGAACTTCTTTGCTCGTCAAAACTTCGTCCATTTTCCAACCGTTTAAGGTTTCGACATCCATATATTCGATGAAGCGGATCGTCATTCCTTTTTCTTCAAAAAAACGAGCCATCGGTAAAATTTCGCTCTCATTTATTCCTTTTACAACCATGTTCACCTTTACCGCCAGACCTTGTGCAACCGCTTCTTCAATTCCTCTAACAATTTCCTCAGACTTTGCTTTACCTCCGTTCATTTTAGAAAAAATTTCGTTATTTAAAGCATCTAAACTGACATTGATCCGGTTCATGCCCGCTTTTTTTAAACGCTTGGCATATGATATTAAAAATATCCGTTAATGGTCAATGAAACGTCTTGAAGATCTTGAATATTTTTTAACATCGTTATTAGTACATCAATGTCCTTTCGTCCCTCCGGTCAGACGAATTTTTCGAATGCCTAAACGTAAAGAGGCTGGCCAAACGATATATTTCTTCAAACGTCATTAGTTATTCCCGTTTCATAAAAGAATACTGTCTTCCTTCCATTTCAGCATACAGTATACACAACGAAAATTATATCGGCCTGTCACCGAAATGCGCAAATCCAATAAAGGGCGGTTAATTGATCTCGCAACATCTTCCTCTCCTTATACATTCATTCTTCATATGTTACAGACAAGATAAACAATAGAATGAGATCTCTGTCCCATAAATTCGAATGATCATAAAAGGTTAAATTAATTGTAAAAAAAATTTTCTGAAAAAGAAACCTATTTGGAATACATTTTACCAATTTATCATTTTTTATGGCTAACATGATGGGGCTCTATACAATGAATTGAGAAAACAAAATAGATACACAAAAAATATTTTACGATTTCGGCAAACGGAGGCTTTCATAATAGAATCAGCAGTTTTCATTATGGACAATGTACCAATGCTTGGCGAACTGTAAAACTTGATGGAAAGAATGGTTATTATATTAGAAAACCGTTCATCCATCAACAGGATCTTCTTAGCTTTTTCCATTTCGGGTCACCTGTCGAGAATCCGTCCAGACTCGAAAAAACTCAAAGTTGATTGAAAAAAAGATACTATCGAAAAACAACTGATAGAAAAATCATTAAAGAAAACCGCCGGCAACAAATCCAAAGCTTCCTGAGAATTAGGGATTTCACAAGTTACACTTTACAATAAGATGAAAAAATACCAGCTACCTAAATAGATGAACAACTTCTCAATCGTTTTCAAAAATGGCATTAACTTGGTTTACGCCCCGCTTTTTCTTCTAGCACACTTTTCAGGCAACCATCTTTTTGATGTCAATGACATACTTTCAATGTTAGAATGATCTTTTTGCAATAGCGCTTTGTCCGGGTTAGACGTATTTTTCGCACAATGGCCGCTGACCATATTAGCAAAGAAATAAATTTCCCTACATGCCATCAGCTGTTTCCGCTTTAAAAACACACACTCTCCTTTCTATTTCAAGCAAAACAATATCCTTAGCGAAATGGTACCGATCTTTCATTGAAAACTGAAACATTTTCTAACAAGCAGTTCAATTGATGTTGCAACATCTTCCCTTCCCTCAATTGGAAGGATATATGCCAATACGGCATCACGAATCAATTATTCATAAACTTTTCAAAAGTGATGCCGATGAAGTGAAGCAAATCACAAATTGCGGGAATTGTTTTTACTATGATGAACATTGATAAAAAAGATGGAAAGGAGAATATGGATGGGAAAAACTGTTGAATTAGATGTTCGCGAAGATTTAAAGAAGAAATTAGAGCCGTTTCAAAAAATCATGGCGGCCATTCAGCCTCTTGCACAAGGAGATGTATTTATTTTACACGCTCCGTTTAAACCTGTTCCGCTTTTTCCTATCATGAAGAAAAAAGGGTTTTCTTATCAAGCGGAAAAAATAGAGGATAAACATTGGAAAATTACCTTTGTTAAAACGGAGGAATGAAAAAATGATACTGGATAATCGCGGCTTAGAGCCCCCACAACCGATGATGCGGACTTTAACGGCATTAGCAAAATTAAAAAAAGGAGAAGCGTTGAAAATTATTAATGACCGCCGCCCGATGTTTTTATTTGAACAGCTTGACGATCTCGGTTATACCTATCAAACGTAAAAGCGCAGTGATGGAAGCTATGAAATAACGATTGAAAAGAAGGATGACGATGATGACGGCTAATCATACTTATGAAACGAATATTCGAATCCCTTTTTCGTTTATTATTTTTGGCTTGCTGGCGTTTTTCCTTTCTCAAATTCTTTTATTTCTGTCAACTCGTCAGCTTTCAACCGGAGAAATGCGCCTTCCTGTCGTATTGTCAGCTGTCCATTTATTAGTGATTGGCTTTGCTTTAATGACAGCCATGGGGGCCATGTATCAGCTTGTTCCAGTCGTGTTTTTAACCCCGATATGGAATGAAGCATTCGCTTTTATCCAAATGGTCGTCACGTCATTAGGAATACTATCTTTTAGCATCAGTCTGGCCTTTAATATTCAAATGGCTATATTTTCAGGCTTGCTTCTTACTTGCGGGATTGTAATGTTTTTATGGCAGATGTTCATGACATTAAAACAACAGAAGAAAAGAACGGTCATCACTTTATTTGTTGGTACCGCCCTCATTTGTTTGCTCCTAACGATCGGGCTCGGATTGACGCTTGCCTATCATTTTTGGAGCGGCAGACAATTAATCGATCATGATTTGATTTTCAAAGCACATATATTGCTGGGATTTTCCGGCTGGTTTACACTTCTTATCTTCGGATTTTCTTACAAAATGGTTCCGATGTTTTCATTGGCGCATCATTTTTCAATGAACACGGCCCGATATGTTTACATTTTTTATATGAGCGGTCTTGTGTTAACTTTCATCAGTTTTATAACGGCAAATGACCGGTTGTTATCAGCAGGGCTTCTATTGATGGCTGTCGGATATGGGTTGTTTGCATACCATATGTTTGCCATTTTAAAGAAAAGGATGAAGAAAAAACTGGATAAACCTTTTCTGTTTGCTCTTTTGGCCATTGTTTTTGGAGTCATCCTGCATATAGCGGCGGCCGGTTTTTCTTTTGAAAGTGAAATCCATTCCCGCATCTTTTCCATCATCATCTACTGTTATCTGTTCGGCTGGATTCTATTAAGCATCATTGGCTACTTATATAAAATTGTTCCTTTTCTATGGTGGACACACCGGTATAGCAAAAAAATCGGCAAAGAAGCGGTGCCGACTTTGAAACAAATGATAAATGAAAAATGGATTGTGATGGAATGCTGTTTATTTGTTGCGAGTCTTATCGGCATGATCGCTGCTCTTGCCTCTTCAAGTACTGGTCTATTTTATCTTGCTCAAGGAGGAATGGTGCTGTTTTCTGGATTATTTGCCTGTACGATTGGCTCCGTATTGTTGAAATAAAATAATGAGGGAACGATTTACTGAAATATAAAGGGTGATGTAACAATGGAAATAAAAGCAAAGATCTTGGAAAAACTGCAAAACGTTTTAGATCCTGAATTGGGAATTAATGTTGTTGATTTAGGACTGATCTATAAGATTGAAGTCAAAGACGGAACTGCATTCATTTTAATGACATTGACTACACCCGGCTGTCCGTTGCACGACTCAATAGCAGGCGGTGTGAAACGCGCATTGCGTGATATTGAAGGCATTCAAGACGTAAATGTCCAAATCACTTGGAATCCGCCTTGGTCCCCTGATAGAATGAGCGAAAAAGCATTAAGGCAGCTAGGGTTCCTTTCCTAAACGTTTTTCAAAGACTGTTCCTTTCCTGAAAGGGACAGCTTTTTTTATGAAAGAAGTCCCAATTATTTTGGTGTTTTTGGCTCTTCTTCCAGTTCCCATACAAACGGCGTCACATTTAAGATGTTCGTTTAATCGTTTCCCAGCCAAAAAAATCCCCTTCCAGGAAAATTTTTTACAAATGCTGTCTTCCTGCAGGGGATAATCGCTGTTCCTTGTTTTTCCGGAGGTGTCAACCAGGAAAAAAATGTAACTGAAATCGCAAATGACGTTTCTGCCATTCCAATGAAAAAGCCCAAAATATCGTCATTCCGTAAGAATTGGCAAAACTGATGCCAACTAATGAGACAATTAAAAATAATAAAAGCAAAGAATACATTTACCGTCGGCCATACCGGTCAGTCCAAATTCCGAGTGGAATTCGCATGACAGAACCTAGCAGACGGGTTGGCAACTTAGATGCTTTTTTATGTTGATGTCAGGTTATAAATATCTTGGAACGTACTTGCTAACGGAGATAAAATTCGCCATACGGCAAATGCAAATGTCATGGCTAAAGTGGTGACTGGCAGTAATGCTTTTTGTTTCACCAAAATCCCCTCCTAAACAGATGAATGGTGCCATCATCTGTACCATAAAAATAGGCGGGGAATGTTTGTGAACTTTATCATATAATTATTGATTGCCAAATCATTGTTAAAATTTCACCTCAACAAAAATGTTTTTCCGATTTTTGCCCATTCAATCAAATTGAATACCGCTTGCGTTTCCAACGGTTTAAACTTCCCGTTTTTGGCGAAGCGCTTTAGGAATGTATACACAATAAGGCTCACTTTCCAAATAGTCGCCTGTCACAGCATACGCTCTTGAGCGTGAGCCTCCGCAAACAAAACGAAATTCGCAAACACCGCATTTTCCTTTATAAAGATTTGGATTGCGCAATTTTTGAAATATTGGTGATGTTCTATAAATATCGGCCAGTGATGTTTGTCTTATATTTCCCGCTTTGATTGGAAGCAATCCGCTCGGGTAAACATCGCCAATATGGGAAATAAACACAAAACCGTTGCCATCATTTACTCCCTTCGGAGCACGGCCGAGTCCGTCCACTTCCCCTGTAGCCCCTTTAAACAAAATATCTTCATAATGGATTTCTTTTCCATCTATTTGCTGTTCACGCATTTTGGCTTGCAAGACGACACGACGGTAATGTTGTCCGGCAGTCGTTTTAATATCAAATGGTACACGTTTGCTCTTTTCATATAACCAACGAAAAACTTGTTCATGTTGGGCGGGAGAAATCATATCCGATTGTTTTCCTCTTCCAGTTGGTACGAGGAAAAAAACGCTCCAAAGAACGCAATCAAGTTTTTCAACAAAATCCGCCATTTCTTCAAGAACATGAACATTGTAGCGTGATACAACCGTATTAATTTGAACAGGAATCTTAAATTCATGCAAATATTTGATTCCTTGCATCGTTAAATCGAAAGATCCTTTTGTGCCGCGAAAATGATCATGAATTTCCGCATTCGGGCCGTCCAAACTAAATGCCCAACGGGAAAGCCCGATATCTTTTGCCCTCTGCATCACTTCTTTTGTTACATTTGGAGTTGCACTCGGCGTGATTGAAACACGCAATCCCTTTTCAATAGCATATTCGGCAAGAGCAAATAAATCCGGCCGCATTAATGGATCACCGCCGGTAAATACTAATAGCGGCTGGTTCATCGCAAAAATATCATCAATTAATTTTTTTCCTTCCTGAAAAGTCAACTCATGGGGATCACGATGATATTGCGCCTCGGCTCGGCAATGCAAACAATTTAATTGACATGCTCTCGTCAACTCCCAAATGACTATAAAAGGGTTTTGGTCATAATCCATCATCACATACAAACTCCTTTCTTTAAAATGAAAAATATCTCTGCTTCTTCTCATCATATAAAAAGGTGAGATTTTCGAAGTGAAAGCCATCACACTTTCCGATAAAAAGGAAGAAATGATTTTTACGAAAAAGTCATTTTTTTGACAAATGTTCAACTGCTGCGAATCTTCCCCGTGATTGCTTCAAATGGATGAGGTGGTCTGCCCCAAACCTTAAGTATGTTAGACACCTTATTTTTATTGGTAACTATGATTTACATCACACGACTCATTTGTAAAGAAACGCTATAATATGAAACGAAAATCAAAGTTGAAATAAAGGTGTGATACCATGACAAATAGCTGGGTGTTTGAAAGATTAAGAAGCGTTCCCCTTTTCCGTGAACTGTCTGATGAAGAATTGACTTCCATAGTTGCTATCTCTCAAGTACGTACCTATCAACCAAAATCGTATGTATTCATGCAAGGCGACATGCTGGAAAACGTATATTTCATCCATTCAGGAACTATTAAAATATATAAAACGGACAGAAATGGAAAAGAACAAATCGTTTCCATCTTGCAGAATGGAGAAATGTTTCCCCATACCGGATTTTTTCGCAAAGGATCTTACCCTGCTCATGCAGAAGTTATGGAAGAATCTACATTAATTGTCATTCCCATCAAAGATTTTGAGGAAACGCTTATGCTCTTTCCGGTATTGTCCATCAAATTGTTTCGTGTGATGAGTGAAAAAATCATAGATTTGCAAAATCGGTTAGAAGAGCAAATTCTTCATAATACATATGAACAAATCGTATTGTTGCTGTTGCGGCTTACCAAAACGAATGCACTGCCGCAAGGAAAACTTTATCGTTTGACAACCCATTTAACGAATCGGGAATTGGCAAATATGATCGGAACTTCCCGTGAAACCGTAAGCAGAACGCTTAACCAGATGAAGCGGAAAGGTCTTATTCTTGTTGATGACGACGGATATTATTTGGTTGATGCTGAACAATTGGAGAAAGAAATCTTTATGTAGCGGCCGCCAAAAAGAAAACTGTTTTTTTGATGAATGTTTGAAGCGATTAAGAATCATAATAAAGGAAAACGAATTTTCATGGAGGAAACGAAATGTCCACAAAACGTCAAGACAAGAAAATGAAAAATAACCCAACCTTCGGAGCATATGATGAACCTGTGAAGAGCGGCAGCGAATCCGACCTAACACAAGGTTTGGCCATAACGCAGGAACAAGTAAGAGACACATATACGGAGGGCACAATTGATGGGATGATAGAGGATGTTGACGGCAACAACATCCCGTTGAAGCCTGAAAAAGAATAATAATGCCTTTTTTCCTGATATTCAAAGTGAAATGCCTGTATGGGGCTGTCCAAAATCATAAACACCGATATATCAACGTTTCTAAAACATTAATGGGGGCGTCAATAAGCCGTAAAAACGACTTATTAGACACCCCCAATTTCATGGCCAATTTTGTCTTGACAGCGTTCAAAAAAATATATCGGCATTACTTCACCCAAAAAATCGAATGATCATTGGGCAATCAACCTTCTGCAAAGGGAAAATGCGCTTACGGCAGCATGAACAAATTGATGATCATAAACATTGCAAAACAAAAATATACGGCATTGCCCACTTCAATTAAACCGATTTTTAAAATCGGCATTTTTTTTCCGTAAAAATAAACAGCTCGAATAACACTCGGAATATAAGCTATTATAAAAACGGCATACTCGGTAGCGACCAAGCCGATCATTAAGAAAACATGAAAACCCCATGACAACCATTTATAGTTCGGATTGTTTTTTTCCCGAATCATTGTTTTGACATAAAAAGTGCTGCCCACAAAAAATAAAAAACAAAGCATTATGGTGATGAAGGCTTCTTTTGTTATTTCACCGCTTACAATAAAAGAACTGGCAAGACCTCCAATGCAAAAAACAGCGATTGCTGCTAGATCATTGAAAAAAGCACGATCTTTTTTCTTTTTCCCATAATAAATATTTATTAAAAAAAACGGTGTCATCGCCATTCCGAAATATATTATTTCCCATCTATACATTAATGGAAAGAGCAGTATAACGGCAGCAGCGGCAAAATAAAGAGCAAACCACTTTATATAAAATGGCTTGCGCTTATTTTTCATAGCCATCAGTAACGGATATGTTGCTAAATATAAACATAACCAGCCGATAAATAATGGAATATGAATCCAAGAGAACCCTCCTATATAAGCCCCCAATAGAAATGGTATAACAAGCATTGCCCAGGCTCCATGCTGTTTTGGAATCACTAATTTCTTGACGGTTGCCATCATGTATCCACCTTTCATCAACAATTTCTTCTAAATTCCATTATAGTGAAAAAAACTAGCTACGTTGTGATTTGTTGCATACCTCTTTGTTTTGTCACAAAATAGCCACAACACTAAACGGGAAAGTGACACCTGTCACTATTGAAAAGAACGAGTTGCGGTATTATCTTTTTAACAATGAAATTGGGAGGGAAAAATAATGAAAACAATATTTACGGAAAATACGACAGTTGGAGAAATTGTCGCAATGCTTCCGAAAGCGAGCGATGTTTTTAAAAAAAATAAAATTGATTTTTGTTGCGGCGGTGATCGCTCTTTAAAAGAAGCAGCCGATAAACGGGGAGTGGCGATTGAGGAATTAATGAGTCAATTGCAGGATCTGTATGCTGCAACTGATGAAAAAACAGAGAAAAATTGGTTGACAGCAACATACTCAGAACTTATTGACCATATCATAAATAAACATCATCGTTATTTGTTGGAAGAACTGCCAAACCTTAGTCCCTATGTGACAAAAGTTATGCGAGTCCACGGCGGAAATCATCCACATCTAATAAAGATTCATAAATTGTTTAATGAATTAAAAACGGAACTAGAACAACATTTATGGAAAGAAGAGTCTGAAGTATTTCCGCTTATTAGCCAGTTCGAGAAGCAACCGACAAGCGAAAACGAACAAAAAATGAAAAAAATGATTGCCGATCTTACGAATGAACATGATAAAACAGGGGATATCATAAAAGAAATTAGGCGGATCACAAATGACTATACCCTTCCGAACGGGGCTTGCCGAACATATCAACTCGTTTACAATCGTTTAGAAGCTTTGGAATCAGACTTATTTGAACATATTCATTTGGAAAATAACGTATTATTTCCACGCATTCTTCAATAATTTCGGGTGTAAGAGGCGGCGATCCCCCGCCTCTTTCTTCACCATTTCAACATCACGGAAACGGACTGTTCAGACCTTGATCTAACCATTAAAACTTAAAACGTTTTATCAAGGACGAAGCTAAAGGCTATTGACAAGCAAAGTTTCATGGCATGCCGTCGTAATAGAGTTTTTTTCAGAGAATAGAAAGCTAAAAACGAAAAGCGCCTCGGTGTGTGACGTCTTTTTCGCTGATGTTGCTGAATAAGCGGCTTTCGATATGGTTTCTTTCTTTTTTGGAAGCGCTCTTTTTCTTGTTTTGATATTCTGCTTGTTTGGCACAAAAGAAGAATAACTTAAACATCTTTCTTCTGATATAATAAGTATAATAAGTTATATCCAACTTTTTTCAACTACACCACTACGATCACAAAGGAAGTGAAGGGAAATTGGAGGAATTTGTAGGATTTTGTATAAGGTGCAGCAAACCTATTCATTGTCTAAACGGTTTTTTGAATGGGGCTATTGACGAAAAAAATGGGTCGTTGTTTTGTTTTTCATGCTTAGAAGAGAATGAAAATTCGGATTTTTCTCATCCATCCCATTGAAAGCGCAAATAAATGGCATTTAGATTGCGAAGCCTAGAGTGTACCAACAAGTCTGTTTTCTTTTATTTTCTTCATAAAGCCTTTTTTGACATTGGGGAAATGGCCAAAGCATCTCACTCGCTTTCAAATCATAGTGTGGCAGTTCTCCTTGATCCTCTCTTGAACGATCCGCCATCTAGATTCTGTACAAAGATGTGAGATCTCTGGCAGTCGTTTTTAAAAAACAAAATGATATGCAATTTCAAACAACGTTTAGAAATGTGTCCGAATAATATGTCTGATCGAGACCAAGCGGTTTTCTTTCAGAACTTGCTCCTAAACCGCCAATGAAGCAAAATATCACTGTATTAGAGTGAAAAACCCCTATCCTCACTAAATCCGGATAGGGGTGATCATTTTTTATGCTTCCGTTTCCAGCCAGCTATCAGCGACTTCTCCTGCCTCCTCTTTATCTATGTAAAAGGAACCGTTGCTGTATCGATCAGTCACCTTCACATTGGAAAGAGGCACTATTTCCCTGATACCTTTCTCCGTTTCCAATACCAAATTCTCATTTCCGTTGACGAGTAAGATGGCCGCTGTCCGATGCGGGTTTGTTTTCAGCTCTCTGTACAGCATTGATCCTCTTCTGGCTCGTTGTGTTCGTTCGATTTCCCCGATATTGATCATTTTCACAGCGCCTCTGTGCGTGACAATGGCGAGCTTTTGATCGTTAACATGTTTCTCAGCAAACACAAGTCCAGAAACGACTGCATCGCCTTCCTTTAATTGGATGCCTTTGACTCCTGCTGCACGGGAGCCGACAATATTCACTTCTTCTTCGTGAAATAAAAGACCGTATCCAAAACGGGTGGATAACAAAATCAATCCTGTTCCATCAGTTATATGAACCGCAACCACTTCATCGTCGTCTTTTAAATTGATCGCAACAAGCGGCTTGGAGTATCGCTGAGCTTTATATTGGCGAATTTCCGTTTTCTTCACCATGCCTTTTTTCGTAACAAACAAGAAAAATTTCTCGTCGTCAAAACTTTTTAAAGGAATGCCTTGTACAATCCGTTCATCTTGATCAATCGGAATGGTCCTTGAAATATGCTGTCCAATATCCTTCCAGCGAATATCCGGAAGCTCGTGAACAGGACAATATAAATAATTTCCTTTGTTTGTGAATAAGAGAAGAACATCTGTTGTGTTCATTTCATACTGGCATAACAGTCGATCCGAATCCTTCATGCCGAAATCTTTTCCGTTTGATGCTGTATACGACCGCAAGCTCGTACGTTTCACATAGCCGTCTTTTGTCACAGTAACAATTGTATCCTCGCTTGCGATGAGGGATTCCATATTGATAGTAATGGATTCAATTTCCGCCTCAATCTTCGTCCGCCGCTCATCGGCAAATGTTTTTTTCAATTGTTTTAATTCGGATTGAATGACTTTGGAAAGCTTTTTTTCATCCTCCAAAATGCTTGTTAACCCCTTGATTTTTTTCTCAAGCTCTTCTTCTTCCGCTTTCAACGCTGTAATATCAGTGTTTGTCAGACGGTACAGCTGCAACGAGACAATCGCCTCTGCCTGCGGTTCAGTAAATGCAAATTCACTAATTAAATTATCTTTCGCATCCCGTTTATCTTTTGAAGCACGAATAACAGCGATCACTTCATCCAAGATGGATAGAGCTTTGATTAATCCCTTTACGACATGCTCCCTTTCTTGAGCTTTTTGGAGCTCAAAAGTCGATCGGTTAACCACGACTTCCTTTCGGTGTTCGATGTAAGCATCCAACAATTCAGGCAGGCTTAATAATTTCGGATGCCGACGGTGAATTGCAACCATATTAAAGTTATATGGAACTTGCAAATCTGTGTTTTTATATAAGTAATTTAAAACTCCTTCAGCATCGGCATCTTTTTTCAGTTCGATGACGATGCGAAGACCTGTCCGGTCCGTTTCATCGCGCACCTCGGCGATTCCGTCCACTTTTCTTTCGTACTTAAGGTCATCTATTTTTTTTACTAAGTTTGCTTTATTGACCTCATACGGAATTTCTGTAATGACAATTTGCTCTTTTCCGCCTCGGATTTTTTCAATTTCCGCTTTGCCGCGAACAACAATTTTTCCTTTTCCTGTTTTATATGCTTTTTTAATCTCGTCGATTCCTTGAATGATTCCTCCAGTCGGGAAATCAGGGCCTTTTAACACTTCCATTAATTCCTCAACTGTGCAATCCGGATGATTCATTCGCATAATCACAGCATCAATGACTTCGCCAAGATTATGCGGAGGAATATCAGTTGCATAGCCGGCTGAAATCCCTGTTGAACCATTGACAAGCAAGTTTGGGAACATCGCGGGGAGAACGACGGGTTCTTTCGTTGTATCATCAAAATTCGGTACAAACTCGACTGTATTTTTCTCAATATCTTTTAAAAGCTCGGAAGCAAGTTTGGACAGCCGTGCTTCCGTATAACGCATGGCGGCAGGAGGATCGCCGTCAAGGCTTCCGTTGTTTCCGTGCATTTCCACTAAAACATTGCGAACCTTCCACTCCTGGCTCATCCGAACCATCGCTTCATATACAGAAGAATCTCCATGCGGATGGAAGTTCCCGATAACATTCCCGACTGTTTTGGCCGCTTTTCGAAATCCTTTATCATGCGTATTTCCGTCCATCAGCATCGCGTATAAAATTCTCCGCTGCACCGGCTTCAGCCCGTCGCGAACATCCGGAAGCGCGCGGTCTTGAATAATGTATTTGCTGTACCGTCCAAAACGGTCGCCCAGCACATCTTCAAGGGGTAAATCGACATAACGTTGTTGAGCTTCCATGCTGCTCCTCCTCTAGCACATTGTTTTAAATTTCGAACATGTTGTCATTTTCGTCAATACCAAAAGACACATTTTTTTCGATCCATTGTCGACGCGGTTCAACCTTGTCACCCATTAAGGTTGTCACTCTTCTTTCCGCTCTTGCTGCATCATCAATCCGGACGCGGATGAGAGTGCGTGTTTCAGGATTCATCGTCGTCTCCCATAGCTGCGGCGCATTCATTTCTCCAAGCCCTTTGTATCGTTGGATTGTGTAGCCTTTGCCGACCTTCTTAATGGCAGCGGACAGCTCCTTCTCATTCCATGCGTATTCGATGACTTCGGATTTGCCGCTGCCTTTGCTTACTTTATATAAAGGCGGAAGCGCAATATAGACTTTCCCTGCCTGAATGAGCGGCTTCATATATCGATAGAAGAAAGTCAATAAAAGCACTTGGATGTGGGCGCCATCCGTATCAGCATCCGTCATAATGATCACTTTGTCGTAGTTGCAATCTTCAATGTTAAAATCAGCACCGACGCCAGCTCCGATTGCATGAATAATTGTATTGATTTCTTCGTTTTTAAAAATATCCTGCAGCTTCGCCTTCTCCGTATTGATCACTTTTCCGCGCAGAGGCAGAACAGCCTGAAATCTTCTATCCCGACCTTGTTTCGCTGATCCTCCCGCAGAATCCCCCTCCACAAGAAACAATTCATTTTTCTTTGGATTCCGTGATTGAGCAGGCGTAAGCTTTCCGCTTAAAGACATTTCAGATTTTTTTCGTTTTTTTCCTGATCTTGCTTCTTCGCGCGCTTTTCTTGCCGCCTCTCTTGCTTCTTGCGCTTTTATCGCCTTTTTAATCAGGAGGGTGCTGATCTCCGCATTCTCTTCTAAAAAATAAGATAATTTTTCCGAAATGACTGTGTCAACAGCAGATCTCGCCTCTGTTGTACCGAGTTTTCCTTTCGTTTGCCCTTCAAACTGCAAAAGTCCTTCAGGGATTCGGACGGAGATAATTGCCGATAGCCCTTCACGAATATCTGTTCCTTCCAAGTTTTTGTCTTTCTCTTTTAATAAACCGGTCTTTCGTGCGTATTCATTAAACACTCTTGTCATGGCAGTTTTGGCGCCTGCTTCATGTGTGCCGCCGTCTTTTGTTCTCACATGGTTGACAAACGACAAAATGTTTTCGCTGTAGCCGTCATTAAATTGGAAAGAAAATTCGACTTCAATCCCTTGCTGCTCACCTTCGAAAAAGACAACAGGATGAAGAGTCTCTTTTCCTTCATTTAAATATGCGACAAATGATTCGATCCCATTTTCATAACAATAAGATTCTTGAACATTGTTCCGTTCATCAATCAAATCAATTGTTAATCCTTTTAGGAGGAATGCAGACTCCCGCAATCGTTCACTCAATATGTCAAATTGAAAAGTCGTAGTGCTGAAGATGAGAGGATCTGGTTTAAAATGGACTGTCGTACCGGTTTCTTTTGTTTCTCCTATCTTTTCTAATGTCGTAACGGGTTTCCCGCCCTTTTCGAACCTTTGCTTGTAAATAAATCCGTCCCGTTTAATCGTCACTTCAAGCCACTCAGATAAAGCATTGACGACTGAAGCGCCTACTCCATGCAAGCCGCCGCTTGTTTTGTAACCGCCTTGCCCGAATTTTCCTCCTGCATGAAGCACGGTTAAAATTACTTCCGGAGTCGGCTTACCAAGCTTATGCATGCCAGTCGGCATTCCTCTTCCTTTATCAGCAACAGAAATGCTTTCATCTTTATGTATTTTGACAATGATATGGTCTCCGAAGCCTGCTAATGCTTCATCTACAGAATTGTCAACAATTTCATATACAAGATGATGCAATCCTCTAGCATCCGTGCTGCCGATATACATCCCCGGCCGTTTCCTCACTGCTTCCAATCCTTCCAATACTTGAATCGCATCGTCATTGTATTCCATTATCTTTGCTTTTCCCACAAACAAATAACTCCTTTCAAAAAACAAGAACAGATGTTTGTAAACTGTATTTTACATGGTTTCCCTGCGTTTGGCAATCTTACACGGCAACGTATATTATTGTATTACTCAAATGTTGTATGTTTCAAACCTTTCTTCAAAAAAAGAACCCATCAAGATGATGGGGGAAACATTTGTTATTTTGTTAACGCATGCGCTACTTTTATACACATATCCATGATAACGGGATAACCTTTTTCTTTTAATAATTGATATGCTTCCTCGTTAACGCAGCCTAATTGAGCCCAAAAAACATCGGCATCAATTTCTAAAAATTCTTTCGCAACATCTAATAAATGCTCGGAACGTCTAAAAACGTTTACAATATCCACATGGCCTTCAATTTCTTTTAAGGATGAGACCGCTTTGACACCCAAGGCTTCATCGATCATTGGATTGACAGGAATAATCTCATACCCCGCATTTTGCATCGCTTGTGAAACTTGGTAAGATTCTCTTTCAGGATTGTTGGACAAGCCGACAACAGCGATTCGTTTACTTTTTTTTAAAAAATCACGGATTTCGTCCAGACTTGGATTTTGCATGAAAATTTGTTCACTCCTTCCAATGTTTCTTTTATTATAACTGTAAAAGCGTCGAACACCAAAGTTTTAAAATGGCTTTTATCAACAAAATATAGTCCTGATCGAATCAATTGTGTACAATAATAATAGAATCATGAATATAAAGGAGTTTCATTATGTCTTTTCTATTAATCTTAGTCCTTATCTTAGCTTATTTAATTGGTTCCATCCCCTTTGGACTTATCGTTGGCAAAATTGGATACGGCATTGATATTCGCGAACATGGAAGCGGAAATTTAGGTGCAACCAACACTTTTCGAGTGCTTGGAAAAAAAGCCGGGCTGTTTGTTACGGTTGCAGACATTTTAAAAGGAACTCTCGCAGCAAGCCTCCCCGTATTGCTTAGTGGTGACCTTCACCAAGCATGGACGCTCATTGCAGGAATGGTGGCTGCTGTAGGACATATGTATCCAATTTTCGCAGGCTTTCGGGGCGGAAAAGCCGTGGCGACAAGCGGAGGGGTGCTGCTTTTTTATAGCCCATTACTCTTTTTATCCATGCTTGCTGTATTTTTTCTTGTTTTATATGTATCAAAATATGTTTCTTTATCCTCTATGGTTACAGCACTGTATACGTTAGTTTATACTATTTTTACCGGTGATGCGGCTTTAATGATCATTGTCGCGATCCTCGCAACCTTTGTTTTCTATCGGCACAGAGCCAATATTAAAAGGATCATAAATAAAACAGAGCCAAAAGTGAAATGGCTGTAAAATAGAAAGGAGCGGGAACTCATCTTCTCGCTCCTTGTTTTAATTGTGATAGTTTGATAAACACATCCATCAACGTTTTATAGCCTGATTCAACAAACATTTTTACATATTCACACCAGATCGCGGCTGTCATTTTTGCATCTTCTAAGGCGTGATGACGCTTTTGGACCGGGATGGAAAAAAACCGGCAGCATTCATCTAAACTTACGGCAATTTGTTCTCGCTGAACGAGCTGGAACAGCATGGCTGTATCCACAATCCGATGTTTAAATGGAATGCGGAAATGCTCCTTATTAGCTTCTGTAAGAAAATTTTTTTCATGATTGGCATGATGGGCGACAAGCGTCCGATTTTCTGCAAATTGATAAAAACGAATCAATACTTCCGATATAGGGGGAGCAGCTCTTACGTCTTCTTCAACAATTCCTGTCAATTTCTTTACGTCAACGGGAATTTCCCCTTCATACTGAACAAAAGAGTAAAATGTATGCTTTTCTTCAATCTGCATGCCGTGAACTTTAACTGCTCCAATCGAAAGAATTTGATCCCCTTTTTCCGGAAAAAAACCTGTTGTTTCCAAATCAAGCACAACAACGTCCAGCTCCTGAAGAGGAGTTGACAAGCTTTCCTCCCGCTTTAAGTCTTGTTCCATTTTCCGCAAAAACGCTGCATGCTGAAGATTCGTTTCAAGACCTGTAAATGCTGAAGATTGCATTTTCCCCTGAAATTGCTTCATCAAGTGAAAAAAAGATGGAAGTTTCATGGATTAACGCCCTTTTCAATGATGGATTTCGTTTCATTCATCAATTTTTTTCCGCCTAAAATGATTTTTTTTAGCCTTCCTTTTTCTTCTTTTGATAAATCCTTTAAAGAGAGGTAATGAACTTCATCATATGTGTTCGCTTTTAATGAATTTTTAAAATGAATCGTTACTAATTCTTGAAAATATGTGTGATATGGAGATAATACATGACGAAAATACTCCTGCTTCATCAGAAGCTGAAACCTTGACAGCGTAGACGTATCCAACAATCGTTCTTTGATCGCCAATAAGCGGACAGAATTAATGTAAGGCAATAACCCGGCCTGTTTTAAATCAATAGCGCCTGAATGAGGGCCGTATGTTTCAGGAAGCAGCTGATGAAAAATACCCACCCCTTTTTTGACATGCATTGTGTTGTTTAACAATCGACCGAGAAAATCAGGATTATATTGAATATATTGGAAAATCTGGTTTTTCAGTCGATGAATCGATTCGGATTGTCCGATGATCATACGCGCATCAAAAAAGATTAATAAATAGCGGATAGAATCAAATGTTTCATCCTGAAGCCATTTATTGATCTGCTTGCTCCAGCTTTGTTCCGATCGGCACCATAAAGAAGTTGAACACATGACATTTCCTTCGCAGTAAGGATAACCGATGACGTTCAAGCCGAATGAAACTTCTTTTCCAAGCAACAAAAAGTAGTCGAGAGCTTCTTTCTCATTGGAATGAAAAATGAGTCCGTGGTCTTGATCGCTTATTTTCGCCTGCTCGCCTCTTCCGCCGCTTCCGACTAAAAACCAAGTAAATTCACAAGGCGCAGGGCCGTATTTCTTTTTTACAATCTCGAAAGAAAGATGGAAGGATTGTTTCATAACCTGATCGTGTATACTGTTTAATTCCGTC
Source organism: Aeribacillus sp. FSL k6-2211 (assembly GCF_037966125.1). NCBI lineage: Bacteria > Bacillati > Bacillota > Bacilli > Caryophanales > Bacillaceae > Aeribacillus > Aeribacillus sp. FSL k6-2211. The sequence goes on from NZ_CP150190.1 coordinate 2,066,370, forward strand.
ACTGTTTTCGCTTTTTGCAAATGGCTGTTGCGCCATTCCTTCAATTGTTTGTAAGGATTCCCCATGTGTATAAAAATCCCCTTTTTTATAAATAAGCGTACAGATGATACATCATCCATACGCTCTTGCGGTTAGCTTCCAAGCTTTTGTTCATTAGATTCAAATGCTTCCGGATACCCATAAACTCCGTGCTCGCTTAAGTCCAAACCGATCATTTCTTCTTCTTCTGTCACCCGCAAGCCATTGAGCAATTTTTTCATCACAGCTAAGATGACGAATGAAACAACAAAGGCGTATAAACCTGAAGTAAACACTCCCAATGCTTGAATGCCGAGCTGCGTAAAGCCTCCGCCGTAAAACAATCCAGGGTTACCAATAGTTGCTAATTCAGGGGTTGCAAAAAATCCAGTTGATAAAGTGCCCCAAACACCAGCTACTCCGTGAACAGACAAACAATAAATCGGATCATCAATTTTAACTTTATCAAAAAACTTCATACTAAAATATACAAGAATTCCAGCTATTAGTCCGATTACGACAGCAGCCCATGTGTCGACAAATGCACAAGATGCGGTAATGGCGACCAATCCTGCAAGCGCTCCGTTTAACATTGTCGGTATATCAGCTTTTCCGCCAGCGATCCATGAAATGATCAAGGCGCTTACGGCTCCTGCACCGGCAGCTAAATTCGTGTTCAAAGCAACAAATCCAAAAAATCCATCCTCAACTGTAATCGTGCTTCCTGCATTGAAACCGAACCAGCCAACCCATAAAATAAGTACGCCTAGAGCTGTATAAACTTGGTTATGTCCATAAATATTATTAACAGAACCATCTTTGTTATATTTACCGATCCGAGGCTTCAACAAGATCGTTGCAGCCAAAGCTGCCATTGCACCTGTCAAATGAACAACGGTAGAACCTGCAAAATCTTGTTTTCCATGTTCTGACAGCCATCCTCCGCCCCAAATCCAATGAGCAACAACTGGATAAACAAGTGCGGTAAACAATACAGAAAAAATTAAATAAACTGAAAGTTTCGCCCGTTCCGCAAATCCAGCAAAGGCAATGGCGAGAGAAACTCCGGCAAAGGCTAACTGGAATACAAAAAAGACGGATGTTGAAAGAGATAATCCATCTATTTCATATCCTGAATAAAAAAAGTCAGACATTCCTACAAAAAAGTTGCCGTTCTTACCAAAAATAAATCCATAGCCGACTGCCCAGAAAACAATGGAGGCAATTCCGAATGTAAAAACAGTTTTTCCGGCAATATGTCCGGCATTTTTCATTCGTGTAGAACCCGCTTCGAGCAATATAAATCCTGCTTGCATAAAGATGACCAAAATAGCTCCCAGCATCACCCATAAACTGTTCATTAACGTTAATGAGTCCATAGCACAACCTCCCATGTAATTATTTCTTCTTAATTGTGTTATAAAAAATAACATAAGAAGTATATCTCTATTTTTACACCCGTTTTATTTTAATGTCAATTCATTTTCCATAATTTTTCGAAAAAGTATGTTAGGAAATCTAACATATAAACAAAATTAGACAATAGTTTATTTTTTCCGACAAAACGTTTATGATAGTAAAAACAGTATTTAAGGAGGGTTTTATGAGAAAGGTTTTCTTAATATTCGCAATTATTTGTTTGATGCTTTTTTCAGGATGCGGCAGCAAAGGTCAGGCGAATGAGCAAAACGCGGTAAAAAAAGAAAATGTGGATGATTCGCCACAATCTATACAAGCTGCTCCCAAAAAAGTGGAGCCGACCGAATCGCTCGTCACTGTTTCTGCAATAGGTGATGTTCTCATACATAGCCAGCTTTTTAAAGATGCGAGGACCGGGAGCGAATCATACAATTTTAAGCCAATGTTTGCAACAGTAAAACCTTTGCTCTCAAAAAGCGACTTAGCCATCGCCAACCAAGAATCGATCATTGGGGGAACAGAACTTGGAATCTCCAGTTATCCGTTGTTTAACAGCCCGTTCGAAGTGGCAGATGCGCTAAAAGATGCTGGCATTGATCTCGTCTCAACAGCAAACAATCATAGTTTAGATAAAGGAGAAAAAGGTATTTTAAATGCGATTCAGCATTATGAACAAATCGGGCTACCGTATGTAGGGAGCTTTAAAAACGAAGCGGACGCCAATACATGGAGAATTCAACAGGTCAACGGGGTGAAAATCGGCTTTCTTTCGTATACATATGGGACAAACGGTATTCCAGTTCCGAAAAATAAACCCTATTTAGTAAACCTTATTGATGAAGAAAAAATGAAAAGGGATTTAGACACACTAAATGGACAAGTTGATGTAACTATTGTTAACATGCACTGGGGAGAAGAATATCAATCCTTTCCAAGCGACGCTCAAAAACAGTGGGCGCAGCTGCTAGTCGATCATGGTGCAGACATTATCATCGGTCACCATCCTCATGTATTGCAGCCGATCGAATGGCTGGAAGGAAAAAATGGAAACAAGAGTATCGTTGTGTATTCGTTAGGCAACTTCTTGTCTGGCCAAAAGGGAGATGGAAAAGACATCGGAGGGATTTTTTCGATTGATGTAATTAAGCGGACTGATGCTAACGGTACGACACTGACTTTGAAAAATCCGCGTTTACTCCCTACCTACGTTACCAAAAATAAAAATCATCATTACTATGTTGAATTGCTGGACCGCATCGACAAAAACGCCTATGAAAAAGTGATGAAGCATATGCATCAATGGTTGGAAACGAAAGAAGTGACGAACTCTATCCAGTAGAGTTTATTCATGGAAAGAAAGCTTTTCATGTAATATAATGTAAACAGGAAGCTGATATTAGGAGTGACAAAAATGAAACTAAATATTACCGATGATGCAGCAAAATGGTACAAGGAAGAATTGGAGTTAAACGAGGGAGATGCAGTCCGCTTCTTTGTCCGATATGGCGGATGCGGCCATGTGCAAAGCGGATTTTCCCTTGGAATTGCAAAAGAAGCTCCAAATCAAATCGGAATAAAAGCCGAAAAACTAGGGGTCACATTTTATGTTGAACATGATGATTTATGGTATTTCGACAATCATGACGTGACCATTCAATTGGATGAAAAAATTCATGAACCTGTTGTTCGTCTTATAAATTAGCAAATCGATTAAAAGCATGCTATAGGTCGAAAAACAAGTCTTTGTCAAAGAGCTGTTCTAGTAGACGAAGCATGCTATAGTCAGTAAAGAAACCCAACCGCAAATTTAATTTGCCGATTGGGTTTCTTGTTTCATCTCATCATTTTTTACTCAAATCTGACTTCCACAAAATGCCCGTCAAATCTTTTATTTTTTCAGCAATTTAAATCTTCTTAAATGATCGGTTAGCTGATATTTTTGCAGGATTTCTACTTGTTTTTCCCCCAGCAGGTCAAAATGCGGAAAATCTTTATGATGATGGATCCACTCCATTTTCAAACCGTTCTTATTTCCCCATTCTATTAAATGCTTTATATTGCTGCATCCAACCTTTGTTACAGAATGATAATCCGGAAACCGTTCATCATACCAATAATGCGTTAAAAAGGCGATTTCCCCTTTCCGCACCTTTTTCTTCCACTCAGCAAGCTCCTCTTTCTTGATTCCAAAGGCCAATCTTTATCTCTCCTCTTTCATCGCTTTTACATATGCTTCGTGCCATTCAGGATATAATTTCTTAAATACAACTGGGCGAAACGTTTCTTTTTTTACGCAAACATGGCTGGAAAAACCTTTTGCAGCCAATTCGCCATGAGAATTGAAAATTTCGTATCCATATACTGTTTTAATTCCGTTATATTTCTCAATCCACGTATGTATTATTGCTTTTTCACCGTATGTAATCGGTTTTTTATATTCGATTTGAATATCCACGACAGGGGAAATTATTCCGTCTTTCTCCATCGCTGCATACGAAAAGCCAAGATCTTGGATCAGCTTCGTCCGTCCAACTTCCATCCATATAATATAATTGGCATGGTACACGACACCCATTTGATCGGTTTCCGCATAACGAACTTCTATTTCTTTTGATGAAACAAACATAAGCTTCTCTCCCTTGCAAAAAATGAAATCGATCGAAAAAGCCTGCATCAGCGTCTGTGATACAGGCTTTCTATTTTAGGCCTTTTCAACTTTCTTACTTAAATTTTTTTGCGGAGTCTGTTTTTTATTCAAGCCGGTCCAACAAAGTTTGTCCCATTGTTGGCCGTTCATCAAATGAATTTAGAAGGCAAAAATTTTCAATGAACAATTTTATTATAACATTTCCATTTGCAATCGAAAACTAAAATGGAATTATCAACCTAAATTGAAAGTTAGGAGTTTCGTTCACGAGCTTCATCTTTAATTTCTTGTCGCATCGCCTCAATGCTTTCTTCTCTGCGGCGATTTTTTGCCTCAATCTGTTCACGCTCTCTGTCGTTGGCAAACTCTAATGTTTCTTCTGCTCTTTCGATGTTTTCAATCGTATTTTGTACCATTTCCTGCAATTTTTCAACATTGTCGGAACGGTCATCACGATTTGTTCGATTTTGCATCAAATATTCTCCTTTCTGGGAAAAATTGTTTTATCGCCATTTCAAATATAGTTTGTGCATTTGATGTTAAATTATGAAACGAACCTGTTTCCTCAATGAAAAGGAGAAAAATGATGTAACCATAATTATATTATGTAAATTAAAAGGCGGTGGACATATGTCCTACTCGCCTTTTGTCTGAATCACTTGAGGATGCTCATTCGTCTTATTTTGCATTTTTTTCCCTTTGTTTCCACCGAATCCTCTCGGTTTTGTTCCGATATGATTCGGATTAAAATGAGACTGGATATCATTTGAATTTGTCATCAAACAATCGCCTCCTGCTTTTATTGTTTACCAATAAAGCAGAAAACATGCTGTCAAACACGACTGTTTGCTATCAGCTCGATTTTTCCAATTGCCGTTTTTCCAGCCTTTTTTCAAGTCTTTCTTCAATTTCATTCAATGCTTCACGGTCTTTTAGCAAGTTTTGCTTATTTTCCAACACAAGCTGTTTAAACGAAATTTTCGTTTTTTTCATCCTTTATCCCTCACTTCTTTTCTCTGTTACTTTTATTGTACAAAATATTCCGACACTTTCCTGTTGAAAATTTGAATGTTTAATGACAATATAACCAATAATGCAAAATTTCATACGTTTCAAAAAAACTCTTCTTTTGCAAAAAGAAAAAATCGGCAAAATCAGCCGATTCTTTTTGATTCCCGAAAGGAAATCAGCGTCTTTTTATTTCAGGTTTAGTTTTTCTTTTATCGTTTTTTCATTTAATTCTCCCACTACTTTATCTTGTATGACTCCATTTTCATCAAGAAAAAATGACGTCGGATATGTAAGAATTTTATATCCACTGTTCATTTTATTTTTTGGATCAAGTAATATCGGAAACGTAAATCCAGCCTGTTGAACAAAATTTTCAACATCTTTTGCACTTTTCTCACTGGCAGTAAAGTTAACCGCGACAATCGTTACTTCATCTTGATGCTTTTCATATATTTTTTGCATGATCGGCATTTCTTTTTTACATGGTGGACACCAAGTGGCCCAAAAGTTTAAAAGTACTTTTTTTCCATAAAAATCGGAAAGCGATTTCTTTTCTCCATCCAAAGTCGTCACTTCAAAATTCGGAGCTTTGTTTCCTATTTCTAAACCGACTGTTTCCTTCTGGGAATTGATCCATTGCCATACTGCAATCGCTGCTAATACGATTAATAAAAAAACAGCAAGCTTTTGTTTCATAAACCATAACACCTCTGATTCAATACGATAGCATTTCGAAATGATGCCCAATTTCATCATATATTATTTTTGTGAAAAAAACAGTATTTCATATCAATTGTCTAATTTTAGCCAAAAAATAACGGGAACTATGAACAGTTCCCGCTTTTTTTCAATTATTATCCTTTTAATCTTTCTCTTAATACCATTTGTAAAATTCCGCCATGTCGGTAGTAATCAATTTCAACTTCACTGTCAAAGCGAACTAATACTTCAAACTCTTTTTTGTTTCCGTTCTCATCAGTTGCCGTTACTTTGATGTAATCGCGCGGTTTTACCGATTCATCAATGTGAACATCCAATACTTCTTTACCGGTTAAACCAAGTGTATCCGCATTTTCGCCTTCTTTAAACTGAAGCGGAAGAACACCCATAAGAACAAGATTAGAACGGTGAATACGTTCGAAGCTTTCAGCGATAACCGTTTTGATTCCCAATAAGTTCGTTCCTTTAGCAGCCCAGTCGCGAGAGCTTCCCATTCCGTAATCTTTTCCTGCCAGTACAACAAGTCCTGTTCCGTCCTGTTTATATTTCATGCAAGCGTCATAAATAGACATTACTTCGCCTGTCGGCCAGTACGTTGTATATCCGCCTTCAGTTCCCGGTGCAATTTGGTTGCGAATGCGGATGTTTGCAAACGTACCTCTCATCATTACTTCGTGGTTTCCGCGTCTTGAACCGTAAGAGTTGAAATCTCTTGGCGATACACCTTTAGACAGCAAGTATTGGCCTGCAGGAGTATCTTTGCCAATCGCACCTGCTGGAGAAATGTGGTCTGTTGTGACAGAATCACCGAATTTTCCAACAACGCGAAGCCCTTTCAACGGTTCTACTTTACCAGGCTCAGGAGACAATCCTTCAAAGAATGGCGGATTTTGGATATAAGTAGACTCTTCGTCCCATTGATATAATGGCTCATCTGTTGTTTCAATGGCATTCCAGCGTTCGTTATCATCAAATACACGTTCATATTCTTTACGGAATAATTCTGGTGTAACAGTTTGTTTCACAACTTCATTAATTTCTTCCATTGAAGGCCAAATATCTTTAAAGTAAACATCGCTTCCGTTTTGATCCTTTCCGATTGGATCATTCAGTAAATCAATGTCAACAGTCCCTGCTAATGCATAAGCAACAACTAGAGGCGGTGAAGCTAAATAGTTACCTTTCACGAGCGGATGAATACGGCCTTCAAAGTTCCGGTTTCCGGAAAGAACAGATGTGACGAGCAAATCATTTTCAGCGATCGCTTTTTCAATTTCATCTGCAAGCGGTCCAGAGTTCCCGATACAAGTTGTACATCCGTAACCGACGAGGTTAAACCCTAATTTTTCAAGATAAGGCATTAAGCCAGAATTTTGAAGATAACCGGTTACAACTTTTGAACCAGGTGCCAATGATGTTTTTACATATTTCGGAACAGTCAATCCTTTTTCAACAGCTTTTTTTGCAACGAGACCAGCGCCTACTAAAACATATGGGTTTGACGTATTCGTACAGCTTGTAATCGCCGCAATAACGACTGCACCCGTTTTCATTGTTGTTTTTTCACCATTCGCAAATTCAACCGTTACTTCCTTATTAAGTTCTTCCGGCTGCAAGCCAAATCCTTGGTTTCCTTGCGGAGCTGTAAGAGCTCTATGAAATTCTTCTTTCATTTTTGAAAGAGGAATTAAATCTTGAGGACGCTTCGGACCGGAAAGATTTGCTTCAATTTGAGAAAGATCGATTTCAACTACATCCGTAAAAATAGGATCCTCTGCTTCAGGCGTGAAGAATAAACCGTTTTCTTTACAATATGTTTCCACTACTTTTACATGCTCTTCATCGCGACCAGTTAAACGCAAATATTCAAGCGATTCATTATCAACAGGGAAAAATCCGCATGTTGCTCCGTATTCAGGCGCCATATTCGCAATAGTAGCACGGTCAGCAAGCGGAAGCTTTGCAACACCAGGGCCGAAAAACTCCACAAATTTTCCTACCACGCCTTTTTGACGCAGTACTTGAGTTACTTTAAGGGCTAAATCTGTTGCTGTTGTTCCGTTAGGCAGCTCGCCAACAAGTCTTACTCCGATGACTTCAGGTACAGGGAAATAGGAAGGCTGTCCAAGCATTCCAGCTTCAGCTTCGATTCCGCCGACACCCCAACCTAAAACACCGAGTCCGTTAATCATGGTTGTATGGGAGTCTGTTCCAACTAACGTATCAGGATATGTTTCGTATTCTCCATTTTCACCTTCAACCGCATGGACAACGCTTGCTAAATATTCCAAGTTTACTTGGTGGACAATACCTGTTGCTGGCGGAACAGCACGGTAGTTGTCAAATGCTTTTTGAGCCCAATTTAAAAATTTATATCTTTCAGCATTTCGTTCGAATTCAAGATTCATGTTATATTGCAGCGCATCATCTGTTCCGGCACGATCCACTTGAACAGAATGGTCGATAACAAGATCAACAGGCTTTTCCGGATTGATTTTTTGTGGATCTCCGCCCATGTCAGCCATCGCTTTTCTTAATGAAGCTAAATCAACGACAGCAGGAACGCCGGTGAAGTCTTGCAAAATGACACGAGATGGTTTAAATGGAACATCCAAATTTTTAATTTCATCTGTTCCCCATTTCGCAAGGTTTTCAACATGTTCTTTTGTAATAACTCGTCCATCCACTTGGCGCAGGACTGATTCCAAAAGAACTTTGATTGAATAAGGCAAACGGGAAACTTGACCAATTCCTGCATCTTCTAGCGCTTTTAATGAATAGTAGTTGTACGTTTTTCCGTTAATTGAAAAGCTTTTTCTTGCACGGAAAACGTCATTTTTCTCTAACTGTTGCTGTGACATGTCATTTTATCCCCCTTTAAACGTAATTTCGACAAAAATGCCGAATATCTCCCCACTTTAAACATCACACATTTAAATCTTAATATACTTTTTATGATAAGTAAATATCAATGATGTTATCAATTATTATAAGAAATGCTTATTTCACTAAAAAATTTAAATATTTTCAGTATAATTTTTCTTGCTAATGAAAACGTTCGTATAAGAGAAAAAATAGTGAAAAACGACGGAAGCTCCGCCGCTTTCAAGTCTCATCCAAATTCACTTCCTGCACAATTCGATCTAAATCGCGCTTGTACTGTTCTAAATGCTTTCTCTGCGTTTCCGATGCAACTTCCAATGCATTTTGAATTTGTTCATACGCCTCATTAATTTCCTGGCGAAGATGCTTTAGCTGATGTCCATAATCAGAACTGTTTTTCGTTAGATTGACATGTACTTTATGAACTTCCACCATTCCTTGTTGCACTGCATCAAATGCTTGTTTTTTATTTTTATGGTACGGCAAATATAGCACTCCTTTCGTTTTTTTATCTTCTATAGTGTTTTTTTCAAGAAATCAATTTATTCTAAAATGAATGAATGATTTCAAAATCATTCAAACTAAACGACGAAAGATAACAATGCTATTCTTTACTATTAAATATTAAGGAGCGATGTATATGGCAAAAGATCAAGTACAAAATGATCAAAAACAAAACGTTCAAAATCGGAAGGGGCAGCCAGAGCCGTTATCTGGATCGAAAAAAATAAAAAATCGAAATCATAGCCGCCAAAAACATAACTCGGAGCATGATTTATAAAAAAATGGGGATGTTTAATTGAAATGTCCCCAAGTAGACAGCGGAAATAATAAAAATGCTTTAAGCGGCTTGAGCTCTACATTCTAATGGGCTTAAGCCGTTTAATTTTTTTGATAACGTTCGTTATTATAAAACTGAATATTCCTTAATGGTCTGTTGTAACGCTTCAAACGTTTCATATCCCTCTTTCACATTATAAGGTTCCCCAAAAAGATTCCATTAGGCCGTTATCAATGCATCGTCCAACTCTTGTCATACTATGGCTTTTAAGCATATCATAAGTCTTTCTTCGGCTTATAGACGTCCCCTTTCATCTTATAGAAATGTTGAAATGATGTTTATGTTTTCAATGAGAATTTGACTTTCTGGACTGCCGCAGTTTTGAATTTATACACGTCTTTTCTACATATTATGTCTTGCGGAAATCCTTCGTTTATGGTTTTTCTTTAATGACGAATTTTTAAGTTATATCTATTTTTCATTTAGAACAATGTTTTTGTTAATAATAAAAAGTTGATGACAAATGATTGAAATGAAAGTGGAATCTATCATAAAATATAGTAAGGTGAAAATGGAAGCTTTTTTTCAGCAAATGACAGATATTGATAATATAAAATTTTTAAGTCTGGAGGCTGTCATGAACGGGCGTTTATATGAAATGTTAATTTATCCTTCCAAATCAGGCGATATTAAAATCAGTATTTACCGTGATGCAGTTGAATACCAAGTTTTCGCGGAAATTAATGACTGCTTTTCTGTCGGCCGTCATAAAAAGAAATTAGAAGCTGTGAGACGTGCTGTAAAAGAATTGATAGATGCATATGAGTCGATTAATCCTTAACGGTTTTCATCAACTTCGCCGAAGTGCACGAATTAATGGAAATGTTAAGGCGATGGGGGTGATTTCATGCTTGAAGGCTGGTTTTTATGGTTTATTCTCATATGGGTTGTGTTTCTTATAACTATGTTATCGATTGGCGGCTTCTTCATGTTTCGCAAATTTTTGAAACGGCTGCCGAAAGAAGACGGAAAATCTGAACTTGATTGGGAAGAGTATTATATTCAACAGACTCGGCATTTATGGTCAGAGGAACAAAAGGCGTTGTTAGAAGAATTGGTTGCACCGGTTCCAGAGCTTTTCCGCGATGTTGCCAGACAAAAAATCGCAGCAAAAATCGGTCAACTGGCATTAGAAGAAAAAGCTCCATCTATTACGCAAGATTTAGTCATTCGAGGCTATATTATCGCAACTCCAAAACGGGACCATAAATTTTTAATTAAAAGACTAAAAGAAAAAAATATCGACTATTCCAAATATGAAGCACTCTTTTAAACAAAAACATAAGCCTTTCGGGGATTTGTCCCGAAAGGCTTATTTATATGGAATAAACGGTAACCTGCTTTAAACAGCCGGCAGCTATATGTATTTTTTACGTTCCGTTCAGTTGATTTTTCAGTTTTTTATACGAAATGAACATCGCAATTCTCCAAGGCACAATCATTCCAAAAGCCAGCAGCCAGAACATACCGCTTAATTCGCCAACATCGATAGACGCGCTTAAATAAGATTTTAGCAGAATTCGTACAACTAACAGACCAATCAAAATGTAAACAAAAGCTTTTGACCTTTTTAAATAGATTTCTTCTCCCCGAACTTCAAAAGTAGAGGTTTTTATTAAAAAAATCGAAAAAATCAGCCCGACTGTCAACGCCTCTAAAATTTCCATCGGCGTTATGCGGAATTGCGGAAATAAATACATAAGGGCTCCAGTGCTCATAAAGATCGGAGGCAAAATAATTTTTTTCGCTGTCGCCGGCTTTTTAGCAGCCTTTGTTCTCATCATAATTACGAAAATGCCCATTAATACAGCCGTAATAGAAGACCAAATGACCATGCAGAACCATCCTTTTATTTTCAGCTTCTTTCTTTAATAATATTATAGAAAAAAAAGCAAAATGAAAAGGCTAATTCATAACTCTTTTGATGGCTTCCATCACACGATCTTCATCAAAAGGCTTTGTAATAAAATCGAGTGCTCCTGCTTCTATCGCTTCGATAACCATTTTTTGCTGTCCCATTGCCGAACATATAATGATTTTCGCATCCGGAAATTCCTGTTTAATTTTTGTAATAGCCTCAATGCCGTTCATTTTCGGCATTGTGATATCTGTGATTAATACATCTGGTTGTAATTGCTTGTATAATTGTACCGCTTCGATGCCGTTTTCCCCTTCTGCAACAACCTCAATACTATGCTTTTTCAAAATGTCCTTTAATGTTTCCCTTAAAAATTTCGCATCGTCAACGATCAATGCTTTCAAATTAATTCCACCTCAATTATCCTCGCAAACTAAATCCTTTGATATTATACTACTTTCTGTCACAAAAAAGTACCGAGAGGTTTAAAATATTGTCAAAAATCTCGTTTTTCTCTTAAATGACTAAAAATTAAAACCCGGTTGGTAAAAATATAAGAATTTTGTTCATCCAATTAATAATTTTAGTCATCCAATCAAAAAACAGCAGAATTCCCATGAAAATCATGAATATGCCTCCAATTTTCATGATTTTCACATTATGTTTTTTGATCCAATTCATCCGCCCGATGAAGAATGATAAAATAAAGAACGGTACTGCAAAGCCTAGCACATATGCTGTCATATACAGAACTCCAGAACTAGGATTGGTTGCCGCTAAACCGATTACTACCATAAGAATTGGGCCCGTACAGGGAGTCCATCCAGCTGCAAACGCCATACCAATCAGAACAGATCCAAGAAATCCGGCTGGACGATTTTTGAATTCAATCCTTCTTTCCTTCATTAAAACATCAGGTTGAAAAACACCGAGAATAACGAGTCCAAAAAAGATAATGAGGATCGCTCCTATTTGTCTTATCAGATCTTGATAGTTCAAGAAAAAGTTTCCAATCAAGGATGTGCCGAACCCCATTGCGATAAAAATGGCAGAAAAACCAACTAAAAAAAAGAAAGTATGTAATAAGCTTCTTTTTTGCAGCATAGCGTTTTCAGTTTTTAACTCATTAACCGATACCCCAGTTATATACGATAAAAAAGCAGGATATAAAGGCAAGCTGCACGGAGAAATAAACGATAAAAAACCTGCTCCAAATGCTAAAAACACATTAATTTCCGACATTTTGCTGCTCCTTCCAAAAGATTTACCTCCATCCATTCTAACAGATCATTGAATAAATGTTTAAAAGAACGTTTGACATTTTCCGCACATTATTACAATGAACCTTCTCCCGCCATGAATGACTATTTTTACAACTTCTTACAACGAAAAAAGAATTAATCTTACCTTGAGAAAGGAAAGACTAATTCTTACTTCACAATTCCGTTATAAAACAACGCATATATTAAGTAGTATAGATAAAAATTACATGATGTCAAAAAATATGATTGGTCATCATGAACTAATTTAATGAAAAATCATTCAATAATGCCTGAAACGAAATTATTTTAATTGATTTTGCATCGCTTTCATCATTTGATTGATTTTCTTCTGGGACGGTTTCATTCCCATTTGCATCATCATCATTTTCAACATTTGTTCGTTAATAGGTGGATTTTTCTTCAAATAATTCATCATATACTTTCGAGCGATAAAAAAGCCTAGCGCTACGCCGGCAAGTAATGCCAGAACAGCGATTAATATCGCCAGCCAAAGTTCCATCTTATTTCCTCCTTCATGTTGTCTATCATACAGTGTACTAAACCATATGACATTATACAATATTTCATTAGCAAATTTCCGCAACTTTAGACAAATTTTCTTTCTTTAATTGGACTCAGCCACCCGTATCGTTCATTTGTAAAATCCATGGCAAAAAAATAAGGATCAAATTTTCCCAATATATCAAAAAACAATAACTCACCGTCAAAGCTGCCGGTACAAATCATTTCAATATACCGTTCCTTTAAAACCATAGTAGCTTGTCCTTTTTGATTTTCCATTTGGATGGCGTGAATCGATGATACCTTTTGATAATGGTTTCGGTGAGACAAGAATGACTGAAGCAGCAAATCTATTTCTGAAATGGGAATGGCTCTTGAAATATAATTGACTTGCCTTTCCAATTGTTCAAAAATAGGATGCGTTTTCCTTGTCCAAAAAAATTCTTGATATAACTGAAAAATTTTCGATTCCCTATGATAAAAATGCTCAGCAAATTCCTTTTTTATCAAATACAAATAAAAGTGCCTCATGCGCTCACCTCATTGTTACATTCCTTTTTTGCTATTATAAAGCAAGGAATGTAAAAGGTTTGTCTTATGGTGGCGGATAGAGGCACTAATTTTGGCGATTATTTCCGAACTAATTCTTTTACTTTTTCGACAACATTTTCAACAGTAAAACCGTACTCGCTTATAATTTTTTCCCCAGGTGCAGATGCTCCAAACTTGTCGATAGCTAAGATTTCACCTTCAGATCCGACATAGCGCTCCCAGCCAAGCGAAGATGCCATTTCGATCGCAAGACGCTTCGTTACGCTGCTAGGAAGAACTGATTCTTTATAATCTTTTGATTGCTTTTCAAAACGGTCCCATGACGGCATGCTGACGACTTGCACATCAATTCCATCAGATGCAAGAATTTGTTGAGCTTTAATAGCTAATGCTACTTCTGAACCTGATGCAAGTAGAAGAGCATCCGGTTGATCCGATTTCGCCGGTGAAATGACATAAGCGCCTTTTGCAACACCTTCTTCAGCATTTTCTTTCGTACCTTTAATAGTTTCTAAATTTTGGCGCGTTAATACTAATGCAGTCGGTGTTGATTTAGATTCCAGCGCAGCCTTCCACGCAGCTCTTGTTTCATTTCCATCAGCTGGACGAATGACAGAAAGATTCGGCATTGCTCTCAAAGAAGCTAATTGTTCAATCGGCTCATGTGTTGGTCCGTCTTCTCCAACCGCTATGCTGTCATGAGTGAACACGTAAGTTACAGGGAGATTCATTAATGCTGCTAAACGAATCGCTGGCCGCAAATAGTCAGAGAAAACAAAGAACGTTCCGCCAAAAACACGTAAACCTCCATGCAGAGCCATACCGTTCAATGCTGCTCCCATGGCAAACTCTCTGACACCAAACCAAATGTTTCGTCCGCTGTAATCTTCCGCAGAAAAGTTTCCTGAACCTTTTATTGTCGTTTTGTTTGATCCAGCTAAGTCTGCAGATCCCCCAAAGAAATAAGGAACTTTTTCAGCTATTGCATTTAATACTTCTCCAGAAGAAGAACGGGTTGCAACGCTTTTTCCTTCTTCATAAAAAGGTAAAGATTGATCCCAATTTTCTGGCAATTCACCATTGATTGCTGCCTTTAACTCTTTTGCAAGTTCAGGATATTCTTTCTCATACTTTTCAAACAAATTATTCCATTCAATTTCTTTCTGCTTTCCACGTTCTTTTACATTTTTCTCAAAATGCTCATAAACTTCTGCTGGAACATAGAAATCTTCTTCAAATGTCCATGCATAGGCTTCTTTTGTCAATTTTGCCTCTTCTGGACCTAACGGCGAACCATGAACGGAAGAAGTGCCTGCTTTATTCGGCGAACCATATCCGATTGTTGTTTTTACTTCAATTAATGTCGGTCGTTGTTCATCCAATTTGGCTTCTTCAATGGCTTTCGAAATCTCTTCAATGTTGTTGCCGTCCTCAACGCGCAGCACTTGCCAGCCCATAGATTTAAAGCGCTCTTCTACATTTTCTGAGAATGATTTATTTAAATCCCCATCTAGGGAAATATCATTCGAATCATAAAGAACAATTAATCGTCCAAGCTTCAAGTGACCAGCTAAGGAAGCTGCTTCAGAGGAAATCCCTTCCATTAAGTCACCGTCACCGCATATGACGTATGTGTAATGATCAACAATATTGTATCCTTCTTTATTGTATGTAGCTGCTAAATGACGTTCTGCCATCGCCATTCCAACGGCCATTGCTATTCCTTGGCCTAATGGTCCAGTTGTTGCGTCAACGCCAGGTGTATGTCCGTATTCAGGATGTCCAGGTGTTTTGCTTCCCCATTGACGAAACGATTTAATATCATCCATGGAAAGATCATAACCCGATAAATGAAGCAAGCTGTAAAGCAGCATCGAACCATGTCCGGCAGATAAAACAAAGCGATCTCGATTAAACCAATTAGGGTTTTCAGGGTTAATGTTCATAAATTTCGTCCACAGCGCATAAGCCATTGGTGCGGCGCCCATTGGCATTCCAGGATGTCCGGAATTCGCCTTTTCAATCGCGTCAATGGATAATGTTCGAATCGTCATGATGGATAAATCTTGAATGGAATGAGTCACCATTATCATCCTCTCATCTGTATTTTCAGTTTATAATCTTATCTTTATTGTTGCAATAAGGCAACACCCATCCGTTAATGCAGCCTTTTATTTTTAAATTTTTTCAATTTTTCCGGTGTAACATCATTACCTTTCGGATCAATCACTGTAACATTTTTTAAGGTGTTTTGAAAATCCCGACGAAACGACTCTAAATATTCCTGCCTTAATTGCTGCTGCTCTAGCTTTTCCTCTTGCGTCAATCCTTCTGACTTAGACTTTTTAGATAGTTCATTAATACGGTTAAGTTTTTCTTTTGAAATCATAAGCTGAACCCCTTGTATATTTTTGCCGCGCTCTTTTATCATACTAAATGCAACCACTAATGACAACAATTATTGCTATGATTCGCCTTTTTCTGACAAAAATTGTTGATATCTGCGATGAACAGTAGCTTTTGAAACATCATAGCCGAATCCTCTTAATGTTGCCGCTATTTCTGAAAATGTCAGGCCGTTTTTCCGCAATCGGTCAATCTCCTCGATCGGAACTTCTTTTCGCTCTCTTTTATAGGAAGAATTTCTATTCTTTAAATTTTTTTCAGGCCTGTACCCATTTTGTATAGCTCTCAACATTCCCCGCTTTATTTTCAAATTATGAATTTTTCGTTGATATTCTTCCACAATTCCTATAATTTCAAGCACCATCGTGTCTGATTCAGACAGTTCCATCTCCCCGCGATGGGCAGCGGTGAAAATTTTCACGCCTTGTTTCAAAATGGAATGGACAATGGCGATTTTGGCATTTCCTCTGCCAATTCTTGTTTCATCCTGTATTAATACCGCTTCAATTTCTTTCTCCTCAATCAATTCCAGCAGTTGAAAAACCCCTTCACGATCAACATCATACCCGCTCGCTTTTTCTTCTATCACTTCAACAACTTCCATACCGTTTTCAGCTGCGAGCTTTAACAGCTCGTCTTTTTGTCTTTTCAAAGATGTTTCCTGCTCTGCCTTTTCAGTGCTGACTCTTGCATAAACGACTGCTCTCATGTTAAATGCTCCTTGCGGTTATTCTTTGTTTGCCAAATATTCAGCATTGTAGTATTTATTTTTTTCAATCGGAATGACGATTGTTTCCCCCGGTTTTACAACAAGGCTTTGGAGATTGTTTCGCTCCTGAACCCATTTTACAAACTCTGAATGAGACATATTGTCATATTCTTTATATTCATCAGCGATTTTCCACAAACTGTCCCCTTCCTTCACTTGAACCTCCATATAATGATCGAGCTCTTCCCTTTCTCCAGTATACGAAATCGCCAAAACTGCCGCCATGATGACAAGGAAAAAAGAAACGATGTAAGACCATGATAATTTATCCATTAAGAACCGCCCCCTGAAACAGAATATTTGTTCGGTTTTTGTTTTTAAGTATAAAAGGGAACACATGTTTCTGTCAAGCAAATATTCGAACTTACGTTTGCTTTTTTGGAAAAATCATGCTATAATCGACACAAATTGATATGACTGAGGTGCTTGACATGTCAACAAAATTATCTAAGAGACAACAAGATATTTTGAACTTCATTAAGGAGGAAGTAAAAAAGAAAGGATACCCTCCCTCTGTAAGAGAAATCGGCGAAGCGGTCGGTCTTGCCTCCAGTTCAACTGTTCACGGGCATTTAGCAAAGCTTGAGAGCAAAGGACTGATTAGAAGAGACCCCACAAAGCCGAGAGCCATTGAAATTTTGGACGATGATGGCAGCCACCTTCTAACAAACAATGTGATCAACGTGCCGGTCATCGGAAAAGTGACGGCTGGTATTCCGATCACTGCCGTTGAAAACATCGAAGAATATTTTCCGCTTCCGAATCATATTGCATCAGGTGATGATCAACTTTTCATGCTTGAAGTAGTCGGAGAAAGCATGATCGAAGCAGGCATTCTGGACGGAGATTTAGTTATTGTCAGACAACAGCAAACAGCCAATAACGGCGACATCGTTGTCGCGCTCACAGACGACAATGAAGCGACCGTAAAAAGGTTTTTCAAAGAAAAAGACTTTATACGGCTTCAGCCGGAAAACCCAACAATGGAACCGATTATTTTAAAAAATGTGACAATACTCGGAAAAGTGATCGGGCTATACCGTTCCATACACTGAATATTCGATGTCTCAAAACAGGTGAGGCATCCTTTTTCTTTTTATAAAATTTTCAACATTCCCTCTCTTAGCGATGTTAAATTTTTAAAAATGTTTTCTAATCAATATGTATGCAGACAAGCTAGATTCAATGAAACAAATTTCAGGCGCCTTCTCCGTGCCTGCATGCAAAGCTATTATGCAACAATTCTCAACAGTCATTGTTTTTTGATTTATTTTGTTGTAGAATTTTTTATTGTAGATTTCGCTTCCTTAGCCAGTGCCGGGATGATTTACTGAATTGTTTGAATTCTTCTAACTGCTTAAATTTTAGGTATAGGAGAGGTGCTATGAATCAATTACTTATGAAACAAAGTGAACTGGAAAATGCAAAGCAATATGTCAATGAAGTATTTCAATCCGTGCAAGAAAAAAATCCGAATGAGCCTGAGTTTCTTCAAGCTGTAAAAGAAATATTTGACTCGCTTGTGCCTGTATTTGCTCAACATCCTACATATATAAAGCACGGAATACTTGAAAGAATTGTTGAGCCGGAAAGATTGATCATTTTTCGCGTTCCATGGGTGGATGACGAAGGAAAAGTGCGTGTAAACCGCGGATTTAGAGTGCAATATAATAGTGCAATTGGGCCATATAAAGGAGGCTTGCGCTTTCACCCGACCGTCAACGCCAGCATTATTAAATTTTTAGGATTTGAACAAATCTTCAAAAATTCATTGACTGGGCAGCCGATCGGCGGAGGAAAAGGCGGATCTGATTTTGATCCGAAAGGTAAATCAGATGGGGAAATTATGAGATTTACACAAAGCTTTATGACAGAGCTTTACAAACATATTGGACCAGATATTGACGTTCCTGCCGGTGATATTGGAGTTGGCGCAAGAGAGATCGGATACTTGTTTGGCCAATATAAAAGAATACGCGGCGGATTTGAAGCTGGGGTGTTAACCGGAAAAGGCATTGGGTACGGCGGAAGCTTAGCGAGAACCGAAGCGACAGGTTATGGAACTGTTTATTTTGTTGAAGAAATGCTTAATGACCATGGATTAAGCTTCAAAGGAAGCACAGTTGTTGTCTCTGGTTCTGGGAACGTTGCCATATATGCGATTGAAAAAGCAACACAATTAGGTGCAAAAGTTGTCGCATGCAGCGACTCTGATGGCTACATTTTTGATAAAAATGGAATTAATCTTGAAACGGTTAGAAGGTTAAAAGAAGTTGAAAGAAAAAGAATTAAAGAATATGTAAATGAACATCCTCATGCAGAATATTATGAAGGCTGTTCCGGAATTTGGTCCATTCCATGCGATATTGCCCTCCCATGCGCTACTCAAAATGAAATCGATAAAAAAGCAGCTGAACTCCTTGTTTCCAACGGACTCAAAGCTGTTGGAGAAGGCGCCAACATGCCGTCTACATTAGAAGCGATCGACGTGTTTTTATCAAACAATATTCTTTTTGGACCTGCAAAAGCTGCTAACGCAGGCGGAGTTGCTGTTTCAGCATTAGAAATGGCTCAAAACAGCGCAAGATTGTCTTGGAGCTTTGAAGATGTCGACGCAAAATTACGTGATATCATGAAGAACATTTACCGAAATTGCGTCAACGCTGCAAATGAATACGGCTGCTCCGGAAATCTTGTCGTCGGCGCTAACATTGCAGGATTTAAAAAAGTCGCTGATGCAATGGTAGAACAAGGAGTCATTTAAAAGATAGAAAAATGGTCATTTCCATCATTTATTCTTTATAGTGAGTAAACATATATGATAATCGCTAAAGCTTTACCTAACCTGCTTTGGCGATTCATCATGCTCACTATAATACCCCATCTTAACTTGAGTGAATAGAAATTGACATCACACCGATCCAAATTCACTCTTCTTTATTTCCACGATTGGATCAAATTTTTCTCTATCAGTGTATCCCATTCAATGAGAGAATTGAAGTTTTATGTCAGATTATCTTACATATTTTTTTACGCTGATGCCTGGACTGATTGTCTCTTGCTTTTTAATTAAAAAAGACAGATTGCGCTGATGTTCGTTTTTCTGCTTCTTCTCTTCTTTACTCTCAATATTTTGTATCATTAAGTATAAAATTTATAGAAACAAAGTAACTGCTATTAAAATTGATTTTTCCAATTAAAACATTTTATTATTGATGTGGTTGCCCCTTTTATCCAGCGCCAACAACCTTCAGCACAAATACTTGTTCATCTAAAAAACACCGAATACGACCCGCCCTTCCTCCAAATGAAACGGCGGTATTTTCACTGACTGACTTTGGATAAGACGATTCGTTGACGATGTACTACCGACTTTACATGCATCACGTAAAAATGCTAAACTGAACGCAGACAAAATCGACATGCGCCCTAACCGAAAATACAGATCTTTTGCAACGCAAACATATTTCTGGAAGTCATTCGGGGGGGGGAACAAAATGATTTATCATTTAGCAGGAAAACTTGCAATATTGATCATTAAAATTTTTAGTTTGCTAGAAGTCAAAGGCAAGCAGCATATTCCGGCAGACCATCGTTTTATTGTTACATGCTCTCATCGCAGCTGGGTAGATGTAGTCTTGCTCGCCGCAGCACTTTTTCCAATTCATGTCCATTATATGGCCAAAAAAGAATTGTTTCAGAACACGCTCATAGGTTGGTTTTTGAAAAAGATGCATGCTTTTCCAGTTAATCGTGAAAATCCTGGACCGAGCGCACTAAAAATTCCTTTGAAACTGTTAAAAGAAAATAAAGTTGTTGGAATTTTCCCGAGCGGCACAAGAACAGACGAGGAAGTTCCTTTAAAAAGAGGCGCGGTTACAATTGCGATGAAAGCCGGCGTTCCCATATTGCCTGCAACCTATCATGGTCCAAAAAGTTTAAAAGATTTTTTTGCCGGGAAAAAAGCTGTCGTTGCATTTGGCGAACCAATCTATTTAGAGAAAAATGCAAATCAAATTGATGATGCGCTTCAACAGCTTGAACATAAGCTGAAAGCTCTTGAAAAAAGCATAAACGACTAAACATTGACGTTTCTGATCAGCTTGTCATTTTTAGACAAACTGATCAGAAAGCTAAAGGCGAAGTAAAGTTCTGATATTTTCATTTATCGATCTAGTTCGATCCACTTATTTGTCTTCAAAGGCGGTTTGTACGCACGAAGTTTATCTATTAATATAGAGGGATTGTCTGCAAAAATCATAAACTGTTTATGCGTTTCAGGCATGAAGCCTCCCTCTACCGCATTCTCAATCATCTGTTTTACCGGCGTGTAATAGTCATCGATATTTAACAACGCCACAGGCTTTTCATGAATCCCAAGCTGCCCCCAGCTAACCGCTTCAAATATTTCCTCAAAAGTACCATAGCCTCCGGGAAGAGCAATGAACGCATCTGAAAGCTCTCCCATTTTTGCTTTCCGCTCATGCATATCATTTACTTCATAAAGCTGAGTGAGATGCTTGTGGACAACCTCTCCTTGAAATAAATTCGTCGGCATAACGCCCAATACGGTGCCTCCTAACTCTAATACGGTGTTTGCAATCACTCCCATCAGACCAATGCTGGAGCCTCCATATACGAGCTCAAGCCTGTTTTTTACCAATTCTTCTCCTAGTTTGATAGCTGCTTCTTTATACTTAGGATTTGTTCCCGGATTCGATCCTGCAAAAACACAAACACGTCTCATATTACCACTCCTGCTTCTTCTCTAAACGTTCTGACGAATGAGAAAGTCCTATTAAAAGCTGTGAATGGGATATTTCCATCACAGCTTTTTTGCAAAATTATTGAAAAATCTGACTGATTTTCTCTATTTCTTCCTTTGTTAACTGGACATCTAACGTTTTTAAATTGTCAAGTACCTGTTCCGGCTTCTTCGCACCAGGGATGATCGCATCGATGGAATCGACCGTTAAATACCATGCTAGCACAACGTGAGCAATTTCAGCATTTTTCGCTTCTGCGATTGGACGCAATTGCTCGACTTTTTCGAGATTACGCGCAAATGCTTCCCCTTGAAACAAAGGATTTTGTGCACGTGAATCATTGAACTTCTCATCTTTCGAATATTTTCCGCTTAATAGACCTGAGGCAAGTGGAAAATATGGTATAAACGATATTCCATTTTCCGCCGTGTAAGGAAGCAAATCTTTTTCTGCTTGTCGTTTAAATAAGTTATATTCGGACTGAATTACATCGACATACCCATCTTTGTTCGCTTCTTTTAATTGTTCGAGCGAGAAGTTCGACACACCGATCGCACGAATTTTCCCTTCATCCTTAAGCTTCTTCAATTCACCGACAGCTTCATCCTTCGGTGTCGTTTCGTCCGGAAAATGAATGTAATATAAATCTATGTAATCCGTTTTTAAGCGTTTCAGGCTGCCCTCGACCGACTCGCGAAGGAAATCGGGAGAGTTATCAAGAACAACTTTTCCGTCTACAAATTTGTGAGCACCTTTAGTAGCAATGACTACTTCATCACGACGGCCAAACTCCTTGACGACTTCACCGATAATTTCTTCCGAACGCTCAGGACCGTAATAAAATGCCGTATCCAAAAAATTTATTCCATGATCCAAAGCTGTACGAACGATTTCTTTCCCAGTTTCATCGTCAAGGTTTGGAAAAATGTTGTGCCCGCCAACAGCATTTGTTCCAAGCCCGATTGGGTTCACATATATATCGGTCTTGCCTAATCTAGTCTTTTTTGTCACAATATTTCAACTCCTTTCATTTACATTATAACAAATTCTATCAGAAAAATCAGTTTTTTAACTAATAAGCTATTAAATATTATTATGGCTTTATAAATGAAATTATGAAAGGATTCTTTTATTCATTTTCAAGCAGCAGTTGCTCGACTGTTTATTGTTTGTTCCATTATGTTCAAATTCTTGAGGTTGTCTAAAGCATCATAAAAATATCTTAAGCGATTGCAGCCTGCTGCAATAACAAAATATAGAGGCTCCCAAAAGTAGGGTTAACTGACTTTTGGGAGCATTATTTTAGAGACTTATCGGACATACAATTTTTTTCAATCTTTTTATATCCTTCAGAAGTCTTATGAAGGACTTTTCTTTTGCTCTCTTTCTTCATTAGGTTCTTCAAAAGTTTTATGACGGACATTCAGCACATACAATCGCTTCTTGTTGGACTTCATTGCCTCTATAAAGAACATTTATAAATTTTATTTCATTATTTTTGTCCTTCACAGTTGTATTTCTCAAAATCTTTCATTTTAGGAACTCATCGGACAGCCCCACTGTTTGCTTGAAAGCAATTCCGTCCTTTACTTTCAATCTTTTTATTTAGAAGGATATTCTTTTTTTCGGCAATTATATCAATTAATTAAAACAGAATAAAGCATTACTGAAAAATTGCAAATTAATGCCTCTGTCAAAACATTTATTTTGCGAATACTTATCTTGATTTCATAAAATCCACCGAACGCTCACGATTTTCTATTGTAAATCTTGTGGAATTCGGCAGCTCTGTTAATATATTTGATGCACAAGGTTCAAAGTTGATAAACATTTTTTCAAATATAAGAACTCCCGCACTTTGACGAAACTTTTTGCATTACGGATCATTTTTGATCCGCTTTGCGTGGAATTAAGCAGCTCTTTTGATATATGATGTACGAGCCTTGAAAATGACAAACATTTACAAATGGAAGAGCACGCCCAATTTCCTTCCGCATTTTGTTATAAACATTTTGGAATGACGGCCAATTGATTGCTGGAAACATTTTGATCCAATTTACTTGCTTTTATTGGTATCTTTCACAGCTTATTTTTGATAAAGCTGCCGGTACCAATTGGATGCTGCCTGAACTTCTGATAAAGTCAGCTCATGTCCTCCGTTTTCCCAATGCAAGTGCACATTTGCGTTGTTATTTTCTAAAAATGTTTTAAGCTCTATTGATTCTTCAGGAGAGCAAATTTGATCACGCTTTCCAGCTGCAATAAAAATGTTTTTTCCTGATAGATCCGGCAGATCCATCCCTCTTCTCGGCACCATCGGATGATGCAAGATGGCTCCATTTAGCGCATCCCGAAAATGGAATAAAAGGCTGGCTGCTATATTTGCTCCGTTGGAATAACCGATTGCGATTACAGAATTTCGATCAAATCGATATGTTTGCGCTGCTTCATCTAAAAACGAGTTTAATTCCTTTGTACGGAAAACAAGATCTTCTTCATCAAAAACTCCTTCGGCAAGTCTTTTAAAAAAACGCGGCATTCCATTTTCCATTACATTTCCGCGCACAGCTAAAATCGATGCTTCTGGATCAATAATTTCTGCAATGGGAAGAAGATCAAACTCATTTCCGCCGGTTCCATGCAGCAATAGGAGTGTCGGTTTTGCCGGATTGCTTCCTTTTTGAAAAATATGTTTCATCGTTTTTTCTCCTTCTCAGCGTTTATTAAGCATTACTTTTCTTATTCGTCAAGGTTACGGACTTCCACTGGCATCAACTTATTTTCCAACCGTTCCCGATACTTTTCGTAACGCTCCGGAAGCTTTAATTCTTTTCCAAGTGCATCTAAAGATTCATCAATTGCAAAACCCGGAGGATCTGTTGCAATTTCGAACAAAATTTCACCATGCTCTCTGAAATAAATAGAATGAAAATACTTTCGATTCTGAACTGGCGTTACCCTGTATCCATTTGATTCTAAAGATGTTTTCCATTCTAATTGATCGTTGTCGTCTTTTGCCCGAAGCGCGATATGATGGACTGTTCCAACCCCCATGATGCCGCGTCCGGAAGAAGTAAATTTTACATCAACGACATTGCCGATTTCACTTGGAGACTGAAAACGAATAAAATCTCCTTCCCTTCCAATTCGTTGAAGTCCAAAAATATTCTCCAACAACTCTGACGTTTTTTCAGGAAATGATGAATATAATACGGCGCCGCCAAATCCTTTAATGGCAACATCAGAGGTGACATGGCCAAATTCCCATTGATTTAATTCTCCTTCTTTTCGTTCCACTAGCTCAATGTTCAAACCGTGCGGGTCTTGAAATACAAGCAGTGACTCACCAAACCGTTCTGTCATTGTAAACGGAATTCTAAATTTATCTAGTCTTTCTTGCCAAAAGCTCATGGAACCTTCTGGTATCACATAAGAAGTTACACCCACCTGACCCTTGCCGATTTTTCCTTGATACGCATCAGGCCAAGGAAAGAAAGTAATCAGTGTCCCTGGCTTTCCTTCTTTATCCCCGAAATAAAAATGGTACGTGCCGGGATCATCGAAATTCACAGTTTTTTTAACTAACCTCAGCCCTAAAACTCCAGCATAAAAATCAATATTTTCCTGCGGATGGCCGACAATAGCAGTAATATGATGAATTCCAGCTGTTTTCTTTTTCATCTTTGATTCTCCTCGTATACTAAGTTTCAGAAAGTTTTTTTATCGAATTTCCAGTCCGATACGCTCCTTGACAATCGCATATCTTGGGTGGTTACCTTTGTGGGAGGGGCGCGCCCCTCCCACAAAGGGTTCAGCGTACCGGGGTTGGACTTTTCGCAATGTTCCTGGATAATGGTCTTAGGATCATCGGGGATACTCTTCTCACTCCTGTAGCTTCGACTACTTGTAAAGTCTGTCTCCCCGGCCCCTGTTTGGACGTCTAACCCGCAGGCTGTTCCCGTTGGTTTTCCCCATGCTGGAAGGAGCAGCTTCCAGGGCAGCCCATGGTCCAACGTGAGTTCTCATATGCGAGGGTGACTGGTCAACAGGCGCGATCCGGGGGCATCCCGAAGAGTCCTACCCCTCGATCCTACAACAATAGGAGGTGATCTCATGAAACTCTACGTCGGGATCGACGTGAGCTCACGCGACTTAGCCACCTGCATTATGGATCATGAAGGAAATACGTGCGCACGCTTCAAAGTGGATAATCATCTTCTGGGCGCCACCTTCCTTCGGGATCAAATCCTCCTGTGGGCTAACAAGCGAAAGCCAACCGAAATTCTGATCGGGATGGAAGCCACCTCGGTCTACAGTTGGCATCCAGCTATGTTTTTCCACCAGCAGGAGGCCTTGCAGGCTTGGAACGTCAAGGTGTTTACGATCAATCCAAAGCTCATTCGCAAGTTTAAAGAAGCCTATGTCGACTTGGAGAAAACGGATGACATCGATGCTTGGATCATTGCGGATCGGCTTCGCTTCGGCCGTCTGAAGATGACGGCTGTCCTCAAGGAGCAGTTTCTCGCGCTTCAGCGACTGACACGCATGCGATATCATCTCGTCCACCAGTTAACCCGTGAGAAACAGTATTTTCTCCAGCACTTGTTTTACAAATGCAGTTCCTTTACCCAAGAGGTGGACAGTTCGATCTTCGGACATGCCATTCTCGAACTGCTGCTTGAGTCGTGGAGCCTCGATGACATCTGCCAAATGGATGTCAAGCAGTTGGCCGACTTCCTGCGCCAAAAAGGGCGCAATCGCTTTGCCGATCCGGAATGCATCGCCAAGTCGATTCAAAAGGCGGCCCGTTCGTCGTATCGGTTGTCCAAGTGTGTCGAGGATTCCATCGACTTGCTGTTAGGGCTGTCGATTCAATCAATCCGCAGCCTGCAATCGCAGCTCAAAGAGCTCGATAAAGCCATTACCCGCCATCTTGAAGGCATTCCGAACACACTGCAAACCATCCCAGGCATCGGACCGGTTTATACCGCAGGCATCCTGGCCGAAATCGGGCAAATCGAGCGGTTTCACAATCAGGCCGCCTTGGCAAAATATGCCGGCTTGACATGGTCCAAGCACCAATCGGGCCGTTTTCAAGCCGAGGACACCTCCCTCATTCGTTCCGGCAATCGCTATCTCCGTTACTACCTAGTGGAGGCTGCCAACTCGGTACAACGGCATGATGCGACGTTTCGTGCGTACTACCGGAAGAAGTATGAGGAAGTGCCCAAACACCAACATAAACGAGCCCTCGTCCTCACCGCTAGAAAACTCGTGCGTGTGATCGATGCGCTGCTACGCAACGGTCAAATCTACACGCCAAGAAAGGGGGAAGATCGATAAGAGGATCGATCTGGTATACCAATATCAACCTTTAGACCCAGTTTATTACATGTACCAATACTGGGTTTCTTCAGTATTGCCTTTTTTCGGATCATCGGACAAGGGAATTTCCAATTTCTATGATTTTTCACCTTGACATATTACCGCAGGACTTTATTATTTTCTTTACGCGATTCATTTTTGTAAATCAATTATTTTAACGGGTCGTTATTTCGAATTAAAATATCTCGAATTAAATTATTTTTAATTCGAAATAATTTTATCAAATCTTTCATTTATTGTCAAAAAGCTGATCTGTTGAATTTTTCATCTCTTTTCGTTCCGTATTCACTAAAATACCATCCTTACCAAAATGAAAGCAATCGCAAGAGCAGCGTTTGAATGCGAAGAGAAACCTCCCTCTCCTCTTACGCGCAAAATCGTTACAGAAATTGTTGTTCTGGCCGCAGCAAGGGCTATCGGCCGTTCCATAAATTTTTTTTGTGATGGCTCGGCAAACACAGTCGAATTTAAGATTGGTGATGAACACGCAACATCCTGAAAGTAGCCGGCATCCGCCAGCTGCTTTCAGATAAACCGAAAACATGCAAAAGCAAATTGCTTTTTGCAGACTGATCGGAATGACCGTTGCAATTTAATATTAGTAAATCCGTATGGCTTTAGCAAATGTAGACAAATGAAGTTGAATACCGTAACCGGACAGGTATCATTTCTGATCTTCTTTTTTATCATCTAATTCAAAGAACTCAGCAAAATCCATTAACAAAGCATCTTTGTCTTTTAACGCCAATTTTGCTAAGATGATTTCAAGAAGACATAAGCCAATTAAAATAAGTAATCCTTTCATCATATTCCTCCCCCCCCTCAAACTCATCTCTTTGTCAACATCAACATAATGTATGAAACGCGTTTCAGGTCAAGGATTTTTAAAAGAAAGGGATATTTCATGGCAACGATTCGTGATATTGCAAAGCTTGCAGGTGTTTCTGTTACAACGGTTTCGAGAGTTTTAAATAATCATCCATATGTCAGTGACGAAAAAAAAGAAGCGGTTTTAAAAGTGATAGAAGAAATCAACTATAAACGGAACATTCATGCAGTCCACTTGTCTAAAGGCTTTTCAAATTTGATCGGCGTCGTCCTGCCTAAAATCGATCATCCTTATTTTAGCAGCATTGTGGAAGGGATTTCGGAGGAAGCGATCAAGCATCATTTGCAGCTTGTTCTCTTTCAAACGAATTATGAACCAGCAAAAGAGCTTGAAGCATTGGAATTGTTGCGGGGAACCTTATTGGATGGTGTCATTTTTTGTTCAAGAGCCATTTCCTTTGATGTATTGAAAGAATATAAAAATGCTGGACCGATCGTTCTTTGCGAAGATTCAGACCAAAGCCATTTCCCTTCTTTGAGCATTCCGCATGAACAGGCATTTCAGTTTGGTTTGGACTATTTAATTTCGAAAGGTCATACGAAAATTGCATTTACTTTAGGACGAATGGAAGGGCCAAACAGTAAAAAAAGAAGAAAAGCCTATAAAACAAAAATGAAGGAATTAGGCGAACCGATTCGAAGCGAGTGGATCTTCGACAAATGCCTATCGATCACTGACGGCAAACAGCTTATGGAAAAGCTTCAGCATTTAGAGAAAAAACCGACTGCCTTTTTTGTTACAAACGATCAAGTGGCAGCAGGTATCTTATTAAGTGCCAAACAATATAAAATAAAGATTCCTCAAGACATTGCCATCTTAAGCTTTGATAATCAGCCTATTGCCGACATCATGGGAATCACTACTATTGAAATCCCAATAAGAAAAATGGGGAAGCTTGCGGTGCAATCGATTATTCATTGTAAAGAAAAACGGGAGCAAACAAATAAGAAGATGACTCTCCCCTTTCGGTTAATTGAGCGGAAAACTGTGTAACCCATGAAGAAGGATGCCCCCTCTTTAGAGTTCAAATCATTCCTGCCAAACGATCATCTGCAAAAACCGAAGCAGCTTGGCAGGATTTTTCATTTGATTTTGTAATCATTTTGACGATTTGCATGCGTCTTTTTCCATATTCCGTTTTCTTTTGACGTTCAGTGTGAAATTCATCGATTACTACTCAAAGCTGGTTAACAACTTGTCTGCATACTTACTCCCCTTTTTGGCCGACAGCAAAGTGTACGTCAATCACAAATGGCCTTACAGATGTTTTCAATTGCATAGCAATGAAAATCCTTAAAATTGGAGTGTTATTTCCCCAAACCGCTTTTTAAAACAATTTTCCTACTCCGTTAATTTTCTTCTTATCAGCAAGCTTGCGATCACGATGCTCAAAATATTTGCTGCATAAACAAACGCTTCATTTCCGTCAGCCATCGAGTTGAATTTGTAAAAAAAGTGCGGCCATGGTATAAGTTCGCCGTTTGTCACGTATTCGACAACCGTATAAATGGCAATGAATCCGAACGCCATTTCTACATTTTTGACCAATAAAATCAATAACGCACCAATCAGCAAAAAATTCAACCCGAGCAGCAAGGCGAATAAAATTAAATGCCAAGGCACATCCGCTAGATTACGGAAGAAAAACAACAAGATCATTAACAAATTCATCACGGTGTAATATCGCATTAAATCAATAATGGCGTGCTTTTTATACAGATTGATCAATGTTTCCCATGCCCCGTCCTCCAATAACTCACTATAGCGGAAAACAGGCCAAAAACAATACATGGGAAGAAAAATATATTGCAAGCCTTGAAAAAAACGAGCCTCTTCGAAATCGTTGAACATGAGGACAATCGCAAAAACCGCCCAAACTATAAAAGGAAAATAAAAGAGAATTCCCATCGATTTCCGGTCAAAGTAAAAGAATTTTCTTAAATCGTTCATTATACCCCACACTCTCTCATGACAGCAACATAGCCGTCCACCATTCTTGGCGCTGCCGGCATTTTCTGGCTATTAAGAGGATCATAAATCCGCACCAAAAAGCGGCCTTGATTTTCTGTTACAGTGATCACATCAAAATGATTGAAATAATGATCCAGGTTTTGTTCCGTAACGATCTCTTCACGTATTTTCCCGCTTGCACGTTGTTTTAGTTCTTCCGGGCTTCCTTCAAAAACGACTCGGCCGTTTTTTAACATCCCGATTTTCGTGCATAATAATTCTATATCGTCAACATTATGCGATGAGATCATGATAATATAGTTTTTGCTGATTTTGCGGATCAGATGTTGAAACCGCAGCCGTTCTTCAATATCCAGCCCTGCCGTTGGTTCATCTAAAATCAAAACTTTCGGATTTCCCAGCATAAGCTGCGCAATCCCCACCCGCCTTTTCATTCCGCCTGACAAATGCCCCATTTTTACATTGCTTACGTTAGCTAAATTGACTTCTTTCAATATAGAAGCAATGAGATGTTGTCGTTCCGTTTTATTGTGATGTCCTTTTAAAATGGCGAGATGCTCCAAACTATCCTCGATGGAAACGTTCGGATAAATATTGAATTCTTGCGGCAGAAACCCGATTTTGTTATCGTGTTTCACATACCTTCCTTTTACCAGCTCTTTTCCATCTAATGAAACTGTGCCATGTTCAAGCTTTATCAATCCAGCTAAAATTTTCATCAATGTGCTTTTCCCTGCACCGTTTGAACCAATTAAGGCATAAACTCCTTCAATATTGAGTGTGATATTTGATAACACCTTTCGTTTGCGAAAAGATTTTTCGATCCGTTCAATTCGAAGCATCGGCTAATCCTCCATATGTTTTTAAAAATTTTTCATAAAATGTTTGCCAATCGATTGCGTAAAGATCTATATGATGGTACAAATCGTATAAAAATTGCTCTTTTTGCTCTTCCGTTAAACGCTTGTAGATTGGAAGAATTGACCGCACCACTTCCCTGTCTTTTTCATCCTCTACTAGCACAATTGTTCCATCGTCCCAGTGCTGTTCAATCAAATCTTCAATATATTGGTGTAAGTCACTCTCTGTCTGATTGGTGTAGCCTGAAGCCGATTGATGGAAAGCCTGATTGACGAGCATAGTAACGAGGCGCTGCAAATGATAGGTGAACACGGAATCCGCCCCTTCCGGAAACAGCATCGCATAAATAGGTTCCTCGAATTCAAATGAAAAATGTTCCTGTTGATCATAATGATCTGTATCTAGATTCATATAGAGACTGTTTTGGAAAACATAATGGCTGATTACGATTGGACAGACAACGATTTTTTTCAATGGACGAGAATTTTGCAAAAGCTTGAGCTTTTTTGCCAGCAATTGCTGAAGCACTAGTGCATCCTCAATTCTTTCGTCAAAATCTTCCGGCATTTTCTTTAATATACTTGGCTGGATAAGGTGATATGATTGAACTTTTTTCTCCGTAAGATCTCCTGCCATTAAAAATACACCTTGATTGGAAACGCCTGCTTGTTTCTCAGTCAACGTTTCATTTAAAGAAGTGTACAGCTGATAACGTCCTTTATAAGCGACAGTGTAACGAACGGACTCATGATTCGCGAGCGGATTTTGAATAAAGGAATAGCGATGCTCTCTTAAAATGAGCGGGACTGACGGTTTTACAGGCATCCAAGCCTCTTGATTTGTAAAAACAAAACCGTTTTTCACTTCTCTTTCTAATAGTTTTGAAATTTGATAAGTAAATTGAATGGTTCGTTCACCTTTTACATTTTCTTTCCATTGAACGGTAACAAGCGATCCTTCCTGTTTAAAAGGAAGCGGACCAGTTTGTTTATCCACCACATCTAAAAGAGTGAAAGAATCATCTAAATAAAAATGGGCGAGGTTCGTTTTTTGATGCAAACCAAGCTGCACTGTTGCATGAAAAGCTAAGGAATGATCATGATCGATTTGGATATCGACCGATTTTATGTCATAATTCCGTTTTAACTCCGCTAAATCAACCAAATCATCGACTTCGCTTTCGTTCCCCTCCGCAGCCTGAAAGTCCATGTAATTCGTAAAAATGAAAATATCAGCCAAAATGACGGCAAACATCATCGCAAGAACCAATAGACGAGGAAGACGGTCTTTTATAACAACTAAGAAATACACAATCAACAAGCCAATAAAAAACAAAAACCAAAAGAACGACTGCCATTCAATCCAACGATCGAAATAAAAACGGTGCAGAAAATCAAAATGAACTTTAGAAATTTCAGGATAAATGTAAAACGTTTCTGGAATGATACTGGAAAAAATAAACGAATTAAACGGTGCAAAAACGAGCCATAGCAAAATAATCAATAAAAATGAAAACTTCTTTTGATTGAAAAACAGCGCTGTTAAACTTCCGATTAGAAAAAACAGCAGAAATTCCAGAAACCAAAAAATTAATAAATAAACTAAAAATTCCCTGTAAAACGTGCTGTTCAGGATCCCCATGTTTATAAAACGAATGAAATATACCGCATAGTAGCAACAAAAAAACAGAAAAGAAATCAAAAAATGATTAAAAAATACAGCAGCAATGACGGACAAATGATCTTTCCAGTTGGTGTGATAAATGGTCAAAATCCCATACTTCATTTCATCCCGAAACAGCAGAAAGCCTGAAAGCATCATCAAAATAGAATGGATTTGCATCGGCACTGCCAAAGCAGATATTGAGGTAGACAAAAATCGGTTATCGTAATTGATATTTGTAAACAGTGTAAACCCGAGCAGCAGAACATATGAAATCCAATACAGTTTAAGCGACAACAACCGCTTTACATAAAAAAATTGCAGCTGGAAAAACTGTTTCATCTTTGTACCCCTAACAAAAAATTGTAAATTTTTAGTTAATTTTAATGAAGATGATTTATCAAGGTCAATAAAATAAAACAATTGTTCATTATTTATTCAAAATTTACGAAATGATAAAAAAACACTTGTATCAAATCATTTGTACTCGAACGATTTCAATCTTCTTTTTCCGGGGCTGTCCAGTAGTCAAAATCCACTGAAAACGAAACTATATCAGCGTTTCTAAAACAGTAAAGGGGTGTCTATAATCCGGAAAATCGACTTATTAGACAGCCCCTGTGACTCGCTTCGTTTTGCTTTTTTCATTAAAGACATCATTACAAAACAGTCTTCGTACTGATTAGTGAATGATTTTTCTCAATCGATGTCATCAACACTGAATGATTCTATTTTCTAGATTGTTTCATTTACGCTTACCTGAATTGTCTTCTTTATCGATTTTCGGAAAAAACAAATGCTTTTCCAAACAGCCTCCTCCCTTCTAACCATGATCCTAAGCAGAACATAATCATTGAAAGGAAATCGAAATACGCCTCAAGTCGTAGTTCAAAATATGCCTCAGGTTCGTTATGAGCAGCGACCACAAAAGGTAAGATGAAAATTGAAAGGAGGTCATTCAAATTATGAAAAAAATTGGTTTGTTCATCGCAGGTGCAATAGCCGCAATAGTTTTAATCGCCAATCTCGGCTCAATCGTCGGACTTCTTATCAGTTTGCTTGTTCTATACTTTTCGTTTAAACAATTTGTGAAATCCGACAAAAAATCAAAAAAATGGTTTTGGGGGATTGTCGGGCTGATTGCACTATCTGTTTCAGCTGCAAATGTCCCAGCTATTCTCGGTTTAATCGCCGCATATGTGCTTTATCTCATTTTTAATAATTGGAAAAAATCGAATGATCCGTATGTGTCAGACGATCCATTCACCAATTTTGAAAAACAATGGGAATCACTAAAACGACAATAAATGGAGGGGAAAAAAATGAGCATATTTACGAGATTAAAAAATGTGATTATGGCCGATTTACATGATTTATTGAATGAACAGGAACAAAGGAATCCAATTGCGCTATTAAATGAATATTTGCGCCAATGTGAAAAGGAAGTTGAAAAGGTTCAAAAATTAATCGAACGCCAACGATTATTAAAACAAGAGCTGTTAAGAGAATACAACCATGCTGAACACTTAAAAGAAAAAAGAAAATATCAAGCCGAAATTGCGTTGAAAGCGCAAGAAGAAGAATTGCATCAATTTGCCATCAACGAGCAGCAGCAGTATGAGGAGCGTGCATCAAAATTAAAACAAGCGCTTGAACAAGCAACGAAACAGCTCATTGACTTAGAACATAAATATGAAGAAATGAAACATAAATTAAAAGATATGCATATAAAGCGCATGGAGCTGATGGGACGAGAAAATATTGCACGCGCCTACTCCCGGATCAACCAAGTTCTTGAGCAGCATAATTCCGAAAAGAACCATTTTGTTCGCTTTGCTGAAATAGAGAATTACCTTGATGAACTGGAAAATCGAATCAACAACAGATACGATACATTAACATTTGATGCAAGAATCGCAAAGCTTGAAAAAGAATTAAAAAATCAAGAAACGGATTCAAATTCTTAACGTAAATTGTTATGCTATAAGGGCGTAGTTCTCTACGCCTTTCCATATTTATGTTCACACTAATAGGAAGGAGAGGAGCCTCGTGTTTCATCAATCGAAAATAGATTTTACAAAATGGATTTTCGTCATTGGCATCATCTTATTCATCGCAGAGCTTTTATTTTTCAATGGTGAGGCCCTTTTCTTCCTAATGATGATGATTTTTTGCGTATATATTGGAAGAAAAAGAATGCCGAAAAAATCAGGATTATTGTTATTTTGGATCGGAATAATCGGCGGCGTTCTATCTTTTTTCAATATGTTTACATTCCGACTGCTTCTATTTGCTGTTTTCATTTACTTTATTTTTCACTATGTTCAAAACAAGCAGGTAGCTGCTAAAAAGTCTCCTAAAATTGAAGAAGCAGATCCAATCCTCTCGCAAGAAGAGACATTTTCCAAAACGCCTCTTTTTCAAAACAGATTGTTCGGAACGCAGCGAACCGAAGAACAAATATACAGATGGAACGATGTCAACATTCAAACAGGCATCGGCGATACAGTAATAGATTTAAACTATACGATTCTTCCGAAAGGTGAAGCGGTGATTGTCATCCGAAAGCTTATCGGCAATATCGAAATAATTGTTCCTTACGAGCTGGAAGTGTCCGTCCACCATTCCGGTTTCATCGGCTCCTACTCCATTTTTGATTATAGTGAACCGAATGTATGGAACGAAACAATTCGATATGAGTCCAAAAACTATCATGAATCTGCCCAAAAAGTGAAAATCATCACCTCTATAACCTTTGGCAGAATAGAGGTGAAAAGAACATGAATGTATTGCAAAGACAAATTATTATCTGCTTAGTAACATCAGTAGTCACTTTTTTATTTTTCACTGTTTCGCTTTTGCTTACGTTCCTGTTTCCTAATTGGACATTACTATGGAAACAAAAAATTCTTGATATTCCGTTTATCCTCTTCACGTTCGTAATCAGCAGCGCCATCGGCTTGCTTTTCGGCATTCTATTCGGACTTCCTTTTAAAGATAAACTACACAAGATTGAAGACAAACTAAAAAAAATAACAAAAGGAGAAACGGTTGAACAAAATGAACATATAAACATTAAAGAATTAGATGAAATCAACCTTCGAATTGACCAAGTGCAGCATCATCTCATTGAACAGACGAAATTAACGCAAAAACTTGCAGGTGAAAACGCAAAAGAACAAGAAAAAAGATTGGAAGAAATCATTTCACAAGAAAGGCAAAGGCTGGCACGCGAGCTGCATGACTCTGTCAGTCAAAACTTGTTTGCGGCCTCGATGCTCATTTCTGCTGTTAAAGGAAACAAGGAAAAAATCGATGAAGGAACGAGCAAACAAATCCATTTAGTTGAAGAAATTATTCAGCAGTCCCAGCTTGAAATGCGCGCTCTTCTTTTGCATTTGCGGCCTGTCCCTTTAAAAGGTAAATCTTTGCAAACTGGAATTGAAGAACTGCTCACAGAGCTGCGGCAAAAGGTGCCGATGAACATCCAATGGAAGACAGAGCAATTTCCTCTAGATAAAGGGATTGAAGACCATTTATTCCGCATTTTGCAAGAATCGGTGTCAAACACTCTTCGCCACGCCAAAGCGAATACACTTGAAGTATTGCTGATCAAACGGAAAAATATGGCCATTTTACGGATTGTCGACGATGGTGTAGGATTTGACGTTCAATCGGCAAAATCAGGAGCATATGGTTTGCAAAACATGTATGAACGTGCAGCCGAAATCGGCGGAACATTGCAAATTGTCAGTGTCCCTCATGAAGGAACTAGATTGGAAATAAAAGTACCGTTGTTAACAGATGAAGGTGATAAAAATGATTAAAGTATTACTAGTTGATGATCATGAAATGGTAAGAATCGGCGTTTCGGCTTTTTTATCGTCCCAGCCTGACATAGAAATCGTCGGCGAGGCTGATAATGGCAAAAAATGCATTGAACTAGCTTTACAATTAAAGCCTGATATTATTTTAATGGACCTCGTCATGCCGGAAATGGACGGGATTGAAGCGACAAAAGAAATACTTCATCAATGGCCAGAGGCAAAAATCATTATTGTCACAAGCTTTCTCGATGATGAAAAAGTCTACCCTGCCCTTGAAGCCGGTGCTGTCAGCTATATGTTAAAAACTTCAAAAGCAGACGAAATCGCCGATGCGATCCGTTCAACATATCAGGGACAATCTGTCTTAGAGCCTGAAGTGACAACGAAAATGATGGCAAGAATGAATAAAAAACAAAACCGCCATCCTCATGAAGAATTAACAAACCGAGAAATGGAAGTGCTGCTTTTAATGGCTCAAGGGAAATCAAATCAAGAAATTGCAGATGAGTTGTTCATTTCATTAAAAACCGTCAAAGTTCACGTCAGCAACATTTTAAGCAAACTGGGCGTTCAAGACCGCACCCAAGCCGTCATTTATGCGTTCAAGCATTCGCTAATCAAGTAAAATTGGCAATAAGCGAAGAAAAGAGAATGTGGAATGGTTTTTCACCGAAAGACAAATACAGGAAAACCGTTTTCATTCGAAATTTATGTATCATTTTACATATATAATCAAAACAAAAAAATTGCTAGTTTTCCCATCCTAATAGAAGATCACATACGTAAGCGATGTTATTCATCTCCCAAATGAATGCATATTCGTCGACAAAAGCAAATATAAACATGTGAACGCTTGATAAAATCGGCTAAAAATAATTCAAAAATCTCAAGCGAAACGATGGCGGAAATCGAAATAATCGGTAAAAGAAATCAGAAATCCTCCTATTCGTTTTCCGCCAAAAACTAGTTTTCTCTTAAAAAAACAATAGATGAACAAAAGTCCTAGCATGACTATCTAGGCTGCCGAAAAATAGCAGCCTTTCCTAATAAGCCTTTTGTTTCTAGCTTTAGGAACAGTGTAAAATGAGATTCATATAAGGTTCTTCTGCTCGAAACTTGAAAAAGACGTAATTTTCCCCCAACAGTATTCCGGCTTTTATCGTATATATGGAGCATGCTCTTTTTCCAATGCATCCTGCAGCCATCTCGGATGCATCGTTAAAAGGTTTTCCGGCAGATCGTTTGGAGCGAAAAATCGTGCATCAAGCGTTTCATCTGTTTTTTGACGCAGCGTCCCTCCAATGATTTTGCACTCAAAGCAGGTTGTAATAAAGTGGCTGATTTCGCCATTTGGGTATAAAAAAATTTGTGAATCCGGATCTGAGTAAATGCCGATCAACCGGGTTACCTCCACTTCAAGACCTGTTTCTTCATAAATTTCTCTTATAATTGCTTCTTCCACCTTTTCTCCCGGCTCTACATGCCCTGATGGAATGCCCCATAGTCCGTTATCCGACCGTTTTAATAGGAGAACTTGCTGCTGTTCGTTAAAAATAATTCCCGCCACTCCTGCTTCGATCCGCTCCGGCCATGCAAAATCACGCGTATTCCATTGTTTAATTTTGACACGATCATCAAATAAAGACTGCAAATTTCCGATCACCGCATCCGGATTGCGGTAATCCCCGGGAGATGGAAACGGTGCATTCTTCCCGTTGGAAATTAAAATCGCTTGAATCCCTGCTTGATGAGCACCTAATATATCAGTTAACGGGTTATCGCCGATCATAACCACTTTTGCTTTAGACGAAATCGATTCAATCGCTTTCTGGAACATAAATGGATTCGGTTTGCCGACAATGTACGGTTTTTTCCCGGTTGATGCTCGTATCATTTCAGCAACAGCTCCTGTTGCAGGCAAAGGACCTTTCGAAGTAGGGAAACTCATATCGGCATTCGTTGCAATAAACTTCGCACCATTATGTATTTGTTTTACCGCTTCCTGAATATCGTACAAAGATACATTTCCGCTCCAGCCGACAACAACGGCTTCTGCCTCCTCTTCACCCTTTACAACCATTACTCCTGCTTGACTGCACTCGTGCTGTAAATGATCGTCCCCCAGCACGTAGGCACTGCGAATATTTTGTTTTCGCAAATATTGAGCTGTCAACCAAGCGGATGTAATGATTTCCTCTGGACTTGCTGTAATCTCCATTCGCTTGAGCCGTCCGGCAATTTTTTCTCTCGTAGTACAAGGATCATTTGTAAGAAACCGAATCATTTTCTTTTCTTGACGCAAGCGCCGCAAAGATTCAACTGCCCCAGGAAGCGGATTTTCTCCTATGTAAATCACTCCGTCTAGGTCAAATAAAAACACGTCAAAATCATCTATGATCATGAAATCATCCTTCCTTAGTGAACCATTTTCGCATGAAACAAGCTGATTGAAAAAACCTCCTCATCAGCAAGCTAATTCAAGTTAAAGTGATCGTTTTCTCGAAAAGATTTGAACTTATTTAAAATACCTCAAAACTAACTCGTGTTAAAACAATCGTTTTCTCAATGAACCATTTCTTAAACTGGCGCAAAACTTTTAGAAGTTTTTTTGCTGTCAAACCAAAAGATGTTTCAATAAAACGATTTGCCTTGCTTGAAAGTTTGCATGAGCTTGTATGAGGAGAATCTTCTCTCTTTATTTCCACTTCTACATATGATTATAATAGATTTATCGTTCACGCAGCAAAAAGGCGGTTTTAATGAAGAAAATGTGATGTGGAATATTGGGAATTTGAGCAATAAGACAAAAGTTTTTTCAAAAAGACTGTGCAATTCGTGCACACTAAGAACTAATCTCTAATCAAATATACTTTTACGACTGACCTTCCTCTATAAATGTTGATATATCAACATTTATAGAGGGAGGGGGATGGTTTTACGGACGAAAACGGAAATGGGCGTTCATCTGCCCTTTTAACATTTTTTCCCGCAGTTCTTTTGTCATTTCTTGCGAATTTCCCATGTCGAAACCCCTTCTTCCCGCTTATTGGCAATCTGCATTAACTGTTCGACATCGGCGAACGAATATTTGCGAATTCCTTTCGAACGATCAGGAAAAATCAACTTCCGCTCTTCATAATAGCGGATTTGCCGCTGCGATAACCCGGTTAATTCACTAACGATGCCGATAGAGATCACTTTTTTAAATTTATAGGAATCATCTTTATTCGTCACCCTCTCCACCCCGCTATGTTATATCTTCTAACATAATTATACTGATTTTTCTCCATTCATAATTATTTTTGTAAAGAAAATTAACATATTTTTTAATTTTATTGTAAAGTGGCTTAACAAAATTAATGTAATATGAAGAAAAACATCGTATATTAAAAGAAATAAATACGCGGAGGGAAAAAGATGGGAAAACTGATGCGCGCAGCAATTACGAAACAAAAGCGATTTTATATTGATAAGCTGTTGCAAACTGGCTTGTTTCACGACTCTGCTGCACTAAAACAATGGACGGTGAGTGAATTGCGGCGCGAATATGAACAGTACGGGATACGAATGAAGAAACGGGGGGAATGAACATGGACCCAAAAGCTCTTGAGCTGGCCAGACGGATCGTAGAATTAGATTTGCAGCGCGACGCGATGTTCGAACAATTAATTCAATTAATCGGAGAGCGCGCTTACGAAGTGCTTCGTTTCATGCAAAATCGTATATAACAGCAGAAAAGGACAGCGTCCAGCTGTCCTTTCTTTTTTGCACTTGCCCAGCAACTCTAGCCGACAAAATACCGGTAAGAGCCTTGTTTTTGTTACACTCTTACGGACTGTTTCACCGCTTCGGTGGACTGATGGATGCCGCTCTTCATGTTCTTTTGTAGCTTTTGGATGATCCAAACCGCAACCATCATCATGACAACCATCATCCAAAAGCCGTATGAATACGAATTTGTCCATTGCTTCATCGTTCCAAGCACATTCGGTAAAAAGAATCCGCCGAATCCTCCAAAAGCACCGACAAATCCTGTTACTAATCCGACCTCTTTCGGAAAATAGGTCGGAATGATTTGAAATAAGGCGCCATTCGCAGCACCAAAAAACAGGAAAGTTACAAAAAATAAGCCAAGTGTTACATAAACGGATGGAAGTGTGCCAATAATAAACAACGTCACCATTCCACCGCTAAATAACCACATTAATAGTTTTATTCCTCCGTAGCGATCGGCTAAATAGCCGCCAATGGGCCGAATGAAGCTCCCGGCAAAAACAACAAGGGTTACAAAATCACCAGCTGTGACTTTACTGACACCGTATTGATCAAAGAAAAATAACCCTAAATAACTAGTTAACCCTACGAATCCACCGAAAGAAATGCTGTAAAAAAAGCTGAATAGCCAAGTTTCCTTCATTTTCATGACATGTTTATATTCAGAAATTTTTGCAGGTTTTACAGTTGTCGGGCAATCTCTTGCAAACATTGAAAAAATCACAAATACAATCGCTAACGGAAGAAGAGAAATCGCAAATACGGCATTCCAGCCATACGCTTCTGCAAGCCTTGGGCCAAACAACGTCGCGATAATAGTACCGCTATTTCCAGCACCAGCAATTCCCATGACAAGCCCTTGATATTGTTTCGGGTACCAACGGCTTGCAAGCGGAAGCGCAACCGCAAAACTGGCACCGGCAATTCCTAACAAAAATCCTAACGCATATATATCCGATAAATAATCAGCAAACATCCATCCCCATAATAGCGGAACCATTGTCAATAACATTCCAAGCATGCCGACCCGTTTTCCACCCCAGCGATCAGCAAGAAGCCCCATCGGAATGCGCAATAACGCACCAGCTAAAACCGGAATCGCAACCATCATTCCTCTTTCTGCAGGAGTAAGCTGCAAGTCTTCCACAATAAACGTTCCAATAGCCCCTAATATGACCCAAATCATAAAACTCACATCAAAGTAAAGAAATGAGGACAGCAATGTTGGAAAATGGCCGGCCCGAAAAAAACTTCCCGCCCTTTTCATTCTATCTCTCCTCCTTTTACAACCTCATATTATCCGTGCTATAATGTGGTTGAAAAAGCGTTTTCTTTTCGAGCTTTCCATTCTATTGGAAAGCTTTTTTAATTTTTCTGTAAATCCACTACAGGACTGATCCGCGCAACACAGCGTTTAAATCCCGGCATTTTGCAATGTGGATCGAGCCGATCATCGGTAATGTGATTAATATTTTGCATACCGCTCCAATGAAATGGAACAAAAATGGTGTCTTCACGAATACGGTCGGAATATTTGCTTCGAAGAACGGCTGAACCTCGCATCGTTTCGATTTTGACTAACGTATTCGGCTCAATTTTGTATTTTTTTGCCGTGTTCGGATGGATTTCCATAAACGCTTCGATTTGACGCGAGGCGAGCGCCGGACTTCTTCGCGTCTGTGTACCGCTCAAATAATGTGTCAACACCCGGCCTGTTGTGACGTACAGCGGATATTGTTCCGTTGCTTCTTCTTTTTCGTATTCATTATCAACCACTGCTAAACGCGCCTTGCCGTCCGGATGGGCAAATGACTGCTCAAATAACCTCCCCGTACCCGGATGATCGACAGAAGGACAGGGCCAATACACCCGCTCCTTGCACAAGCGTTCGTACGTAATTCCATAGTAATCGGCTTTGCCGCCGCGGCTAGCGAGGCGCAGCTCCGCAAAAATTTCTTCGGCCGACGAATAGCGAAAATATTCTCCTCTTCCAAGCACTTCCGCAATGCCGCAAAGAATTTCCCAATCGTGCTTCACCTCACCCGGACGCTTTCGCAAAGCGGGTCGCCACGTCACCCGCCCTTCGAAATTCGTCATTGTTCCTTCATCCTCCAAATAGGACGATGTCGGCAATACTAAATCAGCTAACTCTGCGGTTTCGGATAAAAATAGATCCACAACAACAAGGAACTTTAGCTTTTGCAAGGCATTTTTGACAAATTGCGCGTTCGGGCTCGAGACAACCGGATTCGAACCCATTACAAACAACCCGGTAATTTCGCCCGCGTCGATTTTTTGCATCATCTCATACGCCGACACTCCTTTAGACGGAAGTTCATCCGCGGAAATCCCCCAAACGCTAGCAATATAGCGACGATGTTCCGGATTTTCAATATGACGGTATCCTGGAAGCTGATCTGCCTTTTGACCGTGCTCACGCCCTCCTTGGCCGTTTCCTTGTCCGGTGATCGCTCCATAACCGCAGCCGATTTTTCCAATTTTCCCGGTGACCAATACTACATTGAGCCAATTCCGAACCGTCATATATCCGTTTGTCTGCTGTTCCACTCCCCTTGCGGTAAACAACATGCCCGTTGGCGCGCTTCCATATTGCCTTGCCGCCAAACGGATCATTTCCGCTGGAATTTCGGTGATGCGGGCGATCTCCTCCAGATCGATTCGATCAATATGTCCTTTTAACTCGGTAAATCCTTCCGTTCTTTTCTTGACAAACGTTTCATCTACGTAGCCTTCCTCGAACAGCACCTTCAAAAAGCCATTGACGAATGCCGCGTCCGTTCCTGGTTTTATTTTCAAATGCAAATCGGCTAATTCGGCCGTTTTTGTTTCCCGCGGATCAATGACAATGAAAAACGCACCGTTTTTCTTCGCTTCCTGAAAATATGGCATAATGGTCGGTTGGCATTCCGCTACGTTTGCACCAGCTAAAATAATAGTACGGACCAACGGAAGTTCCGATAATTTGTTTGTAAAACCGCGGTCCAGCCCGAACGCATCGTTCATCGCCGCAGCAGCGGCAGACATGCAAAATCGTCCGTTGTAGTCAATGTGTTTTGTCCTTAAGGCGACGCGGGCAAATTTCCCTAATAAATATGCCTCCTCGTTCGTCAATGAACCACCGCCATAAACTCCGAGCGCATCATATCCATCTTCTTTTTGAATAT
The DNA here is from genome assembly GCF_037966125.1 of Aeribacillus sp. FSL k6-2211. NCBI lineage: Bacteria > Bacillati > Bacillota > Bacilli > Caryophanales > Bacillaceae > Aeribacillus > Aeribacillus sp. FSL k6-2211. The sequence goes on from NZ_CP150190.1 coordinate 2,109,598, forward strand.
TAACAAAATTTTCTTTAATAATATGGAGCGCTTCTTCCCAACTAATCCGAACAAATTGACCGTTTACTTTCCGCAATGGATACAGCAATCGTTCCGGATGGAGCGCATGCTGATGAGCATACAGTCCTTTGATACAAAGCCGTCCGTGCGAAGTCGGATTATCTTTGGCGATGACTTTATAACGGTTCCGTTCAATGATCCGTTCTTCGACAAGGCGCATCGTACATTGCACACTGCAAAACGGACATTGCGTATCAAACAACATTTCGGACGTATTACCCTGCTCTTTTGCGCGAAAATGGTTTAGTAAATCTTTTGTCATCGGCTTTCACCTGTTTCCTATAATTGTACATAGAGCTTGTCGTTCTCCACTGTCACTGGATATGTTTTCACACAGCCTCGGTCAGGCGCTTGCACTTTTCCATCTTTTAGACAAATTTTCCAATCATGAAGGGGACAAAAGACAAATTCCCCGCTGACAATACCTTGGGAGAGATCGCCTCCTTTATGTGGGCAACGGTTTTCAAGCGCGTAAATACGGCCATCGGCCAAGCGAAACAGTGTGATCTGGAGATGGCCGACGCGGACGCACTTTCCTAATCGTTCTGGAAGTTGCTTTACCGTACCGATTTCGATTTTTGCCATATTTTTCTCCCCCTTTAACGATGGACTGGAACCTTGATTTGTACATCACAGAACAATGTTTCTTGCATTTCTTTATTTTCCACTATTTCTTTCCATGGATCTTTCGTTGCTGCTAGTGCTTTTTCCAAACGTTCAAGCAATTGACGGCGGGTTTCCAAATCAAAAATCACTTCACGAATATGTTCAAGCCCGACCCGTTCAACCCATTTCGACGTTCGTTCCAAATAGTTGGCAGATTCGCGATAATATTGCAAAAATGCGCCAGTAATTTCGATGACCTCTTCTTCCGTCTGCACCGTACATAACAAATCACCTGCTCGCAAATGGGTTCCGCCGTTTCCGCCGACATAAATTTCCCAGCCGCCTTCCACCCCGACGATTCCGACATCTTTAATGCCTGATTCCGCGCAGTTGCGCGGGCAAGCCGAGACCGCCATTTTCACTTTATGCGGCGTCTTTAAGCGTTCGAATTTCTTTTCTAATTCAATACCTAGCTTCGTTGAGTCTTGCGTTCCGAAACGGCAAAATTGCTTACCGACGCACGTTTTTACCGTCCGCAACGCTTTCGCATACGCGTATCCCGATGGCATGCCTAATTCCGCCCATACTTTTGGCAAGTCTTCTTTTTTCACTCCCAACAAATCAATGCGCTGTCCGCCTGTTAATTTAATCATCGGAACGTTGTATTTTTCCGCGACATCGGCGATTTTCCGTAATTGTTCGGCCGTCGTTACTCCCCCATACATTCGCGGAACAACCGAATACGTCCCATCCGCTTGAATATTCGCGTGCAATCGCTCGTTGACAAACAGGGAGTCGGACTCCTCTTCGTATTCCCCTGGATACAACATGCCTAAATAATAGTTCAAAGCAGGGCGGCATTTCGAACAGCCATCTTCGTTTTTCCAACCAAGAACGGTCATCACTTCTTTGACATATTTCAAGTTTTTTGCTCTAATTTCTGCGATGACCTCATCACGGCTTAATGTCGTACAGCCGCAAATCGTTTCCTTCACCGCGCTTTGATCAAACTCCTCGCCAAGCGTATATTCTAATAGCTCGGCGACAAGGCCTTTGCATCCTCCGCATGAACGGGAAGCGTTCGTATAATCCCTGACTTCTTCGACCGTCTTAAGCCCATGCTCTACAATCGCCCGGCAAATCGTTCCTTTCGTTACCCCGTTACAACCGCAAACGACATCCGTGTCTGCCATCGCGGCAACGACACTTTGATTCGCTGGATTGGACACAGACTGGAACAATGATACGTAAAGCGATTCGGAAATGGGATCATGGTTGCGAATCATTTCAAACAATTTTCGACCTTCGTTTGTATCGCCAAACAACACGGCACCAACGATTTTTTCATCGCGGACCACCACTTTTTTATAAATGCCGCGAAACTCATCATACACTTTCACCGCTGTCGTTTCTTCTCCATCCGTAAACTCCCCGGCGGAAAAGACATCAACTCCTGACACTTTTAATTGCGTGGAAACAACCGATCCCTCATACGCGCGCCCCCTTATGCCGCAAATCGCCTCTGCCAATACTTTTCCTTGCTCGTAAAGCGGAGCGACAAGACCGTAGACAACGCCGCGATGTTCCGCACACTCGCCGACGGCATAAATATGAGGCACGCTCGTTTCTAAATAATCATTCACCACAATCCCTCGGTTCACCGCAATACCGCTTTTCTTTGCCAAATCGATATTAGGACGAATTCCCACCGCCATGACAACTAAATCCGCAGCAATTTCCGTCCCATCTTTAAAGCGCAATCCTTGAACACGGTCATTGCCGAGAATTTCCACCGTCTCTTTTTGTAAAAGAAAATTCATTCCTTGTTTTTCCAACTCCCGCTGCAATAATTTCGCGGCGGTCGGATCGAGCTGCCGTTCCATCAAATGCTCAAAAATATGAATGACATCAACTTCCATCCCCAAGTTCAACAGGCCTCTCGCAGCCTCTAAACCTAGCAATCCACCGCCAATGACTGCCGCTTTTTTATACTTTTTCGCGTATTCCATCATCAACTGGCAGTCTTTCACATCGCGAAACGCCGTTACTCCTTGTTTGTCCGCTCCTGGTATCGGCAGAATGAAAGGTTTAGAGCCTGTGGCGATAATTAATTTGTCATACTCGACCATTCTCCCTTGATCGGTACGGACCAGCCGCTGATCTGTATCAATATCAATCACCGTTTCCCCGACAAAAAGACGGATGCCATTTTTTTCGTACCATTCCCAATCGTTCAGTGTAATATCGTCAATGTATGTATTTCCTTGCAAGACAGTGGACAATAAAATACGGTTGTAATTTGGATAAGGTTCGCTGCCAAAAATCGTGATGTCAAACATATCTTTATCAATTTTTAAAATTTCTTCGATGCAGCGCACCCCTGCCATGCCGTTGCCGATTAGCACCAATTTTTTTCTCTCCATTTGCCGATCCCTCCATAACGTAAGATAGAGAAACAATGTTGCATGCCTAACGACGCAACCATCGTTTTATTGTCAAAATCATCAAGGTCAATATTCCGATTTCGCGTGTTTTAGAAACATGACCGCTTCCCCCTTTCGAACAAATTTGTTTTCATCGTACCATCATGTGATATTTATTTCACTTTATTTGTAAGGAAATATAACATATTTTAACACTGTGAATATAAAGGGTTGCAATATGGTCGAAACCAAGAAATCGTTTCATGAAGCCGCACAACGTCTCCAATCACGATAATCGCAGGATTTTGTATTCTTTCCTTTTGCGCCGTTTTTATGAGATTTTCTAACGTGCTTACTACGGTGCGTTGCTGCTCCGTCGTTCCTTGAAAAATGAACGCGGCAGGAGTGTGAGGAGAGCGGCCATACCGAAGCAATTGTTGTTGAATGTAAGCCAAGCGGCGAATGCCCATATAAACCACTATCGTATCGATATTAGCAATGTGCTCCCACTTTAGCTTCTCTTCGTTTTCCTCACATACATGACCTGCGACAAACGCAATCGTTGATCCGTAACGACGATGGGTAAGAGGGATACCTGCGTACGCCGGGGCAGCAATCCCTGCTGTAATCCCCGGGACAATTTCAAACGCTACTTGGGCTTTGGCAAGCGTTTCCGCTTCTTCAGCCCCCCTTCCATAAATAAAAGGATCTCCTCCTTTTAAACGCGTCACCACCTTCCCTTCTTTTGCATAGCGGACAAGCAGCTGATTAATCGTTTCCTGAGCAACAGAATGATGCCGCGGCTTCTTCCCGCAATAAACGAGCTCTGCCCCTTGTTTCGCATACTGAAGTAGCATCGGATCGACAAGACGGTCATATAAAATGACATCGGCTTCCTGGATGCATCGCACCCCTTTGACCGTAAGCAATTCTGGATCACCCGGTCCAGTTCCAACAAGATACACTTTCCCCATTTTTCTCCCTCCTTCATTTATGTTAAATTATCTCATACAAATAGATAAAATGAATCTATTGTGTTATATAATCTAACATTATTTAAAAAAAATCGGTAAGTTTTCCTTACCGATTAATGATGGTTTAACAATTGTTCGATGATCTGTTTACAGCGCTTGGCTCGTTCTTCCAGCTCTATTTACAAACGATCAACCAGCCAATAACCTGCAATTTAAGTCCCTAGTATGTAATCGCAAAAATCCCAACTTTGTTTCATGCACATCTTCATTCTTGCGGGCGCCATAAATGTTCGTTTAATTTCTTCCTTATTTCGTCTGGAATCGGCTCCTGCCTTTGCGTTTCGAAATTAAAATTGACGTAAACCGATCTTCCTTTCGCGCAAAGCCGCCCGCTTTGATGAATTTCTTCGTAAATAGTTAGACTTGTGTTGCCGATACGCTCGATTCCTGTATAAACGGTCACTTCCTTGCCATAATAAATTTGATTCACATAGTCGACTCCATACGGATAATCACCATTCTCCAATTCTTAAAGGAAAGATCGGGAGTAAACATTTTAAAAATTTCTTCCCTCCCTGCCTCAAACCAGACCGGAATCGTCGTATTGTTAATATGGCCGACGCCGTCCGTTTCGGAAACTCGCGGGACAATGACGGTAGTAAACATTTTCATCCTCCCTCCTTTCTAATAAAGAAAGGTCTGCATTTGATCTGACATTTATGCAAGTTGTCTTCCCCTTCTAAATGCCAGCAATACTGAACATTTATTCCCCTTTTTGCAGGGAGCTGGTCTATGTATCGCTCAAAAGTTTAAGGTGAGGACATTTATCCCCACCCAAATACATCTTCTGATATCAAAAAAATCAAACACATTCTTCTATTTTCTAAAGCTTAAATTGCCGTACAAATTCATTCAGCTCTTCGGCTAGCTTCGCTAGTTGTTCGGAGCTGTTCGCCACTTCTTCCATAGAACTGCTTGTTTGTTCGGCTGCCGCAGAGGTTTGCTCAATACCTGCTGCTGATTGCTCGGAGATCGAGGCTATTTCCTCGATGGAACGGTTCATTTCCCGGCTGTTGGAAGCGATTTCCTTCAAGTTGTTCGCAATCGTTTGAATATGATGAACCATGTCCGTAACAGCTTTGTTGATCGTTTGAAATGTTGCGCCTGTATTTTTAATTTGCTCTGTTCCTTGTTCAACCTCCTGATAGCCGCTCTTTAAAGCATCAACTACATTCTTTGATTCATTTTGGATATTGTCGACAATGCTTGTTATGTCTGAGATTGAGACGGAAACTTGTTCAGCGAGCTTTCTTACTTCATCTGCAACTACTGCAAAGCCTTTTCCGTTTTCGCCTGCTCTTGCCGCTTCAATCGCTGCGTTTAATGCTAGAAGATTCGTTTGGTCCGCAATTCCTTGTATGACTGATACGAGTTTTGTAATTTTTTGCAAATGTTCGTTTAAACCGAGCACTTTATCAACAGATTGTTGGAAAATTTCGTCAATTTTCGACATTTGTTCGGTAGAAGACATCATTAGTTTATTTCCTTTGCCGGCAATTTCAAGCACCTCTCTGGAGACTGATTCAATATGCTCCCCTTTTTCGCTGGCATCTTGAACTTTTTCGACAAATACCTCCATCTTTGCTGCCATGTCGCTCGCGCTGCTTGCTTGCGTTTCAGCGCCTGATGCCAATTCCTGCATGGTGGTTGAAACCTGCTCTGATCCGGCCTTCACTTCATTTGCAGAGTGGGTCATCTCCTCGCTGTGGCTTGTCAGTACTTCAGAAGCATTCGAAATGTTTGTAATCATTTCTTTCAGTTTATTTTGTAGCTGATTTATGGCATGTGCCAGATTTTGTGTTTCATCTTTCGAACGGATTTTTATTTCACCTTGTGTTAAATCTCCATTAGCCAGCAAATGCATGCGCTCAGATACGGCGTGTATTGGTTTGGAAATGCTGTTTGAAAACAGCCATACGATGAAAAATCCAATCACAATCGTTGCGCCAATGACAATCATTAAAAAAACGAGAAGATCTTTAGCCGGCTGATTGAAATCCATTAAATACGTGCCCGCACATACAACCCATCCCCAATGAGGATCAGTTTTTGAATAGGCGACTTTTTTTTCAATTCGATTTTCGTTGTCAGGCAAAGCCCATTCGTAATAAGTTAAACCGCCACCTTCATTTCCGGTTTTAATCATTTTTTGATTGAATTTTACGCCTTTGGAATCTTCGTCATTCCAGCCTTGTCTGCCTTCTATAACTGGATGTGCAATAAGAGTTCCTTTTTGATCGATAATATGCATGTATCCGTTTTCGCCTAAATCAAAATTTTTATTAATTGGCCGTTTGCCGTCAGCATTCTTTTCCCCCAATATCGCAACTTTTACCTGTTCCTGCGCTTCTTCTAAAGACAATGTTCCCTTTTCAACCTCTTTATTTAACGCATCGATTAACTCAATGGTCATTTCGACGCTATTTTTTAATTTCTTTTCCCCCAGCTTGTTTAAACTGGAAGTTGTTTTCTGATAGCTTAACAAGCCTAAAATGACTAACGGAATCGTTAATAATAGAAATGAAATGGTCATTAGCTTCATACGTATCGTGAATTGAAATTTCTTTTTCATGAAAATCATTACTCCTTTGTTAAGCCATAATTTTTTTAAAGACTTAGTTCTTTCCTCTTAGAAAAGCGTTACAAACTCATTTCCATCCATTTTCACTCCCCAAATCCGAAATTGGTTGCTTGACATTTTAATTATCGGTCTCTAAACATACTTTTTTTAGTTAATTAATCATTTATTGTTAAAATTGTATTTTTTTAGCTTTCGCATGAACGTATATGATCAAAAAATATGATCAACCGATAACCCGATATTTAAGCGTTTTTATTAAATATATCGTCCATTTATTGCGGTTCTTTTACGTCAATGAAGCAAAAATAATCTGAAAATAGTCTATATGTTCGATCCGATAAAATTTATTTTTCTAATTCATTTACTATGAATAAGAAGCAATTATTTTTTTGTATTCTCCCTCATCGGCTTCGGCTCGCCTAATAAATATCCTTGAGCGTAATGAACCCCCAATGCTTTAGCCATGTCTAAATCTTCTTTTTTCTCAATTCCTTCTAAAACTAGTTTCATATTGGTACGTTCGCAAAGAAATAAAAGCTTTTTAATAACATCTTGATTTTTGCCCGAATTATATAAATTTTGGCCTAAAGAACGATCGACTTTAATATAATGCGGGTTTAAATCGACAATGGTTTCTAACGATATTTCACCTTTTCCGAAATCATCAACGGCAACTTTATACCCTTCATCTTTTAAAAATTGAATATTTTTTTTCAGCAATTCAATATTTTCGATTTTTTCACTTTCATTTATTTCAAAAACTACTTTTTCGGTCGACTGAAAAAAAAGGTTTATTTTTTTTATAAATTGGGTAAAAGAATGATGAACAATCGTCGATGGAAATACGTTAATAAACAGCTTTTGCTGCCGGTCTCCCATCGATGTTATTGCATTGTGAATGGAGCAAGTATCCAGTTCATATAAAAAATCGCATTCACGGGCGATTTGAAACAAAATTTCCGGATCGGAAAAATATTTGCAGCGAAGCAAAGCTTCGTATCCATATATTTTTGATTCTTTTAATTCATAAATAGGTTGAAAAAAATGACAAAATGATTTGTTATCTATAATTTCTTTTATCCTTCTAATTTCCCATTTAACCAATGGAAGAACCTCCTAGACGTCTATCTATAGACCTATTCCGGATAATGTCTAATGTTATATTTCATATTTTTAGTATATATTTTAATACTTTTAATATCAATAGTCTCTTGGGGGCTTAACTCTCATAGTAGATTGTAAAAAGGAATCACTATTATCCCCAAGGAGTGACGGTTCATGACTAAAATACAGCAAATAATCGGAGAAAGAATCCGAAATTTTCGCAAGCAGAAAGGGTGGAGTCAAGAAGAATTAGCAGATATAGCAAATCTACATGCTACTTATATTGGACAATTAGAAAGAGGCGAAAAAAACGCAACATTGGAAAGCATAAACAAAATCGCAACGGCGCTTGAGGTTTCTTTAGAGGAATTATTTAAATCTATTCAACCAAATTCAAAAAAACCAGATTATACTTTGTCGCAAATTATTACAAAACTTCAGGCAAGGCCGGTTGAAGATCAAAAATTCATACTAAACATGCTTGATCTCCTATTGAACTGGAAAGATAAGTAGCAGTATTCCAAAAAGGGGGAACAATCCCCCTCTTTTTGGAACTTATTTATCATTTTACAGCATGTTAGCAACATGCTTTTCAGCATCTAATACATCCATCTCCCCTGATAAAAGCCGGGGCAGCAAAGCGTTTTGCATTTTTTTGAGCCGGTCATTTTCATTGGCATTTTGTATCAGCATCGCATAATAATTGCTGGTGAAACGTATAAATTTTTTTAAAATATCATCCGGCGGAAGCACAATTTTCATTTTTTTTATCTCATCCGCGCTGACATTCGGCTGTGCAGATCCAGTAGACCGATCTAAAATTTTTTGGCGGAAATCCGGCAATTTAGTTATGGCATAGACAAATGGCAATGTGTTCATCTCGTGCACGCTAGAATAAAATTTGCCGACACGTTGATTTAATAATGCGGGTTCTTCAAAATAGTAAATGCCGCATTTCCCGATTTCAGCGCCTGTTAGCCCAATGAGCAGATCTCCTTGTGTAATTTTGAAACGATCTAATCGATGGAATAAAGATGGATCTACATATGCTGCATCTTCTTTGTTGATGAAAGGCGGGACAATATTTTTTATTTTTATTACTGGTATGCCTTCACATTTCCATTCCTTGCTTTTAAAAGCATATCCATTTTGTAATTCTATAACTTCACCTAATGTTCCTGCCTTCCATCCTTTCGGAATCATTCCCAATTCAGAAAGTTCGAACCCTCTATCTTTAAAAGGCCCAAACTCTATGAACCAGTATTTGTAAAGTGTCATGATCGTTTCATCGATCGTTTTATTTATCTTGATATTCAGTTCAATTTTATCATCAATTGTTCCTAATATGTCCGCAATCTTCTCTTGCGTCCGCATGTCCGGCAGCAATACGAGCGCATTTTTAATAGAATCCATGCTGACAGCCGGATACGCAGCTCCCTGTTCCTGAGAAACTAAATAATCTGTAAAAGATTGATTGGAAATAAGGTAATACACATACCTCGGATGAATATGCTCCGTAGGCCGAAGAACCGCAAAACCGGTCGATACAACTTGATTTTCTTTCGGATTTTTTAAAAACAAAAAGGATCTTCGATTCGGACGGACGGTCGAAAGAATTGTATCGCCTGCTCGAACCAGCCTTTTTGCTCTGCTGGGCGCTTCATGAATCAAATATTGCGATGTCTCCCTCAGTTCGCCTGTTCCAACAGACGAAATATCGATGTAATCGATCATTTGAAAGGGAAATTGTTTCGTTAATGATTCAGGATTTATTTGAACAATCTCACCAAGCCGAACTTTCTTCCAGCTCGCCACATAAATTCCTCCACATGCATTAATTTTGAAACTTTATGGGGCAGTCTAATAAGTCGATTTTCCGGCTTATAGACGCCCCTTTAATGTTTTAGAAACGTTGATCCGTTGATATATCAATGCTTATGATGTTTCGTTTTCAGTGGATTTTGACTTTCTGGACAGCCCCATGACAATTCCGAAGCAACAATCAGATCGCTTCCCCAATTTTTCTAGTTATAGCTCGTTCAGAACATAATCCTCCTGTTTTGATCCATATTGATTAGCTTTTCATTTCCAATCAAAGCGGATAAAAAAAACTGCACTATTTTAATTTTTCTTCTGCTTCCGGCATGATGATAGATGTAAAAATTCTTTTTTTTCGGTTAGGAGCAGGCTGGTTTTCCATTAGCTTTTTCATCGCCCGGTTGATAGTTTGAGCAAATTGAAAAAACTCTTCGTCGCTTGCATAAAAGCGAACCTGCCGAAATCCCACCCCATCTTTTAGGAGATCGATTTGTTCTTGTCGTAAATATCTCTCATAATCCGCTAAAATATTGGCGATAAATCTCATAAATATGTTCAAATGTTCATCTCTGCTTATATGCTGCAAATCGCTGTCTTCGAGCCCAATCGTTTCATCCGGCAAGGCATAAACTTTTTCTATTGTTCCCCTTATCTTTCTTTTCTCAACGATTTCAATCAGCTTTGCTTCTTCAAGTTTTTTTAAATGTCTGTACAAGGATGCTTGCGGAACTTCCGGCAGAAACTCCATTATTTCCTGCACAGTCAAGCGTTTTCCGATCAATGTTTGAATGATCCGAATCCGTACCGGATGCAAGATTAAAGCAGCTTTTGATTCAATCATGAAAACACCTCATTGTACCGTTTGTTCAACCAATTTTTCAAATGGTCGCAAAGCTCTTCGTGAAGCGGTTGATCCGCATTTTTGATATAATTTTTTTTCATTTTCAACATATTAATCTCATCTTCTTGTTTTTTCAATAAATGATCCATATTTTGAATCATATAATATTCCAACTCCCCTTTCACTATAGCGGGGAGGCGGTTGAGCTTTTCCGGATCAGCTTGAACGTCCTTGTCACCGGTAATGGCCAAAACAGGGCATTCTATTTTTTTCAAATCTTCGAGCACATCGTATTGCAAATGCTCCCGAAACCATTTAGCATTTATTTTTTGAAAACCAACTTTGATCACATCTTGATCAGATTGCATGATTTTTTCAAAAAGGGCATTCGACTTTTTTTCGTTTTTTTGCTCGATGTTAAACATGCGGATCATTTTTCCTTTTAAACCTGTTACATTGTTTAAAGCTTCATACACAAGCTTTCTCTGTCTCGTTAAAGCTTCTTCCAGCCTCTCCCCTGCCCCTGAGAGAAGAATGAGCCCATCCATTTTCTCCAAGGTGTTTAAAGCAACTGCCAATGTTGTTCCTTCACTGTGCCCCAAGGCAATGATCCGATTTTCATCAACAAGCGGATGTTGTTTTAAAAATTGTACAGCGCTAGCTGCATCCCGGACGAAATCCCACATTCCTGCAGATAAATAATCGCCGCCGCTTTCACCAACTCCCCTTTTATCATATCGCAACACGATAAATCCTAAAGAAGTAAGAAATGATGCCAATTGCTTATATATATTCAACTGGAATTTTCCTTTTGCATCATTGCCGTCGCGATTCAACGGACCAGAACCGGAAAGAATGAGAATAGCCGGCTTTTTTTGGCTGTTCTGTAACACGGATAACGTTCCTTTTAACTCATATCCGCAGCTTTGAAAGCTGATAAATTGTTCAATCATGTTAATTTCTCCTTTATTTATGTTATTATTATCATTATCGATAATAATAACAAATAAGTCAAGAAAATTCTGATGATTGTTTTTTGCATATAAATGTTATCAGAATTGTGCCTTCAGCCCACAGCATATTGAAAGCAGCCGGCATCTGCGAACTGTTTTTTTGAGAAAAATCGTAAACATACAAAAGCCCTTAGAGAAAAACAGCTCTTTTTCTCTAAGGGATTTATTTTAGAGACTAACGGACAGCACCGATGCAAATGTTCTATCATTCTACAACGGCTTTCCTATCAAAATCTTAATTTGGGAGCACTGCGTCGCTGACCATTTCCCATTCGTGAATCTCATACCCTCTAGCGCCAGTCACAACATATGGATCTTCTTTCGCAAGCTTTTCGGCCTCTTCAAAAGAGCCGGCGCGATAAATCACCATACCGCCTGTGCCGTCGGTAAATCTGCCTTTTGCAAATATTTTTCCTTCTTTTCCTTTCTGCTCTAAATAATTCAAGTGATCATTCCGAAACGCTTTGCTTTTTTCTTCATCTTTCATCGGCAATAATACGACAAAATATTTCATCTCAACCACTCTTTCTATTAGATTCATCGCTTACCATTTTACTTGAAGCTGTCAGTCTTGAAAAGCTTCATGTCTTAAGTTCCTAATGTCAATCAAATATTTCTTGCTGCATGCGAATGTGCTCTATTGCGCAATCTTCTTTGATGGAGCAGTTTGATCAATGGAGGTACTGCGATGCATACTAACACAATGCGCAGTACTTGAACGACCACAACAAATGTTGAATCTTCATGAAGTACAGCGGCTGTTGTAGCCATCTCCGTAATACCGCCCGGCGCAAATGCAAGAACTGCTGTGACAAAGGTTATTCCAGTCAGCTTTGAAACAATAAAAGCGCAAATAAACAAGGAAAGAATTAAACCAATCGTGCTGAATAAAGCAACCGCCATTGTTTTCCCTAGCCCTGTAAACATCTTTTTATGAAATTTCGAGCCGATGCTTGAAGCGATAAAAACTTGTGACATTATGATCAATATGTTCGGCCACCATGGAGTCAAGTTGTGGCCTGCAAATGATGAGCCGGCTGCTTGAATGCAAGCAGCACCAAGCATTCCGCCAACGAGCCAAGGTGCAGGGAACTTCAGCCGCTTTCCAATGTAATACCCTCCCAATGCCCCTAGTGCCAATACTGCCGTCCACATCATTTCGCCCATATCCAAACTAGGAAAAAAGAGCGCTGATTGGTTGTTCGAAACTTCAAGCTTCTCAGAATGGACCGCAAATGAAGAAACAAGAAACGGGATCACAAGCACCACTAAAAATACCCGCATCGTTTGTATAATGCTGACGACGCCAATGTTCCCCCCGACTTCTTCTGCTATGCCGGGTATAACTGACAAGCCTCCGGGCACCGTTCCAAATAAACTAGTCAATAAATCTGTATGACTGAACTTCCACAAGACGAGGCCAGACAGCAACGAGAAAAAAACGGACAAGAACAGCATTGTCATAATCGACATCCAATGGTCTGCAAAAATATCTATAACCGTCAAATTGATTTTTTGACCTAATTCAATCGCCAAAATAAATTGCCCGGCGTTCATCCAAAATCGGGGTAAAACATACTTGTCATCGGACGATGTTGAATTGGTATGGCTCCAAAATGAAAAAGCCCCTGCCATCACCAATGTTCCGAGCATCCAGCCGATGGAAAGGCCAGTTTGAGATAAAATCAATCCACCAATGCTGCTAACGATGATAAACGCAATGTTGCGGAAAATACCTTTCGTTCGCATCATGACAAATCCTTCTTTCTAAAACAAAATCTCTTGCGGCATTAGCTATCGTTACAAACATATTGTATACTTTTTTTAGATATAAATAAAATATCAATAATCTATGCATGATTATAAAAATTATTGATGGAAAAAAGAGAGGTGATGACGATGGATGATCGAGACTGGCTTATTTTGAAAGTTCTCTACAACGAAAAAAACATTACAAAGGCTGCAAAAGCGTTATATATTTCCCAACCGGCTTTAACAAACCGGCTTCAGCAAATTGAAAAGGAATTCGGTGTACAGATTGTTCATCGAGGAAGGCGGGGAGTTGAATTTACCCCGCAAGGAGAATATTTAGCGAAATGTGCGAATCAAATGCTGCTGAAAATACAAAAAATAAAAGAAAATGTTGTGAACATGGAGAACCGAGTAACCGGCACATTAAGATTAGGGGTTTCCAATTACTTTACAGATTATAAACTCCCCGGTCTTTTAAAGCTTTTTAAAAACGAGTATCCCGACATTGAATTTAAGGTCCTGACAGGCTCGAGCAGCGAGATAGCCCATTTGATCCACAGCCACGAAGTCCATGTCGCTTTCGTAAAAGGAGCTTACAGCTGGAACGATCAAAAACGATTACTATTTGAGGAATCCATTTGTATTGCTTCTAAAGACAAAATAGATCTCCGGGAGCTTCCAAATTTGCCGAGAATTGATTACCGGATGGATCCCTTGCTAAAAACGGCAGTGGACAATTGGTGGTTTGAGAATTACTCCCAACCACCATTGATCAGCATCGAAGTCGATAAAGCAGATACGTGCAAAAAAATGGTGTTGAACGGATTAGGTTACGCTATTTTGCCAAGCTTGATTTTAGATGATGCCGACGATATTTATAAAATCGATCTGAAATCGAAAAATGGGAAGCCCATTTTAAGAAAAACTTGGATGTTTTATCACAAGGAATCGATCCAACTGAAATTTGTGAAAGCGTTTGTCGAGTTTATGGAAAAGCTCGATTTTCAAAAAATTCCATAAAATGCTATGACACTCGTATAACCTTTTTCCTTACATATGTTGCTTGGAAAAAGGTTTTTCAAAATTTCCGCAAACGTAATTACGTTTGAAACCGTTCATAATGAATAATAGATTCCTTCCGAACCATTTCTTTTGCGGGCGGTTCCTTTTCAGGATAACCTAAACCTAATATTGCAACTACGCGGCGGTCTGATGGAATGTTTAAGGCTGTCCGGACAAAGTCTTCCCGTTTTTTTGATTCTGCTTGATCCTGTGAGTGATATATCGCACCAAAAGCAGCCCCTAAACCTAATTCAGTTGCAGTCAGCCATATAAAACCGCATGCGATCGAGGCGTCCTGCAGCCAATATTTGCTCACTTCCGGGCAGCCTGTAACGGCTATGGCCGCTTTCGCCTCTTTCAACCAAGAAACAAAAGGCGTGGCGTTTGCCAATTCATCAAGCTTTTCACGATTTGTTATAAGTATAAACTCCCTGGAAGGCAGATTGTTCCCAGAAGGGGCTAAATAAGCTGCTTCTAAAATTTGCTCCAACCGTTCATTTGGTATAGGCTGATCTAGAAACTTTGTCATTTCACGTCTTTTCTGTATAGCTTCAAAAACGTTCATGCACCTTCATCCTTCTTTCTATTTTTTCGCCTATTTTGATTTCGTATGAATGTACCTTTTCATAAACGATTTTTTCCCTCTCCTGTTCAATACATGATATGGAATCATTATATCGATTCATATGGATCCACAAAAGAATCATTTTAGCCAAAACTTAGGAAGTTTCATTCCGAAAAATTAAAATATAGGAATGGACGAACAGCGTTATTATTTAGATGCTGCTGTCTATAATGGCAGCTTTATGATACCGACAGAGCCATTCACTTTACTTTTTAATTATTTCACAGTTTGAAGTTAATTTTTTTTATTTATAAATAAAAATCCTAGTTTTGACACTAAATACAAGATAAAAAGAATTACTAAAGTTCTAGCAATTACATAACCATCAACAGCCAGCTTATATGCTTCAGGCACTAGTGAATTGGGTTCAATTAACAAATAAATTGAAATTATCAAAACAATAGAAATAAGTATATACCCTAAAGCTGAAACAGATTCTTTTGACATACATGTTTCTCCTTTTTACCCAATAATAACATTTTTTTGTTGGTACTGGAACATTAGAGATTTCTAAACAATGATAATTAAAATAATTGGAACAATACGCTAAAGCTGGATTGAAAGTGAAATCGGATAATTAGCAGCTAGTATTCACCCGTTATTATCCAATAGAGTATAAATGAAAATATTTAACGACAAGCTGGAAAGCTTCTTGAGTCGTAATCCATCGCTGCCTAAGATAACGATACACACGCTTCATCGTTTTTTGAAGCCGGATTGAATATTAAAAAGATGCAGAAATAGTGACAGTAAAACTATCTATGCTCATATCACGAGATTAGAAAAGATCATCCTGCTCATTTCTAGATTTTTAAAAATGCACAACATAAAAAAACTTTCCCAAAAATCGCGGGAAAGAGTTTGGAAACGTCATGATTATTTGCCAAGCAAAAATGATACACAAATTCATTTTCAGTTAACCATTAACTGTTCGTTCAAAAATCCCTTATTGTTTGGCAGGTCGGGATGTTGTTAAAAAGGATATTTTCGATATTCTTTTTGAATCGAAATCCATTTTGTCATCGTAAAATCTTCTACTACCCAAGGATTTCCGAATCTACCCATTCCGCTCGACTTTGTTCCGCCAAACGGAATTGTCGGGCTGTCGTTGACTGTTTGATCATTAATATGAGTCATTCCGCTTTCAATTTGAAGTCCTAATTGTTCCCCTTCACTTAAATCCTCTGTAAAAATAGCAGAGCTTAAACCATATTCTGTATTATTCGCCATTTCAATTGCGTGATCGTCTGATTCCGCTTTAATGATCGTAGCAATTGGTGAAAATAACTCAGTTTGGGCCAGTTTACTGTTGTTATCAACATCCACAAATACAGTCGGAGTTAAAATATTTCCGATTCGCTGCCCTTCCAATGCAATTTTCGCTCCTTCTTTTTTTGCTTCATTTATAATATTTAAAGCTTTTTCAATTTGTGTTTCGTTTATAAGCGGTCCAATAATTGTTTTCGGGTCAGACGGGTCTCCGTAAGGCAACGATTTGGCTTTTTCCACAAATTTTTGTACAAATTCATCATATTTATTTTTATGGACAATAATTCTGTTTACAATCATACAAATTTGACCTTGATGTATAAACTTTCCAAAAATAGCTGCATCAACAGCACGGTCTACATTTGCATCTGCCAGAACAATGAACGGGTTATTTCCGCCTAGTTCAAGGGCAACCCTTTTCAGCATGCTGCCGGCAATTTTTCCGATATGCTTGCCAACTGGCGTTGAACCAGTAAAGCTAATAAGCTGTGAATGCGGAGAAGTGAGCATGTCATCGCCAATTTCATCAATATCCGTTAAAATACATTGAAAAACACCTTTTGCCAGTCCTGCATATTCAAATGCCCTCGCAATGATTGATCCTCCTGTCAAAGCTGTTTGAATATCAGGTTTATGAACGACACTGTTTCCAAGTGCAATAGCAGGAGCAATTGTCCGAATGGATAAATTCATCGGAAAATTAAAAGGCGAGATGGATGTTATAACTCCTAAAGGAAGACGATAAACACGATTCACTTTCCCCTTTATATCGGCTTCAATTTCCCTCACTTCATCTAATTTCTTGGCCATTTTCACAGCTTCTTCCACAAGCCCTACCGTCAAGTCAAGTTCAACGTTAGCCTTTATGAAGCTTCCGCCTGTTTCACGGGAAATCACTTTTATGATTTCGTCGCGATTTTTTTTGAAAAATTCCGCTGCTTTCCGCAGCACTTCTTCTCGCTCACAAGAAGACGTTTTTCCCCATTCTTTTTGAGCTTCTTTTGCGTTTAAAAAAGCTTGTTCAAGTTGCTGTGAGGTCGCTAGCCGAATCGTTTGAATGACAGTTCCATCATAAGGATTCAAATTTTCATATGTTCTCTTACTTAATCCCTCGACCCATTCACCATTAATATAACTTTTGTTCAATTCCTCAAAGCGCTCCATATAACTTACCCCTTTTTTAATTCATTTATTTGTGGGTAGTTTTTTACAGTTCGAACAAAATTATTCTTGCTAAAGGTCGGAAAGCAAATGACAGATGATCTGTAAATTGGTTCCAAAACATAAAAAAGAGCCAGACATAAGCTGGCTCTCATCTGCCTATTAACAAATATAAAAGATGTATGCACTCTTGCCGTATCAGCATTAAAAAAAGCTAATCCGGCAATACAGCTATTTTCCCCATCTATACCCTACTCCCCAAACAGTGCGAAGGAATTGATCGATCGGAAAACCGGCTTGTCTCAGTTTTTCGCGGATATTTTTTACATGAGAGTCGATGGTGCGCTCCTCAGTTTCAGCATCGTATCCCCATAAGGATAAAATGATTTCTTCCCTGCTGAACGCTCTGTTCGGGTGCTTTAAAAGCAGCCCTAAAATATCGAATTCTTTCGGCGTTAATAATATGTCTTCGTTTTGAAAATGGACTTTATGTTCTTCTTGATCCCACACCAATCCTTGAACATCAATAATTGAACGCTTTCCTGCGGAACGACGCAGCACCGCTTCGATGCGAGCAAGCAGTTCAGCTTCGTCAAACGGTTTTGTTATATAGTCGTCCGCACCGAGTTTGAGGCCTTTAACAATGTCGAATGTTTGGTCTCTTGCTGTTACCATTATAATAGGAACGTTTGAAAATTCTCTTATTTTCCGGCAGGTTTCCCAGCCATCCATTTCCGCCATCATAATATCGAGCAGGACAAGTTCAGCTTTGTTGTTTTCTAAATATCGGATGGCTGATAGTCCTGATTCGCACTTGACGCAATGATATCCTTGAGGGGAAAGATAAAGCTCCAGCAAGTCCAACATTTTTCTTTCATCATCAACGAGCAAAATCGTGTACATCCTTATACCTCCGGCAGCGTGATAACAACGTTTGTTCGTTTTCCGTATTCACTGGCGGCGTAAACCGTTCCTCCGTGCGCTTCGACGATCTCCTTAACAATGGCCAATCCGAGACCAGTACCGCCGCTTGTTCTTGATCTTGATTTATCCACTCGGTAAAATCGTTCAAAAATATGATGCAAATCTTCCTCTGGAATTCCGATTCCATCGTCTGAAACAATGATCACTATGCTGTTTTTCTCCGCTCTTGCTTCAATCGATACAACTGAGCCTTCATCGGAATATTTTAAAGCATTGTCCAACAAATTGATCATCACCTGCTCAAATCGCTTTTGGTCAATTTGGACGGTAATGTTTTTTTCACATTTATAGATAAGTGACATGTTTTTCTCATGAAACGCAGGTAGCATTTTGTCATGTAATTTCTTTAAGAAATCACACAGGTTGGCCGGTTCCTTATGGATTTGAAATGAATGTTGATCCATCTTTGCTAATTCAAACAGTTCCTTTACAAGCTTTTGCATATTCTCCGCTTCTTCATAAATAATGGACAAATAGCGGTTCCTCTCCTCTTCTTTTAGATTCGGCCTTCTTGCGATATCTGCATACCCTTTTACATATGTAAGAGGGGTTCGGAGCTCATGAGAAATGCTGGCAAGAAATTCTTTTCTTTCTTTTTTTAAATATTCCAAATCTCTCGCCAATGTTTGAATCGCTTCCCCCAGCTCCGCCAATTCGTCCTCCCCTTTCACTTGCAAGCGAACAGAAAAATCGCCTTTGCTCAATTTTTCGGTTGCCTGTTTCATACGAATAAGGGGATTTGTTATCACTTTTGATAAAAAAGCGATCGTCAAAATGGTTAAAAATACCGAAAGAAATCCAACCAAAACGAAATGATGCTTTAACTTATAGATCATTTTTTGAATAGCATCGGTATTTTGAAACATATAGACATACCCTTTGATCTTGCCGTCAATACGTATCGGGCTTACTGTCGCTATATGCGACTCTTTTTGCCAATTTCTTTGCACGATTATTCCGTCATGCGGAATCGTTCTGTCCATTGTATTTACAATTTTTTTGGCAAAAGGCAATATGTCATCGGAATAATACAATATATTGCCTTTCTCATTTGTAATCACTACATCCGTCACCGCTTCCGATTCCATCATCGTCACATGCTCCAGCGTGGAATGGTCAAAGTTTTTTTCCAGCACATCGCGATGGTTATTCCCTCTCGCCAATAGATGCTCAAACTCCTCCTCAATTCTTGAATTGACCAAAGTTATGTACAATGAGACAAATAAAATGATTTCGACTCCCAAAACAAACACGAAAAATAGCAGCCCTAATTTAAACGAAATTTTTTTCACTTTTTGTCCCTTCCTTATCAGCCAACTAGCTTTCTCTTCAAAAAGGAAAGCTCTTCGCCGCCTTTAACCGAACGTTCTGTTCTCATTTTTTCATTATATCATTTTCATCCAACGCTTATCTGTCCTCCCCCGTCCGAACTTTAAAACAGCGAGCGGATGCCAAATGCGGGCACACCTTTTTGGCGAGTAAATAATTTTCGCATAAAAAAATTTACAGGATCAAAAATGGACCGTCTCCATCATTTTTGCACATTTTTTTGTTAAAACAGATGCAAAGAAAATGTTAGGAGGAGGAATTAGAATGAAAAAAAATAGTAAGCTGCTGATTTTTCTTACCGTTTTAACAGCTTTCATGCTCTTTTCTGCATCATGTTCCAACGGAAGCAGCAACGGCCATACAGGAGAACATACGGAAGACATGAATCATGAAAAAATGGACCACGAAAATATGAATGATCATGCCAATCATAACGGAAAAGACAGTCAGAGCACAAAAAATCAAGACTTTTCCAAAGCGCCCGCACAATTTAATCCTAATGCTGAAGAAAGCTTAATTGTTCAAAACACGAAAAATATAACGAGAATTCCTGTTGCCGATCCAATTCGTGCATCCATTTACGTATCCCAAACCATTTGGCCTGCCACACATAAAGAAAATCAACCCGGAGCCGTTATTCTGTCGCCTGTTGGTCAATGGCAAACAACATTAGCCGGAGCTGACTTAATCCATCATCCAAATAACGGCCCGATCTTACTGATTCATCAAGATCACATTCCCGATAAAGTGTTGAGTGAAATCAAACGGTTAAATCCGACTGGGAACCGGAACGGCACTCAAATTGTTGTGTTAGGAGATGTTTCAAACAATGTCATCAACCAGTTGTCAGGTTATAAAATAGAACAGAGTCAGTCAAGACTTTGTGGGAATTTTTTTGGTTCGCTGAAAATAGATGTAAGTCATAGGTTAGCGAACCATTTTTTTGAATTTCATCCGTAAGCGCTTTCGGACTCTCATCCCTTGCCATGACAGACCGATATGTATACCTTTTTTTACCATCCCTTGAGTTCAGACAGGGCATGATAGATCGGAGTCCCGGACGATTGCTGTAAATATGGCTTGTTTCCGCGTTACCTCTGGAAGAAGACGGCGGATGCGTTGTTTCGCCTTGTTCACGATCGTCTGTTTGGTAGATGCCGTTTCCTCCGCCGGATGCGACGATTCTTCTCCTAAACGACGTCCGAAAAGACGAATCCCATCCATCCGGGCAATCATTGCCTTGAAAAACGCCCCGAGTCCCTTGTCTGTCCAACTGCGGCGGTATTTCACCCGATACGCCAGCTGGCTCATCACGCTTTCAGCCCTCCCCATCGGATACATGCCCGTTGTGTCCACTCCTTGCTCCTTCAGCCATTCCCGGTAATCACGGATGCATCCCGGCATCGATTCGATCCGGTGGATCAAGGCAGCCAGCTGTTGTTCTTTCGCTTCGTCCCCCAGCGTGCCGAGGGCGCTGTTCAGTTCCACAAGCAGCTTCTCTTCATCCTGCTTCGCCAGCTTTTGCCGAATCGCCTGCCACCGTGGATGGCCCGAGAGGCATTGGCGCAACTCACGCGCCACGTGGAATCGATCCAATTGGAAGCAGACCCGTCCTTTGAAATACTCCCGGCACGCGGTAATCCATGGAGCGCCGTCCCCGTTGATGACAAGAAGATCCCGACACGGATCATAGGCATATTCGTTCATCAAAAATTCCTCGAAGCCTTCCCACACCTCCCTCTTGCCCTCATGGACGTAATGGCGCTGATTCACGAATTCGATCCGTGAGCCGTTGCGCTTCCACCCTTCGTGAACGGTCAGGATTTTGTCTTCCTTGGCCCGTTTTCCCTTCCCTTGGCGAGAGACAAACAGTCCATCGGCCTCCACAAACAGCACCCGTCCATATCGCTGGTCAACCGGGCAGTGCAGCGGAACTTCAGCCTCGAGCACCAACTGGCGGATCGCCTCATGGCTCATCACCGGATACCCGACCATCTGGGCAAGCGTATGAGCCGCTTTGCGATAGGAAGAGCACTCCACAGCCAATCCCACCGCTGTTTCTTCTAGACAAGGGCTGATTGACTGTGATCCATCAAACGCTAAAAAGGAGTCAAGCAAAAACGTGTAACGGTTTTGTTCTCGGTCTAAATAGTAGTTTCGCTCAAAGGTAACTTCGCCAAACAGGGTTTGAATCGTGGTGCGTCGTTTGTCTTTCAAGTGGTACCGGCGCTTGTCCCGGGTTTCCGCCAATTGTCGGTCGATGTCCTCCAACAGAGCCGTAAACAGCTCAGCGAAGGCGTTTTGCAGGGCTCGAAACAAATCAAGTTCGATCTCTTTCCATGTCAACGAATTTGTGGTAAGATGTTGTTGAATATTCATGGGACTCTCTCCTCCTGTTTGTGGTGTGGTCAATGAACATCTTACCAGGGAGAGAGTCCTTTTTTCATGTTTCCTGCTTGGGATCCTACCGCGCTTTGCTTGGTGGCCCCGATGAGGGGGATTGCGAACCTACGTTCCCAACCCCCTCATCGGGGAATTCTAAGAATTTCTCCCACAAACATTTTACTCACACAATAGAACAGATCAAAGGAAAAAATCCCGCAGAATTCGCAAGAAATGTCGATCAAGCTTATGCAGAAGTATCCGAAGGCTATCCAGAAAGCGTGATCATCGTTTCTTCAGAGGATCAACATAAACTATATTCCATACCAGCCGTTAATTGGATTTCCCATATGCCTGAGCCTATACTGTTTGCTGCTGAACACGAGCTTCCTAAAGAAACGAAAGATGCGCTTAAGAAACGGAACAAGAAAGCAAACATTTATATTTTAGGACCAGAGAAGGTTATTTCTAAAGATGTAGAAAATCAATTGAAAGAATACGGGACTGTTCATCGAATAGCTGGAAATGACCCTGTAACCACTTCGATTGAATTTGCCAAATTTAAAGATAAAGACACTCAATTCGGATGGGGTATAACGGAACCGGGCCATGGTGTTTCTTTTATTTCAACAGATTCACCAGAGCTTGCTTTAGCTGCCGCTCCGTTTTCACATCTCGGCAAACATGCACCGATGATTTGGTTAAACAAAGGACAGCTTCAACAAGAAACATATGATTTCTTGGCAAGCATCAAGCCAACCTTTCAAGATGACCCGACAACAGGTCCTTACAATCATGGTTTTATCATCGGAGATCAAAAACAAATTTCCTTTCAAACACAAGGAATTCTAGATGACAAGCTTGAAATTGCTCAGGAAGACGGACACGGGCATGGAGGGCATTAAGGAAAACCGGGCGTGAAAATTGAACGCCCGGTTTTCCTTAACTTTTTAAAGTAAATAAACAGCTTCATATGGTAAGTGTGAAAGGTCGCTTCCATTTAGCTTCCTGCTGTTTGAGGAGTTTTATATACTTTCTGCCCCCGAGGACAAAGTCAATTTTTTTCATTTTCCAAAATAACAAAAAGTGCAAAACCAAGAATCGTACAAGACACATCATCTGTTGTTAATTGTATATTTCCCTATTTATAAAAAATTGAGTATTCTTCACGATGAATAAACTGGCGTTTTCAATTAACTAAAAATGTTTGAAAATGGCGGATTAACAAGAGATAAATTTGTGTAAATAATGATTGGAAAAAGAGAACAATAAATCCAACAACACTCATCGCTGTTGGGCCGAAAAGGAAGCTCCCAATCATTTCTATTCGTTTTTATCCCGGAACAGGCCATCGCCATGCATATTATGGAAGGTTTTCTGCCGATTGAATGGGCTTTATTTTGGTGGGGGGTTACTTTACCTTCTTTAATTATAGGCTTACTCTCTATTAAAAAGAAGCTTCAGGAGCATCCTGAATTCAAAATGATGCTAGGTTTATCTGGAGCATTTGCATTTGTGCTGTCAGCATTAAAAATATAATACTTGCTCTATATGAATTTATTTTTTCAATATGCCTTTTACTGTATAATCCGTTCTTTTACATTTGCCATTTTTATAATAATGACTGACTTTTTGATCATATGGCACCCCTTTGCTCAGCTACGATTACCTAATTTTGCATAACTTATCAGCCCAAAAATCATAACGCGCAGTCCGGATCATCGATGCAGAATAAGAGTGTTCCATCGACAATTTACTGATATGAATAGTAATGCTATTTAACTCTATATTTAAAAACTTTAAAAAATCTTCAGCAACTTTTTGTTGAATCTTTTCTGCGATGACTGGTAACGCTTCATCCAATGGATAAAATATGGTGAGGGTGATTTTTATATTCGGCAGCTCGTTTAATGCAATATCTATCCGATGGCATTTTTTTACTGCTTCTACCGAAGTGCAGGCATGGGAAATGATTTGTTTTAAAACGTGTTCAGAAATGTGGATGGTTCCTTGATGAAACCGTGGTCTTATAATCGTTGTTTCGCCAATCTCTTCTTTTTGGGTAGAAAAAATTTTCTTTCCCTTCATAATGATCTTCTTTAAAATATTTTGTTCGACTTGTACATATGGAATCGGAATAATATGTTTCCCCTCTGTTTTTCTCACATATAATGCCATGTTGATTTCCTTTGACGATCTAATTTCTTCAATTTTGTAATATTTGGTGATTTTTCCTAATTGCAATGTTTCCGCAATTTGATCAACCATTTTTGTAGACGTACCAATAATAAGAATCGAATGAATATCAAGTGCTTTAATAGCATTTTGGACTTCTTTTCGGTGATCCTCATAAAAAAAGACAGCCCGTTTAATAGCGGTTATATAGTTCTTTTCATATTTCGCTGAACTCCCTGCAGCTTTTCGCCCTTTATAAATTAACAATCCATCATCAATCATAGCCGGTATGTTTTTACTATGTGCAAAAGAAAGTGCGCTGGTGCTTTTTCCCGTGCCGCTGCGGCCAACAAGAGCGAATACGCGCATTGGGTGAATACCCCTTTCTTAAAAATCTTTCAACCTGAAGGAAAATGCCCGTAAAACTTAAAGGCGGACCGGATCCGGCAAATCGGAAACTCTATTCTGTCTATTTACAGGAAAATTCAGTTCGTATGACAGCAAATGTTTGTTTCGGGACTCCGATTGTTATGTGGGATATTAATATTCATGAATTTCAAAAAAATAGGCTTTGGATCGAGCATCATACACAATAAAACAGAGGAAGTTTTTTTACTTGAAAAAACTAGCAAATTATTAAAATATTTTTAGTCGATTGTCGACTGAATTTTATCGAATTATACACATTTTTGTTGAGGAATAATAATCCCCTCTTTTATAAATGTTTCTATCTCTTCTTTACTGTAGCCCATTTGCTTTAGAACGGTTTCACTATGCTCCCCCTGAGCTGGAGGGACCGTTTTGATCCTGCCCGGTGTGCGCGATAATTTTACAGGAACACCAAGCATTTTTAAGATTCCGAGGGAAGGATGCTCCATTTCAACGACCATTTCCCTTTCCTTGATATGGGCATCATTTAAAATGTCCGAAAGCTTATTAACCGGTCCGCATGGAATTTTCGCAGATTCCAACATGTCAACCCATTCATCTCTCGTTTTTCTTTTAAATATTTCTTCAAGTATGGAAATCAGTTCATCTCTATTTTGAACCCGGTCCGGATTCGTTTTAAATTTCCGGTCTCTAAGAGCTTCCACATCCAATACGTCAACCAGCGAATTCCAAAGGCTGTCATTTCCTACTGCAAGAATAAAGTGGCCGTCCGAAGCTTCAAAAACCTGGTAAGGCACAATATTCGGATGGGCTCCTCCCAGCGGCTTTGGATCATTGTTTGTCGCAAAATAGTTGCCGGCAAGGTACGTTTGCCAAGAAACCATCGTGTCGAGCAAGGAGACATCGATCCATTGTCCTTGACCTGAACGCTCTCTTTCCCAAAGTGCTGACAGAATGCCGATTGTTGCCCACATTCCTGCTCCGATGTCTGCCAAAGAATATCCAGCTTTAACTGGTGTACCGTCTGGTTCGCCTGTAACGGACATTAACCCGCCCATTCCTTGAGCCAGGACATCATAGCCAGGCTTTTTTGAATACGGTCCTGTTTGACCGAAGCCGGAAATCGAAGCAAGAATAACTCCGCGGTTATGCTGCTTTAAGATGTCATAATCAATTCCGAGCTTTTTTAATGTGCCGGGTCGAAAGTTTTCAACAACAACATCCGTTTCTTCTACCATTTTCAATAAAATTTCTTTTCCTTTTGGATCTTTTAAATTTAAAACAACACTTTTCTTATTGCGGTTGACACTTAGAAAGTACGCACTTTCATTTTTAATGAACGGAGGACCCCATTGCCTTGTATCATCCCCTTGTGGACTTTCAATTTTTATCACCTCGGCGCCTAAATCAGCTAATGTCATTGTGCAAAAAGGGCCGCTCAATATTCTCGTTAAGTCAATAATTTTAATTCCTGCAAGTGGCAGCATGTCAACCTCTCCCTTTAAAATTCGGTTTTCTTTTTTCTACAAAGGAACGAACACCTTCAGGAAAATCATTTGCGTCAATACTGGACGCCGTACCTGTATCCCACGGAAATGAAAGTGCCGGCTTATTGTAGGCGACAGATCTTTTAACAGCAAGAAGAGATGCCGGTGACTGCTCCATAACTTTTTTCGCCAAACGTATTGTAAAATGATCCACATCCTCATCATCCGGAACCATGTAATTAACTAATCCCAATTGACAGCATTCTGAAGCGTCTAGCAGTCGACCTGTATAAACTAAATCCATCGTCCGGCTCCCTCCGATCAGATCTGCAATTCGTTTTACAAACATTTGGTTTAACGTAATTCCCAGCCGTCCGACTGGGATTCCCATTTTAGCTTTAGAGGTCCCAACCCGAAGATCACATGCTAAAGATAGAACAAATCCTGCACCTAATGCCGGACCATTTATAGCGGCAATGGTTGGCAACGGAAGTTTTTCAAACGTCGAAATGGCTTGTTCCATTAAGCGGAAAGCTTCGTGCGCTTCGTTAATCGACATTTGGTTAAATTCTTTCAAATCAGAACCTGAACAAAATTGATCCTTGCTTCCGCGCAGGATCACCACTCGTGTTTTCGGGTTTTCAGGAATCAGCCTTCCGATTTCCGCCAGCTCCCTCCACATCCCCGATGTTATAGCATTTTTTAGGCGTGGACGTTGGATCGTTACAATGGCAAGCCCGGCACTTTCCTGAAGTATAATTTTCCCATCCGCCTCGACCTGACTAATCGTTACCCTCATTAAAAATCACCTATCTCTTGTCTTTATATTTTTTAACAAAACCATCAGGATTCAAAAAATGCTCTTCCTAGAAGATGGACGACTGTCGACAATCATCTTGTTACAACCATGATATCCCCTCATGTTATAAAAGTCAATAAAAATTCTAAAAATTTTAAATTTTCATTTTGTATTTGCTGAGGAAAACCTACTTATGTCATGTTTTGATTATGACCCAGTCAATAAGCTGAAAAATAAAAAAAGGAGCTTATATGAAAAGGGCTTCACTCCTTCATATGAACTCCCTAAAATCATGTATATGTTGTTCGTTTCAAGACATTTACAGCGCTCGTTGTTTTCCCTTTTTTGCTGCTAGTACGATTGTTTATTTTTCGTTTTGTTTTCGACCCTTTTAATTACGCTATGATTATGATTTTCAAGCAAAACAAGCGCTTCATCGATCAGGTTTTCCTTTAACAAATCTAAAATAATGCGGTGTTCCTTCAAAGACTTTTTTATATGCTCCTCTTCAAGAAACGATATTCTTTGAAGTACAAGCAAAGGACGTCCTAATCTCCAATACATTTCTTTAATAATTTCGCTTTTGCTCATTTCAATGATGAGCATATGAAACTCTTGGTTCAGATTGGCATACTGTTTTTCGTCATCAACCTCTGACATCTTTTGTACCAATTGCTCCATTTTCTTAAGAATTTCTTCATTTATCCCGCGGACTTTAATTCTTTTCATCGCAAGGCTTTCCAATACGATTCTCATTTCAAGAAGATCATAAACTTCATCTTCCGTATAGCCTTTCACAACAGCGCCTTTTCTAGGAATTCGCTCTATTAGCCCTTCATTTTCCAGCAAATAGAGCGACTCTCGAATAGGCGCCCGGCTCGTTCCAAACTCTTCTGCGTAAGTGGACTCAATAATTTTTTGTCCGGGCTTCAGCTCCCCCGCCATAATTTGGTTTGTTATTTTTTCCGCTATTTTGTGGGACAACGAATGATTGTAAAATAATTGATTATTTTTCATTCCCGCTCTTCCTCTCTATAATGTCGACTGTCTATTTTTTATAATCCTATTATAACTTGTTTATAAATACAAATCGAAAAATTCTGTAAAGTCGGCATTGTATTGGAAGATTTTCCGCAAATCTTTCGTTTGCTGCACTGTTCTAATTTATTCGAAATTTATAGAAGTTCTCCTTCCTCCATATATAAAAATTAATGTGATCCCTTTCATTATAAATGACTTCATAAATAAGAATATTCAAATTTTTATTACGAATATTTCATCGCTTCGTACATACTGTCGACAATTGACAAAGATGCATATTTTTCATTTTGCTTTCGTAAACATTTTTGTAAATGAATAAATAGCTGTAAACAATCTGTGATGAATGAAAAACGGAGAAAAGGAGGGAATGTGCGAAAAACACTTTATCTTAATCTTATAAATGCTGTTTCTCTCTTTATTTTGCCCTTGGACCGCCTTCTAACAAATAGGATAAGCAGCCGATTTCCTTGTGAAGTCGCCGAAATGTTCAGGTATGTCATTCAAAATAAAAGCATACATTTCAATTATTTTTTCGAGAGGTGACGATTTATGATTTGAAATTATATTTTTCAGAATATTCAAATAAAAAGTCACCTTTTTTCTAGTCATTCATATTCTTATAATGCATTGTCGATCGTCGATTTTGTAAGCTGGGGTTTTTAGAAAGCGGTTTCAAATTTTTGGGATTTTCTATTTTCATTCCAAAGCTTAGGAGGAAAAATCAATATGAGTATTGAGCTCATTGGAATTATTGTGCTTCTGTTGATGTTTATTGTAGGTTCAGTTTTGCCAATTAACCTCGGTGTTTTAGGGTTCGTAGCTGCTTTTATCGTCGGAGTTGTATTCAGCGGATTAAATATTGACGACATTTACAGCGGTTTTCCGGCTGAATTGTTCGTCACTCTTGCTGGAGTGACTTATCTGTTTTCAATTGTTGAGAAAAACGGGACAGTTGATTTGATTACCGGATGGGGTCTTCGCCTAGTCAGAGGTAATCTAGGTCTCGTGCCATGGATTATGTTTTTGCTTTGCGCTATTTTAACTAGCGTCGGCACTTTGGGACCTGCTGCTATTGCGATCCTAGCGCCGATTGCGCTGCGTTTTGCCGCACGATACAACATTAATCCTCTCTTGATGGGGTTATTGTTAGTGATTGGTTCCACAGCGGGATCCTTCTCACTGCTTAATCCTTATGGAGTGATTGTTAACGGCGTTATGCAGGCAAGAGATCTTCCTCATTCGCCGGGGTTGCTTTTCATAAACGCTTTTATCTTCAGTGTATTTGCTTCTGTGATTGTGTTCATCGTTTTGGGAGGACTTCGGCTGCTAAAAAAGCGAACTGCTGCCGAAGAAGATGCAGCGTCTAGAGCTGAAGGGTTCTCCGCAAATGAGAACAATAAATCACAAGAAAATGGATTAACTTTTTACAGAGGCATCACACTTTTAGGGATCATCACACTCGTCGTCCTCGCTCTTATGTTCGATATCGATATCGGCTTTGCAGCGCTTGGAGTAGGATTAGTGCTAGCATTAATTGCTCCAAAGCAGCAAAAGGGCGTTCTATCACGGATGCCTTGGTCTGTGATTCTCTTAATAACTGGTATTATCACATACGTAGGCGTTTTAGAAACAATTGGAACGATTGATTACATGACTGACTTAATCGCAAAAGTAGGAAATCCGGTAATCGCAGCCCTTGCATCGTCATACGTAGGAGGCATCGTTTCAGCTTTTGCCTCGACAACAGGGTTTCTGGCAGCTATCATCCCGCTGGCAGCGCCCATTTTACAGGACCCGACCATTTCTTCCGTCGGTGTCGTTTCAGCCATTGCCATTTCTTCAAGCATCGTCGATATAAGCCCCTTCTCCACTAACGGTGCATTACTGCTCGCAAACGTACAAGGGGTAAAAGAGAATGTATTTTTTAAACAGCTTTTACTTTCTGCTGTTGTAGTCGTAGCGCTTGGACCTGGGCTCGCCTGGCTTGCTTTTGTATTAATTGCGGGATAGCATGGCAAACGATCATCCTTTCACCGGCAGAAAACAGTTTTTTATAACGAACAAGCACAGCTTCAAGCTGCAATAATGAAAAAAACGTTGACCGCTTGATCTTTTGGATAAAACAAACACCTCCATTCATCGAATTTATTTGATGCATTCGACACTGGAGGTGTTTGTCCCTTTCCTCATTTAACCGGGCCGCTTTTAGACAAATTCGTATAGTTTTTTTGAGAAGAAGCGGTGCAATGAAATCTTGCTGTATATAGCGTCAAATTGATTTTATTAGCAAATATATAAAATAAGGCGCCCCCAAAATGGAAACAACGATCCCGACAGGCAGCTCTGAAGGAGCCATGATAACCCGTCCTAATGTATCTGCAGCCAAAAGAATGAAGCTTCCTAAAGCGGCAGTAAGGGGCAAGCATTTCGAATGCT
Organism: Aeribacillus sp. FSL k6-2211; assembly: GCF_037966125.1. Taxonomy (NCBI): domain Bacteria; kingdom Bacillati; phylum Bacillota; class Bacilli; order Caryophanales; family Bacillaceae; genus Aeribacillus; species Aeribacillus sp. FSL k6-2211. The sequence goes on from NZ_CP150190.1 coordinate 2,139,970, forward strand.
TTGGCCCGACTAGTTGTCTTGTAATATGAGGGGCAAGCAAGCCAAGGAACGTAATCCCTCCGCCAACCGCTACACAAACTCCTGCCAGTGTAACGGCAATGATTAATAAAATCTTGCGTTCTCTTGCAACGTTTATTCCTACCCCTGTTGCTGTTGAATCACCTAAAAGCAATATATCGAGAACCTTTGATTTATAAATCGCGATCGGAATAAGGATCAATAACCATGGTAACAGCGCCCACACATAGTTCCAGTTCGCACCCCAGATGGCTCCCGACAGCCAAGTAAGTGCTCTTGTAAAATCATTCGGTTCCATTTTCATTTGGAAGATGAGGATGCCGGCATTGAATGCCCCATTCATCCCTATTCCCATTAATAAAAGTCTTATCGGTGTAATATGTCCATTTTTTCGAGATAAAAAATAGATTAAGACGGCAGTAAGAAAAGCGCCTGCTAAAGCCGTTATGGGCAAAACATACACGGAAGCCCAGCCGTTCAAAAAGGAAGCTCCTTGGAAAAAGAACATATATAATACAACGGCAAACCCTGCTCCTGAATTAATCCCCAATATTCCCGGATCCGCTAACGGATTTTGCGTAACCCCTTGGAGGATAGCCCCTGAAAGGGAGATTCCCATCCCTACGAGCAATGCCATGAATATTCTAGGCAAACGGAATTGGAATATGGTCAATTCATTTTGATCTGTTCCATTTCCTAATAAGGCGGCAATGACCTCATGAAGAGGTATTTGTATATAGCCGGCATTAATGCTTATGATTGCGGTTATAATGATGAAAAAAATAGTTGAAAAAAACAATGTTTTGAAGTTTATTAATCTTTTTGACATGTTACACCCTCCCCTCTTTACGGGCTAAATAGAGGAAGAAGGGAACCCCTACAACGGCAGTTATCGCTCCAACAGGAGTTTCAAACGGAGCATTCACCATGCGTCCGACAATATCAGCCGCAATTAATAAAATCCCGCCTAAAACGGCAGAACAAGGAATAATCCAACGGTAATCCGTTCCGACTAAAAACCGTGCAATATGAGGAACGATGAGTCCGACAAAGCCAATCACTCCAGCAATTGAAACAGCTGCCCCTGTTAAAAGCAGCACCGTGACCGCTCCTAAAAATTTTACCACATTTGTATTTTGCCCGAGACTTTTGGCAGCTTCTTCGCCCAAGTTAAGGACGGTAATAGAGCGCGACAGTAAGATGGCCAGCAAAAGACCGGAAATGACGAACGGCAAAAGAAAATGGACTTGGGTTGGTTGGACAGCTGAAACTCCTCCCGCAAAAAAATAGCTGATATCCTTTGCAATATTAAATTTAATTCCTATCGCAGTCGATAAGGAGGTTAGGAGTGATGTAATCGCTGACCCGGCCAAAGCCAGCTTCACAGGCGTCATTCCTCCGCGAGAAAGGGAGCTAATGCCGAACACAAGACAAGCGCCAAGACCTGAACCTATAAAAGAAAAGATTGATAGACCGAAATAAGAGATTCCCGGTAAAAATGCCAGCGCAATGGCAATGAGAAAGGACGATCCTGCCGTTACACCCATAATAGAAGGAGAGGCTAATGGATTCCTAGTCATTCCTTGCATAATAGCACCGGAAACAGCCAAGGCAGAACCGACGAGAATGGCTGCGACTGCACGGGGCAAACGCAATTCCCTGACAATGACATGAGCTTGATTGTCCTCTTCAAAGGCAAAAAACGCACCAAGAACATCCCGATAATTCAAATCCGCAGCACCAAAACGAATCGAAATGACAACTGACAGAAATAAGCCAATGATGCCTATGAAAAGAACGATAAGAGCAATCCATCTATTTTTGCTTTTATGTAAAGATTCTGAAGCAGTTTTCGTATGTATCATTGAATCCATAAACCATTTTTCCTCCAAATGATAAAAATTTAGATTGACAAAGTGGCAGAGATATATTTTAATTGAAAATGGTTATCATTATTGCTTCCCAAAAATTTATTTTATCATATGAGTTGGAGGTTTAGAAATGGTATTTCAGAAAAAGTTATTTTCTCTAATAGGAGCTGCGCTATTAGCTCTATCACTAACCGCTTGCGGCGGACAAGGAACCGACTCCTCTTCCGGATCGGATCAAGCTTCAAATGAGAATGAAAAGTCAGCAGAAACAAGAACATTAACAGATGGAATGGGAAATAAAGTGGAAGTTCCTGCTAATCCAAAAAGAATTATTGCCAGCTATCTTGAAGATCATCTTGTTGCCCTTGGCGTAAAACCTGTCGCACAATGGAGTGTAAACGACGGGAAAACCGTACAAGATTATCTGCAAGATGAGCTGAAAGGAATTCCAACCATTCCTCATGATCTTCCGTTTGAAGCAGTTCAAAAAATGAATCCGGACTTAATTATAATGGACTCCGCTAGCATGGTAGAAGGCGGAAAATATGAACAATATAATCAAATCGCCCCTACTTTTGTTATTGGTGAAGAAGATAACAGCGATTGGCGCAAAGAATTGAAGCTTATTGGCGAAGTATTAGGAAAGGAAAAAGAAGCGGAAAAAGCTCTAGAAGAATATGACGCCAAAGTAGCCGAAGCGAAAGAGACAATTAAAGAAAAAGTAGGAAATCCTTCTGTCGCAGCAGTCTGGTTAGTAGGCGGACAATTCTTTATCGTAAATGAAAAACTTTCAAGCGGTGCCGTCATGTACGGAGACTTAGGATTAAAAGTGCCAAAAGTTGTAAAAGAAATTTCAGCAAACTCAGCAGATAACTGGAGCTCTATCTCTTTAGAGAAATTAGTAGAATTGGATGCTGACTATTTGTTCTTAATTAATAGTGACGGTTCCAATGCAGCACCTTTAAGTGATGCTCTATGGAAAAGCATTCCGGCTGTAAAAGCAGGCAACGTTTTTGAATTTTCTCCTGAAAAAAGCTGGTTGTACACAGGCTCTATTGCCAATTCGCAAATCATCGATGATATTCTAGATTCTTTAGTACAAAAATAATGAAAAAGGGTATCCATCACGGATGCCATTTTTTGTTGGAAATTTCAACTGAGCGGTTTTTTCCGTTACGCCTTTCCGTAATGGGCGAGCTGTCACAAACTTCAATGTTGTAAGAATTTTAAACGTCTAATTCATATAAACAGCAGGCCATACAGCTGCTAGAAGATCAAATGAACTTTGTTTTGCTATTTTCAGTCAAAACCGGAGTAGATAGATCACATCTCAGTGTGCTGATCTGAAAACGGAGCAAAAACCGAACTTGATTGATCACAAGTTTATCCTTTTCTTAATGTCTGGCCAATGAAGCCAAAAATGTAAGGTTGAAATTCATGGTTTTTCCCGGAAAATTCCCCTATTTTTTATGTAATGGTTGACACTTCATTACATTAGTCGTTGAAAGTTCTTGTTTGCTATTTTCTATGTAATAACGCGCGTTTGCGATTTTTTAATGTTCATTTTCAAACTCAAGCTGATCTGCATTTGATTCAGGCTGCCGATGATGAAAACGGCTTCCCCTCTCAGTTGTACAAAATCTTTAAACCGTTTGAGGACGCTATTTTGTGCTTTGCAATAGCCTTTGAAGCCTTATTCCCCCCCTTCTGCATAACCGAGCTCCATATGTACATTTTTTCTATTGTTCCTATGGCACAATTGGCATCTATATATGTTAAATATTTAAAGGCGGATTTAGCGAAAATGAAGAACACTGTTTCAATCGGCATCTATAATCCTTACACTAAAATGAAAAGCTAAGAGGCTCTTAAATCAAGATTTCCTCCTATCTCGAATCAAGAGCCTCAAATAATTCAGCTGGTAGTTTATTAAATCATACTAATACTATCTATATAGTAGTATTTAAAGGTGCAAAAGCAGATAGAAATTTTTACTAAAAGCCATTGCGTAAAATTTCGTTTTCGATAAATCTTCATTCAAATTTTTTGGAATTTTCCATAGCGTTTTGATTTGCAAATCACTAGCAGAATAATTGAGAAGGGTTGAAGACCTTTTGGAAAATTCAGTTCACTTACCCATGCTTTGAGGAGAATTCACTGTCCTTCCTTTTCCAATGTACGGGTTTAAAAGAATCATGCGTATTTTTTGATGAAAATTATAACTTTTTGCTCGTCCAACGAATCAACCCTGTTTCACTATGCGGATGGGAATCCCTTTGGGTTTTTTTATATTCATATTCTAATTCTGATAACGTTAATTTGCAAAGCTGCTCCTCATTTTTAAATGCATTTAAGACAATCAGTTTGTTGATCAATTTTTTTCTTCTGATTTCTACAGCCTGACGAAGAAGGTTACTCATGTGATCCTCTCCTTATCATAAAATTTTTACGTTTTTTTAAATGGTTATCCGATTTCGCTGCACCAGCTTTCTTAGTGCAAGTCTGATCTTGTTAAGACTATTTCATCCTCTGTGCCTTACACGGATCATTTATATTCCTGCTGCGAATTTAAAAACTAAGAGGCTCCCAAATCAAGAAAATCCATCTTGAATGGAGCCTCTAGTGAACCAGTCGGCGTTTTTTATTTTCCAGTAAATTTAACATTATATTAAAACATATTAATCCTACCTGTCAAGTAGAAATTTATGTTTTTATGAATTTAGGCAAAAAAATTCTTCCTCATCGGTCGTTGATTTGTTAATGCCAAAGTACATATTGATTTCAATTATACAGTCTCGATCCACCCCGGGAAACAGTCCCTTTTGAATGTGCAGTAACATGTTAAAATGTGAAGGGTTCAGGGTTGCCATCCTGACGAATGTACGGTAACATGTTAAAACCCTATTTCACAACTTGTATAGGTTGTTTCAGCAGGCTAAAAATAAAGCAGCTTACCGTTTTTCTTAACAGAAGAAATGGCGTTTTAGACGATAGCTTTTTCTCTAAGCAATTATTCGAAAGAGATGGAATTCCAATGCTGCTGTTAAAAAGTTGGGAAGTCTCCATAGCAATTTTTTGCATAATATGGCATAAAAGCGTTGGATCTGTGTTTTTGTAGAACAAAGAAATGAGCCGTTCACATTTAGCAATTTGCCGTTTAAATCATAATACTCCGCTCTGATGGAGCTGATAAATCGGTTACACGAAAACTTATAGCCCCTCACTTAATGAGTTTCTCCTGTCCTTAGTAAACATAATAACAGTTCATTTTCTCTTCTGTTGCTGAACTCTTTTTTGTTATAGCAGCTGGCAAATGGATTTGATCCCGATCATTCCAAATTTAGCTTTCTACATAAAGCGGGATATCTGGACGTCTTTTAACGTCAACACATCGAACAAAAATTTTTCTTCAAAATGTGTAGATTGAATGCCCCTCATATACCAAATATACCCAATCTTTTACAACTAGATGAATTTTTTATATAACTTGTGATATTTGTCCGTTTCAAAAAGCCCTGCTAATACATTTAATGTATATAGATATTCTAGGAGGTGAGTTTCCAATGTTTGGTCATACTAGACCCATTATCTGTCCGCCTAAACATGTGGTTCGCGACCGTTTCATTCCACGTGTAGTTCCTTATATCCATCCAATTGTAAGGATTAATCGTTTCAATATTGTCAATGTTCCTAGACATATTTATAGACCAATTACAAGAAACGTAATTGTTGATCCAGGATACCCTTCTAAGTGCTGCTAAATGACATTACAATGCGCCCCTCTTTTATTAAGGGGGGCGTTGTTTTGTTTAAATTCCCTTAACGCCATAACCTCAAGAGGTTCCATATTATTTCGCATTTCAAAAGTGCACTAATGTTCAGATTTTCATTGGAGATACCATAAATTAAGCCGATACAGACCAAGCAACTATTCCTTTGCAAAATGCCGATGCGTTTAATGTGAACAAAGGATTTTTGTGCCCTCTGGATGTTTCAATGTATACAAAAGGAATTTTTCGTCTTCTGATTCGCCATCCTCTGGGATGTTGTCTGCGGCCATCCTCCAAGATCAGAAAGCTTTCTTTTTATCAACCCATTCCAACCTGTTTGCCCAACAATATCCATACTTTGAGTTAATCCCCATCAGTTGCAATACATCCATTTATATCCATATGATGAATGAGTCGACACTTTTTTTATATTAGTTTACATAATTATTTTATGGGTTACTAAACTTAATCTTGGCTAATTTATCAGCTGCTGTTCGCTTCAACATTGATTCTGCTGCGGTTTCCAATCGATTTTAGCAGCGCTTTTGGCTCTTGCTCTTACCCGTTGCTTGTTCAGTATTTAACAAAAAGCTCCCTCCCTCTATAAATGTTGATATATCAACGGTTGTAGCCGTTTCAGGGGTGTCAAAAAAATATTTTTCGACAAAGTTTCTAACATTATTTCTTAAATATGTGTATATCTTACATTGACTGGGTACGCTTCGCGGCCACTACTGGTTAAATTTGGTTGTAGTGGGGGAAGCGTATGGGATGCACCGTGGATCTCTGCATCGCTGATGATGACGAACCCTCCCATGTCTCTTGGCATCCTTGTGCCTACATTCCTTCGTTCGGTCTAGTCATCAGGCAGAGGCCGGCTAAGCTCCTTTAGGGACTCAAGGTCGAATGGATGATATCGCGCCAGCTTCTCCGTGTCATCCTTGTTGTCTAGAGAATCGAGACTATAGGCATCAAGCAGCCGTTTCGAGGCCAAAGATGTCCTGCATCATTCGCTTCGCATCGAACGCTTGGTGCTTCGTACATACAGCGTGCAATACCTTCAATAATTTTCCGCATAACACCACAATCGATTGCTTCTTCCGCAACGGATTATCAGGACGTGTCGTGTAATAGTCGTGCAGCTGCCGAAACGCTTCGTTGTGGCGGATCATCGGCATCATCACCCGGAACAGAAGGGCGCGCAACCGCCTTCTTCCACGCTTGGAGATCCGTTTTTGCCCTTTGTGTTGGCCGGAGGAATGTTCCCGCAGCGTCAGGCCCGCTAATTTGATAAGCTGCCGCGGATCCTGATAATGGGAGAAACTCCCGATCTCTGATAACAGTTCTACGATGGTCGCATCGCCTAAGCCCGGAACGGTCTTCAACCATTCGTACTCGACCGATGTCTGTACGAGTTCGATCAGCTGCTCTGTCAGTGCCTCGATTTCTTCTTCCAGTTGGCGGTATCGGCGGACAAGCGTGGCAATTTCGATACGGGCCATCTGTTGTCCTTCCGTTACGCCAATGGAGTGTTGGGCCAATTCCATCAACTTCTTCGCTTTCGGTTTTTGTGGCGATTGTAATCCCTCACTTTTCCGGTAAAGGGCCAGCACCTCTTCTAGTTCTTTTCCTGCCAGATCACTCGGAAATGGCGTATATTCCAGCACCGCGAGCGCCATTTTCCCAAATGACAGGAAGACTTGGGAAAACTCCGGAAAATATCGATCAAGCCAGCGAATCATTTGATTTCGAATCGCTCCCTGTTCTTCCACCAATTTGGAGCGAAATGTCGCTCCCACGCGCAGCTCCGCCTCCATCCCTTTCAGAATACGCGGATAGCTGAATCGGCCGTCTTTCACTAACCGGGCAATGACGAGCGCGTCTTTCGCATCATGCTTGGTTGGAAGATTGTCGTCCAGCTCTTTGGAGCGCTTCACGTGCATCGGGTTTGTCATGACGAGAGGAATGCCCTTCTCGTCAAGAAAGTAAGCGAGATTGAGCCAATAATGTCCCGTTGGCTCGATGCCAACGATCACCTCGGTTTTTCCAAATTCCTTCATGGCTTCCACGATGCACTGGTACAACCATTCCAATCCTTCTCTAGATTGCGGAACGGGAAACGGCTTTTTTAACACCCTCCCTCGCTCATCCACAAAGCAGGCATAATGTTTTTTCTTTGCAATATCCATCCCAACAACCAGCGTTTGATCGGTGACTTGATTAATCTTCTTGTTTGAGATAGAATTCATGTATAGTCCTCCTTGGTATCCAAATTAGGGGTCAATTCGGTTGATTGACACCCCCGAATCATACCAAGAGGGCTTTTTTTATTCAAGTCCCCGAAAAAACTTCTAACAGGAATGCTCCTTTGAAGTTGAGTTTTGAAGGAAAAGAAAAAGCACCTTTCAAAAGGTGCCTACACTTTTTTTCTAAATGCCCTTCTTTCCGCATATACTGCACATTCCGGACAAACTTTCATACTATTTCCGTTATGGTCTACATAATGATAGGAAGTTTTTGTTTTTCGCTTACACAAAAAGCACCGCTTATGAAATAGACGAAACATAATTCAACTCTCCATACTGTAATGTTTGAAATGCACCTCACTGGGTGCATCTTTTAGATGTTCCATTTTAATACTCTCCACAAAAAAACGTTCGATTCCGAACGCTTTTAAAATGTTCTACCTGTCTTTTTCCATATATTTTTTTATCTTTTTTTCTTCCCATTTGATGCTAGTATAGTTTCATGGACACCCTTTAGTGAAATATAATATTAACGAAGGGATGTGTCCTGATATGGGTAACACAAGCGAAAAACGTAAAAGTTATCATGCTGAATTTAAGGAAATGGTGGTTGAGCTTTATCAAACTGGAACACCAGTAAAACAGATCTGCAGCGAATATGGCCTGTCTGAAACGACAATCTACAAATGGATCAGAAAACAAAAACCGGTTAAGCTGGATGACGGGGGCTCTTTTACCCCGGAAGAATTTCTGAACCTGCAAAAAGAATTGCACCGGCTGAAAGAGGAAAACGAAATCTTAAAAAAAGCTATGGCCATATTCGCAAAGAAGTAGATCAAACCACTGTTATATCCATGATTGACGAGATAAGAGCCAAACACCATTATGACCTTAAAACCATGTGTACGGTCCTTGGCGTGCCGAGAAGTACCTACTATCAATCCAAACAAAAAACAGAGTCAAAAACAAAACGGGAAAACCGGGAGCTGACAGACAGAATACGAAAAATCCATACGGAAAGCAAGCAGAGATACGGAGCACCGAAGATCCACCATATGCTTGAAAAAGAAGGGCTCAAAGTCAGCCTGAAACGGGTTCAGCGTTTGATGAAGGCTGCAGGCATTTATTCCATTATCAGAAAAAAGTACCGCCCCCATTCCAATAAGGGCAAGATGGAAGAACACGATAACCTGCTGAACCAGGACTTCTCAACGACAACCATCAACGAGAAATGGGTTACGGATATTACGTACATTCATACTTTGAGAGACGGTTGGTGCTACCTGGCTTCCGTAATGGATTTACATTCCAGAAAGATTGTCGGTTACGCTTTTGACCGCCACATGACGACTGAACTGGCTTTAAAGGCAGTAGAAAACGCTTATCAGGCACAACGTCCAGGTCCGGGATTGATCTTGCATTCTGATTTGGGATCCCAGTATACAAGCGAGAAATTTGCAGAATACATGGAAAAGAAGCAGTTCAAACACTCCTTCAGTAAAAAAGGTTGCCCATACGATAACGCCTGCATGGAGTCTTTCCATGCAATTCTGAAAAAGGAAGAGATCTACAGAGTCAACTATTTGAACTTTCAAGCTGCCAGAAGAGCCTTATTCGAATTTATAGAAGGCTGGTACAATCGGAAACGGATTCATAGCTGCCTGGGCTATATGACGCCACAAGAAACAGAAGACAGTATCAAAGGGGCAGCGTAGTGCTCTTCACAATTTTACAAGCATCCGCTTTACATGGAGTGGCGGGGCGTGGTAGGCTTGTTTGCCATGCGAAAGAAATCATTGCCCCTTTCGCCCTTCGCATAACACCACGCCCGCAGAGGCTCCATGTCAAGCGACCAGCGATGTCAATGAGATCAAAATTAAATTTCACTTATTGGTGTCCAAAATATTGACTTAAATCCATTTCTTCCCCGAATATGCCAAATGCAAACGTTGAGGCGCCGTGTACTAAAAGTCCAATCCCCCAGCCAAAAAGCGGATATTGAAACCACCAATTACCGGGATCCGAAATTAAGTTAAAAAGAAAAAGCATAGAATTCACTAAAACATAAGAAATGAAATGCATATAAAAGGCTTTCAAATTTTCCACTCTTTTTTTCGCCCTTAAATATTTTTCATCTTTTTCGACTTTCAACCCCCCTATATAGCTTAGTTTTTGAACAGCCTTGTTGCCACTCATAATGCTGAAAACATTTTGTTCTCCTTCACCGTTTACATTTGGGAATGAGGCACGACAATTTCTAACCTGCTGTTGATTCGGTTTTTCATAAGTCTTGAACCGTAAACGCAACAAATTTGCTTAAGTTTCGGCATTTACCTCTCTTCTTTTACTCCATTCGACAAAGGGGTAATTTTTCCTTCTTTAAACAATAAGGATTAACAAATTTTTTGCAGGAAAAAGGCGAATAAAAGCTTCAAAAAAATATGGGTCACCATTCAATGAAATCGTTTCACAAATGAAATGCACACCACAAAGCTCTCAGCAGGATGGATGAAATGAGCTTTTTCATCTAGAAAGGCCAGAACAAGAAGATTGGAGCTGAATCGCCATTGGCTAACAAGTACATCTAGTGGCATTCTTTTGAACAATCTTTTTCTGTCAAAGCGGCAACCGTACCGTCATCCAAACCTTTAATTTGCAACGCATCTTTCACTGGAACAGGGTGTGGCTCCTTAAACAGCTCTTTCATCATTAGAATGGGGGCCATCCGTCATCATGAAGGAAATGGTCAATTTTCAAACTTCCCAGCAGGATTTACATCTACAATTATGGAGATCGTGATGCCATGCCTGTATCTAGAAGACAAAGAAACACCTTGATCATATTTCATAAGCAAATACCTGCATCAATTTTACTGTTTTGAACATCATATCGGCACAATATTTTTATATCTCAAATGTATCTTATGACCGCCTCAAAGTTTTTTATTCCTTATTTTTAACAGCTGGGTCTATAATGGGAGCAATTGGTAGGCATCAAACGTAAAGGCCTTTAGTTTGGTGTTGCAATTCCTTGTAGGTAAGATAAAAACACAAGGTGGCTTGTGTCAAGTGTTTCCTTCCAGACTGTTTCAATTCCTTATAGTTAAGATAAAAACTTCCCTATCACATAATGAGTTGTTGCGTAGACTGTATGTTTCAATTCCTTATAGTTAAGATAAAAACAAAATCACGAGCGAATGGGAGGAATTAAAATGAAAAGTGTTTCAATTCCTTATAGTTAAGATAAAAACAGATGTGGATCCCCAATGAAAGGACATACACACAAATGGTTTCAATTCCTCATAGTTAAGATAAAAACAGACGATCATGAATCACGCATCACTCAAACAGAAAATGCTTCAATTCCTTATAGTTAAGATAAAAACGTGCAAGAGCGTCCTTGTCCTCGACAAAAACTTCGCTTCAATTCCTTATAGTTAAGATAAAAACCCCAGAAAATGTTGTTAAATAAGCATTTCGTTTAAAATGGTTAATTGGTTATTTTCATTTTAACGAAGGAGTCAAATTTTATCAATCCTTTGATTTGCGTGGGCTCAATTGAATTTTAAAAGAGTCGTCGATCCCCTAGGATTTTTGCACGATTGGAGGTCGACGACAAAATTTCATTATTTTTATAAAGAAGAATGTCAATGATTCCAGTATTCTTACTGATCAAAGGCTTGTTTTTAGGACTTTTTATTCGGACAGAAATCGAGAAGAGTTGTAAAGAATTAAAGATCCTGAATTAGAAAATAGATAAGTGGATTATTTGACACTACATCATTTGCGGTAAAGCCATTGTTGCATTCCTCCTTATGTTTGGTCCATTGTAAATTCTACAAAGGAAGGGGAAGCAATGTGGCTCTTTTCTATTTCCCTTTTGACACAATCATATGGACTAATTGGTGACGCAATTTTCTAGTCTGCAACGGTCCAGTTACACACGATTTGCTGTTTCAGATAAATGAAAATTTGCAGCATGTGCTATCAGAAAAAGTGGAATGTTAAAAATTATTGGATTTAAAAAAATGACAACGGTTAGTCGTCCCCGTTGTCATTCTAAATGTTAATTGATTAAAGACTAGTTACGCAGCTGAGAAACAATATTCTCATTTGATAGTTCTTTCGCTAATATGCTGGAAATAACATACTTTACAAACAATTTATTTAGCAAAATGAATAAACTTAATAGTATTAATAAACCAACGGTAATTATCATTAATATTTCATTATTTAGCGCCTTAGAAAGAAGAATAGCAAATAAAATAACCGTTCCATAAGAGAAAATATAAATTTTTTTGTTTCCTGATTCGATTGTTTTATAAAACTGGGATGTGATTTCTTTGCTAGACATTCCGTTTAAATAGAGAGACAGTAAATCACGATTTATTAACTTGATGAGAGAATTTAAGCTGTTTTTATATACAATAACAATTACAATAAGTAAGCTTAGCTGGAAAAACAAAAGCAAATGAAAAGAGACTTTCGAATTTTGTACTAAGTTCTCCAATCCTTCAGATTGATAATATACATAAACTTCATCTTCATTAAACATTTCATGAAAGGATTTGACAAAATCATATATATATTCTGTTTTTTCTAAGTTCACAATAAGTGATTTAACACCTGAATAGTTACTGCTATTAATTGTTGCCAACATTTTATTATATAAAGGTTGAGCGAGATAACATTGATCCTTTAGAAAATATGTGCCTGATCCTTCATAATAATAGTTTGTAGTTTTAACGGGCTTGTGATTCATATCAGAAATAATTAATTTTTGATTTTTAAAATGTTCTGGCAGCACTAAAGCATTGTCATCAACTTGTTCGTCAAAACTAATAGCTTCTCTAGTAGTTTCATTAAGAGGCAAGCAATCTAAAAACTCTACCTCCTCTTTTTCCGACGAATAAATAAGAGGAATTTCATAATCATAGGTAAGATTTTTAACATGAGGCAAATTTAAAATTAAGTTAGTATCGTACTCAAATTCTCCTGTTTCTGTATATCCATTGATCAGTACCATTGATAATTTATCATTATTTAATATATTATTATGGATGTTCTCAGCAGAAATAAATACTGTAAAGATCGAAAATATAATTGATATTAGGTCAATAAAGTAGACACAAAAATTTATAGATTTTTTTTCGCAGCTACCGCGCTATCGCTTGGTGGCCTTTTAAAAGTAATTACGACGTTGTCCTAATTATTTTTAAAAGGTAAATTTTCGTGTCTAACTATTCTATTAATATGTTCATTAAGCTCCCTTTTTATAGTACATACGTTCGTATTCAGATGGCGAAAAATACTCTGTTGCGGAGTGAATACGTTTATTATTGTAAAATATTTCTATATACTCAAATATGCTCTTTTTTGCTTCCTCCCTTGTTTTATAACGAGTCTGATAGATTAGTTCTTTTTTTATAACCCCATGAAATGATTCAATACAAGCGTTGTCATAACAATTTCCTTTGCGGCTCATGCTACATTTCATTCCGTATTCCATTAGCTTAGCTTGATAGTCATTTGAAGCATATTGACTCCCTCGATCAGAATGATGGAGGATAGAACCCTGTGGTTGTTGACGCTGATAGGCTTGCTTTAAAGCACTTAACACTAGCTCCTTTTTCATGGAACAGTCTATATGCCAGCCGACTATTTTCCTTGAATACAAATCCATCATACTAGCTAGATAAAGCCAACCTTCATCCGTTGGAATGTAGGTGATATCAGCTACCCATACTTCATTTGGTTTCGTAACAGTAACATGTTGGTTTAAGACATTTTCGTGGACCGGATGGTTATGTTTTGAGTTAGTGGTAGCCTTATGCTTTTTCACGGTACGAGACTTCATTCCCTCTTTGTTCATTATGCGGGAAACCGTCTTCTGTGAAACCTTAATGCCTTCATGATTAAGCTTTTTGGCAACCTTTGGACTCCCATACAGTTGGCGAGATTCGATATACACACGACGCACTTCCTGCGTCAATTCTTCTCGACGCTCTTGTCTAGCACTTTTGGGACGATCACGCCATTTATAATAACCGCTTCGAGAAACTTTCAATACTTCGCACATCTTCTCCAATCGGTAATCGAAGCGATGCTCATGGATAAATGAATATTTTACCGATGGTCTTTCGCGAAGAAGTGCATCGCCTTTTTTAAGATGGAGTTTTCCTCCTCCAGATCCCGAATACGTTTCTTTAGTTCACGAACTTCGTGGTCTTCGGATCGAAACGTTTGGGTTTCTGTTATTTCAGGTTCTTGCTTATATTTTTTCATCCAGCCGTGAAGAGTATTTTCGTTAATTTTGAGCTCACGAGCCACTTGTGCAACGGATTTCGCTTCCTCCAAAATATAACGAACAGTTTGACGCTTAAAGTCTTCCTCGTACCGCCTTTGTTTTTTTGTCATGTAGACACCTCATTTTTCAGTCTATTATTACTATAATAATCTGTGTCTACTTTTTAGTCTAACATCAAATCAATATTAGTAATAAAAAGTTTAGTATCGCAAGCTTTCTTAAACTTTTTAAATATTTTTGCTTTATATAATAAAAAACCGAATCATGTTTTAACATAGTTCTTTCAATCCTTTATTTAATTGAATAAAATCAAATGATTTGTCTGAATTTTCCACAACAAATTTTGAATGGGTTACTACTATAATGACCCTATCTTTTTTTATACTAGATAAAATATCCATTATGATTTTAATGTTCTCTTCATCTAAATTATTCGTTGGCTCATCCAATAAAATAAGCGGATATTCAAATACCAATACTTTTAAAAAAGCTGCTCGTTGTCTTTCACCACCAGAGAGATTATTTACTGGAATATCTAACTTGTTTTCCATTTGTATTTGCCTGCTGTATTTATTTAGTTTTTCGTTATCTAAAGGCTGGCTGTTTATAAGTGAGATAATTTGAAGGTTTTCTCTAATTGTTAAAGTCTCTATTAAATTTAAATCTTGGAAGAAATACGCTATTTTTTTCCGCAAGTCATCAACTAATTCAACATCCTCAAAATTAATTTGTTTATGGAATAAATTAATGGTTCCTGAGTGAGGTTTTTGTATTAAAGATCACTAGCATTGCAGTAATTAAATCTGATGATTCAAAATGCTAAGAATGTTCAATTTTTTATTGATTTCGAAACAAAAAAATCCTTTACAATGGAAGTACAGGTGGTTCCTGCCCAAATCCAATCGTAAAGGATAACCATTATGGACAAGAATACACTAATTTCATCATTTGGTAAATGGGTTTCACCCATAAATATTCAAAAACTTAGCGAACAAGTCAAAGAATTGAAACAGGACTATTACACAAAAAAGCTGACAACAGAAGCCTATATTAAACTTTTATTGGTAGCCCAGCTGCTCGAATTTAAGAGCTTAGAGGAAATGAGTGATGCACTTGTAGACGAAGATCTTCAAAAAGCACTCGGATTTGAATCGATAAGTGCCTCTCAGCTATCCCGAAAAAACAATCAGATCCACCCACTAATTCTTGCAAATTTGTTCTTGGATCTTGTTTGGAAAATTCAACGGTACCATTATAAAAACGGAAAGAATATGCCACTGAAAATCATTGATTCAAGTACACTCCCGTTGAACTTGACCAATTATAAATGGGCAAAATTCCGGAAAACAAAAGCTGGTGTAAAGCTACACTTACGGCTCGTTTTCATGGATAAAGACACCGTCTATCCTGAAAAAGCAGTGATTACGACAGCAAAAGAACATGACCGAAATCAACTCGAAGTCCTAGTGGATGATCAAGAAGCCATGTATGTGTTTGACCGCGGTTATGTGGACTATGAACGTTTTGATCGGATGACAGATGATGGCTATTTCTTCGTTTCAAGACTGAAGAAAAACGCAGTCATTCGTGAAGTCTATACATTTTCACTTCCTGATGATTGTCACGTTCTATCCGATAAAATGGTCTACATTGGTACCACACAAAATCGTACTGAAAATGTCTTTCGTCTACTAGAAGTTATGGACACAAAAGGGAACTTACTTCGTTTCATCACCAACCGATTTGATTTAAAACCAGAAGAGATAAGTGATATTTACCGATCTCGCTGGGCTATTGAACTCTTTTTCAAATGGCTCAAGCAACACGTAGAAATTAAGCACTTTTATGGAATGAGTGAAACAGCTATTCAAAATCAAATTTTCTTAGCCCTGATCACGTATTGCTTACATGTTCTCATTCAATTGGAGATGAAAAGTAAGAAATCCCTACTTCGAATTACTCGTTGGTTAAAGAGAGCTCTGTGGAAACCAGCTTATGTTTGGTTGCGAAAATTTGATGGGCGAGCCAGTCCATAATCTCCCTTTTGTCGTTGTCGCTCTGGTTTAACTGTATATATTTACCAAATGGACAGTGCCACCTTTCTTTAGGTTTTGTCTTTTTGGCACAAATTCACAAAAATTAATTAACAGAAAATTCTGACTATATTTATGCAATGCTAATGATTAAAGATAAAATATTGATAAAAGTGGTTTTCCCACACCCGCTTTTTCCATAAATAGCATATAAACCAGGTTCATTTATCTCTAGAGAGAGATTTCTCAAGATTATTTTTTCGCCGTATTGAAAGTTAATGTTTTTAACACTAACATGAATATCCTCATAGTTGTCAACGGAATTTTTGTGCAAATTCATCACCCTCTAATATATTAAGGATATTATTCAAATACACACTTAGCTCAAAAACATAGTTACCTCCTGGTTCACAATATCCTAAATAACATTCATACTGCTCTACCTTTTTTCTAATTAATTCCTTATCTATATCAAGGTTATGCTTTTGAACTAGACTAGTATAAATATTTAATATAATATAGAAGTCTTTACTTTCATTATTTAAAACTTCAGGATATAATTTTTTCATTTCTTCGATATCTTTGGGAGTAGGGTCAATGATATCGTACTTTAGTACCTTTGTAAGTAAGTCATCTGACTCTTCGTAAGCGTAAAATAGTCCACACCTACCTTTAGATGTGGACTATTGTTATGATTTATTTAGCTTTATTAGGAACACGACATTCTTCTGGAATTGTTGTGGACCAAGGAAGGAGTTGATCTAATTTTTCTTTGTCAGTCAGATTAATATTTGGAAGCTGTTCAAATAAATATTTAAGATAATTGAATGGGTTTAATCCGTTTTCCTTCGCAGTCTCCACAATGCTATAAATGATTGCGCTGGATTTAGCTCCCTTTATGGTATTGCTAAACAGCCAGTTTTTCCTCCCGATTACAAACGGTTTAATGGATCGTTCTGCGCGGTTGTTATCAATCTCTAAACGACCATCCTCTAAAAAAGCTACTAAACGGTCCCATTGATTACGACAATATTTAATGGCTTGCCCAAGTGCACTTTTTGGCAACACTCTTGGGGATTGTTCATGAAGCCATGCCAAAAAAGCCTCCAATACCGGTTGGCTGCGTTCTAAACGTTTCTTATAACGTTCTTCAGGACTAACATCCTTTAAATCCCGTTCTATCGAGAAAAGTTGGTTACAGAATGCAAGACCTTCTTTGGCTTTTACGTGAGTAGTTTTAGCCGATTCAGGAAGAGCCTGCAAAGCTTCTGTGAATTTACGTCTGGCATGAGCCCAACAACCGACCAGACTGACATCAGGGATTCCGTTATAACCGGCATACCCGTCCACATGTAAATATCCACGGAAACCTTCCAAAAATCGTAAAGGATGCTTGGATGCACGGGTTCGCTGGTAGTCATACAAAACAATTGGAGGCCCCATTCGTCCTGTCCGATAAAGCCACATAAATGATTTGGAAGTCGCTCGTCGGTCAGGTTCTGAAAGAACCTGTAAGGTGGTCTCATCCGCATGGAGGATATCCTGATTCAATAGATGGTTACGCATTTGGTCGTAAACAGGACTCAACCAGGTGTCGGCTCCATACAAAATCCAATTGGATAAAGTTTGCCTGGAAATGAATATGCCAAATCGCTCCAGATGTTTTTCCTGGCGATACAAAGGCATACTTTCAACGTATTTCTGCGTCATCGTATAAGCCATTGACGATGGAGATGCCAGACTTCCCGGAAAAACAGGAGCCGGCATTTTCGCCGTGACAATAGGCGTTTCTATTTCATGGCGTTCACAATGACGACAACTATAAACATATTGGACATGCTTTTTCACTTTTACTTGTGCTGGAATAACTTCTATTTCTCTGCGTACTTGCGTACTCATTTCGTGTAGAGGTCCAGCGCAACACGAACAAACCTGTTCCTCAGCTGGCAAACGGTATTCCACCGTTTCAGTAGGCAGGTTTTCTAGTTTTTCATCTCGACGATTTCGCTTCTTCTTGCGTGTATATGTAATGGTTTCAATCGTCGGTTCTTCATCATCAGGATTTGCGGTAGCTTCAGCTTCATTGAAAAGGGACAGTTGGTCTGAATTGGTCTTCTCACTGGAAGAACCAAAACGACGTTGTTGACTTAACCGAAATTGCTCCTCATACCATTTTAGCTTCGCTTCCAAAGCTTCCTTTTCTATTTCAAGCTTTTCGTTACGCGCTTTATAGTATTCAATTGTTTCTTGAGTTTTCATGTCCATGTTTTTCATAGTTCCAGTATACGCAAAAGAATCCGGCTTGACCAGTCGGATTCTCAAGTTTTTTAATTTCATAGAATCGTGCGTGCTTTCACTGTGGGATGGGCTTGTTTTTGTTCGATGGATAAGCCATCTAATAACCAGCGTAGCTGACGAGGACTGATATCCATCGGCACTCCTTCTTGTTCAGATGGCCAGTTGAAAGTTCCTCTTTCTAATCTTCTATAATGGAGCCAAAACCCATTATTATCCCACTGTAGAATTTTAAGTTTATCCCTTTTCCGATTACAGAAAACAAATAAACAAGGGGAAAATGGATCCAAATCGAAGCATTCTTTGACGATGACTGCGAGACCATCAATCGATTTCCGGAGATCGGTGCTTCCACGTGCAAGGTACACTCGTTCAAAATTTGCGTTAGATATCATCGATTTTGAATCACACGCACTACATCGGAAAGTAGATTCAAATCGGTGCCTGGACGTACTTCGATGGACAGTGCACCGTAATGAATAAGGACAGATTCCTGACCCGTATGATGGGAGGAGATTTCTTGGACATCCACCGTCAACCATTTTGATTGATGCTCGTTCGTAGAAATTTCTTCCTCTCGAAACTTTCGAATCCAGTAGTACATCTGATGTATATTTACATCATTGATGCGAGACCACTCAGAAGCACTCAATCCACTTGTTTTCCAAGCATCATACCTGGATTTCCATTCTATTCTTTTGTCAGCATCATTCATAGCATAACCTCCAGCATTTTTTCTATGGAGATTATCTCATGTAACATTCACAACTAGAAGGTGCTGAGTATTTGACGCTTACGACTCTTCTATAGCAACAGCTTCAGAAGTAGCCATCTCACCAGTTGCCTTATAACAGTAATACATTTCATTAAATAATTTTATGTCTCGGCAGTTTGTATTTTCAGCAGCTTCTTGATTACGAGAGGATTTTCCAATCACTTCTTCTGCATAGTTTAAATAATATGAATATTGGTAATAACTTTGATCTCTATTGTTTTTCAATTCCTGACTAAAAATATCTATGCGATGGCTTAGTACATTTAAATATTTATCGACATCAGAAATTTCTTTACTAGCAAATACATTCGACATTAAATATAGATTTCTTATACTCTCCAATGAATAAAAGTACGTATGAAAAGGTCTTGTTTCTGATAATATATTAGTCATAAACTTTTTGTTCTCAAAGTGTTGCTCTAGTTCTTTTGCGATCATTAAATGAACCCAATAAGTAATTTCATCTCTGAATAATATTGTTATTTGGTTTTCTTTCTTTTCATATATGTCTTTTAAATGGTCCAAATTTACTTCAAGATCATATAGATTGCTTAAAATAATAGAGGCATGAAGAAGAATTGGTTTATTATAGTCTAAGTCTAAAAGGTCTTGTTCAGTAAAACTTGAAATGTTATTTTCAATTTTATCTTTCATATCTGCAACCGTGTTATTTATCTTATAATCCAATATTAGAAAATAATAATACTCCACTTGATCATCCTTGCCTGGATTCTCCAGCTTCATAAATACTTTTTTTATTTTTTCTAACCCCTCTGAATCACCAATATATTCCATCATATTATAAACCTGAATCCGTGACAAAACATCTTTACAATGGTCGCAAACCGTTGATACGATAAGGGAAAACGACGTTGACGATTCTTCATCAAGTAGGTGATGTGATGAAAGATTTCCCGATTCGGTTTGTATTGACAGATGAAGCGATTACCCCAAGTGCTGGGCTTGCTCTCGTTGGCTACTTACTCCATCGAACGAAACTGGATAAACGGGTAAACGCACTTCGGCTTCCAACGGTTCGTCGAGAAGTGCACATTTCCCATAGCGATGTCATTCGCTCGATGATTGGCTTGCTTGCCACAGGAAAAACGGATTTCGATCATATCGAAGCGTATCGTCAGGACGATATCTTTTCGGCATCGATGGGGATTCAGCACGTGCCTTCCTCTCCAACCTTGCGACAACGACTCGATCAGCTCGCTTGTCTTCCGATGACCGAAACGATTCTTTGGGAGGAGTCCATACGTCTGTTGATTCAACGACATGCCACTTTGTCCCCTTGTTGGACCAAAGGAAAGACGACATGGCTTCCCCTTGATATAGATGGTTCCCCATTTGACAACTCCGATACGAAAAAAGAAGGAGTCAGTCGAACGTATAAAGGATTTGACGGTTTTACACCGTTGTTTGCGTATGCAGGGAAGGAAGGGTATCTCGTTCATGCCGAGTTGCGTCCAGGGAAACAACATGTGCAAGACAACATGCCCTCGTTTTTAGTCACCGCTATCCGTCGAGCTCGTCAACTGACTTCATCTCGTCTGCTTGTTCGCATGGATGCAGGAAACGATGCAGAAGCGAATGTGCACGTATGCCTAAAGGAAGACGTGGACTTTGTCATCAAGCGAAACTTACGCCGAGAATCGAAAGCGCTTTGGTTCCAGATCGCTTCGCAAAAGGGCAAACGTGTCGATGATGGACAAAGCGAAGGAGTACAAACCTATGAGCTATGCCTTCCACAGAAGGCAGCGATCGATGGAAACACGTATACGTACGTTCAAGTCACCCAAGTGACGGAACGGACGATGGAACGCAATGGACAGCTGATGCTCGTTCCTGATTATGAAGTGGAAAGCTATTGGGTGCGGCTCAAAGGATACGAGCATGTTCGAATGAGCGATGTGCTCGCGTTGTATCATGACCATGCGACATGCGAACAGTTTCATAGCGAACTGAAGAGCGACTTAGATTTAGAGCGGCTTCCATCTGGGAAGATGAAAACGAATGCGCTCGTGTTGGTCATGGGAGCCTTCGTTTACAATCTTCTTCGTCTGATTGGACAAGATCTATTAAGCGATCCGAGACATCCGTTGCACCACAAAGTGAAACGCCGCCGCATCAAGACGATTATTCAGACGGTGATCACGATGGCAGGGCGACTCGTCCGTCGATCACGACAGATCTGGATGAAACTGACGCGAAGGAGTGGCTATAGCGAGCCCCTACTGAACGTCTATCAGAAATGGAGAGAGGCAAGATAACGAACGAATGTTCGGGCACTGATGTCCAACGTCACTCCCTGTGCTTTTTTGTCTATTTTTTTGGTTCGTATACCTAAAAAAGAGATTTGTTCCATTTTCGGAAATAGAGATGACATAGGTCATAAGCATAAAAAGGGTTTTATGGATTATCAATCCATCAAAATTACAACAAAATCAAAGTCGATTTCAATTCATCACGGATTCAGGATGTTTCTCAAATTTCCATTTATTATCAATACCAAAAATAGATGGAGTGTGATAAGAATGAAAATTTAACAAATCCAAATAGTCTATACTATAAAGTGGACAAAGTTGTAATGATGCGAGGCGAAGAAATATATGTTTATGATCAAAACGGCAACAAATATATAGACTGTACGAGGCAATTCACTGATCGACACCCTCGCGCCGAATCATCCCCAGAGTTTTTATTCAAGTTCTCCTCCAAAAATTTTCTAAACAGGAATATTCCCTCTATAAATATTGATTTATCAACGGTTTGACCCGTTTTAGTTGTGTCAAAAAATATTTTTCGACACGATCACTAACATAATTTTATAAATATGCGATTCTCTTACAGTTAATGGGTACGCTCCGCGGTCACTACTGGTTAAATATGGATGTAGCGATAGGTCTGTATACGATATACGATGCACTGTGGATCTCTGCATCGCTTATGATGACGTACCCTCCCATGTCTCTTGGCATCTAGGTGCCCACATTTCTTCGTTAGGTCTAGTCATAAGGCAGAGGCTGGCTAAGCTCCTCAGGGAACTCAAGGTCGAATGGAATAGATTCTGTTGGCTTCTCCGTGTCATCCTGTTGTCTAGTCCGTGTAAAGTATATGGGTGTCAGGCAGCCTTTTCGAGCTTGGGAATGTCCTGTATCATTCGCTTTGCGTCAAATGCCACATGCTTTGTACTGATTGCGTGCAGTACCTTCAGTAATTTTCAGCATAACACCATGATGGATTGCTTCTTACACAATGGATTGTTTGGTCTGTTCTTGTAATACTCGTGCAACAGTCGAAACTCTTCATTGTGACGGATCATGGGCAAAATAACCCGGAAGAGGAGGGTGCGTAATCGCCTTCTTCCTCGTTTGGATATCCGTTTTTGGCCTTTATGCTGGTCGGAGGAGTTTTCCCGTAAGGTCAGTCCCGCTAGTTTTACTAGTTGGCGTGGATCCTGATAGTGAAAAAAGCTGCCGAGTTCCGACAGTAATTCGACAATGGTGGCATCACCCAGGCCTGGAACAGTTTTCAGCCATTGATACTCGACAGATTCCCGGACAAGTTCAGAAAGCTGCCGAGTGAGTTGACTCCAATATTCTTCGAGCTGGCGGTATCGGCGGACAAGTGTGGCTACTTCTATACGGGCCATCTGCGCCCCTCTGTGACGCCAATCGAGGTGCCTGCGAGTTCAATTAGCCTAGCTGCCTTTGGCCTTTGTGGAGCTTTGAACCCTTCACTTTTCCGGTAAAGCTCCAATACCTCATCGGGCTCTTTCCCTGCGAGACCACTTGGAAAAGGGGTATGTTCCAAAGCAGTGAGTGCCATTTTGCCGAATGACGGAAATACCTGCCCAAACTCCGGGAAATATCGGTCCGTCCAATGTATCAGCTGGTTGCTTACGGAACCTAATTCCTCAACCAGCTTAGACCTCAGGCTAGTTCCGACACGCAGATCGACCTCCATCCCTTTAAGGATGCGTGGATAACTGAACCTCCCATCCTTCACAAGGCGTGCGATCACCAAGGCATCTTTGGCATCATGCTTGGTTGGCAAGTTGTCATCCAACTCTTTGGATCGCTTGACATGCATCGGATTCGTCATGACAAGAGAGATCTCCCTTTCGTCCAGGAAATAGGCCAGATTGAGCCAATAATGTCCGGTTGTCTCAATTCCGTTGATGACTTCTGTTTTGCCGAATTCTTTCATAGCTGACAGGATGCGCTGGCAAACCCTTCAAACCCTTGGTTAGATTGTGCAATCGGGAAAGCCTTTTGCAGGATTCGACCGCGATCATCGACAAAGAAGACGTAATGTTTGCGTTTTGCGATATCCATGCCGACTACCAGCGTTTTTTCGGTGACTTGATTAATTTTGTGATTTTGAGTACAATTCATGGGAGTCCTCCTTGATTCTAAATTAGGGGGGCATTTTCGAGAATTGACACCCCGCATCAAACCAAGAGGGCTCTTTTTATGCAAGTCCCCGAAAAAGCTTCTAACAGGAACGCTCCTCATTAAATGCTTTACAATTGTTTTTCGTGTTAAATTCGTACGATTTGCAATTCGGTAATTAAATCTGGTAAAGTGTGATGAACAGTTAAATAGTCTTCGACGCATTCGCTCACCGTTTGTGCATTAACACCTTTCACTCTGTCCCTTGACACTTGTCCTTTTCGGCTTAAAATTCGAATTTTATCAATGCGCGGCATTTTTTGATATTATTTTTTATATTACAGAGAGACTTTTATAGGGTTTTCTACCTCTGGTATTAATAACTGATTACAGAAAAACATTATTTCAGAACCCATATATTTATTTGCTAACGAATAGTTTAGAGAAAAGTTTTTTTGACGTAAACCTTTATACATTTCTTTTATTTGAGGGGTATTATCATATGTTAAAAGCCAGTATTGTGTAATTTTCGTTCTAATTAATTTTGCCAAAAATTCATGATCTTCATGGCTATAATGATTTTCATACAAGTCTCTACCCTTATGATAATAAGGCGGGTCCAAATAAACTAAAGTTTTTTGAGGTAATCCTGGTAATACATCAGTTATTAATTCTGACGCATCTAAATTCAATAAAAGTATTCGATTTTTATATCTGGCGATTTTCTCTATCCTAGAGATTAAATTTTTTTTATTAAATCTTGCATCGATTTTATATTTGCCATTCTGATTTAATCCTCCTATTACTCCTCCACTCAAAATTCCAGATCTATTTGTCCTATTTAAAAAAAATGTTGAAAAACCTAATTCTAAAAGAGAGCAGTTCATAGCATTTTTTTGAACATTTTTTTGTTTCTTCCACTGTTCAACTGTTACTGGGGTATCGCATATCAATTTACAAAGTTCATCCGTTTTATTTAAAACTGAATACCAAAAAGCAAATATAGATTTATTTATATCATTAATCACCACCTTAGTTACATAACCATCTATAAGTAGTGAAAGAGCTATACCGGCTCCCCCAGCGAAAGGTTCTACATATGTCCCATCTAGAAGTTCATTTTCTTTTAAAATTAATTTCACATAGTTTGAAAGTTTTCTTTTTCCCCCTGGATAACGTAAAGGAGAATATCGCCCCATAATTATCACCGCTTACTTTTTATTTATTAGTCTAATTCCATAGCGATTCAACAAAATTTTGTATAGTATCCCATATTAATTTCAAGTCTTTTGATGAAGGTACCATTACCTCATTATGTACATAAGAATGTAATGTATTTATTGAGAAAAAGTGATTTGGATTAGAAACAGCAGTACGAACAGGTTTAAGTTGATTTTTATCTAATTTATTATTTTGTTCCAAATGTTGAGTAACTTTTTTAACTTTATTCCCCAAAGAATCGTTAGGAAAAATTTCAATTCTATTTTTTTTCATATAATGCTCTACACTTAACTCTATAAAAACCCTTAATAATACTGCTACAGCATTAGGAAAATCATCAACATTAATTTCTTTAAGTTCTCTATAAATATAATTTATTCTAATGTTTTCAATATGAATGATAAAATTGCTAGGAATAAGCTTTTTTCTCGTTATTGAAAGATGTTTACTTTTCTTTGCAGATGAGACCGTTTCTTCAATTTCTTCAATAACTACTTTACTTTCATTATATTTTTCATATACCTTCATTTTTTGCTCTTCATTTTGGTTCTTACTATCTTTATTTGGAACAGATACTATTCTATCTTCGGAGAGTTCTTTTTGGTTATTATTAATCTCGTGTTCCGTATTATTTTCATCATTAATTATCTGAATACTTTCGCTAATATCGTTATTTACAAGACTCAATAACTCTACATAATTCTCACGTGATTTCGATTTATCTGGGAGACAGGAAACATCAAGTCCTTTTATATACCTGATTCTATCATCTTTATAATAAATATCAGTAACTTTAATTGTTTCCGATAAAATATCTTCGAATATTTTTTTAATCCCCTTTCCAACTTCTTCTTTAGGCAAATTGGTGTATAGTACTTTGTTTTCAAGTACTAAACCAAGCGCTTCTCTTACATCTGGATCTCCTATTAAACGATGTATATTGGTTATTTTTACTTTTTTTAATTTTTCTTTGTGTACTAAATTTGCTTTCTTAATAAATTCTAAAATTTGATCTTCAGGAGATTTTAGACCTAAGTTTCTTTCAAAACGTTTTTGTTGAGTTCGATCCCAAGAGACTATACCTACCCCATTATTTTCTCCAGTATGTCTTAATTTAATCCAATGATTGGCCTCACTTTCATTTTCTACAACCACGCATCGAATTTCTTCAAACTTTTTCTCATCAAAGTCTTTCCTCAGTTTTTTATACCTCATTTTTTGAAATTCAGAAAAATCAATTAAATCTGGGTTATTTAAAATTTTAATTGCTGTTATTCTACGATTCCCTTCTAAAACCCTATACATTCCATCTTGTTGAAAGTCCTCTATTACTATAGGTAATTCACTTGGATTTAATCCTTTTTCCACGATACTTTTAGCCAACCTATATAATTTGTCATTTTGTTCTAGAACTAACCGCTTTATAGCTTCAGTTTGAGAATTTACTGATTCAAAACGCGGATTTTCACTATTTACTAGCAAATCGTTTATCTTTATGCTTTTTATTTCGGCCATTAATCCTACCTCCTAAAAATTTTGATAGTGTTATAAAAATATAGTATAAAAAATCAAAATAACGAATAATTAGCAGTAAACCCCATATTATATTGGCGTTACTTAACGTCGTTGATAATAAAGTGGGGATAACCTATTCATAGAACAGTTAAAATGATATCGAATTTTCGCAAAAAATATTGTCGATTTTTGTCTGAAAATTAACACATTATTTCAGAATCCCTTTTTCAAATTATTTCGGACGGATTCGGAAATAATGTGCAAAATCTTTGCGAATTATTTTGCAGATTATATCCGAACGTTTGCACATTATTTCGGATGATCAACTAGAATGAGGATAGAGTGGGATGGAACACAGCAGAGGCCGATCGGCCCCTGCTGTGTTAGTACCCCATTTCTTCGGCTGCCATACGAACGATATCTTCGTCAATCATATCTTTTTTCCATTGAGCGCCGTATAACAGGCAAGTAGTGGCGAGGTTAAAGATCGCGTCGAACCAATCGGAATCCTCGACGAACGACACCAAATGCACTTGCGATTGAAACACCTCATGTGGCGTCTTCCCGTCCAACGAGGTATGCGGTTTTCGTTGGTAATCTTTCTCCAACCACTTCCAAAATCGCTCGTTTAGCTCTTCGAGCAACTTCGGTGGATTCATCTTGAGCAACGGATAAAACCGCGTCTGTACAGTGCGGAAAAATCGTTCGATTTTTCCTTTGCTTTGCGGGTCGTACGGCTTGGTATGGATCAAGGTGATCCCTAACTCCGCGCAGGCGTACTGCAAGGGTTCCGCCCGATAAATTTTTCCGTTGTCCGAATAAATTCGTTTCAACTTCCCGTACCGAAGCAGCGCTCTTTGGTCACGATCCGCAACCCGTCAAATTTCTCGGAAGAGAAAAACTGAGTGTACGGCACGACCCGCGAGCAGTCATCGATGTAGGCAATCAAAAATGTTTTTTGCGTTTTGCCATTCACGCAAATCAACGGGTCATAGGATAAGTCCCCTTGCCAGAGCTCATTGACCTGATCGTACACGAATCGTTTTCGTTCAGGAATTGGTAAAATTTCTTTCCCCACGAGGTTGTATTTTTTGCACAACCGATATATAGTAAAGTAAGATACGAGTTGTTTTTCGATTTCCCCCTGCTCAATAAGGTGTTGGTAAAACGCCGTCACGGGCATGTGGGGATGTTTTTTTCTTAGGGTTAAAATATGATCCTCGTCTTCAGGTGACAGCCTTCGGGAATGGCCACGGTCTGACCGTCGTTTCGGCTTCAGTGCCTCAAAGCCCCCTTTTTTGTACTGCGTGCACCAGTCGAGAATCATTTTGGCAGCGATGCGTTCTCTCCATGGTGGGGAACTGGATGGATCCGTTCCGCCACTTCTTTCAGGTACGTATTCACCAATGGAGCGATCAATCCATACCGAAATAAAGCGATCTCATGTCTTATCGACTCATCCATTTAGATCTCCTCCTTCATTCATCCCATTCTAGGACTGATTGGTCCGTCCTGTCTCTATCCTATCGGATCATTCCCCCGACCGTCGAGATGAAAGGTTTGTGTAATCTATAAATGATTCCATGTAAGGGGATGTAAGTAAAATTAGGAACTGAATGTACGTACAAAAAGATGTGTCGATCGGTGCTCCCATATTTCTTGGATGACGGAAAAAAGGCCAAGCTTCTCGATGGCCTGAACCACCATAAGGCTCGTTCTATCGCTTGGACGATGGCAGGGCCAATTTGGCAACACAGTCACCGTCCCCCAACCTTCGGGCAGCGATACCGAGCGATCCAAATGCGATAAGACTGATGCGGCGTCACGGCATTTCGTTCGTAGTACCATGGCGATAAAGAAGTCGTTTTGCCTGGCAATGAGGACAACGCTCAAGAAGTCGTTTTGTTTTCCCCTTTGATGGAAATAAAGTGGTAATTTACATTTTGTCATTAAAACAAAATACATAAGCCGATGATGTATAAAAGTTTGTGTAAAGCATTCTGCTAGATCAAAAGAAAAAGGTAGGGTATTCTCTGACTTGGTTATAACTCATTCCAGAGAAAAGAGTATCTTACCTACTGTTTATTGCAAAATAAAAATAAAATGATCTGTATCAAAAAAATGTAGAACTCTGTTATTTTATTTTGCAATAAACACTTATGGTAGCCTAACAATAAAAGACGAGCTAAAACTGATATTAGTTAGCACGTCTTTTTACATGTTATAGTGTACACTTTAAAAAACCCATCCCTACCACATAGGTTAGAAATGGATTTCAGCGATCCCCCTTTTACCACTTTTTAAAACACAAATATTTCCTTCTCCATCGCTCTCTCTTCAATAATCTCGCCGTCTTGAACGACATAAATATACACTTTGTTCAAAATATCTGCTAAATCTTCAAGATGTTCTTCAGATGGCATATAGTTTGGATCGTTTGTCAGGATGATATATCGTTCTTCGCCGTTAAAGCGTTCGCTGTAAAAGTCGACTAATGCTAGGCAATTAAACATTTTTATGTTTATCCGTCCGTTTGCTTTTTCGTATTTTTCCACTACATCCTTATAGTAAATAGACATGACTCGCTTACTGCGCCCTGTAGAGGCAAGTTGTAAAGAAAGAATTTTCTTTGGTGGCTTCATGCTAATATTCTTTTGGCGACGAATGACGTTCAAACGTTCTTCTTTCTTCATATCTAAGTCAATTAAATGAGCGTTCATTAGGTTAATAAGAGCGCTATTGCGATTGTCTATGTTTTCTTGTTGATATTTTTCTAGCTTTTCTAGCGTGTTACGGTATTGTTCATTAAAAGATTTCTCTAAGAACGCTAGAAGCTTATCTAATTGTTTTTGACGTTTGGCTTGAACTTGATCTCTAATTAAAGATGAGTGCTTTAGAACATGTCCTATACATTCGTTTGATGCATGATCACTTAATTCAATAACGTTTTCGTAAAAATGACCAGCAAATAACCAGTATGGATCTAGTGCAATGATTTCGCCATTTTCACGTTTGGCTAGATGAATAAAATGGTTTTCAAGCTCTTTTCCCGTTCCATCTACAATGCTAATATTGTATACCTCAACCATCAATGGTTCAGGAACATCATAAGTTACTAAAAATCTCCCCCAAGAACGTTTTTCATTTTCTTTTTTCATTAAGTCCATGCTTAATTTAAAAATTGGATGATCACTATTTAATAACGCCACTTCTTCAGATTCATATTCACGTATACCCGTAAAACGGTAACTTTCCCCTTGATAACGAGCTAATTCAGGCAGGCTGTCTCGAATAAATTTTGGTAAACGTTCAATACGTTTTACTTTGCCATCGTTTGTATCATAGACTCGGACTTTTTTCTTTTCTAATATGTACGTTGCTAAATCTGTATATGCCCGAATTGGAATGCGTTTTACTGTTAAATCATTTTGTTCACGTTTTAAAATCGATAAATCGAGCGGATCTTCAACCATTCTTTCTTCTTGCATGAGCTTCAATAACTTTTGATGCTCTTCCGACAATGTTTTTTTCATATTGGCAATAACATCATCCAGACGTTCCCTGTTTAAAATTGCTTCCTGCATTAAGTCGGCTAAACTATCAAACTTATCTTCTAAAACTTCGCCAATAAAATCATAAACTAAATCAGATCCTAAGTCTTCTTTCATCTGCTCCATTTTTTCAAGCAGACGAATCATGACACTACCTTCACGAGTATTTTGCGCAACTAAGTTAAATACAAACACTTCGTTCTTCTGCCCGATACGATGAATGCGCCCCATTCGCTGTTCTAATTTATTTGGATTCCAAGGGATATCATAGTTAATCATTTGATTACAAAACTGGAGATTTATCGATTCTCCACCTGCATCAGTTGCAAGCATAATTTGACACTCGTTTCGAAAAAGCTCAACTTGTCTTCTACGCTCATCCATTGAAAAATTACCAACAATTTTCGCGATTTTTGGTACATGCTCAAGAAGCTTTCTTTCTAAATAATTCAATGTATCTGTAGAGTCCGTAAAAATGAGAACCTTCTCATTTTGCTGAAGCAGTCCATTTGTTCCAAACAGCGTTTTCTCTAATTCTTGATACTTTTTCTCTACCGCGTATAACTTAAGGTTTTCCGCTTGTTCGATTAATTTCTTTAAAACCATAATTTCCTTTTTTAATTCGATCGTATCAATGGAATCTACAGCTTGTTCCAACTGTTTCTCAATCAATTCTTGTTGCTCGCTCGCCTCTTCTAAATAATTCTCCAACTCAATATGTCCTAATTTTTTAATATACTTTTGCCTTCCTGCTCTGTTTGTTTGTATAACTGAACTAAACGTTTATATCTTCGTCTAAGGGATAAATGAATCGCTTCCAAAGACGAACTTAGACGACGTTGCAAGAGCATCATAGCAAATGCAGTACTATTACTTCCATTACTTATCGCTCGGTTAAAATGCTCTCTTACATATTGCGTTACCGCATCATATAAAGCTAGCTCTTCGTCTGTCAAAGTATATTTAATTGTTTTCGTCGTTCGTTTGGGAAATAGAGGTGTTCCGTCAAAGTTTTTCATACTTTCTTTCAAACGACGGATCATGAATGGATTCGTTTTTTCGCGTAAACTTTCATTCCCGCTTATATTCGAAAAAATATCTTCATCGATTAATTTCATCAAATGGCGAAAATTCTCCATATCACCTTTATGCGGAGTAGCAGTCAGCAACAAACAATGCGGTGCCTTACGTAATATCGACTCGCCTAATTGATACAGCTTTGTCCTTGAAGTGCGCTTTTTTATCGTTCCGTGTGTATACGCTGCCATTTTATGCGCTTCGTCAACGATAATTAAATCAAACTCTGCTTCTTGAATTAATAGTTTAATATCTTCCCGCGCAGCCCAATACATAGAAGCTAAGCATAAATCGTTGGCAACAAACGGATTTTTTCCACCGTATTCCTTTAACACATTTCGATTAATAATATGAAAGTGTTCGTTAAACTTCTCTAATAATTCTTCTTGCCATTGTCTCACTACTAAAGGAGGAACTAAAATTAGAATACGTTCCACACTATATCTAGCTTTTAATTCTTTGATTAGCATACCGGACATAATCGTTTTACCAGCACCTGGATCATCAGCAAGTAAAAAACGAATTTGTGGAACTTGAAGCATTCTGCCATAAACTGCTTCAATTTGGTGCGGTAATGGTAATAATTTTTTATTCCCTAATGCTCTTGTTCGCGAGTACTTAACCTCATTGTGTAACATTAAATCACTAGCATTGCAGTAATTAAATCTGATGATTCAAAATACTAAGAATGTTCAATTTTTTATTGATTTCGAAACAAAAAAATCCTTTACAATGGAAGTACAGGTGGTTCCTGCCCAAATCCAATCGTAAAGGATAACCATTATGGACAAGAATACACTAATTTCATCATTTGGTAAATGGGTTTCACCCATAAATATTCAAAAACTTAGCGAACAAGTCAAAGAATTGAAACAGGACTATTACACAAAAAAGCTGACAACAGAAGCCTATATTAAACTTTTATTGGTAGCCCAGCTGCTCGAATTTAAGAGCTTAGAGGAAATGAGTGATGCACTTGTAGACGAAGATCTTCAAAAAGCACTCGGATTTGAATCGATAAGTGCCTCTCAGCTATCCCGAAAAAACAATCAGATCCACCCACTCATTCTTGCAAATTTGTTCTTGGATCTTGTTTGGAAAATTCAACGGTACCATTATAAAAACGGAAAGAATATGCCACTGAAAATCATTGATTCAAGTACACTCCCGTTGAATTTGACCCATTATAAATGGGCAAAATTCCGGAAAACAAAAGCTGGTGTAAAGCTACACTTACGGCTCGTTTTCATGGATAAAGACACCGTCTATCCTGAAAAAGCAGTGATTACGACAGCAAAAGAACATGACCGAAATCAACTCGAAGTCCTAGTGGATGATCAAGAAGCCATGTATGTGTTTGACCGCGGTTATGTGGACTATGAACGTTTTGATCGGATGACAGATGATGGCTATTTCTTCGTTTCAAGACTGAAGAAAAACGCAGTCATTCGTGAAGTCTATACATTTTCACTTCCTGATGATTGTCACGTTCTATCCGATAAAATGGTCTACATTGGTACCACACAAAATCGTACTGAAAATGTCTTTCGTCTACTAGAAGTTATGGACACAAAAGGGAACTTACTTCGTTTCATCACCAACCGATTTGATTTAAAACCAGAAGAGATAAGTGATATTTACCGATCTCGCTGGGCTATTGAACTCTTTTTCAAATGGCTCAAGCAACACGTAGAAATTAAGCACTTTTATGGAATGAGTGAAACAGCTATTCAAAATCAAATTTTCTTAGCCCTGATCACGTATTGCTTACATGTTCTCATTCAATTGGAGATGAAAAGTAAGAAATCCCTACTTCGAATTACTCGTTGGTTAAAGAGAGCTCTGTGGAAACCAGCTTATGTTTGGTTGCGAAAATTTGATGGGCGAGCCAGTCCATAATCTCCCTTTTGTCGTTGTCGCTCTGGTTTAACTGTATATATTTACCAAATGGGCAGTGCCACCTTTCTTTAGGTTTTGTCTTTTTGGCACAAATTCACAAAAAATAATTAACAGAAAATTCTAACTATATTTATGCAATGCTAATGACATTAAATATTGAAAATATCGCTGAATGTCAATCGCTTGAATATTACTTTCGTTTTTATTTTCCTTTAAACTTTTTAATTCTGTTAATTTCTCTTTCTCCAGCATAAGCTCATAAAATTGATTTGTTTCTCGCCCAATGGCTTCGATAATGTAGAACTCACCAAATAATTCACAACGCTTAATTTCAACACTTTCCGGGAAATGTGGCCCATGTACGATTTCACCAATGTTAAACATAATACAACCTCCACTGAAAACAATAGGAACCTAATCATGATCACAAAGACAGTTCGACTGTCACCATATCGACTCCTTGTCTATTTATACGAAACTGATGATTATTTCGTAACTCTGTCGCACTTATGTCAAATGAAAATGGAAAGAATAAAGCATGATTATGAAGTAAGTCAATAGGCATGGCTGTAACATTCGTTGCTCGTAAAATCACTTCTGTAATAAATTGATTAAGATCCGTTGATGTTACAGACATTTTTGGGCGTAGCTTATATGAACGGCTTTTTAACAGATCGACTATTCCCCACGTTTTTATACTTGTTAATACGGCACTTGTTGCCACTTCTACGCGTCTACGATCCCCGTACAATTCCTTCATTTTTCTTCCGACTACTGCGCTTGGAACTTCATCTTGCAAACGAAACAGCTTTCCTAGTTCCTGTACCAAGTCTTTAAAAAATGGATAAGCAAGAATCGTCATTCCCCAATGAACAAGTAATCGCTCTTCTTTTGTCAAATGAGGAAACATTTCAAGTGCTTTGTCTCGTAATGGAATAATCTCCTCGTCTACTAAATACCAAATTTTCATTAACATCGTGATGGCGTTCTTTCTAGATTTCGCCCCGAGAATATCACTCCGTAAAAAATAATCTAAAACTTCATACATTTCCTTTCTTGATAATTTCCTTGCTTCATTCGCAGTAAAATCTAAATGATGTAACATTATTTTCTGATCAAAGCCTACTGGTTTAACCATTCGTTATCCTCCTAAAGACGGAATCACTTTCACAAAAGGAACGATGACTTCCTCAATACTAATACTACCGTGGCTAACAATTCGCTCATTTTTATTGACAAATGCTTGTCCATATTGAGCTAATAAAGCATGATAGTTTTCCGGTAATCCTACACCAGTCCAAGGAATACCACCTATTTTTTTCGCTGCATCTTTAAACAAATTAGTATCTGTATAAATTCGGACCCGTTCTCCTTTTTGTTCTGCTAATACACCTTCAGAAATTCTGCCAATACCAACACTTTCCGTATTTCCATGGTCAGATGTAATGTAAATAGTGAATTTTTCACGGTGCAAATCAGTTAATAATCGTGCTAAATAGTCTGTATTTAACCATAATTGTAATTCCGACATTAGACTTTTTTCACCTTGTACGGCTCCATGGATAAATTGGTCGATGATGTCAATAACAGCGCCATATACTTTAACGTTCGGACGTTTAAAGGCTGCAATTCCTTCCTTTTTATAAGCTTCTTTTCCTAATCCTTTTTGATATGAAACATATTGTTTTAATAGTCCGCTATTTTCCCAAAATGTTTTCCAATAGTTCTCTTCTGTTGCGGTTGTGCCAATACTTTGTGAAAATGCAGATGGAAAATTACCAGCGAAAATGGCTTGACGAGAAACCGATGTTAATGTTGGAACCCAAGCAAACACACCATTTTCTTCAAAAGAAAAACCTTTATTGGTTAAATAATACTTGATTTTTTTCCATTGAACATAGCTCATCCCGTCCAATACTAGCAAAGCGATTTTTTCATTTTGTCCCCGCTTCGATGCAAGAAATTGTACAATATGATGAACCATTTTCGGTTTAGGAACCGGTGGCAAGCTTGTTAATGAACGGTAGCCTTCCATCATCCATTTTTCGAACATTTCGTTTACTTTATGGAAAAGAGCGCTTACTTCCCTCTCATATTCTTGTTTGTTTGTATCTAAAACTGTACACTTGTATTCAGCCATCAGTTCCATTATGTTAATCCAATCTTTATAGCGAGATGCAGAAGTGATTTGCTCCATGATTTTTTCATGAAGATGACGAATTTTTTCCTGCAATGAACCATCCTCATCCACTTCTACACCGTATTTCATCCAAGTTGGAAAAGAATATGATACGTTCGTTTTTACTTTTCTAATATAACCTTTTGCAAATAAATCGTTCATCAGCCTTCTAACATCTGGACTAGAAAATGGATGAGCTAAATACAAAGGAGTTTCTTCTAATACACTTCCCTCTTGTAAATCCAGTAATTGATGAACAAATGTAGTCCATTGCTTCTCTATATATTGAAAAAAATAACTAGAAGATGTAAGCAAACGTTTTATAGGTATTCCTTCAAATACGTTTTTGCCTGATAACTTTTCGATTAAAAACTGCTGTACAATCGACGGTAATTGTTTCTTAGCATAATGAATCGAAAGAAGTAATTTATATAACTCAACTTCGCTATCAATTAGCTCATGAACAATTTTATAAACATGTTTAACGATGTATTCCAACGTTTCCTTATCAGAAGAAGAACCCTGATACTGTTTATGTGCAGTATACAAGACATCGAAATCTTCTTTGTCTAGCTGTTTAACAATTCCTGGCGAAAACTTTGGAAATAACTCGCTAATCTTTAATTCAATATGGTATCCATGTTGCAAAAAATCATATGGAAAATAAGTGTAATTTTCATCATTACTAAAGAAAAGCAATTTTAATTGATTTTGCTCGACTTTCTCTCTAAATTGAGACTCATACAGGTAACGAATAAAGATGCTATCATTAAAATGAATGACCTCATATCCATTCTCTCTTAACCGTTGAAGAATTTCTTCATCATTCAATAAAAAATCCGGATCATTGACTAACAATAACGAATAAGGCTGATTGACAAACTTTTGGACAATTTCATCGCGCCAAGTTTTCATGGTCTCACCTTAAAAAGATTTTTTCACCGCATATACCATTATGATTACATTATAACAATGTTAAATATTGAAAGCCTGATTTTTTGATAAAAAATCAGGCTTTCAATTGGTTTACAAACCTAAACGAATTTGTGCGTTGTCGTAATACATTAACAGCTTGTCGTCCTCTTGAATGACACTCTCAGGTAGACGTTCGCCGACTTTGACAATCTTTTCATAATCTTTGTCGCTCCATGCTTTCTTAAATCCAGCACGAATCGCTTCTGTACGGAATTGTTTGAGCTTTTTCTTGCTTTTTTCTAATTCTTCTAAGTAACCTTCAAATTCACGCAACAACGCTTTTTCACGAAGTTTCTCTAAATCGGCTTGTTTGTTTGGATCTGGTACGTACCAACGATTCATTGCTTTTTCTTGTAATTGTGGATCATCGTTCTCTAAACCGCGTAAATCTTTATAATTTCGGCGGAGATAGCTTGCAATTTGGTCTGGTACAGGACCGTCCCCTTCATATTTCAAGAAGTTTTGCTGCAATAAGTCATCCAACTCAGGCAACTTCTCATGTTTCGCAATATGCTGAATTTCTTTCATAAAGTTTGGATGAATATCTTGCCGCGTCTGCGGTTTCTTTAATAACTGCTGACGCAACCATTCGATGGCGCTTGTTTCGTCTGTCACGAACAAGCTCATTTGCGCAAATTCTTTCACTAACGTACGTTTCTTATCGTACTCCGCTACTTGGCTTTCTAAAAACGCCATGCCATCACGCATCGGGAAACGTTGCGCAACTCCAGCTTGGAACTCTGCAGAAGAAATCGGTACAGGCAAACCATTTTGAACATGATATGCAACCATTCGGTCAAACAAGATACGTGGTGTCCGCTCCGCAATAATTTGCGCTTCGCCTTTATGACCAATAAACACTGGCAGCTGTTCAAGGTGCTGACGAACAAACGTCCAAGCGGATTCTTCAGTATTTTGTTCCCGTCGCATCTTCTCAATATTTTCTTGTTTAGGTTTATAAGCGGAAATAACTAAGTCTTGTTTAACAGCTGTTGTTGTTGTTACTGCTTTGAAACTGCCTTGCTTTTTATCTAGGACAGAGACATTTGCAATTACGAAGCCCGCCTTCAAAATAGCTTCCTGAATCGCATTCCAAATACTTGCATGTGAATTGCTAAATTCTACCGTCATCCAACGTCCCGGCTTTAACACTCTGTAGTAGTTTTTGAAGCATTTCTCTAGCAATAACTTGTATTCTTGGATTCCTTTGTTTTGAACAGAATTGACAATTGCCTCACTTGAATTATTCGTTTGTACTTTTAACCATGACTCCCAAATAAAATTAAGTTCGGAATAGTTGATGTTAGCTCCAAAAGGTGGATCAGTAAAAATATAGTCAATACTATTATCTTTAATTTTGACGGAATCCGTGGACTGAAGAGTTGTAATTACATTATGTTCGTTTACTTTTAGTGCCTTGGTAAAATCATTTAGTTTTCCTTTTAAAACATTAAAAATATTTGTTTCTGCATTCAAAGAGGATACATAAAGTGTTCCATTTAAAGGTCCATTTCCTCTATTCCCCAGATTATATCTCACTAATTTTGATACTAATGTGCTAACAACAGATTGAAATACCAACTTACTTATATTTTTAAAATCATTTAAATCATTAAAACGCTTATATAATTCAGATAAAATCACTAAATTCCTTTTAGTATAAAAATGATGTACATGACTAAAACCATGACTTACTAAAGGTTGGTTTGTATTTTTACCATCAGGTAACTCATTAATTGGAATCCAATTTGATAAAGGAATTTCTTCTATTTTATTTAGCAATATTCTATCTTTCTCATCAAACCTTTTAGTATATCTTTTATTTCTAAAAGTATAAAAAATAGCAACTGGAACTTGCTTAGATTGTTCTACAGTTCGTTTTAGTATGTTATCGTAAAAGTGCACTTTTAGTCTGAGTAATTTATTCTTTGTAAGTACCGCCTGACAATGTGGACAAGAAAATTTATCATTTACTTTATTACCTTCTTCATTAACAGCAACATCAAAAAAAACAATTTCCCCAGCACAGTGAGGACAACTAAAAACATCACTCCAAATAACATAATTAATCTTACCGATTTTTACAGTACCATTCTCTTTATGTTCAGTCTCATACATCCATCCATACTCTTTTTCAACATCTTCAACAATTTTTAAAAATTGGATTTTAAACTTTTCAATGTTAACTGGATTATTATAATTCGAAGCAATAAAAGATGCAGCCGAGGAAAGATCATTCAATACAGCCTTTCTACTCCCTATAGTTGATATATAATTATCATTTTCATCAAATATTTCGTTACCTACTAATTTATATCCGAGTGACTCTACAATGCTTTTTTGTCCACATAGATTTGCAGCAACGCCAGTCATTCCTGTCCCAGAAAAACCATCTAAAACAATATCACCCGGCTGTGTGTAATGAAGTATATATCTCATAATTGCTTTATACGGAACTTTAGTGTGGTAGCTATGTGCATTATAAATTGGGTCATTCTTCCCCTCACTCACATCCGCCGCGAACGGTTCGCGATGATATTCCTCATTCTCATTTCTACCATACTTCTCTTTTTTCTCGCGCTCCCATTCTTCAATAAAATCGTTAATCCACGGATTCGGACATGCTGTATAGTATGGTGGGTCAGACAACGCAATGATATCTTCATCATCACCGATTGGAAAGCCTTCGATTTTCTTTAGTTCGGGTAGTTTTTTACGTAATTCGTTTCGGAAATATTCTCTTCGTTCCTCATCATTTTTAAATGTCATGCCTAAGCAGACAACGGTCCCGTTGTCTACTTGGTCATCATCTAGTAAAGACAATTGTTTTTCGTCCAATGTTGTTTCCTCCCTTTACTTCTTTACCATGATGCGCACACGATGTGGTTGGTGGTTGCCCACAATTGCCCTCATCAACATTTCAAAGCTTCTTCTCACTTCGTCGACTGTTAATGGGTTACCATCGCCCATCATTTTCACAAGTTGGTCAATATGAATTTCTTCTTTATGAATTCCCTTTAGTAAGTCATTAATAATTTCAAGAAGGCGAATATCAATCGGTAAATCAAACTGTTTCTTTTCAATAAAGTCTTTTACGATTTGTTGTTCATCATCACTCAATAGTGAGATCCCTTCTTGAACGATTGGATCGTTAAAGTTGGTTAATAACGTTTCTGTCCACGTATTTAACAAATCATCAAGCCGTTCTTCTAATTGCTCTAATGAAATTCGTTGTACCATAACTTCGTCACGCGGATTGAACTTACAATGTGGGCAAATTGGATCATGTTGCAATTGCTCACGTGTCAATTGATAACAAGATTTTAATGATTGAATGTTTTTAATCCACTCATCTAGTGCTTGACGAGGTAATAAATCAATTCTTGATACCAACTCTTTTAATGCAAGGTAACGTTTGTCATGCAATAATGCTTTTTTCTTGTTTTCTTCGGTCGCATTTAAACGCGCTTGATGATGTAACTGTAAATAATGTTGAATATATTCTTCTTTTAATTTCTCTAATTCACGAATCTCACTTGAACAATCTCTATTTTCTTTTAATGCAATCGCTAAGTTGTCTAACGCTACGTCAACGCTTTCGAGCCACTCTCGATTTGTAGACATAATTAATTTCGCTTTCGATAAGTAATCGGCTACTTTGGTGTATTCGTGAATTTGTTGTTGTAATTGTTCAAGCTTAGTAACAATCTTTAAGTTTTCGTTTTGTTGTTCAATATCGGACACGCTATATTTTAAGTTTGTCATTTTTGCTCGTGTATTATAAACTTGAAGGCCTTCTAAGAACGTTTTTAAGCTTTCAAGTTTCGTAATGTATTCCGCACGTTCGTCACTTGAGAATAACGGACCATCCCAAATGTGGAATTTATTGCGCACATCGTTTATCATCTTAACCGTTTTTTCAACCGCTTGGCGTGATTGGCTAATGATTTGCTTAATGGCGAATTCTAGCCAACTTTCATCAGTCACATTTCCTTTACCGATATCAAACATATCAATTAATGAGTTAATTGCTGGAATTGGCAACCCGATTGGTTTTTTAATATGACTAAAATTCGTTAGCTTGCTTAAAGGAAGTTTAATAAACTCACCGAAATTCATCGCTTCGTATGTTTTATTATCTACTGTTACGACAATTTCACCTTGTTCAATAAGGGCACCTAACACAACAACTAATAACTCCGGTTCCATTCGAAATTCTTTTGTCAATCTGACATCTTCTGTACCTTGAACAGTATAGATCGTTTCAATTAGTTCGTTTTGATTAAGTACTTGTCCATGTCCTTTTTCTTCTAGTTTTTCAATAACCCAGCGTGCGTATCCAGAACCGCGAACGTTTAATTCCCCTTTTTGATCTAATAATACGAATCCGTTTAAAATTGCTTGCCCTTGGCTCGTTTTTCTTCCATTCATATATGAAAGCGCATCGCTAACGTAGGTTGCCATATTGTCTTTTGTTAAATATGCTTTGTCTAATTTCCGGAAAGAAGGGTAATCTTTATACTTTTCTTCAAACCATTGACTCAATAACCCTTCCGCCACTGTATTAATCAAATCAATTAAGGTGGCGTTTCCTGGAAGAAACATGCCGAATTCTAATACGGAACCTTTTTTACCACGATATTGAATTTCAAAGGCTTCTACGAAATTATCTTTTAACCAAGTAGTAAGGCGTTTTAAGTAAATATCTGCCTTACTATTATATAAATGCTTTGTTGTAGAGGCATCATTGCTCATTTCACGTGCCCCACCGTATAGACGCAATAAACGAACAAATTCATCATCTTTTTTTGTCATACGAAAGAATACTTCATCCGCTTTTTCTTCATCTTTAAATTTTGGTGGTTCAAATGGCTGTAACATATAAATGTAAAAGTCTCGCTCAGGTTGAGCCGTTGAACGTTCATTTGGCGCACCAAAGAATAGATATCCTTGACGTTTTACTCGACGACCTTCCCAAGGAATTTCATGCAGCCAAATTTTATAGCCGGTTACGTATGTGTTATCTGCTACTTCCGTTGCTTGTTTTAATATTTCAAAATAGTAGCGATCTAATTGATTGTCCGTTAATTCTTCCCCACGTTTTTCTATTAAATCGTCTACCGCAATATCTTTTTTAACATCCAAGTAATACTGACCATTCTCTTGGTTCGTAGAAATATATTGGAAGCTAACCACTTTCATGATTTCCTTTAGTACCGATTCAATCGTTGTTTTTAAGAAATCCGCTGCTTCATCATCCATGTCTAGCAACATTCCGATATTTAAGAACAATTTATCTCTTAGTTCTTCAGATGTTAAACCGACTGGAGCATTAATATCATCTGTCGCTAAACGGTTAACGGCAAGAGCATTAACAATACGTAATGCCGCTGGTTTATATGCAGGACGTTTTAAACCGTTTTGCACACGGTCTTTCAATGTCTGCACTTTGCTCATCACTTCTTTTACATTCGGATTACTTCTTAGTGAAGAGTCTTCTTCAATATATTGCCAATAACGGTCAAATGAAATAATCCCTGTTTCATTTTCCGGAACCTCTTCGGTCAATAGCTTTCGGATTTCTCTACTAATTGTTTGCAGTACAACACGTTTTTCCGCAATATTTACATTTTCAAATGTTTCCAAGTAGGCAGGATGGATCGGGAAAAGATTCACATACGTCTCCATATCTTCACCGAGACGATGGTATAATGATGTATATTTGCTTAAATGCTCGCGAATTAACGCTTTTTGTTTTTCATCCTTTTTCAATAGACGTTCTGACACAACGTATGCAATGTCTTCGCGGACAATTCTTACTTCTTGGAAACGTTCCTTTACTCGACGTAAGGAATCAGCAACAAATTGGAATTTTGGGTTGTCAAATAACATTTCTTGGATTCCAGCGATAAAGCGTAAACGAGTTTTACTACAAACTTCTCCAAATTCGCGTAAAAATCCTAAGTCTAAAGTTAGTTCTTGCTCTTTACGGCTGCGTAAATAGTCTAATAATTCGTCTACAACAAGCATGAGTCCTTGATCAGGGTATTGTTCATGGAATATTTCCATCATTTCATAAAGCATGTCTTTATTGTTCGTTACTTCATCAGCTCTTGGGAAAGTATAATCAATCCCTAGGTTTGCTAAGCCTTGTTGTAGCGCTTTGCAAATGATGTCACGCAAAGACATCGCAACAGCGCCTATTTCTGTACGAATCACTTTAAACTTTCCTTCAATTTCTTTTGCTTTTTTTGCAACACGTTCATTTTTAATATGCTCACTTGCCCCTGGCTGTTCCGCAATCGTCGAAATGACACTCATTAAGTGCGATTTACCTGTACCATAGTTACCGACAATCAATAATCCTTTATTGTCAACCATCCGATCAAACTGAATTTGCTCGATGATAATCTCGTCTAGCTGCTCGGCCATACGGTCGGAAATAACATATGTATCAAGCAAGTGAAACGCGCGTTCTTTATCATCCGCATCGCGTAATTGCACGACCGATTCAATTGGCTCGAATTGAATTAAATCGCTGTAACGTAACATAACGATTTTCCCCCTTTTATACGATTACTATTTTTCCTTCGAGTTCACTGCATTTAAAATACTCCGGATGTTCGGGAGTAGCATAAATTAGTGCTTTCCCATCATATTCACCCGGCCAAGATACAATTAATTTAAAGCGTTTACTTAAATGTTCTAGCAATCTTACCGGGTGTTGCTGTAGTTGTTTATCAAATAGGATTTCTATATTGCCTAGCCACAGCGCAGGAGCATGATAACCGTTAAAAATTTCATTAAGTATTTCTCCAACTTGTAAAGGATAATTAGATTTGGGAATGTTCTTCAAATTTTCGCTTAATCGCAAATTGAGATTTATGTAAGGAATATTTAATGAATTTGCAATTTGTCTATCATTTTCGACTTTCCCACAAGCATAAATTATTTTGTACCATCTAGAGTCTAAGAATTGGAGTTCTGATTTAATCGAATATAAACTCATATAAATACTCCTTAAAATAATAAAACTAGTATTTTGTACTCATTTATACACTTTTATATTTAGTATAATTTAATTTCGTGTTAATTAAAATAAGAATAAATTAAGAGAAAACAAAATTGTTAAAGCCAGTGATCCCTAATCTATTCGGAACAAAATTTCCCCACTTAAGAACCATATTATTAATGAGAGAGGAGCTATGGTACGCGATTACGAGAAAGGAATTTTTGATGTTTAAAAAAGGGGAATGAGTGTTTCCAATATAGCAAGGGAAATTGGATCAATCAAAAAAAACAGTCTCATCACCATATTCTGTGATGTTCACACAATTCCGGAAATAAGTTAGCGAGATTGATACTCAATCTAGAGTAGCTCCTTCGTCAGCTTGCAGACCACTAAGTTGGTAGATGGAAGCGGTCAAGTGCTTTCCTTGACGGATTTCATTCTACCAACTACAATGCGGAAAGCTGATGAAGGGCATGGTTAAGCAACCTGATTTTTATAAGTTTTACCTGTACATTCCAAAAATACACGTAGTCGAAATCTTTCAAGGTTTCTGAAGCTTTCAAATTTCTTATCAGGAAATACCTTCCATCCTCCATTTAATTGTTGAACATACCATTTATGTTGAACAATAACAGAATTTAGAATAATCTTTTTAAACAGTACTTCTTCTGTGGTGGCCATATTGTTTTCTAACAATTCATGATGCTTACCAAAAATAAAACCATCATCAGAGTACAGTCTTTTTCCTTTGATTAATCCGTCATACCTTTCGCCTATCGAAAACCAATCAATAATATCTTTAAAAAGATGTAATTGATCAATTAAATTAGATTCAATATTATGTGGATCATTCGGTATAATTACCGCTATAAACATGTGTGACAATGGTAGCACCTCTTACTCAAAATTGAAAGGTTGGTAAATTCAAAGCTTTATGAACCTTCCACGTAAAGTTCTATTGCACTAATTAAAATAATTTAGAACAGAACATTATAAG
Source organism: Aeribacillus sp. FSL k6-2211 (assembly GCF_037966125.1). Taxonomy (NCBI): domain Bacteria; kingdom Bacillati; phylum Bacillota; class Bacilli; order Caryophanales; family Bacillaceae; genus Aeribacillus; species Aeribacillus sp. FSL k6-2211. The sequence continues at coordinate 2,184,110 of NZ_CP150190.1, forward strand.
GAACTGGTTGAAATTAATCAGTCATTCTTCTTTCTCAAACTCATCACCGCATGTTGGACATACCGTATACCAAGAGTAATGGCGATCTATTTGACGATGATAATTATTTGGATGTTTAATAATTTTATGACCATTATGACAGTGTAGAGAACGAAGTATAGTCTTTCTTTGCCGTCGTTGTCGATGAAGAGGGCCCAGTCTGGGTTGTACGAACCGATTGGGATGTCGATTTTGAACCAGCTTGGCAGTTTGACGTATACTTTTACGATTCCTCTCCTACTCGACTCGATAATTTTTAGTTTTTGTTAATCTCAGCCTACCGAGATTATAGGATGGTGTATGTTAGGAGTTTATGTAAATAATTGCGACACTTTTACCTACATGAAAAGCCCTTTATTTTATCCTAAATTATTTTTACAAAAAAAATTCGTCAAATCAGATCATAAAAACAAAAAACATACTAAGATTAGTAGCACAGACCACGGCCATGGTCTGTGCTACTATTTTTTATAGTAGAAGTGGAGAATAGGTCGTGACAGCCCCAGAACCTTGAGTTCGTAGTGAAAAACTGGCCTACTTCACTGCCCTTATAAGAATCAGTTTCAGTATGTTGGATCCTTGAGATCGTGTATAAGAAAAGGGAATCGATAAGGTGAAGTGAAGACTTCTACATAAAAATCAGGAGGAATGTATATGCAAAGCGTCATTGCTTTTGATGTCAGTATGGGAAAAAGTTATATGGTGATTTATAACGCTGCACGTTCTTGTATTTTTGAGGGGGAAATTTTGCATAATCGCCCCCATTTTGAACAGCTAAATAAACGAATCATCGATTTAGTACAAAAAGATGGACAAGTTCCAGCCATTGTATTTGAAGCAACAGGCGTGTATTCCCATTAGAGCGCTTTATGAATGATCACGGTTTTCCGTACTGTCTGTTAAATCCCCTTGAATCAAAGATTCAAACAGCTACTATGCGCATTCATAAAACCGATAAAAGTGATGCCCACAACCGAACGGCGCATAAAAAAACCGCAGGACAACTACTTCGACCAAATGCGTGCGCTTTCCCGATACTATCATGAATTAGACGAAGAACTAGCGATGCTTCGAAGTAGAATGCACACTTTACTACAACTGACTTTCCCAGAAATGGAATTGCTGTTCACACAAAAATCCGAACTGTTTTTAAATATCCTACAGCTATTCCCACATCCTGATTACGTTAAAAATCTTTCAAAGACGGTTGTACGCAACCGACTACTTGCCAACACAGATAAGAAATGAGCGCCTAAAACGGCGGAGAAAAAGGCCATACAGTTAATAGGTGCAGCACAGGATTCGTATCCAGCAGTGGATCAAGACGACATTCGCTGTGAACAGCTAAAAGATTATGCCAAACGTTCTTTAGCCATTTTGAGAAAACGTGAGGAACTGATTCAGCAGATGGTTGTTCTTTCAGAAGAACGAAATGAATATCAAATATTAATCAGTATTCCTGGTATAGGGAAAAATACAGCCGTTCGTTTGATTGGAGAAATAGGCGACATGACACGCTTCGAAAATCATAAGCAACTCAATGCCTATGCAGGAATTGATATAAGGCGTTTTCAATCAGGCACATTGTTTTACAAAGATAAAATCAATAAGCGTGGCAACAGTCATCTGCGCAAAATCCTTTATTTTACGATTCAAAATATAATCCGCCAACGACGCTTTGGACACAATCATTTTGTAGAATACTACGACAAATTAAAAACGCAACCCTATAACAAATGTCATAAAGTTGCGTCCATCGCATGTGTGAATAAGTTATTGAAGTGCCTCTTCCACCTTATTACACACAATTTAACGTACAATTACGAAATCGCTTCAGTATCTTCGTAATTGTGTAGGAAAAGTATAACATAATGGGCCTAGCGAAAAAAAGCAAAAATCGTTAGGTCTATTTGGCATGCGAAAATTTTTTTTGGCGGAAGGGGTACCCCTTCCGCCAAAAAAAAATTAATTATCTCAAATAACTATTGATAAACCTCTTGACTAATCGTAAGAAAGGGGGCTGTCCAAAAAGTCAGGGTAACTGACTTTTTGGAGCCCCTCATTTTTTCACTTTTAAAAAAATGCACAAAAAAATCGTCCTTTCTAGTAAAATGAAGTTGCGACACAACATTACAGAAAGGACGATTTTTTATGAGCAATCAAATGATTACTCCTGAAAATTATAACACACAAATGACACTTCCTCTAGATGGAAAAGAAGAAAAAACTCCTGCCAAAAGAAAGTTCAAATGATTTATGATATTGAATCGCTCATACCTGAACATCACGTGGCTCGTGTCGTGGACGAAATGGTGGAGGCGATACCAGATGAACAATTGTTTTCTCATTATAAAGGCGGCGGCAGAAGCTCCTATCATCCCAAAATGATGCTGAAAATCATTCTGTATGCTTATTCTCAAAAGGTTTATTCTTGTCGAGGAATCGAAAAACTCGTTAAAGAAAATATTCCTGCCATGTGGCTTTCAGCGATGCAACAACCAGATTTCCGGACAATCAACGAATTCCGAGGCGGACGGATGAAGGTCCTAATGGATGAGTTATTTGAAGCGATGATTCTGAAGCTGATTGAAGAAAATTACATCACGATGGAAAACTACTTTTTGGATGGTACTAAAATTGAAGCCAATGCCAAAAGTATTCTTTCGTGTGGAAAAAATCAACCTTGAAATTTGAAGCGAAGGTAAGAGAAAAAATTCAAGAAACACTTCAGTACATTCAAGAATTAACCCAATTAGAAGCAGGAACAGCACAAAAAGAGGCGAAAGAAGATCCAGAAATCACGGAACAGAACTTGGAAGCCATCGCTCAAAAATTAGAAGAAAAAGTCGAAATCCTAACAGAGGAAATCGAACAGGAATCTGATACAAAAGTTCGGAAGGAAAAACGAACAGAACGGAAGAAATGGAAAAAACCTTTAAAACGGTTTCGAGAAAATTTTTTACCTCGACTAAACGTTCATCTAATTTTAAAACTCCCAAACAATTGAACGTTCCGGTACATCTTTTCCTTCTTCAACAACGTAAAAAATATCTACCTTACACCCATACAATAACTTCAGCAACGCCATTCCTCTTAATTGAGCTTCATTTAAACGATCGTTCGTATCCATTCTCTTCACTTCTGCAAACCGCACTTTACAAAAATCAGGATGAATCATCAAATCGGGTTCTTGAACGTGAACATAAGGAGAAAAAAGGCGATAAAACTGCCGTCCTTGTTCATATCGCTTATCTCCAAAATGTATTCGAAACACTTCTTCAGCAACAGGATATTTACCTAGCCGATTGCCACCGAACAGATTATAATCATGGTGAATCCATTCGTATCCTAATGATTCAAATAACGTCCGACAATAAATTCACCGAACCCTTTTGTTCCAGGCAGTTTTCTACAATAAGAATCTTTGCAATTCACTCTTTCACCGTTTCTCCACTTGTCTAACTCCTCCGAGCGAAACGTTACAACTCAAACGGGAATTTCTATTTTGATACCCACATAGTTTTCCTCCCTATCTAACCGAACTACCGTTCTCTCAGTATCAGCAATATATGGCTAGGAACCGATTCTACATAAAATCCCAAAGACTACATGAAAACTTGACTTTACCGTTTTCTGAATAGCTTTCACCCTATTTCTTGTTTATTGCCCTAAAAATAAACATTCGACCTTACAAATTACAATTTTTCCAGCTCATGAAACACCGCATCTCGAATATTTGTCGATGTGATCGATAATTAATCAATTTCTTTCCAAATAACCTCTTGAATTCTACCGTACTTTTCAGAAGTTTTTTCATCATTTGGAACTGTCTTAAAGATTCCGTTTCCAAGTCCATGATCGCTAAAATGACTGCCATCATATAATGGCCAATAGAAAAACCAACGTCCAGAAACGCTTGGTAGCTTATCCCGATGTTCAAGAGACTGATATTGTTTATGTTTTTATCAAATATTGGAAAAAATGTGGACACATAAAGTGTAGCAGCATTGTTGTAGTTGGAAATGTGCCGATTATTTGTAGATGGTGTGATTTGCGAGATTTTTCGATTTTGAGTATAATTCATTATTGAGTCCTCCTTGGTAACTTATTAATTCGGGGTCAATGCATTGACACCCTGTACTATACTAAGAGGGCTCTTTTTGTTTCAAACCTCAAATTTCTTCATTACAGGAATGCTCCTTGTTCAAAATCTCTAGATACTTTTTTAAGATTTTATTCTCCATTTCTAATTTTCGTACATAGCGATCTTTATCTTTATACACTTCACGACGTCCTTGTTTATCGATGAAAGCTGATTGTCCTTCTTTTCTAAACTGTCTGTACCAACATTTCACCGTATCCTTATTGGTAATCCCTAATTTCGTAAGCGTCAAATAAAACCCACATTCCGATCATAGGTCATCCGTGTGATAATCTTCTTAGAATGATTCGGGAGGTTTTGCCATGACCCTAAAAGAAAAAAGAATAGAATGGAAAGCACGATATGATGCCTGGAAAGAGAGTGGACAGAGTATAGCGGAGTGGTGCCGGGATCAAGGAATCAAAACTCACCAAATGTACTATTGGGTGAGGCAGTTCTCCCGCGGTGGCAGTTGCACTGAAACGCCTGTCCAGACGCAGTGGCTGGCTGTTCAGGTAGAAGAATCCTTGCCCTCTTCAGGTCAAGGTCCGATCTTTTTACACGTTGATGCGATCTCCGTTGAAGTACGGCCCGGTGCCAATCTGGATCTATTAACCGATGTGATTCGGGTGCTGCAACACCAATGTTGATGAATTCCCCGTTTGAACGTGTCTATCTGGCGCGTGGCAGTACGGATCTTCGCAAATCGATTGACGGACTGGCCGCTATTGTACAGGAATGCTTTGAACTCGATCCCTTTTCTCCGTGCTTATTCGTGTTTTGTAACCGGAAACGGGACAAGTTAAAGATTCTTCAATGGGAACATAACGGCTTCTGGCTTCATTATCGCCGTCTGGAAAAAGGGACGTTCCACTGGCCGTCGGAGAATGATACAGCGCCCATGTCTATCAGTTCACGCCAGCTGCGCTGGCTGCTGGACGGCTTGCCAATCGAACAAAAACAAGCGCATCAGGAAGTGAAGGCACGCATCCTTCTATAAAACAAATAAATAAAAAAAGAATTCGATACTAGGCAAGTTGGATTCTTTTCCGTATACTGGACATATGGAAAAATCAGCGCAGACTTCAAAAGGCACAATTGAATATTACAAAGCGCTCAACGAAAAGCTCCAAATGGAAAAGGAAGAGTTGGAAGCGAAATTAAAATGGTATGAGGAACAATTCCGCCTCAGCCAGCAACGCCTATTCGGAGCTTCCAGCGAGAAGACCCATCCGGACCAGCTCTCCCTTTTCAACGAAGCCGAGTCCACGGCTGATCCAGCTATGGAAGAGCCCACCGTTGAGACGATGACATATAGACGCAAGAAACAACACGGCCAACGCAAACGCATGCTTGAAAACCTGCCTACAGAGACGATCGAATACCGTTTGTCTGATGAGGAACAGGTCTGTTCGTGCTGTGGCGGTGCCATGCATGAAATGAGCACAGAAGTACGCAAGGAATTGAAAGTCATTCCTGCCCAAGTGAAAGTAGTCGAACATGTGCGTCATGTATATAGCTGCCGTCACTGTGAGCGTCATGAACTGAACACACCTATTGTGACAGCGAAGATGCCGGAACCTGTTTTCCCTGGAAGCCTAGCGTCTCCGTCGTCAATGGCTTATACCATGACACAAAAATACATAGAAGGTATGCCCCTGTATCGCCAGGAGAAACAACTGGAACGCTTTGGCGTGTCCATACCTCGGCAAACGCTGGCCAATTGGACAATTTATGGGGCTCAAACTTGGCTTAGCCTCATTTACGATGAGATGCATGAGCACCTCCTACAGAAGGATCGTCTGCATGCGGATGAGACAACCTTGCAGGTCCTGTCTGAACCGGACCGGCCAGCGACATCGACTTCCTACATATGGCTTTATCGTACCGGTCGCGGGGATACACCAATCGTCTTATACGATTACCAGCAAACCCGTGCAGGCAAGCACCCACGCCGTTTTTTGGACGGCTTCCGGGGATATTTGCATGTGGACGGGTATGCGGGTTATAACGTCCTCCCCGATGTGAAATTGGTCGGGTGCTGGGCCCATGCCCGCCGCAAATTCACAGAAGCCCTGCAGGCACTGCCTGAATCGGCGAGCACTTCCACCGTCAAAGCAAAGGAAGGTCTGGCCTATTGCAATAAACTTTTTGAAATTGAGCGCAAGCTTAAAGATGCAAGTCCAGAGGAGCGCTATCAAGCACGGCTGGAGCACAGCAAACCCGTGCTTGAGGCTTTTTTGTCATGGCTTAAAGAGCAAATGCCGCGCGTACTGCCAAAAAGCGCACTTGGCAAAGCGATCAAGTATTGTCGTAACCAATGGGAGCGGTTGGAGGCATTTTTAGAGGACGGCCGTTTGGAGATCGATAATAATCGCGGGGAACGGTCAATTAAACCTTTTGTGATCGGTCGCAAAAACTGGCTCTTCAGTAATACATCAAAAGGAGCAAGGTCTAGTGCGATCATCTATAGTGTTGTGGAGACAGCCAAGGAAAACGAGTTGGATCCATTCAACTACCTTAGCTATCTGTTTCAAGAGCTTCCCAATATAGATACGACAGATAAAACAAAATTAGCTGAATTCCTGCCATGGTCACCGACGCTTCCGCAGGAATGCCGTGTTCCTAAAAAATCTAAATAAAGCATACATGAAATCCCCATCTGAATACAGGTGGGGATTACTTTACGCTTACCTAATTTCTCTGCTATTTGAGCATGAGTATAACCATCTTCCTTCATTTTCATTGCTTCTAGCATAAGTTCTACAGAATAAATTTGGAAACGTTTCCTTTTCTTGCCATAAAAAATCACCTCTTAAAGAAGTGTTGACCAAATAGGGATTTTTCAACATCTACTTTAAGGGGTGCAGTTCATCAAAAGGTGTGGATTATTTGACGCTTACAAATCCGCTGCTGGTAATTGACATCAATGGAACTAAGGGGAGTTATGGTAAACCCGAGTTCGACAGTCACTAGGCAAACAAAATGCCTCTCATCCCTTGATACCAAAGGGACGAGAGGCATTTGGGCATACGTTGGGCGTGTATCTAGGTGCGAGGATGAATGCCTAGAATCTTCGGAGGAGGCTCCAGCCCTAGAGCCGCAAAGAATTGAGCCTGTTTGGCCGTCAGTTCGGTTCGTTGATAAAGGTCACCGTTTTTTGAAGAAAAATGTCCAAGCATGAGACGTTCGCATTCGTCCCTTACGTTCGGCCACGATTCATAGGTTCGAATCTCCACGATCCGAACTAACAAGAGAGCAAGCCAACTGAGCAGCACATGCGCCCGAATGCGGTCTTCCAAGCGATGATACATAGGCCGCAATTCCAATGTAGACTTCAATGTTCGGAAGGCCTGCTCAATATCCACCAGCTGCTTATACCCGATGGCGACATCTTCGGCAGACAAGGTGTCATCGGATGTCCGGATGAGATATTTGCCGTCGTACTTTTCCGCGTCACGAACCGCTTGCTTGTCGATGCGAAGGGTTCCGTCCTTCAACTGGCGCAAGTATTTTCCGTAGGACGAATGGGAACGCAACCGGCAGGTCGCCTTATGATGGGCTTCGTTTGGGAGTTGGCGAAGCCCTTCTAACTCCTCTTTCAGCGATTCAAGCAGCTTTTCTCGCTCCTTGCGTTGGCGTTCGGCTTCGCTGGGATTGTACACGAGAACATAGCGCTGACGCGCTTCTCCGTCGCCGACGATGATTTCTTTGATGTGCAAATTCTCGTCCACTTCATGATAACGTCCGCGACGACTTAAGGCCTCTTCGACGGCGGCTTTGCCGGATCGCATTTTTTCGCCGACAATGTAGTGTCCGCCGGCCTGTTGCAAGATTCGCAAATTCTCTTCAGAGGAAAAGCCGCGGTCCATGACGCTGATCACACGTCCAAGCTTCCAGCCAATCAAGTCTTGTTTCACCTGTTTGATGACCGTCATGTCCATCGTATTGCCAGGCCATACCCAAGCGCGAATCGGGATTCCTTCCCGGGTGACAGCCAGCCCAATGACGATTTGAACCAAGTCTGGGCGTTTGTCTTTCGAGAATCCTTGTTTTCGAAGCGATTCTCCTTCCGGTGTTTCAGAGGGATCCACTTCGAAGTACGACGAAGTCGTATCGAAGTAAATCAAGTCGACTTCCAAATTCAATAAATCGGCCACAGCATGGAACACTTGACGTTCCAATTCCGGCTGCACGGCCAACAGTTCATCCATCGCCCGGTACAACTGGTGGCTGGCGGCTTGAGAAAGGTGAGGGATATACACGTCTTTCTCCACCCACTCCTCCATCGCCAACTTGCTTGACGGATGAAGGGCGCGATTCGCCACCATGGCAAAAATCAGCCGTTCCAGCGAAATCTGGTGATGTCGGGAGGTAAACAAGGAGTGGAGAATCTCTCCCAACCCCAGTTGTCTCCAGAGCTGATCCAAGAGCCAGACGCCGCCGAGGTGTTTGCATGACTGGAATTGAAAGTCATCGGAAGCTTCTCCTGTCAACGTTTCGACTTCCCAAGCCTGCTCAGGAGAAAGGAATCGCGAAATGCTTTTGGCCAGACGTTCCAAGACGGCGCGATCCACTTCATCTTCGCGCCCGAATGAATAAATCACCTTCGCTTTCGCATATTTGGCCTTTGGATCCCATTCATTGTGAGCAAGCTGGAGATAAGCAACGGTTGTTCCATCCTTGTTTTTGCGTGTGACTCGTCGTATGTACATGCCTATATTATAACGTATAAAATTTATTTTTAAAAGGAAAAATTAATAAATCGTGTGCCTATGAAATTCGGCGTTTTTTCCTAGGATCCGCATTACGAAACCCTTGATATAACAGCATTTTGGTCATTTCCATTTGCCTAAAATGACCTCAAAACTGTCGAACTCGGGGTAAATAAAGCTTCGATAAAAAGCTTGCAAAACTGTCGCTTACTTTTTCAACCCTATTTTCTTCATGAAGCCATAGGTAAATTGGCGGGTTTTTTTGATTTTCACTGTAATCAAAACATAAGTAATTACCACTGTTATCATTTGCAAACGGGATAAATTTAGAAGGTATTTTTCCTGATATCCAATTCATTACATCGAAAATATTTCCCTCTTCTTTTTGATTTAAAGATAATAACGATTTAACTGTACGTTCCTTCGTTTTTTCAGTATCGTATACATTAGGTTTCGGCCTAGCACCATTATAATTTAATACAATTTGCTTGTATTCTTCTGGAAATTCTATATCAAAATGCTTCTCAATATTAGAAATTGTTTCACTATCAATTGGTGATTTAGTAAATCTCCATTCAATTTGCGTAAACATCTTAATTGTCCCTCCTAAGTGTTTATTAACGATATAATGAACCTCCTCCCCATATAGTCCGTCCCCCGGTATGACCTGTTAGCGCATGAATCCTTTCATCAACTAATTGTAATTTTCCGACTTCCTCACTATGATGCCACGTAAATCCATCTGGTGTTTCCCCTGCTTTAATTTGTTCAAGTTGAAGATCGTTAAACTGCTTAGCTAATTCCGGGTTTTGTTGAATCGCTTCTTTAAGTTGTTCATTTGCATAGGAAAATTGCTGATAATCAGTATCTAAATACATATTTTCAGGTAGTTGCACATCAAAAACAGAGTCAAACTGAGGAAAAACTCCTTCGATTATTGTGCCATCTGGTAGTTCAATTACTTTCACTTCAAATGGTACACCTGTTTCCGGGTGAACAGTACCTTCTAAATGATCATTAAGCGTTTCTATTCTAATTATTTCTTGCCTTATCCCTTCATCTACTGCTATATCCATATTTTCAAAAGCGTTTAACGCTTCAGGCGTGGCTGATGCATTTTCAATTGTCTCTAAGGCAGACTCAATAGATGCTTCCTTTAAGCCTTCAATAGAAGATGTTTCTATCATTTTCTCTAAGGTCGCACCTGCTAAAGTTAATAATTCCATTTTTCTATTCCCCCTTATCTACTAAATTGGAGAACATTTGTTGCAAATGAGGTTTGTTTGCTTTTGCTGTTAGTATCAGTAAAACACGTTTTAATAACATTTTAAAATTAGGAGAATTATACGTTTTTAGAAATTCTTTTTTTAATTTTTCTTTTACTACTTCATAAAAAATATATACATTTTGTTTTTTATCATTTTCTGCAAAATTTAAGTTGTAAATACTATCTTCTATCAATTTTTGCGCTAATAAAATTGCTTCTCCATCCAATCCACTTGATTCATTCAACAAGCTCATATACGGTTCATCAGATAATAAACGTTCATTTGCTTCCGCAAGTAATGTATAAAGATTTGTACTTCTTCGATAGTTAATTAATTTTAACTCATTGATAGACCACTCATAATGACGATACTGAGTCATTGTGAGAAGATATTCTCTAATTTTATTGGAGATTTTTTTTATTTTTGAGAAGTAAGTATAATTATTTAAAAATTGATTTATACCTTGAACTAATATAGAAGTTAAAAATTGCTCTTCATTATTTTTATTAATTTCATAACCACTTTTATAAACAATTTGTAAAATGTTTTTTTCAACTAAATTAAACACTTCTTTTATATTGAGCATTTTGCAAAATTAGATTTTTTGGATAAAAGTATAAAAAATAAAGCACTCGGCAAATAGCTACCAGCATGTTATTTTACAAAATATTACAATAATCTTGTTTTCGGGCATACCTACAGAATTTTTCACATTGAATTTTTTTAAGCGGCTTTCTTCCCTTTATTTTCCTTTGCCATCGCTAGCGCTGAAACAAGTAATACAATAGCGTTCAGGTAAATATGGGTCTTTACTTTTTCAATTCCCCATACATGTAGGGAGTTCGCCGTAAGGTAGCTTTTCATTCTTGAATTACAGCGTTCTACACTTGTCCTCTCGTTGTAAAGCTCTTTCCAACGTTTTGTATCACGGTGCGGATTGGAATATCGGCGCACATCCTTTTTGATGTCGACTTTTACCACCATTCCATAGTTGGAAGATGAACAGGCTGCCATTCCTAATGGGCAATCCACTTTGCCGGTTGCGTGAGGACATCTGAACTTGAGCTGGTCCTTATCAGCTCCCCAATAAGTCATTTCATAACCCATGGAACAACGCGGAGTTCCATTGGAAGAAATCCCTTCAGGAGGCTCTTTTTCGTTGCGCAAATTGAGCGGGATAATGGCTTGCGCTCCAATGTTTTTGGCTGATTCATAGTTTTTTAGTTGGTCATATCCGCCATCCATGATCAGAAATTCAATTTTGGATTTGGTACGCTCTGCCACTTGCTCTATTAATTCTGGTGCGACTTCTCCATCGTTCACATGGGCAGGGGTTACTTTTATGGCTATTGGCAGTTCGCTTGCGGTATCGACTGAAAGATGCATCTTATAGCCAAACCAGGTAATTTTATTGCCGAAGGAATCATATTTTGCGCCCCAATTGGCATTACCCGTTTGTTCACTACGCTTTTTGGGCTGTTTCTTTTCATAGGCATCAATGGCGGCACTGTCGATGGCCTGGTGGCTGCCGTCAATTATTCCTTCCTCCTGAGCTAACTGTACCAAGTCAAGGAAGATCTTTTCAGCCAGCTTTTTTTTGGTAAGTGCCGCAAAAACCCGGCTGAGAGTGGAGATAGACGGTGCGGGGCGATCAATCGATAAACCGCATTGATAACGGAAACGAAGGTCTTTATCCAATCGATGATGAAGGGCGGTAAAGGTGTCGATGCCTTCGAGTGGGGCAGCGATGAGAGCCCTTAGAATCCCTTCTCTGGAATGACCGTCAGCCCCTCGGGGTGAAGAACTTCTCAACTGTTTAGCATAAGGGCGTAAATCAAGCGAGCTAAAAAAGATAGGTAATTTCTCTTTTGACTCTAATTTTTGCAGTTCTTCAAAGGAAAATAGGCTTTCTTGTAGAATATACAAAGTGACTTCCTCCTTTTGAATTTTTGTGGTTTCGTCACTTCAAAAATTCTACATTTTAGGGGTGAAGTCCTTTTTTATGTCTTTGAAATCCTTATGGCTCTTGGGTCAAAAAATATGCAAAATGCTCATATTAAAAATATCTTCGAACATTAAATTTCGATAAAGCTTTTGTATAAGTTCGAGAATTCTATTCTTAGTAAAATTGTCTTGTTCCATAATAATTTCAGCAATTGGATGGATAAATTCCTTTTCATAAATAAATGGATTAAATTTTTCTACAATTGTTTCCAATTGATTATCTGAAACAAACGTTAACTTTGATTTACTATGATAAATTAAAACATGAGAAGCTCTCTCCATTCCAGCTTTAAAGATAATAGCTTCTCCTTTCTTTAATCTTGAAATAGTAAACCCTTCCTTTGTTTCGTCTAAACCTAACGCTTGACACATACTTGCAATATCATCATATGACACGAGTCGATGAACAATCTTTAAATTTGTATTCTTAATCGTATCGGGCGCTAATTTAGTAGGAATTTGGTCTACAATAATCATCCCTTCGCCCATGGAACGAATTTCACTTAATAAATTACAAAAATGTTCTACTGCTTTTCCACGAATATTAACAGTTTCAGGATTTTGATTTGTCATTTGTTCATTTCTAAATAGACGGTGAGCTTCTTCTACAACTGTTACATGTTTCAGCGGATGATCAATCTGTCCAGCATTCTTAATTTTTAATGCTTGTGACAAACGTATAAAAAAGAGCCCCATAATTAAAGCTTTATCGTCATCATCCGCTACTTCCTCAAGTTCTAAAATTGTAGGATAACTAAGTAATTCATCGAAATCGAGGCATTCTTTAGTATTTAACATTAAACCTTTGCTACCAACCATCAAACTTTTTAATCGAGTTAGTAAAGCGGCGCGTATATTAGATTTTTGTTCTTCTGCATATCCTGATTTAGTAACATAGTCGTCAATTTCTTCATACAAATCTTGTAAAGTTGGAAAATAAGGTGTCGCTTCCTCATGACAACTAGCATACACATTCGTGGAATGATGCAAACTCCAACCATTTTTTTTGTAAATGGAATATAAACATTGTTCTAGTATGTTCGGCATTGAAGCATACATCGAAAATGCTGACATAAACACTGCCTTTAAAGAATCAATATGAGACAGAAGAGAAACACCTTTTGGAAAATAAAATGGATTAAGGCGAATCGGAGAGATGTTTTCATTTCCAACAGTATATACACGAACATTTTTGTTACGACTTAGTAAGTGGCGATACTCACGCTTAGTTGGTTCAATGACAAGAAAAGGGGCACTCAGATTTTCAAGCAATGATAATATTGTGTTCGTTTTGCCACTTCCAGTGATTCCTGTTACTAACCCATGCATTGTTAAATCTTCTTCCGATATTTTAAAACATTGCTGTAATTTACGTTCACGACTATACAAATAACCGATATGTATCCCTTTCTCTTGATCAACATTTACATTAAAATCTGCAACTTTTCTAACACTATATCCTATGAACTCTTCATCAGGAAGAAGCAAAAGATGAGTTAGTTCATCAGAAGTTAAAATTGTAGTTGCTCTACTGAAAAATCCATTCAATAAATTGCTCTCTCGCTCACGGTCTGGCAGAGTTCCCGAATCATAAAATTCCTTAACTGTCAAATCTTCAATCACTTTAAAACTAGGTGTATAGGATTCTGGTAGCATGGTTGTCAAAAGGGCCCCATTAACATAAGAGAATATTTCTCTAGAATCTGTAGCAATATAAATTGCAGTTTGCCACACCCCTCTAGTTGCCCCTTGCTCCAAGCGTTTTAAGTGAAAAGATAAGATATCAACATACTTAGTTATGTAGCTGTTTTCAAACTCGCTTGATTCATCTTTTGAATTAGATGTTCCTTTAGAAGTGGTACTACTTATATTCTCGCTTTCTGAAACGATAACCATACCTTTATTTGAATTATGACTTTTCGAATCAGATATTTGCACGGATTCTTGTTCTCCAGTTGTACGCGTTACTTTTCTCAATGGGGCGAATTGGTTATATTCATAACTAATATTTTCAGTAAGTTCAATAATCTCAGCTGTCTGTAATGGCTTGCACAAAATCATGATTTCAAACTTTTCTTCTAACTTCGAACGTAGCACAGCTCTAATCCATGATTTCGAATCTTCATTAATTTGTGCTGGAATTCCTAACGCATACCCATAGTAACGATAGTTATCAACTCCCTTTTCTTGTTGCTCGGTAATAACACCTGTAAATGCACTTTGGAGTATATCACTTGACTCCCTTTCACTGTAATAAGGGAAAGCAAAAGACAAAGTTGCCTTCCCTTGTCCATCCGAATTTATAAAAAATTGGAATGGCTGATTCATCCCTTGTAAAAAAAGAATTAGCTCATTTATCGACTCAACCAAAGCTTGACTAACTTTTTCTAAATTTTGTTCTGAAAGAAGAATTTCGCGTATAGCAATTCTTTTACCATTCTTTCCTTTTCTAAAAGGCATAGTCAGCTGTGTTGGCTCAAACTGAAGGAGCTGATTATATTTATCACGCGTTATCTCATTTTCCATAAATAACAGCATTGCTTTTTCCTCCTTTAACTAGCTCTCTTCAGTATTGCTTCATATTCTTTTTGAATACTAGTGATTACATTGTAAATATACTCTTCTACTTCATACTTTCTTTTTTGTAGAACCGCTTCAATCGGCAAAGTGTTGTCTTTTTGCTGTTTCGAAGTCATAGAAATTTCCGATTGTTTGTTTACATATTTTATATTTGTCCGCTCCTTACCTGACGCATAATTATTAACAAAACTGGATGCAACAAAATATACACATACTGCTCCGCCGATAACACCTGTGATTGCAAGAATAGCTGGTTTTCCAATTGCAGTTCCAAGAGCAAGACCTGTTACTCCCCCTGCAACAGCCCCTCCTGCGGTAGCATACATAATGTTTTGATTGCTGTTCTCTTTTAACGTTCTATTTTGAGAATTACTATGCAATACAACTCTTTGAACTAGCGATTCTTTTTTCGAATCACTAGAAAAGTTATAATCCATAGCAGAAATTTCTTTGTGAAAAAATTTGGTTTTTAATTCATTATAAATTTGACTCGCCTCTTCTGATTCAAAAAAATTTTTTAACTCGTCACGTATATTTAAAAGAATAGTATCTAGTTGAGATTGAAAAAAACGATTAATACCAGCTTTTTCTAATTTGATTAATTGTGGGTAAGAGTTTACTGAACGACTTTGAAACTGCTCTAATAAATCCTGATAATAAGCAGTCAAATAATTTTTTGTATTTTCAAGATACTGATTGAACTTCACTAATGTCGCCCTCCTCCAACACTAAAATATCTAAATACTTTTGACGAACTTCTTCATACTTCTGAGATAGACTTGAAACCTTTTGTTCAATAGCTGAAATAGCTTCTTCCATATCTTCTTTTTTGATTGACAGCTCTTCCTCAAGCTGTTTCATATTTCTCGTTTTCCATTTTTGGAAATGATCAATTTTTTCCTTTAATCCCTTTTTAACTTTATCATTAATTAATCGAATTTTCTCTTCAATTGAGAACTCAATCTCAGTAACTTCCATTCTTAAAACTTCTAAACTTTCATCAGTCACCTCATCGACCAACTGTCTAAAATCTTGCTGATAACGGTATTGGTTAAATTCTTTAATCATTTCTGCTTTTCCAAAAAAAGATTTAATCGCATTCAAAAGTCCCGGTTTTCGACTATAAGAAGTATTTTCATTGATTAAATCATCAATTCTTTCATTAATAGCCGGAGAGCATTCAAGAGCCGTTTCTTTGTAAAACTTCTCTACTTCATTACTCACTTCGTTTAACACTTGCTCTTTATTAAAGAAAGAACTATGATTTTCAATTGGTTGCAAATCTAGCTCTTTCACAAAATTATCAAGCACTTCTTTTTCGAAATCTTTAAATGCCCCAATAAATTCTTCCATACTTTTCGTATATCTTCGTTCTAATTGTTGGAAAACTTTTTGTATAAAGGTTTTCTTTGCTGTCTGTATATTAATTTTTAAAATATCAATGATTTCTTGCATAATACGTTTACCATTGTATTGATTTAACTCGTTTTTTCTTGCTTGCCACGCTTTCATTGATTGAATTTTCACTTGTTCAGTTAAAATTGGAGTCTCGTATTTTCGAATTTCTTTTACCAAATTTACAATAGGCGATTGTCCCCGTTCATTATATTCAAATTCTTCGATTACTCTCTTTTCTGTTTTCTGTTTTAATTCTTCCACATCACGTACAAAATCCCTTTGTAAACTTTCTAATTTCAGTTGGTAATTAACCTCTTCATTTTTAAAATTATTCTCTAACATTTGTATTCTTTGTTGTAATTCTTCCTGTTCTCTTTCAAACATACTCAATGTCAAACTTATCACTTCATCAATTAAATAATTATTTTTATACTCAAGGTAATCAGCTAACGTTTTTTCAACCTTTTCAATTTGACTGACTTCTTTAATAAGCGGAACTTTATCTTCTGTTAGTAGCGGACCAGCAACTGGATAACCTGTTTCCTCGTCTATAAATAAAATATCTCGATCAGACTGAAGTTCCTGCAAAGAAAATCTCCCTTTTTCATACATGCGCGATTTCATTGCAAAATAAGAGGAAACTTCAAGAATTTGCGGATTTGACAAAATCGGCTGAAGCACTTTTAGCAGTTCTTCACGAGCATGTTGAATCTCTTCCTTCTTAAAGCGATCTATTTTTGTAATAACAAAAAAGATATGTTTTCCTTCCGCATCTAAGTTGCTTCTTTTAGCATTTTCAACATAATTAGAAATAAATTCGGTAAAATGCACTTCCCCTACGCTGTCCGGAGAAATTAAGAAGAGGATCGCATGTGCTTCTGTTAAAATCCGTTCAGTAATATCTTTATGCTCTTTATAAGAAGAATACAATCCTGGTGTATCTATAATTTCAACCCCATCTTTTAGCAAATCAACATCCCAAAACACATCGACTGCTCGAACACTGTCTTCAACCCTAACAACAAACTCCTTTTCGCTTTCTATTCTTGTGACCGTCGTTTTTTCTTTCAAAAATCTTTTTAAGTCCTCAAAGGTAACTTGTGTATCATTTATACCCGGGTACTCTTCTTCCGTACCGTCATAATAATAAACTTTTATTTTATTTTCTTTCCCATATTTTAAAGTTGTGATTGTTGCTGTTTCTGCTAAAATGTTACGAGACAATAAATCTTCGCCGATCAATCCATTAATAAATGTTGATTTTCCCGCAGAAAATGGAGCGATCAGTGCAACCTTAAACGCACCTGACTTTAAATTTGCTAAACTTTTATTTATACCTGATTCAGTAATTACTTCATCATAAAAATAATTACTATTTTTGACTTCTTGGATAAGCTCTATTATTCGATTTCTTTTTTCAATAAATTTTTGAATCATACAAATATTTCCTCCCGTCTTTGCTGTAATACATTTTTAACAACGTCTATGCCGCTACTCTTAAACAGAACATTTTTCCAATTTTTTATTGTTGTTTTCGGTAAAGGAAATCCATTATCATCAACAATAACAATATCTTTATCTTTAATTAATTCTTCAGTTACTATATTGTCTAGTTTAGATAAAGGATAGCTATTTACTGGTATAAATAGTGTATCTGGAAATTTACGTTTCCATTTCCTAATTGCTTTTTCCATTTCAAATAATTGTATTTGATTGCTACCATCGACTAATAAAATCATGTTTCGATAACTATTAAGATTATCTTCTGTAATTTCATAAAAGTATCGGGAAGTAACTACTATGGTTTCCACTTCTTCTCTTAAAAACTCTAAATCGTCTTCCGTATCGATAACCTGTATAAATAAACTAATATCTTTCTGTAGTTCCCTTAGAAATAATGGATCAAGTCTATATGCAAATATATATTTTTTTGAAGGATCCCTCTTTATAGCTAAAAACTCCTTTTTAAGAAGCTTTTTTATTGCTTCTTCCAGCTTTTGTACACCTGAATATTCTATTAGCAGTTGAATATTGCGTTCATGAAGAATCTGTTGAAACGTTTTAACCGCACCATCCTTATGATTCGAGAATAAGAAAGTACTTACTACGCCCTCTGATTTATATCTTTGCATAACTTCATACCCAGTTAATGAAACAAATAGTATTTTCGGGTCTTTTATCAGTCTACTCAATTTTTTTTCTAAATCTTTATAAACAATGGCGACTTCCTCATTCGATATTTTTTCAATATCATTAATAACAAAAATCATACTTTTATCGTGGGCACCGAGTTGTTTAAGTCGTTGTATCGTATTAGTCAGGTGACTTGAGTTTGCTCTTTGGGAATTTAGTAAAAATATACTGATTGAATCTTTGGTAGGTATTTCTTTTTCTAAAGGTATATATTCATATGTAAATGAGTGAAAAAGCTCTTTTTTTGACTCTATGAACATCTGAAATTGATTTACGTACTTAGGTGTGTCATAAAATATAGAAACATTCATCCATGAATCTCCTCCTTTCGTAGCAATCTCCTAACGAATTTATTTATTTTTTGCTCCAAGATTTTGATATTGCTGTTTTCATATATTTTGGGAAGATGATGTTCTTCTAAAAGCGGACTTGGATAATACATACCATCGTCGTCGATTAAAAACATATCCCTGTCTCTTTTTAACTCTTCAATACTAATTAACTTCTTTTCATATGCTTTTACTTTAACTGCCCAATAGCCAGAAATATAGACAATAGGAGAATTTTTAAAAATTGGATTAAACAACCTTCTTACCTCTCCCATAACTGTATTTATGGATTGATAGTGCAAATCATATTTATTAACAGCAAATATAAAAGGAACATCCAATTCTTTACGAAATCTCACTAATTTATCCATGTACTGTTCTTTCCCTACTTGTTCAGGATCAATTAAAAAAACGATTATATCAAACTCTTTTAACGAATTTTCTGTAATTAAATCATGATGTTTATGAGGACCAAAAAAACCTGGTGTATCTATCCATTCAATCGATTTGTATAGACCAGCAAAAGGTAATGTGATATGAATTTTTTGAAAATCAGATGATATAACTTTTACACTAGAGCATTTAATAATATCTTCACGGAATTCTTCAAAACTATCATAACGTTTAGAAAAGATGTCATTTTCCGTCTCATAATATAATGAAAAGTACGGTGAATATGTAATATAGGTAACTACAGCTGTTTCAGCAGTTATTGCTTCTTTCAATATAGGTAAACCTAATAAACCATTTAAAACCGTAGATTTTCCATACGTGAACGGACTTACTATACCAACTTTTTGCGTTCTTAGTGGCTTTAAAAGAAACAAATCTCTTAACTTTTCTAATTCTTGTTGTTTTATGACCTCTTCTTTAATAATCATTTGCTTAAGAAGATTGATTAGAATTTGTTTATCATCCTTAGAATAATATGAAAATGAAGTTAAAATATTTAAAAATATTCCTTTATATCTTTGAGAAGGTAATTTTTCGATGAGCTGTGTCATTACCTTTTCTAAATCAATTTCATGTTTTAATAATTTATAACCTTCTCCGTATTCAATCGGTATCATATGGCCTATTTGGAATGACTTTCCATTATCTTCGTAGAAATATTTGAATATCCCTTTAAAGTTGTTCGAAAACTTTTCTTTAGATTTTGCAAAAATACTCAAATCTTTTCGTGAATTAATGTTTAATTCTATACACAACTTATTAATTGCTTTGATTAACAAAACTTCTTCTTGTATATCTGAAAAATATATTTCTTTTTCGACAAATAATTTATTTTTTTCAAATTTAGATAATATAAGCTCCGTTCCCTCTACTCCTCTGTACAAATGCATGATGTATTTTGTGACAACCTTTTTATTTTTAACTGGGCTACTTAAATAAAAAAAGACAAAACTTTGAATCTCAAAGTCTTTGATTAAACTACGAATTGTTTGCTGTAACTCTGCTCGATACAATCGTAAAATTGAATTAGGAAACACGAAAACATAGGGTCCAACACAGTTATTAGTGAGTTGGGAAAAAATATCTTTAATCATTTTCTCTATTCGACTCTTTACTTTTTCTTTGCGTATTAGTTCAAAAAAGTATCCCGAATCCCGTATAGGCCAGATATTTCTTAATACCTCAGCCTTTCTTCCGAATATAAAATCCCCGTTAATATTTTCATAGATATATGCTGGAAACTCTTTCGATTGTTGTTTATATAAACATTCAATACAATCTTCATAAAAAACAATATACGTTTTATCCAAACCACACACCTACCGAAAAAAAGCTAAAAGAATAATGATACATAAAAGTATATAATTCCATAGTTGGCCTTTCGACACTTTTCGTTCAAGTTCTACAAGCCTATCTTTAACCCTGTCTAAATCCCTTGAATGATTTGTGCTGATTGCTTTTATATGATCTTTTATAGCTTTAACACTATTTTCTTGATTTTGTTCCAATAAACCAATTGAGTAATCTATATTCTGAAACAATTCCTCTTGTTTTTGTTTATGTTTTAAATCTATATCTTTTAATAGAGCGACTTGTTTACTAAACTCCGTAGAAATGTGAGTTTCAAGCTTAGTATGTATAGAATTAATAAGCTTATTCTGATTCTCAATACTATGTTCTATTGCTTTTAAAACCTTTATATACTGTTCATTTTTTGCAAGTAGATGATTCGAATTTTCTTTAATTGCTTCTTTTACTTCACTAATGCCATCACTAACATCATTTGTTAGCTTTCTTATTAGCTTTTCTATTTCCTCATGGACAACTTTTAAATGTATAACTTCTTCTCTAACAGTCCCGAGCTCATCCGTTTGAGAGCAAAGTTTATAAACAATATCATTATTAATTAAAATTTGCTCTGCAAACTTTTCTCCTAAGCTGGCCAAGTAGTCAATCATAATATCTTGTTGCTTATTATGCATGGAATACCTTCCTTTTTTTCTAACTGTATAGTAAAAAAGAAGCATTTCTAACTTTATTTCCAAAAATTAATTGGGATAAAATGACATTTTATACAACTTACTACTTACTATTATATAAAATTATTTACAAATTTCGCACTAATTATAACAAAAAAAAACATCATAAGCTATTTAATTCCAATTTTCGAGCTAAAAATAAAACATACTAAGATTAGTAGCCCAGACCACGGCCATGGTCTGTGCTACTATTTTTTTATAGTAGAAGTGGAGAATAGGTCGTGACAGCCCCAGAACCTTGAGTTCGTAATGAAAAAACTGGCCTACTTCACTGCCCTTATAAGAATCAGTTTCAGTATGTTGGTTCCTTGAGATCGTGTATAAGAAAAGGGAATCGATAAGGTGAAGTGAAGACTTCTACATAAAAATCAGGAGGAATGTATATGAAAAGCGTCATAGCTTTTGATGTCAGTATGGGAAAAAGTTATATGGTGATTTATAACGCTGCACGTTCTTGTATTTTTGAGGGGGAAATTTTGCATAATCGACCCCATTTTGAACAGCTAAATAAACGAATCATCGATTTAGTACAAAAAAATGGACAAGTTCCAGCCATTGTATTGAAGCAACAGGCGTGTATTCCCGACCATTAGAGCGCTTTATGAATGATCACGGTTTTCCGTACTGTCTGTAACAGACAAAGCTAGAAGAACGTATATAGTCCAGTTTGCCGCCCTGTTCATTTTACTTTTTCCCGCAGTTTGTTGATTCATTTCATACATCCCCTTTACATTATCGGTAACTATTACGAATAATTGTAAGTTCTAAGAGTACATCATACAAGCTGAAGTTCCCGCTGAATGACTTATTCCTTTTACAGGAAAAAACTGACCAAGGAAGCGAATCTTTCACCCCTGTGGCCAGTTGTTATTAAATGCCCCTATCATCATTAATCATTTGCGTTATGATGTGTTGTATGATGAAATTTATCCCACAGCTCTCATTGACTCTTCCAATCTCCTAAAACAACTCCAACTGCTCGGTTTCGCCGAGACGTTCGAGCGATTTTGGCTCGTGATCTTGAAAATAGGCGTAGTGGAGCCATTTTTCCTTCGTCATCACCTGCTTGTTCGGTTCGGACGATGGGCGCAGACGGCAGCTGTAAATGATCGGGAAGTAGTCCCTGAGAAACTTGCCTTCCGCATGTGCGGTCAAAGCAATGATTTGGAAGCCAAGCTGTTCAGCGATAAAGAAGACCGGGTTGAGCACGTGGTCGCTTGATGCTTTTCCGAACGGATTGTCTAAAATGACGGTGCGATGGCGTTTCATCGTCGGCTGGATGTGCTGCTTTTTCTCTGCGACATAGTTGAGAATACCTAAAAAGAGCGTCATGTTTTTGCTCCATTTTTCGCCTCCAGACCAGACGTTGCTTTGCTCCCACGAATACGAGCGCATCGTCACTTGGTTGTCGTTCGTCACCTTTCGGCAGTTCACTTTCATGCCTTCGTTGTTCATGACGACTTGGAGAAGCTGCTTCGATTGCAGCCACATTTCGATTTCTTTTCTCACCTTCGCTTCGTCTTGCTGGCCGTGCTCGTTCATAAACCGTTCGGACTCGAGCTGCTGTAAAATCCATTCAATATGGTTGCAAATGCGCGTCTTGCCGACTTCTTCTTCCCACTCTGGAATCGTAAACGTGAAAATGCGCTTCCATTCGTCTCCGACTTTTACTCTTGTTTTGTTCGGGATTTGCTTCAGCTCCTCCACCAATGTGCGCAAATGGGTGTGAATATGATTAATAAACGCTTGAAGCTCCGCGTCTTTTTGCCGGATATGTTCATTCGCGTAGTTTGTCGCGCTTTCAACGCTTCGCATCATATTTTTCTTAAAGTCGATAATGTCTTCGTACGTCTCTTTATGCTCAATGCCGTTGAGTGCCATTTGCCGCATTTTCATATCTTTAATCGAAGCGTTGCAAAACTCTCTAAAAGAACGTTTCGCGCGCTCGACGCGGCTTTTCGTCTCTTCGACCGCTTGTCTGCCCGCCTTTAAACTCTCGGTGATACCTTCGATAAAACGTTGGTGCTCGTACGTAAATGCCGTTGCTTCTTCCGCGCTCAACGAAAGGGCGTCGATAGTCGGCGCATTGAAATGATGCACTTCTTTAGATAACTCTAAATGGCGTTCTGCCTGTTCAATGCTTTTCATCTTTTTCGCCAAGCGCTCATGTTCTTGGTCGAGAAACACCTTCCGTTTCTCCAGTTCTTCTTTTTCGGTTTTCAAATGATCGGCGATCTCATCAAGCGGTTCGGTAAACGGCCAACGTTCTTCATTCGGATATTGTTGTTGAAATTGCTGCTCTTTCGTTTTTAACACGCCGCTTTGCTGCTCCTTTCTGATCAAGGCATCTTGCACGTCTTTGTTTAACCGCTTTAATTCCGATTGGAGCGACGCGATTTGTTCTTCTAACTGCTGCAGCACATACGGTCCGTCGCTTGGAAACGAACGCGTTTCGTCGAGGTCGCTATGCTCGCGTTTCAGCTTGTTTATTTCGTTCGTTAGCCGGTCAATTTCTCTTTGTTCAGTCTCTTGCCTCAACTTCCACTCCCTGTAGGTCGTTTCAATTCCATTAATTCGGTCTTCCAACTTACGAATTTTATCGCGAATGACACGCTCGCTTTCGCCTGAATAAAGCGGTGTAAAGGAGCGGAGCGATTGATAATCATCGCTTCGTTCGATGTTACGGCGATCTGCTTGTAGCGATCGGATGCGCTCTTCGAGATCCTCTTTTTGTGCCAGTGCGTCTTCAAACCGCTCGCTGAGGCGCACAATGTCTTTTTCAAGCGCCGCGATCGTCTCGTTGAGCGTTTTTTCCGTTTTTCGCGCTTCTTGCACTTCTTTTTCATATTGGATATATTTATTTGCATCTTCGATTTTGTCGCTCCAACCTTTCATTTCTTGCTCGTATTGGTGGATGATCGACTGCGCGTGCGCGATTTTGGCACGCCATTCTTCAATGCGCGCTTTTTCTTTGGCAATCGCCATGTTCAGCTGCTCGATGCCGCTGATGAGCTCTGCGTATTGCGTGCGAGCCGCTTCAACCGTTTTGTACGGGTGAGCTTCCAAAAACGCGCGGAATGCTTGTTGCACGTCTTGCCACACTTTGAGTTCCGCTTCTTTCTCTTGGCGGTGCTTTGTCGTTTCTTGCGCACTCGCGTTGATTCGTTCTTTCCATGCGCGGAACAACTCTGGATCGCTCGCTTCCTCCCAATAGCGCGGCGCGATCCATTCGTATGAAAACGCTTCGTCTTCGATGCGCGCCGCTTCGTCCGCTGCAAACACGACAATCGGCAGCTGCAAGCGGTCATTTAAGTACTGCACTTTTTGCGAGAGCCGCTCCTTCGATTTTGCTGTTGTAATCAACGTCATCGGCCAGAGCGGAAACACCCGTTTCTTCGCGCGGTCTTCTTCCTCAAGCGACTGTAAGTATTCGACGCCCGTCTCTACGTAATCAAATTGGTTTTTCCACGAGGCGAGCTGCTGCGCTAAAAACGGATCGGCGAAAAAGATGTCTTGTGCGCCGTACGCATCCGCGAGCCGCGAAACGATGCGTTCACGCACTAAGAGCGCCTCCCGCTCTTTCGTTCTCTTCTCGATTTCTTCGAGGAGTCTCATTCCGATCGTCGCTTCATGGGAGTAGACGCTATCAAGTGCGACCCATTGCGGACGGAGCGATGCGAGCTTCTTGATGAGCGCTTGCTCCTCGTTTTCGAACGCTTTGAGTCGTTGCGCCAGTGCCTCGCATTCCGCACGCTTTGCCGCCCATTCTTGCTGGAGCACTTCTTTTTTCGCTTCCGCTTCTTGTTCCGCTTGGCTGAATTGCTTCACATCTTGGCGCAAGCGGACAATTTCTTCATCAAGCCACCGTTCGCGCTCAAGCCATTTCTCCCTTTCTACTTCTACCGATTGTTGGGACGGGTTTGCTAAAATGTGCTGTTTAATTTGCTCCATGTCCCTCTCTCTCGCCTCGATGCGGCTTTGAACGGCAGCGCGCTCTTCGCGGGTGTTCTGCTTTTTCTGATCAAGCGCTTCTTTTTCCTTCGTCCATTGTTCAATCTGCATCTGAATCGGATTCAGCTCATAGTGAAGGCTTTGTTGTTCTTTGTCAATCGTCTCAAGCTTCTCGATGAAGCAGCCGAGCAGCAAGCGGCGCGCTCTTTCCAATTCCTCTTCGCAGTTCGCAAGTTCCTCAGCGTCCTTCAGCTTGGCCAACTCCCGTTCGATGTATGCAAGCGCCTCTTCATGCTGTTTTCGCCGCTCTTTTCGCTCCGCCAGCTGCAGCGAATAATAATCTCGTTTGTGCCGGGCAAACGCCTCTTCCTTTTCTTTCTGCCGCGCGAGGGCGAGTTCAAATTCGCGTTGAAGCTTTTGCCATCGCGCTTCTTCGACTAAAATGTCATATGACGCACGCTTTTTGTTGTGCGCTGCGTAGTTCAGTTTCCAATACTCAAGCTTGTCCGCGATGTCTTTCTGCTCGTCAAGACACGCTTGCTTTTGCTTCAACGTTTCGAGCCATACTCCTTTGGCGCGCTGCTTCGCTTTTAAATACGCGAGTTCTTCACGATGGAGTTGTTCGTACGTTTCGACGTATCTCTCCAACTCCCGCTGAATGAGCTTGTTTTCTTCGATCGTCTCTTTCAGCTTTTTGTAATGCTTGAAGCTTGAGTGCTGTTTTTCAAACATATCGGCGAACAGCTTCTCGTCATGGCCGACGATGGCGCTTTCGACAATCGGAATGAGCAGGCGATCAAACAGCTGGTTCGTGCTTTTGCATTCGTCGAAAAACGCTTCAACGCCGCCTTCCGAACTATTAATCTTCACCACGCTTTCCCATTCGCTTGAAATAATATGATATTGCTCTTCGATAAACGCCTTGTATTCTTTAATCGTCGAAAACGTGCGCGCCAAGAACGATTTCTCTTTCATATGACTATAGTAGTCTTGCATTTCCCCGCGTTCCGCCGGGCGCTTTCCATCTTTCCCTTCACGCACGAACGGAAGACCTTCGATGCCATGCGGGTCGTTCGCGTTGTATTCATAGACGTAGCGGAGTGAATCGAGTCCGTTGTTCGTCATGAACAGCGAGACCGTGGTCACGACATACCGTCTCGGTTCGTCGTTCAACATCCATTCGATCGCAATATGGGCTGGGGCGTTTTCGAGCTGCAGCGTGTTTTTAATTTTCCGGTCTGCCACATCGACATGAGGCAAAATCGCTTGCAGCACCGTTTGAATAAACACCGTTTTTCCTCCGCCATTTTCAAGCAAAATCGCCCCATTATGCCCGTCAAAGCGGAAGATTTCATCGTTGTACCGTTTGCGCCCTTCTTCATACACAACATTCGTGAGCCGAATTTTACTGATCGCTGGCATCGTCCTTCTCCCTTTCAAATCCGTAAATAAATTCAAAAATCCCGCGGTTGTATTCGACTTCCATGAAAAAGCGTTGAACAATTGTTTTTGCTTTTTCCGTCAACGCGACTTCATGGTTGCCGATATCGACAATAAGATCTTGGTCGATTAAAAAGCGCCGCGTCGTGTCGATGAAGCTTAAACGGCTGATCGTATTGCCGCTTTGCTTTTTCGCTGTTTCTTTAATATCGTCCATCGCATCCCATTTTTCAATAATGAGTCTCCAATTGTACGAAAACTCTTGTTCTAAATGTTTCAATTCATCCGGATTGTGCTGTTTCAATTGATCGATACGCTCTTGGACAAGGTGCACCCATTCATCCATGCCTAAAAATTGCCGCGTTGGTTCTTGACTTTGATACGTATCGTAAAAGCTGCCAAACAAAACGAGCACCGTAAAATAAAGCAAGTACAAATCGCCGTTCGTGGCACCTGAGCGAAGATAATGGCGCTTAATCCAGTCGTTGCTGACATGGAACGGAGACAGCTTCGTGCGCGGCACGAGAAACATTTGCTCGCTCGTCAAAATGATCACGCAATCGACTTCGCGACTGAATATATCCAATAGCCCGCGTATATCATCGTCGCTTTTATAAAGCTGCACCGCCTGCTCGCCTGCGACGCCATGGCTCGCTAGCACCGTATACAATTGAAACGCTTGAATGACTTTTTGCTCTGGATAATTTCTCATTGTTCCCTCACCGTTATCATCATGTCTTGAATTGAAAAACGTTCAAATTTTCGAATAATACGATCCCCTTCTTGGACATCCAGCACATTTCCGCCAAGCAAAACGAGCGCATCCCCTAAAAGTGTGTTTCCTTCCTCCCCTTTCATATCGCCGTGTTGAACCGGGGAGTGTTGATGCATAATGAGCCAAAAATCGTAAAAATAACGCTGCTCATACAAACGCGACTGTCCGATGTCGTCCAAGTAACTGAAAAACTCTGAAAGCGTTTGGGCGCGCCCAAGCTGGTACGCCTCTAAAAACAGCTGCATCAATTCTTTATATTTTGCCATAAGCCATGTGCGATACGGATCGTCGCACACCGCATCGTCCGCTTCGATAAAGCGCAGCCCAACTTTTTCTTCCCTCTCTTCCGTAATGTTTTGCTCCGCAAAAATCGCAAGCGGCGACCAAAATTGATTTTCTTCGACTTTTAAAAACGGGTGGAGCAACCCTTTCATCGCTTCGAGGGGGGAACGGGGTGGAAACGATGTATGACACGATGTCTTGGTCGAAATTGAACGAATGCAGACCCGTATAATAAAGCGACTCCTGCGCCGTGACGAGCGTTGTATTTTTTAATGAAAGAGCCTTGTCAAGCAAAGCAGAATGCGCATAATGCACCGACTCTAATTCCCGGGCGATTTTTAAGACAAGTTCATACGTCTTCGCTTCTTTTTGATGAACATCGCGCGCGTACAGGCGTTCCCTTGTTTCATTGACGAATTCGCGCAGTTCCTTGAACTCCTCATCCTCTCGCGAAAGCCGACTGTAGATGTCGTCGAGTAGCTGTTTATACCGTTCAAACGTCTCTTCGGAAATAATGCTGCGCTGAATTTCATGCTTCAGCCGAGTCATGCGTTCTTCCAATGTTTCGACGTCAATTCGCATTTCGTTGATTTGCTTGAGTGCCGCGGCAAATTCGCCTTTTTCCAACCGTTTCCGCAACATCAACTGGTTAATCGCTAACTGGAATTCGCTATAAAACTCCTTCGTCGCAAAGACGAGCTCAAGCCCATCTTCATCGAGCGTGTAATATTGCGTATTCGTTTTCACATTGAAATCGTTCGCTTTTAAAAGGGAATATTCAATCGCGCTCTCTTCCCGTTTTTCCCAATCGTAAAACGAATAACTCCGTTTTTTCCCCGTCGTCGGGCGAACACGTTTGAATAATCGTCCGCGCCAAGTCTTCGTACATCTCGTCATCTAACACGTACACATTTTCCGTTAGCTTTTTTAAAAAAGACGCGAGCTGTTTTACCCCAGTTTTATACTGCCGCATCAGCTTTTGCTCAAAGAAAAATAAAAGCGCCAATAGCCCGAGCCCTTTCATATCAATCGGCTGCCCATTGAGGTCAGTTGAACGCTTCCGCTCAAGATCAAAAAGCGGATCAAACAGCGCAAGCCTTCTGATACGTTCGCGATAGCCGTCCGTCACCCCTGCCAATTCTAGCTTGTCCACTGCCATTCCCTCCAAATTTGTTGCAGTTCCCTCGTTTTCAACATTTCTTGCGGATAGTACTGGCCGGAAGCCAACAGCTCTTGAAGCTGCTTTTTTTCATCCGCTGAAAAATAAGCGAGAAACGCGTCAAGCGCGTCCGCCCGCTCCATCTGATAGTCCTTGCCGCTGGCCGGATCTTTCTGCAAACACGCCCGATAAAACGGAAGCGCCGGTGAAACGGGCTGCTTTTTCGCAAGCGAATGCCAAATCGCAATACCTTCGCGGTCAATGTCGCCAAAGTAATAAAAACGATGGTCCGCTTTCACCGGATATTGCAGCGAAAATTGTTCGATGCTGCTAATTATGGCTTTGCCTTCCCCGTAAATCAGCGTCGAAAATGCGGTGTCTGGAAGCGCGGGAAGCAGCGCTTGATACGTCGTTTTATTTTCAACAATGAGGTGGAGCTGGACCACTTCCGCTATTTTTGCCGGATGGACGGCTAACATTAACGGTTCGGACACGGGGATGATGAGAAGGTGGTCAAAAAGACCGATTCGCTCAAGCAGCTTTTTCCCGTCGCCTTCGGTGATCCATTTCTCATCGCCGACCAACTCCATGCTGTGCTCCGGTGCGGGAACGGGTTCGCTCGGTAACGAATGCGTCTTTAAATATTCGTCAATTTTTAAAATGAACGGCACATCGTTGTTCCAAACGGACGGATCTTTGCCGTAATAGGCATCGAGCTGAATCGCCGGATGAAGCCGATTTTGATAGCGCTGCAGCTCATGATGATAGTCTTCTATAAATCTGCTTTTATAAATGCGATATTGAAAAGCGAGAGACGGGGTTCTCGTTGTCCGCCCTTTCGACTTCACCATGTCAAGCACCCGCTCCGCCTCCAGACGCAAAATTATTTCGGAAAACTCATCATACGTACGTACAAAAGGCTGAATGAGCTGTTCCAGCTCCCCTAACGAAATCGTCCGCTTCGGAAAAACGGCTAGCAATCTTTCAATTGGTTCCAATCTCGCTCCACTCCTACAAACTGGATTTTCTCTTATTATATTAAGAAAACAAGAGAAGAGGGTATGAATGATTGTTCCCAAACTTGAGGAGGATTGCAAAACAAGGGAAGATGATGAAACACCGGGCTAAGCATCTTTCACTTTTAAGCTAAAAAACTTGAGGAGAATTTTTCATTAAACTATAGTTTTACGCAAAGTTTGAGGCAGGAAATAAAGATGAATAAATGAACTGATTTAACAACATAGCAACCTCATGCGGACGCTCCTCAGCATACTTCACTAATCATACAAAACTTCCAGAGGAAGGATTCTCTTTCTGCAGCTTTTTTACAATATTGACAAACAATGCCTGTCACTGTTCGCCAAGAACGTCTTTCAAAACTGTTTGCGTTCATCATCCATTATGGGAAGGAATAGTTGATTTTCATGTATGGGTGGGGAGTAAAATTTACTCATGGATGTTTTTTGCGGAAAAAGGGAGGACACCCGAAAAGAGAACGCCTAGCGAACACTTTTGGGTCCCATCATGTTCGACACATACTCTCGAACACTGAGCTCACGACAGAGGCTTTGCATAAATGACCTTTCCATCACGCATAATTTGCCGTTTTATTTCCTCATTCAGCGAGTCAAAAAACAGCACATCACACGAATAAATGCCGACAATCTCGTCAATGTCGTCCATTATTTTCCCCTTTTTATTTCCGGTATAATCAAGACACAAATCAATATCAGAATTATAGCGTGCCGTGTTTTTTGCGCGTGATCCAAACAAAATAACTTTTTGAATCTCTTTGTCACCTTCAAAATACGTAAGCAACCGCTCAAATACATTTTTATTAATTCCATACATCGCTATCAATCACTTCTTCTTTTATTTTTTGAAGCAACGCTTCGATTTGGTGAACATATTCATTTACGATTTTATTTTTTATTCGCTCATAATCTTCTTCGTTATACACATGGGCAGTTGCGTTTCGCGAACTCAGTATATCGTTCCATACATCAATATTTTCAATCCATCCTTCCTTAAAAGCTTGACGATAACATGCCCGCGGACTGTTTAGTTCAAGCCCGGATGACTTAAAAATTTTTGATAAAAGCTTCCAAAGTTGATCTTCTAAAATCTCATATTTTTTCACAATCGAATCTCTATACACTTCTTTCATCAATTCGTCTTCATTTGTTATTTGTTGCGATGCTGAAATCACATTTTTTAAGTGCAACAATAAACGAAATGCATATTGATACGACAACATGATCGATTCTTTGTATTTGTCAAACAAATCGTCCATTCCCAATCTACCGCCTTTCTCTTACATAATAACACAAAAAGGCTAAAACTATGTATGGCTTCTTCTGATGACTTTCAAACAAACAAGACATAAGTTCAACAACTTGATATGGTTGCTAATATAATGAATACATCTTCCATGGACATACTCAAATTCCAAATTGTATAAATTTAAAACATTCGACAAAATAGATTTTCACTCTTGTAATAATGATGCATTTTTTGCGTCATGAGTATCAATCTCGAAAACATAATTAAGAAAAAAAGCCTCCTCCTAGCCTTTAAAGCATTTTTTCAAAAAGTTGAAATTGACACATATTTCATCCTCGAAAAATTCACTGAGCATGTTGAGATACGTAGCTTGGTAAAAAATGACGCGAATATGAATGTTCATTCTTTGCGACTTCTTTGTTTTTTCCTACTTATACTTACTCATTCGGCATCGTTCAAAAAAAATCTACTTTTTCGGAATCAAAGATTACGAAATGTGAGTGAACGGTTTTTTAGAGTACATTGAACATCGTCTGGAAGAAGTTCTACAACGCTTAAGACGTTTCTTGAGAAGTCGAAATATTGAATTACAGTTACATTTATATATAACAGAAATGCTCTTTTTTCATTGTTTATTTGACAGGGTTAATTGTAGGGAGTTTTTATCTGGATTCAAAAGCTCTTCAATATATTTTAGAACACTTTTACACAAAATAAATTACTCAACTTTCGCAGTGAAAAATTTATGAATAATCCTTGATTTGATAGGTTTCTTTGGGTATCTCATATTCACTTGACACTGAAAAAATTCGTCTAAAAAACAAAAAGACACCTCTTTCTTTTGGTAAACTATTGGTGACCAAACCAAAAACCAAAGAAAGAAAGGTGTCACCATTATGATAACGAAAAAAGAGTATTTTGCGCAATTACCAAAAGAAATAAAAGACGGATTTTCTGAATGACAAATTGGTAATCATTTAAGAAAAGCAGGAATTATCAAGGCTTGTGGTTATTCTTGTTTATCGATTTTTCAACTATTATTTCTTCTTGTTTTTCAATACAGAAACTGGTACCACGCCTTACAAAGCAAAAAGGCTGCCGATTTACCAGGAAAAGATACCATTTATCGTTTTTTGAACTCGTCTACGTATAACTGGAGAACCTTTTTACTATCTCTGAGCTCCGAAGTGATTCGTCGTGTGAAACAACAAACGAAACATGGTGTTGACATTAGTAGAACATGCATTGGATAAAGGAATTTTCGCTGATTATGTGCTCATGGATACATGGTTTACTCATGCCCCGTTGGTGGAGAAGATTCACTCCAAAGGCCTTTTTGTCATTGGTATGGTCAAACAGCTGAAACAACGGTATCTTTTCAACGGAGAACGTTTCACCTTGGAACAACTGTATCGAAAAGCGAAACGAGACATTGGCAAAAAAGAAACACTCGGCTCGATTCACGCAACCCTTCATACGGGTTTACCAGTGAAAATCGTGTTTGTGCGGAATCGAAACAACCAAAGTGAATGGCTGGCCATTTTGAGTACAGATACCACGCTGTCTAATGAAGAAATCGTTCGAATCTATGGGATGCGTTGGGACATCGAAATCTTTTTTAAATTCAGTAAATCGTTTTTACATTTAGCCAAAGAGTTTCAAGGTCGTTCCTATGACATGATGATTAGCCATACTACCATTGTCTTCACTCGGTATATCTTGTTTGCTTGGCAACTTCGGAAAGAAGAGGATCCGAAGACCATGGGCAACTTATTCTTGTTTCTATGTGACGAAGTAAAGGAGATGGACTTTAAAACGGCTTTACTACAATTGATTTCTCTTTTCCAAACTTTGGCTGAAGCTAAGGTTTATTTGAGTATGGACATTTTTCAGTGTCAACTGTCCAATTGGATTACTTCTTTACCTCGTTATATCAAGGACTGTCTCCATATTTCTGTGTGCGAAAGTTGAGTTACAATATATAGAAGAAAAAATATTAATTGATTCAAACAATTAGATAGCAATTTCTTAAAAGTTTATGAAAGAGAGGATGAAAAATAGATGCACACCACCCTGAACGCTCAGGAAATGCCGTTACATAAAGTGTTTAGTGATGATTTTTTATTTACCATTCCTTCTGTTCAAAGACCTTACTCTTGGACTACCGATCAAGCGGGAGAGTTATTAGATGATTTACTTGAGTTCATTGAACATCATGGAATCACTGAAAAAAATATTGAGCAAATTCCGGAACCTTATTTTCTTGGAAGCATTGTCCTTGTAAAAGGGGAGAAACCAGAGGCAGAAGTATTGGATGGGCAGCAGCGTTTAACGACTTTAACTATCTTATTATCTGCCCTGCGCAGTTATTTACCAGAAGAATATGCGAATGAAATTGACGAACTTATTGTTCAGCGCGGTAGTCGAATTCGTAAAATTGAAGATACATATCGTCTTCGTTTACGTAAGAAAGACAATGACTTTTTTAAAAAATACATTCAAGAGCGCGATGGAATTACAAAACTAACAAAACAAACCCCTGTAAAAACAGACAGTCAAGCATTAATTAGGGATAACGCGCTATATTATTTAGAGCGTTTTAACGACCTTGATGAATCTACTTTAACAACGTTACCAAGTGTCATTGCTACGCTATGCTATATGGTTATTGTGTCTACACCGAATTTTGACTCTGCCTTTCGTATCTTTACTGTTTTAAACGACCGTGGACTAGATTTAATGGTTACTGATATTTTAAAAGCTAAAATTATCGGTAAAATTCCTGAAAGCGAGCAAGAAATCTACACAGAAAAATGGGAAGATATTGAAAGTGCGCTGGGCCGAGAGCAGTTTAATGAATTATTTTCACACATCCGTATGATTTTGCAAAAAAGAAAAGGCATGGGAAACCTTAAAGATGAATACGATAGTATTTTAGAAAACATGTCTGGAAAAACATTTATCGATGAAATATTGATACCATACAGCGACATTTATATACAAATAAGAAATTATAAAACATCGTTTGTTAATGATGAAGAAACCGTCAAGATTTTAGAATTTCTAAATCGAATTGATAATATAGACTGGATACCTGTAGCTATGTACTATATGCATCATTATAATAACAACATTCCAGCTTTCTTAAAACGTCTTGAAAGATTTGCAGCAGTTCATATGATTTTACGGAAAAATTTTAACTGGCGACAATCAAAATATTCGACTATTTTACGAGAATTAGAACAAGGCAAAGACCCTTTTTCGAAAGCGAGTACGTTAAATCTTACTGACGATGAAAAGAAAGAAGTAATTGAAGCGTTGAATGGGGATGTATACAAAAAATTAAAAGATGCTGCTAAACGGTATGTACTTTTACGTTTAGATGCATTGTTATCTAAGGGACAGCCTTATTATGATTACAATACCATTACGATTGAACATGTACTGCCACAAACTCCTCCTAAGGAAAGCGAGTGGACAAAGAATTTCCCAAACATTGAACAGTATGTGCATAAATTAGGTAATTTAGTTTTACATAAAGAAAAATTCACGTGCCAAAAACTTTGATTTTGAGCGTAAAAAATCTACCTATTTTCAATCTAAAGATGGAGTCAGTACATTTGCTTTGACAACCCAAGTGATCCAAGAAAAAGAATGGACACCAAAAGTACTTGAAAGACGACAAAAGTTTCTTTTAGATTTGCTGATAAAAGAATGGGAACTTCGTTAAAAATTACTTCCATGTTAAGATAAAAACCCCAGAAAATGTTGTTAAATAAGCATTTCGTTTTAAATGGTTGATTGGTTATTTTCATTTTAACGAAGGAGTTATATTTTATCAATCCTTTAATTTGTGCGGGCTCAATGGAGATTTGAAAGAGTCGTCGATCCCCCAGGTTTTTTGCACGATTGGAGGTCGACGACAAATTTCATTATGTTTTGAAACATAACGTTTGTTTGCAGATCGTCAATTCAATTTTGTTTAAATCCGTGTTTTTTTCAGAATGCTTTTTACTGCTGCTTCTGTATCATAGACAATATTCCACCAGCTTTTTCTCGATCTCTTCTTTCTTTGGAACAATTTCATCTATTGATTTTGTAATATGGTGATTGCCTTTGAATCTCAAATTGATTATACACCAGATGTAAATTTATACAAGAATTGATTGTTAAATCCAAAAATTATATGAACAATATATTTCTCAAGCATTTTTTGGGTCAACTCGTCCGCTCCGGCGCATACATAGCCGGCAGCGTTAACTTCTTTACGGTTTAAACATAATCTTTTTCACCAAGTTCAGCTTTGCAACGTTTATTATCAACTGTAGATGAGCAAATTCACTAACATAAATTTACATCCGAACAAAAAAGGAGACATGAACCCGATTCCTTGATTAGAATAGATGTGTCACCAAACCATTCTCAAGGAGGTTCATGTCTCATGAATAGACTACCACATCACCAAGGAATCGACAAGTTTTTCGCAATGTTGGGGCTGGCCCTTTATTTCTCTAAGCCGGTCATGAAGCATCTCGTTCATATTATCGATGCGCTGACAACGAAAGGATTTGTGGGAACCTTGACCGATCTGCATCATGAGAGCTTTCATCCCAACCATCGAACGACACTGAGCCATTTTTTCACGAAAAGCCCTTGGGATGAAGAAATCTTGCTTCGCAAACTCCAGCAGTGGATGCTTCGTCATGTGGAACGAACGGCCAAGCGAAAGAATCACCCCATTTTTGTTTCGATCGATGATACGATCTGCCGAAAAACGAAGCCTTCGTCACAGGCGAAACACGCTATTGAAGGGTGTAATTGGCATTATTCTCACGCGGACAAAAAGTCGATTTGGGGACACTCTCTCGTCTGGCTCATGGTTCATACGATGACGCAAGCCTTTCCCTTTGCGTTTCGCCTCTACGACAAGGCGGATGGGAAAAGCAAGGGTCAATGGGCCATCGAGATGCTTTCTTCTTTGGATGTGCACGGTTCTGTTTATGTGCTGATGGATTCTTGGTACCCATCGAAAACACTCGTGGAAGCCTGCCTGAAAAAAGGATTCCACGTCATTGCGATGCTCAAGACGAATCGGGTTCTTTATCCAAAAGGCATCGCCATCCAAGCCAAACAGTTTGCCCGCTATATCGAACCGAACGACACCCATCTCGTCACGGTGGGAGAAGAGCGTTATCGCGTGTATCGCTACGAGGGAGCGCTGAAAGGTCTCGATGATGCCGTTGTGTTGTTGGCTTGGAAAGCCGATCAGCCGATGACACCTGAACATCTTCACTGCGTCTTGAGCACCGACCGGGAGCTAAGCGATGAAGAGATCTTGCGCTACTATGCCCAGCGTTGGTCGATCGAATGCTTTTTTCGACAAGCGAAAGACCAGCTGAAGCTCGATGGGTACCGCGTTCGTCAACGTCGGGCGGTGAAACGGTATTGGATCTTGGTGCAACTCGCTTATGTGTACAGTATGGTCGAATCCAACAGCGATTTCTCTACCGGGCTTGACTTCCTTCGAAAGAAGAAAGGACATAGCCTCGTGGAGTTTATTTACGATGCAGCGAAACAAGATATTCCCATTGATGTCGTTAAAAAACAGCTTCATGTGGCATAAGGGGTACTCCGTTTGTCTCTTTTTACATGGTAATTATTGTAATGAAAATTGCTCAACTACAGTTATCAACAAAAAAGCGTCTAGATGTTCGACGCTTCCTGCCCAGATTTCGTACTTTTTAACTTCGCATTGACAACAACCCTTCATGCATTGTGATGGTGTTGACCGAAAAACGAACCATCTGGTTGTTACCATTTCCGGCCAAACCGCTTGTTCCTCTAGCTGATTCAAGTACGCTTATGCAGCTGTCAAGAAAGGAAACACTTTATACTTTTCCAACCAGCTATCGCCCCGGATTTATGTCTGCCATTATTTCTCCGTTGTCTTTTCAAGAGCATATTTGATTGCAGCGACGGATCCGATCCCATACAAGGCATATTTTAATCCGTTTACTAAAACCTCAAACGAGAAAGCGCTGGCTTCAAAAATAGAGAAAGCAACGCCAAGTACAACTGCGACAATCGGAATGTAGCGATTCGAAAGATTGGTTGCTTGACGGATTGCGTACAGCAAAACGGCTAATGCCACATATGCAGTGAACTCAATTGATAGAATAGCTTCCATTTGAACATCTCCTTTCTAATTGTCATTGCTCCAACATTAGTGTATTCAAGACCTAGTGCAAGAGAAACAGCAGAAGCATAGCAATTCAACAAATTAGTTACTTGTCTACCGCACGATTTTTTCCGTCACCGAACACTTACTTCAATGCAGCAAAAATAATAGCTACGACTCCTCCGATCACTTACACAATAATTGCGCTTGTGATCGTTAGCCGTAGCCATTTTGTATCGTCCTTAATAGCTCGAATGTCATTAAATTTTTGTAGTCGCCTTGTGGTCAAGAAGGCAGAGTTTTACGTCCGGCTTCTTTTCGTCCAATAATGATCGCCAAAACAATTGACATAGAACCGTAATTAAATTACATTCTTATCCTTTGAATTTCAAATGTCGATATTTAAAACTCAATCGTTTGCTCGATTCTCATTAAAAATTTTCAAAAGAAAAAATGAACTTACTCAACTTTCGCACACAGAAATATTTAAGCATTGCTTGATATAATTAGGTATAGTGGCCAACCATTTATTCATTTGATTTTTAAAGATGTCCATGTTCAAAGAAACCTCGGCTTCCGCCAAAGTTTGGAAAAGGTCAATAAGTGATTGAAGGGCAGTAATAAAATCTATGTCTTTTACATCTTCGCAAAGGATGTAAAAAAGGTTGCCAATCGTCTTAGGATCCTCCTCTTTTCGCATTTGCCAAGCAATGAGAATATATCGTGTAAAAACAATGGTTGTATGGCTAATTAACATGTCGTAGGAACGTCCCTGGAATTCTTTCTCTAAATTTAAAAGGGATTTATTGCATTTGAAGAAGACTTCAATGTCCCAACGCATGCCGTAAATACGAATGATCTCTTCATTTTCTAATGTTGTATCTGTGCTGAGAATGGCAAGCCATTCGCTCCGTTTATTACGGTTTCGTACAAATAGAATTTTTACTGGAATTCCATTGTCTAAAGTAGCATAAACGGATCCGCGAATGTCTTTTTTACCCATGTGAGGTTTTGCCAATTTGTAAAGTTGATTCAGTGTGAAACGTTCACCATTGTAAACGTATCGCTGCTTTAATTGCTTCACCAAGCCAATGACAAATAACCCTTTGTTCGTAATCTTCTCAATTAAAGGCGCTTGTGTAAACCAGGAATCCATGAGAACATAGTCAGCTATAATCCCTTTTTCAAGCGCATGATCAAGTAAAGCTGAAGCCACGTCCGGTTTTGATTTCAGAGCTTCCTGGCGACGCTTATAGCCAGATGTTCGTTTATCAATATTGGTATTGATTTCTTGCAGGCGATTTTCCTTTTTCGGTGAACTTAGAAGAGCAAAATCAACGGGAATAAAAGTAAAACTATCGGTCCAGCCAAGGGTAAGCATTTGAAACCCTTTCAAGTACTGATGGGTAGAGTGATCAAAAACCTTAGCCAACAGTTCAACCGACTTACTACGGTTTCTTGAAAAGACAGAATCATCAATCACAAAAGCTGTGACACGATCTTTTGAAGTTAATGGTTGAAGCAGACGGATCATTTCACTGCTTAATGAAAGCAGAAACTTTCTCCAATGATAGGTTGGTGTATTTAAAAAGCGATAGACTGTATCCTTTCCGGGCAGATCCTGAGATCGTTTACTCATAAAAGCACGAAACCAGTTCTTATATTGGAAGACTAAAAGAAAAATCAGTTTGAAAACAGTAAGACAAGAATACCCGGAAAGTTTCGTAATATTCGCTTTTCTTAAATGATATCCAATATTTAATTCGGAAAATCCTTGTTTAATTTCTTTTGGTAATTGCGCAAAGTAGTCTTTATTCGTTATCATAGTGGTGACACCTTTCTTTTGGATTTGGTTTCGTCACCAATATTTTACCAAAAGAATAGGTGTCTTTCTTTATGTTTTAAAAAATGTCAAATGATAATTTTGTACTTCCCAAAACCATTTACATCAAGCATTTAAACAAGATTTTGGACTGCGAAAGCTGAGTGAACTTACTAATAAAACAGGTATTCCTATCAAGATGTATAAAAAATTTTTCGGCAGAATCATATCGTATACATACAAAAAAAGAGTTGTCCAAACAAACAGGACTATATATTTTAATATTTTTCAACTCCGCATTCATTTATCCATCGCTGCTTAACATAAAATCTCTATGAAACTGTCATTTACTGCAAAATTTACATTGTATTAAAATCGATGGATAAACATGAAAAAGGTCGTGTAGTATGAATGAAAGCATTTTTATTTAGAAATCTCACAACATATTGATTGGTATCAGTACTGATAACGATCTGTCTTATCCCTAGATTCTGGATGTAAATATTTCCTATATTTTCATCTGCTGGCTTCTATGTATCTTTCATTGTTTTGTTGTATGGGGTATCCGCATCAATCCTCTCTGAAATTTTAAGTAAAAGTATTATGAAAAAAGAAAATCGACTATTAGTCAAAGCAATTATATACTGTCTTTCTATATCTATATTTGCATTACAGTCAAAGTAAAGCGAAACACGTTAGAGAGTTCAGAAACTTTCTATATCTATATTTGCATTACAGTCTCCTCCTGAATTACTGATTTATGCAGTTATTCGTGCAGTGTTCTATTATTCTGTGGACGAGTTTGTTCGAAAATATAATAGCAATAAACAATAGCCCAAGGATTTTTCTTTTTTGAACCTAAATAAAAATGCTCTATCAAATACAACTTCTAAATTTTATGTCGTTGGGCGAACTTTTAACGAATGTTCCGTTCTTCTAATTTCGCATATTCACCTGCTTTTTACATTTAGATGAACAAAAAACACATAGTTTTGACGGCATCTCCTTTTTTATACGATTCAGCGAGCGATTAGTCTCACGCTTTTAGAAGTCCTTACGCAATTTCCTGCTGGGTTAGTTTGA
Source organism: Aeribacillus sp. FSL k6-2211 (assembly GCF_037966125.1). Taxonomy (NCBI): domain Bacteria; kingdom Bacillati; phylum Bacillota; class Bacilli; order Caryophanales; family Bacillaceae; genus Aeribacillus; species Aeribacillus sp. FSL k6-2211. Next base: position 2,224,242 of record NZ_CP150190.1, read on the forward strand.
TGATCAAAAAAAATAAATGTGTGATTCTTTAAGGCTTGTAATTGCGATTGAAGAATATATTCATTTTTTACCATTACAGTCGTTTCCGAGAAAAAATAACGGCCTTTCCCCGGTTGAGTATCGAGAAAAGGCCGCAGCTTCATATACTCTTTTTCTAATATCTGCTTGACAGAGTTATGTGCAAGTGACTATTACAGCATTGTTGTTCGATCTCAGTCGGAAATGCCCACTTGACAGGGTTTTGCGGAAGCGCCTGGCATTTTTTATATCTTACACTAATAAATCCAGCAACGCAATCAGCGCAAAAGCGACGACAGAAATAATTGTCTCCATTGCGGTCCATGTCATCAACGTTTCTTTGACGGTCATGCCGAAATACTCTTTGATCATCCAGAAGCCGGAGTCGTTGACGTGCGATAAAATGAGTGATCCCGCTCCTGTCGCTAATACAAGCAATTCAGCGTTCGTGCCAGGAATGCTGGCGGCAATTGGGGCAACGATGCCTGCCGCTGTCATCATCGATACCGTCGCAGAACCTGTCGCAATCCGAATGAGCGCGGCAATTCCCCAACCTAACAGCAGCGGAGACATTTGCGAATGTGTAGCCCAGTCTGCGATTTGGTCGCCAATGCCAGAATCAAGCAACACCTTATTGAACGCCCCGCCAGCGCCGATGACAAGCAAAATATTGGCGACAGGACCAAGGCAGTCATTGGCAAATTTTAATACTTTATCGCGATTGAATCCTCGAGCGTAGCCAAGGCTAAAGAACGAATAAATCGTCGCGATCAAAAGCGCGATGATCGGATCCCCGATAAAGCGCAGCACTTTCGATGCTTCCGACGCTTGATCCAGCGTAACATTAGCTATGGAAGCAACCAGCATTAAAATAACCGGAAGCAGAATCGTAAATAACGTGTTGCCAAAGCCAGGGAGGTCTTTCTTTTCTTTATGCTGTACAAGCTGCTCGGCGATTTCACCAGGCACTTGTTTATACATGCGCGACCCGATCCATTTTCCAAACAACGGGCCGGCGATAATGGCTGTCGGCAGCCCGACAATAAGCGAATAAAGAATTGTTGTCCCGACATCGGCTTTAAAAATGCCGACGGCAGCCATCGCAGCCGGATGCGGCGGAACAAGTCCATGCACGACAGATAATCCGGCAACTAGCGGAATACCAATTGTCACAAGCGAAATTCCTGTTTCCATTGCAATGGTAAACACAAGCGGAATTAATAGCACGAATCCTACTTGGAAAAATACTGGGATCCCCACTAAAAATGCGACGACCATCATTGCCCAATGGACGCGTTTTTGGCCAAAACGGTCAATCAATGTTTTCGCAATGCGTTCAGCGCCTCCGGACTCCGCCATCATTTTTCCAAGCATCGTTCCAAGCGCCAATACGATCGCCAAAAAGCCAAGCGTATTGCCAAGACCTGCTTTAATCGAATCAATAATTCCCGGCGTTTCCGGCGACGGTGCGATCAGCGGCATTCCCATTGCCAGCCCTACACCAACGGATGTCAAAATCAAAGCGACAAACGGATGCATTTTCGCAACCGTGATGAGCAGCAATAACACAACAATCGCAGCAATAACAATCGCGATTCCCATTTCCATTCCTCCTATTTTCTGTTTGATGTGAACTAAACCGATTTAGTAGCTATCCATTTCTACGCTGGAAAGAAGCAATCACATCAAACTCATCCTTTATGCGATCATATAATCGTGTATATATATCAAATAGTTCGGAATAAATAAGCGTATTTTCTTCATTTGGCACATGGCGTGATAAAATATGAATCCACGTTTTCACCGTATCAAGCGATGGAATATCGCCAAGCGCATACAATGCCAATGCTGCAGCGCCTAACGCAGACGCCTCGTGCGTTTCCGGTACTAACAGCTCTTTTCCCATCATATCGGCAAGCATTTGCCGCCAAAACGGAGATTTCGCAAAACCGCCAGATACGCGGATTTCCGACAGCGGCCCTGTGACATCGCGAATCGCCAGAGCGACAGAAAAGACGCTCATACATACCCCTTCCATCACCGCGCGAATAAAATGCTCCCGCTTATGACGGAGGCTGATGCCGAAAAAAGTCCCTCTTGCGTTCGCGTTCCAGTACGGTGCACGTTCGCCAGACAAAAACGGAAGAAACAGCAATCCTTCTGAACCTGCTGGAACTCTTTCAGCGTACTTTGTCAGCAGTTCATATGGATCAATGCCGAGCCTTTTCGCCACTTCGCGCTCTGGGCTGCCAAATTCGTCACGAAGCCAACGCAGCAAAATACCGCCATTGTTCGTCGGCCCGCCAACGACCCAATGATTTGGTGTAAGCGCATAACAAAACGTCCGCCCTTTTTCATCTGTTTTTTGAATTGGGGAAATCGTCCGCACCGCGCCGCTTGTTCCAATCGTAATCGCCGCCTCCCCGGGCAAAATCGCTCCGACGCCGACATTAGCGAGCACCCCGTCACTAGCTCCGACAACGACAGGGACGTTCGGATCCAAGCCCATTTGCTCAGCCCATTCTTTCCTCATCCCCTGCAATATGTGCGTCGTTGGCACCAAGCTCGATAACTGCGCTCTTGTCATTCCGAGAAGTTTAAGAACATCCTCATCCCAATCAAGCGTATCTAAGCGGAACAGACCCGTTGCTGAAGCGATCGAATAGTCGACAACATATTGGCCATATAATTGATACAGCACATATTCTTTCATCGATACAAATTTGTGCGTCTGACGGAATAAATCAGGCTGTTCCTCTTTCAGCCAAAGCAATTTCGGAAGCGGGGACATCGGATGAATCGGGGTTCCAGTCCGTTTGTAAATGCTTATGCCGCTTAATTCATCCAAAAGCCGCTCCGCTTGTTCGACACTGCGGTTATCGGCCCAAATAATGCAGCGGGTAAGCGGGCGTCCTGATACATCAAGCGCCATTAATGAATGCATCGCCGCGCTGAATCCGATCGCCTTCACTTGGCTAGAAGGAATTTTTAACTTAGAAATAACAGCGTTTACAGTTTTCACAACAGCTGCGAAAATCTCCTCCGGATCCTGCTCCGCCCAGCCTGGATGCTGCTGTATTATTGGATAATCAATTGCGTGGGAGGCTAGCGTCCGCCCCTGTTCGCCAAACGCCACCGCTTTTGTGCTCGTCGTTCCGATATCGACACCAATTACAACTGGTTGTTTTGCTTCCATGTTTGCTCCCTCTTTCTATGATGTTTTTTCTTTTACCGATCCTCGTTCGATAAACGTAGGCGAAAAACGAAAAACTTGCGGTTGATGCTCGCTTTTTTTGGCGATTTGCAAAAAAAGCCGTTCTGCCGCTTTTTTCCCCATGGCAAACGTCGGCTGCGAGATCGTCGTCAACGTCGGCGTATAAACATGGGCAAACGGCACATCGTCAATGCTGATAATCGCCAATTCGTCAGGAGTATTAATATGATTTCCTTTAATAAAATACAAAACTTCCATCAATGTTAAATCATTGATCGTAAACAATGCTTCCGGCAAGCGGCCGGATTCATACAACCTTGTCAATTCTTTTTGAATACGCGGGATCTCCGTTGTGATAAAATAATCGTCAACAACTGGAAGTCCCTTTTTTACTAACGCTTGCCGAAATCCTTCAATGCGCTCCATCCTCGGAACGATATGGGAAACAAGCGGCGGAGTGACAATTCCGATGTGTTCGTAACCACGCTCAGCAAAATATTCGACCGCCAATTCAGCAGCCTTTTGATTATCAAGCAGAACTGCGTCCGCTTTGACCTCCGGAACCATCCGATCGACAAACACAAGCGGAAACCGTTCTTCAAGTAATTTTTGATATATATCAGCGTTTTTTCCTGTTGGAAAAATAATCAAACCATCGACTTGTTTTGCCCGCAGCATCTCAATATATTTCTTTTCTTTCTCCGGATCATCATCGGAATTAGAGACGATAACATGGAAACCCCGCTCTTGGCACTCTTCCTCAATCGCATGCAGCACTTGCGTCGTAAGCATATGCATAATGTTGAAGACGACCACTCCGATTGTCATCGTTGTTTTCTGTTTTAAGCTGCGGGCGATAAAATTCGGTTGATATCCCAATTCCTTAATCGCCATGGCAATTCGTTTTCTCGTTTCCTCGCTCATATATTCATAGCGTTTATTTAAATATTGCGACACTGTGCTTTTCGAGACATCCGCCAACTTTGCGACGTCAGCCATCGTAACTTTTTTCAAAGGGATCCCTCTTTCATTACTAAATCGATTTAGTATTTATAAGCGTTTTCATAAACCGGTTTAGTAAAATTATAAAACAAAATGAAATCGTTTTACAATTAATTTGTTAAAAATTTTTCTTTAAAAATCAACATATCTGGCTGCCAAACGTTGTAAATAAATCGATATTTTTGTGAACCAGTTAAATGCGGACAAATCCAATTTTAAAAAAACTGCCCGTTTATATGGATAGATTCATTAATCGCCGATAAGAAAAAATCTTAGCAAAACATTGACGGAATTTCCGGCTGTGCGCAACAGCGATCATAAAGATGTAATTTTCGACATCTATGACCCGGCACAAAAAATCTGCGATACTAGTTGCCCCTTTACGATAAGCCGAAAACAACATGAGGTACCAGTAAAAATCCATCTCCTCCCCCGTTTCAAATCCAGAAACCGGATAGTGAGAAATGGCTGGATAGCAAAAGATTGTAATTGCTGGACAAAAACAAATCGCGTTCAACAAAGCTGAACATTTCTGACCATTGAAAGTCGTGTAACTTAACATTCTCTTGACCATTCTTGTCAAACCGTGATACGCTCGACTTACAAATTATTTTAAAAATTCTAAAAATAATGTTACAAAGGGGTGAATATGATGCACATGGCGGATGCCTTGATTTCACCAGCTGTTGGTGGAACCATGCTGGCAACCACTGCTGGAGTTGCAGCTTATTCAATCAAAAAGCTCCAGAATGAGCTGGATGAAAAGAAAATTCCTTTAATGGGAGTGATGGGAGCATTTGTTTTTGCAGCACAAATGATTAATTTTTCAATACCAGGCACTGGTTCAAGCGGACACCTCGGAGGAGGAATGCTGCTGGCAATATTATTAGGTCCTTATGCGGGATTTTTAACGATGGCTTCGATTTTGTTGATACAGGCATTGTTCTTTGGTGACGGCGGATTGCTTGCTTATGGCTGCAACGTATTTAACCTTGGTTTTTATACGTGCTTTATAGCGTATCCATTCATATATAAGTGGATTACACGTAAAGGGGTTACTTCCAAAAGGATTTTTGCTGGTTCGATGGCTTCAGCACTGGTTGCTCTCCAATTGGGTGCTTTTAGCGTTGTCCTTGAGACTCTTTTATCGGGAAAAACCGAATTGCCCTTTGTGAAATTCGTATTGTTAATGCAGCCGATACACCTTGCGATCGGGATAGTTGAAGGGCTGGTAACCGCAGCAATCATTACCTTCGTATGGAGAGCTAGACCTGACATTTTGGACAAAGCAGCAAACGGGAAAGCCTTTGGTAATATTTCAATGAAGAAAGTATTGACAGGCTTTTCAATCGCTGTAGTTGTGGTTGGCGGTTTGTTTTCTTGGTTTGCATCCGCTAATCCTGACGGACTGGAATGGTCTATCGAAAAAACAGCAGGTACAGAAGAATTGGAAGCTCCTGACGGCATTCATGAAACACTCTCTGAAATTCAAAGCAAAACAGCATTATTGCCTGATTATGATTTTAAAGCAAGTGAAAATGAAAAAACAGCTGGACAAGCTGAAAATGCGTGGCCTGCTGTTAATGCTGGGACAAGCGTTTCGGGTATAGTAGGAGGAGCATTGACTCTTGCATTAGCCGTATTTACAGGGTGGGTCATCATGTTGATTAAAAGGAAAAAAATAAAAACGACCGCTTGATTATTTTATGGTGGGGCCCTCCCTTTAGTTTATTAAAATATATAATAGGAATGGATGTAAATGTCGAACATGATAAATTCGCTGTCTAATATGAGGCTTCTGGATGATCTGGCGCGAAAAGAGACCTTTATACACAAAATTCATCCGCTAATAAAGCTGTTAACCACAGTCGTCTATTTGACTGTGGTTGTATCATTTGAAAGGTATGAAATAATTGGTCTTTTGCCTTTTATTTTTTATCCTATACTAATTTTTGCTTTTGCAGAGCTACCAGTTGCACCAATTTTAAAAATGATATTGCTTATTGAACCTTTCATTATCGGAATTGGAATATTAAATCCATTGTTTGATCAATCTAAAGTGCTGTTTGGTGGAATTGCCATTTCAAAAGGTTGGGTTACTTTTTTATCCATTTTAATAAAATGCAGTTTAACAGTGACAGCCAGCATTTTACTCATTGCAACCACAGGGATGGATCGGTTTGCCGCAGCTTTGCGGATGGTCAAAATCCCTAAGATTTTTGTCTTACAGCTTCTATTAACATATCGATATATATCGGTGTTGATCGAAGAGGTTTCCAGGATGATAAGGGCGTATTCACTTAGGGCGCCAGGACAAAAGGGATTAAAGTGGAGCGCTTGGGGTTCTTTTGCCGGACAAATATTGCTCAGGACTTTTGAAAGAGCAGAGCTGGTATATCAAGCAATGAATTTAAGAGGCTTTACAGGAGAGTATTATACAGGAGATATTGCAAAACTTAGCTTTAAAGATCTTGCCTATTTTGCCGGATGGAGTCTATTTTTTATTATTGCAAGAATTTACAACATACCTGTATTGATAGGGTCATTGTTTACAGGAGTGATTTGATAGGATGAGTCATCATAAAATTGAAGTGAGGAATCTGCATTTTTCGTATCCGGATGGACATGAAGCAATTAAAAATATGTCTTTTTCCATTTATCATGGTGAATCAGTCGGAATCATTGGTGCAAATGGTGCTGGGAAGTCTACGCTGCTAATGCTGTTGATGGGAGTTTATTTTCCGGATGGCGGAGAAGTGCTGGTAGGAGATGTGCGTGTAACCAAAAAGACATTACCGATGATTCGCCAAAGATTGGGAATGGTTTTTCAGGACCCTGACGACCAATTGTTCATGACTACTGTTTATGAAGACGTTGCCTTTGGACCACGAAATTATAAGCTGGAAGAGGAAGACGTGGAGAGACGGGTGATGCAGGCGCTGGAGAAGGTTGGAATACCTCATTTGAAAGACAGGGCCCCCTATAAACTATCAGGAGGAGAAAAGCGCTCTGCCGCAATTGCATCCGTTTTATCCATGCAACCTGATGTATTGATCATGGATGAGCCAACTTCTGGCCTGGACCCAAAATCAAGACGGAGAGTAATTGATTTGTTAAAAAGCTTTGAACATACAAAAATAATTACCAGCCACGACTTGGACATGGTACTTGAAACCTGTAAAAGGATTATTGTGATAAAAAAAGGAGAAATAGCTGCAGATGGAACCGCAGTGGACATTTTATCCAATGAAGATCTGCTGAATAGCTGTGGCTTGGAATTACCTCTTTCACTTCAAAAATGTCCTGTTTGCGGAACTTCAAAAGGTAAATTCGGATATATCCATGAGAAAATTGTAGTCGACAAAGAAGCCAAAAAAGAATTGCGATTGACCAGAGAATGAGATTGCTTTTGAATTTTGAAGAAGCTCAAATAAATTCAACTATTTCGAAGCAGTTGACCTTATGAAATAAGCACTGCCTAATCTGACGAGAACCATAAAATATTCTCTCGTTTATTTTGATGTTCCATGCCCCCCGCTCCGGCATCACTTTCACAAAAAACATCGGCTGGCTCATTGATGTTCCGAACTTAACTTATATCCGTTTCCCCGAGTCTCCTAGTGGGAACAGATAAATGAATTTATTATCGAATAAAGCATAATCTGAGGATACTCTATAGAACCTTACACAAAATTCTTGACGGTACCTTTAAAAGGAAGAGTTTCTATTTCTATATAATTATTCTTACAACCTTTTTATTTTAGAATGAGTGTATTGAACAATTCTATTTGATATGCAACATACACTTTACTGAGGGATAAATCCTATTAAGTTAAAAATGCCTTGTGGCTCTATGGTTGTGGAAATATATGCTTTACGTCATACGAAATGTGACAGGAACCATAAAATTTCCGTTTGGAAGTTTTATGGTTCTTTTTATTTTAATGGAATTTTATATACTTGTCGAAGCAAAAAATAAAGTGTGATGTCCCCTTTATGCGATCCTATTGTAGTAAAAACAAAGACATGTTTGGATTATCCAATCCTTCATAAATTTTACTCCACCATTTTTACCTATATATTTTCGTGCAAAAATACTAAACCTTAATTGATGCTAGTAATATTGTTTCATTTTGTCAAAATAGAGAGGATATTATTGTAAATTGTTGAAAAGATTACTGTGAAAAACTTGGAAAGGGGGGATAAAAAATGAATAGTAGTCTTGGAGTTTCTCGCTATGTGCGAAATGTATTTGTCTTAATCATTGCGGGGCTTTTAATTACCTTATGTCTCTCTTTTACTCAAACACAAGCAGCCGGTCAGAACTATGCTAAAGCATGGGAAACACTAATGGGGGCAAAATGGAATGGCTATGTCCAAATCAAAGCCTCGTAAAATGATAATGGCAAACACGCGAAACAGGGATATCACCGGTTTACTCGTCAGGCGGGACCTTCTCTTGATACAGGACGTCTTTACACTTCAAAAGCAAGTTCGAAAAGTGATACAAGAGTTCATTCCCGCCAAGACTCTGTTTGGGACTCACCACTTTGGGGTGACAAATATGTAACTCGCTATAACTATAACTTTATTTACTTCTAAAATTATAACCTAATTAAGTTTTACTTTCTAGAATTTGGATCAAAGCACGTAAATTGAGGAGGGCGTTGACATGAATACAAATAAATGGTTTCTATTAAATTTAAGACTTGCACTTAGTAGCGTCCTTCTCAGCATGCTAACATCTTTCATGGTGCAAGCATTTCAATGGACGCTTGAAAGCCGCCAAGAAATCACATTCGGCTTAACAGGAGAAATAACTGTCTTGACCATGATTAATGGTCCACAAGAGGTTACAAAAACTGAAGCATCTTCTGCACAAAGTATGTTAATTGACTATATTGATAAACAGTCACTATCTCTTGTTTATTCTTCGTTAGGCGATGGTCGACCTGAAATCATTGTTTACGACCCACATGGATCCCTGCCTTGGTTTCCAAAAGATTCAGATGAAAGTACGGACTTAACAACTTCTCATGTCTATCTTTTCCGAGGTACATACACTGAAAAACAGTGGTCGAATTCTGGTACAGCATCTCTTTTACCAAAGGAAGTTGAAATTTCCGGAGTGATTGATTCGCCATCTGCAACAGATGATTATCAATATGCACGTACGATTAATCTAGATCCACTACCTCCTGGAAATTACACGATAAATACTTCGGATCCGGATCAAGTAAAACATATATTAAACTTGTTCTATCAGATGGGGTTTGTCCCTCAGGTAAGTAAGGAAATCCCATTATTTACATATTTCATTAATAATCCATTTGTTGTAATCACTGTCATTTTTCTAGTTATGGGTCTTTTATGTGTTGTTTTGGACTGGTTTTTATACAATCAAGAACGTGCTCGAGAGTTTGGCATTCGAAGACGTTATGGAGCCTTGCCCACTACCCTCGTGCGAGAAAATCTATTATTTGGGATAGCTGGTCTTCTAATAGGGAGTGCTATAGGTGGAATTATGTCAAAACTTCTAATAGCAGAAGTTAGCCATACTGATATCCCATTATTCAATTTACAAACATTCGCTAGTATTGCTATCTCATTCATTATTGTCATCTTGACATGGTCTTTGATACTTTATGTGGTTATAAAGACAAACAAGGAGGTAAATGTTGATGCGTGAGTTGTGGGCAGGGGTTATTATGGCTTGCCGACGTTGGCAGGCCATGTTAGGAATTTCATTGATGATTACCGCAGCCTGCGTTGTTTTTGCACTGGCCTTAGAGGATGTTGTATCCCAGGTTGCTGTATTAAAAGGAGGCCAGCAATTACGGGAACAGCACGCTGTCACTTTTACCCCTTACTATCCATCCGATGGTGAACCGAGTCAAGTAGGGACGGATACTATACAATTTGTGATAGACCAAATCAACGATCAAAAGGGCTATACTGCAATCATTAATAACATGGGACTTGATGATCCTGAATTTGCAGATGGACATCTTACACTAATACTGTTCGGTGATGTTATTTCAGATTTATTTCCTGAGCTTCAGCTGTGCGAATCCGTACCATGTGCTATGCAAGGGTCAAAACTTGCTGGTGAAAATATGGACTCTGTAAATATAGCAGGAGAAAACATACCAGTAGTCGGCACACTTCCTGCAGGAGCTACTTTTTTTGATCCTTCGGCGGCAGGTTTACCCTTAGACAACCGCATCGTGATTAGAGCACCAACTAACCTTCTTCCACTACTCAGTCCTATTGAGCAAGAAGAAGCTATAGCTCGAACGGTCTTGCTTGATCCGGAAGCTAAAGCGGTAGGTACGTTTGTTAAGATGAGTGCAAATAGTGACTTGTTTCTTATTCCCCATGACATAGCTGTGGATCAACCTCAACGATTTCGTGAAATAATGGGACGTTCCGCTATATATATTGTAGGTATGTTAAGTTTTCTGTTACTAGTTTTTATTGCTTTCGTGTCCTCTGCACGTTTGACGATTCGTCAAGAGCATCGGGCTTTTAAAATCAGGGTTATGTATGGAGCAACGCCTTTTCATATTAGTCTTCGCATTGGGGGATTTTTGGCAGCGGTGGTGCTGATCCCACCGATTACGATACTTACACTGCTCTTATGTTACTTACATCTTGCGGGTGCACCATCACCAAATGTACCGTTATGGGTTATGTTAGGAATCTTAGTGACATTTTTTATATTATGGTTATGGTCCATGCGCAGCACAAAAAAGATAGGAGGCTGAAAATGAAACCAATCCTTGAAGCTCGAAACATTTCGAAGGTTTATGGTAGGGATCGCACACAAGTAACGGCTCTTGAAAAAGTTTCTTTACGACTGAATGCTGGTGAATGTGTTATTTTGATGGGGGCGTCAGGTAGCGGTAAATCTACATTATTAAATATATTAGGATTAATTAGTAAGCCAACGCGGGGCCATATCCTCATTCAAGGAAGAGAAGTATCAGAACGCGATCGTAATAGGGCTCGTCTACGAAATGAGTATTTTGGATATATCCATCAGGATTACGCAATAATTGAGAATGAAACTGTTGAAAGTAATGTCATGATACCATTGCAATATGCAAGACCCTTACCAGGACGTAAGGAGAGAAAAAATAGAGTATTAGAGGCATTAGAGAAAGTCGGTCTGGATTGGGCATTAAAGAAGAAACCATCAGAACTTTCTGGAGGTGAACGACAGCGAGTTGCTATTGCTCGTGCTCTGGTGAACAATCCTGATGTGATACTCGCCGATGAGCCGACAGCAGCCCTTGATAGCGAGACAGCGCAAACAGTAATGTCTCATATTCTTTCTTTCAAAGAAAAAGGTGCTGCAGTGCTTGTTGCGACCCATGATGATAAGGTGGCTAAGCTAGGGGATCGAATTCTACGAATTAATGACGGTCAACTCATAACAAGTAAGGGGCTGTCCAAAAAGTGACTAATTTTCACTTTTTGGCAGCCTCTTTCTGTTAATTCATGCTTAAAAATACAAAAAAATCACCCTTTCTAGTAAAAGGTAAGTGACCAAACAAACATTTTAGAAAAAGGGCGATTTTTTATGAGTAATCAAAAGACTACTATAATGAATGATACCATGCAATTGTCATTTTTTCCAGAAATACATGATAAAAAACCTTCAAAACAACAAAGAGACATTACTCCTACATTTAAAGAATACAACAATAAGCAAGTTATCGTTATTTATGATATTGAGGTATTCCCATACTGACATCAAAAGCAATGACGCTTTGCATATACATTCCTCCTGATTTTTATGTAGAAGTCTTCACTTCACCTTATCGATTCCCTTTTCTTATACACGATCTCAAGGAACCAACATACTGAAACTGATTCTTATAAGGGCAGTGAAGTAGGCCAGTTTTTTCATTACGAACTCAAGGTTCTGGGGCTGTCACGACCTATTCTCCACTTCTACTATAAAAAAATAGTAGCACAGACCATGGCCATGGTCTGTGCTACTAATCTTAGTATGTTTTTTTGGTTAAAATTTTTCTTCATAGTTAAGATAAAAACCCAGTGGGTTCAAAGGTTTATCCTATGTCATTGACAAGTTTCAATTCCTTATAGTTAAGATAAAAACGCTAAGAAGAAATACAAAGAAGTTGTAGAAGCAGCGTTTCAATTCCTTATAGTTAAGATAAAAACGAAAATTCTCGCATTGCAGGTGGAGCTTGGGGAACTTTGGTTTCAATTCCTTATAGTCAAGATAAAAACAACGGCAGTTTTTGAAGGGGGCAAAAGAAAATGTGGTTTCAATTCCTTATAGTCAAGATAAAAACCCCAAAAATCAATGTTATATAAGTATTTAGTTTAAAATGATTTATGAGTTATTTTCATTTTAGCGAAGGAGTTACATTTTATCAATCCTTTGATTTGCGTGGGCTCATTGGAGATTAGAAAGAGTCGTCGATCCCCCAGGATTTTTGCATGATTGGGGGTCGACGACAATTTTCATTTAAAACAGGCTTTCCACGTTTGCAGGCCAACAATCAAATCCGTGTTTTATCTGAAATATTTTACCTGATCCATCTGTTTTAATAGAGCAAACGGCCGAACTAGAAGTTCATGCCGTTTGTTATTTCCATTGAATGGTTAGAGAGATAGACCATCATCGTCACGGTCTCTGAACTAAACAGTATTGAAATCAATACGCTTAAGCGGCATCATCCGGTAGTGTCCATATTCCACGGATAAAACGCTGTGTTCTGGGTTTATCCTTCTCACTCATTTGCGGTGAGAGTGAGACCTTATTCAATGCGTAAAACGCTGTGTTTTTGAGCAAGGATACGGCCTACCGATGAATAACGCTTAAGTAATCACTCCACCAAGATTTAATACAAACATAATCATATCGGCAATCGCCGCGCCGGCGAAAGAAGAAGGCGTCTGAAAACAGTAAAAAACAGCAACGATGGGAACAGCCAATACCTGCAAGCAAAATATCGGTAAAATGACATCAAGCAAAATCAGAATAAAAACATCTAAGTAGTCTTCCTCCCTATCGTTTTAACTTGTAAATTCTCTCCGGCCTTCCAACAGAGCCGTACAAAATGTCAGCTGTCACTTGAGAAATGGAAACAAGATATTCTAAATATCTTCTTGATGTCGTTCGGCTCGCACCAATAAGTTTCCCTACTTCTTCCGCTGTAATGCCGTCTCGATATTGCTTCACTACCGCCAGCACTTTCTCCAATGTCAATCGGTGAATTCCTTTTGGCAGTTCCCCATCTGCGTCTCCAAAGGTACGTTCCCGTCGAATTAATTGATCGATTTCCTCCTGTCCAATCAATTCTTTTTCCTTCATCAGTTCATGCATTTTATAAAAATATTCTTTGTATTTCACCAATGTTTCGGTAAAACGGTCGAGCATAATCGGCTTGATAATATAGTCAAACACTCCGCCATGCATCGCTTGCTTTAATGTATCAATTTCTCTGGCAGCTGTAATCATAATAATATCGATATTCGCAAAATGCTCGCGAATCCATTTTAAAAATTGAATCCCATTCATATCAGGAAAATAAATGTCCAGCAGCACTTCTATCAGTTCTTTCCCTTCCTGTTCATTTGTGGCAATCCCGACCACTTTATATCCTTCTACTTTTTCAACAAAGCGGCGGTTAATTTCGGCAATACGTTTATCATCTTCGACAATGAGCACTTGAATAGTGTATTCCATCATAATTCCTCCCGTTGCTTCGGAATGATAACGGTAAAAACGGTTCCTTTTTCTCGCTCTGATTGATAAGTAATGTGCCCTCCAAGCACCTTTAACGAATTTTTTACTAAATCCAGACCGTATCCTCTCTGTGCTTTCCCCTTGGTGGAAAATCCCCGTTCAAATATTTGTTCAGCAATCTCTTCCTGAATACCCGTTCCGTTATCTTCCACTTCAATGATTAGATCGTCGCCAAGATCGGTTAAAAAGACGTTGACCCGCTTTTGGTCACGCCCATTATGCAATGCCGCCTCCATGGCATTATCAATAATATTGCCGATAATCGTAACAAGATGATCGCGGTCCAATTGTTTCGGAATATCTTTAAAGCTGCTTTGCCGATCAATATCAAATTGAATTTTTAGCTCATTAGCTCGGTTAAATTTTCCGATTAACAGCCCTCCAACAATCGGGTCAGGTACTTCTTTCATCACAAAACGAACGATATCCTGCTGCATGTTTGTTTCTTTTGTAATAAGTTCCAACGCTTCTTCATAAGATTCCAGCTGAATCAATCCAGAGATAAGATATAATTTATTGGAAAATTCATGTGTCTGCGCCCGCAGTGCTTCGGCATAGCTTTTTAGCTGGGAAAGCTCTTTTGTCAATCGGTACAGTTCCGACTTATTGCGAAATGTCGATACCGCCCCAATGACGTTTTCTTTTTTATCAACAATCGGAATGCGATTAGTAATGATCGTTTCTTCACCTAATATCATTTCGTCATCATATTCTGCTTCACCTGTTCGAATTACTTCTAACAGCCTAGAATGAGGAATAATATGTAAAATACCTGTGGTGCTAGATAAAGATCACAGGATATAAAAATAGCCCTTGCATGGAAAATTCCTTTAAAATGAAAGTGCTACCAAACATTTAAAAGGAGAAGTCCCATGCAAGAGCACTTTCATTTTACAACAGACGAAGCGAAAATTCAAAAACAATATGCAGCGATTTTGTTCTTTGTATCTGGACAATTGTCTTTGATTCAGATGTATTTACAACGCCGAAATCACCATTTGTTGAAGCAAGAAGATGAAGTCATCATCGCCGTCCATGTTCTTGGAAAGTTGTTAGGTTTTACATCCGAACGAGCTTGGCACCGATTTGTGATCGGAAACTTATTTTCGAAAGATTTATTTCCTGAACGTTCTCGATATAACCGCCGTTGTCGAAATCTTGGCTTTGCCGTCAAATGGATACGATATCAACTAGCCAAACGTGGGCAACATCACGCTTATGCGGTAGTGGATAGCTTACCTATTGAACTCTGCCACCACGCACGAATGTATCGCGTCAAACGGTTTCAAGGAATCGCAGATATCGGGTATTGTGCATCCAAAAAGATGGCTTACTATGGGTTTAAGCTTCATCTCCAGATCACTGACCAAGCGCTTCCGATGGGATATGTCGTCACCGAAGCATCCTGTCACGACCGGACAGCTGCGGAAACCGTGATGGCCCAACTTCCTCATCCGTATACACTTGGTGACAAAGGATATGTGAGCCAAGACTTGCAAAAGAAGCTGTATGATGAATACAAGATCACTTTTTGGACGCCCGTTCGGAAAAACCAGAAAATCCATCAATCGAAAGCATGGAAACGATGGATGAAACGAAAACGCAAAATCGTCGAAACCGCGTTCTCGGTTTTAGTGGATTCATTTCGGATCACGAAAATTCGCGCCAATTCGATCTCTGGATTTGAAACGGCGCTTGATGCCATTTTGTTGGCCTATTCGCTCGTTGTTCTTGGGCTAGTTGAGCGTTGACGCTCAACTAGCACCATGGGTATGTAAAATATATTTTCCTAGCACATCTTGTTCTCTCTCATACCCTAACAGCGTCATCGCCGTTTTATTGACCATTGTAATGATTCCATTCTGATTCACAGCAATAATTCCTTCGCGAATCGCTTCTAAAATCGCCTGCTTTTCTTGGTATAATAGACCGATTTCTTTCGGTTCCAATCCATGAATCGATTTTTTTACCGTTTTGGCAATAACAACCGCTCCAATTATCCCTAACAATAGAGCAAGGATAGAAAATAAAAAAATGTTTGAGGTATATGACCAAACGATATCCTTAATATCTTCCAACAAAAAGCCTACCGATACAATGCCCACCACATTTCCCTGCTCATTGAAAATCGGTGCTTTTCCGCGTATCGCCGGACCGAGCGAACCAACCGCTTCAGAAATAATCGCTTTTCCTTTAAGGACCTCGTGATTATCTCCCCCGACCATCTTCTTTCCAATTCGATCTGGGAGCGGATGGGCGTAACGAATTCCTTGTCTGTTTCCCACGACAACGTACTCTGCGCCTGTTTTTCGACGAATCATTTCTGCAAACGGCTGAATTTGTTGATGAGGGTTCGGCTGTTTAAAAGCGTCCCGAATGTGCGGCGTAGCAGCCACCGTTTCTGCTACATTCAGCGCCCGCATTCCGATTTGATCTTTCAGTGTTGCCGCAAGCATGTACTGAAACAAAAAGGAAAGAAAAATAATAACAAATAAAAGCAATGAACAAATAATGATCACCAGACGCGTTTGCAGCTTCATTTTACTCTCTCCTTGACTAAAAATAGAGAAAGACTATCCACCAAAAGGCAATAGTCTTTCCCTTATTACATATCTTCGTTTACAATAATCGACTTCCCTTTTAATTTTCATGATAAATGGCACAACAATCCATAAAAACGCTATGATCAGTAGTACAAGTGAGATTGGTTTTTCAAAAAACACCATAAAATCGCCATTCGACGCTGTAAGTGCTCTTCGCATGTTATTTTCGATCATCGGACCAAGTACCATCCCTAATACAAGCGGAGCAAGGGGAAAGTCATGTTGTGCCAGCAAATAGCCTAAAAGGCCAAACCCAATGAGTAGAAACACATCAAATATTGTGACTTGCACCGCATAAACACCGAAAACCGAAATCGCAACAATAAGCGGCAGCAAATATTTAGTCGGGGTTTCAATAATTTTAGCAAATATTTTGACAAGAGGCATGTTTAAAATAAGTAGCATCACATTGCCGATAAACATGCTGGCAATAAGCCCCCATGCAACATCTGGATGTTCGTCGAACAGAAGAGGACCCGACTGGACGTTATACATAATTAACGCACCCATTAAAATCGCCGTCGTCCCAGAGCCAGGGATTCCGAGCGTCAACAGCGGAATCATCGCCCCTCCTGAAGCGGCATTGTTCGCTGATTCCGGCGCCGCCACGCCGGCAATCGTTCCCTTTCCAAATTTTTCAGGCGTTTTGCTTAATTTCTTTTCCATGATATAAGAGAAAAACGAGGCGAGCGTCGCCCCTGCTCCCGGCAATACGCCGACGAAAAAGCCTAGCAGCGATCCGCGCGCAATCGGACCCACGCTTTCTTTTGCTTCTGCTTTCGACGGAAGGATGCGGCCGATTTTTGCGATTTCGCCGTCATTTTTCTCCTTATGAAGAATGGCTTTGAATACTTCTCCTAAGGCAAACAAGCCGACCGCTACCGTTAAAAATTCCAAGCCCCCGTATAGAAACGAAATGTTATACGTAAACCGTGCCACACCTGATACATTATCAAGACCAATGGTCAAAAGCAATAAGCCGAAAACAGTCATCATCCACGCTTTTGTCATCGAGTTTCCCGCCAGTCCACTGACAGCAGCCAATCCGAGAAGCATTAAGGAAAAATATTCCGCTGGGCCGAATTTCAACGCTACATTGGAAAGCGGCTCTGCCAACAGCACAAGGGCAATTAAGGAAACGAGCCCGGCGACAAATGAACCGATCGCCGCAATCGCTAAAGCTGCCCCCGCCCTTCCCTGCTTTGCCATTTGATAACCGTCCAATGTCGTTACAACAGAGGAAGACTCTCCAGGCGTATTTAATAAAATCGATGTTGTCGAACCACCGTACATCGCTCCGTAATAAACACCAGCAAGCAAAATAATTGAGCTTGTCGCCGCTTGAGCTGGGTCAAGACCGGACGTCATTGAAGCGGTTACCGGGATGAGCAGCGCTACCCCGCTCATCGGCCCAATTCCTGGCAGCACTCCTACCGCCGTTCCGATCAGCACTCCAAGAAAGGCGAAAAACAGATTGTGCGGCTGCAATGCGGTCTGAAAGCCATCAATTAAAAATGTCAATGCATCCATACTTTTCTACCTCCTTTACTGCAACCAAATTGGCCAGCTAGGCAACGTTCCTTGCAACAGCTTGACGTATAGCCCGTATACCCCCAGAGAAAAACAAGCGGCAAACAACACCGATTTCCACAGCCCACCTTTTTCCATTGCCTGAAATCCAATAACAAGAAAGACAAAAGTGGTAATCACATAGCCGACTGTTTCTAATAAAGCAGCATAGAAAACGGCGGCAAGTAAAATGATGAAAAACTTTTTATATTGCAGCGGCTGCTTTTCGCTTTCTGAGTGCGCATATCTTGCCGTTTCGAAGAGCAGTTTAATGCTTAATAACACAAGAATAAGTCCTAGCAAAAATGGAAACACGTTTGGTCCGACGGCACTCCCATACGCACTTTTCGAGATTCGCAGACTTTCCACCATAAACAAAGCTCCAACAGCCAAAAAGGTGATGGCAGCAATGCGATCAAACGTTTTACTCACTCACATCCCTCCATTCTTGTTATAAAGATGGGGAAGAATTCTCTCCCCCGTTCACTTACTTATGCATTCCGAGCGATTTTAACATGTCGCTAATAAGCTGTTCTTGTTCTTGTAAAAATTGTGTAAATTCTTTGGAACCTTTGTACTCAGGCTCCCAGCCTTGTTTTGTTAACTCCTCTTTCCATTTTTCATGCTCAGACAATTTTTTGAATGTATTTTCCCAAAACTTTTTCGCATCGTCAGACATTTGTTTTGGACCAAATACGCCGCGCCAAATTGTAAATTCCGCATCAATGCCAAGCTCTTTTAACGTCGGTACATCTTTCAAAACATCGCCAAGACGTTCCGGCGCTGTAACAGCAAGCACCCGCACTTTTCCTGCTTTTACATATTCCCCGACAGAAGAAGCATCGGTTGCAATGACATCGGTATTTCCGCCAAGCAGCGCCGCAATTGCTTCTCCTCCGCCATCGTACGACACGTATTTCACTATTTTCGGATCGATACCGGTTTTATAAATAGGAAGAATCGCAACCAAATGATCCATTGATCCTGGTGCAGATCCGCCGGCAACCGTCACCGATTTCGGATTTTGCTTAATTGCATCCAATAATTGAGACATCGACTGAAATTTCGAATCCGCTCTGACCACGATCGCTCCAAAATCTTTGGTTAGTTGGGCAAGCGGTGTTGTATCTTTATAACCATATGGACTGTTCCCTTCCGCTTTTAAGTTGTTAATAATGATCGGCGGGGAGTTGACAAACAGCTTATAATCATTGTTTTTATCTTGCGTCGCATATTCCGCCATAAACACGGTTCCTCCACCGCCCGGTTTATTCTCTACCGTCATCGTTTGCTTCACCAGATTTGTTTCATCCAATATTTTCGTAATCGCTCTTGCTGTTAAATCCCAGCCGCCCCCAGCACCTGAAGGAGCGAAAACATAATCGGTTTTGTTGGATAATTTTCTTGTTTGTTAGATGATTTTGTCGCCGCAGTACTTCCGCAAGCCGCCAGCATCACCGCGACAATCCCCATCACTAGAAAGAACCACCACTTTTTCATTTCAACAGTACCCCCTTGTTTTTTGACAGCGTTTACATTTTCAAAGGTATTATAGCAACAATTTTCTGAATAATGTTTTTTTGCAAATAAAAATAATTATGTGCATTTTGTTCATGAAAATAGAAAAAAACCTGTCCCCGACTGATGTGGCAAAGAACAGGTTAAATTACAAAAGGATGGCCTTCTTCTCATTGTGAATATTGGAATAGAGCCTCGTCTACTCTGGATTTTTGAATAGTTTGTTGTAAGGTGACGGTTTACTTGTCGTTTTATAAGTAACAGAAATAACGGAGCAATTCCTTTGGTTAAACCGCATAATATTACACGGCTGGTTTTGATCAGATGATTATTCGTCCCAAGTTTGCGGATTGGATAACGCAACCCGGACGACTTCGTCGGAAATGAAACAATTAAGCGTTGAAGGATTTTTGAATATGGATTCATATGCGCTCTACAGTTTTTTTCGTCTAGCATTCGATTGGCTGCAGTTTAACTTCTTTCTTCCCGATTGGTACGATCCGGACGAGCTTCCTCGTCTTTCATGGTGTTCCATTCTTTCGCTTTCTTTTACTTTTTACTTACGAATTTCATAGTTTTGAAGCTATCACTTTTGAATACATTTTTTATAAGATTGGCCGTTATCTTTCACAAGTCTGTGCATAATTTCCTGCTGGATTGTAGAGATGATCGCTATAAAAATAGATATGTGATTTCTTTTTCTTGAAAAAGTATAGCTTGTATATCATGAAAATACTTCAATTCTGAAAGATGGATAAAATGTTCCTGTCTACTTGACATGGGTCACTTCACATTGGCCGTGCTTTTTTGGTTAAAATTTTTCTTCATAGTTAAGATAAAAACAAAGAGATTCGCATTCCTGATGCGTTCAGGAGAGCAACGTTTCAATTCCTCATAGTTAAGATAAAAACGATTTTGCAAAGAAACAGGAAGTTTATTTTCTGACTTGTTTCAATTCCTCATAGTTAAGATAAAAACCTTCTCCCCAGACTTCTTCCGTTCCTGGAATTGGATTGTTTCAATTCCTCATAGTTAAGATAAAAACTCTCATCTCGTCAGATATTTTCGAAAGAACTTCTTGTTTCAATTCCTCATAGTTAAGATAAAAACGGTGTCACACCAGTAATATCAAGTGATTCGCATATATGTTTCAATTCCTCATAGTTAAGATAAAAACCCCCAAAAAACGTTGTTAAATAAGCATTTCATTTTTAATGCTTGACTGGTTATTTTTATTTTAGCGAAAAGTGGAATTTTTATCAAATCTTTGATTTGCTTGGGCTCAATGAAGATTTAAAAGAGTCGTCGACCCCCCGGGGATTTTTGCACGATTGGGGGTCGACGCCTCTTTTTTATTTCCGTTTAAAACAGATTTCAAAGTTTGCCTGCCGACAATGAAATCCATGTTGTATCAACCATTTTACATGACCCATCTGTTTTAATAAAGTAAACATCCGGCTCATTCCCTTCTCATTCAATTGAAGGAAGAGTGAGACCATATTTAACATTTCATTCAGGAAAATTGGTTTAGGTCTATTCGATCGGTTCCTACGATCTAACATAAGAACATGATCTGAAAAATGATTGGTGATTTTTTACTTAAAATTCCTTTTTTACTGTTTGAGGTGTTTCTCTTTGTACTCCAGCGGGCTTAAATACCCAAGTGTTCCATGGATTCTAATATATTAAACCAATGAACATAATCATCTAATTTCAGTTTCAATCGGTCTAAATTTCCGAAATATTTTTTAACAAATTCTGTTTTGATAATTTTAAAGGTTGCTTCAGCTACTGCGTTGTCATAGGGACAACCCTTCATGCTTAACGACCGATTAATCTAAAAAATATCTAGAGCTTCATCAATTGTCTTTTTCTTGAATTCATTGCCTCTGTCTGTGTGGAATAATTGAATTTGCCGTAAATCTGCTTTCACGGTCGATCAAGATTCGATGCGTAAATATGAAGAATACACCTCATCAATTATGGAGTAATTTTTTTTCAATTTTTGTGGGTGCTTTTTATTGAAAGTTAGATTTATTGTTTTCACCCACAAATATAAAACCCCTCCAACGCTTGAGCGTCAAGGGGTTTCGGGATTAATATTGAGTGATGTATTGTTCGCGCTCCCATGGGTGCACTTGAGTGCGGAACATATCCCATTCGATCTCTTTTGCTTCGACGAAATGTTCGAATAAATGGGATCCTAAAGCACTGACAATGACTTCGTTTTGTTTTAAGTTTTCAAGTGCCTCATATAATGTTGCTGGAAGGTCGACAATGCCGTTTTCGATGCGTTCTTCTTTTGTCATCACATAAATGTTGCGATCTACTGGTTTTGGCGGAGTTAATTTGTTTTTAATGCCATCGAGACCAGCTTTCAAGAGTACAGCCATGGCAAGGTATGGGTTTGCAGATGGGTCAACGCTGCGCACTTCAATACGAGTGCTCATGCCGCGAGATGCAGGAATCCGGATTAACGGGCTTCTGTTGCGGCCGGACCATGCAACATAGCAAGGAGCTTCGTAGCCAGGCACTAAACGTTTGTAAGAGTTGACAGTTGGGTTTGTCACAGCTGTAAAACTTGTTGCATGTTTGATGACACCTGCAATGAATTGTAAAGCTGTTTCGCTTAATCGATCCTCTGTATTTGGATCGTAGAATGCATTTTCACCATTGCGGAATAAAGAAAGGTTGCAGTGCATACCTGAACCGTTGACGCCGAACAATGGTTTTGGCATGAATGTTGCGTGCAAGCCGTGTTTACGGGCAATGGTTTTCACAACAAGCTTAAATGTTTGAATGTCATCACAAGCTTTGATGGCATCTGCATATTTAAAGTCAATTTCATGCTGACCAGGTGCTACTTCGTGGTGGGAAGCTTCGATTTCAAATCCCATTTCCTCAAGCTCCAACACAATGTCGCGGCGGCAGTTCTCGCCTAAATCAGTCGGCGCAAGGTCAAAATATCCGCCATTATCATTCAATTCTAATGTTGGTTCACCCTTTTCATCCAGTTTGAATAAGAAAAATTCCGGCTCAGCACCTAAATTAAATGCTGTAAATCCGAGCTCTTCCATTTCCTTCAGCACTCGTTTTAAGTTGTTGCGCGGATCTCCTTCAAAAGGCGTTCCATCAGGATTATAAATATCGCAAATTAAGCGGGCAACTTTCCCTTTTTCCGCTGTCCATGGGAAAATGACAAACGTATCTAAATCAGGATACAGATACATATCAGATTCCTCAATGCGGACAAATCCTTCAATAGATGATCCGTCAAACATCATTTTGTTATCCAACGCTTTTTCTAATTGGGAAACAGGGATTTCAACGTTTTTAATCGTTCCCAAAATGTCAGTGAACTGCAGGCGGATAAATTTTACGTTTTCTTCTTGGACTAAACGAATAATATCTTCTTTTGTGTACTTTGGCATATTATTTCTCCTCTCATATATAAAAAATAAATTTATATAGCGATATTATCAATGAAAGAACCGTGAAAGGTCTCCTTGTCTTAATGTTGCACGGTTCATTCTTCCAGCATGGAGAAGTTCTTCCTTTAATAGTTTGCGAAGTTCGGCATCAGATAAATCTGATTTTTCTTTTGCCAATGAGGATCTTTCGAAAGTTTGTCTTTCTTGTTCGTTTTCTTTATACGCAAATATTTGCTTAATACCTGCCATATTGACACCCTGCTCAATCAACGATTTAATTTCAAGCAATCTATCGACATCATTGAAGGAAAATAACCGGCGATTGCCTTCCGTTCTCGCAGGGGAAATAAGACCATGTTCTTCATAATATCTTATTTGTCTGGCAGATAGTTCCGTCAGCTGTTTTACGATGCTGATTGGAAACAACGGCATGGAACGGCGGTCTTGATCATTCATGCTCTTTTAGCCCCTCCTTCCTTTTGCTTATCTACATTATAGATGAATGTAAGATATCATGTCAATATAATGTCACAAAATTTAACATGGTTTTTTACAAGGAAAACTTTATCGTTTGACTGCCCATTTAACGAATCGAGAATTGGCAAATATGATCGGAACTACCCTAGAAACCGTAAGCAGAACGCTGAACCAGATGAAATGTTTTTTTATAGTTCGACTAATCGTTTTTCTATTAATTCATTGACGGCATGGAAAATAGCGATTTTGACATGTTCAAACGTCAAGCCTCCCTGCACATATGCCACATATGGAGGACGAATCGGTCCATCCGCTGAAAGCTCAATGCTGGAGCCTTGGACAAAAGTCCCGGCCGCCATGATGACTTGATCGCTATAACCCGGCATTTCATTTGGAACCGGTGTTACATGCGAGTTTATGGGCGATGCAGATTGAATCGCTTGGCAAAACGCAATCATCATATCTGCATTATCAAACTGAACGGACTGAACTAGATCTGATCTTTTCTCATTCCAGCTAGGATTGACTCGCAACCCGATTTCTTCCAGCATTGCAGCGGTAAAAATCGCTCCTTTTAGAGCTTGTCCAACAACATGCGGAGCGAGAAAAATACCTTGAAACATCTCATGAAGACTGTAAAGCATTGCACCGGCTTCCCTTCCGATACCAGGCGAAGTGAGCCGGTACGCGCAAGCTTCCACGAGCTCTTCTTTTCCAACGATGTATCCTCCCGTTTTCACAAGCCCTCCTCCAGGATTTTTTATAAGAGAGCCTGCAATAAGATCAGCACCTGCATGTCCCGGCTCCTGATCTTCGGTAAACTCACCGTAGCAATTATCGACAAAAACAACAATTTTTTCATTGATTGATTTGATGAAAGAAACCATTTCCTTAATTTCCTGAATGGAAAATGACGGTCTGACATCATATCCTCTAGAACGCTGAATTCCGATCATTTTTGTTTTATCACTGATTGCCGCTTTTACTCGGTCAAAATCAACTCGTCCTTCAGGAGTCAGATCAATTGTTTGATAAGAAATGCCAAATTCTTTTAAAGAGCCTGTCCCCTTTCCGCGGATACCGACAATTTCTTCAAGCGTATCATACGGCTTTCCGGTAATATAGATAAGTTCATCGCCGGGCCTTAATACGCCGAAGAGAGCCGTTGAAATGGCGTGTGTACCAGAAATGATTTGCGGCCGGACAAGTCCTTTTTCACATCCAAAAATATCAGCATAAACATCTTCCAATGTATCCCTGCCGATATCATCATATCCGTATCCTGTTGAGGGAATAAAGTGGGAATCGCTCACCCGATGCTTTTGAAAGCTTCTGAGCACACGAAGCTGATTTACTTCCACTACTTTGTCAATTTCTTCGTGAAATGGTTTTATTTTTTTTTCTACTTTTTGAGCTATGTCCATAATTTTTTTTCCATGTGTAAAATATTGAAACATCTGTAAAACCCTTTCTACTTATTCTTCATAATTTGATCATATACTGGATGGTCGCGAAACACTAGACCAGAAACGATATAGTGCTGATTTTGTTCGTCAAATTGCAAGGTTGAAACGAGCGTATTTGCTTTTAACAACGATAGACGTTTCCCATCACCTGTTGGAACGGAGACAACGTAAGGATGCATTTTTTTCTTTAATTTTTCTTCAATAGCTGTTTTTAACCGTTCTATATCTTCGTCACAAAAAGCAGAAATGACAATATAGTCTTCCTTTAAAGAAGGAAAGAAATGCTCTAGTTGTTGATCTTTTTTATTGTACACTGTTAAAACAGGCAATCCGTCCGTTCCTAATTCTTTTAATAATTCATTCACAGTGTTTTCATGCTGAATATAGTCAGGATGAGAGCTGTCGACGATATGTAAAAGCAAATCTGCTTCCTTTATTTCTTCTAACGTAGAGCGAAAAGCAGCGATAAGGCTTGTTGGCAGCTGCTGGATAAAGCCGACAGTATCAGTCATGAGCACCTTCATGCCGGATGGGAGAAACATTTTCCTTGTCATAGGATCCAATGTGGCAAACACCATATCCTCCTGAAATGAATCAGCAGCTGTCAGCTTATTGAACAGCGTTGACTTTCCTGCGTTGGTATAGCCAACAAGAGCGATTTGAGTTTGATGATTTCTCTTTCTTTGCGAACGATAACGCTCGCGATGGGAAACAATATGGGACAGCTGTTGTTTTATATCGTGAATGCGATTTCGGATGTGCCTTTGATCCGTTTCAAGCTTCGTTTCTCCCGGACCTCTTGTCCCGATTCCTCCTCCTTGCCGAGATAGATTCAATCCATGTCCCGAAAGTCTCGGAAGCAAATATTCAAGCTGTGCCAGTTCAACTTGAAGTTTCCCTTCTCTTGACTTCGCCCTTTTTGAAAAAATGTCCAAAATTAGCTGAGTCCGATCGATCACCTTTACCTCTAACAGACGAGCTAAATTTCGCAGCTGGCTGGGCGACAGCTCATTATTGAAAATAACGGTATTTGCCTCTGTCGTCTCGATAAGCTGTTTAATCTCATCAACTTTTCCTTTTCCAATATATGTAGATGGTTCGGCCCTCAGTCGATTTTGTGTGCAAACAGCTGCGACTTGGCCGCCCGCAGCAGCCGTGAGCGATTTCAGCTCTTCCATTAAATAAAAAAACTGTTCTTCATCGGTTTCCATGAACTTGACGCCAACGAGAATCACCTGTTCTTTCTCTTCCACTCGTCTTCTTCCTCCAATTATGCTGCAAATTTATAAACTATGCGTTATGAATTAAACCTTCGATAAACGGATCAATGGTAAGGTTATCAAATTTAAATCATCTTTAGCGCACTTCAAGACAAAAGAAACGTATTGAATTCAAAAGTAAGATGATCAAACTCAATTCATCTTCAGCACATTTCAAAACAAAACGTACAGAGTTCAAATTCAAACCATCTTCAGCACACTTCAACACTAGAAACGTTGCTAAGTTCAAAATTAGGATACCAACTCCAATCATCCTTAGCGCACTTCAAGACTAGAAACGTTGCTAAGTTCAATGTCAGGACTCAACTAAATCATCTTCAGTATGCTTTAAAAACAGAAACGTATTGAGTCAAAATAAAGATTATCAAACTTAAATCATCAACGCACTTCAACACTAGAAAAACTTATTGAGTCAACGTTAAGAGTATCAAATTCTAATCGTTTCAGCCAATTAAAATGGCTGCCGTCATTCTTTTCTAAACTATGTGAGAAAAATAAACGAATTTGTGTAAATTATGTGCAGCAATGAAACAGGAGCTTTCTTCAAAGCCCATTTAAATAAAGATTTATCAATCAATTCTTTTCAATAATCAAGCAAAGCAGCCTAGGGGCTGCTTATACGTTTAATATTAAATCTTCTTCTTTTACAAGAAGCAAATCTTCCTTGCCAAACTTATCAGAAAGCAGGAGCCTCATTGCCTGTGCCCGTATAGATTTTTCGATAATGTTGCGAACATATCTTCCATTTGAAAAGTTCGTTGGGTGAGTCGCATATTTCACTTTTAGCAAATGCTCTTTCAATTTGCATTCAGCTCCATGGCTAAATCGATACTCTTTGTCCTTCATCATTAATTTTGCTATTTCCATCAGCTCATCGACTGAATAGTCTGGGAAATCAACTACAATCGGAAAACGGGATTCGAGTCCGGGATTTAAAGATAAAAAACGATCCATTTCCCTTGGATATCCGGCTAAAATTAACACAAAATCATGCTGTCTGTCTTCCATATGTTTGACAAGGGTGTCAATTGCTTCTTTTCCGAAATCTTTTTCTCCTCCTCGGGCTAAACTGTATGCTTCATCAATAAAAAGAATTCCGCCAAGTGACTTTTTGATCAAATCGCGCGTTTTTTGTGCTGTATGGCCGATATATTCACCTACTAAATCAGCCCGCTCCGCTTCAATTAAGTGCCCTTTCGATAAAACATTCATTTGGAAAAAAAGCTTTCCGATCAATCGCGCGATCGTTGTTTTTCCCGTTCCGGGATTCCCTTTAAACAGCATATGAAGCGCTTGCCTTCCGGTTTTTAACCCCTGTTCTTCTCTTTTTTTATTCACAAAAATCCATGCATATATTTCCTTTAATAATCTTTTCACTTCTTCCATTCCAACTAATGCGCCCATCTCCTGTTCAATCTCTTTTAATACACTGTGTTCGACAGCCGCTTTGGAAATGGAAAGATCATATGTCGCGATTTTTTCCTTTTTACCTTCAAGTTCAGTTTTGCTTTGTCCTAAGACAATATTCATTTGGCCGTTATTTTTGAAGGTGACCGCTCGCTCCACAGGCTTCACCTCATTTTTATATTTATCTTCTAAATTACATCTACTTTGTTTAAAGGAACATGTCATGGAAAAAGGTTGTTATTATTAATATTTATGCTGAAAGCCAAGTAGTACAAACCTTCTTTTCATCTATGTCTTAATAAAAACTAAGCAGTATTTTTCTGAAGCCTGGGTGGCTTGCGGCCTGGACAAGTACAGATTCCTAGGACAGGTTAGTTAAATATTAGCGAAGGGCAAAAATAACGACCATTCAAATTATCTGCGTTTAGCCGATAATTAGGAAAACATGGATTGAAGATAGAAAAATACCTGACATATCGGAACCGCTGCCACGAAACCTTTCCTTCTCATGAAAAAACCGGAGATCATCTCCGGTTTTTTCGTCATGCTTCAATGTCAATTTGTACATTTCTTTGCGGTGCAAATGTTGAGATCGCATGCTTGTAAATGAGCTGCTGTTTTCCCTCTGATTCGATGAGGACCGTAAAATTATCAAATGCTTTTACTTGTCCTCTAATTTGGAAACCGTTTAATAAAAACACGGTCACGTAAGTGCCATCTTTTCGTAACTGATTTAACACTTGATCTTGAATGTTTATCGGTTGCTTCATCATTCGTCCTCCTCATATCCTCTATATTTATTATTTCTTCTCAGAAAGAAGCTTTCCTGCTATATAATGAAAAATTTCACTAACTTTTTCTTCCATCGAGACAGGCGGAGTCATATCAAACCATTTGACATTCATTTTGTTTCGAAACCATGTTAGTTGCCTTTTCGCATATCTTCTTGTGTTTTTTTTCAACGTTTCAATTGCTTCTGCAAGAGAAGCCTTGCCATCAAAAAAATCGTATAATTCTTTATATCCAATCGCCTGCGCAGATTGTACACCGCGAACTCCAGAATCATACAGCGATTTTGCTTCTTCAATCAAACCTTCCTCAATCATTTCGTCAACTCTTTTATCAATGCGTTGATACAATACATCGCGGTCCATCGTAAGGCCGATAATGGCGGTATGATAGCGCTCATTTGCTTCATGCGCCTTTATATGCTCGCTCATTTTTTTTCCTGTTTTATAGAAAATTTCTAAAGCACGGATGACTCTCCTAGCATTGTTTGGATGAATTCGTTCTGCACTGTCAGGGTCGATTTCCTGTAAACGCTCGTATAATGCTAAATTCCCATGCTCATGCAAAAAATTTTCCAGTTCTTTTCTTATTTCAGGGTCAGATTGAATATCGGAAAATTGGTAATCATCATATAGAACCGCTTGAATGTACAAGCCTGTTCCCCCAACAATCATCGGCATTTTTCCGCGCTTTGTTATCGAGGCAATTGCTTTTCTCGCAAGCTCTTGAAACTCGGCAACGGAGAATTCTTCCGAAGGATTCTTTAAGTCAATTAAATGATGGGGGATTCCTTCCATTTCATGCTCTTTTATCTTTGCAGTTCCGATATCCATTCCTTTATAAATCTGCATGGAATCTCCGCTGATAATTTCACCGTTTAATTTTTTGGCTAATTCAATGCTTAGTTTCGTCTTTCCGACAGCTGTTGGGCCAATTAAAACAACAAGTCTATCCTTTTCTTCTTCCATATTGACCACACTTTCAAAAAATACTCACTGTTTCATCGTATCATGATTTTTAAGAAAACACCAATATATTATACCCTTTTTCATCATAGAGTATACTCTTTTCAATTGATTTCATATTATCTTTATACTGCTCTAATCCGAAAAAAACAACTTTTGTCCAATCATTGCTCCCATCTCCATTTACCTCATAACTTGACAACGATCTTTTACATGCAGCAGAAAACTATTACATAACCCTCTTAAACATTTTTTCCAGCTCATAGGTGGAAAAATGAATGATGATCGGCCGGCCATGAGGGCAAGTAAATGGATCTGACGCTTTTCTTAGCGATTCTAGCAACGCGAATATTTCTTCATTGTTTAAATATTGATTCGCTTTAATTGATCCTTTGCAGCTCATCATGATGGCTGCATCTTCTCTAAGCTTGTGGATATCCGTCTTTTTTTCATCAAGCACCTGCTGGATCAGCTCTTCAATAATTTCTTTTTCTTCACCTTGCGGAAACCATGTTGGATGAGATCGAATGATATAGGTGTTCGGTCCAAAATTCTCCAAAAACACTCCGACCTTTGCCAGCTCTTCTTTATGCTCTTCGATCACCATGACTTCATCAGAGGAAAAGCTCAGTGTAAGGGGAACAAGCATTTCCTGCACTTCGCTCGCCACTTCCCCAACTTTTTCGCGAAAATATTCATATTTGATTCTTTCTTGGGCAGCATGCTGATCGATTATATATAATCCTTTTTCATTTTGCGCCAAAATGTAAGTGCCGTGCATCTGTCCAATTGGATACATTGGAGGAACTCGGCTTTCATCCAACCTATTATTGTCCGAATCCTTCTCTTTATGTTCTTCGTTGTTATTTGGCAAATGCTCTTGTACTTCAGCTTCTCCATTGACAACTGGAGGTTCAGCTATTTTTTTAGAGGAAAAGGATTGTTGCTGCTCTTCATCCGCTCCTCTATGATCAATCGCATACAAATCATCTTCGTTCCATTGATTGTCAGCCGTTTTTGGTTGAAACGTCCATACTGGATCCTGTTTTTCCTTATTGATCAGATGTTCAAATTGGATCTCCTGCTGCACGTTTACCGGGTGCTCTTTTTTCTTTTTGACTGTATCAGAGGTTGGGATAAGCTCTTTTTTCTTAAATGCATCCTGGATGCCTTTTGCGATGACTTCAAATAATTCCGCTTCTTTGCTGATTCTGACCTCCAGTTTGGCAGGATGAACATTTACGTCCACTAAGATCGGATCCATTTCAATATGAAGATAGACGACCGGAAAACGCCCTATAGGCAGGAGCGTATGGTACCCTTCTTCCACCGCCTTCGTAATGGAATGATTTTTAATAAATCTCCCGTTGATCATCGTAGAAATATAGTTTTTGGATGCTCTTGTCACTTCCGGCAACGATAAATAGCCGCGTATGTCAAAATCAAGCGAACGGAAATGGACCGGAAACATTTTTTTCGCAATGGGAACCCCGTAAATCGCTGCAAGAACTTGCCGTACATCTCCTTTGCCGTTCGTATATAGAAGCCGTCGGCCGTTATGCGTAAATTTAAACGATATGTTTGGATAGCTCAGCGCAAGACGATTGACTATGTCGGTTATTCTCCCAAGCTCCGTATTCAAGCTTTTCATATACTTCAATCGCGCCGGCGTATTGAAAAACAGGTTCGTGACCGTAATGTCCGTTCCTTTTCGACTTGATGCTGTCTCTTTTGCTGTTACCTTCCCGCCGATTAAAGTAATTTTCGTCCCGGGTTTATCCCCAGTGCTAGTTTTCATTTCCAGATGAGAAACGGCGGCAATCGAAGGCAGCGCTTCGCCTCGGAAGCCGAGAGTTCGGATGCGGAATAAATCCGCTTCATCTTTAATTTTGCTTGTTGCATGCCGCTTAAACGCCTTTTCGCAATCATCTGGCTCCATTCCGTCCCCATTGTCCACGACGCGAATTTTGCTCAAACCGCCTTCTTCCGCCTCAATTTCAATCACTGTGCTGTTTGCATCAATCGCATTTTCGACTAGTTCTTTCACAACAGAAGCCGGCCGCTCCACGACTTCCCCAGCGGCAATTTTGTTGGATAAACTAGCATCCATAAGGATGATTTTTCCCATCATCATCACCTATTTCAATTTCTTTTGGATGTCATACAGTGTGTTTAATGCTTCAAGAGGCGTCATATCCAATAGATCTAAGGAAGAAATGATGGAGAGCACCTCTTTTTCCTTTGATGAAAGCTTTTTCCCTGCCGGCTCTTTTTTCTTCTCTGCTATTTCATCGCCGAATAAAGAAAGCTGGCTTGGCTCCGCAGAATATTCGATGCTCGGTTCCACCGAATGCTCGATGACGGATGGTGTATATTTCTCTTTCTGATTGTCTCCTTCGAGCTTGCTCAATATTTCTTTTGCCCTTTGGATAAGAATTTCAGGAAGCTCCGCAAGCTCAGCAACATGAATTCCGTAGCTTTGATCAGCCGCCCCTTCATCCACTTTATGGAGAAAAACAACCTTTCCGTTTTCCTCTATTGCCTTAACATGGACGTTCTGCACATTTTGCAATTCATCTCCGAGCACGGTTAATTCGTGATAATGGGTCGAGAACAATGTTTTGGCTCCGATGTGGTCGTGAATGTATTCGATTATCGCTTGAGCAAGCGCCATGCCGTCATATGTCGATGTCCCGCGCCCGATTTCATCAAATAAAATCAAGCTTTGATTCGTGGCATGTACAATCGCATTTTTGGCTTCCAGCATTTCCACCATAAACGTACTTTGCCCTGATACTAAATCGTCAGCCGCTCCAATTCTAGTAAAAATTTGGTCAAAGATCGGCAGAACCGCTTCGCTGGCAGGGACAAAGCAGCCGATTTGCGCCAAAACAGCCGTTAAAGCAATTTGCCGCATGTACGTACTTTTTCCTGACATGTTTGGACCGGTGATTAAAAGAATGTTTCTTCCTTCTTTCATCCAGCAATCATTCGGAACATAGTTTTCGGATTCCATCACTTTTTCTACGACTGGATGACGACCGTCTTTTATGTAAAGCTCGGAGTCGGAAAAGGACGGTTTCGTATAATGTCGTTCTTCGCTGATTACAGCAAAGCATTGCAGGCAGTCAAGCTCGGCAATCTTTTTAGCCAAGAGCTGCAATCTAGGAATATATTGCTTTACTTCGTCGCGAATTTGCACGAACAATTCATACTCAAGATCAACGATTTTTTCTTCCGCTTCTAAAATCAACGCTTCTTTCTCTTTCAGCTCTGGTGTCACATAACGTTCGGCATTGGCCAACGTCTGTTTCCGTTCATATCTTCCTTCATCCAAAAGATGAAGATTCGCTTTCGTTACTTCAATATAATATCCAAACACTTTGTTGTAGCCGATTTTAAGCGATTTAATTCCTGTCAGCTCTCTTTCTCTTTTTTCCAGCTCTGCTATCCACGTTTTTCCGTTTCTCGCTGCATCTCTGTAGCGATCCAATTCTTCGTTAAATCCGTCCTTAATGATGTTCCCCTCTTTGACTGAAATCGGCGGGTTTTCGATGATCGCTTTTTGAAGCAACTCCTTCAAGCTTTCACAAGGATCAATTTCTTTTTTTATTTGCTCCGAATCAGCAATTCCTAACGAAGCAACGATTGAGCGGATCTCAGGAATTTTTTCAAGCGACTTTTTCAATTGAATCAGATCTCTTGCGTTTGCATTTCCGAACGCAATTTTTCCCGACAGTCTTTCTAAGTCGTATACTTCCTTCAGCAATTCCCTTAGTTCTTCTCTTTCGATATAGCGGTCGATCAACATTCCAACGATATTTTGCCGCTTTTCAATTTCTTTTTTGTCAATAAGCGGACGGTCAATCCATTGCTTCAGCAGACGCGCGCCCATAGCTGTTTTCGTCTCATCTAACAGCCAAAGAAGGGAGCCTTTTTTTCCTTTCGACCGAATCGTCTCGGTCAGCTCCAAATTTCTTTTCGAGTACATATCAATTTTTAAATATTGATTTAATTGATAAAACTCCACCTTTTGCAAATGCTCAAGCGTCCGTTTTTGCGTCCGTTCTAAATAGTTGTATAGCCTTGCAAACGTTATTTTCAGCCGCTGATCTTGCAAATGTCCTGCAATGCTGTCTAATTTTTCAAGATAAGCTGCGTCTTTTTCAATCGAAAATGTCACAGGCTGTCTTTCTAATATCATTTTTTTTAGTTTCTCAGGAAAATCATCTGCCACTACAATTTCTTTCACTTGGCGGGAATAAAGCTCTCCCAAGCAGTCCTCCATTGTGGAGAGAAGGGTGACATATGATTCCCCTGTCGTAATATCTGTCAAAGCTAAGCCGAAAAGCGCTTCAAAGACCGTAACGGAAGCAATATATTGGTTGTCTTTCTCGCCTAGCCCTTTTCCTTCCATTAATGTCCCTGGTGTAATGAGCTGAACGACTTCCCGTTTCACAACACCTTTTGCTTGTTTCGGATCTTCTGTTTGTTCACAAATCGCCACCTTATAGCCCTTTTCAATGAGCTGTTCGATGTAGCTTGAGGCTGAGTGATACGGCACCCCGCACATCGGGATTCTTTCCTCGCCCCCGCCATCACGGCTTGTTAACGTAATTTCCAATTCTTGAGAAGCCTTGATGGCATCCTCAAAAAACATTTCATAAAAATCGCCTAAACGAAAAAATAAAAAGGCATCCTGATAGTCTGCCTTGATGTTTAAATATTGCTGTATCATTGGCGTGTATTGTGCCATGTTCATCCCCCGACTGTATGTAAAAGTTAACATCTTTTATTATAGCACAAACTCTTTATTCCGAAAAAAACTTATTCGCTCAAATAACCTATGACAAAACAATAAAACTAAAAAGCACGTACATGATTATTCGCAAATTTGTTTATTGCTTCAACCTTTGACATAAATGTTCATGATTAATGGCGGATTTGTTTATTCCTTTAAACTTTTGACATAAAAAATTAAGAAGCAGGTGCGCGGTTATCGCAAATTAGTTTTTTCCGTTAAACCTTTGACATAAAAAAACTAGGAAGCAAGGGCACGATTATTCGTAGATTGTTTATTCCGTCAAACATTTGCCGAAAAAACAAGGAACCCAGCGAGCGATTATCGCAAAATTAGTTTTTCCCGTCAAATCTTTGACATAAAAAACAGGAAGCAAGGGCACGATTATTCGCAGATTATTTATTCCGTCAAACATTTGACTAAAAAACAAGGAAACCAGTGCGCGATTATCGCAAATTAGTTTTTTCCATCAAATCTTTGACATAAAAAACTAGGAAGCAGCCCTCCTAGTTTTTCATTATTCTTCTGGTTCACCTTCTAAAAGCTCTGGCGTCAAATCTTCTATTTCATCCTCTAAATCCTCTTCCCAATCATCCCATTCCTCATCGGATTCAGACAAGTTGCTAGGATGGACGGAGACGACCACTTTCGTTTCTCCGATGACCTCTGCTAAAAATTCTCTTTCTACTTGAACCACAATGTTTTCGCCGTTTGGAGAAATGGTGACTTCCAGACAATTCGGCTGCTGCAAAACACGGGCAACCACTTCGTTCTCGTCATCTAAATAGTTGTCATCTTTATATCGTAATTTTAACACATCTGTATACTTGACACGCTCTGTAACTACTTCTGTTTTCGTATTTTCATCAAATGAATACCAAACGTTAATATCATATGTTCCCTCGATTTCAACTGTTTTCCCCCGTTTTTGCGCATCATATTTATGGTTAATAATCCAACCACCCAAAATACTTGCTGGTTTCTTCTCAGGACTAATCGTATGTGTTGCTTGAGTAAACTTTCGACCTTTTGCTACTACCGCTTTCGTTATGATTTCCCTATATTCTGCCATTTGCCAAACCCTCCTCAAAACGATCGTAAAAAGATTTTCGCTAGGACAAGCTCGATATTTTCATAAATCCTTCTAGTTCATTCTATGCATGAGCCAGAAAATATGTACCAAAAATTAAAAAAGACGCTGACGCGTCTTTAAACAAAATGAGGGAGGGTTGGCCGAAATCATAGAAATACCGATTGTTCATAAGCTCAAACGGTTTTTATTTTTTCAAAAATAGCCTGAAAACCTTAATACGATTAATGGCAAGATCCATGTTTATTCCGAATTTGGGCGCCTGTTTCACCCGTTAACAGATTACCTCCAGTTGAACGAATAATTTCATTTGTCACATGGTTTGAAATTGTATTCGCTACTAATTGAAGAAGATCGTTAACTTCAATTTGCGATTCTTTAAATTGCTGGACGATCGGAATTTGATCTAATTCTTCATACAGGCTGTCAATTTTCTCCTCCACTTGTTTGAGAGCTTCATGCTTTCCGAAATGCTGAAAATTGACGGCTTGTTTTTGCAGGCTTTTAATGCTGGCAATCATTTCCCGAACTTTTTGATTTTCGTTAATTTGTTCTTCCGCTTTTTTAAAGAAGTCAACTTGCTCTGTTTCGGCTATCATTTGCGCCAGTTCTTTTGCCTTTTCTAAAATATCGTCTTTCGTATACGCCATTACAATGTCACCCCAATTTGCTCTTCCACCATTTCTCCATCAAGAGTCCAGGTTTTGGCTTTTGTAATTTTTACTTTTACAAGCTGACCAATCGCCGATTTCGGACCTTTAAAGTTAACTAGTTTATTTTTTCTCGTATACCCTGCCAAAATGTCAGGATTGTTTTTGCTCTCGCCTTCAACTAATACCTCAACGACTTTGCCTTCATATTCTTTCATTTTTTGGGCGGAAATTTCGTTGACTAATGCATTTAATCGCTGCAGCCGCTCTTTTTTCACTTCCATCGGGACATTATCTTTCATTTTAGCAGCAGGCGTTCCTTCCCGAGGCGAATAAATGAACGTATAGGCACTGTCAAAGCCGACTTCGCGATAGAGGGAGAGTGTTTCTTCAAACTGCTCATCCGTCTCATTTGGAAAGCCGACAATGATATCAGTCGTTAACGAAACGTTTGGAATCGCCTTTTTAATTTTTTGCACTAATTCTAAATACTGTTCGCGCGTATATTTGCGTGCCATCAATTTCAATATTTCCGAGCTGCCTGACTGCACCGGAAGATGGATATGATCGACAAGGTTGCCACCTTTGGCCAAAACTTCAATTAAACGGTCGTCAAAATCTTTCGGGTGACTTGTGGTAAAACGAATTCTGGCGATATCGATTTTTCGAAGCTCGTCCATTAAATCGCCTAGGCCGTATTTGATATCGTCAAAATCTTTCCCGTAGGCATTTACGTTTTGACCAAGTAACGTGATTTCTTTATACCCTTGCGCTGCAAGGTGGCGAACTTCTTGAATAATATCCTCCGGTCTGCGGCTCCGTTCTTTGCCTCGAGTGTACGGAACAATGCAATACGTGCAAAATTTGTCGCAGCCGTACATAATATTGACCCAAGCTTTAATATTTCCTTTCCGGACTTTCGGAAGGTTTTCAATCACATCGCCTTCTTTTGACCAAACCTCCACGACCATTTCCTTCGACATGTACGCTTCATTCAACAAATGCGGAAGGCGGTGAATGTTGTGTGTTCCAAAAATTAAATCAACATATTGGTACTGCTTTAAAATTTTGTTGACAACAGATTCCTCTTGGGACATGCAGCCGCAAACACCTAAGATAAGATCCGGCTTTTCCATTTTGAGCGGCTTCAAATGC
The DNA here is from genome assembly GCF_037966125.1 of Aeribacillus sp. FSL k6-2211. Lineage (NCBI taxonomy): Bacteria > Bacillati > Bacillota > Bacilli > Caryophanales > Bacillaceae > Aeribacillus > Aeribacillus sp. FSL k6-2211. Next base: position 2,261,464 of record NZ_CP150190.1, read on the forward strand.
CCAATTTCCCCAAATACTTTGTTTTCAGCGTTTTCCCTGATCGCACATGTGTTTAACAAAATAACATCAGCATCTTCTGTGCTGTCAGTCGGCTTATATCCGAGCTGCATAAAAATACCGGCCATCACTTCCGTATCATGTTCATTCATTTGACATCCGTATGTGCGAATATAAAACTTTCTGCCTTCTCCCATTCCTTTTAAATGTTCAGGAATGACAAAATCTTTATGGTATTTCACTTCTTCTTTTCCGCGCTTTTTCGCATCTTTTAAAGAAGGCGGAATGTAAACACGCTCGAAATACTTACTGTAATCCTTCTCGGATTTTTTGTCCGAAGGATTCACAAACGTGGTTGCTAATCGTTGTTTTTCATTCATGGCGCATTACTCCTTCATGTTTAAAAGTGTACACTGTTTTATAGTATATCGTGTTAAGTAGCAGAACACAATATTGCACCATTATTTTATAATAAAGACACTTTTTTTTTAAAATTTTCGATACAAGATTTCTAGAAATAAGCTAAAAGTAGATTTCTTCCTTTAACAATTGAAATCAAAAAAAGAGAGAGGGGAACCCCTCTCCTACATAAACTCTGCTACTAATTCGTCAAATTTTTCTTTGCTAAGTTTCAGTTCAGCTTTTGCAAGCGGCACTTCGCCGAATCCTGGAACAAGCTCTTCATATGGTTTTTGTTCTTTATTTTGATAAATAAGACCTGTTACAAGACCGTTATATTCCATTAACGTTTGCATGGCAAGTTTTTTGTCAGAAGGATCATATCCTTCAATATCTTTCAGCTTTGTTAAATTCTCTTTAAACCAGTCGTATGTGTTCACTTTGTTATAAGTAACGCAAGGACTGAACACGTTGATAAAGGAAAAGCCTTTATGCTGAATTGCTTGTTCGATCAAGGAAGTTAAATCTTTTAAATCTGTCGAAAAGCTTTGCGCAACAAACGTAGCACCTGCTGTTAACGCCAATTCCATTACGGACAGCGGAGATTCAATTGAACCTTGCGGGGTGCTTTTTGTTTTAAAACCGACATCACTTCTTGGGGACGTTTGTCCTTTTGTTAACCCGTAAATTTGGTTGTCCATCACAATATACGTAATGTCGATATTTCTTCTCATCGAATGAATGGTATGCGCCGTACCAATAGCAAACCCATCGCCGTCACCGCCAGCTGCTATGACCGTTAAATCTTGGTTCGCCATTTTTACGCCTTGTGCGATCGGCAGCGCACGACCGTGAATTCCATGGAAGCCGTAAGAATATATATAACCTGAAATCCTTCCTGAGCATCCAATTCCGGAAATGACTGCAAGCTGATGCGGTTCCAAACCGACATTAGCCGCTGCCCTCTGTATAGCTGCTTGAACCGAGAAATCGCCGCAACCCGGACACCAATTCGGTTTGACATTGTTGCGAAAATCTTTAAAAGTGGCCATTTAGAACAACACTCCTTGTTTTGTGAACTCCTTGCTTTGCGTATAAATTTCATTCGGCAGGAACGGGTTTCCGTCATATTTTAATAGAGATTGAATTTTGTCAGCAAATCCGACATTCATTTTTATAAGATTTGCTAATTGTCCTGTTGCATTATGCTCCACAACGATGACTTGTTTAGCCTTTTCAATGAGCGGGCGAATTTCCTCTTTCGGGAATGGATGAATGAGACGGATGTGCGCATGGTTCACTTTCACTCCGTCTTCTTCTAGACGTTCCATCGCTTCCTCAATGGCCCCTCTTGTCGAAATGTAGCCGATGAACAAAATATCCGGCTCTTCATGCTTGTCATTTTTATGAACTTTATTGTTGAACTCTATTTGTTCTAATTTGCGAAGCCGTTTTTCCATTTGCGCCTTTCTGTTTGCGGCAGCTTCCGAAGGTTTTCCGGTTTCATCGTGCTCAACACCTGTCACATGGTGGATGCCGTTTTTCATTCCAGGAATCACTCGCGGCGATATACCGTCTTCTGTTATTTCATAGCGTTTGAAATACCCTTGATTGCCTGCTTCCGGAACTAATTCTTCATTTAATAGTTTTCCGCGCCGAATTTGGATAGATTCATAGGAAAGAGGTTCAACCGTTTGCTTACCAAGAGAAAGCTGCAAATCAGAAAGTACAATCACAGGGCATTGGTACTCTTCCGCTAAGTTAAACGCCTCAACCGTATCATAAAATGCTTCTTCCACCGTACTCGGTGCAATAACAATTTTTGGTATCTCTCCATGTGTTCCGTAAATCATAGCCATTAAATCCGATTGCTCCTGCTTAGTTGGAAGTCCAGTGCTCGGACCACCGCGCTGTGTATCAACTATGACTAGCGGAGTTTCCGTCATGCCTGACAGACCGATCGATTCCATCATTAATGATAAACCAGGACCAGCAGAGGAAGTAAATGCCCTAGCGCCAGCATAGTTGGCTCCAATCGCCATTGTGGCTGCAGCGATTTCGTCTTCCGTCTGAATGACAGCTCCTCCTAAATCTGGAAGCTTTTTAATCAAATATTCCATAATTTCCGAAGCGGGAGTAATCGGATAGGCAGCCATAAAGCGTGCACCAGCGGCAATCGCACCTAGAGCGATGGCGTCGTTTCCAATCATGAACATCCGCTTTTGACCATCAGCTTTTTCCAAATAAAGATCTGAACGGTCAAACCCTAATTCTTCTTTTAAATATTGGGCGCCTTTTCTAATCGCCTCCATGTTGTTTAAGACGACTTGTTCGCCTTTTCTTCCGTAAGTGTCTTGTACAACTTCCTGAAATAATGACGGGTCAAGATTCAAAATTGCGCTTGTTGCACCGATTGCAACCATGTTCTTCATTAAAGATGTTCCCAGCTCTGAAGCGATTTCCGTAAAAGGTACTGAATATAAGGAAACATTGCTTCCTTCAGGGATTTTCGGTCCAAACTTTGCATCGGCAAGAATAACTCCGCCGTCCCGCAATTCGTGAAAATTAAAATCGATCGTTTCTTGGTCAAAAGCAACAAGAATATCTAAATCATCGCTTATCGTTCGAACTTTCTTCGTGCTGACACGAATTTTATTGTTTGTATGTCCCCCTTTAATTCGTGAAGAAAAGTGGCGGTATCCATATAGGTAATAACCAAGCCGGTTGAGCGTAATTGCAAAGACTTCTCCTGTACTTTCGATTCCTTCTCCTTGCTGCCCACCGACTTTCCATGAGAGTTGGTTTACCATTTCTATGTTACACTCCTTTGGATCTAAAATATCTTTATCATTTCCGGTATTTTAGAGGCCCACTGCCCTGCCGAAAAGTCTATGATGATGAATTATGCTATTTTTAGCCATAATAACCTTGTTCTGGCAGCAAAACCACCATACCTTAAAATTTTTGGGATAATCCTAAACGATTTCAATTTTATCCCTAAATAATCAAAATTACAAGTTTAAATGCTTGTAATGACAAAAAATTTTAAATATTCACCATACTTCATTTCTGTATAATGAAATTATAATAAAACCGATAAATATTATCAACATTTTAAGCAAAAAACAGTCTGCAACCGATAAGGAGTGCAGACTGTTTAGCTAATTTATTTAAACATGTTATCTCGGCTCAACAATCAATTTAATGGCTGTTCGTTCTTCACCGTCTATTTGAATATCTGTAAATGCCGGAATACAAATTAAGTCAACACCACTCGGAGCTACAAATCCTCTTGCTATCGCTACCGCTTTTACAGCTTGATTCAATGCTCCAGCTCCAATCGCTTGAATTTCGGCGGCTCCACGCTCCCTCAGCACCCCTGCTAGCGCTCCGGCGACAGAATTCGGATTAGATTTTGCTGAAACTTTTAATATTTCCATTTCCTAGTTCCCCCTTCATTTTTTACAATGGTTCGTGAAAATTTATTGGAACAAATGCTGTTAGATGCATTGTTCAAAAGACCCATCACCTCTTGAACAATTGGTTCCATCCCATAGTTACTATATTCCCTAAAGTTTAGCAGTATTCCTGCTTATTTTTAATTTTTTTTACAGTAGATGAGCAAAATCACTAACATAAATTTACATCGAAACAAAAAAGGAGACATGAACCCGATTCCTTGGTTAGAATAGATGTGCCAACAAACCATTCACACAAGGAGGTTCATGTCTCATGAATAGATTAGCACATCATCAAGGAATCCACAAGTTTTTCACGATGTTGGGGTTGGCACTTTATTTTTCAAAACCTGTCATGAAGCATCTCGTTCATATTATCGATGCGCTGACAACGAAAGGATTTGTGGGAACCTTGACCGATCTGCATCATGAGAGCTTTCATCCCAACCATCGAACGACACTGAGCCATTTTTTCACGAAAAGCCCTTGGGATGAAGAAATCTTGCTTCGCAAACTCCAGCAGTGGATGCTTCGTCATGTGGAACGAACGGCCAAGCGAAAGAATCACCCCATTTTTGTTTCGATCGATGATACGATCTGCCGAAAAACGAAGCCTTCGTCACAGGCGAAACACGCTATTGAAGGGTGTAATTGGCATTATTCTCACGCGGACAAAAAGTCGATTTGGGGACACTCTCTCGTCTGGCTCATGGTTCATACGATGACGCAAGCCTTTCCCTTTGCGTTTCGCCTCTACGACAAGGCGGATGGGAAAAGCAAGGGTCAATGGGCCATCGAGATGCTTTCTTCTTTGGATGTGCACGGTTCTGTTTATGTGCTGATGGATTCTTGGTACCCATCGAAAACACTCGTGGAAGCCTGCCTGAAAAAAGGATTCCACGTCATTGCGATGCTCAAGACGAATCGGGTTCTTTATCCAAAAGGCATCGCCATCCAAGCCAAACAGTTTGCCCGCTATATCGAACCGAACGACACCCATCTCGTCACGGTGGGAGAAGAGCGTTATCGCGTGTATCGCTACGAGGGAGCGCTGAAAGGTCTCGATGATGCCGTTGTGTTGTTGGCTTGGAAAGCCGATCAGCCGATGACACCTGAACATCTTCACTGCGTCTTGAGCACCGACCGGGAGCTAAGCGATGAAGAGATCTTGCGCTACTATGCCCAGCGTTGGTCGATCGAATGCTTTTTTCGACAAGCGAAAGACCAGCTGAAGCTCGATGGGTACCGCGTTCGTCAACGTCGGGCGGTGAAACGGTATTGGATCTTGGTGCAACTCGCTTATGTGTACAGTATGGTCGAATCCAACAGCGATTTCTCTACCGGGCTTGACTTCCTTCGAAAGAAGAAAGGACATAGCCTCGTGGAGTTTATTTACGATGCAGCGAAACAAGATATTCCCATTGATGTCGTTAAAAAACAGCTTCATGTGGCATAAGGGGTACTCCGTTTGTCTCTTTTTACATGGTAATTATTGTAATGAAAATTGCTCAACTACAGTTTTTTTTATTTAATTTCAGTAGCGTTGCATAAAAAATAAAAACATTTTATGCAGAATTTTCTGAATAAAATATTTTATGATAAACGAAAAACAAGGCAGTAACCAACTAAAGGTGATCACTATCCATTTGGTAATAAATGTATTTGTTTTATTGTTACATGGCTACTGCGCTTCGCCGACTTTTTTCAACTCATTCCCGTTGAATTCGTTCCACCCACACGGTACTTGGTTTCCAAAGAAAAACGCGAAGCCAACGATAAATCTGGGTGAGAGAATGTTTCGATTTCATTTCAAGTTGAATAAGAATGAGTAAACAGTAAGAAATCAGAGCTAAGTAAACCTGATTTTCTACAGCTTCTGGACTCGTTCCATAAAGATGTTTGAGTGTTAAACGTTGCTTAATCCACTTAAAAAATAGTTCAATGGCCCATCGAGAACGATAGATATCACCAAGTTCTTCTGGATCTAGGTCGAATCGGTTCGTAATGATTCGAATTCGATTCCCGTCCGAATCGAATGTTTCGATTAATCGAAACACATTTTCCGTTCGTTTTTGTGGTGTCCCAATGACCATCATCGAATCAGATAAAATAGAGGAATTGGATGGGACAGAGAACGATTCAAGAAATCGAACATAGGCATTCTTTTTCAGACGGGAGGCGAAAAAGAGGCCTTTATCACAGTAATAATCGAACTTTTCGTAGTCTACATAACCACGATCAAACACGTACATGGCATCTGTTTCGTCGATCAGTTGTTCCATTTGTGTTCGATCATTGTTCCCTGCTGGGGTCATGACCATTTTTTCCGGATAAACCGTATCTTCATTGACAAACACCAGTCGTAAATGAACCTTAATTCCCGACTTCGTTTTGCGAAACGTAGCCCATTGATATTTTTTCAGATTCAGTGAAATGGTCGTAGAATCCACGATTTTTAAGCCACTCACCTGACTGGAGGAATTCGTGGACATCTGGCGGATTTGATTCACTAAATCCAGAAAGATTTCTGCGAGCAATTCGGGTTTTACTTGGCGATGTTTTCGAGAAAGTTGTGAAGCACTAATAGATGTCAATCCTAATTCTCGCTGAAAATCATCCAGTAACGCATCATCGGCGATGGCGCGCAGTCCTTCTCGTTGTTGAAGTTGAGCATGCAAAAACAAAAGTAAATACGCTTTTGTGGTTAATTTTTTCGTATATTTATCTTGTTTCATCTCTTCAATTCTTTGTGTAAATTTAACAGAATTGAGAGGAGTGACCCATTTACCAAATGAAGAAAATAGTGTATCCTTGTCCATAGGCTTCATCCTTTATATTGGATTTGGACAGGGACCACCTGTACCATCCATTATAAAGGATTTTTTTATGGACTTTTTTCAATTCAGAATTTTCGAATTAAATTAATGCAACGCTAGTGATTTAATTTATTCAAAATAAACGTGATCATCATTGATTAATATTCGTTTGATCGATTTCGCTTTGCCGGTTCCTTCCTCAATTTCCACTAATACGGCATTCAATTGTCCTCTGCCTTCATTGATTTCAAACCGAACAGGGAGATTCGTTAAAAATTTTTTTAATACTGCTTCCCTGTCAACTCCTAAAATACCGTCATATGGTCCTGTCATCCCGACATCGGTAATAAATGCCGTTCCTTTATCTAAAATTCTTTCATCGGCAGTTTGAACGTGTGTATGAGTGCCAACCACTGCGGAAACTTTCCCATCCAAATACCAGCCCATCGCTTGTTTTTCGCTTGTTGCTTCCGCATGAAAATCAACAAAAATATATGGAGTTCTTTTCTTCGCTTCTTGAATCAATTCATCCGCTTTCCGAAAAGGGCAATCGATTGCCGGCAAAAATGTTCTTCCCTGGAGGTTTATGACTGCAAGCTCTTTTCCATCCGCTTCCACGTACACGATTCCTTTTCCTGGTGTGCCTTCAGGAAAGTTAGCCGGTCGAACCAACGCTTTTGCTTCATCGATAAATTCAAAAATTTCTTTTTTATCCCAAGTATGGTTGCCCATTGTCACTGCCTGAACTCCCAATGAAAGAAGCTTCTGGTAAATTTTCATAGTTATTCCTTTGCCATGTGCAGAATTTTCACCATTGACAATTGTTACTTCAGGATTATATTTTTTCTTCAGCTTCGGCAAATATTGTTCAACCATTTCTCTCCCTTTTGCTCCTACCACATCGCCTACAAATAAAACTTTCATGATGAATTCCTTTCTAAATGTTTATTATATAGTTTTGCATAAATTGAAAAAAAAATAAAGCGGCACATTTTCATGTACCACTTTATTTGGCATATTCAACCGCACGAGTTTCCCTAATGACGGTCACTTTAATATGTCCAGGGTAGTCAAGCTCTTCTTCGATCCGCTTGCGAATATCTCTTGCTAATCGATGAGCTTCTAAATCATCTATTGCATCCGGTTTTACCATGATGCGAACTTCGCGGCCTGCTTGAATGGCGTACGATTTTTCCACACCTTCAAACGACTCGGAAATTTCCTCCAATTTTTCAAGCCTGCGAATATAATTTTCAAGCGTTTCACTGCGGGCACCCGGCCGTGCTGCCGATAAAGCATCAGCCGCTGCAACTAAAACCGCAATTACCGATGTCGGTTCTTCATCCCCATGATGGGAAGCAATGCTGTTGATGACAACCGGGTGTTCTTTATACTTCGTTGCCAGCTCCACGCCGATTTCAACATGGCTTCCTTCTACTTCGTGGTCAATGGCTTTTCCGATGTCGTGCAGAAGCCCTGCACGTCTTGCAAGGATTTGATCCTCACCTAATTCGGCAGCCATCAATCCGGTTAAAAAGGCAACCTCTATTGAATGCTTCAGCACGTTCTGGCCATAGCTCGTTCGAAATTTCAATCTGCCTAAAATTTTGATCAAATCCGGATGAAGACCGTGAACGCCAACTTCAAATGTCGTTTGTTCTCCGATTTCCCTAATATGCTCGTCCACTTCCCGCCGCGATTTTTCCACCATTTCTTCAATTCGCGCTGGATGAATGCGCCCGTCTTGAACAAGCTTGTCAAGCGCAATTCTTGCTGTTTCACGGCGAATCGGATCAAATCCTGATAAAATAACCGCTTCCGGTGTATCGTCGATGATGAGGTCGATCCCTGTCAACGTTTCAAGAGTGCGGATATTTCTTCCTTCTCTGCCGATAATTCTCCCTTTCATTTCGTCATTTGGCAAATTCACAACAGAAACGGTCGTTTCAGCCACATGATCTGCTGCACAGCGCTGTATAGCAAGGGAAAGAATTGCCTTTGCTTTTTTGTCTGCTTCTTCTTTCGCCTTTGTTTCTGCTTCTTTCACCATTACAGCAATATCATGAGAAAGTTCCTTTTCCACTCGTTCAAGGATGATTTGTTTCGCCTCTTCACGCGATAAACCCGAAATGCGTTCAAGCTCTATTTGTCCTTCTTGCACCATCTTTTCCACTTTGCTTTCCATCTCTTCAATATGCTGTTGTCTTTCATTTAGAGAATCTTCTTTTTTATCTAGCATCGCCTCACGCTTATCTAATGATTCATCTTTTCGATCGAGATTCTCCTCTTTTTGCATTAAACGGTTTTCTTGTTTTTGAAGTTCATTTCTTCTTTCGCGAATTTCTTTTTCTACTTCCAAACGAAGCTTATGAATTTCATCCTTTGCTTCCAGAAGCGCTTCTTTTTTCGTTGCTTCAGCTTCACGCTTAGCATCTTCAAGAATTTGTTCCGCGGCGTTTTTTGCACCCGCTATTTTCGCTTCAGCAATGGATTTTCGAACAAAATAACCAACAACTGCACCGACGATTAGGCCAAGCAAAATGGAGATGATTTCAATGAGTTCCATTCTTTCACCTCCTCTTGCTATGAACTTGTCACAAAGAAAGTGTCGGCATTACACATTTACTCTCCCAATAACATTTTCCAAAAAAATATGTTAAATATATTGCAAAAATGAAAAAATATACATATCCATTTTAAATGTGGGAATAACCCTTGTCAAGTTTTCATCTTGTCGAACAAAGGATGGGGCTTTTTTTGATCAAAAAAATAAGACCGGCTACTCCGCCAGCCTTACGCTAAGATGTGCGTACATTATTCATCCAAAAGCTCGAACGTTTCCTGCCCCTCTTGCACAGGTTCATTCGTTTCAAGGCCATATGCCTTGCGAATTTCTTGCTGAATGGCATCGCGAATATCCGGATTTTCGCGCAAAAATTGCTTTGCATTTTCTCTTCCCTGTCCTAAACGCTCCTCTTGGTAAGAATACCACGAACCGCTTTTTTGTATAATATCCAATTCCGTTCCCAGGTCGATGATTTCTCCTTCTTTTGAAATCCCTTCCCCGTACATGATATCAACTTCTGCCGTTCTAAAAGGAGGCGCTACTTTGTTTTTGACAACTTTAATTTTCGTTTTGTTTCCTACCATATCATTTCCTTGTTTCAGCTGTTCAGCTCTGCGCACTTCAAGGCGGACAGATGAGTAAAATTTCAGCGCGCGTCCCCCTGGAGTTGTCTCGGGATTTCCGAACATGACGCCCACTTTTTCCCTTATTTGATTAATAAAAATCGCAATGGTTTTCGACTTGCTAATGGCTCCTGAAAGCTTCCGAAGCGCTTGTGACATAAGACGCGCCTGCAATCCGACATGCGCATCGCCCATTTCGCCTTCAATTTCCGCTTTTGGGACGAGTGCTGCGACCGAGTCAATGACAATGATGTCGACTGCACCGCTGCGAACGAGAGCTTCTGCAATCTCAAGAGCCTGCTCGCCGGTATCGGGCTGCGACAAAAGCAGTTCATCAATATTAACACCTAAATTTTGCGCATAGACAGGGTCGAGCGCATGTTCCGCATCGATGAACGCTGCTTGCCCGCCTAGAGCTTGAACTTCAGCAATGGCATGAAGGGCCACTGTCGTTTTACCGGAGCTTTCCGGTCCATATATTTCAATAATCCGACCTCGAGGATATCCGCCGACGCCAAGAGCTGCATCCAATGCCAGCGATCCGCTTGGAACTGTTGAAACTTTTCGCTCAGCCTGTTCTCCAAGCTTCATTATCGAACCTTTTCCGAATTGTTTTTCAATCTGTTTTAACGCCATTTCCAAGGCAGCTTGACGATCATGATTCAATACAATTTCCTCCTTAAAAAATTGATAGCTTCAAAATAAATATACCGTGTTTTTTCCTGTTTGCCAAGAAAAAAGGGAACATTTATTCGTTTTTTAATTTTCATTATATAAAAATTAAAAAACCGGATGAAGACGCTCATAACCGGTTTTCCATTTCCTTTATTACATTCATTACATAGTAGCAGCCATAATTTGCCGTTCTGTGCCTGATCCCTTCCCGAGTACCGGAAAGATGAAGCTCAAAGACTGCCGTCGGCCGATCGTCGATTTGAATACCGATATAGACAGTCCCAACTTCTTTTCCTTCAGAAGGATCAGGTCCTGCCACTCCCGTAAAGCTGATGCCGATATTGCTGCCGGTCAATTTTTTTATATTTTCCGCCATTTCTTTCGCACATTCAGAGCTAACGGCTCCTTTTGTTTTCAACGTTTCTTCCGACACGCCAAGAACATGCTGCTTCACTTCGTTTGTATAGCAGACAATTCCTCCAAGCACAATATTCGAAGCGCCTGGAAAATGGGTCAGCTGTTCGGAAAAAAGACCGCCCGTCAAACTTTCTGCAGCCGAAATAGTATATTGCTTTTCTTTTAGAAGCTTCATAAGCTGCTCTTGGATCGAAGTTTCACCGTGTCCATAAAAATATCGGCCAACACGGCTTAAAATCTTTTTTTCTGTTTCGTCAATCAGCTTCAGCGCAGTCGACTCATCTTCATGTTTTGCTGTCAGGCGCAATGTTACTTCGCCGTCTTTTGCCAGCGGCGCGATGGTCGGATTTGTTTGCTGATCAATCAGATCCTCTATATCTGTTTCAAGCTGAGATTCGCCGATGCCAAAGAAACGAAGCACACGCGAGATGATTTTTTCTTTTAACCCGTAATGATATTGCAAAAACGGCACACCGTAGTTGATAAACATCGGCTTCATTTCTTTCGGAACACCCGGCATGAGCAAATATATAATTCCGTTCGCCTCTAACGCCATTCCTGGCGCCATTCCGTAATGATTTGGCAAAACAGTAGAACCTTCCAAAACTAATGCTTGTTTCCGATTGTTTTCCGACATTGTCCGTTTCGTCCGTTTAAAAAAATCCTCAATGTTTTTCATCGCCGCCTCGTCGATCACGAGACGTTTATTCAAAATACGTGCAATCGTTTCTTTCGTCAAATCATCTTTTGTCGGGCCGAGCCCGCCGGTAAAAATGATGCAATTCGACCGTTTTTTTGCCGTTTCGATCGCATGCTTGAGCCTCTCAGCATTGTCTCCAACGACCGTATGATAAAAAACATTAACACCTATTTCGGCAAGCTTTCTTGATATAAATTGGGCGTTTGTGTTGGCGATCTGTCCAAGCAACAGTTCTGAACCGACAGCAATAATTTCAGCATTTACATTCATACATTTTCCTCCACATGGTTATTTCGAATTGACAAACGCGTGTTTATTTTTCATGAAATAGTCCCATCCAGATAAAATGGTAAAAAAGAGCGCAACCCACAAAGCAATGTCTGCAAATGGAAACGAAATCCATTCAAAAGGTATATTATGTAAAAGCAAAGCGGAAATAGCCACAATCTGCGTCCATGTTTTTATTTTGCCGAGCATATTAGCTGCTACGACTTCTCCTTCCCCAGCCAGAACTAAACGCAATCCGGTTACGGCAAATTCACGGCTGATGATCAGAATGACAATCCAAGACGGAGCAGCACCTATTTCCACCAATATGATGAGAGCAGAAGAAACGAGCAATTTATCGGCAAGAGGATCTAAAAACTTTCCTAAATTTGTCACAAGTCCAAGCTTGCGTGCATAATATCCATCAATCCAATCGGTCGTCGAAGCTAAAATAAAAATGAGGGCGCCAACGACATGATTGACAGGAATAACTACTTCACCGACCGACCAATTTCCCCAGTTAAAATCGCCAAGCATCACAATCATAAATATTGGAATTAGCATAATTCTTGATACAGTGATTCGATTAGGCAAATTCATTTTGTACCTCCACTAGCATAAAGTAAGAAAGAATAAGCCATCTCGTACGATGACTTATTCATCCTTGTTATTTAAAATGATAATATCCTGCCGAACCATTTTATTCGGGTCCGTTTCATAAGAAACGGCTTCTCCATTCACTTGAATGGTCGTAAATCGAGCATCGCCTACAACGATTTTTGCTTCTTCTTCCGCTGTTACATCAACCGTTTTCTGCTCATTTTGTCGCATCATTCCTGCAAAAAACGATTTTCCTTTTCCGTTCTTCACTTCTATCCACGAATTCCCATTGGTTGAAATATCGATCACCAATTTGTCCGCATTGGACAATTCATATACGGTTTCTTTCCCTCTTACTTCTTTTACCGTCAATGTTTGCTTCGTTTCATTTTCGGCGTTCTCTTCTTTTTTCTCCTCTTGATCTGTTTCTTCAACCGAACGGTCTTTTTCATCGTCAATATTATTTTGCTCTTTTTTCTCAGGCTCCACGCCAGAGGTTTCTATTTTGACGGATTTTGTATCGTCCTCCGTCTGAACGCCTTCATCTGTGCTTCCACGCTGGGAAAGCACCCAAACGATAATCGCCACCAAAATAATAACAGCGATGACGGCAAGCTTCGGCAACAGCTCTAAAAATTTGGAAGCCGGCTTTGGAAGCTCTTTATGCGTTTGAACGCGGGACAATTTCTCAGGTATCTCATCATATGTACTTGGTATTTCATTTTTATACTGTTCAAATAAAACATCCGGATCAAGGTCAACCGCTTCCGCGTATTGTTTAATAAACGCACGCACATAAAAATTCCCCGGCATGATCGAGTAGTTTCCTTCCTCAATGCCGATTAAATAGCGCTTTTGAATTTTAGTTATTTCCTGCAAGTCATCGAGTGAGATGTTTTTTTCCAGCCTAGCTTGTCTCAGATGGTTACCTAACTCGCTCAAAACGTACCCACCTTTCTAAAAATCAAATCCATTATAAATTGAGTGGCCAAACGGCTGATGATTATTTTCTACGACGTCATACGTAATTTCTTCATCAGGGTGATGTCTTAGTTCAATAATGTAGTCGAAATCATCCAAAGTATATTCGGAGCTCTGAACGAAAATATCTGGATGCTCCACGACTTTCGTTGCCGAAAGCTGCATCACTTCCCGAACTAATTGCAAATGCTGTTCAGAGCCTCTTTTCATCGTGACGATTCCATCTAAAATAAACACGTTATCTGTCCGGTATTCATCAGCAATCAGCCTTTCCCGGACAGTTTGCTTCAGCATGGTTGAAGAGAGAAAAAGCCATCTTTTATTCGCACAGACGCTCGCCGCTACGATCGATTCTGTTTTTCCGACACGCGGCATTCCGCGTATGCCGATTAATTTATGACCGTCTTGTTTAAAGAGCTCGGCCATAAAATCCACAAGAATACCAAGTTCATCGCGAACAAAACGGAACGTCTTTTTATCATCTGCATCCCGTTGAATATAAAATCCATGACGGACAGCAAGACGATCTCTCAGTTTAGGCTGCCGCAATTTTGTCACTGTTATGTTGTCCATCGTATTCAGAATAGATTCAAGCCTTTTAATTTGTTCAATCGTTTCGCAGCGCAGAAGCATCCCGCGGCGCATATCATCAACGCCGTTAATCGTAACGATATTAATGTTCAGCATACCGAGCAAAGACGAAACATCTCCCAGCAGCCCCGGCCGGTTTTTTTGAATTTTATATTCTAAATACCATTCAGTTTTTTCCACCTTCAAAGACCCCCAAATAACACACCTATAAATTTATAATAAATCATTTTAGATAAAGAAGAAAGGATAATTGCAAGGAAAAAATAAAGGGCATCTTGGTCATTTCACCAAGTGCCCTAACTTGACAGTAATAAATGAACAACATCCTAATGAACGCTGTCATTTTGAACCAGTTTCACCATCATGTTGGCGATTGCATGTTGCTCCTCTTTTGAAGCGACACTCCACAGATCGTGAAGAATTTTTTCTTCAGGGTTTTTCGGCTCCACTTGCTTTGCTAAATAATCACCGATTTCATACGCTAAATTGGAAATAACCTCTTGGGACAATCCGCCGCTTTCTGCTTGCTGGAGGCGATCCGCCAAAAAATCTTTCCATTGATTCCAATTTTCCAATACTGACATATGTTCCCCTCCTTTATCGTTTAATCAATTTTTATTTTCCCTTGATCATGCAGTTTTTATACGGGAGAGGGAATCAGCAGTACCATCCTCCATTGACAGCAATCACCTGACCTGTAATGTAGGAAGCTTGCTCGCTAATAAGGAATAAAACAACATTCGCGACTTCTTCAGGATTTCCATTTCTTTCAAGGGGGATGCTGTTTTTAATATCTTCCAATTCTTCAGGAGAGAATCGATCATTCATACTTGTATCGATCATGCCTGGCGCAACGGCGTTGACGCGAATATTGGAAGGCGCTAATTCCTTCGCTAGTGCTTTCACAAAGGAAATTTGCCCCCCTTTTGCCATGGAATACAAAGCTTCACAGCTGGCTCCTGTCTGCCCCCATATAGAGGAGATGAAAAGAATGCTTCCTTTTTGTTTTCTTATCATTCCACTGACTACTTTTTGAGTAATAAAAAAAGGCGACGTGAGATGAAGCTGTATAATTTTTTGATAATCTTCCATCAAAACATCTTGAATCAGTCCGTAGTGGGAAATACCGTTAGCAAAAATAAGAGCATCTATAGAAGTTGGAATGTTTTCAAGTAATTGTTCCGTCCCCCTTTCCGATGACAAATCCGCATAAACTGGAATGATCTGATCATATAACTTCATTGCTTCTTTTAACGGTTCAATGTTTCGAAAGTATTGAGCATAAATTTGATATCCTTCCTGAGCCAATTTTTCTACAACCGCTTTTCCGATTCCTCCGCTGGCTCCAGTTACTAACGCTGTTTTCAAGATTTCCCCTCCGCAATATTATGATTTCGGCAAAACTTGGAAAACTGTTAAATAATCTTCATCAATCGCTTCTTTTAAAACTGCTTCAATCGTGTCCATGTTTACATTTTCTAAAGCTTGCACAACATCGAACAGATTCATTTCGTTAAATTGATACCGGGTAAATTGATTGGCGATAAATTCAGGAGAATTAAAAGCCCTTAAAAAAGAGCCGATTTTTTTCTTTTTGGCGGCTTCCAGCTGCTCATCGGTAAATAACGATTGCTTGCTTTTCATAAGAGCTTCTTTTATATATTCACTCAGCTCATCCGGCCGGTCGGTATCGCCGCCGACCATAGCAAAACCGAAGCTGTACTCCTCTGTATAATCGAAGCTGAACGTATCATCAATGAGCCCTTTTTCATACAATTCCAAATAAAGCTTTGAGCTTTTGCCAAAAAGCATTTCTAAAATTAAATTCATGGAAAGCTCATGCGTAAGCAGCTCTTCCCCTTTTCGGAAAGGATGTTTTGCCTTTAAGCCAACTAAGCATTTCGACGACTTGACATTCATATAAATTTTTTCACTCGTTTTAAACACTTCATCTCTTTCATGTACTTGTTCACGAACAATATTGGTTGGCTTTTTAAAATCTTTTTTTGCCTGATTCTCTTCCACTTGCTTGATAATTTTTTCCGGTTGAACAGGCCCGATCACAAACAGGAGCATGTTGCTGGGATGGTAAAACGTTTCGTAGCATTCATAAAGCTGCTCTTTTGTAATTTGATTTATCGAATCAATTGTGCCGGCAATGTCAATCCGTACTGGATGGCTTTCATACATGTTTTGGATGAGTCCAAAATAAAGCCGCCAATCAGGATTGTCTTGGTACATGTTGATTTCTTGACCTATAATGCCTTTTTCTTTTTCAACGGATTGGTCAGTAAAATAAGGACTTTGGACAAAATCTACTAACGTTTCTAAATTTTTTTCAACATTTGCTGTGCTGGAAAAAAGATATGCCGTTCTCGTGAAGGATGTAAATGCATTGGCCGATGCCCCTTGTTCACTAAACTGTTGAAATACGTCCCCATCCTTTTTTTCAAAAAGCTTATGTTCCAAAAAGTGAGCAATACCGTCCGGGACGTGAACGATTTCCTCTTTGCCAATTGGAACGAATTTATTGTCAATAGAACCGTATTTAGTGGTGAATGTCGCATACGTTTTATGAATCCCTTGTTTTGGAAGGACATAAACATCTAATCCATTTTCCATTTTCTTATAATAATACGTTTCTTTCAGTTGATCGAATGTAATTTCTTTTATCATAAAGATCCGCCCCCTTTCAAAAAATAAACCGTATCCAGTTGAATTTTTTCAGCAAGCTGGACGATTTCGTCTTTTTGGACCTTTTCTACCCCTTCGATCCATTCTTCAATAGTTCGGTTTGTTTTCGCAACAACATTGTGGTACAGCACTTCCGTCATTCCGTAAGGGGTATCGATTGTTTCCAGCAACTGATTTTTGATCACCGCTTTCGTTTGTTCCAATTCTTTATCTGTAAAATCTCCCTTTTTCATCGCTTCCATTTGTTCATGAATAATCGTGAGAGCGCGTTCGTAGTTCTTTATTTCAATTCCTGACATCACCATTAACAAGCCTTTATGGCTTTCCACTCTCGAGGAAGCATAATAAGCAAGACTGTTCTTTTCGCGAACGTTTAGAAACAGCTTCGAATGCGGAAATCCCCCAAAAATGCCGTTAAACACTTGCAATGCGTAATAATCATGATCACTATATGTTGTGTGCGTGCGGTACCCGATGTTCAATTTCCCTTGGGTAATGTCTTGTTCTTCGATAACTTCGTTAACCTTCTCAATTTTTTTTTCAACACTTTCAGCCCTAGCTTGTTGATTGGATTTTGTTAAACGGAAATATTTCCTGACAATATCAGCCACTTGTTCGTTTTCAATATCCCCGATCACAAATAAATCGACTTCATCATGCTGCAGCATGTTTGTATAATAATCCGTCAGCTGTTGAGGAGAAATTTGGTCGATATGCTCTTTCTCTCCGTTGACATGCAGACGGTACGGCTCAGTTTTGCACATTTCTTGGATTAAACGTAAATTCGCATAACGCATTTTATCGTCATAAACCGCTTGAATGCGCTGTTTTAATGTCCGCTTTTCTTGTTCGATAATGCTTTCATTGAACACCCCTTCTTGAAAAGGAGGCGAAAGAAGTACTTCGGACAACAATTCGATCCCTTTTTCCAATAAAGGTGTCTTATCTTTTAAAAATTTTTCATTCGGGATTTCCATCCGGAACGTAATGATATGGTTTTCTCCCTTTTTGGCTAAATCGACTTGCAGTGTTGCACCGTACAAATCATCCAAATATTTCCTTAATTCAGTTGTGGATGGGTAGGATGCTGTACCTCTTTGCAAAACATGGGGAAGCAAAGCTCGAATGGTTACATCCTTTTCCGATAGCGGCGCCTTTAACCTTAAAATGAGTGAATTTGTTTTAAAAGCATTTGATGAAACGGTATGCAGCTGAATCCCGTTTATTTCGCTTACTTGCTCTTGTAAAAAACCCATTCTATCCCTCCTAAGCTGAAAGCTTTCTATATGATATTGTTTCCAATCATGAAAAAACACGTTATTAGTAATTATATCAATCATAGGATATTGAAGGAAATCATAACGAAATGAAATATTATTTAAAGTTTACATAATTAAATTACTGTTAATTATTTAACAAAAAGCAGGGATGCCTCTAGCCAGATCAGCTGACTTATGACATCCTTCTTATGTATAAAATATGGGTATACTATACGATAACATGCAGGAATTAAAAAGTCTTTAGCAGATTCTCGGAGAAAACATACTATTGATCGTTGCCCAATACTTTTTTGTGTGTTTCAGTTTATTGTTCAATTTTAAGTAAAAAAATACCATATACTTAAAAACCTGAATCCGTGATGAATTGAAATCGACTTTGATTTTGTTGTAATTTTGATGGATTGATAATCCATAAAACCCTTTTTATGCTTATGACCTATGTCATCTCTATTTCCGAAAATGGAACAAATCTCTTTTTTAGGTATACGAACCAAAAAAATAGACAAAAAAGCACAGGGAGTGACGTTGGACATCAGTGCCCGAACATTCGTTCGTTATCTTGCCTCTCTCCATTTCTGATAGACGTTCAGTAGGGGCTCGCTATAGCCACTCCTTCGCGTCAGTTTCATCCAGATCTGTCGTGATCGACGGACGAGTCGCCCTGCCATCGTGATCACCGTCTGAATAATCGTCTTGATGCGGCGGCGTTTCACTTTGTGGTGCAACGGATGTCTCGGATCGCTTAATAGATCTTGTCCAATCAGACGAAGAAGATTGTAAACGAAGGCTCCCATGACCAACACGAGCGCATTCGTTTTCATCTTCCCAGATGGAAGCCGCTCTAAATCTAAGTCGCTCTTCAGTTCGCTATGAAACTGTTCGCATGTCGCATGGTCATGATACAACGCGAGCACATCGCTCATTCGAACATGCTCGTATCCTTTGAGCCGCACCCAATAGCTTTCCACTTCATAATCAGGAACGAGCATCAGCTGTCCATTGCGTTCCATCGTCCGTTCCGTCACTTGGGTGACTTGAACGTACGTATACGTGTTTCCATCGATCGCTGCCTTCTGTGGAAGGCATAGCTCATAGGTTTGTACTCCTTCGCTTTGTCCATCATCGACACGTTTGCCCTTTTGCGAAGCGATCTGGAACCAAAGCGCTGTCGATTCTCGGCGTAAGTTTCGCTTGATGACAAAGTCCACGTCTTCCTTTAGGCATACGTGCACATTCGCTTCTGCATCGTTTCCTGCATCCATGCGAACAAGCAGACGAGATGAAGTCAGTTGACGAGCTCGACGGATAGCGGTGACTAAAAACGAGGGCATGTTGTCTTGCACATGTTGTTTCCCTGGACGCAACTCGGCATGAACGAGATACCCTTCCTTCCCTGCATACGCAAACAACGGTGTAAAACCGTCAAATCCTTTATACGTTCGACTGACTCCTTCTTTTTTCGTATCGGAGTTGTCAAATGGGGAACCATCTATATCAAGGGGAAGCCATGTCGTCTTTCCTTTGGTCCAACAAGGGGACAAAGTGGCATGTCGTTGAATCAACAGACGTATGGACTCCTCCCAAAGAATCGTTTCGGTCATCGGAAGACAAGCGAGCTGATCGAGTCGTTGTCGCAAGGTTGGAGAGGAAGGCACGTGCTGAATCCCCATCGATGCCGAAAAGATATCGTCCTGACGATACGCTTCGATATGATCGAAATCCGTTTTTCCTGTGGCAAGCAAGCCAATCATCGAGCGAATGACATCGCTATGGGAAATGTGCACTTCTCGACGAACCGTTGGAAGCCGAAGTGCGTTTACCCGTTTATCCAGTTTCGTTCGATGGAGTAAGTAGCCAACGAGAGCAAGCCCAGCACTTGGGGTAATCGCTTCATCTGTCAATACAAACCGAATCGGGAAATCTTTCATCACATCACCTACTTGATGAAGAATCGTCAACGTCGTTTTCCCTTATCGTATCAACGGTTTGCGACCATTGTAAAGATGTTTTGTCACGGATTCAGGTTATTATAAGAGTTTTAAAAATTTGGATTTTTTATATTTTTTTTGGTAATTTTAAATAATTGACTTTTACTTTTTATTTTATTAATATATAATCTTGTGTTTCATAAACACCGTGGTTCGAAACCATCCCACGATAAAAAACTAAGGAGCTGTTGAAAAAATGAATAGTAAAACAAAATTTTTAGCGACGACAGCGATTATTGCAGCACTTTACTTTGCAGTATCGATGTTAGTTGCACCGTTCGCATTTAAAGAAGTACAATTTCGTATTTCTGAAATGTTTAACCATTTAGTCGCTTTTAATCCGCGCTATATGTTAGGCATTTTGCTTGGAGTATTCATCACTAATTTATTTTCACCATTAGGGCCGATAGATATTTATTTTGGAGTAGGCCATTCACTTTTAACTCTTGGAATTTTCATTTTAATTTGTAAGTTTGTGAAAAATATTTGGCTTCGATTAGTGATTAACTCATTTTTATTTACATTCACAATGTTTATTATCGGTATTGAATTAAACATCATGTATGAAATTCCATTTTGGTTTGCATGGTTAACGTGTGCAATTGGTGAATTTGTCGTCTTAATTATAGGTGCACCAATTATGCACTTTATAAATAAACGTCTTAAATTTAAAGATTTAATATGATAAGCAGGAGAGGTAGGGTTAGCACCCACCTCTTTTTATATTTTTAAAGAAGCTACTTGTAAAATAAAACCCTTTTAAATCTAGTGCTTCTCCCTTCTTGATTTTTCTAATGAAGAAACTGCTTAATCGTTCATTCTGTAATTTACCTCCCCCCAACCTTTTCAAATGAAATCAATCTATTTTTTCTGAATACATTGACAATATAGAAATATTTTTATAGAATGAAATTTACATAATCGTTCGGAATTGGCATTCGCCATGAAGAGCTGAGCAGAGTTTAGTTTAGTATGAGAATAGTTGAGAATAGCCGAGTAAATTGATGAGTAAGAATAGTAGCGATTTTGTACGCTTTAGAGAGCTAGTGGGTGGTGTAAACTAGTGCGAAAGAATCGTGAATGGGCCTTACGAGAGCGACTAGCGCAAGTTAGTTGACGGATTCCCTCGTTATCGGGAAGTGTCAATAGTAGACACACCAAGGTGGAAGTTTTTACAACTTCAACAGAGGTGGCAACGCGGTAAATACCGTCCTCTACAAGGAAAATGAAATTCCTTGTAGGGGACTTTTTTATTTGTCTGCAAATCCTCGGCTTTACCACTCAACTTCAAATTATAACAATTTGGAGGAATGAATGATGACACTTCAACCGTTTATTACACGAGTAAATAATAATGAATATTTATCTTTCGATGACATGTTACAAGCAGCAAAACTTGTTTTTAATGAAACTACACCTAAAGATGAAATTGCCCAGTTTCTTGTTGCATTAAGTCAAAAAGGTGAAACAGCAGAAGAAATTGCAGCATTAGCTACTGTCATGAAAGCAAACTCTTTAAATGTTGCCGTTCCAGAAGGAGTATATATGGACAATTGTGGAACAGGTGGAGACGGTTTAAAAAGCTTCAATATTAGTACCGCTTCCGCTTTTATCCTTTCATCTTGCGGTATAAAAGTTGCAAAACACGGTAATCGAAAAATCTCAAGTAGCTCTGGTAGTGCTGACGTTTTAGACGCTTTAGGTATTCCTGCAAGTCTATCTATTGATCAATCTGTCAATCTAATTAAACAACATGGAATTACCTTTTTATTCGCTCCAAGCGTTCATCCAAAATTAAAACGAATTGGAGAAGTTCGCCGTGCTATTGGAAAACCAACAATCTTTAATCTAGTAGGACCATTAACAAACCCTGTTAATATTGAAAGACAACTTGTTGGCATAAACCGCCCAGCACTTGTGATGCAGTATGCAGAAGTACTTAAACTTTTAGGAAGAAAACGTGCTATTGTCGTTTCAGGTTCAAAAGGAATGGATGAAGCTTCTTTAAATAATGAAAATACTTTTGCATTACTCCATGACGGAGAAGTAATTCCTTTTTCCATTGACATTACTCAACTTGGATTTTCTGAAACTCCAGTTGAAGATTTACGTGGTGGTACACCTGAAGAAAATGCAGAAATTTTACGAAACTTATTAAAAGGAAAACAAAGTCCATATTTCGATGCTGTTTTACTGAATGCGGCAATCGCCCTTTTCGCATATGGCAAAGTGGAAAATGTAAAAGATGGTGTAGAATTGGCACGTGAAACAGTACATTCTGGCAAAGCTTACGAAAAACTCGAAGCTGTTTCTAATTTCTGTCAATCAATTTCTAAGGAGAATATTGCGCTATGACAATTTTACAAAACATAATTGATTACAAAAAAACGTTAATCCCTTCATTACTTGAAAAAAAACCGAATTTTAATATACAGCCGAAAAAACGACCTTCTTTATATGAAGTTTTGCGCAAAGCAAACCAATTACAAATTATTGCTGAAATGAAAAGAGCTTCCCCTTCTAAAGGACTAATCAATACAGATGTTGATCCGATTGAGCAAGCTCGTAAATACGAAAAAGCTGGTGCAGCTTGTATTTCCGTATTAACAGAAGATAAATTTTTCAAAGGTTCTTTTGAAGATTTAGCGCAAATTGCAAACAACGTGGATATTCCTCTTTTAAATAAGGATTTCATCATTCATGAAGTCCAAATTGATTATGCCAAAGCAAGTGGTGCATCGGTCATTTTACTTATCGTTGCCGCTTTAACTGATGAACAACTAAAGTCTTTATACGATTACGCAACAAAAGAAGGATTAGACGTTTTAGTAGAAGTCCATAACGAAGAAGAAGTAGAAAGAGCTTTAGCGATCAAACCAAAAATTATAGGTGTCAATAATCGAGATTTAAAAACATTCCATGTAGATTTAATCCAAACGGAAAAACTAGCCAATCGAATTTTACAATTTGAAGATATTATCTTTATTAGTGAAAGTGGCATTTGGGAAGAAAAGGATGCCGAGCGTGTTGCCAAAGCTGGTGCCCGTGCCATTTTAGTCGGTGAATCGTTAATGAAAAGTGACAATGTGGAAGAAGCAATTCAATCTTTCCAAGTCCCTCTTCCAAAGGTTGTGAAGTAATTGGTCAAAGTAAAAATTTGCGGAATTAAAGAAGTCGAACATGTAAAAGCTTGTGTGGAAGCCGGAGCCACTTGGATTGGCTTCATGTTTGCAGAAAGTAAAAGAAAAATCACAATTGAACAAGCAAAAGAATTAGCTCAACATGTACCACCTCATGTAAAAACAGTTGGTGTTTTCGTCAATCCAACTGCTAAACAAGTTCAGGAAGCCGTTGAAAAAGTAGGGCTTAATTATGTTCAATATCATGGCAATGAAGAGCCATCCTTCATTGAATCACTTGGCTACCCTTCCATCAAAGCTTTTTCCGTTCGAAGCTATGAAGATGTTGAAAAGCGAGAAATTATAACGTAGATTACTATTTGTTCGACTCACCAGGCACTAAATTTGCAGGTGGTAGTGGAAAAATTTTCGACTGGACACTACTCGATCAATTATCCATCCCAAAAGAAAAAGTCATTTTAGCTGGTGGATTAAATCCAAACAACGTAAAAGATGCCGTTGAACGAGTAAAGCCTTTCGGTGTTGATGTATCGAGCGGTGTTGAACAAAATGGGCGGAAAAATAGCGAATTAATTAAACAATTTATACACATTTCTTCAAAACTATAGACAATTAAAATTAGACACATGCATTGGAAACTATTATATTAGTTCCTCGCTACAAACAAAGGAGTGACATTATGACGACTGCACAAAAAGGACGTTTCGGCCGCTTCGGTGGTCAATTCGTACCTGAAACATTAATGAGTGCTTTACAAGAACTTGAAGAAACTTATGACCAATTAAAAGATGACCCTTCTTTTAAAGAAGAGTTGAACTACTATTTAACAAATTACGTTGGTCGCACTACCCCACTTTATTTTGCTGAACGTCTCACTGAATATTCAGGTGGTGCAAAAATTTACTTAAAACGTGAAGACTTAAACCACACTGGCGCCCACAAAATTAATAACGCTTTAGGGCAAGCACTTCTTGCAAAACGAATGGGGAAAAAGAAAATCGTCGCAGAAACTGGTGCCGGTCAACATGGTGTTGCAACAGCTACAGCTTGCGCCCTACTTAACTTAGAATGTATCGTTTACATGGGTGCTGAAGACGTAAAACGACAAGCTTTAAACGTTTTCCGTATGGAACTTCTTGGTACAAAAGTTGTTGCGGTTGAACACGGCTCTGCTACGTTAAAAGATGCAGTAAATGAAGCGTTACGTCACTGGGTAACACACATTGAAGATACCCACTATATTTTAGGTTCAGCCCTTGGTCCTCATCCTTTCCCTACTATCGTTCGAGATTTCCAACGAGTAATCGGGGATGAAACGAAACAGCAAATTTTAGAAGTTGAAAACCGTCTACCTGATGCAGTTGTCGCATGTATCGGTGGCGGTAGCAACGCAATCGGAATGTTTTATCCATTTGTAGAAGATACATCCGTAAAACTAATCGGCGTGGAAGCAGCTGGTGCAGGCATTAGTACAGGGAAACATGCCGCGGCTATTCAAGGTGGAAAAACAGGCGTATTGCATGGTGCTTACATGTATTTATTACAAGACGAAAACGGCTTTGTCCAAGAAGCCCATTCCATTTCTGCAGGATTAGACTATCCTGGTGTAGGTCCAGAACATTGCTATTTATACGAAACAAAACGAGCTACTTACGAAACAGTAACAGATGCAGAAGCACTAGAAGGAGTAAAATTACTTTGTAAAACAGAAGGTATTCTCCCTGCTTTAGAAAGTGCTCATGCCATTTATTACGCTTCTAACTTAGCAAAAACAATGTCAAAAGATGATATCATCGTCGTATGCTTATCAGGTAGAGGCGATAAAGATGTTCATACAATTTCTGCTGCCCTTGGAGGTGACACTCATGAGTCAATTAACGAATGCAATTAATGAAGTCATTTCCCGTGGCGATAAAGGGTTCATCCCATACATTATGGCCGGTGACGGTGGACTAGATCAATTAAAAGAAACCATTTTAAAACTTCAACAACTTGGCGTAACTGCTATTGAAGTTGGAATTCCGTTTACTGATCCTGTAGCAGACGGACCAACAATTCAAAAAGCAGGAGAACGAGCTTTAGCAAATGGTACAACTTTACAAAAAGTTTTAACTACTTTGCGTACTTTCTCTGATGAAATCACAATTCCACTTGTTGCTATGACTTACTTAAATCCGATATTAGCTTACGGTGTTGAAAAGTTTGCCCAAGACGCATATGAAGCAGGTATCCGCGGTGTCATTATTCCAGATATGCCTCTTGAGGAATCAGACATCGTGCAACCGTCATTACGCGATTCTGGCATTAATCTTGTTCAACTCGTTACATTAACAAGTACAAAAGAACGAATTGAAAGATTAACAAAAGCTAGCGAAGGATTTATTTATGCAGTTACTGTCAACGGTATTACAGGCGCACGCTCTTCCTTTGAAGCATCACTGGAGGATCATTTTAAGCAAATTAAATCTTACACAGATTTACCAGTACTTGCAGGGTTTGGTATTTCGACACCTAATCACGTAAAATCTTTCAGTTCCTTTTGCGATGGAGTCATCGTTGGTAGTAAAATAGTAGATAGTTTATATCAAAATGATTGAGAAACCATTGAACAGTTAGTAAAAGCTTCTAAAGTAGCTACAATAAAATGAAAAATTAAATTTTTGTAAAAGGGGTTGCTAATTTATGAGTTTAGTATCAGTAAAAGATGGTTATTATGGACAATTCGGAGGTAGCTTTGTTCCTGAAGATGTACAAAACGTATTAAATATCTTAGCAGAACAATTTAAAAAATATAAAGACGATCCTGAATTCAACGAAGAATTAAGCTATTACTTAAAAGAATATGCAAGTCGCGAAACTCCACTTTATTTCGCTGAAAACTTAACAAAACAATTAGGTGGCGCAAAAATTTATTTAAAACGTGAGGATTTAAATCATACAGGTTCTCACAAATTAAACAACGTATTAGGCCAAATTTTACTTGCAAAACGTATGGGTGCAAAACGTGTCATTGCTGAAACTGGCGCTGGCCAACATGGTGTGGCAACAGCGACAGCGTGCGCTATGTTCGGTATGGAATGTACAATTTACATGGGTGCAAAAGATACGAAACGCCAAGCTTTAAACGTGTTCCGTATGGAATTACTTGGCGCAAAAGTAGTGGCAGTTGATAAAGGAAACGGTCTTTTAAAAGAAGCGGTAGACGAAGCTTTTGCAGACTTAGTACAAAACCATGAAAATACATTCTATTTACTAGGATCTGCTGTTGGCCCTACTCCATATCCTGAAATTGTAGAGCACTTCCAATCTGTCATTAGTAAAGAAAGTCGAGCACAACACTTAGAGAAAGAAGGCAAACTTCCAACAGCTGTTGTTGCGGCTGTTGGTGGCGGAAGTAATGCTGCTGGTGCATTTGCAAACTATATTGGGGATGAAAGCGTTCGTTTAATTGGTGTTGAACCTGCTGGTGCGGCATCGATTACAAAAGGTGTCCCTGCTGTATTACACGGCTTCAAAAGCTTAGTGTTACAAGATGAAGAAGGTAATTTACTTGGCACAAACTCCATCGCCGCTGGATTAGATTACCAAAGTGTAGGTCCATTACACGCATACCTTCACGAAACAGGTCGCGGAGAATACGTAACAGTAACAAATGAAGAAGTATTGGAAGCTTTCCAAATATTATCGAAAGTAGAAGGAATCATTCCAGCACTTGAAAGTTCTCATGCAGTAGCTCATGCAATAAAACTTGCACCAACTTTATCACCTGAAGATACAATTATCGTTAATATTTCTGGCCGTGGTGACAAAGACGTTGAGCAAGTATTTGAGATGTTGAAAAAGTAACCTACTTTATAGTCGGTCCTTTGTTACTACTTTAAAAAGTATCAAAGCACTTTCTCTTTTTAGTACTAATTTAAAGAGGTGCGTAATGATGACTGTAGAACTTAAAAGTTTAGAGGAAGTAAGAAATAAAATTGATGAAATTGATAGTAAAATCATTAAGTTAATTAGCGAAAGAGCTAACTTCGTTAAACAGGCAGCAAAATTTAAAAAAAATCAAGACGCAGTAAGAGCACCTAAACGAGTAGAAGAAGTAATTGAAAAAGTAAGAAACCTTGCAGTTAAAGAAAATTTAGATCCTAATATAGCTGAAGACGTATATCGAACGATGATTAATTGTTTTATTAATTACGAACTCAACTTTCGCACACAGAAATATTTAAGCATTGCTTGATATAATTAGGTATAGTGGCCAACCATTTATTCATTTGATTTTTAAAGATGTCCATGTTCAAAGAAACCTCGGCTTCCGCCAAAGTTTGGAAAAGGTCAATAAGTGATTGAAGGGCAGTAATAAAATCTATGTCTTTTACATCTTCGCAAAGGATGTAAAAAAGGTTGCCAATCGTCTTAGGATCCTCCTCTTTTCGCATTTGCCAAGCAATGAGAATATATCGTGTAAAAACAATGGTTGTATGGCTAATTAACATGTCGTAGGAACGTCCCTGGAATTCTTTCTCTAAATTTAAAAGGGATTTATTGCATTTGAAGAAGACTTCAATGTCCCAACGCATGCCGTAAATACGAATGATCTCTTCATTTTCTAATGTTGTATCTGTGCTGAGAATGGCAAGCCATTCGCTCCGTTTATTACGGTTTCGTACAAATAGAATTTTTACTGGAATTCCATTGTCTAAAGTAGCATAAACGGATCCGCGAATGTCTTTTTTACCCATGTGAGGTTTTGCCAATTTGTAAAGTTGATTCAGTGTGAAACGTTCACCATTGTAAACGTATCGCTGCTTTAATTGCTTCACCAAGCCAATGACAAATAACCCTTTGTTCGTAATCTTCTCAATTAAAGGCGCTTGTGTAAACCAGGAATCCATGAGAACATAGTCAGCTATAATCCCTTTTTCAAGCGCATGATCAAGTAAAGCTGAAGCCACGTCCGGTTTTGATTTCAGAGCTTCCTGGCGACGCTTATAGCCAGATGTTCGTTTATCAATATTGGTATTGATTTCTTGCAGGCGATTTTCCTTTTTCGGTGAACTTAGAAGAGCAAAATCAACGGGAATAAAAGTAAAACTATCGGTCCAGCCAAGGGTAAGCATTTGAAACCCTTTCAAGTACTGATGGGTAGAGTGATCAAAAACCTTAGCCAACAGTTCAACCGACTTACTACGGTTTCTTGAAAAGACAGAATCATCAATCACAAAAGCTGTGACACGATCTTTTGAAGTTAATGGTTGAAGCAGACGGATCATTTCACTGCTTAATGAAAGCAGAAACTTTCTCCAATGATAGGTTGGTGTATTTAAAAAGCGATAGACTGTATCCTTTCCGGGCAGATCCTGAGATCGTTTACTCATAAAAGCACGAAACCAGTTCTTATATTGGAAGACTAAAAGAAAAATCAGTTTGAAAACAGTAAGACAAGAATACCCGGAAAGTTTCGTAATATTCGCTTTTCTTAAATGATATCCAATATTTAATTCGGAAAATCCTTGTTTAATTTCTTTTGGTAATTGCGCAAAGTAGTCTTTATTCGTTATCATAGTGGTGACACCTTTCTTTTGGATTTGGTTTCGTCACCAATATTTTACCAAAAGAATAGGTGTCTTTCTTTATGTTTTAAAAAATGTCAAATGATAATTTTGTACTTCCCAAAACCATTTACATCAAGCATTTAAACAAGATTTTGGACTGCGAAAGCTGAGTTACGAACTAAACGAGTATTCAAAATCCACTAAATAATCCCTTCTTAACAAGGTTTATTTGAGAAGAAAAAAGAAGTGTTCATTTTCCGTTTTGAAAATGGCACTTCTTTTTTAGTTAAATTACTCCTATATAATACAGCGTTATTATGATTTATTGAGTATTTCGTTTCCTATTAAGAATGTATCCAAAAGCTCCAATTAAAATGAATGCTAGTCCTATTAAAAGCCAGTTCATATAGTGCATTGCAGTTTTAGGTAATATTGATGATTCTTCATTTGGCTCATTTTGTATTTCTTCTGTTGGTCCACTCCCTGGTTCTTCTATACTTGGTCGTATTTCTTCAAAATTAGCCGTAATTGTCACATCTTCTGCAGGGACCGTATAAATGAACGATGGTTCGTCGCTTACTTCTTTGCCGTTGATCGACCAATTGACGAAACGATAGCCTTCGTTTGGTGTTGCTTTTAAGATGATTTGACTACCATATTCGTACGTACCACCGCCACTCACTTTACCTGCTTTTGGATTATTCGCTTGAGCAGTTACTTTGAATGACAGGATTTCAAAGTTCGCGATGATTTCTACATCCTCTGCAGGAACCGTGTAAGTAAACGTTGGTTCGTCGCTTACTTCTTTGCCGTTAATCGTCCAATTCACAAAGCGATAGCCTTTATTTGGTGTCGCTGTTAAAGTAACGTTCTCGCCATATTCGTAAGTACCTTCGCCTGAAACAGTCCCACCTTCTGGATTGTTTAATTTCACGGCTACTTTGTATGATTGTTTTCCAAATCTTGCCATAATTTCGACGTTTTGAGCTGGAATCGTGTAAGTAAAAGTCGGCTCTGTACCTACTTCTATGCCTTCTACGGTCCAATTGATGAAACGATACCCTTTATTTGGTGTCGCTGTTAATGTAATGTTTTCTCCATATTGGTAAGTACCTTCTCCTGAAATCGAACCGCCTTCAGGATGATTTGATTTTACTGTTACTTTATAAGTTAATTTTTCAAAATGAGCTACAATTTCTGCGTCTGTTGCTTGGACAGTATACGTGAATTTTAGATTTTTACTTACTTCAGTACCATTGACAGTCCAATTGACAAAGCGATAGCCCTCATTTGGTGTGGCTTGTAATGAAATTTGGTCCTCAAAAAGATACTTTCCACTATTACCTGTGACTGTACCACCTTTTGGATCGTTTGCTTTCACCGTCACTTCATAATAGGATAGCTTCTCAAAGTTGGCGAGAATTTCAACGTCTTTTGCTTGGACAGTAAAAGTAAATGTTGGATTTTTACTTACTTCTTTACCGTCGACAGTCCAATTGACAAAGCGATAGCCCTCATTTGGTGTGGCTTGTAATGAAATTTGGTCCTCAAAAAGATACTTTCCACTATTACCTGTGACTGTACCACCTTTTGGATCGTTTGCTTTCACCGTCACTTCATAAGATTGTTTTTCAAAATACGCAATGATTTCTACATCCTGTGCTGGCATTTTATAAGTAAAGGTTGAATCGGTTATTTCAGTCGTACCATTGATGACCCATTTCACGAAGCGGTAGCCTTCTTTTGGCGTTGCCTGAAGTTCTATTTCCTCATCATATTCATAACTTCCACTTGCTCCTTTTGTAATCGTACCGCCATTTGGATCATTCACGTTTAAAGTAAGCATCTTGCTGATTTTCTTAAAATTCGCCACAATCGTAATATCTCCAGGTGAGATGGTGTATTGGACAGTTGGTTGGTGGTTCAACTCTACGTTGTCGATTGTCCAATTGACAAATTGATAGCCTGTGTTAGGTTGTGCCATCAAGTTCACTTCTGTTCCAGGCTCATATTGCCCTTGTCCTGTTAATGTACCGGCATTTGTAAAATTAGATTGCAAAGTTACCGTACTTTTTCTTGCAGCACCGATTCCCTCCGTTGTTTGTAATGTAGGATAACCACTTTTATCCATCTTCCATATATGATTAAAATCCCATCCTAAAGCTACATAGGTTTGTTGATTTTGCGCTTCTTCTATACTAATGTCTGTGCCGTTAACACCGTTAGGATTTGTAATATTAAGTATCATATCTTTTAAGGCATAAATATTTGAGAAATTTGGATAATTAGAATCATACTTACCGATGACTTCACCAATATAGATATCACCTTTTACATTTAGATTTATTTGTGCATTTAAAGCGAAGGAATTTAAAGTCTCTCCATTTCCCAATTGCCCAATTAATCCACCGATATGGACTATCCCTGTTACATCTCCTTTTGCGTAAGTTTTTGTTATTTTACTAAATGATCTTCCAACTAATCCACCAACATCAACATCGCCATCTACATCCCCGGTGGCATAGCTGTTTGTGATACTGCCACCACTAGTCTCTCCCACCAATCCACCTATATATGTACCACCTGTTACTTTTCCAGTGGCGAAAGTATTTTCAATTGTGCCTCCAACATTTCCTCCTATTAGTCCACCGACAGATCTTCTTCCTGATACATCCCCTGTCGCATAGGCATTTGTGATTTGCCCATTTGTATTCTGGCCTACTAAACCACCAATATACCATTTGCCATTTACATTTCCTGTGGCAGTGGAGTTTTTAATTGTGCCGTTTTCACTTTTTCCGATTAATCCCCCAACATTGTTTCCAATACCTTGAACATCTTTTGTCGCAGAAGCATTTTCAATTGTTCCGCCATTATGATATCCGATTAGCCCGCCGACATTTTCTGCGCCTTCTACAGTTACTTTGGATAGCAGGAATGTAATATTTCCACTGTTATATCCAACTAGCCCGCCGACAGAATTTTTTCCTTTTACGGTTCCTTCAGCGAGAGAATTTTCAATGGTACCTTGGTTGTATCCAACGATTGCCCCGACATTCTCTTTATCGCTGGTGTTTATATTGACATTTTTTAAGATGACAAATTTAATGACGGCATTTGAATCGGTTGCGCCAAACAAGCCGATGTCGTTTGTCGGGGATTGTTGAATGGTTAAATTGGATATCGTAAATCCGTTTCCATTCAATGTTCCCGTAAATCGAGTAGGAGGGGGTGACTAACCCCCGACCTCTCACACCACCGTACGTACCGTTCGGTATACGGCGGTTCAATTAAGTATGACGTAGTGCTTGATATCTTTCGAATAGACTTCT
Source organism: Aeribacillus sp. FSL k6-2211 (assembly GCF_037966125.1). Lineage (NCBI taxonomy): Bacteria > Bacillati > Bacillota > Bacilli > Caryophanales > Bacillaceae > Aeribacillus > Aeribacillus sp. FSL k6-2211. The sequence continues at coordinate 2,293,540 of NZ_CP150190.1, forward strand.
TAACCCTCGACGCTTCCAATAGGAGTTGTCGAGGGTTTTGTGTAGGATGGGACTGCAGGCAATCCGCCAATATTTCTTGCGTGTATTGCCCCATTCGAATGCTTTATGGCTTGGAACTTCTAATCCTCTGAGTTTCCGAATTCTTGTTTTCGGGGTTTTCCATTCTTTCCACAAACACATCCGAAGCCTTCGTCTAATCCATTCATCAAATTCTTTGAACTTACTTGGTGTTTCTGCCAAGGCAAAATATCCGCACCATCCCATTAAATACTTATTCAGTTTCTCAATCCTTTTCTCCATTGGATACGGTTTCGACCTTGATGTAATTTCACGGATCTTGTTCTTCAAACGTTTCACACTTTCGTTCGCAATCCGTACCTTTGGAGTCTTATTGAGTGTGAAGCTGAAACCGAGAAACTTCCGTTTCCAAGGACGGTCTACCGCCGATTTCTCTTTATTTACCTTGAGCTTTAACTCCTTCTCTATAAAGTTCGTAATGGAGTTCATGACACGAATTCCTGCTTTCTTTGTTTTCACATAGATGTTACAGTCATCCGCATACCGAACAAACTTATGTCCACGTTTCTCAAGCTCTTTATCCAATTCATGAAGCATGATGTTTGATAAAAGTGGACTAAGCGGGCCGCCTTGAGGCGTTCCCATGTCCGTTTCCATTACCACTCCATTGATCATCACGCCTGATTGAAGATACCGGCGAATTACCTTCAGTAGAATTCGATCTTTGATCGTTTTCGCCAAGATCCCCATCAGTTTGTCGTGATTCACCTTGTCAAAGAATTTCTCTAGGTCTATATCGACTACCCAACGATATCCTTCTTTGATATAACCCTTTGCTTCCCTAACCGCATCATGTCCCCTTCTACCTGGTCGGAAACCATAGCTATGGTTCGAGAAGGTCGGATCAAAGATTTTCGTCAACACTTGGGCAATCGCTTGTTGGATGAAACGATCCGTCACGGTAGGGATCCCTAGAAGTCTTACTCCACCGTTCGGTTTCGGGATTTCGACTCGACGGACGGGTAAGGGCTTGTAGGTTCCTTCTCTCAACGACTGTCGAATGGAGTCCCAATTTTCGTAGAGGTGTCTTCGTAGGTCTTTTACGGACATGCCATCTACTCCGTGACCTCCTTTATTCTGTTCGACTCGTTTCAGTGCCGCCAGGAGATTTTCCCGTGACAAAATCATTTCCATCAACATTGATATCCTCTCCACGTGAACGAATTCTTCTATTTGTGCCATCTTCTGCTCCACCCTCTTGAAGTCCCCCGTGGGATTCACCACTTCCTCCTTCAAGTAAGTCCTATCGGATTGTCTGCTTCCACACAGAAGATGAACGCCTAGCGATTCGTTCTCCTTAATTGTTCAGTCCTTCCTCTTTCGTCTCGAGCTCGAAAAGAGTACTATGACTTCTGCTGACTTCTGACTGTTCAGTTATCTATCACTAGATAGGTTACCAAGGTTACTTGGCGTGCCAGCCAGACCTCCCCGGGTAAGAGTGTAATCTTTCCTTCCATCCATCTGCTTCATTTACTCTGTATCACCTTCGGCAGAAAGGGCTTTGTTTTGTCTTGCAAACTCACCCAGTGATACCTAGCCTCATATGAAGTTCGTGTTCCTCAGACCGGAAGTTTGCCGCTCGCTTCCTTCAGATTCCGCGTCACCACGGACACCCTTGCGTTAAGCTAACTGCTACTTCTGCCTTCGCAGCTCGGGACTTTCACCCTATAGATTACACCCATGCCGGGCGCACAAGGAGCGGACTGGCTTCCTATTGGAACCCATTCTGATTCTAAATCCGATAAATCGATGTTTGCCGCTAACTTAAAATGCCTATCTAGATAATTTCTGACGTTGTCTAGCTGCTCGGCAGTTTTAATTAAATACGGGTCATTCGGATCGCCTGAGCCGCCAGCAAATTCAGCGGATTGTGCTTCGACAATCGGCAGCTGGTGCAGCAGGGTGAATATAACTAACAGAAAAGCTAGATTGGTAGATACAATTTTTGTGAAACGTTTTGACACGAAATATCTCTCCTTTTGCAAATCATTCGTAATTTTTTACACATGTTTGCATTAGTAAGTATGCCAGTCTAAAAGAAACTTTTAATTATATGTGGAAGTTGGTTATATACAATTGGTTGAAGCATTTGAGCAATTTTTCTATTAACGTGATGCATTTAAATATTATATATACTAGAATTTATTTGTTTGTAAATCGACCAAAAGGTTGAAGGACTGGGTGGAATTGATAGGGAGATGTTGGTAATAAAGGCGTTTTGACATGTAGAAAACCGTTTTCTTTTTTGTTTGTTTGTCGAATAATCTATGGACATTTATGTGTAATATAGCGAATATTCAAAATTGACTATTTTTAAACATAACTATAGTATAAATTGTGTAAGAAATTGTTATTATTTAGAGGTTTTGATCGAAATATGATGAATTGAATTTGTTCATTTTTTGTTCCACTGCTGTTGACATGCGTTTTGCACTAACTATGAGGTATTCTTAGTCTTAGTTAGTTTAATTTTGCAAAATGTGATAACGTTCTAAAAAAACAGAAGGGAATAAAAAGGGGTTAACGGAATGATCATTGAAACGAAACTTTTTGTCCCGAAAACAAGGGGGAAATTAATTGTCCGTTCCCACTTGAATCATCGTCTTAATGAAGGTCTTTACCGAAAACTTACTATAATAACTGCTCCTGCAGGGTACGGCAAGAGTACGTTACTCAGTGAATGGGTAACAACAATCGATGCACATATTGGATGGATATCTCTAGATGAAAGCGACAATAATCCGGCTCAGTTTTGGGCACATACCATTGGAGCGCTTAAACGAGCTAATCCATCATTTCGTGAAAAAGTTGAGAGGCATTCGATAGAAATAGATTTGTATGGAAATACGCACATTTTTAAGTTAATCAATCTTTTGCATCAATTTTCTGAACAAACGGTGTTGGTTTGGGATGACTTTCATGTTATTAAAGATCCATCCATTTTGGATGGATTGTCTTACTTACTAGAACGTATACCTGCACATGTTCATTTTTATATTGCCACTCGTAATCAACCTATTTTGCCGATATCCCGATTGCGCGTTGAAGGTAATCTCGTTGAACTGGTCGCAGATGATCTGCGGTTTGACATCGAAGAGACAAAAGCTTATTTTAACCAGTGCACTGAGTTGACTTTTAATAACATTGAACTGTTGGACATCTTTCAACGTACGGAAGGTTGGGCTGCCGGGATGCGGATGGCAGCTTTATCCATTGATAATAAATTAAACGGGACGAAGGTTGCTTTGGATATGTCAGGAAAGCAGCGTCATGTGGCTGATTATTTTTTTGAAGAGGTACTAAGCAAACAACCGAAGGACGTTCAACAGTTTTTAATGAAAACATCTATATTGGAACGAATGAATGCTTCCTTATGTGAAGCGATTACCAATGAAACGAATTCATCCACTATTTTGCACCAGCTAGAACGGGAAAACCTGTTTCTTGTGTCATTAGATAAAGACCGAGAGTGGTATCGTTATCATCACCTTTTCCAAGAGTTTTTGCACATGCAACTTCAATTGTCTAGTCCAGAACAAGTGAAAGCTTTGCATGAAACAGCAGGTCGATGGTTTGAGGAAAACGGTTTTCAACAAGAAGCTTTGGAACATTATTTGTCTAGCGGAAATTATGAACACGCCCTTCGTTTACTAGAAAGAATGCTCCCTCTTATGCCAAATTATGAATGGGCGGTTTTGCACCAGTGGCTGAATCGAATTCCGAATTCCGAGCTTTTTAATATACCGATATTTTTTTTAATGAATATTGCGTCTCTTTATTTAACAGGCTATATTTTTGAAGCAACAGAAAAATATTGTTGGGCAATCGATAAACTGGAAAATCATCCTAATTTACTTTCACAAAAAGATAAACAACATTATGGAGCAGGATTGGATTTCCTTGTGGCATTTCGCTCTTTTTTAGAAAAAGATTTTGAGTCTTTTGTAGAATATTCTAAAAGATATTTAGAGCAAGACCCTGACGGTGGGTTTCTTCCTGAATTCGGCATTGAACAAGACGGCTATCATCCGATTTGGGATATTTATTTAACATGTGAAAGTGAAAATCTTTATAAAACAGAAGAAACTTTGCGAATGTTATTAAACATGTGGGGGAAGACAAGACATACATTGTTTTTAGCTCATTTATGTTTAGATTACAGTGTTTTGTTATATGAACGAAACCGCTTGGAAGAAGCTGAATATTATACTCAAAAAGCTTTGGGGATTGGGAAAGAGTGTGACAATCTAAATTTTGTAGTGAAAGCTTCCTTAATGTTGGCGCAAATTGCTGCTTATAGTAACCGTAAACATAAAAGTGACCAAATCATTCATCAATTGATCATCGATGTGGAGCAAAGAAAAATTCTAAGACTATTAAAAGAAATTAAATTGTTCCAAATGCGAGATATGTTAAAAGATGGTGAATTAACTGCGGTGGTAAACTGGGCAAACGAAAATGGCTTTTCTGTATCGGATGAAATTTCCGTTGCGATGATTGAAGAATATGAGTTATTCGCTAGAATGTTATGGATGCAAGGACAAAAAACGGAAGCTATGAACTTGACAAATCGCTTGCTCACTCTTGTGGAAAAGGAAAGAAAACCTCGACACGTTATTCGTCTCACTATTTTGAAAAGTTTATTACTTGCTCAGCAAAATCAAATGCTTGAAAGTTTTCAAGTATTAGAAAATGCACTATCTTTTGCACTCCCCAATGGGTTTTTAAGAGTTTTTCTAGATGAAGGAATGCATTTAGAACAATTACTTAAACGATATGTTCAAGGAGTAAGAAACCACTATATTAATCGATCGAAACACGTTAATTTAGATGATGTGAAAAGATTGCTTGAAAAGATGTCAATGGAATGTTTTGTCAAATCATCAGAAGGAAATGCAAATTTAAGCGAGCATTTGTTAACCAATCAGCAAATGAAAGTTTTAAAACTGATGCAAGAAGGACTTTCGAATAAAGAAATGGCAGAAGAATTGGATGTTTCATTATCTACTGTCAAAACTCATATTAATCATTTATATCGTAAATTAGGAGTCCATAATCGTATGTTAGCTATTAAAAAAGCTCAGGAATTGAATTTGTTTTCCGAATAAAAAATCTAGTTTGAATTCAATTGTGAAAAAAATAAGCTGTAATACTAGAATTTAAACGAAATCTAGAAAAATAAACGTCTTGCAAATTGTTTTGAACTATAAAAATATGCTTGGGATGAAATCTTTACGAACCTATCAGAGATATCCTAAATTATGGAATAATAGTATCTAAAAAGACAACAGAAAATAAATTCTGTTGTCTTTCATCATTATTTTTCAGGCACAGCTTTTGAAACAACCTTTATGTTCTTTTCTGTTGCCTTTTGTCCGCTGCAGCAGAGCGAGCCAATGCTTGAAGATCGTCCTTGTCGGCAAGCTCTCTTGAAAATTCAATACTTTTGCCGTCTGACTTCAAATTTTTTGGCACTTGCGGCAGCTTAGCTTTGTTTTTATCACGCGCTTTTTGCTTATGTGCTCTTCCCATTTTGCGCACCTCCGCAAAGAGGGTGTAGACAGTTGCTTTCACAACATGTCCTATCCATTAGGGTGACATGTTCGGAGCATTTTATAATTGGCATTTTTATGCTTTAATGGCTTTCATGTTTTTCTGAAAAGCCTCCCGCTCTGTCAGCCATTTTAAACTCTCTCGAATAAGTGACTTCTTGGGCGCTGCTCAAACTGCTTTTTGCTTTTTTACGTTTCGCATCTTTTGCCATCCATCGATCTCTCACTTTCTAGTAAATGTAGTTTTAGTATGCCCGTTATTTAAATATTTTTTACATGAAAAACACGAAAATTTTTATGACAAACGTTCCTCCAGCTCTTCTTTAGAAATCAACACTTGGCGCGGCTTGCTTCCCTCATAAGGTCCGACTACCCCTCTCTCTTCCATGGCGTCAATTAATCTCGCAGCTCTTGAGTAGCCGATTCTAAATCTTCTTTGCAGCATGGATACACTTGCACTTTGCATGTCCACAACTAGTTGAACCGCTTCATTATATAATTCATCATCAACATCTCCATGATCCTCGGAATCTTCGTTTGGAATCATTTCTTCTTGATATTGCGCCTTTTGTTGTGAAATGACGTAATTCACGACTTTTTCCACTTCTTCATCTGATAAAAACGCTCCTTGAACACGAATCGGCTTTGATGATCCGACTGGCAAAAACAGCATATCTCCTCTTCCGAGCAGTTTCTCAGCTCCCCCCATATCCAAAATAGTGCGTGAATCGGTTTGGGAGGACACACTAAAGGCAATTCTCGATGGAATATTGGCTTTTATGACTCCTGTAATTACATCAACAGACGGACGTTGAGTCGCAATAATTAAATGAATGCCAGCAGCACGGGCCATTTGCGACAAGCGTGTAATCGAATCTTCTACATCAGAAGAAGCCACCATCATTAAATCAGCAAGCTCATCCACGATGACGACAATAAAAGGAAGCTCAGGCTGCTTCTCTTTTGACAGCGAATTTTGCCTTCTGATCATTTCATTATATCCTTCAATATTGCGCGTTCCAGTATGTGAAAACAGCTCGTATCTTCTTTCCATTTCATTTACTACTTTTTGCAATGCGAGCGACGCTTTTTTCGGATTTGTCACAACAGGAGCCAATAGATGCGGAATCCCATTGTAAACACTTAATTCGACCATTTTTGGATCGATCATCATCATTTTCACTTCATGAGGCTTCGCCCTCATCAAAATGCTTGTAATAATCCCGTTAATGCAGACGCTTTTTCCGCTGCCTGTTGCACCTGCGACAAGCAGATGCGGCATTTTGTTCAGTTCAGCCAGCACCGCTTCTCCAGTTATATCACGTCCTAAGCCGATCAGCAGCTTGGAATCAGGGCGATCGTTCATTTTGGATTCCAGCACCTCGCGCAATGACACCATCGCAATTTCTGAATTCGGCACCTCAATTCCAATTGCAGACTTTCCCGGAATCGGCGCTTCAATCCGAATATCTTTTGCTGCTAAAGCCAGCGCCAGGTCATCGCTTAAACTGACAATTTTGCTTACCTTCACCCCGACATCCGGGTACACTTCATATTTTGTTACAGCAGGCCCTAAATGTACTTGGGTAACCTTTGCCTTCACTCCAAAGCTTTGGAAAGTGCGCTCTAGTTTTCTCGCATTATCGTAAATATTCCGCTTATCGGCATGCTGACCGCTGTATTTTGGAAGAGACAGCAAATCAATCGGAGGCAATTTATAATCTTTGTTTTCTATCTCCTGAAAGGCGATCGGCTCATCCTTTTCTTCAAACGTAATTTGTTCCTGCTTTAAATTATTTTCGGGCTCTTTTTTATCATTTGTCATGATTTCCGGATGGTCTGTAAAACTGGAAATAATCGGTTCAGATGTATTTTCTTCTAAATGTTCATCTTCTTGTTCTTGATCGTCTTCAGCCTGAACCTTATTGGAGCGATGCTTCTTTTGCTTTTTCTTTTGTTTTTTTACTAAGGAAAATAAGTTCTTCATATCATCCACAAAGGCAAAAAATTGTTTTTTGAAAATCCGGCCGATGGACTCAACAATTTTGGAGAGGCTGTTTCCGAGTGATTTTCCGGAAATTAAGATGCAACCAATTATGATCAAGACAATGGAAATAATTCGAGTGCCCCCTGAAGAAAATAAATAGTATGATGCAGCAAAAAAAACGGCGCCGATCATTCCTCCTCCAAGATCTTGAGCGCTTGCCTCCCCGTTTAATTCCTTTAAATACATCTCCCAAGTATTCAATATAACGCTTGGAGAAGCAAAAACTCCTCCCTTTGACAAATTTTCAAACAGCTTCATATGGCTGAGAATTAAAATTGAGCCAACTATAAGATAGATCCCGAGCCATCTTCTCGTTAAAAAATGAGGGAATGTCTTTTTCCAAAATATATATATGGAAAACCATAATAATCCTAGCAAAAAGATAATAAACCATTCTCCAGCGAAGAACCGAAAAAAGGAGACAAGCGCTTTGCCAGCAAATCCAAATTCGCTTAAAGCGATTATCGACAATGATAATAGCAGAAGTCCCGCTATTTCAAATTTTAGTTTATTTTGCCAATCCGTTTTTCTCTTTTTTCGTTTTCTTTTCACTTTTGCCACTTTAATCCCACCTATGTATTATGTAAAACAAGAACGCAGCCACTATTTGGCTGCGAACGACTGTTTGTGTCCATATTATATCATACAAACTTGAATTTAGGTATGCTAGCAACGATGTTGTCTTTAAAAGGAATGTTAGCTTCGAAAAAAAGGTACTTTTTGACCGGGGAAAACAGATTCCAATAAATAATGGTTTGGATTGGTTGAAAGCACTCTGACGATTTGGCATTGATTTTCTCCCGTTTCTTCTATTAATAATGAAATGCCGTTCATCTCAATAATGTGCCTTTTTTGAAAAGCTTCTTGATCTGATGGAAAAATGAGCTCTTCAGGAACAGTCGTGTATAAAATCATTGAAGGATGTCCCCTCCTTTTCCATTCTTTCTTTCTAAAATAAGTTCGTTCAATTTTTTCATCGCGCTTCCTACACCACCTATTTCATCGATCAAGCCGTACTTAACCGCATCTTGACCGATAACATTTGTTCCAATATCCCTTGTTAAATTTCCTTTTGAAAACATCAGCTCTTTAAATTTATCTTCTGTAATATTGGAATGCTTTGTTACAAAACTAATAACCCGCTCCTGCATTTTATCAAGATATTCAAACGTTTGCGGAACACCAATGACCAAACCGGTTAACCTTATCGGGTGAATCGTCATCGTAGCCGTTTCCGCAATAAATGAATAATCGCATGACACAGCGATGGGCACACCGATAGAATGTCCGCCGCCAAGAACGATGGATACAGTCGGTTTCGTAAGCGAAGCAAGCATTTCAGCGATCGCAAGTCCTGCTTCAACATCGCCGCCGACAGTATTTAAAATGACGAGCAGTCCTTCTATTTTCATATTTTGTTCAATCGCCACAATTTGCGGAATGATATGTTCATATTTCGTTGTTTTATTTTGAGCAGGGAGCTGTATATGTCCTTCAATTTGACCGATAATGGTCAAACAATGAATGTTTGTTTCCTGATCCATTTGCGGAATGTTTGTTTGTCCTAACTGCTGAATTTTGTCAACTACATTTTCGCTTCCCTTTTCCACTGGCTGAACAGTCGGTTGATCAGCATTTCCGTTCATCCCAATCATCCTTTCTTCTTACCGTTATGATGTTAGTATGAACGGAATCCATTTTTTCATACGGCTAGGAAACCGTTTAAAAAATGAGAAAAAAGCAGGCTTCGTCGACCTGCTTTTTGTCTAAACCTCCATAATAATTGGCAAAATCATCGGGCGGCGCTTCGTTTGCTCATATAAAAATTGATTCAAGACGTCGCGAATGTTTTGTTTCATTGTTGACCAGTCCATTGAGACATCTTCCATACAAGACGACAGTGTGTCATGCACCATTTTCGTAGCTTTGGAAATTAAGCTTTCAGACTCACGGACATACACAAACCCTCTTGATATAATTTCAGGACCAGCGACAATTTTTTTCATCTCTTTGTTTAACGTAACAACAACAATTAAAATGCCGTCCTGAGATAACAAACGCCGGTCTCTTAGCACGATATTTCCAACATCTCCTACACCAAGCCCGTCAATGAGTACATTTCCAGAAGGTACTTTTGTAACCGTTTTGGCAGATTTAGGGGTGAATTCAACCACATCTCCTTGATCGAGCAAAAAAATGTTTTCTTCGCGTATTCCGATCGATTGCGCAATTTTAGCATGCGCTATTTGCATTTTAAATTCACCATGAACGGGAATAAAGTATTTTGGTTTCATTAAATGTAGCATAAGCTTCAGCTCTTCTTGGCAGCCATGACCAGAAAAAAACGCTTTTTTATCAATCGAAACAACATTGGCTCCTGCTCGAAACAGCAAATCAATCGTTTTCGAATAAATAAGTTCTTGTCCGGGTGTTGGGGTCTGAGCAATTAAAACCGTATCATCGGAAGTTATATGATGTTGCTTGTGAATGCCTTTTGCCATTTTTGAAATTTCCGCAAGCGGATCGAATGAATCGCTTGCACATAGTAGAACAGAGTTTTGTTTTTCAAGCTTTTTTAAATGCGACACCGGAATAAACAAATCATCGTCAGCCTTTAAATACCGTAATTGTCTTGCAAGCTCAATAATTTTGGCAAACGATTTCCCTATAATTGCTATTTTTCTTCCAGTCTCAACTGCGGCATTGAAAATTTGCTGAATTCGGTAAATATTCGTCTCTGCTACAGATACAACAACTCTTCCAGGCGAATTATACATAACATCGTTGATCATTTCTCCGGCAAGAGCTTCGGAACCAGAAAAGCCGGGTCTTTCTGCATTGATACTGTCGGAAAGCAAACAAAGAACTCCGCTATTACCGATTTCCGCCATTTTACCAAAATCAAGAAAATGACTTCCGATCGAGGATTGCTCTAATTTAAAATCGCCTGTATGCACGATCGCTCCCATTGACGTATGGAAACAAACTCCCATAGAATCAGGAATATTTGAGAATGTGCGAAAAAAAGAAACCGTCACTTGAGGAAAATGTACAGGCTTTCGCATATTCACTTCGCGAAAATCAGCGGTAACAGAATATTGCTTCATTCTTTCTTTTGTCAAGGCAATTGTCCATTTCGTTCCGTAAACTGGCGCATTGATATGTTTTAAAATGTAGAAAATCGCACCGATCCGATCCAATCTGCCATTTGTTAAGAAGATGGCCCGAACCCTATCTTTACGTTCAAGCAAATATGTAATATCCGGTATCACCACATCAATTCCGAGCATCTCGTTTTCAGGATATTTCAAGCCGGCATCCACAATAAAAATATCCGAGTCGATTTCGACGATGTACAGGTTTTTTCCGACTTCCCCAACCCCTCCTAAAGCAATAAGTTGAATTTTTTCAGCTTTTTTCATAAGTGTTAGTGATCCTCCCTAAATATCCCCGTCCAAAGCACTTAGCAATATTATACCTGATGAAAGAAATGGAATACAAGTTAATTTATATCAGGCACACTTATCCGAAAAATTAAGCCGCTAGACACAGCTGTTTTGAATGGGGCAGAGTGGAATTTTTAAAATAAAAAAAGGCTAATCACGATGATCAGCCTAATTCATGGATCACAGCGGCTAATGATGTTCGCTCATCTGTTGTTAACGGAACTAACGGCAAGCGCACCGGACCAACATCCAGACCTTTTATTTGCAGCGCTGCTTTCACTGGAACAGGGTTTGGCGCCTTAAACAGTTCTTTCATTAATGGGAGAAGTCTTCGATGAAGGCTTCCGGCTTTTTTCACATCACCTGACAAAAAGGCTTGAATCATTTCTTGCATTTCATCTCCTACAACATGGGAGGCTACAGATATGACGCCATCACCGCCTATTGATAATGTCGGCAGCGTTAAGCTGTCGTCCCCAGTGTATAAAGCAAAATCATCTGGCGTTTTCTCGATAATTTTGGCCATATTATCAAGATCTCCGCTAGCTTCTTTAATCGCAACGATATTGTCAATTTCCGATAGACGAATAACCGTTTCAGGCGCGATCGAGGACGATGTTCTGCCAGGCACATTGTAAAGCATCACAGGAAGATGCGTGCTTTCTGCTATCGCTTTAAAGTGCTGATAAATCCCTTCCTGATTCGGTTTGTTGTAGTATGGAGTGACAAGCATAATCGCATCGACGCCGGTTTGTTCCGCCTTTTTTGTCAGTTCTATGGAAGCTCTTGTATTGTTTGTACCTGTCCCTGCAATCACTGGAACTCTTTTATTGACAACAGAAACGACATGTTTAAATAAAGCGAGCTTTTCTTCCGTTGTTAAAGTTGGAGATTCACCCGTTGTTCCAGCCACAACAATTGAATCTGTTCCATGATGGATTAAATATTCTACTAATTTTTCTGTTTTTTGGAAATCAATATTCCCGTTATTGTCAAACGGGGTAACCATTGCAGTTGAAATTCTTCCAAACATACCCACTTGTTCCTCACACCTTTATCGATTATTTTCCAAGATCAAACGCTTTATGAAGTGCATTAACTGCTTGAATCATTTCACTTTCCTTCACAAGCACCCAAATTGTTGTATGGCTGTCTGCCGATTGCAAAATTTGTATCCCTTCCTCCGATAAAGCAGCAACGATTTTGGAAGCGACTCCAGGGACTCCTTGAATGCCTGCTCCTACAATTGAGACTTTTGCACAATGCCGCGTGATCATCGGATCATATCCGATCTCTTTCAAAATTCCAACAGCAAGATCCGTTACATCCCCATGAACAGTATATATGACACTCTTAGGGGTAATATTAAAGAAGTCGACGCTAATTCCGCTTGTAGCCATCGCTTTAAAAATTTCTTGATGAAAACGGAAATTCCCTTCTTTTGCATCTACTTTAATTTGCGTGACATCGGAAACATGAGCTATTCCAGTAATTAAACGTTCTTTTATGTCCGCACCTAGTTTATCCTGATGGTGAGAAGTGATGATCGTTCCTTTCGATTTAGAATAAGTGGAACGAATGCGAATCGGGATTTTGGCTTGCATAGCGATTTCAACCGCACGCGGATGAATCACCTTTGCTCCTTGATAGGCCAAATTGCAAATTTCCGTATACGTCACAAATGAAAGGGGCTTTGCATCCTTAACAATACGAGGATCCGCTGTCATAACTCCTTCCACATCTGTAAAAATGTCTACATATTCTGCTTTTAAAGCTGCTCCAAGTGCTGTTGCTGAAGTGTCACTGCCGCCGCGCCCAATTGTCGTCACATCTCCATTTGCTTGTGCTCCTTGAAAGCCTGCGACAACAACGACATCATTTGTTTCTAGAAGCCCGAGCAGGCGATCACATTTCAATTCTAATATTTTAGCATTTGTATGTTCACTTGTCGTCAAAAAACCTGCCTGCGCTCCGCTTAAAGCTGCCGCTTTTATTCCTTTCCCTTTTAGCATGCTAGTAAATACGACAGAAGAGATGATTTCTCCGCAGGACAGCAACATATCCTGTTCACGTTTGGAAATGGTGTCGATCCCGCCTTCCACAAGGCTGATCAGCGTATCTGTTGCGTACGGATCTCCTTTTCTCCCCATCGCTGATACGACGACGACCACTTTTTTTTTCTCAGACAAGGCTTCCTTTATATGTTCGTACGCATGTCTTCTGCCTTGTTCATCACGGACAGACGTTCCTCCAAACTTTTGAACAACAATGCTCATGATGTTCACCTCTATAAAATAACTAAACAGAAGAGAGCTGATGGCTTCAACTCTCTTCTTTTCACCTTATACTAGTTTCAGTTTAATTAAACTTTCGGCAATTTGTACAGAGTTTAATGCTGCCCCTTTTAATAAATTGTCGGATACAACCCAAAGGTGGAAGCCGTTTGGCCGATCTAAGTCTTTGCGAATTCGGCCTACAAATGTATCGTATTTGCCTTCTGCAAAAGCAGGCATTGGATAAATTTGATTTGCCGGATCATCTTCAAGCGTAACGCCAGGCGCATCTCTTAATACATTGCGAATATCATTTACAGTAACATCGTCCCTGTCGATTTCAATGTAGACTGATTCTGAATGCCCGATGACGACCGGCAAGCGGACGCAGGTCGCTGCAACTTCCAGATCCTTCATATGCATAATTTTTTTTGTTTCATTGATCATTTTCATTTCTTCAAATGTAAATCCATTTTCCTGGAACTTATCAATTTGCGGAATTGCATTAAACGCAATTTGATAATGTTTTTCGTCACTTTTAACAGGTAAAATTTCAGGTACAAACGGCTTTCCTTCTAAAATCGCTTTAGACTGTTCTTTCAATTCCTGAATCGCTTGTGCCCCCGCACCTGATACTGCTTGATAAGTGGAAACAATGACTTTTTTCAGCCCGAACGCTTTACGGATCGGCTGCAATGCAACAACCATTTGGATCGTCGAACAATTCGGGTTGGCAATAATACCGTTATGCCATTTTATATCCTCTTCGTTCACTTCCGGTACTACGAGAGGAACGTTTTCATCCATTCTAAATGCGCTCGTATTGTCGATCACGACCGCGCCTCTTTTAGCTGCTTCCGGTGCAAGCTGCTTCGACACGCTTCCTCCAGCGCTGAAAAGAGCGATATCAACCCCTTCAAAGCTCTCCGGTTCCGCTTTTTGTACTGTGATTGGTTTTCCTTTAAATGTAGCTGTCTTTCCTGCAGATCGTTCGGATGATAAGAGCGTTAAAGTTTCCACAGGAAAATTTCTTTTTTCCAATGTTTCGATCATTCGTGTTCCTACTGCTCCAGTTGCTCCGACAACTGCTACATGAAAACCTTTTTGAGCCATTTTCTATCTATCTCCTTCCAAAATGCATCAGAGTCGAATAATCATGTATTCGTATTACGTTTAATTGTATCACAGTAGCCAAAAAAAGTGATGAGCGATTTTTCATGAAAGCGTTTTATTTGTTTGATTATTTTTTATGTTCAATAATAACCGGCTGAAGCTGTCTATGTTCAAGCGCATGTTCAACTGTTTCCACTAACCGATCCATATTCGCCACCATTGAATTCGGTTTTTGGTGGGGTGCATCTTGGCCGAACGGAACAAAGAAAATATTTTTTGCCGCCATTAGCTTCATTAAATTTACGCCATTTAACCCGAGAGCATCGTTTGTAGAAATGGCTAGTACAACGGGGCGATGGTTTCTCATAGTCGCTTTTGCAGCCATCAATACAGGAGAGTCCGTCAAGGCATTCGCCAGTTTGCTCATCGAATTGCCGGTCATCGGCGCAATGACCATGCAATCAAGAGGAATTTTCGGACCTAAAGGCTCGGCATCCACGATCGAATCAATTACTTGATTTCCAGTCGCTTCTTCAATTCTTTTGACCCATTCTTCTCCTTCCCCGAATCTAGTTGTTGTCGTCTTTACGGTCGAGGTGACAATTGGCAAAACGTTTGCTCCTTTTTCAACGAGCTTTTGAATTTGCGGAAATACCGCATCATAAGTACAATGAGAGCCTGTTAAACCAAATCCGATCCGTTTACCTTTCACTTCCATTATCCATACTCCTTTCAAGCTGATGCTGTTCAGTTAAAAGGATTGTCAACGCATTCGCCAAAATTTGGCCCGCTGTCCTCGGTGCGACAATTCCTGGAAGACCAGGTGCTAAAATGGCTTTCATACCTCTTTTTTCAGCATAGTGGAAATCGGTTCCTCCCGGCTTTGATGCTAAATCGATAATAAGAGCGTGGACAGGCATAGCTGCCAAAACATTAGAAGACAACACCAACGCTGGAACTGTATTTATGCAAATATCGATCGACGACAATTCGTCCTTCAGTTCACTCAAATGAAACGGCTTCATTCCCATTTCCGTGATCCTGGCCAAATCTTTCTGTTTGCGAGCGCCTACCTTCACATTAGCTCCTAATGCTGCAAAAGTGCGGGCAACACTCATTCCTGTCCGTCCAAATCCGATAACGGCAATGTTGGAACCATGAATGGTAAAATCAGTATGTTGAATAACGAGCATTATGGTCCCTTCTACTGTCGGAATGGAATTATATATCGCTACATCATCACGGTCCAGTATCGGTACAAGCTTTCGTTTTTCTTTTTCCATTAACTCTTCTAAATATTTTGTGCGTATCCCAGAATAAAAGATGCAATGCTCAGGAGTGGAGGCCACCATTTCTCTTGTCAGTACGATTTCTTCAGCGGAAAAAACTGCTTCGACCTGTCCTTCGCTTCCGGTTCCTGAAACAGGCAATATTACTGCGTCCATTCCTTCCAGACTAATATTATGGCTGTTTATTTTTACTGATCCTGTATACCCATGTTCAAGCTGATCAAATCCGATTAAAAATAGATTGGCATCGTGCTCTGATAGCCTTCGGATCACCTCTAGCTGCCGGGCGTCACCGCCAATTACAGCAACGTTTAAGCCAGTTAACATCCTTTTTTTCACCTTCTTTATGGCAATTCAGTTCAGTTTCGAAAACCATAATTAGCTCCCTGTTTTAAGCATATTATGTAGGCGGCAGCCGATAGGTGAATCGCATCGAAAAATTGCCAAAAAAATAAAGCCGGCTTCTTTAGCCGGCGGATCTTCATTAGTCATCAATTTTATTTAAGGAATTTTCCGGTACGTCAATAATGATCATATCTTGACCAATTTTTTTGATATGCTCCCACGGTACTCGAATATCATGTCCTTGTTTCCTTAAACCGAACCACTTTAAAGAAGGAATAATAAGCGCCGTGATTTGTCCAGTTTCCGCATTGATTTCAAAGTCTGTTTGACCGAGCACGCCTAGACGTTCCGCTCGTTTTACATCGACGATTTCTTTTCCGCTTAACTCGGATAAACGCATAGTATTGGCTCCCCTCTTTCATTATAAATATACGAACATATTCACAGGCAGAGATTGATTCGAAACTGATGAACATAGCTTTCCATACATGTATACGTTTTTGGCAAATAAAAAATGCCCGCCAATCCATCATAGCAGGCATTTTAATTCTGGAATTGCAGAAGAAAGATTCTCTTCTGGACTAATTAAAGATACAGCATATTCATCTGTAAAAATATGTTGAATAAGTTCATTGACGCTCATGATATCAACACGGTTAACCGTTTCGATAATTTCATCCAAAGATCGATGTTTGCCTAAGAGCAGCTCATTTTTGCCGTTTCTGCTCATTCTTGCATTTGTACTTTCAAGACTAAGCATTAAATTCCCTTTAATTTGTTCTTTTGAATGCATTAATTCTTTTTCAGTAATACCGCTTTTTTTCAATTTTTCAATTGTTTGAAAAATCGTTTCAAATAAAATATTCAGCTGGTTTCTTCCAGTCCCACCGTAAATTGTGAGCACTCCGCTGTCTTCATATGAAGTGTGGTAAGAGAAAATAGAATAAGCAAGCCCTTTTTCTTCCCTCACCTCTTGGAATAATCGGCTTGACATGCTCCCGCCCAAAATATTGTTTAACACAATTAAGCTGTAAATGTCGTCATGACCGACTCTCAACCCTTTAAACCCAATGCAGAGATGCGCTTGCTCCGTCTCTTTTTTCTTGGCGATTTTTTGGTCCAAAAAAACCGGTTCCTTATATTTTTCTTTTTTATGAGACGACTTAAAATTGCCGAACCATTTCTCAACCTCTTGAATAAAGCTTTCTTGAACGTTTCCAGCTACTGAAATGACGATATTGTCAGGAGTATAGTATTTTTCCATATAGCTTTTCAACGCATCGCCGTTAAAACTAGATAAAGTTTTTTCTGTGCCTAAAATCGGATAGCCAAGCGGATGATCGCCAAACGCAGCCTGGCTTAACAAATCGTGCACAATATCGTCTGGAGTATCTTCATACATTTTGATCTCTTCTAAAACAACATTTCGTTCTTTGTTTAATTCTTCTTCTTCAAATACTGAGTTAAAAAACATATCAGCCAGCACTTCAAGTGCATAATTTGCATGCTCATCGAGCACTTTTGCATAATAGCAGGTGTATTCTTTTGAGGTGAAGGCATTCACCTGACCGCCAATTTTGTCAAAAGCTTCTGCAATTTCTCTAGCTGTTCTTTTTTCTGTTCCTTTAAAAAACATATGCTCTAAAAAATGAGAAATGCCGTTTGTTTCTTTCGTCTCGTTTCTAGAACCTGTGCCAATCCAAACTCCGATAGCAACGGAGCGAACAGTCGGAATGGATTCTAAAATGATTCTAACACCATTTTGGCATGTATATTTCTTGATCAAATTGTAACCCCCTGTTCTTCCAATCAGTCAAGACGTTTTTCATCCAGCAGACTAGAAAGTGAACCGATGGAAAGATTTTTTTCTTTAATCTTTTTAATTAATGAATCTAGACTCTCTGCGGTCGATGACGTCGGATGCATTAAGATCATGGCGCCGTTATGAATTTTTGACATCACTCGATTGATTAACGTTTCAGGCCGCGGCTTTTGCCAATCAATCGTGTCAACAGACCACATGATCGTTTCCATGTTCATATCTGCCGCTATATCTACGACCTCCTTGCGAAAGCTGCCGCTTGGAGGCGCAAACCATTTCACGTTTTTTCCTGTCGTCGCTTTGATGATTTTGTTCGTCTCTTCCATCTCTTGTCTAATTCTTGCAGACGGCAGGCGGGCCATATCTGGATGCGAGTATGAATGATTTCCAATTTCATGGCCGCTTTCTACAATCATTTTAGCCAGTTCAGGATTTTCTTTTACCCATCTTCCTTCTAAAAAAAACGTCGCTTTGACATGGTGCTTTTTTAGCACGGCCAACATTTTAGGAAGATACTCATTTCCCCATGCAACATTTATTAAAAAGGATACCATTGGCTTATCCGGATGTCCACGGTAGATCGCTTCGTTCGGCAAATCGCTTAAATGAACAGAAGGCGGAATTTGCTTGAATACAAGAAGCTTCGGATCAAAAGAACCCTTTTTCTTCATTCTCTTATACGATTCGTCAATGTCGACTGATCGCCCATTATAACCGGGCGTTTTTTTCCAAACTCTATGTATTTCAGCATTTTCCGGAGGAATTTCATACTCTTTTGCTTTGGCAACGATTTCTTGATACAACGAATCTCCGCCAGATACAGCGAATTCATGTTTTGCTTTTAATTGCTGGAGAAAGATCAATGTATAACGATTATCCAATATGACATAAGAAAAAAGTATGATCAATATAAAAATGGCTATTTTCCCTTTTTTTCGCTTCATCTCAACATCCCCTTTTTCACTTATAAAACTATGAAAAAAGGGGACAAGATAGAACTGCCAACCGCAAAAATGGAAAAGAAGCCGGGTTTTCCCTGGCTCCGGTCAAGACTTTTGCTGCTCTTTTTGGTCCCTTAAAACGGCCTTTCTTGATAAATTGACACGACCTTGTTTATCGATTTCCATCACTTTGACTAAAATTTCATCACCGACTGACACAACATCCTCCACTTTTCCTACCCGCTCTTCTGCAAGCTCAGAAATGTGGACAAGACCATCTTTTCCGTTAAACAGTTCCACGAATGCGCCGAATTTCTCGATCCGTTTTACTTTTCCTAAATACATTTGTCCGACTTCAATTTCTCTTACAATATCTTCAATAATTTTCTTCGCTTTTTTATTCATTCCTTCGTCTACGGAAGAAATGTAGATTGTGCCATCTTGTTCAATATCGATTTTTACTCCTGTTTCTTCAATGATTTTGTTAATTTGTTTTCCGCTAGGTCCAATCACGTCACGAATTTTATCCGGATTGATGACCATGGTTAAAATTTTTGGAGCATATGGCGATAATTGTTTTCTCGGTTCAGAGATTGTCGCCAGCATCGATTTCAAAATTTCAAGGCGGCCTTTGCGAGCTTGTTTTAACGCTTCTTCTAAAATTTCACGGGACAAGCCTTTAATTTTAATGTCCATTTGCAGCGCGGTGACGCCTTTTTCTGTACCAGCGACTTTAAAGTCCATATCACCAAGCGCATCTTCCATGCCTTGAATATCTGTTAAAACCGTATAGTTGTCACCAGATTTTACAAGTCCCATTGCAATTCCAGCAACAGGCGACTTAATCGGCACGCCGGCATCCATCATCGCTAAGGTGCTTGCACAAATGCTCGCTTGTGAAGTTGAACCATTTGATTCAAGCACTTCTGAAACGAGACGAATTGTGTACGGAAAATCGCGCTCGGAAGGTATGACTGGCTCAAGCGCTCTTTCTCCCAACGCTCCATGACCAATTTCCCGTCTGCCAGGACCCCTCATCGGACCGGTTTCCCCGACACTAAATGGCGGGAAGTTGTAGTGATGCATGAACCGCTTTGATTCTTCCACGCCGAGTCCGTCAAGTATTTGTACGTCTCCTAAAGCTCCGAGCGTACAAATAGACAAAGCTTGTGTTTGGCCGCGGGTGAAAAGACCTGAACCGTGCGTGCGCGGCAAAATTCCGACGGAAGACGATAATGGACGGATTTCGTCAATTTTTCGTCCGTCAGGTCTCACTTTTTCTTCTGTAATGAGACGGCGCACTTCCTCTTTCACGAGCTTGTGCAAAATTTCTTTTACTTGCTTAATCGTTTCTTCATCTGCTTCTTCTTCCTCAAATATTGCGACAGTTTTCTCTTTCACTTCATTAATAGCATCTTCGCGGGCGTGTTTTTCAGGCACTTGGATAGCTTGCAATAAGTCGGCAAGAGCCATTTCACGAACTCTTTTTTCAAGCTCCTCATCGATTTTATATAATTCGACTTCCATTTTTTCTTTTCCGATTTTTTCTACAATCTCTTCTTGGAATGCAATCAAACGTTTGATTTCTTCATGGCCAAACATGATTGCTTCTAAAATCGTTTCTTCAGGCACTTCATTGGCTCCTGCTTCCACCATGTTGATGGCATCTTTCGTGCCGGCTACGATTAAATGGATATCGCTTTTCTCAAGCTGTTCGACAGTTGGATTAATGATAAACTGGTCATCAAGGCGGCCGACCGTGACTCCGGCAATCGGACCTTCAAACGGAATGTCCGATATTGACAGCGCGAGCGAAGATCCAAACATAGCCGCCATTTCGGAAGAACAATCTTGGTCGACGCTCATCACCATGCTGACTACTTGAACCTCATTGCGAAACCCTTCTGGAAACAGCGGGCGAATCGGTCTATCGATTAAACGGCTCGCTAAAATAGCTTTTTCACTCGGTCTACCCTCTCGTTTAATAAACCCTCCCGGGATTTTACCGACAGCATAAAGCCTTTCTTCATAATTGACCGTTAGGGGAAAGAAATCCACTCCTTTTGCTTCCTTCGAAGCGGTTGCCGTACATAAAACAACCGTATCTCCATAGCGGACTAAAACGGCGCCGTTCGCTTGCTTCGCCAGCTGGCCGATTTCAACAGTCAGCTTCCGTCCGGACCAATCTATGGAAAAAACATGTTTCTCTTGATCCATACTTGTTTTGAACCCCTCTTTCATTGACAAAGTCTATCTTCGCACATAAATTGTACAAAAATGTTATTTTTAAACTTTTCAATCTATATCGTTTTTATGTAATCTGTCATAAACTTTTTTGAATACAGTAAAAAAGCGGGAAATCTCCCGCTTCCATACAACTTAACGACGCAAACCGAGTTTATTGATGAGTTGACGGTACCGTGCAACATCTTTATTGCGCAAATACGTCAACAAATTACGGCGTTTCCCAACCATTTTCAAAAGACCTCTGCGTGAATGGTGGTCTTTTTTGTGAACGCGCAAATGCTCATTTAAAATGTTGATTTTTTCAGTTAGGATAGCAATTTGCACTTCAGGAGAACCAGTATCTGATTCATGTGTTTTAAATTGCTCAATCACTTCATTTTTCCGTTCTTGCGTTAAAGCCATCCTTGTCCACCTCCTAAATATAATCCCCGGCTACCTAGCAAGCGTCGGTGACTCGCGTTGCCACGCAGCGGTTAAAAGTTACAAGAATAAGAATACTATTTTTCCCAAGAAAAAGCAAGGAGGTTCCATTAAAAATTTTTTTCAGCCGTGATTTTATCCGATTCTGTCAGCCGCTGAAAAAAATCTTTAGCTTCCTTGATGTCCCGTTTGATTTGGGCAATTAATTCTTCCACACCAGAAAACTTTTGTTCACTGCGTATTCGTTTGAACCATTTTACGGTCACATCTATATCATAAATTTCTTCATGAAAATCAAAAATATGAACTTCTATGCTCGGCTTGTCCGGTCTTTTTTCATGAAATGTCGGCTTATAACCGATATTGCATATGCCCGCATATTCCTTCCCATTCATGCTGATTTTGACCGCATATACCCCTGTCGGAGGAGTAATGTAGGATTCGCTTAGTTCAATATTTGCGGTTGGAAAGCCGATTGTCCGCCCTCGCTTTTCTCCATGGATTACCTTTCCGGATACTTGATGAGGCCGCCCTAGAAGAGAGCATGCATAAGAAACATCACCATTTTTAATAGCGTTTCGAACGAGGGAAGAGCTGATTTTTCTTTCACCGTCTGTCAGCTTTTCAACCGTCGTATGCGTAAAGGCTCCTCTTGAATAGAAAGGCAAAGTTTCCATTGTCCCTTTTCCAAACCGGCCGAATGTAAAATCAAAACCGGCCACAACGTGAATGGCATTTAATCCGATAATATATTGATCGACAAATTGTTGAGGCTGAAGCGAGCTAAAGCTTTCTGTAAATTCGACTAAATACAATCGATCAATTCCAAGATCTTCAATAAACTTCAGTTTCTCTTGTAAAGGAGTAATATATTCTATTTGTTGAATATTTTTTTTTAAGACGATGGATGGGTGCGGATCAAATGTCATCACCGCACATTCAACATTTAATTCTTCAGCCTTCTGTTTAGCTGTTTGAATGACTTTTTGATGCCCTTTATGGACTCCATCAAAAAATCCGAGCGCCATTACCGATTTCGGCACATTTTGTTTTGCCAAATGGTGTGGATGTGTTATTTTTATCATTTTCACCGAAAGTTCCCCTTTTCTTACCTATTCATTCGTTTTTAACACCTTGACGGGTTTAAGCACATTGTTTTTTTCTGAATGCTTTTTATATATGGCAATAATTTCTCGATTATTCCATATTGCTACAACATCATTTTGTCCAATATGCTGGAAATCCTCGTTCATTTCCAACATCGCTCCGTTTTTTACTTTCTTTGCTAATGTATCATTTATTTTAATTTTCGGCAATTGATTTAATGCTTCCTCTATGGTAAGAAAACCGTTTGGCAAATCTCCCGTTTTTAAACATTGCTCGACCGCAGAAAACGTGACGCAGTCATGTAAATGAAAACGGCCGGATCTTATTCGCACCAATTCAGACATGTGAGCAGGATACCCTAATTTTTCTCCAATCATGACCGCGAGAGTTCGAATATATGTCCCTTTTGAGCAAGAGACTTGAATGGAAAAGGAAGCCGTTTTGTCATGTTGTTTTATATCGCTTAAAAGGTGCATGGCATGAATGACAACCCTTCTTTTCGGCCTTTCGACTACTTTCCCTTCACGCGCGTATTCGTATAATTTTTTTCCATTTACTTTTACTGCAGAATACATTGGCGGAATTTGTTCAATTTCTCCGCGAAAGCTTTCCAGCACTCGTTCAATTTCCTCTTTTGATGGCGGGAGCTTTACTTCTTTTACAGCAATAATGCTTCCAGAAGCATCCTCTGTTTCAGTGGCAGCTCCTAATGTTACTTCAGCGATGTATTCCTTATTCTCAGCCATTAAATATGACGAAATTTTTGTTGCCTTGCCGATGCAAATAGGGAGCACGCCTGAGACATCCGGATCTAATGTACCAGTATGCCCCGCTTTTTTCGTTCGAAACAATTTGCGCACTTTTTGGACACAATCATTTGAAGTCATTCCTCTAGGTTTATGTAAGAGAAGAACGCCGTCCACAGTCACACCTTCCTTTTGCCAGCTGCAATCATGAAAAAAGAACCCGTTACACAATTGTGAAACGGGATGCCTCAGCTTTCATGATCTCTTTCTTCTTTTTTCAATTCATGGATTAATGATTCGATTCGATTGCCATAATCAATTGTCTCGTCAAATTCAAAATGAATTTCCGGAGTTTTCCGCAGCCGAATCCGCGACCCGATTTCAGAGCGGATAAATCCTTTGGCTTTCGCCAGCGCCTTCATCGTGTTTTCCTTCTGTTCCTCATTTCCCAATACAGAAATATATACTTTAGCGATTTGCAAATCCCCTGTTAAGCGAACGTCCGTTACAGTTACAAATCCAATTCTCGGGTCTTTAATTTTTCTGCCAATAATATCGCTTAGCTCTTTTTTCATCTGTTCAGCTACTCTGTTTGCTCTTAGGCTCATTTCATCACCTCATTTGCTAAAACCAGTCAAATGTTGTAATGGTTCGTTCAATTTCAGGAAAAGAATCGATCAACTTCAATGCCTGGTTCAGTTCTTTTTCCGCGATGGCGCGGCTCGATGCAAGGCAGGCAATGCCGATTTCGGTCCGCTGCCATGCATCCTGAAAGCCGATTTCTGCAACACTGACATTAAATTTGTTTTGCAGTCTTTTTATAATTCGTTGCACTACTGCACGTTTTTCTTTTAAAGAAGAAGCTTCAAAAATCATGCATTCACATGATACCATTCCGAGCATTATTTTTTAACTTCCTCCATGATGAACGCTTCAATCGTGTCGCCTTCTTTAATATCGTTAAAGTTTTTAATCGTAAGTCCGCACTCATATCCTTGAGCAACTTCTTTTACATCATCTTTAAAACGTTTTAAAGTGTCAATTTCTCCTTCAAAAATCACGACTCCGTCCCGAATTAAGCGAACGCCGCTGTCTCGTGTAACAGAACCATCTGTGACGTAGCAGCCGGCAATTGTACCGATTTTAGAAACTTTGAATGTTTGCCGCACTTCAAGGGTACCGATCACTTTTTCTTCGTATTCAGGATCAAGCATACCTTTCATAGCCGCTTCGATTTCTTCGATCACTTTATAAATGATGCGGTGAAGGCGAATGTCGACGTTTTCCGCTTCCGCTGTTCTCTTCGCATTCACATCCGGGCGAACATTAAAGCCGATCACAATAGCGTTGGAAGCAGAGGCAAGCATGATGTCATATTCCGTAATGGCACCGACACCGGTGTGAATGATTTTTACTTTTACTCCTTCAACATCGATTTTTTGAAGAGCTGATGAAAGAGCTTCAACGGAGCCTTGCACATCTGCTTTGACGATTAAATTAATTTCTTTCATATCATTTTGCTTAATTTGTTCAAATAAATCATCAAGGCTTAGCTTTGTCTTTTCGCTGCGCTGCTCTTCCAGCTGTTTTTTTGCACGGGCTTCACCGATTTGACGCGCTTTTTTCTCATCTTCAAATACCATAAATCTGTCGCCGGCTAATGGAACTTCATGAAGACCGGTGATTTCAACCGGAGTGGACGGTAAAGCTTCTTTTACACGTTTTCCGACATCATTCACCATCGCACGCACCCGTCCATATGTGTTTCCGACAACAATTGGATCACCGACACGAAGCGTTCCGTTTTGAACAAGCAATGTTGCAACTGAACCTCTGCCTTTATCAAGCTTTGCTTCAACAACCGTACCGGTTGCAAGACGATTCGGATTCGCTTTTAACTCTTCCATTTCCGCAACGAGCAAGATCATTTCCAATAGTTCAGGAATTCCGTCACCTTTTAATGCCGAAATTGGCACAAATATCGTGTCGCCGCCCCAATCTTCCGGTACAAGGCCATGTTCCGTTAATTCCTGCATCACACGGTCAGGATTTGCCGTCGGCTTATCCATTTTGTTGACCGCTACAATAATCGGCACATTCGCAGCTTTTGCATGGTTAATTGCCTCAACTGTCTGCGGCATAACACCATCATCTGCAGCAACGACTAAAACAGTAATATCTGTTAATTGAGCACCGCGGGCTCTCATTGTTGTAAACGCTGCATGGCCAGGTGTATCTAAAAATGTGATCTTTTTCCCTTCCACTTCAACCTGGTAAGCGCCGATATGCTGCGTAATGCCTCCAGCTTCGCCTTCAGCCACTTTTGTTTTTCGAATGGAATCTAAAAGAGTCGTTTTCCCATGGTCAACATGCCCCATAATTGTCACAACAGGAGGACGGCTGACAAGATCTTCTTCCTTGTCTTCGATTTCATACTTTTCAAATTCCGTTTCATCGAAAACAATTTCTTCTTCCACTTCAACGCCGTATTCAGAAGCGATCAGTTCGATAATGTCCTTCTCCAGCTCTTGGTTGATTGTTGCCATGACGCCGAGCATCATGAGCTTCTTAATGATCTCTGACGGTTCTTTATGGAGTTTGTTGGCAAGCTCAGCGACTGTTAAAGAGCCTTGATACGTAATTTTGGACGGCAATTCTTTTTTGCTTGGAGCTTCATTTTGAACCGCTTTTTTGTTTTTCTTTCCATTTTTTTTGTTTTTATGTTTCGTTTGTTGAATCGGAACGTTTTGTTTGCGTTCCTCGCGTTTTGGAGAAGGTTTTTTGCCTGATTTTTTCTTGTTCAATACGATATCCTCATCGTCATCAAATGGAATGTCATCATATGCTGCATGCTTTTCTGCCTTTTGTTTTGGTTGATGATCTTTTTGAACGTTTTTCTTAGGTTGTTCCTTTTGATATCGTCCATTGAGTTTTTCAATTGTATTGCTGTCGATCATTGACATGTGGTTTGCAACATTTATATTCATTTCTTTTAATGTATGGATTACTTCTTTGCTCGTTATATTTTGTTGTTTTGCATATTCATATACTCGCATTTTACCCATACGTTCACCCCCAAAGTAGTTATTCAAGTAGAAGCTTCAACTTCTTGGCAAAACCTTCTTCCGTCACGGCAACAACTACTCTTTCTTCCTTACCGATCGATTGCCCAAGTTCGTATCGGTTTGGGGCAATCACGAGCGGAACTTTATAAAACGAACATTTATCCGTAATTTTTTTCTTCGTGTTAGAAGAAGCATCGTCTGCCAATAAAACGAGTTTTGCACGCTTATTTCGAACCTCTTTCAAAACAAGTTCTTCTCCTGAAATCACTTTTCTTGCCCGATAGGCAAGGCCTAATAAAGATTTCCATTGTCCATTCATGGCAATGAAGGTTTCTCCTTCTCAGCTAGCTGAATTAATTCATCATATATAGATTCCGGAACAGGCGCATCTAAATGGACGGATAGCACATTTTTCTTTTTCGCCTTTAAAATGCAGTCTTTATCAAGAGTGATATAAGCACCGCGTCCATTTTTCTTTCCTGTTAAATCAACCGAAACTTCTCCTTCTTTCGAACGAACGATTCGAACAAGCTCCTTTTTGGGTCTCATTTCGCCAGTCGCCACACATTTTCTCATCGGAATTTTCTTTTGCTTTGCCACTGGTAACCACCTCTATTCGTCTTGTTCTTCTCCGTGTTCATCATCCGTATTGTCAAATTGGAATAAACTATCATGCTCTTCGCGAGGATAGATGTTCAGCTCTCTCGCTTCCGATTCGCTTTTAATATCAATTTTCCATCCGGTTAATTTGGCAGCGAGGCGAGCGTTTTGCCCTCTTTTGCCAATCGCAAGGGATAATTGATAATCAGGAACGATGACGGTTGTAGCTTTTTCCTCTTCATCGACAATAACGTCCAAAACTTTTGAAGGACTTAAAGCATTTGCAACAAATTCAACAGGATTTTTAGACCAGCGAACGATATCAATTTTTTCGCCATTCAACTCGTTTACAATTGCTTGAACACGCTGGCCTTTTGGTCCAACGCATGATCCGACCGGGTCAACTTCCGGATTGTCGGAATGAACCGAAATCTTTGATCTGTCACCTGCCTCCCGGGCGACTGATTTAATTTCCACTGTCCCGTCATATATTTCCGGAACCTCCAATTCGAATAAACGCTTCAACAGCCCCGGGTGTGTTCTGGAAACAAAAATTTGTGGTCCTTTTGTTGTTTTTTCTACTTTTGTAATGAATACTTTAATTCGGTCATGAGGTTCGTATTTTTCATTCGGCATCTGTTCCGATTGTGGGAGGAGAGCCTCTATTTTCCCTAGACTTACGTATATATATTTGGGATCAGTTCTTTGGACGATTCCGGTCATGATATCTTCTTCACGATCAATAAATTCCGAATAAATGACTCCTCTTTCGGCTTCACGAACTCGCTGCGTAACGACTTGTTTCGCAGTTTGTGCAGCTATTCGTCCAAATTCTTTCGGTGTCACTTCAATTTCAACGACATCGCCGATTTCATATTGGGGATTGATGTTCATCGCATCATGGATGGAAATTTCCAAACGGGGATCCGTTACTTCTTCCACCACTTCTTTTCTCGCAAACACCTGCATCGTACCTGTTTCGCGATTAATATCGACACGCACGTTTTGCGCTTGGTTAAAGTTGCGTTTGTATGCAGAAATGAGGGCAGCTTCAATCGCATCTATAATGACATCTTTACTAATGCCTTTTTCTTTTTCTAATACTGTCAAGGCATCTAAAAGTTGGCTGTTCATAAAATGATGTTCCTCCTCATCACTTAAATATTAAATGAAACGGCAAGTCTAGCTTTTGCAATTTTTCCCCAAGGAATTTCCACTTGTTTAGTTTTTGTTTTCACTCTTATTTCGAGTGTGGCAATCTCGCCGTCAAAATCCGTTAAAACCCCTTCAAAATGTTTTTCCCCGTTGATCGGCTCGTAAGTTTTGAGTGCGACATTTTTCCCGACAGCCTTTTCAAAATCGGCCTTTGTTTTTAAAGGGCGTTCAGCGCCTGGAGAAGATACCTCCAAGAAATAGTTGTGAGGAATCGGATCGATTTCATCCAGCTTTTCGCTCAAACGTTCGCTTACCATACCACACTCTTCAATATCGACACCATCTTCAGAATCAATAAAAAGCCGTAAATACCAATTTTTTCCCTCTTTTACATATTCAATATCTACTAGTTCCAGCTGCAAATTTTCAAGAATTGGCGATGCTAGTTCTTTGACGAGATCTGTTATAGATTGGCTCATATTTTCCTCCTTAATTTCAGCGTTTCAGAAAGGGACATCTATTTAATCGTCATAAAAAACTAGTTCCAATAGGAAAGAGTGGGTTTTTTCCCCACTCTTTCGTTAGGCTTTTTTTAGCATTTCCATAAATGAATATAACATAACCTTTTCAGGTTTGCAAATTGAATCGCAAATCAGAAAAGGGAGAGCTGATTTTGCTCAGGCAGCGATGCCAAACAGCCATGATTTTCAAGATATTCCATAATCGTTTTTGAAATTTTTGTCCGCTCCTGCAGATCCTCTTTGGATAAAAATTCTCCTTCTTCTCTCGCTTTGACAATATTGATGGCCGCGTTCGTACCAAGCCCTGGTATCGAATTAAACGGTGGTATCAGGCTGTCGCCGTCAATAATGAATTCTTTGGCTTGAGAGCGGTATAAATCTACTTTTTGGAATGAAAATCCACGCTCCGTCATTTCAAGTGCCATCTCCAATACGGTCAGCAAGCTCTTCTCTTTTGGAGAAGCATCGAGCCCTTTTGCACTGATCTCTTCAATTTTCGCTCTGATTGCGGTGCTACCTTTGATCATCGTTTCGATGTCAAAATCGTCCGCTCTGACTGTAAAATAAGTTGCATAGAATAGCAGAGGAAAATGCACTTTAAAATATGCAATCCGCACAGCCATTAATACATAAGCTGTCGCGTGAGCTTTTGGAAACATATATTTGATTTTTTTGCAAGATTCAATATACCAGTCTGGAACGCCGTTCTTTTTCATCTCTTCTTCCCATTCGGGAATCAAGCCTTTTCCTTTCCGAACCGACTCCATAATTTTAAAGGCTAACGACGGCTCCAATCCTTGATAGATTAAATAAACCATAATATCGTCGCGGCAGCCAATGACCTCACTTAATGTACATGTGCCGCTTTGAATCAGTTCTTGTGCGTTTCCTAGCCAAACATCTGTCCCATGGGACAATCCTGATATTTGGACAAGCTCTGAAAATGTCGTCGGTCTTGTTTCCTCCAACATTTGGCGGACAAATCGCGTGCCGAACTCTGGAATCCCTAGAGTGCCCGTTTTACAGCCAATCTGCTCCTCTGTCACGCCAAGTGATTCGGTTGAGGAAAAGATTTTCATTACTTCCGGATCATCTGTTGGAATGGTCTTCGGATCGATTCCGCTTAAATCTTGAAGCATTCTGATGACCGTCGGATCATCGTGCCCTAGTATATCAAGCTTTAATAAGTTATCGTGAATGGAGTGGAAATCAAAATGTGTCGTTTTCCAATCAGCGCTTGTATCATCTGCCGGATATTGAATTGGAGTAAAATCATATATATCCATATAATCGGGAACAACGATGATTCCTCCGGGATGCTGTCCTGTCGTCCGCTTGACCCCCGTACATCCTTTCACAAGCCGATCGACTTCTGCACTGCGGAAATGCAGATTATGATCGTTCATGTAGCCGCGGACAAATCCGAAAGCTGTCTTTTCGGCAACGGTGCCAATTGTTCCTGCACGGTACACTTTATCTTCACCAAACAGCACTTTCGTATAATTGTGTGCTCTCGGCTGATATTCACCTGAAAAATTCAAATCAATATCAGGCACCTTGTCTCCTTTAAATCCTAGAAACGTTTCAAACGGTATGTCATGCCCGTCCTTTTTATATGGTGCTCCGCATTGAGGACAATTTTTATCAGGAAGATCGTATCCGGATCCTACAGAGCCGTCATTGAAAAATTCGGAATGCTTGCATTTTGGACAAACGTAATGAGGCGGAAGAGGGTTCACCTCAGTAATTTCCGTCATCGTGGCAACAAAGGATGAGCCGACTGATCCCCTTGAACCGACCAAGTACCCGTCATCCAAAGATTTTTTTACTAGTTTGTGAGATATCAAATAAATGACGGCAAATCCGTGGCCGATAATGCTTTTCAACTCTTTTTCAAGCCTTGCTTGAACGATTTCCGGCAATGGGTCTCCGTATATTTCTTTGGCACGATTGTAGCTCATTTCCCGAATTTCTTCTTCGGCACCGTCTATTTTCGGTGTATACAGATCATCTTTAATCGGTTTTACATCACCTATGAGAGAGGCGATGTACTGGCTGTTTGTCACAACAATTTCTTTCGCTTTTTCATCGCCTAAAAAACGAAAAGCATCCAGCATTTCATTTGTTGTACGGAAATGCACATCAGGCAATGTATGGCGGTTTAAAGGATTCGCTCCCCCTTGCGAAGAAATTAAGATTTTCCGGTAAATTTTATCTTCCTTGTTTAAATAATGGACATTGCCTGTTGCCACAACCGGAATCGACAGCTTTTCCCCTAGTTTGACTATGTTTGCAATGATTTCTTTGATCGCTTGTTCATTTCGAACCTGCTCCGTCTCAATTAGAGGGTAATATACTTCCGGCGGATGCACTTCGAGAAAATCATAAAATGAAGCCATCTCTTCAACTTCTTCTGGACCTTTTTGCATCATTGCTTCGAAAATTTCTCCCTTGTCGCAGCCTGAACCAATTAAAATGCCTTCCCTATGCTTTAACAATACAGAACGGGGAATGCGCGGAACGCGATAAAAATATTGTACATGGGAAAGAGATACAAGCTTAAATAAATTTTTCAGCCCTGTTTCATTTTGCACAAGAAGCGTCGCGTGAAACGGTCTTGCCCGCTCATACGCTTTTGAATCCCCAGTCCGCTCATTCAGCTCATCATGATAAAGAATTCCTCGTTCATTTACCTCTTGCAGCAATTTTACAAGCAAATAGCCGGTTGCTTCCGCATCATAAATGGCTCTATGATGCTGTACAAGCTCTATATCAAACTTTTTGCACAATGTATTCAGGCGGTGGTTTTTTAAATTAGGATATAAATATCTTGCAAGTTCAAGAGTATCAATGACAGGGTTGTCCGCCTTTTTAACCTGCAAATATTTTTTGTAGCCTGCATTAATAAAGCCCATGTCAAAGCTTGCATTGTGGGCAACTAAAATGCTGTCGGCAGCCCATTCTTTAAATTTGTACAATACTTCATCGACGTCGGGAGCATTTTGAACCATATCATCGGTAATTCCCGTCAGTTCTATCGTTGTTGCTGAAAGCGGATGGTGAGGGTTGGCAAACGATTCAAATCGGTCGATAATTTCCCCGTTTTTTATTTTCACCGCTGCAAGTTCAATGATCGTGTCGTATACAGCCGAAAGCCCTGTTGTTTCAACGTCAAACACAACAAAGGTATCTTCGCTTAAAAGTCTGTGCGATTCGTTATAAGCAATCGGTACACCGTCATCAACAATATTGGCTTCAAGACCGTAAATCATTTTAACGCCAAACTTTTTGCTTGCAGCATATGCCTCTGGAAAAGATTGGACAACTGCGTGATCTGTCAATGCAATCGCTTCATGGCCCCACATTTTAGCTTGTTCAACAAGATCTGTGATCGATGTGACGGCATCCATTTGGCTCATCTGCGAATGAAGGTGCAATTCCACCCTTTTCTCTCCTTCAGGTGCGGTATCGAGCCGTTTTTTCGGGTTGATTTCATTAATGTCATTAGCAATCATGACAAGATCACGAACAAATGTATCGTTTTGAATGCTTCCGCGAACTTTCAGCCACATTCCTTTTTTGATCGATGCAAGCAATGCATTATCTTCTTTATCGCGGCCGAACATTTTGACTAAAATGGAATTGGTATAATCGGTAATTTTAAACGTGCATAACGTTCTTCCGCTTTTTAATTCCTTTGTTTCCGCCTCAAAAACATATCCTTGAATGACGACTCTCCGCTCTTCATCAAAAATGTTATCAAGAGTGCGAATTTCTTCGTCATCTTTTATTTTGTATCCGATAATAAGAGGACCTTCCTGCTTTTTAGACTCCTGAGTTTGATTTTCCTTTCCATTTTGCTTCATTTCCATCATTGCTTGTAAAATCCGCTCTTCGTCTTCTTTTTGCTTCTGCTCCAAAAATTTTTCCCATTCTTCGTTAGATGCATCGATCACCGTGTCGATAGTCAGCTTTGGAAAGCCGTACTTCTCGTACGCCTGCTGGATGATGGGGCCGTATTTTTTCTTGATCGTTTCATTTTCCGTCTCATTTCTCGTGCGAATCATTAATTTTTGCTTTTCCAGCTTCGGCATTTGTTCTTTTAACAGTGATAATATCGGCGGAGAAACCCCCTCCATTTCTTGGAGGCAAAACTCCCAGTAGTCTTGAACGAGCTGTTCATCATATTCTTGTTTCACAGTTGTAATGTGAAACGTAACATTGGCTAAATGAGAAAATGTTTTGTTCAATCTTCTATCAAACAATTGCAGGATACGAAATGGAAGAATGTTTTCAAGCCGAAAAGAGAAATCCCATAATTTAGATTTTTTATGAACTGTTAATTTTAAGATCGCTCCGTTTTGGAAATAAGGGTAGATTTGATCATCCGTCATTTCAAGCTGTTTCAGCAAAATCTGAAACCGTTCTTTTTGCTGCTGCAAGTCTTTATCATCCATTGGTTTCCCCTCTTTCCCAAAAAGTTAATAGGGGGCTTGACCCGTTTGACAAATTATCATAAAGGCAAGACCCCCTACTCTTTACCTATGCCAGCTTCATCTGCGGCATCCAGCTTCATTAGCGGAGAAGTTTGGCAAGCTGCTCTTTTAGCTGATCAACAGAAACTTCTATACTATTTCCGCTTTTTCTTTCTTTCACTTCTACAATCCCTTCACCAGCTCTTTTTCCGATCGTTATTCTGACAGGAATGCCAATTAAATCACTGTCAGCAAATTTCACACCCGGCCGTTCAGCACGATCATCATAAAGGACTTCGTATCCTTTCGCCTGCAAATCGTGATAAATTTGCTCTGCAACCTTGACTTGTTCTTCGTTTTTCATATTAACCGGAATAAGGTGGACTTCAAACGGAGCTAATTTATTAGGCCAAATAATTCCATTTTCATCATGAAATTGCTCGACCACCGCAGACAGTAAGCGTGAAACACCGATACCATAGCATCCCATGATGATAGGGTTTGTTTTTCCCTTTTCATCTAAAAATTCTGCCTTCATCGCTTCACTGTATCTTGTGCCAAGCTTAAAGACGTGGCCGACTTCAATGCCTTTCGCGAACTTGATCCGTCCCTTTCCGTCCGGGGAAGGGTCCCCTTCCTGAATAAATCTTATATCTTCATACTTGGTAACGGTAAAATCCCGATCAGGGTTTACTCCGATATAGTGCAAATCGTTTTCATTTGCCCCGCATATTCCATTTACGACTGCCTGAACTGCATAATCTGCGACAATTTCCACTTTGTCGGATGCGCCGATCGGTCCTAAAAATCCGGGTGAAACTCCCATTACCTGCTCTGTTTCTTCAGCTGAAGCAAGTTCAACAACTGATGCCTGATAAAGGTTTTTAAGTTTCACGTCATTGACCTCATGATCACCGCGGACAAGAACAAGAACGAACTTTTCATCTACTTTAAATAAAACGGATTTTATTAATTTTTCCTTCGGAACTTGGAAAAACTGCGCCACTTCTTCAATGGATTTTTTGTTTGGCGTTTCTTTTTTTTCAAGCTCCATGAGCGGTTCGTCAACCTTTTCATAAGATGCAACTACCGGAGCCATTTCAATATTTGCTGCATAATCGGACGAATCAGAATATGCGATCGTATCTTCTCCGATTTCCGAAAGCACCATAAATTCATGAGTATCTTTACCGCCCATTGCTCCCGAATCAGCGATGACTGCGCGAAAGTTCAACCCACATCGAGTAAAGATGCGTCTGTATGCTTCTCGAACCTGTTCGTACACTTCATCTAAGCTTTCCTGTGTAGCATGAAAAGAGTAAGCATCTTTCATAATGAACTCTCGTCCCCGCAAAAGACCGAACCGCGGACGCTTTTCATCCCGGAACTTCGTTTGAATTTGATAAAGGGTGAGCGGCAGACGTTTATAAGATTTGATCTCATCTTTTACCAAACTTGTTATAACTTCTTCATGAGTCGGACCTAAAGCAAAATCACGTTCATGACGGTCTTTCAATCTCATTAATTCTGATCCGTATGAATACCAGCGGCCAGACTCCTGCCAAAGTTCTGCTTGCTGCAAAGCCGGCATCAGCAGCTCCACCGCTCCGATCCGGTTCATTTCCTCTCTGATAATATTTTCAATTTTGGTTAACACTCTATGAGCAAGAGGCAGATACGAATAAACACCGCTAGCTGTCTGCCGAATGTATCCGGCACGCAACAGCAGCTGGTGGCTTTTAACTTCCGCATCTGCTGGATTTTCTCTCATTGTGGGTATAAATGACTGACTCTGTTTCATTTAAAGCACCTCGAATTTGATTTCTATATTATTTTTTAAAGGAAAAACTTTTGGATGTCATTCCATGTCACAACGAGCATTAACAGCATTAGAAGTGCAAATCCGATAAAGTGGACGATCCCTTCTTTTTGTCGATCAATCGGTTTTCCCCGGACCGCTTCAATGGCAAAAAACAATAAGCGTCCTCCATCTAGAGCTGGAATTGGAAGCAAGTTCATAATGCCAAGGTTAATGCTTAAGAGAGCCGTCCAGCTTAATAGGCTTGTCAAGCCTGTTTCTGCAACTTTTCCTGTCATATCATATATGCCGACAGGTCCAGAGAGCATATCAATTGAAAATTGTCCGGTTATCAGCTTCCCAACCGCAAATATTATTTCTTTCGACCATGTATAGGTCTCAACTAAGCCATATTTCAAAGAACCGAAAAATGTTTTTTCAACCGGGGAATAAACTCCTATTTGGCCGATCGTTTTGTTTTCGGATTTCACAGAATCCGGCGTTACCGTCATTTCCAATTCTTCTCCGGAACGTTCAATTGAAAAAAGAAGCTCATTCTCCGGATTTGCTCTGATCATTTCAACGACATCTTTCCACGAATTCATCGGCGTCCCTTCTATTTCTTTTACAACATCGCCTTCCCGTAATCCTGCTTGTTCAGCCGCGCTGTCAGGGACGATTTCTCCTAAAACCGGTTCGTTCACGGGCACTCCTTGGCTTAGACCGAGGTAAAACAAAACTAAAAACCCTAATAGAAAATTCATAAAAGGTCCGGCAGCAATGGCGAGCGTTCTTTGAACGAGCGTTTTTGAAGCAAATTGCCTGTTATAAGGTGCAATTTGAATTTCTTCACCGTCAACTACATAAAAGGATGTTTCGCTTACTTCAAACCTTTTTAGACCGCTGTCTTCTCCATCTTCATAGCCTGTGATAAACATTCCATGTTCCAAATCTGCTTGTTCAACTTCAATCACTTTTGCATTAGGATACTTTTCTTTTCTGTTTAAAATAATTTTTTCAACTTGTCCTTTCTGATTAAACAATAGTCCAACCTGATAGCCAGGTTTGACCTCAATCATCTCCGGGTCTTCCCCCGCCATGCGCACGAAGCCGCCGATAGGCAAAAGCCTGATCGTATAGACCGTTTCTTTTCGTTTAAACGACAAAATTTTCGGCCCGAAGCCGATTGCAAATTCACGGCATAAAATGCCTGCCCTTTTCGCCATAACTAAGTGCCCTAATTCGTGGAAAAACACCAATACGCCAAAAATAACGACAAATGCGATCACCGTGTTCACTTATTTAACCACCTCTAATTAATTAAAGATTGAACAAACTGTCTTGTCCTTCCATCCGCTTCTTGTATATCCTCCAAGGTCGGATTGAAAAGCGGAGCATGTTCTTCTAATGCCCTTTCTACAAGTTCTTCTATCTTTAAAAACGGAATTTTATCTTCCAAAAAAGCATTGACTGCCACTTCGTTCGCTGCGTTTAAAACAGCAGGCATTGTACCTCCTATTTTACCCGAATCAAAAGCAAATTTTAAGCAACGGTATCGATCAAAATCAATTTTTTCAAAATGAAGCTGTCCATATTTTGTTAAATCCAATCTTTCGCTTTCATAAGAAGGAATTCTATTTGGATATGTAAGCGCATATTGAATCGGTATTTTCATATCAGGAGTTCCAAGCTGCGCTATGATGCTGCCATCATGAAATTCGACCATCGAGTGAATGACGCTTTCTTTATGCAGCAGCACATCAATTTGGTCGTATGAAACAGAAAACAGCCAATGTGCTTCAATGACTTCAAGCCCTTTGTTCATCATCGTCGCAGAATCGATCGTTATTTTTGCGCCCATTGACCAGTTCGGATGGTTTAACGCTTCCTTAACTGTAACATGCTTTAATTCATTTCGCGATTTATCCCGAAAGCTTCCTCCTGAAGCCGTTAAAATAAGCCGTTCGACGCTTTCCTTTTTTTCCCCGTTCAAGCATTGGAAAATCGCGGAATGTTCACTGTCCACAGGAAGAATTTGCACATTGTGTTTTCGAGCATAGTCGGTCACAATTTGTCCAGCTGTAACAAGTGTTTCCTTATTCGCTAAAGCGACCGTTTTTTTCGCTTCGATCGCTTTTAGTGTTGGAATAAGCCCGACGCTCCCAATGACCGCATTCACTACTATTTCGCCTTTATGATAAACAGCCGTTTCACACAGCCCGTCATGTCCGTATGTAAGCTGACAGTTAGAAGGGATGTTCAAACGAATTTGATCATAAATTTCACGATTTTTGACAGCAACAAGCTCTGGTTTAAATTCATGAACAGCCTTCAATCCAAGTTCGATATTTTCTCCAAATGACATCGCAACTAGCCTGAATGAATCCGGATTTGCTCGAATCACATCGAGAGTTTGCTGCCCAATAGATCCTGTCGCACCCAGCAAAATAATTTTTTTCACATTGTCACCCCTTGTCTACTGATCAATTGGATGAAGAAATATAAAATCGGCATAATAAAAATCAAGCTGTCAAAACGGTCAAGAACTCCCCCGTGGCCTGGAAAAATCGTTCCGGAATCCTTTGTGCCGTAATGGCGTTTAAAAGCGGACTGTACTAAATCCCCCATTTGTCCAACAATAGAAACAATGACGGACACAAAAACGGTTTGAACATATGTCGGTAAAAAATTTGCAAAATAGTGGAAAATTAATCCAACCAAAATTGCCGAGAAAATCCCTCCGAAAAATCCTTCGACTGTTTTATTAGGGCTGATTTCAGCTGATAGTTTTTTCTTTCCGAAGGCTCGGCCGATAAAGTAAGCGCCTGAATCAGTCGCCCAAATCGTTAGCAGAGCAAACAAAAGCTTGTCTAGACCTAACACTCTCATTTCAATAAAAAAATAAAATCCGACTCCCACATATATGATCGCAATGAGCGCAAATCCAACGTCATCAAAAGAAAATTGATTTTTTGAAAACACTGTATAGATCAATAACAGGATCGCGCCAAAAAAAAGAAAGCCAGTTTTACTTATATGTATTTGATGAAGCAAATCAATATAACGGTTTGGGAAAATTAAAATCCATAAAAGGATAAAGCTGAACAAAACTGGAAATGAAAATAAATGAAATCGTTTCATTCTAAATAATTCAAACAATCCAACTGATGCGAGCACATAAATAGCAATTGTCAGCGGAAGTCCGCCAATAATGACAATTGGTACAAATAAGGCTAAAGCACAAATTGCTGTAATAATTCGTGTTTTCATTTTTTTAGCTCCTTCTATACGCCGCCGAATCTGCGGATTCTCTGCTGATATTCGCGGATTGCCTCCAAAAAATGGTGTTCATTAAAATCCGGCCAGAGCACATCCGTAAACCAAAATTCAGTATAAGCCAGCTGCCAGAGCATAAAGTTGCTTAGCCGAATTTCTCCGCTTGTCCGAATTAACAGGTCAGGATCTTTGAGCTTTTTCGTCATTAAATAGTTGGAAAACAATTGTTCATCTATGTCATCTATATGTAGTTTTCCATCTTCGCGGTCTCTTAATATTTTTTTTACTGCTTCAACAATTTCTGTTCTGCTGCCATAGTTCAACGCAAAATTTAAAATCAGCCCGGTGTTTTGCTTCGTTTCATTCACAGCTTTCTTCACAGCATTTACCGTATAATCGGGGAGCATAGATTGATCGCCGATAACCCGAACTTGCACGTTTTCCTGTATTAATTCCGGCAAAAAAGTCGATAAAAATTCGACCGGAAGGCGCATTAAATAATTAACCTCATCTTTTGGCCTTTTCCAATTTTCTGTTGAAAACGCATATAAGGTCAAAACTTTGATGCCGATATCGCTCGCTAATTTCGTAATTTTTTTAACTACTTTCATTCCTTCCCGATGGCCGGCCATCCTAGGCAGCGATCTTTTTTTCGCCCATCTTCCGTTTCCGTCCATGATGATGGCCACATGTTCCGGTATTTCATTTACTAAAATGTTTTCTTTCGCCACCAAGTTTTTGGAACCTTTGCTGCTCTTTTTTTTATAAGGAAAATTAAACATAAGAATCCTCCACCGAGAATAATATGACATTAAAAAATGTAGCAAATCCTCTTGAAAAAAAAACCCCCTGTGAGAAAAGAGGGTTTTTAGCACATTTCTATTGTACATTCATTTTGTTTAAACTTCCATGATTTCTTTTTCTTTTTCTTTTGTTGCGGAATCAATTTTTTTAATGTATTCGTCCGTCAGTTTTTGTACATCATCTTGAAAACCGCGCAGTTCATCTTCTGTAATGTCGCCCGCTTTTTCTAATTTTTTTAATTCATCATTTGCGTCTCTGCGAATGTTTCGCACAGCGACTTTTGCATCCTCTGAATATTTGCGAACTACTTTTGTCAGTTCTTTTCTTCGCTCTTCCGTCAATGGAGGAATGGCAATGCGGATAACGGATCCGTCCGATGTCGGCGTTAATCCAAGATCAGATTTTAAAATTGCTTTTTCAACCTCACCGATTGTCGATTTGTCATAAGGTTGAACAACAAGCAAACGTGCTTCTGGCGTGGAAATCGATGCCAATTGATTTACAGGAGTTGGAACTCCGTAATAGTCGACCTGAATTTTATCAAGCAAAGACGCGTTTGCCCGGCCTGCACGAACACCTGCTAATTCACGTTTGAAAGCTGATAAAGCTTTTTCCATTTTTTCTTTCGCTTGTGAAAGAACTTGTTTAGACATGTTTATTTCCCCCTTACAATTGTTCCAATATTTTCTCCTAAAACAGCACGTTTAATGTTGCCTTCTTCCATAATCGAGAAAACAATTAAAGGAATATTATTGTCCATGCATAATGAAGAAGCTGTTGAATCCATGACAGCCAACCCGTCTTTTAATAAATCTAAATAAGATAACTCATCATATTTTACCGCTGAGGCATCCTTTTTTGGATCTGCGCTATATACACCATCTACATTATTTTTCGCCATTAAAATGACATCTGCTTCGATTTCAGCGGCTCTTAACGCAGCCGTTGTGTCTGTTGAGAAATAAGGATTTCCTGTTCCTGCTGCGAAAATGACTACTCTTTTCTTCTCCAAATGGCGAATGGCTTTTCTTCTTATGTACGGTTCTGCGACTTGTCGCATTTCAATTGAAGTTTGCACTCGGGTAGGAATGCCGAGTCCTTCCAAACTATCTTGTAAAGCTAAAGAATTCATAACAGTCGCCAGCATTCCCATATAGTCTGCTGTTGCCCGATCCATCCCCATCTCGCTGCCGATTTTGCCTCTCCAAATGTTTCCGCCGCCAACAACTACTGCGACTTCTACACCCATTTCAGCAATTTCCTTTACTTGTCTGGCAATTGACTGTATGACGGAAGGATTAATTCCAAAGCCTTGAGCTCCAGCAAGCGCCTCTCCACTTAATTTCAGCACGATACGATGATATTTTGGCGTACTCATATTAACCTCCAAGCTATTTCTTGACGCTATATATAGAAAAGTTGAAACAAAGGGTTTTCAAAAAGAGGGAACACTCGCTTGTGTTCCCTTCTTAACATTTTCATGACTTTTATTTCTTAATTTGATTCATAACTTCTTCAGCAAAATTTTCTTGACGCTTTTCAATTCCTTCTCCAACTTCATAGCGAACAAACGCTTTTACGTTTGCGTTTTGTGCTTTGACGAAATCGCGTACTTTTTGATCAGGATTTTTTACAAAATTTTGCTCTAAAAGGCAAATTTCCTCAAAAAATTTGCCGAGGCGGCCTTCAACCATTTTTTCTACAATGTTTGCAGGTTTTCCTTCTTGAAGAGCTTGTTTTTTAAGAACTTCGCGTTCGTGCTCCACTTCAGCCTGAGGAACATCTTCACGAGAAATATAACGCGGATTAACCGCTGCGATATGCATTGCTACATCTTTTGCAGCAGATTCATCATTTGTGCCTTCAAGCACCGTTAATACTGCAATGCGTCCGCCCATGTGCAAGTAAGCGCCGAAGACATCTTGATCATTTTT
This sequence comes from Aeribacillus sp. FSL k6-2211, assembly GCF_037966125.1. Classification (NCBI taxonomy): domain Bacteria; kingdom Bacillati; phylum Bacillota; class Bacilli; order Caryophanales; family Bacillaceae; genus Aeribacillus; species Aeribacillus sp. FSL k6-2211. The sequence goes on from NZ_CP150190.1 coordinate 2,334,594, forward strand.
CTCGACAACTTCAAAACGGCGTAATGTAATGTTTTCGCCAATTTTAGCAATAGCAGCATGGATGTATTCTTCCACTGTTGAACCGTTTTCCATTTTGGAAGCCAATGCGTCTTTTAAATCAGCTGGTTTGCTTGCCAGCAAGTGTTTAGCCAAATCTTCAATTAATTGTTTAAAAGAATCATTTTTTGCAACGAAGTCTGTTTCGGAATTCACTTCCAAAATAACAGCTGTATTGCCGTCAGTTTTGATTAATGTCAAGCCTTCTGCAGCGATTCGGTCAGCTTTTTTCGCAGCTTTCGCTATGCCTTTTTCACGAAGATAATCTATTGCTTTGTCCATATCACCATTTGTTTCAGTCAATGCCTTTTTGCAGTCCATCATGCCTGCACCGGTTTTTTCCCGAAGCTCTTTTACCATTTGAGCAGTAATTGCCATAAAAGTTCCTCCTTCAATTCGTATGCTTAAAAAAGGTGATAAAAGGCTAAAATCCCCTCTTATCACCTTTTGTCATTTAGGCAGTTGTAGTTTCTTCGCCTTGTTTGCCTTCTAAAACAGCATCTGCTATTTTGGAAGTTAACAATTTGACGGCGCGGATTGCATCATCATTTGCAGGGATTACATAATCGATCTCATCCGGATCGCAGTTTGTGTCAACGATGCCGATAATCGGAATATTTAATTTGCGAGCTTCCGATACAGCGATGCGCTCTTTGCGAGGATCGATAATATAAACAGCATCAGGCAGCTGTTTCATTTCCTTAATGCCACCTAAAAATTTCTCAAGGCGTTCCAATTCTTTTTTCAAACGAACTACTTCTTTTTTCGGCAATACATCAAATGTGCCGTCTTCTTGCATTTTTTCAATTTCTTTTAAACGAGCAATTCGTTTTTGAATTGTAGCAAAGTTCGTTAATGTTCCTCCCAGCCAGCGCTGATTGACGTAAAACATTCCTGCACGTTCTGCTTCTTCTTTAACAGATTCCTGCGCCTGCTTCTTCGTACCAACGAATAAAATGTTGCCTCCATTTGCAGCTAACTCTCTTGCAAATTGATACGCTTCCTCAACTTTTTTTACTGTTTTTTGAAGGTCAATGATGTAAATTCCGTTCCGTTCAGTGAAAATATAGCGTTTCATTTTCGGATTCCAACGGCGTGTTTGATGACCGAAATGAACACCAGCTTCTAATAATTGTTTCATTGAAATAACTGACATTTTCATTCCTCCTAATGGTTTTTCATCCTCCGCCCGCTTCATTTTTAAGCATGACTGCACAAAACAGCACCGATGCTTAAATCAACAGACGTGTGTATTAGCACCAAAAACAAATATAACATATGGAAGTTTGGCAATCAAGAAAGAATTCAATCGTTTTGTTGAAATTTCATGACGAGTTCAATTTCTGTTTTGCCGACATGTAATGTTTGTGCGATTTCGTCTATAGTATATCCTTTCTCTAATAATTGGAATACTTGTTTATGCAAATTTTTTCTTTTATCTTTAGGCTCTTCTATAAGCTCTGCATCCTTGTCGATAGGCTCTACATCCGCGCTCGTGTCTTTCTGGATTGTGCTCACTTCCACCTTGTCTTCCAGCTGCGTAACTAATTTTTCGAGATCAAAAGAACCGGGCTTGGCGCTGTTTTGCTCGAGCTGTTCAAGAAATTGTTTGTTTTCTTCTTTTAATTCCAATAAAAACATCGCGAGCGAATCTTCTGCTTCTTTTAATAATTGTTCCTGCTTTTCTTCTATTTTTTTTACATTTTGATAGCGAGTATAAAGGAGAATGATAAAGTAAAACGAAACGATGTGCAAAACAAAGCTCAGTAAAAGAAATACCGCCATGTTTCAACCTCATTTAATTGTATTCTTTTTAAGATAAAAGCTTAACGAGCGTTCCTTTTAATTTATATAATGCTTTCGAATGAATTTGCGAAATTCTCGAAGTGGACAAATTCAGCACGTTTCCTATCTCTGTTAATGTCAGCTCTTCTTTATAAAACAAGCTTAATACGAGCTGCTCCTTATCGTTTAATTGTGAGATCAATTTTGTTAAATGCTCAAATAATTCCTCTTTTAACAGATGCTCTTCCGGAGTTAATGTTTTATCATCCTTAAGGACAATGTTCATCTGTTCCCCTTCTTCTTGGTCATGCAATTGTTCATCAATTGACAAGACATTGGCAAAAAAGTTTTCATTGACGACATGAACGACTTCTTCGGGTGTCATACCCAACTCTTCTGCAACTTCATTAGGCGTCACATTGCGATGATATTTTTGCTCCAACCGCTCAATGGCTGCTTCCACTTTTTTTGCTTTTTCCCGAAAACTTCTTGGAAGCCAATCTTCTTTCCTTAGTCCGTCAAGAATGGCTCCGCGTATGCGGAAGGATGCATACGTATCGAATTTTAAATCTCGTGTAGGGTCAAATTTTTCCAGTGCATCATATAATCCCATCAATCCAAAACTTATTAAATCATCTTTATCGACATTTTTTGGAAGACCCACTGAAATACGACTGACATGATATCGGACAAGCGGCATATATTTTTTGACGAGCATGTTGCCCGCATCTTGATCACGGTGACGAAACCACTTGTCCCAGTACACCCTTTCATCATTCAGTGTCATCGATTGGACCATTGCCTTTTTCCTCCTTCTAAAATGTCAATCTCCGGCTATATTTGCTTCACTCCAAGATTGACGGTGCGAATCGTCAAAATGAATGAATTCGTATCAAATTCAATGGTTCTTCCATTTTTACCGCCAACATCTTCGCTAACGATAGGGATATTACTGCTCAACAAATGCTGTTTGACCGCTTCAACATTTCTCGGACCTATTCGCATGATTTTGGAAGATGGCCGATGCGGAAACATTTCAGCTCCTCCAGCTATTTTCGCTTTAAAAAACATGATGTTTCCTCCATAGTTTTTTAAAAGACGAATTAATTCTGTTACAGCCGTATCCGCATATTTTGCACAATTTAAAGGCTCCTTGTTTGAAAGCGAAGAATCAGGCAGCATTATATGAGCAAGTCCTGCCAATTTATTTACATCATCATAGATGACGAGTCCGACGCAAGATCCTAATCCAGTTGTTCGAATTTTCCACGGAGCTTTCACAACATTCATTTCCGAAATACCGACTTTTACAACATTTTCAAAATGCCCCATTTCACTAAACCTCTAATATGTCAAAAATTTTTTTATATGACTGTGAGTCGGGCAGAAAGAAAATATGCCCTCTTATTAATTCGGAATCTTGATGCCCTTCTTCTTTTATAACAGCATCGATGACAAGTGCTTCATCACTTTCAAGCGAAAGCTCGATCAGAGCATGACTGATAATCGCGCCGAACATATCACATTGGATGGCAGGAACGGACGGATTAACCATCAAATTGGTCATGTTCGATAAAACAGATAAATAGGATCCAATTAGGATGTTGCCGAGCTCCTGCAAAACAGAGCATTCCATTTCTTTCATAGTTGAAGCATCCTGAAGAACATAATCATTCATTAATGCTTTTGCATATTTTTTAGCCTGCGGGATCGGCAAAATGAAAAACATCGATCCAGTTATATCCTCTTGAATGCGGATGTATACAGCCGTAACCTCTGTTTCCGCACCGCCTGCTAAATCCATCACATCGTTAAAAGAGGCGACATAAACGTTCGGAACTTTCATTTCAATTTTTTTATTAAGAAGTTGGGACAGACTCGTTGCGGCATTTCCCGCTCCGATATTGGCAATTTCCTTTAATATATCGATCCTTTTGTTTGATAAATCAAACAACTTGCTCATGCTCTATTACCCTCTGATTTTCTTTGCTCAGCACTTTTTCAAGGTCAAGGAGCATAATCAGCCGTTTATCCAATTTTGTAATTCCTTTTATAAACTCGGTTTCTACTTGTTCGATGACGCTTGGAGCAGGTTCAATACTGTCTTCAGATATATCGACGACATCATTGGCAGAATCAACAATCAATCCAACTTCCATTTCATTTTGAACAGCTATAATCACTCTCGTCTGATCCGTTATTTCTTTTTCCGGCATATTCAATCTTTTTCTTAAATCTATGATCGGAGTGACAACACCGCGCAAATTGATGACTCCTTTTATATAGTCAGCTGTTTTCGGAACGCGGGTGATATGGTCAACTTTTTCAATCGATTTCACATTTTGTACAAAAACCCCGTATTCTTTGTCTTGCAGCTGAAAAACTATGACCTTCTGTTCATTAAATACACTATTTGCCATTCTCATCTTCCCCTTCCATCAAGCATTACTGGATTAATGCATTACAATCAACGATCAATGCAACTTGACCGTCTCCTAAAATTGTGGCACCTGAGATGGCGAATACATTTGTCAAATATTGTCCTAACGATTTCAAAACAATCTCTTGCTGACCGATGAAGGAATCGACAACTAAACCAGCCATTTTATCTCCTTTTTTGACAACGACGATTGAAACATAATCTTGGTCATCCTCGGCGTCCACTTCAAAAATTTCTTTTAAAAACACTAGAGGTACAATTTTTCCGCGATAATCAATCACCTTGTTTTGATGTGTCTGTAAAATATCTTCTTTTTTAATAACAAGGGATTCAATGATAGACGAAATCGGAATACCGTATTTTTCATTTCCAACTTCAATGAGCATGGCGGAAATAATCGTTAATGTCAGCGGGAGCTGGATCGAGAATAAAGATCCTTTTCCTTCTTCCGACTCGATGGTGATGCTTCCTCCGAGCGATTCGATTGTATTTTTCACTACATCAAGCCCTACACCCCGTCCAGAGACATCTGAAATTTTTTCAGCCGTTGAAAAGCCTGATGCGAAAATGAGTTCATGAATTTGTTTTTCCGTTAATGTTTCGCTTGCCTCTTTTGTAACGATTCCCCGCTCAATAGCTTTTTGCAATACCTTTTTCTGATTAATTCCTGCACCGTCGTCTTCGATTTCGATAAAGACATGATTTCCGCTGTGATATGCGCTGAGCCGCAGCGTTCCTTCTTCTTTTTTGCCATATTTCAGGCGGGTTTCAGGCGTTTCAATCCCATGGTCGATCGCATTTCGGATTAGATGCACAAGCGGATCGCCAATTTCATCAATGACGGTCCGATCCAATTCGGTTTCTGCGCCAGTGACAACTAAATTGATTTTTTTATTTAAATCGCGGGCGAGATTTCTCACCATTCTCGGGAAGCGGTTAAAAACGGTTTCGATTGGGATCATGCGCATATTTAAAATAATGTTTTGCAAATCAGCTGAAACTCTGGACATTTTCTCAACCGTTTCTTTCAGCTCCGAGTGATTTAATTCTTTTGATATTTGCTCCAAACGCCCTTTGTCGATGACTAATTCTTCAAACAAGTTCATTAAAATATCGAGGCGCTCAATGTTGACGCGGATCGTCTTTTGCTGGTTTTTCTTCTGTTTTTGGCTAGTGTCTTTCGAGCTGTCCTTCTGCTGACGGCTTTGCTTGCTGGAAACAGTAGTTTGTTTGCTAGCAGCAGTTTGTTGGCTGGCATTAGATTGTATGCTGGAAACAGACTGCTGTACTCTTTCAGTACTTGGCTTTTCTACATTCACTTTTTCAACTAGTACTTCTTCAACCTCTGAAATTTTCAATAGGCTGTTCCGGATAAAGTCCTTATCTTCCTTCGTAATGTAGGCAACCGAAAAATTGTTGTCAAACTTTTCTTCTTCGAGTAAATCAACAGAAGGCGATGATTTGACCACTTCCCCGTGCTTCTCAAGCAATTCAAAAACCATAAATGCTCTCGCTGCTTTTAAGATGCAGTCTTCTCGAAGCCGAATGTTGATTTCGTATACTTGAAATCCTTGTTCAATTGATTGAAGAATGACCGTCCTGTCATATTCATCAAACTTCAGTTTTTTCACATCCTGCACTTGTTCTCTTGATGTTTCATTTTCAGCTGTCTCATCTTCAATTTGTTCTCCGCTTTCAATCGCTTGCAGTTTTTTCACAATGGCCGAAACATCTTTTTTGCCGTCTCCTCCATCCGCAATCGATAAAACAATTTCCTCCAAATTCTCCAATGCTTCAAAAAGGACATCCATAATTTCAGGCGTTACTTCTAATTTTTGATTGCGAATGGCGTCAAACACATTTTCTATTTTATGTGTTAAATCGGCTAAATCTTCAAACCCCATCGTTGCGCCCATTCCTTTTAATGTATGGGCGGAGCGAAAAATTTCGTTCACAATTCCTAAATCATCCGGATTTTGTTCAAGCTCCAAAAGCTTTTCGTTGCACGACTGCAAATGTTCTTTACTTTCTTCAATAAAAATGTCCAAATATTGATTCATTTCCATGGCAGCACACTCCTTGGATTTAGATCAGCTTTTGAATTAAATACGGAATTTCCATTAAATCTTCCACGTAATCAACCACATTCGCTTGGATGGCGGATTTTGGCATCCCAAATATAATGGAGGTTTTTTCGGACTGTGCGATCCCTGTCGCATCTGTCCTTTCTTTTAATGCTTTCAATCCTTTTGTCCCGTCAGAACCCATTCCCGTTAAAATACAAGCAATCGTTTGATAATATTTTAAATTCGATAAAGATTCAAACAGTACATCTACTGAAGGTCTGTGCCCTCTCTTTTTTTCCGATTGATCCAGTTCAATGAATAAATTCCCTTGTTTTTCTATTACTTTCATATGGCTGCCTCCAGGCGCTATGTATGCTACCCCATTTCTGACGATTTCTTGATGCTCGCCTTCCTTTACTTCGATGTTTGACATTTCATTTAATCGTTCAGCCAACGATTTTGTAAATCCTGGCGGCATATGCTGTACGATGAAAATCGGCGAATTCAGGTTTTTCGGGAAGCATGGAACGATTTTTTGAAGGGTGCTCGGTCCGCCAGTAGAAGTTCCAATGGCAATTAAAGATTTTTTTCGCTGTCGATGGCTCTTTTCTTTCATCATCTCCTTTCGAGGAAATGTGTCGATCTCTTTTTTTAACATCTGAACTTTTTCTTTTGCCCGTTTTGCTGCTAGAACTTTTGCAATTAATTCTTCTTTCACTTTAAATATGTCAAGAGATATGGAGCCGGAAGGTTTCGGGATAAAATCAAACGCTCCGAAAGCTAAAGATTTTATCGTGTTTTCGGCTCCTTCTTTCGTCGAACTTGAAAGCATAATGACTGGTCTTGGAAACTTGTCCATGATAATCTGCAAAGTATCAAGCCCGTTTAAAACCGGCATTTCAATATCTAACGTCACAACATCAGGATCAAGCTCTGCGATCTTTTCAATTCCTTCTTTTCCATTTTTAGCTGTGCCAATCACATCGATGGAAGGACTCTCTAAAAGCAAATCGGAAATCAACTTTCTCATAAATGCCGAATCATCAATAACCAAAACCTTTACACGACTCAAAAACATCACCTACTTGAAAACAAAGATCTAAGAGAATGAATAAATCCTTTTCTTTTTATTTTACCATTTAAGTACATCTCTGTTATATTTTCTAGTGCTTTCGATATAGGAGCATTCGGAAAACGCAAAATAAACGGAATTTGTTCCATGACTGATTTCTGCACATGATCATCCTCCGGCAAACTGCCGAGCAAATCAATTGTTTTATGTAAAAAACGCTCTGCAGTGGTTCTAATTTTTTCCCATGTTTCTTTCGCTTCAATGTTTTTCTTGAATCGATTGACAACTACTTTCATCACCTTTTCTTGATCGAACTGGTGAATGAGCTTTATCGCACTGTAGGCGTCCATAATCGATGTCGGTTCAGGCGTCGTAATGACGATAATTTCGTCCACTGCAAGCAAAAATTTCAAGCTGTCTTTCGAAATTCCTGCCCCCATATCAAATAAGATGGTGTCGTATTTCTCTATTATTCTTTCAAGCTCGTAAAGAAAAAATTGAAACTCTGCTTCATCGATTGTGACAATATTGGAAAGGCTCATTCCTCCTGACAAATACTGCAAATTTAAAGGACCTTTTTTGATAATTTGTTCAATTCCAATGCGGTTTTTCAGCAAATCGACAATTGATCTTTCTTGATACTGCTGTCCAAGCAAAAGATCGATGTTTGCCATCCCAATATCGCAATCTACCAGCAGTACACGGTCGTTTCGTTTTTTGATCAAGTTTAAAGCGAAATTTAAAACGAAATTCGATTTGCCGACTCCCCCTTTTCCGCTAATCACAGCCACTGTTTTTGCATGACGGTTAGGCGGAGAGTCTTTTATCACCGAATATTTGTTTTGTTGAACAATCTTTCTGAGTTGTTCTGCTTGATCCATATCCTGCTACCCCATTAAATATTGAATAAAAGTTTCATGATCGAGCTTATGAATGTCGTCTGGAACATCTTGACCGTCAGTCATATATCCGGCACCAATCTTTGTTTTGTAGACGATGTTATACATAGCTCCATAAGAGGAGGTTTCGTCATGTTTAGTAAAAATAAATTGATGAATCGGCAAATGAGAAAATTGGTTATAAACTTTTTCCATATCTTCAAATTTTGAAGTTAAAGAAAATACTAAAAATGTTTCCATTTCATCCTGAAAGTCAATGGTTTCGCTTAAATCTTGCACATATTGCTGCTCAAGGAAGTTCCGGCCCGCTGTGTCAATAAAAACGATGTCGCAGTCATTCAGCTTCTTTTTCCCTTCCTGAAAATCAAATGAGTTATAACAAACTTCAAGCGGGGCATTTAAAATTTCGGCATATGTTTTTAATTGATCGATCGCAGCAATTCGATAAGTGTCCGTCGTAAGAAATCCGATTTTTTTCTTGTAATTTATTTTGCAGATTGCGGCAAGCTTTGCCAATGTCGTCGTTTTTCCAACACCGGTTGGTCCTACAACATTCACAAATTTTTTTGAAAAAGTAATGCCGTGAAAAGGAATGTCCGAAATTCTCTTTTTTAACTCTTTCTTCAATTGAAATTCCAGTTGTTCGTTTGTCAGCTTTTTTTGATGAATCAAATACGTTTCCAGTATAGATGCGATCACATCCTGTTTAATCGGTTGCAGCAAACCTAACGAATCGATTTTTTGTTCGATCTCTTTTAGGTCAGGATGAATAACAGTACTGTTTACGGACATGGATTGAACGAGATCCTTCAGTTTTTTTATTTCATTCAGTACAGGAGCCATCTCTAATTGTTGGTCCGTTTGATGTTCTATTTTTTCATTTTGGGACCCGCTGATCATTTCATCTTCTTCGTCAATGCCCGCCACCACTTCAATCATTTTTTTCTTAAACATTCCTAGAAATCCACCAGTATAGACGACTTTCGAATTGAGGATGACAGCATTTTGACCGAGTTGGCTGCGAATCGTCTTCATCGCCTCTTGCATAGTATGGGCTTTGAATTTTCTAATCTTCATTAAATATTCACCACTCCGACACTTTGTACTTCAATGTTTGATTCAAGTTCGTTGTATGACAATACGGGTACATCAGGCAAATATCGCTCGATCAGCTGCCGTGCATACATTCTGACAGAAGGCGAGCAGAGCAAGATTGGCGTTTGCTCTTCCATTGCCAGCTGTTCCACATTTTTGGCAATGGCTTCGACAATCCTTTGTGATACATGCGGCTCCAATGACAAAAAGGTTCCTCGTTCTGTTTGCTGCACGCCATCGGCAATGGCTTTTTCTACTTGAGCGGAGAGAGTAATGACTTTCAATGTCTCCCCTTCTTTTGCATACTGGCTTGTAATTTGTTTTGCCAGCGACTGTCTTACATATTCAGCTAAAATTTCCGGATCTGTTGTAAATTTGGCATAGTCAGCTAATGTTTCAAAAATAACCGGCAAATTTCGAATAGAAATTTTTTCTTTAAGCAGTTTCGCCAAAACTTTTTGAATATCTCCTATAGAAAGTGGATTCGGCGTAACTTCTTCCACTAATATCGGGTATGTTTCTTTTAAATGATCGACAAGCTGTTTTGTTTCGTGTCGTCCAAGCAATTCATGAGCATGCCTCCGGATCGTTTCCGTAATGTGAGTAGAAACAACGCTAGGAGGATCGACGACCGTATATCCTGCCAATTCAGCTTGTTCTTTTAAATGTTCGCTGATCCATTTTGCAGGAAGTCCAAACGAAGGCTCAATTGTGTCAATCCCTTCAATCGAATCATTATCCATTCCTGGCGCCATCGCCAAATAATGATCGAGCATAATTTCACCTTTCGCCGCTTCGTTTCCTTTAATTTTTAATCTGTATTCATTCGGCTTTAATTGGATATTATCCCGTATTCGGACGACAGGAATGACAAGGCCCAATTCTACGGCAAGCTGCCTTCTGATCATTACGATCCGATCCAACAGGTCTCCCCCTTGTCCGCTATCAGCAAGAGGAATTAAACCATATCCGAATTCAAATTCAATTGGATCCATCGATAAAAGATTCATCACTTGCTCCGGACTTTTCGCTTCGTTCATTTCCACTTCTTCTTCAACAATCTCTTCGTCTTTTTCAATTTGTTTCTTCGTACGATTCATCGCAAATGCTAAGAAAGCAAACATGAGAGCGATCGGAGTTGTTACGATCGGACCAATCGGAGTAACAATACCTAAAATAAAGATGATTCCTGCGGTAACATACAGCAGCTTTGGAAATGCTAAAAGCTGGTTCGTAATGTCTTGTCCTAAATTTCCGTCAGAAGCAGCTCTCGTGACAACAATCCCTGTTGCCGTTGAGATTAATAAAGCTGGAATTTGGCTGACTAATCCATCTCCAACTGTAAGAAGCGTGAATTTTGAAACAGCTTCTTGAAAAGAAAGCCCCTGCTGGATCATGCCGATGATAATTCCGAAAATAATATTGATCAGCACAATTATGACACCAGCAATCGCATCTCCTTTTACAAATTTGCTTGCTCCGTCCATTGCGCCATAAAAATCTGCTTCTCTTGCAATCGTTTCTCTCCGTTTTTTTGCCTCGTCTTCCGAGATGATTCCCGCATTCAAGTCTGCATCAATACTCATCTGCTTACCGGGCATGGCATCAAGCGTAAAGCGGGCTGCCACTTCTGCTACCCGTTCAGATCCTTTTGTAATGACAACAAATTGAATAATAACTAAAATGATAAATACGACAAAACCAACAAGGATATTTCCACCGACAACAAAAGTTCCAAACGTTTCCACGACTGTTCCCGCTTCTCCATTAGCTAAAATCGAACGCGTTGTGGAAACGTTTAAGCCGAGTCGATATAACGTTAACAAAAGCAAAAGAGAAGGAAAGATTGAAAATTGTAAAGGCTTTTCAATGTTCATGGATGTAAGGAGGACGAGCAAGGCAAGAGATATATTAATGATAATCAATATGCTCAGCAGCCATGAAGGCAGCGGGATGATAAGCATGGCAACAATTAAAATGACAGCTACTATAACCGATAAATCTCTTGCTGACATGATACTTCCTCCTAGCAAAATTGTTACACTTTTTGTTTTTGACGATAAACATAAGCTAAAATTTCAGCCACAGCCTTAAAAAATTGTTCAGGAATCATCTCGCCAATTTCCACTTGGTCATACAAGGAACGAGCGAGCTGCCTGTTTTCGACTGTTATGATTTCATGGGCTTTGGCAATTTGCTTGATCTTTTGCGCGACAAAATCTGTTCCTTTTGCAACTACGACAGGTGCATCGTGTTCCTTTTCATCATACTTTAAGGCAACTGCATAATGAGTAGGGTTCGTAATGACGACATCAGCTTTCGGAATTTCCTGCATCATCCTTCTCATCGCCATTTCCCTTTGTTTCTGTTTAATTCTCGATCTAATTAACGGGTCGCCTTCCATTTTTTTGTACTCATCTTTTACTTCCTGCTTAGACATGCGAATGTTTTTTTCGAAATCCCATCTTTGATACAAGTAATCTAGCAATGCGATGAACAAAAGCGCACCTGAAGCATATAGTCCTATCTGCACCGCCAGCTTTGAAATTGAAGCAAAAGCTCGTTCAAGCGGCATTTGCGGAAGTCGCAAAATCTCCTGCCAATTGAAATAAATATACGCAAAGGTTACCCCGCCGATAAAGAAAACTTTTAAGATCGATTTCAAAAGCTCGACAATTGCCCGAGTGGAATATATGCGTTTAAAGCCTTCAATCGGATTCAGTTTATTTAATTTCATTTTCAACGGTTCAGTTGTAAAAAGAAATCCAACTTGAATATAATTACTGAAAACCCCAGCAACGAAGGCTGCTATCATGAATGGAGCGGTAATTTGAGCGCCTTCCAATACATATTTATTAAAGATTGAATGCACATTTTCTTCTGTGATATCCGTCAACAAATAATCTTCAAAAGTAGAATGGAACATGTTTAAAATATTATCAATCACCGTTTTCCCGAAAAACAGCAATGACAGAAAAACTAAAAACATGGTGATGGCTGTGTTCAAATCGGGACTCTTGGCAACCTGTCCTTTTTTCCTTACATCCTGCCGCTTTCTCGGAGTCGCTTTTTCCGTTTTTTCACCGGCAAAATATTGCAAATCTAACGGTAAATAATTCATGCGCCATCACCTAATAAATTCATTAAGGTTCTCATCACATCGAACATGTATTGGAAAAGCCCCTGAATCAGCATAAATATAATGCCTAAAACGAGCACCATCATCAGAAAGCTGACGCCAATTTTAATGGCAAACCCAATGACAAATACATTCATTTGCGGAACTGTCCGGGCAACAATCCCTAGAGCAAGGTCAACTAAAAAGAGCGAAGCGACTATCGGAAGCGCCATTTGAAATGCTACGAGAAACATTTTGCTGAACGCCTTCAAAACTTGTTCGGCAACAGCTCCATCAGAAATCGGAATAAAATATTGATCCGGAGGGATTACTTGAAAACTGTATACAATCCCGTTAATCAGCATATGGTGCCCGTTTAGGCTCAGCATGAGCAATAGGGCAAAAGAATAAAGAAATTGTCCAATTAACGGCGTTTGAACTCCTGTCTGCGGATCAATAATATTCGCGATGATAAACCCCATTTGAAAATCGATTAAGCTTCCTGCAATGTGGACAGCTGACATGATGATATATGCGATCAGACCAATGAATAGTCCGATTAAAACTTCTTTAATAATTAGCGGGTAGAAATTCGCATCTAAGTCAACCTTTCCCTCATCGATCGTCATGACGATGATAAGGGAAAGGAAAAAAGACATGCCAATTTTAAACCGCATCGGAATATTCCGATATGAAAATAATGGAAGCGTTGCAATAAAAGCTGTTATTCTTGTAAACACAAGCAAAAAAAGCGGATAATACTCCAGCATCATCATTCAACTCATCCAACAAATTGATTGAGATTGCTGAAAATATTATGTGTATACGACAAAATGACAGATAGCATCCATGGGCCAAAAATAATCAATCCGACCAAAACAGCCACAATTTTTGGTATGAACGCCAATGTCTGTTCCTGTATTTGTGTCGTTGCTTGAAAGATGCTGACAATTAAGCCGACAACAAGCGATATTAAAAGAAGTGGCCCACTGATCATTAAAGTTGTATAAACCGCTTTTTCTGCTATGGAAAGGATCATTTCGGTACTCATTGGCTCACCTACTTATTTTAAAAACTTTGCAGCAATGATTTGACAACTAAGTACCAGCCGTCCACGAGCACAAACAGCAATATTTTAAAAGGCAATGATATCATGACAGGAGGAAGCATCATCATTCCCATTGACATGAGGACACTTGATACAACCATGTCAATGATTAAAAAAGGAATAAAGATCATAAAACCTATTTGAAACGCTGTTTTTAATTCGCTGATGGCAAATGCAGGCACTAAAGCCACGAGCGGAATATCGTCAATCGTCTCAGGATTTTCAATATTGGCGTAATTTAAAAACAAAGCTAAATCTTTTTGTCTCGTATGTTTGCTCATAAATTCCTTTATCGGCTTTTCCGCCTGTTCATACGCTTCCTCAATGGTTATTTCATTATTGAACAAAGGATTCAAAGCTTTTTCATGTATTTCTTGAAAAGTCGGTCCCATTATAAAAAAGGTTAAAAAAAGTGCAAGGCCGATGAGCACTTGGTTGGGCGGCATTTGCTGGGTAGCAAGCGAAGTTCGCACAAACGATAACACGATGACGATGCGCGTAAAGCAAGTCATTAAAATCAATATCCCTGGTGCAATTGACAAAACGGTGAGCAGAAGCAAAAGCTTCACAGTCGTCGCAACATTTTCCGGATCATTTTGATTAAAATAGCTAAAAAACTCACTCATTTTTTTGATCCTTTCTGCCGAAGACGCTGCATCTGTTCACGTCTTTCTTTTAATAGTGATTCCAGCTCTTTTTTGAAGGAGGTCTTCTCGCTACCCTTTTGTTTATGATTATTTAGAATGAAGCGCATCATATTTTGTTCAAAAGCATTGTTGCCGGGCTCTTTCTGCATGTCGATAATTTTCTTATATTCCTCTTCATCATTAATTTCTTGTAATAGTTCAATCGTATCCCCGACGCCAACGATTAGAATGCGATTCCCCACCTTCACCAGCTGGATGGACTTGTTTTGTCCTAAGGAAATGCCGCCGAGATTTTGTAAGTATTTAGTTTCTTGCGGAAGCTTCATTTTTTTGTTTAAAAATTTTAATAAAAAGATTAAGAGACCTAAAACAAGAATAAGTGTAAAAATCATTTTCAAAACATCGAATACTGATAAGGAGGTGCTGTTGCCACCATCTTCAACCAATTCGTTCGTCGCTTTCTCTTCTTTTTTTTCATCCTGTTGATCGGATGTCTGCTGTTTTAAATATTCCTCAACGGTGGGATTTTTCGCGGCTGCATGCACAAAATCGGCGTTTATTGGAACATAAAAAAACAACAGCCATAAACAGCACAAATATGTAATACATCGTTTCAATGCAAATGCTCCTTATCCCAATGTCTTTTGAATAGCTTCCAGTACACGATCGGCCTGAAAAGGTTTCACAATAAAATCTTTGGCACCAGCTTGAATAGCATCGATTACCATTGCCTGCTGTCCCATCGCTGAACACATGACAACTTTTGCATTTGGATTAATTTTGCGTATTTCCTTTAAAGCAGTGATGCCATCCATTTCAGGCATTGTAATATCCATCGTGACTAAATCAGGCTGCAATTCTTTAAATTTTTCGACTGCCTGCGCACCATCTGCAGCCTCTCCTACTACTTCATATCCATTTTTTGTCAATATATCTTTGATCATCATTCTCATAAATGCTGCATCATCAACGACTAAAATCCTTTTTGACATTTTGCTCCTCACTCCTATCAACTATTTTAGATTCATTATCCGATCTGCTTGACTCATGATATCCGTTACGCGAACACCGAAATTTTCGTCGATGACAACTACTTCACCTTTTGCTACCTTTTTGCTGTTTATGAATATGTCGACTGGCTCCCCGGCCAGCTTATCAAGCTCGATAATGGATCCTTTAGACAATTCCAAAATTTGTTTGATGGATCTTTTTGTTCTTCCAAGCTCAACCGTTACATTTAAAGGAATGTCGAGCAGCAGCTCCAAATTGTGCGTGTCTACAGATTGATTCGTTTGTTCATCAAACGTCGCAAATTCAACAGGTTTAACTTCAACAGGCTGAGCTTTTTCCTTCTCGCTTTTTTCTATATGCAGCTGTTGATTTTCTCGCGCTTCTTCAGGTTCTGTTTGCACGTTATTTGATGCCTCTTTGCCCGCTTTATTCATTAATTCAACAACGAGCTGTTTAGCAAAATCAAGGGGTAAGAGCTGCATAATATTCGAATCAATTAAATTGCCGACAGTTAATCGGAAGGATACCTTCACAAGCAGTTCATCATCAGGAATAGCATCGGTTCCTTCCCCTTCTTTAACATTCAATAATTCGAGGCGAGGCGGTGAAATATCTATTTTTTTATTTAAAACGGTTGACATTGATGTGGAAGCAGATCCCATCATTTGATTCATCGCTTCCTGGACAGCACTTAATTGAATTTCCCCCAATTCATCCGGGTTGGAACCATCCCCGCCAATCATTAAATCAGCAATGACAGCAGCATCGCTTTGTTTAATTACAAGCAGATTGCTGCCGGACAGCCCTTCTGTAAAAACTACTTCTATTGCTACGTATGGATGTGGAAACTCCTTTGCCAGTTCTTGCTTATTAATAATTGACACGCTCGGAGTAGTGATTTCTACTTTTTGATTAAGCAAGGATGATAAAGCTGTAGCAGAACTGCCAAAAGAAATATTTCCTATCTCCCCAATCGTATCTTTTTCAATATCATTCAATAGATTGTCAGTTTCAGTTGATTCTTGATTTCCCCCTTTTAATAGAGAATCGATTTCCTCTTGTGACAACATGTTATCAGTCATCAGCTTCGTCACCTCTCTCTATGTGGCCTAATATTTGAACGGCCAGCTTCTTGTTCTTTTTGCCAGGCTGTCCAAAAAATTTAGGGACGTCACCTACTTTAATCACCAACGGGTCGCTGGTCGATTGATCAAGACGGATCATATCCCCCACTCGCATTTCAAGAAACTCTTGAACTGTCACAACGGACGTCCCTAATTCCGCAACCACCGGAACTTCTGCAAGCTTTATCCGGTTTTTGATTACTTCCGTTTCCACAGAGTTTTGGGCTTTCCTTTCTGATTGCATCCAATAATGGACGGAAAGCTTTGGAATAATTGGTTCCAACACAACATGGGGAATACAAAGGTTTATCATTCCGCTCGCTTCTCCCACTTGTGTATTAAGGGAAATAACAACAACTGTGTCATTTGGAGATACCATTTGCAAAAATTGCGGATTTACCTCAAATTCCTGCATGCAAGGCTCAATGTCCAAAATGGTACTCCAAGCTTCACGGTAGTGCTCCAAAGTTTTTTCGAAAATGGATGCAATAATTTTCATTTCAATTTCTGTTAATTGTTCAATCTTATTCATGGAAGCCCCGAAACCGCCCATTAACCGATCCATCATTGCGTACGCAATATTTGGGTTCACTTCCATAATAATTCTTCCATCAAGTGTCCCAAGTTCAAAAACATTTAAAACCGTCATTTTCGGAATGGAACGGACAAACTCTTCATAGGGCAGCTGGTCTACAGACGTGACGGTTATTTGGACATATGTCCGCAATTGCGCAGCAAAATACGTCGTTAAAAGCCTTGCGAAATTTTCATGCACTCGAGTAATGCTGCGAATTTGATCTTTTGAAAAACGAAGAGCACGTTTAAAATCGTAAACTTTTATTTTCTTTGCTTCTTCTTCTTTCTTTAATTCATCAACATTCATTTCACCGGTCGTTAATGCAGATAATAGCGCATCAATTTCACTTTGCGATAAAATTTCATTTGACATAATGAGAACATCACCTCCTTATCCCTTTTTTGTCTATTGAAGGATAAAGGAAGTCGTGTACACTTGTTTCACTTCTCCTTCTTGTAAAAGCGCATCGACCTTCTTTTTAATCGTATCTTTAAAGCGGTCCATTCCAGCTTGCCCTTCCAAATCTTTTGCTTCCATATTTGCCAGTTCGGTTATAATAATATCTTTTATTTGAAATTCTCTCTTTTCTAATTCTTCTCTCGCTTTTTTGTCAGATGCTTCAATTTTGAAAGAAAGTCTTACAATATTTTTACTTTTTAAGTTTGTCGTAATTTCAGGAACATCAAATGACGATTCCACCACCTCGTCGATGGAGCGGTTTTTCGCTTCTACCGGATCCTTCGTAAAAAATTCCATGACGACAAACGTAGTCAGTGCAGCAATTCCAACGGTTGAAATGACGATTAATAATGCTGTTATAAATTTTTTACTCATTTTCTTGTCCCCCGAAATAGAAAGCTTTCCCAAAACCAAATTGTTTATAAAGCTCATTGATTTTTGTTACTACTTCCGTCTGTGAATCTTTTACTATATATTTTTTGCCGGATATTAACGTAATAGTCGTATCAGGAAACGATTCAATCCGTTCGATTAACAACACATTCAGATAAAAAGCTTCGCCATTCAGTTTTGTTAATTTGATCACGTTTCAAGCTCCCCCGTTCTTCCTATTAACGTTTTAAGCCAAGGAGCTCCTGCAAAATTTCGTCAGAAGTTGTGATGATTTTCGTATTTGATTGAAAACCTCTTTGTGCCACAATCATTTCCGTAAATTCTTCCGCCAAGTCCACATTGGACATTTCTAGTGAACTATTAATCAATGAGCCTGCTCCATCCTCTCCTGGAACGGAAAGTTCGTTAAGCTGCAGCCCATTGCCATTTTTGTCGATAGAACCAGAGTTAGGCGTTTCTCTAAAAAGATTGCTTCCGATTTTTTCTAATCCTTCTGGATTTGGAAAGTTCGCAAGCCGGATTTGTCCAGCGACTTTTAACTGACCGTTTCGATCAATAAACGTAACCTTTCCATCAGGCCCGATGCTAAAGCTTTTAGCCGAAAGCGGAATTTGGATGAGACCGGCTTCTCCGCTCAACGAATCCGTCCATTGCGCCTCTTTTAAACTTTCGGCAATATCTTCGTATTTAATGACTGCTTGCCCAACATTGTTAAGGGCAACTTTATAATTCTCAATTGTCCCGATCAACTTCGTCATTAAATCAAGCGTATTCGTGTCAGCACTTGAACCTAACGGGATAGCTGTTGACGGATTTTGCGGATAATCCCCCGCTGTAATCGGCAGAATCGGATTCGTGATTGTTGTAATGACGTCAGTATATGGCGGTGTATTGTTAAAATTATTAATAGAATTATTTAATTGTCCGATTGCCGTTTCAAACTGGTTTCGAATATTCCCAAACCCTGACGTTGGGTTTGTAATGGCTGCATTAAACTCTGTCCATATATCAATTAAAGCATTACGTGCATTTTGCATAGAGGTGTATAAAGGTGATGGGTTTTGTCGTCCGTCTTTTTCCCATATTTCCACCGCATCATTATATGCTTCATAAGCTTCCATCAATGCATTCGCTCTTTTTGAAATGTCTCTCAACGATTCATACATATTTTTATAAGGTGTATTGAAAGACGTGATTTGCTGAAGCGCTGCATTTGCTTTTTGAATTCCTTGATCTGTCGGAGGAATTTTTTCACCTGTTTCGCCAATTAAGTAAAGCCCTTCGCCAGTTACTAAATATCCGTTTGCATCCAAATAAAAGTTTCCAGCGCGGGTGTATGCTAAATCAATAGCTCTATCAATGGCGCCCAAAATTTTATTGTCTCCAAATTGTCCTGCATAATCAATGTTGACTCTCGTTAAATCGGTAATCACTCCGACAGGAAAAAAACCGTCTCCGCTGATCGCTACATCAAGAAGTCTTCCCGTTGATTGAGTTGGTCCAGATGTATGAACAGTGTCGATTGTTCCGATTGCCGCACCCAAACCTACCTGTGCTGGATTTATACCTCCTCGTCCATTTACAGCGGCGCTAGCGCCTGAAATTTGCTGGTTGACTAATTCTTTAAAAGTGACACGTCCTTTTTTGAAGCCGTACGTGTTGACATTCGCGATATTGTTGCCAATGACATCCAATTTTAATTGGAAATTTTTCATTCCGCTAATACCAGAATACATGGAACGCAACATATGAACCTCTCCCTTTCTTTAAAATGTTAATATTATTATCCTTCCTGATCAGATGAATCGTTTTCTCCAGCTTCGGATACTTTCGTAATACTTGAGCTTTCCACTTCATCGCCGTTGGCAAGCGCAATGATGACTGTATCTCCATTCATCCGCACGCTTTTGACAATGCTCTGCTTTTGCTCACCTTCTTTTGAGTATTCTACCGATTTGCCGATGAGCTGCGAATATTTGATGAGTGCATCCGATTTTAAAAAGGCTTCAAGCGATTTATTCATGTTTGTTATTTGTTCCAATGTTGAGAAATTCGCCATTTGAGCAATAAACTCTTTATCTTCCATTGGATTTAGCGGATCCTGATATTGCAATTGGGTAATCAATAACTTCAAAAAATCATCTTTTCCAAGAGTTGACTTAGCTTCCCTTGCTTTGTTTTCTGTATAGGTCGATAACAAATAGCTGTCGATGGAAATTCCGCTCATAAGAACCTCCTATATAATGGCATTTACATACTCTTTTAATTTTTCCATAAAAGTTTGGTCGTTCTGCTGTTCATTTTGATGCTTTTCTTGATCTTCCCCGTTATGTTGCTGCGAATTGCCACGTCCTCTTTTTTCTTGAAAGAAATAATGCTCTTCGTCAAAAATATCAAAGCGGTCAATTTGCAATGTTACATTCGGCAGCGAATGCTTTAACTGCTGAATACTATGCTCTAACAATTCTTTCGCTGATTGAGTCGATGTCTTAATTTTGGCGCTCATTTGGTCGCCATCTTTTATTAATTGAATGGTAATGGTCCCTAAATGCTCCGGAGTGAGCCGTATCGTCAATTTTTGTGCGCCATTAGGAAGCTGGCCAAATCGACTTGTTTTTATTACGTCTTTTAACTTTTGAAAAAATTCCTCTTGGACGTCTATACTCAGTTCAGAATCAATTTGCGAAGCCGGATTTTCTGAGCCAAATTTGTTTATGTATGATGTAAGAGTCAACTCAAACGTATCCTTCGTTTGGCCCGTTAGGAAATTTCCAACACTTTTTTGTTCAGCACGGCTCTCTTGTTGAACAAACTCCATTAGAGGATGCGTTCTTGCCAATATTTCCTCACGCTGCACAAATGGTTTCTTATTCGTGTCCATTTGTTGTATAAAATGAAGCGGCTCTGATGTTTCTAGATCATTAGGCAATATGTCAGCTATGGTAGCACTGTGATTCTCATATTGTCCAATCCGAACAGCTGTTAAAATATTTTGAAGCATCGTGCTGCCTAGATCGCCATACTTTCTAGTAATGGTTTCAAAAACTTCGAGCATTCGAATAAACTCGTTCGGCTCATTTCGTTGCAAATAAGCTAAAATAGCAGTGATTTGCTGAAAAAGTACAGTTTTTTCCGGACTTTGCTCCGCATGATCAACATTCAGTTCCATATTGCTCGCAAATGTCAATTCCAACTTTTCAGAAGAAGGTTGGCTGACAGAAGATAAACTGCTGTCTTCTCTCTCCTGTTTGTCTTGAGCGTCTGTTTCCTGATCGTGCAAAATGTCAAGAGAGAGCCAATTTTTGATCGCATTTTTCAACTCTTCTAAGATAGTTGTTTCGATTTCAAATTTTTGCGGTTCATTTCCTTTCACCTGATCGGCTGGCTTCATGTTCACAAGCTGATCAAAAAACGTTTGAAAAGTTGACTCTTCCTTTTTTTCTTCTCCGTTTGTTGATTGTATGTTTCGCGTGTTCAATTGGAAAAACTGCAATTTAATGGCATCCATTTGTTCACCTCCTGTAATATGATCAGAATGTTCATGTAAGTTATTTATTGAGCAGCTGCCTCTTCAGTTGCTGATGGTACAGATTCGGCTGCTGGTTGTTCAGATTGAGCTGCTGCTTGCTCGGATAACAACTTCGTATATTTGGCAGCGTCTTGGGGAGTCATTTTTTCTAAAATTCTAGCAAGCACGGCTTTTTTTAAAGATGATAGTATGCTGATTGCTTCATCATCAGAAAGCTCTGTAATGATGGCAGCTGCTTTTTTACTTGACATTTCTCCATATACTTTCGCAATATCAACGGCTTGTTGTTGATTTTTTTGCGGATTGGTTTGAGCTGCGTTTTCCAATGAGTTGATTTGCTGTGTCAGCTCTTGTATTTCTTCATCCTTGCTTTTCAGCTGTTCTTGCAGCTGATTGATTGTGCTTTCCTGCTCTTCAATCTTTTGCTTGAGCTCTTCTTGCTCTTTTTCCAGCTGCTCGTTCAGCCTTTCAAGATTTTCTTGCTTCTGACCTCCTTGCGCTAAGTCCGAAATAATCGGAATATTTTGGGCCGGCAGAATGCCGAGAAAAAACATGACGATTACGGCGACAAGCCCAAGACTAAAAAGTGATAAAAATATGGTCAAGAAAGTTTTTAAACCGCCTCGTTTCTTTTCTTTTTTCGCCATTATTTCCACCTAATTTCTATGAAACGAATATGTAATGATTGATATTTCATCCATCATTTTTCCTTCTTCTCGTTTCCTTAGCTCCATAAATTTCTTGTAATCTTTTTCTTTTATTTTTTCATATTGCTTTACTTCTATATGTTTTTGCATCAAAATCGACTGTTTTTCATTCATCGCATTACGAGAATAAATGACAAGCTGCTGGTAATGCTCAATTGTTTTTTCCAAATTTTGAACAAACTGTTGATACTGCTTAATTTCTTGAACGGACATCCCTTTGTTCAATTTTTCTTCTTGAAGCTTTACGAACTCCTCTTTTTGCTTTAAAAATGTATACAGCTTTGTTGCAACTTTTTTAAAATTTTCAACGGAATCTTCATATTCTTTTGATGATTTTCGTTTCTCATTTTCCTTTACATCCAATATTTTTTGATAGCGGAAATGGTATGTCATGTCTTGTCACCTTCTTCAAGTAGCGAAATTAATTGCTGTACGCTTTCCTCAAATGTTATTTTTTCATTCATATGCTGCTGAAGAAATCCGTTTATTTTCGGATAATAATCCATTGCTTGATCCATTTCTTTTGAAGAGCCTCTTTTATATGCGCCGATCTTAATTAAATCTTCTGACTCGGTATATGTAGAGTACAATGCTTTCAGTTTGTTCGCAGCTTCGAGATGCGCCGGTTCGACAATATGGTTCATAAGGCGGCTGACGCTTTTTAAAATATTAATTGCAGGAAAATGTCCTCTATTCGCCAACTCGCGATCGAGCACAATGTGCCCGTCCAAAATTCCTCTCACAGTATCCGCTATCGGTTCGTTCATATCATCGCCATCAACTAAGACAGTATAAATGGCTGTGATCGAACCCTTTTCATTATTTCCTGTTCTTTCTAAAAGTCGAGGAAGCATGGCGAACACTGAAGGGGTGTATCCTTTTGTCGTCGGCGGTTCCCCAACAGCCAGTCCAATTTCCCTTTGCGCAATCGCTACTCTCGTGACTGAATCCATCATAAACATGACATTATATCCTTTATCTCGAAAATATTCTGCAATCGCCGTTGCAGAATAGGCAGCTTTAATTCTCATTAAAGCCGGCTGATCGGAGGTTGCCGCCACAATAATCGTCCGCTTTAGCCCTTCTTCCCCTAAATCTCTCTCAATAAATTCTCGAACTTCTCTTCCCCTTTCACCTATTAAGGCAATCACATTTATATCTGCTCCTGAGCTTCTTGCGATCATTCCGAGCAAAGTACTTTTTCCAACGCCGCTTCCTGCAAAAATACCTACCCGCTGACCTTTCCCAATCGTTAAAAAACCGTCAATTGCTTTCACACCCACTTCAATTTTTTTAGTGATCGGCGGCCGGGTTAACGGGTTCGGCGGCTCATTTTCAGACAGAATAGTCGTTAAACCTTTTGGAAGATTGGATCCGTCCATTGGATGACCAAATGCATCTAATACCTTTCCGATCAGGCTGATTCCCGATTTTATTTTCAGGGGCGAGCCTGTTGCTTCTACGACACAGCCAGGTGCAATTTGGTTGACCTTTGTAAACGGCATTAATAGAATATTTTCTTCTTTGAATCCGACAACTTCTGCCAGCGTTTTTTCATTTTTCCCTACATGTACATAGCAAACATCACCGATGGAGCATTCAGGTCCGCGTGATTCAATCATGAGTCCGACTACTTTTTTCACTTTTCCATATCTCTTATAAGAGTCCAGCCGATCTATATGGTCGATCAATTGAGCTAGTTTCAATCACTTCAATCCTCCCTGACAAGATTTAACAGCTTGCTTTTTAATTGCTCCAGCTGTGTATCAATGCTCGCATCAATTTTTCCAAATGGCGATTCTACACAAATTCCGTTTTCGGGCAAATTTACATCCGGAAAAATATAGAGCTCCGTTTTGGTTGTAAATAGTTCCATTAATTCTTCTTTTTGTTCAAGCATAAATTCATATTTGTCAGGGTGAACGTATATTTTGACTTCTGGATATTCCTTTACTTCACAAATCACTTCGCGAACCAATCCAGTAAACAGTTCAGGCTCTCGCTTTAGGTTGGCTGCAATAATTTTTTCCGCTACTTTTACAGCAATTTCAATAATGGTTTCCTCGGAAGCTTCTATTTTTTTCTCATAATCTTTTTTGGAAAGCTGGACTACCTGTCTGGCAGATTCAATCACATTTTCATACTCTTGAAGTCCATCTTTTTTCCCTTTTTCAAAACCGGCTTGATACCCTTCTTTTCTTGCTTCTTCTATTAGGCGCGCTTTTTCTTCCTGCCAAGCTTCCCTTTCTTTTTCGATCTCCTTAAGCAATCGCGTTTTTTCTTCTTCAGCTTTTTCTAAAATTTTCTCTGCTTCCAAATGGGCTGCCTCAAGGAACTGTGAACGCTGTGTGTTCTCTTCTTGATCGGAAGCGGCGAACTCTTCCTGAATTTGGATCGTTCTGATCGTCAATTTGTGCGGCTTGTGCAATGACCAAGCATGGCCGGATTTTATGACTCTAGACAATGATTTCATCTCCTTGTCCTCGAGCGATCACAATTTCGCCAGCATCCTCTAATCTTCTTATCACTTCAACAATTCTTGATTGCGCTTCTTCTACATCACGAAGCCGAACAGGACCCATGTAATTCATTTCCTCCTTGAATGTTTCCGCCATTCTAGTTGACATATTTTTAAAGACAATTTCTTTCACTTCATCCGACGCAACCTTTAACGCCAGCATGAGATCATTATTATCCACTTCGCGAATGACGCGCTGAATGGCGCGGTTATCCAAGGTAACAATATCTTCAAATACAAACATCCGCTTTTTGATTTCTTCGGCCAGTTCGGGGTCCTGCACTTCTAGTGCTTCCAGTATCGTTCGTTCTGTCGAGCGGTCGACACCGTTTAACACTTCCACTACTGTTTCGATTCCACCCGTTTCTGTGAAATCTTCCGTTACAGTAGAAGAAAGCTTCTTCTCTAAAACTTGTTCAACTTCATTAATTACTTCAGGGGATGTGCGGTCCATAATGGCGATTCTTCTTGCAATATCCGCTTGAACTTCCTGAGGCAAGCTCGATAAAATTTGTCCCGACTGCTTGGCATCCAGATAGGACAAAACTAAAGCGATCGTTTGCGGATGCTCGTTTTGTATAAAGTTTAAAATTTGAGCCGGATCTGCTTTTCTAACAAAATCAAACGGCCGTACTTGAAGAGAAGATGTCAGCCTTCTGATTATTTCACTTGCCTTTTCCCCTCCTAATGCTTTCTCAAGCACCTCTTTCGCATATTGGATCCCCCCTTGGGCAATATAATCTTGCGCAAGGGCGATTTGATGAAACTCTTCAATCACTTCTTCTTTTTTTTGCGAATCCACTTTCCGTACACTCGATATTTCTAATGTAAGCTTTTCAATTTCTTCTTCCGTGAGGTGTTTATAAACGGAAGCAGAAGCTTCCGGACCTAAGGAGATCAATAAAATAGCAGCCTTTTGCCTACCGTTTAACTTTTTCATATGTCATTTCCCCCTAGTCTTCATAGAGCCAAGTGCGCAACAGTTTAGCGAATTCGTCAGGCTTCTCTTTGGCAAGCTCCTCAAGCTTTCTACGCTGCTCATTTGCTTTCGTTTGCTCGACAGATTCTTCTTCTTGCACAGGCTGCGGCACCACTTCTTCTATTTCGTCAAATTCATCATCTTCATACTCATCTTCTTCGTCTCTCCGTCTTTTCCACCACCATAGGAATAACAAGCCAAGAAGCAGAATGCCTGCTCCAATTAACACATAGCCCCAAATTGGGAATGATGATGGCTCCTCCAGATCATCCGCATTTATTTTGCCTGAAAACGGCTGAACAGAAACTACGATTTTATCCTCAATGTCTTGATCCGTTAACGGCTCGGCCTCCGGATCTTCATTGATGCTTGTCCGAACAATTGTTGATAAAATTTGTTCAATATCATCTACACTCTGCTGCGGCAACGAATTTGGATTTTCCGGATTCGGGGGCTCAACCATGACTTGAATGCCCAGATCTCTAATTTTATATGGACTTTCAACAATTTCCCGTTTGATCCGGTTTACCTCATAATTAATTCGGTCTTCAATTTTTTCATATTCTCCTTCTCCGTTTACACCGGCAGCCTGTTGATATGTATTCGGGACATCTGTTTGACCTGTTCCAGCAACGCCGGCAGCTTGCGCCCCAGTACCTGTGTATGTTTCCGTAATCCGTTCTGCACTGATGGCAATTCCTTCATTGTTCTCCTCATCAACTGGCTCGACTAAGTTTTCTTCCCGCTTTTCCTGGGTAAAATCAATATCAGCTGATACGTTGACAACCACTTTGTCTTGGCCCATCATCGTACCCAGCATTCTTTGCACTTGCCGTTGAATATTTTTTTCAATTTCCGATTTGATTTCAAGCTGGGAAGCAAAATTAGTGCCAGGTGTGTCCTCTTGTTTCAAATCATAATAATCAAAATTTTGGTCCATTATAACAATGTTTTCAACAGGTAAATTCGGCACGCTCTTGGAAACAAGGTGATAGAGTGCGTTCACTTGCGATTGGTCAAGCTTGTAACCCGGCTCCAAATTTAAAACAATGGAAGCTGATGCTTCTCCTGCGTCCTCGCCGACGAATACCGTTTCTTTAGGTAAATTGACCATCACTTTAGCGTTTTTTACGCCTTCGATTTCTTTAATTAAATTGGCCAGTTCTGTTTGTGTAGCTTTTAATTTTAATACATCAAATTCATTATCTGTCATGCCAAAACCGATATTTTGTCCAAAATACGAATAATCGATATTTCCGCTTTCAGGAATACCTTCAGCTGCAAGCTCCACTTTCAGTGCATTTGCTTCGCTTTCCGGCACTTTAATAGTTGTTCCGTTATCGGCTATTTCCGATTGAATCCCTTTGTTATCGAGGGTTTCTTTGATTCGGCCAGCTTCTTCCAATGATAAATTCGTATATAGCGGTATCATTTTCGGTTTTGACAAAACTATTGACGAAACGATAATGGCAATGATGATGAGCGATGCGCCTCCGATGATGAGGGCTTTTTGCCATTTTGTCCTTTGCCTCCAAAATGACAAAATTGTATCCTTTATTTGCAGTAGTTTTTGATTCATTCTTTCTGATCCCCCGATAATGACATTCCATTTCTAAATAGACTAATTATATTTGCATTCTCATCACTTCTTGATAAGCTTCAATGACTTTATTCCTGAATTCAACAGTTGCTTCAAGTAAAATGCTCGCTTTTTGTGCTGCGATCATGACATCATGAAGCTCTACATTTTGTCCTGCTGCAAGAGCATTTGTCAGCCGATCGGAATTTAATTGAGCTTCATTGACAGCTTCCAGCGATTTTTTCAACATATCTGAAAAGGATGATTTCCCAGAATTTTCCGTACTTTGTGCTCGGTTTTCAAGCTGAATCGATTGAGTCGGAAAAGAAATTTGCTCAATCATTTACATCACTCCTATTCTATTTCCCTATTTCCAATGCTTTCAGCAGCATGTTTTTCGATGCATTAAAGCTTGTAACATTTGCTTCATATGAGCGCGTGCTGCTGATCAAGTCGACCATTTCTTTTAAAGGATCTACATTTGGCAAAGAAACATAGCCATTTTCGTCTGCATCAGGATGGTCGGGATCATAAACGATTTTAAAAGGCGTCTCGTCCTCAACAATGGCTTGAACTCTCACGCCGTTTCCAACGCCTTTCAGCTCTTGATTCAGAAAAGCTGAGAAAGGTTTTGTATCCTCTGCTGTTACAACCATTTTCCGGCGGTAAGGCTGCCATTGCCCGTCCACATATTCAGCTCTAGTCGTCTCCATGTTTGCCATATTCGATGAAATGACATCCATTCTCAGCCGCTGAGCTGTTAAAGCTGATGCGGAAATGTTCAAAGACTGAAAAATCCCCATTATGTACGACCACCTTTTATTACTGTTTTTAATGAATTAAATTTGCCATTCAATCTGTCAATCAATGCATTGTAGAAAATTTGATTTTCCGCAAGCTTTGCCATTTCTTGATCAATGTCGACATTATTGCCATTATGCTGATAAGCACTGTTTGTCCTCGTTTCCACAATCGATGTGCTTTCGCTGCCCACAAAAGGAAGATGACGCGGATTGGTCCGATATGCATCCAGTTTTATTTGTTGATCCAAAACGTTTTTAAAATTAACTGTTTTCGCTTTATACCCTGGAGTGTCCACATTTGCAATATTATTGGCTATAACTTTTCCGTTTAAGGAAGAAATTCGAATTGCCTGCTCCAAATTGGCTATTGAATTAGAAAATATTTTCATTGCTCCCTCCAAAAGTATGATGATCTTGTATTGCAAAAGAAATAAGAAGTAAAAATGTCGAATTTTGCTAATTTATAAATATTATTTTAAAAAAGAAACAGCTTAAAGTCTATGTATAATTTGTAAAAAATCGTCGTACATTGCGATTATTTTTTTTCTAGTTCTAAATGACTATCACTTTTTTAACATTGGAATTTGATTCTGCAGCTTTTTCAGAGGGATAAGTAGGAGGTTAGAACTTATTGAAATTGGACAAATCAGCCGATTTTCAAGAAGAAATTTGTAGAAAACATTTATAAAAAGCTGCTTCAAAAGGTTTGATAAACAAACCTTTAGAGCAGCTTTCTTTTAATGGTTTTTTAATTTTTCTAGTTCAACTAAAAATTTGTTGTTTAACACTTTAATATATGTGCCTTTCATACCAAGAGAACGAGATTCAATGACACCAGCGCTTTCTAACTTGCGAAGCGCATTGACGATCACAGATCTGGTAATGCCGACGCGGTCAGCAATTTTGCTTGCAACTAGCAATCCCTCTGTGCCGCTTAATTCTTCAAAAATGTGTTCGATCGCTTCGAGTTCGCTGTATGATAAAGAGCTGATCGCCATTTGGACAACCGCTTTGCTTCTCGCTTCCTCTTCAATTTCCTCAGCTTTTTCTCTTAAAATCTCCATTCCAACAACAGTTGCCCCGTATTCAGCCAATATTAGGTCATCATCATTAAATTGGGTTCCCAGTCTAGATAATATAAGGGTTCCTAAGCGGTCTCCGCCTCCGATGATCGGTACAATGGTCGTATATCCGTTTTTAAAGAGCTCGCGGTTCTCAACAGGAAATGCAGTATATTCGCTATATACATCTAAATTTGGTGACGTTTCGGTAATATTAAATAAACTTTTCGTATACTCTTCAGGAAATTTTCTTTCCTCCAGCATTTTTTTCATGCGGTCATTATCTATTTGCTTGTTCAAGCCGAAGCCTAATACTTTTCCTCGGCGGCTGAGCACAAAAATATTTGCTTCAATGACTTCACTTAATGTTTCCGCCATTTCTTTAAAATTAACAGGTTTTCCTGCCACCTTTTGCAGCATCGCATTAATTTTTCTTGTTTTTTCTAATAACTCCATGATCTCAAATCCTCCTAAAAAATTTCATCTTTTTATAAAATAAATTGACTTAAATCTTTGTTTTGAACAATTTTATTTAATTTTTCTTCCACATAGTTCGGTGTAATCACAACCTTTTCTAAATTTATATCCGGCGCTTCAAACAACAAGTCTTCCAGCAGTTTTTCTAAAATGGTATGAAGCCTTCTTGCTCCAATATTATCTGTATCTTGGTTCACTTGGTAAGCAATTTCAGCAATTTTACGAATAGCTTTGTCAGAAAATTCTAATTTTATACCTTCCGTCTCCAATAATGCTTCATATTGTTTTAATAAAGCATTATCCGGTTCAATTAAAATTCGGACAAAATCATCTGCCGTCAGCTTTTTCAATTCCACGCGAATCGGAAAACGTCCTTGCAATTCAGGGATTAAATCCGATGGCTTCGCGATGTGAAAAGCGCCAGCTGCAATAAAGAGTATATGATCGGTTTTTACGGTGCCATATTTTGTTACAACTGCAGATCCTTCCACGATTGGAAGTATATCTCTTTGCACACCTTCGCGGGAAACATCAGCACCAGAACTGTTGTGGCCGTTTTTGGCGATTTTGTCGATTTCATCGATAAAAATGATGCCTGATTGTTCCGCGCGTTCAATGGCAAGCTGTGTCACTTCGTCCATATCAATCAGTTTTGCTGCTTCTTCATTCGTCAAAACCTTTCGGGCGTTTTTCACAGTAAGCTTTCTTTTTTTCTTCCTTTTTGGAAGAAGACTGTTCAAAGCATCCTGCATATTATAGCCCATCTGCTCCATCCCTGTCCCTTGCAGGAGATCGAACATAGAGGGCTGCTGTTCCTCAATTTCAACCGTAACAAAATGATCTTCCAGTTCGCCTGCTGCTAATTTGCGCGCGATTTCTCTCCGCTTCTCCTTTAGATCCTGTTCATTTTCTCCCTGAGTTTCGAACGAATTTGTTTGTTGATTTCCTCCGAAAAGCATTTCTAAAGGATTTTTGTAAGCAGCCTGTTTTTTCTTACTCGGGACGAGGAGCTCGACCAGCCTGCGATTGGCGTTTTCTTCCGCTTGAGCTCTTACTTCCTGCATTTTTTCTTCCTTCACAAGCCGGACGGAAGTTTCCACTAAATCGCGAACCATCGATTCCACATCTCGCCCGACATACCCTACTTCTGTAAATTTTGTTGCCTCCACCTTTACAAAGGGCGCGCCGACGAGCTTTGCAATTCTCCTAGCAATTTCAGTTTTTCCAACCCCAGTCGGACCAATCATTAAAATGTTTTTCGGAACTACTTCATCGCGAATTTTTTCATCCAATAAGCTTCTCCGGTATCGATTTCTTAACGCAACAGCAACCGCTTTTTTCGCTTCTTCCTGACCGACTATGTATTGGTCTAATCGTTCAACAATTTGTTTCGGAGATAATTGCATTTTTTTCATTCGCCTCCCTCCTTTCTAAAGTTCCTCAACGATAATGTTATTGTTCGTAAAAACGCAAATATTTGCTGCTATTTCTAGAGCGGATTTAGCGATTTCTTTGGCAGACATTTGTTCACCGGCATATTGTTTCAATGCACGGCCTGCAGCAAGGGCATAATTTCCCCCTGAGCCGATAGCTAAAATGCCATCATCCGGTTCGATTACTTCACCCGTCCCAGAAAGGAGCAGAAGCTTTTGGGCATCCATCACAATTAACATTGCTTCTAATTGTCTTAATACTTTGTCGCTTCGCCACTCTTTTGCCATTTCCACAGCCGCTCTTGCCAAATTGCCGTTATACTCTTCCAGGCTGCCTTCAAACTTTTCAAACAGCGTAAACGCATCAGCAACAGATCCCGCAAATCCAGCAAGCACTTTTCCATTAAAAATTTTTCGGACCTTTCGTGCTGTATGCTTCATCACAACTTGATTGCCAAGTGTTACTTGTCCATCACCTGCCATCGCGCATTGTCCTTTATGGCGAATGGCAAAAATCGTTGTCGCATGAAATGTTGACAATTGCAAGCCTCCCTTTAAGAATCTTTTGCTCGTGGATGGTAGGCCATATAAACATTTTTCAAATGGTCTTTTGACACATGGGTATAAATTTGCGTTGATGATAAATGAACATGGCCCAAAAGTTCTTGAACACTTCTTAAGTCAGCTCCAGCATTTAAGAGGTGAGTCGCAAAAGTATGCCTAAACATATGCGGATGAAGATGCAGATTTTTTGCTGAAGCATCTATCAGCTGTTTTAATATATACCGAACTCCCCTTGCTGTTAAAGGCTTTCCCCGATGGTTTACAAACAAAAAGCGATGATCCTGTCCGGACTGATTTTTCATCAGCTTGCTTCTGCCATCATGGATATATCGTTCCGCTGCCTGACGTGCATAGCTTCCGAAAGGCACATAGCGCTGTTTGTTTCCTTTTCCATTTACTAAAATGGTCTCAATGGAAAAATCCAGGTCTTCAAGGCGAATTTCGCATAATTCGCTTACACGGATTCCCGTTCCATATAAAAATTCCAAAATCAATTGATTCCGCTGCCCGAGCGGATCATTCAGGTCGGAAATGGAAAACAGCATTTCCAGCTCCTCATCAAATAAAAATCTAGGGATCGCTTTTTTTTGCTTCGGAAGTGACACTAAAGAAAAAGGATTATCCGTTACATATTTTTCCCGCAAAAGAAAATGATAAAAAGTTCTAATGCTTGAAATTTTACGGGAAATGGATGTTTTGGAATACTTTTTGCTTAAATCCGTCAAAAAAATACGTATATCTGAATATTGAACGTCATCCAGCCTTTCTAACCCTTCTTTTTCCATAAAAGAAAAAAAATCATTCAAGTCATGCAGATAATTCACAATTGTATATTGTGAATAATTTTTTTCAATTTGTAAATATTCAATGAATAAATTTAAAAAATTCTTAACATTTTCCACTATTAGCACCTCACAAAGGGCTACTAAATCGTATCACATTTGCAGTAGCCCTTTCAATCCATTTTATAATTTTTTCGAAATTTTTTGAATAGTTTGAAGTGCTCTTTTTGCCAATTGTTCATTTCTTTCTTTTTTCACTTTAATGTGGGTGTCAAGCGGTTTAAAAAGACCAAAATTCGCATTCATCGGCTGAAAATTATTCGGATCTGCCGTTGTAATATACTTTGCCATGCTTCCCATTGCTGTTTCATCAGGAAATTCAATCAATTCCTTTCCCAAAACGAGGCATGCCGCATTAATGCCTGCTATTAATCCGGAAGCAGCTGACTCAACATAGCCTTCTACGCCAGTCATTTGTCCGGCGAAAAACAAATCCTCGCGCCCTTTATATTGATAAGTTGGTCTAAGCAGTTTCGGGGAATTGATAAACGTATTTCGATGCATCACTCCATATCTGACAATTTCCGCCTTTTCAAGCCCCGGAATCATCTGAATGATTTCCTTTTGCGGACCCCATTTTAGATGAGTTTGGAAGCCGACGATATTATACAAAGTCCCTGCCGCATTATCCTGCCGCAGCTGGATGACGGCAAAAGGACGCTTTCCTGTTTCGGGATGCTCCAAGCCGACAGGCTTCATCGGTCCGAAAAGAAGCGTTTTCTTTCCTCTCTTTGCCATGACTTCAATCGGCATGCATCCTTCAAAAAAGATTTCTTTCTCAAATTCTTTTAGAGGAACAGTTTCCGCGCTGATTAATGCCTCATAAAAGCGGTCGAACTCTTCCTCTGTCATCGGACAGTTTAAATATGCAGCCTCCCCTTTGTCGTATCTTGATTTCAAATATACTTTTTCCATATCAATGCTGTCTTTTTCAATTATCGGTGCGGCTGCGTCGTAAAAATATAAATATTCCTCGCCAGTAAGCTTTTTTAATGCTTCCGATAATGCTTCTGAAGTTAAAGGTCCTGTCGCTATTACCGTCGGCCCTTCTGGAATGTCCGTTACTTCTTCGTGAAAGACGGTAATATTGGGATGTTCTTTCACCCGTTTAGTGACGATATCCGCAAATTCGTGGCGATCAACGGCAAGTGCACCCCCAGCCGGAACGGAACATTGATCAGCAGCCGAAATAATTACGGAGTCACACATTCTCATTTCTTCTTTCAATACTCCGACTGCATTTGTCAAAGAATTGGCTCTCAACGAATTAGAGCAGACCAGTTCAGCAAATTTATCCGTATGATGGGCCGGAGTTTGCTTTTTTGGACGCATTTCGTACAAGCGAACTTGAATGCCTCTTTTGGCAATTTGCCATGCCGCTTCGCTTCCAGCTAGCCCAGCACC
This sequence comes from Aeribacillus sp. FSL k6-2211, assembly GCF_037966125.1. Lineage (NCBI taxonomy): Bacteria > Bacillati > Bacillota > Bacilli > Caryophanales > Bacillaceae > Aeribacillus > Aeribacillus sp. FSL k6-2211. The sequence goes on from NZ_CP150190.1 coordinate 2,368,341, forward strand.
GATAACGTTGACAACTTGATTGTTCATTTTAGCACTCCTCCGTCTTTTTAAAAGCTCTCTTCTTGTTGTGTTTTCGAAAAAAACTGCCGAAATATCTCCATGAAGAAGGTGAGCTTTACATTGCTCACCAAAGAGAAGATATTTGTTAACGCTGCGGTTCTTCTTTATAGTCGCAAGAAGAACATTGCACTTGAACACCTTTTTTCAAACGTTTTTCTACCAAAATTTCTCCACATTTCGGACATTTTCTTTCAACCGGCTTTTCCCAAGAAATAAAATCGCACTCTGGGTAACGGTCACATCCATAAAATACGCGGCGTCTCTTCGACTTTCTCTCCACAATATTTCCCTCATGGCATTTCGGACACTTCAAACCGATTTCTTTTAAAATCGGTTTTGTATTGCGGCAGTCTGGAAAATTGGAGCAAGCCAAAAATTTTCCGTACCTTCCCATTTTGTAAACCATTTCGCTTCCGCATTTTTCACACTTTACACCGGCATATTCATCTTTTATTTCTACCTTTTCCATTTCATTTTCGGCTTTTTTAACATTCTTTGAAAAATCATGATAAAATTCATCAATAATTTTTACCCAATTTACTTTTCCTTCTTCAATATCATCTAAATCATGCTCCATTTTCGCAGTAAATTCCACATCCAAAATTTCAGGGAAAAATTCCATCATCAGCTCGTGGACAATTTGGCCAAGTTCTGTTGGGACAAATCGTTTGTTTTCAAGCGCAACATACCCTCTTCTTTGAATGGTATCGAGCGTCGGTGCATAAGTAGAAGGACGTCCTATGCCTAATTCCTCCAGCGTTTTGACAAGCCTCGCTTCCGTATACCTTGGAGGCGGCTGTGTAAAGTGCTGCTCCGGTTTTAAATCTTTTGAAAAGATTTTATCCCCTTCCTGAAGATCAGGCAAAAGACGATTGCTTTTATCTTCTTCTTGATCGTCCGTCCCTTCTACATATACTTTCATAAAACCATGGAATTTGATTTTTGAACCGTTTGCACGGAATATAACACCATTGTTCTCCAAATCAACGCTCATCGTATCCATGACAGCCGGCGACATTTGGCTCGCGATAAATCGTTCCCAAATCAGTTTGTATAATTTATATTGGTCTTTTGTTAAAAAGTCTTTTATTCCATCCGGATTTCGAAAAGCGCTGGTCGGCCGTATCGCTTCGTGAGCATCCTGAACATTGCCTGATTTCTGACTTCCTCTCGTTTTGGCTTGCGCATATTCACTGCCAAACATCTTTTCAATATAACTGATTGCCTCCGATTTCGCTGTGTCTGAAATTCGCGTGGAATCGGTACGCATATAAGTAATCAATCCGACAGTGCCTTCCTTGCCGAGGTCTATTCCTTCATACAGCTGTTGTGCTACCATCATCGTTTTCTTCGCACGGAAATTGAGTTTCCTTGCAGCTTCCTGCTGTAAAGAGGAAGTAGTAAATGGAGGTGCAGGATTTCTTCTCCGTTCTTTTTTTGTTACTTTCGTTACAGTAAACTCATTTCCAATAACTTTTTGGAGCACCTGTTTTACATCTTCCTCTGTTTTCAACTCCTTTTTTTTGCCTTCAACACCCCAAAAAGCAGCTTCAAACGACTCCGTTCCTTTAAGAAAGTCTCCGTTAATCGTCCAATATTCCTCAGGCTTGAAATGTTTAATTTCATTTTCACGATCGATAATTAGACGGACAGCAACAGATTGAACTCTCCCGGCACTTAAACCCTTCTTTACCTTTTTCCAAAGGATCGGGCTGATATTGTAGCCGACCAGCCTGTCTAATACCCTTCTTGCCTGCTGGGCATCAACTAAATCCATGTTAATAGCTCTTGGCGATTTAAAAGAATCTTTGATCGCATCTTTTGTAATTTCATTGAACACAACGCGGCAATCGGATTGGATATCAATATCTAAGCTTTGCGCTAAATGCCACGCAATCGCCTCTCCCTCTCTGTCCGGGTCGGCTGCAAGAAAAACTTTTTTCGCCTTTTTGGCAGCGTTCTTGAGCTCTTTCAGAACCGGCCCTTTCCCTCTTATCGTGATGTATTTTGGTTGAAAATTGTGCTCTATGTCAACTCCCATTTGACTTTTAGGCAAGTCCCGAACATGGCCCATTGAAGCCTTCACGGTATATTTTTTTCCTAAATACTTTTCAATTGTTTTCGCCTTTGCTGGCGACTCCACAATGACTAAGTAGTCCGACATTCATTTTTCCTCCTTAAGAGGTTTTCTCTCTTTTTATGCATCAGTTTATGAAAATGATTGTTGATCATTCAACTGTTAAAATAATCTTCACTATTATTAAATATTCCAATGCATTTTGTCAAACAGTATTCATCAGCTTCCGCCTTTAGACGCAAAAAAATTATTTTTCTTCATACATCGGCTTTAATTCTTCTATAATCTCATCAGGTGACAGGGCAAGCGCTGCCCCTTCCTTTAACAATTGTATATTCCCTTGAAATAATGGATCAAATAATGGCACCGGGGGTGAAAAAACGATTCTCCCTTGTTCCAAAGCATGCTGGGCAGTGATAAGAGAACCGCTTCGTTTGGAAGCTTGAGCAACAAAGGTTCCTAAGCTTAATCCGCTAATAATTCTATTTCGCATTGGAAACATCCATTTTTCCGGTCTTTTATATGGAGGATGCTCAGAGAGGAGAAGATGCTCCTTTTGGATGATTTTAGCCAGCTCCATGTTTTCCTTCGGATAAATATGATCAAATCCGCCAGCGATTACGGCAATTGTTTTCGAATTCTCCTCAATGGCCGTCCAATGGGCTTTCGCATCAATACCGAGGGCAAGCCCGCTGATTATCGTAAATTTTTGCTTCGCCAAATGCGTAACAAAATATTGAACAAGGTCGCAGCCATATTTCGATGCATGACGAGTTCCGACAACGCTTAAATTTCGGATATTTTTTAATAGACTAATATCCCCTTGGCAAAATAAAACGGGAGGCGGATCAAAAATATGCTTTAAATACGTTGGATAATGGGAATCAATGATCGTAATCAGGTGGATATTCCTGTTTTTATAATAGTTTAGCAGGCTCTCCGTTGAAATGGATTGGTAATCTTCTATAAACGTTGAATAGTTTTTAGGAGGAATAAACAGACGGGTGGCTAATGTTTGAGGCGTTAGATGCAGAGCTTCTTCATACATGCCTTCCTGTTCAAAAAGCTGAACGATTCTTCTCTTTGCCGCACCTTTGCAATGAGCGAGTTTTATTAATAAATTTCTAGGATTAATAGCCCTCACCTCAATTCTATAAAGAAGGAATAGCCTTGTGGCTACTCCTTTTGTTTTAATGAGTTTTGCATTTTTCATATAAACCTTTTTCTTTTAAAACTGAGATTAACGTCTCGCCAATAACGGAAGGAGTATCTGCGACTTTAATACCACATTCATTCATTTTCTTAATTTTTTCCGCTGCTGTTCCTTTACCTCCGGAAATAATTGCGCCCGCATGTCCCATGCGTTTTCCTGGAGGTGCTGTTTGTCCGCCGATAAATCCTACGACTGGTTTTGTCATGTTTGCTTTAATCCACTCAGCTGCTTCTTCTTCCGCTGTACCCCCGATTTCACCAATCATAATGACGGCATATGTTTCCGGATCTTCGTTAAATGCTTTTAGCACGTCAATGAAGTTTGTGCCGTTTACAGGGTCCCCGCCAATTCCAACAGCCGTTGACTGACCAATGCCTGCTTGCGATAGCTGATGAACCGCTTCATATGTCAAAGTACCTGAACGGGAAACGACTCCGACATGTCCCTTAGTGTGGATATATCCAGGCATAATGCCGATTTTACATTCGCCAGGTGTGATGACTCCCGGGCAGTTCGGTCCGATTAATCGAGTTTTCTTTCCTTCCATGTATCTTTTTACTTTGACCATGTCTAAAACCGGGATATGTTCTGTAATACAGATGACTAGGTCAAGCTCCGCATCAACCGCTTCCATAATGGCATCCGCTGCAAAAGGAGCTGGGACATAAATAACGGAAGCATTGGCACCGGTTTGTTTCACCGCTTCTTCAACCGTGTTGAAAACCGGAACTCCTTCGACTTCCTGACCGCCTTTGCCTGGGGATGTCCCGCCGACAATCTTCGTTCCGTATTCAAGCATTTGTTTCGTATGGAATAATGCAGTAGATCCAGTAATCCCCTGAACGATTACTTTTGTATCTTTATTAATAAATACGCTCATTCTTCTCCCTCGCTTTCCTATTTCACTAATGAAACGATTTTTTGCGCCCCGTCTGCCATAGACTCTGCAGATGTAATATTTAGGCCTGACTCTTCTAGTATTTTTTTACCAAGCTCAACATTCGTTCCCTCAAGACGAACGACTAGCGGGATCGTCAAGCCAACTTGTTTTGTCGCTTCAACGACACCTTGTGCGATGACATCGCATTTCATAATGCCTCCAAAGATATTGACGAAAATCCCTTTTACGTTTTCATCCGACAAAATAATTTTAAACGCTTCCGTAACCTTTTCTGCCGTTGCGCCGCCGCCGACATCTAGGAAGTTTGCTGGCTCACCGCCGTAATATTTAATAATATCCATCGTTGCCATGGCAAGACCTGCTCCGTTTACCATGCACCCGATATTGCCATCAAGAGCTATGTAGCTTAAATCATATTTTGAAGCTTCAATTTCTTTCGGATTTTCCTCATCTAAATCACGATATTCCAACACATCTTTTTGACGGTATAATGCATTGGAGTCAAAGTTTAGTTTGGCATCCAAAGCCATAACCTTTCCGTCGCCTGTAACGACAAGCGGGTTAATTTCCGCAATGGAGCAATCCTTTTCGACAAATACTTGATAAAGTCCCAACATAAATTTAACAGCTTGTCCGACTAATTCTTTCGGAATGTTAATGTTAAATGCGATTCGGCGAGCTTGGAAAGGTTGAAGTCCTACTGCCGGATCAATATATTCTTTGAAGATTTTTTCCGGTGTTTTCGCTGCCACTTCTTCAATTTCGGTGCCGCCTTCTTCAGACGCCATCAAAACAACGCGGGAGGTTGCGCGATCAACAACAAAACCAACATAATATTCTTTTTTAATGTCACAGCCTTCTTCAATTAAAAGACGTTTGACTTCTTTTCCTTCTGGTCCTGTTTGATGTGTAACGAGCGTTTTTCCTAACAATTCACTAGCATACTCGCGAACCTCTTCTAAACTTTTCGCTACTTTTACTCCGCCAGCTTTCCCGCGGCCGCCAGCATGAATTTGCGCTTTGACTACCACTACGTCAGTACCCAGCTCTTTTGCAGCTTCAACCGCTTCCTCAACGGAAAACGCAACTTTGCCGTTCGGTACCGTGACGCCGTATTTTCTGAGGATTTCTTTCCCCTGGTACTCATGGATATTCATATCCCATCCTCCTAACTTATGTATCTTAGCCTTTTCGAGGCAATTTTAGACTGCGCTTTCATTGTATAAAAATGTTTCATCATTGTCTACCATTCTTTATAAAAAGACGTCGTTTATTTCATCTTTGCTGGTCTAAGCGGTATATAAAGCTTAAAAGCTCAGCTACCACTTCATAAAGCTCCTCGGGAATTTGCTCATTTATTTCCACTTCTGACAAAAGTTCAATAAGCGAGGGATCTTCTTGAATCGGAACATTGTTTTCTCTAGCTTTTTCAATGATTTTTTCAGCGACATACCCTTTACCTTTTGCCGATACTTTTGGCGCGGCGTCCTTTTCATCGTTATAGCTGAGGGCAACAGCTTTTAAATCTTTTGTTTCTTTTTTCATATTTTGATGTCCACCTTCTGGTAAGGTTGTCCGGAAATGACCTTTTGAGTTTGTTCATCCGTTTTTCCCTTTTGGATAGAAACTCCTGTTAAAACATAATTGATTTGTTTTAAATTTTCCTGAAGGCTTCCCAAATGCTGAACAATATCACTTTCTTCAAGAATGTCGTTGTAAATCGTAACTTTTACAGCGCGATTTTGAATGAATACGTCCACTACTGTTTCTTTTATTTCTTTTAAATACAATGAAAAAACGATTCGGCAAAAATTAGGATTTATTTTTTCTGTTTCGTCTTTTTTTCCGTTGATTTGGATTGTAATATCCGTCCATTGCTCTCCTAACTGAATGGGGACATGAATAAAAAATTGTTCAACAGGTCCTTTTTGTTCCCGCATAAAATGCTGTCCGTTTATGTAATCTAAAGCGCGCTCCATCGCCCCTCTTAAACTTGAATGTTCCATATTTTGCAAATATTTTATAAGCAGTGTCTTTAATGGCCATTCACTCTGACCGCTACTGCTTTCAGCATGTTCAAATAAGCCGATTTTGGCTATCGCTGTTTTTAACAATTGTTTCACTTCTTGAGCGGAAACGTTGTGGATGCTTTGCTGAAACATTGCTTTCAGCGTATTTTTTTCTTCCGCGTTCAGCATTTGTCCAATTCTACTTCCGTCCGCCTTGTCTTTTGTGAATGGTTGAAGCGATGCTTGCTCACTGTTTTCATTCAGTATAAGCTGCTTAATGGCTAGCGGATTTTCTTTCATCCAAAATTCAAGCTTATTCAACAATTGCTTGGAAAAGGTGTCATTTCTTTCTCGCAATATTTGGTTCACTTCTTCGGCTTTATATAGAAAACGAAGGTTTGTAAGCTGAAACAGGTTTCGGTTTAGATCTTTCATGTCCTCGGCTCTTCCGCTATTGTTTAACATTTCGTCTAATTGAAAAAGGAGCTGAGACAGCTTCTTCTCATCTTGAACAGCCAGCAAAGGACGGATGACATGCTCCGCAATTGGCAGTTTTTTTTCAAAAGCGATGAGAAGCGCCTGAAATAAACTTTCACGAGGAGCTTTTCCCTTAAAGGACTGCAAAATGTTGATGGCAAGAGCCAAGTCTTTTTTGGAAAAAGGAATTTCATTTTCCAGCAGCAAATCAATAAGCTGCGAGGCCATATTGTCAGCAGGCAGGCGGAAATGTTCAAGAATAGCTCGGCCTGTATGACCTTCATCTTTTTCCGGAAACAAAAGCTTCAGTCTGATTCCGCTTTCCGTTACTTCAGTCTGAAACCAATAAGTTTTCATTGCTTGAATATCCGCCTCAACAGCAGCGGTTAATTTCATTTTTCCAATTGCAAGCAATGCATGAGAATTAGGATAAATTTTCAACACTTTTCCTTTCACAATCTCTTGATCTTGAAATGTTTTGGCCGCGGGATCAAAAAGAGATTGAAGACTTATCTTCCTAAGAAGAGCAGATATTTCATTCATTCTTATCACCCGTTAAAAAAGTTTAACGCATCTTGTACCGGAGCAAAGCTTTTCCGATGATGCTCCGTCACACCGTGCTTCTCGATCGCTTCCAAATGCTGCTTTGTACCGTAGCCCACATGACGTTCAAAGCCGTATTCCGGAAATTGCTTTCCCAGCTCTTCCATGTACCTGTCTCTCACAACTTTTGCGATGCAGGAGCTTGCTGCAATCGTAATGCTTTTTTCATCACCCTTAATGATGGAAAGCTGCGGAATATTAATTGGTAATTCAAGAGCATCAATCAATAAATGATCCGGCTTTGCCTGCTTTAACTGATCAATGGCTAAAAGCATTGCTTTTTTTGTCGCATTGTAAATGTTTAGCTCATCAATTTCTTTTGCCGACACAAACCCAATCCCGACATCTACTGCCAGATCCATTATGTATTGAAAAAACTCTTCCCGTTTTTGCTTCGAAATTTTTTTCGAGTCCGTCAGCCCCGGCAAATAAAATTCATCAGGCAAAATCACGCAAGCAGCAACGACCGGACCTGCAAGACACCCTCTTCCCACTTCATCAATGCCTGCCAGCATTCGAAATCCCTTTTCTTTCAATTCTCTTTCGTATTTGCACATGTTTTGAAACTGCTGTCTCAATTGCTGCTCTTTTTCATATTGCTTCAGCCATTTTTTTACTAATTTTTGGACGGTTTTCCGCTCATCTTTTTGGCAGGCAAGAAAAAAAGGGTCGTTTATATCATGGATGGCACTGAGCTTTTCTTCAATTTCCTTCGCCGTTAAATTCAACTTTCTTCAACCTCTCCCTTAATATTTGCATTTGTAAATTTCGTTCGAATAGTTAGTACATGAACGGCTTCCTCGGCTGCAATTTGATTAAGCGTCTATTTTTCACATGCTCAAATGACTTTCAAGACTTTTTTACTATTTCTCGAAAGCTTCTTTGGAAGCTCTTTACCCGTCAAGAAAGGAAAACCGATTAACCGGTTAAGCGCCGATTGCACCGCTTCTCTCAAGTGAACGAGTTTTGTTAAAAATAAAATATAGACACGCGGAATGCGTGCCTTTATTCATTTGGCCGGTCAAAACTTATTTTCCCCAGCTTCAATGTCCGAACATCCCTTATGAACACTTCCGCCGTCTTGTCATAGTCTATCAGGCCGCCAGCTGATAAACAGCCTCTTTTTTTTCCAATATGATCAAATAAGTCGACGATTTCATTTTCATTTGATAGATTGTCGATTTGATAGCGATCCATTAAACGATCTGGATAATGCTTGATCAAGTATCGCATCGCATAAGCTGCTACATCCTGCAAATTTAAAATCTCATCCTTAATGGCGCCTGTCGCAGCCAGCTTCAGCCCGACTTCTTCATCTTCAAATTTCGGCCAAAGAATGCCTGGGGTATCGAGCAGCTCCAATTCTTTTCCTGTCTTGATCCAGCTTTGCTGTTTCGTTATGCCTGGACGATCGCCGGTTTTGGCAATGTTTCTTCCTGCAAGGCGATTGATCAGCGTTGATTTGCCGACATTCGGAATTCCAACAATTAATGCGCGGATCGCCCTTGGTTTTACCCCTTTTGCTTTCATTTTTTCACGTTCTTTTTCGAGCAGTTCTTTTGAAAGCTGCACGATTTGTTTTAGTCCTGATCCTGTTTGCGAGTCGATGGCTATTGATGCAATGCCCTGTTCTTTGTAGTACTGAATCCATTCTTTCGTAATGCTTTCGTCTGCCATATCCTTTTTATTTAAAATTAAAATTCTTTTTTTATTGGCAATAATGTCATCAATCATCGGATTTCTCGATGACTGAGGGATTCGGGCATCGACAAGCTCATAGACAATATCTATCAGTTTCAATTTTTCAACAACTTGCCGTCTCGCTTTTGCCATATGCCCTGGAAACCATTGAATCGTCATCTACTTCACCTACTTTACAACTCCAAATTCAGAAAGCGGCCAATAAACAAAATTAGTTTTCCCCATAACTGATTCAATCGGAATGGTCCCTATATGCCGCGAGTCTTTGCTGTATCTTCTATTATCACCCATAACAAACAATTCGCCTTCAGGCACAGTTGATCTTCCAATAATGTCTTCAAGTTTAAATGGTTCTGTTAAAGGGCCATCCACGCCGTTTTGTTTATATTTTTCCAAGTATGGCTCTTCATACTTCTTGCCGTTAATGTAGAGGGTGTCATCTTTATATTCTATATGATCGCCAGGCAAACCGATGACACGCTTAATGTAGTCTTTCTCTTCCGTTGCATGAAAGACGACAATGTCAAAGCGTTTTATTTCACCAAGCTTCGTTCCGATTTTATTCACGATCATTCGGTCCTGGTCTTGTAATGTCGGCATCATGGAAACTCCATCAACGACAATCGGAGCAAAGAAAAACGTCCGAATGACGACCGCCAACAAGACGGCGACACCTAGAGCTTTCATCCACTCAAAAAATTCATTTTTTTTACGTGACATTTCTTTCACACCTTTATGTTTTTAAAATGGTTTTTTATTTATTTTAATACAATTATTGGCTTAACAAAAGAACATGTCCACCTATTTTTAAACAGATTATGCTTTCGCTAAATAATTTTTTCCAAAAATATTAAATGAATTCATAAGTGAATGACTGCTCACATGACAAAAGGGCCTGTATTGAATACAAGCCCTTTTTATGTTCGAATGTTTATCTTTCTTTAATGCGAGCTGCTTTACCATGTAGATTGCGCAAATAGTAAAGTTTTGCACGACGCACTTTGCCTCGGCGAACAACTTCGATTTTCGCAATTCTTGGAGTGTGCAGCGGGAATGTACGTTCAACACCTACGCCGTAAGAAACTTTACGAACGGTAAATGTTTCGCTAATACCGCCGCCGCGGCGTTTAATCACAACTCCTTCAAAAACCTGAATCCGTTCACGGGAGCCTTCAACAACCTTCACGTGAACACGGACGGTATCCCCAGGTCTAAATTCAGGCAAATCTGTGCGAAGTTGTTCTTTCGTAATTTCTTCAATTAATTTTTGCATCGCAATCATCTCCTTCCAACAGATGCTCATACAAGATGCTTGCAGCGGAACATCGTTTTAAAAAGACAAGACCGGCTGTCTATGTCACAAAACGTATCTTATCATAGGAAACAAACCATTTGCAAGCATTCATTTCGCCTTTTTTATTTCTTCCAGCCATTTTTTTTGCTTTTCCGTTAAAGAATAGCCGTCCAATAAGTCAGGTCTGCGCTCCCATGTTCTTCGGAGCGATTCTTTTTCCCGCCATTCGGCTATTTTTTCGTGATGGCCTGACAATAACACATCAGGCACCTTCATCCCCCTGAATTCAGCAGGGCGGGTGTAATGCGGATGTTCAAGCAGTCCCGTTGAAAAAGAATCATTTTGGTGCGATTCTTCATTTCCGAGAACACCTGGTAGAAGACGCACAACACAGTCAATGATGACCATCGCGGCAAGCTCGCCACCTGTCAGGACAAAGTCTCCAATTGAAATTTCGTCTGTCGCAAGAAAACGGATTCTTTCGTCGTAGCCTTCATAATGCCCGCAAATAAATATTAGATGATCTGCTTGAGCCAGCTGCTCTGCTTTTTTTTGGGTAAAGCGTTCTCCTTGCGGACAAACAAGTATGACTTTCGAATGCTGTGCGTTTCGCTTTTCTTTTACAGCCTCAACAGAATGAAAGATCGGCTCCGGCTTTAATACCATGCCGGCACCGCCACCGTACGGATAATCATCGACCGACTGATGCTTGTCTGTTGAATAGTCTCGAAAATTAATAACGTTAATCGAAACAGCATCCTTCTCCTGAGCTTTTTTTAAAATCGATTGGTTAAAAACTCCAGCGAACATATCAGGAAATAAAGTCAGTACATCGATAATCATTTGTCCAATAACCCTTCCATAGGAAAAATGATGACTCGCTTCTCTTTCACATCAATATGTTTCACAACATCCTCGATATATGGAATCAACAAATCTTTTTTGCCTTTTCGTTTGACAACCCACACATCGTTAGCACCGGGCGTTAAAATTTCATTTATGATCCCCAGCTCATCGCCGTCTTCGGTATACACGGAGCATCCGATAATTTCATGAAAATAATATTCTCCTTCATCCAGGCTGCCAAGCTGGCTTTCTGGAACCTTTATGTCTGAGCCTTTAAACGGCTCAACCTCATTGATCGAATCATACCCTTCAAAAGACAATAAATCAAAATTTTTATGAATTCGATGAGATTTGACAATGACTTCAACAGGCTCTTTGTCTTTTTGAAAAATGTATAAACGGTTTCCGCGTTTATATCGCTCATCAGGAAAATCAGTTACGGAAACGACGCGCACTTCGCCGCGAATTCCGTGCGTATTGACAATTTTTCCGACTTGAAACCATTTTTCGGCCATATGATCACCTCTAGCGAATCTCTTTTACTACTCCATCTTCGATCACAATCGTTTTTTCATTCAGCAATTGATCCCAGTTGTCGCCTTCTTTTACTTCGATTACTGCGTTCACTTCCCGTTCTTTTAATTCGCTGCCTAGAGGGAGCATATCGATTTGCTGAAGCTTAAATTCCATCAACTTCATTTTTTCCTTTCTTTTGTTGATTTCCTGATGGTACTGGGAAATGATGGACTGGTTTTTTGTTGTTTTTTCAGCTTTTTTCAGCTGAAAATATAATTGATCGCATTCCCGTTTCATTTCTTCTTTTTTTGCCTGCCATTTATGAATCAGTTTTTCCTTGCTGTTTTCCGTCAATATTTGCTTTACTGTGATCGGATAAATGATTTTCATTCCTCTCTCCTCCAGTCATAAAATTGCTCCGAGGAGTATATTCATGGAAGATCCCTCCCGGCTTTTCCCTTCTGGCCAGAAGAGGGAGGTCTGGAATCGTCGCAATTTCAAATGTGATTTTTTGATCCTGCGAAATCAGCTTTTCTTCTTTTGTAAAAAAGGCGAGGAGCAATCCCCTCACCTTTTAATCATTAATTTTAAGCGTTACTCTCATTGATTTGCCGCTAGCCGCTGCATAAACGACCGTCCTGATCGCTTTTGCAATACGGCCTTGTTTTCCAATCACTTTGCCAATATCGTCTTGGTGAACAGAAAGAGTATATACAATTTCACCTTTTTTCTCCTCTCTGTTCACCTTGACTTCATCCGGATGATCAACAATAGCTTTGGCAATTGTTGTTATTAACTGTTCCATAATAATCACACATTATTTACTATATTTCGCATTGTGGAATTTTTCCATAATCCCTTGTTTCGAAAACAGGTTACGAACAGTGTCAGACGGTTTTGCACCGTTTTGAAGCCACTTAAGAGCCAATTCTTCGTCAATTTTCACTTCAGCAGGATCCTTTACTGGATTGTACGTACCGATCGTTTCAATGAAACGTCCATCTCTAGGAGAACGGGAATCAGCTACAACAATGCGATAAAATGGAGATTTTTTTGCACCCATGCGTTTTAAACGAATTTTAACTGCCATATTTTTTTACACCTCCGAAATATTTTCAACAAAATAGAATATTATCAATGATCAAAAAGTTTGTAAAGTGTTTTTTCTTAACAGAATAAATTTTTATTACATAAAAGGAAATTTAAATCCTTTTCGCTTGCCTTTTGTCATTGAAGTCATTTGCTTCATCATTTTTTTCATTTCTTCAAACTGCTTTAAAAGCCTGTTTACTTCCTGGACAGAAGTACCGCTCCCTTTAGCAATCCGTTTTCTTCTGCTTGCATTAATAATTTCCGGCTTCTCTTTTTCTTCTTTTGTCATGGAGCGGATGATCGCTTCAACGTGGCTTAGCTGCTTTTCATCAACTTGAATGTTTTTCAAGCCTTTCATTTTCCCTGCACCAGGCAGCATGGAAATCAACTCATCAAGAGGACCCATGTTTCTTACTTGTTCAAGCTGCTCTAAAAAATCATCGAAAGTAAAAGACATCGTCCTCATTTTTTCTTCCAGCTGCTTCGCTTTCTCCTGATCGACGTTCTCTTGAGCCTTTTCGATCAGGGTCAAGACATCTCCCATTCCTAATATACGCGATGCCATTCGTTCGGGATGAAACGGTTCGAGCGCATCCAGCTTTTCGCCCATCCCGGCAAATTTAATCGGAGCACCTGTTGCCGCACGAATGGAAAGCGCAGCACCGCCACGTGTATCCCCATCAAGCTTTGTCAAAATAACACCGGTAATGCCAAGCTCATCATGAAAGCTTTTTGCCACATTGACGGCATCTTGTCCAGTCATGGCATCGACAACGAGAAAAATCTCATCAGGATTTGCAGCTTCCTTCACCTGCTTTAATTCATCCATCAGATTTTCATCGATATGCAAGCGTCCGGCTGTATCAATGAGAACATAATCATGATGCTCATTTTTGGCATATTCCAGCGCCTGTTTGGCTATTTCAACAGGGCTTACCTTGTCGCCGAGTGAAAATACAGGCATGCCAAGCTGCTTTCCTAATGTTTCTAATTGTTTAATGGCTGCAGGACGATAAATATCAGCTGCAACAAGAAGCGGGTTTCGGTTATGTTTTTTTCGCAAGTAGTTGGCAAGCTTTCCAGTCGTAGTCGTTTTCCCTGCACCTTGAAGGCCCGCCATCAAAATCACCGTCGGCGGCCGTTTGCTTACGGCAATTTTGCTCTGCTCGCCGCCCATCAGCTCGGTCAGCTCTTCTTTCACTACTTTGATAACTTGCTGGCCTGGTGTCAAGCTTTTCATGACTTCCTGGCCAACAGCCCTTTCGCTGACTTTCTTAATAAAGTCTTTGACGACTTTATAGTTGACGTCCGCTTCCAAAAGAGCAAGACGAACTTCCCTCATCATTTCTTTGACATCCGCTTCAGAAACCTTTCCTTTGCCGCGGATTTTAGCCATCGTGTTTTGCAGTCGGTTGGCTAATCCCTCAAAAGCCATGGCGGCTCCTCCTAATCCAGTTTTTCCAAAAGATGAAGTAGTCGGTCAAATTCTTCCTTCATTTCTGATTGGAAAGGCAGACCTTTCAGCTTTTCAATTATTTTTTTACGCTCTTGAAATTTCTTGAACAGCTGAAGCTTCTGCTCGTATTCCTCCAGCATCATTTCCGTCCGTTTTATGTTGTCGTACACTGCCTGGCGGCTGACGTTGTATTCTTCAGCAATTTCACCTAGGGAGTAATCATCCAAGTAGTACAGAGACATGTAGCTTTTTTGCTTTGGCGTCAACAACGACTGATAAAAATCAAATAAATAATTCATCCTCGTTGTTTTTTCAAGCAACATCAACACCCCCTGTTGTTAAGTGAATTGCCTTTACATGTTTTTAGTGTATCGATTCTAACTGTAGATGTCAAGTTTTTTTCTTAACACAATTACGTTACGCTTCATCTACTAAATCGGCAAACAGCCCATAAACATATTTCTCTGCATCAAATTTCTCAAGATCGTCCATTTTTTCGCCAAGCCCCACCAGTTTTACAGGAATGTTCAGCTCATTTCGAATGGCTAGAACAATTCCTCCCTTCGCAGTGCCATCCAATTTTGTCAAGGCAATTCCAGTGACATTTGTCGCCTCCGAAAACTGTCTTGCCTGGCTCATTGCATTTTGTCCTGTTGTCGCATCAAGGACAAGCAGCACTTCATGCGGAGCACCTGGAATTTCCCGTTCGATAACCCGCTTTACTTTCTCAAGCTCTTTCATTAAATTCATCTTATTTTGAAGCCGTCCAGCAGTATCACATAATAAGACGTCTACTTTTCGAGAGCGAGCGGCCTGAATGGCGTCATACACGACGGCAGCAGGATCAGAGCCTGCCGATTGTTTAATCACATCTACGCCAACCCGATCCCCCCAAACTTCCAGCTGTTCGATGGCGCCTGCTCGGAACGTGTCGCCGGCAGCAAGAAGGACAGATTTTCCTTCTTCTTTTAATCGATGTGCAAGCTTTCCGATCGTCGTCGTTTTTCCAACACCATTGACGCCAACAAACAATACGATGTTTAACCGGCCGTCTTCAATGTTTAAATCGGTAGGAGCGCCGTCTTCTCCTTGATAAATTTCAACAAGCTTTTCGGAAATGGCAGCGCGCACTTCCTTCGGTTCTTGAATGTTTCGCCTTTTCACTTCCATTTTCAATTCATCGATCAAGTCCATGACCGTTTGAACGCCGACGTCGGCAGTAATCAAAATTTCCTCTAATTCCTCGAAAAATTCTTCATCAACCTTTCGATAGCGCGAAACAAGTTCATTTAAGCTTTCTGTAAAAGAGCTTCTCGTTTTTTCAAGCCCTTCTTTAAATTTTGCCGTTACTGAATCCTTCTGCTTTGAAATTTTTTCTTTTAATTTCTTAAAAAAACTCATTTATTTTTTCTTCCTTTCACGACGATTTCACATATCTAACTGTATCTTCCAAGCGGACGGATACAACTTTTGACACTCCCGATTCTTGCATTGTCACACCATATAAAGCATCCGCTTCTTCCATCGTCCCTTTCCGGTGGGTGATGACAATAAATTGAGTATTCTCACTGAAACGCTTCAAAAATTTAGAAAATCTTTGAACGTTTGCTTCATCCAATGCCGCCTCTACTTCATCGAGAACACAAAACGGAACAGGACGTACCTTTAATATGGAAAATAGAAGGGCAATTGCGGTCAAAGCGCGTTCGCCTCCGGACAGCAGGCTTAAATATTGCAGTTTTTTCCCTGGAGGCTGAGCAATAATGTCCACTCCGGTGTTTAACAGATCGTCGGGATTTGTCAAAATTAAATCCGCTTTTCCGCCTCCGAACAGTTCTTTAAAAACGATATCGAATTGAGAACGTATTTTGGCAAACATTTGGGAAAACTGCTTTTTCATTTCTTCATCCATTTCGGCGATGACTTTAAAAAGAGTTTCTTTTGCATTCAATAAATCGTCCCTCTGTTCTGTTAAAAACTCATGCCGTTCACGCACCCGCTCGTACTCATCAATTGCCCCTAAGTTTACGGTTCCAAGCTCTTCTAATGCCAGTTTAATCAGCTTTACTTTTTTCTTCGCCTCTTCTTTCTCCATCTGTAAAGGAAAGCGGGCCTTTGCTGCTTCAAAAGTTAGCTTATACTCATTTTGCAAATAATTCAAGAGCTGATCAAGCTCCACATCCAGCCTGTTTAATTTCACTTCTTCATCTTTTAGAACGTCCGTCAGTTGTTTATGAGCGCGCTTCAGCTCTTTCCATTCTTTTTCTTCTCGTTCCAGCTCTTCTTGCATGCTCATTCGCTGGCGTCTGCGGGATGCGATCAATTCAATTGTTTTATTTTTGTCCTCAAGCTTCTCCTTTTTTATTTCTTCCAATTGGATTTCACCGGAGTGGTCGCGGTCGATTTCATCCAATAATAGTTGTAAATCTTTTTCCGCCTCTTTCTTTTTTTGATTCGCCAGATGATATTCTTTTTCAAGGCGTGCTAATTGTTCCTTACTATTTTTAAAGGATTCCTCTTTTCCTGCAAGAATAATTTTGAGCTCTGTTATTTCCTGCATCCATTCTTCCTTTGATTTTTGCTGTTTCTCCTTCTTCTCGGCCAGCTGACGAATCTCTGAATCTAGCTGTTGTATTTGTCCTTCCATTTGTTCGATGGAGGACAGCAATTTTGTTTTTCTTTCATCTAACTTCTCCTGTTCTTCTACATAGGCGATTTTTTCAGCATCGTAAAGCTTCAAATGATCATTAATATTTCGCTCTTTTAATTCAATTTCCCTCAAGCTGCCCTTCAAAGCTTGCTCTTCCATTCGCAAAGAAGATCCTTCTTCCCGCAGATCATCAAGCTCTTTCTCTTTTTTGGCAATCGATTGCTTCAGATTTTTTACTTCTTTTTCGAGCAAAGCTGTCTTTTCTTCCATTTCCGCAATTTTGTCGCGAATCGACTCAAGCTCTCGGTTTTTAGTAAGGAAAGAAGGTGATTTCTGCTTCACCGCTCCTCCTGTCATCGATCCGCCTGGATTGACTACATCGCCTTCAAGCGTAACAATTCGGTGAGAGTACTGAATTTGTTTGGCAATCGCATTTGCCCCTTCCAACGTTTTTGCGATAATAACGTTTCCTAACAGATTTTCTATGATCGGCTTATATGCTGATTCATATTCCACGAGTTGAGACGCTATCCCGATAAAATCAGGATGGCTTTCTGCAATCGAAAGCTGATATTTCGGGATTGAGCGGCCTTTGATGACAGATAAAGGAAGGAACGTCGCTCTGCCGAATGCATTTTTCTTCAAAAACGCAATCGCCTGTCTTGCCGATTCTTCATCGTCAACGACTATATGCTGGCTTGCCGCGCCAAGAGCAATTTCAATGGCTGTTTCATATTCATGTTTCGTTGTCAACAGCTCGATAGCAGCACCATGTATGCCTTTTAGCTTGTTTTTTGCTTTTAAAACTTCGCGGACACCTTGGAAGAAACCGGTATAATCCTCCTGCATCGCCTCTAGCATTTCTTTTTTTGATTTTGCTTTTTGTAAATATTGATATGCTTGATAAAGCAGCGATTCCTTCTTTTCATATTGTTGTTTTAGGCTTTCCAACGTTTTTAAGCCTGTATGATAAGAGGAAAGCTGATTTTGCAATGTTTTTCCGATTTTAGAAAGCTGTGCTTCTATTTTCCCTTTCTCTTTTTTCAGCTCTTTTCTTTCGGAAATATATTTTTCGTTTGCCTCGTCTAAGCGGTCTGCTTTGACTTTTCGCAAGCTTAGCTGCTCCTCAATATAATTGATTTCATTTCGAGCGCTTGCCAGTTCATTTAATTTTTCAAAATAGTCACTTTTTAGCTGCTCAAGCTTTTCCTCGATGTTTCCATCCAGGCTTAGCAGCTCGTTTTCTTTTTTTTGCAGGAAGGATTTTAGTTCTTTTACTTCTTTTTCGCATGTTTCATAGACGCTTTTTTGCTCTTCTTTTTCTTTTAATAAATGATTTATTTGTTCAGTCAGCTCAGCGATTTGCTCTTTCAACTGCTGTTCGTTTTGCGCCGCATGTTTTTTTCTTTCTTTTAAAACTTCTTTTTTCCCTTCAAGCTTCTCCAGTTCTTCGCTTGCCAAAAGAAGAACTTGCTGCAAATCATTGATTGATTCATCCAATGCACTGATTTGATCCCGCATTTCTTCCAGATTCGCTTCTTTTTTTTGTATTTGCGATGTCAGCTCTAGTTCGCGATCGCGATTTTCTTCGACCGAACGCTTCAATGCTTCCCATCTATCATGAAGCTCTTCAATTTCATGCGCGAGAAGAGCGACCTCATGCTGCTTCAGTTCTTCCTTTTTATCCAAATAATCCTTTGCAATAGATGCCTGCATTTTAAGGGGCTCAATTTGCGCATTCAGTTCATATAAAATGTCTTGAACTCTATTTAAATTTTCTTCAGTTTCAGCAAGTTTTATTTCAGCTTTCTTTTTTCGGGTTTTATATTTTAGCACACCAGCCGCTTCTTCAAAAATTGTCCGCCGATCTTCCGGTTTCGCGCTTAAAATTTCTTCAACCTTTCCTTGGCTGATAATTGAAAACGCTTCTTTTCCGAGACCGGAATCCATGAACAGGTCGATAATATCTTTTAAGCGGCAAGATTGCTTGTTTATAAAAAATTCACTTTCTCCAGAGCGGTAAACTCTTCTTGTCACACTTACCTCATGATAATCGATCGGCAAAAACTGATCGCCGTTATCAAGAGTTAAAGTGACTTCCGCCATATTTAAACGTTTGCGAGTATCGCTTCCAGCAAAAATAATATCCTCCATTTTGGATCCTCTTAATGATTTTGCTGATTGCTCCCCAAGAACCCATCGAATAGCTTCTGTTATATTCGATTTTCCGCTCCCATTTGGGCCGACAACAGCGGTAACGCCGCCAGCAAAATCAACGCTGATCCGATCTGCAAAAGATTTAAATCCTACGATATCTAAACGTTTGAGGAACATGGTGATCCCCTTTCATTCCAAATAAGTCTTTCCTATTTTACCATAACAAAAAATGATCGGAGCAATATCAATAAAAAATCCCCCGTTTATTTTTGGGGGAATTCGCCTAATTTTTGCAATCCTTGTTCAGCTGCATGCTGTTCTGCTTCTTTTTTGGAACGGCCCACTCCTGAACCGATCACCTCTCCGTTTAAAGATACGGTTGCAACAAATTCTTTATTGTGAGCGGGGCCTTTTTCTTCCAAAATTTTATAATCCAAAACACCTTTTCCGTCACGTTGAATAAGCTCTTGCAATCTGCTTTTAAAATCCATCACATGAGAAAAAGCACCTTCGTCGATTTTCGGGAAAACGACCTTATTTAAAAAAGAAGTGACTGACTCAAGGCCTTGATCCAAATACAAAGCGCCGATAAATGCCTCAAAGACATCAGCTAAAAGAGCTGGACGACCGCGCCCCCCAGTCATTTCCTCTCCTTTTCCGAGCAAAACGAGTTCGCCAAAAGAAAGCTCGTTGGCAAAAGTAACAAGCGATGGCTCGCAAACAATGGCAGCTCTCAGCTTTGTTAAATTGCCTTCAGACATTGTCGGATATTTTTTATACAAGTACTCCGAAACCGTCAGCTCCAATACTGCATCACCTAAATATTCCAGCCGTTCATTGTCTTCATACGGTTTTTTGCGATGCTCATTCACATAGGATGAATGTGTAAAAGCCTGAAATAAGAGCTTTTCATTCGTGAACGTAATGCCGATTTTTGCTTGGAAATCACGAAACTTTTCTATTTTTTTTAAAAAATTTTTTTTTAAATTTGTTTTGTTAGGCATACGTTACCTCCATTTTCTAAACAAATGAAACAACCTCTACTTTATGTTAACAAAAAAAGGGATGAAAAGGGAGAAAGCCCCGCAAAGATACGGGACTTTTTAAAAACATGCAATTATAGTTTACTCTGTATGTAATTAACTGCATCCCCTACAGTCACAATTTGTTCCGCTTCTTCGTCGGAAATTTCCATGCCGAACTCATCTTCTAATTCCATAACAAGTTCAACAACGTCTAGGGAATCAGCGCCGAGATCGTCTTTAAAAGAGGATTCAAGCTTTACTTCAGATTCATCAACTCCGAGACGGTCGACGATGATCTTCGTAACACGCTCCAATACATCTGCCATAACTTTCACCTCCCTCCAGTATTATAGAAGATTTGTCTTCATATTACTACAACGAATTCAAAATTAATACATGACCATTCCGCCGTCGAGACAAAGTGTTTGCCCTGTCATATAGGAGCTTTTATCAGAAGCAATGAATGTTACCATATTGGCAATATCATTCGGCTCGCCGAAACGTCCGAGCGGAATTTGTTTGAGCATTTCATTTCTTATTTGTTCAGGGAGCTGATCCGTCATATCGGTTGAAATAAAACCTGGCGCTACAGCATTTACTGTAATATTTCGGCCCGCCAGCTCCTTCGCAGTCGTCTTCGTCAGTCCGATAATCCCGGCTTTAGCCGCTACATAGTTTGCCTGTCCAGCATTACCAGCTATACCGACGATCGATGCGATGTTGATGATCCTGCCGGAACGCTGCTTCATCATTTGTCTTGTGACCGCTTTTGTACAATTGAAAACGCCTTTTAAATTTATGTTGATCACGTCGTCCCATTCTGATTCTTTCATTCGCATAAGCAAATTATCTTTCGTGATTCCGGCATTATTTACAAGAATGTCGAGACGTCCGAATCGTTCGATTACTTCATTGACCATGCTGTTTACTTCATCAGCATTTGCAACATTAGCGCGAATGGCAAAAGCTTTCCGTCCTAAGGATTCAATTTCTTTAACCACTTCATTGGCTTTTTCCTCATTACCAGAATAATTTACAGCAACATCCGCGCCATTTTTGGCAAGATCAATAGCAATCGCTCGGCCGATTCCGCGGCTTCCTCCCGTTACAAGAGCCGTTTTCCCTGAAAGCATAATCATACCTCCTCGTATACTAAGTTTCAGAAAGTTTTTTTATCGAATTTCCAGTCCGATACGCTCCTTGACAATCGCATATCTTGGGTGGTTGCCTTTGTGGGAGGGGCGCGCCCCTCCCACAAAGGGTTGAGCGTACCGGGGTTGGACTTTTCGCAATGTTCCTGGATAATGGTCTTAGGATCATCGGGGATACTCTTCTCACTCCTGTAGCTTTGACTACTTGTAAAGTCTGTCTCCTCGGCCCCTGTTTGGACGTCTAACCCGCAGGCTGTTCCCGTTGGTTTTCCCCATGCTGGAAGGAGCAGCTTCCAGGGCAGCCCATGGTCCAACGTGAGTTCTCATATGCGAGGGTGACTGGTCAACAGGCGCGATCCGGGGGCATCCCGAAGAGTCCGACCCCTCGATCCTACAACAATAGGAGGTGATCTCATGAAACTCTACGTCGGGATCGACGTGAGCTCACGCGACTTAGCCACCTGCATTATGGATCATGAAGGAAATACGTGCGCACGCTTCAAAGTGGATAATCATCTTCTGGGCGCCACCTTCCTTCGGGATCAAATCCTCCTGTGGGCTAACAAGCGAAAGCCAACCGAAATTCTGATCGGGATGGAAGCCACCTCGGTCTACAGTTGGCATCCAGCTATGTTTTTCCACCAGCAGGAGGCCTTGCAGGCTTGGAACGTCAAGGTGTTTACGATCAATCCAAAGCTCATTCGCAAGTTTAAAGAAGCCTATGTCGACTTGGAGAAAACGGATGACATCGATGCTTGGATCATTGCGGATCGGCTTCGCTTCGGCCGTCTGAAGATGACGGCTGTCCTCAAGGAGCAGTTTCTCGCGCTTCAGCGACTGACACGCATGCGATATCATCTCGTCCACCAGTTAACCCGTGAGAAACAGTATTTTCTCCAGCACTTGTTTTACAAATGCAGTTCCTTTACCCAAGAGGTGGACAGTTCGATCTTCGGACATGCCATTCTCGAACTGCTGCTTGAGTCGTGGAGCCTCGATGACATCTGCCAAATGGATGTCAAGCAGTTGGCCGACTTCCTGCGCCAAAAAGGGCGCAATCGCTTTGCCGATCCGGAATGCATCGCCAAGTCGATTCAAAAGGCGGCCCGTTCGTCGTATCGGTTGTCCAAGTGTGTCGAGGATTCCATCGACTTGCTGTTAGGGCTGTCGATTCAATCAATCCGCAGCCTGCAATCGCAGCTCAAAGAGCTCGATAAAGCCATTACCCGCCATCTTGAAGGCATTCCGAACACACTGCAAACCATCCCAGGCATCGGACCGGTTTATACCGCAGGCATCCTGGCCGAAATCGGGCAAATCGAGCGGTTTCACAACCAGGCCGCCTTGGCAAAATATGCCGGCTTGACATGGTCCAAGCACCAATCGGGCCGTTTTCAAGCCGAGGACACCTCCCTCATTCGTTCCGGCAATCGCTATCTCCGTTACTACCTAGTGGAGGCTGCCAACTCGGTGCAACGGCATGATGCGACGTTTCGTGCGTACTACCGGAAGAAGTATGAGGAAGTGCCCAAACACCAACATAAACGAGCCCTCGTCCTCACCGCTAGAAAACTCGTGCGTGTGATCGATGCGCTGCTACGCAACGGTCAAATCTACACGCCAAGAAAGGGGGAAGATCGATAAGAGGATCGATCTGGTATACCAATATCAACCTTTAGACCCAGTTTATTACATGTACCAATACTGGGTTTCTTCAGTATTGCCTTTTTTCGGATCATCGGACAAGGGAATTTCCAATTTCTATGATTTTTCACCTTGACATATTACCGCAGGACTTTATGTCATGAACAACTGCTTCTAATGATGACAAATCAAAAATATTGTATGTTTTAACGCTGCGATCCACCTTTTTGACAAGACCTGTCAGAACTTTTCCAGCACCGATTTCAATAAACGTTGTCACCCCTGCTTGAATCATCGACCGTACACTTTCTTCCCATCGAACAGGAGAATAAAGCTGCTCAATCAAAAGGCTCTTGATTTCATCTTTATTTTGAACAGGAGCAGCAGTCACGTTTGCGATGACAGGAACGGATGCATCTTGAATGGTCACTTCATCAAGCACTTTGGACAGCTCGCTGGCAGCCGGCTTCATCAATTCAGAATGAAATGGACCGCTTACTTCCAGCGGGATTACCCGCTTGGCGCCCTTTTCTTTAGCAAGCTCCCCAGCTCTTTGTACTCCTTCTTTTGTTCCAGAAATAACGATTTGCCCGGGACAATTTAAATTTGCCAGTTGTACTAGTGTGCCTTCATTCGAGATTTGTTTTGTTATGTTTTCAAGTTCTTCCTGCACCATACCTAAAACGGCAGCCATGG
The DNA here is from genome assembly GCF_037966125.1 of Aeribacillus sp. FSL k6-2211. NCBI lineage: Bacteria > Bacillati > Bacillota > Bacilli > Caryophanales > Bacillaceae > Aeribacillus > Aeribacillus sp. FSL k6-2211. Next base: position 2,391,909 of record NZ_CP150190.1, read on the forward strand.
ATCCTTCTCCTGCAGGAACCGCTTTTTCCATCAGTTCACCGCGCTTTCTTACAACATAGACTGCATCTTCAACTGTCATGACGTTTGCCGCCACTAATGCTGTATATTCACCCAGGCTGTGTCCGGCAACATAATCAAAAACGACTTCATACTGTTTCAATGCTTCAAAAATCGCAGCGCTTGTCGTCAGCAGTGCAGGCTGTGCATTGTATGTTAACGTCAATTCTTCTTGCGGACCGTTGAAAATAATAGAAGTTAAATCAAAGTCTAAACGTTCATTTGCTTTTTGAAAAATTTCCTTGGAAATGGGAACTTGATCAAAAAAATCTTTTCCCATACCGACTTGCTGAGAGCCTTGTCCCGGAAACAGAAGAGCAGTTTTCCCCATTGTCAATCCCCTTTCAATTGCATGTTCTGAATCGTTTCTTCTATCGTTGAAGATACGGAGTTCGCCACTATTTCCCGAGCCTGGCGAATAGCATGAAAAATAGCCAGCTCATCGGATGAACCGTGGGCTTTGATCACCGGTGCTTTCAGCCCGAATAAGCAAGCCCCGCCATGCTCTGAATAATCCATTTTTTTCTTTAGTCCTTTTAATTTCGGCTTCAAAACAGCTGCAGCAATTTTCGCTGTAAAAGAGCTTGTCAACGCATCTTTCATCATGGCAAATACCGAAAGTGCTGTGCCTTCAATGGCTTTCAAAGCAATGTTTCCTGAAAAACCGTCCGTTACTACAACATCAGCCGCTCCTGACAGCAGGTCGCGCGCTTCTACATTGCCGACAAAGTTGATCGGCGATTGAGACAGAAGTTGAAAAGCCTGTTTAGCTAATTCGTTCCCCTTTTTCTCCTCCGTTCCAATGTTGAGCAAGCCAACTCTCGGAGATTTGATCCCTCTCACCTTTTCTGCATAAACGGAGCCCATGATTGCATACTGCTGCAGATGTTCCATTTTCGCATCTGCATTAGCGCCGACATCGAGCATCACAAAGCCTTTTCCATCAAGGGTCGGCAGCGTTGGTGCCAGCGCCGGCCGGTCGATGCCGTTTATACGGCCGATAATAAACAGACCGGCAGTCATAAGCGCGCCTGTATTCCCAGCTGAAATGCAGGCATCCGCCTTTTTGTCGCGAACTCTTTCAGCCATAATGACCATCGACGCATTTTTTTTTCTGCGCACAGCCCGAACAGGTTCGTCGTCATTTTCAATTTTTTCTTCTGTATGAAAAATAGAAACGTTTGTATGTCTTCCTTCTAACAATGGAGTGATCAGCGACTCATTTCCGATTAATTCAATTTCCAAATCAGAAAATTCATCAAGCGCCCTTAATGCTCCTTTTACAACCGCTTGAGGCGCGTTGTCTCCCCCCATTGCATCAATGGCTATCTTCATGTTTTGCCCCTTCCTTTTTAGATTGATTCGCAGATCTGAACATTTCAAATTCACCTGAAAAAACGAGTTCGTTGCCGACATAGCTGTTTACTTCAACAAATGTGCGGCCTTTATCTCGGTCAATGCGAGTGACTTTTGCTTTTGCGACAACGCGCTCATTTTCTTTTACTTGCCGTGTGAAACGGATTGTCGCTTTAGCCGTTAATGCCAATTCATCATCAATGCAAGCAACGGCAAGAGAGTTCGCTTGTGCAAATAGATGATGGCCGCGTGCAATTTGATTTCGGCTAAAAACATGCTCTTTTTTAACATCAAAAATCGAAATAGCTGATTTATCGAGCTCAAGATCAATAATTTCACCGATCACTTCATCAATCGGAAGGGATTTGACTTCATCTTCAAGTTTTCGTTCAGCGACATGCTTGATTCGTTCTCTTAATTCCGGGATCGACAGTTCTAGTCTGTCCAAACGGATGGTTTGGACGCTGACGCCAAATTTTTCAGCTAATTCTTCATCTGTAATAAAAGGCGTTTCTTGAATTGTTTCCAACAATAAACGCTGTCTTTCCTTTTTACTGCGTCTCATTTTTTACACCGTCCGACTAGTATTAAGACTAGGTACTAATAACAAGTATATAATCAAAGAAATAAGTTTGCAACAATGAATTCTTTTTTTGGCTAATCCAGCTTCTCTCCGCTCAACACTCCGGAAGCCTCTAAATCATCGCGGAGCGGCGCAAATTGTTCATCTTTCCAAAAAGCATCAGACTGAATCAGTTGGGCAGCGTCAGATCTCGCAGTTTCAAGCGCTCTGTAATCATGGACCATGTCGGCGATTTTAAACTCTGGTATGCCGCTTTGTTTTTTGCCGAAAAAATCTCCTGGACCTCTAAGCTCCAAATCTTTTTCAGCTAAACGGAAGCCGTCATCTGTTTCCGTCATAATTCTCATTCTTTCTTTTCCTATTTCTGATTTCGGATCTGAAAGCAGTATGCAATAGGATTGCAAGCTTCCTCGGCCAACTCTTCCTCGCAGCTGATGGAGCTGGGCAAGACCAAACCGCTCCGCATCGTAAACTAACATGACCGTGGCATTCGGTACGTTTACGCCCACTTCCACTACTGTCGTGGAGACAAGAACTTGCACTTTATTTTCGCTAAAATCCATCATCACCTGATTTTTCTCTTCTTGTGACATGCGTCCATGCAAAAGGCCGATTTGAATTCTGCCCTGATAAAATTGAGTTAATTGACTGTGCACTGTCACAGCATTTTCGACATCCAAATTTTCCGATTCTTCAATTAACGGACAAATCACATACGCTTGATGGCCCTTTTTCACTTCTTTTTCAATAAATATTAGAATTCGGGTTAACATTTCCGGCCGAACCCAATATGTTTTTACCTTCTTTCTTCCGGAAGGCATTTCATCAATGATGGAAACATCCATTTCGCCAAATGCAGTTATTGCAAGAGTTCTTGGAATAGGAGTTGCCGTCATAAATAACACATCTGGGAATTCTCCTTTTTCCCGCAATATTCTTCGCTGATTGACGCCGAACCGATGCTGTTCATCCGTAATCACAAGCCCTAAACGGCAAAAATTCACTTCCTCCTGAATAAGGGAATGCGTCCCTATGATCATGTTAATGTCCCCGGATTTTAACTGAAGAAGCAGCTCTTTTCGTTTTTTCCCTTTGATTGAGCTTGTTAATAAAGCGATGCGGACAGACGTATGCGAAAAAAGATTTGACAATGATTTCGCATGCTGCTCAGCTAAAATTTCCGTCGGAACCATCAATGCCGCTTGATAGCCGCTTAACACAGCGGCATACATCACAATGGCAGCAACTGCGGTTTTCCCTGATCCAACATCTCCTTGAAGAAGGCGGTTCATCCTGTAGGGTGAAGACATATCGGATAAAATTTCCGAAACGACACGCTTTTGTGCGTTTGTTAATGAAAAAGGAAGCGTGTCGATAAAGGATTGCAATTCTTTTCGATCAAATTGATGAGAAATTCCTCTTGAGGAAGACCTGCGAAAATGTTTAATCGCCTGCATTTTCAATTGAAATAATAAAAATTCTTCGTAAACAAATCTTCTTCTTGCTTGTTTCAGTTCATCGGCATTTTTGGGAAGGTGCATGGCTCTTACCGCTTCTTCTTTCATCGGCAATTTATATCGCTTCCTGAGCATTTCCGGCAAATTTTCTGGAATAAAACTGGAATACGACTGGATGGCGGTCCTGATAATCCGTTTTAGCTCTGAAACAGTCAACTTTCCGCGGACTGAATAAACGGGTTCTACTTCTTGATTTTGCTTATGAGGCCCAAAATGAATCTGTTGAACATTGACAGTTTGCCGATTGCGGTCCCAAATGCCAGAGACGGTAACAACTTGATTGATAGCAAGCTTCTGTTTGTAATATGGTCTATTAAAACAAACTGCAGTGACAACATAACGGCCGACAAGCATGCGAAAGGAAAGACGCGACCGCTTCTTTCCGTAATAGGTCAGCAATGGCTCGCTGTAAACCTTTCCTTCGACTGTCACCCTTTCTTTATGCTTCACTTCAGCAAGATCCTTTAAACGGTTGTCTTCATAGCGATTAGGAAAATAATAAAGCAAATCAGAAACAGTATGTATTCCCATATCATGCAGCAAACGTTCTGTTTGTTCTCCTACCCCTTTAACCGCTGTGACCGGTTGTAGCAATTGGTTCATGTTCTGTTTGCAGCTTTGAACTTAGCCGCGGGAAACCTCCTTTAAAACCGTTTGAAATATCGATATTTAGTTTACCAAAAATACTTAAACCGTGAAATAAAAAGAGGAAGGCCGAAGCCCTCCTGCTCTACTCAACTGAAAAAATATAAGAATATAATGGCTGATTTCCATTATGAACCTCAATTTCGATATGTTCATAATGATTTTCAACATGTTGGACTAATTGGTCTACTTCGTTTTCGGATGCATCTTCTCCTTGGAGAATCGTCAATATTTCATCCTCTTCATCGATCATTTGATCCAACAACTTTTTGGCAGCTTCAAGCTTGCTTTTATCTTTTGCGACGATGGTTTTCTCGTAAATCCCCATGAAGTCTCCTTTTTCTATCGCAAGTCCGTCAATACTTGTATCCCTTACAGCATATGTGACTTGTCCTGTTTTCACATTCCTGCTTGCTTCCTCCATCGCCTTTACGTTTTCCTCTAAACCGAGTTCAGGATTGAAAGCCAGCAGGGCGGATAATCCTTGAGGAACGCTTTTCGTTTCAATGACTCTTATATTTTTATCAGTTATTTGTGCTGCTTGATTGGCTGCCATAATGATATTGGAATTGTTCGGCAAAATAATAATATTCTCTGCGTTCAACTGTTCGACAGCCTTTACAAAATCTTCAGTACTTGGATTCATCGTCTGGCCGCCTTCAATAATTTTTGTTGCACCAATTGATGTAAAAAGATCGGAAATTCCCGAGCCCATGGCAACCGCGATAATTCCGTACTTTTCATTTTTGGGTGCCGCCGGTTCAGTAGATAATACATTTTCCGTTTGATTATTGACAATTGTACTATGCTGCTCGCGCATGTTTTCAATTTTCATATTCAATAAGCTGCCGTAGCGCTGCCCGTATGTCAATACCTCGCCAGGCTGTTCAGAATGGATATGTACTTTGACAAGTTCATCATCGGCAATTACTAAAAGCGAATCTCCGAACCGGGATAAATCTTCGCGAAATTTCTTTTCAGAAAACGGCTCTTTTTCTTTTTCAAACCGAACCATAAATTCTGTACAATATCCATATTTAATATCTTCTGTATTAATATGACTTTGTGCATTTTTATGATGCTCTGCACTTACCAGTTTGTCCATCGAAGGAAGCTTAGGGGATTCGGAAATTTTCTCTCCCTTTAATTCTGCCAAAAATCCCTCGTAAATAAATACAAGTCCTTGTCCACCGCTGTCCACAACGCCCACTTCTTTTAGGACAGGCAGAAGCTCAGGCGTTCTCTTTAATGACTCCTTTGCTTCTTTTACCACTTCTTCCATAACAATTGTCAGATCATCGGTTGATTTAGCTGTTTTAACAGCTTTTTTCGCAGCATCTTTTGCAACCGTTAAAATGGTCCCTTCAACAGGCTTCATAACAGCTTTATAGGCAGTATCAACACCTGCTTGAAAAGCTTTAGCAAATTCATCCGCATTGATCGATTCTTTTCCTTCAACTGCTTTTGCAAACCCACGAAAAAGCTGGGATAAAATAACCCCAGAATTTCCACGCGCGCCCATTAACAGACCTTTTGCAAATGCTCCAGCTACAGAACCGATATTTGATGAAACATGTTTTTGTACTTCTTTTGCTCCAGCTGTGATGGATAAATTCATGTTTGTTCCCGTATCCCCATCCGGAACAGGAAAAACGTTTAACGCATCCACCACTTTCGCATTATTAGATAGATGATTCGCTCCTTGAATCACCATTTCCGCAAAGCGCTTCCCATCAAGCAAAGTATTGGCCACAAATGTTTCCTCCTTCTCTACGGATTCGTAACACGAACCCCTTGCACATATATGTTAATGGAATCGACAGATAATCCAAGAATTTGATTTAATGTATATTTCACTTTTGTTTGAACATTATGAGCAACTTCTGATATTTTTGTTCCATAGCTGACAATAATATACATATCAATATGAACGCTCTCTTGTTCTTGGCGGACGATCACTCCACGGCTGAAATTTTCTCGCCGTAAAATTTCTGAGAGTCCGTCTTTAATTTGATTTTTGGAAGCCATTCCGACAATTCCGTAACAATCAACAGCTGCACCGCCGGCAACTTGTGCGACTACATCATTCGAAATTTCGATCTGGCCATATTTCGTTTTTAATTCGATGGACATTCGAGTTCCTCCTTTAGCATACGTTCATTACAAACATTTTACTATATGATGATTTGGATTTAAAGAAATGTCATGGCTCCCTACATAATAAGAGCATTAATACATGATGATGTCAAGCGTAAATTCTTGAAAGTGAGGTGAATTTATATTGCAATGATCAAGGGTGTATGTTACATTATTATAGTATCTTGAAACATTGTCAAAATAGCAATTTCCTTGCAAGTTAGGAGGTATAGAAATGGCTCGTAAATGCGTGATTACTGGCAAAAAAACAAGCTTTGGCAATACACGCTCTCACGCTATGAACGCTTCAAGACGCAAATGGGGAGCGAACCTTCAAAAAGTGCGAATTCTTGTGAATGGAAAGCCAAAACGTGTATACGTTTCTGCACGTGCTCTTAAATCTGGAAAAGTTGAGCGTGTATAAAACAAAAGTTAGACGACAAGAGGTTGGATTATGATCAGAAGAAATCGGCGAATCCCGATATCTTCTGATCAAAAGTATTTCGAAAATAAGCGTTTAAAAAATCGGCGCTTTAACAAACTTCTGACCGTTTTGTTTCAATACTCTTTATTCACCTTTTGAAGCACTCCCAATGTCACATTTCTTCAAGCACATTCTTCTTTTTAGGCGAATTCTGCAACTTTAAAATCCACGTTAATATGAAATTTTTTCAAACTGCTAAAAAAACTACATAGGTTATTTACTACATATTAACGATCGGAATACATTCCACTTTCTCAAACAGTTTGCCTTGCCTTTCTTCAGCCCGATCCGTGTTCCTTTTGGCATACACAAAATCAACCGCATAAAGTCTACTTTAAATTAAAAAAATTCTTTTTTACACAAAAAAAAATGGAAGAAAAATGAGGCAGCTTTTTAGTATTGAAGACAAAAACCCCTGCCATTTACTGTATTTGTTGAAAGTTTGCTAAAAACGAAGGCAACATGCACTTAATCGGTGTCCTCTATTATTTTTTCCAGTTGAAGCCGAACATTCTAACAGAATGGTAAATCCCCACAATATAATTTGGTATAAAAAAAGCTTGTAGAGTTCACACCATTCGGCTTTGTCTACAAGCAGAAAGCACCTTGATAGGTGCTTCTTTAATCTTTCTTAAATGAACCGAGCATTGCCCGTATAATTCCTCCTAAAAACCTCGGAAGCTTAATTGTATAAAATCTCATTTATATTTACCCTCCCCATGAGAAATCTAAAAAACGTCTATAAGTAGCATATTCATCATCCGTATTTTAGATACTAATTAGAACGTCTTCATCAACTTTTCTTACAATATCTTTATGCATGAAAAAAATAAAAAAGTACTTGACATCTATTGAAGAATCAACATAAAAATGAAAAATTTTTTCCTTTAAATGTGAAAAGAACCGCATATAAACGGTTCTTTCACATTCCTCTTATAGATTTGATCGCTTGTTTGCGATCTTTTTCATTATAAATGGCTGATCCTGCCACAAGCACATTTGCTCCAGCTTCCACACACAATTTGGCTGTTTCAGCGTTGATGCCGCCGTCCACTTCGATCTCAACTTGCAAATTTCTTTCTTTCAAGATGCTGGAAACTTGCTGAATTTTTTTGATGACTGATGGAATAAACGCTTGTCCACCAAATCCAGGGTTAACCGTCATCAAAAGCACGAGATCAACATCTTCTATTACATGCTCGATCATCGATACAGGAGTATGTGGATTTAAAACAACACCTGCTTTCACTCCATTCGATTTGATTAAATGGATCGTTCGATGAAGATGCGGGCATGCTTCCGCATGAACGGACAACAAGTCGGCTCCTGCTTCAACAAAAGCAGGAATATAACGATCAGGCTGTTCAATCATTAAATGAACATCAAGCGGCAGCTTGGTCACTGGGCGGATCGCTTGCACAATGAGCGGACCGATCGTAATATTCGGCACAAAGTGGCCGTCCATCACGTCAACATGAATGTAATCCGCTCCTCCTTTTTCCACATCAATAATTTCTTCTGCCAATCTAGAAAAATCTGCGGATAAAATCGAAGGTGCAATTTTAACCATGTTCAATACCTCGGCTTTCTTTCTTTTATCTCTTCTAAAAACTGAAGATAATGTTCGTATCTGTAGGAGGAAATATCGCCATTTTCAACCGCTTCTTTAACGGCGCATTTTGGCTCCTTCTGATGAAGACAGCCTCGAAATTTACATTGAATGCTAAATTCTTTTATCTCTGGAAAGCAATTCGGCAAGTCATCAGCTTCTATACCCGTAAACTCCAGCGAACTAAATCCGGGCGTATCGGCGACTAGTCCCCCTCCCAATGAAATGAGCTCTACATGTCTCGTTGTATGCTTTCCTCTCCCCAAATGATCGGAAATTTCTCCTGTCTTCAATTGCAAACGGTGATCCAGGCAGTTCAACATGGAGGATTTGCCAACTCCAGATTGCCCGGCAATCACTGAAATGCGGTCTTTTAAATAAGGAATGACCTGTTTAACTGTTTCAGGCTCTTTTGTAGTCATCAAAAAGACAGGATAGCCAATTTTTTCATAATCTTTGGCAAACTGACGAATCTTTTCATCTATTACATGATCTGCAATTAAGTCAATTTTTGTAATGCAAATGATCGGGCGAATGTTTTTGGCTTCCATTAACACCAAAAAGCGATCCAGCAGCTTGGCGCTAAAATCTGGACTTACAGCGGAAAAAACTAAGATCCCTTGATCAATGTTTGAAATGGGCGGACGGATCAATTCATTCTTTCTTTGCAAAATTTCTAGAATGTAGCCTTCTTTTTCATTTTCCGCCTGAAAAATAACTTCATCTCCAACTAGAGGGGAAATTTTATTTTTTCGAAACACCCCTCTTCCCCTGCATTGATAAAGCTTATTTTCAGCCAATACGTAATAAAATCCGCTTAACGCTTTAACAATTTTGCCTTTTGGCATACATGACCTCCTTTTTCATTAATTTTCAGGATAAGGAACTGTTTCAGTTTTCACCACTTCATTATTCAGCAAAACTTGATAATAAGCGGATTGACCAGGTTGAATCGTCAGCTCAATTTTCTTTTTGGTAGGCTTTGATATTTTAAATGTTTCATAAGGTTCACCGATAGAATGCTCAGCATCATTGATATAAATACCCACTTCCGCTTCTTCGCCGTGAATTTCGGGATCAAACGGGATCTCTACTTCACGGACGACTTTTTTGTCCGGCTTTTCTTCCGGACCTATGGAAATAACCACTTCTATTTTTTCACCTGGAAGCACTTTTTTTCCTGCACTCGGTGATTGGGAAATCACTTGACCGGCAGGAACTTCATCGGAATGTTCTTCTTTCTTTGAAAAAGATAAACCTTCTTTTTCCACATAGTCCTTAACAGCTTCTTCTGTGTATCCCGTTAAATCTGCAAGCGTGATTTTTCTCGGTCCTTTGCTCACGGTTAATGTAATTTCATCTTCATCAGGAATGAGCTCTGCTCCCTCACTCGGAGATTGGTCAATGACAGTTCCTTCCTCTTCGCTGCTATATTCTTCCAATACTGTAATGTTGGAAAATCCTTTTACTTCAAGGAGCTGTCTTACTCTCTCGATATCCTGTCCGATATAATTATCAAGCGTTACCTTTTTCTTGCCTGCACTTTCATAAATGATAATAGAAGAACCTTCTTCTACCATTTCTCCTGCTTCTGGTTCTGTCCTTATGACATATCCTTCTTCAATTTCATCGTTTTCCAGCAAAATCGTGTCTTTGACATCAAATCCTTCCTTCAGCAATTGGTTGACAGCTTCCTCATATGTTTTCCCTCTCACATCAGGCACTTCTACATCTTTTGGAAGGATTAGTTTAGGAAGAACGAGAAGTGCTAAAATGATGGCTATGATGACTACAGCTGTCGCCATCCATAACATTTTCAGCCATTTTCTTTTTTTCTTAGGGCTTACAATATTTTCATGCTTTTGTTCCTTTTCTGCTCCCGACGGCTGCCGATCCTTTGCATGATGAATGATTGTTTGTTCCCCAGTTTCAGGTATATCATGTAAAACAATCGGATGGGTGATCGTTTTTTCGTCGTTATCAGGTATTTCAAATTTCTTTTCATCTAATCTGTCTGTATTAAAGGCAGTGCGAATATCTTCTCCCATTTCTTCCGCAGAGGAATAACGGTGAAGAGGGTCTTTCGCCATCGCCTTTAAAATAATATTTTCGACGCTTTGGGGGATCTCAGGGTTCCATCTCTTTGGAGACGGAGCTTCTGATTGCAAATGCTTTAAAGCGATTGATACGGCCGATTCCCCGTCAAAAGGGAGCCTGCCTGTCAGCATTTCATACAGGACGATGCCGAGCGAATAAATGTCAGATTTTTTTGTTGCAATCTGACCTCTCGCTTGTTCAGGCGACAAATAATGTACAGAGCCCAGCACGGAATTAGTGTGGGTAATGGTTGTTGATGTCAAAGCCATAGCAATCCCAAAATCGGTCACTTTAATGTTCCCGAGGTTGTCAATAAGTATATTGTGCGGCTTTATATCTCTATGGACAATTTGATTTTCGTGTGCGTGAGCAATGGCTGATACGATTTGCTCCATTAAATTTAATGCTTCTCTAGGATGCAAAGGTGCATTTTGCTGGATGTACTGCTTTAACGTCTTGCCTTCCACATACTCCATCACGATGTAGTAAATGTTATCTTCTTCGCCGACATCGTAAATGCTGACGATATTCGGATGGGCAAGGCTTGTTGCCGATTGTGCCTCTCTCCTAAATCTTCGTATAAACTCATCATCATCTGAAAAATCTAGTCGTAAAATTTTAATGGCAACGTCGCGTTCTAAAATAATGTCTCTTGCTAAATAAACGTTTGCCATTCCTCCTCCGCCAATCACTTTCAAAATTTTGTAACGGCCGCTAATCCGCTTGCCGATCAGCATGTTCCATCACTCTCGCGGCTGATGACATGTTTATAAATAATGACAGAAATATTGTCATCGCCGCCGTTTTCATTTGCTAGCCGTATTAATTCCTTCGCTTTTTCTTCCAGTGATTGGTCGGATGATAAAATTGATTCCATTTCATGTTCCTGCACTTTATTCGATAAACCGTCAGAACAAAGAAGCAAATAATCGTTTACTTCTAGGACGACTGTTTTAATATCTGCATCGACAGATTGTTCTGTGCCGAGAGCTTTCAATAAAATGTTTTTTCGCGGATGCTCTTTCGCATCCTCTTTTGAAATTTGTCCCGATTTCACAAGCTCGTTCACTAATGAATGATCATCGGTAATTTGAGCAAAACCGGCTTTATTTAACAAATAGCATCGGCTGTCACCAATGTGGGCGATTGTAGCAAAGCTTTCAGTACAGATGGCACCGACAAACGTCGTGCCCATTCCTTTACATTCCTTATGTTCATTCGCATATGTCAAAAGTTCTTCGTTGACTTCGGCAATATGATCGTTTATCCAGCTCTCCGCCTGCTCGGGATGTTCCATTTTTTCCGCTTCGTTCCAGCTTTTTTCAAAATGCTCGATCGTCATTCTGCTTGCGACATCGCCTGCGAGGTGGCCACCCATTCCGTCAGCCACGACAGCTAAAATTTGCCCGTGTCGGTTAAGAATGGCACTTGCGGCGTCTTCATTATGGGTTCTGACCTTTCCTTTGTCAGTAAAAACAGCGGTTTTCATTTATTCACCTCGTCTCTATTTTTCGCTCTTTTGCCCTTAACTGTCCGCAAGCTGCATCAATATCGTGTCCATGTTCTCTTCGGATCGTGACATTAATCCCTTGTTCCTTTAATGTCCGTTCAAATCGAAAAATTTGATCTTTGCTCGTGCGAACATAATTCCGCTCCGGAACATAGTTGACTGGAATTAAATTCACGTGGCATTTTAAATCTTTTATTAGCTCAGCAAGCTCGAGTGCGTGCTCCACTTGATCATTTACGCCTCCAAACAGTCCGTATTCAAATGAAATTCGCCGCCCTGTTTTGTCAATATAATATTTGACTGCCTTCATTAAATCAGGAAGCTTAAAAGCTTTATTGATCGGCATTAGCTTTGTGCGCAGTTCTGTATTCGGTGCATGGAGGGAAATAGCTAAATTGATTTGTAAATTTTCATCAGCAAATTGATAAATTTTAGGGATAATTCCGCTCGTTGAAACAGTAATGTGGCGGGCGCCAATGTTCAATCCTTTTTCGTCGTTGATGATTTTTAAAAATGACATCATTTCTTCATAGTTGTCAAAAGGCTCTCCAATCCCCATTATGACGACATGGCTGACTCGTTCGCCGATTTCATCTAATATTTGCTGAACTTTTATGACTTGAGCTACAATTTCCCCCGCAGATAAATTTCGTTTTAATCCACCTAATGTGGAAGCGCAAAAGGTGCACCCGATTCGGCAGCCAACTTGTGTTGTCACACATACTGAGTTTCCGTAATTATGCCTCATTAACACCGTTTCAATGGAATAGCCGTCATGGAGCTCAAACAAAAATTTCATCGTGCCGTCTTTTGACGTTTGCTTAACAATTGTTTTCAATGTTGTCAAATCGAAATGCTCCGCCAATGCTTCCTTCAATGACTTTGGCAAATTGGTCATTTTATCGAAAGAGGCAACGCGTTTTTTATACAGCCATTCAAAAATTTGTGCTGCTCGAAAGCTTTTTTCGCCTTGTTGTTCAAGCCATTCTTTTAAATCGGAATATTTTAACGAATAAATAGATGGTTTTACTTGCATCTTGTCCATCATTGTACCTTCCTTCTCAAAGCCGCGATAAAAAATCCGTCGGTATTGAAATATTGCGGCAAAATTTGCACAAAGCCGTTTTCGACGTATTGTCGAACTTTTTCCGGCATTCGATCTTGTAACGTCTCATCTAATTGAAAGTCATCATGCTCCTTTAAAAAATATTTTATCATCTCCTCATTTTCTTGTTTATCTATTGTGCAAGTGCTATAAACAAGCAAACCTCCAGGCTTCACCAAATCAGCTACGGAAGCTAATATCTTTTTTTGCACTGATGTTAAAGAAAGAATATCTTCTTCTGTTTTCGTATATTTAATTTCCGGTTTTTTTCTTATGACACCGAATCCGCTGCACGGTGCATCCACTAAAATTTTATCGAAGCTGTTTGGCGGAAAATGCTCCGAGGCGTTGCGGCTGTCCAGCACTTTTGCGTTTACATTCAAGAGCCCAAGCCTTGATGCTTGCTTTTCGATGAGCTGGATTTTATGCTCGTGCAAATCTAGGGAGACGACTTTACCCGTATTATTCAAAAGCTCTGCAATATGAGTTGACTTCCCTCCCGGAGCTGCACATGCATCCAAAATTTGCTCTCCTTCTTTTACATGTAAAGCTAGCGAGACGAGCATCGAGCTTTCATCTTGAATGGTGAACCAACCTTTTTGATAGAGGCTCGTATTCGCTAAATTTCCTTTTACAGCTTCGATGGCCTCATCAACCAGCTTTCCCTTTACCGCCTTTATTCCTTCTTTTTCCAAAGCAGCGATCGCCTGAGGAACTGTCGTTTTCAGCTTGTTCACTCTAGCTGTCTGTTTAGCATGCAAAAGCTGCGAGGATAATATATTTTCCGCAGTCTCAAACCCGTATTGACTCGCAAGCCGTTCGACAAGCCATTTCGGAGCGCTTGTCTTTACCGCTGTACGCTCAATCGGATCTTGTATATCTTTAATGGTAGGGAGGCCTTTTCGTTGAATATTTCGCAAAACACCGTTTACTAGAGCCGCAATCCCTTTATGTCCTCTCTTTTTGGCGATTTCCACTGCCTCATAAAGAACCGCGCGGTCAGGAATCCGATCTAAATACACCATTTGATAAAGCGATATTCTTAAAAGCTGGATCACCCAATTGCTAATTTTTTTCTTTTTCTCTAGAAAATGCGATAAATAGTAATCAAGAGTCAGCTTCCGCTGGATGGTTCCGTAGACAAGCTCTGTCAATAAAGCAGCATCTTTTTGCTCCAATTCATATTTATCAATCCATGTATTTAGCAGCAGGTTGCTGTATGCTTGTTTTTCTTCGATGGCCACTAGTAAATCCATTGCTAGTTCTCTTGCATTTCGTTTTTTCATTCGAATGTCATCCCTATTTCAATTTGCGTTCCTCTTAAAAATTGCTCGCAGCTCATTTTTTTCTTTCCGGACGGCTGAAGCTCAATAATTTTAATGGAAACGTCATTTCCTGTTGCAACAACGAAACCGTCCTTGTCGACGAAAACAATTGTTCCAGGCTCTGCTTGGTGTTCTTTCTTCACTTTTTCTCCCCACCAAATTTTAATCGTCTTTCCGTTCAAAACCGTGTAGGCAACTGGCCAAGGATTTAACCCGCGAATGTGGTTGTACACCTCTTCACCGCTTTTCGTCCAATCGATTTTTTCCTGTTCCCTTTGAATATTCCAGGCAAATGTGGCTTTCGTTTCATCTTGCGGAATTGGAGTTATACTGTTTTCTAAAATTTTCGGTATCGTTTGTGATAAAAGATTGGCGCCTGCTTCGCTCAATTTGTCGTGCAATGTAGCAACCGTATCCCTTTCATCAATTGGAACTTCGACTTGTGTTAAAATATCTCCGGCATCCAGTTTTTCCACCATATACATGATCGTAACTCCCGTCTTCTTTTTGCCTTGCATGATGGCATAATGAATGGGTGCTCCGCCTCGCAGCTCAGGCAAAAGAGAAGCATGTACATTTATACAGCCATATTTCGGTGCGTCCAAAATCTCTTTTGGCAAAATTTGACCAAAAGCAGCCGTTACAATTAAGTCGGGTTTTAACGCCAAAATTTTTTCTATTTCTTCTTTGTGACGGATTTTTTCAGGTTGAAGCACTGGAATGTTATGTTGTTCTGCAGCCACTTTTACAGGCGGAGGCGTCAATTGTTTTTTTCTTCCTTTCGGGCGGTCTGGCTGTGTGACAACCGCACAAACGTCATGACCGTCTTTTACGATTCGATTTAGCACTGGTACAGCAAAGTCAGGCGTGCCCATAAATATAATTTTCGCCATACATATCTCCCTTCTATTGTTTCCAACTCATCGACATCTAAAAACTAGATATGATGCTAACAATTTACATAACCAATTTATAGAATGGTATACGGATTTAGATCAATCATCAATTTTAAATCCGTTTGCGACATGTCCTCTTCATAATGCTCGAACAATAATTTCAGTGTTTTATACAAGTTTTTTTCCCGTTTGTATTTTATCATGCATTGAAATCGATATCTATCTTTCATCTTCGGTATTGGCGAACTGACAGGACCGAGGATCTGCGCCTCATTTGATAAATGAAGCTTTAAATATTGTCCAATTTTCTCCGTTACTTCAGCTGCTTTTATCGCATTTGGATGGGAAACGGTAATGAGAATGAGAAAATAATAGGGCGGATAGGCAAAAGATTTTCTCATTTTCATTTCCTGTCGATAAAATGTTTCAAAATCATGCAAGCTTGCCAATTGAATGGAGTAATGCTCAGGCGTATAAGTTTGAATCACCACTTCCCCCGGAAGCTCATGCCGGCCTGCTCTTCCGCTTACTTGCGTTAATAATTGAAACGTTTTTTCTCCAGACCGGAAATCAGGAAGATGGAGCATCGTGTCAGCCGAAAGCACTCCGACCAATGTGACATCAGGGAAGTCCAATCCTTTTGCAATCATTTGTGTTCCAAGCAGGATGTCTGCTTTTTTTTCGCCGAATGCGTTTAAAAGCTTTTCATGCATTCCTTTACGGCTGGTCGTGTCGACATCCATCCGTATGACACGCGCTTCCGGGATAAGCCTGTTGAGCTCTTCCTCGATACGCTGAGTTCCTGTTCCGAAAAAGCGGATATGCTCGCTTCCACATTCTGGGCATCGCGACGGCATGGCTGTTTCGAATTGGCAATAGTGGCATTTTAGCTTTTCCCCATGCCGATGATAAGTAAGGGAAATATCGCAATGAGGACATCCTATGACATGTCCGCAATTTCTGCACATGACGAAGGAAGAATAGCCGCGCTTGTTTAATAAAAGTACAGATTGCTCTCCTTTCTTCAAGCGATCTGTCAGCTTTTCAAACAACGTTCTTGAAAACATCGATCGGTTGCCGTTTCTCAGCTCCTCCCGCATGTCGACAATATGGACTTCCGGCAGAGGACGGCGGTTGACGCGTTCTTTTAAAGTTAACAACGTATAAACGCCTTTTTGTGCTCTCGCAAATGATTCAAGCGTCGGAGTGGCGCTTCCTAAAATGACTGGACATTGATGATATTTCCCTCTGTAAATGGCAACGTCCCTTGCATGATACCGAGGACTTTCCTCCTGTTTATAGCTAGTTTCATGCTCTTCATCAATAATAATGATGCCGATATTTTGAAACGGGGCAAAAATTGCTGATCTCGCCCCGACGACAAGCTTCGCTTCTTTCCGGTAAATTTTCCGCCATTCATCGAACTTTTCCCCGCTGGACAACCCGCTATGAAGAACAGCAACCTGGCTGCCAAATCTGCTTTTAAACCGCTGAACCATTTGAGGAGTCAACGATATTTCAGGTACTAGCACGATCGCTTCTTTTCCTTCATTCAATACCTTCTCGATCGCTTGCAAATAAATTTCCGTTTTGCCGCTTCCCGTGACCCCATACATTAAAAATACTTCGTGCTCGTGTCGATTCAGCTTGTCTAAAATCGGCTCCATTGCACGTTTTTGTTCGTCAGTTAACGGTAAAGGCTTCGTTCTCGGAAACTGTTTATGCTCATAAGGATCTCTGTAAATTTCTACTTGCTCCTCTGTCAAAATACCTTTTTTAATTAACGCTTTGACGGCAATTGAAGCTCCTTGTATGCTGTTCGTCAACTCCGTTAATAAAATCGGATTAGGATGATCAATAAAAAATTGAATAACCTCTTTCTGTTTATGGGCGCGAGCTGGCAAATGCTGAAGCTGTTCTTCAAGCTCACGAACCGGCAAAAGAGGCTTTACATATTTCACAAGCCGTTTTTTTTGCTTTTGTTCGACACGATAATCGATTTGCAAATTCCCATTACGAATTTCCTTTTGAACGACGGCGACAAGTGATGAAGGTAAATCCTCCCATGAAAGCGGCCCTCCTTTTTCGAAAGCAGTCCTGATCTCTTCAGGCAAATCCTCCAATTGAGCGGAGCTCGATGGCTTGATTTCTTTTATGTACCTCGTTTTCATCGCAGCCGGAAGCATTGCCTGAAAAGCGGTGATTTTATAGCAAAGAGTCGTTTCACTAAGCCATGCGCCAAGCTCTAACAGTTCATGATTTAATACCGGTTCCGGATCAAAAAGCGAATGGATCGGTTTCACACTGTCAATATCTGTTTCATTTTTTAACTGAACGACAAATCCAGTAAGCTTGCGGGAGCCGAAAGGAACGATGACCCTCATGCCAGGCTGGATTACGCCAGCGAA
Source organism: Aeribacillus sp. FSL k6-2211 (assembly GCF_037966125.1). Classification (NCBI taxonomy): domain Bacteria; kingdom Bacillati; phylum Bacillota; class Bacilli; order Caryophanales; family Bacillaceae; genus Aeribacillus; species Aeribacillus sp. FSL k6-2211. The sequence continues at coordinate 2,409,637 of NZ_CP150190.1, forward strand.
TTTATTTGGAATTTCGTAGTCAAATAGCTTGTCCGTGCCTTTTGCCGGGACATCCACAACAACGCTTGCATACCGCATTATCTATTCACCTTTCAAAAGCTTTTCAATTTCTCTTAAAATTGCATTTGCCACTTCTTTTTTAGACATAAGCGGATACGCCTTCTTTTCTCCGTTTCTATGAAAAATCGTCACTATATTTGTATCCTTTTGAAATCCTGCTCCTGGTTCATTTACATTGTTGGCGACAATTAAATCCAAGTTCTTTTCATTCAGCTTATGCAGCGCATATTGTTCAACATTTTCCGTTTCCGCCGCAAATCCTACCAGCAATTTTGTTCCTTTCTTCTCGCCGAGTCTTTTTAAAATGTCTTCCGTACGTTCCAATTCAATGACTAATGAGCCGTCCTTTTTTTTCATTTTTTGATCAAATGTTTGTTTCGGCCGATAATCAGAAACTGCGGCAGATTTAATCACAATGTCGGCTTTGTCAAAATGGTTCATCACTTCATGATACATCTCTTCAGCACTTTCAACTGGCACAAATGTCACCCCGGCCGGCGGCGCAAGAGAAGTCGGACCGGAAATTAAAATTACGCTCGCTCCAAGCTCCTTCGCCTGCTCGGCGATCGCATAGCCCATTTTTCCGCTTGAATGGTTGGAGAAAAACCGGACAGGATCTATTTTTTCCCTTGTCGGCCCCGCAGTAATGATAATTGTTTTCTGATTCAAGACGGAAGGTACCTTCGTTTGATCGGAAAAATGGTTTTGAATGAGTTCAACGATTTTGTCCGGCTCTTCCAGGCGGCCTTTGCCAACGTAACCGCATGCAAGATGTCCTTCTTGCGGTTCAATAAACTGATAGCCGTCCCGATAAAGCGTTTCAATGTTGCGTTTTACAGCCGGATGGTCATACATATGTACATTCATTGCAGGAGCAATCCAAACCGGTGCAGTTGTCGCCAGCAGTGTCGTTGTCACCATATCATCGGCAATCCCTGAGGCAAGTTTCCCAATGATATTGGCAGTTGCTGGAGCTACGAGCACTAAATCAGCCCAGTCGGCTAAATCGATATGTGCAATCACTTTCGCATCTTTTTCATCAAAAGTATCTAAAAACACTTCATTTCTCGATAGTACTTGAAACGTCAAAGGGGTGACGAATTTCGTAGCAGATTCTGTCATGATCACTTTCACATCAAAACCCGCCTGTGTCAGCTTGCTCGTCAAAGCTGCAGCCTTGAAAACCGCTATTCCTCCCGTTACACACAATAAAATACGTCTCGGACGTGCCACTTTGTTCTCCTCCTATTTCTCAGCTTTTTAAAAAAATAACAACCTATCAAGTAGGTTGTTATGACAGCAGCTATTATTTCTCAATCTTTTCATAATTAAGCAGCCCTGCATCAATTTCTTCCAGCGCTTTTCCGACATATTTTACAGATACCGTGTTTTCCAATTGCTGGTCATTGTTTTGCTGCATTTGCCGCGCTCTTTTTGCTGCTACAGTTACTAGTGTATATTTTGAATTGATACGGTTTAATAGGGAATCAATTGATGGATAAAGCATCAAGACTCAACCTCCAAAAATTTTTTGTACATTTGTGCAACTCTTTCCCTTCTGCAATGTTCAGCAGTCACAATCGCTTTAATTTTTTCACAGGCAAGATTCACTTCATCATTAACAACAACATAGTCATAATAATCCATCATGTCAATTTCTTCTTTTGCTTTTTTCATCCGATTATTGATCAAGTCAGCTGACTCTGTTCCTCTCGTGACAATTCGATTTTTCAGTTCTTCCAGGCTAGGCGGGAGTAAAAATATAAACAACCCGTCAGGAAATGCCTTTTTAACTTGAAGAGCCCCTTGAACTTCAATTTCTAGAAAAACATCTTTTCCTTCTGCAAGTGTTTTCTCTACATATTCAACGGGTGTACCGTAATAATTCCCAACATATTCTGCCCATTCAAGCAGTTTGTTTTCCTTAATCATCTGTTCAAATTGTTCGCGTGTTTTAAAAAAATAATCTACACCGTCCTTCTCACCCTCCCGTGGGGTTCTCGTCGTCACTGAGATCGAATATTGAAAATTGACGTCTTTTTGTGCAAACAACGCTTTGCGAACAGTGCCTTTTCCCACTCCGGACGGTCCAGACAAAACAATTAACAAACCTTTTTTCTTTAATTGCATTTCAAATTTACCCTACCCTTCATCAGACAGCTCATCTTTATTGGAAAGCCTTTGAGCAACTGTTTCCGGTTGGACGGCAGACAATATAATATGGTCAGAATCCATTATAACAACTGCTCTCGTCCTTCTTCCATATGTCGCATCAATAAGCATTCCTCGTTCTCTTGCATCTTGAATCATCCGCTTTATCGGAGCCGATTCGGGGCTTACAATGGAAATGATGCGGCTTGCTGAAACGATGTTGCCAAAGCCAATATTAATTAATTTAATTCCCATGATTTTTCCCCCTAAAAAGCCTTTATTCAATATTTTGAACTTGCTCTTTTAATTTTTCAATAACAGTTTTCAATTCCACAACGAAAGCAGAAATGGCCGAATCATTCCCTTTAGCTCCGATCGTATTGGCTTCCCGGCTCATCTCTTGTACGATAAAATCAAGCTTCCGCCCTATCGGTTCATCTTTTTCGATCGTTTTTCGAAACTGGCTCAAATGGCTTTCTAATCTTGTCAATTCTTCCGTAATATCCGATTTGTCAGCGAAAATTGCCACTTCCAACAATATTCTATTCTCATCAATATTCCCTGTTATAAACTCGGATAAACGCTTTTGCAATTTATCTCTGTAGTTGCTTGCGACAATACTGGCTCTTGATTGAATATGCTCTATGATTTGCTCTAACGCTTCCAAATGCTCAAGCAAGTCTTCTTTTAGCTTGCTTCCTTCTGCAGCCCGCATTTCCAGAAGTTGATTGGCCGCTTCATGAACAGCTTCTAACATCATACATTCAAGCTCTTCATTTTCATTCGCAACCTCTTGAATTTCAAAAATATGTTCATCATGCAAAAGGTGCATGAAACGAATGGAATCATCTATATGAAAACGGCGTTTCATTTCGTTCAAAGCGTCTATGTATTGAGCGGCAAGGGACCAGTCAACGTTTAGGGTTCTGGAAAAAAGACCCTCTCCGCTGACCGTGATGTACAATTCCACACGTCCTCGATTTATATAAGATTGTACGGCTTTCTTTATTTTTTCTTCAAGCGAAAAAAAATTTTTAGGCATCCGCACGCTGATTTCACAAAACCGGTGATTGACCGATCTCATCTCAACTGTTATTTGCATCTGCTGCACCGTTTTTACCGAGCGGCCAAATCCCGTCATGCTTAATACCATTGTACCACATCCGTTCTTTCGTCGCCTTCAAAACAAAAGAAAAAAAGAAAGGTCATAGAATAGCATCTATCACCTGAAAAAATTATAACATAACTCAGCTTTCGCAGTCCAAAATCTTGTTTAAATGCTTGATGTAAATGGTTTTGGGAAGTACAAAATTATCATTTGACATTTTTTAAAACATAAAGAAAGACACCTATTCTTTTGGTAAAATATTGGTGACGAAACCAAATCCAAAAGAAAGGTGTCACCACTATGATAACGAATAAAGACTACTTTGCGCAATTACCAAAAGAAATTAAACAAGGATTTTCCGAATTAAATATTGGATATCATTTAAGAAAAGCGAATATTACGAAACTTTCCGGGTATTCTTGTCTTACTGTTTTCAAACTGATTTTTCTTTTAGTCTTCCAATATAAGAACTGGTTTCGTGCTTTTATGAGTAAACGATCTCAGGATCTGCCCGGAAAGGATACAGTCTATCGCTTTTTAAATACACCAACCTATCATTGGAGAAAGTTTCTGCTTTCATTAAGCAGTGAAATGATCCGTCTGCTTCAACCATTAACTTCAAAAGATCGTGTCACAGCTTTTGTGATTGATGATTCTGTCTTTTCAAGAAACCGTAGTAAGTCGGTTGAACTGTTGGCTAAGGTTTTTGATCACTCTACCCATCAGTACTTGAAAGGGTTTCAAATGCTTACCCTTGGCTGGACCGATAGTTTTACTTTTATTCCCGTTGATTTTGCTCTTCTAAGTTCACCGAAAAAGGAAAATCGCCTGCAAGAAATCAATACCAATATTGATAAACGAACATCTGGCTATAAGCGTCGCCAGGAAGCTCTGAAATCAAAACCGGACGTGGCTTCAGCTTTACTTGATCATGCGCTTGAAAAAGGGATTATAGCTGACTATGTTCTCATGGATTCCTGGTTTACACAAGCGCCTTTAATTGAGAAGATTACGAACAAAGGGTTATTTGTCATTGGCTTGGTGAAGCAATTAAAGCAGCGATACGTTTACAATGGTGAACGTTTCACACTGAATCAACTTTACAAATTGGCAAAACCTCACATGGGTAAAAAAGACATTCGCGGATCCGTTTATGCTACTTTAGACAATGGAATTCCAGTAAAAATTCTATTTGTACGAAACCGTAATAAACGGAGCGAATGGCTTGCCATTCTCAGCACAGATACAACATTAGAAAATGAAGAGATCATTCGTATTTACGGCATGCGTTGGGACATTGAAGTCTTCTTCAAATGCAATAAATCCCTTTTAAATTTAGAGAAAGAATTCCAGGGACGTTCCTACGACATGTTAATTAGCCATACAACCATTGTTTTTACACGATATATTCTCATTGCTTGGCAAATGCGAAAAGAGGAGGATCCTAAGACGATTGGCAACCTTTTTTACATCCTTTGCGAAGATGTAAAAGACATAGATTTTATTACTGCCCTTCAATCACTTATTGACCTTTTCCAAACTTTGGCGGAAGCCGAGGTTTCTTTGAACATGGACATCTTTAAAAATCAAATGAATAAATGGTTGGCCACTATACCTAATTATATCAAGCAATGCTTAAATATTTCTGTGTGCGAAAGTTGAGTAACATAACTTATCGTTTTTTTCTTGTTAAAATTGATCCTGCCAGCAAAAATGTCGGCAGAGCGGACATGACGAAAATAAACAGCCAATCTCGAGCCATGATAGGCGTTGTATGGAAAATCGGTTGAAGCGGCTCATAATAAATGACAACAAGCATTAAGATTATGGATGAAAAGACTGCCAGCAGCAAATAAATGTTGCTAAAAGGATTCCGGTCAAAAATCGTTTTTTCCGTTCTTGAATCAAACACTAAAATCAATTGGGACAAAACAAGTGTTGCAAAAGCAGCTGTTTGCGCGTAGGCAAGCTGTTCTGTATTCCGTTCATAAATGAAGTAAAAGACAAGTAGTGTGGACAGCCCGATTAAAAACCCGCGAGATAAAATTTTCCAGCCAAGCCCTCTCGAAAAAATCCCTTCTTTCGGATCGCGAGGCTTTCTTTTTAACACATCTTCTTCTGCAGGATCAAGGCCAAGCGCCATAGCCGGCAGGCCATCTGTTACAAGATTCACCCACAAAATTTGAATCGGAACAAGCGGCAGTGGCAATGCTAAAATCATGGCAAATAACATAACTAGTATCTCTCCTACATTTGATGCTAATAAATAGCGAATAAATTTCCTGATATTGTCATAAATATTGCGCCCTTCTTGAATCGCTGCTTTAATGGTGGCAAAGTTATCATCAACGAGAATAAGAGAGGAAGCTTCTTTTGCCACATCGGTGCCGCTCATTCCCATCGAAATGCCTATGTCTGCCGCTTTGATTGCCGGGGCATCATTTACGCCGTCTCCAGTCATTGCAACGATATGTCCTTTGTTTTGCAATGCTTTCACAATTTTCAATTTATGCTCCGGAGAAACTCTGGCAAATACGTAAATATCATCAACTACTTCTTCCAATTCTTCAATCGTGAGCTTGGACAAAGATGATCCGTCCATTACTTTACCGTTAGGCGGCAATATTTCTAGTTCTTTTGCGATAGCTTGTGCGGTAATAACATGATCGCCTGTTATCATGACAGTTTTAATGCCTGCTTCACCGCATTCCTTCACCGCTTGTTTCACTTCTGGTCTTGGCGGGTCAATCATTCCTTGTATGCCAATGAAAATAAGAGAAGATTCCGCTTCAGCTTGGGGTAGAGATCCTGTATGAAGCGGTTTGTATGCAACTGCTATCGTTCTTAATGCTTCGTTTGCCTGATGAAAAATCGCCTTTTGAATGTCATTTTTTCGCTGTTCCGTTAAACGTTCTTTTCTATCGTGCCAAAGAACATGTGTCGAACGTTCTAATATAACATCTGGAGCTCCTTTTGCAACTGCAAAGCATTTTCCGTCTTTATCTTGAACAATGACGGACATCATTTTTCGGTCGGAGTCAAAAGGAAATTCTCGCATAATATGAAATTGCTTCAATAATTTTGATTTTGCCAGCCCCGCTTTCATGCCAGCCACGATCAACGCACCTTCCGTCGGGTCGCCATCAAGGGAATATTCTCCATTTGTTTCAATAATATCAGATGTTGAAGCAAGCATTCCAAACATTAACATTTGCTTCAACGGTTTATGAGCAGCCGGATCAATTTTTTTTCCGTTTTCAAAAAACTCCCCAGCAGGCTGATAGCCCGCACCTGTTACCTTCCATGATTTATTGCTTATCCAAATGTCTGTCACAGTCATTTGGTTTTGAGTCATTGTTCCTGTTTTATCTGAACAAATGACGGTTGCACATCCGAGCGTTTCAACAGCTGGAAGCTTTCGGACAATTGAATTTTTCTTGATCATCCGCTGGACGCCCAATGCCAATGCAACCGTAACAATCGCCGGCAAGCCTTCAGGAATCGCCGCCACTGCCAGCGAGACCCCCGCCAAAAACATTTCATAAACAGCATGTCCTTGCATGACTCCGATTCCTGCTACTAATACCGTCAAGAGAAGAGCTACAACAATTAAAACTTTGCCCAGCTCTTCTAATTTTCTCTGCATCGGTGTCAATTGCTGCTCCTGGGTTTGCAGCAAATCTGCAATTTGCCCCATTGCCGTTTTCATGCCTGTAGCCACGACAACGCCGACTCCGCTTCCTCTTGTTACAAGCGTGCCCATAAAGGCCATATTTTGCATATCGCCAACGGATCCTTGATTCCCTTTTAATGGGCGTGTATGTTTTCCAACAGGGACGGATTCGCCAGTTAGTGCCGACTCCTCGACTTCAAGGCTTGATACCTGAATGAGACGCACATCAGCTCCGATTCGATCGCCGCTTTTAAATTTAATGCAGTCCCCTACGACAATTTCTCTCGAAGGGATCTTCACCCACTTCCCGCTGCGCAATACAGTAGTCTGCGGGCTTGACAGTTCTTTTAATGCAGCAAGAGACTTCTCTGCCTTTTTCTCTTGAATAAATCCAAGAACTCCGTTCAAAATCACAATCGCAATAATGGCAACTGCATCAATATACTCTCCTAAAAGGCCGGAAATGACGGTTGCCGCAATTAAAACAAGAACCATGAAATCTTTAAACTGGCCGAAAAATAACAAAAGATTTGATTGCCGTTTTCCTTCTGCAAGCTCATTGTATCCTAATTTTTTTCTGCGGTTTTCTGCTTCTTTTTCTGATAATCCTTTTTTTATATCGACATTCAATGATTGAATTACTTCTTGTTCTGTCAATTCATGCCATTTCATGAATTTCTGTTTCACCCCTTTTCACCTTTTGATACACGCTCTAAGAACAACATATTCAGCCTTGTCCTAAAACATGTTATAATTTAGTAAGTTTTTTCTTGGACTTCATGGAAAAAGGGTGAGCAAATATGTCTTTTGACGGCATTTTTACATATTGTGTTCAAAGAGAATTGAAACAAGAGCTTGAAGGCGGAAAAATCACAAAAATTCATCAGCCTTCTAAGCACGATCTTATCTTGCAAATTCGTCAGAAAGGTAAAAATTATCGTCTGCTTATATCCAATCATCCCAATTTTGCGCGCATTCATCTTACAGCCTCCAACTATGATAATCCGCAAGAACCGCCGATGTTCTGTATGGTTTTAAGAAAGCATTTGGAAGGAAGCATCATTGAGGAAATCAGCCAGGTCGGACTTGATCGAATCGTCATGCTGCAAATGAGATCCCGCAATGAATTAGGGGATATCACCAGGAAACAATTATTTGTCGAGATCATGGGAAAACATAGCAACATCATCTTAGTCGATCAAGAAAAGAAGATGATCATTGACAGCATCAAACATGTATCAGCTGCAGTCAATCGCCATCGCTCTGTTTTGCCCGGACACGCATATGTTTTTCCTCCAGACCAAGGCAAATTGAATCCTTTTCATGCTTCAGAAGAAACGGTTTTGAAAAAAATTGATCTGTTTTCAGGAAAATTTGAAAAACAAATTGTCGACCAATTTGCTGGCATCTCGCCTCTGTTGGCAAAAGAAATCGTCTACCGCTCTGGAATCGCCAATAAGGAATCGGTTGCCAGAACGCTTACGTCCGTTTTAAATCAAATAAAAAGCGGAAGCATTGTTCCGCAAATGACAAAAACTTTAAATAAAGAATATTTTTATATTTTGCCTTTAGAGCACGTAAAAGGAGAAAGGAAAACATTTTCTACCATAAGCGAATTGCTAGACCGATATTTTTACTCGAAAGCGGAACGCGATCGAGTGAAGCAGCAAGGGCAGGATTTAGAACGCTTCATCATCAACGAGCGAAAAAAGAATGAAACGAAAATCCAAAAGTTAAAACACACGCTCAAAGAGGCTGAAAAAGCAAATACGCTGCAGCTTTACGGCGAACTATTGACAGCGAACATGCATGCTGTGAAAAAAGGGGATAAAGAAGTCGAAGTGATCAACTATTATGACGAGGATGGACAAAAGATCAAAATTCCGCTTGATCCTTTGAAAACTCCTTCCGAAAATGCGCAAAGTTATTTCCAAAAATATCAAAAAGCCAAAAATTCCGTTTTAGTTGTCAAATCACAAATCGAAAAAGCAGAACAAGAAATCGAATATTTTGACCGGCTTCTCCAACAGCTTGAAACGGCTTCCCCTAAAGACTTAGAGGAAATTCGAGAAGAATTGATCGAAGGGGGATATTTGAAAAAAAGAGCGAACCACCCGAAGAAGAAAAACGTAAAACCAGTATTGGAAACTTATCTGTCCAGCGACGGAGTTGAAATATTAGTCGGCAAAAACAACAAGCAAAACGAATACTTGACAAACCGGGTTGCTGCTAGAGACGATATTTGGCTTCATACAAAGGACATACCCGGCTCCCATGTTGTGATCCGAAAAAAGGATCCATCTGAACAGACCATTTTAGAAGCAGCGAATCTTGCAGCTTATTTCAGCAAGGCGCGTCAGTCAAGCTCCGTACCTGTCGATTATACAAAAGTGCGCTATGTAAAAAAACCGAATGGCGCCAAGCCTGGGTTTGTCATATATGAAAATCAGCAAACGGTCTATGTGACGCCTGATGAAGAGCTCGTGCTGAAGTTGAAAAAACAATAGACGTTTTTTCTGCTTCTCCTTCTGCTTTTATAAGCTTCTTTTATGAAACTCTTACTCCATTAACAACGTTGATCATCGGGAATGTCGCCTTCACTAGCTCTAATCTTGAAAAATTATGTACGCCTCATTTCAGTACAGAGAAAAAGGAAACCATTCATAACACGGTTTCCTTTTTCAAATATTTATTCTCTTCTCTTGTTGCAAACGCTTCTTCAACTCTGAAGCGAAGCAGTTCTTTTACAGCCGAATGGTTTCCGATATGATCAGTTAACATAATATTTTTATTCGTTACCTTTTTCAATTGCTCGATTTCCTTTTGAACTCCTTTTAACAATAGACCTGTAAACAATAAATAAGGCACAAAAATTATTTCTTCTTCCGTCATTTTTGGAACGGATTGAACAACATCTTGAAAAAGAGGAGAAGCTGCGGTTAAAAAGCAGCACGTCACCGGTACTTCCAATCGCTCTTCAAGCATGCGGCCAATCCTTAAAAAATCTTGCTGCATTTCCACATCGCGGCTTCCTCGACCGATCAAAATCATTCTAGACTTTTTCGGTCTATTCAAAACGCGTTTAATTCGGTCTTCCACCGCCTGTAGCATCAATTCATCAACGCCAAAAGGCATGCCATAGGAGATCATTGCTTCCGGATACTTTGTCTGCAATGTCGAAAGAATAGCTGGTATATCTTGTTTGGCATGGCCGGCAGCTAATAACAGCACTGGGATTACCGCAATATGAGCAGCTCCTTTTGCGAAACAGGATGCAAATCCTTCCTCAATGGTAGGCTTTGCAAGCTCAAGGAAAGAGATTTCTTGAATCTCGTATGGCAGGCTCGCCTTCACGTCATTGAAAAAATGAATCGCCTCTTCTCTAGAATCTCGCAACCGACTGCCGTGAAAGATATACAGAACCCCTTTTTTCATAACGAAACACCTGTTGTAAAATCGATGTTGCTCATCTGCTTCTCAAACCAGTTCAACTGGTCATGAAAACGAACGACTTCGCCGATAATGATCATGCATGGATTAGAAATACAATTTTCTTTTGCCGATTTCGCCATTTCCTTCACGTTTGTCGTTACTGTGCGCTGTTCTTCCGTAGTTGCCCATTCAATAAAGGCAACAGGTGTATTGGGATCCTTCCCGCTTCGGACCATCATGTCTTGGATTTCCGGAATATTTTTCACACCCATATAGACGGCAACGGTGTCCGCCGCCTTCATCAAATGAATCGTTTCCTCTTTTGTTTTCCGGTCCCCTGCTCTATGCCCGGTAATAAATGCACACGAAGCGCTGATGTTGCGATGCGTTAGCGGGATGCCAGCATAGGCGGAAGCGGCGGAAGCAGCCGTAACCCCGGGGATTACTTCAAAAGGAATTCGTTTTTGCACCAATACTTCCGCTTCCTCCCCCCCTCTGCCAAACAGATAGGGATCGCCTCCTTTTAACCGCGTTACGATTTTGCCTGCCTGGGCATGCTTCACTAAAAACTTATTGATCGTCTCTTGGCGCATCGTATGGTAATTTGGCAATTTGCCGCAATAAATGAGATCCGCTTCTTTTTTTGCATAAGCAAGGAGCTCTTTGTTGACAAGCCTGTCATATAAAATCACATCCGCCTTCTGAATCGCCTTCATCGCTTTTATTGTGATTAATTCTGGATCTCCTGGGCCTGCTCCGACAATATACACTTTTCCCACGCTGATCTCCCCCACTACGTACAGAGCGTCACGTCGCTTTCATCTATCACAAACCCTGCACTTTTTCGTATTTTTTTCTTTTCGTACAACGTAACATCTTCAATGTCAAGAACCTTTAAATAAAATTTTTCAAGCTCAACATCTACTTGCTCGAATGCTTTCAAATCATTTTCGGCCGCGATGATTACTGGAATTTCCTTCTCCTTCGTTTTTACAAGAAAGCGATACAAATACATGCTGACACCCCATTTAAGCTCCGAGAGGTTCCAAAATCTCATCGAGCTTCGCCTGCAAAGGTTCAATGCCGACGCGATCATAATATTCTAAAAAGGTTTCGCCGGCCAGCTTCGTTTCTTTGAAATATTGCAGAAAATCTTTCAACACTAAATGAAGCTTCTCTGCCTCAATTTTTCCTTTCAATTTTTCATTAAATCGGCCGCCGTCAAGAAGCGTTCCGCCAACATGAATTTCGTAGGCATCGACCATTTTTTTATCTTTTGTTCTCATCAAAACGCCTTGCAGACCGATGTCCGCGATTTGCCGCTGACCGCATGAATTCGGGCAGCCTGTGATGTGCATTCGAACAGGTACATCCAATTCTAATTCTTGATCCAAATATTCGACAATTGTTTTCATCCGCTGTTTCGTTTCAACAAGCGCAAGGTTGCAAAATTCCGTTCCAGTGCAGGAAACGGCATAACCAATGAATGATTTCGGCTTGATGGTAATTCTGCCCTTTTGAAAAATTTCTTCTGCCAGCAAAGCTTCAACTTGATCATCCGGAACGTTCGGAATCACAATATTTTGTGTATTGCAAGTTCGGATTTGTCCATTACCGTATTTTTTGGAAATTCTGGCGATCTCCAGCACTTCCTCGGAATAAAGTCTTCCGAGCGGAACATTAAAGCCGATGTAATTCAAGCCTTTTTGCTTTTGCGGATGAACGCCGTAAAAATATCCTGCATTCCAGCCTTTTGTTTCATCGTTTCCTCTCTCCGGAAGCGGACCTGTCAGTTCAAGCAGTTTTTCTTGGAATTTTTCTACACCCCAATCGGCAACTAAAAATTTTAGACGGGCGCGGTGTCTTTTCTCACGATAGCCGTAATCACGGAAGATGGTTGTGACCGCAATGGCAACATCCTTCACTTTATCCGGGGTTACGAAAATGTTCAATGGTTGGGCCAAATGCGGTTTTGATGATAGTCCGCCACCGACCTTTACATGAAAGCCTTTCACAAGCTTTCCGTCAATCTCTTTTGTAGCTGGTATGAAAGCTAAATCATTGATTTCGGCATGTCCGGAATTGTAGTAGCTTGCACTAATCGAAATTTTATATTTTCTTGGCAAATTGGAAAAATCTCTATTTTTATGGAAAAATTGATGAATTTCTCGCACAATCGGCTCTGTGTCCAAAAGCTCCTCCGGGTCAATGCCCGCAAGAGGATTTCCAATCACGTTGCGGGCGATGTCGCCACAGGCGCCTACCGTTGTTAGACCGACTTCATCCAAGCGTCTAAATATTTCCGGAATGTTCTCGATTTCCAGCCAATGGAATTGGATGGCTTGACGAGTTGTAATATCAAATAGATCCCGGCCAAAATCTCTGCAGATCCCTGCGAGTGCAACGACTTGTTCATAGTTTAATATTCCCGTCGGTACTTTGATCCGCATCATAAAATAACCGTCTTTTTTAGGCCGTTGAAGATACAGCCCCGCCCATTTGAGCAAATCCCAATCTTCTTCCGGAATGGAAGCAAAGCCGTTTTTCGCAAAGGTGTCGATTTCTTCCAAAATATCCAATCCGTCTTTTTCAAGCTTTTTTAATTCAAACTTATTTAAATTTTCATTGTTTGCCCATACTTTTTCATGTGCCATTGCAACTCCCCCAATGTTTAAAATTATAGGAACTTTCGATTTTTTAAATATTGAAAAATATGTTCAACACTTTCTTCTACTGACCATTCCTCAGAATGAACAATGATTTCAGGATTTTCAGGCTCTTCATATGGATCGTCGATACCTGTAAAATGTTTTATTTCACCGTTTCTCGCTTTTTTGTACAGCCCTTTCGGATCTCGTTTTTCACATTCTGATAATGAGCATTTAACATATATTTCAATGAACTCATCATGCTCGAGCAAATTTCTTACTAACTCCCGATCTTCTTTATATGGAGAAATAAAGGCTGTCAAAACAACTTGACCGCTGTCTACAAATAATTTTGCAACTTCTCCAATGCGCCGAATGTTTTCTTTTCGGTCCAATTCCGAAAATCCTAAATCTTTGTTCAACCCATGGCGAACGTTGTCTCCATCTAGTACGTAAGACGAAATATTTTCATTGAACAGTTTTTGGTTTAATGCATTGGCTAACGTTGATTTGCCGGAACCAGACAATCCGGTAAACCATAGAACAAAGCTGTGATGCCCCAACTTTTTCCTCCGCTCTTCTTTTGTGACGGAATGGTGATGCCAAACAATATTTTTACTTGTCACGTTTATTCCACCTCATTTTTGCAATTCTTCTTGGCGCAGTCCTTTTACGAGCACTTCAACAACTTCCGGACGGCTGAAAGTGTTTGGCAGCGGCTCGCCGTTTCGCAGTTTTTCCCTTACTTTTGTGCCTGATAAAATGACACGGTCGTCATCGGAATGCGGACATGTTTTATGGGAGGCCATGCCGTCGCATTTTTTGCAATAAAAGCTGTGTTCAAAAAACAGCGGCGTAATGTCTAATTCCTCTTTTGTAAAGTTGAAAAAGATTTTCTGCGCATCATATGTTCCATAATAATTTCCAACCCCTGCATGGTCTCTTCCAACGATGAAATGCGTACACCCATAATTTTTTCGAACGATAGCATGGAATATCGCTTCCCTTGGTCCGGCATAGCGCATGGCGGCTGGAAAAATTCCTAACAGAACACGATCTTTCGGATAGTAATTTTCCAACAGAACTCGATAGCTTTCCATGCGAATATCCGCAGGAATATCATCCTTTTTTGTTTCGCCGACAAGCGGCTGCAGAAATAATCCGTCTACGGTTTCAAGAGCTGTTTTTTGAATGTATTCATGCGCCCGGTGAACAGGATTTCTCGTTTGAAACCCTACGACTGTATTCCAGCCGAAACGTTCAAAAGCGGCTCGAGATTCCGCTGGTTCAAATGTTTCGTTTGGAAACGGCTTTTCCGTTTTCTTTACTAACACGACATCCCCGCCAAGATAGACAGGTGGACGCTCATACAATTTAGCAACTCCTGGGTGCTCTTCATCTTTTGTCCGATAAACATATTCCGCTTCTTTTTGTTTATCCGGCTTATATTTATCTTCCACTTTGATCACACCGTATACTTCTCCGTTAAATGTCAGCTTAACTTCATCTCCAATGTCGATGCGATCAGCTTGTTCTTCTTCAACAGGAAGTGTAATTGGAATGCTCCAAACTATACCATTGGCAAGACGCATGTTTTCGACAACACTATCATAATCTTTTTTAGTTAAAAAACCCGTTAATGGACTAAATGCTCCAATACCGATTAACTCTAAGTCAGAGAGCCCGATATTATCCAATTCAATTGCTTCTTGAATATGAGAATAATTGTATTCTGGATTATAGCGATTGATTAATGTTCCTCCGTGCGGTGCAATCCCCATTTGATCTCCTCCTTGCTACGCCATATATTCCTATATTCATATTTATTTACTAGGCTTTTGTTGAAAAAATTTTTAGCCTTAGCCGCTAAATAAATCTAAATCGTTGCGATACGCCATCATCAAAAACGAGTAAAAAGAATCATTTCATGAAACGAGTCTTCAAAACTTTATTTTTTATGACGAGTTTTTATAAAGCATTATATGCGGAAAAAGGCCTGCTGTAGATCAAACTATCACTTCACTTGTAAATGATATTCATATTTTGATTGAACAAACACCAAAGATAAAATGATTGAATCAACTATCGATGAAGCCGAAGCAGACGGTTTAGGCACCTTCACCTCCACCGACCATTGAACAGAGAACATTTCCAGCAGTCCGAATGGAGGAAAAAGCGATATGTTTTTACCGCTCCTGTACGACAGGCAGCACCCGCTGCCGCCGCACCGCTTCCTCTAATGGTTATAGGCTTCCATTATTTTGTCACACTCTCATGTAATCCGCATTCAAGCTTTTGATGGCCGACCCATCTTCCAGAACGCAGATCATCCATGTTAATGGCTGGCTGAGTGCAAGGCTGGCAGCCAATGGAAGGATAACCTTGATCATGTAAGACGATATAAGGCAAATCATGTTTATAAACATATCGCCAAACTTCCTTCCATGTCCAGTGGATGAGAGGGCAAATTTTTACCTTTTGGAATTTCTCATCTTTATTAATATAGTTTATATGTTTTCTTGTCGGCGATTGTTCTCTTCTCAATCCTGAAATCCATGCTTTTACAGGTTCAAGTGTCTCCCTTAAAGGAATCACTTTCCGGATGTGGCAGCAAAGATTCGGATCTCTCTCCCAAAGCTTATCCCCATATTGCTCTTTTTGCTCTTCTAATGTGATCTCTGGTTTTTTCAATTCTATATTTAAATCTGGGTATCGATTTTTTACTTTTTCTATGCAATCATAGGTTTCTTTAAAATGCAGCCCTGTATCCAAAAAGACAATCCGTGCGGTCGGATTGACCTTCGATATTAAATCAATGAGTACAATCCCTTCAATCCCAAAGCTGCACGAATACACAATATCATCTTTATATGTTGAATATGCCCATTCCAACACCTCTAGGGCACCTTTTGTGTCCGATGTCTCATCAAACACGAGATCAGGTTCCGCCCAGGTTTCGTACGTAAGCATTCGCCTTTCCCCCTTATTAGAAAAGGAATAGAGCTCGTTCAATAAAAGGATTGAAAACCGCCTCTAGTCGTCTAGTCAGCGGTTTATTTAGACAGCTTTTTATTTCTTTCATTTGTACAAATGATATTTTGTACTTAAAAACTAGGTTAGCAGATTCACAGTGTTCCTTTCAAGAACGTGCTATATGCTTTCAAATTTTATCATAATTTTCCTAAAAGTCAACCCGAGTTTTTTGATTGGAATTAAATATTTTATGAAAGGGAGGTTAAACTTTTTCGAGCCAACTGTCGTTTTCAGGATTTTTTCGCCATAATGACAAGCGGTCGAGATCTTCTTTCGAAATCATTTGTTCTTCCAAAGCCACTTGGATTAAAGTGTCATAATCGCTTAATGCGATCGCCGGAATGCCAGCATTGGCAAAATTTTGCTTTCCTTGAGGAAGACCGTAGGTGAAAATGGCGGCGACACCTAGTACTTGACAGCCAGCATTTCTTAGTGCTTCAACAGCTTTTAAGGAGCTTGCCCCTGTTGAAATCAAGTCTTCGATTACAACCGCTTTTTGTCCTTCCCTCACTTTTCCTTCTATTTGGTTTCCCTTCCCATGCTTTTTCGGTGTGCTGCGCACATAACACATCGGCAATCCCAACTCTTCAGCAACTAATGCCGCATGGGGAATACCGGCTGTCGCAGTTCCAGCAATTAATTCAGCATCGGAAAAATGCTCACTGATTAGTTGAACTAGTCCTTTGTAAATGATTTTGCGGAGCTTCGGATACGATAGAGTCAAACGATTGTCGCAATAAATGGGCGATTTTATTCCGCTTGCCCACGTAAACGGTTCATTTGGTCTGAGAGTAACTGCTTCAATTTCTAGCAAATGTTTGGCGATTTCCTTTTTCATTCCACCTTACCCTCCCATTCTTTTTTTACTTCATTGTAGGCTGCAACAGGATCCTCTGCCTTTGTAATTGTCCTGCCGACAACAATGGCTGATGCGCCTTGTTCCTTTGCAAATTTTGGCGTCGCAATGCGGACTTGATCCTGTGCTCTATCTTTTGCTAAACGAATTCCAGGCGTAACAGTCAGAAAAGATGGACCGCACGTTTTTCTTATTTCGCTTACTTCATGGACAGAACAAACAACACCGCTCATCCCGCTTTTTTTTGCATTTTCCGCATAATGTAAAACCGTCTCAAGCAACGGCTTTTCAATGAGAAGTTCATGTTTTAGCATCTCGCTGGAAGTGCTTGTCAGCTGGGTGACAGCGACAACATCTGGACGCTTATTTCCGCTCTGAGCTCCCGCCTCCAGCCCTTCTATCGCTGCTTCCATCATGTCTCTACCTCCCGCAGCGTGAATAGTGATCAAATCGACTCCGAGCTTGGCAAGTCCTTTCATCGTTTGTTTCACGGTATTTGGTATATCATGCAGCTTCAAATCAAGAAATATTTGATGACCGCTTCGCTGTAATTCTTCGATGATAGAAGGGCCTTCTTGATAAAAAAGTTCCATCCCCACTTTAACAAATAAAGGCTGCTCAAATATTTGCACAAACTGCAATGCTTTTTCTCTCGTATCAAAATCAAGGGCAAGAATTAGAGGACGATTTTTCATCTTTCCAGCTCCTTCCGACACATTCATTCACATGATCAAAGCCTAATTCTTTCAGCCGATTCGGCAACGCATCAATAAGTTCAACACAGACGTAAGGATTGACAAAATTCGCTGTACCAATTGCGACTGCCTTTGCACCTGCCTGCAAAAATTCTATGCAATCATCGACATTCATAATTCCTCCCATGCCGATGACCGGGATTTCTACACTTTGGGAAACCTGATAGATCATACGAACGGCAATCGGCTTGACAGCAGGTCCAGAAAGCCCGCCTGTTCCATTAGCAATAATCGACCGGCCTGTTTTCACATCGATCCGCATGCCGAGGAGCGTGTTGATCATCGTAATTCCGTCTGCTCCCGCTTTTTCCACCGCTTTTGCCATGGCGACAATGTCAGTTACATTTGGAGAAAGCTTGACATAAACCGGTACTGAAGAAACGTTTTTCACAGCTTCTGTTAAATGTCCGGCTACTTCAGGAACTGTTCCGAACATGATCCCCCCTTGTTTAACATTCGGACAAGAAATGTTCAGTTCAAGTGCTTTTACGTTAGGCGCTTTACTGATTTCTTTTGCCACTTCCACATATTCTTCAACAGTCGAGCCGGCAATGTTCGCAATGATCGGAACATCAAATTGAGAAAGCCAAGGAAGCTCTTCCTCCATCACTTTTTTTAATCCGGGATTTTGCAACCCGATGGCATTGAGCATTCCCGACGGCGTTTCCGCCACCCTTGGTGTTGGATTTCCGAATCTAGGCTCAAGCGTTGTTGCTTTGATCATGATCGCTCCAAGCTTGGATAAATCGTACAGCTTGGCAAATTCGCGGCCAAAGCCGAAGCATCCTGATGCGGGCATGATCGGATTTTTTAACTCAAGACCAGGAAGCTTAACAGTTAACATTCCAACATCACCTCCCCGATTCGAAAAACAGGCCCGTCGGTACAGATTTTCTTATAGCCCGAATCATTTGCATCGGTTTTCGTACGGCGGACACAGGCAAAGCAAGCGCCGATTCCGCAGCCCATTCTTTCTTCCAGGGACAAAAACACTTTTTTATGCGGAAATGCTTCTTCTATCGCTTTTAACATTGGAGTTGGTCCGCATGTATAGAGCGTTTCAAATGTGAAGCGTTGTTCATTGATGATATCCATAACGGTTCCTTTTGCGCCGAATGTGCCGTCAACTGTCGCCACAAACGTTTCGCCCAGCTCTTTAAACTCATGTTCGTAAAACACCGCCGCTTTTGTTGAAAATCCTAATACATGGACAACTTCCACTCCATTTTGAACAAGCTGCTTCGACAATTCATAAAGAGGGGGAACGCCAATGCCGCCACCGACAAGCAATGCTTTTTCCTTCGTTTCTTCAACCGGAAAACCGTTTCCGAGCGGTCCGAAAACATCGACAAGCTCACTTGCTTTTTTTCTGGACAATCTTTTCGTTCCGGCGCCTTCTGCCCGATAAATTAATGTCATCGTGTTTTTTTCGGCATTGTATTCGGCAATGCTGATCGGTCTTCTTAATAACAGATCAAAACTGTCATCCACTTTTATTTGAACAAATTGTCCCGGACGAGTAATGCGTTGAACGAGCTCTCCTTTTAATTCCATTTTATAAATGTTTTTCGCAATTGGCCTGTTGCTGATGATTTCCATCCAAGCTTTGATCATTGGATCACCTTCTTTACCTATTATGTTCGGAGAGATTTTCAACCGTAAAAGCCATCGATTCAAGCACGCGTAAAATTGCCCTTGCAGTGTCTAAAGAAGTGAGGCACGGCACACCGTTTTCAACCGATTCCCTTCTGATTCTGAAGCCGTCGCGCTCAGGCTGCTTTCCTTTCGTCAGCGTGTTGATGACAAATTGCGCTTTTCCATTGCGTATCACATCCAAAATGTTGTCGCCGCGTGATCCGATTTTGCTGACAACCTTTGCTTTTATGCCGTTCTCTTCTAGAAACTTTGCGGTTCCTTCCGTCGCCAGCAGTTGATAGCCGATATTGCGAAATCTGCCCGCAATTTCTAAAGCCTCGTTTTTGTCCTTATCAGCAATCGTAAGCAGCACTGATCCGTGCTCGTAAATATTCGTACCGGCTGCAACAAAGCCTTTATAAAGAGCCTTTTCAAAGGTGGCATCCTTTCCGATTACTTCCCCAGTTGATTTCATTTCTGGTCCAAGCGTAATGTCTACACGGCGCAACTTCGCAAATGAAAATACCGGCACCTTCACAAATACACCTTTCGGCTCTTTTGCAAGCCCTGTTTTCACACCGAGTTCCGGCAAGCTAGCACCGAGTATCACCTTTGTCGCAAGCTTAGCCATCGGAATTCCGGTAATTTTACTTAGAAACGGAACTGTTCTGCTTGATCTTGGGTTCACTTCCAATACGTATACCCGCCCGTCAGCAATTACAAATTGAATGTTTAGCAGTCCGACAATATTCAGCCCTTTTGCCAAACGAATCGTATAATCAACAAGTTCTGTTTTCAACTGATCAGATAACGTTTGCGGCGGGTAAACCGCTATCGAGTCCCCTGAGTGCACGCCTGCCCGCTCAATATGCTCCATAATGCCCGGAATGAGCACATGTTTACCGTCTGAAATCGCATCAACTTCCACTTCTATTCCGGTTAAATATTGATCAATTAAAACGGGATGTTCCGGATTAATTTTTACTGCATGTTCCATATAATGGAGCAATTCTTCTTTATGGTAGACAATTTCCATCGCCCGGCCGCCAAGCACATAGGAAGGACGGACAAGCACCGGATAGCCGATTTCTTCCGCAATTTCCACCGCTTCAGCGACGGATAGAGCCGTTTTCCCTACAGGCTGTGGTATTTCCAAAGCTTCAAGCACTTGTTCGAACTTGTCGCGGTCTTCCGCCCGATCTAAATTTTCCAGGCTTGTTCCTAATATTTTGACACCTCGTTTTGCCAGCTTGCCTGCCAAATTGATTGCCGTTTGCCCGCCGAATTGGACGACAACGCCAATCGGTTTCTCCAAGTCGATAATATGCATGACATCTTCGATCGTCAGCGGTTCAAAATACAGCTTGTCGGAAATGCTGAAATCCGTTGACACCGTTTCTGGATTGTTATTGATAATGATTGCTTCATATCCTGCTTCGCGAATCGCCCAAACAGAGTGAACTGTTGCATAATCGAACTCAATACCCTGCCCGATTCGAATCGGCCCTGAACCTAACACGACAACACTTTTTCGTTCAGTCACAATCGATTCATTTTCTTCTTCATATGTGCCGTAAAAGTAAGGCGTCTCGGATTCAAACTCGCTTGCGCACGTATCAACCATTTTGTAAACTGGAACAATTCCTTGTTTTTTCCGAAACTCATAAACTTCCGATTCATCTGTATTCCATAACGAAGCGATAAAGTGATCAGAAAATCCGAGTTGCTTTGCTTTTCTCAACACATTTACATCAAATGGAGATTTTTTCAGTTCTCGTTCATATTCGATAATGTTGTTTATCTTATTCAAGAAAAAGCGGTCGATTTTGCTCCATTGATGAATTTGCTCAACGGAAAAACCCCTTCTCAGCGCTTCCGCGATGTAAAAGATTCGTTCATCCCCTGCTTTCTTGATTCGCTTTTCAATCATTTCATCTGAGACATCGTTTTCTTTCAATGTTAAATGGTAGACGCTTGCTTCGAGAGAACGAACAGCTTTTAACAACGATTCTTCAAACGTGCGGCCGATCGCCATGACTTCACCGGTTGCTTTCATTTGAGTGCCAAGCACACGGTTGGCTGATTCAAATTTATCAAACGGCCATCGCGGTATTTTCGTGACAACATAATCAAGCGCCGGTTCAAAGCAAGCAAATGTTTTCCCTGTCACTGGATTGATGATTTCATCTAACGTCAAACCGACGGCAATTTTCGCTGCGAGTTTCGCAATCGGATATCCTGTCGCTTTTGATGCAAGGGCGGATGAGCGGCTAACCCGCGGGTTCACTTCGATAACGTAATATTGAAAACTATCCGGATCAAGAGCAAGCTGAACATTGCATCCGCCTTCAATGCCAAGAGCTCCGATAATTTTTAATGACACGTTTCTGAGCAGCTGGTATTCTCTGTCTGAAATCGTTTGGCTGGGCGCCACAACGATCGAATCGCCTGTATGAATGCCGACGGGGTCAATATTTTCCATGTTGCAGACAACGATTTTATTGTCTTTTGAGTCCCGCATCACTTCATATTCGATTTCTTTGTAGCCGGCAATGCTTTTTTCGAGCAGACATTGATGAACAGGGCTGAGCTTTAAACCGTTTGTGACAATTTCAATCAGTTCTTCCTCATCGTGACAAATGCCGCCTCCGGTCCCGCCAAGTGTATATGCAGGCCGGACGATCACCGGATAGCCGACTTGCTCCACAAAATGAAACGCTTCTTCAAGCTCATGAATTATGGCGCTTTCCGGCACCGGTTCATTCAGCTCCTTCATAAGCTCGCGGAACAGTTCACGGTCTTCAGCTTTTTGAATGGCTGAAAGCTTAGTTCCTAAAATTTCAACGCCGCACTCTTCTAAAACACCCATTTTATGAAGCTCGACCGCCAAGTTTAGTCCAGTCTGTCCGCCGAGAGTCGGCAGGATCGCATCCGGCCTTTCCTTGCGGATGATTTTGGCGACAAAGCTCGGAGTGAGCGGCTCCATATACACTTTGTCGGCAATTTCCGTATCCGTCATAATTGTCGCTGGGTTCGAGTTGACAAGAACAACCTCATATCCTTCCTCTTTCAATGCTAAGCACGCCTGTGTTCCCGAATAGTCAAACTCCGCCGCTTGTCCGATAATAATCGGTCCTGATCCGATAACTAAAATTTTCTGAATATCTTTCCGCTTAGGCATTGAGATTCCCCCTTTGAGCAGTCTTTTCCATCAGCTCGATAAATTGATTAAACAATGGATTGGCATCCTCAGGTCCCGGCGATGCTTCCGGATGGTATTGAACAGCGAAAGCAGGATGCACGCGATGTCTCAATCCTTCAACTGTTCCGTCGTTCAGTGCAACATGTGTTACTTCAAGCTCTGTATTCCTAATGGATTCGATGCTTACAGCATAGCCGTGATTTTGGGAAGTCATATACACTTTCCCAGTTTTTAAATCCTTCACTGGATGGTTTGAGCCGCGGTGGCCGAATTTTAATTTTTCTGTTTTCGCACCGCATGCTAAAGCGAGCAGCTGATGCCCTAAACATATTCCAAAGATAGGGGTTTTCCCGATAAGATCGCGCAGCATTTCAATTGCTTCTGGAACGTTTTGCGGATCTCCAGGTCCGTTTGTAAGCAAAACGCCGTCAGGCTTCAATCGCAATATTTCCTCCGCAGATGTATCATATGGAACGACGATCGAGTCGCAATTTCGGCTGTTTAATTCTCTTAAGATTCCATGCTTCATGCCAAAATCTACAACAACCACTCTTTTTCCTCTTCCTGGACTTTGATATGGTCTTTTCGTCGATACAATTTCCACCTGATTGCGCGGCAGCTCCGTTTCTCTTAATTTCTCAGCCACTTGCTTTGGATCCGCCTCAGCTGAACAGATTGCACCTTTTAACGTTCCGTAGTTGCGGATAATTCTAGTCAGCCTTCTTGTATCGATTCCACTGATGCCAGGAATATCGTTTTCTATGAGAAAATCATTGATTGAATATAAACTTCTCCAGTTGGAGGGTGCTTCACAGGCTTCCTTCACAATCATCCCGTTCACGAACGGGCGGATCGTCTCAAAATCGTCGCGGTTGATGCCGTAATTGCCGATCAATGGATAAGTAAACGTTACGATTTGTCCGCAATATGAAGGATCTGAAAGTGTTTCTTGATAGCCTGTCATTCCGGTTGTGAACACAACCTCTCCGATGATGTCACGATCGCTTCCAAAGCCATCGCCGATGAAAACATCGCCGTTTTCAAGCACTAATTGCCGTTTCATATTACTCTCCCCTTTTCCAAACGATTTTGCCGTCCACCATTGTTAAAACAGGCCAGCCTTTTGCAAGCCAGCCGTTAAACGGCGTATTTTTTCCTTTTGATGCAAATGTTGAGGCATCTATTCTTTTTTCTTCCTGTAAATCAATGAGCGTCAAATCTGCAGAAATGCCTTCTTTTAATTCCCCCATATCCAAGTTAAAAGCTCTAGCAGGCTTTACCGTCAGCCAATCAACAAGTTGTTTCAATGTAAAAATGCCCCGTTCGACAAAATATGTGTACAAAAGAGGAAAGGCAGTTTCCAACCCGACGATCCCAAACGGCGCCTTATCGACCTCTAAAGATTTCTCCTCCATCGTATGAGGCGCATGATCCGTAGCAATAAAATCGATTGTTCCATCCAACAGCCCTTCGATTAATGCTTTCTTGTCTTCTCTGCCTCTAAGCGGCGGATTCATTTTAAAGTTCGGATTAAGCTCCGGAATATCTTCATCACATAAAAGAAGATGATGCGGGGTCACTTCGCATGTCACGCGGATGCCTGCTTTTTTGGCGTCTCTGACGGCTCTGACAGATTCTTTTGAACTAATATGGCACACGTGGTAATGGCAGCCGCTAGCTTCTGCCAGCAGAACATCTCTTGCAATTTGAACGGACTCACATACAGATGGAATGCCGGATATACCGTGATTTTTTGCAAAAACTCCATCATGGAAGGATCCGCCGTTGATAAGGGTATTGTCTTCACAATGCGCGACAATTGAATATCCTTTCTCCGCCGCTTTTTTCATTGCCTGAAACATCATGCCGGCCGACTGGACACCTACGCCATCGTCCGTAAAGGCAAAAGCACCTTCCTCTTTTAATGCATCAAAATCCGTTAATTCGCTTCCGCTTTGCCCAAGTGTGATCGCTGCATAAGGAAGAACGCGAACCTTTGCTGTTTCTTTAATTCGCTTTTGTAAATTGATCATTTTTTCTTTCGTATCAATAGGCGGCTTCGTATTAGGCATGGAGGCAACGGTTGTAAAGCCGCCCTTCGCTGCAGCCAGCGTGCCGGTGGCAATCGTCTCTTTCGCTTCTCCACCCGGTTCACGCAGATGAACGTGAAGATCGATGAATCCATGGGAAAGAAGCTTTCCGTTGCAATCGATCACGTCTCCCGCTCCATCAGCTATCTCTTCCGATATTTGTTTGACTATTCCGTTTTCCACAAGAACATCCCGTTTTGTCAATTCGCCTTCCTCTGTTAACAATTGCGCATTTTTAAATAGAATGGACATGTTTCTTCTCTCCCCCTTGTGCTTTACTTTCAATCGCCTGTTTTATAACTGCCATGCGGACAAATACACCGTTTTCCATCTGTTTAAAAATTCGCGATCGGCTGCACTCTACTAAATCTCCGTCGATTTCAACTCCTCTGTTGACCGGTGCAGGGTGCATAATAATCGCATGGTCCTTCATCATTTTTTCCCGTTCCTTTGTCAATCCGTACTGCTCCAAATATTGATCAGCTGTCCATTTTTCGCTGTGGCGTTCATGCTGGATTCTTAAGAGCATCACAACATCTGACATTTCGATTGCTTCATTGATCGATACGTATGTACCGTATGGATTGGTGTCGTCCCGAAATTTTTCAGGTCCAGAGAACAATACGGTTGCCCCGAGCCTTGTCAGCACTTCTGCATCAGATCTTGCTACACGGCTGTGGCGAATGTCACCGATGATGGAAACCGTCAATCCGTTAAAACTCCCAAACTCTTCACGAATTGTCATCAAATCGAGCAAACATTGCGTTGGATGGTGTCCGCACCCATCGCCAGCATTTAATATGGATACTTGGACACGGCCGATCAGCTCGTCAAAATACCGATCCTGCGGATGACGGATCACGACTGCCTCGACACCGATTGATTCTAAAGTTTTTACAGTATCGTACAACGATTCTCCTTTTTGAATGCTTGAAGAAGCTCCATCCACATTTAAAATGTCAAGTCCAAGTTTTTTTTCAGCAGCTTCAAAACTAAACCTCGTCCTCGTACTCGGCTCAAAAAACAAGTTGGCGATAAATGTTTGTTCTCCGACTTTCCATCGTTTTCCCATTTTAAAGTGTTCCGCTTCATCCAAAATGGCAATAATCTCTTCAGTTGACAGCGTGCTCATGGTCACTAAATGTTTCATCGCTTTCTTCCCCTTTCCTTTAAATAAAAGCGATTGACGTTTGAATTTTAAAAAAAATACCCTGCCAAGGCATGACAGGGTGTAAGCAAATGGCGAAGCTTGATTTGTCTCACACACCCTTGAAAGCCTCTCTGGACTTTTTTAAAAGGTGATTGCTACGCTACAGAATCTTCTTCATTTGTGTCAAAAATATGTTCTTCTTTTTTTCCTGGGAGCACAAAGTTTAAAATGACGCCAATGATTGCAGCTAATGCCATTCCGTGTAATTCGAAGCTTTCACCGAACTTAATCATTGCTTCGCCAATTCCTATTACTAAGATGACGGAAGTGATAATTAAGTTTCTTTTTTCGTTCAGATCAACTTTATGCTCAATCATCATTCTTAATCCTGAAGATGCGATGATCCCGAAGAGAAGTATTGAAACGCCTCCCATTACTGGAGTTGGAATCGAACTGATCAAGGCTGATATTTTTCCAATAAAGCCAAACAAGATTGCGAATAGAGCTGCACCGGCAATGACATAAACGCTGTAAATTCTTGTAATCGCCAATACGCCGATATTTTCGCCATATGTCGTGTTCGGCGGTCCACCGATAAGAGATGCAATCATGGTTGCCGCTCCGTCGCCGAGAATGGAACGGGCAAGTCCAGGGTCTTTGATTAAATCTTTTCCGATTACTTGGCTTAGCAGCATTTGGTGACCGATATGCTCGGATAATGTCACCACTGCGACTGGAACCATCAGCAGAATGATTTCAGATGTAATGTGAGGTGTATAATCAACAAATGGAATGATAAAGTTCGGGAGCTGAAACCATTTGGCTTCCGCCACTTTTTGAAAGTCGACAATGCCGATTATAAGCGAGTATACATATCCGCCGAAAATTCCGATTAATACAGGGATTAGGTTAAAAAATCCTTTAAAAAATGCCATTGTTATAATGGTGATCAGAAGCGTAACAAGACCTGCTGAAAAGTGAAGCAAGCTGTAATGTCCTTTAGGATCGTTCATGGCCATACTCACAGCTGTTGATGCAAGGCCAAGTCCGATTACCATAATTACTGGACCGACGACAACAGTTGGAAGTAATTTCATAATCCATTTATATCCTGTCTGTTTGATGATAAGTGCGACAACTCCGTAAACTAAACCTGCCAAAAAGCTGCCGATCATCGCCGCTCCTACACCGCCGGCAGCTTTAGCCGCAATTAACGGTGTGATGAAGGCAAAGGAGGAGCCGACATATGCCGGCACTTTTCCTTTTGTGATCAAAATAAATGCGAGTGTGCCGAGACCGCTGGAAATCAAGGCAACAGAAGGATCAATTTTGACTAAAAACGGTACGAGAATCGTTGCTCCAAACATGGCAAATAAATGTTGGAAGCTTAGGGCGAGCCATGTGATAAAATCAGGTTTATCATGAACATCTAGTATAATATTTTGTTTCATGTTTTTTTCCTCCTTATGGAATTTGCATAAAAAAACCTCTTTGGCCGATGAGGCACAAAGAGGTTTTTGCCAAAGTGCATACAAATAGCGTATACACCTTTCGGACCCCTTTGCAGCCTCACGGGACTGCTATTAAAAGGGACATCTATTCATTTTCATAAATGGATACTTTTTCTTTTTCATCTACTTCCAAAAGCTGTACAACAATTTTTTCTGATTTTGAAGTAGGTATGTTTTTTCCGACATAATCCGCTCGGATCGGTAGTTCGCGATGGCCGCGGTCAACAAGTACAGCGAGCTGGATTTGCGCTGGCCTGCCGTAGTCAACAATGGCATCCATCGCTGCCCGTACTGTTCTTCCCGTGTAAAGGACATCGTCCACTAAAATGACTTTTCGATTGTTAATATCGATCGGGATATCTGAACCTTTAACGAGCGGTTCGCCGCTTTCTGTTTTTTGTGTTAAATCATCCCGGTAAAAGGTAATGTCAAGGTTGCCGACAGGTATCTCTTTTCCTTCAATGTCCTCTATTCTTTTTGCAAGACGTTTGGCAAGATAAATTCCCCTTGTCTTGATTCCGACCAAAACACAATTGTCTATCCCTTTATTGTGTTCGATAATTTCGTGGGCTATTCTAGTTAGCGCCCTTCTGATCGCCTGCTCATCTAACACAACCGCTTTTTCCGGCATGCTCATCACCTCAAATTTCGGTTAAAAAAACCTCTCATCCTGAGGATGAGAGGTTTTGTGCATAGCTCACCTATTGCCATACGATTCCTTCTCAGCCTCACGGGACTGCAGTTAAAGGATGCTGTTTTGTCTAAACGTATTATGACAGAGCAGCTCGTAATTGTCAACGATCATTTCGTAACATTTGCAAAATCTTTTCGAATTCTTCCGGAAGCGGTGCTTCAAACTTCAAAAACTCTTTTGTTCTTGGATGCTCAAAACCGAGTACGCCTGCATGAAGTGCCTGTCCACGAATTGGAAGTGTTTTTTTCGGTCCATATTTTGGATCGCCAGCTAGCGGAAAACCGATATATTTCATATGCACGCGGATTTGATGCGTTCTCCCGGTTTCCAGCCTGCATTCTATATATGTAAAATCCGAAAATCGTTCCAGCACATGAAAATGGGTGACAGCTTCTTTACTGTTTGTTTTTGTCACCGTCATTTTTTGCCGATCCTTTGGATCCCTTCCGATCGGAGCATCAATTGTGGCATGGTCGTGCGGAATTACCCCGTGTACAATCGCCTTATATCTCCTTTCAACTCTCTTTTCCATTAATTGATTTGCTAATGATTCATGAGCGTAGTCATTTTTGGCGACCATTAATAAACCTGAAGTGTCTTTATCAATCCGGTGAACAATTCCCGGGCGAAGGACTCCGTTAATGCCGGACAAATCTTTGCAATGATATAAAAGACCGTTCACAAGCGTTCCTGAAGTGTGTCCCGGCGCTGGATGAACGACCATCCCGCGCGGTTTATTGACAACGATGACATCTTCATCCTCATAGTATATATCAAGCTCCATCGGCTCAGGCTTGACATCCAGCTCTTCCGGTTCTGGAACAGATACAGTGATAACATCACCCGTTTGGCACTTGTAATTGGCCTTCACCGATTTTTCATTTACTGAAACAATCCCGTCCTTGATCCAATTTTGGACCGACGTTCTTGACCAATTCTCATTTTTATTGGACAAAAATTTATCTATTCGTTCATGTTCCTCTTTTTCCGTCACAACAAAAGTAAATTGCTCCATTTTCTACTCCTTTTGCTTCTTTTCTTCAAAAAACAAAAAATATATGAAAAGTAAAATAACACCAATTGTTAAAGACGAATCGGCAATATTAAAAATTGGAAAATTATAGCCGAAAATATATGTATGAATAAAGTCCACCACCTCTTTACGGTAAAGGCGGTCAATAAAATTCCCAATCGCTCCGCCGAGCATTAAGCTGAGAGCAACCCCCAGCATTGCATTTTGTTTCGCATATTTTTGCATATAATAAATAATCGCTACGACAACAATAATGGTAATAATATAAAAGAACACCATCTGGTTCTGTAATATTCCCCAAGCCGCTCCTTTATTGCGGTGAGACGTTATGTATAAAAATCCGTTGATAATTTCAATGCTTTCGCCAATTTCCATATTTTTTACGATCAGCCATTTTGTCCATTGGTCGAGAGCGATGACAAATAATGCAATCAAATATTTAAGCACACTGTGTTCCCCCACTCACTGGCAAGTTTCCATCAAATTTTAGCACATTTTTTGACAAACAGTAAAGAAGGGGAACAAGCAAAAAAGTGAAGCTTGTTCACTTCACTTCTTAATGATATTCTAGTGTTTTTTTTAAATATGATTTCATATTGAGAAAATCATGAATCGTTCTGGCTGTCGGAATTTGTGCCAATTGTTCGAGCGGCAATTTTTGCAATGTTTCTTCACATATGCCATAAAGTCCATATTCCATTTTTTCCAATGCAAGCTCAACATCGTTGAGCTCATTTTTTACATCCCGGATAAAAATCGGGTCATCCAATTGACTTTTGGCGAGCCGCGCATTGAGTTCGTCCTTCATTAACGTTAATTCGTCTTTGATTTGATCGAGCGGATTCATTATTAAAACCCCCTCGTCTGTTTTGTATTTATATTGTAACCGCCGTACTGCCTCCTATCACATTCAAGTTTTTCCACACACGTAAATAGCGGCTTGGAAATGATTCACACTTTAAAAGCTAAAAGCTGAATTCTTCTTTCAATTTTGAGCAAAGTATTCATTTTTGAAAAAGCATCCGAGAAAACTTTTCCAATTGACTATGACGGATTTCAATGAAAGATCGTTCTTTTTATGACACTTCTTTATGAGGAAGCATTGCTAAATGAAAAAAGGGGGTGTCTGATAAGTCGTTTTTACGGCTTATTGACGCCCCCATTAATGTTTTAGAAACGTTGATATATCGGTGTTGTTTTCAATGGCGATTTGACTTTCTGGACAGCCCCCTGATAAAACTATGCTAGATGGCTGTAGTGATCTTTCACAATGCTTGCACATCTTTTGCACAATGTCGGATGGTCTTGATCAGTGCCTATATCTGTTGAAACAACCCAACATCTTTCACAAGTCTCACCATCCGCTTGCTTCACAATTATTTTGATGCTATCAAATGTTTGCGCTTCTTCCGGAGCATCTTTGTAATCACCGGCAATTTCTAACTGGGAAACAATAAACAGCTGTTTTAAGTCCTCTTGTATTGAATTGAACAATTCTTTTATTTCTTCGTTCGGATAAAGGATGAGAGCAGCATTTAACGATTTGCCGATCACTTTTTCATTTCGGGCAATTTCCAGGGCCTTTAATACATCATCGCGAACTGACATAAACTGATCCCATTTCGCTTCAATCTCTTTGCTGCCTTCAATCTCTACAGCTTCCGGCATATCGACAAGCTGTACGCTCTTTTCTTCAACTGATTCAATATGTCCCCATACTTCTTCTGTTGTATGCGGCAAAATCGGTGTCATCAGCTTTACAAGAGCAAGAAGCGCTTCATATAAAACCGTTTGGATAGAACGTCGATTATGGCTGTCAGCAGCCTCAATATACAGAATGTCTTTTGCAAAATCAAGATAAAATGAGCTTAGCTCAATCGTACAGAAATTGTGAACGTCATGATAGATGGATGCAAAATCATATTCTTCATATGCTTTTCGCACTTTGGCAATTAGTTTATTCAGTTTAATGAGAATATAGCGATCCACTTCTCTTAATTTTTCTACAGAAACACGATGCTGATTTGGATCAAAATCAAACAAATTTCCTAACAAGAAACGGTACGTGTTGCGAATTTTCCGATATACTTCAGATACTTGTTTTAAGATTGCATCAGAGACGCGAACGTCCGATTGATAATCAACTGATGCTACCCATAGACGAAGAATATCTGCTCCAAACTGTTCCGTCACTTTGGCAGGAACAACAACATTTCCTAGCGATTTGCTCATTTTCCGTCCTTCGCCGTCCAGCGCAAATCCATGGCTTAAAACGCCTTTATATGGAGCTTTTCCGGTGACAGCAACTGCTGTAGACAGCGATGAATTAAACCAGCCGCGATATTGGTCAGAGCCTTCTAAATAAAGATCAGCAGGACGCTGCAAATCTTCCCGTTCAACTAAAACTGCTTGATGAGAAGAGCCTGAATCGAACCAAACGTCCATAATGTCTGTTTCTTTTGTAAAAATGCCGTTCGGGCTTGAAGGGTGTGTAAATCCTTCTGGAAGCAGGTCTTTTGCTTCGCGTTCAAACCAAACATTCGAGCCGTGCTCGCGGAACAGTTTTGCCACATGTTCAATCGTTTCATCTGTTATGATCGGCTCCCCATTTTCACCATAAAACACTGGAATTGGCACGCCCCATGCCCGCTGACGGGAAATACACCAATCGCTTCGATCGCGGATCATGTTATGAATGCGAATTTCTCCCCAATTAGGGATCCATTTCGTTTCTTTAATTGCTTGCAGCAATTCGTCTCGAAAATCTTTAATGGACGCAAACCATTGCGCTGTTGCTCTGAAAATCGTTGGTTTCTTTGTCCGCCAGTCATGTGGATAGGAGTGTGTAATAAATGAAAGCTTTAGCAATGCCCCTACTTCTTCTAATTTTTCCGTTATTTTTTTATTTGCGTCATCATAAAACAATCCTTCGAACCCTGGAGCTTCTTCTGTCATGTACCCTCTTTCGTCGACAGGACATAATACGCCTAGGTTATATTTTTGTCCGACGACAAAATCGTCTTCCCCATGGCCTGGCGCTGTATGGACGCATCCTGTACCAGCGTCGGTCGTTACATGTTCGCCAAGGATCACTAATGAATCGCGGTCATAGAACGGGTGTTTCGCAACCACATATTCCAGCTCTTTGCCTTTAAACGATTTCACTACTTCATATTCTGTCCAGTCCAGCTCTTTTGCCACTTCTTCGAGCAGGGCAGATGCGATCACAAACTTGTCAGCTCCAACCTTCACTACAGAATATTCCAAATCAGGATGAACAGCAATTCCTAAGTTTGCAGGGATAGTCCACGGAGTAGTCGTCCAAATGACGATTTTTTCTCCATCTGTTAATATATTTTTTCCGTCCTTTATTTCAAATGCAACATAAATAGAAGGCGAGCGTTTGTCATAATATTCAATTTCCGCCTCTGCCAAGGCAGATTCGCTCGATGGAGACCAATAAACCGGCTTCAAGCCTTTATAAATATATCCCTTTTTTGCCATTTCTCCAAAGACGCGAATTTGCTGGGCTTCATATTCTGGTTTCAAGGTGACATATGGATTTTTCCAGTCGCCTCGAATTCCAAGGCGTTTAAATTGCACGCGCTGGCGCTCAATTTGCTCCCATGCATATTGCTCGCAATGTTTTCGAAACTGCGCGACATCCATCTCTTTTCGATTGATTTTTTGTTTCTTCAAAAGTGCTGTTTCAATTGGCAGACCGTGCGTATCCCATCCTGGAACATACGGTGCGCAATATCCGCTCATGGATTTATAACGGACAATAATGTCTTTTAAAATTTTGTTTAAGGCATGCCCCATATGAATATCCCCGTTTGCGAACGGCGGACCATCATGTAATATGAAAAGAGGCCGTCCTTTCGTGCGCTCCTGCACTTTTTCATAAATATCCATCTCTTCCCATTTTTTCTGGATCTCAGGTTCTTTTTTCGGAAGGTTTCCTCTCATTGGAAAGTCTGTTTTCGGCATTCGTAACGTCTCTTTATAATCCATTCCCATTCCTCCACATAATATTTGTTCACTAAAATAAAAAAACTCCTCATCCCTAAGGGACGAGGAGGAATCTCGCGGTACCACCCTTTTAGATGCGCACAAATCATGCACATCCACTCATAAACATAACGGACTTGGCCGCCACAGCCTACTAGCATGTTTCAGCTATGGACTCAAGGGTGATGTTCATCCTTTCGCCTTTACCCGGGCTTCCACCGTCCCCGGTTCGCTGTCATAAAGGGCTTGAAAGGACTACTGTCCCTCTCATTGTTTTGTCATATTCCGTTTTATTTTCGTATTATATGAAATCACGAACAAAAAAGTCAAGTTATACTTTCGGTTCTTCCGCTTCTTCTCCTAAGATTGGCTCGACATTGTATTCCATTAAGTGATCCCAATCATCATTTTTTAGCAGATCAAGCTGTGCTTCGATGAGCATTTGAAAACGGGTGCGGAATACTTTTGACTGCTTTTTCATCTCTTCGATTTCCATTGCAATTTTATGCGATTTAGCAAGTGCTTCATTGATGATTCTGTCAGCATTTTTTTCCGCTTCTTTAATGATCAGCTTCGCTTCCTTTTGAGCGTTTCTTTTCACATCTTCCGCAGCTTCCTGCGCAACTAAAATCGATTTATTTAACGTTTCTTCTATATTTGTAAAGTGATTCAGCTTCTCGGTTAATTCCTTCACCTTTAATTCCAATTCTTTCTTTTCGCGGATGACCATTTCATAATCTTTAATCACTTGATCTAAAAACTCATTTACTTCATCTTCATCATAGCCGCGAAAGCCTTTTGTAAATTCCTTGTTATGAATATCCAGCGGGGTTAAAGGCACAAATTCCACCTCCATATGTATGTTTTTCGCAAAACACTAATCCAATTATAAACGATTTTTCGACAGAATGGGCAAAAATCTTTCCATTTGTAATATTATTTTTGTATTCCGATCTTAATGCGCCACTTATCTTTTCTTGTTTTCCCTTCAATTGCCAAAACTTTGCTTCTTCCGAATCCTCGGACAGATAACACATCATCTTCCGCAATTTCAAAATGAGCATCCTCAACAATTTTCCAATTGACTTTGACGAGACTATTTTCAATAAGCGATTTTATTTTTTGCCGAGATTGGTGATAAACATTTGCTAGAACAGCATCGAGCCGAAGCGAAGAAACGGTGATCAAAGAAATATCCATTTCTTCTTCATGAGAAAACACATCTTCGAATGGGATCTGTTTCAAACGAACGGAAATCTTTCCAATTTTATTCCAGTTCAGCTGCAGGAAATTGGCAATTTCTTGCGCAACCATGACTTGCACCGTTTCATCATGAATGATAATGTCGCCGAACTTGCTCCGTTTTAAGCCGAGCGACATAAGCGATCCAAGCACTTCGCGATGTGATAATGTCACGAATTTTTTCGGGAACATGATTTCAAATGCGAACATTGAAAAATCATCTAATGTCGGTTGAATATAGTCAGGGTAAAAAAAAGCCCGCTTTCTTTCAGCATTTTTATAGCCTCCGAAAAATTGCACGTGAACATCCGGATTTTCACCGATCAATGTCTTAATGATTTTCTGTTCCCGCGGATCTAAAAAATCGGTCAATTTTGGCCGATATTGCTCAGTCACAAATTGTTTCCATCCAAAGACTTTGTCAATGAACTCCCTTTCTTCTTTGCGAAAATGCTGATAAACACTCTCCATAAGAGACAACTCCAATTATGATATGAAAAGAGCCGATTGGCATACAAAACAATTCGAATGTCAATCGGCGAATGAATTTTATGAAATCATACTAAAAAGAGCATACAGCCCATAATCTGCAAAATGCAGGGCAATCAATGCAACAATAGGAGATACATCAATCATCCCTAATGGAGGAATGATTCTTCTAAACGGTTCTAAATAAGGCTCACATATAGCCGCTAAAAATTGTCCAATGGACGTTTCCCTTGCATTCGGAAACCAAGACATTAAAATATAAATGATAATCGCATAGGAATAAATATCGAGCAAAAAACTTAATATGTTATATATTGTCCCCATCAATCATTTCTACCACCTTTTATTTTCATCATCTGCCATGAAATCGGAAATGGAGCCGGCGACATCTACGTTATCTGGGGTACATAAAAATATGTTTGTTCCAACACGCTGGATGTCTCCGCCAATCGCATAAACAGTGCCGCTTAAAAAATCAACAATTCTTTTTGCCTGATCATGCCCGATCCGCTGCAAATTGACAATGCATGAACGGCGGTTTTTCAGATGATCAGCAATTTCTTGCGCCTCTGAATACGTTCTTGGCTCACATAATATTACTTTAGTAGATTTTTGGGCGCTTTGCAAACTTACAACATTTTGTTTTCCGAAAGCGGCATTTTTTTCAACGCTGCTGTTGTGATTGAACATAATCGGTTCATGTTGGTGTTTATCTTCCGGAGCTTCCATATCTTCAATCTCATAATCTTCATCATCGAGAGCAAAAAAGCTTTTAAATTTATTCTTTAAGCTCATCTGATTTACCTCCAGTTTCGTTTTATGTACCTACTAGCGAGGAGCCGATGCGAAGATAAGTAGCCCCTTCTTCAACCGCGATTTTGTAGTCGTTGGACATCCCCATTGATAGCTCTGTACATGGTGCATTCGCTATATTTAGAGCTTTCACTTGTTCCTGCAATTGCTTTAAACTTCGGAAGCATCTTCTGATTTCTTCTTCCTCGTCTGTAAATGGAGCCATTGTCATTAATCCGACAACTTCGATATGGCGATACTCCTTCAACTGTTGAATAAAATCAATGCATTGTTCAGGAGCCACGCCATGCTTTGACTGTTCGCCAGATGTATTTACTTGCACAAAGCATTTGATCGTTCGATCTGCTCTTTTTTCAATTTCGTTTGCTAGCGATATTCTATCCAACGAATGAATATAATCGACCTTGTCTATAATATTTTTCACTTTTCGAGTTTGAAGTGTGCCGATGAAATGCCAGACAGCTTTTGACCCAATGCTGTTATATTTCGATAAAAAACCGTCATCCCTGTTTTCGCCTAAGTGTAAAATGCCTGAATTTATCGCCTCTATAGCCCGTTCTACCGTTACATATTTCGTCACTGCAATAATTTGGATATCATCTATTTTTCGATTTGATTTTTTGCATGCTTGTTCGATTTCCTGTTGGATTCGTGCTAAATTTTCTTTCACTGACAAGGCTTAGTATCCCTCCTTCAAACCGATAAATCCCATCATTCGTCCTGTTTTCCCTTGATCTCTTCGATGGGAAAAAAACAAATCTTGATCGCAGCTTGTACAATATGAGGTCAATAGGATTTGATGTTCCGGCACTCCTTTTTTCATTAACAATCTTTTGTTGATTTCTGCAAGATGAATAGAATAAAGGCCGTTCTCAAGCTGTTTATAAAATGTCGTCTCATTGTCAAAAAGAGGTTTGATCGCATCGATCACATCGTCATTGACGACATAACAGCATTCGCCGATTGAAGGACCTATGGCTGCAAATATATTTTGAGCTTGCACACCTTCGTGCAAAACCCAACTGTCGATCATTTCACCTGCTATATTTTTCGCAGTCCCTCTCCAGCCCGCATGTGCGATGCCAATCAGTGAGTCTTTTGGAGAAAAAAAGAAAATCGGAACACAATCAGCAAAAAAAAGGGAAAGTAATATATTTTTTTCCGATGTGTATAGGCCGTCCGTTTGAGTGATGCATTGACGATATGTAAAAACCCCTGATCCTTTATGTTTATTTACTACCTTGACAATTTGTTTGTCATGGACTTGATCGGCACATACCCAGTTTGGTAGATCAAAACGAATTTTGTCCCCAATGATTTTTCGATTTTTGATCACCGTTTCCTTTTCATCATTCACATGAAGACCTAAATTTAATGAAGCAAAACCATTCTTGGAAAATCCTCCTTTTCTCGTCGTAAAACCTGCTGTAATCTGAGAATGAAGCTTCACCCAAGCAGGTATGGAGAAAAAAGATTCATCTGTTAATTGAAACGGTTCATGTTTCATTGTACCATTCCTCTTCGACAATTCTCTTATTTTTATTTTAACATATCTTTAAGCCAACATTTAACCAAAATTCGTGCGATTCTTATTCTGTTTCAACATTTTTCGAAACTCTTACTAAAATAACATCTTTTCCGATTTTTACGATGTTCCTCCAAGGAATGACAATTTCTTCCCCTTTTCCAAAAAAACCTAAAACCTTCCCTTGACTAGTGATCATGATCGCTTGAATTTTACCAGTTTTTAAGTCGATGTCAACGTCTTCAATGCTTCCTAATTTTTTTCCGTCATGGACATTCACAACATCTTTTATTTGCAAATCGGAAATATGGATCATGCCGGCTTCTCCCCTCAAGTATTTTTACAATCAGTATATGAGTTTTTTTTTGAATGATGATAAAGGGCCACATTCAAAAGAATGTGGCCCAATGATTATTGAATATTTTTGGTCATTTGTTTAATGGCAGCTTTTTCAAGCCGAGAAACTTGAGCTTGGGAAATGCCGATTTCTTCTGCTACCTCCATTTGTGTTTTGCCTTGAAAAAACCTTTTTTTCAATATCAGCTTCTCCCGATCATTCAATCGTCTGATCCCCTCTTTTAGAACAATTTCTTCAATCCACTTGGAATCGCGGTTTCGCTCGTCGCTTAACTGATCCATGACAAAGATCGGATCACCGCCGTCGTTATAAATCGGTTCAAATAATGAAACTGGATCTTGAATGGCGTCTAAAGCAAAAACGATTTCTTCATGCGGCACATTCAGCTCTTTAGCAATTTCTTCTGCCTTCGGCTCACGTGACGTTTCGCTCATGAGTTTTTCACGCACCTGCAAAGCTTTATAGGCAATATCACGCAATGATCTTGAAACACGTATCGGATTGTTGTCTCGCAAATATCGACGAATTTCACCGATGATCATCGGTACAGCATAAGTAGAAAATTTTACGTTTTGGCTCAGATCAAAATTATCTATAGATTTCATCAACCCAATACATCCTACTTGAAAAAGATCATCGACAAACTCGCCTCTGTTATTAAATCTTTGGATAACGCTTAAAACGAGTCGCAAATTTCCGTTGACAAGCTTTTCTCTGGCTGATAAATCACCGCTTTGCATTTGTTTAAATAATTCTCGCATTTCTTCATTTTTTAAAACAGGAAGCTTCGAAGTATCAACACCGCAAATTTCAACTTTATTTCTTGTCATTTCGTTTCCCCCTTACAGGAGTTCTTGCTGTCTTAAGTTAAGTATCTCCTTGAAGGGGAAAA
Organism: Aeribacillus sp. FSL k6-2211; assembly: GCF_037966125.1. Classification (NCBI taxonomy): domain Bacteria; kingdom Bacillati; phylum Bacillota; class Bacilli; order Caryophanales; family Bacillaceae; genus Aeribacillus; species Aeribacillus sp. FSL k6-2211. Next base: position 2,447,998 of record NZ_CP150190.1, read on the forward strand.
ATATGCACAAGCTTTTCAGAGTGAACACGCTGTTGATTTTTCGCTATACATGCGACTAGCAAGCAAAAATTACACCATTTTATTAAATTCTTTTCGAAGACGCTTAATAATTCTTTTTTCCAATCTTGATATGTAAGATTGAGAAATCCCGAGCATGTCAGCCACATCTTTTTGCGTTTTTTCTTCTCCGCCATGCAATCCAAACCTAAGCTCCATTATTTGTTTTTCTCGTTCATTTAATTGCTGCAGCGCCCGCATTAATAGCTTTCGGTCAACATTAGCCTCCAAATCCTTTGTAATAATATCGTCTTCTGTTCCGAGAACATCCGAAAGAAGCAGTTCATTTCCATCCCAATCAATGTTCAACGGTTCATCAAAAGAAACTTCAGATCTTGTTTTATTATTTCTGCGCAAATACATTAATATTTCATTTTCTATACATCTAGATGCATATGTCGCAAGCTTGATCTTTTTTTCGGGATTAAAGGTGTTGACTGCTTTAATTAGCCCGATCGTCCCAATGCTGATCAAATCTTCAATATTGATGCCGGTGTTTTCAAATTTTCGGGCAATATACACGACAAGGCGCAAATTTCGTTCAATCAAAATCGAACGGGCAGCCTTATCGCCGCTCGGAAGTTTTTTTAACAGTATTTCTTCCTCTTCCTTCGAAAGCGGAGGCGGCAGCGCTTCGCTTCCGCCGATATAATAAATTTCATCTGTTTTGATCCCTAATTTTGTTAAAAACTTGTACCATATATACGTGAGATAAAGCTTAATTTTTTTCATGTTGTTCCCCCTTCTAAACAAATTGGTTTATGAGTATGCTATGAATAAAGGCTAAGAAGCATCTTTTTGTTTACCCGTCTGGATCATTTTTGGATGAATAATGCATTGATAATCGTCTTCGCTTGAAAGCCGCGAATGATTTAGTCCAATAAGCGGGCGGGACAGCATTAATGATTCTTCTTTTGTATGAATCACCACTTCGTCTGCTATTACGGCTAATAATAACTGAAGATCCTGGCCAACTGACCGGTACGGAATAATTTTCAGCCTGCCGATCCATTCTTTCTGTTCTATCGCTGTCACAGCCTCCATAGGATTTCGATTTGAAATGACTTGGTGCATACTTTCAGGAAACACGGTCATTAATTTTTCCGCTTCGGCAATCATGACTGGCTTCTTAGTGATGGGATCATACAATTGATTGCCGCTGTCAATCAATCCTTTTACTGTTACTTTTTTCTCCATCATCGTGATCGAAACATCGACAATTTGATCATAGTGGATTTTTTTTGCTTCAACCTGTTCAAGCCGCAAGCGGGAAAAATACCAAATAATCGGAAAGCCGACCACGATAAATAACCAGCTGACAGGATTTCCGAAGCCATTTCCATTTGTTAAAATCATGTTATTTTGAAATGAAAAGCCTACTTGAAAAAAATAATAAGTGCCAAGCATACCTCCCCCAACTGCAAAAGTGACAAAATAGAAAGTCAATAAATTTTCTATAAAGTAGCGAAACTTCTTAAAGCCAAAAGCATAAAGAACCATCACACATGAGAGGATTAGTTTTGATTCCGGACGGCTCGCCAGCTGTGCGAAAGGCGAAAAAAGCAATATCACAATAGCGGAGCCGATGAGCGAAGCAATCATTATTTTTTTCCATACAATGTTTCTCTTTAAGATGATTGCTGTAAGAAAAAGGAGCATGATATCAAAGCAAAAATTCATCAGCCAAATAGCATCCAAATAAATGGTCAACCGCCTCTTCCTCTCCCACCATTCAATTTTCTGGGCTTCTGACTTGCTATTAATAGGTAGTATAAACGCTATTCATTCCAAATTGTGTCAAATAGTGCCGAGTACAGCATACAATTTTTGACGGATTCCTAATATTTTCGTCGAATGGAAAAATGGTTAAAGAAAAAAACTGTACTAGCCTTTTAGAGGAAGAAAGCTAAATTGCTGAAGTTGTAAACACTTTCGTTAAGCGACGATGGGGAAATTACAGGAGATCTTTTCTTAAAAATGTATACTTTGTCAGAACGAGGAAAAAGCCTGGCTAAAAAGCCAGGTCCTTTCGCGTATATATCTGCAATTTATATTCCACAAAAAATATTAGAACTTACCATATACATGGCATTAAATTTTCAGCAAGGATCCGCATTTTTTTCAAATGGCATGTCGTATTTTTTCATAAAGTTTTGATTCATTCGTTTTGCTATTTTCGGGAACGCGTTCAAATCTGTTTATCTATTTTTACATAATTTTTTGATTCTTTCCGCCGTAATGCGATTTTTGAACAAATCATGCCTAAAAGGAATCTCTGAATCCTGCAAATATTTATGTTCCAGTCCAATATTTAAACTGTTTTACGCATGCAAATATTAAAAACCTTCCATTTTGCCCGCTTGATGAGCTTTAAGAAAAAAGCATGGATGACGTCTATTGTCACCCATGCTTTTTTTAGCGGCGCTTTCTGTTTCTTAAAAATGTCGGGATGTCAAGCGTATCTTCTGCCTGCTGCAATGCACGGCTCGTAATGTCGTGAGTCGGCTCTTCCTTTTTCACTTCACGCTTAGTTGCAACATTTGGCTTCTTATTAGGAGCAAATGGTCTCGCTTCTTGCTTGCTAGGATTTATTTCAGTTTCTCTAAATCCAGTTGCAATCACTGTTACAACAATTTCATCCTTCAAATCTTCATTAATAACAGATCCAAAGATCATGTTGACATCTTGGTCCGAGGCTGATGCAACAATATCGGCTGCTTCTTGAACCTCATATAGGCTTAAATTTGTTCCGCCGGTAATGTTCATCAATACTCCTTGCGCCCCATCGATTGAAGTTTCAAGAAGCGGACTTGAGATTGCTTTTTTGGCAGCTTCAGCCGCTCTGTTCTCTCCCGTTGCTACTCCGATTCCCATCAATGCAGAACCTTTGTTCGACATAATCGTTTTCACGTCCGCAAAGTCTAGATTGATGAGTCCCGGCACAGCAATTAAATCAGAAATACCTTGCACTCCTTGACGAAGAACGTTATCCGCTTCACGGAAAGCTTCAAGCATCGGCGTATTTTTATCAACAATTTCAAGAAGTCTGTCATTCGGAATCACAATAAGAGTGTCAACGGCTTCTTTCATGGCTGCAATTCCACCAGCCGCCTGCATAGCGCGTTTTCTTCCTTCAAACGTGAACGGCCTCGTGACAACGCCGACCGTCAGTGCTCCTAAATCTTTGGCAATTTGCGCAATGACAGGTGCTGCACCAGTTCCGGTGCCTCCTCCCATTCCAGCCGTTACAAACACCATGTCTGCACCTTTTACAGCTTCTTCAATTTGTTCCTTGTTTTCTTCAGCAGCTTTTTTTCCGACCTCTGGATTTGCTCCTGCACCAAGGCCCCTTGTCAATTTTGCGCCAATTTGCATTTTTGTTTCTGCTTTTGAAAGGTTTAATGCTTGTGCATCAGTGTTGACAGCAATGAACTCTACACCTTGCACACCATGTTCAATCATCCGGTTGACGGCATTATTTCCGCCGCCTCCTACTCCAATAACTTTAATTGTTGCAAAGCCGTCAATATTCGTATCGAACTCCAACATGCAAAATCCTCCCTAATCCATCAATGCTCTATTGACGAAATTTATTCGAAAAAGTACCCAAAAAATTTCTTCACTCTGCTCATTTTTTCTTCATTTTGACGCTTCGTTTTTTGCTTTAAAGTCACTTCATTCGCTTCACTCGGAACAGTTTGCTTAATCTGTTCCACCTCCACCTTCGATCCAATCCGTCTCCCTTGAATTTTTGCATTTTTGTAGGCAAACTGGATGAGACCGACACCTGTCATGTATTGAGGATTTCTAACACCTATGTAGTCGGGGCTAGCAATCCGAACATTGTGGGCGAGTACAGTTTGAGCAAGTTCAAGCACACCAGGAATGTTTGCACTTCCGCCAGTTAACACGAAACCTCCGGGCAATTCCCTGAAGCCCAGTTTTGCAATTTCTTGAGCTACAAGCAGAAAAATTTCCTCCATTCTAGCCTCAATAATATCAGCTATTTGAAGCTGATTGAATTTTTGCATTTTATCGCTGCCTATAATCGGAACATCAAACACCTCGTCTTCAGATGCATGATCATAAAAGGCATGTCCATGTTTAATTTTAATTTTTTCAGCATTTTCTGTGGAAGTTCTAAGACCAATTGATAAATCGTTGGTAATGTGTTCTCCCCCAACCGGTAGAACGGAAGTTGTTTTTAACTCTCCGTTTTCAAAAACTGCAATGGTAGTGGATCCCCCGCCAATATCGATAAGAGCTACGCCTAAATTTTTTTCGTCTTTGGATAAAGCAACTGAACCACATGCGAGAGGCTGAAGTGCAATATCCGTAATTTCAAGGCCTGCACGTTCAACGCAGCGCAGTAAATTATGTAGAATAGTTTTTGATCCGGTGATGAGCAGTCCTTCCATTTCCAGCCTTACTCCCAACATTCCCCTTGGATCATGTATCCCGTCAAGACCGTCTACAATAAACTGCTTCGGAATGCAATCTATAATTTCCCGATCTGGGGGAATGGATAAAACTTGTGCAGCTTCAATGACACGCCTTACATCTTCATTTTGAATTTCTCGGTTTTCACTTGAAACTGCCACTACTCCTTGACAATCTTGAAGTTTTACATGAGAGCCGCTCACACCGACAACAACTTTATGGAGGGGCATGCCGATCATTCTTTCCGCTTGTTCCACAGCCTTTTTAATAGAATGAACGGTTTCATCTATATCAACAATTGATCCTTTTTTTAAGCCTTTTGATTTCACATTACCAACACCAATAACGTTTAACGATTCATCCATCATTTCGCCAATGATTACTTTTACATTGGATGTACCGATGTCAAGACTGACAAATATTTCATTGCTGTTCAATGCTTTTGGCACCTCCTTATCCAATACTACTATTCTATTACGTCCAATAGAACAATACAATGAAACGAACGTTACATATTTGTTTCAATTTGTATATGTGTAAATTCAACACTTGATCTATTTTCCCTTTTAAAAGTTGGATTTTTTTTTGTTCGTATTTCTGCCGCTGTTCCATTTTGCGATTAAAATTCTGCGAATAACCGCTATATTTTGGAAAAGCCGAACTCCAAAAGCAAACATTGCTACTAAATACAAGTCTACACCAAGATGAACGCCGAGAAAAGCTAAACTTGCAGCTAAAAGTATATTAAAAAAGAATCCGGAAACAAACACAAGCTCATCATAAGAATTTTGCAAGTATGCCCGGAATCCCCCGAACAGAGTATCAAGCGCAGCAAGTATGGCTATTGATAAATAGTTGGAATATTCATCTGGAATTTGAATGTTGCTGTACAGACCTAAGACGATACCTAAAAGAATTCCGATAACCGGGAGCCACATAACTAATTCCCTTCCTTTTCATCTTTAAGAGGTGCCATATTTTGAATGCGGATCGATTTTTCATAAGGCGGTATAATTAGCTGTTTCTGCGGTGCAGATACGGTCAATTTCAAATTATCAATCGCAAAATCGTCTTTCAATGCAGATCCATTTATTTTACTGTAAAGTTTTTCAGCGTCGTTTGATAAAATTTTGATTTCAATCGGGTAAGTGTTCAGACTGTTTCCGTCAATTTTCGTTATTCCGTTAATATCGCGGATAACGGTTGTGTTGACAACTCTGTATCCGTTTATTGAAATTTCTTTTGCTTCATAAGAGTTCACTTCATTGATCAGACGCTTTAAAAGCTCTGGCGAAATCGGCTGAATAGGTTTTCCGAGCAGGTTGCTGTCAAACAAAGGCTCAACTGTGAGAACGACACCCTCACCTTTTACTTCGGTTAAACCCGCTTTCGCCTTCAGCTCTTCTAAAGTATCTTTCAACGCTTTTTCAGGACTTTCGTTTTTTTCCATTTCCCTTTGCATTTGGTCATATTTGCGGATTTCTTCTAACAATTCCACTTGAAGCTTCTGTTCTCTTTTTAAATCTTCACGGAGCTCCCACATATCCCTCGTATCACGCTCGTCCGGTTCTTCTATGGATCGATATTGCACGCCAAGCATAAACCCAAAAATTGTTGTAATGATGGAAAATGTAAAGGCAAATTTCCATTTTGGTTTAATCAATCGTCCATCACCTTTCTTTTTTCTAGAGCTAGGTTAGCTAGGGTTTCCGCTAATCATCCAGTTCATTTGACAAATAGGGCCCCATTTTAATTTCTTTTTTCTTTTCCACCTTTACAACAATATTTTCATAGGCAAGCTGATCCAAAACGCCTCCTGCAATGTTTAGCGCCTGCGTCAATACCTCAGCATCTCCGATGGCAGAAATAACAAATGGAGCGGGAAATTGGTTTCCATCTACCGTTACGACGGGGCCGTTACAGATGATATAAGAATGATGGAATATTCTTTGTCCGTTGATCGCTACAGCGGTCGCACCTGAAATGAGCAATTCATTCACAACTTTAAAGATGTGGCTTTCATGAACAATATAATTGTTCACATTTTCCCCTTCTGGAACATAAGAAGAGTCTTCGAGCGTCACTTCAATCCCTTCGCCGACAACCCCTACCTCTCCTACAAACATCCTCAATTTTTCAACATCTTCAACTAAGTTATAATAAAGCTCTTTCTCTTTTTTCAATTGCTCTTCAATTTCTGTAACTTTTTTTTGTTTTTGAAAAAGCTCCTCCTGGAGCTTCCGGTTTGTTTCTTCTTGATTGATCAGCAGCTTTCTTGTTTCATATTCTTTTTCCCACTGTTCTGGTGATACATTCAAATCTTTTCTTTCTTTTGTCCATTGAAAAGAATATGAAATTAAGAAACCGACGACGAGCATAATAAAAAATAACATGACATGGCTGGCATTAGCTTTCCTCATCGGCTTTGTCCCCTTTATTCTTCTGTGATCCTTTCTTGCTGTAAGGCTCAAAATAAGAACCGACTTCTAAGTGGATAATCCCTTTTACTTTCGGGTTGAGTTCTTTTACAATCATTGGATATGAACGCATTTTTTCAGCAAAAGTTTTCATAGAAGCTCTCACTTCATAGCCGTTGTTCATAAATAATGTAATTATGTACGGATCCATTTTTTCCGGCGTATAGTGAACCTCAGAAATGGAATTGGAAATGGAATGCGGAAGGTTTGTCAATTGTTCAGTCATGAGATGAGCAAATTCAGCATCGTCAAAACCGAATAAGATCGGAGCATCAGGCACTTTTACGCTTTTTTGTCCATCTAAAGTTTCCCCGTTTTCCAAAACCGGGTAAAAGGATGATCCATTGGACACGTAGGCTACTCGTTTCATTTCTTCAATTTCAATCCGAATGGTGTGAGGGAAAATTTTGACTATGTTCGCACCTTTCACTTCTTTATGTTTTTTCAAGGCTTTGATCGTTTTTTCTTTATTAACACTCCAAAAATTCGTCTGTTGATCGATACCGGAAAGCGAAATGATTTCATCGCTGGGAACATTGACATTTCCGCTCACTTCTACGTTTTTCACTTTGCTTAACGGCGTTTCTAAATAAATAATTAATAAAATAAGCAAGGAGAAGGTGAGAATAAATAGTATAAATCTCCTATTTGCCTTTTGTTTGCGCTGCTGCTTGAGCTTCGGTATCCGATCCTCGATTGAAACGATTTTTTCTTTTTCCAAGTCTATGTTCACCCCATCCTAGATTCATTGAATCCAGGTTTAATATATAAGTTTGTCCAAAAGGAGCAAAAAATGTTTAAAGGTGAAAAAACGGCAATAGCATGCCGTTTTAAAAAAATCTTGTTGAAATATTATAACATAATGTACAAGCTGAAAGGGAGAAAGATTTTTCCTATTTATTCCTTCCAACAATTTCAACTTCCGTTTCCATTTTGATTTGGAATTGCTCGTAAATCGTCTTTTTTACAAAATCGATGAGGGCCAGAACATCTGAAGCTGTTGCATTGTCTTCATTGACAATAAAATTCCCGTGCATCTCCGATATTTTTGCGCCTCCGATTTTGTAGCCTTTTAAGCCGGCTTTTTCAATGAGCTGACCAGCATAATGAGGAAGGGGGTTTCGGAAAATGCTTCCTGCGCAAGGATGGTTCCAAGGTTGTGTTTCACGGCGATATTCTTTATTTTTTTGCATAGTGGATACGATGCTGTCTCTATCTCCTTTTTTTAATTGAAATACCGCTTCTAAACATATTCCCGGGCGCTTTTTTTGCAAGATGGAGCTGCGATATGAAAATTCCATTTCTTCATTGGAAAGCCATTCTAATGTCCCATCTGCAAACAAAATATGCGCCTTTTTGAGAACATTTGAAATATCCGAGCCGTGCGCACCCGCATTCATATAGACCGCACCGCCTACAGATCCGGGAATGCCGCTGGCAAATTCTAAACCAGACAATCCTTTTCTGCTGATCAATGTTGACAGGCTGACTAATGAATAGCCTCCCCCTACTGTGATCTCCTCATCTTGAATGGTTAAATGGCTGATGCCGTTTCCTAATTTAATTACGACCCCGGCAATTCCTTCATCTAAAACAAGTAAATTGGATCCTCTCCCTATTACGCGCCAATCTGCATGATGCTTTTTGATGATTTCCATTGTTTTCATTAAGCCTTCAATGCTTTTTGGCTCGACAAACACATCTGCCGGTCCGCCGACTTTCATCGTTGTATGTTTTTTTAACGGCTCATTCTCAAGCACTTTTCCTACATCAGCTCGAATTAACTCTTCCAACAGCTGCTTCACATGTATCCCCCCATTTTCAAATCTTGTTATTAGCAGCGGCAAGTTCGTTCATGACTTGATAAAGCCTTTTGGCTGCATCACGAACTCCCAGTTCAAAAGAAGCTTCGCTCATGCTCTTCAACGTTTCCGGATTCAGTAAAATTTGATCGATCAACGTTAACAAACGATGCCCTGTTAAATTTTGTTCAAGCAATAAAACGGCAGCGTTTCTTTCACTGAGTGTGCGGGCATTTGCTTCTTGATGATTGGCTGTAACATACGGGCTTGGAATTAATATGCTTGGAAGACCAAGCGCTGTTATTTCCGCTAAAGTCGTAGCACCTGCTCTTGATACGATTAAATCAACTGCTGCCAGCACATCCGGCATTTGGTGGATAAACGGTTTGATAATAATATTTTTCAGCCGGCCGCAATCACCTATTTGTTCCATTATTTGCTTGTAATGAACCTCACCGGTGACATAAACAATTTGATACGGCTTTTTCGATAATTCGTCAAGGATGCTGAGGACAGATTCATTAATCGGTCTTGCCCCGCGGCTTCCTCCAAAGATGAGCACGGATTTTACATTCTCTGTTAAATTTAAAGATGATTTACCTTTTGCCCGATCGCCGCCAATCACTTCCTGCGCGCGAGGATTTCCTGTTAGAACAACTTTTTCTTCCGGAAAAAATTTTTTGGAGCTTTCAAAAGAAATGGCGACTTTATCAACATATTTTGCTAAAAATTTATTAGTCAAACCAGGCACGCTGTTTTGTTCGTGGATGATTGTCGGTATTCCGAGTCTGCTGGCTGCATAAACGACTGGTCCCGAAACATATCCTCCAGTCCCAATTACAACATCCGCCTGAAACTCTTTTAGCAGCTTTTTGCAGATGGCGAAGCTGTTGAAAAATCGATAAACTGTTTTAACATTATCAAACGACAGCTTTCGTTTAAAACCGCTAATTTTAATCGCTTTAAACGGGATCCCTTCCCGTGCCACAATCTCTTTTTCCAGTCCATTTTCCGTCCCTATATATAAAAAATTGGCATGAGGGTCATATTTTTTCACTTCTTTTATGAAAGCAAGCGCAGGATAAATATGACCGCCGGTTCCTCCTCCACTTACGACAATGTTCATTCAAAAAGCCCCCCTGAAATGTTAGAAACTTTTTATAAAACAGTTAAAAGAGGCTGAGCAAACAAGCCGAAAAGCCCCTTTTTTTCCATATTTATCCGGATTGGAAAGCTTAATATTTTGCATATCGGCTAATATTTAAAAGCACCCCGATTGCCATCAGCATTAACGTCAGTGACGATCCTCCATAGCTTAAAAACGGAAGGGTGATGCCCGTTACAGGCATTAATCCTGTGACAACCCCGATATTGATCATCACTTGAATCGCAACCATTGCAACAATGCCGACAGCTAGCAAGCTGCCGAATAAATCAGGCGCGTTCAACGCGATTAAAATTCCCCGCCAAAGCAAAAGAGAGAATAATAAAAGCACAAGAGAACCGCCTATAAACCCCAATTCTTCCGCAACGATCGCAAAAATAAAATCTGTTTGCGGCTCGGGCAAATAAAAAAACTTTTGTCTGCTTTGACCCAATCCTAATCCGAAAAGGCCTCCAGGGCCAATTGCATAAAGCGATTGAATAATTTGAAACCCGCTCCCAAGCGGATCCTCCCATGGATTGAGGAACGAAGTGATCCTTTTCATACGATAAGGAGCTGATAACACAAGAGCGGCAAAACCGAGTGCACCTATCAATCCCAGTCCGATAAAATGGCTAATTTTCGCTCCTGCTGCAAAGATCATGACGACACATGCTCCCATCATCACCGTTGCTGTTCCTAAATCCGGCTGAAGCATAATGATCCCAAATGCTAAAAAGACTAATCCTAAGGACGGGAAAAGCCCTTTTTTAATGGTTGTTACAAATTTTTGATTTTCGGACAAAAATTTAGCCAGAAAGGCGATCATCGCTAGCTTCATAAACTCAGAAGGCTGAATGGAAAATGCCCCGACACCGATCCAGCTTCTGGAGCCATTTCGTACAACGCCAATTCCAGGAATCAACACGGCAATCAACAAAACGAAGCATACGATTAAAAGCACCTTTGCCCACGTTCTCCATGTCCAATAGTCTATATTCATAAAAAAGAACATGGCAACAATGCCCAAGGCGGCGAACAGCAGCTGCCGCTTTGCAAAAAAGAATGCATCGTCAAATTTATACGTTGCCCATATGGCGCTTGCGCTATATACCATGATTAAACCGATCGAAAGCAGCAAAAATGTGATCAAAATTAAAATGAAATCTGGAGATTTGCTTTTTGTCGACACGCCGAACACCCCATCTTTTTTAAGCTTAAGGGTACGAGCCCTTATTTTAGCTTATGCACGGCGTTTATGAAAATGTCTCCTCTCTCTTCGAATGTTTTATATTGATCCCAGCTTGCACAGGCCGGAGAGAGCAAAATGACATCACCTATATCCGATATGCGAAACGCCGCAAAGACTGCTTGTTCCACATTATCGACATGTTCTATCAGTTCTATTCCAGCCTTCTTTGCAGCCTTCTTTATTTTTGGGGCAGTTTGTCCAAAGGTGATGACTGCTTTCACATGTTTGAAATACGGGATTAATTCATCAAATTCATTCCCCCGGTCAAGCCCTCCGGCCAACAATACAACAGGGGATGAAAAAGCTTCGAGAGCCTTTGTTGTTGCCAAAATATTCGTGGCTTTCGAATCGTTATAAAATTTTCTTCCTGAAACTTCGCCGACATATTGCAAGCGATGCTTTACACCTGAAAACGATGCCAGCACCTTTTGAATCGCTTTGTTTCCAACATTTTTCGCCTTTACTGCACAAATAGCGGCCAAAATATTTTCTAAGTTATGCTTGCCGACAAGAGCGATATCTTTTATATCAATAATTTTTTCACCATCATACCAAATGGATTCATTTTGGATATAAGCACCATTTGATACTTCCTTATTGGTTGAAAAATAAATTTTCTTTCCGTTTGACAGTTCGGACAGACGCACAACATCTTGATCATCCGAATTGATAACCGCAACCGATTGGTCATCTTGGTTTGAAAAAATTTTCCCTTTCGCTTGCATATAATTTTCGCGAGTTCCATGATAGTCTAGATGGGCATTAAAAATATTTAACAAGACCGCGACTGAAGGTTTAAAATGAATGGTTCCTAAAAGCTGAAACGAGGATACCTCCATAACTACAATTTGTTCCTTTGTCGCTTCCTGTACAACTTCACAAGCCACATTTCCGATATTTCCTGCCAGCAGCGGCTGTTTTCCATCTGCCTTCAGCATTTCGTATATTAAAGTTGTCGTCGTCGTTTTTCCATTCGATCCAGTTATCGCAATAATTTCCGCTTCAGAAATTTGATACGCAAGCTCGACTTCGGTTATAATGGGAATATTTTGGCTCGCTGCTTTTTGTACGATTGGGTTTGTGTATGGAATGCCTGGATTTTTTACAACAATATCAATATTATGCTCCTCGAGCAATTGTTCCGGATGTTCTCCTAAAATAAGTTTGATCCCTAAACTTTCAAGTTCTTTTACATCATCATTTGCTTCGTATGGTTTCATGTCGTTTACGGTAACACGAGCACCTAGTTTATGCAATAATTTAGCGGCTCTCAAGCCGCTTTTCGCCAAACCTAATACGAGAACGTTTTGATCGACATACATTTGTACATTTTTCAATTATAACCACACCTCGATGATAATTCCTAGTATTGCAAAAAGCAAACCCATCGCCCAGAATGTCACGACGACTTTCCATTCCGACCATCCGTTTAATTCATAGTGATGGTGGAGCGGGCTCATTTTAAACACTCTTTTTCCAGTCATTTTAAAGGAAATTACTTGAATAATGACTGATAATGTTTCAATAACAAACACGCCGCCAATCACTATAAGCAAAATTTCTAATTTTGTCAAAATGGCTACAGCGACAATCGCTCCGCCTAAAGCCAATGAGCCAGTATCTCCCATGAACACTTTTGCAGGGTGAGCGTTGAACACTAAAAAGCCTAATACGGAACCGACCACTGCAACACTAAAGATGGCGATATCATATTGACTATTGTTCCATGCCAATACAGCAAATGCTCCGAAAGCAATTGCAGCGCAGCCGGATAATAATCCATCGAGACCGTCGGTCAAATTGACGGCATTTGAGCCGCCTACAAGCATAAACAAAATAAGAACCGGGTAGAGCCAGCCAAGATCAAAAGAAAGTTCCGTCCCCGGCAATCGAATTTCTGTAGAGAACTCAAATTGATTTAAGACAAAATAAAAAATAACCGCAACAATGATTTGACCGATTAATTTTTGTTTTGAAGTCAGACCGAGATTTCTTTTTAACACCACTTTAATCATATCGTCTAAAAATCCGAGGAGTCCGTAACCGATCGTTACAAACAACAGCAAAAACGTTTCGATCCCCGGTTTCGAAAATTTATTGGTCATGACAATAGTGGTGATAATGATGGATAACATAATCATGACTCCGCCCATCGTCGGAGTTCCGGATTTTTTTTGGTGGGATTTTGGTCCTTCATCCCGAATACTTTGGCCAAATTTCAGCCTTCTTAAAAATGGAATAAAAATGGGAGAAAGTAATACACTGATTAAAAAGCCCATTAAGATGGTAAAAAGCACGACTTGTTCTAGCATTTATACTTCCTCCTCCCACCAAAACCAACATTTGCCTTTATATCCATATGATTATTGATGTTAAACCATTCCAATTTCATAACAAATCCTCTTCCTGCTTGATTATTTATTCTCTTTCAATTGAATAGCGCGAATAGCCACTTTTCGATCATCGAAGTCAAATTTTTTGTCCCCGATTTGTTGATATGTTTCATGGCCTTTTCCTGCAATGACGACGACATCTCCTTCTTCTGCATTGCTGATTGCAAATTGGATGGCTTCCTCTCGATCGACAATTGAATGAAAAGGTTCTCCGTCGACACCAGCTGCCATATCTTTTAATATTTGATGCGGATCTTCATTTCTAGGGTTGTCGGAAGTAAAAATTGGAATGTCCGCCCACTGAACAGCAATTTTCGCCATAAGCGGACGCTTCGTTCGATCGCGGTCTCCTCCGCAGCCAACGACTAAAATGACTTTCTTTTTGGCAAGCTCCTTCACCGTTTTCAATAAATTATCCAAGCTGTCTGGTGTGTGTGCATAGTCAATAATGACGGAAAAATTTTGTCCGCAATCTACTAACTCAAATCGGCCGCGCACACCTTCCATCGATTCGACCGCTTCGATGATCTTCTCGATCTCAACTCCTGAAACTAAAGAAGCCGCAATAGCAGCAAGAACATTATAAACGCTGAATTTCCCGACTAATTTCATTTGTACAGGAAATGTACCTTCAGGAGTAACGAGGAGAAAAGAAGTCCCGCTTGCATTCATTTTCAAATCTTTCGCCATAATCTCACATTCGTTTTCAATTCCATATGTAACGATATGGGAAGAAGTCATATGTCTGTAATAGTCAGAGGCTGGATCATCACCATTCAATATAGAAAATTTTGGATGATGATGATCATATTTATTTCCGAGCTGAGCAAACAATAATCCTTTCGCATTTCGATATTCTTCCATTGTTTGGTGATAGTCTAAATGGTCTTGGGTGAGATTCGTAAATACTGCAACATCAAAATCACAGCCGTGGACTCGTCCCATATGCAGCGCATGAGAGGAAACCTCCATACTGGCGTGGGTCACGTTCTCCTCGATCATCTTTTTAAATGTTTTTTGCAGGGTTAAGCTGTCAGGCGTTGTATTTTTTACTTCGTATTGTTGATCATTTATTTTTGTATACATTGTTCCGATTAAACCGGTTTTATAGCCGGCATTGCGAAAAATATGATCAATCAGATGAGTCGTAGTCGTTTTTCCGTTCGTGCCCGTGACACCGATGAGGTGAAGCTTATGTGTTGGCTGGTCATAAAAATAATCAGCAAGCACAGCCATTGCCCGTTTTGTATCATTTACGACAATTACCGGGATATCACCCGGCAGATGGTTCAGCGGTTTTTCTGATAACAGAGCGGCCGCGCCTTTTTTTACAGCTTCTAAAGCAAACTCATGACCGTCTACCGTAAAGCCTTTGATGCAAATAAATAAGCTTCCTTCCTTCACAGCACGCGAATCCATTTCCAATGAAGTAATCTCAGGATTCCCATTACCATAACGTTTATAATGATGTAGAGCAGTGAGAATTGCATCTAATTTCATAACGATAATCCTTTCTCAAAAAAACATTCTCCATTATTTTATCTTAGCTTAAAATGAGCGACAAGGGCTTTTCAAAAGCAGTTGTTTCAAAAAGCCCTTTTTTAGAAAATTATTCGTCTGCTGCCGCCTCGTCTCCTAATAAAATTCGTACAGTAGATCCTTCTTTTACCTTTACGCCTGCTTTTGGCGATTGTTGAACGACTACCTTGCCGTCGCCGTTTACATCAAGTTTTAAATTCACAAGCTGTTCAGCGAGCTCCTGTTTTGTGAGTCCTAAAACGTCCGGTACTGTGACGAACTTTTCATCCAGCCAAGTTTCCTTTTTTTCCATTTGCTTCGTTCTAGGCTTCACACCGAGCTGTCGGAGACTGTCTTTTATGATTGTTCCTACAATTGGCGCGGCAACTACACCGCCAAATTGCACCGTTCCCTTTGGATTATCAACGGCGACATAAACAACTATTTGAGGGTTGTCTGCAGGTGCAAAACCAATAAACGATACAATATGATTATTTGTCAAATATCCTCCGCCGGGAGCAGCTTTTTGCGCAGTCCCCGTTTTTCCTCCGACCCGATACCCTTCAACAAACGCTCCTCTTCCTGTACCTTTTGCAACAACACTTTCAAGAGCAGCGCGAATTTGTTTGGATGTTTCCTCGGAAATAACGCGTCTTTTCGCCTCAGGTGTCTTTCTTGATACAACATCTCCCGTATCCGGGTCAATCCATTCTTTTGCGATATTCGGTGTATATAAAACACCGCCGTTGATCGCGGCTGAAACAGCGGCCACTTGCTGGATCGGCGTTACAGAGACCCCTTGACCGAACGCTGTGGTCGCAAGCTCGACAGGTCCAACCTGACTTTCTTGAAATAGAATGCCGCTTCCTTCACCTGCTAAATCAATCCCCGTTTTTTCACCAAAGCCAAATTTTTTAATATATTCAAACAAAGTCGATGTTCCCAGCCTTTGTCCAAGTTCAACAAATCCCGGGTTGCATGAATTTTGAACAACTTCAAGAAACGTCTGATCCCCATGTCCGCCTTTTTTCCAACATCTTAATGTCGCACCGGCAACTTTTACATAACCCGGGTCGTAAAAATGCTCTCTATAAAGATCAACCTTCTTTTCTTCAAGAGCGGCTGCTAACGTGATAATTTTAAATGTTGATCCAGGTTCATACGTGCTCCAGATCGGCAAATTTCGGTTATAAACTTTCGGATCGACATGCTGATATTTTGTCGGATCAAATGTCGGTCTTGATGCCATGCCTAAAATTTCTCCGTTGTTCGGATTCATGGCAATGGCAATTATTCCGTCCGGATTGTATTTCGATTCGGCAATGTCCAATTCCCTTTCGATGATCGATTGAATTTTTGCATCAATCGTCAGCTTTAAATTCAAGCCGTCCACAGGAGGCATATATTCCTCCACTTCATTTGGCATTCTTTTTCCTTTAGCATCAGAATAAAATTTAACATATCCTTTTTGGCCTTTCAATTGCCGATCATAATATAATTCAAGTCCGCTTAGCCCTTGGTTGTCGATCCCTGTAAAGCCTAAAACGTGCGCTAAAAGGCTGTTAAACGGATAATATCTTTTAGAATCTTCGGCAATGTAAACGCCTTTTAAATTTAAACTGCGTATTTCTTGCGCTTTTTCGTCAGATATTTTCCGCCCTTCAGGATGAACACGGACAATCATTTCTTTTTTCGTTACGTATTGATAAGCTTTTTCCGTCGGCATATTTAAGACAGAAGCAAGCTTTTGAGCCGTTTCAGCTGGATTTTCGACCTGACGAGGAATGATAAATACGCTCGGGGCACTGACATTTGTCGCAAGCTTCTCCCCATTTCTGTCCACGATTTCTCCCCGCTTTGGTTCAAAAGGAATATTTCTGCTCCATAAATCCTTGGCAAGAGAAGTTAATTGCCCGCCTAACACAAATTGGACATATCCTAGTCTTACTTCGATCACGGCGAAAATCAAAAAACCTGCCAATAGAACGAAAACGAGCCGTTTTCTTACTGTTACATTTGAAACGCGCATATATACGATAACTCCCCTCATGTAGGTTCGCTATCAAAATATATGCCTCGTCCATTTAATATAGAACAAGCTTCAAGCGGAAGCAGGCGCCCGCTTGCCGAACCGTTCCCAGATACATTTTTTTTAAAAGCGGGCTCCTATTGTGGTACTATTTAGGCTTTTTTAATTTAATAGTTAATTGATCTCCTTTTCTAATTTCAGTGCCTGGTTTAATATTTTGTGCGTTAACATATCCGCTTCCTTCATATTTCAGCTCAAGCTCCATGATGGAACACAGCTTCATCACATCCCGCAACGACCATCCGGAAATGTTCGGCATTTTCACAGCTCCGTCCGTTAGAAGAAACACTTTTTCTCTTTGGATCACCCGTGAAGTCGCGCTTGGATATTGGGAGGTGACGGTGGCTCCGCCGCCTAGAACAATTGGTTGAATTTGCTGTTTTTCGAGCTGTTGAACGGCTTGTTGAACCTGCTGGCCTTTATATTCAGGCAGTGAAACTCCGACTTCTTTTTCATTTTTAACATTTTTTTCTTCCTTCGCAGCAGCAGTTGTCGGTTCAATTTTTAAATATTCAAGACTATTTTTCATCACTGATTTAAAAATCATGGAAACAGGAGCTGAACCGGTTTCTGTCGGCTTCAACTTCGGCTGCTGAACAGCAACGTAGACAATGAGCTCTGGATTTTCTTTTGGAGCCATTCCTAAAAAAGAAAATACATAATTTTCCCGACCCGTTAAATAACGTCCTCCTTCTCCTGCAATTTGAGCTGTCCCAGTCTTCCCGGCGATGTGATACCCCGGTATTTGAAAAGGTTTCCCTGTTCCATGTTCAGATGTCACAACAGTTTCTAAAATATCAAGCGTTTTCGCAGCAGTTTCTTTTGTGATTGGTTCGCCTTCTACCGATGGTTCCGTCTTCTTTAGCACTCGATTTGTGTCAGGGTCTACAATTTTATCGATGACATAAGGCTTCATCATCTTCCCATCGTTGGCAATAGCTGTTGCAGCTTGTACGAGCTGGATTGGTGTGAAAGCTGACGCTTGTCCAAATGCAGTCGAAATTTTATCCCTCTCCCATTTGTAATTTAATTTGCTGTTCTCTTCGTTCGGCAAATCAATACCCGTTTTCTCTAAAAATCCAAAACGATTTAAATATTGATAAAACCGCTCAAGCCCAATCTTTTTATGCGCTAATATGGCAAAACCGACATTGGATGACCGCTGAACAGCTTCATCAAACGTAATGGTGCCCCATCCGACATTGTTATGATCGTATATAGGACTTGCGCCTTTTACTTTATACATCCCGGACTTATATTTTTCGTTGCCGTTATAAACCCCTTCATTGACCGCAGCAGCTAATGTAAAAATTTTCATTGTCGAACCAGGCTCAAAACGGTAAGAAACAGCGTCATTGTAAAAATTTTGAATATCACGCTCGTTTGGATCAAAGCTTGGCCGCTGAGACATCGCTAAAATTTTCCCCGTTTTTGGGTCTGCGACAATTCCGATCATTTTCGTCGGCTGATATTGTTTTTCAGCTTCATTTAACGCATCTTCCAAAAACGTTTGAATTTTTTGGTCAATTGTTAAATAAACGTCGGCTCCGTTATTCGGCGTAACAATTTTGTCTTTGCTGCCCGGCAGCTTGTAGCCGCTTCGGTCGCTTTCATATATCACATATCCGTCTGTTTCCTGCAAATATTTATCTAAGCTTTTTTCTATCCCCAGCTGCCCGGTTGTTGTTCCCGTCTTTTCATCTCGCTTGGCGTAGCCAATCACATATGATGCAAATTTTCCGTTTGGATAAAAACGTTTTGTATCGCGAATAAAACCGATGCCGGGCAATTTAAGCTTTTCAATTTGCTGTTTTTTCGCAAAGCTGATGTTTCTTCCTTTTTCTCCGAATTCGACCTGAAATTTGTCTTTTTTCAAAATAGCTTCGATTTCTTTCTGTTTCATTCCAAGAATGGGAGCTAATTTTTCTGCCGTTTCTTCAGGATCGACAACATGATTCGGATGGTCGGGATCCGTTGTCATTTTTTCATCCAATACAGCTACTAATGTATAGGTAACAGTATCTTCAGCGAGCACGTTTCCTTTTTGATCCAATATTTGGCCGCGGCGGGCTTCAAGCATGCGCTTTTTTTCATATTTTTCTTTTGCCTTTACAGCTAGCACTTGACCATCGACAGTTCCTGTCGCTTGAATGTAGAAAAACCTCCCAAATAAGATAAAAAAGAGCAGAACAAATATTACGGATAATATTGCTGCTCCCCGATTCATATTTTTGCTTTTCTTCATCCCAATCAGTCCTGTATGCCTTTTACTTTGCTTGGATCTAATGTGAAGCCTAAGTCTTTAGCAATTTTATAAATTCTTTCAGGTCTTTTCAATTCATCGACCTGAAGGTTTAAATCACTGTTGATTTTTTCCTGATTTTCAATTTCAGCTTCGATTTTCTGCATTTCTATATTTGCTTGATACAATTTCACACTATTTGAGATAATCCAAATGGAGCATACCAGCATCAAAAATAAAAAAACAACAAATAACAGTTTCTCGCCTAATGTAATGGAGGATCTTTTTCGTTTAACAACGAGGGTTTGTTTTGCATGCTTCTTTTCTTCTTGTCGCCTTTCTTGAATTTTAACAGCTAAATTGCTCATAGAAAACCTCCTATTTTTTAATCTTTTCTGCTATACGAAGTTTAGCGGATCTCGCCCTTCGATTTTCTTCAATTTCATTTTCCGACGGCACGATCGGTTTTTTTGTTATAATTTTGATTTCTGGCAGCATTTCGTTGGGAATTATCGGTATGTTGCGCGGAATTTCTGCTTGGCTGGCAGCTTTTCTAAACGCCAGTTTGCAAATTCGATCTTCTAAAGAATGGAACGTAATAACACATATCCGCCCTTCTGGAGCTAACAGTTCAATTGCCTGACTAACCGCGCTTTCAAAAGCGGAAAGCTCGTCATTGACGGCAATTCTAATTGCTTGAAAGATGCGTTTGGCAGGATGCCCACCTTTTCTTCTAGCGGCGGAAGGAATGGCCTCTTTTATAATTTCCGTCAGCTCGCCAGTTGTTTGAATGGTCTTTTTTTTGCGGGCAAGTTCAATTTTTCGAGCAATTTGCTTTGAAAATTTTTCTTCTCCGTATTGAAAAAAATTTTTTACAAGCTTTTCATAAGGCCAGGTGTTGACAATGGTAAAAGCGGAAAGCTCTTGGTTTTGATCCATTCTCATATCAAGAGGAGCGTCATATTGATAGCTGAAGCCTCGTTCCGGTGTGTCCAGCTGAGGCGAAGATACTCCCAAATCAAACAAAATCCCGTCTACTTTATGAATACCCCTAGAGAAAAGCTCTTCTTTTAAATGTTTAAAATTGCTTTTGATGATGGTTACTTTATCTTGGAAGGGCTCGAGTTTTTCCTTCGCAAAAGCAATTGCAGCTTCATCTTGGTCAAAGGCGTATAAATGTCCAGTTGTCAGCCTTTTAGCAATTTGTTCGCTATGGCCTGCCCCTCCTAATGTGCAATCAACATAAATTCCGTCCTCTTTTATTCGTAAACCTTCAATCGCTTCATCCAGCAAAACTGTCTTATGTACAAACAATATCCAGCACCTCGTTTCCAACGGAAGAAGTTTTGATCATGGATAGGATGAACATCAAATATCAAAATCAATCATGTTTTCTGCAATTTCTTCAAATGATTCTTCTTGTTCAGCCACGTATTGCTCCCAATTTTGTTTGCTCCAAATTTCTATCCGACTGGAAACGCCGATGACGACGCATTCTTTTTCCAATTTCGCGTAAGCAAGAAGTGGAGCCGCAATGTTAATCCGTCCTTGCTTGTCCATTTCACATTCAATAGCGCCGGAAAAGAAAAATCGTGTAAAAGCTCGGGCATCTTTTTTTGTTAATGGGAGAGCTTTCAGTTTCTCTTCAATCACTTTCCATTCGCTGAGGGGATATCCAAACAAGCATTGATCAAGACCTCTCGTGAGAACAAACTTCTCGCCAAGGCCTTCCCTGAATTTTGCGGGTACGATCAATCTTCCTTTTGAATCGATCGTATGTTGGTATTCTCCCATAAACATCACGTTGGCCCCACTTTCATTTCTTTTCCACCACTTCCCCCCACTTTTCACCACAAATTTATTGTACTATTAATGGACATAAAAAAAAACCCTGTATGACACAGGATTTTTCAAAAAATAGTTTTATAATTTGACAATTTTATGTTTTCCATTGAAAGTATATGTCAACTGCTGCAAATCTTTTACAAAATTCGGCCCATATTTGTTTAAATAGTAATAAATATTCCATACTCTTTCTTGCCATTGATTATTCGGTTTCAGTGAATACTCAATACGCCTGAACTTTTGCAGCTCTGCTTCATATTTTGCATGTATCTTTTTTTGAACGATCCTTTCCACAAAATCTATCTGCTGTTCGATAAATTGTGCGTTTTTCCGCAATACGGGCGCTAAGCTTTGGTCGAAATCCTCTATTTTTTCTCGCAATGACCGATGAATGTCCTCAATCTCTACTTTTGCTTTCGACACATATGTGCTGACATCAAACGGCTCCTTTTGTTTAAACCACCTATGTTTTAACGGTTCAACCCCCTGCGTAAGAACCTCTTCCAACGGCAGGTCCAATTCTAGCAAGTCCGACTCTATGTTTCTTTCTAAAATCGTCAAATGAATTCTCGGAATAACTGGCGGCACATTCATCGAGAATAAATGAAATACCCCTTTTAATTCTGCCCAATACGCAATTTCTCCTGGTCCGGCGATAAAAGCCAAAGTCGGAAGCAAATATTCCTGCATGACCGGTCTTGTCACTACATTATTGCTGAACTTCCATGGATTTATTCTGACTTCTTCTAAAAGATCAGACAACGAAGACGTCCAATTGATTTCAGGGATCGAAAACAGATTCTTCTCTTTTTCTATGAGCAAATAGCGCTCATCTTCTATTTGATAAAACAGATTGGCGCAGTTTTCTCTCATTGTAATTGCTTGATATTGATATCCTTCTTCTTTTAAAATTTGCTGCTGCTTGACGACTTGATGATAAATGCTGTCAGTTGCCATGAGCATTTGTTCGAAATAAGATTTTTCCAATTCCCGCAATTCTTTTGATCCAGAGTTGATGAGTACAATTCCTTCATCTCCGAACATGGAGATGAGTAATCGTTCAAAAAATTCAACATAAGTGGCAGATTGGTCAAGCTCATGATACAAAGAAGCAAGCAAATGTTTCGTATATTTCGTTTCGCCAAATGCCGCAAAAACTTCTTCCAGCCAAATGCGACAAGCGTTTTTATCAATTGATAACTCCGATATCATTGTTTTTTTTCGCTGTGTTTGCATGATCGTTTTCTTTTTCAAACGCCCTCTGTCTGTCACATAGAGATGATTAATTTCGTCAAAGTCATGATCCTCCCCCGCGATCCAAAAAACGGGAACAACAGGTATGTTCAGCTTTTTCTCTTGCTCTTTCGCCAATGCCAATATGGAAATGATTTTATGTATTGTATATAAAGGTCCTGTTAAGAGTCCAGCTTGCTGACCGCCCACAACGACGACACTATTCGGATTTTTTAATTTTAAAATATTCTCCATTATCTGTTCTGTTGCGTTCAGCCGCTTATGATATTGGATTAAAACATCCGCCAGCTCATCCCTCTTATAAGTCCTTGATAAAATATCGTCATATCTTTTTTGAAATACATCTTCTTGAAATGGATCATAATCAAAATATTTTTCAACCTCTAATCGCCGATTTATATAATTGTTCACAAAAGGATTGGATTGAGGAAGGAAGAGTTCAAACGCCTCCATATCTATTAACTTCCTTTCTTCGTTCATTATCATTACCCCGACAAGAGTATAGCATGTAATATTTTTAAACAAAAAAATTTTGCTTTTATTTATTCACATTTGATTCATTATGTACATAAACACCCCGATGATCGCCATGCTCTCAGACAGCAGAAAAAATATTAAAAAAGAGCTTCTCCACATCATTTTCAATGCTTTCATCCATTTGATCTCGTCAGTGAATACGAATTGAAGTCCAGCTGTCGCCAAAAAAAGCAGCAAATATAAACAAAGCAGCCATAAAAACGATTGATGATGCCAAATAACAGAAAGCTTGATCCAAAATGAAACGGCAAAAAATACAGTAGCCACATCAACGCTCAAAAGGAAAGATTTTTTCTTACTCTTTAATAAAACACGAAAAAGAACCAAAAACAGCAGCCACGCGGCCAATGGAAACGTCACAAAAAAGGCGATGATTCCTATAACAATTCCCATCAACGTTCCTCCTGGTTTTCCAACCCTTTAATCGCATTGTACAAAAATTCCATTGTACAAGTATGAGCACCCTTTTCTTTCCCTTTTTGAATGAGATCCCCTAATATTGAATCAATTTCTGTTTTTTTATGATGTTCAATATCCGACAGCATTGATGAACGATTGTTTTTTGTCTTTATTGCAATACTTTCAATATATTCCCATAAATCATCCTTTTCATTTATTTCAAGAACATCACATACTTCGTGAAATAGCTTTTTGGCAAGCTTTGCAACATAAGGATTGCTGACGATGTGGCCATTCGGCATTCGAAATAAGGCAGTTAATGGATTAATAACTGCATTGGCGGCCAGTTTTTTCAATACAACCGGCACCCAATCCTCTTCATATTGTATCAAAAATAATGGATCAGACGTATTTAACTGATCAATAAATTCCCGCGCCCCACCGCCGTCATACGGGCTGATGCGAATTTTCCCAATACCAGTATGGTGAACGGTATTGGGGGATTTTTTTAAGGCGCCGTGCTCTACAACCCCTATATACAATTCATGTTGGGCAAGCTCTTTCATTCTGCCGATATGAGTTATGCCGTTTTGAACAAATACAATCTTTTTCGGCGGCAATTGCTTTAGATTTCCAAATAATGACGGCAGACTATATTGCTTGACAGCAATAATTAATATTTCTTCTTTATATAATACATCTGCACGTGATTTTACATATGCAGTCCAAGGGTTCGGGCCTATGACATGTATCCCTTCTGTCCTTACCGAAATTGCCTGCTCTTCCGTCTTTGTATAAAGGGTAATGTCATGTTTTCGGCTAAGGTATGCCGATATTAACAAGCCTACAGCTCCTCCGCCAATTACACCGATCTTCAAGTTCTCCACCTCTCTCATATGTATCATAACAAACAAAAACTAAAAATTCTTCTTTTTCCTGAATATAATTAAAAATTTGATTATATTTGCTTTTTTATTATTTTTTCAATGTTATTTTCTCTTTATGTTTAGTATAATGTGAGTGAAAAGGCGTCTATCATTATAGCGGCAATTGGGGGAGATTCGCCATGGTAAAAGTGGAAAAATTATTAGTCAATTATAAAACTTTAGAGGAATTTAAAAAATTTAAAGAATACGGTTTACAAGAATTATCCATGCTGGAGGATTTAGAAGCAAATATTATCGAAAATAACAGCGATTCGCCCTTTTACGGGATTTACTACGGAGACAAATTAATTGCCCGGATGAGTTTATATCGGGTGGATAAAAAATATGATCAATATTTTGAGCCAAAACAGGACTATCTTGAGTTATGGAAATTGGAAGTGCTTCCTGAATACCAAAGAAAAGGGTATGGAAAAGCGCTAGTTGATTTTGCCAAATCGTTCGGCTTGCCTATAAAAACAAATCCGCGTATGAAATCGGCTGGCTTTTGGGAAAAGATGGGCTTTGTCCCTGTAAAGTATGATATGAAACGAGATCGTGGAGAAAATCCTCTCGTTTGGTATCCTAACGGTGTCACTGTCAAAGAAAAGGGAGCTCATTAAAAAAAGACGCTGGCAGCGTCTTTTTCAAAGTCAGAAGTCGATAGTTGATGAAACCGGCACGCTTTGTCGGTTTCATCTATTTTTAGAATCTCCCTTTTTTCATTCCTGACCGAACTGAAACGGTCTTTTTTTATGTTTCATTTTTTCTTTCTCCGCCTCTTCTTTCAATCCTGCTCGTTCCCTCACTTTTTCCATCATTTTAATAAAAGCGTAAAATTCATTTTCAATCTTCTTCAATTGTTCATGTAATTGTTCATTTTCGTTTTTAAATTCTTCTACTTTTTGTTCTAGAAAAGAGATTTTTTCACGCAAGCTTTTATTTTCTTCTTCCAACCGATTGTTCACCGGTTGGTGCTGTGTAGACTTTAAAAAAGCAATCACATCTTCGATAGTGATTTCCGATCTTCCACCTGCTTTCTCATAATGAAGCAGCTTTTTTTCGGAATTTTTCTTCTCTTTTTGCTGTCTAAATTTTTTACGTTCCTGTTTCGCAAGTTCAATGTCTGTTTCATATTTTTTTCGCAAATATGAATTCCAGCGAAAACCGCATGCAGCAGCCGTTCTTGAAAGTTTCTCCGCAACGATCTCAAAAGCCTTTAGTTGTGTTCCGCCTTCGCGAATATGCTGCAAAACAATTTCTTTCAAGAGCAGATCTTCATCCTCTGTCCATGCATCTTGCCGTGTCACCGCCATTTGTTCATCCCTCCGTTTTGATTTGACTTTTTCTTAAAAATGATTTTTTAAAAATAGAATGAGATGTAACAAATCAATTGTTGCTTCCATTCTCTTTTCTAAATTTTGTGATGCGAGCTTTTTGCCTCATCTCAACTATTTCATGCAATTTTTAATAATATATATGCCTGTAATAGAAACGATAGAAGCACAGTTTTAGTTGAAAGGAAAAAGAATGTGCTTTTTCATTGACATTTCTTCTGCTTCCTAAAAAGTTTTTTTTGAAAATCGAGGGAGAATTGAGAGATGCATTAGTAAATTTGGAAGAAGCGGTTGTTCTAATTCGGCATTCGACATTTTCTTCACATCTTTTCCCATTCCGCCAGCAGGCAGGCTGTCAAAAGAGAGGATATTTTTTAGAGTCTAGCTTGGAGGAGATTTATGCTAAAAGGACAAATCTTCTACTCATATTCGTGAAGTCGTTCGCTTAACATTAGAGGAAGGATCGTTTTCTCGGCAGCTTCATGGAGCCTTAGGAATAAAGAGGATGCACAGATTGCAGAATGGATTAAGAAATTTTCAAAGATTCAAGGAAGCCTTTGTGCCAGGAGAAAAAATATGTATGTATTGAAAAGCTTTTTCTCGCGCTTTAATACAGAAAGCTCCAAAAACGATCAAGCCGTTCAAGCAGATCTTAAGCCGCATTTGCTTTCACAAAATGTAACGGCCTTTCCCCGACTGAATATCGAGAAAAGGCCGCAGCTAAATTGTCTACTTGACACGGGTATGGTCACTTTTCATTATTTGTTTACTACTTCTCTGCCTTTGTATGTTCCGCAAGATTTGCATACGCGGTGCGCCAGCTTCATTTCTCCGCAGTTTGGACATTCTACCATACCTGGAACTTGTAATTTAAAATGTGTACGGCGCAATCTTTTTTTCGTTTTGGATGTTCTTCTAAAAGGTACTGCCATTTTTCCCACCTCCTTACAGAGCAAAGCTTTAAGAATCATTTTCTTTCTTATCCAATAACTTAGCTAAGCTAGCTAATCTTGGGTCAATTTTGTTTTGTTGTTCTTCCTTTTTTATTAACTTCCAAAACTTTCCTTCTTGAGGTGCTGCTTCCTGCTTGTTTTCCTCTTCATCACTAAACACTTGAAGCGGAATTTCTAAAAGGACAAGCTCATGAATGATTGGCATTAAATCAATGACTTCTCCTTGAACAACATGTGTTTGCTCACTCGTTTCATACTCGTCGGAACTAAACAAAAACGTTTCCGATGTGCGGATTTCAAATGGATATTTAACATCAACAAGTGTTCTTGCGCAAGGAAGCGTCATTTCGCCAGTAATTGTTAAATGAAAGATGACTTTCATAGAGCTTATATCTGCATGTCCTTGAACATGAACAGGAGTTATCTCCCGCAAATCAGGATGATTTTGGACAAGATCATATAGATCGACATCTTCATTGATTTGTAAGCCTTTTTTCTGCAGTTTATACAATTGATGAACAGACCATTTCAACATATATCACCTCAAGACAACAAAGGTTATTATAGCTTTCAAATAAGTATTTGTCAATATTTTTCCTTTACACTATAATATAGGCATTATTGCACAAATATATTGATGAATTGAAAAAGAAGGTGATGGAGTTGAAGGCGGTCGGAATTGTTGTAGAATATAACCCATTTCATAACGGTCATTTACACCATCTAGCCGAATCAAAGAAGAAAGCAAATGCTGATATTGTCATTGCAGTGATGAGCGGTCATTTCTTGCAAAGGGGAGAGCCGGCACTCGTCTCAAAATGGGCGAGAACAGAAATGGCTCTAGCAGGCGGCGCAGATTTAGTTTTTGAACTTCCGTTTGCCTTTTCAACGCAAAGCGCAGAAATTTTCGCCAGCGGCGCCGTGTCGATTTTAGATGCGCTTGGCTGTGATTCACTATGTTTCGGAAGCGAGGTCGGAAAAATTGACGCTTTTCTTGAAACATATGAACTGCTGGAGAAAAGAAGCGATGATTTCGTTCATCTTTTGAAAACAGCGCTTTCGAAAGGCAACAGTTATCCAAAGGCCGTTTCCATTGCTTTTCAAAAAATTGCTTCCGGGGAAAAAACGCTATTAGATTTAAGCAAACCGAACAATATATTAGGATTTCAATATGTCAAAGCCATTGTTCAACAAAAAAGCTCGATGAAGCCTCTTACAATCGAGAGAATTGGCGCCGGCTACCATGATGAATCATACCATCACCCGAGCATTGCCAGCGCAACAAGCATCCGAAAAAACATTGTTCATGAACAAAACTTGTCTTCCATGAAACATTATGTTCCGGAAAGTTCGTTTCGCATTTTACTGAATTATAAACAAACTTATTCAGCCTTTCACGATTGGGAGCTTTACTTTCCATTTTTAAAATATTCTATATTGTCCAAAACTTTAACAGAATTAAAAGAAATATATGAAATGGACGAAGGCTTGGA
The DNA here is from genome assembly GCF_037966125.1 of Aeribacillus sp. FSL k6-2211. Classification (NCBI taxonomy): domain Bacteria; kingdom Bacillati; phylum Bacillota; class Bacilli; order Caryophanales; family Bacillaceae; genus Aeribacillus; species Aeribacillus sp. FSL k6-2211. Next base: position 2,476,153 of record NZ_CP150190.1, read on the forward strand.
ACACCGCGTTGTTCACCATATTAAAAGGGCTGCATCATTCCACCAGTTTCTATCTCTCTTGAAAACGAAAAGATACACATGGACAAGATTGCAAAGATTATGCACCTATCTTTTGACCAATACGAAAAAAGAAGAAATGGCGAGCATATTAAAAACGAAAAAAGCCCCGTATATTCGTTTGCTCGGAATGTCAGGGCGGGGGCAAAGCTATTTGCAAGCTGTTAAAAAACAGTTGGAGCTGCCGCTTATTTCTAAAGTTTCGTCCTATTCTTCAGATGTATTGGAAATGGATCTCAGAGCGACAAATGTTTATGCGCTCATCCTCAACGAACCTGCCGCAACCGAGTTTATGAAGCTCGAGTATACAATGCCTCCTATACGTTACGGGCTTCCTTAACCGGAAGTCCTCATTGTTTCTAAATAATGGACGGCATCATCAAATGTATCCACCGGTATGATTTTCATATCAGAATGAATGGAGTCTCGTGTCTTCAGCGCTTCTTCATAATCGGAGCCTCTCTTGCCGTTTTCGTTAGGGGCAAAAAATATATCAATCCCAGCACGGTCTGCTGCTATCACTTTTTGTGAAATGCCGCCGATCGGACCTATCTCCCCTTTTTCATTAATCGTTCCTGTTCCAGCAATATCTAATCCTTTTGTTAAATCCGTTTTCGTCAGCTGATCGTAAATTTCAAGAGCCATCATCAGACCTGCTGAAGGACCGCCGATGTCTTTTGTATTGATAGTAATACCTGGTGAAGTCGTCAATTTTTTATCCGTCACGACGCCAACACCGAGACCCGTTTTATTAGGATAACCAGGAATTTGGACAAGTTCTACTGATGTATCAATTATTTTTCCATCTCTGTTTATTTTTAATGATATATGATCGCCTTTTTTCTTCCCTTTTAAATAATCAGTGAATTGCTCTGAAGTTTTTATTTTCATTCCATCGGCTTCGACGATTCGGTCGCCAACTTTTAATTTTTCCCTTGCCGGTACTTCTTTCATAACCTCCAATACTGTAACGCCATTATTTTGAATAGTAATTTTTTTGCCGGCTTCTTTATAGGCGATGGTAATCGCAGCTTTTTGTGAAGCTTCCATTATATGTATTTGACGTTTTATATATTCCTCATCAGATTCATCTTCTTGGCGGACATGTTGAATCGGCATAATCTCATAATCATTCTGCATTTTCGCCCATAAATACGTAAATAATGTTGCTCTTCCGAAACGGACTGTTGTTAACGAAAAGCTGCCCTCTTCCTTATATCCGTTTTCAACATGAATCATATTGGATAAATCATTGACCAATCCCGGTTTTGTAATATAATAAGGGAGCTTGATGAAGGAACCGGAGAGTGCGACAATGATGCTGATGATAAGAGAAATAATAATGCGTTTACTTTTCATGATTGGTCTCCTTCCATTGGTTGATCTTATTCTTGATCTCATCAATATGTTTCGTTGCTTCCTCTTCACCGAGTTTAATAATTTCATCAATTTTCGTAAACGCTCCGCTGTGAAAATGTTCAACACGCGGGCAGATCACTACATCTGATGTTATTCGATGCTGCGCTAACTCATTTTGCATAATGTCTAAACTCCGCATAATGACATCAAAAATGGACTGAATGCGAGCTTCTTTTTTGACATGTGATACATCGACCGCTATTACGATATCAGCCCCCATTTCTTTCACCGCTGAAACGGGAACCCGTTCAATCACTCCTCCGTCAACTAATAACGAGCCGTTATAAGAAAAAGGAACAAAAATTCCCGGAATCGAAATGCTTGCCCGAACGGCATCCGCCACAGGACCTTTTCGAAAAACAACTTTTTTCCCTTCATTTAAATCGGTTGCAACGACCGCTAAAGGAATCGGCAAATCTTCTATATTTTGATTTCGGGTAAAAATTCGAATTAACTGTTTAATGCGGTCTCCTTGAATAAACCCCATTTTTGGAACGGTCACATCGATAAAATATTTTCGTTTAAATGCTGCCGCCAATTTATACATTTGTTCAACAGTTAAGCCTGAGGCATAAAAGCTTCCTACAAGGGCCCCCATGCTCGAACCGGAAATCATATCAATCGGTATTTCATGCTGCTTCAACACTTTCAAAACACCCAGATGAGCAAACCCTCTAGCTCCCCCGGAACCTAACGCCACACCAATTGTTGGATGTTTCGGCATAAACGGAGCCCCCTTTCATGAATTTGTTATTCATCATATGGTCTAAAATGCCACCCTATTCACGTATATTGAATTATAGGTTGTACGAAAACCTCTTATTCATTCTATCATGTCAGCTTATACGTGTGCAGTTTTCAATAGGGGGCATAACAATTGAAAGAGGCAAAAATTAAAACTGCTTTATACGCAACCGTTATTTTCTTTATCACCTGCACGATTATTTTTTTTCCTGACGCCTCACTTGAGGCATCAAAGCGGGGATTACATATGTGGTGGAACATTGTTTTTCCTTCCTTGCTGCCTTTTTTTATTGTCTCGGAAATTCTTATATCAATCGGTGTGGTCCGTTTTATCGGCGTGTTTTTAGAACCGCTTATGCGGCCCGTTTTTAAAGTTCCAGGAGCAGGGGGATTCGTTTGGGCAATGGGGATGGCTTCCGGATTTCCCGCCGGGGCAAAATTGACTGCAAGATTAAGACAAGAAAACCAGATCTCAAGACATGAAGCGGAAAGGCTTGTGTCTTTTTCCAACTCTTCAAATCCTCTATTTATTTTCGGAGCTGTGTCAATAGGTTTTTTTCAAGATAAAAATCTCGGATTGCTGCTGGCCGTTTCGCATTATTTAGGAAATGTTTTCGTCGGGCTAACGATGAGATTTTGGGGAAAAGATGAAAAAAAGCTGCAAAAGGAAACAGTACATTCGAAGCCATCATTTAAAAAAGCGTTTCAGCTTATGCACGAAATGAGAATGCAAAATGAAAAACCTCTTGGAAAAATGCTCGGGGATGCCGTTCTCAATTCTGTCCAAACGCTGCTCGTCATCGGGGGCTTTATCATTTTGTTTTCGGTATTAAATCAAATTTTAAGCATCGTTCATGTGGCGGACATAGCAGCAACTTTCATATCGTCTTTGTTTATTCTTGTTCATATACCGACTGAGCTTTCCGTTCCGTTTTTTTCCGGACTGTTTGAAATAACATTAGGCAGCCAGCTTACAAGCCAGGCACAAGCCGCCATGCTGGATAAGGTGATCATCACAAGCTTTATATTGGCATTCAGCGGCTTCTCCGTTCAAGCACAAGTGGCAAGCATTTTAGCAGAAACAGACATCCGCTTTAAGCCTTTTTTCTTTGCCCGCATTATGCAAGGTATTTTTTCAAGCCTCTCTGCTTTGATCTTATTCAAGCCTTTATATATCGATCTATTATCAAAGAATGAAGGTTATGCACCAGCATTTATATTTGAAAAAACTCCAAGCTTTCTCACGGAGTATTGGCTGCTCCTTTCCAAAGTCGGCCCCGTTATCACGATTTGCACGCTCATTGTGTATATTTTGATTTACTACTTTCGTTTAAGAAATAAAAGTGGCACATAAGAAAAGGTTCGGAAACCAAAATTTTCCGAACCTCAAAAAATTATTTTTTATACATATGCTCATATTTTTTCTTTAATGCTTCTTCCACTTCATACGGTACAAGCTCAGAAACTTTTCCGCCGTATTTAGCGACTTCTTTAACAATACTTGAACTTAAAAACGAATACTGATTGTTTGTCATCATAAAAAAAGTTTCTATATTTTCATCCAGCACTCTGTTCACTGAAGTGATTTGCATTTCATATTCAAAATCAGAAACAGCCCGAAGGCCTCTCAATATAGCATTCGCATTTTTGCTTCTCGCATAATCAACGAGCAGCCCTTGAAAGGATTCAATGTATACGTTCGGTAAGTTGCCCGTTACCTTTCTCAGCAGCTCACATCTTTCTTCTACAGTAAATAGCGGCTTTTTTGAAGAATTGTTTAAAACGCAAACATACACTTTTTCAAATACATTTGCCCCCCGCTTTATGATGTCTAAATGTCCATATGTAACGGGATCAAAGCTTCCCGGACAGACTGCAATGCTTGCCAAAATAAATACCCCCATCCGACTTCAAACATTTTGATACAAAGATACACTTGTTATACCATATCGCTCAGACTTCGTTTTTGCAAGTGATAAAACTTGGTCTGGCAATGTTACTTCATAGCTATGCTCGCACACAACGACACCATCCGTTGACAACAAAGACTGCTCATGAATTACCTTTAGAATAGATTCTAATTTTTGTTTTTTATAAGGCGGATCCAGAAATATGATCCGAAACTTCAGCCCGCGTTTGCTGACAGCTTTTAACGCTTGATCAGCGCTGGTGCGATATACTTCAGAACAGTCGTTTAACTTTAAATTTTCTAAATTCTCTCGAATCGTTTGAATCGCTTTCATATCTTTATCAATAAAAATAGAGCATTCTATCCCTCTTGATAAAGCTTCTATTCCAAGACTGCCGCTGCCGGCAAACAAATCTAAAGCAAGTCCCCCTTCAAAATATGGTCCGATCATGTTAAATATTGCTTCTTTTACTTTATCTGTCGTCGGTCTTGTCGTCTTTCCAGGAACCGATTTTAATGCTCGTCCTTTTAATGCACCGGAAACCACTCTCATACCATTCACCACAACTTGACAAAATTCCTTTTGGCTCGGAATAATATTAACATAGAAAATGTAAGATCATCAATTAAATTTGACAGCTGTTTTTTTGCAGAAGCGAGTATAATTTTTTGCCAATTGACCATAATGAAAGTGACAACATCAGTTGTGATGGTGTTGTTGCCAACCGCGGAGAAGACTTACGTTTCCCCATAAGTTCTTCCTCCGGTTTCTCCTCTCCCTTTCCCTTCTGCTTTGAAGATTTGGCTTCAAAGCTAGGAAGGATCCTGCAGATCCAATCTGCAGGCTTTTTTTTATTCTTTCAATTCTTCCATTTTCATGATACATTTATTTACGGACAAAAGCGCAATACATTTAGCTTATGAATTTAGCAACCAAATACCCATTGGAGGAAGGATAAAAATGATCCAGCGATTTATTGAACTAGGAGAAGGATATTCAGATATATACGAATTATTGGAAATCGCAAAAAGAAATCAAGACCGGATTTCGCACTTTCTAGTCCTTTATACAGTAAAAAATGGAAAAGAGGTTTGTTCGTTCGTCATTGTGTTAAAACCGACGGAGATAGGTGATTTCCAGCCTCTTTATATTTGCCGGGAAGGGATCCCAAATCCGCAGAAAAAAACGAACAAACGATTTGAACTTTTTCAACAGGCTGCCGAAACATATGGTCATGAGCTGATCGAGCTTGTTGTAAAGCCTTCAGACCAATTTTCTGATGTTGAATTGTATTACCAGCATTTAATCGGCATATTGCGGATGAACCGATACATACCTTCTTTACAATAGTAGGACAGCCTAAATTCTCGGCTGTCCTATTTATAATCCAATTTTATAATCATATTCTTTTGCTTTATCCACTTTTGATTCAAATTCAATTTTTAAAAGCGGCCTGTAAGAAGGTTCGACCCTTTTTACGAAAGAAAATGATGCAATGGTGTCCATTATTTCGTCTATTTGTTCTCTATCACAATAAAGAACAACATATTTCATTTTTTTTGAAACATAATGAATGTTTCCAAATTTCCGCAAACTTTTTACATATTTTAAAGAATGCAGCCAAACAATAATTCCTTGTCTTTTTTCAAACATCCCGATTCTCCTTTTCCTTTGCTTCTAAACCCGTTTAAGCTGAACAGCCGCATGCTCCGCCTGATGCGCATCCACAGCTAGGCATCATTTCAAAATAAGGGTTTCCAGTAGGAACTTTAATGGCTGTTGAAACAGCTCGTCCGATATACATGCTGATTTCATCGAGAAGTTTTTGAATTTCTTTTTCCGCTTTTTTAAATGCAGCGACTTTATCATTTAAATCAAGTTCTCTTTTAATTTCCCTCATTTCGCTTTTAATTCGATTATAATCAGGATGATATTTGCCAAATCTCATGACATCTTCGTATTGCTCTTTTATTTTGACAAATTTTTGAATGATTGTTTGAGCTTCTTGATCATTTTGCAAATTATATAATGAACGCCGATATTCGATCGCAAGTTCTGATTCTGTTATCATTTTTGCTAAAGCTTCCGCTTCATCTAAAAGCAGAACGCTTTCCATTGACGTAACCATTAAGATCACACCTCCAATATTGATTGTAGCACGAACATCATCTTATTTACAACGCCTGCGTTTCTCATATATTTACAATCCATTCTTTTTTCAATTGATAGCTGGTTGAATCATTATATACTAATTCCAGGTTGATTGTGTGCCGCCCTTTAGACAATCCTTTTATTATAAATGCAGCAGAATAAATATCACTTTTTTTCTTTCCATCAATATATAATACGATATGACCTTCTCCTTCTTTTTTCGTGTTCCGTTCACCGTTAAATGTAAAATCAGGCACATAGCATTCTACATAAACGTTGTTTCCTTCTACATGATGACGAACTTGAAATTTTCTTATTTGGCTGTTCATCGTTTCAACGGCATTTCTGTCGGATTCATGAATTTCTGTCGGAACGATGCTGTCTTTTTTATTTCCTTCCGGTACCGGTTTTTCTGGGGAACAAGCCGCCATAACCGTGAGAAGCGTCAGCATTGCGAGCCATTTCATTTGCATAATCATTGATGCCTCCTTTTTCATATATTTTCAACACTTTATGTAAAAACATGTGCTTAAAAATAAAAAAGGGGCTGTCCGAAAAGTCGATTGAATCGACCTTGGGCTCAGCCCTTTTTTCTGTTTTTAGGGTACAAAAAAATCGTCCTTTTTTATAGAATGAAATTGACCAAAAAACATTCTACAGAAAGGACGATTTCTTATGAATAATCAAATGACTATTCAAGAAAATTATAACACGCAATTAGAAATGACTCTAGAGGGTATTCAAAAAATAGAGGTTCAAAAGAATAAGAAACGCAAAAAACTAGTTTTCCAACCTTATTGCAATCGTCAAGTCATGAGCATTTTAGATATCGAAATGTATATTCCTGAAAATCATGTCGCCCGTTTAGTGGATGAAATGGTGGAATCGATTCCGGATGAAGTGTTGTATACTCATTATGTTGGTGGGGGTCGTGCACCCTATCACCCTAAAATGTTATTGAAAGTGATTTTATATGCGTACACTCAAAATGTTTATTCAAGTCGGAAAATAGCGCAAATGGTGAAAGAAAATCTTCCGATGATGTGGTTGGCGGGATTGCAAACCCCTGACCATCGCACAATAAATGATTTTCGTAGTGTTCGTATGTCAAACATGATGGATTCTGTATTTGAACAATTTGTCCTTCAACTAGTAGAACAAGGACTTATCGACCTCGACCATATTTTTGTGGATGGTACGAAAATAGAAGCGAATGCCAACAAATATACGTTTGTATGGCGAAAATCCGTAGAAAAATATGATCAGAAACTACGAGCCAAAATTCAATCGTTTCTACAAGAAGCGCACCAAATCGCCTTGGAGGAATTAAAAGAAGAACAATTAGAAGAAGAATTAGAAAAATCATCGGCACAACTTTCTGAGAGAATAGAAGCTTTGGAAAAAGATTATAAACAGGAAGAAGACAAAGAAAGAAAAAAAGAACTTCGCTCTAAAAAATCCCAACTCACCAAACAACTGAAAACGATTCAAACGGATTATCTTCCACGATTACGAAAATACAAAGTACAAAAACAGATTCTAGGTGAACGAAATAGCTACTCGAAAACCGACCATGAGGCCACTTTTATGCGAATGAAAGAGGACCATATGAAAAACGGCCAACTCAAGGCGGGTTATAATGTTCAACTCGCCACACAACATCAATTTATCGTGGGATTTGAAATTTATCAAAATCCAGGAGATACTCGCTGTTTCCAACCATTTATGGAAAAGTTATTGGAATCGATGCCGAAGGAAAAGAAACTCAAGTATGTCATTGCCGATGCAGGATATGCGAGTGAAGAAAACTATTTATATGCGATTGGCGAAGAAAAAGAACCTCGTTTTGAATTATTAGCCCCATACCAAACCTATTTGAAGGAACAAAGTAAAAAGTTTAAAAAGGATTTATCAAAAGTACAAAACTGGAAATACATCGAAGAAGACGATTGCTTTATCTGTCCGAACAATCGGAAAGTCGTATTCAAGTATTATCAAAAAAGAAAAAATGCATCTGGATACATACAAGATTTGAAAGTGTACGAGTGTGAAGATTGTACGGATTGCCCGTTGAAGAATGGGTGTACGAAAGCCAAAGGAAATCGTCGAGTATATTGGAACACGATTTATGAAGAAATGAAAGCGAAAGCCAAAGCAGCTCTTGGTGACGAACAAAAGGCAGCTCTTTATGCGAAGCGTAAAGTGGATGTCGAAAGTGTGTTCGGTAACATCAAGGGCAATTTGCGTTTCACTCGATTTCTGTTACGGGGGCTTCATAAAGTCCGAACAGAATTCGGGATTGTGGCAATGGCCCACAACATACTGAAATGGGCCGCAAATTCCCAAACCAATTTCAAAAATAAGGAAACAGAGCGAATGGAAAAACTCATTGTTTTCTCCATTCGCTCTGTTTTTATGGACTTTTTAGACAAGCCCATTCACAAATTCGGAAGCTGCTGAGTGCGGAATACAAACAAAAACCCGTTTTTTTCATTCCATTAGGAAAAATGATTATTTTCTTACAAACACATTTGAACCGTTAATTTTCGCGAAATGCTTGCAGCATCGCCAGCATCATCGACATCATTTGAATAGAATTCGAAAATTTTTCTATTTTATGCGGCAGAGTTAGATAATAGTCATTTGCCATGCTAATTTCCATTTTCTCAAGAAATTCAGGATGTCTAGTCAAGGTGCGGTACCAATATGGCTTTTCGCGAATGTATTGCTTTAAAAGGGGATTTTGTTGAATATATAAATACAAGTCCTTTCTCATTGTTATTAATCCTTTCTAAACGATAAGGGATGCGAATGATTCGGATCTGATTTGCGGCTGCTCTCGATCTCTTTTAAAAGATTTTGAATGGTTGAAATCGCATCATTCATTTTATATAAATGTTCGTTTACCGTCTCCACATCTAAATGCTGAAAAGTTTGTAAAATATTTTTCAGAAAATCACCTTGTTGATGTTTACGGCTTTTCATACTGTTTGATCGGTATTTATTCCACAAAGGATCTTCCTCACCTAAAAGCTGCCAATCTTCATAAATCTCCTTCCATGTTTTCTTTTCTTTGCGGACTTCTTCTATTAATTTTGGATGTTTTTTAATAAATTGTTTAAACAATTCGAGTTTTGATAACGATTTTGTTTTCATGCGATCACCTCATAAACGTTTTTCTTATATTTAATATATCGATAACGGAAAAATTGGTGATAAAATGAAAAAGCGAGCCTCTTCATTTGGCCCGCTTTGCAATAAAATTTTGCGTATAAAATTTTTCATACACTCCTACCCCTATATGTGTGAACCGTTCATCAAGAAGCGTTTTTCGGTGTCCTTCACTATTCAGCCAGCCTTCGACCGCGTCAATTCCATCCATATATCCATGCGCAATATTTTCACCAGCCATTTCAAAATGAACCCCAGCAGATGTCAAACGATCGGAAAGAGAGCCTCTCTCAGGCGACACATGAGAAAAATATCCTTTTTCACTCATTTCCTTGCTGTGAGAATAGGCGACTTTCGCTGTGCTTTCTTCCTGCTTAAGAGGACTTAAACCATTTATTGTTCGTATTACATTCGTTATGTCAACAATTTGTTGTTCTTCCCCGTACTCAATTTTCCGCTGCTCTTCCTCTGTTATAGGCTCTGCCGCTAAAAGCTCGCCTCTATATACAACTTCATATGGACGCTGTTTTACTAATGTTTGAACATCAAAAGCTCTAATGCTCGATAACGTTCCAGTGAATTTATCCATATACAACTGAACATAAAGATCATCATTCAAACGGACTGTCGGCCTGACATTCAGGTCATCTTCCGACAGCTCGAACCGATATGAGTTTAAACCAATATCTGCTGTGACAAATGAATTGGGAGCGACAATATGAAATACTTGGGTAGACGGCTGGCCAATTTGAAACGGATCTACATTTACTTCTTTTCCAATAGCAAAAACTGTAACGACCTTTCCGTTTAAAACACCGAATTGCTTGTATTGCTGCAAATCATCTCGGTATATCCACCATTCATAATCGTATCTTGATGGATCAATCCGATCAGGTTTGCCAAAGGTTTTTAGTACTTCTTTGGAAGATCTTCCGACAAATGAGATAACTCCTTCCCCCACTTTTATTTCTTTGTCCGTTTTCTCTTGAAAATTTTGCTGTTCCGGAGGCAGTACTGGTTCCTTTTGAAAGGTGACATATACGATATATGTTAATGTAATAATTACAAATATCAATATAATTCTTGTAACTCTTTTCAGTTCAATTCCCCTCTTCTTTCTTTGTTTCTTATATATTCTGTTTTAAGTCATTTTAATCAAAAATGGGGAAATTTTGCAAACATTTCATGAAAAATTCACTTCTCTCATTTTTAATGGTGTAGTTTTTGTCTTTTCATCATGTAAAACAACGTTCTGTTATAATGCCAACAAGCTTTCCATCCTCAACAACCGGCAAATGATGAATATGATGAGCTGCAAGCATCTCAGCTGCGTCTTCTGCTGATGCATCAGGAGTGATCGTTACAACATCGCCGTTCATTACATCCGTAATTTTCGTAGAACCAGGACGTTTTTCTGCAATTCCTTTTGTCACAAGATCACGATCGGTTATGATTCCTGCTAATTGATCATTTTCAACGATTAAAACGGCATCAGCATTTGACTCTTTCATTTTCACAGCCGCTTCAAACACATTATCTAACGGTGTGCAAACAATACAATTTGTTAACATAATTTCCTTTACCTTTTTCAATGAGGACACCTCTTATGCTTTTTGATCTATTATGGGAAATTTCGATTTTCTTTATTCGCTCTCCATTTGAATACCGAATTTTATTTGAACATTGTGTAAATGCTATATATATAACATTGCATGTTTTAATTATTCATACTATTATTAAACAGTAGAGAGAAATCAATTTTTTGTTCGAAGCGCTTAGGAGGGAAATACATATGAAATTTGAACAAATCGGCCTGGAAGGGCTGACGGTGGAATTGTCTCACCTTAAGGATGCGTTGACAGAATTAGGTTTTATCCTTGCCGGCCAATGGGATTATGACCGTGTGACGTTTGACAAAAAATTTGAGCATAAGGGCGATGTTTTCTATTTAAGAGTACAAGGATATTGTATTGAAGGCGATGTGGGAGGCCGCTACGCACTTATTAAATTGCTAACTCCAATATTAGGGAAACATTATTATCCTCATGGTGTCGAATATGGAGAGGATGAACATTTTCCAGCCGTCATCGTTGAGTCGAGCGAAAAACTGTTAAAGCGGGCAAAAGAAGCGATTGAAAGCTTAACTGTTTGAAAAACTGCAGGCAAATAACCTGCAGTTTTTTTTATTTATTTGGTTCAGGAGACAAATTTTGCACATCAATGTCGTCTTTTTCTCTTTCTTTTTTCGCCCATTCAAAAAATACATGAGCTAAAAATGTTCCGTACACAAGCTCTTGGATCACTTTCATAATAATGCCGCCAAGCTGCTGATCCTCAAGCAGCGGCATTCCGCTAAACATTTGCGGGCCTGACAAAGACAACCCAGCCAACGTATCAGAAGGAACACATAAGCTTAAAGTCTTTACCCACGCCTCCGGATTCGAATATGTTTCAAACAGCGGCGCACCTGCAAAAATGATTAAACCGCAGGCTGGTGTGATTAAAACGCTGTTCCCTAAAATGTAGGCAATTTTTTTCAGACCCCCAATTGGATGCCAATTTGGACTTTTTCCAATCAATGGCCAATACATAAAAAAGGCAAAAACGAAAATAAAAGTAGTAGCAGCCTCATGATAAATATAATTTGATTTTAATGTATCGAAAATAAACGGCACATGATACAAGGAAAAAAATAAATTAAACAAAATCATTGCCAATATCGGTTTAGTGAAAAATTTTACAACAGGTTTTATGACCGGCTTTTCCATAACAGCCTTCCATAACCATTCAGGGACGCCGATAATCAAAAGCGGTGCTACGATTAAAAACAAAATCGCCATTGAAGCCATATGCCCTGTAAATGTAATGTGCCCCAGCAAATCAAGCGGGCTGCCTTTGCTGACATAAAGGAGAACGATTGCCAATATAAACACTAATTTTTGCTTTAAGCTGACCGGTTCAGAATTTTTAAAATAGTGACGAAGCGAATCGGTTAATAATAAGTAAAGCACAATTAAAATAACACAAAATATAAAAAACAGCGGACTCCACATAGCGCGAAAGCCAAATATATCTAAACTCAACTGAATCAATCCTTTCAATCATCGATCTAGTCGATTCCATTTCATTATACATGCTTTCCTTTTCTTTTTCCAATGAACGTTCTATGAATTTGCATTTCTTACAGCAAGCAGATTTATATTGCCTTAAAAAAAGAAGCAACCAGTTAAAACTGATTGCTTCCATAAAGAGTATTTTACCACCAGACAATTGTCATAAAGGCAAGAACCGTCAGAAATGTGACAAAAATACCTGACCATATGAAAAATTGTGGTCCTTCATGTCCTTTATGATTCATATGCATGAAATAATACAGCTGGAAAATGACTTGAATGCATGCAAGCAGTACAATAAATGGAACTTTCAACCATTCGTCGATTCCATCATATCCTACTGTAATAAAAGCTACAATCGTTAAAAAGATCATTAACGCAAATGAAACGACTTGGTGCTTCATTTCTTCCGCATTTTTTTTGCGGCGAAACGCTAAATCAACTTTTGGGTTACGAGAATTTTCACTCACCATCGTTATCCCACCATTCCCATTAAGTATACAACTGTGAATATAAATACCCAAACAACGTCGATAAAGTGCCAATAAAGGCTTGCGACGTAATATTTAGGAGCGTTGTATAAGTTTAATCCGCGTTTTGCATTTCGAATCATCAGCGTTGTGATCCAGAGAAGCCCGAAGGCAACGTGCGCACCGTGCGTTCCTACCAATGTGTAAAAGGCTGAACCAAGCGCACTGCTTGTCAACTTAAATTCATATTCATGCATATAATGGTTAAATTCATAAATTTCCAAAATTAAGAATGCAAGACCTAATAATACGGTGACACCAAACCAGAACTGCATTTTGCCAAATTGAAAGTTTTTCATATGATAAATTGCATAGACACTTGTCAAACTGCTTGTTAATAAGAGCATTGTCGCTACAAATACTAATTTGATATCAAAGAGCTCCTGCGTTGAGGCTCCACCAGCGGTGGAATTTCTCAACGCAAGAAACGTAGCAAACAACGTGGCAAACAACACAGTTTCGCCGCCTAAGAAAACCCAAAAACCTATAAACTTATTTTTCCCTTCGAGGGTGGCCTTTTCTGGCTGCTCAGGAAACGTTTCAGCCGTTAATTTTTCTTCTACTTGCATTATGCCCGAACCCCCCCATTATCATCTTTTAAAAGATCCTCTTTATGAATATGGTATCCGTGGTCATCAATAACCGAGCGTAAAAACATCGTACCGAACGTAATGACAAAGCCGATAATCGCAACCGGCACACCCCACGAATAGTCATTGTGGTACATGAGGCCGAAAGCGGCAATGAATAAGCCTAATGAAATAAAAAACGGCAAGATTGAAGAGTTCGGCATATGAATATCACTTAGCGGTTCAGCAGGTGTTAAGCCTTTTTTGCCCTCCATTTTTTCAATCCATAAAGGATCTAATCCTCGAACAAGCGGAGTTTGTTTAAAGTTGTATTCAGGTGGAGGTGATGCGACTGCCCACTCTAGTGAACGTCCATCTTCCCAAGGATCTGCACCTACTTTTTCTCCCTTCACAGAAGTAACCACAACATTGATCAAGAGAACGACTACTGCTACCCCCATCAGAACCGCACCTATTGTACTGATCAAGTTTCCAGTGTCAAAGCCTTGGCCTGATAAGAATGTGAACACGCGGCGCGGCATTCCCATTAAACCAAGGAAATGCTGGATAAAGAACGTTAAATGGAAACCGATGAAAAATAATACAAATGTTATTTTACCAAGCGTCTCATTTAACATTTTTCCAAACATTTTTGGCCACCAATAATGGGCAGCAGCTAAAATAGCAAATACGATACCACCAACGATTACGTAGTGGAAGTGTGCAACAACAAAGTAAGTATCATGGTATTGATAATCGGCTGGAGCAGCAGCGAGCATGACTCCAGTCACACCACCCATAACAAACGAAGGAATAAAGCCGACTGCATAAAGCATCGGTGTCGTAAAGCGGATGCTTCCGCCCCACATCGTAAAGAGCCAGTTAAACACTTTAATTCCTGTCGGCACACCAATTGTCATAGTTGCAACCGCAAAAATCGCATTGGCAATCGGACCAAGACCTGTTGTAAACATGTGGTGCGCCCACACCATGAATCCTAAAAATCCGATCAATACTGTTGCAAACACCATTGATGTATACCCAAACAATCTTTTCCGAGCAAAAGTTGGAATAATTTCCGAAAAAATTCCGAATGCCGGCAAAACTAAAATGTAAACTTCAGGGTGCCCAAAAATCCAGAAAATATGTTCATAAATGATCGTATTCCCGCCTAAAGCCGGATTGAAAAAGTTCCCGCCAAATAAACGGTCAAACATTAAAAGCGCAATTCCAACAGTTAGCGGAGGGAACGCAAACAAAATGAGCGATGATGACACAAATGTAGTCCATGTAAACAATGGCATCCGCATGTATGTCATTCCGGGAGCACGCATATTAATAATCGTAACAATAAAGTTGATCCCGGCGATCAATGTTCCTATACCGGAAATTTGCAGCCCTAGTATATAAAAGTCTACTCCATGTCCAGGAGAATTCAAGGCCACTGATGCGTATGCCGTCCAGCCAGCATCAGGTGCCCCGCCTAAAAACCAGCTTAAATTTAAGAAAACACCGCCAAAGAAAAACAACCAAAAGCCTAAAGAATTCAAAAACGGAAACGCAACGTCACGAGCTCCAATTTGGAGTGGAACAACTGCGTTCATATATGCAAACAATAACGGCGTAGCTGCTAAAAATATCATCGTTGTACCGTGCATTGTCATCAATTCGTTAAACGTACCTGCACTGACAAAGTCATTTTCTGGGATGGCCAATTGAATACGCATTAAAAGCGCTTCAATTCCACCAATTACAAAAAAGAGTCCTCCAGCGATTAAATAAAGGATGGCAATCTTTTTATGGTCAACAGTTGTCAAATAGTCCCAAACCGTTGGCCAGAACCCTTTTTTCCGAGCTAACGTACTCACGATGTAACCTCCCTTTTATAATTAGTGAGCATTACTTTTCAACTGATAGGCTTTGTAAATAATCTGTTAATGCTTGAAGTTCTTCTTCAGTCAACTTACCGTATGTGCCTGTCATTGTGTTGCCAGGTTTATATTTTTCAGGATCTTTCAACCAGTTTTTAATATTTTCTTCATTGTGCTCCAAGATGCCGGCTACTCGTTCACGATCAGCAAAGTTAGCTAAGTTAGGTGCCGTGCGTGCTTGTTCAGGTCGGTTATCAGCTGGTGATACTGCATGGCAGCCGATACAGCCTTTATCTTTGAACACTTGTTCTCCCTGTTTTGCAGACGCTGTTTGAGCAACAGTTTCAGCTTTGAAATTTTTCATTTTATTAATCCAAGAATTAAATTCATCTCGGGAAACCGCCTTCACTTTAAAGTCCATCAATGCGTGAGATGGTCCGCATAATTCAGCACATTTCCCGTAAAAAATGTTTTCAGCTTCCTTCGCACGTTTTGAATCAATTTTTAACCAGAACTGGTTCTCATTATCTGTGTTTGTATCGATTTTACCACCAACTGGAGGAATCCAGAATGAGTGCTTCACATCTGATGCTTTTAAGTTAAAATAAACTTTTTCATCTGTCGGCAAGACTAAATCTTGGCTTGTAATGACTCCATAGCCAGGATATTCAAATTCCCACCAATACAAACTTGCTCTTACATTGACAACAAGAGGATCTTTTCCTCCATTTTTATCGTCTGCCAACGCTTTTTTCATTGGGTCGGTATCCGCCAAATTAAAGGTGGAAGCAACTACCGGAACTGCCAATACAATCAGCAATAATATAGGAATAACAGTCCAAATGATTTCAAGCTTATGGCTTCCTTCCACTTGTACCGGAATTTTATCGCTTCCTTTCCGGCGGAATTTCATTAAGACATAAATAAAAATAATCGTTACGACTGCAACAACAATCACCATGATTGCCGTACTCAACATCATGAGCGAAAATTGTTCATCGGCAACTTCTCCAGCTGGAATCAGCGTGGAAATAAACGGTTCGCCGCAGCCTGACAATACGAGCGTCATGACTGAAAGTAGTAACAAAAGACGCCATTTCAGCTTTTTCATCGCTAAATCAAACCCCTCTTTCTTTGTTAAATCCTGTTCATAAAGAAAAAATGAAGAATTCCTTCTATGAATAAATTCTTATCTAGAAAGAATTACTACCGAACGTTAAATTATTGAAAAGGCAACCATAGCCACAAACAAAATGGTTAAATAGTTAATTGAATAGATAAACATCCACTTAGACCATTTTAAATCATTTTTCATTTTCAGTCCAATTAATGACAAAATCAACCAAATAATGTTCAATACAGTAGCCAAAACGATGAAGCCAATGCCTAGGCTAAACAAATAAAAAGGAAGGGGCAGCAAGCAGGCAACCCAAACAATGATTTGTCTTTTCGTCACCTCAAAGCCATGAACAACTGGAAGCATCGGAATTCCAGCTTTACGGTATTCTTCCGAACGCTTCATCGCAAGTGCCAAGAAATGAGGCGGCTGCCAAATAAACATGATTAGAAATAAAATCCATGCAATGATATTTAAATCATCAACTGCAGCCCATCCAATCAGCGGCGGAACAGCTCCAGCGATGCTGCCGACTACCGTATTGATCGTATATTGGCGTTTTGTCCACATCGTGTATAGCACTATGTAGGAAAACACGCCTAACAAACCAATGACGGCTGCGGAAACAGAAACCATTAGAAGCAAAATCGTTCCAATGGAAATGAAGCCGGTCCCCAGCAGCAATACTTGAAACGAGCTTATACGGCCCGTTACGGTTGGGCGTAATCTTGTTCTTTCCATTACATGGTCAATATCTCTGTCATAAAAATTGTTGATTGCGCAAGATCCAGCAATAATAGCTGCTGTTCCAAGCAATGTAAACACAACAATATCTATATTTTCAAGAAAACTTTTACCGCTGAAATATAATGCCAACCATATTCCGGTAAAAGTGGTGATTAAATTGGAGTTGACGATTCCGATTTTAATTAATGATAAAAAATCTTTCCAAGCGGAAGTTGCCACTTCAATTTCTTGCCGATCGTTTAAAACAACTTCGCCCCTTGTATTACCCAATTGAATGACCTCCTCTGGGACGGCCTCCTATCTGAGACCATTTAGCGTTTGCCTCTATCATATAAAAAAAACACGAGACAAAAAAGCATTCATATAGTATTAAACCATAATTCGTCAATTTTTTGTGTACATTTCGCGAATAAAGTTTGTCGAAATTGTGAAGCGGTTAAAAATAAAATATTTTCCGATTATAATAATAGTTGGTCGAACGTTTCGGCAAAATGCCTTCCCCATAATATTTCTAGCAAACTCCTTTTGAATATTCAAGCTTTTTCTTATTCTACAAGAAACTATTTGTTTCGAAGTTTGATGTTTCTATACCCATTATGGAGTTTCTTTCGGCTTTTTAAACTTATTAAAGATGTTAGAAGGTGAATGAGACATGCACTATTTATTAAAATGGCTTGGCGTCGTGACAACAATCGTCATGCTATTCGTTTTAATTGGCGGAGCACTCGTAACAAAAACAGGATCATCTCAAGGATGCGGCCGGTCTTGGCCGCTTTGCCACGGAAAAGTTCTTCCAGACCCTTTGACATTAGAAACAATCATTGAACTTTCACACCGACTTGTGAGCGGAATTGCAGGAATCCTTGTTTTATGTCTTGTTATTTGGGCTTGGAAAGCGATCGGGCATAAAAAAGAAACAAAGCTGCTTTGTTTTCTGGCCATCTTTTTTATTGTTTTGCAGGCGCTAATCGGTGCTGCAGCTGTCGTATGGGGGCAATCCGATGCCGTTCTTGCACTTCATTTTGGAATTTCCCTCATTTCATTTGCAGCTGTTTTGCTGCTTACTCTGCTGATTTTTGAAGTTGATAAAAAATTTGACGCAGATAATGCTGTCATTGGGAAAAAAATGCGATTTCATATTTATGGCATTATTACTTACAGTTATATTGTCATTTACACAGGTGCATATGTTCGGCATAAAGGCGCAAGTCTAGCTTGTCCAAGCATTCCTTTTTGCAGCGAAAATCGCTTGTTCCCGCAAACCGTCCATGAATGGGTGCAAATGGGCCACCGCTTTGCAGCAGGCTTGCTGTTTATTTGGATTGCGGTTGCCACTATTCATGCGATAAAACATTATAAAGATCAAAAAGTGATGTATTGGGGTTGGATTATAGCTTTCATTCTCATTCTTCTCCAAGCATTATCCGGCATATCCGTGATCTTGTCTGATTTAAATCTTTATCTTGCCTTGGCACATGCTTTATTTATTTCCTGCTTGTTCGGGCTGTTGTGCTATTTTGTTCTTCTTGCAGGCCGGGCAAAAGCTTCGAATGATTAAAAGGCTCTGTCTAAAGCCTTTAGAATTGATGATGGC
This sequence comes from Aeribacillus sp. FSL k6-2211, assembly GCF_037966125.1. NCBI lineage: Bacteria > Bacillati > Bacillota > Bacilli > Caryophanales > Bacillaceae > Aeribacillus > Aeribacillus sp. FSL k6-2211. The sequence continues at coordinate 2,495,146 of NZ_CP150190.1, forward strand.
GGAAATCGGCGAAAGAGCTGATATCCGCCATCTTTTATTTTTTTTTAAGAATGTGGGATGTCATTTTAAAAATCGAAACAATTTTTCCCTGATTGACGATGGAAAGTTTTCCAAACGAATCTTTTAATCAAGACTGTAAATGTCTTTATATTTCTTTTCTAAATACTGAATAAAATATGCCGGATTCAACGATTCGCCAGTCGCATCCTTTAATATTTCCAGCGGTTTTTTCATTTTGCCATATAGATGAACATGTTTTGTCAGCCAGCTTTGAATTTGCTGAAATTCTCCGTTTTCAATAAGTTCTTCAACATTCGAAAGATCCTGCTCCATTTTTTGCATCAATTGCGTTGCATACATATATCCTAAAGCATATGAAGGGAAATAGCCAAAGCTTCCTCCCGCCCAATGAACATCTTGAAGCACCCCGTTTCCATCATGATCTGGAGCAATACCTAAATATTCGCTATATTTATCATTCCAAACTTTTGGAAGATCAGACACATCCAAATTTCCTTCAAACAGCAATTTTTCTATTTCATAGCGTACAATGATATGAAGACAATATGTCAATTCATCTGCTTCAATACGGATCAGCGATGGTTTAACTTCATTGATCGCTCTGTAAAAATCATTTAAAGAAACCCCAGTAAATTGGTTTGGAGCATACGTTTTAAGTTGGTTGTAATATCGCTTCCAGAAATGATAGTTTCGCCCAATTAAATTTTCATAAAATAATGATTGAGATTCATGAATCCCCATTGAAGCGCCGTCAGCAAGAGGAGTTCCTTCCAGTTCTTCATTTATGTTTTGCTCATAAATCGCATGTCCGGCTTCATGAATGGTTCCGAAAACGGCCGTTCGAAAATCTGTTTCATCATACTTTGTTGTAATTCGAACATCGCCCCGGTTCATTCGAATTTCAAAAGGATGGACGGTTTCATCAAGGCGGCCGGCATCAAAATTGTAGCCTATTTCCTTTAAAATATATTCGGAAAACTTTCGCTGTTTTTCTTTCGGAAACGGTTTGTGCAAAAACGAAACGTCGATTTTTTTTGATGATTGTACAATTTGTTGTACTAATGGGACGATATGTTTTTTTAGCTCTGCAAAAACCTTGTCAAGCGTCTCCACAGTTATTCCTGGTTCATACAAATGAAGGAGCGTATTATATTTATGTCCCTTATAGCCCCAATAGGAAATAAACTTTTTATTGAATTCTATTAATTTTTCTAAATAAGGAGCAAACTGATTGAAATCTGCATTTGCTTTCGCTTCTTCCCAAACTGATTCGCTTTTTGATTGGAGAATGACATATTCTTTATATTCCTCTTTCGGAATCTTAATGTTTTTTTCATACTCCTCTCTGCATTCCTGAAGAGCTTTCTTTGTCACCGAAGAGAGATTGTCATAAACATGTTTTTCTGTTAATTCATCAAGAAACTCTTTCATAGTATCTGAAACGGACATCTGGAACCACTCTTCAGAAAGAATGCCGATTGTTTCAGCTCGCCGCTCCAATCCATTTTTCGGCGCACCCGTCCGTAAATCCCAATACATTAAATTTAATGCTTCTTCATAGCTTTCCATTTTCTTTAAGTAATCGAAAAATTTTTGTTCTTTTTCTTTTAAGCCCATTTTGATCATCCCCTTCTTCCAATTGAAAATATATTTCAGCTCGGTTTGACAGGCAACGCTTTTACGACCTCCGAAACAATATTTTCTCCCTCATCTTTGCTGATAAAAATCGTTACAGTACCATGGTCATCTTTCGTACGAAGGAGGCGTCCAACCCCTTGCTTCAGCCGCAGTATCATATACGGAAGATCCACTTCATAAAAAGGATCTGTTGCGGATTTTCGTTTCGCATCAAATACAGGATCATCCGGCGGGAATGGCAGCGACCAAATGATCACATGTTCAAGCGACGGTCCTGGAACGTCAAGCCCCTCCCATAAATGCACAGCGCACAAAACGGTTTCCGGATCTCTTTCAAAAGATGCCACTAATTCGCTGATTTCATAATCTCCTTCAAATAAACATGAATGCCAAAAGCTTGGTAAATGTTTTTTTAAGAAAAGCAGCTCCTCTTTCGTTCTGCATAAAATTAACGTGCGCCCTTTGTTTGATTTTATGACAGATTCCGTCCAGTTCAATTTTTCCTCGCTCGTACCTTTTTTTACAAACACTTTCATATTTTTTTCATAGTCAAAAGGAGAGGAAACGGAGAATGATAGATAATCTTTTATACCAAGGCTATTCGCCAAATAAGCAAACGATCCGTTTTGATCCGATAAAGTGGCTGATGAAAAGATATAAGGTATTTTATGAGAAAACACTTTTTCTTTTAAAATATCTTCTATCCTTTGCGGCATGATCACAAAAGAAGATGACGCGACGTTTTGTTCAAGCCAGGTAATTGTGTTGTCAAATTGTAAAAACAAGCGAAAAGAAAATTCCATTTGATCAAGGTATTCTTCCACAATCTTTAAGCTATATTCATCAATGGTATATAGTTCACTTTCAAAAACTAAAGCTTCAGACAGCTGGTTCAATCGTTCGTACAAATTTCCGGCCGCTTCTAACAAATCGTCTGTTCTCGTGATTGTCATCCGATTGGAGCCTTCCTTTTGATGTGCACTTTTAAACAGCATATGAAAAAAATGATCGTTCGCTAAAAGCGCTTCTTCGACCATTTCAGCAAGTTGTTCACGAATGTTGTTCTTTAAAATTTTTTCTAAATATGCTGCTAGCGTTTCTTTTTTCACTTGATACGTAAGTGCCTTTTGAGCCGCAAATTCTAATAAATGGCCTTCATCAAACACGACGCAGCTGTGCTCTGGGAGAAGCGGGAGCTGTCCTTCACGTTTCCGGGATTCTTTCGTCCAAATATGCTCCATATAAAAATCATGGGAGCAAACGATTAAATCCTTCGCCTTCCGATAATAATCGCGGGAAAGAATTAAGCCGCACCGATGTCTTTTGCTGCATGACAAACAGTTTTTAAAAGGATCCCAGCTGATTTTTTCCCATTTTTCATCGGAAAAAAACGGGTATTGCTTCCGGTCTCCATAATGATAGTAAGATTGCCATCCGCTCTGATCATGCACGAATTCAGGGAGAGATTCATAAAGATCAAAAAAGTCCTCATCATCGTCCATTCCAAGCAAATCCTCAAGCTTGTCCAAACATAAATATTGGTTCATCGATTTTGCCAATCGCACATCCACTTTTAGACCTAGAGCTTCTTCAAGCTTTTTTATATCCCCTTGTTTTTTGACAAGCTGTTCAATTAAAGCTTCGTCCGCACAGGCAATGACGGCAGGTCTTCCGGTATATCGCGCATATGCAATCGCATAAAGCAAATAAACAATCGTTTTTCCTGTCCCTACTCCCGCTTCCGCAAACATAACTTTCTTTTCTTTAAAAGCTCTGTCAAGCTGGAAAGCCATAAAAATTTGTTCGTCGCGCAATTCAAAGCCTTTTTCAGGCAAAATATCATACAGAACATCACCGATCCATTTGTTTAACGCTTCATAAAAACTTTCATTTTTTGTCAGCGGGAAAGGTAAACCTTGAAACATCATGACTCCAACCTCCGTGATTATTCATAGAGTAAAATTATTTCACTTATTACGCTTAACGTCAATATCTTTTCTGGCAGCGCGCGATTCAATTAAAATCATGTCAACCTCGCTTATGCAGGAAGCGAGCGGTAAGGTTTGAAGCATAAGCGATTGACTCGGTTGAAACGAAATCATTTAAAAACAGAAAAAACTTCCCATTTTCAGGGAAGCCGTTTCTCTCGAACGGAAAGAGATCCGTGAAAAATAGCCTTTTTCAATTGCCCTTCCGCTTCAAAGATTTGACTGAGCGCTTTTTCTGTTGAACCTCTTTCTACCAATGCAGTATACGTATTTTTTAATGCGCGAGAAATAATCGCATATTCTTCCTTTGTCATAAATCAACCAACCCCGTATAAATTTTATCCATTTTAATTTATGCAGAGCTGGTATTATTTATGCTTTTTTGGGCGGTTTAGGTCCCCAATACTGATAATAGTGCGTTTCGATAAACCCGTTAAAAAGTTTCCGTTTTTTTGTCGCCTTTTTTCCGTAAAACTGTTCAAAGTTTTTATTGCTAGTCAAAATGTAAATCGACCAAGTATCTAACAGCGAGAATGTTTTCCCCATTTCCTTATATAATTGCTCCACTTCTTCTCGTTCTCCGAGTCGCTCACCATACGGTGGATTCCCGACTATTACCCCAAATTCCTTCACTGTACGTAAATCTTTAACTTGCATTTGTTTAAAAGTAATGACATCCGAAAGCCCGGCCTCCATGGCATTTTCTTTTGAAATCTCAATCATTTTATGATCAATGTCCGTCCCGATGCAGTCGAGGCGAATATCATATTTAGCTAAATCCTCTGCTTCTTCTCTTGCCCTTCTCCATACATCCTTGCCGATCCAGTCCCATTGCTCTGAAATAAAATCTCTATTGAAGCCGGGCGCGATATTTTGCCCAATTAACGCCGCTTCAATCGGAATCGTACCTGAACCACAAAATGGATCAAAGAAAGGTCTGTCAGGAGTCCAATTCGTTAGCAAAATAAGTGCAGCAGCGAGCGTTTCTTTTAAAGGGGCATTTCCTTTTCGAGCGCGATATCCTCGTTTATGGAGGCCGTCTCCGCTCGTATCAATGGTCAGTGTAGCAATGTCTTTATGTAAAGAGATCTCAATCTTGTAAACCGCCCCTGTCTCTTCTAACCAATCGGTCGTTTTTCGGTACTGCTGCTTCAATTTTTCAACTATTGCTTTTTTCACAATTTTCTGGCAGTCAGAAACACTTGCCAGTTTTGATTTCACCGATTTTCCGATGACAGGAAATTGAGCGTTTTCAGGCAAAAATTCCGCCCAATCAATGGCTTTCGTTTTTTCAAACAGTTCTTCAAATGTCGTCGCCGGAAATTCAGCCACTTTTAATTTCACTCGATCAGCCGTTCTAAGCCATAAATTCGCTCGGCAAATCGCCAGTTCATCGCCTTCAAACGTTACTTTTCCGTTTTCCACTTTGCATGTATATCCTAGATTGCGCACTTCTGATGCAACAATCGCTTCAATTCCCATTGCAGCTGTTGCAATCAATGTAAACCGTTTGCTCATTTTTTCACCTGTCTTTTTCAGAAAATAAAAGCTCTCCAAATGGAGAGCACGAAAAATTGCGGTTTATTCCATAACGTTCTGTAAGCCATGTTTTGTCCCCATGCAGCTTGTACATGGGTGGTAATCATCTATCTACAGAAGGGTTTTAGCCCTTCTGTCCTTCTCCTCGTTCATTTCCTCAGAGAAGGTGCCCCTACCATCATTTGGGTTTCTCGCTCGTGGGGTTTACCGCGTTCCACTCTTGCGATTTCTCGCAAGACTACGTCACTGTGGCACTTTCAGGGTAATAGTGCCATACTAATCAATAGCTTAGGCACGTTCCCCGCCGTCAGCCGAAAAGGCTGCCCTAGCTTATGGTTTCGCTAGGCACGAACACTACGGGCATCTCAGCACCGTGCGAGCATGGACTTTCCTCTACAACGGATGATCCGTTGCAGCGATTACCCGAACGTTATGCTAAACCGCATTATGTAGTATAGTGAAAATGAATAAAAAATTCAAGTGGCATCCATGAACATTATTCATATAATTTGCTTCCAAATACATGTTTTTCTAAATTCGATAAACGCTTCAAAATGTCAAAGTTCGTTGTATTCGCCTGCATCGTCGGTTGTTTTTTCGATGCTTCTTCGAGCTGCTTTTTCAGCCGCATATTTTCCTGCCGCAACTGTTCGATCTCCTGGTAAAACGTTTCGTAATCTTTAATGATAATATCTAAAAATTTATCAACTTCTTCTTGTTTATAACCGCGCATCGAAGTTTTAAACTCTTTTTCCAAAATTTCTTTCGCCGTTAATCTAATTTTATCTGAAATCAACTCGGTTCACCTCAATCGTCAGAAGTCCTCCTAGGCTATATTTTTTCAAACTTCCTGATTAATGTCAATTTATTCTTTATGGTAATAACATGTCTCCATCCTATTATGGGAAAAAATGAAGCCTTCAGAGGTTTAAAAATAATGATTATAAACGGAAGGAGCTGGTTACTCAGCCCCTTCTCAAAGATTATCTCGGAAACGGACCAGGTCCCATGCACTGAAAATGTTGATGTGACACGTTATTTACCGCAGATTGAGTATGCGGGAAATAATGCAAATGTTGATACATTTGATGATTAACATTTGTTGTATGAATTGGATGGATATGAGGAACGATTGTTGTTGAATGTGTATGATTGACGCAGCATTTCGTCGGATGAACAATCGGCTGAAGAACGTTCGGTCTGCATTTCATATTATATAACTCCTTCCTTTTTATTATTTTTACAATACTAGCCTATGAATATAAAAGTGTACATGTACTAATTCAAATACCTATTTTCAAAAAAAAGCAGGCGCGATATTTATCATGTATAGGCATTTCCTTCATAACCGATTGATTAAGGCACTATAGTGAACTACCCTCCACTTACCACCCTTGCGGGTCGCTTGAAGTGGGGGCTTCTCGGGTAATCCTATCTAACGATAAGAAATTGACCGAGCTTACCCTCTCGTTCCGAAAGTTATTATTCTTTATGCTAATATGCGTAATCCTTCATTTTTGATATTGATTGCTGAATTGTGATCACGATCTAATACAAAACCGCAAGAACATTCATATACACGTTTAGATAATGGCATTTCTTTTTCCTTGCCACAACAAGAACATTTCTTAGTAGAAGGGAACCACTTATCGATTTTTACAAGTTGTTTCCCTTGTTCTTTTAGCTTGTATTCTAAGAAAGTAGTGAACATACCCCAGCCATTATCATGAACACTTTTTCCAAAATTGAGGGCTTGAGACATTCCTTTCATGTCTAAGTCCTCAATGATAACTGCGTCATAGGTTGATGCTAATTCTTTTGATTTATGGTGAAGAAAATTCTTGCGTTGATTGGCAATTTTCTCTTGTAACTTTGCTACTTTCAAACGTTGTTTTTCCCAACGTGCAGAACCTTTTTTTCTGCGAGAAAGAATTCGTTGTGCTTTTGCCAGTTTGTCTAATGCTTGTCGATAGTACCGTGGGTAATTGGCTTTCTCACCCTGTTCACTCTCGACATATAGACCGTCCATAGCAAAATCTAAGCCAACTACTTTTTGAATCTTTACTGACTGAATATCTTTCTCGTATTCTGTCAAAATCGAAATATAATATTTACCTGTCTTTGTTTTAGAAATAGTACAAGATTTGATTTTATAATCAGCAGGTATTTCTCTATGTCGGTTCATTTTCATTGGCTTTTTGATTTTTGGTAGTTTGATATGACCATTTTCTAGCTTAATATTGCCGTTGACCATATTGGTTGTGTAAGATTGTTTATTTTTCTTGCTTTTGAATTTAGGAAACTCCGCACGACCTTCAAAAAAGTTCTTATAAGCATTTTGCAAATTGATCTGTGCGTTTGCTAAAGCTAAAGAATCCACTTCTTTTAGGAATGGAAATTCATCTTTGTATTTCGCTGGTGTCGGGAATGCTTGTTGTTTAAGCGTTTCTTTATCGTTTTTGAATTTCTCATACGTTTCCTTACGTTCTTCCAGCATCTTATTGTAGACAAAGCGAACACAACCAAATGTTTTGGCTAATTGGATTTTCTGTTCTTTATTCGGATACAAACGAAATTTGAAGGCTTTGTTTTGTTTGGCCATATCAAATCACCTCACTTCTGACCTTGATTTTCAATGTATTTTTTTATGACTTCTATTGGTGCACCGCCTGTTGTAAGCAGGCAAAAGCTTCTTGACCAAAACATCTCTTTCCATAGTCTTTTTCGGATATGAGGAAAGTTTTTCTTTATCAGTCGAGAACTTGCACTCTTATAAGTATTGATGAACTTCGATAATTCAGAATTAGGATGTGCTTTGAATAGGATGTGGATATGATCCTTATCATGATTCCACTCTGTCAAAGTAATGTTGTATTTTTTTCCGATCTCAATGAACATATCTTTTGCAAAATCAGATATTTCATCGGTGAACACTTCTCTGCGATACTTTACAACTAATACAAGATGATAATGTAATAGGAACACTGAATGATTATTACTATCCAATTTCATTGATATATCAATCCTTTTTTATATATAAGACTGATTATATCAAAACCTTTGGCTAAAGCCAACCGAAATTCATCTCCCACCTACTCATTGGGCTACGCCCTGCACATTCCTTGAGGATGGGAGACTTCTTTCGGAAATCCGTTAAAATTTTTTGAATCGAGTAGGAGGGAGCGATTAACTCCCGTCCTCTCACACCACCGTACGTACGGTTCCGTATACGGCGGTTCAATTAAGATAATTGACGCAAGTCTTTATAACTTCCGTGAATAGCTGTTCTCTTTATGCCAGTGGTCACTCCACCCTCCAAGAGATCTCCCACGGGATTCACCGCTTCCTCCCTCAAGTGAGGTACTACGTTTTCTGTGTTCATCATGACTCACTGAATGCCAAGGGCTATTCTCTCTTAATTGTTCGGTCCTTCTTAGTTGTTCTAGACCAACTAATACTATGACCTCTGCTGACTTCTGACGGTTCAGCTACTTATCACTAAGTAGGTTATGAAGCGTACTTCACATATCCACCAGACCTCCCCGGGTAAGTACATGCACTTTCACACCATCTATCCGCCTCATTTACTCGATATGACCTTCGACAGAAAGAGCTTTGTTTTGTTTTGCAAACTCACTCAATCATACCTAGCCTTATATGAGGTTCGTGTTCCTCGGACCGGTGTTTTGCCTCCAGCTTCCTTCAGATTCCGCGTCACCACGGACACCCTTGCTCTTGGCTAACCTCTACTTCTGTCTTCGGGGTTCGGGACTTACACCCTATAGTTCATGTACATGCCGGGCGCACAAGAGAAAGACCTTCTTGTTCGATGGAAGGTCTTGCTAGTCAATCTTTCTCTTTAATTTTTTATATTTGACAGAAAAAGCATCTAATAGGCGATGCCGTTTTTTCTCGTATATAATACCAAAATATGTTACCGCCGGCATCTATTCCTTTTAACAAATCCTTATATTTAGACGGTTGTGATCGAGTAATTGTTTCATCTTTCTCCCAAATCTTCCAACTTATTTTTTTTCTTTTCCAGCCTCCATTTTCTTTTCAGCAGCTCTTCTTTTTGTGTTGAATGATTGGATACTCCCATTCTTTCCAGCTGTTTCAAAATTTGAATCGCTTCGTTTGTGTCCATATATGCAGCATCAATATTTTTTTCATGATGCTCATAAAATTTGGCCAGTTCGACTAAAGCTTTTATTTTCAAAAAGCCTTGTCCATGTTTTTTAATTTCGCTCCATAGTTTCACTGCCTCATCCAAACGTCCGTTTCGTTTTGCCAGCATTGCCATTTCAAATTTCGCCTTGAGGTGAAGGCTGTTTGACTGCTCGTTTATTTTCGCATATGAAAAATAAGCAAGCTTTTCATTTCCTTGAGCTTGAAACCATCTTGCCATTTCAAACAGTTCTTTATCATCATGGTTGTCATCGGGAAACAAAAGCTTTTTTGACAAATGAATATAAAGTGAAATTAAGGAGAGAATATCCATCTCATTATGCTGAAAAATTCCGATCACACTATCAGGATTTGGGTCTTTCAAAAAATGATGGTAAAGGATCGGCGCTAAATAGCCGGGAGTATCTTCCTTTCGGTTCACTTGCAAAATATCTTTTTCAACATTTGATAATTTTACCGACTCTAATCTATTTTTCCAGAGACGTCTAGCTGCATGATATAAATCAAAATGGCCGTACTCAGGCAATTGCGGCACCATATTGCGAATGAGAGTATGCCTCGTTTTCACCTGAGGCCAATCAAATGCTTTTCCATTGTATGTGACTAATGTTTTTATATTTACTTCACTTAAAAACCGCTGATATAAAGCAACCTCATGGCCAGGAGCAGGCAAAAAAAGCTGTTTGATCACCACTTTATCGAATAATATTCGCGCAAATCCAAGTAAAAAGATCATATTGCCTGCTCCGCCCTTTAAACCAGTCGTTTCCGTATCGAAAAAGAAAAGTTCATAAGGTTTATGCCCTTTTGCTGATAGCGGATGCTCCATTTCATTGTCATTCCAGTATTCTACAACATCAATTACTTCGCTCAATTCATACAATCCATGGCGATAATTGAGCGGATATTCTACTTCACGGATGAGAATATATTGGCCATCAAAGAAAAACGGCTTGACTCCAACGCTTTCCCAGCGTTTTAAGTATGGAATCTCTATATCCTGTTCCTTTTTCAATACGTCTTCATGAACGATATGATTTTTTAATCTGTTTAATTTTTGTTTTATGGACATAAAATCTGTCCTTTCTTTATATATTGAAGCAGCCGAAGCGCCGCCTCCTTTCTTCCGCTCGATTCTCCATCAAGACCGATGCAGGAAGGACAGCCATCATCGCATTTACAGTTTGTCACCATTTCTTCCGTTCTTTCAAGCAAGCTTTCAAACTCATCAAATACTTTCTTCGCAAGCCCAACTCCGCCTGGATATCGGTCATACAAATAGATGGTCGGTTTTCCGTTGTGAATGGATTTCACTTGAAATACAACGTCAAGATCGTTTGGATCGCACATTGCTGCAAGAGCACTCACATATTTTAAAGCATGGCTGATGCCGACTAAAGCTTTTTCCATTTGTTCTTCCGATAAAACAGAAAAAACGTCATTTTTAAAGCTAATCCAAGCACCTGTTGTATGAAGCTCTTCCTCCGGCAGATGAATAGGACCAGAACCAATGTTCTCATGTGTGCCAAATTTGATTTTTTTAAATATCGTCGGTTGGGCAAGCACCATGACATCACCAAATCCAATCTCCATGCTCTTGCTTTCCTTTTCCTGATCCACCTCAAGCACCTTTAATTGAACAGCTAGGTTCGCATCCGTAAAATAGTCAACATTGACTTCAGAAACATATGCTTTTTTTTCTTCCCAATCGAGCTTTTCAACCTGAAATTGCCTTCCTTCATGCAAATAGATCGCTTCTTCATGAAGCATCGTCATGGCGCTGAATCGGTCCATTTCCCCGATGACATTTGCGCCATTTGTAGTGTCAATAATTACGACATTTTCTTGAGAAGCAGAACGCAAGCTGATCCCATGTGCAGGAAACGAATCGCTCATCCAATACCATCTGCCTCCGTTTTCGTAAAGAACGCCTTCCTCTTTCAGAAAATCAAGTATATCGTCAACCTCCACCCCGTCTAACGTTTCACCTGACTGAAATGGAAGCTCAAACGCCGAACATTTTATATGATCTACGAGAATGATTAAGTTATCTGGATGAATGATCGCACTTTCCGGATTTTTTTCAAACAAATATTCTGGATGCTTTAAAATATATTGATCTAATGGACTCGATCCTCCGACGAGAATAATTGCTGCTTCCTCTTCCCTTCTGCCCGCCCGGCCTGATTGCTGCCACGCGCTGGCAATCGATCCGGGGTATCCTGTCATAATGCAAACCTGCAGCTGACCGATATCAACCCCTAGCTCCAAAGCATTGGTGCTGACGACACCTTTAATTTTTCCCTCTCTAAGGCCTTTTTCAATTTCCCTTCGCTGCTTCGGCAAATAACCTCCGCGATATCCGCGTATCGTTTTCGATCCCAATTCCTTTTTCGTCATCTCTTGCAGATACGTTAAAATAATTTCAACCCTTGTCCGGCTTCTAGCAAACACAATCGTTTGAATGTCGTTTTTTAAAAATTCTTTCGCAATCTCTTTTACATCAATCATGGCGCTTCTGCGGATATTGAGAGGCTTGTTAACAACAGGCGGATTGTAAAAGATGAAATGTTTTTTGCTTCTTGGGGCTCCGTTTCGATCAATAAGAACCGCTTTCTCTCCAATCAATGTTTCAGCAAATTCCAACGGATTTGCAATCGTTGCCGACGTACATATAAATTGAACGTCGCTTCCGTAAAATCGGCAAATTCTCTTCAGCCTTCTGATTACATTCGCAACATGGCTTCCAAATACTCCGCGATATGTATGCAATTCATCGATGACGACATATTTTAAGTTTTCAAAAAGCGACACCCATTTCGTATGATGCGGTAAAATGCCTGAATGCAGCATATCAGGATTTGTCATAACAATATGACCAGCTTTTCGAATCTTTTGACGGATCGTTGGAGAAGTATCTCCATCGTATGTATAGCAATTTATCTCCGTTTTTATTCCTTCAATCCATTCATTCAGTTCGCTTTTTTGATCCTGAGCTAGCGCCTTTGTCGGAAAAAGATATAATGCTCTCGTGTTATTGTTTTTTAATATTGCGTTTAAAACAGGCAAATTGTAGCACAACGTTTTTCCTGACGCTGTCGGGGTTACAGCGACAATGTTGTGATGATTTAACGCTAATTCAAACGCTTCTTTTTGATGACTGTATAATTGTTCAATTCCTTTTTTCTTCAACATTTCCTTCAATCGGTTATCCATATCTTCTGGAAAAGGAACTGTGATTGCTTCTTTTTCAGGTATTGTGTGCCAATATACAATCTGATCCCGAAAACGCTCGTCATGTCTAAAATCATGGATGACTTTTTCAAAAGGTTTCCGCCCAAGCATGACCCATTCCTCCTCGAATTCACTACATCTATTCTAACGAATAAACGTTCGTAAATAAAGCATGTTTTCATTGGAAGCTTTCGTATAAACTTTTCGAAACTCTTTTGCATATAAATGTGAAAAAAAGAAAGGGAGTGAGAGAGCAAGATGAAAAAAGACAAAAAGGAACATGATGAATTTTTGCCCGTGTTTTCCCAACTAGATCCGCTTCCAGGCAGGTTTTCACAATTTTTCGATCCTGCCTACATTCAATCGCTATTAAAACCGTTTCATGATTTGTTTGATGCCGCAATGTCCCTTCCCTTTTTTCATTTTGACACTCATGAAACCGATCAAGAATGGGTGTTAGAGGGAAAGCTTCCAGGAGTGAAAAAAGAGCAAATACGCATCGAATCGTATGATCATGTATTAACGATTTCCATTCAGCAAGATCAACATATTGAACAAACAAATGATGAAAAACAGATGACGCAAATGTTCAAGTCTCATGGCAAATTTGCGAAATCCTTTTATTTGCCAGCTTACTTAGATGTACAACGTATTAAAGCATCGTTTCAAAATGAAAAGCTGAAAATTGTGATCCCTTCCAAAAAAACAAAAATAAATATTGACTAATATGCTTCTAATCAAAGAGGTTGTCCAAAAAGTCAGGGTAACTGACTTTTGGAGTCCCTCATTTTTCCACTTTTAAAAAAGCAAAAAAAAATCGTCCTTTCTAAATAAAATGTAGTTGGGACCCAACATCACAGAAAGGACGATTTTTTATGAACCAATCAAATGATTACTACGGAAACAGCACTTTCACTAGATGTAAAAGAAGAAAATACTCCTGACAAAGGAAATTAACATTCCCTCCTACTTTCAAACTATATGACAACCGTCAAGTTCAAGTAATTTTCGATATTGAATTGCTCATACCAGAACATCACGTGGCACGTGTCATAGACAAAATGGTGAAGACGATGCAAGATGAGGTATTGTTTTCTCATTAGCTTACACTTCCTGAAATAGCGGCATCCGCCAGCTACTTTCAGATAAAAATCGAAAAATATAAAAGCAAGTGGAGAGAAACGCGTTGTTTCTCTCTGCTTGCTTCCTTTTAGGGACTTATCGGGCAGTCCCATTTTTCCTATTGCATCCTGTAATTGTCTGTTTTGTGATCGGTACTCATCATTCCCCGGGCAATTATGTCATCAGCTGTTGTTCCCGATTGGAAATATTCTTTTTCCAAAAATAGGTTTTTGGTATAAAAAGGATTTTTTCGTATATCCAACAAAGCATAAACAGCCTTGACTTGCGGCGAACGGCATCCCTAGCGCCTTACATCGTTTCAAAGCTCATTATTCAGCATCAAGCTTTAAAAATTTGCGTGACTCCTTTTAAAAGGGAGCTCATTTGATTCATCGTTTGAACAACTTGTCCTGCTGTATCGATCATTTTGTTAAAATCCATCTGTCCGTCCGCTTTTTTAAATGAAGAAAGCAATGAAGGATTTGACCCTTTTGGCATCATCATAGGCAGCGTGCTTGGATAAGGCTGAGGATACGGATTCATAAAAGGCTGATAATATGGAGATTGGAAATAAGGAACAACATGTTGATTCATCATGAAATATTGATCGTAAGAAACAGGTCTTAACCAATCATAAGCATGATCATGATACATTTTGATCCCTCCAATAAAAACTTAACTAATCATAAAATATGTTTTTGCCTTTTAAAGGGTGAGATGTCAAATAGTGTCGGAAGTTTTTATTTTTTTTAAAATTGATAATTACAAAAGAGATGGTAACATATTAATATAAGTGTTAGGGGGGGATGTTTTATGACGGTTCAAACATTGAGGGAAAGATTTAAAATGGAGAAGCAATACGAAGCAGAATGTGCAAATGAATTGCTGGACTTTGCTCGCAGATTGTATCTTTATGAAAACATCAGCATCAAAGACTTTCGAAATATTGTCAAAACGCTAGAACAGCAAGGAGCCGTTACACCTGAATACATCCTTTAAATCAAGCAGAGGCGGGAGAATTTTCTCCGGCCTCTTTTTGCCGCTTACGAATAGTCCCGTTTACGGCAGTTCAATAGCATAGATTGACAAAAAAGAACGGATATTTTTTAGATAGAATCTTTTAACCCCAAGATTTCTTCAAACGAAGTAAGGTTTTGCGTAAATCGAAAGCCCAATAGATTGTGTCTATATATTTCACACATAATAAAGCGGAGAAACTGCTCGCTTCTCCGCTTCCCCTTTTTCATTCATTTTTTTTCCATTTCACGGATCATGCTTCTTAATGTGTATTCAGCAGATTCTTTTATATTTTTAAATCTCACCTTGCTTGTATCTTGAAAAAAAGATTGGATCACAATGTTTTCAATATGCTCTTTTGCCGTATCAATTTGTTGCGAATGCAGGTATCTAGGATGGTACTTATTGATCCATTTTTTCGCAACAATTTCCCATTCATCCAATATTGGCAAAATCTTGTCAACACTCGGTTTAATTTCGGCAAAAAAATCGTATTCCAGTCCTTCCTTCTTGGTTCTCTCGAAGCGTTGAGCACTTTTTTGGATCACTTGAAGCAATTGCTCCGTGATTTTCCGGACTTGTTCTTCATCCAAGGTTCTCACCTCAGATTCATCATAGCAAATTTTTTTTGTTTTACCAAATTTTATACTACCTTTTTTCTCAAGCTCCGCACGAATTTCCTTTCTGCACACATTTTCTCAAATTTATTCATCTTTTCTTCTCCATTTTCTATAAAGTTTGAAACGGCTTGTTTTGTCCGATGAATTTCTTTATCTATATTTTGCGTCAATTGCTGCTCTAAAAGATCAATTTGTTTTTCAATTTCCTGCAATTTTTTTAATGCCTCTTGCTTTTCTATAAACGAACTCATCAGCATCCCTCTTTTCTTATTTTTGCTAAAAAATTCTTCTTCCTAAATATGAGTCCTGCCTGTTTGACAAAACTAGTTGTGATTCGGCAAAAAAAGTGTAAATTCCCTGCATTCAAAAATCCGCTTCATTGTGCGCATGTATTTTTTCAGGTTAGAAAAAATAAACATGGGAGGTGTTATGATGAAAAACGATAAAAAAACCATTCAAAATGATAGTCAAAAAGAAAAAAAGCGAGGAGTTGGAGACAAAAAGCTTGAAGGTCCAAACAGACCCTCTACTTAAAAATGGTCAGGCTCATTGCCTGACCATTATTGTAAGTATTGCTTCATCATGCATAATAAATGTAGCTGGGACTGTTTTTTCTCATACCAGTTAGTTAATTCAATTCGTTTCGGAATCTCTGGATCTTTATAATACTTTCCGAGCCTCTGCCCATGAAACCATTCTCTTTCTTTTTCGTCTATTTCGTGTGAGATTATCGGAAAAGCCGTCCTTAAATATGGGGATTTTCTTTTTGTTGTTTTTTTCATATATTTTTCATAATCATACCGTGATCCTGTATGTATTACACGATTTGAAAATTTTAGAAACTGTCCATGGTAAAGAGGATGAAATAAAAGCCATGCCAGCCTTTTTCCCAATTCAATCCGTTTTTTGACATGGCTGAATTGATGGGTGGAAAATCCGTACAATTTTCCTGTTAACGTCGGAAACAGTATAACGCGAAAATGAAATAGATCTTGAAAAATAAACGGCAAGCTGTGAAAGACAAATTTTTTAAATAATGGATGATCAATAACCGGTTTTTGAATAACATGCTGCTCATTAATAATAAGGGAGGTTAAAAGCCTTTTCTCATCTTTTGTGCGGAAAAAGCGTTCCCACTCCTCCATCATAAAGGCGGATACATGAAAAGCTTCGAGCAAATAAAACATCGGTTTGTTGTGACGCTTGGAATATTCATATAGTAAAAGCTGTGGATAAGCATCAGCAAAAATGAGCCAGTTTGCGGTTTCAACTGATAAAAAGAGCCATTGCCGTTTTTCATAAGGCAAAGCCTGTTTGAGGGGAATACCTTCTAAATCTGTCATAAACCAGCCGGCGTTTCTGGAGACCATGCTTGCCAGCAACGCCCATTTTACTTCCGGATGTTTTTTATAAAACTTTGCATATCGTTCCGTCCGTGAAATATTATCAACATTTCCGTCATCTGTTTTTAATTTTGTTTGTAATATTATATCATGTAGTGACATAGTATTCCCTCTTTCAACTTAAATCATGTATAATGAAGTCATTTCATCGAAAAAAGGTTAACATTTTTTGTTAAGATATAAATAGCCGGAAAAAGGAGGAGATCGCTTGGCTATTCGTTATCCTAACGGAAAGTTGTGGAAAGCTAAACAAAATGTAGCGAATCCAGTCCCAGTTGAAATACAATATTCAAATAGAGGGATGACCCTCGAGGACGACTTAAATGAGACAAATCTTTATTACAGGGAAAATGGAATAGCTGTCATCCATAAAAAACCGACTCCGATCCAAATCGTTTCGGTTGATTATCCGAAACGGAGCGCAGCAGTCATTAAAGAAGCTTATTTTAAACAGGCTTCAACAACCGACTACAACGGAGTTTATAAAGGCAAATATATTGACTTTGAAGCAAAAGAGACAAAAAACAGCTCTTTTCCACTAAAAAATATTCATGATCATCAATTCGAGCATATGAAAGCTGTGCTCGAACAAAACGGAATATGTTTTCTAATTATACGATTCACTAAACTAAATCAAATATACTTCTTAGAGGCTGAAAAATTGATGCATTTTTGGAAAAGACAGAAAAACGGGGGAAGAAAATCGATTTCGCATCAAGAAATTGTAGAATGTGGTCACCATATCCCCCTTGGCTATTGCCCAAGAGTTGATTATATTAGTATAATAGACAAGTTATATTTTTAGCTACTGCCCTTTTCATTCTAAATGAAAGGTTGGATTTATAATGAGTCAACAATATAAATCGAGGGAAGAAAGACGAAAAGCTTTAGCAAGTAAGAAAAAAAAGCCGAAGAAAAAAGGAATCGCAAGAAAAATTGTGTTTTTCATTCTTTTGTTAGGGCTCGTAGGCATCATTGGAGGAACATCGACATTTGCTTATTTTGCAGCAACAGCACCTCCTCTAAATGATGATCTTTTAAAAGGAAATATGTCATCAAAAGTATATGACAAGGACGGAAATGAAATAGGTGAAGTCGGTTCGGAAAAACGGACATATGTGAAAATCGATGAAATTCCGCAAGTTGTAAAAGATGCGTTTATTGCTACGGAAGATGTTCGATTTTATAAACATAACGGAATCGATCCAATTCGTATTGGAGGCGCTGTAATTGCCAACTTTAAAGAAGGATTCGGTTCTGAAGGTGCAAGTACAATTACGCAGCAGCTTGTCAAGCTTTCCTTTTTATCTCTTGACAAAACATTAAAAAGAAAAGCTCAAGAAGCATGGCTTGCCTTGCAAGTGGAGCAAAAATATTCAAAAGATGAAATACTTGAAATGTATTTAAACAGAATTTATTATCCCGGCAACTATTACGGCGTCGCAAGAGCTACGGAAGCTTTCTTCGGGAAGGATCTTAAAGACATCACGCTGTCTGAAGCGGCAATGCTGGCTGGGATGATTAAAAATCCTGATCTATACAACCCTAGAAAAAATCCCGATCTGGCGGAAAAGCGCCGCAATGTTGTCTTAAATTTAATGGTTAAAAACGGATTTATCAGTGAAGAGGAAGCGGCAAAAGCTAAACAAACATCCATCACAGAATCATTAGTTGAACCAAAACAGCAGCAAAACAAATATCATGCCTTTATTGAACATGCGATTGAAGAAGTAAGAAAAAAGCTTGGCGTTGATCCAAGCTCAGCAGGATTAAAAATCTATACAACAATCGATACAGATGCTCAAGAATATGTTGAACAATTATTGAACGGCGATGAAATCAGTTATCCGAGCAAATATTTTCAGGCTGGAATTGCTCTAATCGACACGACAACAGGTGAAATACGCGCTATCGGCGGCGGGAGAAACCAACCGATTGGCGGATTTAACTATGCTGTTGATTTAAAACGGCAGCCTGGTTCAACCATTAAGCCTATTTTAGATTACGGCCCTGCCATTGAGCATTTAAAATGGTCAACGTATCACCAAATCGTTGATGAGCCGTACACGTATTCAAACGGAAAACCAATAAACAACTATGACCGCAGCTATAAAGGGCAGATGTCAATCAGAGAAGCATTGGCTGATTCAAGAAACATCCCAGCATTAAAGGCGTTTCAAGAGGTTGGTGAATCGAGGGCAAAAGCATTTGCCGAGAAATTGGGAATTAAAATCGATAAAATTACAGAAGCATATGCAATCGGCGGATTTGAACACGGCATATCCCCTCTTCAATTGGCGGGGGCTTACAGCGCCTTTGGCAACAACGGTATATACAATGAACCATATTCCGTAACAAAGGTTGTTTTTGTTGATGGAACAAAAGCTGATTTAACACCAGATCCGGTCGAAGCAATGAGCGATTACACAGCATTTATGATCACCGATATGTTAAAAACCGTTGTAGAACGAGGAACCGGTACAAGAGCTCGGGTGCCTGGCTTGAATATTGCCGGCAAAACGGGTTCAACGAACTTTACAGAGCAAGAAAAAGCAAAATATCATCCGGAGCGCGGTGCAGCAAAAGACAATTGGTTTGTCGGCTATACACCAAAATACACAGCTGCTGTTTGGACTGGATATGAGAAAAATGAAGAGAAAATGTATATAACAAAAAGGGAACAACAAATTGCCAGAGACATCTTTAGAAAGCTAATGCGGCATGTATCTGACGGGGATTCATCCGATTTCAAACAGCCGAAAAGCGTGGTGAAAAAGGCAATCGAAAAAGGATCTAATCCGGCGAAGCTTGCAAGCAAATATACGCCAAAAAATATGATTACGTACGAATATTTTGTAAGAGGCGAAGAGCCGACAAAAGTTTCAACGAAATATGAAAAGCTGGACAAACCGTCAGGCCTATCCATCAATTATGATCAAAAAACGAATGCAGTGAAGCTTAGCTGGAATCACAGTGAATCGGACGTTTCATTTGAAGTGAGCGCCTCGATCGATAACGCTGCTTCCAAAGTATTAACGACTACAAAAGACAAATCGTATGTCTTGTCAAATGTGAAACCTGGTTCTGTATATAAATTCAGCGTTACAGCTGTAAGGGACAGCATGCGAAGCGATCCTGCAAGCGCAATGATCGAAATACCTTCTGTGGAGGAAGAGGAGCAAGAAGAATTACCAGATGAATTAACGCCGCCGCCTGAACAGGAACAAAATGAAGGACAAGATGAAGAGGATCAATTGGAGAACGAAAATGACAATGAACAAAATAACGGGCAAAATGAAGAGGAAAATCAAAACGAGAATCCTGAACAGCCGCAGACGCCAAATGACAGTACACAAAACGGCAATCAAGGCGGCGGACCTACTCCTCCTCAAGATCCAGGCAATAACTTCAATCGTTCACAAACGGGTGGAAACGGAAATTCACAAACCGAAACGCCTGCTGTTCAGCAATGAAAATAAGGGACTGTCCGATAAGTTCCTAAATGGAGCCAGTGAAGAAAAACAGCTCGTTTTTCTCCACTGGCTTTTGTTATAAAAAAAATGAGAGGGCTCGAAAAATTCAGTTACCCTGAATTTTTCGAAGCCCCCTTTTGTTTTGCTTTTTTGATCGCCTGATGTTTATAAAACAATTTTTCCGTTTCTGTAAATAGTTCATTTAATTGAATATATGCATGATATTGAGTAGGCTTTTTTAAAATAAACGTTAGACGATCTTCAATATTGACGGGAGCTATATCCAGCTTCTTTATTTCGTCTAATTGCAGTGAATGAACCGGCTTTTCATTGAGCCAATAAAGAAGTTGGATATAGAGGCAGATCCCTGTCATCATGTTTTGTCGATCCATTTTAAACGGTTTTGTTATCGTGCGTTGAATCTCTGTTTGAATTTCCTTCCACTGCTTAAAAAGCTTGGGCAAAAATTGCTCGCTCGCCTCCCACGGTCTCGTATCATCCATTCCAGCCAAATATTGAAGATCATAATAAAAAAAATCAGTTGGATGCAAATATACAGATTCCTCGTCAAAAAATGCAGTATTTTGAAATTGCTCAGGGAGATGAAACATCTTCCTATCGTGCATTTTTTATGCCTTTCCTTTCATTCTTTTTTCCCCTTCTCTGCACAAATAAAGAAGAGGACATTCATGACACTTTGGTGATTGGGCTTTGCAATGATACCTTCCAAAAAAAATAAGCCGATGGTGGGTGATTCCCCATTCGTCCTCAGGAACTTTTTCCATCAATGTTTTTTCCACTTCCAATACAGAATCCTTCCAACGGCAAATTCCGAGCCGCTTCGACACCCGTTCAACGTGTGTATCGACGGCGATGGCAGGTTTTCCAAACGCAACAGATAAAACAACGTTTGCCGTTTTCCTTCCTACTCCAGGAAGGCTCATTAATTCCTCTCTAGTTTCCGGCACTTTTCGGTCAAATTCTTCAATTAACATTTTGCATAATTTTTGAATATTTTTCGCTTTGTTACGGTAAAGGCCGATGGAGCGAATATCTTGTTCTAATTCCTCCAACGGGACAGACAAATAATCATCAGGTGTTTTATATTTTTGAAACAAATTTTTTGTTACTTTATTGACTAACGCATCCGTGCATTGAGCAGACAAAACGACAGCAATGACCAGTTCAAAAGGATTGCTGTGCACAAGCTCGCAATGAGCATCAGGAAACATTTTCCCGATAACCTCTAAGCATTCTTTTACTTTCTTTTTTGATAGCATGTACCATCACCTTTCAATCAGCTTGAACGAGGAAAAAAATTTTAGTTTTCCAGCCAGTTGTAGAAAGGCACCTTCCTTTTATATTCTTGCTCCCCTTGAGTAGACTGCTTTTGTTTTTGATTGAATTCATGAAATTTTTGTGAATGCTTTTTAGCTTGTTCAATTGTTTTGATTCCATTCTTCTTCCATTCAAATAAAATCCGATCAATATATCGAAAATTTAATTTTCCGGAGATCACCGCTTCCCTTAATGCAGAAATGATAATATCGGGATCATGATGATCTTGGTCGATCCAAAAAGCTAACGTTTCGCACTCAATCGGGGAAAGAGGTCGTCCAAATTCTTGTTCAAAGATGGTGTATAATTGATTTTCCTTTTCTACTTTTTCTTGATCTTGGTCCATGACGACTACATCATACAACTTTTCCCATAGCTGTTTTAAAGAATATTTCTCATAAATCATCCCGTTTTGCTCAAATTCCTCTATCGTTAAAAAACCTCTCTGAACTAAACTCCGAAGCAATTTGACACATTCCGCCGTTGTGATTGTCATATGGTCGGAAAGTTCTGTAGGAGTTGGAAAAGCATTTCCTTTTTGAATGTGGGAATGTACGTGCAAAAGGAGAACAAATTCTTTTTCTGACAAACCTAAATCAGCATAATTCCGCAGCAGTATATTGGGAACGGTCAGTGATCCATCTTCCACTAATTCGGTGAACTGTTTTTTCTTCATATTTCGACACCTCAAAATAAGTATACCATGATTGCGGCCATTCATGGCTTCAGAATGCATGGTTGAAAAACGAAACCTCCTGAAGATAGGAGGCTTCATGCAGTTTACGGATATAAACGATTTAATAAACGCGGAAATGGAATCGTTTCACGAACATGTTCGATACCGCATATCCAAGCAACAGTTCGTTCAAGTCCAAGGCCGAAGCCGGAATGAGGTACGGATCCGTATTGCCGCAGCTCAAGATACCATTTATACGCTGCTTCGTCCAGATGATGCTCTTCAAGACGTTTTTTTAATAAATGATAATCATGGATGCGTTCAGATCCGCCGATGATTTCTCCGTACCCTTCAGGAGCGATTAAATCCGCGCACAGAACAACCTCTGGTCGATTTGGATCAGGCTGCATATAAAAAGGTTTTAAGCTTGTCGGATAATGTGTAATGAAAACTGGTTTATCAAAGCTTTCCGCGATCGCTGTTTCATGCGGCGAACCAAAATCGTCCCCCCATGCGATGTCGTTGAATCCTTTCTTATGCAGCAGCGCGATAGCGTCGTCGTATGTTATTTTCGAAAACGGAGGAACAACCTGCTCCAGCTTGGAAATGTCACGTTCTAATGTTTTCAATTCAAGTGAACAATTTTTTAATACCGATTGCACAATATGGGAAACGTACTGCTCCTGCAGCTGCAAGTTGTCTTCAAATTGATAAAACGCCATTTCCGGTTCAATCATCCAAAATTCAATTAAATGACGGCGCGTTTTCGATTTTTCAGCCCGGAATGTCGGCCCGAATGAAAATACTTTGCCTAAGGCCATAGCAGCTGCTTCCATATACAGCTGACCACTCTGCGAAAGGTAAGCATCTTCATCAAAATATTTCGTATGAAACAATTCCGTCGTTCCTTCAGGCGCACTTCCGGTCAAAATAGGGGGATCCACTTTGACAAACCCTTGATCATTAAAAAATTCATAAGTGGCACGGATGAGTTCGTTGCGCACTTTCATAATGGCGTGCTGGCGCTTTGATCGAAGCCAAAGGTGGCGATTGTCCATTAAAAATTCAGTACCGTGTTCTTTCGGCGTAATCGGATAATCGCTTGCTTCATGAATAATTTCTATATTTTCAACGCCAAGCTCATATCCAAAAGGTGAACGTTCATCCACTCTCACAACTCCTGTGACATACAAAGAGCTTTCTTGTGTGAGTTGTTTTGCTTTTTTAAATATTTCTTCATCCACCTTCGATTTTTCAACAACCCCTTGAATAAAGCCTGTTCCATCCCGAAGCTGCAAAAAAGCAATTTTTCCGCTTGATCGCTTATTCGCCAACCAGCAGCCGATTGTTACTTGTTCTCCGACATGGTTTTTAACATTTGAAATTGTTGTTTTCACAGCTTTACCCTCCATATGAAACCGCCTTTTTATTCGATGCTTTCTATTATACATATGTTATTCCTTTTTTTTCAATAAAGGAAACCAGCGAAAAAGCCGGCTGAACCACCGGCTATTGACAATCTTTACTGTTTATGATTGTTGACAAAGCGATCAATACGTTCAATCGCTTTATTTAAAAGTTCTAGCGATGTCGCATACGATAATCTTACATTATCTGGAGCACCGAAGCCGCTTCCTGGTACTAGCGCTACCTTTTCCTCTTCCAAGAGCGCCTCGACAAATTCGTCAACATTACGAAAACCTGTTATCTCTGCTGCTTCTTTTGCATTTGGAAATAAATAAAATGCTCCTTGTGGTTTAATGCACGAGAAACCAGGTATTTGCACAAGTTTTTCGTAAATGATATTTAAACGGTCTTCAAAAGCTCTTCTCATTATTTCGACCGGTTCTTGAGGTCCCTCATACGCCGCGATCGCAGCATATTGAGCAATTGAAGTCGGATTTGAAGTGCTGTGGCTCGCTAGGTTCGTCATAGCTTGAATAATGCGCTCATTGCCCGCCGCATAACCAATTCTCCATCCTGTCATTGAATGGGATTTCGATACACCATTAATAATAATTGTTTTTTCTTTTACTTCAGGAGAAATTTCAGCGATGGACACATGTTCATTTTCTCCGTATACTAATTTTTCATAAATTTCATCGGAAACGATAATAAGATCATGGCTAAGGCAAACCTCCGCCAATTCTTTCAACTCATCCCGCGTATAGATCATGCCGGTCGGGTTGCTCGGAGAATTGATAATAACCGCTTTTGTTTTGTTTGTGATCGCTTGCTGCAGCTGATCAGGCGTAATTTTAAATTGATTTTCTTCCCTTCCCTCTACAAATACTGGAGCTCCGCCTGCAAGCTTCACTTGTTCCGGATAGCTTACCCAGTATGGAGAAGGAATGATCACTTCATCACCATCGTCAAGAATAGCTTGGAACAATGTATATAAAGCGTGTTTAGCGCCTGTTGAAACAATAATTTCAGACGGTTTATATTCTAAATGCTGGTCTTTTTTAAATTTTTCTATAATTGCCTCTTTCAATGATATAAGTCCTCCAGAAGGCGTATACTTCGTATGTCCTTCTTTCATCGCTTTTTCTGCAGCGTCTAAAATATGATCAGGAGTGTTAAAATCCGGCTCACCTGCCCCAAGGCCAATCACATCATGCCCGGCTGCTTTCAATTCTTTTGCTTTTGCAGTGATCGCCAGTGTAGATGAAGGTGTTAAAGTTGATACGCGTTTAGATAAATTCACTTTTACAATGCTCCCTTCTTATTGCTTAATGCTGTACATTTTATAAACTCTGTCATCCGTAAAGCTAACAATAAAATATGTATAACGGTTTTGTTGGTCAATATATTGGACCTCCCAAACCGGTATATCCCATTTTTTCGAATCTGTATCATCATACCCAAGCATGATTTTCTTTATTTTCTTCGGCTTGCTGTTGTCAATGTTTTGAATCAATTGAAGTACGTCGTCTTTGCTCAAGCCTTCCTTCGCTTTTTTAATTAAAATTTTATCCGTGTTCCCCTTTTTCATCCAGCCGATAATTTTTTCGCCTTTTTTATTTTTCCCTTGAATGATATAGTAAACATTTCGATTATAAAATGTGTTGACTTCATCGATCGATGCAAAGCCATGCTCCTTC
Source organism: Aeribacillus sp. FSL k6-2211 (assembly GCF_037966125.1). Lineage (NCBI taxonomy): Bacteria > Bacillati > Bacillota > Bacilli > Caryophanales > Bacillaceae > Aeribacillus > Aeribacillus sp. FSL k6-2211. The sequence continues at coordinate 2,520,507 of NZ_CP150190.1, forward strand.
GCAGCTTGTATAGCTGTTTCGTGTCCTTTTGTTTTATCTTCTTTTGCACTATTATAAAGAAAAGCAAACGTCACCACTAAAAAGATAAGAGCGCATATAAAAGAAATAAAAATTTTTCCTTTCATTATGATCACCGATTATGTTCTATAAATAGTAAAAACCGCTTTATTTGGATCTTTGCTGTCAAGGGCTAATCCGAATAATAAATGTTCTCTTTTTAATGTCCGATTTAGCAAATCAACTATTTTATACAAATCGTCGGAATGCTCAACCGTAACGGAAGATATAATTTCGATTTTGCTTTCCATGTCAGCTTCCTCCTTTACAAAAACAAAATTTGTAATTCATACTTACAAAGCATCCAGGAAACAATACAGATACAACAGCAATATGTTGTTATCTGTACCCATTATAACAGCTTTACGGCTCACACTAAATAAAATTTCTCCTAGTCCACACCTAATTTTTTGAGGAGCCATCGCTGCTCCTCTTTTTTCTATATGTATAGAAAAGTTATGGCCAATTACGTCCGCAATAGAAAATAGGTCAAGCCCTATCGAAAGCTTAAGAGCCTGACCCTTGTTTATCACATAATCGTGTTCGCCGGTTCCTCTTTAATTAACTCGATGATTTCATTGTTTTCATTCATGATGGCTATCGTTGGACGGTGGTTTTTTAATTGATCTTCATGCACAAGCTTATAGGAAATGATAATGACCACATCACCGACCTGAACAAGCCGGGCAGCCGCACCGTTTAAACAAATGACACCGCTTCCTCTTTTTCCAGGAATCACATACGTTTCAAAGCGTTCGCCATTATTATTATTCACGATTTGCACTTTTTCATTCGGGACAATCCCAACGGCATCTAAAATATCCTGGTCGATCGTAACGGAACCTACATAGTTCAAATTTGCTTCCGTCACCCTTGCACGATGAATTTTTCCGTTCATCATCATACGGAACATGTATGAACCCCCCCCTTTAGGTCAAATCGATAATAATATTATCGATCAGCCTAGCATGCTTAAATTTTACAGCAATCGCAACGATAATTTTTCCCGTAAGTGCGTTTGGTTTTTTCAAGTCAGGATAAGTCAAAATATCTATATAATCAATTTCTCCGCTCGTCTTTTCCGTTATATACGCTCTCATTTTTTCGATGATGGCTTCTTGATCATGCACTTTGTTCTCAACCATTTCTTTTGCCATTAATAACGATTGATATAAATGAACGGCTTCTTTTCGTTCCTGTTCGTCTAATCGTACGTTTCGAGAGCTTTTGGCCAATCCGTCCTCTTCACGAACCGTTTCCACCGGAACAATTTCAATTGGGAAATTAAGATCTTTTATAAGTGCTGCAACAACGGCAACTTGCTGGGCATCCTTCAAGCCGAAATAGGCTCTGTCTGGAGTTATGATGTGAAACAGCTTTGTTAAAACCGTTGCCACTCCGTCAAAATGTCCCGGTCTTGATTTTCCGCACAAAACGTCAACGCGCTTCGTCACTTTTACTGTGACGGCAGGTTCTTCCGGATACATTTCTTCTTTTGTCGGCGCGAAAAAAAGGTCAACCCCTTTTTGTCTTGCCAGCTCTTCGTCGCGTTTGATATCGCGAGGGTATGTTTGATAGTCTTCATTCGGTCCAAATTGAAGCGGATTCACAAAAACGCTCATCACCGTTACGTCGTTTTCCTGTTTGGCCCGTTCAACCAATGATAAATGACCTTCATGCAAATATCCCATCGTTGGCACAAACCCTATCGTTTTTCCTTCTTTTTTCTTGAGATCGATTTCTTTTTTTATTTCCTCTATCGTAGTGACGATTTTCATTTTCCTTTTCCTCCATATAAGCTTGCAAGTTCCTCTTCATTCATGCGGAACGAATGATCCAACGATGGAAAGTCCCGATTTTTCACTTCATCTTTATAAGCTTCAATCGCTTTTACAATGCTTTCATTTACATTTGCATATTGTTTAACAAACTTCGGCACTCTTTCCACTCCAAATCCAATCAAATCATGAAACACTAACACTTGTCCATCTGTATATTTTCCTGCGCCGATGCCGATGGTTGGAATGGACAGCTCTTTTGTTATTTTTTCCGCCAGCTGAAACGGGATGCATTCCAATACAATGGCAATCGCGCCAGCCTGTTCGCATTTTTTCGCATCTAGCAGCAGCTTTTCTGCACTTTTCGCTTCTTTTCCTTGTACTTTATATCCGCCTAATACACCTACTGACTGAGGAGTCAGTCCGAGGTGGGCAACAACAGGAATGCCGGCATTTGTTAACAGAGATATGACGTCAAAAACAGGCCCTTCCACCTTTAAGGCATCTGCCCCGCTTTGCTGCACCATTTTCTTTGCATTTTGCAGCGTGTCTTCTGTCGAAATATGATACGACATAAAGGGCATATCCGTCACAACAAATGTATTTTTTGCTCCGCGTTTTACAGCCTTCGTGTGGTGAATCATATCTTCCACCGTTACAGTTACGGTTGAATCATACCCTAAAACGACCATTCCAAGCGAATCGCCGACAAGGATCATATCAACATTTGCCTGTTCAGCAAGCTTAGCGGACGGATAATCGTACGCCGTCATCATCACGATTGGCTCTTGCTTTTGTTTCATTTGAATAAAATCCAGCTTTGTTTTCATAAAAACTCCCCCTCTTTTTAGTTGCAGAGGGTAAGAACGAACCGATCAAAAAAACCTTCTTTCACTGAGAAAGAAGGATTTTTACCATTTCCTTATTATCGGCTTCTTCATCCCTCTGTCCCAGTCCTTTTGGATCAAGGCAGAATCAATCTTTTAATAATGACAACATGAAACTTTTTTGGTGCAGTTCCAAACAGGATACTGCCCTTTCGTTAAGTATAACAAAATTTCATTGTAAAATATATTTATTTGATATCAATATCTGCTGAATACACTTTTTCTATTTTTCCTTCAGAAGTTTCAATGAGAAGCGCCCCTTCTTCATTAATGCCAAGAGCCTTGCCGACAACTGTTCCGGATAATGTCCGGGCATGGATCGTTTTGTTTAAACTAATGGAATAGCTTTCCCATAAAAGCTTAATCGGTTTAAATCCATGCTCTAAATATGTAGTATACCATTTTTCAAAACGTTCGAGAAACTTTTGAATGATAAGGGCGCGATGAATTTTCTCTCCCTTTTCAATCGCTATGGAGGTGGCGGTATTGCGAATCGCTTCAGGAAATTCATCAATTTGCTGATTTACATTAATACCGATGCCGATGATCACCGAATGCACTTGATCAGCTTCCGCCTCAAGCTCTGTTAAAATTCCGACTGCTTTTTTTCCATTAATCAAAATGTCATTGGGCCATTTAATGGTCGGAGAAAGCCCTGTTGCCTCTTCAATCCCTTCTACGAGAGCAACGGCTGTCAATAAAGTAAGCTGAGGAGTTTTCTGTAAAGGTATGTTCGGCCGCAAAATGATGCTCATCCAAATCCCTGTACCTTTTGGCGAATACCATACTCTAGCCATTCTCCCTCTTCCGCCTGTCTGTTCATCCGCAACTACGAGCGTTCCCTCCTCAACACCTTTCTGCGACAATTCATGGGCAATTTTTTGAGTAGAATCAACCGTATCGTAATATACAATGTTTTGTCCTATAAAATCCGTTTGCAGACCTAATTGTATTTCGTTGGCTGTAATTTTTTCCGGCGTCTTGACTATTCTGTACCCCTTTCTTCGCACCGCCTCGAGGACAAATCCTTCCTTCCTCAATTCCTCAATATGCTTCCATACTGCCGTTCTTGAACAACCGAGCAATTCGCTGATTTTTTGGCCTGAAACATAACCTCCATCAGCTTCAGAAAAAGCTGCTAACAGCTTTCGCCTAATTTCTGATTGCAATTTTTTAACCACTCCTTTATTTCGCCGCTATTATTTTCAATCAATCCATTGACAACCTGTTGTTCAACCAGCGTTAAATATTCCTCCACCCATTTGCCCGGCTTTTTCGGCACGATGTTTAAAATGTCATTCCCCGTTACGGCCAATTCTTTTCTAGAATGGATTGGAAGCTGTTCGTAAGACTTTTGCAGTTTCTGAATGGCTTCTTCGTTTTTTTCTTTTTGCAGCACCTGCCTTATTCTTTCCAGCTGAAGAGCATCCTCAAGCCCTGTCTTATATAAAAGAAAGGCTGTCCAGTCTTTCTCGAAGAGACAATTGAGCAACTCAAGATGTCTGCATACTTTTTTGATCACCCTTCTAGGAAGCTTCCAATTCCGCATAAATGATTCACCATCATCCGTTTCTAAAACGAATAACAAAACAGTCCAGTATTCTTCCCGCTCACACAAATTATGCATTGGATAGCTGAGCAGCTTGTGCAACTGTTCTTTCTTTTGTTTTAATCCAGGCATATGTTGATAAACATTCGTAAGAGTTAATAGTTGTATCGCATCATTTGCGGAAGCTCCAGCCAGAAGCTTTTCAAATTCAGCAGTTATTCGCTCGATCGATATGTTCTGAAGAAGCTTATGCCAAACGGTTATGGCTTGCAAAGTTTTTTCTTCAAGCCGAAAGGACAATTGGCTGACAAATCTTAAAGCGCGCAGCATTCTTAACGCATCTTCGGAAAAGCGTTCATACGGATCTCCCACTGTACGAATCATGCGGTTTTCTAAATCTTCCATGCCATTGACATAATCTAAAATGCGCCCGTTTTTGTCCATCGCCAAAGCATTAATTGTAAAATCGCGCCGCTTTAAATCTTCTTGCAGCGAGCTGACAAAACGGACATATTTAGGTCTTCGATACTCTTCGTATTCCCCTTCCGTCCGAAAAGTCGTCACTTCATACGGCTTTCCATTATGAAGAACGATGACTGTACCATGCTGCACCCCAACATCAATTGTTTTCGGAAAAATTTTTTGAATCTCATCAGGCTTTGCTGATGTGGCAATGTCGATATCCCCGATCTTCCGATTCAGCAATAAATCACGAACAGAACCGCCGACAAAATACGCTTCATGGCCATGCTCATTTAATTGTTCTATAATCGGTATTGCCTCCACAAATTCTGCTTTCATGTTGGAACTCCTTCAGATAGTAATTCAAAATAAATTTGCTCATATGTTGACACAATTTTTTCAGAATGAAATTTTTCTCTGACAAGCAGTATCGCATTTTCTGACATTTTTTGATGAAGTGTTTGATCTTCCAATAAGCGAATCGATTTTTCGGCGGTATCCTCAATATCGCCAAGCTCAACAATATAGCCTGTTTTATGATCTTCAATTACTTCCGGTATGCCGCCGATCCTCGTTCCAATACAGGGAACTCCGCAAGCCATCGCTTCCAATAAAACTAATCCAAAGCTTTCTTTTTCTGACAGCAGCAATTTTAAATCACTGATGGAATACAATTGATCTAAGTTTTCTTGCTTCCCCAAAAACAGCACATGATCTTCCAATTGCAGCTGTTTCACTAATTTCATGACAATCGACACTTCCGGTCCGTCGCCGACCAGCAACAGCTTCGATGGGACTTCCTGTCGGATGAGGGCAAATGCTTTGACGACATCAGGAACTCGCTTCACTTGCCGAAAATTTGATACGTGTATAAGCACTTTTTCATCATCTTGAATCCCGTACTCTCTTTTTAATGAAGGCAAATGTTTTTTATGATAAATTCGTTCATCAATAAAATTGTAAACCGTTTCAATTTCTTTTTTAGGCTCCAATAAATCATATGTTTGTTCAACGAGCGCCTTTGATACGGCTGTAACGCGGTCCGAAGCTTCAATCCCAAATTTGATCGCTATGGAGAGCGTCGGATCATATCCTAGCACAGTAATATCAGTACCATGAAGAGTTGTGACGATTTTTATTTTTCCCCCAACCATTTGTTTAGCCAAAAAAGCGCAAATCGCATGAGGCACAGCATAATGAACGTGCAAAATATCTAAATTTTCCCTCTCAATGACTTCGGCAATTTTGCTGGATAAAGCGAGATCATATGGAGGATATTTAAAAACAGAGTATTGATTTACTTCCACTTCATGAAAATAAATGTTGTGATAAACCTTATTCAGCCTGAATGGCATGCTGGAGGAAATAAAGTGAATTTCATGCCCTCTTTCTGCAAGCAATTTTCCAAGCTCTGTCGCCACCACGCCTGATCCTCCAACAGACGGGTAGCAAGTAATGCCAATTTTCAATTTTTTCATTCATTATCACCAGGAAAGGATATTTTCAAAACTATGATTTCTGCTCAATTTTTCTCGTGGATGATGTTTCTCCATGTAAAATCTCCCCGTTCAAGCCCCTTTACTAATATTTCCGCAGTGCCCATATTGGTTGCCAGGGGGATTGCATACACATCGCATAGGCGGATAAGGGCAGAAACGTCCGGTTCATGAGGCTGGGCAGTCAGCGGGTCGCGAAAAAAGAAGACGGCATCCATTTCGTTTTTCGCGACTAATGCACCAATTTCTTGGTCGCCTCCAAGCGGACCGGATTGGAAGCGGTGAATTTTCAGTCCAGTTGCTTCCTGTATTCTTAAGCCTGTTGTGCCTGTTGCAAATAAATCATGCTTTTCTAATATATGTTTATAAGCAATAGTAAATTGAACCATATCGTCCTTTTTCTTATCGTGAGCAATGAGTGCAATCTTCATATATTTCCCCCTCATTCAATAATGTTTTCCAACCCGTAAACGAGCGTATCGATCTTCATCACGGTTTCAACGGAAAGCTTTACTCCTGACATAAAAGACGCACGATTATAGGAATCATGGCGAATTTTCAGCGTTTGACCGTCACCGCCAAACAAAACCTCTTGATGAGCCACTAACCCTGGAAGACGAACGCTGTGGATATGAATGCCATTCCATTCGCCGCCTCTTGCTCCTTTGATCGTTTCCTTTTCCTCCGGATGTCCTTGCTTTTTATTTCCGCGAACTTCATAAATCATTTCAGCCGTTTTGATTCCAGTTCCAGAAGGTGCATCAAGCTTTTTATCATGATGCATTTCGATGATTTCAACATCAGGGAAGTATCTGGCCGCCATTTTTGCAAATTTCATCATCAGTACAGCTCCAATCGCAAAATTTGGCGCGATAATTGCCCCGATTCCTTTTTCTTCCGCTAATTTTCTCAATTCCTGCAAGTCTTCTTCCTGAAAGCCGGTAGTTCCTACTACAGGGCGGACACCGTGCTCCAGCGCAAGCTTTGTATGTATTTTTCCAACCTCTGGTGTTGTCAAATCAATCAACACGTCTGGCGATGTTTCTGCAAAGCATTGCTCAGGGTTTGTATAGGTGCGGACTTGATCTTGAAACCATTCGCCATCATTTATTTTGTCTAGTACAGCTGAAAGTGTAAAATGCTCTGTTTCATTTACCAGTTTTACTGCCTCTTGCCCCATGCGTCCTCTTGGGCCGGCAATGACGATCTTAATTTGTTCCATTATTCCATCACCTTTCTATTTTTTTGTCCATCTGTTTCGATCTCTAGTTTGAAATTTATGCATGACGCGATCGTGCGCCTTCTCAAGATCAATGTTTAAAGAATTGGCCAAGCAAATGATGACAAACAATAAATCGCCAATTTCCTCTTCAATTTCTTTCTCTTTCTCCGTTTCTTTTTTTGGCTTTTCCCCATAGTAATGATTAATTTCTCTTGCAAGCTCACCAAGCTCTTCTGTTAATCGCGCAAGCATCGCCAGCGGGCTGAAATAGCCTTCCTTAAATTGGGATATGTAATCATCTACTTCTTTTTGCAGGTCTTTAATTGTTTTACGTTCCATTAGGCAACCACCTCATTTGTCTTCTCTTTCATGTTAGCTAATTCCTTACCATTTGACAATGAAAAGAAATGTCGATTGAATTGTAACATACAATCTGATCCATTATAATTAAAAACATCGAAAAAAATAGGAGGTGGGAGTTTGTTGCCTTTTAAATTGAAAAACCTCTTTTTTATATTGCTCGGATCCGCTATTTTCTCGTTTGGACTCGTTCATTTTAATATGCAAAACAATTTAGCTGAAGGCGGTTTTACTGGTATTACGCTCCTTTTATTTTTTTTGTTTCAAATCAACCCCTCTATTTCCAATCTTGTATTGAATGTACCCATTTTTTTTATTGGATGGAAGCTTTTAGGGAAGACGACTTTTTTGTATACATTAATTGGAACGATTTCGGTTTCGTTCTTTTTATGGATTTTTCAGCTGCATCCATTTCATATTCCTCTACATGAAGATTTAACATTGGCGGCTCTGTTTGCAGGAGTTTTCATCGGCGTTGGACTAGGGATTATTTTTCGCTATGGCGGAACAACAGGTGGAGTTGATATCATTGCTCGTCTTGTTTATAAATTTTTCGGCATCAGCATGGGAAAAACAATGTTTTTATTTGACGCGTGCGTGATCACTTTATCGTCCATTTTTTATTTATCCTATCGCGAAGCCATGTACACATTAGTGGCTGTTTTTATCGGAACAAGAGTCATTGATTTTATTCAGGAAGGTGCCTATAGAGCAAAAGCAGCGACCATCATATCGGAGAAACATGAGGAAATTGCCGAAAAAATCATGAAGGATATGGATCGCGGAGTGACCATTTTAAAAGGACAAGGTTCGTTTACAAAACAGAATCGGAATATTTTATATTGCGTCGTTGCCAAAAATGAATTTGTCAAGCTGAAACAAGTTATTACAGCTGTCGACCCTCATGCGTTTGTTGTCGTCAGCGACGTTCATGATGTACTCGGTGAAGGCTTTACCCTTGATGAAAATAAAAATCCGATTGAGCACTAACGCGTTTCTTGTCGTCAACGATGTTTATGATGCTCAAGAAGGATTTACCCTTCATGAAAACAAAAACTTGTTTAAGCACTGACAGGGGCTGTCCAGAAAGTCAAATCCCTTTTGAAAACAAAAAATCATAAACATCGATATATCAACGTTTCTAAAACATAAAGGGGGCTGTCAATAAGCCAAAAAACGACTTATTAGACAGCCCCGCACTCTAGTTCTCTTTTCTTTTATCTGTTTTTTCTCCTTTGTATTTTTTCCATCCTGTATAAGCTAGTGCAATAAAAATGACGCTGCCCGTTGAAAACATCACCCATAACAATGATGGATCTGCTTCGTCGTTTTTGACGCGATCAAAAATGTTTTTTAAGTCTTTTTCGATTTCCATCATATGCTTCTGTCTTGTCTTTTTCGAAATTTCAAAAAACATTTTGTCGCTTACTGCTGAAATATGTGTTTCAATCTTATCAATGTTTTTGCTGTCAACATCAACGGTAAGGCTTGGATAAATAACGGAGTACAGTGACAAAAAACGATTCCACTCATGCTGAAAAGCCGCCCAATCCTCTTTTTCCATTTCCGTTTTTAATTCTGCAAATGTCGTCATGATCGGTTCTTCCATTGTGCTCCAGAGCGGCTGGTGTTCAGACAGAATTGCATCAACAACAAGCCGGAATTGAGTGACTTTGTCGATCCGATCTTCATAGCTCATTCCATCGTTCTCAACGGCATCCAACGCTTTTTCGTAAGAAGCAGAAATGACCCGAAGCTCATTTATTGATAAGCGGTTTTCAACATTATTTTCTTTAAATTCGTTTTCAAGAAATAATAACAGCTGCTTCGCTTCATCAAACTTTTTTTGCTTTGAAAGCTGCCACGCATAATTCGTCATGACATCCAATGTTTCCCAATTGTTTTTTTCTTTTGCATTGATCGGTATTTGAAGCAGGAAAAAAAGCAAGAGAACAATCAACGTACTGATCCATTTTTTCATTCTTGTCCCCCCTATAACTACTAGTAATAGTTATTCAAGAGTGGACAAGAGTAGACCATGTTTCTTACAATTCTTTCAATTCAAATTTGTATGTTTGATTTTTTATAACAAAAAAATAAGCGATCGCAATGGAAATAATACTCAGCCAAAACGTAAAGTAACCGATTAGCGCAGAATATTGATTTAAAACGCTATATTGAGGCATCATATCAAAAACGTAATCAATAATTTCATTGTGAAGCGTCCATATGGAGGCCAGCATCAAGTGCTTCATTTCAAACCGATAATACGGTGCATACAACAGCCCTTCTATTGCCATTCCTAAATGGGACAAAATGAGCATCATTCCGTAAATGGATAAAACACCCGTTTCCAAATATACAAACAGGTTCATGGCAACCGCCCAAATTCCATATTTAAATAGCGTAATCATCGCTAGTGCTTCAAACAATTTAAAATGCTTCCCAACAAGAAACCCAATCAAAACGAAAACAAAGAACAAACTAGCGGTTGGACTGTCAGGAACAAACGCAATAAACTGTGGCGGTGTTTCGGAAAGCTGCTGTTTATACCAAATATAACCATAAATTGTTCCTGCTGTATTGATTAAAAGCATCAAATATAAAAATGATCGCTGCCTTAATACAAAAAATAACCAACCCATCCAAGTTCACTCCTTGGTTTTATTGAATTCAGGGTCATGGATCATGAGACACCCTGTACTATGTATGCCAAGAAAACACTCTTTTTTCATTGCAGGAATGTTCCTTATATTTTGAAAAACTAAATGGTAGGAAGGCATTTTAAAAATAAGTTTATCGTCTTCCATAGCAACAATATTCATCCTGATTATCAAGAGTAACATTCTCTGTAAATAAGGAAAGCGCTCCTCATCTTTGGTAGAATTTTGTTTGATAAGAACATGACCTACCAAAAAAGGAGCACCTTTAAGGTGAAGTCTACCACACCTATCCACAAAATCAAGACCGAATGTACATCGCAAAATGCAACCAACTTCGGCAGATTCGAAATATTCCTCAAGCACCTCGAAAAATCAAGCCTGAGAAAGCGCTACAGGACTTGCCAGCATCAACGAAACGTCTCGCTGCGGAAGATGCCGCCTGTCGTTACTGGAAATGGTACGTCGATGATGAAGAAGGCATGACGGTCACCTACCAAGCGATCTTCTGGAAGAACCCTCATCGTGTTGAGATCATAATGCCAAACACAGGTGGTGGATGACGGCCAGATGCTCTAAATCTAATCTTTAATACGGATTTCGATACACACCAATCGTCACCAACCTCGAGTAGGAAGCGCTCAATTTGTGGCGTTTTTACAACAAACGATGTTCCATGGGAAATTACATCAAAGAAGCTAAGTGCAGGTTTGCCATGGACTGGATTGAGACTTTCGATTTTGAAGCCAATGAACTTGATTCTCATCAAACTGTTTTCCAACAACCGCTATGAGCGGTTTAAACAAGATTACTGTGAACCCGTTCATCGAGCATACAGCACTGCTCGGTTTCACTTAGAATTCTTCCGTTGTACAGCAATGTACGGTACAGCTGTCGAGGAATTCTCAGGTTGATAAAAGATTTTGCTAATCAACAGACCTGGAGGAGAAGCGAAACAAAGATCGTCCGGCTAGAATGAGTTTACCACAATTTCGCATAGGAATACCGAAGCTCTTAACAGTCGGGAGGGAAGACTAAAGAGTCATGTGATATGATTCAGCGATGCTAACAAATGTACTGTTTGCATACTCTGATATTTCGTCATCTATCATTGTCTACGATGCTGAAAAACACTGAATGATTATTACTATCTAATCCCAATGTTATATTAAGATCATTTCCTTTGATAAACTGATCATAACACAAGTGAAAAGAAAGGGCGATTCATCACACAGCCTATAAAGGTGAGCGACTTCTCGCCAATTTACGTTAAAAAAGGGCTTATTGTTGGTACGCAATCTTTAGGATCTTTCTTCATTTTCATGTTTATACCCGTCTGCCCAAAATTCGGCATTTTTTACACCCTGTTTTGTAGAATCATAAGTCGGATCAACACCTTGTTTTTTCTGATTTTCATAGTCTTTTAACGCCCTGATGGCCGGTTTAAATAATAATACGAGACCGATTAAGTTCACCCATACCATCAATCCTAGTCCGACATCTCCCAAAGTCCATGCGATATCAGATGTCCGAACCGTTCCGTAAAAGACGGCAGCCAAAAAAATTAACTTTAAGACAAGAATCGGTATATTCTTACTTTTTTTCTTAAACAAATATATAATATTTACCTCGGCAATATAATAGTATGCCATTATTGTTGTAAATGCAAAGAAGAATAATGCCACTGCTACAAAGGGGGATCCAAATCCAGGTAGTTGGGAATCGACTGCAATTTGAGTATAAGCAGTACCCACTTCAACAGTTTCTCCAATATTGTTTACAAGCAATGATTTTTGATCAGTCTCATACACATTGTAGGAATTTGTAAACAAAATCATAAAAGCTGTTGCTGAACAGACAAGCAATGTATCAATGTAAATAGAAAATGACTGTACGAGCCCCTGTTTGGCCGGGTGGGAAACTTCGGCAGCACTAGCAGCATGCGGCCCCGTTCCTTGACCAGCTTCATTTGAATAAATCCCACGCTTTACACCCCAAGAAATCGCATTTCCTAAAATCCCTCCGAATAATTGATTAGCTCCAAACGCACTAGAGAAAATTAGTTTAAATACACCAGGAACTGCTTCAATATTCATGATAATAATGATAAGTGAAATAAGTATATATCCGATTGCCATAAAAGGCACTACTAATTGAGCGACGTTGGCGATTCTTTTTACTCCGCCAAGAATAATCACTCCCAATAGTACAACTAAGATGATTCCTGTTACGGTCGGATCAACGGAGAATGCTTTTTTAAATCCAGAAGAAATGGCATTTGATTGAACACCCGGCATTAAAACACTCATTGCTACAATCGCAGCCACAGCAAAAACCATTCCGGCCCAACGTCGATTTAACCCTTTTTCAATATAATAAGCCGGTCCTCCGCAGTATATCCCATCCACTTTTTCTTTATAAATTTGGCCAAGTGTCGATTCCACATATGCCGTAGCAGCACCAAAAAAAGCAATTAGCCACATCCAAAATACTGAACCGGGACCACCGTATGCGATCGCAGTAGCAACACCAGCAATATTCCCGGTTCCGACCCGTCCCGATAATGCGATCGACAATGCTTGAAAAGAAGAAATTCCTGACTTGGAACTTTTTCCTTTAAACATTTGCTGAACCATATCTTTGATCAATCGTATTTGAGCAAATTTTGTCATAAATGAAAAAAACACTCCGATTCCAATACAAAATACGATCATCGGCGTACTCCAAAGCCACCCACTCAATGTTTCAATAAAACCATCCAAAAAAAAATTCCCCCTTATTTTAATGTTATGAGTAATTATAGCTCAGCATTTATATTTATAATAGATTCTTCATTAATTTTTGTGAAATAACACAAAAAAGAAAATATTTTTGAATTATTTGAAATGAATGTTAGTGCTATGCAACCAATTATCAGGAGGTTGAACATATTTTCTGTGCGACTAGAATTTCCAGAATTTTAAGTCGTTACTTAACATATGTTTGAAACACATTATAATGTTTAAATAGAGAAAAGGTTTTAGCAAGAACACTGTCCTTTTACGGCTTTTTTCACCACAAATGTTCAGAAAATCTGTGAATTACCCTTATGAAATAAACTGTTGTTTTGAATTGTTTATGTGAAACGATATCGTTGTGTCGATGATCGTGAAATATATAATTGGAGCAGCTCAAAATTCAATTATCAAATACCCCAATCATGGAATACTTTCAGACACTCCATACCTACACATGAGCAGAGGGCACAAATCATAAAATCAAAACAGTAAATGCCTTTGCATACTGGCTATAGAAACCGATGCCGATTTAGAACACGTGGCTTGTTTAGAGTGTACAGGAGAAACGTATAATAAGCAGGTGTCCTAGCCCTCCTTCTTTATCATTTTGTCAAAAAATAGTAAATGGATAGAAAGCCGTCAACAAAGGCGATTGACCTCCTCTATTTTTTCATTTACCAGTCTACAAAAAGAAAATACAATCGCATCAATCTTGCTGACTTAATTGTTAGAGTTGTTTCACAGTCAATGGAGATAAGACAATAAAAAAGCTTGTAGAGAAAAAATCTTCCTTTCTCTACAAGCTATACAGACAAACGCGATGTCAGCTCTTTTTATTTCGATGTAACACTAGAAACAAACTCTGCTAATACTTTCAACTCTTCATCCGTACCTTTAAAGATTCCAGGAGGCATGCTTCCTACGCCTTCTTTAGCAATTTTCGCAACTTCTTCCGGAGACAATCCGTTATCAACTAAAGAAGGTCCAGCCGCTCCGCCTTGCAGGTTATCACCGTGGCAGGAGACGCAGCCTTGTTCCTGAAATATTTTGTATCCTTCCGAATTTGTATCAATTTTAGCTTCCGCTTTAATTTTCCCTTGTTCCTCTTTTAATTCCCAGTCCGTATGCTCAACCGACTCCCATGTTAAATAAACGATGGAAGCTACAGCTAGCAGCATCATTCCTACAGCAACCGGACGCTTATGCGGACGGCGTTCTGGCCCGCGATCCAAAAATGGAGCAAGAAGTAGCGCAGAAAATGCCAGTCCAGGTATTACGATTGCACCGATAACGGTATAAGGACCTGATGCATAAGAATATTTTAAAAGCTGGTATAAAAATAAGAAGTACCAGTCAGGAAGCGGTATGTAACCAGTATCCGTAGGATCTGCAACCCGCTCAAGCGGTGACGGATGGGCAACGGTTAAACATAAAAAGCCAATTAAAAAGACCGCGCCAACTAACCATTCTTTTAAAAGAAAGTTGGGCCAAAAAGCTTCAGTTTTCCCTGGGTATTCGGAGTAATCTTTCGGTATGTTCGGCTTTCTTTCAGCCGACACACGAGAATCTCCAACGAACTTCATACCTTTTCCGCGATGCATTGTTTCCCCTCCTTTGTTAAGCGGTTCGCCACGAACAACTTACTAAAAAAGAATAAGCCGGATTTTATAGCGGACCTGAAATCCCTTGTTTGCGAATCATTAAGAAGTGCGCTGCCATTAATCCGAATAATGCAGCAGGCAAGAAAAATACATGAATCGCAAAGAAGCGAGTCAATGTTTGCGCACCGACAATTTCGGAATGCCCTGCAAGCAAAATTTTGACGTACTCACCAATAAGCGGTGTCGATTCAGCAATCTGCAAGGTAACTTTTGTCGCAAATAACGCTTTCATGTCCCAAGGCAATAAATAGCCTGTCAAACCTAAACCTAGCATAACGAAGAAAATGAGTACACCGACAATCCAGTTAAGCTCGCGTGGCTTTTTGTATGCTCCTTGGAAAAATACACGTAAAGTATGTAAAAACATCATGACGATGACTAAGCTTGCTCCCCAATGGTGCATACCGCGAACAATTTGTCCGAACGCCACTTCATTTTGCAAATAATAGACAGACTCCCATGCATTTTTAATATCCGGCACGTAATACATCGTTAAAAACATGCCAGACAGCACTTGAATCACTGTAACAAAAAACGTCAAACCCCCAAAGCAGTATACAAATGCTGAGAAGTGATGGGCTGGGTTAACATGTTCGGGAACTTCATGGTCTGCGATATCGCGCCATAAAGGGGTGATATCTAACCGTTCATCAACCCAATCATACAATTTGTTGAGCACTTATTACGCCCCCCCTCTTGGTTTAGCTTTTCCTAAATATAAAAATCCATCTTGAATTTTGTACTCATATTCATCCAGCGGAGCAGAAGGCGGTGTTCCAGGGACATTGTCGCCGTTTTTCTCATACAATCCTCCGTGGCAAGGACAGAAGAACATGTTAGGGTTTGATTTATCCCCGTTCCAGTTTACTGTGCAGCCAAGGTGTTTACAAATTGGAGAAAGTGCAACAATTTCTCCTTTTTCATTTTTATAAACCCACGCGGATTTTGGCTCTTCAGCTTCATGCCACGCGTCCTTCTGTTTAATGGTAAAGTCAACGCGTGTCGGTTCTTCTTTAATGTCTGATTCCTTTACATTTGTATTAACAAATTCTCCAGCTGCTTTCGGCTGCAATACAGGATCTACAGCGAAACGAACCATCGGCATGAGCATGCCCGCAGCCATAAAGCCGCCTACACCCGTTAGCGTATAGTTTAAAAATTGACGTCTTGAAACACGGTGTTTATTCTCGCTCATCTTTTTCCCCCCTCTATCTCAAGCTAGTCCATAATGGACATATACAGAAACATATAAAACTAGGACATACTCATGATATATCAATCTTTGTAGAAGGTCAATATAATCATATCGTTAGAAACAAGGGATTGAAAGGGTTTTTAGGTTCGATTCCAATATTGTAATAAAATGTTCATAATTTGTTCGATTTGGTCCTGAACAACCTTTCGCTTTACATCCTGATCCATATGTTCTATTGGGATTGACGGAATCCATATAAATTCATCACCTTCTTTGCGCCATCTTTCTTCACATGTTAAAAAAATGACATGCTGAAAATGCTGTTTAATCGTATCTTTCCACTTTTTTAACAGTTTATCCAAATCAATGTCGTCATTTTTTAAAGAAACAAACGGAGGTAACAGCATGATCCGCCCCTTTAACTGCCGTTCAAGCTCCTGTGAAACAATCTTAATAAAATCTGCTTTTGACGCACTTCTTTTCAGTTCCTCATCAAAAGATACCGATAGGAGAGGAACAACTGCAGTATCAACGTACTCCCTTGATTGAAGAAAAGAATCGATATCAACCATTTGCCATTTCACTGATTTCAGCCCCTATTTTTTATTTTTCCTTACTCATTATAAAACTGATAAGCAAAATAAAAAAGCAATGCTGTGCACATTGCCTAACATCCTAAATTGTTCAATTGTTTTACAAGCTTTCGAAACGCCTCTTCATCGTGAGCATCCAACGCTTCATCAATTAAGCGGAGGAGTTTTTCTTTTTGAAATTTTTTAATTGACTCCTCCAAAATTTTTTCCGCAAGCAATCGGTCTTTCTCATTTCTTTGCATATCTTTAGGCAAATATGGATTTTCAACTAAAACGGCAGCATATTCCGGGGAACGGTATTGAGCGCGAAAGTTTAACTGGATATACAAGTCTTCATCTTTATTCAAGCGAATATCGTGAAAAGACTTTTCTGCATCTGTTGTCATCACATTTTCTTTATAAAATCTAAACGGAACATCATCCACACAGTGGGTGGACATGACCATTCCCCTCGGACAAAATTTGGCATGCTCTACAAAGTGGACGTTTTCCATTAATGAATCATGGCTCATTAAATAATTTAATATCCATACGCATTCCCGTCTTTTCAACTGATAATGATTTAAAAACCAGCGAATAAATTCTTTCTTCTCGTTAACAGAAACAGGGGCTTTCATCTTTAACCCTCCTCTGCTTTCCATCTAATTCAAAAATTCAACATAGTTGCGTTGAATTCCTTCCAATTCCGCCTAAAAATTGTCCTCCAATTCGAGCAGCATATTTTCATATTCAATGTTGCCTGGATCAAGCTCCAGCGCTTTTTCAAAAAGCTTCCTAGCCTTTGCCCGCTCCCCTTCTTCAAGCAGAAAATAAGCGTAATTCTCCAAAAATTCCGGGTCTGTTTTAAAATTATTATATGCACTTTCATAATGCTTTAATGCCTTTTCGTACTGTTCGGTGCGATGATAAGCGATCGCTAAATT
Organism: Aeribacillus sp. FSL k6-2211; assembly: GCF_037966125.1. NCBI lineage: Bacteria > Bacillati > Bacillota > Bacilli > Caryophanales > Bacillaceae > Aeribacillus > Aeribacillus sp. FSL k6-2211. The sequence goes on from NZ_CP150190.1 coordinate 2,538,127, forward strand.
GAAGTCAAAATGAGGATCATATTCTTCATGTCTTTCTACGATTTCCGTCAACATCTCGATCGTTTCCATATATTTGCCTTGGTTTAACAACACTCCTGAAAGTGTTATGATTGCTTCTATATAACCCGGATCAAGCTCCAGCGCTTTTTTTAACAATTTTACTGCATTGTCTACATCTTTGAGCTTTAAGGCAATTTTCCCGCCGAATAAATAAAGCTCTTTATTAAATGGATCCTCCTGCAAACCTTCTTGAACAATTTGAAAACTTTTTTCCACCATCCCTTCCTGTTCATAGCTTTTGGCCAAATATAAATATAGTGAGTGGTAGGTAGGGTCCAATTCCTTTATTCGTTCAAATTGTGCAATCGCTGTTTTTGTCTGGCCTGCATTTAAAGCTGTCATCCCATAAGCGAAATATGTGTCCAAATCCTCTTCTTCCACCGCTTTCTCAAAATAAGCAAGGGCTTCTTCAAAATCACCGCAAGCAGATAAAGACTCGCCTATTCGTTTATGAATATTTACATTCATTATATTTTCAAATTCCTCTAGGACTACTCTATAAAAGTCGATTGCTTGACGATATTTTCCGAGATGAAAATAATGCTCGGCTAATGCGAAATCAATTACTTTCTCTTCAGGCAATCTTCTCTTGGCTTCCTTCAACTTTTGTTCACTGACTTCATATAAGCCTTGCAATTGATACAAATCAGCCATAAGAAGAAGGGCTTGCGGATATGATTCATCTTCTTGATCAATTTCATTCAGCAGATCAATCGCTTTTTCTTCATCGTCAAGCTCAATGTATATTTCCGCCAAAAAAAGAGTGATAGCAGATTCATCAGGGTATAGCTGCGACAGCTCCTCAGCTATTTTTAACGCTTCATCTGTCCTGCCCCATTGAAAATATTTTTCCGCAAGCTCAAACTTTTCTTCATCATTTAACTCTTTTTCAATGGATGAAAGTTTTTTCAATCCTTTTTCCACTTGGCCGCTTTCAACTAATTGAACGGCTTCGCTCATTTTTTTATTCAACCTAAAACTCCCCTTCTAAATTCAGTACTTGTTTATTGGCTGCGAATAAATATTGAAGCGTCCTGGTGCATTCAGCTGCACTTCTTTTCCGAACCCTGGTTTATAAAATATTTGTTCTCCTGCTTTCAAAACGCTTCCGTTGTGAACGATCACTTCTGGGTTATGATTATAATAATCTAGATAATTATTTTCTTCAACTAAATCGATCATCCGAAATAAATTATAATCAACATTGCTTCCGCTTAAAATTTCGCCGCGAATCGGATAAAGACCGATTTTCATTAATGCTTCTTTCGTAAGTGGGACACCGTTTTCAGGACATTCTTCCAATGATGGCAATTTATATTTTTTTACAATTTGCTGCCATTTGCTTTTCAACTGATGGAAGATGGATTGATCTTCTGAAGAAAAATGGGGAAAAATTGGAGTTTGCTTTGGAAATAAAGTCTCACGAATCCATTCCCATGGAACATCATCAAGCTCAGCAATCTGTTTAATTTCCACGATAATCACAGTAATTTTTTCTCTTTTTAGCATTCTGATGATTGAAGGAGTCAGCCGGTCGATTGGGATTTTTGCAGCGATCGCATAATCGATCGGCGAATTCATCATCACTTTGCGAATATGTTTTTTCTTTTCATCCCATTGTCTTTCAAACGGCAAATCAACAGCAGCTATTAAAAAGGTGCAGCCTTTTTGGATCAAATTTTTCACATATAATTTGAACGAATGGCTTTGTTCTAAATGCTGAATGTTTTGGTCAAGCATGACAAAGCCAGGTGTCATGAAATAGGGCGATCCGTCCATTTTCATAAATCGAAACTGATCTAATTGCTTTTCTTTAAAACGAAACTGATTTCCGTCAACGAGTATTGAGCGCGTCACAATTTGATTGTTTTCCATTAAACGAATTTGATCAATAATATATGCCATTTTCCCACCTCAATAGCTTTTTTAGACAAGCTATGAAAAGGTTGATAAAAATATGACAAAAACCATCTGACAAACTCAGATGGTTTTGGAAAGCAAATTCAAATGGTCAAAAAAAGCAGGATAGGATACACTGACTGCCTCGTGCTGCATTAATTCCACAGGTTCTTCACAAATAGTGCTGGCAATCGCGAGCATCATGCCGATGCGGTGATCTCCATGGCTGGAAACATTCGTTCCTCCTTTCAGCTTTGTTTTTCCGCGAATGATCATTCCATCGTTTGTAGCTTCAATATCCGCTCCAAGCTTTTTCAGCTCGCCGACAACTGTATCAATTCTATTTGTTTCTTTTACCTTTAATTCTTCGGCGTCTTTAATAACTGTCGTTCCTTCAGCCTGTGTCGCAAGAAGGGCAATGATCGGAATTTCATCAATCAGTCTCGGAATCAGCTCTCCTGAAATTTCGGTTCCTTTTAACTCAGATGTCCTGATCGATATATCAGCCATCGGTTCGGCAGAATCTAATGTAGGTATAATCTCGATCTCTGCACCCATATTTTCTAAAACATCTAAAATCCCTGTTCTTGTTGGGTTAATGCCGACATTTTTCAGCTTGATTGAACTGTCCGGAACAATGGCTCCCGCAACAAGGAAAAAAGCAGCGGAAGAAATGTCACCAGGCACATAAATATTGGCGCCTTTTAATGTTTGTCCTCCCTCTACCGAAACGGTCAAATTTTGTTTTTTCACATGGACGCCAAAGGCTGACAAAAGACGTTCCGTATGATCTCTTGATTGATACGGCTCCTCAACTGTTGTGGTTCCATCTGCTTGAAGACCTGCAAGCAAAATCGATGACTTCACTTGAGCACTCGCTACTGGGGATTTGTAATAAATGCTTTTTAAATTCCCGCCGCGCAAAGACAGCGGGGTAAAAGATCCGTTATTCCGTCCATCAATATGAGCTCCCATTTGTCTTAAAGGAGCTGTTACACGATCCATCGGTCTTTTCGCAATTGACTCATCCCCAATAATGCATGCATGAAAAGGACGTCCCGCTAAAATGCCCAGCATTAATCTTGTCGTGGTGCCTGAGTTCCCAACATTTAAAATGTTGACAGGTTCTTTCAGTCCGGAAAATCCTTTCCCTTCAATTGTTACATTCGTTCCTTCCTGTTTGATCGAAACCCCCATCTCTTTAAAGCATGAAATGGTGCTTAAACAATCCTCTCCAGTTAAAAAGTTTTGAATAGTTGTTTTTCCTTCCGCAATTGCCCCAAACATAACCGCCCTATGGGAGATCGATTTGTCGCCGGGAACTTCAATAGTTCCATTCAGCGAATGTTTTTTTGTCAAAACAAGCCCTTGATTCATATCTGTATCACCCCAACTACAGTATATATGTTTCATAATTCGTGTAGCGATCAATGCATTGTTTCGCCTTCATCCGGTCTTCATCCGACTGAAAGCTGATGCGCAAAACACCAAAAATTTCTTCACGCGTTTCTAAAATTCGAATATTTGTTATGCTAATTTCCTCTTTTGCTAAATAACCGGTAATTTCAGAAATAACCCCCGGATAATCCGGAACATCGACATAAAGGTCATAAAAGGACGGAATAGCTCCTTTTTGCCTTTCAGGCAATCCGTCTCGATATGTCTTCGCTTTTTCAAAATATGTATAAAGCTGTTCTTTATCGAGCTTCTCAATGAATTGTTTAATTTGCTTCATTTCTTGAATCCATTCATCAAACAACTCGATTAATACATCATGGTTGTGAACAATAATATCGCGCCACATAACCGGGTTGCTTGACGCAATTCGGGTAATGTCGCGAAATCCTCCGGCCGCAAGCCGCTTAATAATTGGAAACATTTCTTCTTTCTTTTCTGCCTGATGGACGAGGCTTGCCGCGATTAAATGCGGAAAATGGCTAATGACCCCGGTAATGGAATCGTGTTCTTCAGGTGTCATGACAATAAATTGCGCTTTTGTTCCCTTTAAAAGCTTTTTTAATTGTTCTATTTTTTCCGGACGTTCGTTGCTGCCAGGCGTTAAAATATAAAACGCATTTTCAAATAGATGAGTTTTCGCTGCCGCAACGCCTGATTTATGTGAGCCCGCCATTGGGTGACCGCCAATAAATGTTACTGTTTTCGGCAAAGAAACGCTCGCATGATCGACAATTTTTTTCTTTGTGCTGCCGACATCTGTGATAATGACTCCTTCTTTCAAGCTTAGTTCTCCCAAAAACGTTAAAACGTTCAATGTTTGTTCAACGGGAGTTGAAATAATAATAACGTCCGCTGATTCAGCGCCTTCCTTAATAGATTCTGCTGATTGATCAATGATTCCCAATTTTTTTGCCATTTGCACTTGATCGTTATTTATATCATATCCGACCAATTGAACCGATGGATGCTCTTTCTTAATTGCACGTGAAATCGATCCGCCGATTAAACCAAGACCAATGATAAAAACTTTTTCCACAAAAAACCACCTGTTTCTGCTTTTTGGTAAAAAAAGAGGTGAGCATTCACCTCTTTTAGGAAAGTAGTTCCTTTAAAGTTTGAATCAGTGCTTCATTTTCCTCTTCTGTTCCGACAGTAATTCTCAGCGATGTCGGAAATCCGAGAGCTTTTCCTGAACGGACGATGAATCCTTTTTCAAGGAGCTGTTGAAAAAGCTCATCCGCATCCTTTTGAAAATCTATTAAAATAAAGTTCGTTTGCGAAGGGAAGTACTCAAGACCAAATTGTTCACAAAAATCATAGTATTGTTTGAGCCCTTCCCGGTTCAATTTTTTGCAGGTTTCGATAAAAGTTTGATCGTTTAGCGCTGCAATAGCAGCCTTTTGTCCAAGACGATTTGTATTAAAAGGTTCCCTTGCCGGCTCAATTAAGCGGATGAGTTCTTCATTTCCAATTCCATATCCTATTCGGAGTGCAGCTAGGCCGTATGCTTTTGAGAACGTCCGTAAAATTAATAGATTTGGAAATTGATCCAATAAGGCGACTGAATTTGGATAATCTTCCGCCGTCACATATTCGTAATACGCTTCATCAGATACGACAAGGACATCCTTCGGCACTTTGTTTAAAAAATTAATAAGCTCTTCTTCTCTTATGTAAACTCCTGTAGGGTTATTCGGATTGCATAACCATACAATTTTTGTTTTGGAATCAATAGAGTCTGCCATTTTATCCAAATTGTGCCGCCCATCTACAAGTTCAATTTCACGAATTTCGGCATTTTCGATCACCGCATTATGCCGGTATTGGGAAAATGACGGTGACGCCATTACGGTATTGAAGCCTTCGCTCAAAAGTGAACGTGACAGAATTTGTATAATATTATCTGATCCGTTTCCGAAAATGAGCTGATTTTCTTTTACGCCTACATGCTTTGCCACCTGTTTTCGCAGCTCTGCACTACAGCCGTCAGGATAGATCGCAAGAGATTCAAGCTCCTCTTGTATCGCTTGTTTCACTTTATCAGAACAACCGTACGGGTTTTCGTTTGATGCAAGCTTGATCACCTTTGTTAGACCAAACTGTTCTTTTACTTGTTCAATTGGTTTTCCAGGTTCGTATGGTTTCAGCGACTTTAACTGTTCTTTTACCTCCAACCTTAACACCTCTTTCATCCCCTAATGGAGCAAACCGTGAATAAACCTTTCAAATTCCTGTAACCCGCTCTGTTTTGTATTCGCATTTGTGAGAAGCGGAATAAGCTTTTCAATTTGTTTAACAATCGCACTGCCCACAACGACGCCGTCACTTATTTTGAAAAATTTTTTTACATGCTCATTCGACGAAATGCCAAACCCGACAGCCACCGGAACTTCCGCATACTTCTTTACATGAGAGATAAAATCAGAAACGCGCTCATCAAATGATTGGCGCTCACCCGTCACCCCGAGAGATGAAACACAATATAAAAATCCTGCGGCGTTTTCAGCAATTTTTTTTATTCGATTGTAGGAAGTGGGAGCAACCATAGAGATAAAATAAATCCCATGCTCGTCACATTTTTTTCGCATCCATCCGCTTTCTTCGAACGGGAGATCAGGAATGAGAAGTCCTTCTAATCGATTTTTCTCCATTAAAGTAAAAAAGTATTTTTCTCCTAATTGTAGCACAGGATTGAAATAAGTAAAGAGAATGATCGGAATTTTTAAACCTCTTTCTTTCATTTTATATGCTAATTCCATCGCCTTTTCAATATTCATTCCATTTCTTCTTGCCCGGATGGATGCCTGTTGAATAACGGGGCCGTCAGCAAGCGGGTCGGAATAGGGAACGCCAAGCTCAATGGCTGACGCCCCGCATTTTTCTAAAATAAGGGCGAGATCAATGGTCAACTCTTCATTCGGATCTCCAGCTGTAATAAAAGGAATAAAAAGCTTGTCAAACTGTTGAAACATGCTTTTGTTAGAAACCATTTTCAACTCCCCCTTTCGTTTTCATCAAAGTGTGAACATCTTTATCGCCCCGTCCGGACAAACAAATTAAAATTGACTGTTCATTTGATAAAGTTTTTGCTATTTCAATTCCTTTTGCAACGGCATGAGCAGATTCAATTGCGGCTAATATTCCTTCTGTTTTCGCCAATGTTTCGAGTGCTAGAATCGCCTCTTCATCTGTAACAGATTCATAAACGACACGCCCTATTTTTGCTAAATAAGCATGCTCCGGACCGACACCCGGATAATCGAGGCCGGCAGAAATCGAATAAGGCTCAATAATTTCACCGTATTGATTTTGCAATAAGTACGTCATCGAACCGTGAATAACGCCTTTCGTCCCCTTGGTAATTGTTGCCGCATGTTCACCCGTTTCCACTCCTTTTCCTCCTGCTTCCACTCCAATAAGCTTTACATCTTCTTCTAAAAACGGTGTAAACATCCCGATCGCATTGCTTCCTCCGCCCACACAAGCTATGACAACATCCGGCAGCTTGCCAAACTCGTTGAAAAACTGCTCTTTCGCTTCATCTCCAATGATCCGCTGGAATTCTCTTACCATCATCGGATATGGATGCGGACCGACAGCTGAGCCCATTAAATAAAAATGGTCTTCACAATGCTGAACCCAATATCGGATCGCCTCATTCACAGCGTCTTTTAATGTTTTATTTCCGCTTGTAACAGGCACTACTTCAGCACCTAGCAGTTGCATCCGAAAAACGTTGAGGCGCTGTCTATCGATGTCTTCTTCTCCCATAAATACTTTGCAGTCCATGCCAAATTTCGCAGCGACAGTTGCTGATGCTACACCGTGCTGTCCGGCACCTGTTTCAGCAATAAGCTTCTTTTTTCCCATTCTTTTCGAAAGAAGCGCTTGACCAATGGCATTATTGATCTTATGGGCACCAGTATGGTTGAGATCCTCCCGTTTTAAAAAAATGTTTGCTCCCCCGACATGTTTTGTTAATTGGTCTGCAAATGTTAAAGCGGTCGGTCTGCCGGAATATTTTTGCAGCATTTGATGATATTGCTGTTGAAAAGAAGAATCACTTAATGCATCCTTTAATGCTTCTTCTAATTCATACAACGGCTTCATTAACGTTTCTGGTACATATTTTCCTCCAAATTCTCCAAACCTGCCATATTCATCAGGATATTTCATCAGCCTTTCACCTTCTCTATTAATTTTGCTATTTTTTCGACATCTTTTTTTTCATTTGTTTCAACACCGCTTGCAACATCAATGTTTTCAGCGCCTTTTTCAAGCAGCTCTGTTATGTTTTCAGGTGTAATGCCGCCCGCAATAAAACAAAGCTTCCGGTGATTTTTCGCCCATATTGTATAATCGGACACATTTGACCAGTCAAAAGCAACGCCTGTTCCGCCCCACATTCCTTTCACACGGCTGTCAATCACATATCCATCCACCCAACGCGAAAATTTTTCCATTTCCTCTATCACATGTTCATGATGAGGGAGAGCTTTCCAAACAGAAAGACCGAACTTTTCCTTTACCTGTTTTACAAATTCTTCATCTTCATCGCCATGCAGCTGTATGCAGTCTAATTCGACCGCTGCTAGCACATCCTCTAAAAATTGAATCGTCGGATGAACAAATACGCCTACTAGTTTTGGACGCATTTCTTTTGGAAAAGCTTCCATCCACCTGCCGACATCATTTGCCTTCACCTGCCGTCTGCTTTCAGAGGAAAAGATAAAGCCGATATAATCGGCTCCTTGATTGATGGAAACGGCTGTATCTTCAAATGTGCGGTTGCCGCAAATTTTGACGAGTCTCACTTTACACTCTCCTTAAACAGCTCATAAATTCCTTGTTCCGGGTCTTTTTTCCGCATGAGCGCCTCCCCGACAAGCACGCCTTTTGCTCCATATTCATACACCGTTTGCAAATCTGCCATCGTGCTTATGCCGCTTTCACTGATCAATAAAATATCTTTCGGCACATATTTTTGAATCGTTTCCAGATGATGAATATCCGTATGAAAGGTTGTTAAATCCCTGTTGTTCACCCCTAATATATTCGGCACAAATATGTCTAGTATTCTTTCAAGAGTCTCGACAGAATGGACCTCCACCAGCACATCCAGCTCTAAGCTGACCGCTTCATCCCAAAGCTCCTTTAATTTTTTTGGCGGAAGAGCCTCCCCGATTAACAAAATGGCATCCGCTCCGATCCATTTCGATTCATACACTTGCTTTTTATCGATAATAAAATCTTTGCGCAAAACAGGAAGTTTCACCTTTTCTTTAATTTCAGACAAAAATGCGGTTGACCCTTGAAAAAACTTTTGATCGGTTAAAACAGATAAGCAGTCTGCCTTCCCTCTCTCATATTTTTTTGCAATATCGACAGGATCGAAATCTTCACGAATGACACCTTTGGACGGCGATGCCTTCTTCACTTCCGCAATGAGCCCAAGAAAACGGTTCGGGTTTTGAAGAGCATCGAAAAATGATCTTTTTTCGAATGCTTTTTTGTCTAATTGCGTCAAATCAAGTTCTTTCACTTCTTGTTCTTTAACTCTTATGATCGTATCAAGCATAGCTCTCTTCCTTTCGGATGGCCAATCTCCTCAATTGCTGATAGGCGGTCCCGTCTTTTATGGCTGTTAAAGCCATCTGTACCCCATCAGAAATGTTTTTTGCTTTTCCTGCTACGTAAAGAGCTGCAGCCGAATTTAATGCTACAATGTTCTTCACGCTTTCATTTCCTTTATTTTTCAGTACTTCCTCTATCATTTTAGCACTTTCTTTCGCATCTGAGACTTGTATTTCTTCAAGCTTCCCTCGATTCATTCCAAATTGTTCCGGAGAAATCGTATATTTTGTTATGTTCCCATCTTTTAGTTCTACGACATCCGTTTCATCACTGATCGAAATTTCATCCAATCCGTCCCTTCCTGATACTAACAGCACATGCTCTGAACGGAAATGTTTTAATGTTTCAGCCATTTTCTCCGCATGCTCCAATGATGAAACGCCAAGCACTTGTCGTTTTGTATTGGCCGGATTAGCCAGCGGACCGAGCAAATTAAAAATCGTTCGGAATCCCACTTCTTTTCTTGCTTTGGCAACATGCTTCATCGATGAATGATAGAGAGGAGCAAACAAGAAGCTCATATTCGTTTCTTCCAGGCTTCTTCTAGCTTCTTCAGGCGTTGTTTGGATTGGGATGTTTAAACATTCGAGCACATCAGCGCTGCCGCTTCTTGAAGAAACAGCGCGGTTTCCGTGTTTTGCGACTTTCACTCCCAACGATGAAGCAACAATGGCAGATGCGGTTGAAATGTTAAAAGTTGATGCTCCATCTCCGCCCGTTCCGCAAGTATCAACTGCATTTTCAAATCCTTCAAGCTGAGTCATATTTTCCTTCATCGCTTTCACAAATCCCGTCATCTCTTCGACCGTTTCGCCGCGAAATCGTAAAATAGTGATGAGACTGGCAATTTGACTGTCCGGAACCTTTCCTTCCATGATTTTTTTCATAATATCTTCTGCTTCAGATGCTGAAAGAGTCTCACCATTAATGCACTTCTCCAATATATGCTTCATGCCCTCTTCCTCCCTTTTTCTAAAAACAATTGTTCTGCTAATTCGATCGTTTGAATGAGCGCACTCGCTTTGTTTCTTGTTTCTTCCCATTCTTTTAAAGGAACAGAATCGGCAACGATCCCAGCCCCCGCCTGGACATATGCCTTCTGATTGCTCAGCGTGATCGTCCGAATTGTGATGCATGAATCAATGCTTCCATCGAAGCTGATGTATGCAACAGTCCCCGCATAGCTCCCCCTGGCAGTCGGCTCCAGCTCATGAATAATTTCCATCGCGCGTATTTTTGGGGCGCCTGAAACGGTTCCGGCTGGAAAAGCCGAAATTAATGCATCAATCGGATGAATGCTTTTTCTCAATTTTCCTCTCACTTTTGAAATGAGATGGATAACATGTGAAAAATAAGCTGCATCCAGAAGTACAGGTGTTTTGACCGTCCCGTATTCAGCAACTCGGCCGATATCATTTCTTGCTAAATCAACAAGCATATAATGCTCCGCTAGTTCTTTTTCATCCTGCAGCAATTGACGAACGAGTTTTCTATCTTCTTCCTTTGTTTTGCCCCGCTTTCTCGTGCCGGCAATAGGATGAATTTCAACATAATCGTCGCGAACATGAATCAATCTTTCCGGTGAACTGCCGATAAGCTCTTGGTTTGATAGTTTTATATAAAATAAATAAGGGGAAGGATTGATAATTCTTAAAATTCGATACAATTGCAGACCGGTTACCGATACTTGTTTTTCAAAGCGCTGCGAAAGAACTCCTTGAAATATATCGCCAGAACGAATATATTCCTTCATTTTTTCTACATGATCCAAAAATTGTTCTTTTGTATAATTCGATTCAAATCCGGCGAAAGAAACCGGTTCTTTGTTTGACGGGATGAAAATATTTCCTTCCGGCTTGACGTTTTTTAATTCATTGCGATATTGAAAAATGCGTTCCTTTCCCGCCTCAAATATTTGCTTCAGCTCTTGCTCGCTTTCGTTTCCTTCTAGCTCTCTATAATGAATAAATGTCAGCAGTTTTTCCTTGTGGCTATATGCAATGACCGTTTGGCAAATGACCAGTTCACATACAGAATGGGTTCTGTCAGCATGACGATGAGCTGGAATTTTTTCAAATAGGCTGACCGCATCATAATCGATTTTTCCGACAGCTCCGCCTGAAAACGGCACATCGATCGCCACTTTTTTTACATTGAAGCTTACCGTCATTCTATGAAACAATGCTGATAACGAAACATCTTTGTCCATGACCATCTGTTTTCGATTTTGCAGCTGGAACGTTCCATTTTCTTCCTTGATAAAATACATCGGCTCAAGACCGATAAACGAGAAGTTGGACCAGTTCGACTCGCTGTCATTGCTTTCTAAAATATAACAAGCATCGGTTTGCAGCGTTTGAAATATTTGGATAGGTGTCAGCATATCGACATGATATTGCTCGATAATGGGAACCGTCTTATATTTGCGGCAATCCTGCAAAAAATCTTGAAAGGTTGTTGCCATTGAAGTACTCACTCCTCCAAAGTATTTGGAGAATGAGTCATAGAGGATCGTTTTTGAGGGATGAAATTGATAATAAAAATGCCCAAAAACATTACGTTTTTGGGCAGTCGATCAATCTATCTTCCTAAACCACTCATCTATTACTTCCTCGACTCATTCTCAACTACCCTTAACTAAACTCAGCTCATTTCAGGTCATATAAAAACTTTCTTATTCGCCATATTATCGGATACAGCATTATTTGTCAACAAGATCCGGTCGTAAAATTTTTGCCTTCTCTAAATAAACATGGCAAATATCGTTTTGGGCGGCTTCTGTATTAATATGCATCATCACCCTTACGCATTTCTCAAGGGCGCCTTCAACGGCTATTTCCTGCATGCATGTCACAGGAACATATTTCCAGCCTTCAATATTTCTTAATGCTTTTGCAGGGAAGCAGGCATTTAAATCATTTGTCGCCGAAATAAACACGGAAGCTACTTGTTCAGGGGCAATGTTGTTTAATCGAATCATCTCCCTTAAGAGCCTCTCCGTGCTTTCAACAATCTGTTCTTCATTATTTTCCGAAACGGTGATGGCCCCTCTAACACCTCTTATCAAACGCATCCCTCCGTTCTCCACTCATTAAGAAATGAATATAATGTATGCGTGTCAAACGTCTTAAGTACCGGATTGCCGATATCCTCGAGAAGTACAAAACGAATCTGGCTATGTACCGTTTTTTTGTCTTTTTTCATTCGTTCGAGAAGCGATTCGGTTTGAATGGTTTCATCGATTTTGACGGGAAAGCCGATTTCGTTAAACCAATTTTTGATCGATTTATATTGAAAATCTTTGCGGAATATCTTTTCACTCAGCCATAGAGCAAACAGCATGCCGCATGCAACGGCATCTCCGTGGGAAATCTTCCCGTAACCTAACTCCGCTTCGAGCGCATGGCCGAGAGTATGACCGAAGTTTAAAAACGCCCTTTTTCCCGTTTCTCTTTCATCTTCAGCGACAATTTCTGCTTTCACTTCAATTCCCTTTCGTATAAACCATTGCAGTTGTTCGCTTGTTACATGATTCAACGAATGGATCGTTTTCATTAAATTTTCAACAAATGAACGATCATTGATGAAGCCGTGCTTCACCACTTCCGCAAATCCTGAGCGGATTTCTAGAAGAGGCAGTGTTTTTAAAAACTGTGTATCATAAATAATGGCATGAGGCTGATGAAAAGCCCCGATCATATTTTTTCCGAGCGGATGGTTAATGGCCACCTTTCCCCCGACAGCACTGTCATGAGCCAAAAGGGTCGTCGGCACTTGAATGAACGGAATTCCTCTCATAAATGTTGCAGCTACAAAGCCTGCTAAATCACCCACTACACCGCCGCCAAAAGCAATGATCACGGATTCTCTGTCCAGATTGTTTTCTAAAGCAAAGGTCAAGCATTTATAGTACGTTTCAAATGATTTAGACTGTTCGCCGCTCGGAACAACACATGTCAATACGTCCAAATCAAATGCTTTTAATACCGACTCTAATTTTCCGCCATACAGATCCTTGACTGTTTGATCAGTAATGATCAAAATTTTCGAAGGATTATTGCAAACAGACAGAAGCCATTCTCCGACATTATCGATAATTCCGTCTCCTAAAAAAACTGGATACGGGCGACTTTTCGTTTGAATCATCATCTGTTCCATTAAAATTCCCTCGCATATTGTTTCATACGTTCGATATTTTCCCGAATAAGGTCAATGCGATCAAGACCAAACTGTTCAACGATCGCTTTGGCTACTTCCCATGCAACAACTGCCTCCGCCACAACACTTGCAGCCGGGACTGCGCAGCTGTCCGATCGTTCAATGCTCGCCAAAAAAGGCTCTTTCGTATCAATGTCAACGCTTTGCAAAGGCTTGTACAGTGTTGGAATTGGCTTCATGACTCCTCTGACGACGATGGGCATGCCGGTCGTCATGCCGCCCTCAAAGCCTCCCAGATTGTTTGTTTTGCGATAGTATCCTTTCTCTTCGCTCCAAAGGATTTCATCATGAACTTCGCTGCCAAAACTCCGTCCCGCTTCAAATCCCAAGCCGAATTCAACCCCTTTAAACGCGTTGATGCTTACGATCGCTTGCGCTATTTTGGCATCCAGCTTTTTGTCCCAATGAACATAGCTGCCGACACCAGGCGGCATTCCTTCAACAATCACCTCAACGATGCCGCCGATGGAATCACCCTTTTCTTTTGCTTCGTCGATCGCCTTCATCATTTGCTGAGCCGCATTTTCATCTAAACAACGCACAGGTGAGTTCTCTGTCTTTTCCTTCAACTCAGCAAGCGTCGAATAGTCCAATTTTTGCGCACGGACACCGCCAATTTCAATGACATGTCCTGCCACTTGAATGCCGAGTTCAGACAAAATTTTCTTCGCAACAGCTCCTGCTGCCACCCTGACAGTTGTTTCCCGGGCAGAAGAGCGTTCAAGCACGTTGCGCATATCACGATGTCCGTATTTGATCGCCCCGACTAAGTCGGCATGGCCTGGGCGAGGTCTCGTAATTTTTCGTTTCATTTCCGCTTTCTCCGATTCGGAAATCGGCTCTGCCCCCATAATTTTCGTCCAATGGGCAAAGTCTTTATTTTCTACAACTAGCGCTATTGGTGATCCTAGCGTTTCGCCATGGCGCACTCCGCCTAGAATTTGCACCTGGTCTTTTTCGATTTGCATTCTTCGACCGCGGCCATAGCCTTTCTGTCTTCTTGCAAGCTCAATATTGATGTCTTCTTTCGTTAGAGGAAGCCCTGCCGGAACTCCTTCTATAATCGTCGTTAATTGCGGGCCGTGAGATTCCCCTGCTGTCAAATATCTCATACTAGCAAACTCCTTCCCATAACACTTTAACGCTTTTATGCTTTTATGCTTTTACGTAACTATACCATAAGATTTTTTGTTTGAATAGAAAGATCTTTGCTATTGCTACAATCGTGTATAAAAAAACGTTTCGATCGTTTTTAATCCATATTTTTCCGGAGTGAAAATTTGCTCTGTGCTGCCAACAAATAAAATCCCGTTTCGTCTAAGCGAGTTGCTGAATTTTTCATAAAGCTCTTTTTTCGCAGACTCAGTAAAATAAATGAGGACGTTTCGGCATACGATCAAATCAAAATCTGTTTCAAAGCGGTCTGACAGCAAATTATGCTTTCTAAAAGTAACCGAGCGTTTAATGTCTTCTTTTACATGATAGAAAGAGCCTTCTTGCTGAAAATAATTAGTTTTATATTCAAGAGGTACTTCTTTTAGCGATCTTTCCGGATAAATTCCAATTTGTGCTGTTTTAATCGCTTGTTCATCTATATCTGTGGCTAATATATATGAGTCTTTCAATAGCGAATTTTGTGCTAAAATCATCGCAATTGTGTAAGGTTCTTCTCCCGTTGAGCAGGCAGCGCTCCAAACCTTTATATGTTTTTTACCATCCAGCAAACGCGGAAGCAATTTTTTTTCAAGGATGTTCCAGCGCTGATAGTTGCGAAAAAATTCAGAAACATTAATAGTCATCCGATCTAAAAACAGATTGTATAAACATTGATCCTTTTCCATCGCTAAAAAAAACTCGTAAAAGGATTGAAAGCCTTTTTTTTCATACAATGATTTTAATCTTCTTTTCATTTGAGTCTCTTTATATAACGACAGGTCAATCCCACTTTTTCTTTTTATCTTTTCGATAAATGCAACATAGTCCTTATCTGTCACTTTCCGATCTTCCCCCGAATGTAATGTAGAAAACCCTAATCAAACCATTGTTTGATTAGGGTCAGATGTTAATAGATCCATGCATCAATTTCACGGTCATATTCTACAAGCTCTTCAGCTTTAAAAAACAATTGAATTTCCCGCTCAGCGCTTTCAGGTGAATCAGAACCGTGAATTACATTCTTCCCTACTGTTAAACCAAAATCGCCGCGAATTGTTCCAGAAAGGGCATCCTTTGGATTGGTTTTTCCCATCATTTGACGGGCAATTTCGATTGCATTTTCGCCTTCCCAAACCATTGCAAAAACCGGTCCTGAAGTGATGAATTGAACGAGTTCATTGAAAAAAGGCTTTTCTTTATGTTCTCCATAATGCTGCTGGGCCAATTCTTCAGAGATTTTCATTAATTTTGCACCGATAAGCTTCAGCCCTTTTTGCTCAAATCTTGAAACGATTTGTCCAATCAGCTGCCGTTGTACACCATCAGGCTTTACCATTAAAAACGTCTTTTCCATCAACACATCCACCTCGAAAATTTCTTTATGTATAAGTACAAAATCCACAAGAAAATAGTATCATTATTAAAGCGGTTACGCAAACTAAAATTTCCTTTTTCCAATATATTTGGCAATATTGTATAGCGAAGTTCGCGCTTTCCCGTGCTTGAGGCCTTCCAATTGATGAAAGCTCTTCTGCAAATAGCGGTCACTAATATTCATCGACTGTTCGATTGCTCTTGATTTTTTAATTTCATAAATAATCGGCTTGATTTCTTCAGCAGTTGTTTGATTATTGATTTTGACAATTTTTTTTCTTAATTCTTCATTTTGCATGGCAAACAAAACAGGAAGGGTAATGTTTCCTTGAAGTAAATCGCTCCCAACTGGTTTTCCAAGCTCTTCTTCCGTAGAGGTAAAATCTAAAAGATCGTCAATAATTTGATACGAAATTCCAACATAATAACCGTACAAATACAGCTTTTTACAAACGGATTCTGGAGCGCCGGAGGCAAGAGCGCCCAATTGGCAGCTGACAGCAATTAATAAAGCTGTTTTTCTTTTAATTCGTTTGACATACGTCCGATAAGACTGATCAAAATTGTATTTATCGTTGATTTGTTCGATTTCTCCTAAACAGAGTTCAACAAGAGCTTTCGAAAGAACTCGGTGAATAAGCGGATCGTCCAGCTCTGTTATGATTTCAAGAGCCCGTGCGAATAAGTAATCTCCAACATACATGGCAATGCGATTGTCCCATTTTGCATTAACTGTTGGTTTTCCTCTTCGCAGCTCAGCATTGTCGATGACGTCATCGTGTACCAATGAGGCGCTGTGAATCAGCTCTAAAGCGACGGCAACCGGTTTCATACGGTCAATGTTATAATCTCCGAACATTCCTGACAACAATACAAAAACAGGGCGAATCCGTTTTCCCCCTGCTTGAAGAAGATGAATCCCGGCTTCACGTATTAACGGATCTTTTGTTTGTACGGAAGACAGCAATTCATTTTCAATCACTTCAAGGTCTTTTGTTAAAAAGGAATAGAATGATTTTAACTTCATTTATTTCACCTTTGTTTCCAATTTCGGTTTATAACCTAAGTGCATTGCTGCAACACCGCCTGTAAATGGCTTCACTTCTACATTTATAAAACCAGTTTGCTCGAACATTTTTTTCAGCTCTTTCATGCCAGGAAATTGACGCGCGGACTCCTGCAGCCAAGAATATTCTTCATAGCTTTTAGCAAATATCTTGCCGAATAAAGGCATGATAAAGCGAAAATAAAAATAGTAAAGCTGTTTGAAGCCAATCAAGGTCGGCTGTGATGTCTCCAAACAAACTACCATTCCTCCGGGTTTCAATACGCGGTACATTTCCGATAGAACCTGCATATAATCAGGAACATTTCTGAGGCCAAACCCGATGGTCACATAATCAAACTCGTTTTCAGGAAACGGCAAATCCATCGCATTGCCGTGAATAAATGAAATATTGGAAAATTGTCTTTCCTTTGCCTTTTCCTCACCGATGCTTAACATATTTTGGCTAAAATCAAGTCCTATGACCTTTCCGTTTTGCCCGACTGCTTCCCCGAGCGCAAGCGTCCAGTCCCCCGTTCCGCAGCAAACATCGAGTGCGTAGGAACCTTTTTTCACATTCATTCTCCGCATCGTTTCTTTTCGCCATGCAATATGACGATTAAAGCTGATCACAGAATTCATCCGGTCATAATTTTTATAAATTTTTTCAAATACGCGGTGCACACGTTCTTCTTTCGATTGCTGCATTTTTTAACCTTCCTCCACTATCATATGCGAAAACCGTAATACATGAATTCGGTTCATAATAAATTGTTTTACGGCAGGCGAATATTTCAGACTTTTTTCCAACAGTTTATTAATTTCCCAGAAATAATGATTGCAGCATTCTATGAAAGTTCCAACTAAATCAATCGGGCTTTTAGATTTCTTTTGAAATTGTGTTAAAACGGACTGGCTATTTTTATCGTATTTATGTTTTTCTTCACATAAACGTTTATATGTTAAATATGTTTTGGAAATTTCCGGCCACGTCTCAATTTGAAAATGCTCTCCGATCCGTTGAAATAACGCGGTTTCCACAATGACGATGCTTTCGACTATTGCTTCAATCGACTGGCAGCTTCGGTCGTAAAGACGAATTTTATGCTCATTAATTTCTTTAATCGCGGTTGCAAGCGCACGAACCATTTTCAAGTCTTGAATTTCAGAAAGAATAAAATAATATAGTCCGCTGAAATAATCACCTGCAATGACATTTAATTGTCTTTCAACAAAAAGCTTCTTATTTTCACATTCCGTTGTCGTTACTAAATCATGGGTATCAAGGGCTGATTGAACAAGCATGGCGGTCACAACATATTTTTCCTTCTTTTCATCTGCTATTTCCGCTTCTTCAAAAAGCGCGTAAAACAATAGCAGCTTGTCTTCATCAATTACAGGCTTTTGAATATATTGTTTAAACACAGGATGTGAAAAATATTGGTCTAGCGAACGTTTTATTTGCTCCAGCTTTTGATAGATTTCCATCATTATCACCCTTGTCCCCCATATATCTCTATACTAACATTTACAAATTTTATTATATCATAACCACATTTTTTCATTAGGCTTTGTCGAAAAAGTAAAAGCAGAAATCCTGCTTATTTTCTCTCGCCGCTCTCAATCTCTCCATAGCTTGTTTGAATAAGCGCCTTGCCGCGAATTTTAATGGCAGAAGTGTGTTCCGTAAATTGAGCAATCATTACTTCTCCTTTATCAAGCTTTTCGGAATGGTGGAACCTAGTATCGGAACCTCTTGTCAAACCAATCACATTGACGCCATCTTCAATTGCTTTAATAACCACATAATCATTTTGATTCGGATTCATCTATCAACACCTACCGTTTATTTTTTTATTAATGACAGCACTTCGCTTCTTGCCGCAGCATCATTCAAAAAACATCCTCTGACTGCTGACGTTACAGTGATTGATCCAGGCTTTTTCACTCCGCGCATTGTCATGCACATATGCTCCGCTTCAACAACAACCATCACACCGTGAGGATCCAATGATTCGACTATGCTGTCGGCAATCGTTGATGTAATCCGTTCTTGCAGCTGTGGTTTTTTTACAACCGCTTCAACAGCGCGGGCTAGTTTGCTTAGTCCAGTCACTTTGCCGCCTTTTGGTATGTATGCAATATGTACTTTACCGAAAAAAGGAACTAGATGGTGTTCGCACATTGAAAAAAATTGAATATCCTTTACTAAAACAAGCTCTTCATGATCCTCTTCAAATACGGTTTGAAAATATTCTTTAGGATCCTGATTTATACCTGAAAAAATTTCCTCATACATATTGGCAACCCGCTTAGGTGTATCAGCCAATCCTTCCCTATTAGGATCCTCCCCTATAGCTTCTATAATTAAACGTACTGCCTGTTCTATTTGCTCTTTATTAATTTTTGGCATACTCGGCTCCTCCTATTGTCATTCATTCATACCGATTCTAGCACAATTAATGAAAAAAAAGCAAAATGAAGCTTCCTTTCCCGCAAATAGAACAGAAATCTTTTCAATAAAACCTTTGAACAATCTCGCCTAAATAGGAAAAGCCCCAAAAAGGGGCTTATTCTGTGAAGAAATGCAGCGAGCATATGTAGTCGCTACTCATTTCTTAATTGTGTGCGTTCATTTCATTACTTGCCAGCAACTGCATCTTTAAGAGCTTTGCCTGGTTTAAACGCAGGCACTTTGCTTGCCGGAATTTCAATTTCTTCACCAGTTTGAGGATTGCGACCTTTGCGCGCTGAACGCTCACGCACTTCAAAGTTTCCAAAACCGATGAGTTGAACTTTGTCACCTTTTTTCAAAGATTCTAAAATTGTATCGAAAACAGCATCTACAGCTTTCGTTGCATCTTTTTTGGATAATTCGCTAGCTTCTGCTACAGCGTTGATTAATTCTGTTTTGTTCATTTAATGTTTCACCTCCTCCCAAAAAAGTTTCATGAAAATCCAGCTATTATACATTTCTTCACAGCTTTTAAGAATTCTATACATGCAACAACAAGAAGTTGGTGACTAGCTTATCATAAATGAAACAATATTTCATTTCAACAGTTTTTCATTTTCAAATTGGTTGCAAAGGATGATTCATCCTTATGAGAGAAGAATTTCTGTAAAAAGATTATCATAACAATAATGGCAGAATCAAGCACATTTCTATTAATTTCAGTCATTTTTCAGTTGCTTTGGCAAAAAGTTCGCCAAAACAATAGAGGGAGACTGCATAAGCAGTCAACCCTTCCATCATTTAAAAACGCAGCTCCCACATATTTCCGTTTTCAAAGCGCCGAATTTTTTTTCTTTTCGTATGTTTAAAATCCCGGCTGCCGCTTGTTTTTTTACGATCGCTGCGATGGCTTCTTCTCCGGCTGCCGCATGTTTTTTTATGGCCCCTGCGATGGCTTCTTCTCCGGCTGCCGCATGTTTTTTTATAGCCGCTGTGATGGCTTCTTTTCCGGCTGCCGCATGTTTTTTTATGGCCGCTGCGATGGCTTCTTCTCCGGCTGTCGCATGTTTTTTTATGGTCGCTGCGATGGCTTCTTCTCCGGCTGCCGCATGTTTTTTTATGGTCGCTGCGATGGCTTCTTCTCCGGCTGCCGCATGTTTTTTTATGGTCGCTGCGATGGCTTCTTCTCCGGCTGCCGCATGTTTTTTTATGGTCGCTGCGATGGCTTCTTCTCCGGCTGCCGCATGTTTTATCCGATCTTCTTCTTCCTTCAGGTTCTTGGAAATAAAAATGTTTCAACCCTTTTTCTTCCCCACTATGAAATGCTTCTTTAATGACTTTTTCGGAAATCACTATTCTGCCTCCCTTTTTATTTTGTATAGCATATGAATCTTCACACTAACTCGTTTGGACTTTTAAATCGTTTAAAAAAATGTGCGTTTGCCATCAGTGGCAAGTTTTATCCACATTCATACTATTTAAATGAAAAACAGTGAAAAGAGGGATCAAATGGAAAAACACTTGGAGAAAATTTCCTTATACATTCATCCGAAAGATTTGCTTTTTTTACAAAAAAATAAATGGGATGAAGACGGAGTTCCCGGCATGGTTTATTTAGGGAAGAAAAAAATCGATGCGGATATAATGTATCGTGGCTCTCATACTAGGAAAGCGAAAAAAAAATCTTTTTTTATAAAATATTACCGTCCTTCAAAATACAATAACGAAAAGGAATTTCATTTAAATGCGGAATATTTTGATCCTTCATTGATTCGCAATAAGCTTTCTTTTTATTTTTTTGACCGCATAGGAGTATTCGTTCCCGAAACAAAATTCGTCCTTTTATCGATCAATGGAATCCATCAAGGTATTTATTTACGCCTTGAATCCGTCAATGAAGATTTTTTAGCAAAAAGAAAACTGCCTAAAGGTCCAATTTTTTATGCAATAGATGGTGATGCGAATTTTTCATTATACAGCGATTTAGACCAAAAGGTAAAAAAAAGCTTATCACAAGGATATGAGTTAAAATACGGGGAAAATGATGATTTTAGTAAGCTCGAACAATTTATTTATTTTGTTAATACAAGCACTTCGTCCCAATTTTCTGAAGAAATCGAACAATATTTAAACGTGGAGCAATATTTAAAATGGCTGACAGGTGTCATTTGCACACAAAATTACGATGGTTTTGTTCACAATTACGCACTTTACTTACATGGAGAAACAAGCCGTTTTCATATTATTCCCTGGGATTACGACGCGACATGGGGAATTGATGTCAACGGAGAAAAAATGCGACATGACTATGTTCGGGTAGAAGGATTTAACACTTTAACGGCAAGGCTGCTAGACGTCCAAAAGTATAAAAAACTTTACCAACAACTTTTATATGACACTATACAACATCAATTTACGGTAAAAAATTTGAAAGATGCTGTATACGGTTATTATGAACAAGTGAAAAAGTTTATTAGCAAAGATCCTTTTTTCCAATATACCCTTGACGAATTTGATCAACAGCCTTCACAAATTCTCGATTTTATCTCAAAAAGAAATCAATTTATCGCTTCACATTTAATGTTTTAGCAAGTTGAAGAACGCAAATAGGCGATCGCTTATTTTTCATGAATTGGGTAAATGTTCTGTTGCTTTCTCCCATTTTGAACGTATAAATACATTATAAATAACCTGTATGGTTGAATGCCAAGGGAGGTTAATGAAAATGACTGCAACTGGAGAAAAATTTTATCAATATGTAAAGTCGCTTGTTGGAAAAATGATTAAGGTGAATAGAGGCGGTCCTGAAAGCAAAAGCGGTTTACTGCTTGAAGTAAAAACTGATTATTTGGCCCTCTATTTATTCGAATCAAACAATGTTGTTTACTACCAATTGAAACACATTAAAAGCATTACGGAAAATTCTAAGACAAATTCCAAACCTTTTCGACTGGAAAATGTTGAACAAAACGCTTCGAAAAGCGATAGCTTCCGCCGCCTAATGAAATTATTTCAATACGAATACCTTCAAATTAACCAAGGCGGCCCTGAAGCAATGAGCGGGAAGTTATTAGATGTAACAAATCATTATGCCGTTCTCTACAAAGATGATCGGGTGATCTATGTCAATTTGGAGCATATTAAAAGCTTCTCATTAAACAAAAGCGAAAACGCTGAAGAAAAGGAAACCGTCCGCTATTTGAAAGTAAAAACATTTGATGAAATACTCAATTATTTTATTCATAAATGGGTTTCCATCAATTGGGGAGGACCGGAAGCGCTCGAAGGTGTTCTGTCATACAACGGAAATGGGACATTCATTTTAATTAACAAAGAAGAAGTCATTCGAATTCAGCCGTTCCACGTTCGAAGCATTTTTGAAGGTTCCCGCGATCAGAAAAAAAATGAGAACAAACAAACTGAAAAAAAAGATCGATCCGATCGTGATAAAAGAACTTCTATGGAAAGAGATTCTAAAAGCGGGCAAAGCACGTCCGAGATTGAGCACAAAAACACTTACTCACACTCAGAACGTCATGAAAGAACAGATGATCTTGATAGAAGGACTGAAAAAAAATACCGGTCAACGCCAAATGAAAGCAGAAGAGCTTCGAATGCCTATATAGAAAGAGCAGAGATACAGTTGCGATCAATGCCGCATCTTGAAAAAGTAGTCAAAACTGTCCACTATCGTTGGAAAGGCTAGCTAGCGTCTCTGCCATCAAATTCCCCCTCTGTTTTTGTTTCTGTTGTTTCAAAGAAAGGAGGCATTGAAGTTTTGAGATTTTCCGAACTTATTGACGAACAAGTAAAAGCAGAAATAAGCGGCAAAAACGAAGTTATCGGAATTTTAGTTGACGAAGGATTAGATGTGATCGTACTTTATATTGGTTATAAATATATATATATTCCTCTTCTACATTTACACAGTTTGGAAAAATATGATGACGAAAATCCGATTAAATACGATCACAAAACGATTAAACCAATGATTATTGAGGATGATTCCATTTCATACCGAAAAATATTAATAAATGCTAAAGGAATGTTTGTTGAAACATATGTAACTGGAAATAAAGCTTTACACGGTTATATTACATCTGTCTTAACTGACTATTTTGTTTTTTATTCCCCCGTGTTTAAATATGTTTTAGTGTCTTTTCACCATTTAAAATGGCTCATTCCATATCCAAACACAACAACGCCTTACTCGTTAAACGAACATGAATTGCCAGTGGTGCCCGCCATGATCACCGTTAACCGCACCTTTGAAGAACAATTAAAAAAATTCATCAACAAACTAGTAGTATTTGATCTTGGGGAAAAACAAGAAAAAATCGGAGTGTTAAAGTCTGTTCAGCAAAACTTCGTCGAATTGGTAACAGCTGAAGGCCACACGGTGTTTTTAAAAATTTCCCATATTAAAACAGTGCACGTTCCGTAAACGTTTCCGCCTGCTTAATTACGTTTCGCCTAAACCATTGCTTCAATTTATAAAAAAAATGGGGTGAATCGCACCCCATTTTTTAACATTATACAAACAAAAGCTTGATCCAATAGTATAAACAGAACATCGTAAATATTAATGTTGGCGGAATGACAACAAATGTTACTTTCACATATTTTGCCCAGCCGATTTTCATTCCGTTCTCTTTTAAAATGTGCATCCATAAGAGCGTCGCCAACGTACCGATCGGAAGCAGCAATGAGCCGATATCACTGCCGATGATGCTTGCTAAATAAGCTGTTTTTAACGTGATTTCGTCCAATCCGAAATTTGTAAGCACCATTGAACCGATCATTAATGCCGGGTGATTATTAAAGATATTGGATAAAACAGTGATCAGCCCGCCCATCCAAAAAATTCCGCTTGCTACATCTGTCATCAACGGCTTTAACAGCTGAAGGAAAAAAGTAACTAACCCGATATTTTTCAAGCCATAAACGATGATGTACATGGAAAAAGCAAACAGAAATACTGACCATGGTGCTTTCATTAAAACATCGATTGGACTTAAACGAAGCTTATACCACCGTACCGTTAATAAAACGATTGAACCAAACAGAGCCACAAGCCCTATCGAGATTTCGAAAAAGGAAGCGACAAACAGACTGATTCGAACAACGATCACAAACATCAACATTTTCATCATCATACTTGTCTTCTCTTTAAAAACTTTTGGCAACAATTTAGGCTTCAAAGGATGATACGATTGGATGAAAAAGTTCTCATCTTTTGGCACGTTTATCACCCTTTTTGGAATGTCTTTATAAAAAACGAAAAAGAGCAAACTGACCATTAACAACAACCCGGTTACAGTAGGTGCGAAAATCATTGCCGTATGCATGTATAAATCCATTCCTACAATCTTTAATGCGATCAGATTTACAATGTTGCTGACACCAATTGGCGCGCTTGAAGCGGTGGCAACCAGCGCTCCACTTAGAAGGTACGGAATTTTTTCGTGATGTTTTAAACGAAGGTGATGAAGAAGTAGCAGTAAAATAGGAGTCGTAATTAAAATGCTTCCGTCATTATTAAATATGACAGTCATGAAAAAACATAGAAGATTCGTATACCAAAACAATCGGATTCCAGATCCGTTAGCTTTAAATGCCAAATGATGAGCACACCATTCGAAAAAACGAAAGCTTTCCAAAACGATTGCCATGACAATCGTTGCGATAATCGTAACAGAAGCTTCTGTTACATTTAAAGCAATTTCCGACAATTCTTGAAAGCTAATTCCCCCAACGAATAATATGATAAGTGCCCCAATTGTTGCTGGAAATGCTTCATTTACTCCGCGGGGGCGCCAAAAAATCAAGATCATCGTTATGAAAAACACGAATAAAATCACTAAATCGCGGTCAACTAGCAAACTATTTCCCTTCTTCCTTACCGTCAGATTCTTTTTAAATATCCACCATGGTTTCTATCACTCCTCATCACCTGTACTATATAAATATGTGTCTAACAATATCTCTGCTATCTATCAACAACCCATTTTCTATTAAATCCGCAAAAAACTATCAACTATTATCTCGGCAAGATTGTTGTCATATCATGATTTTAGTCGAAAAAAGACAGAATCATTTACACTGAATGCAATATGTTTTCTATACAATTTAACTGCACAGAAGACAAATCAATTCACTTGTCGGTTTTTTCGCTAAGTTGTTTAACCTTTTTAAAAAAATGATGTGTCTTTTCAAAGGCCGGAAAACGCAGGGCAGAACTTCTTGTCAAAAAAAAAAAAAAAACAGGGCTCACTCGTTTGCCCCTTGTGAAAAAAACAACGGCCAAAAAACCGTTGTTTTTGACCTTTTGATCTTTTATAATATGATTGCTATGAGCCCGCCTGACCCCTCGTTGATGATTCTTTCCAATGTTTCTTTTAATTTGTAGCGCGCATTTTCAGGCATCAACGACAATTTTGCCTGTATTCCTTCTCTGACGATCGAGCTTAAGCTTCTTCCGAATATATCGGAATTCCATATGGACAAAGGATTTTCTTCAAAATCTTGCATTAAATAACGCACAAGCTCTTCACTTTGTTTTTCTGTGCCAATGATCGGTGCAAATTCAGATTCAACATCTACTTTAATCATATGAATGGAAGGTGCGACTGCTTTGAGCCGGACGCCGAATCTCGATCCTTGGCGGATAATTTCCGGTTCATCCAGACTCATATCTGATAAAGCCGGTGCTGCTATGCCGTAACCTGTCTGTTTTACCATTTTTAAAGCATCGGCTACTTGATCGTATTCCGCCTTAGCGTGTGCAAAATTTTGCATGAGCTCAAGCAGATGATCCTTCCCGCGTATTTCAACACCGACAACTTCTTTTAAAATTTGATCGTACAGCTCATCCGGCGCAAACAAATCGATCTCCGCAATCCCTTGGCCCATTTGAATACCAGCTAGTCCAGCCCGCTCAATAAAATCATACTCACTGAACTGCTGGACAACTTGATTGACATCACGCAGACGTTTGATATCTTTTACTGTTTCCTTCACCGTTTCTTGATAGCTCGTGCGAAGCCAATGATCTTCTCTCAGCACCATCACCCAGCTGGGCAAATTCACATTGACTTCCAAGACAGGAAATTCGAAAAGCGCTTCTCTCAATACATTCGTTACATCAATTTCCCTCATGCTTTCCACGCTCATAGCAAGAACTGGAATATCATATTTTTCATTTAATTCTTTTCTTAAAGCCTCCGTATCCGGATGATGAGGATGCACAGAATTAATAATCATAATAAATGGTTTTCCGACTTCTTTTAACTCTTCAATTACTCGTTCTTCCGCTTCTACGTAATCTTTTCTAGGAATTTCGCCGATTGAACCGTCTGTTGTGACGACTACACCGATTGTTGAGTGGTCTTGAATAACCTTGCGGGTGCCAATTTCCGCTGCTTCATGAAACGGGATCGGCTCCTCATACCATGGAGTGTTGATCATTCTCGGCCCATTTTCATCTTCGTATCCCTTTGCACCAGGCACTGTATATCCTACGCAATCTACTAATCTTATATTGACATCAAGGCCTTCATCAACATGGACGGTGACCGCTTGATTCGGGACAAACTTTGGCTCCGTTGTCATAATGGTTTTGCCTGCTGCGCTCTGAGGGAGCTCATCTTGAGCACGTGCTTTATCCGCTTCATTTTCAATATTGGGAAGAACAACTAATTCCATAAACTTTTTTATGAATGTTGATTTACCGGTTCTAACTGCACCAACGACCCCTAGATAAATATCGCCGCCAGTTCGCTCTGCAATGTCTTTGAAAATATCTACCTTTTCCAAGTGATTCCCTCCCGACTTTCAAGTCTTATAACATCCATACATTTACAATTCTTTAGTCATTACATATTTATGATGTTGTCCTATCTAGTTATGACTGTAAAAAAAGAATTTCTTCCAAAAAGAAAAGAACCTTTCTCTTAAATTGTATTCTTAAGAAAAAGGTTCATGACTTATTTTATTAAAAATACCGGTTCATTTTTTTCATTCACAGTATATGGAAGGGAAAATGCAGGGACGAACGGGGAGTTTTCTACTAGCAAATGACGGATATCTTCCCCCTCTTTGAATGATCTTTTTGATTCCTTTATGGCACGGTATAAATCTAAGCTGTAATCAACGTAAACTTCTCGATTGTTGTCGATCACAAGCGGAAGATTTTCCCCTGAGTACGGACTCTTCACATGAGGAGGCTCTTTTAATCCTAGCTTTTTATAGTTCAGTGTAAATACATTTTTCGCTATTTGCTTTTCATAAGGAGGATATTCATGAGCATTGATCCTCATCTTTAGTTCACGGATCGCCTCTGCTATTCGTAAATCGATCAGCTTTACGGTTGGATTTTTTTCCACATCGACTAAAACATATAAGTAAATGCCTCCATTTTCAAACGCGGTGCCAGGGGGCTCAGGCAAATATTCAGGAATCAACAGATTGAAATCAATAGGGTATTTTTCATAAATAGGCGTTGATTTGTCTCTCGTTTTAATCGGCAAAAGCCCTTCCGTATCAGCTTTATATTGTTCTACTGCTTTTTGCACGGATTGTATTTGCGCTTCATAAGGTATTTCATTTTTATGTAATCGTTCTTCTGGGTATAAACATCCAGATAAAAGCAAAACAAACATGATAGAGATGAAAGATTTCATTATGCTTTTCTTGTTCATCCTCGTCTTCCTCACTTTGCCTACTCGCTTGTCGGTCCGGAAAAGACTACGAAAAAAATGATAATTCCTGCTAAAATCATAAAAAAATAAGCAATCACTGCTGTGATAGATTTCAAAAATCCTTTTAGTTTAAAACGGCTCAAGTATATGGAAAAGACCGCGATAAACATAAAGGCCATCGCTGTGAGAGCAATCCACATTTTCATTAGACCTTCTGACATTGTGATCCACTCCTTCTATTCCTACCAATCATTTTAACATATGCTCTTTTTCACGCAATTGTTTTCCATATAAGAATCGAATTCAAAAAAAAACTGGAGCAGCTGGGAAATGTGCTACAGTTCTTCATTTCGATTTTCTAATATGTTCACAAGATCTTCCATTTCATGCGTTTTAACTCTCGCCATAAGCTCTTCGACTGCTTCTTTCGGATCTTTTTCGTGAAACAGCACTTCATAAAGGACATTGGCAATCGGCATTTTTACTGAATATTTTTCAGAAAGCTGTTTAGCTGCTTTTGTTGTTCTTACTCCTTCGACAACCATTCCCATGCTTTCTAAAACTTCATCTAGTTTTTTGCCCTTTCCTAGCAAATGGCCGGCACGCCAATTGCGGGAATGCACACTTGTGCAAGTGACAATTAAGTCGCCGATTCCGGCAAGACCAGAAAATGTTAATGGATTGGCACCCATTTTACAGCCTAATCTTGAAATTTCCGCCAATCCTCTAGTTATTAAAGCAGCCTTCGCATTGTCCCCGTATCCAAGGCCGTCGCTGATTCCGGCAGCTAAAGCAATAATGTTTTTCAGCGCCCCTCCAATTTCAACCCCGATTATATCCGGATTCGTATACACACGAAAATAACGGTTAATAAATAAATCTTGAACAAATTTTGCTGCTTGAATATTTTTGCTCGCAGAAGTCACTGTTGTCGGCTGTCTCAAAGACACTTCTTCCGCATGGCTTGGACCTGATAATACAACTACGTCCTTCAAAAGGTGAGGAGGCATTTCTTCTTCAATAATTTCGGAAATTCTTTTTAATGAACCCGGCTCAATCCCTTTTGAAACATGGACAATTAAAACCGGCCGATCAATGGCTTCTCTTAATTGACTCAGCACTTCTCTTATCGCTTTTGTCGGGACTGCCAAGACAATCGTTTCCACATTTTCAACCGCATCCTTTAAGAAATAAAATCCGGTTAAATTGTCCGGCAATGGGACATTTGGCAAATATTTCTCATTTTTTTTTGTACGATTGATCGCTTCTATATGTTCTTTCCGATGTCCCCAAAGATGCACTTCATGACCATTGTCGCAAAGAACAATTGCAAGCGCTGTTCCCCAGCTTCCAGCTCCCAATATTGCCACCTTCGCCAAATTACTCACTTCCTTTTATTTATCTTCTTTTTCTCGCAATGATTTTAATAGGGGTTCCTTCAAACCCGAATGCATCGCGAATACGATTTTCCAAAAAACGTTCATATGAAAAATGAAGAAGCTCCGGATCATTTACAAATATGACAAATGTAGGCGGTTTAACAGAAACTTGTGTTGCATAATAGATTTTTAATCTCGTACCGTGGTCCGTTGGAGTCGGATTCATAGCAACGGCATCCATGATCACATCATTCAATACGTTTGTTTGGACACGCATCGCATGATTCTCGCTGGCAAGAATAATTTGAGGCATTAATGTGTGCAATCTCTTCTTCGTTTTTGCAGACAAAAAGACGATTGGCGCATAGTCTAAAAATAAAAATTGATCGCGAATATCTTTTTCAAACTCTCTCATCGTTCTTTCATCTTTTTCCACTGCATCCCATTTGTTTACTACAATGACAACGGCTTTCCCGGCTTCATGGGCGTAGCCAGCAATTCGCTTGTCTTGTTCAATAATTCCTTCCTCTGCATTTAAAACAACTAACACTACGTCAGAGCGTTCAATCGCTTTAAGCGCCCGCAAAACACTGTATTTTTCTGTTGTCTCATAAATTTTTCCTTTTTTTCTCATGCCAGCTGTATCAATGATGACAAACTCCTGCTTGTTATACGTAAACTTAGTGTCAATGGCGTCTCGTGTTGTTCCAGCAATTTCGCTGACGATCACTCTTTCTTCTCCTAAAATAGCATTTACTAAGGAAGATTTGCCGACATTTGGTCGGCCAATCAAAGAAAATTTAATGATGCCTTCATCATCATTTTCTGATTGGGGTTTTGGAAAATGTTTGCATACTGCATCCAAAAGATCTCCCAGTCCGAGCCCATGCGCTCCTGATATCGGGTACGGTTCTCCAAAGCCAAGAGAATAAAATTCATATATATTTTCCCTCATATCCGGGTTGTCCATTTTATTAACGGCAAGGACAACGGGTTTGTTTGAGCGGTACAATATTTTTGCAACTTCTTCATCAGCGGGAGTTACGCCTTCTCGACCGTTTGTAATGAAAATAATTACATCTGCTTCTTCAATCGCAATTTCCGCCTGATGACGAATTTGTGCTAGAAACGGTTCATCCCCAATTTCAATTCCACCTGTATCGATCAAGTTAAATTGGAAATTCAGCCATTCACAAGGTGCATAAATACGGTCACGGGTAACACCAGGTATATCTTCTACAATTGAAATACGTTCACCGACAATTCGATTAAAAATCGTCGATTTGCCGACATTTGGTCGACCGACAATAGCCACAACAGGTTTCGGCATACTAAAACTTCCTTCCTAATTTAAAACTCATCGCATTTTTTCACTATGTATAATGTTAAAGGGGCTACGCCTTCAAGAAATCGCAGCATGTTTTCGCCTAACTCCTTTTTCGGCATGCCCCGGAAGTTTTTTACCAAGCTTTTTTCCAACTACCCTATTATATAGCAGTTTATGAAATTGAACAACTGCCTTAAAAATGTTTCACAATGATATATATTTCCTCGCTTATGGCATGAGCAATTCCATCTAGAATCGCTTCTAAATTTTTTGCAATCGAATCCATTTCTTTTTGGTTATCACAAATAAAAACAGGTGCACCGCCTTTTATTTTTTTCTCATTTGTCGTAACGACCGCTAAAACCGCTTTCTCTAAAACCATCGTTTTTTCTCACCTTTCCTATTTGCCTTCGACTCCGTCGGCATGCGAATGGCATTTTCAAGCGTTGGCACGTTGCTGATCACTCGAATGGCGATATCCAAATCATGTTTTTGAGGAAGCACAAACACGCCGACTCTTCCATCCTCAAGATCTCGTTTTGCCAATGGGACTAAAGATGGTTCACCCGCATCGCGGTTTACGCCCAGCGCAGTTGAGACATCATGGAGAATCGCCTGACGTTGTCCGATGTTGGCAATCGTTGTTCTCGCATCAAATGATTTTGGTGTCAAAATAAACCCCATGCCATATTTTAAAACTAGTTCACGTTTTTCCGGGATGCCGATATTCATAATATAAATGTCATCGACATACAAGCCTGCACCGTCAAAATGCGGCTTTACATATTGAATGTCAACAATATCTTTCAATGTGCCTCCAGACATTAACACTTTAGAAATGATAAAGCAAACGACCGTCATCACAAGAGCCATCCAAAAGCCAAAGATTAAATAAGCAAGCGTAACAAATAAAGATGTGAAAATCACTAAATAATTTCTGCTTTCAAAGGCGATTGCAATTCCTTCAATATATGTACTTCCCCGAGGAACAAGCTCATATTGATCGAGCTCTGACAGTGTATTTCTTTCCATGTTGCGGACTTCGCGAAACTGCGATGCAGCCAACGTTAAAAAAGTAATGGCAGTAAACTCCTTTTCCATTATGGCCGGAACAGCAATCGTGCCGAGTCCCGCCGCTATAAATCCAAGTGCGATATGAATAATTTTTCCGTGCAAATATGTTGGATATTGGCGATAATCGGTTTTTAGCATAAAAAGACGGGCTAACACACCTACGAAGACACCATAAAAAATAGGAAGCGTGTATTCATTCATGACCCTTGCCTCTCCCTTGCATGTTTTTTGAATATATGTTCTAAAGAAGCAGCGAATGTTTTGAATGACGCCCATATGAGCAATGAAAAGATTCCGATTGACAGCATATCAAGAAAAGGAAAGTCGCCTATTACAATCGGCCGATAATAAGAATAAACTGCAGACGAAAAAAGAGCTTCTCCGTAACAAGACCCCAATATAAAAAATGCCATTCCTTCAAAAAAATCTTTGCTCAGCATATTGGATAAAATGACTCCTAATATAGATAAATACATCTGAACGTCAAGTAAAAACCAGACAGGATCAAATAAATAAAACAGCTTGACTCCTGCATAGGCAACCGTAATGATCAAAACGGAAAATAATGAATAAAATAAACGCTTAGTTCTATACAAGATGAAAAAACTAAGCAAAGCAAATAAGATATACGAAAAACCAACATGTATTTGTGTAAAGTGTATAAACGTTGCACTTCCTAAAATATTTAACAATATAAAAAAGGAGAGCCAAAAACGAGCATCCGTTTTTGGAAGCCAAAATGTTACAATTACCCAAATCATCCACATGAACCAATAATAATATATTCCTTCCATCTCCAACCTCCTACTATTTCCATTATGTGAAAAATTTATGGATGCTAACCGTACAAATTTTGAAACCAAAGCTAAAAGCGTATAAAAAGCAGTTAAAGGGCTGTGGGAGAATTGATTGCTGATGGATTGCTGTGAGAGGAAAATGTAAACATTTCACTGCCCGTCAAGAAATGAATTTTCGCTATTTTTTTAGAACTCATAAGCCGATCTGTTTAATGGCAGAATGTCCGTATAATTTCTTTTCATAAAAAAAGGCTTCTAAATCATTATTTGTTTTTTTAGGAGGGAGTTTTTCTGCAAAAAAATTGTGGGCTAATGAATACAGGCTGGATGTATCACTTGTTTATCAAAATGGGAATTGCACAAGTTTTGATTTTTAATGGAGATACGAACGCAAAACGGACGTATCGCTTGCTTATTAAAAGCAGCGAAGAATTTTGTTCGCACATATAATCACGATATAGAGCAGCTTAGCAAAAATCGAACCGATACTGCAGAACTCAAAATACAGCTTATTGAAGTGATATGGAAGCTATATACTAGGCGAGGCTTCGAACAATAACAGCTTATTACAGCGAGGATGCATCGTATCATTCTCAAGGATTTATGAAAAGAACAGCAGTGGAGAAGATGATAAAACAGCTCGTTATATGCTGGGCGGTGCTTATGGAGTCTTTATGGAGAACGCTCAAATGCGAAACGTAGATTTCGTTTGAGGATTGGCAATCGATACAAATTACCCTCATAAAACGACTAAACGGCCTCAGCCCTATGGAATATAGAGATAAAGCCGCTTAGAACATTTTTTATTCCGCTGTCACCTTGACAAGGGGCAGCTCGTGATGATCGCCTTTGTCTTTATTTTAATTTATTTAATTGCTCTCCGATCATTTCGCTTAGTTGAAATCCTGTCGATTCCTCTTTCGGACGATATTTGCGAAAATCTTCTTCACTACCGGTCCCATCATCTTCCAATTCCTTTATGCTTAAGGAAATCCGTTTCTCTTCTTCGTTTACATCAAGCACTTTTACTTTTACCTTTTGTCCTTCTTCTAATACTTCTTGAGGAGTGCCTATATGTTTTTTAGAAATTTGCGATATATGGACAAGACCTTCTACTCCAGGTAAAACTTCAACAAAAGCTCCGAATGAGACGAGGCGTTGTACAGTTCCTTCGACAACATCACCGGATTTGATTTTTTCAGAAATGTTTTCCCATGGACCAGGCAATGTTTCTTTAATCGATAGTGAAACCCGTCCATTATCCCGATCGACAGACAAAACTTTCACTTTTACCTTTTCGCCTTCTTGAAGCACATCTGACGGTTTATCTACATGAGCATGAGAGATCTGAGAAATATGTACAAGACCGTCAATCCCGCCGATGTCAACAAAGGCTCCGAAATCGGCTAAACGTTGGACTGTTCCTTCCAATACATCACCAGGCTGAATCGACTGAAGCACTTGCTGTTTTTTCTCTTCCTGCTCCTTTTCCACTACAGCACGATGAGACAAAATCACTCGATTTTTTTCACGGTTTAGCTCCACAACCATCAATGTCAATGTTTTTCCTTTATAATCTGAAAAATCCTCAACATAGTGAGGTTCAACCAATGAAGCAGGAATAAATCCGCGGACGCCCAGGTCTACCACTAAACCGCCTTTTACGACATCCTTCACTTCTGCCTCAAATACTTCTTTATTTTCAAATTTTCTCTCTAATTCCACCCAAGCTTTATCCGCAGCCACTTTGCTTTTCGATAAAATGACTGCTTCTTCCTCAACTTTAATGACCGCTAGTTCAAGCTTGTCATTTTCCTCTACAACATCTGAAGCTTTTTCAATATGCAAACTAGACAGTTCACTAATCGGAATGATGCCCATTTGTTTGCAATTTTTAATATCAACAATCACCTGCTTATCTTCCACTTTTGTTACAATTCCTTCTACAACGTCTCCCACTTCAGGCACAAAAACTTCACCTTGATTGATGTCCTCTACCATACCATTTACCTCCTTGGTCAAGCCATAGCAACTCAACAAAATATGTACCATTCTATTTAGTATGTCACAAGCTACTCTAAATAGAATGAAAAATACCTCTTTTCTATAAGTTCTAACAAAAAATTCCGTTTGTCAAGTTAAATCCATTGATTACCTATATTTTTCGAGCAAATTTCTAATTTCTGTCATGATTTTATCGGTCGCTTCTTCAGCTGAAATTTTTTTGTTTCGATAAGATGTAAAATCAATGGCTGGGCCGAAAATGACTTTCGTTTTCCGAAACGGTTTGTAAGAACTGACGACGGCGCATGGCAAGACGACACAATCTGATCTTAAGGCAAAAAAACCTGCACCAGCCAAACCTTTTCCGAGTTCACCTGTTTTGCTTCTCGTTCCTTCCGGAAAAATGGCTAAAACTTCTCTTTCTTTTAATATTTTCAAGCCTGTTCTTAACGCCTCTCGATCGGAAAAGCCCCTTTTGACCGGAAACGCCCCCAATGCCCGGACGATCAGGCTGAAAACCGGAATTTTAAACAGCTCCTCTTTAGCCATAAAACGGAGCTGCCTTGGTGAAACGATACCAATCGTCGGAGGATCCAAATTATTAATATGATTGGAACAAAGCAGCACGGCACCATCCATTGGAAAATGTTCCTTTCCGATCACTTCGACCCGAAAGAGCGGTTTAATAAAGCAGTAAACAATTGCCTTTGCAAATTGATAAAATTTACCCATTTCTTACAGCCTTTCTTTTACCAATTCTTTAATTAATTCCGCCACCTCTTCAATCGTCAATGAAGTTGTATCGATTTCGACGGCATCCGGCGCTTTTTTTAATGGGGCAGTTGCCCTCGTGGAATCAAGCTTATCTCTTTCTTCAATTTCTTTCTTTAATTGTGTTAAATCGGATGTAAAACCTTTTCTTAAATTTTCCTCATACCTTCTTTTTGCTCTTTCCTCTACAGAAGCTTTTAAAAATATTTTCAACTCCGCATTCGGCAGCACATGAGTGCCGATATCCCTGCCATCCATGACAACGCCGCCGTTTCCTGCAAGCTGTTTTTGCCTTTTCACCATTTCCTCCCGCACATTAGGATGTTTGGAAACAGTGGAAACATGCTTTGTTACTTCATTGGAACGGATAATCGCCGTTACGTCTTCACCGTTTACTAGCACTTGCTGACCTTCATTTACCGGCTTCAGTTCAATCGTCATTTCATTCAAAAGCTTGGTGAGCGCTTTTTCATCCTCCAAAGAAATGCCATTCTGTAAAGCTTTCAAAGTGAGAGCTCTGTACATCGCACCCGTATCAATGTATGTATAGCCTAAATCTTTTGCGATTTTTTTGGCAACTGTGCTTTTCCCGGCAGCTGCCGGACCGTCGATTGCAATGGAAATTTTTTTACTCATAATACCTCCTAGCTAGTTTCAAAAAATATGTATCTATTTTTTTGGAATACAGAAAGAAAAGCAGGGGTTTCCTGCTCTTTTAGCGGCTGATAGTTTCCACCCATTCGGAGATGGACATGTTTCCAACACCTTCATATTGCACGGCTTTTGATAAATATGGCTTCAACTCAGAATGGCGCAAAAAAAGCTGAGCGGCAATTAACATAATGAATTGTATAATGATCAATTTGATCAATATTTGTTCAAAGCGCTTCACAAAAAACATCCTTTTGCCATTTTTTATAAATAGTATGGACAGCCTTGCCGGTACTATTCATTCAAAATTCCTTTCTTTTTCATTTGCAGCTGCTGTTCAAAGCAAAAGCGAATCAATTTTTGCTGTGTCTTTTCATCAATATTGATAAATGCTATGGAAGCGAGCTTATGATGTTCCGCTTCCACAACTCTGAGCGCCTTCCCTGTTACCTTATAATATTCAATCGTTCCGTCCATAAACGTGAGCACCATATAAATATGTATATTTTCATTTAGCGGTACGTCCACACCGTTTGGAATAATGATTGAAATGCCGCCAGCACTTATGTCGTTTGTAACTGTTGTAAATGGGGCGAATTCCTGATTAATAGCGTGTATGGCTACATCAACGGCTGTCTCGATTCTGACAAATTGCCGCCTTTGGATCTCCTCCATATACTCAGGTGCCTGAAGCATGATCATCGGGAGGTTATCTTTTTTCTTGCCAAGAACTTTAGTACGAAATTTATACGGTTTTTTTTCGCTGTTCACAAATGTTGCAACGAGCTCGGTGCCGTCTGGTAAGAAAACAGTTTTTCCTGTCTTGCTATTTACAGGAAAATCAATATAAAGAATGTTTTCTTCTTGGTCCACAAGTTTGCATTTTAGTATTTGATCTTGGCCAGAAAGTTCCAATGTGATCATCGTACCAATTTTTATCAACGTTACCACTCTTTCAATGTAATAAGCGCTCTACATTTATTAAAGCATGAAATGAAAAAAAGGGAAAGCCTAAAAATCGACTCCCCTTTTGTGATTAAATTTCTCTGAATAACGGTTCAGCACTTTGCAATTTTTCCACTTTTTCTTCCGTTCCATCCATTGCGTTGATGAAAATGCGGTACGTGTCTTGGTCAATCGTTCCTAAAAATTCATAGCACAGCACTTCTTCGCCGGCATCATTTGTCACAACAGCTAATCGATCCTCCTGAATTTCAACGTTAGAATGGACTGATTTTTTCGCTTCTTCTTTTGTAATAGCCGGTTTCGGCAAATTTCTTTTTTTGTGCGCTGCTAAATAATCACGTCCAGAATAACCTATAATTTCTCCGTTGTCCAACGCTACCTTTAAACGAACTGCATCAGGATATAGACGTACACCTTTGTAATTAGAAACAAATGTGAAAACACCAATGTTGTCATATTGTGCACTCTCATAAAGCTCTAAATCCTTAAATTTTAGCTTTTTCAAAAATTCCGTTGCTCGGTTGGATGCTTCATTTAAGCTGATTTTTTGTTGTTTAATATCTCTGTTGTGCAATAAATAAATTAAATGACCGCCTTTTTTCGTGATATCCATATAAACATCATGTTTATTTCCTTTATCATGCATAGTAATGCTGTAAAACTGAATGTTTGATCCTTTACCATTTGTTGTTACATCTACTCGTTCTACATTTTTAGGGGCAAATCGTGTTGCGATTTGTTTTGCTTCTTGCTCTGATATTTCCTTTCCAGTTAATTGTTCAAATCCTTTTTTAGGCTTTTGCAGCGCTGTTGCCGTTGGACCGAAATTAGTTTCGGAATAGCCTTCAACATTTTTTTCTACCGTTTTAAATCCATCAATGATCGTATTGTCCATTTGTTTTTGCCCTGATGCTAGTGCGAGTTCAACATCCATCCAGCGCAGATTGTTTTTTAAGATTAAATGCTGGACGTTTCTCAATTCGTCTTGTATGTCTTTTGCATTTTTATACAATTTTTTTAACGTTTCATATTCTTGATCCGTTAACGGATCTTTGTTTAAATCTCTCACTGCTGTTTGATAACTAAATTTCCCAATATTTGACAAGAATTCCTCTGTTTTATTGAAAGGTAAAAGAGTTAACGGAAGCTGGCCGACATCATTGTGCGCTTCCGATGTAATTCTCCAAACTTCCGCCAGCGCCGGTGACAATGATTTTCTTGAATTCATGGCGAGTGTCTCGCCAATTTTGTCATGAAGCTGATCCACTTGATAGGTTAGATCGTGAAAAGCCCGCTGGTAATTGTTTTCTGCATGAATTAATACGGCGTTTTTTTCCTGATGCTCTTTATATCCCCAGTAGCCTGTTCCGATTAAGGCCACTGTAAGCAGCCCGATTAATAATCCTCGAAGCATATTGAATCACCTCACTATTCACAGAATATGTGTTTTCCGATTTTCTTGATTTGCGGCCGCGTCCATATCCATGGGCTTGTTGCTGTATCAGGATTGAAATAATAGAGAGCTTCTTCTGTCGGATCCCACCCGTTAATGGCGTCCATCACCGCTTTTCTCGCTGTTTCATTTGGTGTCAAATATATTTGTCCATCGCTGACAGCTGTAAAAGCACCCGGTTCAAAAATAACACCAGCAACCGTATTTGGAAATGTCGGGCTGTTCAGTCGGTTTAAAATAACTGCCGCAATTGCTACTTGACCAATATAAGGCTCGCCGCGGGCTTCTCCGTAAACGGCATTGGCTAAAAGATTTAAGTCATTTTGTGAAAAGCCTCCAGGCATATTCACCGCCATCGGCTGTACCGATTTCCCTGTTTGTTGTTTATTTTGGGCTGCTTGCTGTTTAGGAGCAGCCTGCTTTTGCCCTTGTCCAGCCTGACCAGCTTGTTGTTTTTTTGGCGGTACATTTTTTGCGAGATTTTTTTCGGTTTGCTTCCGCCATTTTGCGCGCAGCTCCTCAGAAGGCGCTGTTTGGATTTTTAGCGGCACTCCGCCATAATGGGTAAAGTCTCTGCCTTTTCGAATTTGTTCGTGGACAAAAGACTTATAATATTTTGTCGTATTGATAAGCTTTTGTTTTGTTTCAGGACCAACTAAACCATCTACTTCTTTAAGTCCGAAATTATTTTGAAATTTTCTAACTGCCCAATAAGTATTCCATCCATATACCCCATCAATTTTCCCATGATAATATCCGTTATATTGAAGTCTTGCCTGCAGTTCAATGACATCATCACCTGTCGCACCTCTCTGAATCACTTGTTCGCTAAAAGCATGAACATGCAGCTGATTGTTAGAAAGAATAAGAAAAACGATTAAAACAAAAGCGTTTGCGAGCAGATATTTCATGTTTTTTCCCA
Organism: Aeribacillus sp. FSL k6-2211; assembly: GCF_037966125.1. Lineage (NCBI taxonomy): Bacteria > Bacillati > Bacillota > Bacilli > Caryophanales > Bacillaceae > Aeribacillus > Aeribacillus sp. FSL k6-2211. The sequence continues at coordinate 2,577,468 of NZ_CP150190.1, forward strand.
TCATCATGCCTCCTCACTTTATATCGTTACATGTATTTTCTGTAGTAGATGTCATTTTATACAACAAAAAAACCGGCTCATGCCGGTTCAAAAATTTTTTTATCCTGATATTGTTTCGATATTTTGCTTGTATACCATGCGCGCTTTTTTTGCTTTATGAAGCCCAAACCACCATAAAAACACCATAAACGGAGTGACCCAAAACTTCCAGTCTTCATTGGAAAGCAAGATATAATTGTACGTTCCGTGCAAAAGAAACGGAATAACTAGAGAATAAAAGAGCCATCTTTTTTTAAGCCTATCATTCGAAAATTTGCTTTTTCCTAAATAATACCCCATGATGACACCGAACAATGCATGGCTTGGGACTGGAAAAATTGCGCGCCCGAATGCAAACTCCACACCGTTCGCAATTAAATATAAAATATTTTCCAATGTCGCAAAGCCGAGAGAGATGGACACACCATAAACGATTCCATCGTAATGTTCATCAAAATGAAAATGGGAGTAAATTGTAAAATAAAAAATAAACCATTTAAAAAACTCTTCCAATAAACTCGAAGCAAAGAAAGCTTGTAAAAAAGAAGAGGGAAATACATTTTCTGTTTCCAGAACGTATTCAATAAACATAATTGGAAAAACAAGCAGCGCACCGAAAATAAACGTCCGAACAACCATGTAAAGGGGTTCCATTTCATATTGATCCTTCAAATAAAAATATGAAAGTATTGCCAGCCCTGGTGCAATGCCTGCTGTAATAATCGCAATCATAATGACAGCCTCTTTTCTTCTAGTATCTCCTTATTTATGTATAGATTTATTAGAATGTTCCTTTTAAAATAAAACAAAATAAAAGAATGAGAAATGATGATTCATGTAGAGCAGCAGTAAGTTGTTAAAAACATCCTTTTGATAAAATGGTAACATGTATATGACAAAATGAAAATCAAAAATAAGCATGAAAAAATGAAACTTTAATGAAAGGGATAAAAAGATGAAGAAAGTATTGATTTTACATACAGGCGGTACAATTTCAATGCTGGAAGATGAGCAAAGCGGTGCAGTGAGACCAGAAGGGTCCAATCCTCTAACAAATTTTTCATTGAATGCAAACAATGTACAAACAATCGTAAAAGAGCTTTTTAACTTGCCTTCCCCGCATATAACTCCTAAGGAAATGCTGGAAATTAAAAAAGAAATCGAACATCATGCCAAAAATGGAAGCATCGACGGTGTCGTCGTCACTCATGGAACGGATACTTTAGAAGAAACAGCTTATTTTTTAGATTTGACTCTTGACCTTCCCATCCCGGTTGTTGTAACAGGTGCGATGAGGTCAAATAATGAACTCGGATCAGACGGATTATATAATTTATTGATGTCCATAAAAGTTGCTGCTTCCGACGAAGCGAAAAACCTTGGTGTGTTAGTTGTCATGAATGACGAGATTCATACAGCAAAAAACGTCACAAAAACGCATACAAGCAATATCGCTACATTCCAAAGTCCGCAATACGGACCGATCGGTATTGTGAACAAAAAAATTCTGGCATTTCATCACTATCCGTTAAGAAAAGAAACATATAGTATAACGAAAATCACTAAACATGTGCTCCTTTTAAAGGCGTATGCAGGCATGGATGAAAAAATAATGGAAGCAGTTGAAGGACTGAATCCGGATGGAATCGTCATTGAAGCTTTAGGGCAAGGAAATTTGCCGCCGGCTTTAGTACCCGGCATGAAACGGCTTATTGAGAAGAAAGTGCCGATCGTCATTGTCTCACGATGTTTTAACGGCATTGTGCAGGATGTCTATGATTATCAGGGCGGAGGAAAACATTTAAAACAGCTTGGCGTTATATTTTCGAACGGATTAAACGGGCAAAAAGCTAGAATAAAGCTTTTAGTGGCTTTAGAAAAAACGAGCGATTTAACTGAAATAGAAGAAATGTTTTCGAAATAATAAGCTGTTGTGATGATCAACACAAATTTTACTAAAAAATGTTACAAGAAGGGGGTGTCTAATAAGTCGTTTTTACAGCTTATTGACGCCCCCATTAATGTGTTAGAAACGTTGATATATCGGTGTTTATGATTTTTTGTTTTCAATGGCGATTTGATTTCTGGACGGCCCCACAACTTATGAAAGCAACAAAATCAAGTAGAGAAAAACGGATTGTTTTTCTCTACTTGATTATTTTCGGGACATCCCCTATACTCTTTTGATAATTTCTTCTGCGATCAATTCCCCGTGAAATCTGCCGTTTTCGATAAAAATTTCATTCGCATCATTTCCAGCTGCGATGACACCGGCTATAAAAATCCCGTTTACATTCGTTTCCATTGTATCGGGATTGTAGTAAGGTCTGCCTGTCTGCTCATCAATAAGTACACCCATTTTTTTCAAAAAGTTATGATCTGGATGATAGCCAGTCATGGCAAAGACAAAATCACAAGGAATAGTTTTTTCTTCTGTTCCGTTCACAATATAACTAATAGAGTCATTTTTAATTTCTTTTACATCTGCCCGAAATTCCATTTTTATATAGCCTTTTTTGATAAGAGAATCAAATTCCGGCAATATCCAAGGCTTAATGCTTGAAGAATACCCGCTTCCTCGGTACAATACAGTTACTCTAGCCCCGGCTTTATAAAGCTCAAGCGCGGCATCAACACTTGAGTTTTTCCCGCCGATCACAACGACATCTTTATCAAAATATGGGTGAGCTTCTTTAAAATAATGGAAAACGTGGGGCAGATTTTCGCCTGGAACATTCATGTAATTTGGATTATCATAATAACCTGTAGCAATCACAACAAATGACGCACGATATTTTCCTTTTTCCGTCGTTACCATGAACGTTCCGTCCTGCTGCTTTTCTACCTTCTCTACTTTTTCATATGTATGAATGCGCAAATTTTTTCGCTTCACAACTTCCCGGTAGTAAGCAAGCGCTTGATTGCGGACAGGCTTTCGGTTTTCTGTGATAAATGGGACTCCGCCAATTTCAAGCCTGTCTGCTGTGCTGAAAAAGGTTTGATGTGTTGGAAAGCGATAAATGGAATCAACAATATTTCCTTTTTCAATAACTAAAGGATTTATTCCTTTTTCCTTCAATTCGATCGCAGCCGATAGTCCACATGGACCTCCGCCGACAATGATCACTTTTTCTTCTTGCATCATGATCACTCCTATAGCATTAAGCGGCTGGTGACAAAAGAAAAACTTCCCCTACATTATCATAGGGGAAACTGCAAAACGATGCAAATATTATACCCATCCGCGATATCTGCATGCTTCTGCCATTTTTCTTACGCCTACCATATATGCAGCAAGCCGCATATCTACTCTTCTGTTTTGCGCCGTTTCATATACAGTGTTAAATGCTTTCACCATCATTTTTTCCAATTTTTCTTCCACTTCTTCTTCAGACCAATAGTAGCCCTGATTATTTTGAACCCATTCGAAATAAGAAACCGTTACTCCTCCCGCGCTTGCCAATACGTCAGGCACGAGTAAAATTCCCCGGTCCGTTAAAATTTGAGTGGCTTCAACAGTTGTCGGACCGTTGGCTGCTTCTACGACAATTTGAGCCCGAATATTATGGGCATTTTCTTCTGTAATTTGGTTTTCAATCGCCGCAGGAACTAAAATTTCGCAATCAAGTTCTAACAATTCTTTATTAGTGATCGTATCATTAAACAATTTCGTAACAGTTCCGAAGCTGTCGCGCCGGTCTAATAAATAATCGATGTCTAGTCCGTCTGGATCGTACAGACCGCCGTATGCATCGGAAATACCTACAACTTTTGCTCCGGCATCATGCATAAATTTTGCTAAATAACCGCCTGCATTTCCAAATCCTTGGACAACGACCCTAGCCCCTTGTAAAGAAATTCCACGCTTCTTCGCTGCTTCGCGAATGCAAATGGTCACGCCTTTTGCCGTTGCCGATTCACGGCCATGTGAACCGCCGAGAACGAGAGGCTTGCCGGTAATAAATCCTGGCGAATTAAATTCATCAATCCGGCTGTATTCATCCATCATCCAAGCCATGATTTGCGAGTTCGTAAATACATCAGGTGCAGGTATATCTTTTGTAGGGCCAACAATTTGACTAATTGCCCGAACATATCCTCTGCTTAATCTTTCTAATTCCCTGAACGACATATCTCTTGGATCACAAACAATTCCACCTTTTCCACCACCGTAAGGCAAATCAATAATTCCGCATTTTAGACTCATCCAAATTGAAAGCGCTTTTACCTCGTTTTCAGTTACATTTGGATGGAAGCGAACGCCTCCTTTTGTAGGTCCTACAGAATCATTATGCTGCGCCCGGTAGCCAGTAAATATTTTAACAGAACCGTCATCCATGCGAACAGGTATTTTCACTGTCAGCATGCGAATCGGCTCTTTTAATAATTCATACACCTCTTCTGGATAACCTAGTTTTCCTAACGCTTTATGTATTACCTTTTGCGTAGCTTTTAGCACATCATGCTTGTCATTGCCTTCGGCTACCATAATAAGTAAACCTCCTATATGTTCTTTAATAATGAAAAGGAAAAGTCCACCTTTCATGACTTAGTATACACCTTCTATAAATTAATTCAATCATTAATTCATAGAAAATAAAGGGATACTGAATTTCTTGTTAAAAAAAGAAAGCGGCAAACCGCTTTGTTTTTTATCAAATAAAATACTAAATCTACGCAAAAAAAGCTGATAAAACATCGCTGAAAGGCGATGTTTTGTCAGCCTCAGGAAAAATAGTCATTCAAAAGACGAACAGCGTGATCCTTTATCAATAATTTTCCATATTCATGCAGTCTATGAGTTGTCATATGTGTCGGCGTTCCATATTCCGCTAAAATTGCAACAAGATGCTCCGTTTCAATCTTAGAGATGTCATCAAACAGCAGGTAGTATCGTCCCTGATATGAATATAGCGCGCCTTCTGTTATTTCGAAACGTTGAAGAACTTTTGCAAGATCGAGGACATCTTCGAAATTCAAAAACTCATACAATATATCTTGATGTTCATCCACTTTTACTTGCATTTCAATATAATCATCTAAAAATTCATCTTCAAGTTCTTCATCATTATTTTTGGAAACAATGATCACCATTCCCTGTGCTTTTAGTGAATAAACCTCGACCGCAATCGAACCGTTTGCATGAAAATCGAGTTCTTCACTTGCCTCATTGATCATTTCCCGGAAAAGCTGATGAACTTTTAAAGAGTTGTTCCATAGATCTTCTTTTGTTAAGCCGCGATCCGACAAATCATCTAGAGTCAGGAAAATTTTAATTTTATTATGATTAAGACGCTCGAGCCGCATCTTCTTCCCTCCTGCCGTCAATACATCATACGATATTGTATGTTGATTCTAAAAGATGGTTCTTTAGTTAGTAAACAGTTTACAATTACGAGGGGGTGAAGACAAGCATTTTTACTCACAAATCACATTTTTATTTCGTTTTATAATAGAGATTAATATCAAATTCTTTTTTCATAACAGAAAAAACCTTGTCGCGATTCATCCACTCTTCTTCGCTTTTCCAAAAATCAGTGCTTTTATCAATAATTTCCCATCTAAGCTCATGATATTCTTTTTCCGCTTTTTCTTCTTTCTTTTTAAAATAAACGGCTGTTGAATAGCTGAATGCAATCAGCAAAACGGCGAATAAGTGTGATGATTGAAAAAAATAGAATAAAACAAACAAAAGATCTGTTTCCAATCGTTGATATACGTTGAAATAAATAAACACTATAAAAATGATCACTTCCACAAATGTAATTATTTGCCAAACCAAACATTTCTGTTTATATGTTTCGAATTCTCTTTTACGCTCAATGAGCCCTTGCAGCATATGCTTGGTAGGTTGATCTGTATAGGGCAGATCTTTAATTTGCCTTTCCATTCGTTTAAAATCCCCCAAAGTTTTTTGTACAAGTTATGCATGATCTTTTTCAAATATGAAAATTTTTTAGTTATTGGGGATTATCTAAAGGGATTTTTAAAACTTGTCCGACATAAATGTTGGAATCTTGAAGATGATTCCATTCTCGAATAAGCTCTTCGCCATTTCGGCTTTTATAATACTTCATCGAGATTTTATACAGCGTTTCGTTCGGCTGGACAACATGAGTAATGATGCGTCTGTTCTCTTCCATGTTTCCATCGCTTTCATTTCCAGAAATTTCTTTTCGGGTTTCGTCTCTTGTGCTGTTGGAAGAGGATTGTTCTTCAGTCGTTGGAGAAGCTTCCTGTTCATTCTGATTTCCTTCTTCTTTGTCTGAGTTAGAGGAATTATTTTCTTCCACTCTCTCTTCTTGAACAGACTTCCCGCTATTATTTTTAATAATTACAGAGTCAAAATCTGAAAGATTTTCCCCGCTGCGGTTTGATTGATTTCGTTCTAAATAAGAAGTTAAAAATAAAACAACGACTGGCACTAATATAAAAAGAAAGACGAGAATACGCAAAAGCGGATAGTTCATTTTCTTTTTTTTCTTCCGCCTTTTTTTATGCACTTCACTCCGAGACGGATATGTCCCCGTTCTCTCTTTTATTTCATCAATCATTTTTTCCCTTAAACGCTCAGCTTGGTCATGTTCATACGGACTTGTCATCTTCTTCATCGTCCCTCCCATCGCCTTTACTATTTTTCAAATATTGAAAGCGAATTTGCACTGCCGATACAAAGTCGATAAGAAAATGAGCGAAAATTGTTGTTAAAATATTCTCAGTCAGTTCAAATATCACTCCGAGAAAAAAACTGACGAACAAAACCGTTGCAAATAACAGCCATTTTGAAAGATAACGAAAATGCATGAAGGCAAAGATCAAACTGGCGATAAACAGTCCGAAATGGGTTTGCAGAACCCCGCGAAACAATATTTCTTCCGCAAAAGCAACGATAAGGGTCATCCAAAAAATTTCCGGCAAGCTTCTGTTTTGAAACAGTTTTTCATTGATTCCTCCATCATCGTACCAGCTTTTTGGCGCCCATTTCATAATTACCAAATCAATGAGCAGAACGATAACTGTTGCAAGCAAGCCAACAGCTATCGTTTCCCAACTCAATTCCCATAATTGAAAAAAATCCTCCGCACGGTCAAAAAAAATGAACCCTAAAATAATCGATATAAGAAGAAATAGCGACTGAGTGACCATGAGATGAAATAAAAGCTCTCGATCGGTCATGTTCTTTATCAATTCTTCTTGTCTTTTAATCACGCCTTCACCCACTTTGACGAAACAGCCTTTTTAATTCTTGCTTCCAATCCCACTTTATCATTGGCTGGGATGAATGAATTTTTTTTCGGATAAAAAAACGATCGTTTATTCCGCAATTGTCGCAGCAAATCGAAACCTTTGTTGAAGGTTTTTCCTGAAAATAGCTTAAAATCATGTTCCGCCTGCATGCTTTTGCTCGTAAAAATGCTTCCATGTCGGCTAATTTTTTAAATTTCATTTTCATTCGATCTTCAATCTTGCTCCATACATAATTTACGATCTGATCAGTCGTCCAATGATACATGTTTTCATCCAACATTTGGAAATTATATTGTAAAAATCTCCTCTGTACATCAGACAAGCCGAAGCTGCTCCACTCTTCTTCTGTTAAATCAAAGCTTCCCTTTAACCGAATCGTTTTTACAATCAACTCAATCTCTTTTTTTTCAGGAAATTCAGAACGTATTATCGACCGGGGAAACTCCTCGTCACCCTTTGGTACAAGTGCAATTGCAATGCTTTGGTTTCCATCTCTTCCTGCCCGGCCTATTTCTTGTACGTATGATTCCATGTCAGCAGGATAATGGAAATGGATGACAAATCGAACGTCTTTTTTGTTTATTCCCATTCCAAAAGCATTTGTCGCCGTTATAACCGAAAGTTCGTCATTTAAAAATTGCTGTTGAATCAACATTCTATCTTCATATTCCATTCCGCCATGATAATAAGCCGCATTTGTCATTCCCTTTTGTTCAATCCATCTGGCAAGCTCTTCCGCCCACTTTCTTGTGGAGCAATAAATGATACCCGGCCCTTCTAACATTTTCAGCCATTCGGCTAATCGCTCCAATTTTTCCTCTTGGCTGCTTACGGCTTCAACATTAATGGCAACGTTTTGCCTGTCAATAGAATGAATATGAAATGTTGCATCGGTTAAATGCAAGCATTTCGCGATATCGTTCAGCACTTCTTTAGTGGCTGTGGCGGTCATCGCCAAACAAGGGGGAGAACCGATCATCTCCCTTACCTTTCCGAGCTTTAAATAGTCAGGCCGAAAATCATGTCCCCACTGTGAAATGCAATGCGCTTCATCGACGACAAATAAAGATATTTGGATTTGCGCCAATGCATCCAATAGCCTTTTTGATTTAAACATTTCAGGCGATAAAAATATAAATTTGTAACGGTGCAATTGCCGGAAAGCTTTTTCTTTTTCATATCGGGTTAAAAAGCTGTTTAATGCAATGACTCTTTTTTCTCCAAACATTTTCATCTGCTGTTCCTGGTCTTGCATGAGCGACAATAGCGGAGACACTATTAATACAGCACCTTGTAAACAATAGCCAGAAAGCTGATAGCACAATGATTTTCCACCGCCTGTCTGAAGCATGGCAACTACGTCATGTCCGCTAATAACATCTTCAATTATTTCCTTTTGGCCTGTTTTAAAGCTTGAATAACCGAATTTTTCCTTCAGCAAAGTAAAAAGATCTTTCGTCATTGCCATCTCCTTATTGCAGCCATTGCCAGCCGAATTTGAAAATAGCTGTATTGATCTTGAAGATATTCTTTAACTTTTTTCAGCTTGTTTGTTTGCAGCTTTTCAATCGCTTGCCCGATTTTGACCACATCTTCTTTGCTTACATAAGGTTCGAAGGCAAAATCGTGCATGTTTAAAGCAATCTCAACAATATGGTCCTCAATCGTATTTCTTTTAAGCTTTCGGACTGCTGCAATTTCATCAATGCCCAACCCCTCCGCCAACAAGCGGTACGTTTTTTCCGCCGATGCGGTTAGCGGGTGTTTTTTTATCAAATCTCTTAAAAGACCGAATAATATCGGATATTGATCAGAACGTTTTTGCAATTCGTTCACCATTTGAATGACGGCAGCTTGAAACATAAGCTTCAAATAAAAAGGATCTTCATTCGCAGCTGCTGCAAGCTGTTCAAAGGTGATTCCATTTTTTTTAAAGCCGGACAAACGATTGACAACTAAGATAGCTCCCTTTTCATCTAAACATTCAAGCAAACGGTTCATTTCCAAAAACGTTCGATTTCCGATATTTTTCTTTGTCTCTTTCATCTGTAATATGTATGTTTTGACAAAATGCAACAGCTGACCATTATTTGTTATAGGTAAAAATTTCGAATGGTTATAAACTAGATGGGAAACCGTTTGAACAAATAAAGATAAACGCTGCCAAAAAATTTTTCCTATATCATTGTAGGTGGCCCCATCCAGCTTATCAGGAAACGGTTTTTCTGACAAAAATTCTTGCAGCACCCGTTCGCCGTTCATTGTGACCATATAAAACTCGCCTTTTACTTGTTTGACATATGACAGCTGAACCAATCTGTTTAACAAGTGATTATATTCTTCAAGCTCGAGCTCACGGCAAATGCCAAATAAGTTCGATAAATGAAAAATAATGCTATCTTGAATCGTTTGAGAAGATTTTTTTCCTTTTAATAAATGAAAAACAGCTGCTTTCGATCGCTCGCATTTGAGCTGTTGAAAACAATAAAGGATGATTCCTTCCAAATAAGAGAGAGGCATTTGATCACCTTAAAAATTGAAACCTTCTGTTCAATCCTTATTTTATCAAAATTTATCCAATAATTGTCGAAAAATATATAATGAATGATTTGATTTAAGTAAGTTTATCGAAATACTATGACATTTCATCTTTTTTTATTGAAATGTTTAATATTCCATCTTACAATAATTATGTGGTATTCTGATTATTATATAAAACATTCTGAAGTGGAAGATAAATGTTTCTTTCTCTTTTATGACTTCTACTCATTTCATTTATACAGGAGGTTAGACAATGCCAAAATATACAATCGTTGACAAAGAAACATGCATTGCATGTGGTGCATGTGGGGCAGCAGCGCCAGATATTTATGATTATGACGACGAAGGAATCGCATACGTTATTCTAGATGATAACCAAGGGACGGTTGAAGTTCCAGAAGTTTTAGAAGATGATTTAATGGATGCTTTTGAAGGTTGCCCAACAGATTCCATTAAAATTGCCGATGAACCCTTTGACGGCGATCCTTTAAAATTTGAATAGCTGTTTCATCAGCTTTAAAAGAACAACCCCCACGGAAAAACGAATTTCTGTGGGGGTTTTGTGTATCATAATTCGGAGCACCGTGATGATGCGAAAACATCATAACGGCTGATCTCCGCTTTTTTGCTCGCATATAAATTTATGCATTTTGCACGTTAAATTTATGTTGAAGCCATTCTTTGATTCTGCCGTAAATCATTAAAAAGACAATGGCAATAATTGTTCCTTTAATGAGGTTAAAAGGCAAAATCCCGGCAATAATGACTTGCTTCACTTCTGCAATCGACATTTGCGGCATATTTAAAAACAGTGTATATGCCGGCAAAATGAAATAATAGTTCAATAAGCTCATGGCTACTGACATCGAAATGGTCCCGGCAGCTAAACCGAAAAGAACCCCTTTCATCGAACGAATTTTTTGAAACACGAATGCAAACGGCAAAAGGAAAAACAATCCAGCCAAGAAATTTGCCAACTGATCAATCGGAACTCCTGTCGCGCTTCCTTGAATGATGTAATGAAGCGTATTTTTAATCGCTTCTACAGCCAATCCTGCAATCGGCCCTAATAAAATCGTCGCCAGCATAGCAGGAATTTCGCTGAAATCAATTTTTAAAAATGCCGGAAGTCCCGGAAGCGGAAAGTTAAGAGCCATAAGCAAGTAGGAAATCCCGCTCAACATTCCTACAAAAACAAGTTTAAATGCCTTTGTTTTTAACACAGTCCTTCTCTCCTTTTCTTTCTGTGATCCATCTTGAAAAGAAGGAAGGGTCCATCTCCTGCTTCAATAAAAAAACCCTCTACATTGACGCAGAGGGAGAATTGTAAGCAGGTCAAAATAAACGTTTCAATGATCATATTTTTTGAAACGCCTGAACCCTCATCTTCTCCCATCCAGACTATACTGTCGGCTCTGGATTCTCACCAGATCCACCGTAAAGGAAAAACACCTTTACGGGTCACGGGCTAAAAAAGCTTAAAAGCTTTTATCACCGCCGGTCGGGAATTTCACCCTGCCCCGAAGATGAATCCATATTTTTTTATCTTCATTATATACAATAATAAAAAAAAAAGAAACTTATTTTATTTCATTGTCTTTTTTCTACAATTGCCAATATTTTTTACATCCTCTATAATAAAAAGGCATACATAATAAAGGAGGATTTTGTCGATGGCAAACAATAAAGTTGTCGAAGCTTTTATTGAAATTCCGACAGGAAGCCAAAACAAATATGAATATGACAAGGAAAAAGGCGTTTTTAAACTAGACCGAGTTCTTTATTCGCCTATGTTTTACCCTGCAGAGTACGGTTATTTAGAAAATACTTTAGCACTTGACGGAGATCCTCTTGACATTCTCGTAATCGTCACCAATCCGACTTTCCCTGGATGCGTCATAGAATCGCGTGTCATTGGCTATTTAAACATGATCGACAACGGTGAAGAAGATGCAAAATTAATCGGCGTTCCTGTAGATGATCCTCGTTTTGATCATGTTCAATCGATTGAAGATCTGCCGGAGCACAAATTAAAAGAAATTGCCCATTTCTTTGAACGTTACAAAGATTTGGAAGGAAAACGAACAGAGATCGGCAGCTGGGAAGGACCTGAAGCAGCGGCAAAACTAATTGACGAATGTATCGCACGATACAATGAATCTAACAATTAAACAAAAAAGAGAGCTGTTTCTTCAGAAGCAACTCTCTTTTTCCCTTTTTACACACAGTAAACGTTTTCAAACTGTAAAGTTTTGAACCTTGACAACATAGACCAGTTAAGATAAAATAATCAGAAATTTTGTTTTCATTTTTAATTCGTTCACTAGGGGGATCTTAGAAAATGTTTCATGTTCTTGTTTCTGACTCAATATCAAGCGATGGATTAGCACCATTATTGAACGATGAAAACATCAATGTCGTTCAGAAAAAAGTAAGTGAAGTTGACGACCTGGAAAAATATGATGCTCTGCTCGTCCGCAGTGCAACGAAAGTAACAGAAGAACTGCTTCAAAAAATGACAAATTTAAAAATTGTTGCAAGAGCAGGCGTCGGAGTCGATAATATCGATGTTGAAGCAGCGACAAAATACGGAGTTGTCGTGATTAATGCACCTGACGGAAATACGATTTCAACTGCCGAGCATACATTTGCCATGATGGCATCGCTTGTTCGTCATATTCCACAAGCAAATGTTTCCGTTAAATCAGGTGAATGGAACCGCTCCGCCTTTCTCGGTACTGAGCTATACGGCAAAAGCTTAGGAATCATCGGTTTAGGACGAATCGGCAGCGAAATTGCCAAAAGAGCAAAAGCTTTTGGAATGAACGTCTTAGTGTTTGATCCATTTTTAACAAAAGACCGGGCGCAAAAATTGGGAGTAAACAGCTGCAAGCTCGATGAAGTTTTAGCGCAAGCTGATATCATTACTGTTCATACACCATTGACAAAAGAAACAAGAGGTTTATTAGGAAAGGAAAATATCGGAAAAACGAAAAAAGGAGTTTATTTATTAAACTGCGCCCGGGGCGGCATCATCGATGAAGAAGCATTAATTCATTATTTAGAAATTGGACATGTGAAAGGCGTTGCTCTTGATGTATTTGAAGTCGAGCCTCCAGTAAATCGGAAGCTGCTTGATTTTGAACAGGTCATTGCTACACCGCATCTTGGAGCATCAACGAAAGAGGCCCAATTAAACGTTGCCTCTCAAGTTGCTGAAGAAGTATTAAAATTTTTAAATGGAAAACCTGTTACAAATTCTATTAATCTACCAACATTAACAAAAGATATATTTGACAAAATACAGCCGTTTTATAAATTGGCCAAAAAATTGGGTCAGCTTGCTTCTCAATACATGAAAGAACCTGTTCAACATATCGGAATCGTTTACGAAGGAACGGTTGCTGAACTCGAAACATCTTTTATTACGAAAGCATTTCTTGCTGGATTTTTAGGAGAACGGGTTGATTCAACTGTTAACGAAGTGAATGCTGGCCTCATCGCCAAAGAACGCGGCATCAGCTTCAGCGAAAAAATTGCTTCAAACGGTTCTGGATATGCAAATTGCATCGCTGTTCAAGTAGATGGAGATCATCGGACTTTTTCCGTAAAAGCAACGTATATTCCAAACTACGGTGAACGAATTGTTGATTTAAACGGTTTCGATATCGATTTTTACCCGGCAGGGGAAGTATTATATGTAGAACACATCGATAAACCAGGTGTTATTGGACGCGTCGGAAAAGTACTGGGCGACCATGGCGTAAACATCGCAACAATGCAGGTTGGACGTAAAAACATCGGCGGCGAAGCAATCATGGTTTTAACTTGTGATAAACTGATTGATGATCAGCTTATTGAAGCGTTAGTCCAGTTCGATGACATCGTTTCTGCCAAAACTATTCATTTATAATATTTAAAGGTGCTGGGAGGGCTTATCTCTCCTGGCTCCTCTGTTTTTAATCCTCCCAAAAACAAAAGACCGATGAAAAGCCCCATAATTAGGGCAATACCCAGCCTCCGCATTAAATCCAGCATCCGTTCATCCTCCTTTCCTCCTTTCGTACATTCTCAATATTTATGATGGTGTCTTTATGTTTAGACCTATTTCCGTTCCTTTTGCTATGCATCAACTTTCAGGTCAATAAAATTAGGCGAAAAAGGCACTTCCACCGGTTTTGAAATATCAATATTTCCGATTTTTTTCGCATCAAAGCCTTCGAACTTCACTTTCTTAAAGCCGAATTCTTTCGCTGTCATTAAAATCGCTTCCAGCATAACTTCAGTATGCTCTGTGTTTTTCATTTTTGAAGCATTTTCAAAAGTGACCGTAAGCAGCTCATCATCCTTTTTCAATTGCTTAATTTTAACGGAATTATTAATGGAAGGTTCAAGCCCGTCTTCCTTACCTTTTTGCATGGCATTCATTGCCTCTTCAATTGTTTCATATTCATTTTTTGATGGAACGAGCAAAGGATTGCTGCTATTTTTAGGAAAAAACAAGAAATAGGCTTTTTTCAGCAGCTTCTTTATTTGAAATTCGGAAACAAAATGCTCAGAAGGAACATGCTGCTTTTCATTTGTAAATAAGCGCACCTTTTTATAATTTTGCCACCGAAATGTTTCTTTTAATACTTCTTTAAAATTTTGTTCATTATGGAAACGGTCTTTTATATTCAATTTTTCAAAATTTATGATCACCTCGTCACTTCGGCTTTTGCTTTCATAAATGTCTGCATCTTGAAAGGCAAAAGCTGAAAGATTGAAACGTTTCACATCGATCTTGTTTAAGACGTCATTTATTTGCTTGACGGCAGGCTCGAATTGATTTCCTTTAAAGCTTAGAGGAACGACATGCTGTTTGCTTTCATCTAAAAGCCCTACTGTGATAATTTGTTCAGTTGAAGAATTTGGAACTATGGAACGATACTTCGGCGAAGCCTCCATCGTTTGACTTTCGGTTAAATGACTGTTTCCTGCGTTTTCGGCCTTTTTGTTGTATGAATATTGGGTTTGTTCATTTTTGCTGTTGCTTAGCGGAAAAACTACAAAAGTGACGGCTGCTGTCAAAGCAACAATCGAAGCTGATGGAACAATGAATTTCAATATTGTTCTTTTTCTTTTTTTCTCGGTAATATTGTTCCAAATCTCGAATGAACTGCGGGAATCTTCTACTTTTGGAAACTCGCTTATCCATTTTTTGATTTGTTCATCGCTCCACAGAGAGTTTTTCACTTGAAACTACCTCCTGTTCTGTCATAGCTCCCTGATCTTTCGTGACACCTTGTTCTTTCATAGCTTTATCTATATAATTTTTTAACACTTTTAAAGCCCGATGCTGGGTTGTTTTGACTTTGCTTTCCGTCCACCCCAACACCTCGGCTGTTTCTGCAACAGATAATTCTTTTATAAACCGTAAAATTAAAACGGTTCTTTGATTCACATTACAGTCATTCATTGCTTTGTATAGCATCTGTATTTCTTCTCGTTGTAAAGCTATTTCTTCCGGGAGGGGCTCTTGATCCGCAATTTGTGCTTGATCTAAATCAAATTTTTCCATTATTCGCTGACGGAGAGTTTTTTGCTTTCGAAAAAAATCAATCGCTACATGCCGAGCAATGGAAAATAACCATGTTTTTTCACTGCTTCGTCCTTCAAAGCTCGAGTATGATTTTAAAACTTTTATATACACTTCATGCACCAAATCTTCCGCTTGTTCCCGATCCTTCACCAAATAATATAAAAACTGAAAAATATCTTGATGATACTTTTCGTATAATCTTTGAAACGATTCATCCATGCACATACCCTCCGTTTAAAATATTTGTCGAAAGAGACGCATGACATGTTACAAACAAAAAAGAAAGGGTCTTATAAAAGAGACCCTCGGTGTCAATTTTTTTTGCTATTATTTGTCCGGAACACCTTCCCGCTTCGTTCGTATTCGACATCCTTCACGTTTAGGCGGTAATTTACAACCCGAGCAGCAGCAAATAAATAATCAGACAGACGGTTCATGTAAATGAGGACCGGATGATGAATTTTAACCTCTTTCATTAAAGAAACGATTAAACGCTCTGCTCTTCTGGCAACTGTTCTCGCAATATGTAAAACGCTGGCCGCCTCCGTTCCTCCGGGCAAAATAAATTTTTCTAATGCAGGAGCTTCTTCCACATAATGATCGATTCGTTCCTCTAAAAAACGGATCATATCCTCCGTCGTTTTAAACGGATGTTTTTGCTTTTCGTACACAACCGCTATGTCAGATCCGCAATCAAACAAATGATGCTGAATTTTTTCAAGCTCTTCGTAAATATCTTGAAACGCTTTATCTGTTAAAAACGTCCTTGCATAGCCTATGTAAGCGTTCAATTCATCAATCGTTCCGTAAGCTTCCACCCTTGGATCATCTTTATCGACGCGCGCACAAATAACGTTCGTCTGTCCTTGATCCCCTGTACGCGTATATAAATTCATTGCCAAACCTCCCTTCTGTTACGTGTGAAACAATAAAGATCGGCAAATTTTTACGATGTTTGCGGCAATAATACGGTAAATGTCGTTCCAACATTTAATTTGCTGTGAACTTGTATTACCCCTTTATGGGCATCAACAATATTTTTCGCAATGGCAAGCCCCAGACCCGTACCTGCTCTTCCACGCGTTCTCGCTTTGTCAGCTTTATAAAAGCGTTCAAACACAAACGGCAGATCTTCTTCACTGATTCCGCTTCCTGAGTCCTGAACATCTATTTTTAAACCATTGCTTTCTGAAATAATTACTTTTACAAATCCTTGTGCACTCGTATGGCGGATAGCATTGTCAATTAAATTGGTCAGTACTTGCTCAATGCGGTCCGGATCAAACGAAAAGGAATCCGTTTGAACATTCAGCAAATATTCGAGGTGAATCTGTTTTTCTTTTGCAATGCCTTGAAATTTGCGAATAATTTTTTCAATAAAAGGCTTCAATTTGACATCTTGTATATTTAAGGAAATATGTCCTGCCTCCATTCTGGCCAAATCCAATAAATCATTCACCAATCGGCCCATTCGCAATGATTCGTCATAAATAACCTGAACAATCTCCTTCCGCTCCTTTTCGCTTCCTGCAATGTCATCGCGAAGAGCTTCGCTGTATCCTTGCAGCATGGCAATAGGCGTCCGCAGCTCATGGGACACATTGGCAATAAAATCAATTCTTAATTTGTCGAGACGTCTTTCCTCCGTTATATCGCGCAAAACAACGACCGCTCCTCGAACACGATTTTGATTATAAAGAGAGCTCATGATCACTCCCCATGTTCTGCCTTGCAAAGTAATCTCTGTAACCTGCTCGCGGTGAGTCGTCGTCACTCGTTTAAACAGCTCTTCAATAGCCGGCGGAAGCTCATGTTCCTTTTTCGGATTCATCCCGTTTTCATAATACCATGCCTGCAAAAAACGTTCAGCAGGAGGATTTGTGACTAAAATCGTTCCATCGATATTTAACGTAATGACACCGTCGGCCATGCTGCTTAAAATGTTTGAAAGCTGTTCTTTTTCTTGCCGCAAAGCGTTAATATGAAATTTCACCTGCCGGCCCATTTGGTTAAAGGCAACAGCTAATTCACCAATTTCATCGCTTGTCAGCTTCGGAACTTTCGTATCAAATTTTCCATTCGCCACTTCAATTGCGACTTCTCTCATTTTTCGGAGCGGATAGGTAATGCGGGTTGATAAAAAAAATGCAAAAACGGTCGTTAATATAATAGCTATAAATGCTGCCATAAAAATATATTTAGTTGTTTGTTTTGTTGTTTCATTAATGGCAGACAAAGATTGTACGACAAATATCGCTCCAGATTGATAAGGCACTCCGACGATCATCATTTCATTGTTGAATTTATTGTGATCAATCGTTTGCGGAAAGCTTTTTACAAGGCTGATTTTTTCTTGATCTTCCAATACTTTTGACAGTTCTTTCTCACTGATGATTTCATTTAATGAATATTGAGCGACACCCGCCCCGTCATTTTGCTTTTGCCAATATGTTTTTCCACCATCAACGATATACACACTTGTTAGTTTATCAGAAAGTTCAGTTGCGATGGAGCCGGCTAATGGTGTATTTTGATGATTTTCCATAATAATGGCTGCTTTATTGGCAAGCTGGGTCAATTTTTGCTCGGCATCTTTTATATGATAATTTTCCATAAACTCGAGCAGCAAAATGGTTAAAATCGACAGAACCACTATCACAAGAAATAAAATGGTCATCCAAAGCTTGCCAACAACGCTTCTCCAAAATTTCATTCTTCAACGACCTCGAATTTATAGCCGACACCCCAAACAGTCACGATCATTTTGGCGGCTTCAGGCGAAACTTTGTTTAATTTTTCCCTAAGTCTTTTCACATGAGTGTCAACTGTTCGTAAATCTCCAAAAAATTCGTAATGCCATACTTCCTTCAGCAGCTTTTCCCGGTCGTATACTTTATCAGGAGTTTTTGCCAAAAAATAAAGCAGCTCGTACTCTTTCGGGGTTAAGTTGACTTCCTTGCCGTCGGCCGTCACGCGATGAGCATCATGATCGATTGTTAAGTGCGGGAAAACGATCACATTTTTCGCCGACGAATCGGTTTTTAAATAGCTTGTTTGTGACGCCCTTCTTAAAATCGCTTTCACACGCAAAACAACCTCTCTCGGGCTGAACGGTTTTACAATATAATCGTCCGCACCGACCTCAAACCCTTGAACACGGTTTACCTCCTCTCCTTTTGCTGTCAGCATAATGACAGGAGTGGCTTTCTTTTCTCTCAGCTGCTTGCATACTTCGATTCCGTCAATTCCGGGCATCATAATATCCAGAATAATCAAATCATAATCGGCACAAAGAGCCTTTTCAAGCGCTTCATCACCATTTTCCGCCTCATCTATTTGATAATTTTCCCTTTCTAAGTACATTTTCAAAAGCCTGCGAATTCTTTCTTCATCATCTACCACTAAAATCGTTACATCCTGGTTCTCTGACATATTTTATTCCTCCCTTGATCAGGTTAAAAAAGAGCTGACTCAAATGATAATGATCCAAATTCCAGCATGTATCATGAGTCAGCCAATCCGTTTATGCATATGAATGTAAACCAGCTATCACAAGGTTTACAAAAATTAAATTAAACATGATGATCGCAAATCCGATAACCGCAAGCCATGCTGATTTTTCTCCATGCCATCCTCTCGAAAGCCGTAAGTGAAGATATGCCGCGTAAAACAGCCAAGTGATCAATGCCCAAACCTCTTTCGGATCCCAGCCCCAAAATCGGGTCCAAGCGATCTGCGCCCAAATCATGGCAAATATTAAAGCACCTAGCGTAAATACTGGGAATCCAATCGCTACTGAACGGTAGCCAATTTCATCCACCACATCCAAATTTAAATTTTTCACTAAAGGCTGCAACGCTGCAGAAATACGCTTTCTCAATATTAGGCGGATCACTCCGTATAAAATCAGTCCTACAAATGTGGACCATAAAACAGTGTTCACCTTTCTGGCCGATAAAATCGCCGGCAATTCCACAAAGCCTGCAAGCCGATCTTTTGTCAACAATTCTCCTTCGTGCGGCGCAACGAGAGCAGGCAAATGAAATTCCATTTCCGCCTCTTGTCCATTTTTATCGATCCATTTAAACACTGATTCATAATCCATTGCTCGGAACACGGTTGTGACAATGACAAATGCAAGTGTTGTGACTAATACAAACATGACAAATTCAAGCCAAAACGTCTTTTTTGTTGCTTTTGATTGATCCACAACCTTTGTTAAATACAGGACTCCGGCTACAAAGCTGATCGCCAAAATAGCTTGTCCGGCAGCAGCTGTTGTTACATGGATTTTCAGCCAATCGCTTTGAAGAGCTGGTATTAAAGGGCTGATTTCTGTCGGAAACATGCTGGCATATGCAATCAATAAAAGTGCAACTGGCAATGTAAATAAGCCAAGTGCAGACAGCTTATAAATAAAATAAATAATGATAAATGCTCCTACTAGCATCATACCAAAGAATGTCGTGAATTCAAATAAGTTCGAAACCGGGGCATGTCCAGCAGCGATCCATCTCGTAACGAAGTATCCCAGTTGAGACAAAAAACCGAGGATCGCCGCCGCAATGCCTAATCGCGCCCATCTATTCGGTTTTTCATCCTTTCCTCTTTTGTCACGGATGGAACCGCCAAAAAAGAATGTTCCTATTAAATACAAAATAAACGCAATGTATAATAAAGTGCTGCTAAGTTCAGCCACAAACTTCCCCTCCTTC
Organism: Aeribacillus sp. FSL k6-2211; assembly: GCF_037966125.1. Classification (NCBI taxonomy): domain Bacteria; kingdom Bacillati; phylum Bacillota; class Bacilli; order Caryophanales; family Bacillaceae; genus Aeribacillus; species Aeribacillus sp. FSL k6-2211. The sequence goes on from NZ_CP150190.1 coordinate 2,597,592, forward strand.
ATGAGGTTCTATTCTTTTAATTGTTTTTGGTCAACAGGCTTTTGAATTTCAGTATCGCGCAAAATGATGTCCAATTCATTTTTTAATCCAAACCAGTTTTTGTTTGTATGCCCCGCCAGCATGATTTTGTCGTTATCCGCTTTCAGCCATATGCGGCGATGCTGCCAGTACAATCCTTGAATTAAGCCTATCATAAAAATGGCTCCGCCGACACCGAGCACCCATAAAGTTAAATCTTTTCTTACAACTAGACCCGTTAAGTTTTTCGTTTCAATTCCTGAAAATTTCATTTTGTATTTGTTATTCTCGTTAGGTTCAATCGTTTGCTGGATGGCAACGAAACTCGTTTCTCCCTTCGGTCTGTCAGGTGCAATCATTTTAAAAACAAATGCCGGGTTGTTTGGCACTCTCGACCGCGTGGCTGGATTGCCTTCGTCATCAAAATAAAAATCTGGAAGATAGCTAGCAATTTCAACAGCATAGCCGTTTCCTAAATCATATTTCTTTTCTGGATTTAAGAGGTCAATGACAACTTTCCCGAAGCTTTTCCCCGATTTTTTATCGATAAGATCAAACGTCATTTTATTTAACTCATTCAGCTTGTAATTCACTTGATAGACAGCATAAGAATCAAATTTCAACGGTTCGTTGACGCGAATGCTGAAGTCTTTTACCTCTTTTAATTTTGGTTCTTCACCCGGCAGGCTGTCTCCCTGCTTTTTATAAAGCGTCACATTTGATTGGAAGTTTTTAGCTACGCTTCCATCGCCGACACGGTCAATCGCTTCCTGAAACACATCTTTTTCTTTTTCCTTTTGATAAGTTTCCAAAATGAATTGATGATGCTTCAAATAATACTCGCCATTTGTCCCGGGTATTTCTTTCGTTTCCCCTTCTCTTAACCAGAGAACCTCATCCACATACATCCCCGGGAAAAAGCGGAGCATGGCTCCAATTAAAAAAATAATCAAACCGATATGATTGACATACGGACCCCATCTGGAAAATCGATTTTTCTCTGCCAAAATGTTTCCATTTTCTTCTCGAATGCGATAACGGCGCGCTGTTAAATTTTTTTTAACTTGTTCTACATTTTTTTCAATATTGTCCACATATGATTCGCTAAAAAGGCGCTGTCTTTTCAAAAAAGACTCGTGCCGAGACACACCTTGATTTTTCAAGGCACGATAAAGTGGAATAACCCGGTCAAGCGAGCAAATCACAAGCGATATTCCAATCGATGCGATCAAGGTCATATACCACCAAGAACCGTATAGGCGGTGGAAGCCTAATTGATAATAAAGCTGGCCTAAAATTCCATATTCATCTTTATAAAATTGCTCTGGCGTTACGTTGGAAGGTATGTACAATTCTTGCGGAAAAATCGTTCCGATTGCTGATGCGATCAGCGTTATCACAATCAGCCAGACTCCAACTTTAACAGAAGAGAAAAAATTCCATACTTTATCGACGATCGTTTTATTATATGTTTGAGAACGTCTGGCGCTTCCGTCATAACGCATATCATGAAGTTTTTCCGAATTGCCTTCGCCCTCTGCTGCCAAGGCCCGTCCGCAATTTTCACACAGCACAGTACCGAACGGATTTACATGACCGCATTCACATTTCACATGATTCATGTTGAAAACTCCCTAACTATGGTTTTATCATTTCCATGTAATCTCGAACTTCCCGTTCCGTCATTGGTGCAGTAATGATTTTGACAACCTTCCCGTTCTTATCGATGAGAAACGTAGTAGGCAGCGGATCTACATCATATGCATGAAGCACCTGCTGATTTTTGTCAATGACAATCGGGAAATTGAGTCCGTATTTTTCCGCAAATTTTTCCACTACTAATTTTGATTCGCCAACGTTGACAGCTAAAACTTCCACGCCTAAATTTTTATAGTGCTGATATTGTCTTTCAATGTAAGGCATTTCACGTTCACAAGGTTTGCACCACGTTCCCCAGAAATTGAGAAATACCCCTTTTCCTCTATAATCGGAAAATTGATGCTTTTTTCCTTCTAAATCAGTAAGAACAAAATCAGGCGCAGCTGATCCGACTTTCACTTTTTCTTTGCTCATAAAAAAATTTGAATAGAGTGTATATCCAAGAGCACCTAATAAAATAACAAGAATAATCGAGCGAGTAATGAGTCGCCTTTTTTTCATCGTGTGTACTCCCTTTGTTTTTCATTCGCTTGTTATTATATCATTGAATTTCCGTTCATTCAGAAAAATAATTTTGACGTTTATGTGACATAAAAACGTGTAAGCCCCTAAAGCAGTACATTGTTTGCAACGTTTTGTCGGTATAAATGCGAAAGCTTAACCGATTTTAGGCTAAACTCTCGCATGCTTGCCGTGCTGGGCCAGCGCCCGCAATCTCTTCACCTCGTGGGGAGTAATTTCGCGGAACGCACCCGGATGGAGCCCTTTTAAATCTAAAAATGCGTACCGTTCTCTTTTCAGCTTCAGCACAGGATAGCCGATTTTATCAAACATTCTTCTAATTTGCCGGTTTCTTCCTTCATGAATGGTAATTTCGATTATACACGTTTTTTTTCTTTTATCTAAAGAAAGCATTTTGACTTTTGCTGGTTTTGTCATTCCATCCTCCAGCATGATCCCTTGCTCCAGTTGTTTTAATTCTTTCCTTCCTGGAATTCCTTTAACTTTCGCTACATACACTTTATCAATTTCATATCGTGGATGCATTAACAAATTAGCAAAATCGCCATCGTTTGTCAGGATTAGAAGGCCTGAAGTATCATAATCAAGTCTGCCGACCGGAAAGATGCGCTGCTCAAAATCTCGAAAGTAATCGGTGACGACTTTTCTCCCTTTTTCATCTTTCACGCTCGAAATAACTCCCCTAGGCTTATAAAACAAAATATAAATCGGTTCTTCCCTTTCTACCGGAATCCCGTTTACCTCCACCTTGTCCTCGTCAGATACTTTTGTTCCGAGCTCTGTTACAACTTGTCCATTTACAGTAACTTTTCCGTCCAAAATTAATTGCTCCGCTTTTCTTCTTGAAGCAATTCCCGAACGCGCTATCACCTTTTGCAAACGTTCCATTGATCTCACCTCTCTAAAAATATTACCTTCTTTCGGTCTGGTTACACAAGATGAACGCATTTATTTTTTTGCAAATAAAAAAGCTAAGCTCATTAAAGCTTAACCGAAAAGGAGCGTAACAATTATTATGGAAGAAAGGATGGCTGCAAAATCCGCCAGCAGCCCAACCTTTATCGCATCGCCCATTCGCTTGATCCCAACAGCACCGAAATATACTGTAATGATATACAAAGTCGTGTCTGTGCTCCCTTGCATGGTGGCTGCCAGTCGGCCGATCAACGAATCCGCTCCATGCATTGAAATTAAATCGCTCATAATTCCTAACGAAGCTGTTCCAGAGATGGGCCGAATTAACGCTAGCGGAACAATTTCCGCCGGGACGTGGATAGCTTGAAACATCGGTTTTAACAGGTCCATAAAAAAATCGAGAGCCCCTGAAGCGCGAAAAACAGACACTGCCACGAGCATGCCGACAAGATACGGAATAATGGAAAAAGAAATTTCGATTCCTTCTTTTCCACCTTCAACAAACGCTTCATAAGTTGGAATGCGTTTAAAAGTCCCGTACAACAAAATAAAACCGATGATCAATGGGATCAGCCATATCGAAACAGCACTAATGAACACCATCGTTATTCTCCTTTTCTTTTTCGTAAATAGTAAAAATAGCGGTCAATCATAATAGCGGCTATGGTAGCAAAGAAAGTCGACAGAAGCGTTGGCACGACAATATCAGTCGGATTATGCGAACCGTATGTCATTCGTATAGAAATTACAGTTGTTGGAACAAGAGTCAATCCAGTTGTATTTAATGCTAGAAAGGTGATCATGCTTCTGGACGCCTGGTCTTTATTTTTGTTCAATTTTTTCAACTGCTCCATCGCCTTAATTCCCAACGGTGTAGCTGCGTTTCCTAGCCCAAACATATTGGCGAGCAAGTTTGACAGCATGTAGCCCATCGCAGGATGCTCAGGGGGAACATCAGGAAAAATTCTCCTCATCAGCGGTTTGAACAGATTCCCTAGCTTTTCTAACAGACCGCTTTTCTCAGCAATATTCATTAAGCCTAACCAAAATACAAGCACGCTGATGAAGCCAAAGGCAATGGTGACACCCTCTTTTGCACCTGAAAAGACGGCTTTATTCACTTCCTCCATTGTTCCGTTGAACATTGCAAATACGACGCCGATCAAAGTTAAGGCAACCCAAATAATATGAATCATGCGGAAACACCCAGCATATCAAAAAATAGATCGATCATCTTTCCAAACCAGCCATGCGGAGGCTCTACATCACCGTTTTCAAAATAGATCGGCACTTCTTCAATCGTTTCGCCATCGAGCAACACTCTCAATGTTCCTACTTTTTCTGGAACCTTTTCAGGATGGTTCTTCCACGAAGCCTTCGGTTTTGCTAGGAATAAACGGATGTTTATTTTGTTTTTTTCTTCCTCCATCAGCGGATAAACAATGTCGCGATTAATGAAGATGCGGTCTTTGTAAAACTTGTTGTCAATGGCAAGGTATCCTTCTTTTTTGATCGTCACTTGATCATATTCGCTGAACGCGCTGTTAAACATGGACATATGGTCGTTCCAATCATCGGGAGCATTTAGCGTAACAGCAATTAAATGTAAATCATCTTTTTCCGCAGTGGAGACTAATGTTCTATTTGCCCTCTTTGTGTACCCGGTTTTACCGCCTGTACAATATTCATATAAATTTAAAAGTTTGTTTTTATTTTTCCACTGAAATCCGTCTTTTTTATAAACTTTTGTTCCAAATATTTTGCGGAACGTTTCATTCTCCATGGCGTATTTCGTTAAAAGAGCCATATCATATGCGGTAGAATAGTGGTTTTCGTGATCATCCAAACCGTGCGGGTTGGCAAATTCAGTATTTGTCATGCCGATTTCCTTCGCCTTTTCGTTCATCATAAATACGAAACCATCTAAACTGCCTCCGACAAATTCAGCAATCGCCACCGCAGCGTCATTTCCGGACCTTAGCATAAGACCATAAACCAAATCTTCCAGCTTCACCTTTTGCTTTTGCTTAAGATATATGGAAGACCCTTCAGTTCGGACAGCGCGGTCACTGACAGTCACATTTTGATCCATTTTTCCTGATTCAATTGCTAAAATCGCCGTCATGATTTTCGTAATGCTTGCAATGCGCATTTTTTTATGTGGGTTTTTTTCAAAAAGGATCCGGCCGCTCTCCTGATCCATTAATATGGCGCTTTCTGCACTAACTTCAATCGTATGAGTTGCATGAGCTGTCGGGATAAAAAAATGGCCTATCAATATAAAAAGAATGAATACATTAATACGTGATGTCCATTTGTTCATTAATGCTTTCACGTCCCTTTATTCGATTCGTTTTGTACAAGTTTATGCAAAGAAGACAACCGTATGAACGGAATTTGAAAGAATGTGAAATAAAAATAAGTCTCAGACTGCCGCCTGAGACGACTTACAAGTTATTTAATTTTTCAAAGAATAAATCTGCCTCTTCTTGAATAAAATGCTCTTCATTCTCGATCTCTGTCAATGAAGGCAATTCTTCGATCGTTTTTAATCCGAAATATTCAAGAAACTCTTTTGTCGTTCCGTATAAAATAGCTCTTCCCGCTCCCTCTTCTCTGCCGACTTCTTGAATAAGCCCTTTCGCTGAAAGGGTCCGGATCGGCCTTTCTGACTTTACCCCTCTAATTTCTTCTATTTCAATCCGGGTAATCGGCTGTTTATAAGCGATAATGGCCAATGTTTCAAGCGCAGCCTGAGAGAGTGATTGGTTCATAGGAGTTTCCATCAGCCGCTTTAAATATGGTGCATGCTCCTTTTTGGTTGTGAGCTGGTAAACCCCTGCTACTTCTACAAGGTCGATCCCCCGTTCTTTTTTTTGGTATTCCTCTTTTAAATCTTCAATAATGCTTAAAACCGTTGCTTCGTCAATTTCAAGAACGGAAGTTAATTGCTTGATGGAAAGGCCTTCGTCCCCAGCCGCAAATAAGAGCCCTTCCAAAATGGATTTCCATTCAATAATCCCTAAACTCATGCAGCTTTTCACTCCCGTAAATATAAATTTCTGAAAAATTATGTTCTTGTTCTACATGAACGTATTCATTTTTCATCAGCTGAAGCAAAGCTAAAAAAGTCACGACCATATAATCCTTCCTGTCAGCTGGAAAGAAATCGTGAAACTCCTTTTTCTTTTTCGATGCCTTCAGCTCCATGATCATTTCCTTCATTCGTTTTTCGATCGGGATTTCTTCTTTTGCTACGGTTCGTTCGATTGGCTTTTCAATTTTTTTTCGTTTTAGCATTTTTTGAAAGGCAGCGATCATATCATAAACCGTTACGTTTCCTTTTTGCAAAATCGGCTCTTTTTCCTCCAAATATTCGCTCAAGTCGCTTGGAGGCTTCGTATAGACAAGCGCCCGTTCACTTTCCAGTTCTTTCAGCTTTACTGCCGCTTCTTTATATTTCTTGTATTCAATTAAACGGGTAACAAGCTCATCTCTCGGATCGGACTGCTCTTCTTCGATGATTTCCTCGTCTGACCACTCTTCCTCCTGTCTTGGAAGGAGCATTTTGCTTTTAATCGACAATAATGTGGCTGCCATCACTAAATATTCACTGGCAACATCCAGCTCAAGCTCCTGCATCGTGTGAATATATTCCATATACTGTTCTGTTATTTCGCTGACAGGGATATCATATATATCAATTTCTAAACGATGAATTAAATGCAAAAGCAAATCTAACGGACCTTCAAAAGCTTCTAACTTTACTAGATACATTATCTGATCATCACCCTCGATAAATGGCTAATTTTTAGTATAGACCAATAGAAAAATACATCCAATACTCTTTTTCAACAAAGCTCATTTTTGTTTATTTTTAAATCAGGCATGAATACTTTCTTTTTTGCAGCCATTTTCATAAACTATAACATATATAGTAGAAAAAAGGAGTTTTCTCAATATGTACCCACCTGAATATATTGAGTTTTTATATCATTTTCATTGTGACCGGGATTATTTTGAATGTCATGAAATTTTAGAAGAATTGTGGAAAAAAGATCCTAAAGAAGAGAGAAAACAAATCTGGGTCGGGCTTATACAAATTGCCGTTAGCTTTTATCATTACAGGAGAAAAAATTTCAATGGTGCTGAGCGGATGATGAAAAATGCTATTCGCATTTTAAAAAATGAAACGGCGTCTCTTAACAAACTCGGTTTGGATGATGAACAGCTCTTACATATTTTACAAGACACTTTTGGTCGAATTCAAAAAAGAGAACCATATAAAAGCATTCAGCTGCCGATTTTTGATCAAAACCTTTACGAAATTTGCTTAACAACGGCAAAGGAACGAGGAAAAACGTTCGGTGAGCCTAGCGATATTTCAAACGTTTTTTTAATACATAAACATAAAACAAGGGATCGAACGGACATCATTGAGGAGAGATTGAAAAATTGGCATAAAAAAAGAAAAAGAAGAGAGTGATCAGCTCTCTTCTTTTTCCAATTGTTCATGGTCGCATTTTTCAAAAAAGGATTGAATTTGTTCGCTAGGAATAACATGTTTATCTTTATATAGCTCTTTTACGGCATTGATCATTTTTTTGCCGATTCCTTCATGACGATGGGACGGGTTTACGCAAATATGCTGAATTTCCACTATTCCTTTATCTTTCAATTCAACTCCGATCACTCCGATAACATCTTCTTCCTTCCATAAGAAAAGCTGCCAATTTTCGTCATTTTCATACGTTTTCATCGTTTGCTGGAGCTGCTTTAAATCCTTTTCACTCGGCATAAAGGAAAGAAGCCCCATCGCAATTTTTTCAAAAGCTTTCTTATATCGAACTAACATGCTGGATCCCTCGTTAATATATAACATTCTTTCAAGAAAGATTTTATGGGCAACTGGTGTTGAATCCCATTTATCATATTGCTCTTAACATTATATACATTTTCTTATGAATTTTAAACTGTTTTCTTTAAAGTTGGGCGAGGGATTTGATTAAATTTGCCATTTCAATTGCCGATAGTGCTGCGTCCCAGCCTTTATTGCCCGCTTTCGTTCCTGCTCGTTCAATCGCTTGCTCGATATTTTCCGTCGTGACGACGCCAAATATTACCGGCACTCCTGTTTGCAGAGAAGCGTTCGCAATCCCTTTTGCCGCTTCATTGCATACGTAATCGTAATGCGTAGTAGATCCACGGATAACTGTTCCTAAGGCAATGACCGCATCGTATTTTTTGGACTCAGCCAGTTTTTTGGATACAAGCGGGATTTCAAAAGCCCCCGGAACCCATGCAACATCAATGTCGCTTTCCGAAACGCCGTGGCGGATGAGGGCATCGATTGCTCCGCTTAACAGCTTGCTTGTAATAAATTCATTAAATCTTGATACGACAATTCCGATTTTCAAATCTTTTCCGACTAAATGTCCTTCAATTTTGTTTATGCTCATTAGTATAACCTCCCGCTAAATATGAAGTAGATGTCCTAGTTTCGATTTTTTTGTTTTCAAATATTTTTCATTATCCTTGTTTGCCGGTATTTCAATTGGAACCCGCTCCAATATTTCAAGTCCGTATTCTTGCATTTCTTTCATTTTTCTCGGATTGTTTGTCATTAAACGAATAGACTTGGCTCCAATATCCTTCAGCATCTGTGCTGCAACAGCATATTCTCTTTGATCCGGCTGAAAGCCGAGCTCCTCATTTGCTTCGACCGTATCATAACCTTTTTCTTGAAGCTTATATGCTTTCAATTTATTTATTAGCCCGATCCCCCTGCCTTCTTGGCGCAAATAGAGCAAAATTCCGCTTCCTTCTTTTTCAATTTCACTCAATGCAGAATGAAGCTGCGGGCCGCAGTCGCATCTGTGAGAATGAAAGACGTCTCCTGTCAGGCATTCTGAATGGATTCTAACTAAAACGGGATGCTCCGGCTTAATTTCACCCTTCACCAGCGCAATATGCTCTTTTCCATCATACAAGCTGGTATAACCGATGGCTTTAAAACGGCCAAAACCTGTCGGAAGCTCGATTTCCACTTCTTTTTTGATTAATTCCTCCCGTTTTCTGCGGTATTGAATTAAATCTTGAATCGTGATCATTTTTAAATTGTATTGTTCCGCTATTTCTTTTAATTGAGGAACCCGAGCCATTGTTCCGTCTTCATTAATAATTTCGCAAATGACGCCAGCTGGAAAGCATCCTGCCAGCTTTGCCAAATCAACGGCTGCTTCCGTGTGGCCGGCTCTTTTTAATACTCCTTCGTTCTTTGCAATTAACGGGAAAACATGTCCGGGTCTTTTAAAATCCTCCGCCCTTGCATCCGGCTGAATGAGCGACTGAATCGTTTTAGCTCGCTCATATGCGCTGATTCCCGTCGTTGTTGTTTGATGATCGATGCTGACAGTAAACGCGGTTTGGTGCAAATCTGTATTTTCCGCTACCATAGGGTGAAGCTGCAAACGGTGCGCTAACGATTCCGTGATCGGCACACAGACGAGACCTTTTCCTTTTGAAATCATAAAATTGATCATTTCAGGGGTGGAAAACTCAGCTAGACCGACAAAATCTCCTTCGTTTTCCCGATTCTCATCATCCACGACAATGATCACTTTCCCCTGTTTTAAATCTGCGATGGCATCCTCAATGGAATGAAACATTATTCTATCACCTCTATTCACTGTAAAAACCGTGCTTTTGCAAAAAATCAACGGTAATTCCGGTTGGCGCCTCTTTGCGGACAAACTTTTCTAAATATTTCCCGATCAAATCACATTCAATATTGACCTTATCGCCAATCTCCTTTTCCCCAATAATTGTTTCTGAATATGTGTGAGGAATAATCGAAATCGTAAAGGTTTGTTCTGTTAAGCCAAAAATGGTTAAACTCGTTCCATCAACTGCAACTGAACCTTTTAATATCATGTAATAAAGCAAATCTTTAGGAGCTTTAATTTGATAATAAACAGCATTTTCCTTTCTTTCTTTTTTGACGATCGTGCCAACGCCATCAACATGTCCTGAAACGATGTGGCCGCCAAATCGGTCGCCAACAGCCATTGCCCTTTCCAAATTCACCTTTGATCCGGTTTTTAATGTACCTAATGTCGTTGCCGCCATCGTCTCAGGCATGACATCCACAGAAAAATAATTCGATTCAAAGTCGGTGACCGTTAAACAGACTCCGTTGACGGCAATGCTGTCGCCTATTTTTACATCTTGCAAAATGTTTTTTGCATAAATTTCTAAAATTACTGCTTGATTCGTTCCTTTTACTGATTTGATTTCCCCTATTTCTTCAATGATTCCAGTAAACAATCTTGTCCACCTCTTTTCGGAACGGAGACAATTTTCACATCTTCTCCTATTTTCGTAACGGACTGAATTTCAAATGAATGTGCCATCCTCATCTTTAATGCTTCATCGCCCATGACGGCTGATATTCCTTCAGGGTCTCCCAATATTTTGGGTGCAAAATACACGATTAATTCATTCACTGCTTCCGCTTTTAAAAATGAAGCATGGACTCTTGCTCCTCCTTCAACGAACAGGGAGGTGATGCCTCGCTCGCCTAATATTTTTAAAATATTTGGGATATTCCATTGATCATGTAAAGTCAACACTTCTATTCCTAATTTTTTCAGTTCCGCTTTTTTATTGAGATCCCCATCTTGGCAAATGACCCAAGTTTCTGCTTCCTTGTCAGTTATCACATTGGCATCCATCGGAATTCGCAGATGGGTATCTAAAATAATCCGTATCGGTGTTCGTTTGCGATCCGGCAGCCGACAAGTCAGACTTGGATTGTCTTTTATAATTGTATTAACACCCACTAAAATGCCGTCGTGTATTTCTCTGTAACGGTGCACATCCTGTCTTGCTTCCTCTCCGGTAATCCACTTGCTGTCACCTATTTTTGTAGCAATTTTCCCATCGAATGTTGCGGCATATTTTAATGTGACAAACGGAGTGTTTGTTTGAATGTAATGAAAGAAAACTTTGTTAAGTTCATGTCCATTTTTTTGCAATATCCCGGCTTCCACATCGATTCCAGCATCTTGCAAAGCTTTCACACCGCGTCCACTTACGAGAGGATTCGGATCCAAAGCAGCTACAACGACCCGTTTAATCCCTCTTTTGATAATAAGCTCAGAGCAGGGAGGAGTTTTGCCAAAATGGCTGCAAGGTTCAAGCGTGACGTACAGCGTTGCACCTTTTGCCTTTTCCCCAGCCATATTTAAAGCATGAACTTCCGCATGGGGTTCCCCAGCCTTTAAATGCGCTCCAAACCCGATCAGTTCCCCATCCTTCACAACGACCGCTCCCACCAACGGGTTAGGGCTCGTTTGGCCGATTGCTTGTTTCGCTAGCTGAAAGGCAAATTCCATCCATTTTTCGTCATTCATGAAGGACACACCTCCCTTTTGTTGATTTCAAAACAAAAGCCCCGGGTTTGTTCCCCCAGGGCTTGATGATCACTTTAACGAAAAGAAGGTATACTCAAATAAGAGTATAAAATCTGTTCTTTTTGAACAGTTTATACTCCTCACCTTCAAAAGTGATCCTTCTCCCATCCAGACTATACTGTCGGCTCTGGATTTTCACCAGATCCACCGCAAAGGCGTTCCGCCAATGCGGGTCACGGGCTAAAAAAGCTTAAAAGCTTTTATCACCGCCGGTCGGGAATTTCACCCTGCCCCGAAGGATGCATCATTCATTTTATGTTATTTTCAATGGGAAAAACGGCTGCTTCCTCTTGCTTCCCACCTTCCATTTTGAAGCATTCACGAGTTTTTGAAAAAGAAACAAAGCTGAAGAAAACAGCCAATTATTTTACTATTATCTCCCTTCAAACGGTCTTCTGTCAAGAAAGCAATCTTTGAACAATATGAAAAAGTGCCTTTTTATCGATTATTTCTCTCCTACACTTGACCGCATCTACAAAAATTATATTATCAACTAAAGCTGAGCGGTATTCAGCTAGTCAGCAATGAACATCCAATAGACGAGTCCCCAAATAATGCTCAATACAACAAGAACAATAAATAATATCCAGTTTTTCATTCTCATTTTGTACATCCCTTTCTATTTGAAAGAGGAATTTAATTTTCATACACTTCTACTTTTTTCATTACATCTCCGTTTTTCATGCTCAACACAGTTTCCATGCCTGAAGTTACTTGGCCAAAAACAGTATGAACTCCATCCAAGTGAGGCTGAGGTTCATGAACGATAAAAAATTGACAAGAGCCTGTATCCCTGCCTGCGTGAGCCATAGAAATGGCGCCGGTTACATGTTTATGTGGATTGCCATCTGTTTCGCATTTGATCGTATATCCTGCATTACCAGTGCCGTTGCCATTCGGACATCCGCCTTGGCTTACAAACCCTGGAATAACACGATGAAAAGTCAAACCGTCATAAAAGCCTGAATTCGCAAGTTTTTCAAAGTTCTTCACTGTATTTGGAGCTTCATTCGGAAAAAGCTCAAATTCAATTTTTTCTCCGTTTTCCATTAAAATGTAGCCTTTTTTGCTCATAAAACAGCTCCCTTTCATGAAAAAATTTTCTCTTTATTTTATCATAGAGTAAAACATAAAATACAGATGAAACGTTTTAGTATATATATACGTCTTAAATGGTTGAAAGTTTTTGCACTCTATATCATATATTCGAAGTCATGTTCGCTTAGGAGGTTAAGTGATGAAAAAAATCGTTTTATCCATATTACTTGCTATTGGGTTGGCAACACCAACTACTAGTTTTGCTGATTCTGTTGTTGGAGATGTTATTGTCACGTTAGGCAGCGATTTAACGGAGCAGCAAAAGCAGGATCTCTTAAAGGAAATGGGCGTACCAGATAACGTGCAAACGGTCACCGTGACAAACGAAGAGGAGCACAAATATTTGGGGGATTATATTCCGAAAGCGCAAATCGGTTCAAAAGCGATTTCTTCTTCCAAAATACAAATTGAGAAAAAGGGATCTGGTTTAGAAGTCCAAACAAACAACATAAACTGGGTCACGGATGAAATGTACTTAAATGCGCTCATGACAGCTGGTGTCAAAGATGCAAATGTTTATGTCACCGCGCCTTTTGAAGTTTCCGGAACAGCCGCTTTAACAGGGTTGATAAAAGCTTATGAAGTTTCGACTGATAAAGCGATCCCTGAAGACGTGAAACAGGTCGCCAACCAAGAGCTGGTGGAAACAGCAAAGCTTGGAGATAAGATTGGTGACGAAAATGCTTCGGCATTAATTGCAAAAGTAAAAGAACAGATGTCCGAAAACGGCGTTCCGAAAAATGACCAAGAGCTAAGAGAAATGATTGAACAAGCAGCAAAAGATTTGCAAATAAATCTTTCCGAAGATGATATAAACAATTTAATCCTCTTATTTAACAATATGATTAACGTCAATATCAATTGGGATGAAGTCGGAAACCAGCTTGACAAAGCAAAAGACAAAATTTCTAAATTTCTCGAATCCGAAGAAGGACAAAGCTTTTTGCAAAAATTGAAAGAATTCTTTTCTTCGATCATTGATGCCATCGCATCGTTTTTCCAATAATGAAAACGGCGTCTTCAACTAATGTTGAGACGCCGTTTTTCGTTTACGGTTGACCGACTTCCGCTTTTAAAGGCAAATCGAGACTAACTAAATCCTCGTATGTTTCCCTTTTGACGACAAGTCTCGCTTCGCCGTTTTCAACAAATACAACAGCAGGCCGAGCGATCCGGTTATAATTATTTGCCATAGAATATCCGTAAGCTCCCGTGCAAAAAACAGCTAATATATCGCCTGCTTTTACGGTAGGAAGGGATAAATCCCAAATGAGCATGTCCCCGCTTTCGCAGCATTTTCCTGCAATCGATACAGTCTCAGAACATTCGTCATTCATCCGGTTGGCAAGAGCCCCCTCGTATTTTGCCTGGTACAAAGCAGGCCGGATGTTGTCGCTCATGCCTCCGTCCACCGCAACATATTTGCGAATGTTAGGGACGACCTTTTGAGATCCTATCGAGTACAAGGTTGTTCCTGCATCCCCGACGAGAGAGCGTCCTGGCTCAATCCATATTTCAGGGAGAGGAATTTGAAGCTTCTCAGAGTGTCCTTTCACAACTTCCACCATTTTTTCAACATATACATTCATTGGCAGAGGATCGTCCTCTTTCGTATATCGAATTCCGAATCCTCCCCCTAAGTTTACAACTTTCGGAACAAACTGAAACTTTTCTTTCCAAATAGAAATTTTCCCAAAAATCTTTCCTGCTGCTAAAACAAATCCTTCAGTGCCAAAAATTTGCGAACCGATATGGCAATGGATTCCTAATAGCTGTAAATGCGATTGATTCTTTACAAGCTCAATCGCTTTTTCGATTTGACCATTATGAAGGTCGAATCCAAATTTCGAATCTTCCTGCCCGGTTGTAATGTAATCATGTGTATGTGCCTCGACGCCTGGTGTAACGCGAAGCAACACCGCAACTTTTTTATTCATTTGCCGGCAAAGAGAAGATAAAACATCAATTTCATAAAAATTATCAATCACAATGCAACCGATATTTGCCTCCAGAGCCATTGCAAGCTCGTCGATGCTTTTATTGTTTCCATGAAAATGAATTTTTTCCGGAGGAAATCCTGCTTTTAATGCCGTATACAGTTCACCGCCTGAAACGACATCAAGAGAAAGCCCTTCCTCATTTGCAAGCTGCACCATTGCAATGGAAGAAAAGGCTTTGCTTGCATAAGCAACTTGATATGGAACTCCTAATGATTCAAATGTATTTTTAAAAGAACGGGCTCGTTCGCGAATGAGTGCGACATCGTATACATATAACGGTGTCCCATACTGTTTGGCAAGTTCAACTGTATCGACACCGCCGATTTCTAAATGCCCTAACTGGTTGATTTTACTTGTTCCCTGTAAATACAAAGACTAGCCCCCGCTTTCGTGAACGTAAAAGTTAAAAATACATTACCATAAAACATTTTCTCTTTCAAATTTTTTTAAGGCTGCTTTTTTACGTTCTGCGGATGAACAATGCTTGGCCTTACTTTTATATGAGGCACCGACGACCTGACGATGATCTGCCAAAAGGCTTGAGGATTAAAAGGGATAAACGGCCATAAATAAGGCGTATTTAACGATCGAATGCTGGCAAGGAAAAGGATGAACAGTGTGCAGCCGATCACTAATCCGGGCACTTTAAAGATCACTACTAATAGCAGCAATACAAAACGAACGATTTTATTGGCTACGCTCAATTCATAGCTCGGGGTTGCAAAAGTACCGACCGCCGCAATGGAAACGTACAAAATAACTTCCGGCGAAAACAAACCGACATCGATGGCAATTTGTCCTATGAGAACTGCTGCAATTAAACCCATCGCCACTGAAAGAGCTGTCGGTGTATGAATGGCTGCCATTCTTAAAAGCTCAATCCCTATGTCAGCAAGAAAAATTTGAACAACAATCGGAATATTTTTTTCTTTGTTTGGTCCGATGTAAGATATAGCCTCCGGCAGTAAAGACGGCTGCACTACATACAGCATCCAAAGAGGAAGCAAATAAATAGAAGCTAGCATGCCAAAAAAGCGCACCCATCTGACAAACGTTCCGGCCGCTGGCGCCTGACGGTATTCTTCGGCGTGCTGAACATGGTGAAAAAAAGTAGTTGGCGTAATAATGACACTCGGGGACGTGTCAACAAGAATAATGACATGTCCTTCCAGCAAATGAACTGCAGCTACATCCGCTCTTTCTGTATAGCGGACAAGCGGAAACGGATTAAAGCCTTGCTTTACTAAAAATTCTTCAATTGTTTTATCTGCCATTGGAAGCCCGTCAATCTTTATCGTTTTTAACTCCTTTTTGATCACTTCAATTAATCCTGGATCCGCCACATCTTCCAAATACGCGATCGCAATGTCGGTTTTTGATCGCTCGCCGATTTTCATGATTTCATATCTCAGACGTTCGTCCCTTATTCTTCTCCGAATCAGTCCCGTGTTGACAACGATATTTTCCACAAAACCGTCACGTGCGCCGCGGATCACTTTTTCCGTATCCGGCTCTTCCGGCTGTCTTCCAGGATAGTTGCGGACATCGACAACAAAAGCAAAATCGCTGTCTTCGACAAAAAAAACGACTAAGCCTGACAACACTTGATCGACTGCTTCATCAAGCGTTTGAACCAATGTTACTTGCTGATGAACGAGACGGTTTTTGACAATTTCCTTTAAACGATTGGCTTCCGTTTCATGATCATTGATTTTCAAAAGCTCCTTGATCAGTTCGATGACATAAAGTGAATCGCAAAGTCCTGTCACATAATATAAATGCACTTGTTTTCCGAGAAGCATAAATTTGCGCACGCCTAAATCAAAGCTTGTTCCTAAGCCAATATGATCTCGAAAAAATTTTTCGGTATCTTGCAGTTTGGGAGAGATTTGACTTTTTTCTTGATCGGTTAATTTCGTCATGCTATCGAATCCTTTCTCTTCATCATTCATGTTCAGCTCACCTTTTCCCGCCTTTCTATCTCTGTCTTTCAAAAACTACTCCGTGAGCTATGGCCGGGATCGATTCGTTCAGCTTGATCATCGTTTTACTTAACAGAGCCCCGGTTGCCACCATCAATACTCGTTTTAAATTTCCTTTTTTCATTTCTTGGAATATGTGGCCGTAAGTTACAACTGCTGAACAAGCACATCCGCTCCCGCCGGCAAATGCTCTTTGTGCTGGATGAAAAATTAACAGCCCGCAATCTGAATGGTTGCCTCGGATGTCGTACCCATCCTCAAGCAATAATTCCTTCAGCTTCGGACTGCCGACTCCCGAAAGATCGCCGGTAAGAATTAAATCGTAGTCAGAAGGAGTCCGATTTAAATCACGAAAGTGCTGCTTAATTGTATCTGCAGCTGCCGGCGCCATTGCGGACCCCATATCATAAGGGTTTTTCCTGCCAACATCGATCACCTTGCCGATCGTTGCAGCCGTTATGGCAATCTCACTTTCGTCTTTGCTGATTAATACAGCACCTGCCCCTGTTACGGTTGTCGTCGCTGTTTCTGGTTTTTGTCCGCCGAAATTCGTTGGATGCCGAAACTGCTTTTCAGCTGCGCCATAATGGCTGCTTGTGGCAGCGATAATTTTGTTCGCGAACCCCCCATCGATCAGCGCGCATGCCGTAGCGACTGTTTCCATTGAAGTCGAACAGGCCCCGTACATACATAACAGCGGAATATTGAGCATTCTAGCTGTATAGTTCGATGTAGCATTTTGGTTCAATAAATCCCCCGCCAAAAACAAATCAATATCCTCTTCCTTTAATTCAGCTTTTTTTAAACAGCGGCTGATCGCCTGCTCCATTAAATTCCGCTCGGCCAATTCCCAAGACGGCGCACCGCAGTACATATCATCAAAATGAGCATCAAATGTTTCCTTAAGCGGTCCTTTCGCTTCCTTCGGCCCAACGACAGTTGCCGTTTTATTGACAAACAATTTATGCTGAAACACCCATGTTTGCTTTCCCGTTAACCGCATCATGCTATGTTTCCTCCGATCATATGACAAATTGCCTTTACAGACCAGCAAAATAAAGCCAATGAAACAAAGAGCCGCAAATTTTTCCTAAAACGATCGCCATCATCAACATAACGATTTTGTCATCAATGCCGATCCTTTTCGCTAATATCGGAAATACATTCAGCACTTCTGTTAATGCTGCTGCAAGCATTCCGACAAATATTCCGTAAAGGAGACCGATCGGGATAAACCAATAATGCGAAGCATGCAAATAGACGGGAGAGAGGCTGAACCAACCGCCGGACACGGCGCCAAGAATAACAGCCCATTCATACAAACGAATCCATTTTATTGTCTTCGTCAGCTGCATGAGTCTTGGAATGATTCCGAGAACAGATAAAAACGCAACAAATCCACACCCGACAGCCAAGCCCCCTGCAAACCCCGTAAACAAAAGCATGAACCATTTAATCATCATCATTTTTCACGCTTTCTTTGTTTTCGTTTATGGCGATGTATTGGTCGAGATCCATTTGATAATTAAAAATCTCGACTTCCAACGGACTCGGCTCTTCATTAAATTTCTTTTTAAAAACGTGATTAAAAAACAGAACCATTCCCAGCCCCAAACCGATGGAGTAGGGGATTTGCAAAATTAACGGCTTATCGATCTTATTGCCAGTGAAAAACTGATACAAATTGCGATGCATCCGCTGCATGCTGACATCTTCATGAAAGTTCATAATCGTTAAAGCCGATCCGACAAATAATAACAGCCATACAAGAAAAAAAAGGACGGGAGCAAATTTTTTTCGATGATTTTGAATTTCAACAATTGTTTGCGTCGGCCCAACAGGTTGGACATCAAGGGAAGGATCAATGGATTGGATTTTTTCTATGACGTTGATGACATCAATGACAACATATGTTTTATCTTTTGATTGAATTTGATGAATGATTTGATCCCCCATTTTGCTGATTAACGCTTCGTCTGCAATTATTTTCGCGATTTTGTTAAGCGTGATCCTTTCGTTCGGTTTTGCCTGAATACGATGCTTTAGACGCACATAAACCGTTTTATTCACGCCCTGTCACATCCTACTTTTTTCTAATAGTATGAAACGTTCGCCACTCCCTCATGCAAAATGATCAAGACCATTTATTTCCACAAAAAAAGACCAAAGAGCTATCCGCTCATTCGGTCTTTCATTTGCTTTAATATTTTCTTTTCCAGTCTGGACACCTGAACTTGTGAGATTCCTAACCGTTTTGCGACTTCCGACTGTGTTTGATCTTTATAATACCGCAAATAAACGATCAGCCGCTCCCGCTCGCCTAAATCGTTCATAGCATCTTTTAATGCTATTTGATCAAACCATTTTTGCTCATTTTGATCTGCAATTTGATCCAGCAATGTAATCGGATCGCCATCATTTTCATAAACCGTTTCATGGATGGAGGAAGGTGCACGTACAGCTTCTTGTGCAAGAACGATATCTTCAGGTGAAATATCTAAGTAGTCAGCGATCTCCCCTACTGTTGGCACCTTGCCAAGTGTTTTGGACAGTTCCTCTCTAGCCCGTCTAATTTTATTTCCGAGCTCTTTTAATGAACGGCTCACTTTTACTGTTCCGTCATCCCGGATGAATCGTTGAATTTCTCCTATAATCATCGGAACAGCATAAGTGGAAAATTTAACATCATACGACAAATCAAACTTATCGACCGATTTCACTAAGCCAATGCAGCCGATTTGAAATAGATCATCCGCCTCATAGCCTCGGTTTAAAAATCGCTGCACAACTGACCAAACGAGCCGCATGTTTTTTTGGATAAGCAAATCGCGGGCTGCCTGATCGCCTTGCTGGCTTCTTTTAATCAAATCCCTGACTTCCTGATCCTTCAATTGTCCATTCGAATGTTCGTTCTTGACCTCCACATCCATAAGCTAATCTCCTTAATTACATAAAGCTTTGCTTTTTGTAAGATGTTTTGTTAATCGAATGATTGTGCCTTTATTTTTTTCCGATTCTATTTTCACTTCATCCATAAAATTTTCCATGATGGTAAATCCCATTCCTGAACGCTCCAGCTCAGGCTTTGTTGTAAAAAGCGGCTGTCTAGCTTCTTCAATGTTGTCAATTCCTACCCCTTCATCTCGAATCGTCAAATGAACGATATGGTCCTCTAGCGTGCAGGAAATATACACAATACCGTCAGGATTATTTTCATAACCGTGAATGATCGCATTTGTCACAGCTTCGGAAACTACTGTTTTGATTTCGGTTAGTTCATCGATCGTCGGATCCAGCTGTGCGATAAAGGAAGCTACAGCTACTCTTGCAAATGATTCATTTTGACTTACAGCGGAAAATTGAAGCTTCATTTCGTTTTTCATGACGCCACCCCCAACGTTTGCAAAGCCGCTTTCTCTGTCTCGGCCAGATGAATAATTTTAAATAAACCTGACATGTCAAAAAGACGCTTTACACTCGGGGAGATGGCGCAAACAATCATTTCACCGCCGAGATGTTTTATTTGCTTATAACGCCCGAGAATCACTCCAAGTCCAGAGCTATCCATAAAAGTTAATTGTTCTAAATTTAATAAAATATGTTGAATAGAGTTATTTTCGATGGCATCATTGACTTTTTGCCGAAGTTCCTCTGCTGTATGGTGGTCGAGCTCCCCTGACAGACGTATCAATAACACGTTTTCTTTTACTTCAAGGTCAACCGCTAGACTCAAGATCATATTCCTCCTTCAACTATGATATTGAATCTTTCGAGTTGACCTTTCATATTTCCTGCCTGAAGACAAAACTAGTGGAATTTCGCCAAAAATATCATTTTTCGGCCTTCGTCCATTCGCCTAGAACCCTTTTGAACAGCTTCCACCAGCTCGCAACGCGAACATCTTGTTTAGCCACAAGCTTGCTTTCAGCAAAAACCTTTCCATTCTTTTTCAGCACGAGGGTTCCAAGCTCATCTCCTTTTTTCACTGGCGCTACCAGGTGGTTTTTAAACATAATTTCTTGTTTAATATCATCAATGCTTTCGCCCTTTTTGGTTATAATGGAAACAGGCTCCGAAGTAATCAGCTGTACATCTTTATCGCTTCCTTTGCTCAGTTTTGCTTTTGTCACCACTTCGTTTCGTTTAAACAGAGGATGGGTTTCATACTGGGAAAAGGCATAGTCTAACAGCTTCGTGATTTGAGCATTTCGATCTTTTGGCGTTTTAGCTCCAAATACAACAGCAATCACCCGCATATTCCCTTTTTTGGCTGTTGCCGTTAAACAGTATTTCGCTTCGTTTGTATAACCTGTTTTTACACCGTCAACTCCGTCGTAAAATTTCACAAGCCGATTTGTATTGACCAACCAAAATTTTTTGTCTGTTCCTTCTCGTAAATAATCCTCATATGTTCCCGTAAATTTCGTAATTTCTTCATATTTTAATAGCTCTTTGGCAATAACCGCCATGTCCTTTGCCGACGAATAATGTCCTTTTGCAGGTAATCCGGTCGAATTTTTAAAATGCGTATTTTTCAGTCCGAGCTCTTTCGCTTTTTGATTCATCATGGATACAAACTGTTCTTCTGATCCTGCAATTCTCTCCGCCATCGCGACAGACGCATCATTGCCGGAAGCAATCGCAATTCCTTTTAATAAATCTTCCACTGTCATTTCTTCCCCAGGCTCCAAAAAGATTTGCGATCCCCCCATGGATGCTGCATATTCGCTCGCTCTTACTTTTTCATCCATTTGAATCTTTCCTTTATCAAGAGCTTCCATAATAAGAAGAAGCGTCATGATTTTCGTCATACTGGCGGGCGGCAGCGGTGTATCTGAATTTTCTTCATATAGTACTTGACCTGTATCCCGCTCAATCAATATAGCCGATTTCACTCCATCTACTAGTTTGACATTTTTTTCTTCTGCCCACGCAGCCGTTGAAACCCCAAAAAAAAGAACAAATGTTGCCATGACAGACAGTAGTAATTGTTTCATCTCCACATCCTCCATTCCTCATATGTAACTGCAATCTAATCTAATGAAATGTAAAAGACTCTAAAAATGAAATGAGAATGAATTTTTACTGGTAAAATTATCTGTATAAAACCCATTTTTTCCAATTATTAAAAAGTTATACAAAAAAAGAATCGGGATTACCCGATTCTTTTTTTCTTTCCTAATTTGTTATTGTTTCATAAATAAGGACAGGCTTTTTTGTTTTGTTTTTCGAAATTTTAATGCTGTAGTATAAAGTTTGTTTTACCTTTTCAATATCTTGTTGATTGCTGTAAATTGTAACGAATGTTTCTCCCTTTTTTACGTAATCGCCTATTTTTTTATGGAGGATGAGGCCGACTGCCAAATCAATTGCAGCATCTTTCGTCGCTCTTCCGGCACCAAGCCACATGGCGGCAGTCCCGACTGCATCAGCTGCAATTTCGTTTACATAGCCTTCTTCTTTCGCCTTTAATTCGAATGTATACGAAGAATGCGGCAATTTTGATGGATCGTCCACAATTGAGGCATCTCCCCCTTGGGCAGAGACAAATGTTTTAAAAGTCTCTAAAGCTTTTCCTGAAGCAATGGATTGCTCGAGCAGTTTACGCGCTTTTTCTAAACTGTCTGCTTTTTCCGCCATATACACCATATAGCTGCCAAGCGTTAAACATAGTTCAGTTAAATCTTCAGGACCTTCACCTTTTAATGTATCAATCGCTTCTTGGACTTCAAGAGCGTTTCCGATGGCAAACCCTAACGGCTGACTCATATCGGAGATCACGGCAATCGTTTTTTTGCCGACGTTTTCCCCTATTTTCACCATCGCTTTTGCCAGTTTTTTTGATTCTTCTATATTTTTCATAAAAGCGCCCGATCCGGTTTTAACATCTAAAACAATGGCATCCGCTCCGGCAGCGATTTTTTTGCTCATGATGGAGCTGGCAATAAGAGGAATACTGTTAACCGTCGCTGTCACATCTCTTAATGCGTACAGTTTTTTATCAGCGGGAGTTAAATTCCCCGTTTGTCCAACGACTGCAATTTTATTTTGATTGACTAAACGGACAAACTGTCGATTGTCTATTTCAACATGAAACCCCGGGATCGATTCTAGTTTATCAATCGTTCCGCCGGTATGGCCAAGACCTCTTCCGCTCATCTTGGCAACAGGAACACCAGCTGAAGCCACAAGCGGCGCAAGCACCAACGTAGTTTTATCGCCAACTCCTCCGGTCGAATGCTTATCCACTTTTATTCCTTTAATTTCACTAAGATCGATCTTTTCTCCAGAATCAACCATCGCCATTGTGAGCTCCGCCATTTCCTCTTCCGTCATCCCTCTAAAAAAAACGGCCATGGCGAAAGCGCTCATTTGATAGTCCGGAATCTCCCCGGCCGTATATCCTTCAATGATATAACGGATTTCTTTTTTTGTGAGCGCTTTCCCATCCCGCTTCTTCTCTATTAAATCGACCATTCGCATGCAAATCACCTTTTTCTACATTTTGGCTACGATGGATTTTACTAGCGCTATAAAATCAGCCCGAACCATTTCCGCCGTTTTCATGACTTCTTCATGCGTCAAAGGCTGTTTTAAAATACCAGCCGCCATGTTCGTAATACATGAAATGCCAAGCACTTTCATTTTGACTTGATTCGCCACAATCACTTCTGGAACTGTTGACATGCCAACTGCGTCTCCCCCGATCGCTCTTAACATCCGTATTTCAGCCGGCGTTTCATAGGACGGTCCAGTATTGGCAACATAAACCCCCTCTTTTATTTCGATGCCAAGCTCTTTCGCTGCTTCTTTTGCCAGCTGGATTAGTCTGCTATCGTACGCTTCCGACATATCGGGAAAACGGTCGCCAAGCTCAGGGCTATGTTCGCCAATTAAAGGGTTTTGTCCCATGTTGTTAATATGATCGGTAATCAGCATTAAATCACCTGGCTGATATGACTGATTGATCCCTCCGGCTGCATTTGTCACAATTAAGGAATGAATACCCAGCGCCTTCATGACTCGCACAGGAAATGTCACTTGTTTTACACTATACCCTTCGTAAAAATGGAATCTGCCTTGCATGATCGCTACTGTTTTTCCATTTAGCTCCCCAATTACGAATTGGCCTTTATGCCCTTCAACAGTGGAAACCGGAAAATAAGGAATGCCGCTGTATGGAATGGTTACAGCATCCTCCACTTCTTCAGCGAGAACTCCTAAACCTGATCCTAGAACGAGACCGATCTCTGGAGTTTGTTTGCATTTATCTTTTAAAAATTGAGAGGCCCTTTCAACTTCTTCCACAATTGACATTGATCAATCCCCCTGCTTCAATTCTGTTAAAAAGCTTGTTCCGTAATTTGGCATTTGCACGCCGAAATTTTCTGCAATGGTTGCGCCTACATCTGCAAATGTTTCTCTGATTGGCAGTTCTTTTCCTTTTGTATAGGTTGAATTATAAACTAACAGCGGAACATATTCTCTAGTATGATCTGTACCGTGATGAAGAGGGTCGTTTCCATGGTCTGCTGTGATGATGAGCAGGTCTTCTTCCTTCATTTTTTCGAACACTTCAGGAAGACGAGCATCGAATTCCTCAAGCGCTTGTCCATACCCTTCAGGATCTCTTCTATGGCCGAATTTTGCATCAAAATCGACAAGGTTCAAAAAGGAAAGACCTGTAAAATCCCGGTCGAATGTTTGGATCAATTTGTCCAATCCATCCATATTCGACTTTGTCCGGATTGCATCTGTAATGCCTTCGCCGTCATAAATATCGGAAATTTTCCCAAGGGCAATTACATCAAATCCTCCGTCCTTCAACTCGTTCATAACTGTTCGGCCGAAAGGCTTTAAAGCATAGTCATGCCGGTTGGCAGTCCGTTCAAAATTCCCCGGCTCCCCGACAAACGGACGAGCTATAACGCGCCCAACCATGTACTTTTCATCCAAAGTCAGTTCGCGGGCAATTTGACAAATTTGATATAATTCGTTCAGAGGAATGACTTTTTCATGTGCAGCAATCTGTAAAACAGAGTCTGCCGACGTATAGACAATGATGGCTCCTGTTTTCATATGTTCTTTTCCAAGCTCTTCTATAATTGCCGTACCGCTTGCCGGCTTATTGCCAAGCACTTTTCGCCCGGTTCTTTTTTCAAGCTCCTCTATCAGTTCTTCTGGGAAGCCGTCTGGAAATACTTGAAAAGGAGAATCGATTTTTAACCCCATCAGCTCCCAATGACCAGTCATCGTATCTTTTCCTGCTGAAGCTTCTTTCATTTTTGTATAGAAGGCGAGCGGCTTGTCTGTCTTTGGAACACCTTTTATTTCACGTATATTCCCCAATCCGAGCTTCGCTAAATTCGGCAAATGCAAACCGCCGAGATGTTCAGCGATATGGCCAAGCGTGTCAGCACCTTTGTCGTTATAAAGCTCTGCATCCGGTGCTTCGCCGATTCCAACTGAATCCATTACAATTAAAAAGACGCGTTTATATGTATGCTGCATGTTAAATTCCTCCTGCCATTTTATAGCGGTGATGATTATATTTTTTCCTAATGCTTGCCGAAACAGACGAGCAACTTGATTTTTAGCATGACGATGGCATTAAGCACGGGGGTGGTACATTTTATATACATCTTTTAAACGTGTTTTTGTTACATGAGTATAAATTTGCGTGGTTGAAATATCAGCATGACCTAGCATTTCTTGCACCGCTCTTAGATCAGCGCCGTTTTCAAGCAGATGGGTGGCAAAGGAATGTCGCAATGTATGAGGAGTCAATTCTTTTTGTATTCCTGCTTTAACCGCAATCGATTTTAAATTTTTCCAAAATCCTTGGCGGGAAATTCTTTTTCCATGATGGTTTAAAAATAAGGCATCCGTTTTATGCTTCTGTCTTACAAGCTTTGGCCGGCCCTTTTCCAAATATTCCTCCAGCGCTTTTGTTGCTTTTTCTCCAATCGGAACGAGCCGTTCTTTTTTCCCTTTTCCGTAGCAGCGGATAAATCCCATAATCAAATGGACGTCTGAAAGATTCAAATGAACCATTTCACTCACCCGAATACCTGTCGCATATAAAAGTTCAAGCATTGCTTTATCTCTATATCCAATCGGTGAGGTCAGCTCAGGCGTTTCAAGAAGCCGCTCCACTTCCTCAAGAGACAGCACTTTCGGAAGCTTCCGTTCAATCTGCGGTGTTTCAATATGGACGGACGGGTCTTCATCCGCAGCTTTTTCCCTTAACAAAAATTGATGGAAAGCGCGGATTGAGGCGATATGCCGGGCGATTGTCTTGCTGGATTTCCCTTGATCTTTCAAAAAATGCAAATATTGCAAAATATGATAGCGTTGAATATTTTGCACTTCTTGAATATTCAGTTTTTCGTTCAAAAATTGCTTGTACGATTTCAAGTCTCGCTCATATGAAACGATCGTATTGTTCGCAAGTCCTCTCTCAACGGTCAAATAATGAATAAAATCTTGGATATGATCGTTCAATCTTCTCTACTCCCCGTTTAAATAAAAGAATATTAAGCGATTCAGCCAATTATCGTTCTGTTCTTCCACAACGCTTGTCACCTTTACGGCAGATCCTTCAGGCTCGTCATAGCGATGGTAATCTTGATATTCCAAGTTAACCCATATAATAGCATAGTAGAACAAAATCGTAAATCCTGTAAACAAGATAAAAATTTTAAGCATATTCTTTACGGTTTTCGTCCATTTTTCCATGTTCGTCCTCCACAAGGCCATATTTTCTTATATTTAAAGATATGACCGTCTGGACAATCTTTATACGTATATAATATAAAAAAACCTTTCCCCTCGCGGAAAAGGCTTTATTCTTTCTTGTTATCTTCTTTTTCTTTTTCCTGACAGCGGTGGCATATGCCGTGAAAAGTTAGACGATGATCTTTAATTTTAAACTTCCAATCTCGTTCGACAATTTTTTCAACATCTTCTAATAAATCTTCCTGAATCTCATCAACGGAACCGCATTCCATACATACGAGATGATGGTGAAAATGAGCGGCTCCTTCCCTGCGCAAATCATATCTGGAAACCCCGTCTCCAAAGTTTATTTTATCAACAATTTTCAGCTCAGTTAACAATTCCAGCGTTCTGTACACTGTTGCGAGCCCGATCTCAGGCGATTTTTCCTTAACGAGGAGGTAAACATCTTCGGCACTTAAATGATCCTCTTCATGTTCAAGCAAAACACGAACGGTTGCTTCCCTTTGCGGGGTTAATTTATAGCTTGAAGAATGCAACTGCTTTTTTATACGCTCTATGCGGTTTTCCATGACACTTTCCCTCCCTCGCCGCATTCCTCATATATTATAACAAAATAAAAGAAAGTGTCCAACTGAAATAATTTTAAATTAAAAAATAAAATTTATATTAAATAATAATTATTATTTATAAATAAAATCGATCGTCCCTCTCATCAGGATCGGGGAAACATATGCTTCTAACATTGCAGCGAGCAATATAACGGCGATCAAGCAAGAAAATGTGACTGCATAGCCTGCAAACATTCTAAACGGCTGATCGTGGAACTTTTTTACAAAAAGCTGTCTAATGAGCTTGAAGGAAAAAGAAATTGCCGATGCGCTCATAATAAGAAACACAGGTATCAGCAGCAAATTTTGCGGCAAAACGGAAACGAATGACAGCAAAAATCCGCCCCATTTCATTTGATTTACTAAAAATCCGACTGTAAATCCAACGACCATTCCTTTTAAAAATAACATGATAAAAATAATCGGCAGACCAATGATCGAAATGCCTAGAAGCCACATAAGCCCTACATATTTTGTATTGTGGAAAAAACTTTGCTTGAACATTTCAAACGAGCTGGCAAGTTTTCCGTCCGATACTTGTCCAAAAAACAGGTTTAAATAATAATACAGATCTTCTTTTTGCGTAATGCTCATGCTGTTTACGATGATTGCGCCAAAAATTACTCCCATTATGAACAATATAAGCACAAATAAATAGACGGTTGATTGATCTTTCAATTGTTTTAGTAAAAAACGCTGAATATTCTGCATATCCTATCCTCTCCTGTCTTTCTTTACTAGATTGTATGAGAGAACGGATGGTACATATTCGTATTTTTACTAGAAAAAAAGAAAAGGCGCGAAAATTTACGCACCTTCCACTTTTCCGTATTTTCCTCCTCCCCCTGATTGCACATAAAGGGTGCCTTCTCTTGCCGAGATGATGGAAGCGGCGATTTTTTCCGGAACCACTTCGACAAGATCGGCGTACGGAACTTTGTGTAAAATATTCATTTCCGTTCCAAAATAATGCTTTAATTTTTTTAATGTTTTAGGGCCAATGCCAGGCAGAAAAGCTAGCGGGACTTGATGAATATAAGGGGGCCTTTTCGGCGCATGATTTGTTTTATCCCCCAGTTCTTCAACCCGCTGTTTTACACCTTTTGTAATTTTTACTCCTCCGCATATTTGACAGCATCCCTCATCTGTCAAGCCTACTGTTTTTTGGCACGCTTCACAAAACGTTTCGTAATACTTTCCAAGTTTCGGGTTTAATCCGTAATTCGCCTCAATTTTTCTGTCGTTTTCTTTTTTGATCGCCATCACCAATTCCTGAAACGTCGGCGCTTTTAACAACAACTTCTGATATTCCCGCCCGATTTTTGGCAATGAATGGGCGTCTGAGTTCGTTAAAAATGGATAGGAAGCTAGTTCACGAATACGGCTTGCCATGTTAGTATCGCTGCTCAAACCGAGCTCGACCGCATCGATGAGTGTTTGATCAAAAACTTCTGTCAAGCTTCGCTGAACCCCTTTTCCGTACAAGCTTTTAAAAGGAGTAAAAATATGCGCCGGAATGAACAATCCGCCCAAGCTCTTCACTTTATGCTGAAGTCTTTTCCCTTCAACATATACCCGTTGAGAGCTTAAATGAATATTTTTTAAATGGGAGCTGAGCCAATGGGAAAATTCCTTCATCTTTTCTAAAGTCGGCATAAAGCATAGAACATGAATCGGCCCATTGCAATGTTCATCAAATATTTCAAGCTCCGTACCTAAAATAAGTGTCGAATTTTGATAGCGGACTCCCCCTTCCATTAATTCCTCATACTTTCCTCTTCTGATGCCATCTTCAATTTCCTTGATTACTTCGGGAACATGGCAATCAATGATGCCAATTATATCCATACCTTTGCTCTCAACTGCTTCAATAAAAATATTTTCAAGCGTCAGCGACTTGGCCCCCGTAATCTTTACCGGTTTTCCTGTATTTGTTCTGCCGATATGAATGTGCAAATCTGCGAAAAAAGCGTTCATATCTCCTCACTCAATTGTTTTAATGTTAAATATTGAACTGCATAAGCTGTTTTTGCATCGTAAATTTCTTTTTCTTCTATCAATTTTCTCGCTTCCTCAAGGGTTACTTCCAGCACCTCGACAAACTCGTCTTCATCCAAACTCGCTTTATTTTCCAGCTTTATCAATCCTTCAGCTAAATAAAGATGAACGAGTTCATCAGCAAAGCCCGGTGAAGTATAAAACGAAATGACATGTTTTAATGATTCACATCCATAGCCCGTTTCTTCTTCCAACTCTCTTCTTGCTGTGATTTCAGGTGACTCCCCTTTTTCAAGCTTGCCGGCAGGAATTTCCACAAGCTGGCGTTCTAAAGCTTTGCGATATTGTCTCACCATGACAATTTTCCCTTCATTTGTAATAGGGATCACGGCAACTGCACCAGGATGCTTCACGACTTCACGTTTCGCATTTTCCCCGTTTGGGAGACGGACATCTTCCACATATACATCAATAATCTTCCCTGAAAAAATTTTTTCCTTCGCAATCGTTTCCTCGTTTAAACGGTTCATATATTCAACTCCTGTTCTATTATCCAATCATTCTTCATACATTCTACCATAATTAAAAAGGAGGCGGAGCGATTGCTCATGTATCGGAATTATAACCGGGTCGTGATGATTGGAAAGCCGAAGGAAATTGCTTACAGCTTAAAGGAAGCCGCAAAACGATATAAAACAGTCTATGAATGGCTTCATCATGAATATGAAACATTTGCTTTTTCAAAAAGTTTATACTACTTTCAAATTAGAAGAGAAAAAGAGAGGTGATCTTTTTGAAAAAGCGCAGATTAGGAACATCCGAGCTGTATGTGAGCGAAATCGGTCTTGGATGCATGTCGCTTGGCCGCGACGAAAAGCATGCGCGTTCGCTGATTGACCAAGCGCTTGAATTGGGGATTAATTTTTTTGATACAGCAGATCTTTATGATCAAGGCCTGAATGAAGAATTTGTCGGAAGGGCTCTTAAATCGCGTCGAAACGATATCATTTTAGCAACAAAAGTAGGAAACCGGTTTGAAGTTGGCAAAGACGGATGGTGGTGGGATCCATCCAAGAAATACATAAAGGAAGAAGTGAAAGAAAGCCTCAGACGGCTGGGTACAGATTATATCGACTTATATCAGCTTCACGGAGGAACAATCGACGACCCGATCGATGAAACGATTGAAGCGTTCGAAGAGTTAAAGCAGGAAGGCGTCATCCGCTACTACGGCATTTCTTCGATTCGGCCGAACGTTATGAAAGAATGGTTGAAACGCTCCAATATCGTTTCAATCATGATGCAATACAGCCTTCTTGACCGGCGCCCAGAAGAATGGTTTCCTTTGATTCAGGAGCATAACGTTTCTGTTATTGCCAGAGGGCCGTTGGCTCAAGGCCTCTTGACAGAGCGCCCGCTCGAAAAAGCCTCTGAGCGCGTCAAGAACAATGGATATTTAGACTACACGTTCGATGAATTAAAAGAAGCTTTGCACAGCATCGATTCAGCATGCCCGGATCGCACTCGGACGGAAACAGCCGTAAAATATGTTCTTCATCAGCGTGTTGTAGCCTCCTGCATTGCCGGAGCGAGCAAGCAAGAGCAGCTGCTTGAAAATGTCCAAGCAGCGAAAGCAAAAGATCTGCTGGAAGAAGAGTACGAAGCGCTTATAAACGCAACAAAACAGTCTCTTTATACAATCCATCGCGATTAAAACAGGCGGGGACGATCCCCGCTTATTTATTTTCGGAATTCACATGACTGTTGAAAATTCAATTTAGCTATCCAGTTGATGTTCCTGCCGAAACGGATGGGATTCGCATGATCATGTTGCAATCTCAATGGCTAAACGATTGTTCATAGCACATAAACCGGATTTACAACTATATGTATCGGTTCATTGAACAGCGCCGTCCATTCCTATCTTGAAAAATTTTGGACTAATATATTTTGAAATCCGTTTAAGCTTGAATATTTTCTAATGAGGGGATCGAAGCAAATTTTGCAGTGCTTTTCCATATAAATGAAGAGGCACACGGTCTTCGCTAATATAATAAAATATCGCTAAACCGTTTTCTAACGAAAGAATAGTCCATGCTATTTCATCCGCAGATAGAGCAGAATCGTTATTCTCTTTCGACTTCAATTTTTCAATCGCCTTGGAAATTTGTTGTACCGCTTCCGTTATCATGTCAGACCATTTTCGGCGTACCGATTCTTCACGCATCGCATAAAGAAAAAATTCCATGTTAAGCATGCTCCACGTTCGATTTTTCTGCCTAACTGACAGGAAATATTCATCCATCGTTTCGATAAAATGTGAAAGCGAATGCTGTCCGTCTATGACTTGAAGAATGTTGTCCACATGCAATTGCATTTGTTGCTCCAAAATAGCTAAAAAGAGCTCTTCTTTGGAACGAAAATGGGCATATACCGCCCCTTTGCTAAATCCGGCATGTTCTGCAATTTTATCAACAGAAGCGCCGTGAAAGCCGAATCGAGCAAAGATTTCAACAGCTGACTCTAAAAGTAATTGCCGCGTTTCTTTTTTTCGCTCCTCTTGGGTTAATCTTCGTCTGACCAATTTGCTATCCTCCCTCTCTCTTGACAATCATACCATATAGCATTAACATACCAGATAGTATATAAATTCTAATCAGTATACAAATTATAATTTCTCATTATGCTGGACGCAACTATCAACAATGTCCTCCTAGATTTATAGATCATGAGTGAAAAAGGAAGAGGGGAAGAATGCGAAAAGAAGAAAGCCTTACTACACAGAAACCAACTTTGCCCCAAATTTTGGCTGAAACTTGTAAAATTGGAATTATTCAATCAAATCTCGTTCCGATGTTGGCTGGATTGACATTGGCATTGTATACGTATCAGATCAGCCTGTTTGAGAAATTGCCGGAAATGTTATTTGCTTTGATTGGATCGATTTTCGTAATGGGTGCAGCTGGAGCTTTTAACAACTTATATGACCGAGATATAGATTCTATCATGGAAAGGACGAAAAACAGACCGACTGTGACAGGAGCAATAAAGCCTAAAACAGTATTATGGCTTGGAATCTGTATGTCTATTTTAGGAATTGCAGCTCTTGCATTAACAACTCCTCTAGCAGCATTCCTAGGGTTTCTAGGTTTGTTTTTTTATGTTGTCCCATATACGATGTGGAGCAAGAGAAGAACAATTTATAATACGGAAATTGGCAGTATTTCTGGAGCAATGCCCCCTCTCATCGGATGGGCTGCTGTTCATCCGGACGTGACACATCCAGCCATTCTTGGTTTGTTTGTGATTTCAATTATTTGGCAAATGCCTCATTTTTATGCTATAGCTATTCGCAAGCACGATGAGTATAAGGCTGCGAAGGTTCCTATGCTCCCAGTTGTCAAAGGTGTTAAAAGAGCATATATACAAACGAATATTTATTTAATTATTTTAATTGCAGCAAGCTTTCTTTTTGGGCCTTTAAGCCTCGGTCTTATGCTAGTAGCCCTTCTTTTAAGCGTTCTGTGGCTTATGTTAAGCATTTTCGGCTATAAAAAAATGGATTCAGAGAAATGGGCAAAATCAATGTTTCTTTATTCTCTGTTTCATATGACAATCTTATTTTCAACTGTCATTATCTATTCTCTTGTGGGAATTCTTTTTCATTTATAAAAGAAAGTGTTTCTAAACAAATTCATGGCGGCATAATAAATGTTGGGAATTAAGGGGCTGTCCGATGAGTTCCTAAAATGAAGGATCGGGGAAAAATACTACTGTGAAGGACAAAAATAATCGAATAAAATTTGTAAATGTCCTTCATAGAGGCAATGAAGTCCAACAAGAAGCAATTGTATATGCTGAATGTCCGTCATACAACTTTTGAAGAACCTAATGAAGAAAAGTCCTTCATAAGACTTCTGGAGGATATAAACAAGACAGGAAAAATGGTCTATCCGATAAGTCCCTAAAATGAAGGGGCTCCAAAAAGTCAGTGAACCCTGACTTTTTGGACAGCCTCCTTTCCAGCTTTTTATTTAAAATCTTCCCATTTCAAGTCGCTTTCTGCGAGCAATTCAGCAAAGCTTTTCTGTTTTTCCCGCTTTTGTTCCTCTTTTCTTTTACGCTCCAATTCCAGTTTTTTTAATTTCTCCTTTTCTTCTTCAATTTGTTTTTTCATATCTATAAGCTTTTTCGCTTTTTCTTCGCCGATCTGATCTTTGAGATTCCATGCATCTTTCATGTTTTTTCCCTTCCTTTGACCAATGCATGCTCTTTTTTATCCTAATACATCGTGAATATTCTGCATGTTTTTTTCCATCCATGCAATTGCTTCATCGATCGTGGCAAACTCTTCCGCTTCAAACGTCATTTCATCTTGAATCAGCCACACATCCTTTTTTTCATATCCCATTCCTCCTACAGACCAATGCAGAAGGGTGTACGGATGATTGTCATGGAGAAAGGACACCCATGTTTTATTTAAAGCAATGTTCTTTAAAGAAGCTAGACGTTCCTTCAATTTTGTTCCCTCATTTCACAATGCAGCTCATTCTTGGATTGTAAATTTGCATTGGACTTTTGAGCATGAATATTTGTTTTTGCCCGTGATAATCGATTTGCAATTCATCATCTAAAAAAACAAGCTTTGATCGCTCCACGTACACCGGGACAAAATTTGTATCAATTTTCATATCATCCTCATCAAGATCTTTCACAAGCCAAAGAACAGTAACACCGCTCATGACACAGCCGCAGCCATCTGTATCATATTTCAGCTTTATATAGCGGTTTTCGTTCATTTCCAATATCTCTTTAAGCTTTGCTTTCGCTGCGTTTGTAAACGAAATGTTCATAGGCTAAAATCATCCTTTTTTAATTTTGCCTCCATTCTATCATATTTTAGCTCTCTCCGCTTATTGAAGCAGAATGAACATAACCGATTAACGTTTTTTAAACATTTATAGAGAAATATGGACAAACTATTAGCCGGGTTAGTTGAATAAAGCTGTTGTTTTTATTTGTGAGAAATCAGCGTTATTTTCACAAGCAAATGATGACACGTCTATTTTCTTCCAATCAATATCATTGCATTCCCTAATACTTTTTTGTTCAATAAAAGCTTTGGCAGTTTCATTACTTTAGCGAGTTTGTAGCTTTTCAATTCAGATACACCATGTTTCTTTAAGGAATTTAAGAGTTCTTTTTCATCCCCAAATATTTTTTCATCCATAAACAAATCTAAAAAGACAAATCCACCACCAGGTTTTAACACTCTTAATGCCTCTTTCATTACTTCTGTTTTATTTCTTTCATCTTTAACTTCATGAAATGTTAGACAACTTACAATTATATCGAATTCATCATTTTTAAAAGGCAGTTTTGTGGCACTTGCTTTCAGAAAATTTATTCGATCAGAAACCCCTTCAATTTCAGCGTTTCGTTGGCATTGATCTTTCGAATATTCCCAATCGTCGCCCCAATAATCAATTCCAGTTAATAGGGACTCAGGAAAAGCCTTTGCAAGTTTTATAATCAGTGAACCGCTGCCTTCCTATATCCAGTATTTTTCCTTGCCCATCCCAATTCACCTTGGCAACAATTAAGTCATGTATTTTTGACTGATAATTTCCCCCAAATGCTGCGAATTGGTAATAAGAATAAGAAAGGATAAATGTAATATAAATTAATGGTAACGCTATAATACCTGACAAAACTCGCAGATATAAATTAATAGGTAAGAATGTCAACAAAATGAATAAAAGTGAAAAAAGCAAAAAAATTAGTAGTTTATTCATTCGAATCCAAGTTTGATACCTAGCATTTGTTTTCAAGTTATCAGCCATCCTTAAATCATTAAACTGATTACCGTAGCAATTCGGTCATTGAATTGCTACGGCTCGTGTAGTTGACTAGCGAAAAGATACAGCATAAATTAAACTAATATTCATTTAATTTGGTGCTGTACCCTTTCCTTTCGTTTAAGTAAATTGTTTCACAATATCATGGTTTTATCAATCTTTATTATAATTTGCTTTAAATGATCGAACCTTTTTTAACTCTACATTCGGATGGAAAATTTCAAACTAATTTGCATTTTAAGCCATTTTGACTATTCAGGTTGTAAAATATATAGTGGAAATAGGTGTTGTTTAAGAACTTGTCTGAGCGGTTCTGTGAGGAGTTTTAACGACGAATGGGTTTGAGGAACTTCTCTGAACGATTTTTATTTTAGGAGGAAATAACATGGAAGTTTTTGCAAAATATTTAGCAGGTATCGATAACCCCGACCACCGCGACCGAACAGAGGAAATTTTGGCGTGGGTTGCTAATAAATTTCCAAATTTGAAACCGCAAATCAAGTGGAATACGCCAATGTTTACCGATCACGGCACATTTATCATCGGCTTTTCCACAGCGAAGCATCATTTGAGCGTTTCACCTGAAGAAAAGACAATGATGCATTTTGCCGATGAAATCGCCCAAGCTGGCTACAGCGCTACCAAAGGCTTGTTTCGAATTCCGTGGAATGAGCCGGTAAATTACGAGTTGCTGGAGAAAATGATTGAATTTAATATTCAGGATAAAGCAGACTGTTCAACTTTTTGGCGGAAATAGAATAGGATAGCCCTTAGAAAGCCTGTGAGGGCTTCTGAGAGGCTTTAAGAAGTTGATAGCTACAAAAACGCTTTTTCTTCATGCCCCAACACTCTTGTTGTGGACGCCCTGACACAGCTAATGTCAAAGTTTGGGGTGCGTCCTTTTTTAATAAGTGTAAATTATTACAGGAGCTAAGAAAATAATTCTCTTACTTATTCCAGAAAATGACCCTATAGTGGCAGAGTGAAACTTAATTGTTTTTTGTTAACCGTGAATGTCACTTATTCACTAACGGGTGCTTTTTTAGTGAAAGAAAAATTAATTGATTTTAAGATTGAGATCATGTTTTAGTTATTCCATTATAGGACGCCGATGGTAGAGTAGCAAAAAGCCCAATTTCTCAAATTTTTAGAAATTTATAATGCTCCCATAAGGTGAGACACATGAGCGTGATAAATAAGTTATAATGATACCATGAAAAAAAGAAACCGATATACCGCAGAATTTAAAGCTAAGGTGGTTCTTGAGGTGTTGCGTGAAGAGCAAACCGTCAATGAAATAGCCGCCAAATATGAATTAAGCCCAGTCATGGTCAGTCGTTGGAAAGCAGAATTTCTAGAACGATCCTCGATGGTCTTTGAAAAAGGCTCAAGCGAAGTGGATAAAATCCGTAAAGAATATGAGGCCAAACAAGAAAATTTAGAGAAATTGGTAGGTCAGTTAACGGTTGAAGTTGACTGGCTGAAAAAAAAATCTGGGCTCAAATAAGTCTGTTGACGAACGAAAGGCTATGGTCGAATTCAATCACCCATCGATCAGCATCAAGCGTCAGGCACAGTTATTAGGTATTCATCGTACTAGCGTGTATCGCCAATCAAAGGGGCAAACAGAAAGCTCAGAAAACATCATGCTCATGCACGAAATGGATATGCTTTATACAGCTCATCCCTACTTTGGCTACAGGCGCATGACTGCGAAACTTCGTGAGAAAGGATTTGATGTGAATCGTAAACGCGTACGCCGTCTCATGCGCCTTATGGGTATACAAGCTATTTACCCAAAACCCAACCTTAGTAAGAGGCTACATGCCAAGTACTGCCGACCTTACCTGCTCCGTGGATGGGAGATCACCCATCCGAACCATGTGTGGGGAGTGGATATCACCTACCTTCGTATGGGACGGGGCTTTATGTATCTGTTTACCATCATCGACTGGTTCAGCCGCAAAGTGATCGATTACGAGTTATCTAGTACGCTGGAGAAAGGATTTGTCATCAACTGTCTTAAACGGGCATTGCGTCATGGTAAGCCGGCCATCATCAATAGTGACCAGGGCAGCCATTTTACAAACGCTGACTATCTCGGGCTGTTGAAAGAGTATGGCATCCAGGTATCAATGGATGGCAAAGGACGAGCAACAGACAATAGTCGTACGGAACGATTCTTTAGAGCTTTAAAGTATGAATGTATCTATCTCAATGAATTCGAGAATCCTAAAGAGTTGCGAAAAGGCATTCGACGCTATGTTACGTTCTATAATACAGACCGACCTCACCAATCCTTGGACTATTTGACGCCAGCAACAGTGTACAAGCAACCTAAGATGGTTCAAGCATCCTAACCATCGAACGTGATGAGAGGCTTTATATGGAGAGACGGGCATGATAGGCTGTTTTAGCCATGCGATGTTATCTGTCCATCGCTCCAGCGCAAAAAATCGTGCCCGTAGAGGCTCCATGTCAAGCCTTTATCGCACACGCACCACATTCATAGCGAAAGGAGAGAATGGATAACTTAAATATTATCAATTTGTGTCTTGACAAAGGGGTGCATTACAATTGGGCTGTTAATTATCGTCATTTTCTAAGCGTTGTAAATCTGCATTTTCCTGACCTTACGCTACCCCTATTAAGTTTGTATTTCTAATGCTGTTTTCTTAGTATTGCTCAATTTCAATAATATCTCCTAATTTTAAAACATGTTTTTTAGTCAAGTAATCAACAATTCGTAATTCTCTTTTTAGCTGATCGATATAATGAATATTGCCGACAAGCTTCTTTATTTCACCTTTTTGATAATAGGTGAATTGTAGAGTAATGTTCTCTTCCATAGCCTCACAGATAACTTCATTAAATTCTTCATATTTTTGTTCATCTAAAACCGGTTTTTCGACTTTATCTAAACTTTCATTGTATTTCCTTAGTAATTTCACATGCTCGGGCAGCATCATAGCTGTCCATTTTATGCTTCCACGATCCTGAATCATTGTTTATCCCATCCTTTGCTTTCTTTTCTTCATATTCGTTACGCATAATGCCCGCCGATCAGCTTGTTGCGGTGAAGACTCGTTCCTGCCTTCGTATACGAAACAGCGCGCAGCAGTGCATTGGAGCCGTGCTTGTTCCGAATCGCATCCATTACATATCCTAAACGATGCTCTTTTATGCGGTTCGGCCTAAACAAATCAAGCTGCATGCCGCTGTCTTTTTCCACGTTGGAAAGAGAGATGGAAATTTTTCTGACTGTCTTCCCCTCATAAAAACGATCAAACAGCAAAAGGCAGGCTCGATAAAGATCCATCGTAATATTTGTTGAGACATCCATCGTTTTTGAACGGTAAAATCCTCCCCCGCCTTCCTTTTGGCTGTAGCCGATTCCAAGGCTGATTGTTCTCCCCGCCATCCGGTGTTCCCTCGCTCTTTTTGCCACTTCCTCGCACATTTCTAAGATGACGCATTTCACCTCTTCGGGGTCCGGATAGTCGCGAAGCAATATTTGATTTTTTCCAAAACTGATTTGCCCCAGCATAATCGGAGAGCCTATGTCGGAAAGATCTATTCCCCATGCGTGGTAATAAAGCTGATTCCCCATGACGCCGAACTTCTTTTCAAGGAGCTCTAACGGATAATTTGCGAGCTGACCGACTGTAAAAATTCCCATTCGATTTAACGTTTTTTCAAGTCTTGCCCCAATCCCCCACATCTTACGCAACGGCTTGATGCTCCACAGCTTCGTTTTGACATCATCATACGTCCATTCCGCTATACCTTTCTTTTTCGCCTCCAAATCTAGACAAAGCTTCGCCATCAATATGTTTGGACCGATCCCAACCGCGCATGGGAGAGAAAATTCATTTCGTAAATCTTCCACAATTTTTTCGGCCAGACTATGCGCATCCCCCCAAAGTCTTTCTGTTCCATCCGCAGTAATAAAACATTCATCTACGCTGTAAACATGGATGTTTTCTTTCGGAACATAGCGGTTCAGCAGCCGAGTAATTTCAGCAGAAATCCGTAAATACGTCGCCATTTTCGGAGTGATGAGGCGGATGCGGGGGTCGTTTGGAATTTGAAATAAGCGGGATCCGGTTTGAATTCCGAAATCTTCCTTCAGTTTTGGTGAAGCGGCCAATACAATGCTTCCTGTCCGCTCTTTGTCCCCAACGATAGCAATGTGGGCTGTTAAAGGATCAAGCCCAAGTATGACCGCCGCACAGCTCGCATAAAAGCTTTTCATATCGATGCATAATATATGCCGGTTTGGAAACGATTCATAATTCATTCCATCATCCCCTCATGAGAATGTATGTTCGGTTTTATTTTATTTTTATTGTATGGGAATATACGTTCGATTTCAATGGGAATTTGCGCCATTTTTCGCGGTACAAAAGAAGCATAACAACGAAGTACGGCATCGAAAAACAGATATTAAGCTTGGAAAGCTTATTCAAAATACAGCCGCGTTTTTTAGAAGATTTAAGTTGGAGACAAATCGGTGAAAGAGCTGAATTTTTTGTCAAAATAAAAAGACGCTTGACGCGCCTTTTCAGAAGTGAGAGCGGAGATTTTAGCGAAAAGTCCGCCTTCAGCTTTCTGTTCATTTCCTGCATCATGCTCCCGGTCATTTTTGCCGAAACAAATTTCCGGCAACTTTTTCAAATAGGGAGGGCATAAGACGATAAACAAGCCCGCCAAGCTCCATCCAAACAGGCATATTAATTTCCCGTTTATTTGTCAGCATCACGCTCACGATTTTTTGTGCAACAGCTTCCGGATTAAGCATCCAGCGTTGGACGTTTTTCACATAATCCCCTGACGTATCGGCAAGATTGAAAAAATCCGTTTCAATTGGACCCGGATTGACAGATGTTACAAAAATCCCGCGGTCCGCCACTTCCATCCGCAAGCTGTTCGTAAAGCCTAAAACAGCATGTTTTGTAGCAGAATAGATGCTTGATTTCGGAGTAGCTATTTTGCCAGCCTGAGAGGCGACATTAATAATATGCCCTTCCCGTTGGGCCAGCATCTTCGGAAGAACCAGCTTTGTCGCAGCAATTAATCCGAACACATTTACTTTAAACATTTGCTGCATCTCTTCGAATGTTGCTTCCTCTGCATTTCGAAAAATACCAAAACCAGCATTATTGACTAAAACATCCACTCGGTCAAAATTCTCTGTGATGTCCGTAAATACTTCGGAAACTGCGTCAAGGTCACTGACATCCAGTTCGTAATATGTACAAGAAATAGAGTGAGAGGCTTGAAGCTCATCCGAAAGTTTCTTGAGACGATCCTTCCTCCTAGCCAGCAAAACTAAATGTCCACCGCTTTCTGCAACGATCCTTGCGATTTTTTCCCCGATCCCGCTCGATGCCCCCGTAATAACTACCAATCGATCTTTAAGCCGCGAATTCATTTATTTGTCACCTCTTCGTTGCGCGGAAAAAAGTAAAACGCCATTTTCTATTCTTTTGTTAATTTTTCCATATTGTTCTAAATAATCAAGCTGAGCAACAGTTTCTGATATAGCAAATAAAAGCTCTTGTTGATAAGCAGACGGAAAAAGAAGCTTGCAAAGAGCAAACACCGTCATTTCCTGTTTTTCTAAATGCTTTAATACGGTGAGCGCGCGTTCATGCTGTTTGTCTAAACGGTTCCGAATCAACAGGTGAGGATCGAAAAATTCATCTTTATGACCCGGAAAGACAACAGAAATCGGAATATGCAAAAGCTTTTTCAAAGATTCATTATATTGCAGCTGAGGTTTTGGACGCTCTTTTCCTTCATACGGCATTTCAAGAACAGGATTGGAGGAAATGGTTTTCAGCAAATGATCGCCGCCGATCATTCGGCAGTCTTCCTCATTGTACAAAACGATATGGCTTTGGGCATGTCCAGGAGTCTCAATGACTGTAAACCCAGGCATCCCGTCTATTTCATCTCCTTCTTGAATGGAGGAGGTCAGCGGATGATTGCGTGGATATAAGGAAAGATCAAGATGATCTAAGTGTGACTTAAACGACTCTGGGACGGCAAACTGCTTCAACAATTCTAAAAAAAATTCCTTTTGCCGATCAAAAAAACGCACATCATGAGAAAGCCAAGGAGCAAGCAAACGATGGCCCAAAACACGAAGATCGCCATCAAAAAAATCGAGCAAACCGATATGGTCAGGATGATGGTGGGTAAGAATGACTTGCTCAATATCCTCAGGCACAAGCCCTATTTCCTTCAGCTTATGTTCAAAAACTCTCCACGCTTCCTCCGTTTTCATCCCTGCATCCACTAATGTCAATGCGTCCCCTTTTACAACATACACGTTCACATCTTTAATCGGATAAGGTATAGGGATCGTTATTTTATAAATTGCATCTTTGCTGAACATTTTTGCAAACCGCCTTTAATTTTTTAATATAACTTATTTTACACATGATAAATCAATTTGTCATTTTATTCAAATAATTCATAAGTATACTTGACAAGCCGTAGGAACTGATAAAAAATTAATTCTACAACGCTTTTAGAATTTAAGGCAGGGAAACATTTCATCATACAAGCCTATCCAAAGCATGCGCTTCTGTTGCTTAACAGATGAATAGTAAAACGTTTTCTCGCTACCTTTCCAACTGAATCTCTTCTCTTTTAAACTAAGTTTATAGGGAAGAAGTTCAAAAGAAACATATAAAACAATCAGGAAGGAGTCTCTTTTTATGTACAAGTTTGGATTTATCGGAGCCGGATCTATGGCGGAAGCTATTATATCCGGATTGATCAACGGGAACAAGTGCCGGAGAGAAGAGATCGTTGTGACAAACCGTTCCAATGAAAAGCGGCTCGAGGAGCTGCAAAAAACATACGGCGTCACGATGACAAAAGATAAAAAGCATTTGTTTGACAACACAAAAACGATTTTTTTCGCGATGAAGCCGAAGGACGTTGACGAGGCAGTAAAAACAGTCCGCGAATACGCAACAGAAAACCATCTTGTTATTTCCATGCTCGCAGGCGTTTCAACGAAAGCAATTGAAACATTATTCAACAAACGTATTCCCGTCATTCGAGCAATGCCGAATACGTCCGCTACCATCAGACAATCAGCAACCGCCTTGGCACAAGGACAATATGCAACGGATGGTGACCTGTCAGCAGCTGTTGAACTGTTTCAATTGATCGGAACAGTTGAAATTGTTGAAGAAGACAAGCTCGATGCCGTCACAGGACTGGCAGGAAGCGGACCAGCCTATATTTATTACATAGTAGAAGCAATGGAAAAAGCAGCAGAAGAAATCGGGTTAGAAAAGTCCATGGCGCGCTCCCTCATTGTTCAAACACTTTATGGGGCAGCATTAATGTTAAAAACGTCTGACAAAGAGCCGTCTACTCTAAGAAAAGAAATAATGAGCCCAGGCGGCACAACTGAAGCCGGCTTAAGCGTCTTAAACGATCATCACGTAGATGAAGCTATTATAAGCTGTGTGAAACGGGCAGTCGAACGGTCAAAAGAATTAAACAGCGCTTTGGAGGAAAAACTGGTGAACGAACAATAATCTGAAATCGGATTCGGGTTCAGCGAGCAATACTGAACCCCTTTTTTATATTTACCAAGCAGATCATATGACAAAAATAATCATAATTGCTAAAATTTCAAAGGAAATATTTAGGGAGGCGAATAAAAGATGAAAGACCGATTATTATTTTCTCCATTTACGATTAAAGATGTCACATTGAAAAATCGAATTGTCATGTCGCCGATGTGCATGTACTCAGCCGCAAATAAAAAAGGATTTCTTGAAGATTTTCATTTCACACATTACATTTCAAGAGCGGTGGGACAGGTGGGCCTCATCATTCTTGAAGCAACAGCTGTTACGCCGGAAGGCAGAATTTCTGAATTGGACCTCGGTATATGGGAAGATGACCATATTATAAAATTGGCTGAACTTGTGCAGCAAATCAAATCATACGGAGCGAAAACAGGTATCCAGCTTGCTCATGCAGGAAGAAAGTCAAATGTGAGCGGAGACATATTCGCCCCATCTTCAATTCCTTTTGATCAAAACAGCCGTACACCGAAAGAACTGACAAAAGAACAAATAAAAGAAACGGTTGAAAAATTTCAATTAGGAGCAAAACGAGCTAAGGACGCAGGCTTTGATATCATCGAAATCCATGCTGCCCACGGTTATCTCATTAACGAATTTTTATCTCCGCTATCAAACAAGCGCAATGATGAGTACGGAGGAAGCTTAGAGAACCGCTACCGGTTTTTAAAAGAGGTTATCCAAGCCGTAAGGAAAGTGTGGGAAGGCCCGTTGTTTGTTCGTGTTTCCGCCAGTGACTATGTTGAAGGCGGATCGACGATAAATGATTACGTACAAATTGCTAAATGGCTGAAAGAGGATGGTGTCGATTTGATTGATGTCAGCTCAGGAGGGCTTGTCCCGGCAAATATAGATGTTTATCCCGGGTACCAAGTGCCATTTAGCGAAAAAATCAGACAGGAAGCAAACATCAAAACAGGGGCAGTCGGCTTAATTACTTCACCTTTGCAGGCGGAAGAGATTTTAAAAAACAACCGGGCGGATCTTATTTTTGTCGCCCGCGAATTATTGAGAAATCCATATTGGCCTTACCATGCAGCTAATGAACTAAACGCAAAAATTGAATCGCCGACACAATATGAACGCGGATGGCGCATATAAATCGAGTAGGAGGGAGCGATTAACTCCCGTCCTCTCACACCACCGTACGTACGGTTCCGTATACGGCGGTTCAATTAAGATAATTGACGCAAGTCTTTATAACTTCCGTGAATAGCTGTTCTCTTTATGCCAGTGGTCACTCCACCCTCCAAGAGATCTCCCACGGGATTCACCGCTTCCTCCCTCAAGTGAGGTACTACGTTTTCTGTGTTCATCATGACTCACTGAATGCCAAGGGCTATTCTCTCTTAATTGTTCGGTCCTTCTTAGTTGTTCTAGACCAACTAATACTATGACCTCTGCTGACTTCTGACGGTTCAGCTATCTATCACTAGATAGGTTACCAAGGTTACTTGGCGTGCCAGCCAGACCTCCCCGGGTAAGAGTGTAATCTTTCCTTCCATCCATCTGCTTCATTTACTCTGTATCACCTTCGGCAGAAAGGGCTTTGTTTTGTCTTGCAAACTCACCCAGTGATACCTAGCCTCATATGAAGTTCGTGTTCCTCAGACCGGAAGTTTGCCGCTCGCTTCCTTCAGATTCCGCGTCACCACGGACACCCTTGCGTTAAGCTAACTGCTACTTCTGCCTTCGCAGCTCGGGACTTTCACCCTATAGATTACACCCATGCCGGGCGCACAAGAAGAAGCTGTCTCAAAAAAGCCTTTTGAGGCAGCTTTTGTTTGCATATTGCATTTTCCAAAGCATACTGTGAGTGTTGAATCAACATATAATTCTTTCATTGCCGCAACCGAAAAAATTTTGAAAGTTCAGAGATTCTGCAAGAATCATGTC
This sequence comes from Aeribacillus sp. FSL k6-2211, assembly GCF_037966125.1. Lineage (NCBI taxonomy): Bacteria > Bacillati > Bacillota > Bacilli > Caryophanales > Bacillaceae > Aeribacillus > Aeribacillus sp. FSL k6-2211. The sequence goes on from NZ_CP150190.1 coordinate 2,641,980, forward strand.
GACGATTTTTTTGCCCGATTATAGGACTAAATATGCCTGTAGACGATTCTTTTATTCTATGTAAAAAAGGCGGCGAAAGTTTCATTTTTGGCATCCCCATACCATTTTCTACTTTTTAGGAATTGGGACACATAAAAAATCATGGGCAAGGCTTGCTTCTGGAAATACAGCCCTTGCTTCAGCAAGAAGCATTTGACAATCCTCTTCGCCTTGATATCGCGAGCTAATATGCGTCAGCCATAACGTTTTTGCGTTTGCCTCTAAAGCAATTTGCGCTGCTTGAACTGTTGTCGAATGAAAATAATTGTAGGCCAAAAGCTCTTCATCCTTTGCAAATGTCGCCTCATGCACTAAAACATCCGCATCCTTTGATAATTCGACGCTTTGCTTGCAATATCTTGTATCACCCAAAATCGAAACAATCCGTCCTTTTTTGACAGGACCTAAAAAATCTTTTCCATTCAAAACTCTTCCATCAGCAAGTTGGACTGTTTCGCCATTTTTTAATTTTTTGTATATAGGTCCAGGTTTTACTCCAATTTCTTTTAATCGATCCGCTAAAAGTGTTCCGGGCAGATCCTTCTCTATAATCCGATAACCGAATGAAGGGATGCCGTGCTCCAATTTCTTTACCTTAACGATGAATTGATCATCCTCAAAAACGGTTTCATCGTCAAATATTTCTTTTGTAATAAGCGGATATTTAAGATGAGTAAAGCTTAACTTCAAAGTTTGTTCCACAAATTCTTTAATGCCGGGAGGACCGTAAATTACGAGCGGGCTCTCGGCGCCATGAAAGGATCTTGTTCCTAACAAACCGGGAAGTCCGTATATATGATCACCATGCAAATGCGTAATAAAAATTTTTTCAATTTTTGCCGGTTTGATGTTCGTATATAAAATCCGGTGCTGTGTCGCCTCGCCGCAATCAAACAGCCAAATAGAACCGCGTTCTTCAAGCAATTCAAGCGCAATGGAAGACACATTTCGATGTTTGGCCGGCAGACCAGCACCTGTTCCTAAAAAATAAAGATTCAACGTTCGCTCCTCCAAATGTCTTTTTATCTGTTATTATAATACATTCATTCAATATTTAGCAGAAAAATCAGCAAATATTATTTGCGTTACAGTACGTTTACCTTTAAAATTAAATATTTGAACGGGTACATATTTTTAGCAAAATTTATAGCAAAACGATAAAGTGAGGTACGTTCAGTGAATACAATCCAGTTACCAAAAGCAATCATCATTATATTCGGAGCAACAGGAGATTTAGCAAAACGGAAATTATTCCCATCCATTTACCGTTTATATCAAAGCGGTAAGATCAGCGAAGAATTCGCGGTCGTTGGCGTGGCAAGAAGACCATGGACGAACGAAACGTTCAGAGAAAATGTTAAAGATTCCGTTGAAAATGCAGTTTCCGTCAACAGCGATCTAACATCCTTTACTTCGCATTTTTATTATCATCCGTTTGATGTATCGAACCAGTCTTCGTATCACAGCTTAAAAAGCTTACTTTCCGACTTGGATGAAAAATATCAAACGGAAGGGAACCGAGTCTTTTACTTGGCGATGGCGCCTGAATTTTTCGGAATCATCGCTAACAATTTAAAAGAGCACGGTTTAAAAGATACAAACGGATGGACAAGACTTGTCATTGAAAAGCCGTTCGGCCATGACCTAGCTTCCGCCCAAAAATTAAACGATGAAATCCGCACCGCATTCGATGAAGAGCAAATTTACCGAATCGACCACTATTTAGGAAAAGAAATGGTGCAAAATATTGAAGTCATTCGATTTGCCAATGCGCTTTTTGAACATTTATGGAATAACCGTTTTATTTCCAATATTCAAATTACTTCAAGCGAATCACTCGGCGTGGAAGACCGGGGCAACTATTATGAAACATCCGGTGCGCTCAGAGATATGGTGCAAAACCATATGCTGCAGATGGTGGCCTTGCTTGCGATGGAACCGCCAATTAAATTAACGACTGACGAAATTCGTTCCGAAAAAATTAAAGTGCTTCGTGCTTTACGGCCAATTCAGGAAAATGAAGTCGACAGCTATTTTGTAAGAGGCCAATATACAAAGGGAATAATTAATGGAAAAGAGGTTATCGGCTACCGAGAAGAAGCAAATGTAGATCCCGATTCCAATACAGAAACGTTTGTGGCCGGAAAGATTTTGATTGACAATTACCGTTGGGCAGGCGTTCCTTTTTACATTCGCACAGGAAAGCGGATGAAAGAAAAATCAACAAAAATTGTTGTCGAATTTAAAGATATTCCAATGAACCTATACTTTAAAAAGGAAAGCGACCGCGTTCCAAACTTGCTTGTCATCCATATCCAGCCTGATGAAGGGATTACGCTTCATCTCAATGCCAAAAAAGCGGGAGTAAGCTCAGAGGCTACACCAATTAAGCTTTCTTACAACAATAACGGCATCGACGGCATGAACACTCCGGAGGCATATGAAAGATTGCTATATGATTGCATGCAAGGCGATGCCACGAATTTTACCCACTGGGATGAAGTCGCCTTATCATGGGCATATGTTGATCCGATTTCAAATGCATGGTCCCGTAAAAAAGCAGCCTTCCCTAACTATGAGGCAGGCTCGATGGGTCCTAAAGAAGCGGATGAACTTCTTGCCAAAGACGGCTTCCATTGGTGGCCGATCTAATGACATTTTTCAATTTAAAAGTGTTGCCTTATTAAAACACCCCTTGTACAAATAGGGGTGTTTTATCATATTGATGCTTTAATGATTAATAACGAATATCAAACTTTTGAAAGCCTTCCACTTCATCATGTTCCGTTAATTGTATATTTTCAACTTTTGAAAAAGGACTACCTTTTTGAATAGAGGCAAGAAAGTTCTGTAAATTTTGCTCCTCTCCTTCTGCAACGATTTCAACCGTTCCGTCCATCTTGTTTCGAACCCAACCGGAAATTTGGTGCTCGACCGCTTTTGATTGCGTAAAATATCGAAACCCCACTCCTTGCACACGTCCTGAAACAATGATATGGTATTGCTTCATTTTTTCACTCCTTTCATAAATATTCTTCATTTCTATCTTAATTTATTTTTTACCGAATTTAGATATAAACGAAACGGTTTGTGAAAGAATTAATCAAAAAAGTGATAGTTAAAAAATATATCCAATAGAGGCTGTCTAAAAAGTCAAATCCTCATTGAAAAATATCAATCTATCAACATTTCTAAAACATTAAAAGAGCGTCTATAAGCCGAAAAACGACTTATTAAACATCCCCATCCAAATTATAGAAAGTAAAGTTCGTAGGGGGGAATTTACACAATAATTTGGACTTGACCAAAGAATTTTGCAAGTTAAAAAGATAGAAAATCAATATAAGATGGAAAAAATCCAATCACAACTAACGCCAACCGAATGAAAAATATTAGAGTTCATAGATAATACGTGAAATTGCAGATGAAATGTTCATTTCCATCCGAACGGTCAAAAACCATGTCAACAACATTTTAAAAAATGGAAGAAAAAAGCAGCAAAAAAATTAGGCTTATTTAAGAGGTAAGTTTAGTTATCGAACTTCTTAATTGCTTCTAGAATTACCTATAGGCTTTTTTATTTATGTGATTTTACATTTAATAAATCACATTCCGTCCTTAGTGATTTTCCTTCGTTGAAATACGATGCCTAAATGACCACAAGGATAGGAAATGAAATGAGGTTTATTCCAAGCTTTCCATAGTTTGATATAGTCTTCATAATTATATACAGCATACTGGTGCATTTTTTACCAATACAAATAGGGCTGAAACTATGAATGATATCCAAAGTTCAGCCCTTTTGTAGCAGATTTTTAACTACTTATTTTTTTTTACGGCTTGCAATATCTATCCAGACTGCTAGTACAAGAATACTTCCTTTCACAATGTACTGCCAATAGGTGTCCAACCCCATAAGGGACATTCCATTATCGAGCGATGTCATGACCATGGCCCCTATAATCGCACCAATAATCGTTCCAGATCCGCCCATTAAAGAGGTTCCGCCAATGACACATGCAGCGATAGCATCTAATTCATACATCTGGCCAGCCGAAATGGTAGCAGAAGAAAGACGAGCTGTTAACACAATTGCTGCAACGGCTGATAACAATCCGCTAAATACAAACAGCATCATCGTGCGACTTTTAATATTAATTCCTGATAAACGCGCAGCTTCTGAATTTCCGCCAATTGCATAAATATGACGGCCAAATGTTGTGTTATTCGCAATAAATGAAAAAATGACTGCCAAACCGATAACAAATATAATGGGAAACGGAATTCCTTTATAGCTGTTCATCGTGATGACGAATAAAACAATGAGTGAGCTAAGAAAAAGTATTTTCATGATTTCCAATGAAAGAGGCATTACTTCAAATCCATAATTTAAGCGAGTTTTTCGTTTTCTTATTGTTAAAATAACCAAAATGACTACTGCTAGTATGGCCAACACAATCCCAAACATATTTGTAAAATAGGCACTTCCAAGGGCAATAAAATTCGCATCAAAAATAGGAATGGTTGTTGATTTCGTTATTCCCATTAAGATGCCGCGAAATGCCATCATACCGCCTAAAGTGACAATAAATGCAGGAATTGCCTGATAGGCAACTAGCCAACCCTGAAGTAGGCCAACAATTGCACCAGCAACTAACGTGACAACAATGACAACAATCGTTGGCATTCCCATCCAGTTACTAAATATGGCAGCAATACCTCCTGTAAGGCCTACAATGGATCCGACAGATAAGTCAATGTGTCCGGCAACAATAACGAGGACCATTCCAATCGCTAAAATAGAAGTAACAGACATTTGAGTGAATAAATTTGAAAGGTTACGCGCTGTTAAGAATGTATCGTTCAAAATTCCAAAGAACAGCCAAATCGCAACTATGGCACCAATCATCGTATAAGCCCGTACGTCAATTTTTCCGATTATATCTTTCAACGACTTTTTTTTGACATTTGTCTTTTGTTGAGCCGTCACTTTTAATTCCATTTATTTCCCTCCTCCCGTTGCTGCTGACATAATTTTTTCTTGTGTGGCTTCTTCTTTCGTCAGCTCTTTCACAAATCTGCCTTCGTTCATGACCAGAATTCGATCGCTCATACCAAGTATTTCAGGCAACTCTGATGAGATCATAATGATTGCGACTCCTTCATTAACCAGCTGATTCATTAATTGATAAATCTCATATTTTGCCCCTACATCAATTCCCCGTGTAGGTTCATCTAAAATTAAAATTTTCGGCTTAGACATCAACCATTTGGCAATAACGACTTTTTGCTGATTCCCTCCCGATAATGCTCCAACTTTCGTTTCAAGAGATGCCGTTTTAGTTTTTAACTTCTGGACAAACTGTTGGCTTGATTTCATTTCTTCATTATGGTTCATAACGCCCCATTTGCTAATTTTTTTCAAACTGGCAAGAGTGGTATTTGTTTTCACATCCATACTTAAAACAAGACCAAAGCGTTTTCGATCCTCTGTCACTAATGCTATCCCTTCATTAATAGCATCTTGAACGTTGCGAATGTGAACCTTTTTACCTTCTATCCATACCTCGCCTTCCCGTTTTCCCTCATATGCTCCAAAAAGACTTGTGGCAAGCTCTGATCTACCAGACCCCATTAATCCAGCTATTCCAAGGATCTCTCCTTTTCTAAGTGAAAAGGAAATATTATCATTTACCTTCATTTTTGGCATGTCTGGATGCCAGACAGAATAGTTTTTCACTTCAAGAATCGTTTCTTTTGGAGTTCGTTCAGCTTGCGGATATCGTTCCGTTAATTCTCTGCCGACCATTAAAGAAATAATTTCATCCTCACTTGTTTCATCTTTGGATAGAGTTGCAATGGATTTTCCATCACGTAAGACGGTTATAGAATCAGCTAAACGAAAAACTTCAGGCATTTTGTGAGAAATGTAAATACATGTTACCCCTTTTTTTCTTAATTCCTCTAAAATTCCCATTAATATTTCGACTTCACTCTCTGTTAAGGCAGCTGTCGGTTCATCTAAAATCAATATCTTCGTATTTTTAGACAAAGCTTTGGCAATTTCCACAAGTTGTTGCTGCCCGATGCCAAGTGAATAGATTTTCGTTTGAGGAGCCACATTTAAACCTACTGCATTTAACCATTCGGATGACTCATAAAACAATTGATCCCATTGGATGACGCCATATTTTTTCGGTTCTGCTCCTAGAAAAATGTTCTCTCCAACTGTCAAATCTTTAACGAGTGCAAGTTCTTGGTGAATAATTGCAATCCCTGCCTTTTCTGCATCTTTAATATTGCGGAAATGTACAGGGGTTCCGTTTATACGAATCTCTCCTGAATATGTTCCAGTTGGATATAATCCACTTAATACTTTCATTAACGTCGATTTACCCGCTCCATTTTCACCACAGAGCGCATGAATTTCACCTTTTTTCACTTTAAATGTTACACGGTCTAATGCTTTCACTCCGGGAAACTCTTTTGTTATTTGATCCATCTCTAACGAATACAACCATCTTCCCTCCCATTCGCAGCATGATAGAATGAGAAAGGTCTGACTCTTTTGTAAGAGTCAGCCTTTATAACATTTAATTCTGTTTTGGCCATTGATCTTTTGGAACATTTTGATAGACATCTTCTAATTTGTGAAATCCATCTTTAATGACAGTATCTAGAACATTTTCTTTCGTTACAGCAATAGGATCGAGAAGGATAGATGGAACATCGATTTTACCGTTCGGTATTTTTTGATCTGTTTCGATTTTTTCTCCTTTTGCAACAGCTACAGCTATTTCAGCCGCTTTCGTGGCAATAGCATGAATTGGTTTATAAACCGTCATTGTTTGCGTTCCTTCCACGATGCGTTGCAGCGCAGCCAGCTCTGCATCTTGACCAGACACAGGGATTTTCCCTGCCAGTCCTTGAGCCGCTAATGCTTGAATGGCGCCGCCAGCTGTGCCATCATTTGCTGCTATAACTGCTTGAATATTATTTTTATTTGCTGTTAAAGCGTTTTCCATATTTTTCAATGCTTCTTCAGGCTTCCAGTCCTTTGAGAACTGATCATAAACAATCTTAATATCCCCTTTTTCTTCAAGCGGTTTTAACACATTCATAGCTCCTTCACGGAATAGGTGAGCATTATTATCTGTATCGGCACCACCGATGTATACATAGTTTCCAGTCGGTGCTTGCTTAACAATCTCTTTCGCCTGCATTTCCCCAACTCGAACATTGTCAAAAGATACATAGTAGTCTACATCTGCATTTTTAATCAGGCGGTCATACGAAATAACCTTAATTCCTTCTTTATGCGCTTTGTCAACAATAGCTGCTGTAGCTTCTGCATTATGTGGTACAACAACTAACACATCTACCCCTTCGGAAATTAATTGTTCTGCTTGATTCAATTGAGCGGCATCATCGCCATTAGCCGCAAGCGTTTTTACTTCTGCTCCTAATTCTTTTACCTTTGCTTCAAACAGGTCTTTATCGCGCTGCCAGCGCTCCTCCTTTAACGTATCCATTGAGAAACCAACCACAATTTTGTCGCCATCTTCTTTTGCTTGACTGCTTTTGTCCTCGCCTCCCGATGAAACAACGCCGCATCCTGTTAAAGCAGAAGCTAAAACAAGTGATGCAGCTGCCATCGATAAAGTTTTCCACCATTTCTTCATTTGAAACCCCCCTCGTAATGTTTACGCTTTCATTTTTAAGCCTATCACGCATATGAAAACGATTTCTTTCTTATTTCCTTCACTTTTTCGACTTATAAAGGGACATTTTTCACCTGTAAAAATTTTACTGACTACCAAAATAGGACTCTTTTAATATTTGTCAAAAAAGTGCTAAAAAAAGATCACCCCTCCTGCACGTATAGGAGAAGTGATCGAATTTATCATTTATTTTTCTGCAGTTGGTTTCGATACTCTTTTGGCGTCATTTTCGTAACTTTTTTAAAAACTCGACTAAAATAGTTAGGATCGTTATAACCAACATAATAAGAGATTTCTTTTACGTTAAGATGGTATTGTTTCATCAGTTCTTTCGCTTTTTCAATACGCATATGTGTTAAAAAATCAGAGAACGTTTGGCCCGTTTCCTGTTTAAATCGTTTACTAAAATAGTGTGGATGAAAATTCATCAATTGAGCGACTTCCTCTAGTGTAATATCTTCGTGAAAATGATCAGAAATAAATTGAAGTGCTATATCTAGTCCCTTCGTATTCTCTGAATTTAGTAAAGCTCGATTCTTTTCTTTCTTGTCTGAATCGTGTGCAGCCTCTACTTCTGAAATATGTTTTACCCGTCCAAAATACGGTTGAGATGTTACAGCCAGAAGAGCTTCTTGATATGACTTTTTAAAGCCTTGAATATCCTTTTGCAAAGTACCAATTCCTATTTTAATTTTTTTGTTTGTTCGTTTTTCGATTTCCTTCAACCATTTCATGGAAAGAGTAATCCATTGATTTCTCGTCATGTCCTGATCGGAAGGAAAAGAAAATATCGTCATACGATGATCGATTAAAGGACTGCATATACACTCTTGTTTATTTTTCATATACCTTTTGACAATTTGGTATAAATCTTGTTTCTCTTCCATCTTTATATCGGAAAATTCAATGACAAAGGCTACGCTAGTTCGGTGAGGGATTTTTAACAGAGAAAGCAATTCATCCACGTCTGTTTCTGATACTGCATCCATCATAATCATTAGGGCACATTCGGATTCACTAATTGAAAAAAGGTGTCCCAGCTTTTCTTTCATTTTCAGTTCCTTCTCACGATTTAGCAATTCTTCTTCTAATTCTGATATACATTTTTTCAACACAGAGACAATTTTCTCTTTTTTAGCTGGTTTTAAAATATAATCATTCACACCGAGTTCAATGGCTTCTTTTGCATAGGAAAAATAATCAAATGCAGTTAATATAATGATTTTAATCTTAGGATTTTGTTTTTTTATTTCTTCAATCGCCTCCAGTCCTTGAATACCAGGCATTTTTAAATCCATAAATATAATTTCCGGCTGATGCTTTTCCATCTGTTGTATCGCCAATCGGCCATTTTCAGCATGAAAAATTTGAAATTGATTGGGCAAACATTTTTGAATCATCAATTCTAACCCTTCACGCTCTAGAGGTTCATCATCTGCAATGAGAAGTTTATACATGCATCTTTTCCCCCCTTACTCTTGGTAATGACAACAAAATCGTGGTGCCGCGACCTTGCTTGCTTTTAATATCCACGATATCATGTACTTGGTAAAATAATCGCAAACGTCGAAACACATTTTCCATTCCTAATCCTGTTGAATGTCCTGTTGATTTTTTAATTGAAAAAGATGGTGACTCGAGTATTGTTTTCACAATCTTTTCATCCATCCCTACACCATTATCCGAAATTTTCACCAACACTCTTCCTTCTTTTTCTTTGACGCTTAACTCAATAACAGCTCCTGATTCCATTGATTCGATCCCGTGGACAAAAGCATTTTCAAGCAAAGGCTGAATCGTAAGTGCAGGTATTGATTGGTCTAAACAATGATTATCAATCTCCATTTGAAATGAAATACGGTCACGAAATCGTGCTTTTTGTATGGCAAAATACTCTTTTGCATTTTCAATTTCTTCACGCAGCATGACAGGTTCGTTTAATTTCCGCAAATTATATCGTAATAAATTGGAAGTAGAAATGGTTAGTTCACTCGTTTTTTCAGCTCCTTCAATATATGCAAGCTTTGAGATCACATTTAATGTGTTAAATAAAAAGTGCGGGTTAATTTGACTTTGAAGTGCTTTTAACTCTAATTCTCTCATTAATTTTTCTTTTTCTAGTATTTCCATATTTTTAGAGATTAATTTTCGTAAATTTTCAATCATCTGATTAAACACTTTTCCTAGTACCCCAACCTCATCATTTGGCTGGTATATCGGCACGTTCGTATTTAAGTCTCCCGCAGCGACTTGTTTAGCTGTTTGAACAAGCTGCTGAATGGGAATGACGATACTTCGAGACAGCCAGATAGCAAATACGATACTTAATGCTGTGGTTACAATAAACAAACTTCCTCCCCATTTATTCATATTTTCGTTAATTGCCAACATACTATTATACACAGGCTGGTATTCACTCAATTCCATGTCTACTAGTTGTTGGCTATCCTCCCGAATGAAAGAAGCAACTCTTTCTATTTCTTTGAATTGATCAGCTTGATCCAGAAATTTTTTTTCTTTTAAGTTTGTTAAAATAGCTTCTTCCAGTTGGAGAAAAGTATTGATCATATTTTTGTAATTATCAACTACTAAAGCATTACTGGCCGAATTGTTGCTTAAATTATTTTGCAGAGCTTCTAAATTAGCTTTATGTTTAATTAGCAAGTTAAGATTTTCTTTGTCTTGATATATGAGATAGCTGCTTAAATAGCGAAGATTTTCTTGAGTTTCATTGGAAATTTGTTTGTATAAGTAAATACGATGGACCATGAAGTCATAGCTCTTTTGAACTTTTTTTCCACTATCAAAAATAAAAAATGCTATAGTATTGAGTAAAATGACGAGCAATGGAATAAAGATAAACAATTTTGTCCGTATATTCACGGTGTTACCTCCATTTGTACGTTTGATGCATCTACTTTTTTGCTTGAAGTAAAATATACGTTTGGAATAGGTTGTCCTTGCAAATGCTTGGACATTAATTGAACAGCAATAAAACCCATTTCATATGGTTTTTGAATGATGGTTGCTGTAATCTCTCCTTTTTTTATTGCCAATAATGTTTCTTCGACGTCATCAAATCCAAAAATTTGAATATCGGATCGTTGCAAATTTTTCACAGCCACTGTCATACCAATTGCATCTAAAGCACTTGTCCCAACCATCACTGAAATATCGGGATATTTTCTTAACATAATATCAGCTTGAATGGACGCTTGTATTCTTGAAATATTGGATGCTTGGACTTCCACTACTTCTAACCTTGGATGTTGTTTAATAACTGACAAAAAACCATCTAGCCGCTCCTGTTGATTGTCAGATGATTCACTCCCAATAATAACCCCAATTTTATGCTGCCCTGTTGTCATATCTACCACGGTTTTCCCAAGCAATTGACCAGCTGCAAAATTGTCTGTCCCTATATAGGATAGACGACGGCTCGCTTTAGCATCTGTATCAATTGTGATAATTGGAATATTTTTGGATATTGCTTTATTAATGATTGGAGTAAATGCTTCTTCATCCAAACTTTGAACAATGATTCCATCTACTTTAGAAGCAATTGCTTTTTCTAATAGCTTAATCTGTTCTTCAATACTTGTTCGTAACGGAGCGACATATTCAACTTCTACTTGAAACTTTTTTGCAGCATCCTGAGCACCTTTTTCTACTTTCCGCCAGTATGGATTATCGAATTCTTGAGCAATAAGAATAAAATGCGGAGGTTCTTCATGTAGGGAAACCCTTTTGTCAAGAGCTTCCACTGTCTCTTCCATCTGCTTTGACGTCCATATAAATTGAATAAAAACATATAGAAACAAAATAATTAAGAATAAAAAAGTTAATGTCCATCTTTTGTTTGACATATATTTCACCTTTAGCTCAAATAAATTGTAACCGTTTACAGTTAATCCGATTAAATATTTTGATAATCTACAAGCCTTATATCTATTAATATTATTATAAACTAGTGCGATTTCCTTTTTATTTTTCATAAATTTCTCATGTATGACTCCTCATAGGGAAATAATTCATAGCTTTTGTCTTACACTGATCGCTTTTTCCCTTTAGGAGTCTCGCGAATTTCACTTTAAATGAGGATAGCTTTCCATTGAAACATCGTTCTACTATTTTTCGGTAAAAAGGTTAAAAATTAATTATCAAAAATGTTACGGCCGTAGCTTTTTGCGTACAAATTTCCATCCTCTAATCACCATTTCTTTACAAAATGAGCCAATGCCAGCAAAGGAAAAATATATTCATAGCTTGGATAATGAATGTAAAATCCGCCAGGTAAGCCTTGACCTTTTGGGTATGTGATTGTCCATGAATTTTCATCTTTTGAATTTAATAAATAGTTCACTGCTTGATTCATTTGTGGTGTAACCGTTTCTTCTGCCGCTACCAAAGCGTCTAATGCCCATGCGGTATGCACTCTAGTACTAGCTGGTAAAGGGATAAATTTTTTCTGTATATCACTTTTACAAGACTCTCCCCAGCCCCCATCGTCATTTTGAATGGAGTATAACCATTTCACAGCCTTTCGTACGGCAGGATGATCTCTTCTCACCTTTACTGCTATTAAGCCTGTTAATGCACACCATGATCCATAAATATAACAAATTCCCCATCGTCCATACCAAGAACCATCACTTCGTTGATTTTTTAAAAGCCACTTTACCCCTTGCTTTATAAACGTTTGATTGTAGCTTGATCGTGTAAAATTCCCTAAAAACTCCAACGTTCTTCCCGTTAAATCAGGCGTTGATGGGTCAAGAAGCATTTTTTCCCCGCCTTCTATCGGAAGCCAAGATAGCAATGACTTATTGACATTTTTTTCGAACGATCCCCAGCCTCCATCATCGTTTTGCATAGACAGGAGCCATTTCATTCCTCGATCCCAAAAGGAGCGATTATTTAATGCTTCTTTTCGCAACGCGCGTAAAGCCGCTGTTGTATCATCAATATCCGGATTCATCGTATTAATATTTGAAAATCCCCATCCCCCCGGTATTTGATACGGATTATGAACAGCCCAATCACCATATAGATAGTGCTGGCGAGAAAGCAAATATTGATTTGCTCTTTGAATAGCAGCTGACGCAGATGGCACACCAGCTTCTTGTAATGAATAGCTTAATAATGCCGTATTCCAAACAGTTGCCGTCGTGTATTGAATATGAGTATGTCCATCTATTGTTGTCTTCATTGACTTTAGCCCTTGAACAGCCCGAACAATAACTGGATGCTTTTTCGAATATCCTAGAGCCATCAGAGCAAAAATCATTAAAAATGTTGAACTAAAGTAGCTATAAAAGGTACCATCTTGTTCAATTCGATTTAACATATATTGTTCTGCTCGATGTAATGCCAATCGATGAAGCTCAAAAGGAATACCTACTAATTGTTTCATGCCGTCATATATAAACGAAAAAAAAGAACGCCATTCAGAAGAGTCCAAGTCCCAAAGGTCTTCAATTCTATGAACATATAAGTCTGATAAGTCAGGAGTATGCTTTGTCTTTATACTAAACTTGCGATCAGCAGCAATCAATATTGGTATTAAATTGGCTCTTGCATAAACGGAAAAGTCAAAAAAATTTACAGGAAAAGTAGTCGGAAATAAAATGAATTCGATCGGCAGATGAAAGGATTTAGGCCATTTGATTTGGTCCGTTAAAGCAAGCATGACTTTCGTAAACATATTTACTTTTCCAATGCCACCATGGTTTATGATAAACTTCCTAGCTAGTCGCATGTTTGTATTGTTTTGATCGATGAATCCCGAATAAAGTAAAGCATAGTATGCTTCAACTGTTGTGGATAGATTTCCCTTCTCTTCATCGTAAAACAGCTTCCATGCTCCGTTTCTCTCCTGTTTACTTAATATCCTGTCAACGAGTGATTGAATGAATTGTTCATCATGAATTTCCAATGTTCGTAATAAGATAATCATATAACAATCTGTGGCAATACCCGTTTCAAATGGGAAATCCCAAGCTCCGTCAAAATTTTGCCTCTTTAGGATTAATTCCGCCAATCGATTGATTTCAGCTTCAATTCGTTGTTTCATCCTATTCACCACCACTTCATGTAGTAAGTTTTAGCTTATTCCTATACATATTCAGCTTTTATGGAAGCTATTCGATGAGGGAGGAATAGGATGGTCTTTCCATGGTTGAACAACAATAAATTGATCGATCAACAGCTTTTGAAAATTAAGGAAGATCTCGTCGAAAAAATGAAATGTAACGTAAATCAGCCTATGCCTCCATTACAAACATGGGAACAAAACATCATTGATTCCATTGTGAACGTGACAAATACACTCAACACTAACAACGTAACTAGAACAGCTGCATATTTAAATTTTTATATCAGGCATCCAGACATCCATTGGGCGCTCTTAGGACATATGGTTTCCCGGAATGGAGGATGGCATATGACAGATTTAAAAGGAGACTTGTTAACAAGGCTAATATCAGAAAAGGAGCAAAAAAACTACTTTTTATTTTTAGAACGTGGAAATTGGTTAATCTTTCAAGATGTATTCCCGCAATTTTTACTTTATCACCACAGCTTGCGCATGAAACGAAACTTATTTTACCTCCTCCCCTATTTAAACGTATCAACATTTATGGAAACAATCTGGAATCACTATTGGGAAAACAGAAACTATTATCTACTGGCAATCGCAACGGTCATCAATGAACAAAACTATTTAGAAAAACATGTTATTCAAAATCATCATTTTCAAAAGACCGTATTAAACACGATTGGCTTCAAGCTTTATGATTTTTTGCGATTTAATCACATCATCTTTCCGTATGTTGAAAATGAAACAAAGCCTGCTTTAATCGGAGCGACGCTGCAGCATTTTGCATCGCTTCATGAACGAATTATGTTAGGTAAACGTTTATATTCTTTGCTTTTTCACCAAGAGAACGTTTTACAAGGAGTGCTGCGTTGGGCAAAAAAAATAAGCATACAGGTTCGAGAGCAGATTACTGGGGGCACCTCTTTCATCATGTGAAAGAATCATTGCCAGGCACAATCTATAAACGAAGGACAAAAAAGTGCGAGTTGAAAAAAGGAGAGCCGCGCATTTACAGCCCTCAATTAAAATTCGCTTGGGGAAATATCAAACACGAAGACGCGGACAGTGGAGATTGGTTCCATGATTGGAAGGTCATCCACTATTTAAAAGAAGAAACATTTTCAGGCGGGGATATTTATGAAGATTATTGTAAAACAATCGAAAAAATTGAACTTACCATCATGGCGAAAAAAGCAATTTTTCTTAGAAAGGAATAATATTGCTTTACTTGCTGCAACACTTTTTGCCTCTTTACTTGGAACATACTTAGATTTGATTTTTGTTGAATGCAGATTTTACGCCTTTCCAAAACGATTGTTCCCGAAAATCTTCTCTATTAACATCTTGTTTACGCTCGTCATTCTACCTATTATCACCGCCTCATTTTTAATCGTCATGCATAAAATCCGTCCTTTTGTTCGCCCAATCCTACTTTGCTTAATTGGTATTTTAGCCTGCATTTTTGAACAAGCGGCTGAACGAGCGGGCGTGTTTATCCATTCTTCTGATTGGAATCATTTCTATTCTTTTTTTGGATATATCCTTTTCTTTATAATTATATGGAGATTTTACAGCATACTGGTGAATTCTCCCCAAAACAATTAGGGCTGCAACGTTCAGCCCTTTTGAAGCTGTCGATTACGGGAAAAGAGGCTCCCAATAAAAGGATCAATGAGATCTTTCTGGAGAATGATAAATCGGTGATTTTTTCGGTCTTGACAATAATTGATGTTTTAAGCACGACAGCATAATTAACGGCATCGATTTTGAAATGGCTGAAGCATCTAGCAAAAATATTATTATATTTGATTTAACACATAATCTTCCAATTCGCTTTCGCTGTATTGATTGGCAACTTGATGAATTTTCCCGTTTTTCAGCAATAATATTTCATCGGCCAATTTATGGGCGATCGGGATCATATGCGTGGAAAGAAGAACAATATTTCCCCTTCTGGCATAAGAAACGAGCTTCTTATAAGTTTCAGCAATGTTAATCGGGTCTAAAGATACTAGCGGCTCATCCAACAGCAATACCTTCGGTTTTATTAAAAAAGCAACGGCTAAAGCCAGCTGGTGCTTCATTCCATGCGAATAATTGATGACCAGTTCGTGGATAAACGACTGAATTCCTTGTTCTTCACAAAACCTTTCCAATTCATCTTTCGACATATTCAAATGATAGATTTTTTGAATAAAATCTAAGTTGTCAAAGCCAGATAAAAAATCTAGAAAAATTGGCTTCTCTGAAACATAATGAACAAGCTCATTAAGCTTTTTGTTATCTTTTACTATAATCGTGCCGGAATCATAAGCTAGAATGCCGGACAAAATTTTCATCAATGTCGTTTTTCCCGCACCATTCCTCCCTAATAGACAATAGATATTATTTGGTTCTAATGTAAATTGAACTCCTTTTAATATTTCCATTTTCGCCCGATACGACTTTTTTAAATCCGCAACTTGAATCATCTTTTTCAACCCTACTTTATGTTAATTTTTAACATTCCCCTCTATATTTAAAGAGGAGACAACATAATCCCATTGTTGATTCTTAATTGAAGCTGACTGCAAGCCAACGCGACCGCTGTCTTCCCAGCCTATATAAAATGAAGCGAAATGTTGATAAGCTGTCCATGACCGATCGCTGTTGAACAAGCAGCAAAAATTAGCATAGTGAATAATGCGACAAAAATGGTGCGTTCATCAAATAGATTTTCGTAGAAGCAAATTGTTTAGGTAAATTCCAAGCACGCCATCATTCAAAAATCAATGAAATCGCTCATAAAAGAAGACCCTTATTCGATTGATTTTATGAAAAATTAAAAATAAAATTGTACAAACACAAATGAGACTTAGCATTTCTCCTAAAAATAAATTGTTTAAACCTATTAGACGCAGCAAGGATTTTATAGCAGCAACGAAGGCAAAAAAGAGAACGATTAAAATCCCGCCTAATTTTTCAAACGCTTTTTCGTCAATAAAATATTTTTCAAATTGATAAATAAACGTACAATAAATGATTAGACTGGAAAATATAAAGGCAAATCCTAATAAAATAAAGGATAATGCTGCCAGATCAGCAGATATCAACTTCGCAGAAATTAGTAAAATCACCACAATGAAGTATTGAACCCATAAAATATACGAAAACATAACAGACGTTTGAATGATCGAAAGTTTATGTCTTTTACAAAGCAAAATGATATTCGAATGATTATGATTCATGAATAGTGAAATAAATAGAAAAACTGTAAAAAGGGATATATCATTCACCTTTATAGGAAGAGATTCGACAAATAGAAACAGCAGAACAGTTAATGTATACGTCACGAAAAAATGGCTGTTGATGATCCCGTTTGATCTTATATAATTGAAAAAAATATATAATGACTTCTTTTTAGGCAAATGGTATTTAGAAAAAGATCGGATTATTTGCTTTTCAATGAATAAATAATCGCAGGCTTTATGAAAGAAAAACAAGCAAATTCCTATTAAAACAATGCCCAGCCAAAACAGCCATCCATGTATTCTCAACTCATATAAATTGACTTCGGTAGGGACAAATTTTATTACAAAATCCGCAAAATCTCCGTGAATAAAATAACGAACGGCAGAACCAACAAAAAATTCAAGATCTTCTTTTTTTCCATTGATGAATAAACAGAGAAGCAAATAAATGAAAGAAATAATGAACCGATTGCTTCCAAAGGGGTAGCTTCGCTTGAACACAAATAATAAAAATTTTATAAATGCCAGCACAAACCCATAGAAGAACAAAAATGAAAAGATTTGCAGAAGAAAAACAAAGCCTGCATAGGAGTTGTAATATGTCTGTACGATAAAAAAAGGCAATGACACGAGCAAAAGAAACAGCCATATTAAAAAGAAGCCTAAAAATTCATTAGTGATGATCAATTTCTTCTTTATGTCTGCTGAAAATCTGCTTTCAATTGCAAAATTGCGAATTTCATCGCTAACACCGCTTCCAGCCTGAATTATACACAGCTGCAAAATATATAAGATAATCAATAAATTCAATGTTTTTATGGGCAAGGAAATATGGTGAAACAAGATTTGGAATAAGACCGCAAGTACAAACCAGAATATATAAGCAGCCAAACATACAAAAACAGCATATCTTTTCAGTATTTGAAGGATCGGATTAAAAATATTAGACTTCAATCCAATTCCATCGCTTAAATAAAAAAGCCTGTTTATAAATACTTTGATGATTTTATTCGTTAATAAATAGCATAATTTTAAATACATGTCTTATCATACTCGCTTACACAAGTTTAGATCGGTTTTCTCGTGAATAAGGATGAATCATGTGATATTTTAAGAGTACTAAATTTTAAAAGCCGCTTTTAGTGCACCCTTTATAATAAACTGCATAACTTCATCCTGATGCCATATTAGAAAAGATCACGTCACATAATGTATTCTTCATCAAATACGTAACCTCCTAAAAATGTAAAAGCCAAATAGACGAATAAAGAAAAAATGGTGAAAAGGAGCGGCTTTTTCCAGCTTAAATTCGCCATTCTTTTCAATAGAATAAAAAGAGCAAAAAGACCTGAGAGTAAAAACGGATTGGCTACAATGAAAAAAATATTCGAAGTATCTCGGAACATAAACAATTGCCAAATAATCGATAGCGCTAAAAAAGAAGTGAAAATAAGATAAACTCTATAAAATAAAGAAAATTGTAAAGGAATTCTAAATAGAAATTTTACGAAAAAATGAGTAATGGAAGCTCCTACAAATAATTGCATTATGACTGATAATATAATAAACACGAGGACAATTCCGAAAATTGCATAAGCCGGCGCCCCTTCTTTTTTCAGCATGATTGGAATATTTTCCGCCTCTGAGCCCATCGATATATAGATGGACAGAATGATCGAAATGAACGACAATGTAAAAGCAATAAAAAACAATACATAGCTGGAAAATTTATTATCCTTTATCCATTGGATCATTTTTTATCACTCATCTCGCTTTTTAGCAAATGAATTATAAGTCTAGTTTTATATCTTAATGGAATATATAACCTTTATTTGAATTTATAGTAATTTATGTTGAAATTTTTATCAAGAAAAATTTTGTATTTTTCTTTTTCAAAATGAAAAATAGCAGAACGGTGCTCACGAGAAAGGAAAATCATGGCGAAATGAAAAAGCATCGGTTAAAACCGATGCTTTTTATCGTTATTTATTCAGCCAATCTGTATGGAAGATGCCTTCTTTGTCAACACGCTGATACGTATGAGCGCCGAAATAATCGCGCTGTGCTTGAATTAAGTTTGCCGGCAATGTTTCAGTGCGGTAGCTGTCATAATAAGCAAGAGCGGCAGAGAAGCACGGCACTGGAATTCCTCTTTCGATGGCAATCGCAATAACTTGTCGTAAAGCTCCCTGATAGCTTTCAACAATTTCTTTAAAATAAGGGTCCAACAGTAGGTTTGGAAGATCAGGGTCGCGATCGTAAGCGTCTTTGATTTTTTGCAAAAAC
Source organism: Aeribacillus sp. FSL k6-2211 (assembly GCF_037966125.1). Lineage (NCBI taxonomy): Bacteria > Bacillati > Bacillota > Bacilli > Caryophanales > Bacillaceae > Aeribacillus > Aeribacillus sp. FSL k6-2211. Next base: position 2,661,353 of record NZ_CP150190.1, read on the forward strand.
GCTGCGCGGATGATGCAGCCGCCGCGGAAGATCATGGCAATATCGCCGTATTTTAAATTCCAATTATATTCTTCGCTTGCTGCTTTCATTTGCGCAAACCCTTGAGCATAAGAACAAATTTTACTCATGTACAGCGCTTTTCGAACGGCTTCAATGAGTTCTTCCTTGCTTCCTTCATAAGGCCGTACATTCGGTCCGCTCAACAGTTTGCTTGCTTTAACACGCTCTTCCTTCATGGCGGAAATAAAACGGGCAAATACTGATTCAGTAATGATCGGAAGAGGGATTCCTAAATCGAGCGCGTCTTGGCTTGTCCATTTTCCTGTTCCTTTTTGCCCGGCGGTGTCAAGAATGACATCGACAAGCGGTTTTCCTGTTTCTTCATCGATTTTTGTGAAAATATCTGCTGTAATTTCAATTAAATAGCTGTCGAGCTCTCCTTTATTCCATTCAGCAAACACTTCATGAAGCTCTTGAGCATTTAACCCAAGAACATGTTTTAAAATGAAGTAAGCTTCGGAAATTAATTGCATATCTCCGTATTCAATGCCGTTATGCACCATTTTTACGTAATGTCCTGCTCCATCTGGACCAATGTAGGTGGTGCACGGCTCACCATTTACCTTAGCGGCGATCGCTTCAAAAATTGGACGCACAAGCTCATGAGCCTCTTTTTGTCCTCCCGGCATGATGGAAGGGCCTTTTAAAGCTCCTTCTTCCCCGCCGGAAACCCCTGTGCCAATAAAATGGATGCCGCGTTCAGCGAGCTGTTTGCTGCGGCGTTGAGTATCTTTATAATATGTATTTCCGCCGTCAATTAAAATATCTCCTTCATCGAGATATGGAAGAAGCTGTTCAATAGTTGCATCAGTCGCAGCACCCGCTTTAACCATTAGTAAAATTTTTCGAGGCTTTTCAAGAGAATTGACAAATTCCTCTATACTATACGTTCCGACGATTTTTTTTCCTGCTGCTTCTTTTAGCATTTCGTCTGTTTTTTCTGAAGAACGGTTGTAGACAGAAACGCTGTAGCCTCTGCTTTCAATATTCAATGCTAAATTTTTTCCCATTACTGCTAATCCGATAACACCTATTTGCTGTTTTGACATATGAATACGTCCCTTTCTATTTCGAATAACTATTCTACAGAACTGAAAATACCATAATTAATAGATTGTTTTCAAGTCAAAGCCATATACAAAGTACAAGTTTAAAAAACTTATTTAAAGAAAAAATCTTTCCCGAAGCTCGAGCCGAAAGAATCAATCTCTTTATGCATGCTCAATCCTTTTTTGATAATTCCTTCTCCATATTTTTCAGACAATTTTTCTATCGCCTGATGGAGCGGTTCATTTTTCGCTTCTTCTTCAAAAGTAAATAGATCAAGCTGTTTAAAAGCATTTTTTTTGTGCATCACATCCTGCCCTGTTATGCCGAGCAGGCGCACAGGCTCGTTTTTCCACAGCTTTTGAAAAACAATCAAAGCATGCTGGAAAATTGTTCTTTCATCATCGGTTGGGTTTTCTAATTTCATACTTTTTGTTACAGTCGTCCGGTCTTTATAGCGAAGCATCACTGCAACTTTTGTCGCTACCGCCTCTTTTTTCTTCAATCGGAGACTTACCGATTTCGCCAAACTTTTTAGGGCATTCTTTAACTCTTCTTCATTTGTTTCATCTTCGGGCAGCGTCATCTGATTTCCGACGCTTTTAAAATCATAAACGGACGATGGATCAACCGGGCGATGGTCAATGCCGTTTGCTTTTTCTTTTAACCTTAATCCATTAATACCAATTATTTTTTCTAGTTGAACGTCGTTTCCTCTTGCAAGGTCACCGATTGTCCGAATTCCGATCTTCTTTAATTTTTCAGCTGTTTTCGCCCCTACGCCATGCATCTCTTCTACATCAAGAGGCCACAATTTCTCTTTAATATCCCTCTTCCTTAAAACCGTTATGCCTAAAGGCTTTTTCATATCAGAAGCTGTTTTAGCCAAAAATTTATTCGGGGCAATTCCGATGCTGGACGGCAGCTCCAACTCATCAAGAAGCCGCTGTTGAATTTCTTTTGCCAGATCGAGCGGATGTCTTGCGACGTCTGTGACATCCATATATCCTTCGTCTATAGAAACCGGCTCTACAATCGGTGTGTATGAACATAAAATCGCAAACATTGCTTTCGATGCTTTTCGATAACGATCAAAACGGGGCTTTTTGACAATTAAATTCGGGCAAAGCTTCTTTGCCTCCCATACTGGCATGGTCGTCTTTACCCCAAACGCTCTAGCTTCATAGCTGCAAGTCACAACAATTCCTTTCCTCTCCTCCGGGTTGCCGGCTATCGCAAGCGGCAGCCCTTTTAACGACGGATCAAAGGCAGCCTCAACAGATGCGTAAAAACTATTCATATCAATATGCAAAATAACGCGGCTCATACACATCACCCAATATCATTGTACCATACATAAATAAAAGAGGCTCCCTTGTTCTTTTGAATGGGCGGACAGAGCTGAATGAAGCTGGCATTTCTTGCTGCCTGCTATGCAAATGCTTTAAAAATAAAGGAAAGGGGGTGTCTAATAAGTCGTTTTTACGGCTTATTGACACCCCCATTAATGTTTTAGAAACGTTGATATATCGGTGTTTATGATTTTTTATTTTCAATGGCGATTGGACTTTCTAGACAGCCCCGGGATTTCAAAATATAATTTTAAGGTAAATTCGTCGCTCCCATTAAGAAGCGATCCACTTCCCTTGCGGCACCTCTTCCCTCATGAATCGCCCAGACAATCAAGCTCTGTCCTCTTCTTGCGTCACCTGCGGCAAATACGCCTTCTACATTTGTTGTAAATTTGCCGTACGGAGCGTTCACTTTCCTGTTTACCGTTTCAACGCCAAATTGCTTCAGAACAGGCTGTTCCGGCCCTTCAAAGCCGATTGCGATAAAGACTAAATCGCACGGCCATACTTTTTCTGTGCCGGGTATTTCTTTAAACACCGCATTGCCGTTTTCATCAAATGATTTTTCCATTTGAATCGTATGCAATTCTTTTACATTGCCATTTTCATCGCCGACAATTTTCTTTGTTTGGATGCAAAATTGACGAGGATCCTGTCCGAATTTGCTTTTGGCTTCCTCATATGCATAATCTAACGTAAAGACCAGCGGAGCTTGAGGCCATGGATTGCCTTCCGCCCGCTCCTTCGGCAAGGCTGGATGTTTACCAAATTGCACAACGCTTTTACACTTTTGCCGCAATGCTGTCGCTACACAGTCAGCACCTGTATCACCGCCGCCAATGACGATGACATGCTTATCTTTTGCATCAATAAACTTTTTGTCTGCAAAATTAGAATTGAGCAGGCTTTTCGTCGTTTCTGTTAAATAATCCATCGCAAAGTGCACGCCGTTTAATTCTCTTCCTTCAATCACAAGATCACGCTGCTTTTGCGCTCCTGTGCATAAAACAACAGCATCATATTGGGAGCGAAGCTCATCAGCGGTGATGTCTTTGCCTACTTCCGTATTAGTTATAAACGTAATTCCTTCTTCTTCTAAAAGACGCACTCTTCTTTCAACAATTTCCTTCTCAAGCTTCATATTCGGAATACCGTACATTAATAACCCGCCGATTCGATCAGCCCGCTCATAAACCGTAACGGAATGTCCCGCTTGGTTCAATTGATCCGCACATGCCAGACCGGCAGGACCTGACCCAACAATAGCGACTTTTTTACCTGTGCGCTTTTCAGGAATTCTCGGCTGAACCCATCCTTCGTCAAAGCCCTTATCGATTATTGCGCGCTCGATGCCTTTAATGGCAACAGCAGGATCTGAAATCGCAACCGTACAAGATCCTTCACACGGTGCAGGGCAAACCCTTCCGGTAAATTCAGGAAAATTATTTGTTTTTAAAAGACGGTCCAGCGCTTCCTTCCATTTACCTCTATAAACAAGATCATTCCATTCAGGGATTAAATTATGAATCGGACAACCTGATGTTAAGCCGTTAATCTCCATTCCCATATGACAGAAAGGAGTCCCGCAGTCCATGCAGCGGGCACCTTGTCTGGCAAGTGTTTCATTTGAAAACGGGAATGAATATTCCTTCCAATCATCAAGGCGGGAAAGCGGATCACGTTTTTTCTCTTCTTCTCGTACATACTCCATAAAACCTGTTGCTTTTCCCACGAGTCTCCCCCTCCTTTTCATCCATTCACTAGGTGTGCAATGAGGTTAATTTGCAACAGCCTGTAAAGCGAATGGTTCACCGGCGGTTGTTTTCTCATTCGCAACCGCTTCAAATGCTGCAAGTACAGCTTCTTCTTTCGTAAGACCTGAATTTTCCATTTTTTCAATCGTGCTGATCATTAGTTTGTAGTTTCTAGGTATCACTTTAATAAATCTTCCGACATACTCTTCCCAATGATCTAATATATGCCGGGCCTTTGGACTTTCTGTATATTGGAAATGCTTCGAAATCATGTCATATACAGTGCGGATTTCTTCTTCATCTTCAAGAGATTCAAATAACACTAATTCCTTATTGGCTGTTCGTTTGAATTTCTCCTGATCATCCGCCAATACGTAAGCAATGCCTCCGGACATACCAGCTGCAAAGTTTTTGCCGACAGATCCGAGAATGACAACACGTCCTCCGGTCATATATTCACAACCGTGATCGCCGACACCTTCAACAACAGCATTCACACCGCTGTTTCTTACACAAAATCTTTCGCCGGCTCGCCCTTGAATATATGCTTCACCGCTCGTTGCACCGTAGAACGCCACATTTCCAATAATGACATTGTCACTTGATGCAAAAGATGCTTCTTTCGGGTGACGGACAATTACTTTTCCGCCGGATAAGCCTTTTCCAATGTAATCATTGGCGTCGCCAGTAAGCGTCATCGTCATTCCTTTCGGTACAAACGCTGCAAAGCTTTGACCTGCTGAGCCGTAGAAATGAAGATTGATCGTATCTTCCGGCAGCCCCTCTTCGCCATATTGTTTTGCAATTTCGCTGCCTGTAATGGTTCCAACGACGCGGTTCACATTTTTAATGTTCAAATGGAGTTCAACTTTTTCTTTCCGTTTAATTGCCTCTTCAACTTTCGGCAATACTTCGTTCACGTCTAATGACTGGTCGATTTTATGGTTTTGCGGACGTGCAAATGTTCGCGGACCCTCCACTTGATAAAGCAAGCGGGATAGGTCAAGATGCTTTGCTTTCCAATGTTTTTTTGCACGGTCGCTAACCTTCAATACATCTACTCTTCCAACCATTTCATCAATAGTTCGGAATCCGAGGCTTGCCATGATTTCGCGAACTTCCTGCGCGATGAAATACATGAAATTAACAACATGCTCTGGCTTGCCCATAAATTTTTCACGAAGTTCAGGATTTTGCGTTGCCACTCCGACTGGACATGTATCAAGATGACATACACGCATCATGACACATCCTAGAACGACTAGAGGAGCGGTTGCAAAACCAAATTCTTCTGCCCCGAACAATGCCGCCATCACAACATCACGGCCTGTCATCAGCTTGCCGTCTGTTTCAAGAACGACTCGGTCACGCAATCCGTTGAGCATAAGCGTTTGATGTGTTTCACTAAGGCCGAGCTCCCACGGAAGTCCGGCATGCTTAATGCTCGTCTTTGGAGATGCCCCGGTACCGCCGTCATAGCCGCTGATTGTAATAACGTCCGCTGCACCTTTCGCAACTCCAGCAGCAATCGTTCCTACTCCAGCTTTTGAAACAAGCTTGACGCTGATTCGGGCATCTCTATTCGCGTTTTTCAAATCATGAATAAGCTGCGCCAAGTCTTCAATTGAATAAATGTCATGGTGCGGAGGCGGTGAAATCAATTCCACACCCGGTGTAGAGCCGCGAACTTTTCCGATCCAAGGATACACCTTTTTGCTTGGCAGCTGTCCGCCCTCACCTGGCTTTGCTCCTTGAGCCATTTTAATTTGCAGCTCGTCAGCATTGACTAAATAATGGATTTTCACGCCGAAGCGGCCGGAAGCTACTTGTTTTATGGCACTTCGCTTCAAATCTCCATTTTCATCTGGAACATAGCGGTTCGGATCTTCTCCACCTTCACCGCTGTTGCTTTTTCCACCGATGCGGTTCATCGCAACCGCCAATGCTTCATGCGCTTCCTTGCTTAAGGAACCGAAGGACATTGCTCCTGTTTTAAAGCGGCGTACGATCGATTCCACCGGCTCAACTTCTTCAATAGGAATCGGTTTTCTAGATTCATTGAATTCAAACAAGTTGCGCAAAAACGTCACTTGCTCTTCATTGGCCATCTTCGAGTATTCTTTAAATAACTTATAATCGTTTTTCCGGCATGCCCATTGCAGCGTATGGATCGTTTTCGGATTGAATGCATGGTGTTCTCCGTTTCTTCTCCATTGAAATTCACTGCCTGGATCGAGCGTTTCATCTCGATAAGTTGTTTTAAATCCTTGAGCATGACGCATTTTCGCTTCTTTTTCAATTTCTTTTAATCCGATTCCTCCAATTTGCGAGGCTGTTCCAGTGAAGTATTCCTCGATAACTTCTTCTCCAATGCCGACCGCTTCAAAAATTTGGGCTCCGCGGTAGCTTTGAATCGTAGAAATTCCCATTTTTGACATGACTTTGACGACCCCGTCTGTCACCGCTTTTTTAAATCTTTTTACTGCTTCTTTATATGAATATGGAATCGTTCCCTTTTGAACAGCATTTCGCACTGTTTCTAAAGCTAAATAAGGATTGACCGCATCTACACCATATCCTATTAGAGCCGCAAAATGGTGCACTTCTCTCGCTTCTCCGCATTCAACAATAATGCTTGCTTTCGTGCGGGTTCCTTTTTTCACCATATATTGATGCAGAGCGCTTCCGGCAAGCAGTGCTGGAATTGCTGCATATTCTTCATTTACTCCGCGATCTGATAAAACTAGAAGTGTAGCGCCGTTTTCCACCGCTTCATCAGCAGCTTGAAAGAGCTGATCTAATGCATTTTTCAAATCATCTTTAAACAAAGCCGGCAAAGTGACGCATTTAAATTCAGGATACGGATTATTTTTCAAAGCAGCGAGTTCTTCATTCGAAAGAATTGGAGATTCTAAGCGAATGCGTCGTGCTGCTGATGGATCAGGATCGAGAATATTTCCTTCTTTTCCTAACAGTGTCATCGTAGAAGTGACGATCGATTCACGAATCGCATCAATCGGAGGATTCGTTACTTGGGCAAACAATTGTTTAAAATAATTAAACAAGCTTTGCGGGCGATCTGACAGCACTGCAAGAGGAGTATCATTTCCCATTGCACCGATCGGATCTTTTCCATCGATCACCATTGCTGCAATTGTTTTTTCAACATCTTCATACGTATAACCAAACGCTTTTTGGAGTTTGGTTAGATCGTCAACCTTTTCAACATCTTCAGGAACATTGATGTCGAAAATAGAAATCATCTGATCATTGATCCACTGGCGATACGGTTTTTCTTTGGCGATTTCTTCTTTGATTTCCTGATCAGAAATGATTCTTCCTTCTTCCAAGTCAATCAACAGCATTTTTCCTGGACTCAGCCGGTCTTTATAAAGCACATTTTCCGGTTCAACATCAATCACACCGACTTCTGATGAGAAAATAATGTAATCATCTTTCGTCACATAGTAGCGGGCTGGTCTAAGTCCATTGCGGTCCAAAATAGCTCCGATCTGCTTTCCGTCTGTAAACGAGATGGCCGTTGGACCGTCCCACGGCTCCATAAAACAGCTGTGAAACTCATAAAATGCTTTCTTATCATCATCCATTTCATCATCCCAAAACCATGGTTCAGGAATAAGCATCATCGCCGCATGCGCCAGCTTTTTCCCTGCCAGCACAAAAAATTCAAAAGCGTTGTCTAAAATGGATGAATCGCTTCCGTTCATATCTAAAATAGGTGTGATTTTTGTCAAATCATCCCCGAAAACGTCTGAAACAAACAGCTTTTCCCTTGCAGCCATCCAATTCACATTGCCGCGCAATGTGTTGATCTCGCCATTATGGATTAAATATCTGTTTGGATGCGCTCTTTCCCAGCTTGGGAACGTATTGGTGCTGAATCGGGAGTGGACTAGAGCAAAAGCTGATTGAAATCTCTCGTCCTGCAAGTCTACATAAAATTCATCTAATTGTTCAGGCGTCAAGAGACCTTTATAAACAATTGTCCGGCTTGATAAACTTGCAAAATAAAATTCATTATTTTGAACAAGACGTTCTGCTTGTTTCCGAATAACATACAGCTTTCTCTCAAAAGTAAGCTCGTCTTGAATATCATCGCTCGCCCCAATAAATACTTGTCTGATGAAAGGTTTGCTCTCTTTTGCAAGCCAACCGATCTTTTCAGAATTTACCGGCACAGTTCTCCAACCTAATAATATTTGTCCTTCTTTTTCAATGATTTTGTTGATTTCTGTTTCATAATGTATCCGATCATGTTCACGACTCGGCAAAAAGACCATTCCGACTCCATATCGTCCTTTTTCTGGAAGATTCATTCGTCCGCAAGCAACTTTAAAATAATTGTGCGGAATTTGAACCATAATGCCTGCACCGTCTCCAGTTTTCGGATCGCTTCCTTGTCCGCCGCGGTGCTCCAATTGACAAAGCATGTGAAGGCCTTTTTTGACAATATCATGAGAAGGTTTCCCCTTCAGATGAGCATATAAACCGATCCCACATGCATCATGTTCAAATTCAGGACGATAGAGACCTTGTGCCTTTGGTAATCCTATCTGTTTCATCTCTTCTCCCCCATTCTCATGCCGATAAGTCTGTATGTATAATTGTAGTTTTCAAAAATAATATTAACAATATATAATTTAGATAATAATAATCTCATTTTGATATAAATTGCTTGGGGGTGAGTCAAATGGAACTGAGACAGCTTATATATTTTTGGGAGGTTGCGAAGCGGGAGCATGTTTCAGAAGCTGCTGAAGCCCTTCATGTCGCACAGTCGGCTATCAGCAGGCAAATAGCAAATTTAGAGGCGGAGCTCGGAGTGGAGCTTTTTGAAAGGGAAGGAAGGAATGTTAAGCTTACTCCAATTGGACGTCATTTTTTGCCCCATGTCGAGACGGCTTTAAAAGCGATCGAACACGCCAAACAGCAAATTGAAGAATTTTTGGATCCGGAAAGAGGAACAGTTAAAATCGGCTTTCCGACCAGCTTGGCAAGCCATACAATGCCGACTGTTATTTCCGCTTTTAAAGCAAAACACCCGAACGTTTCCTTTCATTTGCGACAAGGTTCTTATAAATATTTAATTGAAGCCGTCAAAAAAAGAGAAATCGATTTAGCTTTTCTCGGTCCTATTCCGACGGATGACAACGATGTGAAAGGGGATATTTTATTTACGGAATCCTTTGCAGCCCTTTTGCCGCACAATCATCCGCTTGCGCACAAAAAAAGCTTAGTGCTGACTGAATTGCGTAATGAACCGTTTGTGACGTTTCCAGAAGGTTATATTTTGCATAAAATCGTGCATGAAGCGTGTCAACAGGCTGGATTTTCCCCAATTATTTCATCGGAAGGGGAAGATTTAGATGCCATCAAAGGGCTCGTATCGGCAGAAATTGGCGTAACATTGCTGCCTGAAAGCACTTTTTATGAAACAATGCCTCGTTTTACGGTAAAAATTCCGATTGAAATGCCTCGTGTAAGCAGAAATGTCGGCATTATTATATCGAAAAATTACGAGCTGGCCCCGTCCGTTAAAGTGTTTTATCAATTTGCTAAAGAGTTTTTCTCAGTACTAGAAAAATATCAATAAAAAAGATGCTCTTCCAACACGACGCTGGAAGAGCGGAACGGCTGTCAATTCTTATTATAGAAGCCGGAGGTTGTAAAAACTATCAGAGGTCTTGCAGATGTTTTAGAGCTGTCAATTCTTATTATGAAGCCTAAGGCCTGGCACATCGGATCGTTTGCTGAGTGACAAGCTTCCGGCTTCAAATTTTCAAAGCTCTATTGGTTTGCTACCTCTTTTATAATGGCGACAACTAATTCTGCTGTTTTGACAAGCTCCTCGATCGGCATTTTTTCATTTGTTGTATGAATTTCCTCATAACCAACAGCAAGATTAACAGTCGGAATGCCGAAGCCAGCGATAATATTCGCATCGCTTCCGCCCCCGCTTTTTAACAATCTGCTCTCTCTGCCGATTGTTTTGATAGCTTTTTTAGCAATTTGAACGACCTTATCTTCATCGGTAAACGTAAATCCGGGATACATTACGTTAATATCCACTTCTGCTTTTGCTCCCATTTCGGCAGCTGCTGTTTCAAAAGCTTCCTTCATTTTTTGTACTTGCTGCTCCAATTTTTCAGGTACAAGTGAACGCGCTTCAGCTAAAATTTCAACGCGGTCGCATACGATATTTGTTTGCGTTCCCCCTTCAAAACGGCCGATATTTGCCGTTGTTTCTTCATCGATTCGGCCTAAAGGCATATTGGCAACTGCTTTTGCTGCAACCGTAATAGCGGAAATTCCTTTTTCTGGCGCAACCCCGGCATGAGCGGTTTTTCCGTGAATCGTCGCTTTAATTTTTGCATGTGTCGGCGCCGAAACAATAATGTCTCCAACTTTTCCGTCACTGTCCAATGCATACCCGTATTGCGCGGTAATCAGTTTTGAATCAAGCGCTTTTGCCCCAATTAAACCTGATTCTTCTCCAACCGTAATGACAAACTCGATTTTCCCGTGAGGAATGTTATTTTCTTTTAATACACGCACCGCTTCCAGCATTGCGGCAAGGCCCGCTTTATCATCAGCGCCTAAAATCGTTGTTCCGTCCGTCACAATATATCCGTTTTGTATAGAAGGTTTTACCCCTTTTCCAGGTACGACCGTATCCATATGAGAGGTAAAATAAATCGTATCAACGCCTTCTTTCGTCGCCTCTAGCGTACAAATTAAATTTCCTGCTCCATGTCCTGTTTTTTCAATTGATTCGTCTTCTATTACTTGTAGTCCAAGCTCGGTAAATTTTTGCTTTAATACATTTGCTATTTCCCGTTCAAATTTTGTTTCTGAATCAATTTTCACGAGTTCTAAAAATTCATTCACTAGCCGGTTTTCCTGAACCATTTTGTCTTTCCTCCTAATTATGTATTCATGTTTAGTGTAACCGATTTTGATTCCGCTTGTGAAATCAAAAAGAAGCTGTCGATGAAGGTTGTCCCCTCTAAAAAATCGTTGTACAATGTTTTATAAATCATGTATGTGGAGGGAATCATGATGACAAGCAAAAAAATGCAAAAGTGGGTTGTTTATATTATGTTAGGTTCATTGCTGATCACCTCAATTTTAACAGGCATCACTATGTGGCTTTAAAAATTCAACATGCACTTTTTACACCACATAGGCTGTTTGGTGAAAAACAATTTCTTTCAAATCGGTGCTTCCTCCTCTCGATTGCTCGTCCTCATACTACCTTTTGTTACATATTTTCCGATAAAGTCCATGAATTCCGCACATTCATTTTCGCAAAATCAATCTCGTCCGCTGCGGACTTTTGGCATCGTTGCCGCGAATTTTTTTACAGATCACGCTGATTTATTCCATAGCTGTTCACGAATATTTTCAGATCATGCGAACCGATATGGTGAACATTCTTAGCCGATTTTTTTCAGCAGACACGGTCCATTCTTCTGTTTGTATTTTGAAAAGTGCAGCTCGTAAAGGCGTTTCTTCTAAACATATGTATGAAAAAAGCATTGACACGATCTCTCGTTTTATTGTGCTCAATGACAAGAGCTTCATCCTTTTCCTTTTTTGGCGTCGGCAAGACCTTTAAACTGGCTTTTAATAATTAAATATTGCTCCATTTCATATAAAAAATGATAAAGCCTTGCTCTCGTTTCAAATTCCTTTCTTGTTTTCGGAAGCGGTGCCCTTTCCATCTCTTTTTTGATGTCATCTAGCTTTTTTAAAAATTTCTTTGCTGTATTTCCGGAATGAATGTTGTCTTTTAACTCTTCAATAAACTGTGCAATAAGGTGCGCTTGTTCTACGTTTGCGGTGATCATCGTGAACGTCGGCAGCACTCGTTCAATGATTTCTAATTGTTTTTCTCTCATTTTAAAATATGCATAATATTGGTCTTCATGTCTTAGCAAACGATTTTCTACATTTCGGAGCGCCAATCCTTTCCCTTTTTCAATGAGATCGGCTGTCTCAGGAATTTCTTTTCCATCCCACGTATAGTCGCCTTCTCTTAAAAAAGCTACAATTTTTTCAAAAATAACCGCAAAGTTTTTTTCTACTTCTTTTCGATAAACATTAAGGTCATTTTCCAGGCTCGGCATATACAGATTCATTAAGAGCGCTACTCCGATCCCTGTCACAATAATCAAAAGTTCGTTTTGAACAATATCCAGCGTTATTTGACCTGCTTCATATAAGTGCAAAATAATAACAGAGCTCGTTACAATGCCTTCTGTCGTTTTAAAAAGCACCATTGTCGGTATGAAAAAAAGCAACAGAAATCCAATGACAATTGGATGGTAACCAAAAATTTCAAAAAAAAGAAAAGAAAACATCATTCCCGTTATACAAGCAAAAAACCTGGACCAAGCGCTTTTCAATGATTTCTTTTTTGTTACTTGAATACAAAGAATCGCGATGATGCCGGTGGAAACAAAATGGTTTAAATCCATCAGCTGTGCTAAAAATATCGCTAGAGGAGCACCTATCGCTGTTTTTAACGTACGATAACCGATTTTAAATTTTCTCATTACTCATCACCATCATTTTCCTATTCTCTTTTCGAAATAAAAAAGGCGCCACATCTAAAAATGGCAGCCTTTTCTTTTTATACTTCGTCACAATATTGCTCGAATGCCTCTTGTAATTTTTGGACAACAGACATCGGCTCATGTCCTTCGATTTCATGGCGTTCAATCATGGTAACGAGCTTTCCATCCTTGAGCAGCGCAAAAGATGGAGAAGACGGCGGATAACCGGTAAAATAAGATCTAGCTCGTTCCGTAGCTTCTTTATCTTGACCTGCAAATACAGTCACTAATTGATCAGGACGTTTATCATAATGAAGCGCATGATATGCAGCCGGTCTTGCGATTCCTCCTGCACAGCCGCAAACAGAATTAACCATTACTAAAGTGGTTCCTTTTTTCGTTAAAGCTTCATCCACTTCTTCCGGTGTTTTCAATTCCGTATAGCCAGCGGCAACGATTTCCTCACGCGCTTGGCGAACTATGTCGTTCATGAAGAAATTAAAATCGATGCTCATTCATTCGCACCCCTTTCCCTTTTTTTCACCATTATATTGTTATCTTACAATAACAGCAATCTTTGAAGCAAATGTTAACCAATGTTGCTTAAGCATTATTTCTAATAACTCAAAGGACTAATATACGGATGTCGTTTCTTTCGAAATACCTTCTAATATTTGTTTTACTCTTTGCAAAAATCTTCCGCATACTACCCCATCTAATACTCTATGATCGAGAGAAAGGCAGAGATTCACCATATCGCGCACGGCGATCATTCCGTTTTTCATGACAACTAATCTTTTCACAATCGTTTCTACTTGCAGCAAAGCCGCTTGTGGATAGTTAATAATTCCCATTGATTGAATAGAGCCAAATGAACCTGTGTTGTTAACGGTAAATGTACCGCCTTCCATTTCCTTCGCTTCTATCGTTCCCGTTCTAACCTTTAAAGCAAGCTCGTTAATTTCTCGAGCAATTCCTTTAATGGATTTTTCATCAGCGTGTTTAATAACTGGTACATAAAGCGCATCATCTGTTGCAACAGCGATCGAAATATTAATGTCTTTCTTTTGAATAATTTTATCCCCCGCCCAAGTCGAATTCATTTGCGGATATTCTTTCAACGCTTCTGCAACGCTTTTCACAAAAAACGGGAAAAATGTTAAAGGAAAACCTTCTTTTGCTTTAAATTCTTCCTTGATCGAATTTCTTAATTCAACTAACCCAGTTACATCGACCTCAATCATCATCCAAGCATGGGGAATTTCTGTTTTGCTTCGCGCCATATTTTGAGCAATGGCTTTGCGCACCCCAGAAACAGGAATTTCAGTATCACCGGCTGTTTTAGGTGATTTATAGGATTTCGTTTCTTGGATCAAGGAGCCCTTTTTCGGTATATTACCTGCTTCAATCAGCTTCAACACATCTTTTCGGGTAATTCTTCCGAAAGCTCCCGTTCCGTTGACTTTTTCTAAATCAATATCATGTTCTTGAGCTAGCCGGAGCACTGCCGGAGAATACCTGTTTTTCATAGTCTTCTTTTCCGTTTCTTCTTTTTCAGCCGGCTGATGGTCATTAGCATAAAGACTGTCTTTTGGCTGAATGTTTTTTTCTTGTTCAACCGCCACAGCCTCCACTTCAATTCTGCAAATAACTTCGCCAACTTGGAGAGTATCTCCCTCCTCAGCTAAAAGCTCTTTAATTACACCTGTATATGATGAAGGAACTTCTGCATTTACTTTATCCGTCATAACTTCTGCAATGGGATCATATTTGTTGACCTTATCGCCGATGGAGACGAGCCACTTGCTGATTGTTCCTTCTGTCACGCTTTCTCCTAATTGAGGCATTTTCATTTCTTCGATTAGCACGTTGATTCCTCCTTGAGATTAGGGTCAACTTTAAAACTCTGCCAATTCTCTCATCGCTTTTTCAATTTTTTCTGCATTCATCATAAAAAATTTTTCCATTGTCGGTGCAAATGGCATCGCAGGTACATCCGGGCCTGCAAGCCGTTTAATTGGTGCATCAAGATCAAACAAACAATGCTCTGCAATAATGGCGGATACCTCGCTCATTACACTGCCTTCTTTATTATCCTCAGTCACGAGAAGCACCTTGCCGGTTTTTGAAGCGGCCTCAATAATAGCCTCCTGATCAAGCGGATATACCGTTCTTAAATCTAAAAGGTGGACAGAAATTCCATCTTTTTCTAATCGTTCAGCTGCCTGCAGAGCAAAATGAACGCACAATCCATATGTAATAACGGTAATGTCATCCCCTTCCAGCTTGACATCCGCCTTTCCAATCGGCAAAACATAATCATCTGCCGGAACTTCCCCTTTAATGAGCCTGTATGCCCGCTTATGTTCAAAAAATAAGACAGGATCATCATCGCGTATCGCTGCTTTTAATAATCCTTTTACGTCATACGGCGTAGAAGGTATGACAATTTTCAAACCAGGCTGGTTGGCAAATACCGCCTCAACAGACTGAGAATGGTATAAAGCACCGTGCACTCCTCCGCCAAACGGCGCCCGAATCGTAATCGGACAGTTCCAGTCATTGTTGGAGCGATACCGTATTTTCGCTGCTTCTGAAATAATTTGATTGACAGCCGGCATAATAAAATCAGCAAATTGTATTTCACAAACAGGGCGCATTCCGTACATGGCCGCTCCTATTCCAACGCCAGCGATAGCAGATTCAGCAAGGGGAGCATCGATTACCCTCTCTTCTCCAAACTGTTCATATAACCCTTGAGTCGCTTTAAAAACTCCTCCTTTTTTCCCGACATCTTCTCCTAGTAGAAATACTTTTTCATCTCGCTCCATTTCTTCACGAAGTGCAGCTGTAACTGCTTCGATATATGACATAATTGGCATCTTTTTTCCTCCTTCAGTTTCCATACACATGTTTCAGTGCATGTTCCGGAGCCGCATAAGGCGCATTTTCTGCATAATCAGTTGCTTCATCGATTACGCTTGCAATTTTCGTCTGCATATTTTGTTCCAATTCCTCTGTTAACAATCCAATTTCTTTTAAATAGGATGCAAACGTATAAATCGGATCTTTTTTCTTAGCTTCTTCGATTTCTTCTTTTGTCCGGTAGCTCCGATCATCATCATCGCTCGAATGGGGTGTAAGGCGGTGCACAAGCGCTTCAACCAATGTCGGTCCCTCTCCTCGGACAGCTCTTTCTCTCGCTTCCTTCACAACTTTATACACTTCAAGAGGATCGTTTCCATCTACAGTCACCCCGTGCATGCCGTACCCTGCTGCTCTGTCTGACACTTTTTCGCAAGCTAATTGCTTTTGAATCGGAACGCTGATGGCGTATTGGTTATTTTCACACATCAAAATGACAGGTAATTTATGTACTCCAGCAAAATTCGCCCCTTCATGAAAATCTCCTTGGTTCGAAGATCCTTCCCCAAAGGAAACAAATGTGACAAAATCCTTTTTATCGATTTTTCCTGCTAAGGCGATTCCAGCTGCATGAGGAACTTGAGTTGTAACAGGGGATGAACCAGTTACAATCCGATTTTTCTTTTGGCCGAAATGTCCTGGCATTTGCCTGCCCCCGGAATTCGGGTCTTCCGCTTTTGCAAATGCTGATAGCATTAATTCTTTCACGGTCATTCCAAAGTGCAGGACAACGCCTACATCACGGTAGTAAGGCAAGATATAATCCTTTGTTTTGTCCAAGGCAAAGGCTGCACCAACTTGAGCGCCTTCATGCCCTTGACATGAGATGACAAATGGGATTTTTCCTGCTCGGTTTAAAAGCCACATCCGTTCGTCCACTTTTCTTGCAAGAAGCATCGTTTCATACATGTTTAATACGTCCTGATCCGTTAAACCTAAAGACTGATGACGATTTTTGGGCATGACAAGACCTCCCTAGCTTATATATGTATTGCTTTGCCATTTACCGCAAGAGCCGCTTCCATTATCCCTTCTGACAATGTTGGATGGGCATGAATCGTACGGGAGAGTTCCCAGGAGCTTGCATCGAGAAAGCTTGCTAAACTTCCTTCAGAAATCAGCTCTGTTGCATTTGGTCCGATAATATGAATTCCTAAAAGATCATCGGTCTTTTCATCTGCGACAATTTTGACAAACCCTTGCGGTTCTCCATAAATGAGCGCTTTTCCAACTCCTTGAAAAGGAAATTTTCCGATTTTGACGGTATAGCCTTTTTCCCTCGCTTCTTGTTCTGTTAAACCGATACTTGCAGCTGCAGGATTCGAATAAATACATTTAGGGACTTTTTTGTAGTCAATTGGCAAAACATTCTCTCCTGCAATATGTTCTACGGCACGTATTCCTTCTTGCGATGCGACATGGGCAAGCTGAAGACCGCCGATGACATCACCGACTGCATAGATGTTTGATTCCTTTGTTTGATAAAACTCGTTTGTCACAATATAGCCATTATGGATTTCAATTTCGGTATTTTCCAATCCAATTCCTTCTGTGTTCCCTTTTCTCCCTATTGACAACAGCAGTTTTTCACTGTGCAAACTGATTTCTTGTCCATCCTGTTCGATGAACACTGTGATTCCGTTTTGTATTTCTGTTTTTTCAGGCAAAATCGATATATTCGTAAAAATGCGGACTCCTTTTTTCCTCATTAGCCGTTCCATTTCTTTACTTATTTCAATATCTTCTGACGGCAAAATTCGATCCGCCATTTCAAGGATCGTGACTTCAACTCCGAAATCAGAGAGCATAGATGCCCATTCCATTCCAATCACTCCGCCGCCCACAATGATAATAGATGAAGGAAGGCGTTGTAATTGCAATGCTTCATCTGACGTCAAAATAGTCTCGCCGTCAATCGTTAATCCAGGCAATTCACGAGGGCGCGATCCAGTTGCAATAATAACGTATTTCGGAAGTAAAATTTGGTTTTCCTCCCCGTTTTCCATCTCTACAGAAACTGTTCCCGGCTGCGGAGAAAAGATGGACGCACCTAAAATTCGTCCGATGCCATGAAACACATCGATCTTTCCCTTTTTGACTAATTGCCTGACCCCTTGATAAAGTTGAGAAACTATCTTTTCCTTCCGCTCCTGCACTTTATCAAAATTGACTTGAACATTGGACAGCTCGATTCCAAAGTCGCTGCTTTTTTTTGATTGAGCAAATATTTCAGCGCTTCGCAATAAAACTTTGCTCGGGATGCAGCCCGAATGCAAACAGGTCCCTCCAAGCTTTGATTTTTCAACAATAGCTGTTTTCATTCCGAGCTGGGATGCCCGGATCGCTGTAACATATCCTGCCGTTCCTCCTCCTAAAATCACTACATCATATTCTTTGGCCATGAAACTCTCCTTCCTTCATCTCTTCTATGTATGCTAAAAAACCGATTTTTAAAAATATTTATATAGAAAAGACGTATGCTCCTTGTCCATTCATCGTTAATAAAATGGCATATCTTCATCATAACATGTTTATTTGTATTGACAAATTGTAATATGATCGTAAAAATGAAATTGATTCGCTCTATTTTAACAGAAAGGGATATAAAGTCAAATGATAAGGCTTATTGCATTGTTGATTATGGTGATTCCAGGGATCCTGGCGGTTTACGGAATTAAATTAATGCGAGACATGCTTTTTGGCATTTTACAGCCCCCGTTTCCTTACTTATGGCTGCAATTTTTAATGGGTTTATTATTTTTCCTAGCAGGATTGTTCTTTATAGGAGGATTTATTTTGCACAGAGATAGAAAACGCAATCGAGTTCAGCCGCGTTTTCAGAAAAAAAGTAACCGCCGTTAGGCTCAGCGGTTACTTTTTTTTCAGGAGGCCTTATGCTCCAATCTCAATTTATCTGCCACCATTGCAATAAATTCCGAGTTCGTCGGTTTGGCTTTTGACATGCTGACTGTGTAGCCAAACAGCGATGAGATAGATTCAATGTTGCCGCGGCTCCATGCTACTTCAATAGCATGGCGGATAGCACGTTCCACACGGCTTGCCGTTGTGTTAAATTTTTTCGCAATATCTGGATAAAGCACTTTTGTAATCGATCCTAACAGCTCGATATCATTATAAACCATGGAAATCGCTTCTCTTAAATATAAATATCCTTTGATGTGCGCAGGAACCCCGATTTCATGAATAATGCTTGTAATACTAGCGTCTAGATTGTCATTTTTATTTTCAGAAACAGCAGAGCCAGATTTATGTAAAGATATATTTTTCATTAGAGGCGAAGGCTTTCCACTCACTTGACGAATATTTCCAGCCAGCTGTTCCATATCGAACGGTTTTAAAATAAAATAAGCAGCCCCTAGGTCGACCGCTTTTTTCGTTACATCCTCCTGGCCAAAAGCAGTTAACATGATTACGTTCGGCTTTTTCGCTTTGTTTAGCTCCTTGAGCTTTTGCAGTACTGCTAATCCATCTAAATGGGGCATAATGATATCCAAAACAAGGACGTCCGGGCTTTTTTCATTCAAAATATTTAAACATTCCTGACCATTGTAAGCAACGCCGATTACTTCCATATCCTCCTGGCTGGATAAATATTCATCCAAAAGGGCAACAAGCTCTCGATTATCATCAACGATACATACTTTAATTTTTTCCACACGCACTCCTCCCAATCCTCTTTACAAAATTATACATTGTTTGATCTACAAGATATTTTCGACAACTTTACAGAGAATCCTTTTCCTTTTTTAAAAAAAGTGAAAAATTATGTGTTTTTTCAAAGTTCTTCTTATTATGAATAAAGTTTTCGATTTCAAGCAAAATTCTCCTCTAACAAACATAAACAGCGTTTTTGTAATAAATATGTATGTCGAATTAAATAAGTTTATACATAAATTTTCGCTTGATTGAGCCAGTACACTTCCCTTGCTTTTAAAGCAAACAGCCCACTTCACAAAATTCCTTTATGTGAACGTGACGTTTTTCGCAAAAGGATTTATGTCAGATCGCTGCATCATGTAATAAGAAAAAGCGAGTGTGTTAACTCGCTTTTTGCTGCTTTTCGTCCATACTAATCCCTGCGTCTTGCAGCATCCATTCAATGTGAACACCGTAACCAGATGTCGGATCATTGACAAATACATGAGTCACAGCGCCAACCAGTTTTCCATCTTGAATGATTGGACTGCCGCTCATTCCTTGAACAATGCCTCCTGTTTTCTTAAGCAATTCCTTATCTGTCACTTTTATGACCATGCCTTTTGTTGCAGGAAACTTTTGATTAACGGTACTGACAATTTCTACATCAAATGCTTCCACTTTATTTTGATCTACCACTGTTAAAATTTGTGCAGGACCTTCTTTCACTTGATGTGAAAAAGCAACTGGTATCGGTTTGTCCATAATTCCGTTTTTCACTTCTTGATTCAGCCTGCCAAATATGCCGAATGGACTGTTTTTTGAAATAGAGCCGATCACTTCATGTTTTTCTGAAAATCTTGCTAATTTTTCACCTGGACTTCCGCCTCTTCCTTTTTCAATCGACGTTACCGTAGACCGGACAATTTTTCCGTTTTCAACCACAATCGGTTTTTTTGTATCCATATCTGATATAACGTGCCCAAGAGCACCGTATTTTTTTGATTTCGGATCATAAAACGTCATCGTTCCAATGCCTGCTGCAGAATCCCGTATATAGAGACCGATACGATACGTTTTGTCGCTTTTGTCTTTGACTGGTGTCAATTTCGTGTTGAGAACTTTGTTGTTGCGTTTTACTTCGATCGCTAAAGGGCGGCCTGTTCTTCCTGCTTCTTGTATAAATGGAATAATATCACTCATTTTTTCTATTTTTGTCCCATTAATTTTTGTTATCATATCGCCGACTTCTACACCTGCCGATTCACCCGGTGATTTTTTTCCGGCTTCAGTTTCAATTTGGTGAAAGCCGACTACTAAAACACCAAGTGTATTTAACTTAACACCGATCGATTGGCCTCCAGGAATTACCTTTAATTCCGGGAGAACTTTGACATTCACGTTTTTAACCGGCATGCCTTTTATTTCATAGAGAATTTGTCCATCTCCAGATTTCGTGCCTTTTAGCTGCAATTCGTCCCCGCTTTCCGACACTTTGAAAGCGTTTTGAACATCCTGAACTTGAGCTTGAGCTGGAATAACATTTTTTTCTATTGTATAAACGTCATGTTCAAAAATGGTGATTGTTTTCGGAATGTGTAAATATTGTCGCACCTCTTTTGAAAAGCCTAAACTGATTAAAGAAACAAGGAGAATCGTACCAATTATTTTTCTGATGTATTCTAAAGTCATTTCTTCACTCTCCTCGCTCCTAACCCACACCATATGACTATTTCACATGGCTACATCTAATAATTTTTCCTTGAGCGAGGTCATTTATAACTTTTTCTTAAAGAAATTATTTCCGCTAGGAGGATTTCACCGATATAGCCAGATCCAACAGCTCTTTTGCATGCTGCTTCGACAATTCCGTCACTTCTGCTCCAGCAATCATCCGGCCGATTTCTGCAATTTTTTCTTTTTCAGAAAGCGGAATAACCTTTGTTTTCGTTCTTCCCTCTTTGCTTACTTCCTTAGCAATTAATAGATGGTTGTCAGCCATCGCTGCAACTTGAGGAAGATGCGTGATGCATAGCACTTGAGAGTTAATCGACACCTGATAAATTTTTTCTCCGATCGCTTGGGCGACACGGCCGCTTACACCAGTATCCACCTCGTCAAATATGATGGAAGTAATTCCTTGATGCTTGGAAAAAATCGTTTTTAAGGCAAGCATGATTCTTGATAATTCCCCGCCGGAAGCAATTTTCGCAAGAGGCTTAAGAGGTTCGCCTGGATTGGTGGAAATGTAAAATTCCACAAAATCCATGCCGTCACTTCCAAATTTCGCTGGAATTCCATCGATCAAAGCGGAATCTTGGGCCTCTTTCTGCGAAAATTGAACCTTAAATGTAGTTTTATCCATGTACAGCTGTTTTAATTCAGATGTGATTTGAGCAGTTAGCTTGTTTGCGTATTTTTTTCTTATTGCTGTTAAATGTTGGGATTTTGTCAGCAGTTCTTCGACGACAGATTTAAGCTCATTTCTAAGCGTTTGAATATGGCTATCACGGTTTTCAATCGTATCGATCTCTTTTTCAATTTCATCTCTATATTGCAAAATGTCTTTGATTGTTTGCCCGTACTTTCGTTTTAACCGATGAATGACATGGAGGCGGTCCTCTATCATATTTAACCGATCAGGATTAAATTCCATGCGTTCTAATTCATTTCTAAGCTGAAACGTTAAATCCTCTACAACGTAAAAACTGTTCGACAGCGTTTCGGACATTTCTTTTAACTGTTTATTAAATTCTGCTGCTTCTTCTAAATGATTCATGGCAAGTCGTAAAAAATCAAGCCCGCGCTGCTCTCCCTGCAGCGATTCATAGCTATTTTTCAAGGCTTCATAAATTTTTTCAAAATTTAACATTTCCTGCCGTTCTTCCTGAAGCTTTATATCTTCATCCATTTTTAAATCGGCATCGTCAATTTCCTTTAATTGAAACTTCAATAAATCCAATCGATGCGCCATCTGCTGCTCATTTTCTGAAAGGGCTTTTAACCGCTTTGTTAAGTCCGTGTATTTTTTATAAAACTTTACGTATGCATCCTTTGCTTTTTTCACTTCTTCGCCGCCATATTCGTCGAGAAGATGAAGATGCTTTTGCTCGTCCATCAGCTCTTGATGATCGTGCTGTCCATGTATATCGACTAATGTGCTCCCAATATCCCGGAGAATTCCGATTGTGACAAGCTTTCCATTAATTCTGCAAATGCTTTTTCCGTTAGCGGAGATATTCCGGTTTAAAACAATCATGCCTTCACTAGCATCTATTCCTAATTCATGGCACTTTTTCAAGCACGGATGGTCCTCTTCTTCCAATATAAACAACCCTTCCAATTCAGCGCGCTTTTCACCGGCTCGGACAAATTCAGAAGAACCGCGTCCTCCTACAAGAAGAGATATTGCATCAATAATGATCGATTTCCCAGCACCTGTTTCTCCCGTCAGCACTGTCAGCCCTTTTTCAAAAGAAAGAGATAGGGATTCAATAATGGCAAAATTTTTAATCGACAATTCCGCTAACATCGCATTTTCACCCCAAACTTGTTAAAGCATGTCCAAAAATTTTTCCGTCAACGTTTTGGTGTCTTCATTCTTCCTGCATATAATTAAAATCGTGTCATCGCCGCAAATTGTCCCTAATATTTCTTCCCAGTCCAAATTATCAATTAATGCACCGATTGCATGAGCATTTCCCGGCATTGTTTTCATCACAAGCAAATGTCCGGCAGAATCGATTTTAACAAATGCATCCATCAATGCTCTTTTCAGCTTTTGATGGGGATTGAAGCGCTGATCTGCGGGCAGGCTGTATTTATAACGTCCATCAGATGTCGGAACCTTCACTAAATGGAGCTCTTTGATGTCGCGGGATACGGTTGCTTGGGTGACATTAAAACCTAAATTTTTCAGCATTTCAACTAGTTCATCCTGCGTTTCGATTTCGTAATTTGTGACAAGCTCTCTAATTTTAATAAGACGCTGTCCTTTTGTCATTAGCGACCACCCCTATTCTCTTTCCTGTTATGATATCTCATAGAAAAACAGGAATAACTTGTATTCGTTATCCCTGTCTCTTTATTTTTAACGTGGAATGAGCGTTTTTCACAATTTCTTCAATTGTTTCCGTAAATTTTATGTCACCTTTTTCTTTTGCCCCTCCCCAATACAAATGGAGCAAAAACTCTATATTCCCGTTGCTGCCAGTGATCGGAGAGTACGATAAATGTAAGCAATCAAATCCTTCACTGATTGCAAAGGCCGTTATGTCATGCAAAACTTCCTCATGAACCCGAGCATCCTTCACAATTCCTTTTTTCCCGACTTTTTCTTTTCCTGCTTCAAATTGCGGCTTAATTAGCGCTACGCATTCACCAGTGGGCACCAAAATGGTTTTTAAAACAGGGAGGATCAATTTTAAAGAGATAAACGATACATCAATGGTAGCAAATTCCGGAAGCCCCTTTTGAAAATCCTCCGGCTTTACATAACGGAAGTTTGTCCGTTCCATCACGATGACACGTTCATCTTGACGCAGCTTCCAATCCAATTGATTATACCCGACATCCACCGCATAACATAATTTTGCGCCGTTCTGCAAGGCGCAGTCGGTAAATCCTCCCGTAGAAGAGCCGACATCTACCATAATTTTTCCTGCCACACTGATTTCAAATTGTTTCAACGCCTTTTCCAGCTTTAAACCGCCTCTTGAAACATAAGGGATCGCATCTCCCTTTACAGTTAACGGGATGTCGCGATCAATTTTTTCGCCAGGCTTATCCAATCGTTTTTCATTTGAATAAACAAGCCCGGCCATAACGGCCCTTTTTGCTTTTTCTCTCGTTTCTGCAAGTCCTCTTTCTACAAGCAATACATCTAAACGTTCCTTTTTACCCATATTTGATTCCTTTTTCTTTTTTTGGTATTACTTCGAGCACATTTTTGATTATTCCTTCTTTTGTTAATCCAATCTCTTCTAACAGTTTTTCCACGCTTCCATGCTCGATAAAGCGATCTGGAATTCCCATTCTTTTCATTGTAAGATTTGTAAAGCCATGCTTTTCAGCAAATTCTAATACCGAGCTGCCAAAACCGCCTTCAAGAACTGCTTCCTCTACTGTTAAAATCGGTATTCCTTCGTTGAAAATCTCAAGAAGCATTTTCTCATCAAGCGGCTTTAAAAAGCGGGCATTGACGACTCGAACGGAAACATTATTTTTGGCAAGTGCTTTCGCTGCATCCAATGCCATTTTAATCGTCGTTCCAAATGTTAAAATGACAGCATCTTTACCTTGTAAAAGAACTTCCCACGTACCGATCGGAATTTCTTTCAGCTCAGGATCAAGAGGCACACCCAATCCTGTTCCTCTCGGATAGCGAAGAGCGATCGGCCCTTCATCGTACTTCAGAGCCGTATAAACCATATGCTGTCCTTCATTTTCGTCTTTCGCCATCATTAATACAATGTTTGGTATATGGCGCAAAAAAGCGATGTCAAATACTCCCTGATGGGTTTCTCCGTCAGCTCCGACGAGTCCTGCGCGGTCAATTCCGAAAAACACATTTAAGTTTTGTCGGCAAATGTCATGAACCATTTGGTCATAACCGCGCTGCAAAAAGGTTGAATAGATTGCCAAAAACGGCTTCATATTGGCAGCAGCAAGTCCTCCTGCAAGCGTCACCGCATGCTGCTCGGCAATACCGACATCAAACATTCTGTCCGGAAATTCTTCTCGGAATTTTTCAAGTTTCGAACCAACCGGCATGGCTGGTGTAATTGCAACAATTCTTTCATCGTTTCTCGCTAATTTTCGAACTGTTTCACTTACTAATTCACTCCAAGACGGAGCCGATATTTTCGGTTTAACAAAATCGCCTGTTTCAATTTTATACGGGCCTGTTCCATGCCATGTTCCAACCTTGTCTTTTTCGGCAGGCAAATAGCCCTTTCCTTTTTTCGTGATAACATGCAGCAAAACAGGGCCTTTTGTTTTTTGGGCATAACTAATGTTTTCCATCAATGCCTGAAAATCATGTCCGTCAATCGGTCCAAAATAGGTAAAGCCAAGCTCCTCAAAAAACATGCCCGAAACGAATAAATATTTCAGACTGTCTTTAAGCCGTTCTGCTGTTGAGGCAAGCTTTCCTCCGACAGCTGGAATTTTTTTCAACAAGTATTCCAACTCTTCTTTTACCCAGTGATATTTGCCTGTTGTTCTTAATCTTCCAAGTATATGATGAAGAGCACCGACGTTTGGAGCAATAGACATTTCATTATCGTTTAACACAACAATAATATCCTTTTGTTCATGGCCGATGTGATTCAATGCTTCAAGCGCCATGCCTCCGGTTAAAGCACCGTCGCCGATAATCGGCACAATATATTCATCCGTTCCTTTTAAATCGCGGGCAATAACCATTCCCATTGCCGCAGAAAGTGAAGTTGAACTGTGCCCCGTTTCCCAAACATCGTGCTCGCTTTCTGAACGCTTCGGAAAACCGGACAATCCTTTATACTGCCTCAACGTATCAAACTCTTTCGCCCTGCCTGTCAAAATTTTATGAACGTACGCCTGGTGACCTACATCCCAAATAAATTTATCTTTCGGGCTGTCAAACATTTTATGTAAAGATATTGTCAGCTCAACTACTCCTAAATTTGGTCCAATATGTCCGCCGGTCACTGACAGCTTTTCAATTAAAAATTGGCGAATTTCCGCGCTCAATTGCTCCAGTTCTTTTATTGAAAACTTTTTCAGAAATTTTGGATTTTCGATGGACAATAGATCCAAAACGGATCACTCACTTTCGCTTTTTAGATATGCTTGCTTTTTTATGATTCTTTCCTTTTTTCTCTTTCATCAAAACAATATTAAATCTTTTTTCAAAAAAATAAAATATCTTTCCGACATAAAAAATAATCGGAGTTGAAAAACGGATTGCAAACGCCTTTCCAAACGCTTTTCCTCCGACAGTAAGAGCAGCTACAATGCTTGTGAATACGATTGAAATCGTAAACTCAAGCGCCGAAGTTTGACGGTCGGCAAACGTCACCGCCAGCTGCACTACGACAACAGCCGAGGCTGTTCCGCTGATTATGCCGGAAATATCGCCAATAACATCGTTGCAAAAGTTCGAAAAGCGATCGGCATTTCGGATAATTTGAATGGCATGCTTGGCACCGCTCACACGCTTTGACGCCATCGCATGAAACGGAACCTCATCTGCTGATGTGGCAGCAATGCCGAGCATATCAAAAAAAATGCCGATTAAAACGATCACAAAAACGATCATCATACCGGCAGCCCATCCGACGCCTTCCAGGAGAACAGTTGATACAATTGAAAAAAGAGCCGCTAACACGAATGTGATAACGGCAATTCCTAAACTCCATCGTATTGAATATCGAATTAGCTCTTTCATCATGAAATGCATAACACCTGATTTCTATGTAAAAACTATATATAACGAAATGGAGTGGTCATATATAGAGTAAACATTACGGCTTAGGTCCAGTAGGTTTTCCCAGTCAAGTACCAGGCGTTGCCGCCCCGGCGGTTTCCCTTTAAACCTGACTTAGCGCTGTCGCCAAACGCTAGACTGGATTGCCACTTAGTCCGTACTACAATCCTCTATATATGTCATGTGAACAGTCTAGGAGTTTTCCTCAAACAGCCTTTAGCCGGTTCCTAGCCTCTTTTGCAGAGCCGATTTCATATGTCACATAAGAAACTCTTTCATTGGCCATATGAAAAAGTTCCTTGTTTCCATAATCCCCTCGGCCTCCACTCAAGGCAGGCTACGCTGTCCGCGCCTCATTGCACTATGAAGCGCGTAGACAGGTTCATACCCATTTTGCACATAAAATGGGCCTCCGCGGAAAGAGGGTCAACGCCCACATGCCATTGTGGATCGCCCTCTAACCTTAACCCCCAGCATCAACCCAAGGCTGGGCGCCTCAAGCCAACACCAGGAACTTCATCGATGTGCCCTTTAGCGGATTTTTAGGCCCGCCTTCAGAACCGGAGGGCTGACTAGAATACTGCACCACTCCATCATGTTTTCTGACAGAATTATATCATATAGGAGTGTTTTCCTCAACTTGTTGGAGAATGCACACATTCAAATGCGAATCCCGTTCCTCACATTTTGTCGACCCGTTGGAGGTGCACCGAATTTTCATCGTTTAATGTTCGCGCTCCCCAATTAAATCACAAAACGATAATAGAAGCTCATTGTTTATGGAACATGTTTGCAAAATAGCCTTTGATGTTTCAATATGCTCCGACAATTTTTCCTTTGCGCCTTCCAAAGACAGTACGGACAAATACGTTGTTTTTTTATTCTCTTCATCGGAACCAACAGGCTTTCCGATCTTTTCTTCGTCTCCTTCAACATCTAATATGTCATCTTTAATTTGGAAGGCAATGCCTATATGGTATGCGAATTCCTTTAATTTATTTATTTCTTCAATCGACGCCTCAGCAATGATGGCACCTGCAATAATACTGAAAGCCAGAAGCTTTGCTGTTTTATGCTCATGAATATATTCAAGCTGTTTTAAAGTTAATTGTTTGTTTTCTCCTTCCATGTCGGCAACTTGTCCGCCAACCATTCCTTCTGCACCAGCCGCCTTTGAAAGCTCTGAAATGAGCGTCAATTTTACGCGATCTGAAAGCTCTTCAGCATCAGCAATCAGCCGAAAGCTTTCAGTCAGTAATCCGTCACCTGCCAGCACGGCTATGGCTTCTCCATATACTTTATGATTGGTCGGCTTTCCTCTTCTAAAATCATCATTGTCCATGCATGGAAGGTCATCATGAATGAGCGAATACGTATGAATCAATTCCACCGCACATGCGACCGGGTAGCCAATTTTCTCTTCTTTTCCATACGAATGGAGAACGGCAAGCAAGAGCATAGGGCGCAGACGTTTCCCGCCGGCATTTAAGGAATAAAGCATCGATTCTTTAATAATTTTCGGGGCATTTAATCTTTCAATATATGTGGGAAGAACGGAATCAATGGCAGCTTTGCGCGTTTTTAAGTATTCCGGAAAAGACATCACTTTTGTTCTTCCTCCTGTGCTTGGAAAGGTTTGATCGTTCCATCTTCATCAAGAATAAAATCCAATTGCTTTTCAGCTTGCGTTAATTTTTCATGGCAAAGCTTTGAAAGCTTCATTCCTTCTTGAAAATATTGGATCGCCTGTTCTAATGGAACATCTCCGTCTTCTAATTTTAAAACAATTGCTTCCAGCTCTTTCATCGCTTCTTCAAACGTTAATTCTTTTTGATCATTCATGATCTTCTCTCCTCAATTTCAGATACTTCACAATGGATGGTCCCGTCCTGCAATTTAATTTGAATAAAATCCCCTTCAGCCGTTTGTTTTACGCTCTTTACCAGCTTATCTTGTTTATACACAAGGCTGTATCCACGTTCCATAATCTTTAATGGGCTGAGCGCATCAAGTTTAGAAGCTAATGCTTGAAAGCGATTCAGCTTCTGTTGAAATAAAGCTGTCATCTCGCGCAGCATTTTTTTGTCCAGATCCTTCATTCTTGTCTTCGCCCGCTCAATTTGGTCATATGGAAGTTCGTTTTTAAGACGATTCGTCAATAACAAGTATCGGTTCGTTTGATCGTTTAAGTAACGTTTTCCTGCTTTTTTAAACCGTTCGAATAAAATGTCCAGCTCCTGTTCTTTTTGCATATAAAGCTTTTTCGGATATTTGAATGCATATGAGTTGGTTAAGCGGAAAAGCTTGAGCTTTTCCTTTTTGATCCGTTCCTTTAAAGCGTTCGTCATTCTAATGTTCCGTTCTCGGATCTTTTCGATTAAATCCGTTATATTAGGAACAGCCAGCTCTGCTGCTCCGGTTGGAGTCGGCGCCCGAAGATCGGCGACAAAATCTGCGATTGTATAATCTGTTTCATGGCCTACAGCAGATATAACGGGTATTTTTGATTTAAAAATTTCCCTTGCCACCATCTCTTCATTGAAAGCCCACAACTCTTCAATCGATCCGCCTCCTCTTCCAACAATGAGGACATCGAAATAACCGAGGGAGTTGGCAAGCTGTATTTTATTCACAATCGATTTTCCCGCTTGTACACCTTGAACAATTGCGGGAATAACCACCACTTTTGCCACAGGGTATCTTCGTTTGATCGTTGTGATGATATCCCTGACGGCTGCACCTGTCGGCGATGTGATCACACCGATCGTCTTTGGAAAGGCAGGAATCGTTTTTTTATGCTTGACATCGAACAGCCCTTCTTGCTCCAATTTTTTTTTCAGCTGCTCGAATGCAAGATAAAGCCCCCCTACTCCATCAGGCTCCATTTCCTTTGCATAAATTTGGTATATTCCTCCGGGCTGGTAAATGGTAATTTCACCGCGTACCAATACGTTCATCCCGTCCTCTGGCCGAAATGGAAGAGAACGGTTAAAACTTGAAAACATAACCGCCTGTATTCTGGCATGCTCGTCCTTTAACGTAAAATAAATATGTCCGCTGTCATGAATTTTTACGTTTGATAATTCGCCTTTTACCCAAATATCGCGCAAATGTGGATCAACATCAAATTTTCGCTTAAGGTATTTTGTTAACGCCGAAACGGTTACAAATTTTTTGTTACTCATGAACAACTCCTTTAAAGCAAGTTTATGGACGTACCCGCTTCTTTGCGGATTTAACCGTATTATAAACCAGCATCGTAATCGTCATTGGACCTACTCCGCCGGGAACAGGAGTAATGGTGCTTGCTTTTTCTTTTGCCTCATCAAATTTTACATCGCCTACAAGTTTTCCGTTCTCAAGTCTATTGACGCCAACATCTATTACGACTGCACCTTCTTTAATATGATCAGCACCTATGAAATGAGGACGCCCGACAGCAACGATTAAAATATCTCCTTGGATCGTATGCTCCCGCAAATTTTTCGTTTTCGAATGGCAATATGTAACCGTTGCATTTTCGTTTAGAAGCAATTGTCCGACCGGTTTTCCGACAATATTGCTTCTGCCAACAACGACAACATGCTTTCCGGCAATTTCGATATTTGCAGATTTGATCATTTCAACAATTCCGGCCGGTGTGCACGGCAAAAACGCATCCTGTCCCGTCATCATGCGTCCAACATTAATCGGATGAAAGCCATCCACATCTTTTTCTGGAGAAATTTTTTCAATGACTGCTGTTTCATCAATATGGTCAGGTAACGGAAGCTGAACAAGAATTCCGTCATAACGATCGTCCTGATTATATTTTTCTATCACTTCAAGCAGTTCTTCTTGTGAAATCGACTCCTCCAAATGTTCCAGCTTAAAAGAAACACCGATTTCCTCCGAAGCTTTTTGCTTCCCCTTAATGTAAGAAAGGGAAGCAGGATTATTTCCAACTAAAATAATGGCAAGGCCGGGAGTTACCCCTTTTTCCTTTAATTGTTCCACTTCTTTTTTTAACTCGCTTCGCATTTCTTTTGCCAATTCTTTTCCGTCAATAATCGTCGCCACCATCTTTTTCCTCCTAAGCTTTTTTTTCTAACTCTTCTTTTATACTTGAGAGGACACCATTTACAAATTTGCTCGACTGAACATCTCCGAACATTTTAGCAAGTTCAATCGCTTCATCAATTGTTACATTGAACGGAATATCCGGTTCATATTTCATCTCATATACAGCTAAACGCAAAATGGCACGGTCAATGTTAGCCAATCTTTCCAATTTCCAATTGGTTAAATTCCTTTTTATCAATTCGTCAATTTCGTTTTGATGTTCAACCGTTCCGAGTACAAGCTTATTTAAAAATGGATCATGTTCATTACCGTCCAAAACATGATTGATGGCTTCCTCAGGAAGCGCTTCAGCCAAGTCAATTTGAAACAGTGCCTGCAATGCCTTTTTCCTAGCTGTTCTCCGTTTCATCTTTTTGCTCCTTTTTTCAAACTATGTCGAAATGTCATATATGAATCATATCATAACTGTCTCTTGTATCACATATGAAAGTTCATCCGAAAAGAAATTTCAGAATCTTTCTTATTATTCTTTATTTTAAACAAAAAAGGGGAGGATATCCTCCGCCTTTACATTTCCTCTTGAATTTCAGGCTCTTCCGTCTTCGTTTCAAACTGAATGCCCACTACATGAATGTTGATTTCGTTGATTTCAAGCGCCGTCATCGTTAAAAGCGTTTGACGAATGTTTTCTTGTACTTTCTGTGCAACAGCCGGAATGGAAACCCCGAAATTCATGACACAATATACATCAATGACAATGCCTTCTTCACCTAAGTCTACTTTTACGCCTTTACCATGATTTTTTTTGCCAAAGCGTTCAGCGACTCCTGAAGCGAAATTGCCGCGCATTTGGGCTACCCCTTCTATTTCAGATGCGGCAATTCCGGCGATGACTTCAATGACTTCCGGAGCGATTTCCACTTTTCCAAAGCTTGCTTCATGATTCATTTCCAATCCTGTATCTTTCAAATAGTACACCTCCAAAATTATGACATGATTTTATAATTTTCAAGAAATCTAGTGTTGAACTCCCCGCTGATAAATTTTTCATGATCCATTAATTTCAGGTGGAAAGGTATGGTTGTATGCACTCCTTCTATAACAAATTCACTTAAAGCTCTTTTCATTTTGGCTATCGCTTCTTCCCTTGTCGCTCCGTGTGTAATCAGCTTTGCGACCATTGAATCATAATATGGCGGAATGGAATAGCCAGGGTAGCAGGCAGAATCAATGCGGACACCCGGTCCGCCCGGAGGCAGGTACATTTCGATTTTACCAGCTGAAGGCATAAAATTCTTTTCCGGGTTTTCTGCGTTAATTCTACATTCGATCGCCCAGCCGTTAAATGTAATGTCTTTCTGTTCAAAGCTTAGTGGTTCGTTTGCTGCAATCTTGATCTGCTCTTTGATCAGGTCAATGCCTGTGACCATTTCAGTAACAGGATGCTCAACTTGAATGCGGGTATTCATTTCCATGAAATAAAATTGCTCATTTTTATAATCAAAAATGAATTCCACTGTACCTGCACCGGAATAACGCACCGCTTTGGCTGCTTTTACAGCCGCTTCCCCCATTTTATGTCGCATTTTATCAGATAGTGCAGGAGAAGGAGTTTCTTCCACCAGCTTTTGTAAGCGCCTTTGAATGCTGCAGTCCCTTTCACCTAAATGAACGACGTTTCCATGGTGATCGGCAAGAATTTGGATTTCAACATGGCGGAAATCTTCAATACATTTTTCAATGTAAACGCCTGGGTTTCCAAATGCTGTTTGCGCTTCCTGCTGAGTAATTTGGATCCCTTTCCGCAAGCTTTCTTCGTCATTCGCAACACGTATTCCTTTTCCTCCGCCTCCGGCGGCTGCTTTAATAATGACTGGATAACCGATTTGATTTGCGATCTCAACTGCTTCCTCTTCGCTTTTAATGATCCCTTTTGACCCAGGCACAATCGGAACACCCGCCTGCCGCATTGTTTCCCTAGCAACATCTTTTTTTCCCATTTTTGTGATTGCTTCTGGACTAGGGCCTACAAAAACAATGTTGCAATCATTGCAAAGCTCGGCGAAATCAGCGTTTTCTGCCAAAAATCCGTAGCCTGGATGAATGGCTTCTGATCCAGTCAGCGTCGCTACACTCACGATGTTCGTAAAGTTTAAATAGCTGTCTTTAGATGCAGTCGGTCCTATGCAATACGCTTCATCTGCAAGCTGAACATGCAAGGAGTCTTTATCCGCCTCAGAATATATGGCGACTGTTTCGATCCCTAATTCCTTGCAGGCGCGTATGATTCTTACTGCAATTTCTCCTCTGTTTGCTATCAGCAATTTTTTAAACATTTTCTTTCCCTCACTCTGGTTTTACAAGGAATAATGGTTGTCCGTATTCAACAAGCTGACCGTTCTCAACTAAAATGTCGACAATTTCGCCTTTTACTTCCGCTTCAATCTCATTAAATAATTTCATTGCCTCTACAATGCAAACAACGGTATTCTCTTTTACTTTTGATCCTATTGTAACATAAGGATCTGCATCTGGGTTTGGAGCAGCATAAAATGTGCCGACCATCGGCGAAGTAATTTTATGTAAATTTTCTGTTTCCTGCTCGCTTTCTTCTTTCGGCAAATGCACCTCTTTTTTCGGCTGTTCTAAAGATTCAGCAGCTGGCTGCTTTGGCAAAGCTTGAATTTCAGAAGCATTGTTATAGACAACATGCTGATTAGCGCGAGCCGCAGTTTTTTTTAATTGGACCTTTGCCCCTTCGCTTTCATATGTAAATTCATCAATGGATGAATCATCGATCAATTTGATGATTTCCTTTATTTCCTTAAAATTTAACATGAAAAAACACTCCTTAAAATGAATTCCAATTTGCTAGATATTATCATCAAGTATTAAAAGTAACTATCATTTATGATACGATAACTTTTTGCTAAAATTCAATAACTATTAAAAATATGAGCAAACAATTCAAAGCAGCTTTTTCTTCACATGAAAAAATCCCCGATTTTTCTCGGGGAGTCATGTTACTTTGCTATTTCAAATGTTACGGCAACATCCTGCATGGACTGGATTTCATCCTTCACCAATTGAATCAGTTCGTTTGCTTGCTGCGGGGAGTGTTCTTTCGCTTTTACGGTAATTCTCACCTTGTCTCCATCAGCGCGAACTAATGCATCTTCGTAGCCTTTTGTTTTGATAAGTGTTTCTAATACCTTCTCTTTCTCTGACAGCTTGGATAATTCGCGCATCTCCTCATATGCATTGTTTTTTTCCTCAGATGAGACATCATTGGACCCAATAATTGTCTCCAGCTCCTGCTTGCGTTCACTTCTTTCATCTTCCACTTCCATTCTCAGCGCAGTAAATAAATCATTGTCCGTTATTGTGGAGACTACCGATCCATCTTCTGAGCTGGACTGCTTGCTCGATTGTTCTTTTTCTTGCTGCTTCGCATCAGTTTTTTGTTGCTCTGTTTGTTCTTTATTATTGTCATTTCCGCTTTCTTTTTCATTCGAATTCGTCTCTGTATCCGTCAACACCACATCAGGGGAAGATCCTCCTTCAGGAGATGTAATGTAATAAACGGACAGCACAACAACTAAACTTAACATGGTTAATAACCAAACAGTTTGTTTTTTTAACATGTCAAGCATCCTCCTTTACTTTTTTGGCAATACGGCTACTCTATGACTATCGACATCAAGCACCCTTGTAACTGCATCGGTGATCATTTTTTTTATTTGAACGTTTTCAGCACCTTTTGCTACTACTAACACTCCGCGTATTTTCGGCTTTTCGGTTTTTACAACGATGGGTGATTCTTGATCCCCTTTTCGAATGATTACCACTTGTTCTTCAACAGATTTATCTTCCACCTGCCGCTTTCCGCCTTCACGGTCCGTCTCATCTGTCGTTTGGTTTTGAATCGAGCGATTTTTTTCCAACACACTTTCAGATGAAGAGTCAACATTGACAATAACTTCTACCTCACCTACGCCTGAAATGGACTGAAGCGCTCCTTTTAGCTCATTTGCATACTGCTGTTCATAACGTTCAATTGTTCCTTTTTCACTTGTTGTTTGTTTAAATGCGGGCTCAACATCCTCTTCTTCTGCAGCGGTGTTTATCGTTTCTACTGTTTTGCTTTCGCCGGATAAAAAACTGCCGATCAGCATAAAAGCGATTCCAAGCGTCAAAAGTATAAGCATGAATGGATAGGTGGCTGATTTTTTGAGCATATCTCGTCCGGGAAGAAGAGAGGCTAGTCGCTGCAAAAAATTTTTCCTATCATTCACTTAGGCCGCCTCCTTCCATTTCAATCGAAATTTTTTCTTTCGATACTCCCCATGTTTCTGCAAGCTGGGCAATTATTTCGTTTTCATTTGCGAGCATTTTTTTGTCTTCTTCGTTCATGTTGATTTCAACCGGTTTAACCGTTTCAACCGTGTGGGGAAGATCTTTTTCTTCCACGAAAACTGTAACTTGCTTTAAATCGTTTTCTGATTCAATCTTCTCTTTTGTTTCATCAACCGAAAGATGAATTTTTTGAACCTTTAAACCATAGTTTTCTACCAGCTCCTCTTCCGCTAAATTTTTCATTTGGACAGCCATTTGTTCTAAAATATATGCACGGTTGTTAGCTTGTATTTCATTTTTCTTAAATTCTATTGATTTTTTTATTGAATCTTCTTTTGCTTCCGAGTTCAGCAGCTCCTCGGATAACAAGTTCGGAAAATCATAGGAAAATATTTTTAAAATCGGCGTAAGAATGACAGACAC
Organism: Aeribacillus sp. FSL k6-2211; assembly: GCF_037966125.1. NCBI lineage: Bacteria > Bacillati > Bacillota > Bacilli > Caryophanales > Bacillaceae > Aeribacillus > Aeribacillus sp. FSL k6-2211. The sequence goes on from NZ_CP150190.1 coordinate 2,697,036, forward strand.
TAATAATAAACTAACAACGACTTTTACATATTTTTGCATTGCGGATCTCGGCAGCAGCATATCTAAAATAATGGCAATAAAAATAAATAATATGATATTAGTGACCCATTCGGTGATGAATGACATATACCACCACTCCTATCGAACCATCATGGTGACATTGCTCGCTGCGATAATAACTGTAATGCTTAAAAAAAACATGAACGATACAAGGATCAGTGCCGCTAGTATATAGATGATGCTCTTGGAGATGATGTCTAAACAGGAGATAATCTCTCCCGGCCCTAAAGGCTGCAAAACGGCAGCAGCAAATTTATAGATGAAGGCAATCGCCAGTACTTTCATTGCCGGAAAAATGGTGATCAAAAAGAGAATGGCAACACCAATGACGCCAATTGTGTTTTTTAACAGCATCGATGCGCTGAAGAGCGTATCAGCCGCTTCCGTAAACATTTTTCCAAGCACAGGTATAAAGTTTCCCGTTATAAACTTTGTCGTCCGCAAGGCGATCCCGTCTGTCACAGCTGCCGTCGCCCCCTGGACAGAAATCACTCCTAAAAAAATGGTTAAGAAAATGCCTAAAAGCCAGATGCTAATGCTTCTGAACAGCTGAGCAAGCTGAGTAACTTTATATTGATCCGTCATCGTGCTGATTAAAAATAACAAAGAAGACAAAAACAGCAGAGGGAGAACAATTTTTTCAATCAACAAACCGCTTCCGTTCATCAAGAAAATGGTAATGGGGTGAAAAAATGCAGCCGAAGCAACTCCTCCAGATGACGCCATTAAAGCTATTAACATCGGAATTAAGGCTAGAAGAAAGCTTGTCATCCCTTTAATCGCATTCGTTGCATAGGAAATGGCTACGTGAAAACTGTTTAAAGCTAAAATGACAAGCACCATATAAACAATGGAGTAAGCAACTTTGCTTACATTTTTTTCTTCAAAAGCGTTTTGTAAATGCTGGAGAAGAACGCTAAATATCGTTAAAATAATAATGGTTCCAAGAAGCTTTCCGTTTGCCAAGATTTCATGTAAAAGAAATTTCAAAATGCCAACGGCCCACTCTTTTATAGAAAATTGTTTTTCACCTTTAATAAAATCCATCAAACTTCCCTTCTGGCTTTCCGGAAGAAGTCCTCCGTATGTCGTCATAATGTCATTCCAAAAATTTTTAATTTCCTCAATCCCAAGTTCGTCCATTTGTTCTGCCATATATTCTTGTTGAATCGCTTCTTCTTTTGGAGGATCTGCCGATGAATTTTGCTCTTGAGAGGCTTGTACCATGTTTGGCACAGCGAAAGCAAAAAACGCCAAAAAAAGGATGCCGCGAAAAAATGATGACTGAATCCCCATCACCCCCTTAAACTTATATATTTGGGAGAAGCTTAATCATCGTTTGTATAATCACCGTCATGATCGGAATTGCCATAGATAAGATTAAAATTTTCCCTGCCAATTCAATTTTGGATGCAATGGAGCCTTGTCCGGCATCTTTCGTAATTTGCGCACCAAATTCAGCAATATAGGCAATTCCGATGATTTTTAAAATGGTTTCGACATAAATCAAATCAATGCTTGCTTCATTCGCAATTCTTTCGACCATTCGAATCAATTCATAAATTTGATCCACTAAAAAAAGAAAAATGGAGACACCGGTAAAGACGATTAATAGAAAGGCAAAGGTCGGCTTTTGTTCTTTTATGACAAGAGCGAGCAAAGTTGCAATCAATCCTAGCCCGACAATTTGAAAAATTTCAATCTCCAAAACCTCCTATCCTTGAAAAAGAAAAACCGCTTTAATTTTTTGGAACAAATCGTTGACAATGGAAGCAACCATAAAAAGTATGTAAATAAATCCCAACAATGTAACCCATTGGGCGTACTCTTTCTTCCCCATTTGATCTAAAATGGTATGAAGAAACGCAACGATAATTCCGATTCCTGCGATTTGGAAAATTGTGTTGACGTCAACACCCATGTCCCTTTCTCCTCCCAGCTTATATCGCTACATCAAAAGAATGATAATGAGCAATCCCGCTAAAAATCCTAAGCTTTTCGTCATTTTTCCGTAATGCTCTTGATTAAACAGCGCTTCTTTTTCTTCTTTTTCCAAATGAGCCATTGTCAATTTAATATGCTTTTGCTGGCTGATTAAATCATGCTGCCCCAATGTTTCTCCAAATTGCTTTAAAACTTCCAATTCCCCTTCCTTCAGCGATGTATAAGGCCATATTTCAAGCAGACTGCTTTCCCATGCGCTTTTCACATCCATGTCGCCTTGCGATAATTTCTCAGAAAATAATGTAAATAGATTAGAAAGCGGAGGGGCTGACTGTTTGGCAATATGAAGCGATGCATCCTGCAATGGTGTGTGGCCGTACATGATCTCAGCTTCCAAGCTTTGCAAAGAAACCTTTAATTGCCGCAATTGTCTTGTCCGCTCTGTCAATCGTTTAGCCGAATCAAACCCAATCCATGTTGTTGCTAATAAGATGAATAAAGACCCTAGCAATTTCATCGCTATTTCACACCTGCTTTATACACAATCTCTTTTTCTTTTTTTCCAAATATACGGGAAACCATCCCTGGAGTACCTTTTTTCTCCAATTCCATGTATCGGTCAAAAATGCCTAATTGAATAAGTTCTCTTAAAGTCGGACGGTGCAGCAAATCTTCAAAGCATTCGCCATGAGCGCTCACAAACAGCTGAACACCGCTGTTCACAGCTTCCATTAATGCATCGGTATCTTCCTTACGCCCTATTTCATCAGCAATAATGATGTCAGGGCTCATCGAACGGATCAACATCATCATCCCTTCTGCTTTCGGGCATCCGTCCAATACATCAATGCGAAGACCAAAAGTAAATTGCGGAATTCCTTTTACACTGCCGGCTATTTCTGATCTTTCATCCACAATGCCGACCTTTTGAGGCGGGATCGTTTTAACCCCAGTACTTATGATCCGGGCAAAATCGCGCAGCAGCGTCGTTTTTCCTGATTGGGGAGGTCCAAAAACAAGCGTATTTAACCATTTTTTTTCATATACATAAGGAATATATTGCTCAGCCAGGCCTATTTTCTCCCTTGCTATCCGGATATTAAAAGATGTAACGTGCCGTATGGCTTTGACATTGCCGTTTTCTGTAATCACTTTTCCAGCAAGGCCGATCCGGTGCCCTCCTCCAATCGTAATAAAACCTCTCTTTAATTCTTCCTCCAGTGTGTAAATCGAATATTGGCTGATCTTGTTTAAAATCATCATCCCGTCTTCTTTTGTCGCCTCGTAGTGAAGAAAGTGCGGTTTGCCGAATGCGATGATTTCAATCGGCTTGTACAAACGTATGCGAATTTCTTCCATCTGTTCAAAAAAAGAAGAAGGAAGCTGCTTTAATTCATTTGCAATTGTTTCGGGAAAAATTGAGATGATTTCTTTCAATCTTCCTTCCCCCTTTAATACCTTATTTATTTTCAATGTATGCAAGCTTGGCCACTTTATGACTACCGTTTCTCTTATTCCTTTTTTTTGCATTTATCATTTCAATAGAATTTGATAGAATTTTCTGATTTTAACAGTTATAATGGAGTTAGGGGGTGGTGATTGAATGTTGGTTCAAATTTATGATGGACTTGTATGGCTTCTTGCGGCTTTTATTTATATTGTTATACCTTTTGCCGTTTTCAGTGAATTGAGGAAAAAGAAAAAAGCGTGGATGGATCATTAAAGGTGGACAAGCTGTAATTGAATCCTGTTCAAAAAAAGGCCAGGTTGGAAAGCTTGTGTATTCTGGTCTTTTATAAACGATTGCGAAAATAGCTATAACTTTCTTTTCAAAAAAAATAACCCACAGAAATCAGTTATGAATTCTGCGGGTCTTTTCGTTTTCTTTGACTTTTTTCATTATTTTTTAAGAATAATTACGCACGGGAAACATAAGAACCGTCAGAAGTATTGACGATAATAATGTCCCCTTCATTAACGAAAAACGGCACTTGCACGACAAGCCCTGTTTCAAGCGTAGCCGGTTTAGAGCCGCCTGATGCAGTGTCCCCTTTAATGCCAGGTTCTGTTTCCGTAACAGTTAATTCAACCGTGTTCGGAAGCTCAATTCCGATTGTTTCGCCTTGATACATCATGATGTATACTTCCATATTTTCTTTCAAAAACTTCAACTCATATTCAATTTGTTTTGAAGTAAGCTCAATTTGTTCATACGATTCTGTGTCCATGAAAACGTGCTGATCGCCATTTGCATACAAATATTGCATTTTCCGGGTGTCAATTTGAGCACGTGCTACTTTTTCGCCAGCCCGAAACGTTTTTTCTTGGATGGCACCTGTCCGAAGGTTGCGCAATTTTGAACGAACGAACGCCGCCCCTTTACCAGGCTTTACATGCTGGAATTCAAGAACGCGCCAAATCCCCCCATCGACTTCAATCGTTAAACCTGTACGAAAATCATTTACAGAAATCATATTTGGTCCTCCTATTACATTTTCTTTAACAACATTGATTGGGGCACTCGCTAGAGAATGATGAGCTCTTTCTTCGAATGAGTCAACACTTCATTTCCGTGCTCAGTGATCAAAATATCATCCTCAATTCTTACCCCGCCTTTTCCTGGAAGGTATATACCGGGTTCAACCGTGACCACCATGCCTGGCTGAAGAACGGTATCAGAGCGAGCGGACAGTGTCGGTCCTTCATGGATTTCAAGTCCGATTCCATGTCCAGTTGAATGACCGAAATATTCCCCGTATCCTTTATCCTCAATGTAGGTACGTGTGACAGCATCCGCTTCCCTTCCAGTCATTCCAGACTTGATTTCGCGCACGCCTTTCTTTTGCGCTTCAAGCACGATGTTATAAATTTCTTTCATTTCATCTCCAGGATCTCCAACAGCAATTGTCCGCGTCATATCTGAACAGTATCCTTTATAATAGGCGCCAAAGTCAAACGTTACAAGCTCTCCCTTTTCAATTGGTTTTTCACTTGCTACACCATGGGGAAGGGCTGACCGATAACCTGACGCGACAATCGTATCGAAAGATGAGGAAGCTGCTCCTTTTTTTCGCATAAAAAATTCGAGCTCATTCGCTAGTTCAATCTCTCTCACACCTGGACGGATCATATGTAAAATGTGTGTAAAGGCAGCATCAACGATTTCAGCGGCTTCCTTTAATATCTTAATCTCTTCATCAGTCTTTATCAAGCGCAACTTTTCCACAATATTTGAGACAGGAACGAATTCAATCCCTTTTAAAACATCCTTGTACGATGTGTATGTTGAATAAGAAAGATGATCCTGCTCAAACCCGAGCGTTTTGATCCCCATTTTCTTCGCCTGCGTAGCGACTTCTTCAAAAATCGATCCTGAATGCTGCACGATTCTAAAATGCTTTACTTGTTTTTTTGACTGTTCTACATACCGGAAATCGGTAATAAAGCATGCATCCTCTTTTGCCACCAGTGCGACCCCGGCCGTACCTGTAAATCCCGTCAAATAGCGGCGGTTATATTCGTTTGTAATGAGCATGCCGTCAATATTTAACTGTTCCATTTGTGAACGAACTTTTTCAAGCTTCATGTGTTTCCTCCCTGATCAAATGTAGTAAAGATAAAGCTGCCAATTGATAGCCGTAAAACCCTAAGCCAATTATTTGCCCTTGTGTCACCGGCGCTGTGACAGAATGATGCCGGAACGGTTCCCGTTGATTTGTATTGGAGATATGGACTTCAATTACCGGTTTTGAAATGCTGGCAATTGCATCCCGTATCGCATAGCTGTAATGAGTAAAAGCTCCTGGATTTAAAATCACTCCATCAAATTGTTGATCGGCTTCATAAAGCTTATCGATAATCTCTCCTTCATGATTCGATTGAAAAAAAGAAAATTGAACTTGTTTTTTTTCACCGAGAGATTTCAATTCATTTTCCAAATCTGCCAATGTTTTTTTTCCGTAAATATGCGGCTCCCTCACGCCTAAATAATTTAAATTCGGGCCATTGATCACAAGTATTCTCTCCATCGATTACACCTTTCTATCATGTATTAAAAAAGAATGTCCAGTATTATGAACATTCTACCATAAGATTCTTGATCTCTCATCATTTAGTTTATGATTGACGCTCCCCATATTCGTAGGAAATGGAATACCCGACAAAAACGCCAAACAGCACATACAAGCAGATGGAGGTGACAATGGTATTTGTACCAAGCCGACCGAGCGGATCGATTTTTAGAAAAGCCGGTCCCAGCCAGCAAAAAACAACGGCCCACAGCGCGACTCCGAAAACAATGCCTCCCCATATTGACCGAACTTTTTTGAACAGAACATAATATAAAAATGCAGTAAGTATAGAAATGATGCCTATGAAGGCAGCTCCCGCAAAATGCCCAGCGACTCCGTTCTTCCAATTATCAAAGGCAAATAACATGAGAGCTCGATTTGGCCCGATTTTCGTAAAGTTCAACACATACGCTAAATATCCTATCAAACTCCATAATACTCCGCCAGTAAAACCAATGACAACAATTTTCAGAAAAAAGGATCGGAATGGTTCTTTTTTCTTTTCCTTACCAGTAGAATTCTTTTTTTCGCTGTTAAGCATCCGTCCACCTCCCTTTTTTAATATGTCCACTTTTCTTTTCTTGATGAATTTTTCATGAAAAGTTTATTTTTTGTATAAAAAAATTTATTTCATTCATACTAAATAATGATAAAGTTTTTCACGCCGCCCTATTGGAAAAAAGACACATCCAACCTAGAGGTTTCATCTAATTTTTTGTAGAATAGTAATAAATAAAACTTTTCAATAGCTTTTTTATTATATAGATAGGCAGGTTGGTGCGTCATGAAAAACGAAAAGACTATGTATGGCGGGCAAGCGGTAATTGAAGGAGTTATGTTTGGAGGGAAGCATCATTTCGTCACAGCGATCAGGAGAAAAGACAATTCAATTGATTTTTTTCAATTGCCGCGAAAAAAACATCCTATATTATCCCGCTTCAAAAAAATTCCTTTTATTCGCGGAATTGCCGCCATTATTGAAGCAAGCGCAAACGGCTCCAAGCATTTAAGCTATTCTTCAGATCGATACGATGTTGATCCAGCCGATGATGAAAAATTATTGTCAGAAGAAAAAAAAGAGTCGAAGCTTTCACTCATTTTAGGAGCTGCTGCTGTCGGAGTGCTGTCATTTTTGCTTGGCAAATTTATCTTTACTTTAATTCCAGTGTTTATCGCAGAATGGTTCAGGCCGATCATCTCATCGGATGTGGGGCAAATTTTGCTCGAAGGCTTTTTTAAGCTTTTGCTGTTGCTTGCTTATATTTATTTCATCTCGATGACTCCTTTAGTAAAGCGTGTTTTTCAATACCATGGGGCTGAGCATAAAGTGATTAACGCCTATGAAAACGGGCTCGCTTTAACTGTTGAAAATGTACAAAAACAATCAAGACTTCATTATCGATGCGGTTCCAGTTTCATTTTGTTTACGGTTATTGTTGGAGTATTTGTGTATCTGCTCGTTCCGACAGACCCGCTTTGGCTTCGCGTTGTTGACCGAATCGCTCTTATACCGGTTGTTCTCGGCATTTCATTTGAAGTATTGCAGTTTACAAATAAGCTGCGGCATAAGCCTGTTTTAAAATATCTTGGTTATCCAGGACTATGGCTTCAGCTGCTGACGACAAAAGAACCTACAGACGATCAAGTGGAAGTAGCGATTGCAAGCTTTCAAAAGCTGCTTTTATTGGAAGAAGAGACGGAAAAAATGGAGCGTATTGGTTGATTTGATAAACGAGAGCTTTTCTTTTTCTTGAAAACGACTGATGGAGGTGGCCTTTAGATGAACCGTTTTCCCGTCCATCCCGTATTCGCCGTTATCGCTACTTTAGGAGGTTTAGGGCTTATTTATATGCTCTTTTTCAATCCAAAGACTTTTTTCAAATTGTTTATTTGGGCGGTTGTCATCGGGATCATCATCCTCATTTATCGCTTAGTGATGAAAAAACGTACAAATAATGAGTATTCACAGTTTTTAAAAGCTGCGAAAAGATCGAAAAAAAGATTTAAAGATAAAAAGATACATTATGCTCAAAAGCACGTACTCCACAAAAAAAACAAAACGGCTATCTCTGCTAAAAGGCGGAGAGAAAACAATCATTTGACAGTCATCGAAGGTAAAAAAGGAAAAAAGAAAAATAGAGCTCTTTTCTAATAGGACCACTTTTTTAAAAAGGTTTCCGTTTTTTCTTTGCCGAGCTGAATTAATTCCTGTTTCTTCTCATTCGTAATTTTAAATTCCGTCGTTAAAATATTTTCAACCGGAATAAAAACGATGCTGCGTTCATGCCTTGTGGCAATATGCCTTGCATCGTGCGCTTCCTTCATCGTTTCAAATAACGCATGAAACATTGATAAAGCGTTTTTTATTTCATTTTTTGGCCTTTCCTCTATATGCGCGCTAAGCTGAAAACCGAGGATCGGTCTTTTTTTTATTTTTCCATCAAAAAGCCAAATCGGGAAATTGCTGAGCACTCCTCCATCGACAACAATACTGACGCCATCCTTCGTCCATAGTTTGACAGGTTCAAAAAAATACGGGAGGCATGAGCTCATTCTGACTGCCTTTGCAACAGAAAATCTATTAGGATTGATTCCATATTTGCTTAAATCGTCCGGCAATACAACAATTTTTCCGTTCGTAAGGTCGGAGGCAATCACACGAAGCTTTCCTTTCGGCAAATCTGCAAATGTTGAAACTCCTTTTGCTTTTAATTTTTCTTCCATCCATTCTTCTAAAAATTGTCCTTTATATAGTCCCATCCGCCAATAAACACTGATCCATTTCATGAGCATAAATGACATAATTCCTTTTCTTTTATCTAAAAACTTTCGCAGCTCTAAGCTGTCCATTAAAGAAAGGATTTCATCACTTTTGTAGCCGGCTGCAATGAGAGCGGCAATGATCGAACCGGCGCTCGTGCCAGCAACCCTGGCGAATTCAAATCCTTTTTCCTCCAAGGCCTTGTATGCTCCAATAAAAGCGAAGCCTTTGATCCCTCCACCAGAAAAAACACCGTCAATTTTCAAAGCATTCCCTCCTTACTATTCCGTTACTACATTTTAAGAAGGGAAAACGATGTTTAGAAGTTTGTTTTCAATAAATCGAGTAGGAGGGAGCGATTAACTCCCGTCCTCTCACACCACCGTACGTACGGTTCCGTATACGGCGGTTCAATTAAGATAATTGACGCAAGTCTTTATAACTTCCGTGAATAGCTGTTCTCTTTATGCCAGTGGTCACTCCACCCTCCAAGAGATCTCCCACGGGATTCACCGCTTCCTCCCTCAAGTGAGGTACTACGTTTTCTGTGTTCATCATGACTCACTGAATGCCAAGGGCTATTCTCTCTTAATTGTTCGGTCCTTCTTAGTTGTTCTAGACCAACTAATACTATGACCTCTGCTGACTTCTGACTGTTCAGCTATCTATCACTAGATAGGTTACCAAGGTTACTTGGCGTGCCAGCCAGACCTCCCCGGGTAAGAGTGTAATCTTTCCTTCCATCCATCTGCTTCATTTACTCTGTATCACCTTCGGCAGAAAGGGCTTTGTTTTGTCTTGCAAACTCACCCAGTGATACCTAGCCTCATATGAAGTTCGTGTTCCTCAGACCGGAAGTTTGCCGCTCGCTTCCTTCAGATTCCGCGTCACCACGGACACCCTTGCGTTAAGCTAACTGCTACTTCTGCCTTCGCAGCTCGGGACTTTCACCCTATAGATTACACCCATGCCGGGCGCACAAGAATAAAGCAGCAGAACAAGTCTGCCGCTTTATTATAATCCACATTTCAATTGGGCACCGCATTTTGTACAAGTATTGCAGCCGCCGATTTCTTGAACCTTTCCTTCCCGGCAAACAGGACATGTATTGCCGACTTCGTTGCCATATGTGACATCAGTTGAGCGCAAATCTTGAACAGTGTTCATTAACACAACTTTGCCTTCATTTTCTTTCGTCGATTCCGGAATGTCGTCATTCAATACATTTTCTTCCGCTTTTAATGTCAGGACTTGGGTATCACGGCTTCCGTCTACATAAACAGTTCCGCCTTTTGCTCCGCCCTTCCATAGGCGCTCATATACTTTTTGCACTTGATCAACTGTATAGCCTTTCGGCGCATTTACTGTTTTGGAAAGGCTTGAATCGACCCATCGTTGAATGATGCATTGCACATCGGCATGAGCTTCAGGCGACAAGTCCATCGCTGACACAAACCAATGCGGTAAATGATTCGGATCAGCTTCCGGATGTTCGTTTAAATATTCTTGAACGATATCCGCTTTTACTTCAATAAATTTGCCAAGACGCCCGCTTCGGTAGTACGAGAAGGAGAAATATGGCTCAAGACCTGTAGAAACGCCAACCATAGTGCCAGTTGATCCTGTCGGTGCTACCGTCAGCAAATGCGAGTTGCGAATACCATATTTTAAAATGTTTTCGCGAATATCTTCCGGCATTTTTTTCATATATCCTGTATTAATGAAGGCTTGTCTTAATTTTTGCGTCTCTTCCTCCGTTTCGCCGACTAGGAACGGGAAGCTGCCTTTTTCTTTTGCCAGTTCTATTGATGCCCGGTATGCGGTCGTTGCGATTACCTTAAACACTTCATCAACAAGCTTGTTGCCGTCCTCTGCTCCATATTCTTTTTCGCAGTAGATAAGCAAGTCCGCCAAACCCATAACGCCTAAGCCGATGCGCCGTTCACCCAGCGCTTGCTTTTTGTTTTCTTCGAGAAAATAAGGCGTAGCATCAATGACATTATCTTGCATTCTGACGCCGATTTCCACAGTTCGTTTGAGCTTTTCATAGTCAACAGCTTTCTTTTCCTTGTCGACCATCTTCGCCAAGTTTACTGCTGCTAAGTTGCAGACGGAATATGGTGCAAGAGGCTGTTCACCGCACGGATTTGTTGCAACAACCTTTTGACCGTATGCTCTTGCGTTCGTCATATCATTGGCATTGTCAATGAAGAAAATACCTGGCTCCGCTGAATAGGTTGCACAAATGTTAATCAGCTTCCAAAGCTCTCTTGCGCGAATTTTGCGGTACACGCGCACGCGATGCCCCATTTTCTCCCACTCGCGCACATCGCCAACTTTATGCCATTCTTCATTGTAAATCTTCATTTCTTCATCATTGTAGCTTTCCACATCTGGGAAGCGAAGCTCATACTCCCGATCTTCTTCCACTGCTTCCATAAACTCTTTCGTCAAGCAGACAGAAATGTTAGCGCCTGTTAAAAATTCCGGATTATGAACAGTATATGTTCCTCCGACTCGAAGCTTTAATTCCGCCTCTCTAATAACAGCGTCTGAAAAGCCTCCTTTGCCCGGAACATTTTTAAAGTTGACAATTCCTTGATACATGTCGCGCTCTTGCTGTGTAAGAGGAACAAATTTGAGCTTGTCTTCAGCCGCCTTCTTAATTCCTTCATCATTTGTATTTTCAATTAAGTAGCGCAAAATGCGCGGGTTTTGCATTTTGGAAACGATAAATTCAATGATGTCAGGATGCCAGTCGGCCAGCATAATCATTTGGGCTCCTCGCCGTGAGCCACCTTGTTCAACAAGATGGGTTAATTTTGCAATGTCATCCAGCCACGACACAGATCCTGATGATTTGCCGTTTACACCACGAGCTAATGTGTTTCTTGGTCTCAATGTTGAACCGTTCGTGCCGACACCGCCTCCGCGGCTCATAATTTCCATTACTTGTTTGCGGTGTTCAGAGATCCCTTCACGGGAATCTTTTACAAAGGGCATGACATAGCAGTTAAAATACGTCACTTCGGTTCCTGCTCCTGCGCCGTAAAGAACCCGGCCAGCCGGAATAAAATGCAGATTGACGAGCTCTTGATAAAATTTTTCAAACCATTCTTTTCTTTTTTCTTCTGTTTTTTCAACAGCAGCAAGACCTGTTGCATTTCTTTTGGCAATTTGTTCATAAAAAATTTCAAGCGGTTTTTCGATGACATCTAAAGAACGAACGATGATTCCCGTCTCCCGTTCTTCAGGCTTTTCAAGAGTATGACGAAACTCTTCTTCGACCTGAACCTTTGCCTTTTTATTTTCCCAATCAATTTCTTTAATGTAGCCTAGCCCTCTTGCAGGAAATTTTGGATCTTCCTTGATCGTCAGCACTACAAAATCGCCTTCAGATAGCGTAATTTTTTCAGTGTCTTTAAATGAATACCTGTCCAGCATTACAAGGCGCGAAACACCTTTGTGCGTGATTTTCATATCTTCCGTAATCGGATGCACCTGCGGGAAAAGGCTGATATCTTTATTCAGCTTCTCCACATCAATTTTCATTTTCTCATTCAGCGCCACTGTCATATTCACAACTCCCTTAAAAATATCGTACTTGATATACGTTACCACATTTAGATGATATTATCAACGAAAAAATTACAATATATTGTGCTAAAGAACATTTGTTTGCTCTATATATTGTATGATATACGCTATATTATGAAAATGTCAAATGTAAAACTAACCAAAAAAAGAAGCAAGGAAAAGAAAATCAATGATCTTAGAATCATTCCGGCGGTATTTGAAGAAATTTGTCAGTTGCAGTTTTTGAAAACACATCGGCACCTTAATTTACAAGCAACGATCCATTTCATTTTGATCATACAAAAAACGGCATGTTCGCCGCTTTATCTTCTAAAATTCCATTCTTCTGTTTCATATTTCTCTTTAGCCAGTTTTTTCACATACTCTTCTTGTTCGCTAGACAATTGGTACGGTCTCAGCTCAATATCAAGCCCGTATTCAAACCCTTTTTTAAAGGCGCTCCATGCCTCTTCCATTGTGACGGGAGTTTCTCTAAGGTCGTTGATCGCCACCGCTTTATTTTTAAAGTTTTTCTCTAATCTTTCCCTGACTCGCTCATTAGGATATTTAAACAAGTCGAACAGCAGCTTTTCATCTAAATCTAGCAATATCGAGCCGTGCTGCAGGATAACGCCTTTCTGGCGAGTTTGGGCACTCCCGGCAACTTTTCTTCCTTCAACTACCAGCTCATACCAAGACGGTGCATCAAAGCATACAGATGACCGCGGATTTTTCAAATGCTGTTTTTCTTCATCCGTTCTTGGAATTGCAAAATGAGCGTCTAAGCCTAACAAGCGAAATCCATGCAAAATTCCTTCCGAAATTACACGATAAGCCTCTGTCACGGTTTTGGGCATTCGCGGATGATCTTCGGATACGATGACGCTATATGTAAGCTCCTTGTCATGCAGCACGCCCCTTCCGCCTGTTGGTCTTCGTACAAAGCCAAGGCGGTGCCGTCTTACAGCATCCATATCAATTTCTTTTTCAACCTTTTGAAAATAGCCGATGGATAATGTCGGCGGATTCCATCCGTAAAAACGAATCGTCGGAGCGATTTTTCCTTCACTGTGCCAGTCCAATAAAGCTTCATCAAGAGCCATATTGTAAAAAGGGGATGAAAAGCCAGAATCAATATAATTCCATATTTCTTTTCCCATATCGCAACCCTCTTTATTTTATATTTGCTTTTTTAGTCTATCAAATGAAGAGGATATTGTTAAATAAAACGCCCGAAAAGAAATGACATTTCCATTCTTGTTTTATATAATAAATGTTGTCCAACAATCGTATGTATGTTCACATGAACTTCAAACAAATAAATTCAAACAAAGAAAAAGGAGTCGAACAAGCGTGGAATGGTCATTGCTCATTCTTGCAGCTATTATCATTTATTTTTTGGCCACATTTTTATATCAAAAAAAGATTATGAAAGGATTAACGGAGGAAGAATTTAAAGCCGGCTATCGGAAAGCGCAGCTCATCGATGTGCGGGAGCCGAATGAATTTGAAGGTGGCCACATTTTAGGAGCAAGAAATATTCCCCTTTCCCAATTGAGACAGCGCTATAAAGAAATCCGCCCAGACAAACCGGTTTATTTATATTGCCAGTCAAGTGCAAGAAGCGGGCGAGCCGCACAAATGCTGAAGAAAAAAGGCTATCAGGAGCTCTATTATTTAAAGGGCGGCTTTAAAAAGTGGACTGGAAAAATTAAAAAGGGGAAATAAAATCAAGTATAAAAGATAAGGATTCGCAAAACGCGAATCCTTACTTTTTTTCATATTTTAATATCGGATTTCTTGCTGCGAGTGTTTCATCGAGCCTTTTGACGACTGTTGTATGAGGAGCTTCTTGAACGATTTCCGGTTCTTCCTCCGCTTCTTTAGCAATTTGAATCATCGCTTCGATAAAGGCATCCAATGTTTCCTTCGATTCCGTTTCAGTCGGTTCAATCATCATGCATTCTTCAACATTGAGCGGAAAATAAATTGTCGGCGGATGATACCCGAAATCGAGAAGCCTTTTTGCAATATCAAGCGCACGGACACCGAGCTTCTTTTGCCGTTTCGCAGATAAGACAAATTCGTGTTTACAAATGCGGTCATACGGCATTTCGTAATAAGGCGCTAATTTTTTCAGCATATAATTCGCATTTAATACCGCATTTTCAGAAACCGCCTTTAAACCGTCCGGACCCATGGAGCGGATGTATGTGTATGCCCGCACATTGATTCCAAAATTTCCATAAAATGATTTTACTCGTCCGATCGATTGCGGCCTGTCTTCGTCGAAACGAAATCCATTTTCATCCTTGACGAGCACAGGCTTCGGCAAAAAAGGAATTAACTCTTTTTTCACACCGACAGGTCCTGAACCGGGACCCCCTCCCCCGTGGGGGCCTGTAAACGTTTTATGAAGATTTAAATGAACGACATCAAAGCCCATATCCCCTGGTCTCGCTTTGCCTAAAATTGCATTTAAATTCGCTCCGTCATAATACAATTTTCCTCCAACTGAATGAACAATCTCCGCCATCTCTACAATATGCTCTTCAAACAAACCGAGCGTATTTGGGTTTGTTAACATAAGAGCAGCTGTATTTTCTCCTACCACTCTCTTTAAGTCGTCTAAGTCGACAAGTCCGTTTTGATCAGATCGCACCGTGACAGTTTCAAAACCGGCAACGGTCGCTGAAGCAGGATTTGTTCCATGGGCTGAATCAGGTACAATCACTTGTGTTCGATGTTTTTCTCCATTTGCCTCATGGTAGGCGCGAATCATCATGAGCCCCGTCCACTCTCCGTGCGCCCCTGCAGACGGCTGCAATGTAACAGCATCCATACCTGTAATTTCTTTTAAATGTTCTGATAAATCATACATTAATTCCATTGCTCCTTGAACCGTCGCTTCATCCTGTAATGGATGAATATAAGAAAAGCCAGTTAATCTTGCCACATTTTCATTTATTTTCGGATTATATTTCATTGTACAGGAACCAAGCGGATAAAAACCGGAATCCACACCGTGGTTCCGCTTCGACAAAGCAGTATAATGGCGCATAATGTCAAGTTCTGATACTTCCGGCAGCTCGGCATCTTCTGTCCGCAAATAGTCACTAGGAATCAGCTGATCAATATTTTCCTCCGGTACGTCTAAATCAGGCAAGCTGTATCCGATCCGTCCCGGTTTTGATATTTCAAAAATTAACGGTTGATCCTTCATTGCCATCCCTCCAACTCGTTCACAAATAAATCGATTTCTTCTTTCGAACGAAGCTCTGTTACCGCTACAAGCATATGTTTTTCAAGTTCCGGATACGTTCTGCCAAGGTCGTAGCCGCCGATGATTCCCTTTTCGAGCAGCTTTTTATTGGCCAAAGAAACTGGTTTGGACAGCTTCACGACAAACTCATTAAACATTGGACCTTGAAACGGAATGGAAAAACCTTTCTTCTCAAACATCTTTTTCGCATAGTTTGCTTTTTGGATATTTTGATAAGCCATTTCTTTTACACCTGTTTTTCCAAGAGCAGTCATGGCAACAGAAGAGGCAAGAGCATTTAACGCTTGGTTGGAGCAAATGTTTGATGTAGCTTTATCCCTTCTGATATGCTGCTCCCTTGCCTGCAGAGTGAGAACAAAGCCTCTTTTCCCCTCTTCATCTACTGTTTGACCGACGAGTCGCCCAGGAATTTTTCTCATCAGCTCTTTTTTTACGGCGAAATATCCACAAGTTGGACCGCCAAAAGACATTGGAATTCCAAACGGTTGAACATCGCCTACTACGATATCCGCACCAAATGAACCAGGCGGTGAAAGCACACCTAAAGCAAGAGGATTGCTTGAAACAATCAATAAGCTTTTCTCGGAATGGGAGATCTCTTCGATTTGGTGAAGCGGTTCAAGTTGGCCGAAAAAATTTGGATGCTGTACAATGACTGATGCTACTTCGGCGTTCATCATTTCTTTTAATGCCTCTACATCGGTCACTCCGTTTCGGTAAGGGATTTCCACTACCTCAACGTTTTGTCCTTTTGCATAAGTTTTTAGCACATCTCTCGTTTCAGGATGCACCGTTTGCGAAACGAGCACCTTTTTCTTTTTTGTTTGACCTGCAGCTAATAATGCAGCTTCTGCTAAAGCTGTCCCTCCGTCGTACATCGACGAGTTGGCGACATCCATTCCTGTCAATTCACAAATCATTGTTTGAAATTCGAATATTGCTTGGAGCTCGCCTTGAGAAATTTCTGGCTGGTATGGCGTATAAGCCGTATAAAACTCTGATCGGGAAATGACATGATCGACAATTGCCGGAATATAATGGTCATACACTCCAGCTCCTAAAAAGGAAACGTTTGTTTTTACATCTTTATTTTTGGCAGCAAGTTGAGATAGCTCGCGAAACAGCTCGGTTTCCGGTTTCGCAGCCTTTATGTTGTATTTTCCTTTAAACCGTACACTTTCTGGAATGTCGGCAAACAGGTCATCGATCGATTCGACTCCGATCGCCTCCAACATCTCTTTTCGATCAGTTTCTGTCATCGGTAAATAGCGATGCTTCATCAAAAGCTTCTCCTTTCTTTATTTTCCATTTTTTGTTGGTCGTTTATAAAATGGAGTTGGTACTACTCTTGCTTTTAATCGTTTTGTCCGAACTTCCACCTCGATTTCATTCCCGATCTCCGAAAATTCTTTCTTGACGAGAGCGATCCCGATGCTTTTATTCAAAGTAGGAGAGTGCGTCCCTGATGTAACAACTCCAATTTGTTGATTTCCAGAAAACAATTTATAGCCTAAACGGGGAATGCCTTTTTCGATCATTTCCAAGCCGACCGCCAGCCTCGATACCCCTTGTTCTTTTTGTATTTGCAATACATCTTTTCCGATAAAATTCTCTTTTTTCGTAAGCTTCACTGCAAATCCGACTCCTGCTTCTATCGGAGTAATGTCTTCCGAAAGATCTTGACCGTACAACGGCAAAGCTGCTTCCAGCCGCAAAGTATCACGAGCGCCCAATCCGCATGGAACAACTTTTTCTTTATCTCCTGCTTGCAAAATCTTCTCCCATAAATAAACGGCGTCCTCACTTTGGCAATAGATTTCAAAGCCGTCTTCCCCGGTATAACCAGTTCGGGCAATGAGCGCTTTTTTACCTGCGATCTCAGCACTTTCAATAAATTCAAAAAATTTCAACTCAGATAAGTGTACGTCTGTTAAAGTTTGCAGCACCTTTTCCGCTTTCTGGCCTTGCAATGCAAGGAGAGCACAGCTTTCAGAAATATTTTGCAATTCAACATCTCCGTGTTTTTGAGACATGAGCCATTGAAAATCTTTTTGAATATTCGCTGCATTGACTACTAAAAGATATTTTTCCTCGTTTAGCCGATAAACGATTAAATCGTCTACACAGCCTCCATCTTCATAACACATAATTGTGTATTGAGCCTTTCCATCCCGAAGCTTTGAAACATCATTAGTTAATACCTTTTGCAAAAACTGAAGACTGTCTTTCCCTTTTACAATGATTTCTCCCATATGAGAAACATCAAATAGACCTGCATTGGTGCGGACAGCGTAATGCTCCTCTTTAATGGAAGTAAATTGCACAGGTAATTCCCATCCTCCAAAATTGATCGTCTTTGCTCGATATTGTTTATACACTTCAAAAAGAGGAGTGCGTTTTAATTCATTCATCATTTCCCCTCCTGATCTATTTTTTGCATCTAATTTCTCTCAAAATTTTTCAGCTTAAAAAGCAGAAAAAAGGACAGAAAACGGCCTAGTATCGTCTTGTCTATTCCAATCGACAAGATTTTGCTACACCGTCTCTGTCCTTTCACCTGAAAGTTTACCTTATAAAGGCTTTCCCCTTTGGTGGTTTGCACAATATGCAAACACTCTCCAGAGCTGCGTCAAACAAGAGTCTTTTTGCCTGAGAGATTCACATATGCTTGCTCCTTCGGCGCCTCACAAAGGAGGTCTCTCCCCTTGCTCTCATCCGCACATATTTTCTTGTAAATTGTGAAAAAATAACAAATGACATATTCGACAAAAAGGAAAAAGATGAGTAGAAAACAAAAGAAAAAGACTTCAAACGTATTTTAATGGTATCATCTTTAAACGGTTTCAGCAATACCTTTCCCAAATAATTTTAAAAAATCATTGTTAATTGTTCGTGTTTATAAAAATTTATAATCAAAAAACGGGACGGTTTTTGAATTAGCGATAAAAAAAATGAACATTTCACTTTGAATATAAAAATAAAGGATAGGGTGTGGGCAATGAATATAAACATCCGCTATAAAACAACATGGGAAGAAGAATTTTTGCAAAGATTAAAGGAAGACGGTCCGTGGGCAAACTGGGAATTATACAAATTAGCTTATGAAGTTACGAATTATTTGACCATTCCATCATTTGAAGGTTTAGTAGCTCCTTTGCATCTTGATCATGTAACCCCTCTTCCCCACCAATTGGAGGTCGCACAAACAGTAGTAGAAAAATTAAACGGAAAAGCAATATTAGCTGATGAAGTCGGTCTCGGCAAAACAATTGAAGCCGGATTAATATTAAAAGAATATATGATTCGCGGACTTGTCAAAAAAGTGCTCATCTTAGTTCCAGCTTCACTCGTCTCCCAATGGGTGAGGGAATTAAATGAAAAATTTTACATTCCTGCCGTTGAGCAAAAGAAAAGCTATGTTTGGGAGCAATGCGATGTTGTCGTATCTTCCCTTGATACAGCAAAAAGAAGCCCCCATAAAGAAATTATTCACGGATTGGATTATGACATGGTCATCATTGATGAAGCGCATAAATTAAAAAATAACAAAACAAAAAACTATGAGTTTGTTCAAAATTTAAAGAAAAAATTTTGTTTATTATTGACGGCAACGCCTATTCAAAATCGCATTGAAGAAATTTTCAACCTTGTTTCTCTTTTAAAACCTGGACATCTCGGCAATGAACAGCTCTTTCACGATATGTTTAAGAAAAAAGGACGGAATATTCGTGACGATGAGCATTTACGAGAACTTGTCAATAAAGTTATGATACGAAACCGCCGCATTGATACAGGAATTGAATGGTCAAAAAGACATGTGGAAACGATTTGGATTCAATTTTCGAAAGCTGAACAGGCTTTATATGATGCCATCAGCCAAATTCGGTCGTCATTCTCTATTCCGACAAGCAGTTTCTCCATTTTAACGCTTCAGCGTGAAGCATGTTCGAGCAGAGAAGCAGTGTACATAACATTAAAAAAAATGCTTGATAAAAAGGATGAAGCTCCACAATTGCCTGAAAAGATCATTCGCAATCTAATGGGCTATATCGATCAAGTAACAAAAAATTCGAAAGCAGAAAAAACGGTCGAACTCATTCAAAACATTAACGATAAAGTGATTATTTTTACCGAATACCGGGCAACACAATTATATTTACAATGGTTTTTAAAACAGCACGGCATAACATCTGTTCCGTTCCGCGGCGGATTTAAACGCGGCAAAAAGGATTGGATGAAGGATTTATTTAAAAATAGAGCGCAAGTACTGATCGCGACAGAGGCAGGAGGGGAAGGGATAAATTTGCAGTTTTGCAATCATATTATTAATTATGATCTGCCTTGGAACCCGATGCGTTTGGAGCAGCGAATCGGGCGCATCCACCGTCTCGGACAAGAACGGGATGTGTTCATTTATAACATGGCGACAAAAAATACAGTAGAGGAGCATATCTTAAAGCTATTATATGAAAAAATAAATCTGTTTGAACGTGTTATTGGGGAATTGGACAGTATTTTAGCAAAACTTGACCTCCGCAATATTCATGAACATATAGAAGATATTATGATTCAGTCGAGTTCGGAAGGAGAAATGAAAATTAAAATGGAAAATTTAGCGGCTATTCTTAACTTTGGTGAACAATTACAACAGGCCGAGAATAACTGATTTCTTTATTTTCATAGCTGCTTGCAAAATTTTTAAATAGGAGGCGGAATGATGCAGCAGGCTCAAATTTCCACATTTTTAAAACGCTTTTTTCAGGCGACCAATTGTCCAATTATTGAAGAAAAAAACGGATATTTTACCGTTCAATTAACTGTTGAAATGGATAAAGAATTAATGAACCGGCCTTTTTACTGGCATTATTTAGAAAAAACCGGCGGAACTCCAAATCCGATGAAACTTACTTTCATCACGGATTCAAAGGAGGCTCCGGAAGATGTAAAAGGTGAATGGATTCATTTCGGATCGCCGAGACTGCACCAAATTTTTGCGGCAACGAAGAAAATGTCTTCTTATATTCGGTTATATGAACAGACAGCAGCTTCCAAAGCAAACGTGCCGCTGCACCCTTGGATTGGGATGAATGTAACGATTTCGTATATTTGTGACAAAAAGAAGGATCAAACTTATTCATTAGGACTGCATTTAATCAACGGAAGGATTGTTGAAAATTTTCAGGAGCAGCTAGAAAAAATTCATTTGACACCGAAAATTCCTGATTTTTGTTTTACCATTACGCCATTAATTACACCAAAAAGCGGATTAACTCGATTGAAGCATTACGTGATAAAAAAAATTGAAGAAGATGACCATCGGTGGGCGGAAGAAGCGAGAGAACGAATGAATGCCGATTTAGCATTGTTGGAGCATTTTTATGAAGATCTAGATGAAAAACCTTCTGTTTATTGGACAGAAAAGAAGGCGATTCAAGAGCTGTATGAACCGCGCATTGAAATAGAAGTCCACAATGGAGGAATTTTTTATTTATCATCGGATTCTATAATTCATTAAAATAAAATCAAGACGCAGAAAATACGCTCGAAATTGAATGATCTCATCACTTTTCAATAAAAAAGGAGCTGGTAAACGGCTCCTTTTCCTTTATTTCTTTTTCTTGATCAAAATTAAAAACGCCATCGGCAAAAATCCAAACCATCTCATTGATAATGGAAGACGATCTTTTTTCCGTTCCTCACGCCTTTGTTTCCTTGCTTCTTTTGGGGTGTCGATAAACTTTACAAACTGTTCGGTTACATATTTCACATAATCATTACCAGACATAAGTGGGCACCTCGAAATAAAATTTTTTTATATTATTTCCTAAACTCTGTTCATTTAAACAGACATTCTGGCAAATAAACGATTGGTTGAAGCTTTGATAAGGCGCTGAACGATGAAAGCTATGAATATTCATTCCAGCTCATAATCTGTTGATTGTTCAAATCATAATGAAAGTTTGCCGTATACTCGGTTCCTTTTATCGTCTTGCATGTAATGGAAATATTGACGATTCCTTTTTCTTTTTTCGTTCGTTTATACGAAATGGTTCCATTTGGGAGTTCAAGTATTTCCTGGGTATCAGAATAGTCAGCTTTTTTCAGCGAATATTGAACACCGGCAAGCATTAACGTTTCCTGCAAATAAAACTCTTTCGCATCATGCCGAAATCTTTGCTCTTGAATATATGAGGAAGCATATGCGGTAAGAATCATTATGCAAAGCAGAAATATGCCGATCGTCATTGGAAAAATATGACCATCTTCATTTTTCAATCAGGAATCACTCCTTTCACATCGCGAATGGTTCCTTCAAACCGCTTACCTTCTAAGCTTGTGATTTCAATTTTCACACCATGTGTTATTGGAATAAAATGAGAGGCTTGAACACCGCGCAGCACAATAACATGTCCTTTTCCGTCAACCTGATAGCGCAGCAAATCATTATATTGGCTGAGTGTGACTACTTCTCCTTTTTGATTTTTATATTGTAAAACATTTTGCTTCACCATTATTTGTTGAGATGTTTTGATTTCACGATGAAGCTCAATTAGAAATAAATTCCACTCGCTTGGATGTAAATCTTGCTGTCTCGTATTCAATTTGAGAAAAAATGAGAGCATGGGTGCAAAGGAAGAGATGATAATGGTTGTCGCTAGAAAGGCTATCAGCATGTTTGCTGCCGTATATCCTTTATTGTTCATAAATGTAGCCGCAAACCTTTTGTTCTGCATTTTCATCCGAAAGAACACATAATTCAGCAAATTGCCCCTCCTTTCCCCACACCAGTTCGAACATCATCCCTTGCCGCTCAACTTGGCCATTTGTTTTTTTCTTTTCAAATACAAAACGTTCAAGTTCTTCTTTGAGCAGTTGATAAGCCAGCACAGATGCTGCTGCTTCTTTTTGCTGTTTCAATAAGGCTGTTGACACAGGGACCAGCGTCAGCGAAAGCAAACACCATATGGAAAATGCTATTAATATTTCTGTGATCGTATATCCGCTATAATTTTTCCACACGGAACCTTCCTCTCCCTAAATTAAAAATGATTTTGTACGTTTTTTTATCATACGAAATGAAGATTGTTCCAGCTTGATAAAAATAGCCGGAAGGAGAGTACTCGATTGGAAATTTTATGTTTCCTGATTCGACTTTTATGTTTTGATCGTATGCTCTTTCAAACAGTTCCCCTTTAAAGCCGGATCGTTCAGCTTCGTAGTAATGTTTGTCAGGATACCAAAACAAATAAATTTTTTCTTTATTAACGAATGCGTGCTGTTGTACATATAGCAAATCTTTTTCCAGTTGAACGAAAAATTGATCGATGACTTTTTCTCTGTAAATATTTGTTGCTCCAATCCATATAAAAGAGCTGATCAATAAAAAGATCGAAAGAACAAGAAGCATCTCCAGAACAGTAAAACCACTTTGCCTAGTTGCTCTTAATGACGTTTCCATTTGCATCAATTTCAATCTCATCACCATTTGGACATTTTCCAGAATTATTCGGCAAGTACCCTTTAGTGATTAAATCATTAATTGTTGGTGTTTGATGAAACTCCATTTCATATGCGACGACTTGCCCCTGCACCATATCAATTAAACCTTCGCACCCTTTATTTTGAATATTTTTATTATGAGCCATAACATTCGGAATCGTTATAATAAGCAAAATCGAGATCACTAACAGTACAACCAGCATTTCCACCAATGTAAATCCATGTTCATTTTTCACTATTTTCATCCTCCTATACTTGACCCATCATTTGGTACATTGGAAGCAAAATCGATAAATAAATGATCAATACGAAGACCCCGATCATCAGAAAAACGACCGGCTGAATATAACTAATGATTCTCATTATTTTTTGTTCCATCCGCTCCAATACGAACCGGCTGTACATATACAACTCTTTAGACAATTGACCGACGGCTTGTCCATGTTGAACAACAGAGGAAAGTTCCTGTTCAAAAAATGGACTTTCAGCAAATATTATCTCTAGCGATTCTCCTTTCTTTAATTTCTCGATAAAGAGATTGGCCTCTTCCCTATAAAAATGGAGAAAATGTTGTTCTTGAAACAGAGTAAAGCATTCAAAAACGGACAATCCTCCCTTCAACAAATTGCTCATTTGCAAAGAAAAATAGTAGCTGTGAAATAACCGCAAACCTTTTGACACGATCGGAATTTTCATAAGCAGCTTCTGTTTTTCAAGCGGAGGCTTTTTTCGGAAAGAGACCCAATAGTAGAAAAAAAGGAGCAATAAGAAACTAAACAAAATGAAAAAAAACGTTTTGATGCCTTTAATGGTAAACATGACAAATGTCAGAAAGAAGGAGGCGTTCAAATCAACTGCTTCATACATATACGAAAATTGCGGGGTAACAACTGCTTGGATGACAAATAAAATAATTAAAAGAAGAGCAATTAAAAAGAGCGGATAGCGGAGAACTTGAATAAATTTTTCCAAATGGAGGAGTTGTTTTTCCAGCATTACTGAGCTTTCTTTTAAAGCAAAATGTATATCACCATGCTTTTCAGCAAAGAAAAGATAGCTTAGTACATCTCGATGAAATCCAAGCTTCTCAAAAGCCGTGTATAGTGAATTTCCTTTCGTCAACATCTGTATACAAGTCTCAATATCTTGTCGGTATTTTTCTTTTACATGAAAACTCATAAAGCGAATAGCTTCATTTAATGCATATCCTTCTGAAAGCAGCTCACTCACTTTCTTCAAAAATTGTGCCTGCATCTTTTTGTTCCATCGATGCCTATTCATATTCAAACACCCAACGATCATATATGTCCGGATATAAATACCCAAGAGCGATTCCTTTTTTAATTACATCTTTTAACTTCATATAATCTAACTCACTCTGCTCCTCTCCTTTTGCTTCCCGAATAGCGGCGGTTAAATTTTTGCCGTAAAGAAGTTCATAGACCCCAATTCTCCTAATTTCCTTTAATTTTTTGCAATAAGGCGGGCAATTCCCTTTGCAAAACGGGCATATTAAATGAACGAGACGCTGCGCAGCAACAGCGATCAAAGTTTGCTCAATTTCGGAAAAGGTTACACCAAATTCTAATAATCGATAAATAGCTCCCTTTGCATCCCGCGTATGCATGGTGGTCAGTACTAAATGTCCGCTAAGCCCAGCCCGGACCGCAATCCTTGCTGTCTCATGATCCCGAATTTCACCGACCATAATGACATCGGGATCGTGTCTTAATATTGCTTTTAACCCATTTGCATACGTAATTCCAGCTTTTTCATTGATCTGCACTTGAAGCATTTCATCGCTTTTCGTTTCCACAGGATCTTCAAGTGTGATGATGTTTCTTTTAAAATGTTTTTTTGCATAATGGAGAAGCGAATAAAGAGTGGTCGTTTTTCCCGAACCGGTCGGACCGGTAAGGATCAGGAGACCGTGAGAATGCTTTAAAAATGAAAGCATTTTTTTGGATTCTGACGGGAACAATGAAAGTTTTTCAGGCGATTGAATCGATTGCTCTAGCAATATTCGGATGACTAGACTTTCATCGAATACTGTAGGCAATGTCGATAAACGAAGATGCACCTCTCCGTAAATCGTATGGAAGGAGTAAGCACCGTTTTGCGGACGCCTTTTTTCGCCAATATCCATTTGGGCCATAAATTTAAAATGAGAAATTAAGCGTTCACAAATAGCTTTAGGCAGATGAAATATTTCTTTGATGTCATCGTCAATTCGAAATTGAATAACTGCTTTTTTCTTTTTCGGAACAATATGGATGTCTGAGGCACTAAATGAACACGCCAGTTCAATCAGTTTTTCGCTAAGCTTTTCAATTTCAATCATTCCATATCCCCCCTTTCTTTTCTTAGGATTCATCTTAACGAATTGAAGAGAAAAATGCGAACGTAGATAATGGATTTTTCTTTTCCCTTTCCTTTTGCAAAATTTAATTGAGCATAACCGAAAAATAACAATTGTTTGCAAAGACTGTTTAGAAAACAATTTTTTGCTATAAACTCATAATTTTTGAACATTTTTTTACAACATGTTTGAAAACAAAGTGGATACAATAACAATTGGAAACGGTATATTTACAATGTATCAAGCTGTACATTATAATATAAAAAGCGACCGATTGAGGGAAAAGGAGGGAAACACAATGGATCGCATGTTCCGTGTACTCGGTTTTTGGACAGGTATTTTTGCTATTATGTTTTATTTAGGCGATATGAAGACGACGTCTTTACTTTTCTTTGGTCAAACTGGATTTTTTGTTTTACTATCTTATTTAAAATTAACTGAACGTATGTATATTTATATTTTCGGAGCATATTTGACCATTTTCTTCGTCGGGTTTACATATTGGACGACGTTTATGATGGTCCCTGGACAAGGCGGCCATTAATAAAAACAGGCAATTCCGCAATGGAATTGCCTGTTTTTTGACCTTCTTCAATTTTTACGAAAGCGAAAATCCATTTAAAAAAGGATTTGTTTCCATTTCTTCTATAATGGTTGTTTCTGAACCGTGGCCAGGCAACACAATGGTTTCTTCCGGCAGCACTAGCAGTTTTTCATGAATGCTTTTCAGCAGTTCTTCATGATTCCCTCCAAGCAAATCCGTACGGCCAATGCTTCCTTTAAATAATACGTCGCCTGAAAAAACAGCATTTGCTTCTTCTAAATAGTAGGAGATGCTTCCAGGAGAATGCCCCGGTGTTTCAAATAAAGAGAACTGGAAAGAACCAATTGTCAAGCTTCCTTCTTCCCGAATGATTTCGTCCGCTTCCTCTACCATTACATTTTTTCCATTCATAAAATGACCAGATCCATTTAAAGAAGGATCGCCAAGCCATTTTTGTTCTTTTTCGTGGACATATACTGGAATATTCCAAACTTTTCGAACATCATCAATCGCTCCGATGTGATCAAAATGTGCATGTGTCAACAAAATGGCAAGGGGAGTCAACTGATGTTTGCGCAATACTTCAATTAGCTTTTCTCCTTCATCGCCTGGATCAAATAAAATACACGCATTTTTGTCATTTGTTAAAATATACGCATTTGTTTGCAGCAATCCGAGCGGGATTCTCATCCATTTCATGCTCTCACCTCAGGTCATTTTCTTTTCATTTCCATCATACAAAACATTCTTTTTTGGCGCAAAAGGAATAGTTAGAAAATTTTTGGCCAAACCTAAAATGTGCAGGACATACCGTTCATAAAATTGACATAGTCATTTTATGCAAACGTACCGTTCCTACCTCGACAAATCTAGTAAAAGAGATTAAAATATGAAGGGGAAGATATTTGCCGCACTTCAACGTATAAAAGATTGGGGGCTATACAATGGGTACTGTCATTATCTTTACTTTAGTAACTTTGCTTGGTATCTATGCTATTTTCCGTTCTTTAAAACAAAAAAACATATTGGGAATTTTGTTTGCGCTTGGAACAGTCGCTGTTTTTGGATGGTTTACCTATAAAACGATTGTTCACCACGGTATACCAGTGCCACACTAAAAAAGAAAGAATGGCGGGGCCATTCTTTTTTTTATGAATAAATAAACATTCAGTTGTCACACACCCGTCTTTTAACCTCCGCTTCATATTGCCAAAAAAGATGCTTTCACTCCTGTTTATTTTACAATCTCCTGAATCTTTTCCTTACTTAAATCCATGATTTTTTCCAATCTCGGCCCATACAAAGCATAATGACCGGATGGCGAAATGAGGATAGGATCGTTTGTCACGTTTTTGAAGATGGTTTCTTTTTTCTTAGTGATAAGGTTAAATCTTTGCAGTTCAAAGGAACCGTCCTGGGATTTGGCAACGGGCACAAATGTATAAAACTGCTGATTTTGAGCATTGAAGTCATAGTAGGGAAAAATCCATTGAGAGTAATCGGAAGCCAAAGGGACACGAAATGTAGACAACACTTTTTTTGATGAAGAATTTATAAAAACATATTGACCGAATCCTTTTTCCTGTTGATTTTCCTGCAAATACATGACAATCGATGAAAAATTTCCATTTCCGATGACATGATCAGCGATTTTTTTTTCGTGATGTTTCATTAAGTTCGCTTCATAAAGCGGAGCGCTTAACTCAGGCTCATCGTTATTCCATTTTACATATGTAATGCGATCTTCATCTGTCCATTGAAAAAAAGGTATTTGATAGGGACTATCCACAACTTTTTTCTCTTTCAAATCAAGCAAATAAGTCTTATATGACCAATCTTCAGCAAATGCTGTAACCATCAGCTCTTTTTCATTATAGGGATTCCATGTGTATTGAAGTTCAAACGCATTGATTTCCCAATGAAATAATTCCTCTCCTTCGGTGTTTACAAATGTCAGGATGGCTTGATTGGTTTCAGGGCTTGAATGAATGAGAAAAATTGTTCGGCGATCATTGGGCACTGTTTGAATAATCGGATGCTTTGTCTGAAAAAATAGTTCATCTTTTCCGCTTTGAAGATCGTGACAAATAACTTCCGAACGGTCTTCAAGATTTTTAATGTAAAGCACAGCCGTTTCATGAAACCATCCAGTAATATTTTGAAAGGTATTTTCCTCTGCTTCAATCGGTTGAATGTTCTCTAAAAGATTCTGTTCTGCTTTAAAGTTTTCAAACTCATTTTCCATTTTTTTCTCTTTTGTCACTTGTTTCTTTTCATTCGTAAGCTGATGAAATTCACAAGACGACAAAAGGAGAATCGGAAAGCACATGACGAAAAAAAAGGCTGCCCTCATCACCCTCATCCTTCTCATCCAATTTTCACTTATAATTTACGAATTTTTCAAAAAAATGTTTCAAAAAATTTATTTGCACAGCAAATAAAGCGACGCCCAAAATATTCCCTTTGCTTTCCGATAAATTTCATCAAATTGGTCAAGCGGCAAAGGGTTCCTTCCTCTGCCTAATTCAACGGTAAATCCCGGCTTTCTGTATTCTTTAATAAACCAATCGCGAAAACCGGCATGACTATCAATCATTCGGATTCCTTTATATCCGCTTAACAACTCATACTCTTTTACGATTTCTTCCGACTTCTCTGGTTCATAGTTTAAATACCCCCAATATATTTCTTCTCCTTGTGTGTGGAAGGCTACGATGAGTTCAAATTGAGACTGCTTGACTAGTTCACTCATAGCAATTGCTTCCGGCTCTGAGAGAGGATAATCACCTGGATAATCACGAGGAGCCGGGGATTTAGGGCTTTTTCTTTCTTTTTCAATTTCCCAAAAGGCAGGAAATTGATTGTTCAGATCAACGCCGCGAATATTTGCTTTCCAATCGGAAAAATCTTCACAGTTATTATTTAACTTGACGGCCTGTTCTTTCACTTGAGGATCGAACGATTCAGCTGCTAAAACAAGATTCACTCCATCCGGATTCACCATCGGGACAAACGATAAAGTAATCTGCTCATAAAGCTGTCTTACAGAAATTCCATTAATCGATTCGTTTAAAATAAGCTTCCGAACATACTCATTGAGCCATTTCATCATAATGGCTGTCGTAATCCACTCATTTGCATGAAACGAACCGTTCATATGAACTTTTTTCGTTCCGGAACCGATAAGAAGTTCAACTAAAGGATTCCCTAGAACACTGCGGCCGATAATCCTCTCTTTAATAAATGGGTAATTTTTTTTTAACACCGCAATATCGCTTGTCAAAGCAAAAAAATGATAGGGCCGTTTTGGATCAATTACAGGCCATGAAATTGGGACAGCATTGTATGTATTTTTAGTCAAGCTTGGTGAAGGATGAAACGGATTATTTTGTACGAAACCCCATCCGGGAATGACGATTTTTTCCCCTTTAAAGATTTTTTCGTTTTCGAAGAAGGGATTTGAATCCAACAACAATCGTTTCGAAAGTTGATATTTTTTTCCCAAGTACTCCAAATCCGCTGTTTCATTCATACAGATTTCCATAAAAAAACCCCTCTCCCCTTTTTATTCAGTACATAACATATTATATGAACGACATCATGTTTCATTAATAAAACGTATAAAAAAGCTCTGACCTAATGGCCAGAGCCTTTTACTGTTTTTTTGCAGCTTGCTGCTCGGTTGAATTCGGAGATGGTTCATCCTCTTTGTCAAAAAACCGCAGCAGGTCACCATAAATAATTTCATCCGAATAATCAAGCTCATTTTTCGCTTTTTCCATATATGGTTCACATGCATTTTTATCCTCAACAGCTTCGCCTGTTGATTTGTCATAGCATATTCCTCTTGTATACACATATTGATCCGTAATAAAGCTGCCGTCCCTTAACACAACAAACGGAATACGGTCTTTTGAAAAAATATCTGTACCAAATTCGATATCGTTTTTCGTATCAATGCCTAGCAGGTTTAAAATAGTTGGCTTCAAGTCAATTTGCCCGGCGACTTGATGGAACACTTTCGGATTTTTATCGGTAACCCCTGGAATATGGATAATTAACGGAACTTTTTGCAGCTGAATCGTATCAAGCGGCGTAATTTCCTCTTTCCCTAAAAATTGTGCCATCGCTTTGTTATGGTTTTCGGAAATACCGTAATGGTCGCCGTACAATATAATAATTGAATTTTCATATAGTCCAGCTTTTTTTAGATCTTCGATGAACACTTTCAAGGCTTCATCTGTATAACGAACCGTCGTAAAATAGCGATTCACGACTCCATCTTCGGAATCAAATTCATCAATCAATTTATCTTCTTCACCCAACTCAAACGGAAAATGGTTCGTTAATGTAATATATTTCGTATAAAAAGGCTGAGGAACATTTTTCAATAATTGTACCGACTGCTTAAAGAAGTCAATATCCTTCAATCCCCATCCTACCGAATTTTCTTCCGTCACATTATAATCTCTGACATCAAAGAAACGGTCGTATCCAAGAGAATTATACATCACATCGCGATTCCAGAATGTGCGGTTATTTGCATGAAATACAGCTGTGTAATAACCGTAATCCTTTAAAATTTCCGGAGTTGCATTGTACTCATTGTTCGCATTTGTAAAGAAGACTGAGCCTCTTCCCAACGGATACAAAGAATTTTCCAATAAAAATTCTGAATCTGACGTTTTGCCTTGTCCTGTTTGATGGTAAAAATTATCAAAATAGTAGCTTTGTTTAATAAAATCATTTAAAAACGGGGTAATTTCTTGTCCGTTCAATTTCTGATTGATAACAAAGTTTTGGAACGACTCCATAGAGACGATAATGACATTTCTACCTTTTGCAATTCCATTCATTTCTTTACTAGGTTCTTTTTTGTTCGCATTTAAATAATTTTGAATTTCGACCAAGTTATTGCTGTCAGCTAACGCACGTTGTGCAGACGTTTTGGACTGCAGCAAAGAATCGTAAATATGAAAATTGTATACACCAATATTTTTGACGAGCATCTCCCTGTCAAACGTTCTTGTTAAAAGCTGCGGACGCTCTGTTTCAGCCAATCCAAGATTAAAGAAAAACACAGCTGCAACCATTAAATAATATGCTGTTTTTTCTTTGCGCATTAATTTTTCCTGTTTGCGGAAAACAGGTCTCCGTGAAAGCCAAATTAAAATGGCTATATCAACAAACATTAATATATCGACAGGTTGAATCAGCTCGGTTATGCTGCTTCCCAAATCTCCCATATTGCTAGCTTGGAAGAGCACGGGAATAGTCAAAAAGTCGTTATAAAACCGATAAAAAACAACATTAGCTAATAAGAGAAAGGTCATCACAATGCTGGCACCGATCACCCAGCGATTCCGGTTTTTGTCTTTCATAAATAATCCAATACCAAAAACAAACAGCAAAAAGCTCAGCGGATTGATGAATAAAATAATCTCTTGCTTGAAATTTTCTATTTTTATATCAAAGCTAGTTTTGTAGACAATGTACGTTTTAATCCACATAAAAAATGTCGCTAATAACAAAAAAGAAATTTTTGAAAATGTGCTTTTACGCATTTTTTTACCTCCTCAAACGGTGGACCTGCGCATTTCTACACTTAAGTGTTTTTTTCCATTTTTTAGGCATCTTAGTGAATAACTAAAGATTATCTTAATACTTCTTCCAAAAAAAATCAATGTTTTTTTACAATATATTTACAATAAGATGCTAGCTTTTTATATATTATTTTATCTCAGTACCTATTATGTTTAGACGGACAAAAATTAAAAAAGTTTCATATAAACAGAATTTGTTATAATCCAAATTTAGCTGCCAAAAAAATAGCGCCTTTTTTAAAAGCGCTATCAGATTTTCTTTGCTGGACCTCGACAAGGTACATGTCGAGTTTGGGATTGTGGCTTTAGCGCACACATACTGAAAGGAGCCGGCATCCGCCAGCTACTTTCAGATGAAAATCGAACAAATATAAAAGCAAGTGGAGAGAAACACATTGTTTTTCTCCACTTGCTTCATTTTAGGGGCTTATCGGACAATTCCTTTTTAGTCTTCCTCAATTTTCAAGTATGTACGTTTTAACCAGCCATGCGCCGCCAATTACACCTGCATCATTGCCAAGCGTTGCAAGAGCAATATCTGCTGCGGAAGCTTCATGAAAAACGAACTGTTGAAAAACATTTTTAACTCTTTTTATTAAAAATTCCCCAGCCTTTGATACTCCACCGCCAATGATAATTTTGGCAGGATTTAAAGCAGTAGCCAAGTTGGCAAGAGCAAGACCAAGATGCATCGTCATGTCGTCGACAACCTGCAATGCCATCTCATCGCCGTTTTTCGCAGCATCAAACACATCTTTTGCAGTGATCGATCCTTTTCTTTCCAATTCCCGATTCAGCGTTGATCTCCCATTAAACTCTTCCATTTTGGCTATAGCCATTCGAACTATTCCAGTTGCAGAGGCGACCGTTTCCAGGCAGCCCGTTTTTCCGCAGTTGCACGGAAAACCTCCATGCAAAACGGAAGTTATATGGCCGATTTCTCCGCCTGCGCTATTTTTCCCATGGATTATTTCTCCATTTGCAATGATTCCTCCGCCGACTCCCGTTCCGAGTGTGACGCATATTAAATCCCTTTCTCCATTCCCCGCTCCTTTCCACATTTCACCAAGAGCTGCAAGGTTGGCATCATTATCAACGATTACTTGCAAACCAGTTTCTTTTTCAAGATTTTTCTTAAGCGGATAATTATTTTCCCATCCAATATTGACAGTTCTAGAAATGATTCCCTCTGTTAAATCGACAGGGCCAGGCGCCCCCATGCCGATTCCAATCAGCTTTTGCTTCGATTCACCAAGTTCTTTCAACTTTTCGTATATAGATTGAGAAATATCACTAACAATATTTTTTCCTGATTTATCGGTAGGGATTTCCCATTTTTCAATAATCTCTCCATTTATATTGATAAATGCAATTTTTATCGTAGTTCCCCCTAAGTCCACACCAACTAGCCAATTATCGATCATATTTTTCATCCTTTACTCTTTTTCTCTTATCTTTTTCTATCATTATTTCTCGTCTTAACAATAGCATGGCCATTTCAAATTCTTTTGCGTCAATCAGCTGCGACTCAAACAGCTGCTTCACCTCCTCCTCCATTAATTCAAGATCAGCCACACGATCCCCGATGTATATGATAGTACCGAAACGTTTTAAAAGCTGTTGTATGTCGTAAATCGTTTTCAAAAACATCACCTTCTAAATAAAAATGCGGATAAGCTGCACATATTGCTAAAGTTCTTTTTTTGAAAACTTCCGAACAAGTCATCGAGCTATAGATTGTCAAGCTGTTGTTTTAGCTGCTGATATTCCGCTTTTCCCGGATCAAGCTTCAATGCCTTATCAATCGCTTCTTGTGCTTTCACAACATCATTCTGTTCTGCATATATTAGGCTAAGTACATAATAAGCTTGATGAAATGTCGGATCTTTTTCCAATACATTGTTTAAATATTCAATTGAGCTTGCCACATTGTTCAAACGATATTCCGTATAAGCAAGTAAATAGATGATTTCAACTTTTGCATCATCAAGCTCCTTCGCTTCCGAAAGCACTTCGGAAGCCTTTTGGAACTCCTTGTTCTCAATTAGTGCCTGCGCCCTTGCTAAAGCCATTTCCGAATTGCGCTTAGGGGCTATTTCATATCCATAATACCCAAGACCGAAAACGAAGATGATCGATAAAATAAGCCCCACTGCTCTCGTGAAAAATTTGGACATCCTTGGAATCTGCAGAACAAAAGCTGCCAGAAATCCGCCAATTAAACCGCCTATATGACCAGCGTTGTCCACATTCGGAATCGCCCAGCCAAGCATTAAGTTAATTAAAACTACAATCAAGATGTTGGGTCCTATTGTACGGAAAAACAATTTAGGGTTTAACACACCTAAAAACAAGAGCGCACCGAACAAGCCGAATATCGCACCTGATGCACCTGCGGACAAAAAGGGGCTGAAAGCAAAGCTTGCAAGCGAACCAGTAAATCCGGCAAACAAGTATATAAGCAAAAATCGAATCGAACCATACATTTTTTCAACAGTCATTCCAATATAATAAAGGGCTAAAGAGTTCATAATCAAATGCAAAAAACCGATATGCAATAAAATTGGTGAAAAAAATCTCCACCATTCGCCATCGTAAATGGCAGGATTGTATTTCGCTCCAAATTTTATAAGAGTATCAGAATTTGTGCTTCCCCCGTACCATTCAAGAAGAAAAAACATCACAATTTGTGCTGTTAAAAAAACATATGTAAAGAAAGGCCTGCCATTTTCAAAAAAGGAGCGTTCCAGCCTTTCCTGCCTTTTTATATAAGAAAATATTTCTTCTTTTATTCGTTCAACTGATTCAAAATTTGATTCTTCTGCTGCATAATCAAGTTTTTTCAACGAAGCCGAAAGAGCATCTTCCAAATCACCTGTTTTTTCCATTATATGCTCTTGATCCAGCAGCATTGTTTTGACGACTGTTTTCCCATGCGCAAAAGGTTCTTTAATCCGAAATTCCCAATCATCAACAGGAGGAAATGTGGTCACATAAATGTTAAGAATATTTAAGTCCCTTCTCATAGATTGTTTTCGGATCGTTTCAAAAATATGCGCCGTATGTTCAATGTCTTGAGAGATCCAATTTCCCCAGTCAATATCTTTTCTGACAAATCGTACAAGCTGAAAATATTTGTTGCGAAACGGCTCAAGCCAAACCTCCGAATGATCGCCGGATATATTGATTAGCCTGTAATTATGCTCCACCACAAGACTTCGCAAAATTTTCCAAAAAATAAAATCTAGCTGAGTCCCCATTTAAAATCTCTCCGCATGTTTTTCCTTTATTATACCAATGTGGAAGGGCAGTTTGAAGAAAAAAGCTGAATCAAAAACGATTCAGCTTTCCATTTCCACCTATTTAAAAGCACCTTGGAGAAATTTCCTGCCAATTAGCGGTATCTGCATTGTCAGTTGAATAAATTTCTCACGCATCCATTTGCTTTTTAGGCATACGTTCATAATTTTGTATCGATTTGAATATATGAAGAAAATGCCGAATACTAGAAGAATTCTTTTTAATCGCTTCATAATTTAATCCCTCCATTAATTAAAATAAACTTTTTGCTCAATTTTTATCCAAAATAAAATACGCAATTACTGTTGCAATGAAAATTGATAAAAAATTAACTGCGTCATTATTCATCCAGACAAAACCTTTCGTCTTTACCGTATATTCCCCGCAATGTATTCTTTTTTCCGTTTCAGCATGGCAGACGAGACATTTATTTTTTCGTTGAAAAAAGCATCCGAACAGCGTGTCAATCAAAGCTCCAATAAATCCAAATAATATAATGAAAGGTAAAATTTGAGCATCATTTTTTATAAAAAAAGAACTCCCCAGCGCAACAAACGAAGAACCGAGGATGGAAGCAAAAGTTCCGAGAACGGTAACAGCACCTGATGTTCCTTTTTCGACAAATTTTGGAGGAAATAAAAGAATCGGTTTTATTCGGCTTAAGCTGCCAATTTCGGAAGCCCATGTGTCCGCGTTGGCGCAAGCGAATGAAATGGTTAAAAGAATGAACCAAAAATTGCGGTCATCATGATCCACTATATTGAAAATGCTGATCAATACTGGAATCCCGCCATTTGCCAGCACTTGAACATAGTCGCGTCTTTCCCCTTTTTCAAGAATTGATGCCATTTGCGCTTTTCGTTCCTTCTTCCATTTACTGATCATGCTTGATGACGCAAAAAATAATCCAAGGGGGACCAGCCCTGGAAAACCAAAACTAAAATAGATGCTAGCGCCGACAAATACGGAGCTTATTGCTCCAGAAATCGACAAAGCTTTTGACTTATAGGAAATATAAGCGATAGTCGCAATAAAAATAATGAACAATAAAGGAATGATCATTTCCTGCACTCCACCAATTCTTTTTCAGTAATGATGATATCAACCGGAATATCATGGGATTCAATCGGCACTTCCTCAACTATTTGAAAGGAAAAAGCAAGCGCAATAGTTACATTTGCGTATTTATGTAAATAACGATCAAAATAACCCCCGCCATATCCGATCCTGTGCCCACGCCGGTCGAAGCAGATGCCAGGGACGATGAGCAAGTCAATTTCTTTTGGCGTTATGAGTGTTGTTTGCTCAAAGATCGGCTCCTGTAAATCTAAATAAACATTCTCTAATTGATCAAACGATTTTATTTCCCTGAACTCCATTTCTTTTATATTTGGGTCGCATTTAGGCACAGCTGTTTTTTTCTTTTCCTGCCAGCAGCGAAAAAATAAACTTTTTGTATCGACCTCGAAGCCTTTGGATACTGTAAGGCCAATGGTATTCGCCTCCTGCCAATAGTCTGTTTCAAAAAGAGTTTCAGCAATTTTGTTTGACCAGTCCGCATGCAATTCATGCCCCATGTTTTTTAACATCCGTTTCACTTCATTTCTGATTTCAAATTTTTTTTCCAACTTAAAAATTCCTCCCATTTACCTTTTTTATAATAAAAAAACAGCAGGAAATATCTTCCCACTGCTTTTACTTCGTTTCACGATGCAAAGCATGACTTTTGCATCTTGGACAATATTTTTTCAATTCGATGCGTTCTGTGTTTGTACGTTTATTTTTTGTAGAGATATAATTTCTATCGCCGCATTCTGTGCAAGCAAGAGTAATATTTACGCGCATATCTTTCCCTCCAAACTATTTCATGTTCAAATTCAGACTTTTATATAATATCATTTTTGCATTGTAAAATCTACATTATGTTTATTTTTGAACACAAAGTTTCAAGTCGTTTCAAATTACATTTTTTTTAAGTTAACATGAAATTTCGTTAAAAGCCGTTTTGTTCTATTAAAATATATGATATAACAATAAAGGGACAACTAATGGAAGGTGAGATGCATGGAAATTGTGATTATTATTCTTTTCCTTGTCAGCATTGCTTTATTAGGAATTGCTTATACTCAGCGTGACGATATAAAAGAGTTGGAACAAGAAGTTGAGCATTTATCCGTTTCTGCGATGCAAGAAATATACAAAATGAAAAAGAAAATGAGGGTATTGGAAGAAGAATTGCTGCAAGGAACAAACACAAAGCCTGTTTCGCAAGACACACAGTCCGTTATACACTTTGATTATTACACGAAAAACAAAATTTTATCAAAATATCAGCAAGGCATGTCAATTGCTGAAATTGCAAAATCGGAAAATGCCACAACCGATGAAGTAAAGCTAATAATCGAACAAAATAAGAGGGAACTATCATGAATAAACGAATTTTACAAGCATTCTCAGCAGGGATGATCGTTTCCACCTCAATTTTGACCCTCACTTTTTATTTAGGGAACTATGATCAAAAGGTTGTGGCTGAAAAAGAGTTGACGGACAAATCAGTTAACGAGTATTTAGCTCAAAATAATAAAATTGCTGTATCCAATAAAGAATATGAAGAATTTCTTTCTTACAAAGATACAAAAGTGAAAAATCTGAATAAAACACCTCAACAAAATGAACAGCAGCAGAAGCAGCAAAATCAAAATGCACAAAACCAAAATGCACAAAATCAAAACCAAGAACAAAAGAACAATAACCAACAAACTGAGGTAAAACCTGTAAAAGTAAATATTAAAGAAGGCATGACGACAAGCGACGTATCAAAAATACTTGAACAATCGGGCATTATTGATTCCGCCTCCAAATTTAATCAATACTTAATTAAACACGATTATCATAAGCGTGTACAAATTGGAACTTTTGAAGTAAAAAAAGGGATGAGCTACTACGAGATCGCAGAAGCCCTTACAAGATAAAAGGGGCTGCGATCCGTTTTTTTATAAATAAGATTTGAA
The DNA here is from genome assembly GCF_037966125.1 of Aeribacillus sp. FSL k6-2211. Taxonomy (NCBI): domain Bacteria; kingdom Bacillati; phylum Bacillota; class Bacilli; order Caryophanales; family Bacillaceae; genus Aeribacillus; species Aeribacillus sp. FSL k6-2211. The sequence continues at coordinate 2,735,047 of NZ_CP150190.1, forward strand.
ACCAGCCGTTTGCAAAAAAAGGAAGTTTTTCAAAACTCAAAATGGTGAAGTTCAGAACCACAAAAAGATTGCCCTTATCATTTTTCTCCCATTCCCGACCGTCCGTGTTGATTATTGTCATTCCAAGATCATTGTCCCAGCCTCAATTTTGTGCTTTTCTCGGCTTTTAAATTGTCTTTTTTAATCAATAGTACTTATAAAAGCCCACCAAAATTCCATGCCTTTTCTTTCACAAAATTGCCTTATGGTCTGCCCGAAATTTTTCCATAACACTTGTCTCTTATATTTCAGACATAGACACGATATAATACTTACAATTCCATTTTATATGCGATAAACTATTTAAATCGAAAGACATAAAAAGTTCCCTTCCTATTTAGATAAATTTGGGCGGCGAACCAAAATTTATTTTAGCACTAGGAGGGGCTTTTTAGTATCGCGGAACCATTTACGAATAACATAGCGATTTTATTTATATAAAAAAGGTTTGCCTGAAAACGGCAAACCTTTAATCATTTAAAGCATAATGGCGGCCTTTAACTAAATATAAAACATTTTCCGCGATATTCGTTGCATGGTCAGCAGTACGTTCAATAAATCTTGCTACAAGAGAGAGCTGGGTAATTTGATTCATATACTCTAAGTTCTCAGGAATAATTTGCAAAAGCTCCTTAATTGCTTCACCATATAAATCATCTACTTCATCGTCTATTTCGGCTATTTTTCTTGCTAATGCAACATCTTCCTCATGGTAAGCTTTCAGCGATAAAGACAGCATTTCCGATGCCAGCTTGTGCATTTTTGTGATTTGTTCAAGCGGTTTTATAAGCGGTTCATTTCCAATTCGAATTGCTGATTTTGCGATGTTGACTGCGTTATCTGCCATTCGTTCGATATCAGCAGCTATTTTAATGGAAACAATGATTCTTCTTAGATCAATCGCAACGGGCTGCTGCTTTGCAATTAAAAGAATTGCAAAGTCATTAATTTCCTCTTCGAGCTGATCGACATTCACATCTTGCTCTAATACTTCAATAGCCAAATCGATATCCTGCTTTTCTAATGCGCGGATTGATTTGCCTAATGCAACTTCCGTCAAACTGCCGATTTCAATTAACTTGGTGTGTAACGTGTTCAAGTCAAGTTCGAATTTTTCTCTCATTTTTTTTCCTCCAACATGAACCGTGTTATTCAAAACAATTATTATCCGAAGCGTCCTGTAATATAATCTTCCGTCCGCTTATCTGACGGATTAGAAAAGATTTGGTCGGTTTCGCCAAATTCGATAACTTCTCCGTTTAAGAAAAAGGCAGTTTTATCAGATATACGTGCAGCTTGCTGCATGTTATGCGTTACAATAATAATGCTGTAATCTTTCTTTAATTCTTGAACCAATTCCTCAATTTTCAACGTAGAAATCGGATCAAGCGCTGACGTTGGTTCGTCCATCAAAATCACATCAGGTTCAATTGCTAAACAACGCGCAATACATAAACGCTGCTGTTGTCCTCCTGACAGGCCATACGCGTTTTCCTTCAACCGATCTTTTACTTCATCCCATATAGCCGCGCCTCTTAAACTTTTTTCGACGATTTCATCCAATATTTTTTTATCACGGATGCCGTGTATTCTCGGTCCATACGCAATATTGTCATAAATAGATTTCGGAAACGGGTTCGGCTTTTGGAAAACCATGCCGACTTGAGTGCGCAGTTCTTCAACACGATAAGATTTATCAAATATATTTTTTCCGCGATATAATATTTCACCGTTGATTCGAACGGATGGAATCAGCTCGACCATTCGATTCAATGTTTTGATATAAGTCGACTTTCCGCACCCAGAAGGACCGATGATTGCAGTTACTTCATTTTCATAAATGTCTAAATCAATGTTTTTTAGAGCTTGATCATCACCGTACCATAAATTTAAGCCGTTCGTTTTATAGACGATTTTCTTTTCATTCTTGTCTTCGCTATTTTGTTCATAAACAATTTCTTGTTCTTTTTTCAGTTCAGTTTTTTTCAATTCAGTAATTGCCAAAATAAAAACCTCCTTCATCCTTTTAGGAAAACCCATTTAATAACGCTTTTGAAATTTGTTTCGAATCAACACCGCAACCGAATTCATTACTATTAAGAAAATAAACAACACAATGATTCCGGCAGCTGCTACATTTTGAAATTCTGCTTGAGGTCGCGACGCCCAATTGTAAATTTGAATCGGCATAACCGTATAGGAGCTTAATAAATTCTCTGGTAAATAGTTAACAAATACAAATGCACCCGCCACAAGAAGAGGGGCTGTTTCTCCAATAGCTCGTGAAAAAGCTAAAATGCTTCCGGTAAGAATTCCAGGAATTGCAGCTGGAAGAACAATTCGATAAATTGTTTGCCATTTCGTTGCTCCCATTCCATAAGAAGCTTCACGTAACTCTTTCGGAACCGAACGGATCGCTTCTTGTGCCGCCACGACAATAACTGGCAATATTAATAAACTCATCGTTAAACCGCCTGCCAAAATGCTTCTGCCTAAATCCATTCCCCGAACAAATACTGTAAGCCCCAACAAACCAAAAACAATAGATGGGACACCCGCCAAATTCGAAATATTCGCCTGAATAAAATTTGTAAGTTTATTTTTTTTCGCATATTCCTCTAAATAGATAGCTGTTCCTACACCAAGCAGGAGGGAAATTGGAATGACCACTCCCATAACCCAAATTGAGCCGACCAGGGCTGCTTTTATTCCTGATGCAGAAGCTCTTCTAGAGGCAAAATTTTGGAAAAACTCCGGTGTTACATAACTAATTCCTTGAGTGAATATTCGGTATAACAGAATAGCAAGGACTACTAAAGCGAAGATGGTAGATACAAAAAACAGTGTTTGAAAAAAACGATTTTTCATGGCCCTTTTGCCCATCATTTTTCGAACAACCGTTTGATCAATGTACTTCATGTTAATATTCCTCCCTGAATCGGCGCGAGATAAATTGAGCTAATAAATTCATCAGCATTGTAAAGACAAAAAGCGTGGCCCCGACAGCATAAATGCTGTAATAGATTGTTGTTCCGTATCCCGCATCGCCCGTGCTGACTTGAACGATATAAGCCGTCATCGTTTGAATAGATTCAGTTGGATCAAACGTTAATTTTGGAGTGGCTCCTCCAGCCAATGTGACAATCATTGTTTCGCCAATCGCACGGGAAATTCCTAGTACGAACGAGGCAACGACTCCCGATGTGGCAGCAGGAAGTACTACTTTTAAAGCCACCTCAAATTTTGTCGCACCTAAAGCAAGTGCGCCTTCTCGAATGGAATTCGGAACAGAGCTCATCGCATCTTCTGAAAGGGAAGCAATCATCGGAATAATCATAATTCCAACAACAATGCCCGGGCTTAATGCATTGAAAAAGCCAATATCAGGGATCAATTTTTGCAAGAGAGGAGTAACAAACGTCAGAGCAAAAAAACCATATACAATAGTTGGAATTCCTGCCAAAACCTCTAAAATCGGTTTGATAATCCTTCTTGTCCGATCTGACGCATACTCACTCAAAAAAATAGCAGATGCAAGACCGACTGGAAGCGCAACAATCATGGCAATAACCGTTACTAAAAGCGTGCCAGAAACAAGAGCCATGATTCCATATGAGGCATCATCTTTTAAAAACGGATACCATTCTTTTTCAGTGATAAATTCAAAAAAAGAAACTCGTGAAAAAAACATGATTGTTTCTGTAGCAAGAGTAGCAATGATTCCGATAGTTGTTAAGATGGAAATAGCTGCTGCAACAAATAAAACGGCTGGGACCATTTTTTCCATAAAATCGCGCGTGGATTTTTTTGTTTTTTTCTCTTTGATCATTTCCCGAACCGATTTTCCTGCAGATAAAGCCATCATGAAAACCCCTTTCATGCCCATAGGAAGATGAGAAGCAAGGATGCTTCTCATCCAACCAGTCTATTTATTTTTATTTTAAACCTTCAAGCGTTTTTAACTGTTCATCATATTGCTCTTGCGGAAGTTTTACATAGCCAACTTCCTCTGCCAATTGCCCAGCGTTTTCCAAGGCAAACTTCACGTATTCATACACTTGCGGCTTTTCTTTTAATGATTTGTTGTTCACATAAAAGAATAGCGGACGGGAAAGCGGTTCATAAGTTCCTTTTTCAATCGTTTCATTTGTCGGCTCGACTGCTTCCCCTTTAGAGTTTACAATCGGTACAACTTTCAACTGGTCTTTATTTTCTAAATAGTATGCATAGCCGAAATAACCTATTGCATTTTTATCGTTAGCGACTCCTTTTACAAGTACGTTATCGTCTTCGGACAATGTCGCATCTTTTACAATCGGCTCACCGCCTAAAACAACTTCATCAAAATAATCATACGTACCGGAATCTGTACCAGGCGAGAAGTATTTAATTTTTTCATCCGGCCACTCAGGGTTGATGTCAGACCATTTTTTCGGCTCGCCTTTCCAAATTTTTGCTAAATCTTCGATCGTAAGTTTATCGACCCAGTCATTTTCTTTGTTTACAACAACGGATAAACCGTCAAAAGCAATTTTGAATTCTGTATATTCAATACCATTTTCTTCAGCAACTTTTTTCTCTTCGTCTTTAATTGGGCGAGATGCGTTAGAAATATCAGTTTCACCAGCTGTAAATTTTTCAAAGCCTCCGCCTGTTCCTGAAATTCCAATTGGAGCTTTTACATCAGGATGTTCTGCAGCAAATTCTTCAGAAACAGCTTCCATTATCGGACCAACAGTTGATGATCCATCAATAGCGATTTCACCTTCTAATTTTTGCTCGCTTGATCCGCTTTCTGAAGATGATTGCTGTCCGGAGTTTGAACCATTTGTGTTTGCATCATCCGAATTACCGCAGGCTGCTGTAAAAGCTAATACAGAACTGATCATAATGGATGACGCCAAAAATTTAAAATTTTTCATTCGGTTACTTCCCCCTATTATTTCGTGATCTCATCTTACGTATATAAGATTAACTTTCAAGTATTAAACAAGTTTTAATAGAATGTAAAGCTTTTGTAAAGCTTGTTTTTTGTGTGTATAAAGAACAGCTGATGCTGCGTAAACGGCATTCCGCATTTATTTTATCCCTTCTCTCCATCCGCTAGATTTGGCCTGTGTATGCGCTTTTCTTGTTTTAACGGGCGGTTGCTTTCTTTCAGCCTAATTTGTTTAACAAACAGATATATGAACGCATGGCCTGAACCTATTAAGAGCAATAAAAAAGGAATGGTTTTTGTTTCATTTGTCAAAGCAACTGTAAAAATAAAAAAGAGGATCGATAGGATTCTTCCTGCATTTAAAAAAATTTCTCGAACAACAATATATTCGATCCTTGCTTGCGCAATATTCCACCCTTTTCCAATCACATCATACGTGATCGAAGAGTACGGAACAAGCAAAATTGGATAGGCAATTCCGATTGCAATAGCATATATTAACAATCTTTCATAGGAAATTTGAAATAAAATGAGAAACAAGGAAAAGTATAGCATAAGCCCGCCGGCTAGAATAGCTTTTTTCCTCATTTTTTTCGTGATCCACCGAGAAGCCACAATATAAGTGAAAAAGGCTACGAAAGAATTTAGAAAACTAAATGTACCTAAAGCCATCTCACTTTTGGTCACGATGTATACAAACACATTAATGAAAAATGTAAATGTTCCTTCACGCAATCCTTGAAACACATGAGCGTTTGTAATTAATCTCCAATTTTTGTTTCTTTTTCTTTCTTGAATGATTTTCAATAAAATGTAATCTCCATGAGCTTTTCTAGACGTAAAAAAGAAGCTCAACATGACAGCAACAGTAAATAACATTAACGAAACTGCAAAAATCACTTTATACCCAATAGTATTTGTAAGTCTTGAAATAATCAGACCGGCTAACATCGGTCCAACCATCCCTGAAAGGGAAGTTAATATCCCAAGAAAGCCATTAAAAAAGTCCCGTGTTTCCGGTTCAGTAATTTCAAATGTCAACACATTAAAGGCCAGCCAATAAAAACCGTAGCCGATGCCAATGATTGCACCTAACAAATACATGTAGTTGACAGCTTGATCTTTTAAAACTAAAACGGTTAGAAAAAATGCGGCTAAAAAGGACACTCCTAGGCGAAGTACAACGACTCGATCAATTTTTTTGGATACTTTCCCAGCAATAATGAAAGCAAGCGGCTGAAAAATGACAATAAATAAATTGTATAATCCTAAATCAATCAATTCCCCTGACTGTTTCCATAAATAAACATTTACGAACGTATTCGAAAGTGCAATGCTTAATGAATAAAAACCGCCGATCATCAACAGCAGCATTAAATCATGGTCTGTTTTTCTTGATCCAATCCATTTTTTGACGTTTATCATATAAAACTCCCCTTTACTTGCTACTACTATTTTTCCTAGCTAAAGGGGAGTTATGTATAAAGAAAGGTGTTTTCGTTACCTTTCAGTGATCAGACTCAAAAAAAATGCACAGAAACCGCTGAAACGCGAATTATGTCAGTCATTTCCAAAAAATAGTAGAGTAGAAAACTGATTTCAAGGGGCTGTCCAGAAAGTCAAATCCGTTTGTGTCGTCCCATAGGTTGACCAGTTTGGATCTCTGTGTTGATTTCAAGGTCTAGTTTCTCCACCAGTTGCCTGTCAGCTACCGAACGTCCTGCCATTTACTTGGGTTGGACTTACACCAACTAGCAGATAACAGCTTAGCTGGGCGCGACAAATAAAAAAAGGCTGAGATTCGAATATCTCAGCCTCTTGTAACAGTTTATTTTGCAGCGCTGTAGCGTTTTGCCACTTCATCCCAATTCACAACATTCCAAAACGCTGCAATATATTCAGGACGACGGTTTTGGTATTTTAAGTAATAAGCATGCTCCCAAACATCAAGGCCTAAAATTGGAGTTTTCCCTTCCATAAGAGGATTGTCTTGGTTTGGAGTGCTTGTAATTTCAAGCTCGCCGTTGTTTACAACCAACCATGCCCAGCCGGAGCCAAAACGACCAGCAGCAGCTTTAGCAAATTCTTCTTTAAAAGCTTCAAAACTTCCAAATTTTTTGTTAATTGCGTCTGCTAATTCTCCAGTTGGCTCGCCGCCTCCATTCGGTGAGAGGATGGTCCAGAACAAGCTGTGATTTGCATGTCCTCCTCCATTATTTCGAACAGCTGTACGAACAGATTCAGGAACAGCGTCTAAATTAGAGATTAAGTCTTCTACACTTTTAGATAAAAGTTCAGTCTGACCTTCCAAAGCAGCGTTCAAGTTCGTCACATATGTGTTATGATGTTTTGTGTGGTGAATCGTCATTGTTTCTTTGTCAATATGAGGTTCCAATGCATCATAGTCGTATGGCAATTTAGGTAATTCATAAGCCATAATGAATCTCCTCCTTAATGATTAATATGTACTAAATGCTTTCTGCCTTGAAGCTTTCATATTCAGATTACCAAACTTATTAAAATGATGCAATTAATGTGCAATTAAAAAAGCGGTTACATTATTCGACTAATTTTATGGACCCTGCAGGATTCGAACCTGCGACCGGACGGTTATGAGCCGTCTGCTCTAACCAGCTGAGCTAAGGGTCCTTTTTCAAACACATAAGTAAATTATCACTAAATAGCTGTTGAAGTCAATGGCTAATTTAGAATATTGTATAAAGAAAATGAATGATCATCAACAGCTGAATCAGCCCTTTTGCTACTGTGCTCGCCAACAACCCCAATAAAGAACCGACTCCAACCTTTACAGCCTCGCTAAATGTTTTGCGGTGTACGAGAAGCTCTGCCGCAACAGCCCCTAAAAAAGGTCCTAAAATAATGCCAACAAACGGGATGATAAATGGCCCGGCAATTAAACCAATCGTACTTCCCCATCCGGCTGCTTTACTTCCACCAAACCGTTTAACTCCTACCATATTTGCCAAATAATCCGATAGGAATAAAAGAATGATGAACATACTTTCAACAACCCAAAATGAAATGGTTAACTGGCTGAAGCTAAAACAAATTCCATAGATAAAAAAGGCTGCTACAATCAATAACGCTGACGGTAAAATGGGGAAAAGCAGCCCGACAAAAGATAAGATAAAAAGAGCAATGATCAAAATCCAAATGATTACATCCATTTGCTTATCCTCCTAGAAATTAGAAATCAATGAACAATTTAATCCACTTGAAACGATTATTGACGGTATCCTAAAACAGCTTCCGCAATATTCACCGAGTGGTCGCCAATTCGTTCTAAGTTGCTGATAATATCTACATATACTATTCCGCCTTGTCCGGTACAAATCCCTTCATTAATGCGGATAATATGTTTTTTGCGTAAAGTGCGTTCCATTCTATCGATTTTTTCTTCAGATTTCAATACTTTTTTTGCTAATACAACATCGTTATCATCTAAAGCGTTGATCGCATCCTTCACATTTTGCAAGGTAATTTCAAACATTTCCAATAAATCTTCCAATGCCTGCTCAGTAATGGTGACTTTATTATTATTTTTATAATCAATAAGCTCCACTATATTTTCAAAATGGTCGCCGATTCGTTCAATATCTCGAACAGTATCCATTAAAATGGAATGTCGACGCGAATCATTTTGCGACATATCTTTTCCAGAAATCAATACGAGATAATCTGTTATTTTCCTATCTAAATTATTGATCGCCTCTTCAAGCTGCATCGCCATTTGTGCGTGCTTCTGCTGATTTGTCATCAAAAATTGTCTCGTTTCCTCTAGCCCTAATGATGCATATTGACCCATCCGAAGCACTTCTTCCTTCGCTTGCCCTAAAGCAATGGTTGGTGACTGTTCAATAAAAATTGGATCCAAATGCTTCGCTTTATACTCTATCGCTAAATCTTCACCAGGTATAACTTTTGTGACAAGCAGTGCAAGTGCACCGATGAACGGCGCTTGAACGATCGTATTGACAACATTAAATATTCCATGAGCAAAGGCAATGGTCATTTCAGGATTTAAATACAAATGGGCTTGCAATGATTCGATAAAATATTTGAAAATTGGTAAAATAATTAGAAAAATTGCCGTTCCGATTAAATTAAACATTACATGCGTCAAAGCAGCCCGTTTAGCAGCAATCGATGCTCCAATTGATGCCAAAACTGCTGTGATGGTTGTTCCGATATTATCACCGAATAATAAAGGCAGCGCAGCGTTGAGATCAATTAACCCTTGTGAAAACATCATTTGCAAAATCCCAATCGTCGCACTTGAACTTTGAACGATGATTGTAAAAACGGTTCCAATTACAACGCCAAGCAGCGGATTTGCACTTATGCTGACAGTCAAGTCATGAAAAATTTCTAATGATCTTAACGGCTTCATGCCGTCTCCCATCAATTCAAGCCCAAAAAACAAAGCGCCAAATCCAAAGATCACCTGCCCGATGCTGTTTATTTTTTTGTTTTTAGAAAAAAATAAAAGAACAGAACCTATAAATAAAATTGGCAAGGCATAAGCTTCGATATCGAATCCGATAATAAATGCCGTAACAGTCGTTCCGATATTTGCTCCCATGATCACGCCTATTGCTTGCTTTAAGCTCATGAAGCCGGCAGAAACGAGACCAACCGTTAAAACAGTTGTACCGCTGCTTGATTGAATTAACATTGTCACAAACATCCCAGCAAAAATACCCATAATAGGGTTTGTCGTAAACTTATCCAAAATATCTCGTAATTTATCTCCGGAGAATTTTTGCATACCTTCTCCCATACTTTTAATCGCAAATAAAAAAATTCCAATCCCGCCAAGAAATTCAAATAATATTTTTTGAACATCTACATCCACTCGTTTCACCTCCTTATTTTTCCAAATGTATTAACAGTTGAATCATTTTTGAAAAAGAAACGTTTATATTTCCCATTACCAAATTCCTTCAAATCCACTTTTTTTATTTTGCAATCGGTGCAGGCTCCTGCAGCTTCTATCTATAATAATGGATGAAGCCGATATGCCCCGCAAACAAAATTAATTTTTAACATGTTCCTCCCACACATGTTACTTTTATATTTTAAATTTAACAAAAAAATTTTACATTTTGTTCACAATTGTTATTCTTATTGCCGAATCGCCTATATAACTTATTTTCATTATTTTTGTTTCATTGGTACAATCAAATAGAAATGTTATAAAAGGAAGTGTTTCGATCAATGAATTTATTTGTCCTCCTTTTTAAAAGCATATACTCTCCAAAAACAATCGCTCTTACTAGATTTCAAAAAATCGGCAAACCTATTCTTTATGGATTTTTATTGGCCTTTCTTGCCGCCCTGCCCAATTGCATATATTTAAACTTAGCTATTGTAAATGCTATAAACGGGCTTGACCAAACGATAAATGAAAAAATCCCTGAATTCACCATTCATAACGGAACTTTAAAATCCGAGGAAAATGCGGTTGTGAAAGCAAAGCATGATCAATATACAATTATTTTTGACCCAAAAGGAACTTTCACAAGGGATGACTTGAAATGGCAGGAAAACGTCATCGGCATCTTATCGAATGAATTTGTTTTCGTTTCCAATGGCACAATGCAGCAGCTCGAGTATAACTTTTTTCAGGAAACAGAGATAACAAAAGAGGATTTGACAGCTGCCATCAAACAGCTGTCTGAAGTTGCTCCGATTATCATTCCCGTGATATCTGTCACACTATTTGCGATGTCAGCCACTTCTAAATTTGTGGAAATTACGTTTTTAGCTATTGTCGGGCTGTTGTTTAAAAAGAGGATGGGAAAAAGATTAAATTTTAAACAGCTTTGGACTATTTCAGCCTACAGCGTCACGCTTGCAACCGTGTTTTTTGCCATTATGAACTTTTTTCTCATCGATATATCCTTTGCTCTTTATATAAACTGGTTTGTACATATAACTGTTTTATATCTTGTATTAAAAGAAATCCCGAACCCGAAACAACCAGTAAAAGCTGCATAAAATAAAAAACCCCTTAAGGCAGAATTTCCAACTCTGCCTTAAGGGGGTTATGAGCACTATGATTTAAACTGAAATTTGTTTGTAGTGGACTTTAGAGATTCGGACAGTTCCATTAAAGTTAGTCCAATAGCATGGGTTTCGCGAATTTGTTCCATCTGTACTTTTGCGACAGATTGCATTTGCTCTGCACTGGCGAACGTTTCTTGAGAGACTGATAAAAAATTTTCAGCAGATTGCTCCATTTTAGGGAGCCAATCATCTAAAGTATGTAAGCTGTGTCTTGTTTCAGACAATATTTCATTCACTTTTCCAATCTCATCTACTAGTTGATCAAATGAAAGCCGCGATTTACCTGCAACTTCTAAATGGTTTTGCACAAGCTCCAAAATTAGCTTAAACTGCTGATAAGCGCTCTGAGAAATATCATGCATCATTTTTACAGACTGTGCTATGTCTTCCGTCGCTTTGGATGACTGTTCAGCCAATTTTCGGACTTCCTCAGCAACGATAGCAAATCCTTTGCCTTCTTCTCCAGCTCTTGCTGCTTCAATTGTTGCATTTAATGACAATAGCTTTGTTTTCTCAGATATTGCATATATCATTTCCACAACCTTTTCAATCGCCGTCGAATGATCTCGAACACTTTGGATCGTTTTAGACATAGTTTTGCACTCTTTTTCAAAGCGATTTAACGATTCGATCATCTGTCTCATATTTTGTTCTCCCGTGTTGGCTGATCGGTTCATGCCTTGTGCGCTTGAGAAAAGGCGCTCTATTCTCTCCAGCACAGTTTGAACTGTATTTTTCATGGAATGAAATACTTTTGCGCTTTCTTCAGAGCTTGAAGCTGTTTGCTGCGCACCGTTTTTCACCATTTCAATCGCTTCAACAAGATTCGTATGTAATGTTAATACGTCATCAGAAGAGTGTTTAAGCTTCCGGCCTGTCGAAAACAAATTTTCTGTTGTGGTATTAATCCTTTGAATCATCATCCCCAAATAGCCTGCCAATTGCTTAAAGCTTTTGATGAGCGAAAGGATTTCTGGAAGATTTGTATTTATGTTTAAATCAAGCTGAATATCTCCTTCACGCATTTTTCTCATTTTTTCCCTCAAAATCGTCAACGGTTTTGTCATACTTCTGACAGCTAAAAACAATATTCCCATCATAAAAAAGACGCTGATTATTCCAATCCAGATTGTATTGTAAGCTAGTTCATGCACAGGCTTTATAAAACTTTCTGTCGGAACGGCAAGCAAAAAAATTCCTTTCAATTCCTGCATTTCTTTAAAGGCCAACGTATAATCTTGTCCATTGAAAGATTTATGAATAATTCCGCTATTTTTTTTCGTTATTTCCTTTACAATTGCAGTTGGGATTTGAGTTTTTGTTTTAACGCTAACCGAAAATGGTGTGGCCTTTTCATTTCGAACGAAAAAAAAGTCAGCATTTAAACCGTCCTGAATCAGCTGGGAGGATTGCCTTTGAACGACTTCTTTATCAAATCTTTCGAAAAAATCATCAGAGCTATTTACATAAGCATACAGAAGATTGCTGGCAGCAATCTCTGTCATATATACTTCCCTTTTTAATCGATCCTCTATCAAATTAAAAGTTGTTTCACTTGCTTTTTGGTAAGCAGTATAACCGACAACAGTTATCGAACTAATAAGAAGTATGAGCGCAAACAAAATCAATCTTACAGATAGAGGTATTCGCTCTCCTATCGACATGTTCTTTCTCTTCTTTTTCACTATTATGATTTCCCCCTTTATAAGCTTAACAGCATTATGACAAAAGATTATTAAGGGAATTTAAAGTTTTTTTATTTTTATTGTAAATTCCTCCACATTTTGCTACATACTATTTTCCAATCATTTTTAAATACGTATAGGAGTAAACATTGAACGAGCGACAACATAAAAAATAAAAGCTTAAACAACAACTGTTCATTGCCAATCCACAAGCTAAAAACAACCGGTCCGAGCGCAACCCCTAAAAAGCGCGCCATCCCGTATAAGCTAACTACAATCCCTCTTTCTGCATCATCAACACTTGATATGATCAACGAATTAATAACCGGCAGCACAAAACCTAAGCCGCCAAATGAAATAGTGATAAAAAACAAAAATAGCGAAAACTGTTGAAAAATCAAAAAACTGAAAAATGATAAAAACGTCATGAACATCCCTACCAATAAAAAAAGAAAACGGTTTTTTACATAGTCCAATCGCTTTCCTGTCCAATAAGACGATATAGATAATGCGCCTAACGGAAAAGAGTATACAAATCCTTTAAAGAATCCATCGATATGATATAACTCTTCAATTAAATAGGCTAAATAATACAGCAGCCCAAAAAGCAAAAACATACTTGTACCGCCATACAGGTAAAGAGATAACAATCGCGCTTTTTGCACCTTTAACACATCAGCTATTCTTTGCACATATTCGTGAAGCGATATTTTTTCCTCGCCTGATGGAGAAGTCTTTATAAAAAAAAGAATGAAAAAAAGCAAGAGAGTTCCAATAATAGGGAAAAGAATGAATGGAAAATACCATGCTACAAGGGCTAACAAAGCCCCTAAAATGGGAGCGGCTACTTTTGCAGTTCCGTTGAACACTTCTAAAACGGCAAGAGCTCGATCCCGTTTTTCGTCCGTAAACATGTCTCCTGCTAATGACATGGCTAGAGACGATATTCCTCCTGTGCCAAGCCCTTGCACCAAACGTCCAGCTAACAATGTCCAAAAAGCAATAGATTTGTTGACAAAACCGCTGAAAAAACAGATAGCCCCCCCTATGATCAGCAATAAAAGCGACCATAAAATAAATGTTTTTCGGCCGTAACGGTCGGAAAGGAAACCTACGATTGGGATGATGATCGCTGCAGGTATATTAAATATGCTTAAAATAAAGCTCGTCTGTGCAGCTGTAATTTCAAGCGCTTGTCCAAACTCCGGCAATATCGGGATCAGCATCGAATTCCCTAGCACCATCATAAACGGAAGCATCCCTAATAACATAATGATGATATGCTCTCTCATATTTATCTCCCTTCGTTTACTCGAATTTCGAATTGATGCATGAATTCATTGTTGACAGCAGGGAATGCGTTAAACCGAAGAATATCTTGGACGTTTTCAAAATGCTCTTCGATCGTAAAGCAGCCCCTTCTACCCTTTAGGTTTAACTGAGCTTCCCTCTCGCATTAATTCAGGCACTGGCTTCAGCTTGAACATATTTTCGGAAAGAATAGCTGGAAAGGATCTGAATTCATAAATTTGAGCCCGCATTGCCTGAAAGCTTTAATCTGTATAAATTTTCCATTTGAGAAGGAAGAAAGATCGAAAAAAGCAGCGAACTCGCTTTGCAACAGCTTCAGCAGCTTGTCTCAAGCGAGAAAAGAGATGTTGATTTCTCCCCAGGTCCTCCGAACTTGCTAACTTTTCACTTGTGTATGCCAGCAAAGACATAATTGGTATGTTTGTACATAAAAAAACATATATGTTAATAAAGAACAAAACGGGGGAACATAGAGATGAAACGTTTATTTTCCGCTTTACTAGTTATCTTTTTCAGTTTTGTTATTTATTATGATTTAAAAAACGGTACATTACCTGTATCTTCCATACAAAATGAACAGCATGCTGAAGAACAATTTATGGAGGTAAAAGTGAAGGAAGGAGATACGGTTCTTTCCATTGTTGAAAAAATACACAATAAGCCTGTTCCAGCAAGCATTGAAGAGATTATTAAAGATTTTGGGGAATTAAATTCAAATGAAGATGTGTACAGTATACAAGCAGGAAAAACATACAAATTCCCCTTATATAACAATTAGTTAAAGTTTTTAATTCTTGTCATTGCTTGGCTATGATTGGTACAATATCATAGGATGGCAAATGTTCCATCAAACGTATTTATATTTAAGGAGCGATAAACGTGGGCGAAATCACACATCGTACGAAAACACGTCCAGTCAAAGTAGGCAACATCCAAATTGGCGGAAATAATGAAGTAGTCATTCAAAGCATGACCACAACGAAAACGCATGATGTTGAAGCCACAGTAAAAGAAATTCACAGACTGGAAGAAGCAGGTTGTCAAATCGTTCGTGTTGCTTGTCCTGATGAACGGGCTGCAAATGCAATTCCAGAAATCAAAAAACGCATTAACATTCCTCTAGTTGTCGATATACATTTCGATTACCGGCTCGCTTTAAAAGCGATTGAAGGCGGAGCAGATAAAATACGGATTAACCCGGGGAACATCGGGCGAAGGGAAAAAGTAGAAGCCGTTGTGAAGGCTGCGAAAGAAAGAAACATTCCAATCAGAATTGGAGTAAACGCCGGTTCACTTGAAAAAAGGATTTTAGAAAAGTACGGCTATCCTACTGCTGACGGAATGGTTGAAAGTGCATTGCATCACATAAAAATTTTAGAGGATCTTGATTTTCACGATATTATCGTTTCTTTAAAAGCGTCTGATGTACGGCTTTCAATCGAAGCATATGAAAAAGCTGCAAAAGCGTTTGATTATCCTCTCCATTTAGGGATTACCGAATCTGGCACTTTGTTTGCGGGGACAATCAAAAGCGCTGCCGGCCTTGGAGCCATTTTAAGCAAAGGCATCGGCAATACTTTGCGTATATCATTAAGCGCTGATCCCGTCGAAGAGGTGAAGGTTGCCCGAGAATTGCTGAAATCATTCGGCCTGGCTGCCAATGCAGCAACACTTATTTCATGCCCTACATGCGGAAGAATTGAAATAGATCTCATTAAAATCGCGAATGAAGTCGAAGAATATATTTCAAAAATTCGTGCGCCAATCAAAGTAGCTGTTTTAGGATGCGCAGTAAACGGTCCAGGCGAAGCGAGAGAAGCCGATATTGGAATTGCTGGTGCACGAGGCGAAGGATTGCTTTTTAGAAAAGGAAAAATTGTTCGGAAAGTTCCGGAAGAAACAATGGTCGAAGAATTAAAAAAAGAAGTGGATTTAATCGCTGAAGAATATTTCAAAAAACAAGAAAAGGAAAAAGTTTAAAGCTTGGAGCGGATGCCCCAAGCTTTTTGTTTTTGTTAAAAAAACGGTAATACGAAAATTCCAAGCAGCAAGGAAACGATACCTATTCCGATCGCCCATGCTCCCAGATTTTCCGCACCGCGCCGACGGGCGATAAACCCTATAATGATACCCGATGCTCCTAATAAAACGGGCAAAACAAATAAAGAAATAATCGATAGTGCCAGCGCCAGCCATCCTAAATTGCGGCCGCCAGCTTCATCGGCGTCATTATTATAATTATATGTTTCATTTGTATTTCTAGATTCAACTGCTCCAGCTTCTGCTGCGGTTTCTTCTAGATAATCTCGGTTTTCATTATTCCGGTTTTCAAAATTTCGGTTTTCCTGAATGGCATTTATTTCAGTTGATTTGCCGGCATGTGGGAAATTTTTGTTTGCCATTGCCATATCCCTCGCTTTCAAAAGATAGGAGCATTTATAGTATAAGCAAATCAATTCCCATTATTATGGAAATGTTTTCAAATAGGATCTAATGTTGGATCAGAGGACGGGAAGCAATATGTTGATCCTTTATTTTTTTACTATTTGTGAAATTTTATTCTTTTTTTAAGAAATGACAAAACTCGAGTTCATCCCTTCTTATCATGAATTCCCATAAAAAAACAAACCTTGTGATCAAATTTCACAAGGTTTGTTCATGGCAATTCGGGCATAACCCATAAATTTCAAATTTATGTCCATTAATTTTATATCCGTCCAAATACTCCTCTATCGTATTCATTGGGCATGATTCGATCTCTTTCGTTTTACCGCATTCCATACAAATAAAATGGTGGTGATGATGTCCTAAATCACAATGAAAGCGAAAGTGCTTTTCACCTGAAAGCTCTGTCGTTTCCAATATACCCAACTCTGCAAACAATGATAAATTCCGATAAATCGTATCAAAACTTAAACCGGGATAGCGCTTATTCATTTTTTCCAAAACATCTTTAGCTGTCAAATATTTATCAGAATCGGCAATTAGTTGAAGCATTTCTTTCCTTTTGGATGTATATTTATATCCCTTTTCTTTTAAATATTGTAAAGCTTGTTCGACATTCATATTTTGCCCCTCCTAGCTTTTGACAAAATAATGGAAAAAATCAAAGCCAATACCTCTAAAATGACAATTGTTCCTCCCGGAGCAATATCTAAATAATAAGATAATACTAAACCGATTAAAACGGAAGCTTCTCCTATTATAACGGAAAGAAAAATTGTCTTTTTAAAACCGGTTGCTATTCTAATACTTGCAGCAACAGGAAGGGTCATAAGCGAGGAAACTAACAAAATTCCAACAACTCTCATGGAAACGCTTATCACTAGGGCAACTGTTAAAATAAACAAAAGATGCAAGCCTTTTGCCGGCAGCCCTAAAGCAGATGCATATTCTTCATCAAACGACAGTAAAAACAATTCTTTATAAAACAATACGATCAATAAAATAACCAATGCTGCAACACCAGTAATAATATATAAATCCGTCCTGGAAACCGCACTAACACTTCCAAATAAGTAATTAAAAAGATCTGTATTAAACCCATCTGCTAAAGAGATAAATACAACGCTAAAACCGATCCCAGCCGACATGATTATCGGAATGGCCAATTCCGCATAAAATTTATAAAAAGCTCGCAGCTTTTCAATCACAAGTGAGCCTAAAACAGAAAAACCCATTCCGACATAAATTGGATTCAATGAAGAAAAGAAGGATATTTTTGAAGATAAAAAAAGACCGCCCGCAATTCCAGCCAAGGTCACATGACTCAGTGCATCTGCAATTAGTGATAATCGTCTGACCACCACAAAAACACCTAAAAGAGGTGCGATAAAACCGATTAAAATACCTGAAAGAAATGCATTTTGCAAAAACTCAAATTGTAAAATACTGCTAAACATCTTCATTTCCTCCATCTACTCATGATCATGCGTTATTAACTGAACTGGATGCCCGTACAATGAGGTCAATTCCGTTTCTTTCAGGCGTTCAAATTCGTCTTTATTTCCATGGAAATAAAGTTGTTTGTTCAAGCAAGCAACATGCGTAACTTTATCTGTAATAGCTCCAATATCATGGGTAACAAGTATTAATGTGATTTCCAATTCTTTATTCAAATGATGCAAAAGCTGATAAAAATGATTGACTGTCTGACTATCTACACCTACAGTTGGTTCATCTAAAATCAATAATTTAGGTTCACTGACAAGTGCGCGAGCAATAAATACCCTTTGCTGCTGTCCTCCTGAAAGCTCACCGATATTTTGGTGAACTGCCTTTTCCATTCCAACTGCCCGGATCGCTTCCATTACCTTTTCCCGATCAGCTTTTTTCATTTTTTTAAACAAACCGAGTTTGGGAGTCAAGCCGCTCGCTACTACTTCAAAAACAGTAGCTGGGAACGAAGAGTTAAAGCTGTTTGCCTTTTGAGAAACGTAGCCAATTTTATGCCAATCGTTAAATTGATGAATATCTTCACCAAATAAATGAATCGTCCCTTTCTGAGGCTTTAAAAGCCCAAGCAGACATTTCAATAATGTCGATTTTCCGGAGCCGTTCGGCCCAACTAAACCTAAAAATGCTCCTTTTTCAATGGAAATATTGATATTTTCGAGCACATATTTTCTCTCATATTGAAAAAAAAGGTTCTTTACTTCTACTATTTTTTCCCCCATGCTTCTCACCTATTTAATTAGGAATCATTACGATTTATTTTTATCATTAAAGTATACAGGAGAAGAGCACATTTGTAAAGAAAAATGTGTTCTCCCTCTACTTCAATGTGTTGATTAATGGATGGCAGATTTAAATTTTCCGCCTTTCGTTTCTTGTGTATTCATAATGGTAATAAACGCGTTCGGGTCAATCTCATGTACAATCGATTTTAATTTTGCCACTTCAAGCCTTGTAACAACTGCATAAATGACGTCTTTTTCCGTATCCGTGTATCCGCCTTTTCCCTTTAATTTTGTCGTTCCGCGTCCTAAGCGTGACAATATAGCATCAGACACTTCATCGTAATGATCAGATATAATGATGGCGGCCTTTGTTTCATCAAGACCTTGAACAACCGCATCAATTGTTTTAAAGGCAATATAATATGTAAAGATGGAATACATGGCTTGTTCTATCCCGAAGACAAACGCTGCGCTTCCAAAAATGAAAATATTCAAAAACATCACGATTTCGCCAACGGAAAAGGGAATTTTTTTCGTTAAAAGAATTCCTAAAATTTCTGTCCCGTCCAGAGATCCTCCGTGTCGGATGACAAGTCCCACTCCTGCACCGAGCAAAAAACCACCAAATACAGTGGCTAGCAAAGGCTCTGTAGTAAAGGCTTCAAAATCATGGGCCAGCCTTTCCGCAATGGCCAAACAAATGATGCCAAATATGGACGAAAACATAAATGTCTTCCCAATCTGCTTATAACCGGAATACATAAAAGGAAGGTTTAACACAATAACTAATGTAGCGAAATTGATGATTTTAATATGATTCGAAAATATGTGGTCTAAAATAAGCGAAATGCCGATGATACCGCCATCAATCATATGATTTGGGACTAAAAACAGCTCGATGCTTACGGCTGCCAGAACAGCTCCGATCACAATCATTAACAATCGATAAATGATGTGTCTTAAGCTTTCTTTTTTATGATGTTTTTTACTCATCTCGTCCTCCTAGTTTTTTTTTTAATCATATTGTATTATAAAAATTTTGCTGAGACGATATTTATGTCATTTTCTCCACCCATTTTTTTTAAAAAAAGGCAACTATCTCCCCCTCTGTTCATACGAATAAGAGGGGAGGCGAGATCTTTGATTTTATTTGAAAAAATTATTCAACAAAAAATTAACAGTTTAAAACCTGAAGAACTTGTGTCATATGCAAAGCAATATGATATATCCATTTCGATTAACGAAGCAAAACAGCTGCTTCAACTCGTACAGGGAAAAAAAATCAACGTGTTTCATGAAGAAGAAAGAATTGCTTTGTTAAAACAAATTGCCAAAATCACTTCGCCGGAAACAGCCAAAAAAGCAAATCAATTATTTTTGCAATTCTTCAATGGCAATTGGAAATAAAAAAGGCAAGTTCCCTAAAAAAGGGAGCTTGTTCTTTTTTATTGATTCGCTATTTTTTCCAAAACATTTTCATCAAACGTCTTATTCTTCAGCATGTCAATTTCAAATTTATAAGGCGGCTTTTTATTTTTTTTGTCGTCACCGACATACGGAGTTTCTAAAATTTTTGGCAAGTCTTTTAATTGCGGATGGTGGACGATATAATTGATTGCTTTAAATCCTATGTGGCCGAATCCGATATTTTCATGACGGTCTTTTTGGGCCCCGCGCGGATTTTTGCTGTCGTTTATATGAACAACTTTTAAACGGTCGATGCCGATGATTTTATCAAATTGATTTAAAACCCCATCAAAATCATTGACAATATCATAACCGGCATCATGAGTATGGCAAGTGTCGAAACAAACGGACAAATGTTCATTGTAGGTAACACCATCAATGATCATCGCAAGCTCCTCAAACGTTCTTCCGCATTCTGAACCTTTGCCGGCCATCGTTTCAAGGGCGATTTGCACTTTTTGCCCCCTCTCCAGCACTTCATTTAAACCTTCAATAATTTTTTTGATTCCGGCTTCTGCACCGGCTCCAACGTGAGCTCCCGGATGGAGCACGATTTGTTTTGCACCGATTGCTTCCGTGCGTTCAATTTCCGATTTTAAAAAATCAACGCCAAGCTGGAAGGTCGCTAAATTTGTTGTATTGCCAATGTTAATAATATATGGTGCGTGAACGACAATTTCTTCGATGCCATGCTCTTTCATATGCGCCAAACCTGCTTCGATATTTAAATCTTCAATTTTTTTTCTTCTCGTGTTTTGCGGGGCTCCTGTATAAATCATAAACGTATTAGCGCCGTATGAAACTGCCTCTTCACTTGCCGCAAGCAACATTTTCTTGCCGCTCATCGATACATGCGAGCCAATTTTTAACATGTTTTTCCTCTCCTTACAACCTTTTATTTATTTTTTCTTGCTTGCTTTTTCTTTAGCTTTTCAATTTGTTCTTTCATCTTTTTTTTGTATCCTGGTTTTACCGATTTTGGCTTTTTGATGATTCCGATAATCGCGTTTGTTTCCATTGGTTGTTTTTTTCTTTTTTGTCTGCGATTTCGGTCATCGAGCGCTTTCCATATTCCGTTTTCAATATCTCGATTTTCAAAGATTATCCCCATTTTTTCAAGCTTTTGCAGCATTTGTTCGTTATCGTCTTCATAGATTGTATAGGCAAATCCTGAAAAGCCAGCCCGAGCCGTTCTTCCGGTTCGGTGAATATAAAAATCTAAATCAGTCGGCAGCTCGGCATTGATTACATGGGAAACACCTTCAATATCAATTCCTCTTGCAGCTAAATCAGTTGCTACTACAACTTGATAGGCAAGATCCTTTATTTGACGCATTTCTTTTTTCCGTTCACGCGGGGTAAGACCGCCGTGGATTTGCCCAACCTTTAATCCCTTTTCGGCAAGACCGTATGCCACATCTTGGGCATTCGCTTTTGTATTCACAAAAATTAACGCTAAATAAGGGTTTAAGGAAACTACCATATTGTATAAAAGATCTATTTTGTTTCGATGCCTCAGCGGAACAAGGACATGCGTGATGTTTTTGGCATGTACTTGTTTTGGAGATACATGAACATACTCAGGATTTTCCATATATTTTTTTAAAAAAGGCTTTAATTTTTCAGGAATGGTGGCAGAAAACACAAGCATTTGCAGTTCTTTTTTCATTCGACTAGCTATTTGGTCGACCTCATAAATAAAGCCTAAATCTAGCATTAAATCGGCTTCATCCACAACTATGCTTTTGGTCGAATATAAATCTAGCGCCCCTTCCTTGACAAGATCAAGAATTCTGCCAGGTGTTCCGATCACAAGATGGGGCTGAGTTTTTAGCTTTTCGATCGCCCGCATTTTATCTGTACCGCCAATAAAAAGTTTTGCATGTAATTCTTTTTCCGGCGGGGCGAATTTTATGATTTTTAACGCTTCCTCGTAAATTTGGGTCGCGAGCTCTCTCGTCGGTGCTAAAACAACAACTTGGACACGCTTTTCCTCTCCACAAATACTGTTGATTAACGGTAGCAAATAAGCATGTGTTTTGCCTGTACCTGTTTGTGATTGGCCGATGGCACTTGCTCCTCTTAATATGATTGGGATCATTTGTGCTTGAATTTCAGTCGGTTCTTTAAAACCTAACGACTGAACGGCATCTATAATAAAATCTTGAAATGGAAAATCTTTAAAATCAGCTGCCATTGCAAAACAACTCCTTCATAATCAATCAACCCATTTTTTGATTATAAACAATATAATGGAAAAACTCCAATTTTAATAAAACATTTTCCTAAAACGCCGCATAGTTTAATGTAGGTAAAACAGGAAAAGAAAGGGGAAAAGTTTATGCATCCTTATCGAGCTTTTCCTCCCTTCCGGCAGCAGCCATTGATCCGCCCTTTTTTTGGCGGAGGCTACCATCCTTTTTGGGGGCAGCCACCTGTTCAGCAATGGCCGATTCCGCCTAGGGGAGGATTACAATCGCTTTTTTCGCGTTTTCTTCCATCGAGCACAATGCATGCAGGAAGTATACCGTCAAGCGGTGCTGTTCAAAGTTTAACAAACCCTGCCAATCTTTCAAACATGTTGACGAATGTCCAAAAAGTTCTCGGTGTCGCTCAGCAAGTCACACCGATGGTTCAGCAATACGGTCCTCTGATCCGTAATCTCCCGGCAATGTTCAAAATTTATAGAGAATTAAAAAATGCTGATACAGACAGTAGCGAAGAAGATGATATAAAAGAAAATTCATCTTCTAAAAGATTGAAGGAACAGACAGCCGATGACAGCCCTTCAGATGAAAATACGTCGGGCGAATCAAAACCTAAGCTTTATATTTAATTGTGTTTTGTTTTCTTCCTCCATGTTAGGTATAATGATGTTAGATAGTCAAGCCGCTTGACGGCTTTTTTATTTTCCTTTACTAAATATCAGGAGGAAAAAACATGGAGGTTATTAAAATTTCCCCTCGAGGATACTGCTATGGTGTTGTTGATGCAATGGTGATAGCCAAAAATGCAGCAATGGATAAATCACTGCCTAGACCGATCTATATTTTAGGAATGATCGTTCATAATAAACATGTAACAGATGCCTTTGAAAAAGAAGGGATTATTACGTTAGACGGAAAAAATCGACTTGAGATTTTGAAAAAAGTCGATAAAGGAACCGTTATTTTCACTGCTCACGGCGTTTCGCCAGAAGTGCGCAAAATAGCGAAGGAAAAAGGGCTTGTCACGATCGATGCTACATGCCCTGACGTCACAAAAACTCATGAACTTATTAAACAAAAAAAAGAAGAAGGGTATGACGTCATTTATATTGGAAAAAAAGGGCATCCGGAACCGGAAGGAGCAGTTGGTGTAGCGCCGGATATCGTTCATTTAGTCGAGACTGTCAACGATGTTGAAGAGCTCGATATTTCCAACGACAAAATCATTGTTACGAACCAAACAACAATGAGCCAATGGGACGTAGCTGATATAATGGAAAAAGTGAAGGAAAAATATCCGCATGTCGAGTTTCATAAAGAAATTTGCCTCGCAACACAAGTTCGCCAGGAAGCTGTGGCCGAACAAGCAAAAGAAGCTGATTTAACCATTGTCGTCGGCGATCCGCGCAGCAACAATTCAAACCGGCTTGCGCAAGTATCTGAAGAGATTGCGGGCACGAAAGCTTATCGTGTGGCGAATGTAAGTGAAATCAAACTGGAATGGCTTAAAGGCGTTAAAAAAGTTGCCGTTACAGCCGGTGCATCAACCCCAACGCCGATTGTCAAAGAGGTCATTCGATTTTTGGAGAATTATGATCCAGAAAATCCAGAAACATGGGATTTAACTTCAAATGTCCCTCTTGAAAAAATATTGCCAAAGGTAAAAGTCAAAAAATCATCGACAAAACCTTTTTAATGATTAAAGGGGATCGGTCCGCTAAAAAGGACTGATCCCCCATTTAATTATAGAAACTTGAACGGATCTGTATGGACGCGGGAAGGAATAATTTCTACTTCCAGATTTTCTTCCGCACACAGCTTTGTTAGTTTTTCCGCCACTCCCTCTTTCATCACCTTTTCAATGTTGTGACCTGGATCAACTACATGTAAGCCGAGCATCATAGCATCGTGAGCTGTGTGGTAATATACATCACCAGTTACATAAACATCTGCGCCTCTCATTTTTGCCTGATAAATGTATTTATTCCCGTCTCCGCCTAAAACGGCTACTTTTTTTATAGTTGCCTGTAAATCCCCTACTACTCTTACTTTTTCCACTTCAAAAGCTTTCTTAACATGCTCTGCAAATTCCTTCAATGTCATTTCTTTTTCAAGCTCTCCAATTTTCCCTAATCCAA
This sequence comes from Aeribacillus sp. FSL k6-2211, assembly GCF_037966125.1. NCBI lineage: Bacteria > Bacillati > Bacillota > Bacilli > Caryophanales > Bacillaceae > Aeribacillus > Aeribacillus sp. FSL k6-2211. The sequence continues at coordinate 2,759,602 of NZ_CP150190.1, forward strand.
GCTGTTTCCCTTCGTTTTCTAATGGATAGATGTCATAAGCAACTTCTTCATAAGGATGCGCCTTCAACATCGCTTGAATGACTTTCTTTTGGATTGACTGCGGGAAGATCGTTTCAATTTTGACTTCTTCAACCATTTCAAGCTTTCCAGTATCTCCGATAAAGGGATTTGCATTTTCCAAAGGTAAAAATGTTCCTGTTCCTGCCGAGGAAAAAGTGCAATAACTGTAGTTGCCGATAAATCCAGCACCCGCTTTGCCAAGCGCCTCCCGAACGTCCTTCTCATAGTCTTTTGGTACAAATACAGCAAGCTTTTTTAATGGGTCTTGATAAGTTGGGACAAGTATTTTTTGATTCACCAATTGTAAGCGGTCGGCCAAAAGATCATTCACTCCGCCTGGAGCCACATCCAAATTTGTATGGGCCGCATAAACGGCAATTTCATGCTTGATGCATTTTTCTATAATACGCCCTGCCGGATCATCTGTTCTAATATGCTTTAAAGGATGAAAAATGGGAGGATGATGAGCGATAATTAAATCAACCTTTTGATTGATTGCTTCATCAACGACTTCCTCCAAAACATCCAGAGCGACCATAATTTTTCGGACAGGCTTGTTTAATGTGCCGATTTGCAGCCCGATCTTGTCTCCTTCCAATGCATAATGCTTTGGAGAAAACCGTTCAAATAATTGAATAATATGTTGGCCGTTAGCGATTTTCTTCATTTATTTTATGACCTCCTCAATGATCTCGATCACCTTTTTTATTTCTTCTTTTTTTTGCATAAGCTGTTCATTTCCGTTGGATTGCTCCAGCTGCCGTAGAATGTCCTTCCGATGAGAAAGCTCGTGTTTCCATTTTTTAAAAAAAACGTTGTTCTTTTCTTTTAACAAAAATGGACCCATTAACAAAGCTGCTTCAAATGGCAAATCTTCGTACGGTTTCATTGCATTTCCACGCTTAGCGGACAGCACCTCATATATTTTTCCGCTCTCTTCTAGAATTGTTTCTCCTTCGAGCTCCCAACCATTGTCAATCAGCCATTTTCGAACTTCAATTGCATGAATATTCGGCTGAAGTACAAGCCGTTCAACCTTCCCGAGCTTCTCTTTTCCTTCCTCCAAAATCGTTTTAATAAGCGAGCCGCCCATGCCAGCGATCGTGATGCATGTTGCCTCATCCTTTTGTAATACGGACAATCCGTCCCCTTTCCGAACGGAAATTACATGCTGGAGCCCGTTTTTTTCCACTTGTTTTTTTGCCGCTTGAAAAGGGCCTTCATTGATTTCACCGGCAATCGCTTTCACTGTTTTTTTGGCAAGCACTAAATAACATGGCAAATATGCATGATCTGATCCAATATCTGCTGTCACCTGATTATTCGGAACAAATTCTGCCACAGCCGACAGTCTTTTTGAAAGTTGGACACTGTTCAATTTATTTCACCCTTTATTCCAATTTGGTAAACATGAAAATACGAAAAAAGTCCCCCAAAAGGAAGACTTTTCAACCAATATGTTTTTTATTATTTAATTTTAGAAACCCATTCGGCCATTTCATCAAGCTTTTCTTCAGGTACTAGCCCGCCAGGCATCGCACCGCGGCCGTTTTTAATTGTTTCTTTAATTTCATCAACAGACAATTTGTCGCCAACACCTTTTAATGAAGGACCTGCTCCGCCTTCAAAGTTTTGACCGTGGCAGCTTGCACAGCTTTGCTTGAATATATCCTCCGGCTTTGCATTAGCGACGTCTTCCGTTTTTTGTCCGCCCCCCTCTTTTTCTTCAGCCATCTCTTTCATATTATCCAGTCCGATGAAAGAAAATGCAACCATTAGTCCAATTCCAAACACAATGATTAATGCAAATGGAATAAGCGGATTACGATTCATTTTGTAACCTCCCTTATGTATAACCGTACATTTGCTTTTTTCGCTCAACATGGACGAGCTGAAACTAACCTAAACAATCTCTATTGTACTTGAATTTTCTTTGAAGGAAAAGTCTTTCTATATAAGTTCCTTGTGATGTTCACGAATTAGACAAAAAAACAATTTAAAAAGATCTTATGTTTTTTCAACAAATGTCATTTGCAAAATGAAAGAAGATTCAGTAAAATATAGTACAAATAGTTATTGTTGTTAGCGTTTACATATATTGAAGGGAAGGCAGACGAATAAGTCTGCCCAAGGAAAGAAAAAGACATTTTTATTTTTATTCCAAAAAGTCTTTCAGCCGCTTGCTTCGGCTTGGATGGCGCAATTTTCGCAGAGCCTTCGCTTCAATTTGCCGAATGCGTTCTCGAGTGACACCGAAAACTTTTCCTACTTCTTCCAGAGTCCGAGTTCTTCCATCGTCCAGTCCAAAACGAAGGCGCAGAACGTTTTCTTCCCTGTCTGTAAGGGTATCGAGAACATCTTCAAGCTGCTCCTTTAATAATTCATATGCAGCATGCTCTGATGGAGAAGTAGCCTCTTGGTCTTCAATAAAATCACCTAAGTGCGAATCGTCTTCTTCGCCAATCGGCGTTTCTAATGATACAGGTTCTTGGGCAATTTTTAAGATTTCTCTAACTTTTTCAGGAGTCAAATCCATATCTTCAGCGATCTCTTCTGGTGTCGGTTCACGACCCAAATCTTGAAGCAATTGACGTTGGACTCGAATTAACTTATTGATTGTCTCAACCATATGGACAGGGATGCGGATCGTTCTCGCCTGATCTGCAATTGCCCGTGTAATTGCCTGGCGAATCCACCATGTTGCATATGTGCTGAATTTGTATCCTTTTCGATAATCAAATTTTTCAACAGCTTTCATCAGCCCCATGTTGCCTTCCTGTATGAGATCGAGGAAGAGCATTCCGCGGCCGACGTAGCGTTTTGCAATGCTGACGACTAGGCGCAGGTTGGCTTCTGCAAGCCTTCTTTTCGCTTCTTCGTCCCCTTGTTCAATACGCTTGGCAAGTTCGATTTCTTCATCAGCCGATAAGAGATCAACCCGGCCGATTTCTTTTAAATACATTCGAACCGGATCATTTATTTTCACACCCGGCGGTACACTAAGATCATTTAGATCAAATTCTTCTTCATCTTCTTTGTCTAAATCCGGCAAATTGGAATCAACATCTTCGTTTTCGCTAATTAATTCGATTCCTTGCTCATTAACGTATTCATAAAACTCATCCATTTGATCTGAATCAATATCGAAATTTGCCATTTTCTCAGCAATTTCTTCATATGTTAATACTCCGCGTTTCTTTCCTAATTGAATAAGCTGATTTTTCACTTCCTCAACAGTTCCATCAGCTTCTAAATCTTTTGAATGGGCTTGTTTTTCAGCCATTGGATCCCCTCCTTCCAGAGTTATACAAGCTTTCACATTAATCCTTTTTTCAGCTGAATTACTTCCATTGCAATTTCGGCAGCTTTTACATAATCTTTTCGTTTTTCAGCCTCTTTCTTCTCAGCTTCCTTTTCCTTTAGGATGAGCATTTTTTGATGGTTCAAGATATGTTTTACATAGTCTTGAAGCTCTTGCTCAGTCAATTGTTCGCCAATTGTCATCATGGCAATTTCCGATACAATTCGGCTTAATGAAGGATCTTTGAGCTTTGTCAAAAAGTGGCTTATGTCTGGATCGTTCCCTTCCTCATAATAAGCGTATAAATAGGATGAAATAGCCCGATGCTCCTCCACGTTAAAATTTCCACCAATCGCATGAAGAACCTTTTCTGCCACTTCCCTGCTTTTCAACATATGAGCAATTAGAAGGCGTTCTGCCTTTTGATAAGCAGGCATCAGTGCATTCCGTTGTAATGCATCAGTCTTGAGGCTCGTCTTTTCAGGTCTTCTTCTTTTCCGCTTATTTATATTCCGAAGCTCTGCCATTAACGTTTCTTTTGATACGGAAAATTCTTCAGAAAGCTGCGTGATATACAGCTCTTGTTCGATCCCGCTCGGAAGGCCGCTTAATTCGTTAAGCACTTCTTGAATGTATCTCGCTCGATCCCCTTCATCCTGGAGATTTTTCCCCTTTCGAAAATATTCCATCTTAAATGCCATTAATGAGAGACTTGCCCCTATTACATCGTTTTTGAATTTTTCCTTTCCGTATGTCCGAATGTAGTCATCAGGGTCTAACCCTTCAGGCATTTTAGCAATCCTTACATTACATCCTGCTTCAACAAGCAATTTAGAAGCTCTGAAGGCAGCTTCAATTCCAGCGGAATCGGAATCGTAGCAAATGACAACTGTTCCTCCGCTTCTGGCTAAGAGCTTGACCTGTTCTTCCGTCAGCGCTGTTCCCATTGTTGCTACACTATGCTCGATTCCTGCGTGAACGGACGATATAACATCCGCAAACCCTTCAAACAACACCGCTTCCTGTTTTCGTCTAATGAAAGGTCTTGCTTGGTGGAAATTATAAAGAATCCGTCCTTTGTTAAATATTTTTGTCTCAGGGCTGTTTAAATATTTTGGCTGTTTGTTTCCTAGCGACCTTCCGGAAAAAGCGACTGTACGGCCTTGTGCATCTTTAACCGGAAACATGATCCGATTGCGAAACCGATCAAAAAAAGAACCGTTAGATTCGCTTCGGATAATTAACCCTGTTTTTTCCAACAACGGAAGTTCAAAACCTTTTTTCAGCAAATATTTTAAAGAAAAGTCCCAAGAATCTAAAGCGTAGCCAATCTCAAATTGATCGATTAATTCTTTCGTAAAACCCCGATGAAGCAAATAATTTAACGCGTTTTGCCCTTCTTTTGTATTTAGTAATAAATGATGATACATTTTTTTCAGCAGTTCATGCACTTTTATCATTTTCTCTGCTTCGCTGTTGTTTGGGTATGTCGACTCTTGAGAAAGTGCCGAGCCCCCTGGAATGTCCAAACCAGCTTTTTTTGCTGTCATTTGTACAGCTTCTGTAAAGCTGCATCCTTCAATTTGCATGAGAAAGGTAAAAACATTTCCACCAGAACCGCAGCCAAAGCAGTGGAAAATTTGTTTTTCAGGTGAAACAGAAAATGAAGGTGTATTTTCGCCGTGAAAAGGACATAGTCCAAAAAAGTTTCGACCCTGCTTCTTTAATTGAACATATTCACTCACAACATCTACTATATCAACAGCATGTTGCACTTTTTCTATAAATTCCTCGGGAAGCATTTTCCCCATATGAACAACTCCGTGCCTTAAAATTTATTCAATATGAATTTTAAAATTTCCTGCATAATTCGACAATATTTTTTCAAGTGCTGTGATAAAATGATGACGATCTTTATCTTGGAATTTTTTTGGCCCTTTGATATAATTGCCGTTTCTTCTTTCCCTTGCCGAAATATACCGGAGATGGAGAACAGAGTCGATTGTATCTTCTGTAAACAGCATTCCTCTTGGAGAGAGAACATGTGTGCATTTCTTAAGCAGCATACCGGCTAGTCCGATATCTTGTGTAATGATGATGTCATGTTTTTTTGAGTTGTTAAAAATGTATAAGTCGACAGATTCCTTTTCTTGATCGACAAATACCCAGCTATTCCCGTCATCCTTTTTACCTACATGAGCATATGATGCAATGAAACAAACCGGGACTTTATATTTTTTTGCGACTGATGCAATTTCTTCTTTGACGGGGCATGCATCAGCATCGACAAAAATAGTGATATTTTTTCCATCATATTTCTCTATTCTTCATCACCTCAAAGAATCCTGCCAGCAATTTAAACTTTTTACAAAAAGTGATTTGTCGAATTTTCTTTCTCCAACCCCCTTGACATCTTCCTGTAAATAGTTTATTCGTATTTTTTTTAGTCTAAACCTAAAAAGCGTAATTTTATCACAATTTTTTATTATAATACAATACACTGCATTATTCCATCATTTTATCTTTCACCATGAAAAAAACCTACTATATTCTTAAGATCGGAATAAGCAGGTTTTATCACATGTTATTTTTTTAAGAATAAATTTTGGATATGATTGGCTGTTTCTTCAACTGCTTTGTTCGATACATCTATAACTGGACAGCCGATTTTTTGAACAATTTTTTCAAAATAAGCTAATTCTTCTTTAATTCTGTCTATATTGGCATATATAGCCTGATCATTAAGCCCGAGCTGCTTTAATCTTTCCTTTCGGATATAATTCAGCTTTTCCGGACTGATTTTTAGACCGACGCATTTCTCTTTGGAAACTTTAAAAAGTTCTTCAGGGGGTTCTACTTCTGGAACAATAGGAACATTAGCTACTTTTAATCGTTTTAGCGCCAAATATTGCGACAAAGGCGTTTTGGAAGTCCGCGATACACCGATCAAAACAATATCGGCTTTCAAAATTCCTCTCGGATCGCGGCCGTCATCATATTTAACAGCAAACTCAATTGCTTCTACTTTTTTGAAATAGTCTTCATCAAGCTTCCGAACTCTTCCGGGCTCATACTTCGCTTTTATTCCATATGACGTTTCCATTTTATCAATTAAAGGACCAATGATATCGTGGTAGATCACACCTTCTTTTTCCGCTTCTTGAATAAGAAGATTCCTAAGTTCGGGGACAACGATTGTGAAGCAAATGATCGCATTATCCATTTTCGCCAATGCGACAACTTCTTTGATTGTATTTGCATCCTCCACATAAGGCACCCTTTTCACATTCGTTTCATATTGAGAGCCGTTAAATTGACTGATAGCTGCTTTTACAACGAGATCTGCCGTTTCCCCGACTGAGTCTGAAACAATATAGATCGTACGATTATTCATTCGGATCCCCCATTCTTACATAATATCGTCATCAACTAATCTTACCAATATTTTTGTAATGTTTGTTTTCGTAATTCTTCCTATCACTTCAAAACCGCCGTCCACTTCTTTTACAACGGGCAGTGCATCGATTTGCTTTTCAATTAAAATCCTTGCTACATCAATAATAAGATCTTCCTTTTTGCATACGGTTATATTTGGCATTCTAGTCATAATAATATTGACGGGGATTTGGGTTAATTCCTGTTTGCCGATGCTTGCCCGGAGGAGATCTTTTCTCGACAGCACTCCCACTAGCAACGATTGATTATCTACCACAAATAATGTCCCGACATCTTCCAAAAACATTGTACAAATTGCATCATAAACAGAAACATTATCGTTGACAACGACTGGGATCGACTGAAAATCTTTTACTTGGAGCTTTTTTAATTTCTCTGCAAGCAAATTGGCGCCTGATTTCCCTGTATAAAAATAGCCGACTCGCGGCCTTGCGTCAAGGTATCCAGCCATTGTTAAAATTGCTAAATCAGGTCTTAGCGTAGCTCTTGTCAAGTTTAAACGATCTGCAATATGCTCACCTGTAATTGGCCCATGCTCCTTAACGATTTGCAATATTTGTTCTTGCCGTTTATTAAGCTCTATTGTCCTCACCACCTTGAAAAAGAGGCTGCATTATAAAAATATTATATATGATTTCAATATTTTGAAAAGGTTTTCTATTGTACATTACGGCGAATCGAGTAGGAGGGAGCGATTAACTCCCGTCCTCTCACACCACCGTACGTACGGTTCCGTATACGGCGGTTCAATTAAGATAATTGACGCAAGTCTTTATAACTTCCGTGAATAGCTGTTCTCTTTATGCCAGTGGTCACTCCACCCTCCAAGAGATCTCCCACGGGATTCACCGCTTCCTCCCTCAAGTGAGGTACTACGTTTTCTGTGTTCATCATGACTCACTGAATGCCAAGGGCTATTCTCTCTTAATTGTTCGGTCCTTCTTAGTTGTTCTAGACCAACTAATACTATGACCTCTGCTGACTTCTGACTGTTCAGCTATCTATCACTAGATAGGTTACCAAGGTTACTTGGCGTGCCAGCCAGACCTCCCCGGGTAAGAGTGTAATCTTTCCTTCCATCCATCTGCTTCATTTACTCTGTATCACCTTCGGCAGAAAGGGCTTTGTTTTGTCTTGCAAACTCACCCAGTGATACCTAGCCTCATATGAAGTTCGTGTTCCTCAGACCGGAAGTTTGCCGCTCGCTTCCTTCAGATTCCGCGTCACCACGGACACCCTTGCGTTAAGCTAACTGCTACTTCTGCCTTCGCAGCTCGGGACTTTCACCCTATAGATTACACCCATGCCGGGCGCACAAGGAAAGACGATTATCCTCGGGATAATCGTCCATTTGCATTTATTTTACGATAATTTCATTCACTTTGGCAAAAGATGTGATTATTTTTGTTAATTGTACCATTTGGGACAGCCTGTTTTGTTTAACCGACTCATCCTCTGCCATTACCATAATATTATCAAAATAACGATCAATCACCGGCTTTAAAGCTTTCATTTCCAAAAATGCTTCTTTAAAATTACCCTCTTTTTGCAATTTTACAAAATTTTCTTCAAGCCGTAAATACGCTTGATACAATGTTTTTTCTTCTTCCTTCTCGAACAGCTCTTCTTTAATATTGCCCTCTTGGCCCTTAGACGAGATGTTGACAACACGAGACAGCGATTCAATTACTTCTTTAAAGTCACCCTTTTGGCTTTCTTCTGACAGAACGGCAGCCCGCTCAAAATATGCATTAACTTCATGGTAATTGGATTGTAATACCGATTCAATTATATCATGGCGGACATTTTCTTCATGAAGCGCAAATTTGACTCTCATTTGGAAGAACGACAGCAATTCTTTTCTCAAATTGTCTTTATTTTCTAAACCATATACATTTATAGCAAGGTCGAACAATTCCTCCAATTCAAGACGCCATTGTTTGGCTCGAAGAATTTGAACAATGCCGCTTGCCTGTCTTCTTAATGCATACGGATCTTGTGAGCCAGTTGGAATCAAACCGATCGAAAAAAATCCTGCAATTGTATCCAGCTTGTCCGCAAGCCCTACAATGGCTCCGCTCAACGTTTCAGGCGTCTTGTCGGAAGCATGCCGCGGCATATAATGCTCATTTATTCCTTTTGCAACCTCTTCCTGTTCACCCTTTAAAAGAGCGTATTTTTCTCCCATAATTCCTTGAAGCTCAGGAAATTCATAAACCATTTGCGTAACAATGTCAAATTTGCAAATGGAAGCAGTCCGTTTAATATAAGCTTTCTCCTCATTGGAGCATTCAAGCTTTTCGCTAAGCTTTTCTGATAATTTTACAATTCGGCGAACCTTGTCACCGATGGAGCCCAGTTCTTCATGAAAAACAATTTTTTCAAGCTTCTCCAGTGCGGTATCGATGGCAAGCTTTTTGTCTTCTTCGTAGAAGAAATTTGCATCGGAAAGTCTTGCCCGAAGGACCTTTTCATTCCCCTTGGCAATCGTTTCAATGTTTTGATCATTCCCGTTTTTTACGGTAACAAAAAACGGAAGCAGCTTTCCATCTTTATTTTTGACAGGAAAATATCGCTGATGCTCCTTCATCGTCGTCACTAACACTTCTTCAGGCAATGTTAAAAACTGGTCTTCGAATGAACCGTACAGGGCGGTCGGATATTCCACCAAGTTTGTAACTTCCTCGAGCAAATCTTCATCAACAGGGATGATCCAGTTTTCCTTTCTTTCCAGTTCCTCCAGCTGTTGAATGATCATTTGTTTTCGTTTTTCATAATCGGCGACAACAAACTGGTTCAACAAAGTATTTTCATAATCGCGTGGAGTGGAAATTTCCGCTTTCGTCCCTAAAAAGCGATGGCCATACGTAACATTTCCTGTCGGAACATCGGTAATGGAAAACGGAATGATGTCTTGTCCAAATAAGACAACTAACCATTGGATCGGACGGATATAGCGAAGATTCCAATTTCCCCAACGCATATTTTTCGGAAAATGGATGGTTTGAATAATCTCTTCTAACCCTGGGAGCAGTTCTTTCGTTTCTTTCCCTTTTTGAAATGTTTGAACAAAAGCGTACTCAACACCGTTTACTTCTTTAAAGGATATGTCGTTTGTGGAAGCTCCTTGGCTCCGTGCAAAGCCTAACGCTGCTTTTGTCCAATTTCCATTCTCATCAACCGCAATCTTTTTTGCCGGTCCTTTTGCTTCGCCAAGCAAATCTTCCTGTTTTTCATTTACATCCTCTACAAGGACGGCAAGACGTCTAGGAGTTGAATATTTTTTTATTTTGGCGTAAGAAATGCGATGTTCATCCAGCCAAGCTCCTACTTTGTCAGCCAGCTGATCAATCGAAGACAGGATGACGCCGGCAGGCATTTCTTCAAGCCCGATTTCGATAAGTAAATCCCGTTTATTCATGATTTTCGGCCCCCTTGTTTTTCAGCATTGGAAAACCGAGTTTTTCCCGTTCTTCATAAAACGTTTTGGCAACTTTTCTTGCCAGCTTTCTCACTCTGCCAATATATCCGGTTCGTTCTGTAACAGAAATAGCTCCTTTTGCGTCAAGCAAATTAAATGTGTGCGAGCATTTTAAAACGTAGTCGTACGCTGGATGAACGAGACCTAATTCCATCTGTCTGTGCGCTTCTTTTTCATACGTATTAAACAGTTCAAATAGCATGTTTGTATCGGATGTTTCGAACGTATACTTGGAATGCTCATATTCAGGCTGATAAAAAATGTCCCGATATGTAAATCCGTTTGTCCATTCAAGGTCAAATACATTTTCTTTTTCTTGAATATAAGACGCCAAACGCTCAATTCCATAAGTTATTTCAACAGAAATCGGTTTGCATTCCAGTCCTCCGACCTGCTGAAAATACGTGAATTGAGTAATTTCCATTCCGTCAAGCCAAACTTCCCAGCCAAGCCCTGCGCAGCCGAGAGAAGGATTTTCCCAGTTATCTTCCACAAAGCGGATGTCATGTTCAAGCGGATCAATTCCAAGAGCCTTTAATGAATCTAAATAAATTTCTTGTATGTTTTTCGGAGACGGCTTCATAATGACTTGGAATTGATGGTGTTGATAAAGGCGGTTCGGATTTTCCCCATACCTTCCGTCAGCAGGTCTTCTTGACGGCTCCACGTAAGCAACATTCCACGGTTCTGGCCCGATGGAGCGAAGAAATGTGTATGGGCTCATGGTTCCGGCACCTTTTTCTACATCATATGCCTGCATCAAAATACATCCATGATCGGCCCAATGCTTTTGCAGCGTCAAAATCATTTCTTGAATGTTCATTCATCATGCACCTCCACAATTAAGTTATGTTCGAACAAAATAAAAACCGTCCCTAATGCAACAAAGTTGCATAGGGACGGGATGACCCGCGGTTCCACCCTATTTGCTGAAAAACGTTTCAGCCTCTCGTAAACCGTTATTGCTCTGGAACGCCGTTCCCTGCATCCTCATACCTTAGCTCGCACCATCCTAAGGTCGCTTTCTATGAAGATTGCAGGTACTCTTTTCCTTCATCGCATTTTATTATTCAATTTGACACGTATCATTTCCGCTCATTACATGACATTAAATCGCTTTTTCTAACAGCATGAGGGGGATAAATCCTTCATTTGAAAGGTTTCACATCCATGTATATGGTTTACAACATTTCTTTTAAACTGTCAAGCTGATTTAAAAATTTTTTCGATTTCAGCGATAAACCTGCATATTCCTGATAATATTGATCAAGAACAAATCTCAGTTCTTTTTTTGTCTCAGCGGAGACGGATATTTGACCAATGCGGTTTAAGTCAATAGAATAAAACAGCCGCAACAGCTTCACTGTCTTCTGAGAAATATTGAGCCTGTAAGGATCTTTTTCAAAACAGCGGCTGCAAATCAATCCGTTTTCTTTTAATGAAAAATGAAACGGTCCGTTTGTTTCGCCGCTTACTGCACATTTGTTTAATTCGGGATATAAACCGAGAACGTTGAGCATCTTTATTTCAAATATATTGGTCAAAATTTCCGCATCCTTTTCTTCATTCAGCAGATGAAGTGTTTGAAATAAGAGCTCAAACAAAAAAGGGTTTCTGTCTTTTTCATCTGTTCCTTTATCAAGGAGCTCTACAATATATGAAGCATATGCAGTCAAAAAAATATTTTCCTTAATCTCTCTAAAAGCGGAAATGATTTCTCCTTGGCTTAAATTGCCCAATCCAGAAGATTGATGATACAAAAAATTTCCATACGTAAAAAGTTGGGTAACAGCTGCGAGGCGGCTGTTCGGTTTATTTGCGCCCCGTGCCATTACACCAACTTTCCCAAACTCCCTTGTATATATTGTAACAACTTTATTGGTCTCACCATATTCCGTTGTACGAATGACAATTCCTTCCGTCTTTACAAGCATTTCTCCACCATCCTATTGGATACAGCACTACTAAACAGGGAGATCAACCTCAGTCCGCTCTTCTTCCTTCATTTGACAATCTTTCGTGCGCTCCTTTTCAAGCTCTTTAAAAAGGAGATATGTGTCAATATTACCTGTAAACGTGAATACTTTCCAGGTAAAATCTAACATATTGTCCCCACCTTTCTGTCGTTGTTCCTAAGCTATATCCAATTCATTGTTATCATAGCCTTTTTGACTCATTTTCATGTTTTGAAAATATTTCTAACTTCCTTCAAGTCAATTAATATTCGTCTTCCCTAAATCCAAAATCTCGCAATTGCGACAGGCGATTTCTCCAATCTTTTTGCACTTTGACCCACAGCTCTAAAAAGACTTTTGATCCGAGCAAGTTTTCAATGTCAACCCTTGCCCTTTTCCCAATTTCTTTCAACATTCTTCCTTGCTTCCCAATGATAATACCTTTTTGAGAGTTGCGTTCCACAACAATTGTTGCAGCTATATATACTGCATGGTTTTCTCTTTTTTCAATAGAATCAACAACAACTGCGACAGAATGCGGGATCTCTTCTCTTGTCAAATGCAATACTTTTTCGCGAACTAGTTCAGAAATGATAAAACGTTCCGGGTGATCTGTCACCTGATCACTAGGATAATATTGCGGACCTTCCGGCAAATACGCTTCAATTTGCCCTAGCAACGTTTCAATGTTGTTTCCTTGCAGGGCAGAAATTGGAACAATTTCCTGAAACTCGAACTTTTCCCTGTATTGGTCAATAAGCGGCAATAAATCATCAGGATGAACCCGATCGATTTTATTGACAACTAAAAATACAGGAGTATCGGTTTCCTTCAATCGTTCCATGATATATTCATCACCGCGGCCTAATCCTTCTTCAGCATTAATCATAAACAGAATTAGATCCACTTCTTTGAGCGTATTTTGAGCGACTTTCATCATAAAATCGCCCAATTTATGCTTTGGTTTATGAATACCGGGAGTGTCGATAAAAATAATTTGTGAGTTTTCCGTCGTATAAACCCCTTGTATTTTGTTTCTCGTTGTTTGAGGTTTATCGCTCATAATCGCAATTTTTTGACCGATTACACGGTTAATAAAAGTCGATTTGCCGACATTCGGACGGCCGATGATTGATACAAATCCTGATTTAAATTTTGTCTTATTCATGTAAATCCTCCGATGTAAATGCTTCTGGTAATAGTTGTTCAACTGTTAGCTCGTTATAGTCTCCGTTAAGATTCGCCAAAATCACCTTCATATTTTTAGGACAGAGCTCTGCTATGACTTGCCTGCAAGCGCCGCATGGCGATACAGGGCGCTTTGTATCCGCAACTATGGCAATAGCTGCGAATTCATTTTCACCTTCTGAAACCGCTTTATATATAGCAGTGCGCTCGGCACAATTGCACATGGAATAAGCTGCGTTTTCAATATTGCATCCTTTGTATACTTTTCCATCCTTTGTCAGAAGTGCTGCACCTACTTTAAATCGAGAGTAAGGTGCATAAGCAAATTCTCTTGCTCTTTTTGCTTCTTCAATCAGTTGATGGGAGTCCATAGCTTCCTTCCTTTCGTTTACGTTGCAGCTTATACTCATTATTTTACATCATTTTTCATTTAATTTCACGTTTATTTTTTCAGAAAATTCTACATTTTTCACGAAAAAACTTCAATTATTTTGGGGGCAAAAATGATGAATCCGATGACAACCGAAACGGCTGCATAAACCAATACTGCTCCTGCAGCTGCATCTTTTGCAGTTTTAAGCAGAGGATGAAATTCTTTCGACACAGCATCAGCGATTCGTTCAATGGCAGTATTGACCAGCTCTAAAGCTAACATTCCGCCAATTAATAGGAGAATGACAATCCATTCAATTAAGCTAATGTTGAAAAATAATCCGGCTGCGATCACGATGATCGCAGCTGTCACATGAATTCTAAAGTTCCGCTCGGATTGGAAGGCTGCAGCTATTCCTTGTACGGCAAAACAAAAGCTTTTCAACAAAGTCTTCATGTTTATCCTGTTCTTTTCAATCCAAATTTCTCTAAAATTTCCTTTTGCCTTGAAAACATTTTTTCTTCTTCTTCTTTTGTCATATGATCATAACCTAATAAATGCAAAAAGCCGTGAACAGATAAAAATCCGAGCTCTCTCATAAATGAGTGGCCGTATTCTTCTGCTTGCTCTTTCGCTTTTTCTATTGAGATAATGATATCCCCTAAATGAGGGGGGAGATCAGCACCTTGGATCTCCACTTCATCTTCTCCTGTTTCTTCAAGCGCAAATGAAATCACATCAGTCGGCTGATCTTTTCCCCGGTAATCCCGATTGATCTCTTGAATGTCTTTATTAGTAACAAAGGTTACAGATACTTCCGAATCTTTGGGAACACGTTCTTCTAAAGCAGCAAATTGCAGCAAATTTTCGATCGTTTCTATTTCCTCAGAAGAGAGTGTTTCCGTCTGGTCGAAAATGTCAATGGATAATGTCATGTTTTCTTCACCTTCTTTTCATGAAATTCCGGATATTCAATTCTTGAATGAAAAATCCCCTTCAATGTTTCACACAATATTTTTGCCACCGTTTCAAGCTCTTTAAACGTTATATCACATTCATCGAATTGCCCGTCTTGAAGTTTATCTTTTATGATGGAACGAACAAGCTTTTCAATTTTTTCGGGCATCGGATTTTTCATTGAACGAACAGCTGCTTCTACACTGTCAGCGATACAAATAACGGCAATCTCCCGCGTTTGCGGCTTCGGACCCGGATATCTAAACTCACTTTCCAAAATAGGCTGATCACTATTTTCTTGGGCTTTATGGTAGAAAAATTTTAAAAGCGATGTTCCATGATGCTGCAGAGCAATATCGATAAATTCTTTCGGCATTTTATGCTTCCTTAACATTTCTGCTCCCTCTTCAGCATGAGCAATAATAATGTTTTTGCTTAGCTGAGGGGACAATTTATCATGCGGATTTTCCATGTTCATTTGGTTTTCAATAAAATAGCGCGGCCGTTTCGTCTTGCCGATATCGTGATAGTAGCTTCCAACCCTTGCCAACAATCCATTCGCACCGATCGCTTCGCAAGCAGCCTCGGCTAGATTGGCCACCATTACACTGTGATGATAAGTACCAGGCGCCTCCGTTAATATTTTCCTTAATAAAGGATGATTCGGATTCGACAGTTCAATCAGCTTCATCGTCGATAAAATGCCAAAACCTGATTCAAAAAAAGGCATTAAACCGATTGTCAAGACGGAAGAGATAACACCTGATACAATCGCCATAAGAAAATAAGAACCGATCTCTAGATTCGAATAAATTCCATTTTGAATGAATAAAATAGCGGTGATCACAACAATATTAACAGCCGAAACGAAAAGACCAGCTTGTAAAATTTTCGAACGGACGTTATGTTCCCCTAGAAACAGAATGGCTGAGATGCACCCGCATAAGTAGTAAAGACCAATTGTAAAATTAAATGTGCCAGTGACTCCATCATTAAAAATCAAGCTTCCGCAAAAAGCATATATAATGCTTGTCACGAACGCAAGGCGGTCATTAATCAAAAGCTTTGTCAACATGACTCCCATCAGCACCGGGACAATAAAGCCGATATGAGAATAGTCCATTTTTTGAAATAAGCTGATAATCTTCATGACCGTTAACGTTATCGCTAGGATGATGGTAAAGAGAAGCAATGACTGGTTTTTACTCGTAAAGAACGAGTTCTTTTCTTTTTCAAAAAAATATGCAAGATAGATCATCACTAATAAGACTAAAATGAAAAGACCAATGATCGGCTGAAATGTGTACTTATTATCTAAAAGGCCCAACAATTCCAGCTTTCTATATACTTCCCTGTCAATTAATTGGCCCTCTTCGACTATAATTTGACCTTGCTTAATTTGAACCTCCTGCACTTTTTCTTTTGCTTCTTCCCGCTTTTCATCTGTTGATTTTGGGTCAAATACATAATTGGAAATAATTGCGCTGCGTCCAATCTCTTCAGCTGCTGAGCGTATCTTATCCGGCAAATTCACGTTTTGAAGCCGTTCTTTCACTTTGTTTCTCGCTTCTTCTAATTTTTCAGCCGGAATCGGCTCGCTCATCGTTTCATTGACAGCCGTAACAACCGCATCTTTCGCCAGCGTAAGCTGTCCTTCATTTGCACTTAACAACGATGTATATACGCTTTCAGGATATTTATCATACATATCTCCTAAACTGCTTTTAAGCCTGTCAAGCTTCTCTTTGCTGCTCATTTCGGCATTAGATGAAGCCTCCATGATGGCATCAAATAAAGATTCGACCAAATCCACACTGTTGTCCGCATATTCTTTTTTTAGCACATATTGATCTTCCACGCTTTCAGCAGCTTCTTCTCTTCTCTTTTCCGTCATTTCCTTATCGACAACGGTAACAGGTGCGTAAATCGTTTGGTCGGATACTGAAAATAATTTGGCATCAAACGTGTCCGGTTCTACATTGCTGTATAAAACGGTAAACAAAATTACTCCAATAACGGGATATAAGAAAAGATGAAGGGATTGCATTTTTTTCAAAAAATGGAATATCGGCTGTTTCCTGTCTTTGCGATCCATTTTTCTTTTCATTTGTCACAGCACCTCCGATCAATTCTATGCAAAAATGACCCGGTCATGATGAGCGGGTCTTACTGATCATCTTTTTCATAAGCCTCAATAATTTTTGAAACGAGCGGGTGCCGCACGACATCAGTTTCCTTTAAATATACGAATGAAATGCCCCGAATGCCTGATAATTTTTCATTCGCTTCAAGCAGTCCTGATTTTACTCCTTTTGGCAAATCCACTTGTGTCAGGTCGCCTGTAATGACCATTTTGGATCCAAAGCCTAAACGGGTTAGAAACATTTTCATTTGCTGAGTTGTTGTATTTTGCGCTTCATCTAAAATAACGAACGCATCCTCAAGTGTTCTTCCGCGCATATACGCCAATGGAGCAATTTCAATAACTCCTCTTTCTAACAAGCGCTCCGTATGGTCCACGCCTAAAATATCGTGTAGAGCATCATACAAAGGTCTTAAATAAGGATCTACCTTTTCTTTTAAATCGCCGGGCAAAAAACCTAAATTTTCACCAGCTTCAACGGCCGGCCGCGTTAATATGATTTTATTTACAAGCCCATTTTTCAAGCAATGGACGGCCATGACAACAGCGAGAAACGTTTTTCCTGTTCCTGCTGGACCGATTCCAAATACTAAATCATGCGTTTTAATTGCTTGAAAATACTTTCGTTGACCTAGCGTTTTTACACGAATGATTTTTCCTTTTGCATTTTTCGCAACTTCTTCATCGTATAGGGATTCAAATTCATCGATCTTCCCACTTTTCGCCATTTTTGTTGCATAAAGCACGTCTTGTTCGTTAATCGAAATTCCTTTTCGAATAACCGAAAGAAGGGATTTCAAGATGTCTTCAACCAGTTCAGCTTTTTCTTTATCTCCTGAAACATATACCGCTTCACCGCGCGAAATGATCGATACGTTTAACTCTTCTTCAATTCTTTTTAAATGAACATCATGAATCCCAAATAAATTAATGGCTTCATTCGGATTTTCTAAACTCTGGCTGATTGTGACTAAATCTTCTGTCATTCTCTAATCTCCCTGAACCCGTTTTATTTTTACAATGTTTTCAATAACTTGGAAGTGTATTTTCAATCTTACTTTACCATTCTCGACGTCTTCGTGCAAAACTTTTTCGCCAACAATTTTGACATCTTTTCCAAGTTTTCGAAATAAGTCATTTTTCCCGGCAGCAATCGCTTGCCGTTTCGCTTCATCCACAGAATATTTTCTGTGAAAGGTTTCCGTCTCACGAATCGTTTCTTTCTTATAGTTAACTGGAAGATCCCATTTTAAAAATTTTAATGGACGCTCGTCTCGCTCCACCGCATATTGCGGATATTCCGATTCATCATTGCGAAACATCCCCCAAATAGGAAGGGAAAAAGAACGAAAGGAGAGAAAATGCTTCGTGACTGACTTTCCTGAAAATAACTGGAAAGTTGTTTGAAGCGGCACCTCCACTGTTGAAATATACCAAGTTTCGCCTAATATTTCTCCGTCTGCTGCCACTTTTCGTATTTTATCACCTTCTCCAACTACACCGGAAACTAATATTTGTCCTTTTCTAACAAAATCATGAACGTCTACTAAAGGTTGTCCTTTTTCAACATACATTTTTGCTATAACAGCTTCCTTCGCGGCCACTAAATGCCTCGGCCCCTCCACTTTGCTTTTTTGCTCTTTTTTCTTTTCGGCTACTTCCAGAGAATATGTCGTTCCTTTTAATTTGACACCGATCCATGTTATATCATCTATTTGGCTCATCAAACGATTTTGAACTGTTTGATTGCTCGATGTCAAAAACTGAAACGTCCCTCTTTTAATTCCTATTTTGTCCAATTCTTTTTGTATTAAATGCTCTGTTTTCGGACTAGCCCCTTTTATTTCAATATGCCAAATCATGTTGGATAAAAGAAATGTAATGGCAATGAACAGAACAATTCCAATAACAAACCCAAAATTTCTCCATGATTTTTTTAATAAAAATGGAAATCCTATCCTTTGGTGAAAGGTGCACTTACATTCATGTTTACGAACTACTTTTCGTAAAGCCTGTACATCTTTAAGGCGTATAAAAAAAGAAATTGCACCGTTTTCCAGCCGCTTTACATTTATTGTGACAATGCCAAGCCGCGTGCAATCGTTCAACATTCTTTCTGAGCCGGTTCCTTCCGCTATTACCTGAACGAAGCCTGTAAAATATAACAACCAATTGTTCCGCATCCCGATCCCCCTACTGATCAATATATAATACTTGTTCAATTTTCCCTTCTACAAGGAGCTCTTCTGGCAATATCGCTTTCATCACAAAATCGCTTCCTTTAATGAGCATCTGGCCTTGCTGCAGCAGAACTCGAATCTCTTTATCTGTAAAAGAAAGCAGTCCTTTATGATTTTCTATATATATATGCAATGTACCGATCATCGTAACACGGGGAAGATCCATCATGACGTCAGCTGGTATTTGCAATCCTTCTGTCAATATGCTTTTTATTCGCTGATGCCATTTTTTGCCCATAAAAGAACCCCCTTCATCCTCATATTTATGAGAGACAAAAGGGGATTAACACCATTAATTCATTTATTTTATGAAATTCGACCGATGGGGCTTTTTGGATCGGGGTTCATCTAAAATGACGCTCCAAATGACTCCTTTTGCAGCTGAATGCATGTGTAAAGCTGATGGTTTCTGTTTTTTATTTTTATTATGAAAAGATTTCATATTCGATTTGTCTTTTTCAGCTTTTTTTAGTTGGCTGGATAGGCCTGTGTGTACATTTTGAATTTGATTCCATTCATTTGGAGGGCTTGTCGAAACATTTTTTATCCTTTGTTTCGTTTGTTTTGCAACTTGTTTCCTTTTTTTCTGCTGCTCTTGATCTTTTTTATTTCTGCCAAACAAAGAAGAAATAATCCCGATTAAAATAAAAATGAACAGTGGATTTTCAAATATTTCCATATGACACCTCCTTTGATGGGCAGAAAGATCATTCTTCTTCATCACCAGCAGAGTTTTTTGTCATTTTTCCGATAGAATCACGCATATTTGTATCAGCGGTAATGTTTTTGATGTTCATATAATCCATAACTCCAATATTTCCTGATTTTAAAGCTTCCGCCATTGCAAGCGGAACTTGCGCTTCCGCCTCAACAACTTTTGCCCGCATTTCTTCAACTTTAGCGCGCATTTCCTGCTCTCTTGCCACCGCCATCGCCCTGCGTTCCTCCGCTTTAGCTTGCGCGATGTTTTTGTCCGCTTCCGCTTGATCTGTCTGCAGGATCGCACCGATGTTTTTGCCGATATCAACGTCCGCGATGTCGATGGATAAAATTTCAAAGGCTGTTCCTGAATCGAGTCCTTTGTTTAAAACTGTTTGCGAAATCATATCAGGGTTTTCCAGCACTTTTTTATGATCATCAGAAGAACCAATGGTGCTGACAATTCCTTCACCTACACGTGCGATAATCGTTTCTTCCCCGGCACCACCAACAAGCCGGTCAATATTGGCTCGCACCGTGATGCGGGCTTTTGCTTTCACTTCAATTCCGTCCATGGCAACCCCTGCAATAAACGGGGTTTCGATTACTTTCGGATTTACGCTCATTTGAACGGCTTCAAGCACGTCTCTTCCCGCTAAATCAATCGCAGCACAACGTTCAAAGCTCAATTCAATATTAGCTCTTTCAGCTGCAATTAATGCGTTGACAACTCGATCGACATTTCCTCCTGCCAAATAATGGCTTTCCAATTGATTCGTTGTGACATCAAGGCCGGCTTTATGCGCTTTAATTAACGGATTGATCACTCGACTTGGAATGACTCTGCGCAGCCTCATTCCAATAAGAGTCAAAATACTGATGCGAACGCCAGCTGCCAGAGCTGAAATCCAGAGCATAATCGGCACAAAAGAGAACAAGATGCCAAGCAAAATAAGACCTAATACGATAAGACCTAGTAAAAGAAAAAATGTTACGTCCATGTGATATACCTACCTCCTATTCATTTTCATTAATAGCTCTTACAACAATTCGTGAGCCTTCTACTTTAACAATTTTCACTTTTTTTCCTTTCTCAATATACGTTCCTTCTGTCACAACATCCAATCTTTCCTCTCCATCGGTCATTACTGTTCCTGCCGGTCGTAAAGCAGTCACAGTTACACCCGTTTTCCCAATTAAATCTGTACGATTTTGATTGGATACATAACCTTTCTCCGTGCTGATTGAATCATTTAAAATAATTTTTTTAAACCATTTCATACGCTTACCAATCACCTTTGACATGATGAATATTGTGAATATCGAAATGGAACCGGCAATAAAAAGAGAAACCGCCATATGTCCTATATGATCAGCTGCTAAAAATAAACTTAAAAGGACTGAAAGAAAACCGATTGCTCCAATAATTCCTCCTGGAACAAACAACTCTGCAATTATAAGCAGTACCCCAAGCACGAACAAAACAACCGTTTCCAATCCCGCAAGCCCTGCAATAAAATGACCGAAGAAAAACAAAAACAGTGCCAATAGTCCAATAAAACCAGGAATGCCAAACCCAGGAGTGTACAATTCTAACACAAACCCTAAACCGCTAATCGTTAATAATATCGGAATGGTATACATGTTTGTTACAAAACGGGCTATTTTTTCAGCAAACGTCTCCTCAGTCTCCTGGACTTTTGCACCTTCCATTCCGATCGATTTCAAAAGCTTTGCCCGGCTTTTGGCGATGCCTTCACCATACCCGACTTCCATCGCTTGTTTTGCTGTTAATGTTAGTAATTCTCCTTTTTCTGCACCATATTCGGGCATATCCAAGCTGCTGTCTACCATCGCCTCAGCGAACATAGGGTCTCTGCCATGAACCTCAGCAGCATTTCTCATCTCTGCTTTCCAAAACGATTGCACTTTTACTTCTGCAGCATTGCCATTGGAGTCAATGACAGCCGCTGACCCAATGGTACCGCCAGGATGGTAATATATTTGATCAGCCCTTAATGCTATATAAGCCCCTGCGGAAATCGCATGTTTATTTACATAAGCGATTGTTTTGATATCTGTATCCATAATCATTTTGCCTATTTCTATCGCTGCCTCTAAAGCACCGCCAGGAGTGTTCAATTCAAAAACAATGACATCCGCCTTTTCTTTTTCCGCCTCCTGAATGGATCGTTTAATAAAATGCACCAATCCTTTTTCAATTGTATTTTCAATCGGAATAAAATAAACTGTTTTCCCTTCAGCTGATTTGGCATCAAAAGACGCACAAATAATCGACAAGATGAGCAGCAGAGCGCAAATAGCGAAAAACTTATTGTTTGATTTCAGGCCTCTCCCCCCTTATTTTTTGCCTAATATTATTACGGACAATTGTGCAGAAAGTTTCAAAAATCAACAATTCTGCAAACAAACATGAAACGAAAAAATATTTTCATTATTTTTCATATTATGTTACTATTAAAAAAAATATATAACCATCTACTAGGGGTGTCCAATTAGCTGGACTGAGAGAAGAACGCGCCTGAAGTTCTTCAACCCTTTGAACCTGATCTGGATGATGCCAGCGTAGGGAAGTAGGTAGCGGGAGTATTTTATTGCCTTCTTTTTCTATATTGAATTGATCGGGTTCGTGCTAAAGCGAACCCGTTTTTATTTTTCACGTCCCATCTCCCCTCCTATTTTTCTATGCACATCTTCAGATAAAAAAATGGAGGAGGAGAAAAATGAAACATTATTTCGAAAACATGCAGTTTCCAGCAAGCAAAAAAATTTATGTGACTGGGTCGAGACCCGATATTCGGGTTCCGATGAGGGAAATTCAATTAACTCCCACGAAAACGGAAGCGGGAACGTTTGAAAATGAACCTGTAAAGGTTTATGACACGAGCGGTCCCTATACAGATCCTGATTTTCAGGCAGATATTCATAAAGGTTTGCCGGCTGTGCGCAAACAGTGGATTTTAGACCGTCATGATGTTGTAGAATATGACGGGCGCCAGGTAAAGCCTGAAGATAATGGATTTCGCAATTGGGAAGATCACAATATTGCCACACCTTTTCATCGAAAGCCTTTCAAAGCAAAAAAAGGTGCTGTCGTTACACAAATGCACTATGCAAAAAAGGGGATCATCACCCCAGAGATGGAGTTTGTGGCGATTCGTGAAAACATGGATCCTGAATTCGTTCGTCAAGAAGTCGCTGCCGGCAGGGCCATTATTCCGTCCAACATTAATCACCCGGAAAGTGAACCGATGATCATCGGCCGGAACTTTCATGTAAAAATTAATGCCAACATTGGCAATTCAGCTGTAACATCGTCAATCGAAGAAGAAGTTGAGAAGATGCTTTGGGCCATCCGCTGGGGCGCTGACACAATTATGGACCTGTCAACAGGAAAAAATATTCATGCAACAAGAGAATTTATCATCCGCAACTCGCCCGTGCCGGTTGGAACCGTCCCGATTTACCAAGCGCTCGAAAAAGTAAATGGCGTTGCTGAAGAGTTAACATGGGAAATTTACCGTGATACATTAATTGAGCAAGCAGAACAAGGGGTCGATTATTTTACTATACATGCCGGCGTGCTGCTTCGCTATATCCCTTTGACCGTCAAACGGACGACCGGAATCGTATCCCGCGGCGGTTCGATCATGGCGCAGTGGTGTATGGCGCATCATCAAGAAAACTTTTTATACACTCATTTTGAAGAGATTTGCGAAATTTTAAAAACATATGATATTGCCGTTTCATTAGGTGACGGCTTGCGTCCCGGATCTATTCGAGATGCCAATGATGAAGCGCAATTTGCCGAATTGAAAACGCTCGGTGAATTGACGGAAATCGCCTGGAAACATGATGTCCAAGTCATGATCGAAGGCCCTGGGCACATTCCGATGCATAAAATTAAAGAAAATGTTGATTTAGAAAATGAAATTTGCAAAGGGGCTCCTTTTTATACCCTCGGTCCATTAACGACCGATATTGCTCCCGGCTATGATCATATTACGTCAGCCATTGGAGCAGCCATGATCGGCTGGTACGGAACGGCCATGCTATGTTATGTAACTCCGAAAGAGCATTTAGGCCTTCCCAATAAAGAGGATGTGCGCCAAGGTGTTGTTGCTTATAAAATTGCAGCCCATGCCGCAGATTTGGCAAAAGGGCATCCAGGCGCCCAAATAAGGGATGATGCTTTATCAAAAGCCCGTTTTGAATTTCGCTGGAACGACCAATTTAATCTTTCTCTCGATCCTGAACGGGCACGCGAATATCATGACGAAACTTTGCCGGCAGAAGGAGCGAAAATTGCCCATTTTTGTTCTATGTGCGGTCCAAAATTTTGCTCGATGAAAATTTCCCACAATTTAAGAAAAATGGCCGGTTCAAGTGATTCTGATTTCGTTCAGGAAGGTTTGAGGCAAAAAGCAAAAGAATTTATAGAGGGCGGGTCATCCCTTTATCGATAAATAATTTTCAAACTAATGCTCCTAGAAGCTTTAATGGCTTCCAGGAGCTATTCATTCATTAAACGTTTGATCAATCCCGCTGGTTCAATCGGAGCTAAACTTTTATGATATTCATCCACTTTCGATAAAAATTTTGATAGCTGCTTAGATTGCAGCGCTCGAATAATGGAGGCCGAAATATTTGTTTCCTCTTGCCAATTTCGAAAATCAAACACCATCCCGAATTTCGTTAATTTCTCCAAATTTATTTCTTCCTGTCCTGGAAGAGTGTGGTATACAAATATAGGAATTTTTTTGTATAAACATTCGCTGATTGTCACACCCCCGGGCTTTGTCATGATAAAATCGACGCGATTGTACAGATCGTTCATTTGTTCTCTTGAAGAGATGTAAGGTAAAGGAGTAATTCGTGGATGGTTTTGTTTTATTAATCGATCATAAAGCTTTCTGTTTTTTCCGCATAACACCATATAATGGATATCATCATCGCGGCTGATTTTTTCCGTTATCTTCTCTATTGAACCGACGCCTGAACTTCCTCCCGAAATTAATCCTCGATAAAAGCGCATGCTATGTACATGTTCATCTTTCCTTTTTGTAAAAGTTGGGTGAATAGGAATCCCTGTAACAAAAATCTGTTCTTTTTTTATACCTTTTTCGAGCAAATAATCTTTCATATATGAGTGACCGACAAAATGATAGTCAATTTCTCTTTTTCCCCAAAGGTGATGAATAAAAAAATCTGTGTATACATTGATAACAGGGATGTTGATTTGAGAAGAGGCTTTCAGCCTGGCAAGCAAGTAGGAAGGAAGAGCATGGGTACAAACAATCATTTTCGGATTCAATTCATCAATGATCTTTTTTAAATGCCGGAGAAAAAGTGCCTCATAATGGAAAAACCTTTTGGCGCTCTTTTGTTCCGCGAGCACTGACCTGTGGTACATATGGCTGTATGATTTAGGAAAACGGCCAATCCATTGCAAATAAAAGGAAGATATCAGCCTTTCTATTTTTCCAAATTTCGATGACAAAAGGTCCATTTTTTCGCAATGAATGTCAGGATCAAGCCGTAACAACCCTTCCATTAGGGCATCAGCTGTTTGATGATGGCCTGAAGGTATGGTCAAAAAAGGAAGATATAAAATTTTTTTCATATCGCTCACCATTGTTATTGATGGAGTTCTTTAAAAGTTTTTTCTTAATTTCTCATGGCTATTCGAAAAAAATTTTTTATAAATAAAAACAATTCGTATGCTAAAAAATAAACTGTAAGAAAAAAAGTGAAAGGTGTTGCAAATGGGAAGGTTGAGATATTGTTTTTTTAAGTTTTGGTGCCTATTGGATCCCATTTATTACCTTTGTTCGCGGCTTGAGTATGTGAGGGACAAGGAGAATAATCGTGACATTTTCCGGGTTCGATTGACAAAATATAAAGGAAGGGAAATAATTCTTTCAGACGGTACAAAAATTAAAAAAAATGATCTTCTGTTAAAAATACATCTTCATAACGTCTATTTAATGAAGGAACTGAATCATTTTAAGAGCGAAATTCAAAAAGGAAGATACATTTACTCTAAAACAGAAAAAGGGCTGCCAAATATCGTTCAATACTTGCGGAATCATTCACAATTTCACAATGTGAAAGGGATTATTGGAATAACTATTTTAAATAAAGGCTCTGAACGGCTGGGCTTTGAAACGTTTGCCATTCAAAATCCATTTTATAAATGGTATAAGCTTTTGACATTTACCCCTATGTATTTCATCATTCAATATCGTTTCGATAGCTTGAAGCGGCCGCCGAAATATTTAATGATGTCAAAAGAAAAACTGCTCAAACTATATGGATAGAACGGTTTTCCCTTCATCAAAAAAGAGCGTATGAACAGCTCATGCGCCGCTTATACGCTCCGTCATGTTGATCCCATTGAGGTTTCAATGAAAATATTTGGGTTAACTCCGAAATAAATCCTTTCCCTTTCAGAGCAAATAGTGCTGTCGTTTTTCCCTGTTCTCACAGCTAGATAGACGTGTGCTCTTTTCGATAGGTTTTCCTTTATTGCCGCCGTATTTTCCCGATAATCTTCATTGAGATCAGCGATCTTTCCGAATGTTTTCCTTCATTGTTGCCCTCTGCTCAATTTTTTGCGGACATTTGCATAGCAGCTATATTCTTTCGCCGACAAGCTTGCTATCAACAACTGAACCACTATTGATGAATTGCAAGGCAGCTACATTCATTAATCGACTGCCGCAGTCCATAGGATGAATCCGCTGCAAAAACTTAAAAGCTTGCCGCACATAGAAAGCGGCAAGCTTTTTACTCGAATTATGAAAGCAAACCCTGAACCAATTTATTGACAAGCGAGCCATCTGCTTTTCCTTTTACTTTTGGCATAACGGCTCCCATTACTTTTCCCATATCGGATTTGGACGTTGCGTTCACTTCCGAAATTGTTGTTTTAATAATTTGTATTAATTCCTCTTCAGATAATTGCTCAGGCATATATTCAGTTATTACTGCAATTTCAGCTTTCACTTTTTCAACTAAATCTGAACGACCTGCATTTTCAAATTCTTGGAGGGAGTCTTTACGTTGCTTTAATTCTCGAGAAAGTACCGTTAATTCCTCTTCTTCAGTCAACTCACTTTTTCCGAGTTTAATCGCTTCATTTTGCAAGGATGCTTTTACCATGCGAATGACTGAAAGGCGATCTTTCTCTTTATTTTTCATCGCTTGCTTCATATCTTGATTTAAACGCTCAAGAAGACCCATAATTAATATACACCCTCTTTTAATATTTACGCTTTCTTGCAGCTTCAGATTTTTTCTTGCGTCTTACGCTAGGCTTCTCATAAAATTCGCGCTTTCTATATTCCTGCAAAGTACCAGTTTTTGATACTTGGCGTCTGAAGCGGCGAAGAGCATCCTCAAGCGATTCGTTTTTACGTACGATCGTTTTAGACATCCTTTTTCCCTCCCTCCGAACAAAGCCAGTTCATGTTCCTTATCAAAAAGAACATTTACTAAGTTAGTATAATATAATCGATTTATTTGGTCAATGTTCAAAACATCTTTCCTATTCCTTATGACTTTTTTTTATCGGACAGGTTTACAAGACTGTTTTATATCAGCTTTTGTATGGAAGAATTTCCAAATTCATCATGTATATAAGGAAATGATTCAAGATCGTTTGAAAGCCGCTAAACAGCTGTCTGAAAAAATATAACTAGTTCGATTGAAAAAAATTACTCGTTCATAAGGTCTTATTGTGACACCTTGTCCATAGACTGTTGATGAGGTGGTTTTCATGGGAATGCAATTGCTGTTATTATGTTTTTCTTGTTTCCTTTTATTTTTTTGCGGAATGGCAATGATGAAATACGGATTTCAGCAAATGTCCCATAGGCAGCTGGAGAAATGGCTGTACAACTGCACGAATGCCCCAATCAAATCCTTTCTAACCGGCATGATTGCAACAGCTCTTGTTCATAGCAGTTCTCTAGTGATGGTGATTACAGTTAGTTTTGTTTCCGCTGGTTTGTTAAAGTTTAAAGATGCAATTGGAATTATTTTAGGTTCCAATGTCGGGACGACCTTTACGACCGAATTTCTAGCCGTTGAAATAGATGACTATTTAGGGATGATGTTTGCAATTTCTCTTCTTCTCATGCTTTTTAAAAACAGAATTTTATTTTCATTAGGCTGTTCATGCTTCGGCATATCGTGTATTTTTTTAGCTTTGAACGGGTTTGAAAAAGCTGCTTTTCTTTTGTCTGACCTGCAGGTTATGTCTGATCTACTTGCCAAATCGAGTGACCATTTGCTTTTTTCTGTCGGAATAAGCGCGGTCTTCACCGGAATTATTCAATCATCAACTGCATTAATCGGAATTGTCATGAGCTTTATGAACGAACAGCTGCTGCCATTAGAAACAGGATTAGCTTTTGTTCTCGGCGCAAATATCGGCACCTGCATTACAGCTTTATTGGCCTCGATCGGCTCTAAACAAGAAGCGAAATATACTGCTTTTGCCCATCTTTGGCTGAATGTGTTTGGAGTGATCCTGTTCGTTCCGCTTATTCCTTTTTTCGCAAATAATTTAAAATTGTTAACAAATGAACCAGATTTCCAAATCGCTCACTTTAGTCTGATTTTTAACTTGATAACTTCTTTAATCATTCTCCCGTTTGCGAATCAATATGCAAATTTTGTATTATGGTGGACAAAAACTATTTCAGCATGGATAAAAAAATAATCCCGCAACAAACTGCGGGAAAACTTTTTTAAACTAAATGTAAAAAATCCAGCAATTCTGTGATTATAATAGATTAACGTTCACTTCCTTTTATAATCGCCACTCCAGAACTAGTACCAATTCTTGTCGCACCGGCTTCTATCATCATGATCGCAGTTTTATAATCGCGGATTCCGCCAGATGCTTTCACGCCGAATTTCGGACCTACTACTGCACGCATAAGCTTCACATCGTCAACTGTTGCACCACCGGTAGAAAATCCTGTCGATGTTTTGACAAAATCTGCTCCGGCTTTTACAGCTAGCTCACACGCTTTTCTTTTCTCATCAACATTTAATAGACATGTTTCAATAATCACCTTTATCAAAGCTTTTCCGTTTGCCGCTTCAACGACAGCACGAATATCTTCTTCAACTGCATGATAACGCTGATCCTTTAATGCGCTGATGTTTATCACCATATCTAATTCCGCTGCACCTTTTTGAACCAACTCTGTCGTTTCATATGCCTTTACTTCAGTAGTTGTTGCTCCAAGCGGAAAACCAATCACTGAGCAAACTTTCACATCTGATTTTTGCAGCAAATTAGCTGCTGTTTCCACCCATACGGGGTTAACACAGACAGATGCAAATCCGTACTCCTTCGCCTCAAAACAAAGCTTTTCAATATCTGCCTGCGTGACATCCGGCTTTAAAACAGTATGGTCAATATACTTCGCAATATCCCTTTTCATGAGAAGGCTCCCTTCATAAAAAGTGGTACAGCTTACATCAAAGTCTGTTTTACGCAAGAAAAAGCTAGATTAAGAAGACTTCTGTAAATAGTCTTCATCGACTATACGGACTACTTGCCCTTCATTATATGGATAGCCAGCCTTAGTTAATTTCACCTTCACAATTTTCCCAACCATCTCTTTCGTCGCCGGAAAAACAACTTTTAAATAATTGTCCGTATATCCTTCATATTTGCCGCTGTCTGGAGCTTCTTTATAAGGTTCTTCTGGAATAACCTCCAGTACTTGTCCCTCAAATTTTGAGGCATATTCTTTTGCTAGTTGATCGCTTAATGCGATCAGCCGGTGTACGCGTTCGTTTTTTATGTCTTCGTCAACTTGATTTTCCATTCGGGCAGCTGGTGTTCCTGTCCGCTTCGAATAAGGGAAAACATGAAGCTCAGAATAACGGTGTTCTTTAACAAAGTTGTATGTTTCCATAAATTCTTCTTCCGTTTCACCCGGGAAACCTACAATCACATCAGAAGTTACCGCAAGCCCAGGCAAAGCTTCCCGCAGCCGTTTCAGACGCTCAGCATAAAATTCCGTCGTATATTTACGGCGCATCCGCTTTAAGACGCTGTTTGATCCTGATTGAAGCGGTATATGCAAATGGCGGACAATTTTATCGGACGTTTTCAGCACTTCAATTACTTCATCAGTTATTTGGCTCGCTTCAATTGAAGAAATTCTAAGCCGCTTTAATCCTTTCACTTCAGCATCAATATCGCGAAGAAGCTGCGCAAAATTATAATCTTTTAAATCTTCCCCATATCCTCCTGTATGGATGCCGGTTAAAACAATTTCTTTATATCCAGCATCCACCAGCTTTTGAGCCTGTTTAATCACTTCTTTTGGATCCCGGCTCCGCATGAGACCGCGTGCCCAAGGAATAATACAAAACGTGCAAAAATTATTGCAGCCTTCTTGTATTTTTAAAGACGCCCGCGTCCGGTCTGTAAAGGAAGGTACGTCCATCTCCTCGAATACCCGAGCTTTCATAATGTTTGTCACACCGTTGATCGGCTGGCGCTCCTTCTTAAACTGCTCAATATAATCGAGCATTTTTTTTCGATCTTGTGTACCGACAACGATATCAACCCCAGGAATGGCCATGACTTCTGCGGGTGCCGTTTGCGCATAACAACCTGTAACGCAAATAACACTGTCAGGGTTTTTGCGGATCGCTCTCCGTATTACTTGGCGGCTTTTTTTATCACCTGTATTCGTCACCGTACAAGTGTTAATGACATATACATCCGCAATCGCTTCA
Organism: Aeribacillus sp. FSL k6-2211; assembly: GCF_037966125.1. NCBI lineage: Bacteria > Bacillati > Bacillota > Bacilli > Caryophanales > Bacillaceae > Aeribacillus > Aeribacillus sp. FSL k6-2211. The sequence goes on from NZ_CP150190.1 coordinate 2,790,249, forward strand.
AAATCCCGGCGCTCATATCCCGCTTCTTTAAATAGCTGCCAAATAGCTTCTGTTTCATAATGATTTACCTTACATCCTAATGTATGAAAAGCAACAGTCGGCATGTTTTTCACCTCGACAGTTCAAAATGATAGGATACTGCAGATAATAAATAAAGAGGAGCCGTTTCCGCCCGCAATATTCTCGGACCTAGCCCGCATAAAAGAAAGCCGTTATCGGATAACTGCTTAATCTCCTCGGCTGTAAAACCTCCTTCTGGTCCAAAAACAGCGAATAATGATCCTCCCCGCTGCAAAGAATTTAAAGCACGAAATAAATTGCTCGTTTCACCTTTTTTTGCATGCTCTTCATAAGCGACAATTTTTACATCGGCTGATGCAGCATAAGAAATGACATCCTTTAATGAAGCTGGCTTCGTCACCTCAGGAATTATGGTCCGATGTGACTGTTCCGCAGCTTCTTTCGCAATTTTATTCCACCGCTCTAATTTTTTATTTATTTTACCTTCATTTAATTTTACAATTGAACGAGCAGCATTAAAAGGGATAAACTTGGAAGCACCAAGCTCCGTCCCTTTTTGAATGACGAGCTCCAATTTATCCCCTTTAGGCAGCCCATTCGCTAATATCACTTTTACCGGAAGCTCTGAATTGTTCTCGATCCACTCTAAAATGGAACAGCATACTTTATCGGCAGATATTTGAACAATTTGGCAAAGGGCTGAATATCCATCCTTTGTTACACATATAATTTGATCATTCTGTTTCATCCGCATCACCCGGGAAATGTGGTGGACATCTTCCCCGGTGATGTCAATAATATCAGTTAATTCATTTTTTGCATAATGAATAAAATAACGCTGCATCTTCAATCCCTCTATTTTTTTGCGATAAAGGCGACCCAATCTTCCATCGTCATCGTCTCTTCAATCGTAAAACCAGCTTCGATTAAAGCTTGCTCCACTTCGTGTTTTTTGTTTTGAATAATTCCGGAAGTAATAAAATAACCGCCGTTTTCTAAACGCTCATGCGCATCACGAACAAATCGCAATATGACTTCAGCTAATATGTTTGCAACAATTACGTTCGCTTTAACATCGATATCGTCCAACAAATTGTTTTGCTTGACTTGAACAAGATGCTGCACTTTATTCAATTTAACATTTAATCGCGCGCTGTCCACTGCAACTGGATCCAAATCAAGTGCGATGACTTTATCGGCCCCCAGCAAAGCACTCGCGATGCTCAATACGCCTGACCCTGTACCGACATCAATTACAATATTTCCCTTTTGCACCTTTTTTTCAAGTGCTTGTATGCAGAGAACTGTTGTTGGATGGGTTCCAGTTCCAAACGCCATACCAGGATCCAATTCAATGATCAGTTCATCGGTGTGAGCAGGTTCATACAGCTCCCATGTGGGGACAATCGTAAATTTTTTTGAAACCTTCACAGGACGGTAATATTTCTTCCAAGCGGTAGCCCATTCTTCCTCATTAACTTCACTAATTGTAATATGGTTCCGCCCCAAATCAATATCATACAACAGCAGGTTATTTATCCGTTCTTTTATCCCTTCCACCGTCTCGCCTAAAAAGCTATTCACAGGAAGGTACGCTTTAATGATGACACCTTCATCAGGATAGTCTTCAGGATCAAGCTGATATATTTCTCCATATTGATCTTCTCTTTCTTTTATAAGATCATACGGATCTTCAATTACTACTCCACCAGCACCCGCTTCATGTAAAATATTAGAGATAGGTTCAACCGCTTCTTCCGTTGTATGGATGCTAATCTCTGACCACTTCATTTTAGTAACCCCAATCCTTTAATCTCCTTTAAACGCCCGCTTCACTTTATCAAAAAAACTTTCTTCCTGTACATCAGGTTGATTCCCGCTGATAGCCGCAAATTCCCGCAGCAATTCTTTTTGTTTTTCCGTAAGGTTAGTTGGTGTAACGACGCGAACAGTTACATATTGATCTCCTATGCCATGGCCGTGAACATTTTTGATCCCTTTTCCAGACAGTCTGAATTTTCGGCCTGTCTGCGTGCCTGCAGGTATTTTTAATTTCACTTTACCGTATAAAGTAGGAACTTCAATCTCATCTCCAAGCGCAGCTTGTGCGAATGTCAGTGGCATTTCACAATAGATGTCATCACCATCGCGGACGAAAAATTCGTGTTCCTGTACGTGGAAAACAATATATAAATCACCTGATGGACCGCCGTTAATTCCCGGCTCTCCTTTCCCTTGTATGCGGAGCTGCTGACCGTCATCTACACCAGCTGGAATTTTTACTTGGATTTTTCTGCGTTTCTTCACTTTTCCGCTGCCGCCACAAGTTGTACAGCGATGTCTGATAAATTTACCTGTTCCGTTACATTGATAACAAACGCGCCGATTCACAAAAACACCAAAAGCTGTTCGCTGCTCTGAGCTGATTTGACCCGAGCCTCCGCAATGCGGACAAGTTTCCGGAGTAGTACCAGGTTTCGCTCCTGAACCGTGGCAAGTATCACATGTTTCTTCGCTAGGAATTTCAATTGTCGTTTCCTTTCCGAACGCAGCTTCTTCAAATGAAATCGTCATCGTATATTGAATATCTGCACCTGCTCGAGGAGCATTCGGATCTCTTCTTCTTCCTCCGCCAAAGATCGAACTGAATAAGTCATCAAATCCAAATCCCCCGAAATCCGCTTCAAATTCTTCACCGTTAAAGCCGCCGAAGCCTTGAGTAGCACCTGCATGACCGTAGCGGTCATATTGGGCTCTTTTTGTGTCGTCGCTTAACACTTCATACGCTTCTTTTACTTCTTTGAATTTTTCGGGCGCGTCTGGGTCTTTGTTAATATCCGGATGATATTTTTTGGACAGCTTGCGATAGGCTTTTTTAATCTCCTCTTTTGTTGCGTTCTTACTAACTCCAAGCACCTCATAGTAATCACGCTTCGCCATATATTCACACTCCCGATTTCTCACATAGAGTAAATTTTAACATTGACAAACGGAAGAAAGCAACTGTTAACCGCCTTTACTGAAAAAAGTCAAAGTCAAGACATGCCTGACTTTGACTTATCCATTTTCAGATTAAAACATTTTATTTGTCATCTACTTCTTTATATTCAGCGTCAATCACATCATCGTCATTTTTATTTTTGTTTTCAGAATTATTTTGTTGATTATTTGTCTGTGCTTGTTTAGCCGCTTCCTCATAAAGTTTTACAGAAAGGTTTTGAACGATTTCTTGAAGTTCTTCTTTTTTCGCTTTTATTTGATCGAAATCATTTTTATCAATCGCTTCTTTTAATGCGTCTTTTATTTCGTTTGCTTTTTTCACTTCTGCTTCATCAACTTTTCCTTGCAGCTCTTTTAATGTTTTCTCTGTCGTAAAGACAAGCTGGTCAGCTTCATTTCTCAATTCTGCCTGTTCTTTTCGTTTTTTGTCAGCTTCAGCGTTTTCTTCCGCTTCCTTAATCATGCGCTCAATTTCTTCTTCGGATAATCCCGTGGATGATTTAATTGTAATTTTTTGTTCTTTTCCAGTTCCTAAATCCTTAGCACTTACGTTTACAATTCCGTTTTTGTCGATATCAAACGTTACCTCGATTTGCGGCACTCCTCGCGGCGCAGGCGGGATATCTGTTAATTGGAAGCGTCCTAATGTTTTATTGTCAGCAGCCATCGGACGTTCCCCTTGCAGAACGTGAATATCGACCGCAGTTTGGTTGTCAGCAGCAGTTGAAAAGATTTGCGACTTGCTCGTTGGGATCGTAGTGTTCCGTTCAATCAGTTTTGTAAACACTCCGCCCATCGTTTCAATTCCAAGCGATAATGGAGTAACGTCTAGGAGCACAACGTCCTTCACATCACCTGTGATGACACCGCCTTGAATTGCAGCACCTAACGCAACGACTTCGTCCGGGTTAACGCCTTTATGAGGCTCTTTGCCAATTTCCTTTTTAATCGCTTCTTGAACAGCAGGAATCCGAGTGGAGCCTCCGACTAAAATTACTTTATCGATATCGTTTTTCGTTAAACCAGCGTCGCTCAATGCTTGGCGAACAGGACCCATAGTTTTTTCTACAAGATGCGCAGACAATTCTTCAAATTTTGCCCGCGTTAATGTCACTTCCAGATGAAGCGGTCCTTGTTCACCTGCAGTAATAAACGGCAAAGAAATTTGTGTTGATGTTACGCCTGATAAGTCTTTTTTCGCCTTTTCCGCAGCATCCTTCAATCTTTGCAGAGCCATTTTGTCTTTGGAAAGATCAATGCCATTTTCTTTTTTAAATTGATCTACTAAATAGTCAATAATGACTTGGTCAAAGTCATCACCGCCGAGATGGTTGTCGCCCGCTGTTGCTCTTACTTCAAAAACACCGTCCCCAAGTTCAAGAATGGACACATCAAATGTACCGCCGCCCAAGTCATAAACTAAAATGGTTTGATCTTCATCCATTTTGTCAAGACCGTAAGCTAAAGCAGCTGCAGTCGGCTCATTGATAATCCGTTCAACTTCAAGACCGGCTATTCTTCCTGCATCTTTTGTTGCTTGGCGCTGAGCATCGTTAAAATAGGCAGGAACAGTAATGACAGCTTTTTCTACTTTTTCCCCTAAATAATCTTCTGCATACGATTTTAAATGCTGCAAAATAATGGCAGAAATTTCCTGTGGTGTATATTTTTTTCCGTCAATCTCCACTTTGTAGTCAGTTCCCATGTGGCGTTTAATAGAAATAATTGTATTTGGATTCGTGATCGCTTGGCGTTTTGCAATTTCACCTACTTGACGCTCGCCGTTTTTAAATGCAACAACCGACGGTGTCGTCCGGTTTCCTTCTGGGTTTGGAATCACTTTCGGTTCGCCGCCCTCTAGAACCGCTACACAAGAGTTCGTTGTTCCTAAGTCAATACCGATGATTTTACCCATATATCACAACCTCCTGCTAATTATCATATGTAATTACTCATTAACCTTTACCATAGATGGTCGAATAACCCGGTCTTTCAGTTTGTAGCCTTTTTGCAGCTCTTCCACAACAACATTGGATTCGAAATTTTCGTCTTTCACTTGCATTACCGCTTGATGAAGGTGCGGATCAAACGGTTTCCCAACCGCTTCGATCACTTCAACTCCTTCATTTTCAAGTGCTTGAAGGATCTGACGGTAAACCATTTCCATGCCCTGCAAAACGGATTTTGTTTTTTCATCCTCTGCCTCAATTTTCAACGCCCGTTCAAAATTATCAATAGCAGGCAAAAGATCTGATATTAAACTTTGCGCACGATATTTTTGCTGTGCTTCCATATCAAGCCTGCTGCGCCGGCGAAAATTTTCAAAATCGGCCTGAGCTCTAAGCATGCGATTTTCCATTTCCTCCAGCTTTGCCTCAAGCTCAGCGATCTTTTCATTCGCTTTCACCAATTCCTCTTCAGCATTTGAAGAAGATTGTTCCTCACCTTTTTCCTCTTGGCTGCCCTCTTGGCGCAATTCTTCTTGATCAGGCATTTCTTCTTTCTCGTTTTCGGCTTTCTCGTTATTGTATTCAACTTCTTCTTGGATTGTTTGTTCTTTTTCAGTCTGATCGTTTGCCATCATTTCACCTCCCTTAAAGTGCAAAGGAAAAGGGATGGAGAATTCCCCCATCCTATCCTTGATATAGCTTTGTTAAAACTTGTGATAAATCTTTCGAGAAAAATTTTAAAAGGCTGATGACCCTTGAATAATCCATTCGTTTCGGGCCAAGCACCGCGACTGTGCCGATTTGCTTCTCGCCAATTGAATAGGTGGCAGTAATTAAGCTGCAGTTTTCCATAGCAGATATTTTATTTTCCGTGCCAATTTTCACCGTAATGCCTGACGGGTTTGTCTTTAGCAAATCATACAGTTCATCTTCTTGTTCTATGAAATCTAAAAATGTTTGAATTTGAGAGACATCGCGGAACTCCGGCTGGCTCAAAATATTCGTTTTTCCTCCGAAATATATTTTTTCGTGACCTACATTCAGCGTGCCAGTAATCAATTTTAATAAAATATCATAATTTCTAATATGCTTCCGTAAAATGTTTGCAATTTCCTTGTATATTTTATCCTTTAATTCGCTTAGAGGCACGCCGGCAAGCTTTTCATTTAAAATATTTACGATTTTTTCCAGTTCACTCATGTCTATTTTTTCTGGAAAAGTAATCATTTTATTCTCAACATGGCCTGTGTTCGTTACAAATATGGCAACCGCCTTATCTTCGTTAATTGGAACGATTTGCAAACGTTTGAGTCGGTTCTCCGAAACTTTCGGACCTAAAACAATCGCTGTATAGCTTGTAAGCTCAGATAAAATTTGAGCTGATTTTTGAACAAGCGTTTCTAATTCATATATTTTCTCGGCGAAAATGGATCTTATCGCCATAATTTCTTTTTTCGTTAATTTTTTTGGTGACAATAAATGATCGACATAGTATCTATACCCTTTTTCGGACGGCACTCTGCCTGATGACGTATGGGTCTTTTCAATCAATCCTAATTCTTCCAAGTCCGCCATTTCATTTCGGATTGTAGCCGAGCTGAACGTAATCGATTCCTTTTTCGATAAAGAACGGGAGCCAACCGGCTGAGCATATTGAATAAAATCATCAATTATAATTTGCAAAATTAATAATTGACGATCTGTCAGCAAGGAACATCACCTCTGTTAGCACTCATATTACTCGAGTGCTAATTCTATGATAAAGTTATCAAATGAAAGAAGAATTGTCAATTAACTAACTGCGAGAAATGCTTGAAATACTTCATTGCCTAAAAGCATTCCTTTTCTTGTTAAAAAAAGATGTGATGCACTTTCAGATAAAAGACCTTTTCTTAATTGTTCTTCAATTTGCGGGCCAAATACTTCCCCAACATCTAATCCGTATTTATCTCGGAACCGTTTTTTGGAAACCCCTCTGATCGTCCGCAATCCAAGAAACATTTCTTCCTCCATCATTTCTTCTTTTGTTAGCATATTCTCCGAAACAAAAGCCGTTCCATTATTTTTATAAATCATTTCAATATATTTCTTCAGCGGTCGAGCGTTTTCCCGCCGGATCCCGTCCAAATAGCTGTGTGCTCCAGCTCCAAATCCATAGTAATGGTTATTATGCCAATACGTTAAATTATGTTTGCTTTCAAAGCCTTTGCGTGCGAAATTGCTTAATTCATACTGATGGTATCCGTGCCGTTCCATTTCATTCATAACGGTCTCATACATAAACGCCTCTTCCTCTTGAGAAGGAAGCAAAAGCTTTCCTTTTCGCATTAAATTATAAAACACCGTTTTCGGTTCTACGATTAGCGAATAAGCAGACATATGCTGGACCTCTAATGAAAATGCAACGGAAAGAGTTTCTTTCCATTCTTCTATCATTTGGCCGGGAAGACCGTACATAAGATCTATGCTAATATTTTCAAAGCCTAGCGATCTTGCCCGTTCAACTGCTTGAAATACTGTTTCTTTATTATGAGTCCTTCCAATTTTTTTCAGCAATGAATCTTGAAAGGCTTGCACTCCGATGGATAGGCGATTGACTCCGGCGTTTTTCAATACAGACAGCTTCTCCATCGTTAATTGATCTGGATTGCATTCAACTGTAAATTCAACTACGGATTGCATCGGCAAAGTTTGATGTATGCTCTCCATTAAATAATCGAGCTGTTTGGCTGACAGGGAAGTAGGCGTACCGCCGCCGATAAATATCGTTTTTAATTCTTCATTTAATACTTGATCCTCCATTGCCTTTTTCATTTCCAAACACAGTGCTTGCAAATAGTCATCAACAGGCTGGTTTTGTAAAAAAAATTTATTGAAATCACAGTAGTGGCATATTTGTTCGCAAAACGGGATATGAATATACGCGGCTTCAGCCATTTTTCATTCTCCTGCCTTTCCAAAGCGCTAATGCCGCAGCAATGGCTGCGGCACTCGTCAACATCATTTTTGGTTTTCATCCATTTTCAGCACAGCCATGAAGGCTTCTTGCGGCACTTCGACAGAGCCGACTTGTTTCATTCGTTTTTTTCCTTCTTTTTGTTTTTCAAGAAGCTTCCGTTTACGCGACACATCTCCACCGTAACATTTTGACAACACATTTTTACGTAAAGCTTTAATCGTTGAACGTGCGATGACCTTGTTTCCAATTGCAGCCTGAACAGGAACTTCAAATTGCTGCCTTGGAATAAGCTCTTTTAATTTTTCAACGATAGCTTTGCCGCGTTCATAGGCGCTGTCACGATGAACAATGAAGGATAAAGCATCGATTTTCTCCCCGTTTAAAAGAATATCCATTTTCACAAGTTTTGAAGGTTTGTAGCCAATGAGTTCGTAGTCAAACGATGCATACCCTTTTGTGCTTGATTTCAACTGATCAAAAAAATCATAAACGATTTCCGAAAGGGGGATTTCATAAACAATATTGACTCTCGTTTCATCCAAATATTGCATATCTATGAATTGGCCGCGTTTTCCTTGGCAAAGCTCCATCACCGCACCAACATAGTCGTTTGGAGCCATAATCCCGGCTTTCACATAAGGCTCTTCTATTCGGTCAATTTTTTGCGGATCCGGCATGTTCGAAGGGTTATCAACTTGAACCATGCTGCCGTCTGTTAAATAAACATGATAAATAACGCTAGGCGCCGTCGTAATTAAATCAATATGAAATTCCCTTTCAATTCTCTCTTGGATGATTTCCATATGCAGCAGACCTAAAAAGCCGCAGCGAAATCCAAAGCCCAGCGCTTGCGATGTTTCAGGTTCAAATTGCAATGCGGAGTCATTCAGCTGCAATTTTTCAAGAGCATCACGTAAATCGTTGTATTTTGCCGTATCTATTGGATACATCCCGCAAAAGACCATCGGATTTAATTTTCGGTACCCCGGCAGAGGCTCGGCAGCCGGATTGACAGCGCTAGTGATCGTATCACCAACTCGTGTGTCACTGACATTTTTAATGGAAGCCGTTAAATAACCGACGTCGCCAACCGTGAGCTCCTGTACAGGATGCGCTTTTGGCTTGAAAACACCGACTTCCGTTACTTCAAATTCTTTCCCCGTCGCCATCATTTTTATACGGTCTCCGACTTTTACCGTACCATCAAAAATGCGTATATAAGCAACAACTCCACGGTATGCATCATACAGAGAATCAAATATAAGCGCTTTGAGCGGTGCGTCTGGGTCACCTTGCGGAGCTGGGACTTTTTGAACAATTTGTTCTAAAATTTCTTCGATGCCGATTCCTGCTTTTGCTGATGCCAACACAGCCTCAGAAGAATCAAGCCCAATCACGTCTTCAATTTCTTGTCGCACTCGTTCAGGCTCAGCGCTCGGCAAGTCAATCTTATTAATAACAGGCAAAATTTCTAAGTCGTTGTCAATCGCTAAATAGACGTTCGCCAGCGTTTGCGCTTCGATCCCTTGCGCCGCATCCACAACTAAAATGGCGCCTTCACAGGCAGCCAAGCTTCTCGAAACCTCATACGTAAAATCAACATGTCCAGGGGTATCAATTAAATGAAAAATATATTCATTCCCGTCTTTCGCTTTATATGATAACTGAACCGCATTCAGTTTAATTGTTATACCTCTTTCGCGTTCAAGATCCATCGAATCGAGCAGCTGCTCTTTCATTTCCCTTTGGGTAACAGCAGCTGTTTTTTCCAGAATCCGGTCAGCTAGTGTTGATTTCCCGTGATCTATATGAGCAATGATGGAAAAATTGCGAATTCTCTTCTGGCGTTCTAATTTTTCTTCCCTTTTCATATTTTTGTCACCACTCCTACTAGCCAACTACACTAGCTTTGATTATATCAGTAGAAAATTGGAGATTCAATGAAAATTTATTCTGTGATTGAATACGCAAAACAGGGATCAGAATGACTGTCTGAACCCTGTTTTGAAATAGACTAGACCTGCGGATTGCTTCAAGTCTTTCTTTTAAATTTGTTTAGGTGTATGCTTCAATCAGCTCCAATATTCCTTCAATGATCGCTGACGTTCCTTTTTGCACTAGATTCGCAAGCGATTTTCCAATTTGAGAGAAGAAATTGAATGCCTCTATTTTTTCAAGTTGCTCCTGCTTTTTTTGTAAATCGTGGCTTGTCACTTGATTTCCCAAAATCGTGGCTTCCAGTTTTCCGTCGTCCTTTTGCTTTAGTTGAACGGCTTCGACTGTCTCTTCCGTCTCATAGCCTCTCATTTGTTGAATGCCATGGCTCGCTTGCTGTATGCCAATTATTACTCCTAAAAACATAATGAAGGTTAGAAGCAGACTTTTGGCCATAAACTTCGCCATCAAACATTCCTCCTTTCAAGCCGTCACTCGTTTTGAACGCTCCCGCTCACCTTTTCTGCCTGCCAATAATATTCGCTAAATATGTTTGCAACAGCTTCGACAGTTCTGCTGAGTTCTTCCATGTTATTATCAACTCCCCCGAACTCAATCAGCAGCGAATTCTCTGATAAGTCTTGATTGTAAACGCCGTTAACTCCTTCGCCTTTTTTGGAAAACACACCACGGCTTAAGCCCGGATATTTCTTTTCAAACAATTTGTGCAAATTTTGTGCAATTTTTTTATTTTTATCAGCATTTGGATTATTCCCGCCAATCACAAATGCAATTTTGGCATAACTCTTTCCATTAATCGTAATGGTTGTTTTATCCCTTTTTTGTGAATCACGGTGGATGTCGAAAATGTATTGAAGATCTCGATTCGTTGCCAATGCTTCTTGAACAACAGGTCTTGATGCATCATATGATTTGTAATATTTCCATTTTTTCTCATTTAATACAGTTTGAAAATTCGTTTTGTCCACAACCGCTCCTATTCCTCTTTCTTCAAGCTCCTGTCCAAACTTTTCTCCGACTAATGTGACATTCGCCTTTGAATGAAAAGGAGATTTTGCCCCATTTAATAAAGGATAATAAGATTCGGTCGTGTGAGTATGATAAATAAATACGACTTTTTTTCCATTTGTTGTTAAGTTAGGAGACTGTTTTGGCTTTTCCTCGCCTTCCACATCTTCAAGCTTGTCAATCGAAGCTTCCCTTTCCTCTAAAAGCACTTCTGTCGGGGGAGCGGATTCAATCGGCATGTTCGTATAATTCGTCCCTTCTCCAGCCACAATGATGTCGCCATCGAACAAAGTAAACCCTGGAAGCTCCCTTCCGAGCAAGCTGCGCGGATCATCAGGATTTATGCTTGTCGTTAATTGAAAAAGGACGGAAGAAACTGAAAAATCCGGTTTACTTTCTTCTAATCCTTGAGAAAAATAATGGTTTTCAAAGTTTAATAAATGAAGAAACATTCTGCCGTTTATATTTCCCGTGATTTCATGAATAGAACTAGAGGCGGGACGATATTCAATCTTAATCGACGTCAAAAGCCCTGTAATGAAAAACATAAAAATGATTAAAAAAAATCCCGCTAAGATGATTTTTTTTAAGCTTGTCCTATCAACTGTTACGACCATTCTGCGATGCTTCATGAAAATCCTCCTCCAAGGCTTGTCTACAAAATATGTATGACAGCACTTGGAGGAATAGAACTTTTACTTTGTTTTTAATGTGTGTAAGCCCCGGTATTTTCTTCATTCACCGCGGAATGGAGCGCCATGTTTAAACCGCTCGCAAGCACATTCGCCATATCTTCAATAAACATATCTACTTCTTTCGGTGTTACCATTAAATTATGTCCAAGTGGACTCAGCACTTCATGAATCAGCATTCTCTTTTCATTTTCTTCCAGGGTACCGATTATCCCTAAAAACTGCTTTCTCTCTTTTTCCTCAGGCAAATCTTCATCCGTCAGCTTCTTTTTTTCAGCAAAGCTAAACCAAGACGGAGCCAACGCATTTTTTGGGCGATTTCCTTCCCGCATTTCTCTGCCGAGATGCTTTAATATAAAATCAATCGTATCACTAGTTATCGTTACAGCATCAACTACTGTCGGAATTCCGATTGATATAACCGGAACGCCTATCGTGTCCACACTCAATTCTTTTCTTTTGTTTCCTACGCCGGATCCAGGATGGATGCCGGAATCGGCAATTTGTATTGTGCTGTTTACACGCTCTATTGATCTTGCAGCTAATGCATCAACGGCAATAATGAAGTCAGGTTTTGATTGTTTTACAACTCCCGTTATAATATCAGATGTTTCAATTCCCGTTAGCCCCATCACTCCTGGTGCAAGGGCGCTGACAGGTCGATAGCCTTCTTTGACGTTTTCTGGTTCAAGCTGAAACAAATGTCTTGTGACCAATAAATTTTCACATGTTAAAGGGCCTAAAGCATCTGGAGTGACATTCCAATTGCCAAGACCGACCACTAAGCAGCTTGCATCTTTAGAAATTTGCAGCTGTTCCAAAAAAGAACTGAAATGCTTTGCAAACATTTTGATTACTTTTTCCTGCAGTTCGGTATCTTTATTGCGGATTCCCTGCACTTCCAGCGTTAAATATTTGCCTTTCTTTTTGCCGATTGTCTCAGCACCTTTATCCGTAATGTCCATATGGACAATTTTCATACCGTCTTCCTCTTCTTCTTGAACGATGACCCCTTCCATTTCTTTCTTTTTTTCAAGGGCCAAATCTCTCGCTTCAAGCGCCAAATCCGTTCTGATTGAATATTTGCTTAAATCAAGCGCATTGTTCATCATTGTCACCCCAAGTTCATTTTTATCTATTTTTTCCAAAGTCATTTCATTTCATCCCATTTCTTAGCTTCAAAGGGGGATTTCATTTACATTAGTATTGCAAAAGAAAAAACCGTTTGATAGAATAACTTTTGTTCTATATCCAAAAAAGAATGCGGCAGCTTTGATTTTATATAGTCAGTAGGAGGTGAAACAATGGCTAACATTAAATCCGCTATTAAACGAATGAAAACAAATGAAACACGCCGTGCCCGCAATACATCAATGAAATCGGCTATGCGTACAGCAATTAAAAAGTTTGAAGCGTACGTTGTAAATAAAGATGTTGAACAAGCAAAAGAAGCGTTTAAAGTAGCTGCGAAAAAAATTGATAAAGCTGCTTCCAAAGGAATCATTCATAAAAATGCAGCCGCTCGTTTCAAATCACGCTTAGCTAAAAAATTAAACAGCTTATCAGCATAAAAATAAAAGCAATCATCAAGCTTTTATCCCGCTTGTTGATTGCTTTTTTTCTTGCTGAAACAGCTTCAGCAGCAAAAACTCTAACGCTAATTGTCTATCTTTTTTTCCTGTTTTTATTTCAAAATCTGTCTCCGCAAGAGCTTTTATGATGCTCTGCAATTCACTGGCAGAAAACTGCTTCTCCTGTTTTAAAGCCAGCTTAATGCGAAACGGATGAACCTTTAAGGATGACGCCATCCGATCCTGTCCGTAACCGGATTTCGAAAGCTGCTTCACTTGATATAATAGACGGAATTGTTGTGTAAGGAGGCTTAAAATTTTAATCGGTTCTTCGTTTATTTTTAACAAATCATAAAAAATTTTAAAGGCTTCTTCTGTTTTCTTTTTGACGACGGCATCAATTAAATCAAAAACATTTTGTTCAAGCGAGCGTGCAACGAGCTGCTTGACCATTTCTGCAGTCAACTTATTTCCGCTTCCAACATATGCACATAATTTTTCCATCTCTTTATCTATGATCATTAAGTTGCCAGATGTTTTTTCCATAAGCTCATCGATCGCTTCTTTTTCCATCGCCACATTTTCTGCTTCCGCTTTTTCCTTTATCCATTTGACTGTTTCCTCTTCTGAAAAGGAATTCATTTCAACTACTGTTGCCGCTTTCTTTATTTGTTTTGTCAGCTTTTTTCTTTCATCAATTTTTTCATGTGGAAGCAAAAAGACAAAAACAGTAAACGGGGCAGGATTTTCTACATATTGTTCAAGTTTTTTAAGATTATGCTCCACTTTTTCTTTTTTCTTTTCGCTCGTCAAAAAATAAGGATTTTTCACAACAACCATCCTGCGTTCACCTAAAAACGGCATCGTTTCCCCATCTTCAACAGCCGTTTCTATATTTGTTTCTTCCATATCATAGACGGAATAATTAAATTCCCGTTCGTCTTCACTAATTGCCTCGGTTAACAATTTGCGAATTGTTTCATTTAATAAAAATGATTCTTTTCCATAAAATAAATAAAGAGACTGAAATTGTTTCTTTTTAAATGAATTCCATAAATCGACAATCATCTTAAGATTCCCCTAAAAAATGAAGTGTGCTTCATTCATCATATATGGAAAAAAATTTTTTCGCAACACTTCAACATAATGGAGAATTGGCAGCGAAGCCAATCCTCCGATTTATATGAACGTTTTTTGTAAGCCCCGGGACACTTACAAAAAAACGATTACCCATTCATATATTCTCCCTTTCGAAAAAGAATATAGTTGTTAATCGTTAACATGAATCATTTTTAAGAATGTAGATTTTTTTGCTGAAATCGCTTATACTACTTATGACGATGAGGAGGGGTATAGATGAACGAATTTGAACAAAATGTAAGCAAACGTAATGATGCTGTTGATTCTGCCGTCGGTTTTATTGTTTCTTTTGGCTTTTTTGCCACATTGTTTATCATTGCAACAGCGATTAAATTGATCGGCTCGTAAAGAGAGAGGCTGCAAACGGCAGTCTCTTTCTTTTTGCTCCTTGTACAATCCGGACCCAGCCGTCCAATCATCTCTCCATTTTCAAGCTGTCAAAACTGCCCTATTTTGTTAATGTATCGTATGGCGGGTAGAATAAAAAGGTTCCTTGAGACTTTCGATATTTGTATTGGACAGCACCCATTTGATCTGTACGAAAAATGGATACGTTTTGTTTTTTTAATCGATTCAATACTTCTTGATGAGGATGTCCGAAACGATTGTTTCTTCCTGCTGAAATGACCCCGATCTTCGGATCAATTGTTTGTAAAAATATATCGCTAGTCGAAGTTCTGCTTCCATGATGCCCGATTTTGACCACATCCGCAGTCATTTTTGGATATTGTTTAATCATGTGCCGCTCTCCGCTTTCTTCAAGATCACCGGTAAACAGCCAGCGCAACCCGCCTATTTTTGCCATTAGGACGAGAGAATCATTATTTTTAGAATCCGATTTTGTGAAAGGAGAGAGAACGTGGAAAGCTGTTCTGCCTGTGATCCGATCTCCTGCTTCTAATTCAAATATTTCAATTCCTCGATTTTTCGCTTCTTTTACTATTTGCTTTTCAAGCTCTTCTCTGGAAAAATATTTTGGAATAACCAATTTGTTTACTCGAAATTGTTTGATTAAGGTTAATGACTCGCCGATATGGTCATAGTCTCCATGAGTTAAAAACAAAATTTCAATTTCCTCTACCCCTTTCGACTGAAAATAAGGGATCAGGACGTCCAATGCGATGGAAAACGGTTTTTTTCGCATCTGCCAGCTTTCTTTTTCAAATACAGCCATTCCTCCTGTATCAATTAAATAACTGTTACCTAAGCCGGGCTCTCTAATAAAAATGCTGTCTCCTTGTCCGACATCAAGAACTGTTACTTCTCCCGGCATGGTCATTTTCCCTGCTATCAAAAGCAATGCAGTGAGCAAACCGCTGCATAATATCGGTTTTCCCCATTTTGCCATCGGCTTATGTTCCATTTGAAAGAAAAGGCTGATAAAAATGATATATTGCAACAGAAATAAAAAAACAGACGGTTTGCCAGTTGTTATCGTGAAAAAAGGCAAATCACCGAAAAATAATGCTGTTTTGGACGACAAAGTAAAAGAAGTGTGAAGAAGGGAAACAAATATTGAACCGATGGAAGAAGAAATTACGGTTAAAATGAGAGTGATCATGGTAAGCGGCAGCAAAAAGAACGTGTATAGCGGCACAAACATAATATTCATGATAAAGCTCAATAGAGAAAATTGATAAAAATAGTAGCATATAATCGGCAGTGAAGCAGTTTGGGCAACAAATGAAACTGCTGCCAACAATTGCAATGAATTCCTGCATTTTTGAAAGATTTGTCTTGATAAAATTAGCGAAAATGTGACTGCGTAAGAAAGCTGAAATCCAAGATGAAAAACTTCATACGGGTCAAGAAATGTCATGAGAAGAAAGCTGAATGAGATTGAATCAGAAAGGGGCATATTTTGTTTAAAAAGTGTTCCTCCCATGATCAGCGCTGCCATAAGAGAGGCGCGGACGACAGGCGGAGCTCCTCCTGTTAACAATGCATAAAAGGGGAGGAAGCAAATCAAAATCATAATGGTTTGTTCTTTTGAAATGCCCAGCCGCAAAAGGAAGAAGTAAAGTGAGGCGATTAATATGCTTACGTGAAGACCTGAAATCGAAAGAATATGAACAATCCCTAGCTTTCGATAAGCGGCAAGATCTTCTTCTGGAATATTGTTCTGATAGCCTACCGTCAAAGCAAGGACGAAGCCGGCTGTTTTTTCTGGAAATTTATGATGAATCCATTCAATCATTTTTTGCCGGTAATTTTCCAAATGATCTTTCCATGACGGCTTATATGTACAATGCCCGATTTTGTCGAGCTTATACAGCCAGTGGATTTGCTGAAAATACAAATAGCGCTTATAATTAAACGCATTTTCATTTGTGTTATTTTTCGGTTTTTCAAGCTTTCCTGAAAAATTGCATATATCACCTGGCCGTATATTATTTGTACTTTTCATCTCTTGTTTTGTTTTCAATGTATAACGGGCCGTCAGCTTTTCTCCCTGATTCGTCTCGACCGCAAATGTCATCAGATCCCCGTCGATTTCAGGAGAGGAGATTACCTTTCCTTTTGCTGATAACATGCCTTCGTGATAATTTGTTTTATTTTGTTGATCATACCAATGAAAATATGGAAGCATGAACAAAAACGAGCAAGCAACGATGAAAGCTAATTTCCTTTTATGTTGAAGCCATAAGAAAAAAAGAAGTGCAGCAAAAATGAAAAAAGGAAGAAGGGAAGGAAAAGAGGTAGCGGAAACAATCGCCAACAATGCGGAAATCGCGACATATGCCCACTGGCCTCTCAAAAAAATAACCTCCTTTTCGATTAGATCAGCCGAAAAGTTGACGGGCTTGTTCATTCCATTTTTTCAAGTCCGTTTCTGATACGCCGAGATGTTTTAAAGCATTTAAAAGCTGCTCAACATATTCGCGCTTTTCTTCATTTTTTAAATCCAAAGTCGTTTCATCGAATGCGACTTTTTCTATATGAACACCTGCTTGTTCAAATAATTCCATTGCATATGGATGATTTTTGTAATCTTTTGCATAATATACACTTTGAATACCCGCTTGAATAATCGCTTTTGTGCAAGCTAAGCATGGAAAATGCGTGACGTAAATTTCCGCTCCTGCTGTTGCCACTCCAAATTTGGCGCATTGCAATATCGCATTCATCTCCGCATGGATCGTTCGAACACAATGGTTATCAATCACATAGCAGCCTTCATCAATACAGTGGACTCCTCCTGCGATCGAGCCGTTATATCCCCCCGCAATAATCCGTTTATCGCGGACAATCGTAGCACCGACAGCAAGTCTTGTACATGTGCTTCTCAGCGCAAGCAAATGGCTTTGCGCCATGAAATAATGATTCCAAGAAATTCGATCCACTTTTACCCCTCCGAATTTTGTAAACATTCTTTTTCAGTTTATCGACAAGTCTTCATGTTCGTCAACGCTAATCTCATTTTTGATCTTTTCAAACGTTTTTTCTCCTATACCGGTAACCTCCAGTAAATCCTCTTCTTTTTGAAACGGCCCGTTTTCTTCACGGTGTGCGATAATTGCTTCCGCTTTTGCAGGGCCGATTCCCGTTAATTTTTGCAGCTCTTCCTTTGTCGCCGTATTAATATTGATTTTTTCTTTCTCTTGCGGTCTTTGTGAAGCATCAGCATTTGCGCCGCTTTCATCGATAAGAGCATTTTCGTCAATTTTTTCGCCTAGCTTTGGCACATAAACAACCATACCGTCTGTTAGCTTTCTGGCAAGATTCACACGATTTCTGTCTGCCTGGTCATTCATTCCTCCAGCTTTTTCGATTGCTTCAAACACCCTGCTGGATGACGGCAATTCATAAACACCAGGCTTACGAAC
The DNA here is from genome assembly GCF_037966125.1 of Aeribacillus sp. FSL k6-2211. Classification (NCBI taxonomy): domain Bacteria; kingdom Bacillati; phylum Bacillota; class Bacilli; order Caryophanales; family Bacillaceae; genus Aeribacillus; species Aeribacillus sp. FSL k6-2211. Next base: position 2,808,372 of record NZ_CP150190.1, read on the forward strand.
TGCCCCCTTTACATCAATATAAATCATCGTCGTCTGTTCGTTACGGTGCTCATTCTCTTCTTCGTCATCATCTTCTCTGCTTTTTTGCATCGGCGTTCGTTCATCCGTTTCCAGCAATGGTTCATCGGAAACTTCGATCTCGTTTGAATCACGCCAGTTGTTGATGATAAAAAACAAAATGGCAGCGAAAATGATTAACAAAAAAACCCCATACTTTTTTATAAAAAGGAAATGGTTCATGCACATGAATTCCCCTTTCTAAATATTCATTCATAAAATAAGGCAGCAGAACATATCGTGTAGGAGAACAATGTTAAAAAAAGGAGGGGTGAAAAGTGAAAATAGGGTTTATAGGAACCGGCAATATGGGGCGTATTCTCATTGAAGCTTTTTGCGAGGCAAAAGTATCAACACCCTCATCGTTGTTTATAACGAATAGAACGATTCAAAAGGCATATGCCATCAAACGGAAATATCCTGAAATACATGTTTGTACATCAAGTATAGAGGTCGTTCATCAAAGCGATTTCATATTTCTATGCGTTAAGCCTTTAGATATACACCCCCTTTTAAAGGAACTGAAAACTGGTTTACAAGGACATCAATGTTTAATTTCCATTACGAGCCCGATTTCAGTCGAGCAAATCGAATCGGCTGTTCCATGCCAAGTAGCCCGAGTCATACCAAGCATAACAAACAGGGCTAAAGCGGGAGCTGCTTTGCTGACATTTGGAAATAGATGCAGCGAACATACAAGAAATATCATTCTTTCCATGTTTGAAAAAATATCAAAGCCAATCTTAATAGAAAATAACATTACCCGTGTTGCATCTGATATCGTCAGCTGCGGACCGGCTTTTTTCAGCTTTTTGCTACAAAAATTTATTGAAGCTGCTGCGGCGGAAACAGACATTTCAAAAGAGGATGCGGTTCAATTAGCAAACGAGATGATGATCGGCATAGGCAAGCTGCTTGAAAGCGGGTATTACACGCTTCCGACATTGCAGGAAAAAGTGCACGTAAAAGGGGGAGTTACCGGAGAGGGGATTAAAGTGCTTGAAAATGAACTAGGCGACATGTTTCATCATTTATTTCAAAGCACCCATGCAAAATTTGATGAAGATTTACAAAAAGTGAGGCATCAATTTGACAATGAATAATATTCTGCAGGGCTCATGAAAATTCCTGCTAAAATGAAAAAAACCATCGAAAAAAAATTACATTCGATGGTTTCAACTTTTTTTCGCAATATAAAATATTCGTTCCGCCTGCTCGATGTCCGGGCTTTGAAAAATTCCATCCGTTATGTCAACGATCGTAAAGCCGCACTTTTCCAACATATGTCGGTACTCAGAAATTGAAAAAGTTCTTTGATAATGGTCTTCATCCAACCGTACATAATCCGTTCCATTGTTCACAAAGAAGGTTAATTCATGAATGACACTGTTTGGATATTCACCGTCAAAGCATTTCCAAATATAGCTGACATCCTCATCATTATCAGCGAATACAGCATGTTTAAATATTTTCTCCATTTTATGAACAGAATGGGCATCAAACAGAAATAAGCCGTTTCGGTTCAAGTGGTCGTATACGGCTTGAAACGTTTTGACCACATCCTCTTCCTTCAGCAAGTAGTTGATGGAATCGCAATTTAATAACACCGCATCAAAAGGCTTGTAGCCTTTAAGCTCCCTCATATCTTGTTCAATAAAGAGCGCATCAAACCCTTTTTTCATCATCTTTTCCTGGGCAACGGCGAGCATTTCTCCGGAGAGATCGACACCTGTTAGCTCATACCCAAGCTCAGCCATCCTATACGATATTTCTCCTGTTCCACAAGCTAAATCTAGCACCCGGCTCCCGCCGTTTCCATATCGTTGAATCGCTTGATGCAAAAATTGCGCCCATTCATCATAAGGAACATCTTTCATTAATCGGTCGTACACAGATGCAAAATGCTTATAAATCAAGCTAACCACTCGCTCACTTCTTCGCGCGGAGCATCTCCCCATAATTTTTCTAAATTATAATAGCTTCTTTCATCCCTATGGAAAACATGAGCAACGACATCTCCTAAATCAATGAGAACCCATTTTGCCTCGTCAAACCCTTCGAGACGCTTGACGGGAATTCCGTTTTCCTCTGCTTTCTCTTTCATTTCTCTGGCAATTGCTTGCACATTTTTTTCGTTATTCGCATGGCATATCATAAAATAATCAGCTATTAGAGAGATTCCTTGCATGTTTAATACTACGATATCTTCTGCTTTTTTATCGCTGCCTGCTTTAACAGTTAAAGCTAGAATATCACGCGAATTCATCCACTTCACTCCTTCAATTTTTCATTACGAGCGCATTATAAGTTTTAAACGTTTCAGGGTAAATCGGCTGCTTTTTCTTCATTAAAAATGCAATCGTATTGGATATCGACTGAACGAGCGCTTCATTTAAATCTTTTTGTGCCAATTCCCTGACTTCATCGACTCCGGGGAAGCTTCTACCCGGTTCAATATAATCAGCTAAATAAATCACTTTTTCAAGAAGAGTCATGTTTTCTCTTCCGGATGTATGGTAGCGGATCGCATCTAAAATTTCTTTATCAGAAATGCCGACTTCCTTCTCGACTAAATAGGCGCCAACAGGTGCATGCCAAAGTTCTGTATTATATTCCAGCAAGTCCTTCGGCATATTTTGTTCAATAATAATTTTTCTCATTTCATCTTTTGGCCGAAATTTGGCATAATCATGAAAAATAGCTGCTAATTCTGTCTTTTTCACATCGGCGCCGTACCGCTTTGCCAAACTGATGGCTGTCTCCATTACGCCTAAAGTATGTTGATAACGCTGTTTCGTTATCGCCTTTTCCACAACTGCTAACGCTTTTTCACGTTCCATATAATCGATTCTCCCCTATATATTGAATAACTTTTTTGGGCAGAAGATAGTCCACCGCTTGTCCGTTTTTCAATCGCTCTCTGATCATTGTAGAGGAAACATCAAACTGAGGAACTTCCACCTCTTTTACGAAAAATGTGCTCTCATTCGAGTATCCGTTACGTTTCACGCCGACAAATTGCACCATATCCATCAATTCCTCTATTCGATGCCAATGAGGCAAATTTTCAATCATATCTGATCCAATAATAAAATAAAATTCTTCGTTTGGATATCTTTCTTTCAATATTTTCACTGTGTCATACGTAAAAGACGGACCCTCTCTTTCAAGTTCAATTAATTGGACTTGAAAAAATGGATTTCCTTCAATTGCTCTTTTCAGCATATTTACCCGGTGGTGTGTTTCTGTCACCGGCTCCTTTTGTTTATGGGGTGGAATATTGTTCGGCATAAACCATATTTTGTCCAGATTAAGAGAATGAAGAACCTCATTGGCCATTAATAAATGTCCGTTATGGGGCGGGTCAAATGTCCCCCCAAAAATTCCGATTTTACCCAATTTTTCCGCACCATCCGTTCGTTTATTCAGGCAAAATGATTTGTTTTTTTTCTTTTGATTCTTTATATAAAACAATGACATTTCCGATGATTTGGACGAGATGGGCATTTGTCCCATCAACAAGTGCTTGAGCAACTGCTGCTTTGTCTTCATCACAATTTTTCAGCACGTTCACTTTTATGAGCTCTCTTGCTTCTAAACAATCGTTCACCTGCTGAAGCAAATTTGAATTTACTCCGCCCTTTCCAATTTGGAAAATCGGGTTCAGATGATGTGCAAGAGAGCGTAAAAAACGTTTTTGTTTTCCAGTTAAAGTCATGATTTTCCTCCTAATTTTTCATATACGAGCTTTTTCATTCGACTGACATCAGGTTCCACATTCGTCCATATTTGAAACGCACATGCCCCTTGATAAACAAACATTCCTACTCCGTCAACAGCTTTAAGGCCCAGCTTTTCAGCCTCTTTTAATAACATCGTTTTCAGCGGATTATAAATGATATCAGCAACGACAGTTCCGCCGTGAACGCGTCCGGTTAATTCAATCGGCTTTTCTTCGATATTTGGCTTCATCCCGATGGATGTCGTTTGAATGATGACATCATATTCATTGGACGTTTGATCGAGTTGTTGGAATGAATAAACGTTTCCTTTTGTCTCATAGCTGCAGTTTTCCTTTAACAGATGAGCCCGCTCTGCTGTTCTGTTTACAATATCAATGAACGCAAAGCCTTCTTTCGCCAGCGTTGTATAGATCGCCCGAGCGGCTCCGCCCGCCCCGATCAGCAGCACTTTTAAATCTCGGGGATTGGTATTGTCAATATGCTCTTTCAATGACAGGTAAAATCCGTATCCGTCTGTGTTAAAACCGATTAATCTCCCGTCTTCGTTTTTTACTGTATTTACCGCGTGAAGCAATTGAGCCGATTCATCCAATTCATCAAGAAAAGGAATGATTGACACTTTATGTGGAACCGTTACATTAAACCCCTTTATGCCAAGAGCCTTCATCCCTTTTACCGCTTGTTCAAGCTCTTCCCCTTTTACTTGAAATGCGTGATAGCGGGCATTCATATTTAAGTAATCGAAAGCATCGTTATGAATGAGAGGGGAAAGCGAATGACCGATCGGGTCGCCTATTACTCCGTAAACTTGCTCCATTTGAAATCCTCTCCACCTTTTTGTTTTTATATTAATGAATGACGGACGCCCACATGTACATCTTTAGGTGCATAAGCAACGACTCTTTTCGGTCCATCGTGGATCGTTACCCATCCAAGACCTGAAAACACGATATCTTTCTTTTTTCCATTTATAGTGAATTCGTGCGGGACAAGTTCTGGAAAGGATTCGACTGCTTCTTTACTAGGAGGGGTTAAAAGCTCCCCTAAATGTGTTGCATATAAATGATCCGCCTTCTCCAGTTTTGTTCGATGAATGTCAATGCTGTTCGGAATATAGCACACAATGGAGGAACGTCCTCCCTTTATATAATCCAGTCTTGCCAATCCGCCGAAGTATAAAGTTTGCCTTTCATTTAACTGGAACACTCTAGGCTTAATTTCTTTTTTCAGCGATAGAAGCTTTAGGTCGCGCTTATCAATAAAGTGCGCCATCTGATGATCATTGATAATGCCTGGTGTATCGTATAAAACTGCGCCGTCATCTAACGGAATTTCAATTAGATTGAGCGTTGTGCCGGGATAATGGGAAGTTGTAATGATATCCCCTTCTCCCGTAACCTCCTTCAAGATTCGATTAATAAAAGTTGATTTCCCAACATTTGTACATCCAACAACATACACGTTTTCTCCGTTGCGATAATGATCTATTTGCTCTGCCGCTTCTTTAATGCCATGTCCCTTTTCTGAGCTGATTAAAAGCACATCCAATGGCGTTAATCCATACTCTTTTGCTTCTCTCTTCATCCAACGAATAACCTTTTCTTTTTTCACCGATTTTGGAAGGAGATCTGCTTTATTGCCGATTAAAATGACTGGATTGTAGCCGATAAAACGCTGTATGCCGTTGATCCAGCTTCCGTTAAAATCAAAAATGTCGACAACCTTCACAACAAGAGCTTTCGTATTGCCAATGCCGTGCAAAATTTTTAAAAAGTCCTCATTTGTTAACGAGACATCTTGAATTTCGTTATAATGTTTCAGCCGAAAACACCTTTGGCAGATCGGCTGTTCTTTCTCAAGAGCAGCTTTTGGAGCATATCCAATTTCAGATGGATCTTCCGTTTGAATTTTTACTCCGCACCCGACGCAAACCTTCTCATCCAAACTCATCACTCCTCCCAATGCAGCATGCCTTTCTGTTTTAACAATTTTAAAATTTTCCTTTCAATTTTCCTGTTGATCCGGGTCCAAAAGCCGTCAGTAGACGATACAGGCACAACTAAAATCGTATGAAAACCGCAGAGATTCCCTCCGAGAACATCTGTCAGCAGCTGGTCGCCGATCACAACAACTTCTTCTTTTTTCAGCCCCATCTGCTCAGCCGCTTTTTTAAACGCTTTTGCACGGGGTTTTCCCGCTTTCGAAATGAACGGAATATTCAGCGGTTCAGAAAACGAACGGACGCGTTTTTCGTTATTATTTGAAACAATTGTCACTTTAATCCCGTTCTGTTCCATCATTTCAAACCAATTTTTCAATTTCGGAGTTGCGTTCGGCCTGTCCCATTCTACTAAAGTATTATCTAAATCGGTAATAATACCTTTTATACCTTTTTCCTTTAAAAAATGAGGATAAATATGAAAAACGCTTTTCGCATATTCTCCGGGCAAAAACCTTTTCAGCAAATTGAACACCTCTTAATTCAATAAATAGACTACTGTTAAACTATTTTTCATCATACCGAATTTCGAGTTTACTTTCAAAACAATATTGTTTTCACAAAAAAAATTCGACAATTTTTTAACATATTCAACAGCTGTGGATAATTTTATACACAATATCCACCTATTCATATCAATCTTTAGTAAAGTATATAAACAAACTACCCACAGCTTTTCCACCGAAGGCTGTGGATAACAGAACGGTTGTTCTCTATTAAAAAACATGGTAAATTTATGGTAATAAATAAAGGAGGTGCTTTCTCCATAACATGATCGCTTCTATGAAAAATTTATCGGACGAATTTTTAATTGAATCTTACTATAAAGCAACCGAAATGAGGCTTAGCAAAGAATTCATCGAATTAATAGAATTGGAAATAAAGCGCCGCTCGCTCTCTCACTTATTAAAAGCATCGTCTTAGCGGTGTCTTTTTTTTTGCTTAAAAACCTACCCCCGGCGCATGGCTGCATGTTCCACAGCCGCTAAACTCCTTTAACAGATAATCGTTGATGTCAATCCACAATGACTTAATACCTTTCAACTGATGATCTCCGATACCAATCCATTTTTCTTCACTGTCTCATTATAACTAAAACTCAGCTGTTTTCCATACTCTTTCCCCTTTTTCATGAAGGACATACAAGGACAAAGCCGCAATCACATACAATTTAATAATACGTAATGCGGGGGTGAAAAACATGTCTGGAATTTTGACTGCACTAAGCTATTTTATAAAAGAATTGGTTTTTCTCGTTTCATATGTAAAAAACAATGCTTTCCCTCAACCGCTTTCCCCAAATGAAGAAAAAAAATATCTCCGCCTGATGGCCGAAGGAAATGACGAAGCAAGAAATATATTAATTGAACATAATTTGCGCCTTGTCGCTCATATTGTCAAAAAATTTGAAAATACAGGTGAAGACTCGGAAGATCTCATATCCATCGGCACAATTGGTTTAATTAAAGCGATTGAAAGCTATTCCGAAAACAAAGGGACAAAGCTTGCTACATATGCCGCAAGATGCATTGAAAATGAAATTTTAATGCATCTCCGTTCCTTAAAAAAAACAAAAAAAGATGTTTCCCTACACGATCCTATTGGCCAAGATAAAGAAGGAAACGAAATCAGTTTAATAGATGTGCTAAAATCAGAAAATGAAGATATTATCGACACGATTCAATTGAATATGGAGCTGGAAAAAATTAAGAAATATTTATCGATTCTAGACGAAAGAGAAAAAGAAGTCATTATCGGGCGGTTTGGATTGAATACGCAGCAGGAAAAAACGCAGCGTGAAATTGCAAAAGAGCTCGGCATTTCGAGAAGTTATGTTTCCAGAATCGAAAAAAGGGCACTTATGAAAATGTTTCATGAGTTTTACCGAAATGAAAAAGAAAAAAAGATGTCAAAAGAATAAAAGGAAAAGCATTTTCAACGAGATTTTGTGCGAAATTTGCGAGAGTTCCTGAATGATTTACTCGCGTATATCTGCAAAATTCATTTTAAAGTGGCTTTCCGATATGTGACATCCCATAAAACTCAAAATTAACCTTGCTACAGGTTTTCCAGCGCATTGGCGCAAATCGAGATATAAAAACGAATCTCAAAATTGACCGATTAATAAAAATCGCAGAAAGCGAATCCGCTGTTTGACGTAAAATGGTGGTAACATGATTTGACAGGATGCGAACGTTACGGTTGAGAGCCCATTACAACTGCTTTCAATCTGTAAAAAGGCAGCCTTTATTGCAGCGCTAGTTGCTGTTTTCATATGAAACAGAGCAATGCCGCCTTCATTCACCTAATGTTTTATCAAAAAAGAGGGGCTCAAAAGAGTCAGCTATACTGACTTTTTGGAGCCCTTTTTCAAGAAATGATTAAGATTGCAACTTATCAAGCTTTTTTTGATATTTCGATGACAATTTAAAAAATAGAATAGAGCTGGCTAACATCATCGTTGAAGTTCCGATTAGCATTATTTCTTGTATATTGGTCCGAGGTGAATGATTAGGAATCCATATTCCGATGTATAAAAAGGTTCCGACAGCTAGCAGAACGAGAGCAAAATGTTTATAGTCTTCTATTAATTCTTTTAATTTTTTCTCCTCCATGATATCACCTAATCGAATTAGTTATTCTATATTATAAAAGAATAACATATCGATTCGGGCTAATAGGCTTGTAATAGTTTCCATTTACATTCAACTTAGTTCTTCAATCATTTTCAGAACCAATTCCGATGAATTGAAAGCCGCTTTGTCTAAAAATTGTTCAAAGGAAATGTTCGACTCTTTTCCGGCGATATCTGAGAGCGCCCGGATGATGACAAAAGGCGTTTGAAATTTGTAGCACACTTGCGCGACAGCAGCAGCTTCCATCTCAACAGCGTACAAATGGCTGAATTTAGACCGGACAAAAGCTACTTTATCGGGGTCGTTCATAAAAGAATCCCCCGTTGCGATCGCCCCTTTTACCGTCTGAATTCCTGAAATGTCTTTTGCTTTTCTTTCAGCGATTTCAATCAGTTTTTCATCGGCCTTAAAGGATGGAGGAAGTCCTGGAACTTGACCATATTCATACCCAAAAGCCGTCACATCTACATCATGATGGCGAACCTCTGTGGATATGACAACATCCCCTACGTTTAAAGACTCATGAAATCCTCCGGCGGAGCCGGTATTGATCACATAATCCGGCTGATATCGCTCCAGCAGCAAAGTTGTGCTTACGGCTGCATTCACTTTTCCAATTCCTGATTTTAATAAAATCGTATCAGTTTGATTGTATTTCCCAATCATAAAACTGCAGCCTGCAATCTCCTCTTCTTTTGTACAATCCAATTTCTCGCGCAGGATGCGAACTTCTTCTTCCATTGCACCAATGATTGCAATTTTCATATTCCAACATTCCTTTCTATCATGAATAGCTATAAAAATCATAAAAAAAGATCCCTCAAGTGTTTGACAGTCAGCTTTTTACACATGAGGGTCTTTTTTGTTTTTCAGTCTATTTTAATACTTCAACTCTAGTCGGTTTCCAGCCCTCTCCGTCTATCCATGTAATGGATACTCTATATTTTTTTCCGTCTGCTTTGTTTTGAATCGTTCCTTTCGCATCATTCGGGCTTCCGTTATTGCCGATCCAAAGGGTCTGCATATTTTCAAGAGAAACACCTGTTGCATAGCTTAATGCTTTCTCCATTTCCTTCCAATCTACAGATGACTTTTTATAAGTCGTAACGTGCTCACCTGTCTGGACTGTTCCGATCGGTTTCCAATTTGGATTTTCAATGATTTGTTCAACATCGGAACCTGCTTCTCCTTCAGTTACTGTTGCACCTTCAAAAGGATCATCGCTCGATTCCTTTTCTTTATTTGCTGATTGTGTATTTTCGTCCTCTTCCTCCTTAATTTCATTACTTTCATTCTGTTCAGCTGCTTTTTCTTCTTCCCGCTGATCGTTAGATTGTTCAGCTGTCTCTTCTTCGATATTTTTAGATGAGCTTGATTGCTCTTTTTGTTGTTCACTGTTGGAATTCGCTTGTTCAGTACCGCCTCCCAAAAAAAGCTGAGAAGCAATAACGAGGATGAGTAAGGCGACAATTCCAATTAAAATATTTAAAATCAAATTCGTTTTTCGTTTTTTATCCCGAATTTCATAACGAGAACCCGCCATTCCCCGTCAACTCCTTTGTTTCTCCAATCTTTGAGTTATTATTTTAACATACTTTATTCTTCATTAACATTATAAATCTGTTCAACCATTTCGTAAAAAACATCATTTGTCTTTGCTCTACCGCTCGTTTTGTTCATATCAACAACAACTAAGGCATATTTCGGATGTTCCGCAGGAAAAAAACCGGCAAACCATTTATGATATAATTTTTTTCCATTGTCGTTCAATGTTCCCGTTTCGGCAGTGCCTGATTTGCCGGCTACTTTAACAGGCAAGCTTTGAAACGCTCTGCCGGTTCCATCAGGATGAGCGACTACTTGAAGCAGGAGATCCGTTAATTTTGATGATGTTGCAGGGGAAATTTTTTCTCCTTTCATCAAATGGTTCTTGAATGTATACATCGTTTCTCCGTTTTTATATAAAATTTTATCCACGACTTTCACTTCTCTTTTTTCTCCTCCGCGAGCAATTGTAGCCATCATATTCGCGACAGCTAGAGGAGTAACCTTTACATTTTTTTGTCCGATGGAGGTTTGTGCGATGGCCTTTGCTGACTTTTTGTCGCTGTCATCTCCCCAAATCGTTCCTCTTTGCTCCCTTGGAAATTGTTTAAATTGATCGTAATGGTATACTTTTCCCGACCAGCCTGAGAAGCTGAGAAGGCCAAGCTTTTCTGCGTATTCTTCAATTATATTGCTCTTTTTTTGTATTAATTCCTGACCTATCGTAGCAAACGCATAATTGCAGCTTTTCGCAAAGCTTTCTTCAAACGTAAGCGTTCCAGCCCGCTTTTCTTCCTCTTTTTCTGTTTGGCCGTAGACATTCCGGTCACAATTAAATGTTCTTTCCGGTTTGATCATGTTTGTGTCGATCGCTGCTGCAGCGATAACGGTTTTAAAAACAGAACCAGGAAACATTGCCGAAAGCATTTTATTTTCATATGTTTTTGGATCATTCCGGTCCAGATCCGGTTTGGAGGCCATTGCAACTACTTCGCTGTTTTCAATGTCTAACAGAACGAGGCCGCCTTCATTTATTTGATGTTTTGTTAAAATTTGTTCAGCTTTTTCTTGCAAATGTTTGTCAATCGTTGTTTGAACGGCAATTGGGTAAAATGGATTGGAATCGGCAATATATTTTACATTGACGCCGAAAAGAGGCCTGCCGAGACCATCAACATGATATAAAAGTCTTGACGCATCTTCCGGCTGCAAAAATTCATCAAACGCCTCCTCCAGTCCAGTCACGCCTACTTCAGGACTTAATGACGTGATCTCTTTGTCAGGGTATCTTTTTTTCCATTCTGTTTCATTTTCGCTTGTCATCCCAATAAGATGGGAAGCAATATTGTCTGATTGCTCTGTTTTCATAAAGATGCCGAATACTCCCGGAATTTTTAACTTATTGATGGCTTTTATATCCTGTTCATCAAGTTGAAATCCTTTTTCTTTATTCAACAAAATAGGTTCATTTTTCGTTCCTTTCAATAATTGTTCGATTTCATCCTTGCGAACAGAAATGGCTGCCGCCAATTGATCGATCGGCCATTGATAATTTTTCAGAAATGGAAATAAAACGAGCGTAGGCAAATATGTTTCGTTCAAAGGTTTATTTTCACGATCAATAAATCGACCCCGCCCATCATCTATAATTACTTCTTGTGTCCTCTGTTTGACGCTTTCTTTCATCAAATTGACATCTTGTTCTGAAAATGACTCGGTTTCAAGCAGTTGAATTTGCGCAAGTCTATATATGAGAACACCCATTAACAAAATGATGAAGACGCCTATATATTTTATTCGCTTATTCATAAAAAAACACCTCGTCTTATATTTTCGACGAGGTGCGCACATCTTAAACTATATTAAAGGCTATCAACATTAATCAACACGTACAATTTTGACTGTCATATCGCCGCCAGGCGTCTGAACTACAACTTCTTCCCCTACTTGACGGCCGAGCAGGCTTTTAGCCATCGGAGAATCATTGGAAATTTTCCCTTCGAAAGGATCTGCTTCTGCACTTCCGACAATTGTATAAGTTTCTTCTTCTCCATCAGGCAATTCAATAAACGTAACAGATTTTCCAAGTGAAACAGTTGTTTTATTTTCTGTGTCTTCTTCAATAATTTTCGCATTGCGAATCATATTTTCGAGCGTTGTAATGCGTCCTTCTACAAAAGCTTGCTCTTCTTTTGCTGAATCATATTCAGAGTTTTCTGATAGGTCGCCAAATGATCTTGCCACTTTTATTCGTTCTACAACTTCTTTTCGCTTTACCGTTTTTAAATACTCAAGTTCTTGTTCAAGTTTTTCTTTCCCAGCTTTCGTCATAGGAAATACCTTTTCTTCCGCCATAATAGTCCTCCTTTTCTTTATATCCCCCTAATGGTTCCTAAAAAATGAAAGAACTTTTCTGCCGTTCTTTCGACAGAAAAGAATCTTTTATAACATAGTTATAGAAGGAAATATTTATCTATGATATGTTATTACAAAATAATCGGCAGTTCAAGAAACGTTTTGCTTTTTTATAAAAAAATCCAGATTCTTCCCCTATCTTGTCTCTTTTCTCATCATATTATACGGATATAGCGGATGCTCGCACTTGAAGCGGATTATTTGCAAAGGATGTCTTGCTGCATCCAATTCATTTCCATCTTCATCCCAAATTTTATCGATGACAATGCGAAAATTGTCAATTTGCGGACCGAAAAATTCTACTTCGTCACCGGGTCTGAAATGGTTTCTTTGCTGCAATGTCACCATTTTCGTTTCTGGATTCCAGTCAAGCACAAGCCCGACAAAGTCGTATGCTGTTTTTTTGCTGTGAGTGCCAAATAATTGCTCTTGATAACCAGGCACTCCTTCAAAAAAGGCAGGAGCCGTTTCTCTGTTCGCGCATTTATCCAATTCTTCCAGCCATTCCTGTTTCATGACAAAATGATCGGGATCGGCGCAGTATGCATCAATGACTTTGCGATATACACTGACAACAGTTGCAACATAGTGAATGGATTTCATGCGGCCTTCAATTTTCAAGCTGTCGATCCCCATTTCAATCATTTTCGGAATCGACTCAACCAATTTTAAGTCTTTAGCGCTCATTGCAAATGGAGAGTCTTGCTCATCAAACATAGGCACTTCTTTGCCTTTATAATATTCATATAAATCATAATCCCACCGGCAGGACTGACAGCATCCTCCTCTGTTTGAATCTCGCGCTGTCATATGATTGCTTAATGTGCAGCGGCCTGAATAGGCAATGCACATCGCACCGTGAATAAACGTTTCGATTTCAATATCTACTTTTTCTTTTATTTCTCTAATTTCTTCAGCGCTCGTTTCCCGTGCTAGAACGACCCGCTCCAAACCTTCCTCCTTCCAAAATTGGACAGCTTTCCAATTCGAAAGGGATTGCTGAGTGCTTAAGTGGACTTCCAATTTTGGAGCTACCTTTCTGCACGTTTCAATAATGAGGGGATCTGCGACAATGACCCCTGCCACTCCCGCGTCTTCTAGCGCTTTTAAATATTGATCGAGTCCAGGAATGTTTTCATTATGTGCATAAATGTTTGTCGTCACATATATTTTTGCCCCGTACTGATTAGCAAATTGAACTCCTTCTTTAATTTCCTCAATGGAGAAATTATCGGCATTGGAACGCAAGCCGTACTCTTGTCCGCCAATGAAGACGGCGTCAGCACCGTACATGACGGCGATTTTTAATTTCTCCAAATTTCCGGCAGGTGCAAGAAGTTCAGGTTTTTTCGTTATGACCCTTTTACCGTTGATAATTGTTGAAATTTTATCTTTCACAACCGGCATGCGAACTCCTCCTTTAACGTTTTTTTAATAAACGGTCTCTTTAAAGAAAAATCCTGTATCCAACGGGCGGTTTGGCGGCTGTATTTCCTCAATTTCAGCGTACAGCTTGTCTTTAACATTTTCATATTGCTCTCGATCCTCAGCGCATAAATCGATCGCCTTTCGATACTTTTTCGTCACTTCTACAATATATTCCGGAGTTTTCAGCACGCCATCTATTTTAAAAGAATCAATTCCTGCATCAACCAGTTCCTCCAGCTCGTCAATGATGCAAATATCATTCGGACTCATAATATGGGTTCCATTTTCATCCTCAAAAATTGGATATTTGTTATTTCTCTCTTTATCATGCAAAAACATATTTTTGCCGTATTTATAATTGTGAATTTCCATCGCTTTCCCACGATATTCAAAATAATTGCCGATAAGAGATCTTTTGGACTGAAACATGCACGTCATTCCGTGGACTTGGACTTCTATTTCCACTTCTGCATGCTCTTTCGTTTCAATGACAGCTTCCATGCTTAACTCCCGAGCTAGTACTGCACGCTTGGCGCCTTTCCTTCCCCAATAGTTGCATGCATACCAGTTGGTCGCGGTTGTTTCCGTATTCCAATGGAGCTTCATCTCCGGAGCAACTTCCCTAACAGTCATTAACACAGCTGGATCACCGAATACAATCGCATCTGCCTTCGCATTATGAACAAATTTTACATAATCTGCAAGCTCGTCTACTTTATCATTATGAAAAATTGCATTCATTGCAACGTATACTTTTTTTCCATATTGATGGGCAAGGTCAATCGCATCTAATACATCTTTTCGACGAAATTCCCCTGCAAGCCTTAAGCCATAACGCTGTTCGCCGATGATAAAAGCATCTGCGCCAGCTTTGCAAAGGCTCTCAATATTTTTGACATTTACAGGTGTGACGAGCAGTTCGGGTTTTTTCATTCCCCTTCACCCCTTTTTATACTGAAGGCTAATCCGTCGCCTATCGGAATAATAACGGTATCCCAATCGGGCTGATTCATTAGCCATTCATTATATTCTTTAATTTTCTTCGCTAAAGATTTTAACCTTTTTGATTCTATCATTTCTTCAGCGACTAGTCCTTTAAAAAGAACATTATCCGAAAAAACGACCGCTCTTTTTGACAGCAAAGGTTCATATGCTTGAAAAAAACGTTTATATTGCCCTTTGCTCGCATCGATAAAGAGCGCATCAAACGGACCGTCAAGCTTGACTTCCTGTACGATTTCTAGAGCATCACCGTGATAAATGGTAATTTGATTTTCAAGACCGCAAGCTCGAATATTTTGTTCCGCTAGTTCAAATCGATTAGGATCTATTTCAGTCGTTACAATTTTTGTGTTCGGCAGCGCTTTTGCCATCCGAATCGCCGAATAGCCGATCGCCGCCCCAATTTCCAATATTTTGTTCGGCTGATGGAGCTTTAAAATATGAAGCATGACAGACAGCGCCCGCTCTTCCATAATCGGCACCTTCTGCTCTTTTGCATATGCTTCTAATTGAACTAATTTTTCATCTTTGTTAGTAGAAAAATTTGCTAAATATTCCTCGATTTTTTTGTTTGGCAAAATGGACACTCCTAAAAAACTCCCTTAATCAAAGAAGAGTTCTGTTCGAACTCTTCAAGTTTGTTTTTTTAGCTCGATATATTTTAACATAAAAGAAAAAGGAATGCGAATCGCAAACCTTTAATCCTTTTCCGTAATATGCTTAGCTTTTTCTTTGTTATGCTCATCCAACGTCTTCGTAAATATAACTTCCCCTTCTTTCGTTGCGAGAAAATAAAAATAGTTTGTATCGGCAGGATTTGCTACAGCATCTAGTGACTGCTTGCCAGCATTGGCAATCGGCCCCGGCGGAAGTCCTTTATTTTTATATGTGTTATAGGGAGAATTGACTTCTAAATCTTTATAGTATACGCGCTCCTTATGCTTTCCTAATGAATATAAAACGGTTGGATCTGTCTGGAGAGGCATGTTCTTTTCTAAACGATTGTAAAAAACGCTGGCTATTTTTTCCCTGTCGGCTTTTTCCGTCGCTTCCTCCTCCACTAAAGACGCTAATGTTAAAAATTGATGAGTGGAAAGACTCAGCTCTTTCATTTTGTTTCTATAAGGAACAAGCATTTCATCTGTCTTTTTAATCATTGTTTCAATGATTTCCGACAACGGAGGAGATTCCTCATAAAACGAATAAGTAGCCGGATACAAATATCCTTCCAATGCATATTTTATACGTCCGTTGAAAATGTCATCTGTTATTGTATTAGGATACTTTTTTTGCATTTGTTTGATAAACTTTTGGTTTGTTAATTGGTTCATAATTTCTTTTTTTGAATAGGGAGTATGTTTGGCGATGATGTCAGCAATTTCTGATAGTTGCAATCCTTCCGGGATCGTCAATTTAATAGCTGCTTCTCCCATTAATTCGCCTTTTTTTAAGCGTTCAACGATTTCTTGAATCGTCATCGATTGATTAAATTGATAATTTCCTGCTTGAAACCCTGATTCATTTTTAAATTTCACGTAATATTTAAACACGATCGCACTTTTAATGATGTCATTTTTTTCTAAAATAGAAGCAATTTGCGATACGGAAGATCCAATCGGAATTTGTACCTTTACAGGTTCCTTATTATCCGGATCAACAGGCTTTAATGCAGATCGCACATATAAATACCCGCCGCCAATCACTCCAGCAAATATAACAACAAAGGCAATCAGGACAGTTAACACAGTTTTTCGAACAATTTTCGCTATATGCAGTTTTTCTTGGAGTTTCTTATCCAAAAATTCCTTATTCGAATCCGAATCCGCCATCAATTCATCCTCCTTCCGTCCCGATTATTATACTACATACACGCATTTATTCGTCAAAAATCTCCATTTTTTTATAGGAAGAAATTGTTTTTTTCATTTGGATGTAAATCACCTCAACAAAAAAAGCACCGCAAAACGGTGCTTATTCCTCTTCTAAAAATGTATTTAAAACGGCCTCGATCATTTCCCATTCTTCATCGGTTTCCACAGGCTCCAGCTTTCCGCCCTCACCGTCTTCATTGGGAATGTAGCTTGCTGCATGAATTTCTATTCCATCTTCGTCTTCCTCATCATCGATGCCGATCGGATAATAAAGAACGTAAGATTTGTCAAATTCGTCCGAATTAAACGTAAACAAAATTTCGTATAGTTGTTCATTACCGTTTTCATCAATAACGGTAATATGTTTTTCACCTTCCACTTATTTCACCTCAATTTATTGTTGACTGTCCAAATAACTTTGCAAAATAATCACCGCAGCCATTTTATCAATGACTTGCCGTCTTTTTCGCCGGCTTACATCCGCCTCAATGAGAAATCTTTCGGCTTCCATCGTCGAAAGGCGCTCATCCCATAAAATGACCGGAAGCTGAAACTGCTCCTTCAAAAGCGTGGCAAAGCGCTCGCTTGCTTCTCCCCTTGGTCCAACGGTGCCGTTCATATTTTTCGGATACCCGACTACTATTTTTTCTACCTCGTATTTCTTTATCAGTTCAGCGAGTCTTTGAATCCCGAACTCGCCTTCATCTTCATTTATGCTGATCGTTTCCACACCTTGAGCAGTCCATCCCAGCTCATCGCTTACCGCAACTCCTAATGTTTTTGAACCTAAGTCTAACCCAATGATTCGCATTTTATTCCTCACGGTTGTTTTTCAAATAAAATTTTACAAGCTCTTCAATTAATTCATCTCGTTCAATTTTTCTAATCAGATTGCGTGCGCCGTTATGTCTAGGAATGTAAGCAGGATCTCCGGACAACAAATAGCCGACGATTTGATTGATCGGATTATAACCCTTTTCTTCCAGTGCATTGTATACGGCACTTAGAACTTCCTTGACATTTGTCTCAACAGGTTCTTCTGAAAAATTAAACTTCATCGTTTTATCGAAGGAACTCAATTTTTGCACCTCTTTCCTAGACTAAAAAGCGAATCTGCTTGTCTACATCCATTTTACACTATGACTGGAATTTATGAAACGGATTTCACCCAGTCTTCGACAAAACGAAGAGCTTCAGCTAACCGTTCAGGATTTTTTCCTCCCGCTTGAGCCATGTCAGGTCTTCCGCCGCCGCCGCCTCCACAGCGGCTTGCAATTTCCTTAATTAATTTTCCAGCATGGAACCCTTTGTCAACTAAGTCTTTTGTGATGCCGGCTGCTAAATTTACTTTTCCGTCTGATACCGTTGCTAGCACAACAATAGCCGAGCCGAGCTTTTGCTTCAGTTCATCGACCATGCCGCGCAATCTGTTCATATCTTTCACTTGAACTTTTTCCGCAAGAACTGTTACACCGTTGATCGTTACCGCTTTTTCAGCGATGTTCCCCGCTTCCAGATTGCTAAGCTTCATCGTAAGAGATTCGTTTTCCCGCTGTAGTTCTTTTATTTCTTGCTGCAGACTGTCAATTCTCTCCGGCAGATTTTTTACATTCGCTTTCAGTTTTGCCCCAATTTCCTTTAACAATAAATATTGTTCATTCATAAACCGGTACGCTTCTTTTCCTGTCACCGCTTCAATTCGGCGGGTTCCTGCACCAATTCCAGTTTCGGAAACAATCTTAAACAGTCCGATTTCCGCTGTATTTGTTACATGGCATCCGCCGCAAAGCTCAAGCGAATAATCGCCTACTTGAACAACGCGAACAATTTTTCCGTATTTTTCTCCAAATAAAGCCATCGCGCCCATCGCTTTCGCTTCGTCAAGAGGCATGTGCTCGATAGAGACTGGAATGCTTTCCCAAATTTTCTCATTTACAATTCGCTCAATTTCTTCCAGCTCTTCTGTTGAAACTTGTCCAAAATGTGAAAAGTCAAAACGGAGACGGTCGGAAGCAACAAGCGATCCAGCTTGGTTGACATGTACGCCCAGCACGTCCTTCAGCGCTTGGTGCAGCAAATGTGTCGCTGTATGATTTTTCACGATGGATTTTCTAGACTCTGCACAAACGGAAGCGTAAACTGCTGCTCCTTTTGTCAAAACGCCTTTTTCGATGACAGCCCGGTGCAAGTGTTGGCCGTTCGGCGCTTTTTGCACATCTTTTACGTTTAAGACCACATCATCATTTTTGATGATTCCTTTGTCAGCAATTTGACCTCCGCTTTCAGCATAAAAAGGCGTCTCGTCCAATATAATTTGGACCTCTTCCCCGCTCTCGGCTTGATCGACTAATTCCCCATCTTTTATGATCACAAGCACCCGTGCATTTGCTTCCAGGGTATTGTAGCCGACAAATTTGCTTTCCTCTTTTAATTCCACAAGAATTCCGCTTTGCACTTGCATCGAGTCGACATCCTGTCTGGCTTTTCTTGCACGTTCTTTTTGATGCTCCATTTCTCGTTCAAAGCCTTCATAATCCAGCTCCATGCCTTCATCTTGTGCGTATTCCTCCGTCAATTCCACTGGAAAACCGTATGTGTCGTAAAGCCGAAACACATCTTCGCCTGGAATTATTCGGCTACCCTGTCCTTTCTGCTTTTTGATTACATCCGCTAAAATGGCAAGCCCTTCATGGAGAGTCTCATGGAAACGCTCTTCCTCATTTTTAATTACCTTTTGAACAAAGGATGCTTTTTCTTTTACTTCCGGATAGTAATCGTTCATAATTTCCGCTACAACCGGAACTAATTCATACATAAACGGGCGGTCTATGTTGATCGTTTTTGCATACCGAACCGCTCTGCGGATAAGACGGCGAAGTACATACCCTCTGCCTTCATTAGAAGGTAGCGCACCGTCTGCAACAGCAAATGTAACCGTGCGGATATGGTCGGCAATCACTTTAAAAGCGACATCTTTCTCTTTGTCGGTTCGATAAGCTTCCCCCGAAATCTTTTCGGTAGCTTGAATGATCGGTAAAAAGAGATCTGTGTCAAAGTTGGTCGGCGCATTTTGAATGACAGAAACCATTCGCTCTAAGCCCATGCCTGTATCAATATTCTTTTTTGGAAGCGGAGTGTAAGTTCCATCAGGATTATGATTAAATTGAGAAAAAACAAGATTCCAAACTTCCAAATAGCGTTCGTTTTCACCACCGGGATAAAGTTCCGGATCATTTGGATCGTTTCCAAATTCTTCTCCACGATCATAAAATATTTCAGTATTTGGTCCGCTTGGCCCTTCACCAATATCCCAGAAATTCCCTTCCAAACGGATAATTCGTTCTTCCGGCAACCCGATTTTATTTTTCCAAATGTCATACGCCTCTTCATCTTCCGGATGAATAGTAACTGATAATCTATTTGGGTCGAAGCCAATCCATTTTTCGCTTGTTAAAAATTCCCATGCCCATTCAATCGCCTCTTCTTTAAAATAGTCGCCGATTGAGAAATTTCCGAGCATTTCGAAAAATGTATGATGGCGTGCTGTTTTTCCGACATTTTCAATATCGTTTGTTCGGATTGATTTTTGTGCGTTAGTAATTCTCGGATTTTCAGGAACAACCCTTCCGTCAAAATATTTTTTCAATGTTGCGACACCGCTGTTGATCCACAATAGTGACGGATCATCAACCGGAATTAAAGAAGCGCTCGGTTCAACCGAATGTCCTTTTTCCTTAAAAAAATCTAAAAACATTTGACGAACTTGTGCTGAAGTGAGCTTTTTCATGGCATTCCTCCTAAAATGTCTTCATTTTTCTCGCAAAATAAAAACTCTCGCCTATGTAAATGCTCTGATTTACACAGGGACGAGAGTTACTCGCGGTACCACCCTGATTATGAGCCAATTGCTCATCACCTTCATTTGCCGTAACGTGGCATTTTCGTCAGGTTTTGCCTGCACTCAGAATTAGCGTTCTGTTGCCCTTCATCTAGAGCTTCTTTCAGCCTCGGAAGCCCCTCTCTTTTAAGATGGACTGCAACATACTCGATTCGTCATCGCTTTCATGCACTTATTCCATGTCTATCACGAATTATAGACAAGGAAAAATCGCTTGTCAATGCGCTTTCCTCAGACGGATGATATGCAGCAATATCTCTTTCAGAACAGTGATAAAAGGCACAGCTAAAATTAAACCGATCACTCCGCCGATTTCTCCGCCCGCCAAGAGCGCCATAATAATCACCATCGGATGCATATGCAGGCTTTTCCCAACGATGAAAGGGCCAAGAATATTACTTTCAATAAATTGCAGCCCAAAAATGATGAAAAGCACTACAATTATTTTGTTAATGGAGAGCGTTGCAGCGACCATCAAAGCAGGAACCGCCCCGATAAATGGACCGAAATAAGGAATAATATTGGTCATTCCGATAATCGTCCCTAAAATTAACGGATATTTAATTTTAAACAGCCAAAACAAAATCGAAGCCGCCAGCCCGATCAGAAAACAAACAAATAGTTGCCCCCGCAAATAACTTCCGAGCGACTCATCGACGTTTTCTAAAAAACGTCTCCCTTCACGTCTCCATTTCTTCGGGGTGAAGTACCAAATGGCCTTTTTCATTTTCTCATAATCTTTCAACATATAAAAAACGAGAAAGGGAATGACACCAATAATAACAGCATAATCAATAATTGACTTCATGCTTGAAAGCATCCGTTCAAGAAAGGCAGCGACGGATGTTTCCATTCCAGCAATAAAAGATTCAATTCGATGATGAATTTCTCCAGGTAAATTGGTTGTTCCGTCATGAATTTTATCCGTCCAGCTTTGGTAATATTTTGTAAACATAGGGATATTTTCGGAAAGGTCTTTCATTTGTTCAACAAAAATTGGGACACCTTTATAAGAGCTAAAACCGACTCCTCCGAAAAAAATAAAATAGATGATGAGAATCGAACATGTTCTTGGAACACCTGAACGGTAAAGTTTTTCCACTACGGGATGAAGCAAGTAGGTAATGAAGACGGAAAGCATAAAAGGAATTAAAACAGCTTTTAACATTTTGAAAATAGGAAACCAAATGACTTTTAGCTGAAGAACCATATATACAAACAATGATAAAATGAGAAAAAAAATGATTCGGAAAAGCCATTTCCGCTCTCGCTCATTCATCCCGCATCCCTCCTCTTTTTATTTTGAGGAATGCTCACGAAAATATGCATGAAGGCGCCCATTTTAGGCGCCTCAAATCGCACGATCTTCTTCAGGAAACAAGTCATCTAAAGAACTTAGTGTTCCGTCTTCTTCTACTTGATGTGTGTGAATAATACCTTTTGTAACGGTAAGCTCAATAAAACAATGCCAACAATAATACTGATTGACTCCGATTTTTCCAATATCTTTGCTTTTACAATTCGGACATGTTAACAAACAGGGACACCTTCTTTATTCATTTATTTAATTATTTATTAATCCGGTATATTCTCGCTATGCACACTACTATTTGTTACCATTTTCCAAAAAATTATACGTCTCTATAAAGCATGCTTTTTTATGCTTAAACAATTTGTCCCCTGTTTGTAGCATCATCTGTCAATCGTTATCGATCTTATGGAAAGGAACAAATTTATTATCCTTCGCCCTCTTCCATAAAATCATATGGAGTGATGTTCTCCATCCCAATGTTGGCATCTTCTAGTGGAAAAGGAAGCTCCTCTTTCAGCTCGGCAAGTTCAGACGTTTTCAGCCTCTCTTTTAAGGTTGTCTGCCTCATCGACTCCTGATTGTTGTATACTCCCATTTTTAACGCTTCCCATTCTCCGCACATAATTAAAAATTGCTTGCTCCTTGTAACAGCTGTATAAATCAAATTTCTTCTCAACATCCGAAAGTAGCCTTTTACTACCGGCAAAATGACAATCGGAAATTCGCTTCCCTGCGCTTTATGGATGGAGCAGCAGTAAGCATGAGTAAACTGATTAAAATCTTGCTTCGTATAGGTTACTTCGATACCGTCGTAAGAAATGACCACCATATCTTCTTTTTCGACATTTTCTTTTGCGTAAAAAATAGAAACAATCTCCCCAATATCGCCATTAAACACGTTTTGATCAGGCTGATTGACGAGCTGCAGCACTTTGTCCCCAATTCGGTAAATAACGTTACCATGCTTGATCTCTCTTTTTTCTTTTGAAGGGGGGTTTAACATTTCCTGAAGCATTTCATTCAACTGATCAATGCCGGCAATCCCTCTGTACATCGGTGCCAACACCTGTATATCCTTCGCAGAATATCCTTTTTTCAAAGCGTTCTCAATTACTCTCGTTATAACTTCTTTTATTTGTGATGTTGTACAAGGAATAAACGATCTGTCTTGTGTCGTTTGCAAAAGGTTCGTTGGAAGAGTTCCTTGGCGGATTGAATGGGCCAAATCAATAATTGTAGATCCTTCTGCTTGTCTATAAATATCTGTCAGCGTAACAACTGGGATTCGTCCGGATTGAATCAAATCGCGAAGCACTTGGCCGGGTCCAACGGACGGAAGCTGGTGTTCGTCTCCGACAAGAACAATTTGTATGTCCGAAGGAAGCGATTTAAACAATTGATGCATGAGCCAAATATCAACCATAGATACTTCATCAACAATCAGAAGCTTTCCAGAAATCGGATGATCTTCATTGTGTTCAAACCCTTCTGAACCATTCCATCCTAAAAGGCGGTGGATTGTGACGGCAGGAAGACCGGTTGCTTCTGCCATTCTTTTTGCAGCTCGTCCAGTAGGTGCCACCAGTACAATGGGAAACGGCTCTTCCTTCTTTTGATATTCTTTTGGGTTCAATGAAAGGCCATGGAGGTTCGCATAAATTTCAACGATGCCTTTGATAACGGTTGTTTTTCCCGTTCCAGGCCCGCCGGTCAGCAAAAGAATCGGCGAATGAATAGCCCGCTGAATGGCTTCTTTTTGAGAGGGGGCATACTGAACATTCATTTTTTCTTCCAGTTTTCCTAACTCCAGCAAAAATTCTGATTCAGGAAACATATCTTGAAATTGGTTTTGGGTTAAAATTTCTTCAATGTTATTGGCAAGTCCCACTTCAGCATAGTAAAGAGAGGGTAAATAAATTCGATCTTCCTCGACGATAATTTTTCGATCTTCTTCCAATTCAAGAATGATTCTTTCAATATCCTGATCAGATATGTCTTCTCCATTTTGGGTGAGCAATTTTTTCGCTTTTTCCATCAGCTGAACTTTTGTAACATATACATGTCCTTCTTTTACAGCATCTTGTTCAATAGTGAACAAACAAGCCGCCTTCAGCCGGTCGGGATGATTGCCGGAGATCCCAAGCTCTCTCCCAATTTCATCCGCTCGAATAAAGCCGATCCCTTCAATATCTTCCACCAATTGATATGGGTTTTTTTGAATGATTTTAAGCGTATCCTCCCGATACAGCTGATAAATTTTCATCCCAAGTGCAGGCCCAATGCCAAGCTGATTTAATCCGATTAAAACCCCTTCTAAACCTTGATGTTCCTTCAGTGTTTCAGCCAGTATTTTGGCTTTTTCCTTTGAAAGCTTCTTCACTCTTTTTAATGAATCGGGATCCTCCAAAATAATCGAAATCGCATGTTCGCCCAGTTCATTCACGATCGCTTCCGCTGTTTTTTTGCCGATTCCTTTAAAAAGCCCGCTTGATAAATATTGAATAACTCCTTCTTTCGTAGTTGGAAGCTCCTTTTGAAAACGCTCGGCTTGAAATTGTACGCCGAATTTTGGATGGTATTTTTTCGCGCCAAAAAACGTATAGCTGTCATGTAATTGGAGAAGAGGAAAAAAACCCGTCACGGTCACTTGATCTTGCTCAAACTGTTCATTCGTCTCTTCAATTTTCACTTTAATAACAGTATAAAAATTTTGCTCATTCTGGAACACAATATGTTTAATGACTCCGCGAACAAAAGGAGTACTTTCCTCATGAAACAAACTCTCCTGTTGACCGCCCATCCTCTTTCCTCCTAATTTCGTTTAAATCATTTCTTCTAACAGCCTTTTCCCGTTGCCCGCAAGCAAATGATCCGGTTGAATGGAAAGCGCCATATCAAACATTTTTAAAGCTTCTTCCCTATTTTCTTCAAATGCGTACGCAACACCTAAATTATAATAAGCATCTGCGTGATGTTGATCGAGGTCGATCGTTTTTTCAAACTCTTTTTTTGCTTCTTGAATGTGGCCTGCTTGTGCTAAACATAAACCATATTGAAAGTGAGCGCTGGCATCTTGTTCATCCAGCTCAACCGCCCGCAAAAAATATGGAAGTGCAAGACGGGACTGTTCAAGCTGGTAAAGAGACATTCCAAGCATAAAATAGACATCTTTATGAGCAAGCCCATACTTTTCCGCCTGATCAAAAAATGTTTTCGCTTTATGATAATCTCCCGCATTATAATGAACGGTTCCAATGCCGTAATACGCAGTAGCCGTCCCTTTATCAATCTCAATCGCCTTTTCATAAAATTTCAATGCTCTTTCTTCATCACCTGAAGAGGCAAGCAAATTCCCAAAATTTACGTATAACACAGGATCGTTTGGATTTTCTTCCAATGCTTCTGCAAAATATTTCGCTGCTTCTTCCCATTTCCCTTCTTTTATTGCTTCTAAAGCCAGTTGATTTTTATGCATCCATTTCATCCTTTCACATCCAAAGGCAAAGAGGCTGCGCCAAGTTAACAAATCTCATTCCGATCGGTACAGCTTATCTCTTTAACCGACATACCACAGTTTTTCGCCGTTGCGAAATACTTTATCGATAATGCCGCCTCCCAGACATTCCTCTCCATTATAAAAAACGACAGCTTGTCCTGGTGTAACGGCACGGACCGGCTGTTCAAACGAAATTTGTGCAGTTTGATCACCGATCATTTTCACTTTTACCGGCTGATCAGGCTGGCGGTAGCGAAATTTTGCGGTGCAAACAAGCTCATCTGTTGGTTTTACACCGGTTATCCAGTTTACATTTGTTGCGATAATGGAGTCTGAATATAAATGTTCATTATGAAATCCTTGTTCAACATATAAAATATTATTTTTTAAATTTTTTCCAACCACAAACCAAGGATCGCCATTTCCTCCTATTCCGAGTCCATGGCGTTGACCGATCGTATAATACATAAGCCCGTCATGCTTCCCTTTTACCTCACCAGACAACGTCTCCATTTTGCCGGGTTGAGCAGGTAAATACTGGCTTAAAAATTCTTTAAAGTTCCGCTCGCCAATAAAGCAGATGCCTGTTGAATCTTTTTTCTTTGCTGTTGCCAAGTTTGCTTTTTCCGCAATTTCTCTAACTTCTTTTTTTTCAAGATGCCCGATGGGGAACATGACCTTTGACAGTTGCTTCTGATTCAGCTGATTCAAAAAATACGTTTGATCTTTGTTTGGATCCTTTCCTCTGAGCAATTTGTACACACCATCGCGGTATTTTACCCGTGCATAATGACCTGTTGCGATATAGTCCGCGCCTAAGTCAGCTGCATGCTCCAAAAAAGCTTTAAATTTAATTTCTTTATTGCACATGACATCGGGATTTGGCGTTCTTCCAGCTTTATATTCCTCTAAAAAGTAAGTGAACACTTTATCCCAATACTCTTTTTCGAAATTCACTGCATAATAAGGAATCCCAAGCTGATTGCATACACGGATTACATCATCATAATCTTGCGTTGCCGTACATACGCCGTTTTCATCCGTATCATCCCAATTTTTCATAAAGACCCCGATGACTTCGTACCCTTGTTCTTTTAGGAGCAAAGCAGTTACAGATGAATCTACTCCGCCAGACATCCCGACTACGACTCTTGTTTCATGCGGCGCCTTTTCCATCTCTCTCACCTCTTTCTATTTTGACGTTAACCTTTTAACAATCTCGGCTGTTTTTTTGGCAGCCGATTCAATTTGTGCCTCCGTATTTCCTAAGCCGAAGCTGAATCGAACCGATGAAGTTATTTCTTTTGAATTTTTGCCAAACATTGAAACGAGCACATGCGACGGTTCAACTGATCCTGCTGTACAAGCTGAGCCGCTTGATGCCGCAATTCCCGCCAAATCGAGGTTGACAAGAAGCGATTCAACATTTGTTCCCGGAAAGAAAACGTTTAATATATGAGGCAGGCTGTTGTCAATCGAGCCGTTCACAGCGAAGGAAATGCCCTCTTGTTCAAACACATCGATCATGATTTGTTTAAAATGCACATATTGCTCTGTTTTTTCCTTTCTTGTTTGTTCTGCAATTTTTGCGCTTTCTGCAAACCCGATAATCGCTGGAACATTTTCCGTTCCGGCTCTTCTCTTCAATTCCTGCTCACCGCCATGCATGCGCGGAGTGAATTTCACCCCAGCTTTTGCATATAAAAAACCGATCCCTTTCGGCCCATTTATTTTATGACCGGAAACCGACAGCAGATCGACATTCAGCTCGCGAACATCAATTGGAACGAGTCCGTATGCTTGAACTGCATCGGTATGAAAATACGCTTGATGGTTTTGTAATAAGCTTCCTATTTCTGAAATAGGCTGTAAGGCACCTACTTCATTATTTCCATACATGACTGTGACAAGAATCGTTTCATCTTTTAAAGCTTTTTTAAGATCATCGACAGAAATAACTCCCGATTGATTGACAGGCAAATACGTAACGTGAAATCCGTTTTTTTCTAGATAGCGGCAAGATTGGAGGACAGCCGGATGCTCAATTTCTGTTGTGATAATATGGTTTCCTTTTTCTTTATTAGCAAGCGCTGTTCCAATCACCGCTAAATTATCTGCTTCTGTTCCTCCGCTTGTAAATATGATTTCTTTTGGATCTGCATGAATACTTTTGGCAAGGAGCTCTCGAGCCTCATCCACTTCTCGTCTGCTTTCTCTGCCAAAAGAATGGATGCTAGACGGATTGCCGAAATAATCCTTCATAAAGGTTGTCATTTTATCCAAAACTGCGGGATGGACTGGCGATGTTGCCGCATGATCCAAATATATCCGTTCCAAAGTTAATTCCTCCCGACTTTAAATGTAAAACATGTAAGCGTCCTGCTCATTATCTCCTGTATGGCTTGCTAAATCATCAAGTGTCGTGTTGTCAAGAACGTCCTTCACCGCATCGCGGATTTTTAACCATAGATGCCTTTGAGCAGGCGGTTCATCTTCAATTCCTTCAACAGGGGTGATCGGTCCTTCCAACACACGGATAACGTCACCAGCCGTTATTTTGGACGGATCGTTCGCTAAAATATATCCGCCATAAGCTCCGCGAATGCTTTTGACAAGTCCGGCATTGCGGAGAGGAGCAATTAATTGTTCCAAATAATGCTCTGATAAATCATGAGATTGTGCAATACTTTTCAAAGATGTCGGTCCTTCTCCGTACTTTCGCGCCAATTCAATCATAATCGTTAAACCATAGCGTCCTTTCGTTGAAATTCTCACGTTTCTACACTCCTATTTTTTAGTTTTTTTCAAGATTTTCACCATCTTGGTTCTACTTTAAACTTTAGACATTATAGCATATTATTTTATTAGTGGGTAAATGAGATGATATGATTTTTATTTGGGAGCGATAAAATGGAACCTTTAGCGTATAGAATGCGTCCAACCAAAATAGAAGATATTATTGGACAAGAACATTTAGTTGGAAAAGGAAAGATTATTGAACGAATGGTGCGAGCTAAATATTTAAGCTCGATGATTTTATACGGACCTCCTGGAATCGGAAAAACATCTATTGCAACAGCAATAGCAGGCAGCACTAACACGCCTTTTCGAAAGCTGAATGCGGTTGTCCACAATAAAAAAGATATGGAAATTGTTGTAGAAGAAGCAAAAATGTCAGGGCAAATCATTCTCATTTTAGATGAAGTGCACAGACTTGATAAAGGGAAACAAGATTTTTTGCTTCCATATTTAGAAAACGGCATGATTATTTTAATCGGTGCAACGACAAGCAATCCGTATCATGCCATTAACCCGGCGATTCGGAGCCGCTGTCAAATTTTCGAATTGCACCCTCTTTCTCCAGATGACATTATGATTGCCCTGAAAAGAGCTCTTACAGACCCAAGAGGACTGAGCGACTTTCCTGTTCAAATCAGCGACGAAGCTCTAAGACATTTTGCCGAAAGCTCCGGCGGAGATGTGCGTGCGGCGTTAAATGGATTGGAACTCGCCGTTTTATCAACAAAGGAAGATGAGAATAGGAACATTTGCATTACGGTTGAAATTGCTGAAGAGTGCATGCAAAAAAAGAGCTTTTCCCACGATAAAGACGGAGATCATCATTACGATGTTTTATCTGCTTTTCAAAAGTCTATTCGCGGGTCCGATGTAAACGCAGCGCTTCACTATTTGGCCAGATTAATTGAGGCAGGGGATCTTTCTTCGATTGCAAGGCGTTTAACGGTCATCGCCTATGAAGATATTGGTCTTGCGAATCCGCAAGCGGGACCTAGAACTCTTTCGGCTATAGAAGCAGCTGAGCGCATCGGTTTTCCCGAAGCACGCATCCCTTTGGCCAATGCGGTGATTGAACTATGTTTATCCCCTAAATCAAACTCTGCTTATAAAGCGATTGATGCAGCTTTAGCCGACATTCGCTCAGGCGTGACAGGCGAGGTCCCTTCCCACTTGCGGGATGCTCATTATAAAGGAGCAAAGCAGCTTGGCAGAGGAGTGAACTATTTATATCCGCACGATTATGAATCAGGCTGGGTAAACCAGCAATATTTGCCTGACCCCATCAAGCATAAAAAATATTACAAGCCAAAAAGAACGGGCAAATTCGAGCAGGCTTTAGCGCAAATATATGAAAATATCGAGAAAAAGAAAAAAGAAAAGGACGAATAGGAAGCTGCGGTCATGTCCGCGTCATCTTGGAAATATAAATAGGATTGTCCAAAATGTCAAAACCCCATGGAAAACGTAAATAAAAGGGGGCGTCAATAAGCCGAAAAACGGCTTATTTGACACCCCCATTTTTTAATCGTCGTCGCCGACACGATAAATTTTTATATCCTTCAGCAATTCATTAATCACATGACCAGCCATAATCAATCCGGCTACGGATGGCACAAAGGCATTTGATGACGGGGGCATTTTTGCTTTGCGGATCGTTGATTCGTTATTGCCGACTTCTTTTCTGACATCTTCTCTAATAACAACAGGGCGTTCATCAGAAAATACGACTTGAATTCCCTTTCGGATCCCTTCTTTTCGCAGTTTCGTTCGAATCACTTTGGCAATCGGATCTGTATGTGTTTTTGAAATATCTGCTACTCGGAAACGGGTTGGATCCGTTTTGTTGGCTGCCCCCATGCTTGAAATAATAGGAATATTCCGTTTCAGGCATTCCTTCATTAAATGAATTTTATAGCTGATCGTATCGCTGGCGTCAATCACATAGTCAGGGTTTAGCTTAAAAAAGTCTTCATACGTCTCTTCCGTGTAAAACATTTTTAATGCAATTACTTCACAATCCGGATTAATGTCAGCAATTCTTGCTTTCATTAAATCCACTTTCGGTTTTCCAACTGTCGACAAAAGCGCATGGATTTGCCGGTTAATATTCGTAATATCGACATCATCTTTATCGATCAAAATCAATCGCCCGATGCCTGATCGTGCAAGAGCTTCGACGGCAAAAGATCCAACTCCGCCAACCCCTAAAACGGCTACGGAGCTGTTTTTCAATTTATGTAAACCTTCTTTTCCAATCGCTAGTTCATTTCGGGAAAACTGATGAAGCAAAAAAAATCACTCCAATTTGTCAAAATTCAGTGTACAAACTAAAAAAGTCCCAATTGTGCCGTCGCCGTTTCCTTCGTTTTGAACCCGCTCTCAGCAGGTGGGTGCCCTGTTCTAAAGCTTTGTAAGTCCTCGTGCCATATGCATATGAGGCATTTACTCACTTTAGAAACTCCGGGCTCCCATTTAAATCGTTGTTCGGTCAAAACTAGGTGTACGACGCACACATCAGGACTTAAATTTTGAATAAAGAATATCATAATTAGCATGAGATTTCAAGATAAAAAACAAATAATGGAAATTATTACCTTGAGCTATGTTTCACTTCAAGATGCAGTTCATCCAATTGCTCTTTGCTTACTTGGCTTGGTGCCTCCGTTAACAAACAGCTCGCACTTGCTGTTTTCGGAAAGGCAATCGTATCCCGTAAATTTGTTCTTCCTGCCAAAAGCATTACAATCCGATCCAATCCTAGTGCAATTCCACCATGCGGCGGCGTACCGTATTCGAAGGCTTCCAGCAAAAATCCGAACTGTTCTCTTGCTTGTTCCTCTGTAAAACCAAGAAGTTTGAACATCTTTTCTTGAACGTCTTTTTCAAAAATCCGAATCGACCCTCCGCCAAGTTCATATCCATTTAACACTAAGTCATATGCTTGAGCCCGCATTTTGAGAGGGTCTTTCTCAAAGTACTCCAAGTCCTCACGAAACGGCATAGTAAACGGATGATGCAATGCATAATAGCGGCCGTCTTCTTCATTATATTCAACGAGCGGCCAATCCGTAATCCATAAAAATTCAAGTTTATCTTCTTCGATCAGCCCTAAATCTTTTCCTAGTTTTAATCTGAGAGCCCCCAACGAATCAGCAACAACATTCGGCTTGTCGGCAACAAACAGAAGCAAGTCTCCATTCTGTCCTTCAGCTGCTTGCAAAATACTATTTTGTTCATTTTCTGATAGAAATTTTGCAATTGGGCCTTTTACTTCATTTTCTTCTACTTTAAGCCAAGCCAAACCTTTCGCTCCATAATTGTGAACATACTCTTGGAGAGCATCTAGATCTTTGCGTGAAAATTCGTCTTTTTTTCCTTTTACATTGATTAGCTTTACTTGCCCTCCACCTGCAACTGCTTGACTGAAAACTTTGAAAGCGGAGTTTTTCACAATTTCAGATACATCAACAAGCTCCAGGCCGAATCGAACGTCCGGCTTGTCCGACCCAAAGCGCGCCATCGCCTCATCATATGGCATGCGTTGGAATGGAAGAGTAAGCTCGATTCCTTTCACTTCTTTTAACACATGAGCCATCATCTTTTCGGTTAGATTCATAATATCTTCTTGGCTCATAAAAGAAGTTTCTATATCTATTTGGGTAAATTCCGGCTGTCTGTCTGCGCGCAAATCCTCATCGCGGAAGCATCTTGCAATTTGATAATATTTATCAAATCCTGAAACCATTAGAAGCTGTTTGAATATTTGCGGCGATTGCGGGAGCGCATAAAATTCCCCCTCATGGACGCGAGAAGGGACAAGATAGTCCCGTGCTCCTTCCGGTGTGCTTTTTGTTAAAATGGGGGTTTCCACATCAATAAATCCATTTTCATCCAAAAAGTTGCGAATCGCTCTCGTAATTTGATGCCGCATTTTTAACGTTTCAAACATGACTGGACGGCGCAAATCTAAATAACGGTATTTTAAACGAACCTCTTCCGAAATGTCCGCTTTTTGATCCGCAAGTGAAAAAGGAGGAGTTTTGGCGCTGTTTAAAATGGTTACCGATTGAACAACCACTTCCACTTTTCCTGTTCGAATGTTCGGATTAATCGTCTCTTCCGATCTTTTCACCACTTCGCCTTCAATGTCCAATACATACTCGCTGCGGATTTTCTCAGCTATTTCTAACGCTTCCTTTGAAACTTCAGGATTAAAAACAATTTGGACAACTCCTGTCCGGTCGCGCAAGTCGATAAAAATAAGTCCTCCTAAATCGCGGCGTCTTTGCACCCATCCTTTTAAAACGACCTTTTCGCCGATTGCTTTTTCGGAAATTTCTCCACAATAATACGAACGTCCAAACATCCTACATACTCTCCTTTACTTTCTCTCTTTTATATACTCTGCAAGTCGTTCAAATGCCACCGCATCTTGTTCGCCTGTTGCCATGTTTTTTACGTTCGCCACCCCTTTTTCTAATTCCTCATCACCTATGATGATGACAAATTTGGCTTGAAGCCTGTCCGCTTGCTTCAGTTGTGCTTTCATTTTCTTATTTTCATAATCTTTGTCTGCAGAAATGCCGGCTTTCCGCATTTCCTGCAATAGAGATACCGACCGTTCCTTCGCCCGATCTCCCAGTGCCACAATATAACAATCTAGACCTTTTTCAATCGGAAGAGCGATGTTTTCAGCATCAATTGCTGCTAACAGGCGTTCAATGCTTAAAGCAAAGCCGATCCCCGGCGTGCTTGGCCCTCCGGCTTCTTCGACCAAGCCGTTATATCTTCCGCCGCCGCATAAAGTCGTAATCGCCCCAAACCCTTCCGCATTGCTCATGATTTCAAATGCTGTATGGTTATAATAATCCAATCCGCGGACGAGATTTGGATCGATTTCATACTCAATGCCAAGCTCCGTTAAATATTTTAACACTTGATCAAAATATTGCTTTGATTCATAGTTTAAAAAGTCAATGATGGAAGGGGCGCTTTTCATCAATTCATGCTCGCGGTCTTGTTTACAATCAAGTATTCTTAACGGATTTTGCTCAAGCCGCTTTTGGCAATCAGAGCAAAATTCTCCAATTCTCGGCTTAAAATGGTTGACTAAAGCAGCACGATGTGCAGCTCTGCTCTCTTGATCTCCCAAACTGTTAATGACAAGCTTCAATTTTTTTAAGCCGAGCGATTGATAAAACGCCATCGCCAAAGAAATAACTTCAGCATCCAGCGCAGGGTCGTCCGAGCCGAGAGCCTCCACACCGAATTGAACAAATTGCCGAAAACGCCCTGATTGCGGTCTTTCATACCGAAACATCGGACCGATGTAAAAAAGCTTTACAGGCTGGTTCGGATCTGCGTACATTTTCTTTTCAACAAAAGCGCGGACGACTGCTGCCGTTCCTTCCGGTCTTAATGTTAAACTTCTTCCTTTCCTGTCGGAAAAAGTGTACATTTCTTTTTGGACAATATCGGTTGATTCGCCTACACCCCTTTGAAATAATTCCGTATGTTCAAAAATGGGGGTTCGAATTTCTTGAAAGCGATAAAGACGGCATATTTCCCTAGCTTTTTTCTCAACATATTGCCATCTTGAAGCCTCCGACGGCAAAATATCCTGTGTACCTCGCGGGATTTGAAAAGCCATTGTCGATTCTCCTCCACTTATAAAATAAATTCCATAAAAAAACCCGTCCCCTGACGATTCCCGTAGGGACGGGAGAGTCTCCCGTGGTGCCACCCTAATTGAAGCAATGCTTCCACTTAAAAGTTAACGCCTATTTACGTTTCCTCCTACTTTTACACCTTTCAGAGGAAAACCTCCGGAGTGTTCTTCACTAAGCGATCATGGGGAAAGGCTTTCAGCCTAAGGCCTTTCCTCTCTGTCCATGTGCATCCCAGCTACTTGTCTCCGTCATCGGTTGTTTATGTACGTTATTTTTAAATCTAGAATTTTATATTATCATACGAACAATACTGTGTCATGTCAAGAACGGCTGAGCCGATCACGGAGCTTTTTCGCCTCCTCTTGATTTAAACCATGCTCAAACGAAACCTCTATTAAAATATCCTGCATCGTACGATCACTGAAAGAAATACCAAACTGGTCATGAAAAATTGATGCGGAGAAAGAATGTTTTTCACTGGACCGCATATTTTTCCCCTTTCTTTTTCATCAGAATTTGCGTCTTAGTCTTCCCGCAAAAAAATGAAAAAATACTCAATGTAAAAAAGGAAATGCCGAAATAAAATAGAAATAGTTTTTTGCATGAATGTGAAAGGAGCATGGCCATTGCGAAAAAAATGCTTTTTAATCGTTCTGTTGCTTTCACTGCTTTTTACTTCTACCGCTCCAGTTTTTCATTCAGCCCAAGCGGATACGCAAAATGCAGTCATTAAGCAAGATAAAGTAAATGTCCGGACAGGTCCCGGTTTAAGCTATCCCGTAATGAAAAGCGTTCGGTACGGTGAAAAATACCCGATTGTCGCAAGGAAAGGAGATTGGGTGAAAATTCAATTAAAACAGGGCTCTTCCGGGTGGGTAGCCGATTGGCTTCTTTCAGTAGAAACCGAGCTTCAAAAAAAGGATTATGTCGTTTCTACGACTACCGGGTTAAGAATCCGTTCTGGCCCCGGGACAAACTATAAAGTTGTTGGACAGTTTCCTAAAGGGGAAAAAGCGCATGTGTTGATGAAACAGGGGAAATGGGTGAAAATTTCCTATAATGGCCGGCAAGGATGGGTCTCTTCTGCATATGTAGCTCCAGCAGCAAGCAAAACTCCTTCGAATCAGAAGCATAGCCTCGGTACGGTTACAGCCACTATATTAAATGTTCGTTCAAAACCAAATGCACAATCATCAATTACCGGCAAGCTGACAAAAAACATGAAAGTTGAAATCATTTCGGAACAAGGCAATTGGTATAACATTCGCTACAACAATGTGACGGGGTGGGTGTCGAAGCAATATATTACCAAAGCAGCAGCTAAAAGCAGCAGCACTTCCCCGCAAAAAGGAAGGATTACAGCCAGTTCGTTAAATGTTAGAAGCGGTCCGTCTTTACACTCAAAAATTGTCGGTACCATTAAAAAAGGAACAGAGGTAGAAATCATAGGTGCAAACGGAGATTGGTATCAAATTAGATATGCGAAAAACAAAACAGGCTGGGCATCCAAAAGATATATCGAAGCTGGCTCAAAGAAAACAAACGGCGCTCAATCAGTTGTCCTTTTATACGACGGAACAAATTTGCGCAGTGCACCTTCCACTTCTGCAAAAATTGTTCAAAGAGGAAACAAAGGGCAGACTTTTCCAATTGTAGGGATTTATAATAATTGGTATAAAATTCAGCTCCGAAACGGTCAAACAGCTTATGTAGCAAGCTGGGTCGTCACAACAACAAGCGAAAACAATTCCAATAAAGGGACAAGCATACCGTCAAACGGTAAAAAAGTCATTATCGATCCGGGCCACGGAGGCTATGACAGCGGGACGATCGGTGTCAGAGGGACGCTGGAAAAACATTTAACCTTAAAAACAGCTAAACTTGTGTACAACAAATTAAAAAGAGCAGGTGTAAATGCAGTTTTAACTAGAAGCGACGATACATATATCAGCCTGCAATCCCGTGTAGGAATTTCTGTAAAAAACAACGCAAACGCCTTTGTGAGCATCCATTATAATAGCTCAATCATTCCAAGCGCAAATGGAATCACAACTTTTTATTACAATTCTGCAAAGGATAAAGCATTAGCAAATGTAATTCACAAAGAGATGGTGAGGCATGTCAATTTAAGAAACCGCGGTGTTCAATTTGGAAATTATTTTGTGCTGCGTGAAAATAAACGTCCTGCTGCTTTGCTTGAACTAGGTTTTTTGAGCAATCCTATGGAAGAGTGGACAGTCAGCACAAACGCTTACCAAGAAAAAATCTCACAAGCGATTTATAAAGCGGTCGTCAAATATGTAAACTCATAAAAAAATCGTGAGCAGCTCGCTCACGATTTTTTTATTTGCTTTCGATAATCAATGTTACTGGGCCAACGTTTGTAAATTCAACAGCCATCATCGCTCCGAAAGAACCCGTTTCAACACGTACGCCTTTTTCTCTCAGTTTGTCGTTGAAAGATTCATATAGTTTTTCAGCAATATCCGGTTTGGCTGCTTGCATAAAATTTGGCCTTCTTCCTTTCCGGCAATCGCCGTACAGAGTAAATTGGGAGACGGATAAAACTTCGCCCCCAACATCTAAAAGAGATAAATTCATTTTCCCTTCTTCATCCTCAAATATGCGCAAATTGGCCACTTTATCCGCTAAAAACTCTGCATCTTTTTCCGTATCCTCGTGTGTAACACCGACTAGCACCATTAAACCGAACTCAATCGAACCAACAACTTGTCCATCTACTTTGACATTTGCATTCCTTGCTCGTTGTACTACAACTTTCATCATGTATTTCCTTTCTTAATTCATAATTCTCCGCACTGAATATACATCCGGTATTTGCTTGATCCGATCCACAACTTTTTGAAGATGGCTGACATTTTGAATCGAAATTCCTAAATGGATGTTCGCTACTTTGTTACGGTCCGTTCTTCCCGAAATTGTCGTAATGTTTGTCTTCGTCTCTGTTACAGACTGGAGCACTTCATTTAATAAGCCGCGCCGGTCAAAACCTAAAATCTCAATTTCCACATTGTATTCCTTCCGGCCGTCCAGCTGATTTTCCCATTCCACTTCAATTAACCTGTCTTTTGCATCCTCTTTATTGACATTTGGACAATCAGACCGGTGAACAGATACCCCTCTTCCTTTTGTAATAAATCCGACAATATCATCGCCAGGGACTGGGTTGCAGCAGCGGGAAAGCCTGATTAACAAATTATCAATACCCTTTACAGACACTCCTGCATCACGGCGCTTCGGCCGCCTTGCACCTTGTTGAACCACCTTTTCCATCAATTTTTCCTGCTCTTCTATATCCCGCTGTTTGCGAATTTTTTCGACTAGGCGGTTTGCAACCTGTAAAGCAGTAATGCCGTTGAAGCCAACCGCCGCATACATATCGTCCTCATTTGAAAAATTAAATTTTTCCGCGACACGTTTTATATTTTCCTGAGTAAGGACTTCTTTCACATCAAAATCCATCGCTTTAATTTCTTTTTCAATTAATTCTTTTCCTTTTTCAACATTCTCCTCTCGGCGCTGCTTTTTGAAAAATTGGCGAATTTTATTTTTCGCTTGAGAGGTCTGCGTCAATTTAAGCCAATCTTGGCTCGGACCGTAAGAATGCTTCGACGTCAATATTTCCACTATATCTCCGGTTTTTAATTTATAATCAAGAGGCACTATTTTTCCGTTTACTTTTGCTCCGATCGTCTTATTGCCTATTTCAGAATGAATTCTGTAGGCGAAATCAATCGGAATCGACCCGGCGGGAAGCTCAATGACATCTCCTTTTGGAGTAAATACAAACACCATGTCAGAGAACAGATCAACTTTCAATGCCTCCATAAATTCTTCGGCGTTGGAAGAATCGTTTTGAAACTCCAATATTTCTCTAAACCAGCTCAGTTTTTTATCAAAAGATGTAATGCTTTTTCCTTCTTTATAAGCCCAATGGGCGGCAATCCCGTATTCAGCGATCGCATGCATTTCGTATGTGCGAATTTGAACCTCAAGGGGATCCCCCTTCGGACCGATGACAGTCGTGTGAATGGATTGATACATGTTTGTTTTCGGCATTGCAATATAATCTTTAAATCTGCCAGGCATCGGCTTCCAGCATGTGTGAATGATGCCAAGCACTGCGTAGCAGTCTTTTATGCTGTTCACAATAATTCGCACAGCCAGCAAATCATATATTTCGTTAAATTGTTTATTTTGGAGAACCATTTTTCGATAAATGGAATAAATATGCTTCGGCCGGCCGTACAGCTCTGCCTTTATCTTTACTTCTTCAATTCGCTTCTTTAAATCTTCAATTACCTCTTCAACATACTTTTCCCGTTCTGCACGTTTCTTTTTCATCAAATTGACAATTCGGTAGTATTGCTGCGGATTTAAATACCGCAAGGCTGTATCTTCAAGTTCCCATTTGATTTTTGAGATTCCGAGGCGATGGGCGAGAGGAGCAAATATTTCCAACGTTTCATTGGCGATTCTTCGCTGCTTTTCCTGCGGCAAATGTTTTAACGTACGCATATTGTGAAGACGGTCTGCCAGTTTAATTAAAATGACCCGAATGTCCTTCGCCATAGCGACAAACATTTTCCGGTGATTCTCCGCCTGCTGCTCTTCTTTTGATTTATATTTAATTTTTCCCAGCTTTGTTACTCCATCCACAAGCATAGCGACTTCATCGTTAAATTCTTGTCGAAGCTCGTCTAATGTCACATCCGTATCTTCCACAACATCATGTAAAAAGCCGCCGGCAATCGTTGTAGGATCCAGCTCCAAATCTACTAGAATCCCGGCAACCTGCACCGGATGCATAATATATGGTTCGCCTGATTTTCGATATTGCCCATGATGGGCGTTTTTTGCAAACTCGTATGCTTTTTTTATAAACTCTATATCATCAGGCGGAAGATACTTTTCCGCTTTTTCGAAGATCTGTTCAGCTGTCAACATTTGTTCGTTTGCCATGGGATCACCTTTAATTGTATATACGTTATTGTTTTTATTATTAAATAAAATTAACAAACATGTAAAGAGAAGAATACGATCCTTTTGAAAAGGGGTAAAAAAAATAGAGCTGCTGCAGCTATTTTGTGAGTGGATGGAAAATATTACAACTTCTAAAGTTTTTCATTTTATTGTTTTAAAAAAAAGCACCCATTAAGAGTGCTTCATTTATAGATTTGCGCCGATTAATATTTAATCAATGCTAATATATCATAGCCTTCAAGCCTTTTTCTGCCCTCAAGATAAGACAATTCAATTAAAAAGGCAATGCCGGCAACCTCTCCGCCAAGCTGTTCCACTAATTTAATGGTAGCTTCAATCGTCCCTCCAGTCGCCAGCAAATCATCGGTTATTAACACTCGCTGGCCAGGCTTAATCGCATCTTTATGAATGGTTAATGCATCTTTTCCGTACTCAAGCCCGTATTCCACCTTGATCGTTTCGCGCGGAAGCTTGCCTTCTTTTCGAACAGGTGCAAAACCAACTCCGAGAGAGTAAGCAACTGGGCAGCCGATGATAAACCCTCTTGCTTCTGGACCGACAACAATATCAATCTTCTTTTCACGCGCATATTGAACAATTTGGTCTGTTGCATATTTAAATGCTTCCCCGTTGTCCATTAATGTTGTGATATCTTTAAAAGAAATGCCCGGTTTTGGAAAATCTTCAACAATTGTCACGTATTTTTTTAAATCCATCACTCGTCCTCCTCGGTTGTTTACCATTCATGAACTTGTAAAAATTTATCGGCATCTCGTTTCAAGACTGCCTTTTCAAACCATTCCTTCAGTTCTTGATAAGAAGAATAGAGAAGCTGCTGTTCCAGTTTCATTTGATCCAGCTTCTGCTGATATGTTCCGGATTCTGATAAATCCCGTTTTTTCACCTTTTTGTTTAATGTAATCACACCATTGTTTATTGTAACAAATTCAAGTTCAAAAAACACCTTTGTCATAAAAAAGATCGTTTCTTTTGTCCAGCCACGGTATTTGGCTAAATCTTCCCCATATTTTTTGTAATCGAAAGAACTTTTTTTCGTTAAGAATGCGTAATACCATTTAAAATGCTCTCTTGTCGGCATTGTTTGAAAAAAGTGGTCTGCATGCTGATAAAAAATAGCATAAATTCTTTCAGGAATTCCTTGCTCAAATGCTGAAACAAGAAATTCGATTGCCTGGGGCATATCGAGAAATACAACATACTTATTGGAAACATCTATATTTTTGTAATCCTTTATTTCTGATATTATATGAATTTCATGAATGTACGGTTGATCTTTATATAATTTTATAGATTCTTCATGAAAGGCGATCAGCAATCGTTTTTCAGCAGGAAGTTTAGAGAGCAAAGCCTCCGTTCCTCTTGAACCTCGCCAATCAAAAAGCTGCCACGCTGGCACGGCAAGGTCTTGAAGCAATAGCTGCGGCTTTTTTACATAATTCCATTCGTTGATCGCAAGCTCACCGACAATAGAAACGTTTGCGAAAGGAGATATTTCTTCTGCCAATTCTCCCTGTCCAAAGCCGACGACATCTAATTCAAATTCCTTCTCCTCAATCTTCATTTTCAAATGATTTCCGTTTACCCCAATTTTTCTAACATCTGCCGCATTGACATTCTCTAGTAAAAAGAGCGGCTTCGGATTATCGACTCCGAAAGGGGCAAGCTTCTCCAGCTCTTCGACTGCTTTTATTGTGACATGCTCCAATGAACAGGCACATTCAATGTTTTTTACGGGAATAAAATCTTCATCTGAAAGCTGACTATTTGCAAGATCGATCATTTTTTGGCGCAGCTCGTCAATATGCTCTGCTTTCAGCGTCATGCCAGCAGCCATCGTATGGCCTCCAAAATGAGGGAGAAGCTCCCTGCATTCCGATAAGTTTTTAAATAGATCAAACCCTTGAATGCTTCGCGCAGACCCTTTGGCAAGACCTGTCTCACGATCAATGCTCAACACGATGGCAGGACGGTAAAATTTTTCGACCAATCTGGAAGCAACGATTCCGATCACTCCAGAATTCCAGTTTTCTTTTGCGACGACTAAAACAGGATTGTCTTCGATTGGAAAATTTTTCTCAATTTCCTTAATCGCTTCGTCCGTTATCTCTTGTACAAGCTTCTGCCTTTGCTTATTTAATTGATCGATTTCCTTAGCAAGCATATCAGCTTTTTCTTTATCATCTGTCAACAACAATTCAACGGCAGGATCGGCTTCTTGCAGCCTCCCTGCCGCATTAATTCTCGGTCCTAAAACAAATCCTATCGTTTCCTCATTTACGGAAGATTTGTCCACTCCAGCAATGGAAAGAAGCGAATTTATGCCAGGTCTTGTCGTCGTTTTTAATTTTTCAATCCCTTTTTTCGCAAGAAGCCGATTTTCTCCGTATAGAGGTACTAAATCAGCAATTGTTCCAATGGCTGCGATCTCTATCAGAGATTCTGGAACCTTTCCATAAAGGGCATGGGCCATTTTAAAAGCAACGCCTACACCTGCCAGCTCCTTAAAAGGATATGTTGAATTTGGCAATTTCGGATGAATGATCGCATACGCATCAGGCAAAACAGGCCCCGGTTCATGATGGTCTGTGATAATGAGGTCGATTCCAAGCCTTTTGGCTAAATCCGCTTCATTGATTGCCGCGATGCCGGTATCAACTGTTATAATCAGCCTGCATCCTTTTTCATGAATCATTCGGAAAGCATGTTCGTTTGGCCCGTATCCTTCTGAAAATCGATTCGGTATGTAAAAATCGACGTTTGCCCCCAATTCCTTTAATGCCGTCAACAGGACGGCAGTGCTGGAAACGCCGTCCGCATCATAATCACCGTATACGACAATCTTTTCACCAGCGCGGATTGCTGCAAAAATACGCTCACATGCCCGCTCCATCCCATCCAACAAAAAAGGATCATGAAATGAAGGTTCCTTTATATGTAAAAACTCTTTTGCTTCTTCAACATTTTGAATGCCGCGATTCACAAGTAATCGAGCAGTCAAATATGTAATATTCAAAGAGTCGATTAATGCTCGAACAGCCTCTTCGTTGGACTCATCCCTATATAAACGATTCCAACGAAATTTAGATCTCAGCATGATTTCACCCCTCAACTTCTCCTATTATACAGAACGAAATGAAATGTTTTCAAACACTATTTTTAAGGTTATGTTTCTTCATAAGAAAGAGAGGGGCTGTCCGATGAGTTCCTAAAATGAAGGAGTTTGGAGAAATACATTGTGAAGGACAAAAATAATCGAATAAAATTTGTAAATGTCCTTCATAGAAGCAATGAAGTCCAACTGGAATAAATTGTATGCACTGAATGTCCGTCATAAAACTTTTGGAGAACGTAATGAAGAAAGAGAGCATAAGAAGGGGATGTCTAATAAGTCGTTTTTACGGCTTATTGACGCTCCCATTAATGTTTTAGAAATGTTGATATATCGGTGTTTATGATTTTTTGTTTTCAATGGCGATTTGACTTTCAAAGACAGCCCCTAAACACAAGATAGGAAAAATAGTCTGTCCGATAAATCCCTAAAATGAAGGAGCCCCAAAAAGTCAGTTAACCCTGACTTTTTGGACAGCCCCTTCGAACTTTTACAGCGGCTGTTCACTAGTTTTCTTTTACAGAACGTTTTTCAATTTGCTTCCATTTCCAAACGAGCCAAAGCTGGCTGGCGATAAACAAAGAGGAATAAACGCCTGCGATCAATCCAACCAACAAAGCAATCGAGAAATTTAAAATGGACGAGCTTCCGAATAAAATGAGAGCGACAACAGCAAAGATCACGGTTAAAACGGTGTTAATCGATCTTGTAAAGGTTTGCCGCAAGCTTTTGTTGACAATTTCCGCAAGCTGCTCAAATGTTTTTATTTTTTTCGCTTTTCCCATGTTTTCTTTTATACGGTCAAACGTAACAATCGTATCGTTGATCGAGTAACCAATAATCGTCAACACGGCCGCGATAAATGTAATGTCTACTTCAAGACGGGTGATGCTGAAAAAGGAAATGATAAAAAAGGCATCGTGCAATAGGGCAAGCACAGCTGCAAGCGCCATATAAAATTCAAAGCGGATGGATACATATATGATAATCCCAATGGAAGCAATTGCAACACCGATGAGAGCATTTCGCGCCAGCTCTTTTCCGACTGTTGGCGAAACCGTGCTTATATTTGGCTCTATCCCATACAGCTCTGTGAAATGTTCTTTTACATTTGAAATCGTTTCTTTATCAAATGCGCCTACAAATCGTACAACTGCTGTGCTTTTATCATTACCAGATAATACAATTTCATCCGGCTTAAGCCCGATTGATTTGAACTCTTTTTCGATTGTATCAGCCGATAGCGGCTCATTTGTCGCTAGCTCGACCCGCGTTCCGCTCGTAAAATCGATGCTTAGATTCAATTTAGCAACAAAGAGGATGATGATGCCTGCGACAATTAATACACTTGATAAAACGAAAAACTTCTTCCGATGTTTAACAAAATCAATATGATCAAAGCGAGTTGGGACATCGGTATCTTTATTCGTTTTCGTAATATCCAAAATATCGCTTTTCCTCACGCCAAACCAATGCGGCTTTTTGTCAAATGC
The DNA here is from genome assembly GCF_037966125.1 of Aeribacillus sp. FSL k6-2211. Lineage (NCBI taxonomy): Bacteria > Bacillati > Bacillota > Bacilli > Caryophanales > Bacillaceae > Aeribacillus > Aeribacillus sp. FSL k6-2211. The sequence goes on from NZ_CP150190.1 coordinate 2,851,869, forward strand.
CCGGCTCTCTACGAGCAATCCGAGCAGCAATCTACTTAAATAAATCGCCGTAAGGAAGGATATAATAATGCTGACAATGAGCATTGTCGCAAATCCTTTTACAGAGCTTGTTCCAAAAATAAATAAAACAACAGCTGCGAGTATTGTCGTAATATTGGCATCAAAAATGGTTAAAAGCGATCTTTTGTTTCCTGCTTTAAAAGCAGATCGGACACTTTTTCCAAGCTTTAATTCATCCTTAATTCGTTCGTCTGTAATAATGTTCGCGTCAACTGCCATCCCAACCCCTAAAATAAGGGCGGCGATCCCCGGCAATGTAAGCACCGCATGCATCCAATTGTACACAACTAAAATGAGGTATATGTATGAAACAAGCGTGATAGATGCGATCAATCCCGGCAAGCGATAGTAAAAGATCATGAACAGCATAATGAGGCCTACGCCGACGTAACCCGCATAAATGGTTGATTGCATCGCTTCTTCCCCATATTTTGCCCCGACAGAAGTTGAATAAATTTCGTGCAGCTTCACTGGCAATGCACCAGCATTCAGCAAACTTGCTAATTGCTGCGCTTCTTCTACCGTAAATTGTCCTTCAATCGTGACGGTAGTCGTATCAAACACTTCATTTACGTACGGATCGGACAAAAATTTCGGATTCGCTTTTGCTGCTTCTTTTTTATACGAGTCGCCTTCTTCCCAATCAAGCCATATGATCAGCTTATTTTCAGGCGCCATTTTTACTATTTTCTCTGTCACTTCTTTAAATTTTTTCGCATCCTTTAGCTCAACGACAACGTTCGGTTTACCGTTTTGGTCAAATGATTGCTTGGCACCGCCTTGCACTAAGTCTGAACCGTTTAGTAATTCTTTGTCATTGACATCACGAAAGGTCAGCTCTGCCTGCGTCGACAAAATTTTCCGAGCTTCAGTCTGATCCGTCACGCCTGCAAGCTGAACGCGAATTCGGTCATTCCCTTCTATTTGGATATTTGGTTCGCTCACTCCAAGAGCATTCGCCCTTTTGTCCAGCGCTTCAACTGCACTTAAAAGGGCTTGACGGTCAATTTTATCTCCTTTATTTACCGGCTTCACTTCATATAAAACTTCAAAGCCGCCTTTTAAATCAAGACCAAGCGTAATGCCTTCTACGATTGGTTTTGTCGTTGCGCCAGTCAAACCTAAAAGGGCGAAAACAATGATAAAAAATGATATAATTCGGCCTTTTTTTGCCATGTTGATCCTCCTCAAGCTTATATGCGAAACATCGCCTTATCATCTTTAGGTTAATTCTTTTAATATTTCTTGTCCTTCTTTACTATCTAACCATTTTGCATCTTTCATAAACTCAATGGTCGTATAATTCATGAAATCGGACACTTTCACTGACATAATCCCTTCTACTAACCGATGTACTCTGACACCCTCAATTTTTTTCCATTTTTTTCTTTTCAAAAAAGCCCACAATTCATCCTCTGTCATTTTATCGTATCCATACAGCCGGAATTCTTCGAGCTTGCTTTTCAAAAACGGCCTTAAATACTTGCGATAGGCATCTACCGAATAGTTCTCCACTTTTATGCTCCTTTCTTAAAAGGTTGTCATGCCTGTACTTCGAGTCTGCATATAGTAATTGTATATGATATCAAGTTTTTTGAGAAGGCAGGGAGAAAAATGCCGAAGCAAACCTTTTTAAAAGGAATGCTCATTTTAATGACGGCAGGCCTCATCACAAGAATTCTCGGTTTTATTAATCGAATTGTCATAGCCAGAATGATTGGAGAAGAAGGGGTTGGCCTCTACATGATGGCGATGCCTACGTTTGGCCTTGTCGCAGCAGCTACACAGCTCGGTTTGCCGGTTGCCATCTCCAAGCTGGTCGCGGAAGCGGATGCAATAGGAGACAGCAAAAAGGAAAAAAAAATACTGGTTGTATCTTTAACAATTACGTGCAGTTTAAGCATTATCATCGCACCGCTTGTGTTGTTTTCCGCCTCATATATTTCTGAAACATTGCTTACAGACCCAAGAACATTCTTTCCTTTGATTTCCATCACTCCTGTAATTCCTATTATTGCTGTATCCTCTGTTTTGAGAGGCTACTTTCAAGGAAAACAAAACATGACGCCTGCGGCATTCTCCCAGGTGCTTGAGCAAGCGGTCAGAATCGCCTTTATCGCCGTTTGTACAAAAGCTATGCTGCCTTACGGAATCGAATATGCAGCCGCTGGCGCCTTTGTTGCGGCAGCAATTGGAGAACTTGCTTCCTTACTTTACTTACTAATAGCGTTCCGTTTCAAAAAGCAAATTCGAGTGAGAAAATCGTTTTTCCGTTCGTTAAAAAAGGGAAAAGAAACATTCAGTCAGCTCATGAAAATTGCCCTGCCGACAACCGGCAGCCGATTTATCGGCAACATTTCATGGTTTCTCGAACCGATCGTTGTTTCACACAGTTTACTGATCGCCGGCGTTCATTCATCTTTAGCTACAAAACAATATGGGGAATTGACGGGGTATGCGCTTCCTTTATTAATGCTTCCCTCTTTCATAACTTTTTCGCTGTCAACATCATTAGTGCCCGCATTAAGCGAAGCGATTGCCCAAAAAAGGATTCGATTAGCAGAATATCGGCTGAGGCAAGCTTTAAGGCTCTCGCTTGTTACAGGCGGACTAGCAGTTGTTATTTTATACGTGTACGCTGAACCGATCATGATCTTTATGTATGGAAATGCTCAATCTGCCATCTATGTGAAAGTTATGGCTCCTTTTTTCATCTTTTATTATTTCCAAGGTCCACTGCAAGCAGCATTGCAAGCATTAAATTTAGCAAAAGCAGCGATGACCAACAGTTTAATCGGTTCCATTTTAAAAACAGCGCTCATTTTTGTTTTCGCAACTAGGCCTGAGCTCGGCATTATCGGCGCAGCTCTTGCCATTATAAGCGGGTTTATGATCGTTACTCTTCTTCATTATGCAACGGTGCTGAAAGTGTTTAAGTTCACAATTTATTTAAGAGACTATGTTCTATCTTTTGCAGCCATTTTCTTAACAGGTTGGATCTCCTATCATATTTACGATATCTTATTGGAACAACTGCATTTGCTGCCAAAGTTAATGTATGCATGCATGATCACAACAGTTATTTACAGTCTGTTTCTTATCATCTTTCGACTAGTCGAAAAGGAAGAAGTAAAGCGAATTCCCCTAATCGGTCCGTATATAGCAATCTTTATTCCGATGCAGAAAAATCGTTAAAATCTATCCGTTTCATTCCTTTCACCCTGATCTGGCAATTTTAATTCTAAATCTTTTTTTTATGAATATGCTTGTATAAAAGTGATTACCCTTGTACGGGTGAACATGGGAGGAGATGAATGGATGATTGAAGCAAAGCGGTGGGGGAAAGCTGTATTTTACGGTGTTTTTACCATTTTGATCATTGCTTTGATTTCCAGTTTTCTTTTATCTATTTTATTACGATTTACTAGTTTAACAGAAGATTCGCTCTTTTGGGTCATCACATCTATAAGTTTTTTAGCCGTTTTTATCGGAGGTTTTATAGCTGGCGGAAAAGGTAAAGAAAAAGGGTGGCTTTTAGGCGGTGCGACAGCGGTTGCTTACACGGGAATTGTGTTGTTGTTTCAATTTTTAGGTTACGGAAAAACGCTTTCGCCAGAATCGCTATTATATCACGGTGGATTTTTAATCACTTCAATAGTTGGAGGAATGCTGGGAGTCAATATTTCGTCGCCAAAACGGCAGGCTTAAAAAGAAAAAGGCTGACATTTAAGTCAGCCCTGTTTTTTGTAGAACTATGATTGTTCTACGACTTCTCTCACAGCATTTCGGTCAAAAGTTAAGCGGGAGCCGTCTCCCGTACGGATGACGATTTTATCTTCATCCAATGAATCAACCGTCCCATGCAAACCGCCAATCGTTACGATTTTATCACCCTTCTTCAAGTTTGCCTGCATGTCACGGATTTGCTTTTGCCTTTTTTGCTGAGGTCTGATCAACAAAAAGTAAAAAATAGCAATCATCAGCACAAAAGGCAGCACTGTTGCTACAAAATTCTCCGACATTTCTTCACCCCTTTCTAAGCATTAAAAGTTTTTCGCATTTGGTTTATTGAATCCGTACCGTTCAAAAAATTCTTCTCGGAAATCTCCTAAACGGTCTTCACGGATTGATTCCCTAATCTGCTCCATTAATTTTATCAAAAAATAGAGATTATGGTAAGATGTTAATCGAATCCCAAATGTTTCATTGCTTTTAATTAAATGTCTGATATAAGCACGTGAATAATTTCGGCAAACGTAGCAATCACAAGATTCATCCAATGGACCGAAATCGCGCGCATATTTCGCATTTTTTACGACAAGCCGACCTGTTGATGTCATTAAGGTGCCGTTGCGCGCAATTCTAGTAGGAAGCACGCAATCAAACATATCAATGCCCCGAATCGCTCCATCTATCAGTGAATCTGGAGAACCGACCCCCATCAAATAACGAGGTTTGTCGCTTGGCAATAAAGGCACGGTAAATTCTAGCACACGATTCATCACTTCTTTCGGTTCACCGACAGAAAGACCACCAACCGCATATCCCGAAAAATCAAGCGAGACAAGATCGCGTGCGCTTTGCTTCCGCAAGTTTTCATATTCGCCGCCTTGTACAATTCCAAACATCCCTTGTTCATTTTCTCTTTTGTGAGCTGCTAGACAGCGTTCAGCCCATCTGGAGGTTCGTTCTACAGATTGTTTCATATAATCAAATGATGCCGGGTAAGGCGGGCATTCGTCAAATGCCATTATAATATCTGATCCGAGAGCATTTTGGATTTCAGTTGCTTTTTCTGGAGATAAAAACAGCTTGTCCCCGTTTAAATGATTGCGAAAATATACTCCCTCTTCTTCAATTCGCCGGAATTCGCTTAAGCTGAACACTTGAAATCCGCCGGAGTCGGTTAAAATCGCTCCATCCCAATTCATAAAAGAATGGAGACCTCCTGCCTCCTTAACGATATCTTCCCCTGGTCGGAGCCATAAATGGTATGTATTGCTCAAAATGATTTTTGCGCCAATTTCTTTTAATTCCTCCGGTGACATAGTTTTGACGGTCGCCAATGTTCCCACAGGCATAAACACCGGAGTTTCAAACGAACCGTGAGGTGTATGTACGATTCCAAGGCGGGCGCCTGTTTGTTTGCATGTTTTGATCAGTTCATATCGAATAGGTGGCTTATTCAATGAAAGCCCCTCCTTTATTCAGTGTACCTCTATTCTGTTTCAAATAATCAGCATGGCATCTCCAAAGCTGAAAAAACGGTATTTTTCCTTTATAGCCTCCTCATACGCGCGAAGAATTGTTTCTCTTCCAGCCAGCGCACTGACAAGCATGATCAGAGAAGACTTAGGAAGATGAAAATTTGTAACGAGTCCGTCTATTCCTTTAAAATTGTAGCCCGGATAAATAAAAATGTCTGTCCAACCGCTTTCTTCGACAAATTTGCCTCCATGTTTTCCAGCAATTGTTTCCAGCGTTCTAGTTGAAGTCGTACCGACTGCGATAATACGTCCTCCCTTTTCTCTTACTTCATTTAATAAGCGGGCCGTTCCCTCTGTCATTTGATAAAATTCCGCATGCATTTTATGTTCTGTAATGTTTGTGCTGCTGACTGGACGAAATGTCCCAAGCCCGACATGCAGCGTTATAAAAGCGATATGAATCCCTTTATTTTTTATATTTTCGAGTATTTCATCTGTGAAATGCAAACCTGCAGTCGGTGCAGCTGCTGAACCAATTTCTCGGGAATAAACGGTTTGATATCGTTCTTTATTATCAAGCTGCTCTTTAATGTATGGGGGCAATGGCATTTCCCCAAGCTGATCCAAAATTTCCAAAAAAATGCCTTCGTATTGAAATTCAATGATTCTACCGCCGTGTTCAAGAGTTCCTACACATGTTCCTTTTAAAAGGCCGTTTCCGAAATTTAATGTTGTCCCTACTTTGACTCGCTTTGAAGGTTTTACAAGGGTTTCCCAAACATTCCCTTCTTTTTCTTTTAGCAATAAAACTTCCACTTTGGCCCCGGTTTCTTCTTTCACCCCGTACAATCTGGCCGGCATGACCCGCGTATCATTTAAAACAAGGCAATCACCCGGAGATACATACTCAATTAAGCTTTTAAATCTGCTGTGCGTAATATCTCCGCTTTTTTTATCAACAATCATTAATCTTGAAGCATCCCTCTCCTTCAACGGAGTTTGGGCAATCAGCTCCTCTGGCAATTCGAAGTCAAATAATTCGATATTCATCCTGTTCACCTAGCTTCTGTCCATTATTTAAACCGTCCTAAAAAAGAAAAAATGAACGTTAAAAGCAAACTAATGACAATGCATGTGACAATCGGAAAGAAGAAGGTGAAATTCCCTTTTTTTACCACGATATCTCCTGGCAGTCTGCCGACAACTTGCATAAATAAGCCGATAAAAAGCAAAATACCGCCAAGCACCATCAATAGCTTTGGAAATTCCGTCATCTTTTCGGCACCTCCATTTGAAAATGTTTATACACAAGATCTGTTACTATTCTTCCCCTCGGTGTTCGCCGAATAAAACCGATTTGCAATAAATACGGTTCATAAACATCTTCAATTGTGTGCGCTTCTTCACCGATTGTCGCTGAAATGGTCTCAATTCCAACGGGTCCTCCTTGGAATTTTTCAATGATCCCTAAAAGAAGTTTATGATCGATATGATCCAATCCAAGTTTATCCACTTGCAAACGCTCCAAGGCGTCTTCAGCAAGATGGGCGCTGATTTTTTCAAATCCGAGCACTTGCGCAAAATCCCTGACCCTTTTAAGAAGTCTGTTCGCAATTCTTGGCGTTCCCCGCGATCTTCTGGCTATTTCAACGGCTGCCTGCTCTTCAATCTCGATATTTAACAGATTGGCCGTTCGTTTGACTATCTTTGAGAGCTCGTGCTCTTGATAATATTCCAAGCGGCTTAACACACCAAATCGATCCCTTAAAGGAGCAGTTAATAAGCCAACTCTAGTTGTTGCACCAACAAGTGTAAACGGTGGCAGATCCAACCTGATCGTACGGGCGCTTGATCCTTTTCCAATGACGATATCTATACAAAAATCTTCCATCGCTGGGTACAAGACTTCTTCGATCGAACGATGCAGCCGGTGAATTTCATCAATAAATAAAACATCCCCCGGTTCTAAAGAAGTGAGAATAGCCGCTAATTCTCCCGGCCGTTCAATCGCGGGCCCTGAAGTATGGCGGATATTCGTCCCCATCTCATTTGCGATAATCGTTGCAAGTGTTGTTTTCCCGAGCCCTGGAGGTCCATATAAAAGAACATGATCCAACGTTTCTTCTCTAAGCTTTGCCGCTTCAATAAATATTTTTAAGTTTTCCTTAATCTTTGATTGACCGATATATTGATCGAAAGATTGAGGACGAAGGCTGAATTCAAAATCTTTTTCTCCCGCTTCAGCTTCGCCTGCAACAATTCTTTCCTCCATTGCTATCACCTTATTTCAAAAGCAGTTTCAATGCTTTTTTCACATATTGATCAGTTGAGAGCGATTCACCTTCCAATGACGGCTTGATTTTTGCTATCTCTTTCTCACTGTATCCTAAAACTTTCAGTGCATCGATCGCTTCCATAAGCGAATGATTGCTATGTTTTTGGTCTGTTTGTACCTGATTAGCTAACATGTTGGAAGACGGTTCTGAAACGAATTCGACGAGCTTCCCTTTTAAATCTAAGATGATTTGCCTCGCTGTTTTCTTTCCGACACCAGGAAATTTTACTAAAAATGCTTCATCTTCATTTTCAATGGCCTCCACTACTTGCTTTGCATCCCCATAAGCCAGGATCGCCAGAGCACCCTTCGGACCGATTCCTGTTACGTTTAAAAGCTTGGAAAAGAGAGTCTTTTCTTCACGGCTTGAAAATCCGTACAGAGCGAGGAGATCCTCCCTTACATATTGATATGTATAAACTGTCACTTCTTTTTTTATATGTTTTTGATAGTTGAAAGGATTGGGAGTGAAAATTTGAAAGCCGACTCCGTTCCGATCGATCACAATTGAATCTATTGATATATGATCTACAACTCCGCGGATAAACTCAATCACTGCGTTCACCTCTCATCACTTAACCTATTTTAACATAAAGAACTCGCTCCGTCAGGGATAGAACTGCAAAAATAAACCGATGCAAAAAGCATCGGTCCTTTTATTTGAATTCATCAGCAGAATAAGCTTTAAAGGTATTGATGACATTTAAATAATTCTCTTTATTTTTTACGGGAATTCCTCTTTTTAGTTGCAGGTGGCGATAGCTTTCCAGTTTTTTTATATCGATCTGGAAAAAAGACTGAATGACCTCATGATCTGCGTCAGGCTTCCCGTTAAAAATCGACAAAGTCCCGTCTTCCATAATACCGAAAAAACCATTTGTTTTTAATAAAGGAGAGAGGTCATCAATTTGCTTTTGAAAGACAATTTCGTCGCCATCCTGACGAACAACCTGCCAATCTTGATATTTCGCAATTACATCTGCGATAGAATGATGATGTTCTGTTTTGACCTCTTCGCTCACTTCGCCATCAAGATAAACTCTTCTCAAGATGACTTCAACTGTCGAGGAATGATGATTCGCATTTGCGAAAGATGCTTCAGGATGGAAATGACAAAAAGCTAAGATCATCAAAGTATAACAAAAGAGGCAAAATACCTTTTTCACATGCCACCACTCCTGAACTTATAACACATTTGTTTTTATTTATTGTAGCCATCATGAGAAGTTTTAACCCTTAGTCCTGATTCTTCATCTTATTACATATTATGGAAATTACCTTGTATATCATGGCATGCTTGTATATTAATACGTTTCAATTAGAAAAAGTAAAATGGATAACTTAACAATTTCTTTTTTTTTCGGCTGTTAGATTTTTTAAATCGTTAATATCAACAAATTTTCAATCACTCATCTTCCTGCATATTATGGAAGACTTCTTGGACATCGTCGTCATCTTCAAGGACATCGATTAATTTGTACATTTTTTCAGCTGTTGTTTCATCTAGTTGCGTGTACGTTTGAGGAATCCATGTGATTTCCGCTGTTTCCAGTTTATATCCTTTTTCTTCTAAAGCGGTTTTTACATTATTCAAATTTTCAGGAGCGGTATAAATTTCAAACGCCTCACCTGACGCTTCTAATTCTTCTGCTCCAGCGTCAATTGCTTCAAGAAACAAGTCATCCTCTTCAATTCCGTTACCATCAATAACAATATATCCCTTTCGTTCGAACATATAGGATACACAACCAGTTTCTCCTAAGTTTCCTCCGTTTTTATTAAAGGCAGTACGAACACTTGTTGCTGTACGGTTTTTATTGTCCGTCAGACATTTTACCATTACAGCGACACCGCCGGGACCATATCCTTCATATGTAATTTCTTCATAGTTGGCTCCATCTTGGCTGCCGGTCGCTTTTTTAATTGCTCGTTCTATATTATCGTTCGGCATGTTGGCAGCTTTAGCCTTGTCAATGGCAAGTCTGAGGCTCGGATTCGCGTCAGGATCTCCTCCGCCTTGTTTAGCCGCAACATAAATTTCTTTTGCCAATTTCATAAAAATTTTGCCCCGCTTCGCATCTTGGGCATTTTTTCTTCTTTGAATATTTTTCCATTTAGAATGTCCTGCCATTCTAAAAATCCCCTCTCATAAACAAATCTCGATTTTTAATATAACATATTTTATTTAGCGGGAAAAATTGTTCTTCACAAAAGAAACAGGGAGGAGTTCTCCCTGTCTCGTTAGCGGTTATTTCCGTCAAAAGGCTCTGTTACTGCTTCTCCAATATCATTGAATAGACGTTGGATATCTTCCCCTACATCCGTACCGTTATTCAAGTTATTATTAATGTTTCGCACACGAGTAAAAGTTTCCTCGTCTGTTACAATATGGATGCTTTTATTTCCAGCCAGTCTTGATACAACTCGTTTGGCTCGATTTTTTACGTTCTGTTCGTTTCGATCAGTTGTATTGATCGCTACTACAACCCTGTCATTTGTTACGAGCGTATCAACATCCTGCACGTTTTTCAGCCGGCTTACCTGATCAGAAATTCGTTCGGCTAATTGAGCATTATTCGAGCCCACATCCCGTAAATGATTATGATAATTGACATCGCTTCTTTGGAAGCCGTTGTTTCTTCTATCGTTCACTGTCAGCGAGCGGTCTCTATTGCGGTCATTTGCATCGCGGAGCATATCATTGTCATCCATTCCGCCGTCAAACATTTCAGTGATCGGTCCATCATTATCAACGTAATCAAAATTGCGATCCCGATCAGCTGAATAGTAGCCAATTGGTGCTGCACCATTTCGATCACGGTCATCCAATGCACCATTATTGTTGTTGCACGCCGCAAGACCAATTGTCATAAAAGAAAGGGCAATAGCTGCGGAAACTGATTTTCTCAATGAAAAAACCCCCTGAAAAACAATTTGAGCATAATAGCTCATCCATAGCTTGTTCTTTCAGGGGAGGTTTATTGCTGTTAGTTCCCGGCAATTAATTAAAATTTTGGCGGTGCTGCCGCTAAATTTCGTTTATGCTCAGAACGTCTATGCAGCGCTTCAATGATTTCTTTATCTTTCTCAGGAATTTCCTCTCCCTTTAAAAATTTGTCAATCATATCATATGTTGTTCCCATTTCGTTTTCATCCGTTTGTCCTTCCCACAAACCGGCGCTTGGAGCTTTATTAATAATTTCATCCGGAACTCCTAAAATTTTTGCCATTTCCCTTACTTCGCCTTTTGTAAAATGTACAAGAGGAACAAGGTCTACACCGCCGTCTCCGTATTTCGTAAAATAGCCTGTATACCATTCAGCTGCATTATCTGTGCCAACAACCATGTAACGATAATTGTTTGCCACAGCGTATAATGTTGTCATTCTGAGCCGCGCGCGCGTATTCGCGTCGCCTAATCTTGATGCTTCTTCATTCCAATCGTTTTTAGCTTGAATATTTTTTTGAATGGCGTGAAAAAGCGTTTCATGAGTTTCGGTCAAGTCGATCACCATATAATCAATGTTGCAGCTTTTCACTACTTTTAAAGCATCTTCTTGATCTTTCGGATTGCTTTTACATGGCATGATTAGGCCAAGCGAATGCTCAGGAAACGCTCGCTTAATGAGATGAGCAACTACGGCGGAATCAATTCCCCCGCTTATTCCAACAATTGCACCGTTTAATCCTGCGTTTTTTACTTGATTTTGAAGCCATTCGATTAGTTTTGCAATTTTTTCCTGCATTATGTCATGCACCTTCCTTAGCATCATTTCTTTTTATTATCTATTGTATCATATTGTATTTTACGAAAAATAAATCATGTCATGAAATTTTCAAAGAAAAAAGAGACGATTTTTATCATCGTCTCCAATAAAATTAATCTTCATCTTCTTCATCTTGCGGTGCAACGAACTGGTTATAATCATAGTAAGGCACAGCATAAGGGTAATGCGGTATTCCATATGGTACAAATGGAGCCGCTCGATATCCATAAGGTACAGGACCTCCGCAGCCGCAGTCATCCTGATGACTCGGAAAAGCTCCAGTATGAGGTATATTCTCTGCAAATTCTTGATTTTCCGCCGCCTCCGGGCTTACCCATTGACCGTGCGGTATTCCATAAGGTGCAGCATAAGGTGTCGGCGCCAATCCTGATCCTGGATATACAGGAGATACCGGATGGCATCCTAAGAATGGAAACGGTGGACAAAGAACAGGATATGGTACACATGGAACTACGGGTTGCGGACTGTATTGTATTGGTGAAACGTTTGGCGGAATGTTAGGTGCAACGTTTTCGTAACCATACGCTTCATCATATTCATCATCATCAAAATCTTCGCCATATTGTTGTGGGCTTACAAATTGATTCGGGGCAGGGTTCGGAATATTTGGCCAGACAGGCGCGTAATAAGGCTGCCATTGGGCTCCATAATATGGATTGACATTCGAAAATTGCGGATTCGTCATATCTTTGTTGTCCTCCTCTTTATTTTCTTCTCCTTTACCCAAAACTTCATGAAACACATTTTCAGGCTTTTTCGGAAGCTGCGGTTTGGAATCTTTTGAAGCATAGGGATGCGTTGGAGCCTTTTCCGCTTCTTCATGGATATTCATCATCGGCATATTGAGCATAAAATAATTGCTTACATCAGTTTTTTTCGGATAGTAAGGCTGATAAACTTTTGGAACGGGAGGCACATATGGTTTAGACGGCTTCTCCTTTGCTTCCGGTTCCTCCGTCTCAATAGGAGCAACAGGTTTTTCCTCTGCAAAAGGATGTTCCTTTGCTTCCTTTTTAAAAGCTACTTTTGGCACTTCTTTCTTTAATTCATGTTTCACTTCCTTTTTAATTGGCACATCGCCAGTTGGAATTTTTATTTTCATTCCTGGCATAATAAGATCAGGATTGCTCAATTGGGAATTCAACTTTTTTAACTCCTGGAAATCGACTCCATATTTTTGAGCAATTTTCCATAGTGTATCGCCTTTTTGAACAATGTGGATTTTCACTGTTTCCCCCTCCTGTGAAAACGTACTGCCTATACAACTTTCGAATCAAAACATTCATAAATCTTCTTCATCACAACTTATGCAAATTTTAGTGGGATTATGATTTAAAAATGAAGGCTAAGAAAAACGATCCTCTTTTTTAAAAGCCAATTGATATCGATATCAGTACACAGCTGCTGATTTATGCTGCAAAAATACAAAAATAAAAATACCCGGGGAGGGGCCCCAGGCATTCAAATTGTTCTTCGTACTTTTGCTATCCCGTATGCATATGGGAAATTGCAATATTTTTCCTTTTTATGAGCTATGATCCAGCATGCGATTTAATGCAAGAACTGCATACTCTTTAATTGATTCATCCACAATGATTTGATTAATTATTTTTCCTTTATCGATTGATTCCAGCGCCCAAACTAAGTGGGGCAGATCAATTCGATTCATTGTTAAACACGGACACATATATGGATTTAAAGAAACGATCTCTTTGTCGGGATTATTTTGTATTAACCGATTCACTAGATTCATTTCTGTTCCGATTGCCCACTTGCTTCCTTTCGGGGAGTTTTGAATCGTATCAATAATATATTTCGTGGATCCCGAATAATCGGCCATCTGAACAACCTCAAATGTACATTCAGGATGAACAATAATTTTCATATCGGGATATTTGCTGCGAATATGTTCAATATTTTTTACTGTAAATTTCTCATGCACTGAGCAATGGCCTTTCCATAAGATGATGGCGACATCTTCCCTTGTTCCATCATAATGCAGCTTTTGTTCAATCGGATCCCAGACAGCCATCTTATTAAGGGGAATACCTAGTTTAAAGGCAGTATTTCTCCCTAAGTGCTGATCAGGTAAAAACAAAATTCTCCTTTTTTGCTTCAGCGCCCAAGCCAGCATCGTTTCAGCATTTGAGGAGGTTACCGTTGCTCCGCCATTTTTACCGACAAAAGCTTTAATCTCTGCTGATGAATTGACATATGTTAATGGCAAAATCGTGTCGTCAAAAAGCTCTTGCAGCTTGCTCCAAGCGGCTTCTGTTTGTTTGATATTTGCCATATCTGCCATCGAACAGCCAGCTCTCATATCCGGAAGAATCACCTTTTGATAAGGCGATGTCAGCATGTCTGCTGTTTCTGCCATAAAATGAACACCACAAAAGACAATATATTCGGCATCTTTTGTTTCTTGCGCTATTTGTGCCAGCTTTAACGAATCTCCTGTTACATCTGCAAATTGGATCACTTCGTCTTTTTGATAATGATGACCTGGGATCATCAGTCTTGTTCCGAATTTCTTTTTGATTTCTATCACACGGTTTTCCAATTCTTCCACAGATCGATGTTTATAATCTTCAGGCATCATTTCTGTTTTTGAAGCATCCAACAATTCAAAAAGATTCATAGCTCATTCCTCCCCGAAAAAGATAAACTAATGTCTATTGAAGGTGCTGAATGGGTAATAAACCCAAGCGATATGAAATCAACATTTGTATCTTTGTAATCCGCTAAATTTTTTAACGTAATTCCGCCTGAAGCTTCTGTAATAATGTCAGGCGGAGTCATATCAACAAATTTTTTCACTTGTTCAGGCGGGCAATTGTCAAACATGATAATATCGGGATGTACTGAAATTGCTTCTTTCAATTGCTCTTCCGTTTCAACCTCCACCTCAATTTTCACCATGTGACCGACTCGATTTCTTGCCCTTTCAACTGCTTTTGTAATCGAACCGCAAAAGGCAATATGGTTGTCTTTAATCATCACCCCGTCATATAAACCAAATCTGTGATTATATCCTCCCCCTATGCGGACAGCATACTTTTCAAACATTCTCAGACCAGGTGTTGTTTTTCTTGTATCACAAATTTTTGTATGCGTTGAATTTAACGTCAGCACCGCTTGTTTTGTCAAAGTTGCGATCCCGCTCATTCGCTGCAGCAGATTTAACACTACGCGCTCTCCTTGTAAGATGGAACGAATAGAACCTTTTATGACGGCAATCTCTTCCCCCGCTGTCAGCTCATGTCCATCTTTTACAAACATGTGAACTTCAAGGTTGGGGTTTAACATCGAAAAAGCGGTTTTCACCACGTTTTCTCCACAAAAAACTCCGCTTTGTTTTGCTTTTATGACGCCCGATCCTCGGTCGTTTTCTGAGAAAATCGCATCGCTGGACAAATCATTGTCTCCTATGTCTTCCATAAAAAATTGCTTCAATGCCTGCTCGAGTTTTATTTGATTCATGTTTCAACCGCCCCTATCCTTTGCTCGTTTGTTTGTACAATTCGTTTTTCCAGCCATTCAGGTTTTTCCCCTGGATAATCGATCCTGAAATGGCCGCCGCGGCTTTCCTTTCGTAAAAGAGCTCCTTTAGCTATTAAATATCCGGCTGTGATCATGTTAATCCGTTCGATTTCTTCAATTGAATAACTTATAGCATTTAATGGAAAATATTTGACATATCGCTTCAGCCATGAAACAGCCCATGCCAGTTCTCCATGCGTCCGTTCGATTCCAACCCATTTTGTCAATATTTTGCGTATTTCTCCTTTTTCTGGAACCTCTGTTTTTTCATGTTCGTTCCAATGGAAATCCCCAAAACTCTCCTGTGAAGACAGCCGCTGATCCAGTATAAATTTTGCAATCCTTTTTCCGAATACAAGACCTTCTAAAAGAGAATTTGATGCTAGACGATTTGCCCCGTGGACACCGGTACACGCCAATTCGCCTACAGCATAAAGCCGATCGATATTCGTTCTGCCGACTAAATCGGTTTCAATTCCGCCCATTAAAAAATGCATGCCAGGCACTACAGGAATTTTCTTCTCGCTCAAATTTACCCGATTTTGCCGACACATCTCAGCAATCGTCGGGAAACGTTCGGAAAAAAATTGAATTTCTGAAATATCCAAATACACTTGATGTCCATCCCGATATTTACGATAAATTGCACGGGCAACAACATCTCGAGGAGCCAAATCACCTAATGGGTGAATTTCGCTCATAAATCTTTGCCCCGTTTCATCAATCAATACAGCGCCTTCTCCCCTGACCGCTTCAGAAATCAATCCTCTGCATGTCCCGTTTATATAAAGCATTGTTGGATGAAACTGTGTAAACTCCATATCGATCAGCCTGCATCCAGCCCGAAAAGCAATGGCAAGTCCGTCTCCCGTTGCGTTCGGATGATTGGATGTCCATTCATAAGCTTGACCGCAGCCGCCGGTTGCCAAAATAATATGGGAGGCTGTATAGACATGTATATTTTCATCTGCTGTTTTGGTAATAATGCCAACTGCCCTTCCGTCCTTTACAACGACATCACAAACAAACTGATATTCATTGATTGTTATCCGGTTTGTTATTTTTTTCAAAAAATGCTCTACCATTTTCCTTCCCGTCGCATCTCCTCCTGCATGGAGAATGCGGCGAAAGGAGTGCGCCCCTTCATTTCCTAAATCCACATTTCCTTGCTCGTCCTTGTCAAATGGAAAGCCCTCATCCATAAGGGATGAAATAATTTCCTTTCCTTCTTGCACGAGCAGCTCAACTGCTTCCTTTTTATTGTGGTAGCGCCCAGCATATAATGTATCTTCATAATGAAGGCAGCTATGATCATTTTCATGTATGGCACATGCAATTCCACCTTGAGCCAAATGAGAATTAGAACTAGTTTTCATCGTTTTTGTAATCATTAATATGTTCATTTTTTCACATAATTCGCTTGCAACCGTTAATGCGGCAATACCGCTTCCGACGATGATGACATCATAATGGGTCATCAACAACCCCCCTTATAAATTTACACATGTCTTGACACATATATTTACACAAAAATACAATATTGACAAGAGGAATTTTTCACAAAATTTTTAAGGCTTGAATAGAGAGGGGCGAAAACAATTGATATACTTTGATTTTGCAGCAACGACCCCCATGAGTGAAAAAGCGATTGCTTCATACACCGAAGCGGCAAAATTTGCTTACGGAAACTCAAGCAGTCTGCATGATATCGGCGGCAAAGCGTATGAACTATTGACAGCGTCAAGGAAAGCATTTGCAGCGTTATTAGGAGGAGATCCAAACGGTGTTTATTTTACTAGCGGCGGTTCTGAAGGCAACATACTGGCCATCCAATCATTATTAAATAGCACGCCAAACAAAAAGCATATTATTGCTTCTTCACTTGAACATGCATCCATTGACCATTATTTGTCTTTATTGCGTGCGAAAGGATATGACATTACATTTTTAAAGCATGATCAAAATGGAAATATTTTAATGGAGCATCTTGAAGAAGAAATCCGTGAAGATACGGCCCTTGTCACCATCCAGCACGGCAATTCCGAAATCGGAACAATTCAAAATATAAAGGAAATTGGCTTGTTTTTAAAAAAGAGGAAAATATACTTTCATACCGATTGTGTGCAAACGTTTGGAAAACTGTTGATTCCCGTCGATGAGATGAATGCTGATGCTTATACATTTTCTTCACATAAAATTTACGGTCCAAAGGGCGTAGGAGCAGTGTATATTCATCCAGCAGCAAGCTGGTCGCCAGTGATTCCCGGAACAACACATGAGGACGGATTTCGTCCAGGCACTGTCAACGTTCCAGGCATTTTTTCCTTTGTCACTGCCGCAAATGAGTTTTATAATCAAAGAGAGAAGCATTTTAACCATTTCATCAAGCTCAAGCAGCATTTGATCAGCCAATTAAAGACACAGCTGCCCACGATAACGATTGTCAATGAAACGAAAAAAGAGGTTCTCCCAAATATTGTTGGTGTTGTCACAAACAGTTTAGAAGGTCAATTTGTAATGCTCGAATTGAACCGAAAAGGATTTGCGGTCTCAACTGGAAGCGCCTGTCAAGCTGGAAATAGTCATCCTTCTAAAACCCTTCTTTCAATCGGCTTTGACAAAGATTCCGCTCATCAATTTATTCGTATTTCCTTTGGAATTACAAATACAATCTCGGAAGTCGATGAGCTTATCAATGCGATTCTATCCATCGTTCGATAAGAGTTTTGAAAGGTTGGTGTTTATGGAAAAAATATTAGGGGACAAGCGGAGGGAAGTGATTCTCGAATGGTTGAAAAATGAAAATCGGCCGATCACGGGAGGGGAATTGGCCTCACGGACGAATGTCAGCCGTCAAGTCATCGTTCAAGATATTTCTCTTTTAAAAGCACTCGGAGAACCGATTTTAGCCACAAGTCAGGGATATATGTATTTAAAAGAAAGAACGAATGAGGCAAAAAAAGCGAAACGTCTTATTGCCTGCAAGCACGCTCCGGAAAAAACAAAGGAGGAATTGAACATTATTGTTGATTACGGAGCGACCGTAAAAGATGTAATCGTTGAACATCCAGTGTATGGGGACTTGACCGCATCGATTATGGTAAGCAATCGAAAAGAAGTAGATGAGTTCATAAAAAAAATCGAAACAACAAACGCCTCTTATTTGTCGGAATTAACGAACGGCATTCATTTGCACACCATTCTTGCCGACAATGAAAAAACTTTAAATGAAGTTTGTGCAGCTCTTGATCAAGCAGGATTTTTAATTCGTGACGATCATTGATTAATCAAGCCAGGCATCCTGCAATGGATGCTCGGCTTTTTTTATAGTTTATAAGCCGGAAAGCTTCCGAGAATCTTGACGCCGCAGCCTAAAGCCTCCAGTTCTTGGATTGCCCCGGGTATTAAAACATCATCCATTTTTGATTCTATATCTATAATAAACAAGTAATCTCCTAATCCCGTTTTCATTGGACGAGATTCAATTTTTGATAAATTCAGTTTTCTCCATGCAAATGCAGACAATACTTGATGCAGGGCGCCTACATGGTCTGTCGGCAACGTTACAACTAATGTCGTCTTTTCACCGACTTTATTATGGTGGTTATTTTCTATTTGAAAATCTTGATCCGGATGTAAAATAACAAATCGTGTATGGTTGTAATCATAATCGTGAATATTATATTTCACAATAGCTAAATCATACTCTTTTGCCGCCAACTCATTGGCAATGACAGCCATATTTTCTTCCGGATGTTGATGGATATATTCTGCAGCGGCTCCTGTCGATGTGGCATATTCGATCGAAACATCCGGCATATGCTCATGTAAAAATTTATGGCATTGTGCAATAGCATGTGAATGAGAAAATACTTTTTCGATTTTTTTCCAATCATCCTTCCTGCAAGGATGAACCATTAAATGCTGCTTGATTGGAACAACAATTTCACCGACAATATGCAGTGTATTTTCATGAATTAAATAATCAATTGTAAGATTGACCGACCCCTCAAGCGCGTTTTCAAGCGGAACAACGGCAATGTTTGTTTCTTGCTTGACGACTGCATCCATGACATGTGGAATCGTTCGGTAAGGGACTAGTTTTACATCGTTTTCAAAAAATTTTGAGACGGCCAAATGAGTAAATGTTGCTTTCGGTCCCAAATAGCTGATTTTCATCTGTATATCTTCCTTCCTAATTCTATGCACCTGAACTTAATAGTTCGACCTTTTCTACAAATTCTAGCTTCCGCAATTTTAATAATAAAACGTTCATATCTTCTTTCATTCCGTTCGTGTTTAATGATAAAGTCACATTGGCTCTCCCTTGAATCGGAATGGTTTGGTGAATTGTCAGCACATTGCAGCCTGCTTCAGCCACAACTTTAAGCAAATGCGACAGCGTTCCGGAACGATCTTCTAAATGGAAAAACAACGTAATGATTTTTTCTTTGACAACAGTATGAAAAGGAAAAACCGCGTCTCTGTATTTATAAAACGCACTTCGGCTCAAGTCAACGAGCTGCACTGCTTCTTGAACGGACGAGACTTTGCCTCGTTCAAGAAGCTTTTTCACTTCGAGCGTTTTTTTCATTGCTTCCGGCAGCACATCTTCCCTTACCAAATAAAAAATTTCGTCTTTCATCTACCGTCTCCTTTCCCACCCATATGCGATGAAGCATGAAGGACACAGATTTTATGTGCAAAATGTTTTATTCAATGAATTCAAATTCAAATTCCAGCAGCCTTACTGTATCCCCATCTTTTGCACCGCGCTCTCTTAATGCGTCGTCTACCCCCATTTTGCGAAGCTGTCTTGCAAAACGGCGAACGGATTCGTCTCTTGAAAAATCGGTCATTTTAAACAGCTTTTCAACCTTTTCACCTGATAAAATAAACGCTCCATCGCTGTCACGGCTGATGGTAAAGCTCGGCTTTTCATCCTTTAATGTATACACGACACGATTCGGAGCAGATGTTTCCGTTTCGTCAAAGTAAAGAGGGAATTCCGGCGTTTTTTCCAATAAATCGGCAATAGCAAATAACAGCTCGCGAATTCCTTGGCGTGTAACGGCTGATATTGGAAAAATGCTGACATTTTTGTCTTGCAGCTTTCTTTTAAATTGTGAAAGATTTTCAGCAGCATTTGGCATATCCATTTTGTTGGCGACAACAATTTGCGGCCGCTCCGTCAGCCTTAAATTATATTGTTTTAATTCTTCATTGATCGTCAGGTAATCCTCATACGGATCACGGCCTTCCATTGCGGACATATCAATGACATGAACGATGACTCTTGTTCTTTCAATATGACGCAAAAATTGATGTCCAAGACCTACTCCTTGATGAGCGCCTTCAATAAGACCCGGTAAATCTGCCATCACAAAACTGCGTCCGTCTTCGGTCTCAACAACACCTAAATTCGGCACTATCGTTGTAAAATGGTAGGCAGCGATTTTTGGTTTAGCACTTGATACAACTGATAAAAGAGTGGACTTCCCAACGCTCGGAAATCCGACAAGCCCGACATCAGCCAAAAGCTTTAATTCCAATGTTACATATCGTTCTTCGCCCGGCTCTCCTTTTTCGCATATTTCGGGCGCCGGATTCGTTGGCGAGGCAAATCGGGTGTTTCCTCTGCCGCCCCGTCCTCCTTTGGCAATCACGCTTCTTTGCCCGTGCTCGGTTAAATCTGCGATCACTTCTTTTGTATCATCATCTATTACAACAGTACCGGGAGGAACTTTCACAACAAGGGGGTCGGCATTTTTCCCGTGCTGATTTTTAGACATCCCGTTTTCGCCTTTTGGAGCTTTAAAATGTTTTTTATAGCGAAAATCCATTAACGTCCGAAGACCTTCATCCACTTCAAAAATCACATCTCCGCCCTTTCCGCCGTCTCCCCCTGCAGGGCCTCCTTTCGGAACATATTTTTCACGGCGGAAAGCAACCATGCCGTTCCCGCCATCTCCGCCCTTCACATATACCTTCACTTGATCGACAAACATTGAGCTTCAGCCTCCTTTCATTGTTTCATCACGACTTACTGACCATCAATGTAAATTCATATGTATCAAAATGTATTTGTTGAATGGTGATTGCATCTGATTGGTACTGCTCTAAAAATGTTAAAAGAGTCTTATCATCCGTTAGTATACCATTAAAATCATAAAAGAACCGGACATTGTTTTCTGTTTTAAAGAGTTCTAATGTTACGGTTATATGATTTTCTTGTTTTTTATCAATATTTTGATTAAGGATTTGAAAAAGATCTGTTGTAAAATGGAACATTTCCTCATCTAGACCAGAACAATCCATCGCTTCCCCTAGCACTTCATAATCCAAAATGAGAAGGTGTCCTTTCCAGTTATATGTTAAAAGCAGCTCTGCAAAACTGGGCATGTTTAAATTGCAAAGTTTTGATTCTTGCTTTGCTTCCACGACAATTTCATCAATAATTTCCTTCACCCGATCGTATTTTTTTAATGATAAATGGCCTTTAATTAATTGCAATTTATTCATCCAATCATGTCTGGAGTGGCTTAATGCGTCAACAATACTCCATCTCTCTCTTTGATCAGCCATGGTTCCACTCCCATCAAGCTATCTTTTTAAACATGTACAAAAATTATATCAACTTTCCATTAAAAAAACACCGAAAAAGAAAACTCTAACCAAAAAGGCTAGAGTTTTTCAAGTGTTTGCTTATGCTTCTTTTGCTATCGGATACACGCTGACTTTTTTCTTGTCGCGTCCATATCGTTCAAAACGGACGATGCCGTCTACTTTCGCATAAAGCGTATCATCCCCGCCGCGGCCAACATTCAAACCAGGATAAACTTTTGTACCTCTTTGACGATAAAGAATGGAGCCGCCTGTAACAAATTGGCCGTCCGCACGTTTTGCACCTAATCGTTTTGCGATGGAATCACGTCCGTTTTTCGTGGACCCAACTCCTTTTTTCGATGCGAAAAATTGAAGATCCAATTTTAACATGAGTGCCACCTCCTAATCTTTTTTTGTAACGATTCGAATAAACTTTCCATACCCTCGCTCGATCGTTTGTAATGAAACAAGCATTCCTTCAAGCAATAATTGGATTTTTTCAAATGAATCCGTGTCAACTTGATCAGGAACCTGTACGTGCAAAAATCCGCCTTCTTCCGATTGTTCAACATTCATATCGACATTGGCTAAAGCTTTGATCGCATTTACTGCTCCAAAAGAAACAGCTGAAGCGCCTGCACATACGATGTCCTTCCCGTGCTCTGCGAAGTCCGCATGCCCTTTCATTGTAAACGACCGGATGAATCCTTCTTTCGAACGATGGATGGTCACATGTATCATATGAAACAGCCTTTATTATGCATTAATTTTTTCAATGACAACTTTTGTGTACGGTTGGCGATGACCTTGTTTTCTACGGTAATTTTTTTTCGGTTTATATTTAAAAACGATAATTTTCTTACCTCGGCCATGCTTTTCAACTTTTGCCGTAACCGTAGCTCCTTCTACCAGCGGGTTACCTACCTTTACGTTGTCTCCTCCAACGAAAAGCACCTTGTCAAAAGTAACTGTTTCACCTTCTTGAGCGTCTAATTTTTCCACATAAATGGCTTGACCCTCTTCAACTTTCACTTGTTTCCCGCCAGTTTCAATGATTGCGTACATATTCTGCACCTCCTATTTAACTAAGACTCGCCAGATTAGGGTGTCGGATAACCGAGCTTCAAACCCAAACTGAGCGGTTGTAGCACGGGTGCTACAAAAAACAATAACAAATTGATCTTAACAAAATATGAATGTATATGTCAATACATTTTGGAGATCCGTAAAGACACTTCCTCTTCTGTTCCCCATTGGCGAATTTCGAATCCTTTTACATGATCGGAAGGACTGAAGAAAATCTTCATGCCTATTAGTTCTTCAAGCTTTTTTAAATGTTGCTCATATCCACATGTAAAAAAATCGCAAACTTCTGGGGCCGCTTCTACAAGGACGGCTTCGTCATCTGATCCAGCATGTTCAAGAAGGGTTCTTTCAAGTTCAAAAGCAATGCTTTCAACCGTCCTTTTTCTTCCTGTTCCGCCGCATGCTGGACATGGTTCGAGCAAAAGCTCGGAAAGAGATTTTCGAGTTTTTTTCCTTGTTAATTGCAATATATTTAATTCGGTAAAACCGATGACTTTTGTGAAAATGCGGTCTTTTTCCAATTCTTTTTGAAACAATCTCAAAATCCGGCTTCGATCTTCCTTCTCCATATCAATAAAATCGATCAAAATGATTCCGCTCAAATTTCTTAATCTTAACTGCCGGGCAATTTCTTTTGCCGCCTCCTCATTGGTTTTTAAAACCGTATCTCGGTACGTATTTTTCCCCGAAAATTTCCCTGTATTAACATCAATGACAATCATTGCTTCCGTTTCTTCAATTACGATAAACGCGCCGTTTTTTAACCAAACAATTTTTTTCAGCGCCTTTTCGATTTCATGTTCGATTGCATAATAAGAAAAAATATTTTCGTTTTCGGAATAAAAATTAATGGAAAATGGGAACAATTCTCCGTAATTTTTTTTCAATTCTTTTACAGTGCTTATGTCATCAATGACAATTTCATCCAATACATGCGGTGAAATTTCAGCGATAATTTGCTCTACAAAACTTTCTGAACCGAATAATAAGCTTGGCACTTTTTTGCTTTTCAGCTGTTGTTCAAAACTGCTCAGCATGTCATCGAACCATTTTTTTATTGTTTGGTCATCCGCTCTTTCAGCAGCAGTTCGGAAAACGATGCCCCCTTTGTTTGAGCATAACGTTTCCCCGAGAAGCTGCAATCTTTTTCTTTCTTCCTGGGAAATAATTTTTTTGGAAATTGCTACCGAGCGGCCAAAGGGCTGATATACAAAAAAAGGGGATCGCAATTCAATATTCATTGTGACTTTAGGGCCTTTAAATTCTCCTGATTCTTTTACAACTTGAACGATTACCTCTTCACCTTGAGAAATAAAATGTCGGACATTTTTATTTTTTAATGCCTCATTCGTTCGGGACGTCTCAAAATATGACATAATGTCATTCCGGTGAAGATAGCCGTTTCTTCCCTGACCTAAATCAACAAAAACAGCCTCCATACCAGGAAGGACTTTTGTTACTTTTCCTTTATAAATGTTGCCGACAATCGTGTTTTTTTCTTTTATCCATACTTCCGCCAGTCGTCCGTTTTCCAACAATGCAATGCGTTCATCATCCGTTTTTTTATTTATAATTAATTGCCGCAACCCAACAACCTCTTTTCATGTATTGTTTCCTATTTCAATATCATGTTTTCCTGCAGGCGTCAATAAACGTACTGTAAATCGCCCATTTTTCTGTCCGTCTTTTTTTCCGAAAAAAAACTGTGCAGCAGCTCATTTTCATCAAGCTGAAAAAGTTTTTTTCCATCGTCCTCCACAATAATAGGGTGCTTGCAACCCCGCTGAAATTTCAGCAGCACGTGGTAAATCAAATCATCGCGATCAACAATGATCGGCTTTAACACTGTGAACGCTTGATGATTTCCATAATACCTTTCCATCAAGAAGCGAATATATACAAACTGTCTTTGTTTATATTCCGTATAAATGGAGTGGACGATAAAGGCTGCGATAATCCACCCGCTTAAAAGAGTAGGGTTGAAAAAAAGCAAAAAAAGGAACAAACATGAAAAAACAACTGCAGATATGCGAAGCATTTCCTTATGAGCAACTGAAAAAGGTTTTTGTTTGCTCAGCAAAATAAAAAGAAGCTTTCCTCCATCAAGGGGCCAAATGGGAAGAAGATTAAAAAGGAAAATAGACATATTAAAAAAAATAAACATTTCATATGTAGAGTCGTTTATGAAATTCGCTTCCCAAAAAATCCATGCAGCTATTTGCATCCATAAATGCTGAATCGGTCCAGATATAACAACAAACAGATCTTCTTTCAAGGGACGATTTCCATGCTCCTCCATTTCCACTGCACCGCCAAAAGGAAGAAGCTGAATGGACTTGATCCTCCATGAAAAAAAACTGGCGCAAACAGCATGCCCCATTTCATGAATAAAAACTATTGAGAAAAGGATGCAAAGAGCTTTAAATTGCGCTGTCATTGCTCCGATTGCAATCAACACCCAAAAGATAGGATGAATATGTATTTTCGACAATAAGGAAAAATATTTATTCAAATGAGATCACCTGACTCGGGTCAATAAATGTGTCGCCCTTTTTTATGGCAAAATAGTATGTTCCGTGCTGGTTTTGGCCTTGCTTTACTTTGCCTACAGGTTTTCCCGTTTCGACAAAGTCATACAGCGCTACATTTAGCTCTTCCAGGTTCCCATACCAGGTTTCTATTCCATCAGCATGTTGAATCACCACAGTCAGACCAGTATCCTCCTTCTTTCCAGCTTCAATAACAATTCCTTCATTCATGGCCTCTACCGTTTTATTATTTGTTTCGATCATCACGCCTTGCCCGGTATCTTTAAAGCTCTGAAGCACCTTTCCTGATGCCGGAACCGCATATTGGCTTTCTTTAGATCCACTTTCCTCTTTCGATTGTTTTTTCAAAAACGCTAATGGATTCCCAAATTGCTCTTCGTACCATTTGGAAACATATGCAAAGTTAAACTCCTTTTCCATCACATGGCTGACGAAATCTCTAGCTTTCAGAAATTCTGCCCGGTCATTTTTAAAAATAATACCGATCATCAGGACGATGCAGGCAGAGATTAGCAATTTTGTTATAAAAACGTCCGAACGAAACAATGGATGAAAATTTTTACTTCCTTCTGCCTCTACATAAAGAGGGGAGTCCGCGTCAACTTGCACGTTTTCTTGTGTGATTTGATTGATAAATGGAACAGATGTATCATCACTGCTGCTTGAACTGCTCGAAAGCATGCTGTTCATTCTTTTTCGTTTACGCTTTGCTATTCGTTTTTTTATTTCTTTTGCTCGACGATTCATCATCCATCATCCTTTTGCAATTTTGTACAAGTTTATGCCCTGTCCTTACCGTTTATGACAATAAAGCCATTTTGCATTTCTTAAAGCGATATCTAGGCAAATGTTTATCTTTGACCTTGATATAGAACTTTTACCTACAACCTAGTAAGTAGGTTCTTCACTGTTTTCTGGTTCAAAGGAATACTGGATGAAGCAAAATAAAATATGGCGCTATCCGAGAAAAGCAAAATTTTGAAATCAAAAAGAAGACCACAAAATGCTTTTGTCGTCTTCTTTTTGAAATAGTAGTATATGGTGAATTAACACAAAAGCTAGACTGCCTTTTATTTGAAGCCGCTTAACGAAATAGGTTGACTAGTTCATTGATCGATAAAATGAAAAATAAAACAATATTTAAACTCAAAAGTACGTTGAAAAACCATTTATTTCGATCTTCCTTATGAGGAAGATGCTTTTTACTATTAAGCAAATAGATAAGGGTCAGCGCCAGAAAGGGCATAAATAGCGCACCAAGGGCACCATACAAAATAATGAGGCTCACAGGTTTTCCTATAAAATGCAAGAGCATTGGCGGGAATGTTAACCAAAAAACAAAAAATTTATAAGCTTTTGTCTTACTTAATTGTTCTTTATTCACATCATGTTTTTTAACAGTATAGACAAAATCAGCAAATAAATAAGAGACGCCATTCCAAACACCTAATACTGATGTAAAGGAAGCTGACCAAAAACCGATGAGAAATAAGATGCGTACAGTTGGGGACAGCTCGTTTCCTAAAATGGTAGCAAATGATACGAGACCTTGCTCACCGTTAATGTTTGTATTCGTTCCATATAGTAATGCAGCCCCTAAAATTAATAAAGAAATTGTAAAAACTGCTGTAGTAATATAGGCAATCATGGAGTCAAATCTAACGTAGCGGAGATAGGATCGATCCTTCCAATTGTTTTCCTGCAGCCAATAGCCATAAGACGCCATGGTAATGGATCCGCCAACTCCCCCAATTAATCCGAGTGCGTAAAGCAGTGACCCTTTCGGCAACGCCGGAACAGCAGTGTCCATGATATCAGAAAGTTCCGGCAGAACAATAACAGCTGAGCCGACAACCGAAATAAACATAAGTAGAATTAAAAGATTCATAACTTTTTCAAATAGCTTATATTGCCCCATCCATGTTAATAAAAAACCTAACAAACCGCTTATAACCGCCCATACCCATAAAGGCAAGACAGGAAATAATGCAGACAGAGCCAATGCACAAGATGAAGTCGCAGCCGCTCCATAAACAAATCCCCAAATAACCGAATAAACGCCAAAATAGCTTGTTGCCCATAATCCCATAGAATGCCAGCCTTCTAAAATAGTTTTTCCAGTCAGCAAATGATATCGGCCAACACCCTCATTTAAGGCAAATTTTAAAATAGCCCCGATAATGATTGCCCATAAAAAGACAAGTCCAAAATTTGTACCGGCAACTAAGGCAGCAACTAGATCACCGGCTCCGACGCCCGTTGCTGCGACAATTAACCCCGGACCAACGGCCGGCCACTTTTTTGTGGATTTGCCATGTTCCATCACTGTCACCTTCCATCTGAGATTTGAACGTAGAAATGAGTCATCTAATATTTCTTATGAATGATCTTTCTCATTAGGGAATATAAATGTGCATGAATCAATTGCTGGATGAACATATTTTCGCATCATGCTGTTATATCTAGTTTTAGCAATTGTTCATCCATGCGAAACTTTCTCACTTATAATTTCTTATGTAAAGAATTCATATTTATTAATTGAATATTCTGTATTTTTAAGTCGATCGTTTTCATTGCTCTTGTATCAGCTGTTTGAAATGATTTCTCGCACCTGTCTCCTTCCCTTTGTAAACGATTACGACTGTAGAAATAAACATTTACATATCGCCTCAATTTTGAAATAATTCTAATTGAAAATCATTATTATTAAGGAGGCATCAGAAATACCAATGGAAACATACAAAGTAGCCAATATAATTAAAGAGCGTCGATCGATTAAAGAATTTAAGAAAGATCCAATCCCTAAAGAAGTAATATGTGAATTATTAAATACGGCTGTTTGGGCTCCTAATCATGGATTAAGAGAGCCATGGCGGTTCGTGCTGTTTATGAATGAAGGAAAAGAAAAATTAGTTGCTGCTATTGCACAAGAAACGAACAATGGAAAAAATATCGATCGATTACGAGAAAAGCTGCTGCCGATTCCAGCACATTTATTGGTAATCATGAAAGAGGATCCGCGTCAAAAGCAGTGGGAGGAGGATTTAAAAGCGACAAGTGCATTAATCCAAAATTTTCAACTAGCTGCATGGGAAAAAGGTATTGGCGTTATATGGAAAACAGGTGCTTATATTTATTCACCATCTTTCCGACAAAAAGTTGGAGTAGAACCAGGAGAAAAAATTGTCGGCCTTCTACATATTGGCTATCCTGACTCAATCCCAGAACCAAAACAGCGGACAAACGCAGAAGAAAAATTGACGATTATTGAATCATATTGAAAGGGAAAAGATTCAAGAGGAAATATTTTGTACAGCCTTCAAAAAATCTCCCACCTCAAGAGATAGAAGAAAAAACCGATCAGCAGGTGGGAGATATATCAGTGTGATGGCAGTGATTCTAATGTGTGCAAAGAAAAAAGCTAATGCCTTATTCAAGGAAGTGTGATTTTTAAATTGATTGAGGTTAAGCACGTACTCCAAAAAATTTTTTGATTTTTGCGATAACACCTTTTTCAGGCTCATCTAATGATTGAAGCGGAACCGCTTCACCTAAAATTCTTCTCGCAATATTGCGGTAGGCAATGGAAGCACGATTGTCAGGGTTCATTACAATCGGTTCACCATTATTAGACGCTTTTATTACCTCATCATCATCAATTACAATCCCCAACAAATCAATAGAAAGATGGCTGACAATTTCATCGACATCCAGCATATCACCGTTTTTCATTAAATGATTTCGGATCCGATTAATAATTAATCGTGGCGGCTCAATATCTTCCTTCTCCAGCAAACCGATAATTCGATCCGCATCTCTCACAGCGGAAACTTCTGGTGTTGTCACGACAATCGCTTGATCCGCACCGGATACGGCATTTTTATATCCTTGTTCAATCCCGGCAGGACAGTCGATAATAATATAATCAAAATCTTGTTTTAGCTGGTCAATTAAATTTTTCATCTGCTCAGGTGTTACGGCAGTTTTATCGCTAGTTTGCGCTGCAGGCAGCAAATAAAGAAAATCATTAAAGCGTTTATCTTTTACGAGAGCTTGATGAATTTTGCATCGTTCTTGGACAACATCAACTAAATCATAAATAATCCTGTTTTCCAATCCCATGACAACATCGAGGTTCCGCAAGCCGATATCTGTATCAACTAGACAAACTTTCTTTCCCATAATGGCAAGGGCTGTACCAACATTTGCAGAAGTTGTTGTTT
The DNA here is from genome assembly GCF_037966125.1 of Aeribacillus sp. FSL k6-2211. Classification (NCBI taxonomy): domain Bacteria; kingdom Bacillati; phylum Bacillota; class Bacilli; order Caryophanales; family Bacillaceae; genus Aeribacillus; species Aeribacillus sp. FSL k6-2211. Next base: position 2,881,263 of record NZ_CP150190.1, read on the forward strand.
TGCCGACCCCGCCCTTGCCAGAAGTGACCACAATTGCCTCACCCATTCATTATTCCCCCTTCAAGCCTAGTTAAATTGGGTCTCAGATGAGCTAATTGTTGAATCCGTTCAATAATGATTGTCCCATTTTCATCAATATATGCACATTCCATATCATTTCGAAATGATGGCTCCTTCTGATCGGGTGGCCTACTTAAAATATCGGAGATCCTCAGCTGTGTCGGCTTCATCAAGGAGGCGGCAATCACTGCATTTCGATTCCCTTCAAAACCAGCATGAGCTATGCCTTTTAAAGCCCCCATGACAAAAATATTGCCCGTTGCCATGACTGTCCCGCCAGGATTGACATCTCCTATCAGCAACAAATCCCCTCTAATTTTCAACACTTGCCCAGAACGGACGACTTTAGCAACTGAGATAACATCTGCTTCCTCTTTCCACTTCAACGCCTCTTCCTTTGAGATGACATTTGAATCAATTGCATCGACAATTAAATTTCTTTTTTTTCTTATTACGTCTTTTATTTTCTCCTCTTGTTCCTCCGTCAAAAAACGATTTCCAGCCTTTATCGTCACCCTGATCATCGGTTCATTTTCCTGAACATACTGCCTTTTGGAGAGCATCGAATCCAGTTCATTCACAATATCATGAAACGAACAGGAATCATCTAAATATAATGTTAATCCATCCTTTGTGCCTTTAATCGTTACATAATATGGTCTTTGAGCTTTCACGAAGTTCACCCCAACAAAAATCTATTTCGACAGCAATAACAAAAACTCCTCTATCAAACTTTAAAACTTAATCGTTGTGTTCACCTATTTTCAAGCCCAAAACGAATTTCTTTAAAGGATAGATTAACACACAAGCTAATACAAAATTCAGAGCAAGTGTCGGTAGCAGGCGATCAATTGTAAACAATTGCAGAGGAACAGCTGTCATCCCGATTAGTAAATAAATACCGTATGTGAAAAATTCAAGCAATGCAACGGAAAGCTCAGTTAAAAAAATTAAAACAAAAATATTGGGATTGAGCACCCGCAAAGCTTGCATCACTAAATATGCCAAGGTTGGAAATGAGAAAGCATATATGCCGATAACTTGCGTGTAAACAACATCGAACAATAAACCGAAAACAATTCCATAAATGACGGCAATTTTCCGAGAGCCGTACGCCGCCAAGATGACAATCATCAATAGTAAAAGATGGGGAACTGCCACTTGGTGATCTGAAAGAAAAGGGATCGGAACAAGATCAACGATGATGCTTTCCAATACGAAAATAAACATAACCATTACGGGGAGGAAAAACGTTCTCAAGAGTCTTCCTCCTCTTCCAATTGATTGATATCAACTGTTGGAAGAACCCGCTCGATGATCATGACACGATCTATATCATAAAAGTCAGCTGATGGGGTTATATAAGCTATCTTTGTTAATCCGTACGAATCAAGTTCGACTTTTTTTACTTTTCCGATCACTAAACCTTCAGGAAACACTCCGCCAAGGCCAGAAGTCGCTACAATTTGATTTTCTTTGATTTGAGCATTTGATTCAATGATGTTCATTTCAAGAGCATTTTCCTGCTCACTGTAGCCGACAATGAGGCCGAATACCTTTCCGTTATTCGTATGAACCATTGCTGAAATCCGGTTTTTTCTGTCGGAAGCACTTAAAAGCTGAACGGTGGACGTAAATTCAGAAGTATTTTTCACTTTCCCGATCAATCCTTTTGCCGTTATAACCGCCATGTCTTTTTTGATTCCGTGCTGTTCGCCTTTATCAATTTTGATATAATCATGCCAACGATCAGGATTTCTTGCGATGACTGTCCCTTGGATCGACTTATATTTTCTTATATCGTTATCAGCAGATAATTTTAATTCTTCTTTTAATTGTTTGTTTTCCTGTTCTAATTCCTGCAGCTTTTCCTCCAATTGAATATAATTATTCAGTTGTTTGCGAAGCAGCTCGTTTTCTTCGTATGTATTTTTTAAATGATTCAAATTCTCAAAGAAGCCCGCAATATATTGTGCGGGCTGATGAAATACCTTCTGGACTAGTCCAACCGAATCTTGAATAAACTTCTCCTGCCACGAAAGATTGCGGTCTTCCTTTAGGGAAAAACCAATCAATGCCACCAAAATAATGATCCCGACAAGGAGCACAATTAATCGTTTATTTAGAAAAAATTGTGGCATGATTTACACCTCTAACTTATCTGTGGTCTTTTGTACGATTTTTGAATAGGTGGATATGTTCAAGAGCTTTTCCTGTTCCGACCGCTACACAATCAAGAGGATTTTCCGCAATGATTACAGGCATTTTCGTTTCGTCGCTTATAACTTTGTCTAAATTGCGAAGAAGGGCGCCCCCACCCGTTAAAACAATTCCTCGATCCATAATATCCGCCGCAAGTTCAGGCGGAGTTTTTTCCAAAGTAATTTTTACAGCATCTACGATCGCATAGACAGTATCGCGTAATGCCTCTGAAATTTCTGTCGCAGTAATTTCAATCGTTTTCGGAAGGCCTGTTAACAAATCTCTTCCGCGAATTTCCATGTTTTCAACACCTTCCGGAGCGCTTGCAGAACCGATTTCAAGCTTCACCGCTTCCGCTGTCCGATCACCAATCATTAAGTTGTAGGTTTTACGGATATAGTTAATGATGGCTTCATCCATTTCATCACCGGCAACACGTATAGATTGGCTTGTCACAATTCCGCCGAGAGAAATGATGGCAACTTCCGTTGTTCCCCCGCCGATGTCTACAACCATGCTTCCGGTCGGTTCCCAAACTGGAAGGTTGGCTCCAATAGCAGCCGCAAATGGTTCTTCGATCGTATACGCATCTCTAGCGCCTGCTTGTCTCGTTGCATCAATGACCGCACGTTCTTCAACCGCAGTTATTCCCGAAGGAACACAAACCATCACATAAGGTTTTCGCGAAAAAATACCTGCATTTTTTGTTGCCTGTTTTATGTAGTATTTCATCATCGTAGCAGTCGTTTCATAATCAGCAATCACTCCGTCTTTCATTGGTCGAAGTGCTACAACATTTCCAGGCGTACGCCCGATCATATTTTTTGCATCATTACCAACTGCAACAATTTGCTTTGTATCAGTTTGCAAAGCAACAACAGATGGTTCACGCACTACAATACCTTTTCCTTTCACAAACACTAACGTATTGGCTGTCCCTAAATCTATTCCAAGGTCTCTCGTACCAATTCCAAACATAGCTGTTGTATCTCCCTTTCTTCCAAAATAAATACGTTTTTATATTCATGTAAATGTCTAATCATTATTGAAAAAACCCATAAATTATATTATAACGTAATTTTTCAAAAAAAAAAGTGCTATCAATACCCTGCGTAAAATAAAAATTTGCGAGGTATTTTTCATGAAACTTGATGAAAAGCTGATCATTGTGTTGGACGCCTCAAAAATTTTTACTAAAAAATTTTCCTAGTGGAGAATAGAGGATGAAAAATAGATGTCACAGCAAATACCGCCCGTATGAAAACCTTGATTTAATTTATCCATTGAGAATAATAACTTAAAAATATTACAAGTCCATACAAAAAATATTATTTTATGTTTACAAATCCCCCCTTTGCACTCTTTATTAGCGATGGTTTAGAATGTCATAAAAAATAATGGTTTTTTCAGTTGATTGTGTTTCAATTCAAATGACTCCAATAAAGTATTACATAACAATTCTGCCGAAGTTTCAAGTTCATCTATTATTGAAAATCACTAAAATATGAGATTTTTCTCCAACTTTGGCTCTTCTTATGTCGCAAACCCTTTGTAAATGCGGACATCATTTGGAGCTCGCGAGGCCGTGCAAATGTTTTTTTGAAATTCCTTCTATCATGCACTTATGTGTTGTAATAACGTTACTGCCCTGCTTCAAGCAGCTTTTTATCGTGCTTTGCGAGGCTGGTCAGTATGTTATTTACCGTTGATGTCTCCCATCTGTCCCCCTGCAAATTCAGCAAGACGGTGGTTGTTCGCATTACGTGTCTAGAAGCGCAAAAATCTGTCCGAAAAAGCGCTAGCAGTTCAGAATCCAAAGCTATTAACTGTAATACGTGTTAGGATTGATTTTAAATGAAGGTATACTTTTTCACCCATTTATAACTCGGGAAAATAAGTTTTTTAACCATATAAAGTGTGTAAAAATAACTCCTTTTTCGCAATGACAAAATTTTGGGTGAAATGTAATGATTATACATATAAGTGGTTTTCATAAAACTTTGTTGCTGGAACTGAGGTAGAATGACTAGAGTAAAATGAATTGTTATTTTTCAATAATAAGTTAGCTGGTCTGATGCAGTTGCCAAAAAAAGAACATCAATACAAATTCAAGTGCACAATCACATAGGCAGCAGTGCGACGAGGATCTTAACTTCAGAAGTCTGTAATCTTAAATGAAAACATGCTTCCTTACAATTCATTATAAAAGACAGGAGCATCATATGAGTAATATAAAATAGAACCTTATATATGAAAGTTTTCCAATAAAGTAAAGGGATGCTATTGATTATATATCAAGCCATTCTCCATCAGCAATAGATATTCAAAGATAAAAATTCATAAAACTGCGAATGTCATTTTTAAGCTTAAAAAATTGGAAGTCATTTATCAATAATTTCATAGATCTAATCTTCACACATCATAAAAAGAGGTGCACTTCATATCCAGTGCACCCCAACAATTGACATAGAACCTTTTAAAAAAACGTTATAAATATCCCTTTTCTTTTAAACTGACGTATTTACGCTCTCCGATTATGATATGATCTAAAAGTTCAATCCCGATCAGCTTTCCGCATTCGGACAAGCGCCTCGTGACTTCAATATCCTCTTTGCTTGGGGAGGGATCTCCTGATGGATGATTATGGATACAAATAAAAGATGCAGCTGAACATTTCAATGCCTCCTTGAAGACTTCTCTTGGGTGAACAATTGATGTATTTAAACTGCCAATGAAAATCGTTTGCTTATGCAGCACTTGGTTTTTTGTGTTTAAATATAAACCTACGAAATGCTCTTGTTTTAAAAAGCGCATTTCTTCCATGACATAATTGGAGGCATCTTGCGGAGAACGAATGACATACCGATCTTCGTATGCGAGCTGATGAATTCTTTTTCCCAACTCTAATGCTGCTATAATTTGCACCGCTTTTGCTTTTCCAATGCCGGGTATGCCCATAATTTCCTGAACTGACGCCTCTTTTAACATTCTAAGACCGCCGAATGTTTTTAAAAGCTTATTCGCCAGTTCAAGCACTGATTCTCCCTTTGTCCCTGTTCTCAATAAAATTGCCAGCAGTTCATGGTTGGAAAGGCCTTTTGGTCCGTTGTGTATCAATCGTTCCCTCGGTCTTTCTTCTTCTGGAAAATCTCGAATAGCGAGCATATCTTTCCCCCTTGTTTGTTACCAGTGAAATCCAAAATTTTTTAATTCTCTGTACAGTCTTGAAACAGGAAGACCGACAACTGTAAAATAATCGCCATCAATTTTTTTCACTAGCAATGAGCCGAAATGTTGAATTCCATAAGCACCCGCCTTGTCCATCGGTTCGTTTGTCTCAATGTATTCCAGGATTTCATCGTCTGAAAGCGGCCAAAAAGTAACTTTTGTTGATTCAGAAAATGTTGTATGCTTTTCACCATGAATAATCGAAACTGCTGTTAAAACAGTATGTGTTTTCCCAGAAAGTGATTTTAACATGTAATAGGCGTCACGGCGGTCTTTCGGTTTTCCTAGTATTCGATTTTCGAGGATCACCGCCGTATCTGCTCCGATGACATATGCATCTTTATACCTTTCGGCTACATGAAAGGCTTTTTGAAAGGCAAGTTTTTGAATGGCTTTTTCGGGTTCAGCTTCTTCGTCCAGCCTCTCTTCCAAATTGCTTTCAATCACAGCAAATGGTATTCCTAACAGCTTGAGGAGTTCTTTTCTTCGCGGAGAGCTTGATGCAAGTATGAGGCGTTCCATTTTTATTTCATCCTTTCAACCAATACTATCCGTATGTTATCAAAAAAGGCTTTTGCAAACAATTTTTCAAAAAAGAATTATCTAATCGCCATTAATAAAAACATTTATTCAATTTACAGAAAAAACTACATTATCTAAGGAAAACTGCTTGTGAAAATAAAAAAAGAAAACGAATGCTCGAGCAAACGCTTTCCCGTTATCAAGAAAGTTTTTCAAAAAAATCTAGCAGCGACTGCTGCAGGCTCCATAGCTGTTCATTTGCCGATTTTTCTGTTTGCAGTTTTTTTACTGCTGCCAAAATTGAATCGTCTTTTATTTGACCAGCCTCATTTAATAATGACTCTACTTTCTCTTGTTCCGGGGCGGTTCCATTCACAAAAGACGAAGACAGCTTCAGCATCTCCTCAACGACCGTTTTTGTTTTTTCGTTTTCCACCTTTCCTTCCCATTTCATCTTTTTCACAAACGTTTCAATTTGATGTGATTCAGCCATGTTTTTCAACTCTTCTGCTGTCTTTTTATCCAACGCTGCCCCAACGAATACGTAATGATCGCCGCCTTGTGAAACGATAACAGAAGGCAATCCTTTAGCCTTTATCTGCCCGCTGACGGTTTCCGCCCCTTCTTTTTTTGTAAATTTTCCGGCTTGTACCATATAAACTTCAAAAACGATGTTTTCCGCACCGCTTGGCGCTGAAGCATTGCTAACGTTCTGTCTGTGAGGAGACTTTGACACATCCCTCAATTCAGATGATACAGGCATTGAATCGTTTGAAATAAATTGCAGGGCTAAAACCCCAAAACTCAGTCCAAGAATAACAGCAAATATGATCGATATCACATAATTTTTTATTTTAGGAGGCAGCGTTCTGCTATGGTTCTTTGAGAAGGCTATTTTCGGGTTTTCTTTCTTATCCTCCTCATCATCCGGCAAAATCCAAGGAAAAGATGTCTCCTCTTCGTTCTTATCCTCTGATGCTGCCATTTCTTTTTCAGCCTTCACCTTTTCCTCCCAGCTGGATACTTTTAATTGTTTGCCAGTTTCACTTGGTTCAGCAGAAACATCCGTATCGTTGGAAAAATTGTTTTCCTGACCGTTGATTTTAATGGTTATTTTCGATGATGGCTTGTCCAAAATGATCACCGCCCTTTTTTGCTGGACAAACTTTTTTTTATGCTAACATATGTAAAATAAAAAAGAACGAGACATTTGTCGCCTCGTTCATAATTGTTGTCGTTATTTTTCGACATCCTCGTACTCATGAGCTATGTTTTATATGTTTTCTCACTTCACCGATAAAATAAAGGGAACCTGTAATAATGAGAACCGTTTCGTCATCCATTGTGTTGATAATCTTTTCATAGGCAAGCTCCCAATTGTCTTCATACTCTTTATCCTTCATGTCGCAAGCCTCGTATAATTCTTTCGCATCAGCTGCTTTCGGGAAATGAAAGGTTGTAAAAATAATTCGATTTGCCGTTTGTGCAGCCTGCTCGATCATTTCTTTATATTGCTTGTCCTTCACACACGAAAATAACATGATGATTTTCTTATCAGGGTAAAACTTTTGTACAGTTTCTTTCAACGCTGCCATTCCTTCCGGATTATGTGCTCCGTCCAAAATGACTCTCGGTTTTTCCTTTACTTCTTCAAACCGCCCTTTCCAAAAAGTGCGCTTCAATCCTTCCTGTATATGCTCCTCCTCTATGATAAACGAATAATAAACTCTTAAATAATCAAGCGTCATGACACTCAGTGCAGCATTGATCGCTTGATGGTTTCCTTTCATCTGTAATGAAAGGCTGTTATATCGTTTAAAGGGGGTTTGTACAAAAAATTCATCAAAATCTCCTGCGTGAAAATCCCTAGTGAGCCAATAATGCTTTGCTTTTTTTTCTTTTGCAACACGCTCAATGACATCAAGGGCTTCCTTTTGTTCCACAGCTGTAATGACAGGAACTCCGTTTTTAATAATGCCTGCCTTTTGCTCTGCAATCTCTTCTATCGTTGAGCCAAGGATGTTTAAATGATCATGTCCAATCATTGTAATCACTGAAAGAATAGGATTCGCAATATTCGTAGAATCCCATTTTCCCCCGAGTCCTGTTTCTAATAAAACAACATCCGGCACGTTGATTTTACCAAAATAATAAAACATCATCGCAGTAATGACTTCAAACTCTGTCGGTGCTCCAAGCTCCGTTTTCTCAAGCTCGTCAACAACCGGTTTGATCACATTGGATAGCTGCAATATTTCCTCTTCAGAAATGGGATTGCCATCTATCGTAATTCGTTCATTGAATGATTCCAAATAAGGCGAGGTGAAAGCACCTACTTTATATTCAGCGGCTTTTAACACCTCTTGCATAAAAGCAATCGTTGATCCTTTCCCGTTTGTTCCGGCTACATGAATGAAGCGGCATCTTCTTTCCGGATGATCAAGCTTTTCCATCATCCATTCCATTCGCTGGAGACCAGGCTTTATTCCAAAGGTTAGGCGGGAATGTATCCACTTGAGTGCTTCTTCATATGTTTGAAACATATAAATTCCCCTCCTTGAACTCTCGAACATTTTCAATGAATTTGAATGGCCGGATGTATCATAAACGTTTTGATGGAAGAAAATCCGGGGCATACCCGGATTTGTTTTAGCCTTTCAGCTCCTGAAGTCGTTTTAACACCGCCTGCTGTTTTTCTAAATAGTCCTTTTCTTTTGCCCGCTCTTCTTCTACGACTTCTTTCGGTGCTTTTTTAATAAATCCTTCATTGGCAAGCTTTTTCTGAACGCGCTCGACTTCTTTATTCCATTTCTCTAATTCTTTTTCAAGCCGTTTGATTTCTTCTTCCACATTAATGAGTCCTTCAAGAGGAAGAAATACTTCTGCCCCGCTCACAACAGCTGTCATAGCCTTGTCAGGAGCTTCAATGTTTGTATCAATTGTTAATGAGCTAGGATTGCAAAATCTCTCTAAATAGCTGCGGTTTTTCTCCAACTGGTTTTTAACTTCTTCACTATGAGCATGAATGATCATATCCACCTGCTTCTTCATCGGCGTGTTCACTTCAGCGCGAATATTACGGACTGAGCGAATCACATCAACTAGAAGCTTCATTTCGTTTGCAGCTTTTTCATCAGAAAGCTCCTGACGTACAACCGGCCATGAAGCAATTGTAATCGATTCTCCCTGATGTGGAAGGTGCTGCCAAATTTCTTCTGTTATAAACGGCATAAAAGGATGAAGGAGTCGCAATGTTTGATCTAACACATATGCCAAAATGGAACGAGTTGTCTTTTTCGCTTCCTCATCATTTCCGTACAGCGGAATCTTTGCCATTTCAATATACCAGTCGCAAAAATCATCCCAAATAAAATTGTACAGCACCCGACCGGCTTCGCCAAATTCATATTTTTCCGCAAGTCTTGTGACAAGCTCAATCGTTTCATTTAACCGTGTGAGAATCCATTTATCTACCACTGATTTTTTTCCGTTTAAATCAATTTCTTCATATGTTAAACCGTTCAAATTCATCAGTACAAAGCGGGAGGCGTTCCATATTTTATTGGCAAAATTCCACACGGCTTCTACTTTTTCAAAGCTGAATCTTAAATCCTGTCCTGGACTTGAGCCGGTAGCTAAAAAGTAGCGCAAAGAGTCCGCACCGTATTTGTCAATAACATCCATCGGATCGACGCCATTGCCTAATGATTTGCTCATTTTTCTTCCTTCTGAATCGCGCACAAGTCCATGAATCAAAACATCTTTAAACGGTCTTTTCCCAGTAAACTCCAATCCTTGGAAAATCATCCGCGAAACCCAAAAGAAAATAATGTCATACCCGGTAACAAGGACATCTGTCGGATAATAGCGTTTATAATCTTTTGCCTCTTTATCAGGCCAGCCCATTGTTGAAAACGGCCATAAAGCAGAGCTGAACCATGTATCTAACACATCTGGATCCTGCTCCCAATTTTCAATATCTTTAGGCGGCTCATGATCAACATAAACTTCGCCTGTTTCCTTATGATACCAAGCTGGAATGCGATGTCCCCACCATAACTGACGGGAAATACACCAGTCGCGAATGTTTTCCAGCCAATGCAAATACGTTTTTTCAAATCGTTCAGGAATAAAATGAACTTTCCCTTCTGTTTTCTGAAGGTTCAAAGCAGCTTCGGCCAAAGGCTTCATTTTCACAAACCATTGAGTTGATAAATACGGCTCGATAACTGCTCCGCTTCGTTCACTATGGCCTACGGAATGGATATGCTCTTCAATTTTAAATAAAATTCCTTCCTCCTGCAGGTCTTTCACCAACTGCTTCCGGCATTCAAAGCGATCCATTCCTTCATATTTTCCCGCTTTTTCATTCATTGTCCCGTCTTCATTCATGACTAATATTCTTTCTAAATTGTGGCGGTTTCCGATTTCAAAGTCGTTCGGATCGTGTGCAGGAGTTATTTTTACTGCTCCTGAACCGAATTCCATATCGACATATTCATCTGCGACGATCGGAATTTCCCGTCCTGTTATTGGCAGCTTCACTGTTTTTCCGATTAAATGCTTATACCTATCATCATCAGGATGAACTGCCACTGCTGTATCCCCAAGCATCGTTTCCGGGCGAGTGGTCGCGACTTCAATATATCCGGATCCATCAGCCAGCGGATATTTTAAATGATAAAGTGCCCCTTTCACTTCTTTATAAATGGCTTCGATATCGGAAAGGGCTGTTTTTGTCACCGGATCCCAGTTAATAATGTACTCTCCTCGGTAAATAAGACCTTTTTTATAAAGCGATACAAAAACCTCTCTTACAGCTTTTGAAAGACCTTCATCAAGGGTGAACCTCTCTCTTGTGTAGTCAAGACCTAGGCCTAATTTTGCCCATTGTTTGCGAATATGGTCTGCATATTCTTCCTTCCATTTCCATGTTTCTTCTACAAATTTTTCCCGCCCGAGATCATACCGACTTTTCCCTTCTTCGCGCAGTTTTGCTTCCACCTTGGCTTGTGTGGCGATTCCCGCATGATCCATCCCTGGCAGCCACAAAACATCGTACCCTTGCATTCGCTTCATTCGGGTAATAATATCTTGAAGAGTTGTATCCCATGCATGTCCAAGGTGAAGCTTACCGGTGACGTTTGGCGGAGGAATAACGATCGTGAAAGGAGTTTTCCCCTCATCATCTTTTGCTTCAAAAAATTTTCCCTCGAGCCAAAATGCATACCGATCCTCTTCAACCGTTTTCGGATCGTATTTTGGGGAAAGAGTGATTTCTGAATTCGACATATTTATGAAAACCTCCTTATTTTCATTCTAAAATATAAAAACTCCTTCCATCCTAAAAGGACGAAAGGAGATGTTTTCGCGGTACCACCTTTTTTCACAGATACGTCTGTGCACTTCTTTCAGGTAACGGCTAATGCCGGCTCCCTTTACTAAAAGCTTTCAAGGAAGCTGCTCCAGGGCGACTTTCCAACGGGATCTCCTAGGAAATCTTCCAGCTTGCGATTTCCCTCTCTGGAAGGAGTCGTTCGTTGTACTACTCCCCTTCAACACATTTTCACAAACTATATAAATTTCTATATTTAATAGTACTAAAAAATTGTTTTTTTCGTCAATATTTTCCCCATCTTCCTTAACCTTTAAACAAAAATCACAAAATGTTCTTTATTTCATAATATAAATTAACAAAGTTGAAGGTGATCAACATGAGAAAAAAAATAAAACCATACTATATTCAATCGTTTATTAAACAATTCCGATCTACTCTTGAACAGTTCATCGTTCCTTTAATGATTTTTCAGGGAATTCGAACAATCCTTTTACCAACTATGTTTGATATTATTTTATTAGCCATTTTACTATTTCTAGCAGCCGCGTTGTATATGGAACGGGGTTAAAGCTGCCAGATCCCCCATTCATTCTGATGCCAATGAATCGTTTTCTAGTTTTTCATTCCATTTTAAAGCAATGTACCCGGTATTTTTCATTTGCCAATATGCTCTTAACAGCTGTTTGCAATATTCTAATTCTCCCTTTTCGCTTTTCTTTTTTTGATATTGCCGGACAAGCTTTACTAATTTAGCTGGATAGGATAAATAGCTTACCAACAGCAATCTCTCAGTTTTTGTTAAAGGAAGCACTTTTTCGTAATCTGATATATATTGCACATTTTGATCACTAACGGTTGGTTCCGCTTCGGAGAGGTTCATAAACATTAAGAAAAGGTCGTAAATTGGAGTAGCAAATGCTGCATCTTCCATATTAATAAAATAAATTTTCCCTTTTGGATCTAACAGAAAATGAGATAAGGAGACATTTACTTTGTTCAGTGCAATTCGCATGTGAGGGGATTGCTTTATTTCGTTATACCACTCATCAAGCTTTGCTTCTGCAAATAAGATGGCTTGCCTCGTTTCAAAATAATAACTGAAGACCGCCAATTCAAAAGGCGACATATACCATTTTTTTTCGATTTGTTCCATAAATGCTTCCAGCAGGTTGAAATTTCTCTTCCACTTGTTCTGAATCTGTTGATACACATTTTCGAGCTGAACTAGAGGTATGTTGATTTCCTGTTTTGTTTTTTTATGGAGTTTCGCTAAGTGGTAAAAAAGGATTGAGGCATTTTTTTCATCAACGATTGAACCTTCCATCCAAGGCATTACATAAAACGATTGCGTTGAGTCATTAACAAACACATTTCCGTTCGTTGTCCTATAAATCGGCACGATTCCTAAAGATGGAAAGTCGTGAAAAATTGAATATAATTTTAGAATGTTTCTTTGCTTTTTAATCGTTGTTCGTTTTAAAGCATAGGTTCTTTTTTCACAATGAATTTTCAAGACATTTTTTGTTTTTTTCTCTAAATAAATCGGTTTGATTGGATAATGCTGCAAAATCCTCATGGCCGTTTTCAGATCATCGCTCATCTTCCCACACGCCTTTAAAGAAAATAAAGAAAAGCTTGAGCTGGTTTGATCCCACTCAAGCCGCTTGCAAAAATTACGTTTGTTGTGTTTCAAGAACCGGGATATATAAAATGTCTCCTTCACTAATCTCTTTATCATGGTGAAATTGATTTACTCGATTGAGCTGCTGGAGCGTAATGTTGTAGCGTTCGCAAATATTTTCGAGCGAGTCTCCCTGCTGGACAATGTACATTCTTAATTTAGAAAATTCTTCTTCCTCATTTTTCGTAAACAATTTTGTTAAATATAAGGTGTTATCATTTTTCCTTACAGATTCTTTTTCTTCATCGTCTTTTTCGACATAATTGGAAATTTTATTGATCACTGGCTTTTCTTCTTCAATGCGGCCTTTCTCTTCCAAACTGACTTGATTTTTCTTCGCTTCAACAGTGAATGTATCGTAATCCGTTTCCGTTTCTTCTTCTCTCTTTAATGGCATCATAAAAACAATGTCTGCCGTCTCTTCATTGTCATCCTTTTGAACAGCATCACGATCATGTTCGATTTGCTCATTTTGATCGCGTTCGGCTGTATCGAATTCGAAATATTCATTAAGACTTTTCTGTTCATTATCTTTTTCAATATTTTCCGCTTTGTTGATTGGTTCATCATTGAAACGATTTTCTTTGAGCGTTGATTCGGTTTCATCTTCTTCCCTTTCATCAGACTGTCGATCGGATGAGATTTCCGCTTCAGCATCTATGATCTCGTCCACTTCATTTGCAGCAGTTTCTTCCGCCTGCTCTTCTCGAATTCCGTAAATGGATAGATCAGCTATAAGCTTTAAACCATTTGCTTCCGGAAAATCATAATCAAATGATTCAATCGCCACAAACACCTCTTCTAAATTGGCAATTCTTTTTTTCGGTATTGTAATATCGACCGGAAGCTCGTGTCTAAATTCCATTACACCGTCATTTCTCGCTTCTACATTTTGTATATAACGGGCGATGGAGGAGGTTTGAAGAAGTTTATCATTCTGTTGCTCCTCTCCATCGAATTTGTATTCTCCGGAAAGCTCTAGAGCACCTTTTATCGTTACATATCCATCATGTTCTTCAATTGAGATGTCAGGTTCCAGTGAAATGGACAATAGTTCAGAAGGTTGAAAATGATGGCGAAACAAGACCGATTCCTCTACCGAAAATCGTAAAACGGACGTTTCTTCAATGGACATGCGGACTTCCTCCTTTCTCCAATCAATCTAATTTATCGTGCCATTAAAGATGTATGAAGGAGGATGACAAAATATGCACGGGAAACAAAAATAAAAGGACCAGCTTCAATCAGAAGCTAGTCCTTTTAGCTCGTTATCTCAAAACCGAAAAAGCTTTTTCACATGCTTCTATTGTTTTTTCAATATCTTCATCCGAATGCTCTGTTGACAGAAACATTCCTTCAAATTGGGAAGGAGGCAAGTAAATGCCTTCATCCGCCATAACACGATAATACTTTGCAAAAAAATCAAGGTTTGATGTTTTTGCTTTTTCGTAATTGACAACATCTTCATTTGTAAAGAAAAATCCGATCATTGATCCCGCTCTATTAATTGTATGAGGGATTTCATATTTTTGAGCAGCTTTGCGCAATCCTTCCTCTAATTTATCCGCTTTTCTTTTAAATTCTTTATATGTGTCTGGTGTAAGCTGAATGAGTGTTTCATATCCGGCTGTCATCGCAAGCGGATTTCCTGAAAGTGTCCCCGCTTGATAAATAGGACCGACAGGAGCGATTTTTTCCATGATGTCCGCCCGTCCGCCATAGGCTCCGACTGGAAGTCCTCCTCCAATGACTTTTCCTAAACATGTCAAATCCGGAGTCACTCCAAAGTACCCTTGGGCGCAATGATAGTCAACGCGAAAACCGGTCATCACTTCGTCAAAAATCAGAAGCGATTCGTATTGTTTGGTGATCTCGCGCAAGCCTTCTAAAAAGCCTTCTTTAGGCGGTACAACACCCATATTTCCGGCTACTGGCTCGACGATCACGGCAGCTATGTCTTCGCCAAATTTTTCAAAAGCAAAGCGGACGCTCTCTAAATCATTATATGGAACAGTAATCGTATGCTGGGCAATTCCTTCCGGCACCCCTGGACTATCCGGAAGCCCTAATGTGGCCACTCCTGATCCAGCCTTAATGAGCAGCGAATCTCCATGGCCATGATAACATCCTTCAAATTTTAAAATTTTATTTCTTCCCGTATATCCGCGGGCAAGGCGCAATGCGCTCATTGTCGCTTCCGTACCAGAGTTCACCATCCGCACAATTTCAACGGAAGGAACCCTCTCCACAACAAGCTCCGCCAGCTTATTTTCAATCAAGGTCGGCGCCCCAAAGCTCGTTCCTTGCTCCGCTATTTTCTTTAATGCTTCAACAACTTTGTCATTGGCATGTCCTAAAATTAACGGTCCCCATGAAAGAACATAATCAATATATTCGTTGCCATCAATGTCATACACTTTAGAACCTTTTCCGCGCTCAATAAAGATCGGATTCATTTGAACGGATTTAAACGCGCGCACAGGGCTGTTGACCCCGCCGGGCATCAATGTCTTCGCTTTTTCAAATGCTTTTTTCGAACGTTCATATTTCATGAAATGAGCCCCCTTTTCAATAATCAGACTGTTCATCTAACCAACGGGCAACATCTTTTGCATGGTACGTAATCATTAAATCCGCGCCGGCTCTTTTCATGCTTGTAAGCATTTCAAGGACAGTGCCTTTTTCATCAATCCATCCATTTTCAGCTGCCGCTTTAATCATTGAGTACTCGCCGCTTACATTATAAGCAACGACAGGAAGGTTAAAATGATTTTTAACATCACGGACAATGTCTAAATAAGAAAGCGCCGGTTTCACAATTAAAAAATCGCATCCTTGTTCAACATCTGCTTCTGCTTCCCTTAATGCCTCCAGCCTGTTAGCCGGATCCATCTGGTACGTCTTCCGATCACCGAATTTCGGCGTGCTTTCAGCTGCTTCCCGGAACGGTCCGTAAAAAGCACTGGCATATTTGACCGCATATGACATAATTGGAATATGAACAAATCCTTCTTCATCAAGCGCTTCCCGAATGGCTGCGACAAATCCGTCCATCATATTGGATGGAGCAATTATATCCGCCCCGGCTTTTGCCTGGCTGACAGCTGTTTTGGCTAATAATTTTAACGAAGCATCATTTACAATTTGCCCGTTTTCCACAACTCCGCAATGACCGTGATCAGTATATTCGCATAGACAAGTATCTGCGATAACGACAAGATCAGAATGCTGCTGTTTAATTTGAGCGATAGCCCGCTGCACGATGCCGTGATCATGGTATGCTCCTGAACCGACTTCATCCTTTTCATGAGGAATGCCGAATAAAATAACTGATTTAATTCCCAGCTTGACAACTTCTTCAATTTCTTCATTTAACCGGTCCAATGAAACTTGAAAAACTCCCGGCATCGATTGCACTGGATTTTTTTGATTTTCCCCTTCGACAACAAAAATCGGATATATTAAATCTTCTTTATGAAGGCGGGTTTCCCTGACCATAGCCCGCAGATTAGCTGTATGCCGCAATCGTCTATGCCGTGCAAAATTCAGCATGATCTATTCCTCCCTTTTTTCTGCGTATGCACACATTTTTTCCAGCATTCCATCAATTGTATATTTTTCTGGCATAATGCAAGTACACTTTATTTTATAAGACAGTAATTTATCTCTTGTTATCGGTCCGATGCAAACAAACACAATATCCCGAACCCTGTTTTCCAGCCCGTTTCTTTTGACAATTTGCATAAATGCAGAAGCTGTGGAAGAACTCGTCAGCGTAATAAAATCAATCGTTTTATTTTCAAGCAAATGCAACACTTCTTTTTCATTTTCCAACAATTGTATTGTTTCATAAACAACAAAATCAAAGAAAAAAATCTTTTTTTCTGTTAATACTTCACGTAAATAAGTGCGTGCCAAATTCCCGCGGGCAATTACTATTTTGCTGTCTTGCCGAACATGATCGATTAATTCTTCCGCTAAGCTTTCGGCACGAAACTCTTCAGGACATAAAGAAACCTTCCATCCTATTTTCTCCGCAGCTTTTTTTGTCTTTACACCGACACAAGCAACGTTGACGTTTTTCAGATCTTCTAATTCCAATGACAAGTCTTTTACATGTTCGGAAAAATATTGAACGCCGTTTGCACTAGTAAAAACAATCCAGTCTTTAGATGTTAACTGTTTTAAAACGGGGAGGGCATTGAAATCCGTTTCTGTTTTCCTTGTTGCAATTAACGGAACTTCTATAGGACAGCCTCCCGCCGCTTGAATTTTCTTTGAGAATTCGGCAGCCTGGCTGTTCGCTCTCGTCACTAACACATTAAAACCATTCAATGGTTTTTCAGCACTCATTCATGGTTTAGCTCCTTTCTCACTTGTTCGACCAGCTCTTTGGCGCCTTGAGACGATAGAAGTGCTGCCATATCCTTTCCAAGTAAATTCGGATCTTTTCCAGTTTTCGTCTCTTTATATACCGTTTTTCCATTCGGAGATGCAACAAGTGCTGTTAACACAATTTCTTCATTTTCATCAACTTGAGCTAAACCGGCAATAGGCACTTGACAGCTTCCTTCCATATCATGCAAAAAAGCCCGCTCTGTCAAAACGGCTTTCTCCGTCCGTTCGTCATTTAGTTTTCTTAAAGCTGCAAGCAGTTCATGATCATCTTCTCGGCATTCTATCGCCAAAGCTCCCTGACCGACTGCCGGAACGCACATATCAGGCGGTAAAAAGTACGCATTTTCCAATTCGTCTTTCCAGCCCATTCGTTTAAGACCTGCTGCTGCTAAAATGATTGCATCATAATCGTTGCCTTCCCGCAGCTTCTTTAGACGCGTATCAATATTTCCGCGAATCCAACGGATGGTTACATCGGGGCGGACGGCTAAAATTTGGGCGCTCCTTCTTAAGCTGCTCGTTCCAACAACAGCGCCAGCTTTCAAATCTCTTAAAGTTTGGCAATCCTTCGAAATCAAAACATCGCGGTAATCTTCTCGTTTAGGAATGCAGCCGATCGTCAAGCCATTCGGCAAGACAGACGGCACATCCTTCATGCTGTGCACGGCCATATCAATATCACCGTTTAGCATAGCCTGCTCAATTTCTTTTACAAAAAGGCCTTTCCCGCCTACTTTTGAAAGAGTGACATCAACTATTTTATCACCTTTTGTGACAATTTCTTTTATTTCGAATTCAAATGGGGCTCCAAGCTCTTTTAATCTCTCGATCACCCAATTTGTTTGGGCGATTGCTAACCGACTTCGCCTTGACCCGACAATAATTTTTCGCATAAACATCCTCCTGAGCACATGCATTAATGGAAATTCGATAAGCTTCCAAATAAAAAGAAATTAACTAACAGCACTAAAAATGAGGCAACGTTTAAAAAGGCAATTCTTTTCCATTGCCACTCTTTTACTACTCTGGCATACAAATAAAAACTGTATATGCCTAAAACAGAAAATGAACCGATCACTTTTGCATCATACCAGTTCAAATTTGGCACCTTTAAATAAGCCCATATCATTCCTAAAATGAGAGCTAATAGCAATATAGGTACACCGATCATATTTAAAACATATGTCATATAATCCAGTTTTGCCAAATCTTGAATGCGATGAAGCCTTTTCCCCCATTTTTTCTTTTTTAATAAGTTGTGCTGTATCAAATAAAGAATGGAAAAAACAAATGAAAGCGAAAACGCTCCGTATGATAGTATCGCCATCGTGATATGGATCAATAACAGTTCTGAAATTAACCTGCTGGATACTTCAGTCGATACTGCCTCTGAAGGAGCAAACGTCCGGATGGCCATAATGATAAAACCAATGACATTCGTAAAGAAGACAATAAAATCGACTCGAAGCAGCCGGTTGATCACAAGGGAAAGAGTGACCAATACCCATGCATAAAAATAAAGACCTTCCGCTATGTTTAAAACCGGAAATCTGCCCGTTTGCGCCATTTGCGAAAATAAAAAAAAGGATTGTAAAACCCAGACAATAGAAAGTAACCAGAAGGCTATTTTGTTTGCCTTCCGGTTATGATGCAAAAAATCTATAAAATATAAGAAAACGCTCAATGCATATAAAACAATCATCAATTCGTTTAATCTAATGATATTCCAATCAAACATATATTAGTTTTTCCTTTCACTTACATTTCAAGTGAAACATTTTTTGAATGCGTTTTTAATTGAACGGAAGGAGTTTGTTCTATTAATTCTTCATCTAAATCTAAATTAAAAATCTCTTTAAATAATTCCAAAGATTGTTCGCCATTTGGAAGAGCAGCCAGCTCTTTCACTTTTAAAATCGGATCTCTCAACATTTGATTGACAATGCTTTTCGTATGTTTATTTAATATTTTTCTTTCGCGTTCTGTCAAATTCGGCAGCTTCCGTTCAATACTTTTCATTGTTTCCGATTGGATAAGAAGAGCTTTTTCCCTCAATGCAGCAATAACCGGAACAACCCCTAATGTATTCAGCCATTTCGAAAACTCCAAGACCTCTCGCTCGATCATGATTTCAATTTGTTCAGCCGCTTCTTTTCTTTCCTGCAAATTCGCTTCGACAATTCCTTCCAAATCATCGATGTCATATAAAAAAATGCTGTCTATTTCACTCAATGCAGGATCTAAATCGCGTGGAACCGCAATATCCACCATCAGAAACGGGCGGCCTTTTCTTAACTTTTCAACATCTAACATCATGTCTTTCGAAATCACAAAACTCTTTGCACCTGTTGAACTAATTAAAATATCTGCCTCAATAAGCGCACACTGAAGCTCAGACATCATTTTTGCTTGTCCGGAAAAACGCTTCGCCAATTCATTCGCTTTTTCAAATGTACGGTTCATAACCGTAATTTGTTTGACTCCGCTGCCATGTAAATTTTGTACGGCAAGCTCTCCCATTTTTCCTGCGCCTAAAATAAGCACATGCTTGCTCGATAGGTCGCCGAAAATTTTTTTTGCCAATTCTACGGCAGCATAGCTGACGGAAACAGCATTTGAACCGATTTCCGTTTCCGAATGGGCTTCTTTAGCCAATGTTACTGCCTGTTTAAACAGTTGATTAAAAATCGTTCCGATCGTGTTATGTTCTTGAGCTAATAAAAAGCTTGAACGGACTTGTCCTAAAATTTGCGTTTCGCCTAAAATCATAGAATCCAGGCCGCATGCCACCCGAAACAAGTGCTGGACAGCCTGTTCATTTTCAAAGTATTTTAGATACGAATCGAACTCCTCAATGTCCATATTGAACCATTCAGCTAAAAATGCTTTTATATAATAACGCCCTGTATGAAGCTGATCAACAACTGCATAGATTTCTGTCCGGTTGCAGGTGGAAACGATCACGTTTTCCAAAATGCTTTTTTCATTCTTCAACCGTTTCATTGCAGAAGCTAAATCATTGCTGCTAAAACTCAACCTTTCGCGAATTTCAACAGGGGCTGTTTTATAATTTAACCCAACAGCTAAAATATGCATCTCCGACCCCCCAAAAGCAAATACATACTGACTTTATTATAACAAAATATCGACAAAAAAATGTGAACAGTATATGAAACTGTATGATATGATGATAAAGTAAGAAACAGATATAAATTATATTAATTATTACATTAAAAATATTATCAAAAAAGAGAGCCGGAATCAAGTCATCAAAACAGAGGTGATCGTTAAGTGCGTTGGACGTTTGTTGCTATGATTATGCTGGAGATCGGGCTTTATTTCTTGTTGAAAAATTTCGATCTCTTTTTCAATATGAACATGAACACTTTGCCTTTCTTTTTCATCATGTTTGGCATCGCCTTTATGGTTCAGGCAAAAGCGGAAAAGGATGACCAAGCAATCGTTCCTGCCGTTCTGCTGCTTGGCCTTGGCATCCATTTTTTATGGGGAAAATCATTCCCGTTCTGGCCTGATGATTTAACCGCAATGATCTGGATCATTGCCCTTGCTTTCATTATTCGGTCTGCTCAAGCAAAAAGCGGGTTTGCACAAGGATTTATCCTTCTTTTGATCGGAAGTTTCCTTTACTATTTTCCTTCCGCTTTGACATCTTTTATTCAAAAGAGCGTTTCCAATTGGCAAGCCTTTTGGCCGATTCTTTTTGTTATTGCAGGTTTGTATTTATTGTTTTTCAGAAAAAAATAAAAGGAAACAGCTCGAAGCGGTTAAGCTTCTCGAGCTTTTCCTTCTGTATCCAGCCTAAAGCAATTTCATTTTATGATAGGAATGGATAAATGGCTGACCATGCATCCTCTTTTCCGTAACCAGTTTCTGCTGAAAAAAGAATAAGCGGATCATTTTTTTCCATTTTTAGCGTTTCTTTCACTACTTTTAAGTGTTTTTGCCATTTTCCTTTAGGAATTTTATCCGCCTTTGTGGCGACAATTACAGCAGGAATTCCATGATATTTTAAAAATTCGTACATCATGACATCATCAGATGTAGGTGCATGGCGGATGTCTATGATAAGAATACATGCTTTAAGCTGTTCTCTTTTGAGCAAATACGCTTCGATCATTTTCCCCCATTTTTCCCGCTCCCTTTTCGACACTTTGGCAAATCCATATCCGGGAACATCAACGAAATAAAATTGATCGTTAATTAAATAAAAGTTTAACGTTTGCGTTTTCCCAGGCTTTGAAGAGGTTCTCGCCAAATTTTTTCTATTGATCATTTTATTAATAAACGAAGATTTCCCGACGTTAGACCTTCCTGCCAGAGCGATTTCTGGAAAATCGGTTGATGGATATTGATCAGATTTAACCGCACTTATGACAATTTCTGCTTTTGTTACCTTCATTCTTTTTCTCCTGCCAATGCATGTTTTAATACTTCATCCATATGTGAGACAAGAACAAAAGTCAATTCTTTTCTCACGCTTTCTGGTATATCATCTAAATCCTTTTCATTTTCCTTCGGCAAAATAATTTTCTTTAAACCGGCACGATGGGCGCTTAATGTTTTTTCTTTTAAACCGCCTATCGGCAGAACGCGGCCTCTTAAAGTAATTTCACCTGTCATTCCGACTTCTTTTCGAACCGGTCTTCCAGTTAATGCTGAAATAAGCGCCGTTGCCATCGTAATGCCTGCAGACGGTCCATCTTTTGGAACAGCTCCTTCAGGCACATGAATATGGATATCATATTGTTCGTGGAAATCTGGATCTATCTTTAGTTCTTTTGTTCTAGATCGAATATAGCTGAAAGCGGCTTGAGCCGATTCCTTCATGACATCTCCGAGCTTTCCGGTTAAAATCAGCTTGCCTTTACCCGGAGAGATGGACACTTCAATGGACAGCGTATCGCCGCCGACCGTCGTATATGCGAGACCGGTCGCCACACCGATTTGATCCTGCAATTCTGCCTGACCGTATCGAAACAATTTTTTGCCCAAAAAGTCTTCAAGAGTTTTAGCGGTTACAACAATTCTTTTTCTTTCACCTGTTACAATCGTTTTCGCTGCTTTTCGGCATATTGCTGCGATTTGGCGTTCTAACCCTCTTACCCCTGCTTCGCGCGTATAATAACGAATTATATTTAAAATTGCTTCTTCTCTTATTTGCAAGTGACCTTTTTTCAGTCCATGCTCTTTTAATTGTTTTGGAAGAAGATGATCTTTGGCGATATGAACTTTTTCTAATTCGGTATAACCGGCAATTGTGATAATTTCCATTCTGTCGCGCAGCGGACCTGGAATAGTTGCTAAATTATTGGCTGTCGCAATAAACATGACTTTTGATAAATCATATGGCTCTTCAATATAATGATCGCTGAAATTATGGTTTTGCTCCGGATCCAGCACTTCAAGAAGAGCAGCTGAAGGATCACCGCGAAAATCGCTGGACATTTTATCAATTTCATCCAGCAAAAATACCGGATTAATCGTTCCCGCTTTTTTCATCCCTTGAATGATCCGACCCGGCATCGCACCGACATATGTTCTTCTATGGCCTCTTATTTCCGATTCATCCCGAACGCCGCCAAGAGAAATTCGAACGAACTTTCTATTTAATGATTTTGCAACAGAACGGGCAAGAGATGTTTTCCCAACGCCAGGCGGTCCCACTAAACATAAAATAGGGCCCTTAAGCGAATTTGTTAATTTTTGCACTGCTAAATATTCAAGCACCCGTTCCTTTACTTTATCTAGTCCGTAATGCTCTTCATTTAAGATCACTTCCGCCAGCTTTATATCCAGTCTGTCCTCTGTTGCCTTGTTCCACGGCAAGGAAATGAGCCAGTCTAAGTAATTGCGGATCACCGCACTTTCAGCGGATGTTGAAGGGATTTTTTCATATCGGCTGAGCTCTTTCATAGCCGTTTTATAAACATGTTCCGGCATTCCCGATTTTTCGATTTTTTCAGTCAAATCTTCTATTTCGCCCGTTTTCCCTTCCTTTTCTCCGAGCTCTTTTTGAATGGCCTTCATTTGTTCGCGCAAATAATATTCTTTTTGCGTCCGTTCCATTGATTGACGGACCCGCTGGCCTATTTTCTTTTCAAGCTGCAGGACTTCCTTCTCATTATGGAGCATTTGAATAATTTTATTTAATCTTTCTTTCACATCAAATGTTTCTAATATTTCTTGCTTATCTTTCAGCTTGATCGGCAAGTGGGAAGCAATAATATCGGCCAATCTTCCCGGTTCATCTATATCCAAAACGGTTGCAAACGTCTCACTTGAAATTTTTTTAGACATTTTTATGTATTGCTCAAAATATTCAAGCGCAGTTCGCATCAAAGCTTCTTCTTCAACATCTTTTTGAAGCGGTTCTTCATAAGTATCAACTTGTACAGAAATATATGGTTCCTTGCTTTCAAAACTTTTGATTGCGCCTCTTTTTTGTCCCTCGACTAGCACGCGAATGGTGCCGTTCGGCAGTTTGAGCATTTGCTTAATTTTCGTCAGCGTTCCAATATGGTATAAATCATCCTCTTTTGGATCATCTATTGAAACTTCCTTTTGTGTTGTTAAAAATATCATATGATCATCCATCATCGCCTTCTCAAGCGCCTGTACAGATTTATCGCGTCCTACATCTAAATGTAGCACCATCGATGGATAAACTAACAAACCTCGAAGCGGTAGGAGGGGGACGATTCTATTCTCTTTTTTCGCCATATTTTTACACCTCCATCATGTGAAAAATAGATTATACAGCGTCCTTGTTCAATTCTATCCTATTCTTTCTGCACTGTCTATTTTCAAACTTATCTTTATTGAAAGGAATAAATAACTGCCTCAATAAAAATAAAGGTTCAGTGCCACGGCCTGAACCCTGTTAGGCATTTGGAATAAAGACGCTGCTTTAAACCGATTTTTTCTCTATGATTGTCTCTGGATAAATTTGCTCCGTTGGAGGATTGATGAGCGCACAATCTAACACTTCCTGAAAGCTTCGAACAGGAATAATTTCAATGTCTTCAATCGTTTTTAAAATTGACTGCATATTCTCCTCTGGTATGATCACTTTTTTTGCACCTGCCATCTTGGCAGCTTTTATTTTTGGAATAATTCCGCCAATCGGTTTTACATTCCCATGAATGCTGATCTCTCCAGTCATCGCAACGGTATTATCAACAGGAATTTTGTGGATGGCAGAAAAAATGCCGGTTGCCATCGCTATTCCTGCACTCGGTCCATCAACAGGTACCCCGCCGGGAAAGTTTACATGAATATCATAATCATGGGCATTAACTCCCATTGATCGTAACACTGTTATGACATTTTCAACGGAGCCTTTGGCCATGCTTTTTCTTTTGATGGATTTTCCGCGGTCGCCAATGTTTTCTTCTTCTACAATACCTGTAATGTTGATCGTTCCTTTTTCTTTTGCCGGAATAACCGTCACTTCCACCTCTAATAAAGAGCCGCTGTTTGGTCCGTAAACAGCAAGACCGTTCACCAGTCCAACTTTAGGTTCATTTCCAATTTTCTTTTCATATTTTGGTGTAAGCTGGCTGGAATGGACAATCCATTCAATATCTTCGACTTTCACTTCATTTCGGTCCTCGGTGATGGCAATTCCAGCAGCAATTTGCATCATATTGGCAATTTCTCTTCCATTGCGGGCATAAGAAGTTAAAATGGATATTCCTTTTTCTGAAATTTTTACATTTACTTTTTCAGCCGCTTTCCGAGCAACGACCGCGAGTTCATCGGCCGTTAAATCTCTAAAAAATACTTCAAGGCAGCGCGAGCGAATGGCGGGCGGTATTTCAGATGGTGTTCTTGTAGTTGCCCCGATCAAGCGAAAATCAGCCGGGAGACCGTTTTGGAAAATATCATGAATATGACTTGGAATTTGAGAATTTTCTTCACTATAATAGGCGCTTTCTAAAAAAACTTTTCGGTCTTCAAGTACTTTTAACAGTTTATTCATTTGAATGGGATGGAGTTCGCCAATTTCATCAATAAACAACACGCCGCCGTGTGCATGTGTCACTGCTCCTTGTTTCGGCTGTGGAATTCCGGCTTGTCCCATCGCCCCAGCACCTTGATAAATGGGATCATGAACAGAACCTATTAAAGGATCAGCTATTCCCCGTTCATCAAATCTCGCTGTTGTTGCATCCAATTCAACAAAAACAGCATTATGTTGAAAAGGAGACTTTTTATTTCTTTTCGCTTCTTCAAGAACGAGCCTTGCAGCAGCCGTTTTTCCTACACCAGGAGGTCCGTAAATAATAACATGCTGGGGATTCGGCCCGCATAAAGCTGCTTTTAATGCTTTGATGCCATCCTCCTGTCCGACGATGTCAGAAAAGCTTTTTGGACGAATTCGTTCTGAAAGCGGCTTTGATAATTGGATAGCTCTCATTTTTCTCAATTGTTCCATTTCTTTTTTCGACTCGCGGTCAATGGAAATTTTTTGCGTCCGCTGATTCCGCAATAAATTCCAAAAATAAAGACCGACAATGACTCCGAAAATTAATTGTATGAAAAGGGCAATCCCTGTCCAGTTCATCCTGAGTTTCCTCCTCAACAAATGTTTATCCCCTATTATCTCCTTTGCATATACGGATTAAACATATGTTGAGGACGGATTTTCATGAAAAGAATCGAGTTGTATGAACTCGATCCTTCTTATTTTTATGAGAACAACTATCCTTTTACAAAACTAAACTGCTGCAAATTCAGACTAAAAAGCCCGTCAAAACGTGTCTTATGCGGAAGTTTTCGTATCTTCATTTATAATGGTTCCATCATTTGCAATCAGCTTCGGAGGAATTTTTTCTCTTACAGTGTTTGCCGTGATGACACATTTTGTAATATCATCACGAGACGGCAATTCAAACATCACATCAAGCATAATGCCTTCAATGATAGAACGAAGGCCGCGCGCACCTGTTTTTCGTTCAATTGCTTTTTTCGCAATTTCTGATAATGCTTCTTCTTCAAATTCCAGCTCAACGCCATCTAGCTCGAGCATTTTTTGATATTGTTTAACAAGCGCGTTTTTCGGTTTTGTTAATATTTCGACAAGTGCTGCTTCATCAAGCGGTTCAAGGCTGGCAATGACAGGCAAACGCCCGATAAATTCCGGAATTAACCCGAATTTTAATAAATCCTCAGGTAGCACCTTTGAAAGCAGTTGCTTTTGATCAAGCTCTTTGTTTCGGCTATCTGCTCCAAATCCAATGACCTTTTGCCCTAATCTGCGCTTGATGATTTGCTCTATGCCGTCAAATGCTCCGCCGCAAATAAATAATATATTAGTCGTATCGATTTGGATAAATTCTTGATGCGGATGTTTTCTTCCGCCTTGTGGAGGAACACTTGCTACAGTTCCTTCCAAAATTTTCAGAAGTGCTTGTTGGACGCCTTCACCAGACACATCTCTTGTAATGGATGGATTTTCTGATTTTCTAGCAATTTTGTCAATCTCATCGATGTAAATAATTCCTTTTTCCGCTTTTTCCACATCGTAATCAGCAGCTTGGATTAGCTTCAGCAAAATATTTTCAACATCTTCCCCAACGTATCCAGCTTCCGTTAGCGACGTTGCGTCAGCAATTGCAAATGGAACATTCAAAATGCGTGCAAGCGTTTGTGCAAGCAGCGTTTTTCCGCTTCCTGTCGGCCCGATTAACACAATATTACTTTTGGACAGCTCAACATCATCAATTTTATTGTTTGAATTAATCCGCTTATAATGGTTGTAAACTGCAACCGCCAAAGATTTTTTTGCCTGCTCCTGCCCGATTACATATTCATCTAGGATGCTGAGAATTTCTTTCGGTTTCGGAACATCCTTAAATTCAGCCTCTTCTTCCGTGCCAAGCTCCTCTTCTACAATTTCTGTGCAAAGTTCAATACATTCATCGCATATATAGACGCCAGGACCAGCAACCAGCTTTCTCACTTGATCTTGAGTTTTTCCGCAAAACGAACATTTTAACTGTCCCTTTTCATCGTTAAACTTAAACATGATATCACCCCTTAATTTCCTTCATTGCCTCCCCACCCATATATAAACCGTACGCATGAATCGGGGAACAATGCTTTTCAAACAAAAGAAAAGTATGTATCGCATTTTATCATAAAACAAAAGAAAAGCGGTAATGAAAAGTATGTATAGTTATGTGACAATTATTATGTACAGTTTCGAACGATTTAACGCTTTTCATTTTATAAAACAAGGCACGATCAAATCGCGCCTTGTTTATCAACTTTATCAAAAATCATGATGTCCCTGTAACTATATTATGCAACATCTTTTCTATTTTCTACAAGAAAATCGACCGCTTTTTTAATTTTTAAATCTTCTTTTATTCCTTCTGTTGAACCGAGTGCTCTCTTAACGCTTTCAACTGGCATATTGTACATGTCAGCCATTTTTTGCAGCTCTTCATTTACTTCTTCTTCTGTCACATCAATGTTTTCAGCTTTCGCAATTGCTTCTAATGTTAAGTTATATTTCACGCGCTTTTCAGCGTCTTTTCTCATTTGTTCACGCAATTCTTCTTCGCTTTGGCCAGAGAATTGGTAATACAGTTCTAAGTTCAAGCCATGCAATTGCAAGCGTTGTTGAAATTCATTCATCATTCTTTCAAGTTCATTGTCAATCATCACTTGCGGAATGTCCACTTCAACATTTTCTGCAGCTTTTTCAACAAGTTCATCACGAAGTTTATTTTCAGCTTGTGTGTTCTTTTGCTCTTCTAAACGCTCTCTAATTTTCGCCTTTAATTCTTCAAGTGTTTCAACCTCATCGTTTACATCTTTTGCAAATTCATCATCCAATGCAGGGAGTTCTTTCGTTTTGATTTCATGAATTTTCACTTTAAAGACAGCCGGTTTTCCAGCAAGCTTTTCCTCATGATATTCTTCAGGGAACGTTACTTCTACATCCTTTTCTTCGCCTGCTTCAAGCCCGATCAACTGATCTTCAAAACCAGGGATAAATGTGCCGGAGCCGACTTCCAAAGAATAATTCTCAGCTTTTCCGCCTTCAAACGCTTCGCCGTCAACAAAACCTTCGAAGTCGAGGAC
Organism: Aeribacillus sp. FSL k6-2211; assembly: GCF_037966125.1. NCBI lineage: Bacteria > Bacillati > Bacillota > Bacilli > Caryophanales > Bacillaceae > Aeribacillus > Aeribacillus sp. FSL k6-2211. The sequence goes on from NZ_CP150190.1 coordinate 2,909,807, forward strand.
GACTGTATCTCCCTCTTCCACTTTTCCTTCTTCTTTCACAACCAATTCAGCATGCCGTTCTTGAAGCTGTTTTAATTCGTTTTCCACATCTTCATCCGTAACGGTTGTATCTTCTTTTTGGACATCCAAACCTTTATATTCGCCAAGTTTCACTTCTGGTTTGACCGTTACTTTAGCCGTAAAAATAAGCGGTTTATCTTTTTCAATTTGTTCAATATCAATTTCAGGACGGTCTACCGGTTCAATTCCAGCTTCTTCAACCGCTTTTGGATAAACTTCTGGAAGCAAAATATCAAGCGCATCTTGATATAGCGCCTCAACACCGAATCTCTTTTCAAAAATAGGGCGCGGCACTCTTCCTTTGCGGAATCCTGGAACGGCTACATTTTTTACAACTTTTTTAAATGCTTGATCCAGCGCTTCTTTAAATGTTTGTGCATCTACTTCAACGGTTAAGACTCCTTCGTTTTTCTCTAATTTTTCCCATTTAACTGACATTTGTTTCCCTCCAACAATCTATAAATATTATTCGTGAGTACACGATAAAAATTTTTTATATGCCTTGTCCGTAAAGAAACAAGCCATAAAATAAATATGTCAAAAAAGGGTAATCGGCACCAATAGCAAGAAAGGTGCATACAAAAAATATACATTTTACAACCATTTTATTATACCATAGGATACAATCCTTTCAATAGGACTCTACCATCTAATGTTTGAAATTTCTTCAATTTGTCTAATTTTATCGCAAACTGAAATAAACTCTGCACTTTTTATGTTGTAAATCCGCTCAACTTCCGTCAGCTTGATGACGATCCCAAAAATTTCGTAGCCAACGTAATGAAGCGCTGCTGCCCAAATATTTGCATTTTCCGGTTTAGGATGAAAAGGATACATGACATATAAATGACGAATCCATATATCTTTTACAGCTTCGAAAAGGGTTGGATTTTCATTTCCTAAAAAATCGTCCAAAAGATTGAGCACTTTTTTGGCAAACGTCATTTCTAATAAATCTTGAAGATGGATAGGATTTACAGCAGTAGTTTCCCCGAATTTCTCGACGGTCATTATTCGTGCTATTTCATGATCTCGTAATATTTGCAGCAGCATTGTTTTCACAACCGGATGGACCGTTTTTGACTGAAGCATCTCTTCAATCGTATGTAAATTTTTTTTAACATTATTATTATTTTTGATCGAATGTATGTAGGAAATTTGCTTGTCCAGCCTGCTGAAAAGATCATCGTCATTCGGTTCTGGACTGATTTGCTCTTCGCTCATCCTCCGGCTAAAATGAAGCAGCTTGTAAAACTGTTCTGCATGTGCTGCCGGAAGTTTATTTTCTTCCAAAACCGCTTCAATCGTCGTTTTTACCTCATCATATTGTCCAAGCTGTACTAAAATCGTTAAATACATCTGCAATATTTCAAAATAATTTCCTTTTGCTTCGTGAAGCATTTTTTTACAAATTTGTTTTGCTTCCTGATATTCTCCAAGCTCCATTAAGCATAAAGCAATTCCTATTTCAATATCAGGGTGATTTGAATTCCATGATCTCGCCTCTAAAAAAAGGTCGAGCGCTTGTTCAAATTGTTTATTATGTAACGCATTCATTCCTTCTTCAATCAATCGTTCTTTAAGTCGGGGAAAGGGAATGATTTTTCCATTCGCTTTTTTCATTGTAGAAAACCTCTTTATGATTTTGCTACAAGTTTACCAGCTGGGCAACGAGAAAACAAGAATCAAAAGAAAAAGCGGAGGATGCAATCATCATCCCCACGCTTTTGCCTTTTGTTCAAATTGGCTGATCTGCTCTTCATATAATAATGTAAATCCTATTTCGTCGCGTCCATTTAAAAGCATTTCCTTCCAATGCTCATTAATGTCAAAATGAAACTCAAATCCTTCTTGATCAAATACTTTTTGCTGTTCTAAATCAATCGTGCATTCGTACACATTTCCTTCCGCTTTTTTGAGCAATGTTTCAAACACTTCTTCATTGACCCGTATCGGCAGGATTCCGTTTTTTAAACAGTTTTGATAAAAAATATCTGCGAAGCTAGGCGCGATAATTGCGCGGAAACCAAAGTCTGCTAAAGCCCATGGAGCATGCTCTCTTGATGAACCGCAACCGAAATTTTCGCCAGCCAGCAAAATTTGTGCGCCTTTGTAGACTGGCTGATTTAACTCGAATTGTGGGTTTTCCTCACCGTTATCTAAATATCTCCAATCAAAAAAAGCAAATCTTCCATATCCTGTCCGTTCAATTCGTTTTAAAAATTGTTTCGGAATGATTTGGTCCGTATCCACATTTGTTCTATTTAATACTGCAATATGGCTAGTTAATGTTGTAAAAGGCTGCATGCTGCTTCTTCCCTCCTCATTTTACTGCTTCAAGCTTCTCTGTCCGAATATCAACAAACTTACCATAAATTGCTGCCACTGCTGCCATTGCAGGACTCACTAAGTGAGTTCTTGCCCCTTTCCCTTGACGTCCTTCAAAGTTGCGGTTGGAAGTAGACGCACATCGTTTTCCAGGAGGCACGACATCGTTATTCATGCTTAAACACATGCTGCATCCAGAATCTCTCCATTCAAAACCAGCATTGATGAAAATTTCATGCAATCCTTCTTGTTCTGCTGCTTGTTTTACTTTTTGGGAGCCTGGAACTACGATCGCTTTCACATTTGGAGCAACCTTTCGTCCTTTAATTACATTCGCCGCTGCACGCAAATCAGTTAGTCTTGAGTTTGTACATGATCCAATGAATACATAATCGATTTCAATGTCTTGAATGTTCGTTCCCGGTTCAAGTCCCATGTACTCATACGCCCGTTTGAAGGAAGCTGCTTCATTTTCATTGCGTGCATCCTCAAGCGTCGGAATCGAATGGTCAACAGGCAGCACCATGCTTGGATTTGTACCCCAGGTAACCATCGGTGCGATGTCTTCCCCGCGGATTTCAATTGTTTTATCAAATGTAGCTCCTGGATCAGATCTTAAAGATTTCCAGTAAGCAACTGCTTTTTCGAACTCTTCCCCTTTCGGAGCATATTTTCTTCCTTTTATATAATTAAAGGTTGTTTCATCCGGAGCTATTAAACCGGCGCGGGCACCTGCTTCGATTGACATATTGCAAATGGTCATCCGTTCATCCATTGATAAGCTTTCAATCACTTCACCCGAATATTCAATAACATAGCCTGTACCGAAATCAACACCAAATTTTCCAATAATGTAAAGGATGACGTCTTTGGCCGTGACTCCTTCTGACAAAGATCCTGTCACTTTCACTTGCAAAGTTTTCGGACGGTGCTGCCATAATGTTTGAGTGGCCAAAACGTGTTCTACTTCACTTGTTCCGATTCCAAATGCCAGCGCCCCAAAAGCGCCGTGTGTCGATGTATGGCTGTCTCCGCATACAATAGTCTTTCCTGGAAGAGTAAGCCCTAATTCCGGACCGATAACATGGACAATTCCTTGATCATCGCTGTCTAATCCTGCCAGAGTAATGCCAAATTCTTGGCAGTTTCTTTCTAAAGCACTTATTTGGTTTTTAGCTACATCATCTTCAATGACAAAGCGGTTCACGGTTGGGATATTATGATCCATTGTGGCAAAGGTTAGATCAGGACGTCTCACTTTCCGTCCGTTTTGTCTCAATCCTTCAAAAGCTTGCGGTGATGTAACTTCATGTATGAGATGAAGGTCAATATAAAGCAGATCCGGTTTTCCCTCTTCCCTTACGACCACATGATCATCCCAGATTTTTTCTATTATGTTTCGAGGCTTCATTTTCTTTTTCCCCCTATTTCCTGTTTTGTATCTATTAAGAAAACGGTGAGCTTCTCCTCCCGGAAAAGCCCACACCCCCCCATTTTATTCGTAGGAATCGATAATATTTAATAGTGCATAATCGTTCGCAAGCACTTCTTTGATTTCTTCCACCATTTCAGTTGTATGAATAAATGCACCTTCATTATTTGTTAAATCTCTCGTGCACTTTCCGGAATCCAACACGTGTTTAACCGCTTTTTCAATGGCTCTAGCTTCTTCATGAAGATCAAAGGAATAGCGGAGCATGAGCGCACCAGATAAAATCATTCCGACAGGGTTTGCCAGGTTTTGGCCGGCAATGTCAGGAGCTGATCCATGCACTGGTTCATATAAGTGCAATCCACTGTTTGATAAGCTTGCTGAAGGAAGCATGCCCAACGATCCAGTGATCATGGATGCTTCATCGCTTAAAATGTCACCAAACATATTTTCCGTCACAATCACATCAAACTGGCTTGGCATGCGGATCAATTGCATGGCCGCATTATCAACAAGCATATGCTCCAATGTGACATCAGGGTATTTAGAAGCCAATTCTTCGGCAATTTCACGCCAAAGCTTGCTAGTTGTAAGCACGTTTGCCTTATCAACAGACGTTACTTTTCCTCGGCGTTTTTGCGCCATTTGAAAAGCTGTTTCCAAAATGCGTTCAATTTCTTTCCGTTTATAAAAAAGCGTGTCAACCGCTGCTTCTTCTCCGTCTGAAACGATTCTTTCACTCGGTTTCCCGAAATAAAGTCCGCTTGTCAATTCGCGTACAATCACCAAGTCAACATCTTCTATTTTTTCTCCCTTTAACGGAGATATTTCTTGAAGGGCTTTATAAGTTTGAACAGGGCGGATATTTGCAAATAAGTCCAACTCTTTTCGAATGCCTAGCAATCCTTTTTCCGGACGGAGTTCAGGAAGATTTTTATCCCATTTCGGACCGCCTACAGCTCCTAATAAAACCGCATCGCTTGAACGACATAATTCAATCGTTTCTTCAGGAAGAGGTGTCCCGCACTTATCTATCGCTTCTCCGCCAATTAAGCCGAATTCAAATTCAAAATCATGTTTGTAATATTGTCCAATAGCCTTTAAAACCTCAATAGCTCCGTACGCTACTTCTTTTCCAATGCCGTCTCCCGGCAAAACAGCGATTTTTTTCTTCATCACGTTCCACCCCTTTCATGATTTTATACAGTCGCCTGATGTTTTTCCTTCGCTGTATGTTTGAGTAATATCGCTCTGTTGACAGCATTTAGATAGGCTTTGGCAGATGCTTCAAGCACATCCTGGGCAATGCCGCGTCCTCCCATTTCAATTCCGTCCACGTTAACTTTTACATATACTTGCGCTAACGCATCGCGTCCTCCTGAATTAGATTGGATTCGGTAGTCCAGCAAAGTGACGGACTGTTTCAAACAGCGCTCTAACGTATTGTAAATAGCTTCTACGCTTCCATTTCCTGTCGCAGCCTCTTGAATTTCCTCGTTTTCTTTCGTTTTCAGCGTCACAGTGGCAGACGGGACTCCAGTCGTACCATATGTTACCTGCAGCGCCGCAAGTTCATATGTTCCTTCTTCACCTGTTAATTGTTCTTCTAATACAAGAGCTACAAGATCATCTTCTGTCAATTCTTTTTTCTTTTCAGAAAGTTCCTTAAAAGCAGTGAATAAACGATTTGTCGCTTCTTCATCCATTGTAAAGCCTAATTCCTTGAGCTTTACCCGAAATGCGTGACGACCGGAATGTTTTCCTAATACTAAACTGTTGGACTGTACCCCAACAAGTTCAGGAGATATGATCTCATATGTTGTTTTTTCTTTCAGCACACCGTCTTGATGTATGCCCGATTCATGGGCAAAAGCGTTTTTCCCGACGATCGCTTTGTTTGGCGGAACTATCATTCCTGTCAATTTGCTCACTAAATCACTTGTTCTCTTAATTTCATTTAAGCGGATGTTTGTTTCAACTTTGTAATAGTCTTTTCGAATGTACAGAGCGACAGCCACTTCCTCTAAAGCTGAATTGCCCGCACGCTCTCCAATTCCGTTAATCGTACCTTCAATTTGCCCTGCTCCATGTTCTACAGCGCTGAGAGCGTTCGCTACTGCCATTCCTAAATCGTCGTGGCAATGAGCGGACAAAATGACTTGATCAATGTTTTTCACATTTTGTTTTAAATATTCAAATATTTTGCCATATTCAATCGGAGTGATATAGCCTACAGTATCAGGAATATTGATGACTTTCGCGCCGGCTTCAATCACTTTTTCAACAATTTCCGCCAAAAAATCGAGTTCAGTGCGGCAGGCATCCTCTGCAGACCATTGTATAATAGGGAAAAATTTCGCTGCATATTTGACGGATTCTACTGCACGCTCGATCACTTGCTCCTTCGTCATTTTCAATTTATATTCCCGATGAACAGGCGATGTTGCAATAAACGTATGAAGTCTTGGCTCCGCCCCGTCTTTCAATGCTTCCCACGCCGCATCGATATCTCCTTTAACAGATCTCGCCAATCCTGTAACAGAAGAATTTTTGATTGTTCTGGCAATTTCCTGTACTGAGCGAAAATCTCCTGGAGAGGAGGCAGGAAAGCCTGCCTCAATAATGTCCATTCCAACTCGTTCCAGCTGTTTTGCGATTTCTAATTTTTCTTTTAAGTTTAGGTTTACTCCAGCGGATTGCTCGCCATCTCTTAAGGTTGTGTCAAAAAAGTTAATTTTTCGCACCAGTTACCACCGCTTCCTTATTTTTAGGCTTTACAAACGGCATCATGTCTCTTAACACTCTTCCGACCTGTTCAATTTGATGCTCATTTTCACGATTGTTGATCGCGTTAAACTGCGGTCTTCCTACTTGGTTTTCCAAAATCCATTCTTTCGCAAATTTTCCAGTTTGAATATCATTCAATACAGCTTTCATGTTTTCTTTTACATGCGCATCGATTACGCGCGGTCCAGATACGAAATCACCCCATTGAGCTGTATCGGAAATGGAGTATCTCATGTTGGAAAGTCCGCCTTCATACAGTAAATCCACAATTAATTTTAGTTCGTGCAAACATTCAAAATATGCAACTTCAGGCTTGTAACCTGCTTCAACAAGCGTTTCAAATCCAGCTTTCACAAGGGATGTTAACCCGCCGCAAAGAACTGCTTGCTCACCGAAAAGATCCGTTTCTGTTTCTTCTTTAAACGTTGTTTCAAGAACGCCGGCACGTGCGGATCCGATTGCTTTTGCATATGCTAAAGCCAATTCTTTCGCTTGACCTGTTACATTTTGCTCAACAGCAATCAATGCCGGAACCCCAGCTCCTTCAGTGTAAGTTCTTCGCACAAGATGACCTGGGCCTTTAGGTGCAACTAAAAATACATCCACATCGCTTGGCGGAACAATTTGATTAAAATGAACGTTAAATCCATGGGCAAATACGAGAGCATTTCCTGCTTTTAGTCCCGGCTTCACTTCATTTTCATAAAGCTCTCTTTGCTTTTCATCCGGAACAAGCACCATAATAATGTCTGCTTCTTCAACAGCTTCACGAACTGTTTTAACTTCCAATCCATCCTCTTGAGCTTTTTCAAATGATTTACCTTTTCTAACGCCAACTACTACATCTACGCCGCTTTCTTTTAAATTTAAAGCATGCGCGTGACCTTGAGAACCATATCCTAAAATCGCTACTTTCTTCCCTTCTAATACAGCTCCGTTAATATCTCCGTTATAGTATACTTTTGTCATTTGTACATCTCCCTTTCTTAAATGTTTTACTATATTTAAAAATGTATTAGACGATTGAAAAAGTTTTTTCGGACTGCTGCAGCTTTTGTGTACCGCGAGGAAAAGCTGTCAGTCCTGTTCTTGCTATTTCCTTGATGCCGTACGGTTTCAATAAGTCAATCAGCGCTTCAATTTTGTTCGGCTCACCTGTTACCTGTACGACAACGCTGTCTCTGCTAACATCAATGATCGATGCGCGAAACGGTTCGATCACACCGTATATTTCCATTCTTGTCGATGGATTTGCAACAACTTTAATTAATGCTAGTTCTCTTGCAACAATTGATTGATTTGTGATATCCATCACTTTCAACACATCAATTTGCTTATTTAATTGCTTTGTAATTTGTTCAATTTCTTTTTCTTCTTTAACATTTACAACAAATGTAATTCGCGAAACGCCTTCTATTTCCGAATGGCCGACAGAAATGCTTTCGATATTATAGTGTCTTTTCGTAAACAGGCCAGTAATTCGGTTTAAAACTCCTGATCTATTCATGACAGTCAGCGTAATGATTCGCTTCATTTCTTTATCCCCACCATTTCATTCAGTCCTTTGCCAGGAGCAATCATTGGATATACGTTTTCTTCCGGTGCTACGACGATTTCAATCAGCTCCGGCTCTCTGTTTGCAAAGCTTTTTTCCAACACTGTCTTAAGATTTTGATGATTTTGGATTCTTACTCCTTTTATTCCAAACGCTTCTGCCAATTTAATAAAATCAGGCTGCGTTTGAAAGACGGAATGAGAATAACGTTTTTCATAAAAGAGCTCTTGCCATTGGCGAACCATACCGAGCGAATTGTTGTTCAAAACGATTACTTTGATTGGCAAATTGTGCTCTTTGATTACCGCAAGCTCTTGGAAGGTCATTTGGAACCCTCCATCACCCAATATCGCGACAACCGTTCTGTTGCGGTCAGCAAATTGCGCGCCGATAGCTGAAGGGAGTCCAAAGCCCATCGTTCCAAGTCCGCCCGATGTCACCCATCTGTTTGGCGAATTAAAGCGATAATATTGCGCAGCCCACATTTGATGCTGGCCTACATCTGTTGTAACAATTGCTTCTCCTTTTGTTTGTTTATAAATTTCTTCGATCACTTCTTGAGGTTTGATTTCATTTTCAGATTTTTCATACCATAATGGATATTCTTTTTTATATTCAGCAAGATGCTGAATCCACTCTTGATGATCGCCTTTATTTCCTTCCTGCTCGATCAAAAGCTTCAATACTTGTTTCGCATCGCCGACAATCGGAATTTGTGTGGGAACATTTTTACCAATTTCGGCAGGATCAATGTCAATATGTGCTACAGTTGCATTAGGCGCAAAATGTTTAAGATTTCCTGTTACTCTGTCATCAAAGCGGGCTCCGATGCTAATCAATAAGTCGCATTCATAAAGAGCCATGTTAGCCGCGTATGTTCCATGCATTCCTGCCATTCCTAAAAATAGAGGATGATCCGCTGGGAAACTTCCTAATCCAAGTAGAGTGTTTGTGATCGGAATTTGCTGCTGTTCAACATATTCTCTCAGTTCATTCGCAGCATTGGCATGGAGAACGCCGGCACCAGCTAAAATCACCGGTTTTTTTGCACTGCTGACCGATTCCACCAGCCTGCGGATTTGCAAGTAATTCGGCTCTAATTTCGGCTGGTAGCCGGGCAATGACAATTCCATATCATATTCGAAATTGCCTTCCGCCTGTGAAATATCTTTTGGAATATCGATCAATACAGGTCCTGGTCTTCCAGTTGTTGCGATATGAAACGCTTCTTTAACAATTCTCGGTAAATCATTTATATCCCGAACTTGATAATTATGTTTTGTAACGGGCATGGTAATTCCGATCACATCTGCTTCTTGGAAAGCATCAGAACCGATCACAGTTGTTGCTACTTGCCCTGTAAAGACGACGAGCGGCAAAGAATCAATTAATGCATCCGCAAGCCCTGTCACTAAGTTGGTTGCACCAGGTCCTGAAGTGGCAATGACGACACCCGGTTTTCCGGATATACGTGCATATCCTTCAGCAGCATGGATTCCTCCTTGCTCGTGTCTTGTTAAGACGTGAAAGACTCCAGAATTATATAGCTTATCATATATTGGCAAAACGGCTCCACCGGGATAGCCGAAAATGACTTCTACATTTTCCCTTTTTAAGGCTTCGATGAGCATTTCCGACCCCGTCATGGTTGTTGTTGTACATTTGGTTTTCAACTCATCCAACTGTACATTCGCAGTCATGAATATATCCTCCTTTTAAACAGATGTGATAGAATTTTTAGATAATGAAAAACCTTCCCGCCCCTATGAAACCCACTTATAGCAGGCCAAAGGGGCGAGAAGGTTGAATTCCCGCGGTACCACCCTTCTTCGTGATCAAATCGATCACCTCATGAACGGAATATCCGTTCTTTTCCTAACGAGTGCATTGGGATGCACCCGGCCAATCCTACTCGCTGTCCGCTTTCGAAAAGGCACTCGGAGGCGAGTTCATCCTTGGTGATAACGCCGGTTTTCAGCTCCCCCGGCTCTCTGGAGTTATCTTAACCAAAGATTACTAATCCTCTTCATCGTTTTCATCTATAAATTTTTACATTCAATTCTTCTACGAAAATTTATGTTTGAGCCTTATAATACGCTGATTTTTCAAAAGTGTCAACACCATTTTTATGAATTATTTGATTATTTTTATGAAACAGTTTTTTTGGTAACGTTTACAAACTCATTATTTCAACATTTTATAATACAATGAAAATTTTTTATGCTCTAAATTGAAATAAATATCGATTCCAAGCCATTAGGCAAAATGTGCGTAATATTTTATTTAAATTAATTTGAATAGCCAACGTTTTCAACAAATGCGGCAAAAGAAAAAACATCCATTTTATTCGAAATTACACCAGTTTTTCTTAAAGGCTCGGCAACCCGAACACTTCAGAAAGAGGGCTGTAATCTGTTTTAAACAGTAATGCAGCATATGTATGTTCTAAAACCTTGAACGTTATTCGATTTTAAATAAAAGCCCTTCACTTGAAACGAGCAATTTCGGAAGAAGGAAAAAAGACAAAGTATGTTGTATAAAAAATATTTGGAACAATATATGGTGGAGGAGATTATATGATGAACAAACAAAAGCTTGAATCTTTCTGTCTCAAACTTCCCGGTTCTGTTCATGATTACCAAATTGATTGGGAAGCAGACCGATATAAAGTGGGAGGCAAAATATTTGCGATTATAGGATGTGATTCTGAAGGAAAGCCAATCATCACGTTAAAATGTGATCCGCATCATTCTGAACAATTAAGAGAAAATTACGATGGCGTCATTCCAGGCTACTATATGAACAAAAATCATTGGATCTCAATATATTTTAACACGAACATCCCGGAGGAAATTTTGGAAAACCTGATTTTTCGTTCCTACGAACTTGTTTTTCAAAAATTGCCGAAGAAAATACAAAAGCAAATAAAACTGCAATAACTTAGGAAATAATGACATTGCTGTTTTGGGCGTCACTTATTAGATGTGAACTCCTCCTCAGTGAAAAGCCTCAAATCTTTTTAAATGGAGCTTAGAATTGGATTTGCATCCACGGATTTCGCTTATACACATGCTAGTCTTTTAATGCATAGAAACCATAGGCCTGCAGCAATAAATTTTTAAACATTGAAACGATAAAAAGCAGAGCAAGCTAAATCCTTACTCTGTCTAATAAACTGTATTAATTATTTTTTTAAATTACTAATTGTTCTAAAGCATGTTCATTGTATTTATTAAGATCTACAATATCAAACCCGATAAAATGTTCAAACTCTTTATCAGAAAAGCAAAAATTAATTCCTTTATATTGGAATTTATTTTTTACTTCTTGTTCTGACAGACGAAACGAAAAGGTATTACCATTTTTCTTATATATTTTCTCTGCCCCAGCTAATTTAGATAATTGATGGGCTGCAGGTCCAAAAAAATTCAATCCCCACAATCCTTTCATGATGATCAATATCAAGCACTAAAAATTCATTAACTTCTAATTCCTCGGTACATTCAATATCATATGGAAAATCTGCAGGGAAAATATATAAATAGGCTAATTTAGCTTCATTGTCATACGTTATTCTAGGTTCCATTTTATCTTTTACCTCGTTATCTTTTTTCATGAACAAGAGGCACAACATTCAAACTATAATTTTTCTTAATAACATTATAACATCTTTTTTCTTCGTCATAATAAAAATCAACCTTCTAAAACGCTCCACTTTTAAAAAGCGATCGAATTCTTGACCGCTTCACTAAGCGCTTTAAAAGGTTGATTTGATGGGCTTTATCGTTATAAAAATGGCGTCCCAGGAGAGATTCGAACTCCCGACCGACGGCTTAGAAGGCCGCTGCTCTATCCAGCTGAGCTACTGGGACATTGGATAATTTTTTATTATTTTTTCGAAAGACAATGTTTATTATAATTTCATGCTAAAAGTATGTCAACTACTTTTTTAAAAAAATTTTTTGAGGGAGAAAAATTCTCCCTCAAGGAAGAGTGGTTAAGCAAATTGGAATTTAGTGGACAAGTTTGAAATTTTCTCTCCATGAAGATTGTAAAAATCTACAATTGCTTGGCCATTCATCAATTCTAGTATAGCATAAGTTTTTTCATTTCTCATCCTCGGAAGGAAAATACTTCCTGGATTGATAAACAATTTCCCGTCTACAAGCTCTGCTCCGGCTATATGCGAATGGCCGAAACAAACAATGTTTGCTTGTGCTTCCTCTGCACGATATTTTAATTTCATTAAAGTCGTTTTGACAGAATATAAATGGCCATGGGTGATAAAAAAGCGATAGGATCCGATTGTTTCAATGATTTCATTCGGGAAGTTTCCAAGGAAATCGCAATTTCCTTTCACGATCAACATATCTTGAATTTGTTCCGCTCCATCATTCAGCTCTGAATCACCGCAATGGATGATTGCTTCTACTTCGTTTATATGCCTTTTCTTAATTTCCACAAGCTCATCCGTAAGACCGTGGCTATCACTAATGATTAAAACTTTCACGATTAGCCTCTCCCCAATCGCCTATTAATTTTTCTAGTTTTTTTAAAGCTTTGGCACGATGGCTGATTTCGTTTTTTTCGAACTGCTTGAGTTGAGCCATCGTTTTTTCTTTGCCTTCCACAAGAAAAATAGGGTCATATCCAAAGCCATTGTCACCGCAAGGTTCAGTTGTAATTTGTCCTTCACACACACCTTCCACCGTCATCGTTTCACGTCCTGGAGCAGCAAACGCCAAAACACATATGAACCTTGCTTTTCGATTTTCAACGCCTTCCATTTTTTTTAAAACCTTTTGAATATTTTTTTGATCATCTTTTTCATTTCCTGCATATCGGGCCGAATAAACCCCTGGTTCGCCATTTAAAGCATCAATCGAAAGCCCGGAATCATCTGCAACAACGGGTTTATGGAGCAATTGGCTGATTGTCTCCGCTTTTAGAACAGCATTTTCATAAAAAGTTTGGCCGGTTTCTTCAACATCTGGCAAATTCGGATAATCCAACAGTGACTTGACCTGTATTCCTTTTTTTTCTAACATCGCGCGAAATTCTTCGATTTTCCCTTTGTTTTTGGTGGCGATCACCAATTCTTTCATGAGCATCCCTCTTCCCGCTGATCCCTGTTATTGATAATTTTTGCAGTCCATTCCCCTAATGCTGCTTTTTGTTTTTCGATTAGTTCCAAAATTCCTTTTTCAGCATATTCCAACAGTAAGTTCAGCTCTTCTTTTGAAAACGTGGATTCTTCTCCAGTTCCCTGCAATTCAACAAAATGGCGGCTTGATGTCATAACAACATTCATATCAACTTTTGCCGCTGAGTCCTCTTCATAATTCAAATCTAAAATGACTCCGTGTTCAGGAACGATCCCTACAGACGTAGCTGCTAAAAAATCTGTTACTGGATATGTATCTAGTACACCGTCATTGAATAATTTACCGAGAGCGAGATTTATTGCAACATAAGAACCTGTTATGGAAGCCGTTCTCGTTCCCCCGTCCGCTTGAATTACATCGCAATCAATCCATAATGTTCTTTCACCCAGTTTCTCCAAATCAACCACTGCACGCAAGCTTCTTCCAATCAGCCGTTGAATTTCCATTGTCCTTCCGGAGATTTTTCCTTTTGATGCCTCCCGGACCGTTCTTTGAGCCGTTGCACGCGGAAGCATGGAATATTCTGCGGTAATCCATCCTTTCCCTTCACCTCTCATAAAAGGAGGGACACGGTCTTCTACACTTGCGCTGCATATCACTTTTGTATCTCCAACCGTTATTAAAACAGACCCTTCCGGATGCTTCAAATAATCCGTTACTATTGTGACTTCTCTTAACTCATCTTGATTTCTGCCATCAAGGCGCATTGTTTTCCCTCCTACCAACTGCAATGTACGAAAACATGAAAGAAGAGGCAGCTATCATGCTCGCCTCTAAAGTCTCATTCTTATAGTATATCAAAAATAGATGTTTAAAAACTACCTGTGTTTACATTTTCAGGTCTTGACACTGGCTCTGACAAACTTTTTCCATCTTCATTCACAAGGTCTTGCTTGCCGTTCACTTTTAGTGCTACTTTTTCTATTCCTTCCTGCTCCGTCAATGTAAGCACAAGGGAGTTTATAACATGATTGGAAACGATCTTTTTCTCCTCATCATAGCTTCCATAAATCGCTTCGTTGAAGTTTAAAGTGACTTGACCGTCTTCATATTTTGGCTTTTCAATCAGCTTCACTTCAGACTGAAACTCGCTTAATAATCCGCTTGAACGGTCTGGACCTTCAACTAATGCGTTAACAGCAGCTACGACTTCGTCTTTTTCTTCATTGCTGATCCTCTTTGTCACGGGAACATAATATACGTTATCCCCTTCTTCCCCAATATAATACACGGTTAGAGGATGAGTATCCGTAATATCAACAGCATCGCTCGTATCAATATTGATGCCGTCTTTTCTAGTCGTTCCTTCGCCGATTGGGGTTCCGTTTACTGGCATTTCTTTCAGTTCATGGCCGTTCACCCAGAGCTTTACTTTATTAATATTTTTAAATTGGGTTAATGTCCATGTAATTGCCTGCAAAATTTTTTCTTCATCTTCCGGCTTGTAGTTAGTAAATTCATTTGAGAAATCTACAATAGCCGTTCCGTCTTTAATATCTACTCCTTTAACAACTGTATCTTCCGGCAATACCGCACGGAACCCGTTCGGGAGAATGTTTGAAACGGGCCCTCCAGCCACTAAATATTCAACGGCTTGTTTGGCTACTTCCTTCGTGTTAGGCAGCTCCAATGTTTGTGGAACGACCATTCCGTTTTTGTCAATTAAATACAGAACTCTTTTCACCGTTTCCTTTGAGGATTCCTCTTTGTCGGACGTTGATTTCGCTGAGTCTAATTGTTGATCAAGCTGATCCCCGTCCTCCAAATAGGTAATATCCTGCGGCGGATCTATTTCTTGTTTTGAACTCTTGCTTCCAAATGAAGAACACCCTGAAAGCAAAACAAAAGTAGCCAAAACTGCTGCTGTCACATTCACCCATCTGTTTTTTGGCATAACAATCCCTCCTAAGGCAGTTTGTACTACTATGTATACGAGCATTGACAAAAAATAGACCAGCTCCAACCAAAAATTCAATGGACAAAAAAACAGCTTGCTCATTTAGAGCAAACTGTTTTCGTTAAAGTTATACTTTCTACATGATCAATGTGATGACCGAACCATTTTGAAGCAATCTTTTGAAACATTTGTTTCGATCCAGTAGTTAAAAATTTGTGGTTTTTATTGCCATCCTCTTGGTTTAAACAATGATGAAAGGATAAAATAGCGCTCACTTCCCGGGCTGTTTCATCTCCCGAGGTGATTATTTTTACGTCTTTCCCGATATATTTTTGAATTAAAGGCCGTAATAGAGGATAATGTGTGCATCCTAAAATAAGCGTATCAATTCTCTTTCCTTTAAAAGGAAGTAAAGATTCTGCAACAATATATTCCGCCCGTTCACCTTCAAATTCGCCGCTTTCTACTAACGGCACAAACTCAGGGCAAGCGAGACTCTCCACAATGACGGAACTATTAATCGTTTTGAGCGCACGAACGTACGCGCCGCTCGATATAGTTCCTTTTGTTCCGATCACACCAATATGGCCTGAGCGTGTAGCATTTATGGCAGCTCTTGCCCCTGGTTGAATTACACCAATCACAGGGATATCAAGTTGTTCTTGAATTTCTTTTAATACAACTGCTGTTGCAGTATTACAAGCAATGACAAGCATTTTGATATGAAAGTTTGAAATTAAATAGTTGGTCAGCTCCCATGTAAATTGTCGAATTTCCATTTTCGGCCTCGGGCCGTACGGACATCGGGCGGTATCACCCAAATAAATTAATTCTTCTTTTGGAAGCTGCCTCATCAACTCTTTAACAACAGTTAATCCACCAACACCTGAATCAATAACTCCAATTGGTCTATTCAAAAAATCGCCTCTATTCTTTCATTTCTTGTTGCAATTTTGCTAATAGCTTTTCCAATTGAACAATTTCTTGATCCGAGAAGTTTTTCAAAACTTCTCTTAAATATTCTTGCCGCTTCGCTAATGCAGCCTCGATAACGCGTTGTCCATTTTCAAGCAATTGAATCCTGACTAATCGACGATCCTTTTCGTCTTTCACCCTTTTAACAAGGTTGTTTTTTTCCATTCGATCCATTAAATCCGTGATCGTGCTGCATGCAAGATACATTTTATTTGAAAGTTCTCCAATTGTCATGTTTCCTGATTCATTCAATAACAGAAGCGCGTCAAATTGCGGAGGAGTAATCGAGTAGTTGCTTAAAATATCACGGCCCTTCTTTTTTAAAATCGCAGCTATGCAGCGGAGGGATTTTTCTATTTCTTCAACAGTATTGAAAACGTACGTCATAACGGGGAACCCTTTCTTTCAAGATTAACAAATAAGATCAAATCTATTTTCCATTTTTTTATGTAAAATTTCAAGCATAGCTGTATTTTTCCAAAATGTGGAAAGACGAATTTTTTCAAAAAGTCACAAGCCTTTTTAAGAGGCCAATGATTCATAGAAAAAGAGTAAAACAAACTCTTTCCTTATCAATCTAAAAAAGGCAGCCGACGGCGAAGTTCCACTAAGGCTGCCTCTTCTGTTTAAAGCTTTAGTTCTCCCATACGAAGAAGTTCTACGACTGCTTGTGAGCGCCCTTTCACACCTAATTTTTGCATAGCATTTGAAATATGGTTCCGCACCGTCTTTTCGCTTATGAAAAGTTCACTGGCTATTTCTCTTGTAGTCTTATCTTGCACTAATAACTCAAATACTTCTCTCTCTCTCTTTGTTAGCAGCGGCTTTGGCTGAAAATCCTTCTCATTCAAGTATTGTAACCCTCCTTGCAGATGAGAGCCAGTCGACAGGATGGATTTAAAAATTGTCACCATATAGTATGATCGCAAAAAGATGACCGTGACAAGATTCATAAAAGAAAGGTGCATTTTAGGCGAAAAGAAGCTTTTTTACGTTAAAGGGACTCGTTTGAAGGAGGAAATGTTCGAGAAAGATTCAACCGTTTCTAAAATTAGGAACACCTTGACATAGCAAGGTGTTCCTTTTTCACAATATACATCAGCTGTCAATATAGTCGCTTCCGAACATTTTACGAAATGCATGGACAGTTGTTTCTCTATTTAATGCCGCAATCGATGTTGTAAGCGGAATTCCTTTTGGACACGATTGAACGCAGTTTTGGGAATTTCCGCAGTTCGCAAGTCCGCCGTCGCCCATGATGGCTTCCAAGCGTTCTGATTTATGCATCGCGCCTGTCGGATGAGCGTTAAACAAACGCACTTGTGATAATGGCGCTGGACCGATGAAGTTCGATTTGCTGTTTACGTTTGGACAAGCTTCAAGACATACGCCGCACGTCATACATTTTGAAAGCTCATATGCCCATTGGCGTTTTTTCTCAGGCATTCTTGGTCCTGGTCCTAAGTCATACGTACCGTCAATTGGTATCCATGCTTTTACTTTTTTCAAAGAGTCGAACATGCGGCTGCGGTCTACTTGAAGATCGCGAATAACCGGGAATGTGCGCATCGGCTCGAGACGAATAGGCTGTTCCAGCTGATCAATCAGCGCTGTACATGATTGACGCGGTTTCCCGTTAATGACCATTGAACAAGCACCGCATACTTCCTCTAAACAGTTCATATCCCATGTTACTGGCGTTGTTTTTTCTCCTTTGGCATTAACAGGGTTACGGCGAATTTCCATTAAGGCCGAAATAACGTTCATATTCGGACGATATGGCACTTCAAATTCTTCTTGATATGGTTCTGTGTCTGGTCGATCCTGTCTGGTGATAATAAACCGCACTGTTTTTTCACTCATTGTTTACTCCCCCTTTTCTCCCAGCTTTTTTAATGTTTCTTCGTATAGTCACGCACACGAGGCTTAATGAGTGATACATCAACATCTTCATAGTGGAACTTAGGAGCTTCCTTCAGGCCGGCAAACGTTGCCATAGTTGTTTTGAGCCACTCTTCATCATTTCGTTCTGGAAATTCTGGTTTATAGTGAGCACCTCGGCTTTCATTACGGTTATAAGCTCCAAGCGTAATAACCCGAGCCAACACAAGCATGTTTCTCAACTGGCGAGTAAAGCTTGCGCCTTGGTTGCTCCATTTCGCAGTATCGTTAATATTAATTCTTTCCCAACGTTCCATAAGCTCTTGAATTTTTTCATCTGTTTTTAGAAGTTTATCATTGTAGCGCACGACTGTAACATTATCCGTCATCCATTCACCAAGCTCTTTATGAAGAACGTAAGCATTTTCGTTTCCATCCATTTTCAGGATTTCGTCCCATTTGCTTTGTTCTTCTTTTACGCGTGCATCATATAATGTGGATGGTAAATCGTCAGCTGATTTTTCCAATCCATTCATATATTCAACAGCTTTTGGTCCTGCAACCATACCACCGTAAATTGCAGAAAGCAATGAGTTTGCTCCAAGCCGGTTCGCACCATGCTGAGAGTAATCGCATTCACCAGCTGCAAACAAACCAGGGATGTTTGTCATTTGATCGTAATCGATCCATAGACCTCCCATAGAATAATGGACGGCAGGGAAAATTTTCATCGGCACTTTTCTTGGATCTTCACCCATGAATTTTTCATAAATTTCGATAATACCGCCTAGTTTAATATCAAGCTCTTTTGGATCTTTATGAGAAAGATCAAGATATACCATGTTTTCGCCATTAATGCCTAATTTCAAGTCTACACATACATGGAATATTTCTCTCGTTGCAATATCACGAGGAACAAGGTTTCCATATGCCGGATATTTTTCTTCAAGGAAATACCATGGTTTTCCGTCTTTATATGTCCAAATTCTTCCGCCTTCGCCGCGTGCAGACTCGCTCATTAATCGAAGCTTGTCATCTCCAGGGATGGCTGTCGGATGAATTTGTATAAATTCCCCGTTTGCATAATAAGCTCCTTGCTGATAAACGATAGAAGCAGCCGATCCCGTATTAATCACAGAGTTTGTTGATTTACCAAAGATAATTCCAGGTCCTCCTGTCGCCATTATTACGGCATTCGAACGGAAAGCTTGAATCTCCATTGATTTTAAATCTTGAGCAACGATGCCGCGGCAGCGTCCTTCATCATCTTGTATGATTCCTAAAAACTCCCAGCCTTCATATTTCGTCACAAGACCTGCTACTTCGTGACGTCGAACTTGCTCGTCCAATGCATATAAAAGCTGTTGTCCAGTTGTTGCTCCGGCAAACGCTGTCCGGTGATGCTGTGTTCCTCCAAAACGACGGAAATCCAACAATCCTTCTGGTGTACGGTTAAACATAACACCCATGCGATCTAAAAGGTTAATAATTCCCGGTGCTGCTTCACACATCGCTTTAACCGGTGGCTGGTTAGCCAAAAAGTCTCCGCCATAAATCGTATCATCAAAATGGATCCACGGAGAGTCTCCTTCTCCTTTTGTATTTACCGCCCCGTTGATCCCTCCTTGAGCACATACTGAATGGGAACGTTTTACAGGTACTAACGAGAATAAGTCAACAGACACCCCGGCTTCCGCAGCCTTTATAGTTGCCATTAAGCCAGCCAAGCCGCCGCCGACAACAATTAATTTTCCTTTACTCATTTTTTCGCCCACTCCCTTGAACGCAATTTAGTTAGATTAGACAAACGCAAAAATGGCACGAAGACCTACGATTGAAAGCAACACAAAAATACCTATTGTCACATAAGTTGAGACTAGCTGAGATTTTGGAGTAACCGTAATTCCCCAGCTGACTGCAAAAGACCATAGACCGTTGGAAAAATGGAAAATCGCTGAAAGAACGCCTACTATGTAAAGCACTAAACTAACAGGATTGCTTAAAATGGATTCCATCATATCAAAATTAACTTCAGCCCCAAACATCGCGGCAATACGAGTTTCCCATACATGCCATGCAATAAAAACAAGGGTAATAATACCAGTTACACGTTGAAGCAGGAACATCCAATTGCGGAAATAGCCAAAGCGACCTACATTGCTTTTTGCTGTGAAAGCAATATAAATCCCATAAATGGCGTGGTATAACAGAGGAAGGAAAATAACGAAAATTTCCAGAAAATAGCGGAATGGTAAATTTTCCATAAAATGCGCTGCGTTGTTAAATGCTTCTTCGCCCCTTGTGGCGAAATGGTTGACAGTCAGGTGTTGAATTAAAAATACGCCAATCGGTACAACACCTAAAAGTGAATGTAGTCTGCGGTTTGCAAATTCTCTGTTACCAGACATATGCGTTTACCCCCTAATCTTAATAAATTAAAAGATTTCTTAAAATCTCCTGCTCCCCCTGCTTGGCATGTAAAAATCCGCCGACAAAATATGACGAAATCTTAAAATAATAGGACAAATTCATTGTACTCCCATAAAGTAGTACCGTCAAGAAAACGTCTACAAAGTATTATTCAGTAAAATCATTTTTTCTGATCGGAAAATAGAATATTTCCCGTATCCGAAATTGATTTTATAAACTCTTTCATCTTATGTGAAAGCTGATATAATATAATTGTTCGCTAGAAAGAGGGGAAACGATTGAAAGAGCTGTCATATCACGATCAATTAAAAGAATTAGAAGAAATAACCTTACATCCTTTTAGCGTTTTGCTGCTTCGCGACTATTTACTTCCTGAACTTCTAGGAAAAGAGCATCATTCCATTTTGTATTGGGCAGGCAAACAGCTAGCTCGAAAAATTCAATTATCTACGTTAGAAGAACTTATATCTTTTTTTTCATCAGCCGGATGGGGCGATCTTCATATTATTCGACAGAAAAAAAACGAAATGGAATTTGAATTAACAGGCCAATTGATCGAAAAAAGGATGAAGCTTTTCAAAGATTTATCCTTCCAACTAGAAGCAGGATTTATCGCGCAGCAAATCGAATGTATGAACGGTGTCGTCACAGAAGCGTATGAACAGATAAACAAACGCTTAAACAAAGTTATTTTCATTGTAAAATGGGATGAAAAAGATAAAATTTAACAGAATGAAAGGGCAGTAGGAGGATTTAAAAGCTTCCTCCTATTTGTTTTATTACATCGCTATTCGCTGAAATATTGTAAAATGTTTTGTGCTGTTTTTTCAGGCATTCCTGCCTGTTTTAGCTCTTCAAGCGATGCCTTTTTAATATTTTCAACGGAACCGAACGATTTTAACAGTTGTTTTTTACGCTTAGGTCCTATGCCGGGGATTTCATCTAATACAGACTTAAACGTATTCTTTTGGCGGACTTGTCGATGAAACGTAATGGCAAAGCGGTGCACTTCATCTTGAATGCGCTGAAGCAAATAAAATTCTTGGCTGCTTCTTGACAATTGAACAGCAGCTTCCCGGTTGCCGAGAAGCAAATCGCTCGTTTTGTGCTTGTCATCTTTCACAAGCCCGGCAACAGGAACGTCAAGTCCCAGTTCGTTTTCTAATACATCCATAGCTGCTTGTACCTGTCCTTTTCCTCCATCAACAATAATAAGGTCCGGCAACGGCAGCTCCTCCTTCAGCACTCTAGTATATCGCCTGCGAATTACTTCCCTCATCGATTCATAATCATCAGGCCCGCTGACTGTTTTTATTTTAAACTTTCGATACTCTTTTCTCGCAGGTTTTCCATCTATGAAAACAACCATAGCCGAAACAGCGTCCGCGCCTTGAATATTGGAATTGTCAAAAGCTTCAATCCGATGTGGTGTAGGAATATTCAACTGCTTTCCTAAATTTTCAATTGCTTTGATCGTCCTTTCTTCATCTCGTTCAATGAGTGAAAACTTCTCTTTTAACGAAATTTTTGCATTTTGATAAGCTAGCTGTACGAGATCTTTCTTTTTTCCTTTCTTTGGTTTGCTGACCTGTACTTGTACTAAAGCTCGAACCATTTCCTCATTGACATCTTCCGGAATGACTATTTCTTTCGGAAG
Source organism: Aeribacillus sp. FSL k6-2211 (assembly GCF_037966125.1). Classification (NCBI taxonomy): domain Bacteria; kingdom Bacillati; phylum Bacillota; class Bacilli; order Caryophanales; family Bacillaceae; genus Aeribacillus; species Aeribacillus sp. FSL k6-2211. Next base: position 2,931,974 of record NZ_CP150190.1, read on the forward strand.
AAAATGGTCGTTCTTTGCGTAAAATTGACCAATAAATGTTAAAAATTCCTCCTCTGGCTCTTGGTACAGAGGGAAAATGGACACATCCCGTTCTATCAGTTTTCCTTGCCTGATAAAAAATACTTGGACGCACATCCATCCTTTATCGTAATAATAAGCAAATACATCGCGATCAATAAAATCATTGAGAACCATTTTTTGCTTTTCCATTGTTGCTTCGATATGCGCGATTTGGTCCCGATATTCTTTTGCCCTTTCAAATTCAAGATTTTCTGCACATTTCAGCATTTTTTCTGTTAATTCTTTTTTGATCTCCTTATATCCGCCATTTAAAAAACGGATGATGCTTTCCACCATTTGTTTGTTCGTTTCTTCGGAAACTTCGTGAACACAAGGCGCAAGACACTGGCCCATATGATAATAGATGCAAACCCGGTCTGGAAGCGAATTGCATTTTCTCAAAGGATACATGCGGTCAAGCAGCTTTTTTGTCTCTCTCGCAGCTTGGACGTTTGCATACGGTCCAAAGTATTTTCCCTTATCTTTTTTTACTTTTCGTGTGACGATCAGCCGCGGATGGCGCTCGGAAGTAATTTTAATATACGGATAGCTTTTATCATCTTTTAGATTGACATTGTATTTCGGTTCATGTTTTTTAATTAAATTCATTTCTAATAGAAGCGCCTCAATATTCGAGGATGTTACGATATATTCAAAATCGGCAATTTCTTGAACGAGTCTTAACGTTTTTCCGTCATGTGATCCAGTAAAGTAGGAACGAACCCGGTTTTTCAATACTTTTGCCTTTCCAACATAAATGACGGTTCCGTTTTTGTCCTTCATTAAATAACAGCCAGGCTTATTCGGAAGAAGCGAAAGTTTTTCTTTTAAATGCTCATACATCGGTAAAACACTCCAACTTATTCTAATCTGTGCTGGATTTATTCAGCCGTTTTCATTTAAAAGCAAGAAGGCGCTCCAAAAGGTAACTTTCGTGAGCGCCTCTTTTTATATTTTATATTACAAATGTTTGTTAAGCAATTGCGCTAAAGCTTCTTTCGGCTGGTAACCGATCGCTTTATCCACTGCTTCACCATTTTTAAAGACGATTAACGTCGGAATGCTCATGACTCCGTATTGACCGGCAGTTTCTTGATTTTCATCCACGTTAAGCTTAACAATTTTTACTTTGTCACCAAGTTCTTGATCCAATTCTTCAAGGACTGGGGCAATCATTTTACATGGACCGCACCAAGGCGCCCAGAAATCTGCCAATACTACACCCTCGCTTGTTTCTTGGGAAAAATTCTGGTCAGTAACGTTTACAATTGCCATCTTAATTCCTCCTAATTCACTTTTTCTATGTGAAGTATACCATGTTCTTTCGCTTGAAGCGAATGTTTTGATCTGCAACTATTTTTTCATATTTTTTGTATTTTATGTACGTCGTGACCCGTCTCCACTTATACTAGGAGGAATGGATTTGTTCAAAAAAATACGAGTCCATTCAGGACACGTTAAGAGGAATGGATTTTTAATTTTTTAAATTCTTCCGTAAGCATTGGCACAACTTCAAATAAATCTCCGACAATACCGTAGTCTGCGACGTTGAAAATGTTCGCTTCCGGATCTTTATTGATTGCAACAATTACTTTAGAATTCGACATTCCCGCTAAATGCTGAATGGCTCCAGAAATTCCGCAGGCAATATATAAATCCGGTGTAACGACTTTTCCCGTTTGTCCGATTTGCAGCGAGTAGTCACAATAGTTTGCATCACAGGCACCGCGTGACGCCCCTACTGCTCCTCCGAGCACAGATGCCAATTCTTTTAGCGGTTCAAACCCTTCTGCACTTTTTACCCCTCTCCCTCCGGCAACGATCACCTTTGCTTCAGATAAGTCAACGCCTTCCGCTGCATTTTGGACAACCTCACGCACGATCGTGCGCAGATCTTTTATTTCTACCGATATGGAAGCAACTTCTCCGCTCCTTGATTCATTTTTTTCGAGAGGTGGAATATTGTTCGGACGAACGGTCGCAAAAATAATCCCATCCGTAATGATTTTTTTCTCAAAAGCTTTTCCTGAATAGATCGGTCTTGTGAAAACAACGTTACCGCCCACTATTTCTACAGCGGTAGCATCAGAAATAAGACCTGCGTTTAATTTAGCCGCTATTTTTGGAGATAAATCTTTGCCTAATGCCGTATGTCCGAAAATAATAGCGTCAGGCTTTTCACTGTCAATGATCGCCATGACAGCTTGTGAATACCCGTCCGGACTATAATATTTCAATTTTTCATCTTCCACGATGACAACCCTATCCGCTCCATAATAAATCATGTCATTTGCAAGCGTTCTAACGTTCTCTCCAATTAATCCGGCGACCACCTCTCCGCCTTCGGATATTATCTTGCCGGCTGCAAGCGCTTCAAATGATACGTTCCTTAAAAATTGATCCCTTATTTCTCCCAATACGAACACTTTTCGAGCCATTTTTTCATCCCCCTGCTATATTCGTCTCCACTAAATAACTTTTGCTTCTGATCTCAATAAAGAAACAAGTTCCTTCACTTGATCCTGCAGTTCCCCTTGCAATATTTTTCCTGCTTCTTTTTTAGGCGGCAAATAAATTTCTAACGTTTTTGTTTTCGGCATGACATCTTCTTCTTCAAGATCTAAATCATCGAGCTCCAACTCTTCAAGCGGTTTTTTCTTTGCCTTCATAATTCCCGGCAAAGACGGGTATCTCGGTTCGTTTAAACCTTGTTGGGCAGTTACTAAAAGAGGGAGTGTTGTTTCAATGATTTCCGAATCCCCTTCAACATCTCTCACAATTTTCACGTTTTTTCCATCTATTTCAATATTTGTGATCGTTGTGACATACGGAATGTCAAGAAGCTCCGCCAAACGGGGGCCTACTTGGCCAGATCCTCCGTCAATGGCAACGTTTCCAGCTAATATAATGTCCGCTTCTTTATCCTTCAAAAATTCATATAGAATTTTTGCTGTTGTAAATTGATCTCCATCTTCCAAATCTTCCTCAATATTTATTAAGACAGCTTTATCGCATCCCATCGCAAGAGCCGTTCTCAGCTCTTTTTCGCTTTCTTCTGATCCTACTGTAACAACAGTTACTTCTCCGCCATGAGCCTCCTTAAGCTGCAGCGCTTCTTCAATGGCATATTCATCATAAGGGTTTATGATGAATTCTGCATCATCCTCGGAGATTGATCCATTTTCAATTAAAATTTTTTCTTCTGTGTCAAAAGTTCTTTTCATAAGGACAAAAATATTCACCTTTCCCATCCCCTTTTTAAAAATTGATCATTCTCTTTTTATGAATGATTGCTTTTAAATCCGTTGATTAACAGCTCAGGAATTTTTTCTGCAATTGTGAGGAGATCGTATTTTTGATCTTTCATTACCCACGTTGTCGCCGTTTCGTCCATCGTCCCAAAAATCATTTGTCTTGCCAGCCTTAAATCCAAATCTTGTCGAAACTCTCCCGTTTTTTTTCCGAATTCGATCACTTCGTCTATTACTTTCAAATATTCTTTAAAAATTTCATTTATGCGCCGGCGCAATTCTTTGTTTACTTGCCGCAATTCCAATTGAAGAACCACTGCCAAATTCCGATCATGAACTAGCATTTGAAAATGCTTTTCGATCAGCGCAAACAATTTTTCTGCAGCAGTCTGCTTTGCATCAATGCTTTTTTTCACTTCAGCGATATGATTCATCAATCTTTCTCGAAAAAGGGAGATTAAAATATCCTCCTTGTTTTTAAAATACAAATAAATCGTTCCATCTGCTACGCCCGCCTGTTTGGCAATTTTCGAAACCTGAGCGGAATGATAGCCGTTCTCCGCAATGACGACAATAGCTGCATCAATGATTTGTTTATATTTTGCCTTTTTTTCTTTCAACGTGTATCTTCCCTTCAAAATGAATGAATGATCATTCATTTATATGATATTTAGATTAAGCCTTTTTGTCAAGCATTGAGGGAAGTTTTTATTCTCGTTCAAAACCGATAGATGTCCGTTTTATATTTTTCTTTCTTCCTCTACTAGTTTTCTTCTTAAAATTTTTCCTACTGCTGTTTTCGGAAGCTCGTCGCGAAATTCGTATTTTTTCGGCACTTTATACGGGGCAAGATGTTTTCGGGCGAATTGGTCAAGCTCTTGCTCCGTAAGCTGTGCTCCTCCCTTTGGTACAACATAAGCTTTCACGGTCTCGCCTCTGTAAGGATCCGGAACACCTGCAACGACAACCTCTTTAACCTTTTCATTAGCATACAACACTTCTTCTATCTCGCGGGGATAAATATTGTACCCGCCAGCAATAATCATATCTTTTTTACGATCGACAATATAAAAGAATCCGTCTTCATCCATATAGCCGATATCTCCTGTAAAAAGCCATCCGTCTTTGAAAACCGCTTCCGTTTCCTCTCGGTTGTTCCAGTAGCCTTTCATCACCTGCGGTCCTTTTACAATAAGCTCGCCGAATTCGTTGACATCTGCAAATCCTTCTTTTTCAGCCGAATAAATGGCTGCATGCGTATTGGGCCAAGGGATGCCAATGCTTCCCTTTTTCTTGACATCTGAATAAAATAAGTTTGCATGCGTAACGGGAGAAGCTTCCGAGAGTCCATATCCTTCAACAAGCTTCCCGCCTGTTTCTTTTTCAAAGCGCTCCTGAATTTCTACCGGAAGAGGAGCCGAACCGCTGATACAATATTTAACCGAGGACAAGTCGTATTTTCGCAAATCTTTATGATTTAAAAGAGCGACATAAATCGTTGGCACTCCTGGAAAAAGCGTTGGCTTTTCTTTTTCAATCGCTTTCAAAATTTCGGTTGAATCAAATTTGGGGATTAAAATCATTTTAAAACCTTCCATGATCGATAAATTCATTACAGTCGTCATGCCATATACGTGAAAAAAAGGCAAAACTCCTAGTATGGACTCTTCTCCTTTCCTGCATTTATACATCCAGGCAGCACACATTTTCGTATTGGAAATTAAGTTTTCATGCGTCAACATCACCCCTTTAGGCGTCCCTGTCGTCCCTCCTGTATATTGCAAAAGGGCAATATCTTCTTTCGGATCAATATTTACTGTCAATTCTTTAGCAGGCGATGTTTTTAAGATCTCTGTCCATACATGAACACCATTTGCTGCGTTTACCTTTATTAAAAGATTTTGCTCCTTCTTTTGAATGAGCGGGTATAGAAGATTTTTTGGGAAAGGCAAATACTCTTGGATCTTTGTTATTATGATATGTTTGATATTTGTGAGAGATTTCAATTTCGAGGCTTTTGGATAGAAAAGATCTAATGTAATGAGATGTGTAGCACTGCTGTCATTCAACTGGTACTCCAGCTCTGATTCTGTATAAAGAGGGTTCAATTGAACGACTATTCCGCCTGCCTCCAGAACTGCATAATAAGCAATAACTGCCTGTGGACAATTTGGAAGCATAATCGCTGCCCGATCCCCTTTTTCAAACCCTGTTTGCTCCAAATAATTAGCCAATTGAAGCATCTGTTCGTATAGCTTGCGGTACGTAATGTTCTTTCCAAGAAATGAAACGGCTGTATGATTCGGAAACTGATTAGCCGTATCTTGAAAATATTTGGAAAGCGGCTTATTCTCCCAAGAGATATTATGCGGAATTTCCGAGGGATAAAAATTGAGCCAAGGTTTTTGACATTCCATTTATCTCCTCTCCTTTGAAAAATAATGATGATTTTATTTCATTATATCAAAATAAAATTCAGAAATATAATTATTTTTAGAATTTTAAATAGGAAAAAGCGGAGACCTTTTCTTTTCTCCGCTTTTTCAAGCAAAAAACACCATATAAATAATACCGATCGCAATAAACAGACCGCACAAACCAAATAAAATTTTAGCCAGCGTTTCCATGTTCCCCTCTCCTAATTTGTAATTCCTGCTCCGATTACAAAGGACAAGCCTATGGATATGACCATTGAGATAAAGCCAACTGCACGGTTATCCTTTTGAATTTCATCATCAATATTAAATTTAGGAGTCAGAAATTCAAAAATAAAATATCCGATTAAGAGCAAGGCAAATCCGTAAAAGCCCCAGCCAATCATTTCAAAAAGACCGTCATGCTGTTCAATTGAGAATCGGAAAACGTTTGAAATCCCGAAAATTTTGCCGCCTGTTGCCATTGCAACAGCCACATTGCCTTTTTGGATTTCTTCCCAGTTTTTATATTTCGTCACCAATTCAAAAATGACTAAAAATAAAACCCCGCACAATATGACAACACTATAATTAGCAGCAGTTTGAACATATACGTTTTCCCAAAACAGATTCATGTTTACTCTCCTTAAAGAAAAGTTTATTTGAACTCCACAATCGTAACACCTGTTCCGCCTTCATTTGCTTCACCGAAACGGACGTTTTTAACAGCGCGGTGGTTTTGCAAAAATTCCCGCACCCCTTTTCTTAAAGCGCCCGTCCCTTTGCCATGAATAATGTGCGCCCGCGGATATCCTGCGAGAAGACAATCGTCAATATATTTTTCAAGACGGATGAGCGCATCTTCATATCGCTCTCCCCGCAAATCAAGTTCTAATGAAACATGAAAATCCTTCCCTTTTACTGTTGCGAGCGTTTTTTCTCCCTCTTGTTTCGGGCTGCCAATATATTCAAGATCTTCTTCTTTTACTTTCATTTTCAATATTCCAATTTGTACAAGCCATTCACTTTCATTTGCTTTTTCAAGCAGATGTCCTTTTTGATTTAAGTTGATCACTTTTACCTCATCGCCGGGGCGCAGCTGCTTTTTGCTTTTTTGTTTTTCAGATTTTTGTTCAGTATTTATAAATTCAGGCGCTGCATATTCAAGCCGCTTTTTTGCTTCTATTAATTCATGCTCTTTAATAGCTGAACTGTGCTCTTTTTGCATGTTTTTCAATTTTTGAATAATCTGATCTGCTTCTTTTTGCGCTTCTTCCAGCCTTTTTTTCACCATTTCCTCAGCTTCTTGATATAGGCGGTCTTTCTGCTTATTAAATTCAATGATTTGTTCTTGTAGTTCTTTATGAAGTTTTTCTGCTTCTTTCAGCGTTTTTTCAGCTTCCATCCAATCCTCTTCAGCACGTTTTTTGCTTTCCTCAAGGGAGGCAATCATTGCATCCGTTTTGGATCTGTCAGCGCTCATGAACGATTTGGCGCGCTCAATAATTTCTTTGCTCAATCCAAGCCTTTTTGATATTTCAAACGCATTACTTCGGCCAGGTACACCGATCAACAATTTATACGTCGGCGATAATGTGTCGACATCAAACTCAACGCTTGCATTGATCACGCCCTTACGGTTAAATCCGTATGCTTTCAATTCGGGATAGTGGGTGGTTGCAACAACTTGCGCTCCTCTGTTTAAAGCTTCATCCAAAATTGCAATGGCTAGAGCAGCACCTTCTCCAGGATCTGTACCTGCCCCAAGTTCATCAAGTAGTACGAGTGAGCGATCATTAAGTTCCTGTAAAATTTTGACGATGTTCACCATATGAGAAGAAAATGTACTCAAATTTTGTTCAATTGACTGTTCATCCCCAATATCTGCGTAAACTGCCTCAAATACCGGCATTGTAGATCCTTCTTCAGCAGGGATTTGCAGACCTGATTGCGCCATTAGTGCGAGCAGTCCAATTGTCTTCAGCGTCACCGTCTTACCGCCGGTGTTTGGACCGGTAATGACAATCGATTGAAAATCTTCCCCAAGTTCAATTGTATTTGGCACAACGGTTTCAGGGTCAATAAGAGGATGGCGGGCTTTATATAGCTTCATAATGCCACGATCATTTATATTTGGCTTTGTAGCCTTTAATTTTTTAGCATACAATGCCTTGGCAAACATAAAATCGATTTCACCCATTACAGTGATATTATGAATGATTCCCTTGCTTATGTCAGCAACCATTTTCGACAATTCCGTTAAGATCCGTTCAATTTCGCGCCTTTCCTTAATCCGCGCTTCATTTAAAGAGTTGTTCGCTTCTACGATAGCCTGCGGCTCAATAAACAGAGTTGCTCCTGAGGAAGATTGATCATGGACGATTCCTCCGTAAACTCCTCTATATTCTTGTTTGACAGGAATGCAATAGCGGTCATTTCGAATCGTAATAATGGCATCCGAAAGATTTTTTTGTGCAGATGGGGAGCGAATGATCGATTCCAGCTTTTCGCGAATACGAGCCTCCAGTGTACGGATTTGACCTCTTATCGCTTTTAATTTATCGCTCGCATCATCAACAATTTCCCCGTCATCGCGTATGCAACGTTGAATTTCTTTTTCTTCTTTTAAATAAATTCCGATTTCGCTGACCAATTGTTCTAAATGAGGAAGTGAAACCTCCTCTTCTTGAGTCAACTTTTCAATAAATTGCTTCATTTGTCTTGAAGCATATAACACGGCAGAAACAGCCACAAGCTCTTGCGGACCTAAAGTTCCGCCTATTTGCGCACGCTTTACGCTCGGCCGTATGTCGCTTAATCCTCCGAAAGGGGCAGAGCCTTTCAATCGGAGCACTGTTAGTGCTTCATCTGTCTGCTCCTGCCTCTTCAGTACTTCGTTGATGTCTCCTGATGGCATAAGCTTTAACGCTTTCTCTTTTCCTAAAGAAGAAGAAGCATGCTCTTTCAGCTGTTCCCTTATTTTATTAAATTCCAAAACATGTAACACTCGTTCCTGCAACTTCTCAAAACCTCCTGACAGTTGAATGGTCAGTCTTTCCTTTTTAAAAATTGCTTTAATTGTTCTACATCCCACGTATTCACAACGTCATCCGGCTGAATGAAAGCTTTCCGCGCATACGCAACCCCTATCTCCATATGTTCTAGCATGTTTATGCTGTGGGCATCTGTATTAATCACAACCTTTACACCGTATTCCTTCGCTTTCTTCAAATGTTCTACACATAAGTCAAGCCTGTTCGGATTTGCGTTCAATTCTAAAATAGTATCTGTTTCCTTTGCAAGTTCTAAAAGCATTTCTATATCAACATCGTATCCTTCTCTTCGCCCAATTAACCTTCCAGTCGGATGAGCGATAATATCAACATGGTTATTATATAGGGCTGCTTTCAGCCTTTTCATAATTACACTCTGCGGCTGGGAAAAGTTCGAATGGATCGATGCAATAACTATATCTAGCTCTTTTAGACAATCGTCGTCATAATCAAGTGTACCGTCCGGCAAAATATCCATCTCGATTCCTCTGAAAATCGTAAAATCAGAATATTGTTCATTCAACATGTCAATTTCTTCTTTTTGTTCTTTCAGCTGCTCAGGAGTCAAGCCGTTGGCTACTTTTAAAAATTGCGAGTGATCTGTAATCGCGATGTACTTGTAGCCTTTTCTTTTAGCAGCCTCAGCCATTTCCTTGATTGAATGAGCGCCGTCGCTCCATGTTGAATGCATATGGAGATCTCCCTTTATTTCCTCGAGCGAAATAAGATTTCCTTTGTATTTTTCCACTTCCTCCCCATCTTCCCGAACCTCTGGCGGAATGTAGGGAAGCTGAAAGTGTGCATACAGCTCTTTTTCTGACTCAAATGTGAGCACTTCTCCGGTTTCTATTATTTCTACGCCGTATTCGCTTATTTTTTCTCCTCTTTCCTTCGCTAGCTGGCGCATTTTTACATTATGCTCTTTTGAGCCTGTAAAATGGTGCAAAGCCGAAATGAATTCCTTTGGGTGCACGATGCGAAAATCGACCTGAACCTTGACATCAAACTTGAGTTCAATCGATATTTTCGTATCGCCTTTCGCAATGATTTCAGTTATATTCGGCATTGTTAAAATGTAATCTCGCACAGCTTCTTTATTTTCCGCCGCAATAATAAAGTCAAGGTCTTTTATCGTTTCTTTCATTCTTCTTAAGCTTCCTGCGCGAGAAAAGCGAACTATTCCGTTTTTCTGTCCTTTTTCTAAAAATTTCTCTATTTTTTCTGCAATCGGCAGCATATAAGCAAGAGGCAGTCGGCCCGGTTTTTTATTCATTTCATCGATCGCAGCCAATATTTTTTCTTCCGTTACTTTTCCAAAACCTTGTAAACTTTGCACTTTATGTTCTTCACAAGCTTTTTTTAAAGAATCGATGTCCACAACACCTAAATCCTTGTACAATTTTGCAATCTTCTTTCCGCCCAGCCCTGGCAATTGAAGAAGAGGGATTAACCCTTCAGGAACTTCCTTTTGCAAGGTTTGCAGCGTTTTTGACTCGCCGGTTTTTATGAATTCTTCGATGACTGCACTCGTTCCTTTCCCAATCCCACTGATTAAAGTAAAATCGTGGATGTCTGATAGGCTTCTCGCATCCCTTTCAAGGGCATTGGCAGCTTTATAAAACGCGGAGATTTTAAAAGGGTTTTCGCCTTTTAACTCCATATATACCGCAATTTTCTTTAACAGGCTGACAACATCCTTTTTGTGAACCGTCATGTTTTACGTCACCTCTTGAATCTTAAACAATATAAAAATCACCTGCTATTGAACTATTTAATAGAAACAGAGAAGGACGATGGGGGTCTAAATAAAGATGTTTCCATCGTCCCTTTACGTCTAGCTTCCTTTACCGAAATAGCCGATCCAAAGATCGTGAATTTTATCAGATAAGACAGGGGTATGATTGACAATTAAATCAGCCAGCAGCGATTTATCGATAAGATTTTGAATTTGCTCGGCTGGAATGAGCGCTGCCAAAAAAAGCAGAATGAATAAAATGAGGTAAGTTTCCGCAAAACCTAAAACCGCACCCAGCAAGCGGTTGATTTGCTTAAGTATTGGAAGCATCGCAACAAAATCAAACATAGATCCGATGATGTGAAGCGCTATTTTTGATCCGATAAACAAAAGCACGAATGCAACTCCGCGATAGTAAGCTTCCTCCAAATGGCCCCCTGTCAATATAGATAGAGCAGCATTTGAATCTCCTATATTTGGATACGGTACCCATAATTCCAGTTTAGGAGCAAGATCGTCAAAATATGTTCTGGCAATTATGAAAGACACTATAACACTTGATAAATAAACTACTTGGAGAATAAATCCCCTTTTAAGGCCAGTGAGCAATCCGAATACTAAGAAAAATAAAATGATCAAGTCAAGCATTTTAAATTTCAATCCTTTTCTTGAAGTTGCTTTTCTAGTTCTTCAAATTTCTCCTTTAATTTGAGATAATCATGAACAGCATTAACCGCAGTTAGTACTGCCAGCTTGTTTAAATCTAGAGATGGGTTTTTTTGACTGATTTCCCGCATTTTTTCGTCAACAATTGAAGCGACAAGCTTCATATGATTTACGCTCTCATTTCCAACAATCGAATACTGCTGTCCATATATATAAACAGTCGCTTTATTTTTAGGTTGATCAGACAAAGCGAATCCTCCATCCTCTATGAAAAAATATCGCAAAATGATTCAAAATCCTAATCATAATCATAACATGTTTGTCGAAAAGATGGAAAGAAGAACAAAAGAAAGGGTACAATAATATAGCATCCATTTTAGGAAAGCGAGGCGTTTTTTATTGTCCAATATCGTCATAAAAGTTGATCATGGGGGAATTCAAACTTTGAAAGATTTTTATAATCCTTTCATTATAGACAGAACCCCTCCAGGTGCCGTCTTTTCTGCCAAATTGACAAACTGTACGATCACTGCTTACAAGTCGGGAAAAGTGCTTTTTCAAGGATCTGCCGCTCAGCAGGAAGCAAACAGATGGGAAAAAACAGCAAAAACAGCCCCTTCTCAAACAGAGAATGAGCTTCAACAGCTTCAACAGATGTCAGTCATCGGCTCTGATGAAGCAGGAACGGGGGATTATTTTGGACCGATCACGGTTGCTGCAGTATTTGTCCCTAAAGAAAAAAGAAAACTGGTTCAGCAGCTTGGAGTAAAAGATTCAAAGGCTTTGACAGACAAACAAGTTTTTTCAATCGCCAACACTTTAATAGAGAAAGTTCCGTACAGCCTCTTAATTTTGCGCAATGAAAAATACAATCAATTGCAAAAATCTGGAATGAACCAAGGGAAATTGAAAGCTATCCTTCATAATCAAGCGATCCATCATTTACTCAAGAAAATTTCTCCTGATAAACCAGAAGCTGTGTTGATCGATCAGTTTGCAGAGCCGAATGTTTACTTTCAATATCTTAAAGACCGGGATGTTCCGTTTAAAGACATAATCATCTTTAAACCGAAGGCGGAGCATATACACATATCTGTCGCTGCAGCATCCATTATCGCAAGATATGCTTTTTTAAAAGAATTAAACAGCTTATCCAACGCAGCCGGATTTTATTTGCCAAAAGGAGCCAGCCATACTGTTGATGAAGCTGCTGCCAAATTAATAAAGGAAAAAGGGAAAAACACACTTGGCAAAATGGCAAAGCTTCATTTTGCCAACACCGAAAAAGCTTTGAATCTATTGAATTGAAATGACGAATCCGGAAATCTTATTTTCTGAGGTTAGCAGGACCAATTTATGATTTCAATAAAAATGAAGGTGCTATCTGCACCTTCATTTGTTAGCTGGAATTATTTTAGGGATTTATCGTCCTGCGTTAGCTGCGAAGAACTGCTGAAAATTTTTCCTCTACCGCCTTAATTACTTTTTCATGAGCTTTTGCTGCTTCCTCATCCGTCAATGTTCGTTCAGGATCGTAGTAGCGGAGTGAAAATGCGATCGATTTTTTCCCTGCTCCCAAACGTTCTCCTTCATACACATCGAAAATGGAAATCTCTTTTAACAGTTTTCCGCCCGCTTCCCGGATCGTTTCTTGAAGCTCGCCAGCATGCACATGCTGATCAACGACTAAGGCGATATCCCTTGTAATGGATGGGAACCTTGGAATCGGCGTATATATGACTGGCTTAGCTTCATATTGAATGAGATCGGCTAGCTTCAGCTCAAAAACATATGTTTCATCTAAATCATACTCTTTTTCAACTTCCGGATTTAATTCGCCGACAAATCCGATGAATGATCCGTTTAAATAAATATCTGCCGTTCTGCCGGGATGCAGCCCTTCACGTTTTGCCTGTTTATACTCAATTTCATCCAACAGTCCAAGCAGATCAAATAAACCGTCTAAAATTCCTTTCACAACATAAAAATCAACTTTTGTTTTTTCCCCTTGCCATGGGTGATAAACGTAGTGACCCGTCATGACGCCTGATAAACGTTCTTTTTCCAAAGGCTTTTCTAAAGCATCGTCCGAAATGAAAACAGAACCAATTTCATAAAGATGAATATCATCGATTTGCCGCGCTTTATTATATTTTACGGACTCAAGCAAATGAGGAAGCAGGCTTAAACGCAAAACACTCCGCTCTTCACTCATCGGCAATGCTAATTGAGTAAAGCTTGACGTCTCCAGCGTAAATTGTCCCGCCTTTTCTTTGCTCGTTAACGAATATGTGATCGCTTGATAAAGCCCGGCGCCTTCCAAAAATCTTCGCACTTTTCTTCTTTTCAATTGATAGTCTGTTAATGCTCCGGATGTTGAAGATCCTGCAGGCAATGTTGACGGAATATAGTCATATCCGTAAAGGCGGGCTACTTCTTCAATTAAATCTTCTTCAATCGCAATATCGCCTCTTCTTGTCGGAACGGTTACTGTAAAAAGACCGTTTTCTTCAACGGTTTCAAATTGCAAGCGGTCAAAAATTTCTTTTATTTCATCTACTGCAATGTTTGTCCCTAAAACGTTGTTAATTTTCTCAGCGGAAATGGTGATCACTTTTTTCTCGATTGAAAAATCATGAAATTCTGCTTCACCTTCTAAAACAGTTCCGGAGGCGTATTTTGCGATCAATTGTGCTGCCCGCTCTGCTGCAGCTTTTACCCTGTTCGGGTCAACCCCCTTTTCAAATCTCAAGCTCGCTTCACTTCTAAGTCCGAAATCCTTCGACGCTTTTCGGACAACACTGCCTTTAAAATAGGCGGCCTCAAGCAAAACGGTCGTCGTATCGTCTCTTACTTCAGAATCGGCCCCTCCCATTACACCAGCTAATGCAACAGGTACTTTGCCATTTGTGATCACAAGGTGATCGCTTGTAAGCTTTCGTTCTTGATCATCAAGGGTCACGATCGTCTCTCCGTCATGTGCGCGGCGAACGAGTATTTCCTTTGATCCGAACCGGTCATAGTCAAACGCATGAAGCGGCTGGCCGTATTCTAATAAACAATAGTTTGTAATATCGACGACGTTGTTATGCGGTCTGATTCCGGCTTTTATTAAGCGCATTTGCATCCATAAAGGGGAAGGGGCAATTTTGACATTTTTAATAATTTTGGCTACATAGAATGGATTATCTTCTTTTGCTTCAACATTCACAGTAATATAATCAGTTGCTTTTTCTTCGGCAGCCTCATAATGAACTTCCGGCTTTCGAACCTCTTTCTTTAAAATTGCTGCAACTTCATAGGCAACACCGATCATGCTTAAACAGTCAGAACGGTTTGGTGTAAGACCTAATTCAAGTACATAATCGTCCATAAACAGCTGTTCAATCGCATTTTTTCCAACTTCAGCATCACTAGGGAAAACAAAAATGCCGTCAGAAAACTCTTTTGGGACAAGCTTTCCTTCAATGCCCAGCTCTTGCAAAGAACAAATCATACCGTTAGATTCTTCACCGCGCAGCTTTGCCCGTTTAATTTTGAAATTGCCCGGCAAAACCGCACCAACTTTGGCTACCGGCACTTTTTGCCCTTTTTCAACGTTTTGGGCGCCGCATATAATTTGCACTGGTTCTCCTTCTCCGATGTCAACTAAACATTTGCTTAATTTTTCTGCATTTGGATGCTGTTCTTTTTCAAGCACCTGTCCAACTACAACATCTTTTATTCCTTCATTAACAGCTTGAACATTTTCAACTTCAATGCCGCTCTTCGTTATTTTTTCAGCCAGCTCCTCAGGGGAAATGTCTAGATCGACATATTCAGAGAGCCATTTGTATGAAACGAACATGAGAAAACCTCCTTTTAAGCTTGTTTAAACTGTTTCAAAAAACGCACATCGTTTGTATAAAAATGACGAATATCATCAATTCCATATTTCAACATGGCAATCCGTTCCGGTCCCATTCCAAATGCAAAACCACGGTATTTTTTCGAATCGAATCCCGCCATTTCCAAAACGTTTGGATGAACCATCCCTGCTCCTAAAATTTCAATCCAGCCTGTTCCTTTGCATACATGACAGCCTTTCATGGAGCATTTAAAACAGGATACATCGACTTCCACCGACGGTTCAGTAAACGGGAAAAAGCTCGGACGCAGACGAATTTGCCTGTCTTCACCGAACAGTTTTTTCGCAAACACTTCGAGCGTTCCTTTTAAATCGCTCATGCGAATGTTTTCATCCACAACGAGCCCTTCAATTTGCGTAAATTGATGGGAGTGCGTTGCATCATCTGTATCACGTCTGTATACTTTCCCTGGACAAATGATTTTTACAGGACCTTTCCCTTTATATTTTTCTAACGTTCTCGCCTGAACTGGAGATGTGTGTGTGCGCAGCAAAATTTCATCAGTTATGTAAAAGGAATCTTGCATATCCCTTGCCGGATGGCCTTTCGGCAAATTGAGCGCTTCAAAATTGTAATAATCTGTTTCAACTTCTGGACCTTCCTCTACTGTGTATCCCATGCCGATAAACAAATCTTCAATTTCTTCAATGACCGCTTGGAGAGGATGATGGTTTCCTGTTCGAACCGGTCTGCCTGGAAGGGTAACGTCAATCGTTTCTTGCTGTAATTTTTTCTCGATTTCTGCTTTTTCGAGTTGTTCTTGCTTACTTGTTATTTCCCCGGCAATCACTTCCCGAATTTCATTTGCTAACGCACCTATTTTCGGCCGTTCTTCTTTCGAAAGCTTTCCCATTCCGCGAAGAACTTCGGTAATCGGTCCTTTTTTTCCAAGATATTGAACGCGAATATTTTGCAATTGTTTTAAATCCGTTGCTTCCCGTACCTTTTGCAACGCTTCATCGCGAAGCTTTGTTAATTCTTCCTGCATGTAAATTCCTCCTTTTTTAAAATAAATAAAAAAACCCATCCCAAAAAAGGGACGAGTTGAATTTCGCGGTACCACCCTTATTAACAAAGAAAGAATCTTTGTTCACTTCATTATCATAACGGCACAGCCGGAGCGCCTTTACATGCTTCCGCATGGTCCTGGCGTCAACTCTGGAGGTGAATTCGTTTGCCTCTACCATAAAAATGCTTCCAGTCTACGGCATTTTCTCCCTAAATGGCGACCTGCAAACTACTCTTCTCCGTCATCGTTATTCCTTTATTCAATTGCTTTTAATTATAAAAAAAAGAAATTAAAGGCGCAACACTATTTGCGAAGATGGTACATGAAAATAGCTGAAGCAACGGCAACATTTAATGACTCCGCTTTTCCATAAATCGGAATGTGTAAATTTTGATCCGTCATATCCAGCAGCTCTTTTGAGACCCCATTTCCCTCATTTCCTACAAGGAGGGCAAATGTTTCAGATGGAGGGATCTCTTTATAGAAAACAGCATTTTTTGTTGAAGTTCCAAATACAGGAATTTTCTCTTCCTTCAATTTGTTTATAATCTGTTTTAATGACGAATTGACCACAGGCAAATGAAAAATTGATCCTTGTGTCGCCCGGATCGTTTTACTATTGTACAAATCAACCGTCCCGTCACCTAAAATCACAACATCCATTCCAGCCGCATCTGCAGTACGAATGATCGTACCGAGATTTCCTGGGTCTTGAACCGCATCTATTAACAGCCATTTTTTGGCGTTCAAATCGATTTCCCACCTAAGCTGCTTACAAACAGCCATGACACCTTGCGGGGAATCCGTTTCAGACAGAAGCGAAAACACCTCTTTGGAAACAATCGTTGTCGGAATAGTACCTTCGAAAAAATGATTTGGCAGCTTCGCTCCGTCTAAAACAATTAACTCTTGAACAATTGATTTGTATTTGAGAGCTTCCTCGATTAAATGCAAGCCTTCAATTAAAAACAGCCCGCGCTCTTCCCGTTTTTTTCTTGATTGCAGCTTTTTCCATTCTTTTACTCTTTCATTTTTAGTTGACGCAATCCGTTTCAATGATGGTGTCTCCTTCAACTGATAGTTCATTTCATATACATATTATAGAAAACAAAAGAAAAAATAAAGAAGAATGAAGAAAAACGAGGTGAAGGATATGAATTTTGATTTGCGCAATGCAGTCATTGCCAACATATCGCAAAATTCAAAAGACGAGCTGAGAGAAACGATCGTTGATGCCATCAATAGCAAGGAAGAAAAAATGCTTCCAGGGTTAGGCGTGTTATTTGAAATTATCTGGAACCATTCAAGTCAGCGTGATCAGCAGGAAATGGTTGAAACA
Organism: Aeribacillus sp. FSL k6-2211; assembly: GCF_037966125.1. Lineage (NCBI taxonomy): Bacteria > Bacillati > Bacillota > Bacilli > Caryophanales > Bacillaceae > Aeribacillus > Aeribacillus sp. FSL k6-2211. The sequence goes on from NZ_CP150190.1 coordinate 2,949,409, forward strand.
CTTGAACAAGGATTAAAAGAGACTGGAGCTGGGAAATAACCAGCTCCTGCTTTTTAGTTGTACGTAATGTTTTCAACCGTTTTTTTGTCGAGGCGTTTAATGACTTCTGTCAATAATTGAACCGTATGTTCAAAGTCTTCGCGATGAATCATCGCAGCGTGTGTATGAATGTAGCGCGTTGCAATCGTAATGGAAAGCGTTGGAACACCATTTCCTGTTAAATGAATCGATCCGGAGTCTGTACCGCCACCCGGCATAGCATCATACTGATATGGAATGCCGCATTCTTCAGCGACCCCTACGACAAAATCGCGAAGCCCTTTATGGGAGACCATAGAAGCATCATATAAAATAATTTGCGGACCTTTCCCCATTTTTCCCATCGCTTCTTTTTCGGAAATGCCTGGAGTGTCGCCGGCTATTCCGACGTCTACGCCGAAAGCAATATCAGGCTCAATATAATGGGCTGATGTGCGGGCTCCTCTTAATCCTACTTCCTCCTGAACGGTTCCTACACCGTAAACGACGTTCGGATGGTTTACCCCTTTCAGCTTTTTCAAAACTTCGATCGCTATTGCACAACCGATGCGGTTATCCCAAGCTTTCGCCAAAAGGATTTTATCATTTTTCATAACGGTGAACTCAAAATAAGGCACAATTTGGTCGCCGGGACGAACACCAAATTCCATCGCTTCTTCTCGGCTGCTGGCGCCAATATCAATAAACATGTCTTTGATCTCTACAGGCTTTTTTCGTGCTTCTGCCGGCAAAATATGCGGCGGCTTGGAACCGATGATGCCGGTCACATCTCCTTTTTGGGTGACAATCGTCACTCTTTGTGCGAGCATAACTTGATTCCACCAGCCACCAACAGGCTGAAAGCGAATGAACCCTTTATCATCAATTTGCGTAACCATAAAGCCGACCTCATCAAGATGGCCCGCGATCATAATTTTGGGTCCGCCTGATTCTCCTTCTTTTTTGGCAATTAAACTGCCGAGTCCATCCGTTTGGATATCATCCGCATAATCTTTTATGTACCCTCTCATTACTTCTCTGACTTCCCGTTCATTGCCGGCGATGCCTTTCGCGTCTGTTAAATCTTTTAACATTTTCAATGTTTCATCCCATTTCTCCACACTGAAACCTCCTTTAATTTATATTCTTCATTTTTCCCAAACGGAATTGTTAATATCCTTGATTTTGTCTAGCATGATTGACTTCATTTTTCGCCATGTATGCTGAAATAATATCTTCCTCTGAAAAGCCCAGCGCAGAGCCGAGTGTAACATAGTCGTTAAATAAATCGATATACGCTTGGACAGACAAATATTCACTGAATTTTGCCGTTTTTTGATAAACGTTTAAAAAAAGATCGGTCAGGCTTTTATCGATTTTTCTTGCTTTCATTTCCGGCAGTTTTTCAATATACAATTCATGGCCGATCGACAATAAAAAATGAAGGCCGTCTACATACTCTTCCAAAATAACCTCTCTGTCGGAAGGCGGCTTAACGCTCCAAAATTTAAAGCAGCGCGTTTCATTAGCCAATTCGCCAATTTCGACAAGCAAGGCTAAAACTTTTCTCTCGATCAGCCTTTCTTCCTCCAAACCGTGTTTCTTTTCAATTTTTTCATCCAATTCTTTTTGCATTTTATATAACTGTTCAAAATCCATTTTCTCAACCCCTAAAATATATCTAAAAAAATTATAGCAAATGTGATCATTAATGAAACCCCTTCAATTCCTTTTTCGTAATGTATATGTATGAATATGACCTTCGGGGAGGTTTAAAGTAAATGATTGTCATCCTTCTTCGTCTTTTCATAATTGCTGCGATTATTTTCCTAATTTATTCATTCATTAAATATTTATTGAACCCGAAGCGAAAGTTAGAATTGGCTCATGAGCAAAAAAAATTTTTCTTTCTTGATGATAAAGAAAATGTCCACAAAAATTTTTTGTTAACGCATAAAGGAGTTTTATTTGAAGGGGAAAAATATTTAGGCACGACTGAAACTTCTTTTGAAGTTATCTCCGTTTTTATTTGGACATCTACTCCAAATAAGTTAAGGGGGTTTACAAAAGAAGATTTTCAATTTATAGAATCGAAAATAAAAGAAGCATATCCTTACGCCAAAATCGACTGGAAAAGTCCAATTAAAGAGTTTTTGAATCGGAACGAATCGGAATTCCCGACACTATCTTAAGACAGTAAAAAAGAATGAGCAGCTTGACATTCTCGTTCAAAATTGACAGTGTTAAAAGACTATGCGGTCCATGACTGGACGATCATGGTGTCGCTTTTTTGATCAATCTATGCAATATTTCTGATTTAAAAAGAAAATAAGCATTCTGAAGGCAGTTCCCATTGCGGGAGCTGCTGTTAGCTTCCATTTCTATTTTTATCCCATTACCTTTTCTCTTCCTCTATGAAATTTTGTAAAACAGCTCGGTAATTGATTATAATTTTTCGAAGTCTCCTTTTTAATTGGGTTTGGTCACTTTCATTATAAAACAGAGTGCTTCGTAAATGCTTTTTTCATTTTGATGATATTCTTGATCCCAACATTTAGTATAGAACCTAAATTTTTTGCATCGGCCTAAAAAACCCTTGAACTTTTGACTTTTTTCACTGTTGAGAAACGTAAAGCCATAATCGTTTACCTTTTCAGCCATATAAAAATCCCCTCCAAATAGAAGTGCAGCATCCGCGAGTCATTGCGCAGATTTTTTACACGTCTACTTAAAGGGGATCAATAATGTGCTGTTCAATTATGTCCAGCCCAAAGGGCAATGTACGTTTATAGGTGGCTTGCTTTTTCGATTACTTATTTAATTCAGCTTTAGCTGTTTCGGCGAGTTGTGCAAATCCTTTTTCATCATTTACTGCTAAGTCAGCAAGCATTTTTCTGTTTACTTCAATGCCAGCAAGCTTTAAACCGTGCATGAACCGGTTGTAGGAAAGACCGTGAATGCGCGCAGCAGCATTGATTCTCGTAATCCAAAGCTTACGGAAATCGCGTTTTCTTTGGCGACGGTCACGGTATGCATACATTAAAGATTTCATTACTTGCTGGTTAGCAACTTTATATAAACGATGCTTCGAACCGTAATAACCTTTTGCAAGCTTAATAATTTTTTTGCGGCGTCTGCGTGTCACTGTACCGCCTTTAACACGTGCCATAATGCATTCCCTCCTAAAAAATCGAAGTTAAAAATTATTTTATATTGTCAAGCATTTGATGAATACGTTTAAAGTCACCTTTGCTTACTAATGCTGGTTTGCGAAGTTTGCGTTTTTGCTTTTGAGTTTTGTTAGCGAATAAATGACTAGTAAATGCATGAGACCGTTTCAAATTTCCGTTCCCAGTTTTTTTAAATCTTTTCGCAGAGCCGCGATGAGTTTTCATTTTAGGCATAAAAGGATCCTCCTTCTATTTCTTTTCGTTTTTCGGTGCTAGCACTAGAAACATGCTGCGCCCATCCATTTTCGGCTTCGTTTCAACAGAACTGATGTCAGCGCATGCTTCAGAAAATCTTTCTAGAACTCGTTGGCCGATTTCTTTATGGGTAATCGCTCTTCCTTTAAAGCGGATCGATGCTTTCACCTTGTCACCCTTCTCCAAAAATTTCCGAGCATTGCGAAGCTTTGTATTAAAGTCATGCTCTTCAATTGTTGGGCTTAGGCGGACTTCCTTCACATTAATAACTTTCTGCTTTTTACGCGCCTCTTTTTCTTTCTTTTGCTGCTCGAAGCGGTATTTTCCGTAATCCATGATGCGAGCAACCGGCGGTTTTGCATTCGGAGCAACAAGAACGAGATCCAAATTGGCATTTGCGGCAATATCAAGCGCTTCTTGCCGTGATTTAATGCCTAACTGATTACCGTTTTGATCGACCAGTCGAACTTCACGAGCGCGGATGCCCTCGTTTACTAACATGTCTTTGCTAATAATGAGCCACCTCCAAGATTTTATAAACAAAGTGCACGTTCGCCTTGACAGAGCTTATACATTCGTTTATGCAAATAAAAAACGCGTAGACGCACACTGCACCCACACGTTGAATACACGAACTTTTTGTCCAATGTATAAACCTGTCAACAGCAACAATGTGCGTCAATCAGGTGAGAAGCGGGTGCTTCTGCTTGTTCTCCTTGACTATAATATTCTACCATGGCAAAGCAGCTTTGTCAAAACAACATTTCTTCAAAAACGATACCATTTTAAACTATTCAAACAGAAAATGCAAGAGTCTATTTGAATGAACATACATAAATCGGAATGGAGTGGACATGATAATCAATATTTCATATAACTATTGGAGTGATCGAAATGGATGCAAACCGCGTAAAACAAATTTTATCCTCGCCCGCTGATATTGAAGTTCTCTATAACGGAGCTTCCGTTTGGATTGATCAGCTAAATGAAGATGGAAAAACAGCAACCGTTCATGTAAGAGGTCCGTTTAAAGAACGTACGGTTGTAGATATTTCTGAGCTTGAAGAAAAATAATTCCTCCATTGTTTTAAACATTATTGATATAAAATAGCTCCCAATGCTCCGGTAAAAGAACCGTTTGATAAAAATATGCTTTGCAGACCTGTCATGGAATCAAAGCTTTGGATGATTTGTTGTAAAGGAGGGTTTTGCGAAATTGCAGCTCCAACATAGACACACGTGTCCACTTGATGAAGCTCGGCACATTGCTTTGCCAAAAGAACGATCGTTTCACCAATCAATTGAAATAACGTTGCAAAAGCATCTTTTTTCCGGGCTCTCGATAAATCCGGATTGCCAAAATTAGCAGCGGTTACATCTCCTAAAATTGGAGGAGCCTCTTCTCCATACAAATCTTTTACCAACAAATCAACATGGCTTCGATCACCTTTTTTCGCCAAATCAACGATTTGATAAAAATTGCTCTCCTGCAAAATGAGCCGGCTTAAACCGGAAATAACACCGCCGCCGATACCGCTTCCAAGCAAACGCTCATACCGCTCGCCCTTCATAAGGAAAAAAGATGTTCCAGTTCCGATGCTGACGATTAAAAAATCGCTCTTTGGCTCCTTTCCTTCTTCTACTAAAAGCTCTCTTGTTCCTATACAAACTGAATCAAATTCTGGAATAAAGGTCACATCAGCGCCGGTCAATTTTTCTTTTACTTTTGCAGCTCTGCCTCCTGTTATTCTATAGCGGGCAGCCGGCTTCAATCTCTTCATCCAAGAAAGAGCTTGATCCATTTCATCAATTGGAAACCATTTATACCGATATCGCCCATGTTCAACATAAGCAATTTTTAATAAACTTCCCCCTGCATCAATTCCTACTATTTCCATCCGTACACCCCTCGCTTATGTTTCAAAAAAAGGGGCTGTCCGATAAGTCCCTAAAATGAAGCAAGTGGAGAAAAACAATTCGTTTCTCTCCACTTGCTTTTATATTTTTTCGATTTTTATCTGAAAGTAGCTGGCGGATGCCGGCTACTTTCAGGAAGTTGTGGGCTAATGCCACAATCCCAAACTCAACATGTACCTTGTCGAGGCCCCGCAAAGAAAATCTGCGGAACGACCGATTGCCCTTGATGTGACCGAACACACTTTCTGCCTCGACTTTGCGTCGAGCGTAGATAGCGGCTTTCTCTTCACATTCAAGGGCTGTTTTGGCCTTTGCTTTCATTTCTTCGAAGATGGGATTCCAGTGAACTTGTCGGTTGCCTTTCGCTTTTGTGCATTTCGCTTTCAATGGGCAATCGGTACAATCTTCACATTCGTATATTTTGAAGCTTTGTTCATAGCCAGATGGATTCTTTTTGTTTTGGTATTTTTTAAACGTTACTCTCCTTCCATTCGGGCAAATAAAACAATCATCCTCTTCACAATAGGTCCAGTTTTTGGCATTTTTAATGTCTTTTTTGTATGTACGTGTTTGTTCTTTTACATAGCTCCCATAAGGAATTAGAAACTCAAACCGGGGCTCTTTCTCATCACCAACTGCATATACATAGTTTTCTTCACTACCATAGCCTGCATCCGCAATAACTGTTTGGGGCATCGGTAATGAACTGGAGGCTAGCTTCTCCATATGTGGGATAAAGCAACGTGTATCGGAAGATAAACTGATTCTCTGTCCCCATTTGCACGTTGTATCCGGGCTTGAGCTGACCGTTTTTCATATGGTCTTCTTTCATGCGCATGAAGGTTGCGTCTTTGTCTGTTTTCGAGTAGCTGTTACGGTCACCGAACATTTCCTTTTGTTCTTTGTATCTTGCCATTCGGGGCAGGAAATCTTCACGAATTTGTTTCACCGATTTCTTTAATTGACTGCGTTTTTTTCGCTTCTCTTTCCGAATGGATGTATCGGTCTCCTTTTCGATTTCTTCCGTTAGCGTTTCAACTTTTTCTTCTATTTCTTTTGCGATTTCCTCCAGGTTTTGTTCGGTGATCTCTGTATGTTGATCGCTTTCCTTTTGCCCTGTTCCGGCTTCTAATTGGGTTAATTCATGAATGTGCTTTAGTGTTTCTTGGATTTTTTCTTTTAATTTCTCTTCGAATTTCAAAGTGGATTTTTTCCACACAAAAGAATACTTATTGGCATTGGCTTCGATCTTAGTGCCATCCAAAAAGTAGTTTTCCATCGTGATGTAATGTTCTTTTATCAATTTGAGAATCATGACTTCAAAGAGCTCATCCATGAAAGCTTTCATCCGTTCCCCTCGGAACTCATTAATGGTGCGAAAATCTGGTTGTTGCATCGCTGAAAGCCACATGGCAGGAATATTTTCTTTAACGAGTTTTTCGATTCCTCGGCAGGAATAAACCTTTTGAGAATAAGCATACAGAATGATTTTCAGCATCATTTTGGGATGATAGGAACTTCTGCCGCCGCCTTTATAATGAGAAAACAATTGTTTATCTGGTATCGCCTCCACCATTTCGTCCACGACACGTGCCACGTGATGTTCGGGTATAAGAGATTCAATATCATAAATCATTTGAACTTGACGGTTGTCATATGGTTTGAAAGTAGGGGCTAAATTTCTTTTGGCAGGAGTTTTTTCTTCTTTTCCATCTAGAGGAAGTGTCATTTGTGTGTTATAATTTTCACGAGTAATCATTTGATTGCTCATAAAAAATCGTCCTTTCTGTAATGTTGTGTGGTAACTTCATTTTACTAGAAAGGACGATTTTTTTGTGCATTTTTTTTAAAAGTGAAAAATGAGGGGCTCCAAAAAGTCAGTTACCCTGACTTTTTGGACAGCCCCTTATTTTCTCCCTTCTTTTCCAACAGATACAGCAAATGTCTCCAGCGGCATGGATTCTGATTTTTGTTCTCCATACTTTCTGACATTGACCGTCTCATTTTCTGCTTCTTGATCACCGACAACGACCATGTACGGGATTTTTTGCATTTGTGCCTCACGAATTTTATAGCCGATTTTTTCATCCCGAATATCGACTTCAACACGCAAGCCTTCTTGCTGAAGACGCTGTTCTACTGTTTTGGCATAATCAAGATGCACTTCCGGCGAAACAGGGATGACTTTGACTTGCACAGGTGCAAGCCAAGTTGGGAAGGCGCCTTTATATTCCTCAATTAAGAAGGCAACAAACCGTTCCATCGTTGAAACAACTCCGCGGTGAATAACAACTGGCCGATGATGTTTGCCGTCTTCGCCAACATATGTTAAATCAAGCCGTTCCGGAAGGAGAAAATCTAGCTGAACAGTCGATAATGTTTCATCTTTTCCTAAAGCCGTCCGCACTTGTACATCCAATTTCGGTCCGTAAAATGCCGCTTCACCTTCCGCTTCATAATAATCCAGCCCGAGTTCGTCCATTGCGGCTTTCAGCATCGACTGGGCCTTTTCCCACATTTCATCATCATCATAATATTTTTCTTTATCCTCAGGATCGCGGTAAGATAATCGGAACGAATAATCTTTTATACCAAAATCCTCGTATACCTCTTCAATAAGGCGGACAACTCGGATGAATTCGTCTTTAATTTGATCCGGCCGCACGAAAATATGCGCATCGTTCAACGTCATCCCGCGAACACGCTGCAGCCCTGTCAATGCCCCTGACATTTCGTATCTGTGCATTGTTCCAAGTTCTGCAATGCGGATCGGCAATTCCCGATAGCTGTGAATTTCATTTTTGTAAATCATCATATGATGCGGGCAGTTCATCGGACGCAATACAAGCTCTTCGTTATCCATCTTCATTGGCGGAAACATATCATCTTGATAATGGTCCCAATGGCCGGAAGCTTTATAAAGATCGACGCTGCCGAGAACAGGTGTGTATACATGCTGGTATCCGAGTTTAATTTCTTTATCAACAATATAGCGTTCGATAATCCGGCGGATAGTTGCACCTTTTGGCAGCCAAAGCGGCAAGCCTTGTCCAACCTTTTGAGAAGTGGTAAACAGGTTTAATTCTTTTCCAAGCTTGCGATGATCCCGCTCTTTCGCTTCTTCAAGCATGCGGAGATGTTCTTTAAGCTCTTCTTTTGTAAAAAATGCTGTACCGTATATGCGTTGAAGCATTTTGTTTTTGCTGTCTCCACGCCAGTAGGCGCCGGCTACGCTGAGCAATTTAAATTCCTTTATTTTTCCGGTAGAAGGAACGTGGACTCCTCGGCATAGATCGAAAAATTCTCCTTGCTCATATATGGAAATGATTTCGCCTTCCGGAATATCATCGATAAGCTCAAGCTTTAAATGGTCGCCGATTTCCTCATACATTTTTTTTGCTTCATCGCGGCTTACTTCTTTACGAATAACCGGCAAATTTTCGCCGACAATTTTTTTCATTTCTTTTTCGATTTTAGGCAAATCTTCGTGTGAGATCGTTTCATCCATATCGATATCATAATAAAAACCGTTTTCAATGACGGGCCCAACTCCCAATTTTACATTTGGGTAAAGCCGTTTAATCGCTTGCGCCATTAAATGTGCTGTACTATGTCGTAAAATTTCTAACGCTTCTTTTGTATCAGGCGTCAAAATTTCAATCTGGCCGTCTTGTTCAATCGGGGTTTTTAAGTCAATAAGCTTTCCATTTATTTTACCTGCAATGGCTTTTTTCTTTAATCCAGGGCTGATGGATGCAGCGATTTCTTCCGTTGTTGTTCCGTACGGAAATTCTTTTACAGAACCGTCTGGAAAAGTAATTTTAATGGCTTCTTTCATCTTCTTTCCTCCTTTGTTTTTTCTTGCAAAAATAAACACCCGTCCCTAAAAGAAGGGACGAGTGTTGTATGTAAAACCCGTGGTTCCACCCTAGTTCCCGCTCAAAACTTTGCGCGGCTCATTTTGATAACGGAGCAATCCGCCAGCTATTACTTGGCAAAAGCCGTTCACAGCTGAAGTTTAGAGGTGGTAAGAGCATTACACGAGTTAGGAAGGTTTCAGCCTGTGCCTTCCCTCTCTTTGAACTGTGATAATACTCCCGTGTCCTCATCATAACCTTTTCGTGATGAATGATTTCAACCGTATTATAGACTGATTCGCCACCAAAAATCAAGGAGTACTGAAAGAAACTTATCGTTTTTGAAAGCTAGCCCTTGAAAAAAATCGAACCCGTTCCTGAAAGATGTTTTGGATCGTTTGAATCATTGCTTCCTCCTGTTGATCGGAGTATATATAAATTTCTAAAGGAGCAATGGATACAAGCGGGGCCAGCAAATGGGAATCAATATACATCGGGTGGCGATAAATAAATTCCCGATCAATCCACTTTTTCAATTCCAGCTCTTTTATTTCGATGAACTTTTCATTAAACACTTGAAAGGAAGTATCATGCAAAATATGAATCGTTGATAATTTCGGTTTTTTATTGAGAACATATTCCCGCAAGCTTTGAATAAAATTTTGGTATTCCTGCTCCATTTTATACTCTTCAATGGAGAGACCGACATATTCCGAAAGTCTTGATAAATAATCAGACAAGCGGAATTGAATAAATGATTCTATAGAAAAAGATTGGTTTGGCCGAAGGAAATTCGTTAAAGCAGAAATAATTAAGTTTTCTCTCGGCTCAAAATGTTTGATCATTGGAATTTCCGCCCGCTCTCCTTCCAAGATCGATTGAGCAATATGTAAAATTTGCTGTTTTTCATCTTCATCCTCAAAATAAAATTGTTTTTCAATTATAAAAAGAAGGAGACGGGGCTCTTTCACATTTAGAAAAAAGTCAACAAATGATGGTACGAGCACATCAGATATAAATGTTTCCCAATCATCTGTTTCACATGTTAATACTGTGCCGTTCAGCAAGGCTGCTTGGAAATCAAAGTTTTCCTTCTCTGTATTAAGCAATTGATGCAGATAAGAAGCTTCTTTTTCCGTTTGAAAAGTTATTTCCAGCAAAAAAAGATCCCCCCCTTTATATAGCAAGTCCTGTTTCTATATATATGGGGGGATGGCATTATTTAGAAGTGTTTGCTGTCCAGCGGTTATTCTTGTCTGCGATTTTTTCCTTTCAATTCCACGGGAATGGCCAAAAAACGAATCCTTTCCATAATTCTTTTTGCCTTTAGCTGTTCTATTTCGCCTTTTTGTGAATAAGTCAGGTGGTGTTCCAATTCGCTAAAATTAAAGTTGGATGTAAAAAAGGTCGGTAAATTTTCAAGCATGCGGAATTGGAGAATCGAGCCTAAAATGTCGTCTCTCATCCAGCTCGACATCGATTCAGCACCAATATCATCAAGCATTAATACCGGAATTTTTTTAACCGCATCAATCTTTTCATTCAGTGAATGATCTTGAAGAGCGCTTTTTAACTCCCTGACAAACTCCGGAACATATACAAGCATGGAAGGAACGCCTTTTTCCGCCAGCTCATTCGCGATCGCTCCAAGAATAAATGTCTTTCCCACGCCGAAGGAACCGTATAAATACAATCCTTTTAACCGATCATTTTGACCGTATTGCTCAACAAAATCTTGCACGAGAGACACTGCCTTCAGACGGTTTGGTTCGTTTAAATCAATATCCTCTAGGTGTGCATTGAGGATTTCCTTTGGTACATACATGCATTTAATGAGCGATTCTTGTTTTTTTCGAGCATCATATGCTTCTTTTCTCGGGCATTTATCATATTTCAGGTCGATTGTTTTTCTTTCAATAATTAATGTAGGGTGATATCCTTTTAAAATATTTTTGCACTCATCTAAATTTCGGCATTCACGGCAAAACTTGCTCTGCGTTACAAATTCATACAGTTTGCCTAAGCTGCGGTCAATCATATGTTCATCGATTTGATTTTTATGCTTTTCTAAAAATAACCTGACATCTTTGTCCGATTTTATTTGCTGTTTCAAGTTCAAATACGTTTCCCGAAACCCTTTGCTGTTCATGAATTGTTTTAAATGATTTTGCAGGGATTCCATCTTCCTCCCTCCTTTCACCTAGTCCTTCTGTTTATTTTTATATTTTTTAATCCGCTCCTGTAGCTTTTGTTTTTCTTTTTCAAACGCTTCCGGATCGATGTTTTCTACCTGTTGATTTTCGTTTTCCAAAAGCCATGAAGGGAGTTTTTCTTTTCGAACGATTTTTTTGCTGACAGTCTTCTTATCCTTTGTTTCCGCCCAAGTTAAATATTTCTTATGTTCTTTTTTCGCCACATCCACTGCATCCTTCACAGTTTTAATTCCTAATCGAGCCCAGTGGCTGGCAATTTTCTCAACATACGCTCTTGACAATCTCATATTTGTTTTTAGCAGGACATAATAAATTAAAACGTTGACAACTCCGGGAAGCAGCTTTTGCTGAAACATGACATCTTCAATAATTTTCAAATCCGCTGCGGACGGTTCAATACCGCCTGAAATATCTTTTAGAAACTGTCTTGGAGAGATGGATTCAAGCTGTCGAATTAATTCCTTATCTTTTGACTGTTCAATTTCTTCGTCTTTCACCCGCTGATTCAAAGGCTGAAGCCTATCAACAAGCTCTGGAAGACGGTTGCCGTGATTCAGCTTATACCAATCCCTCGCCCATTTTCGCAGCTCGTCTAAATTAATTTGCTCATCATGATCCAAAGAACGGATGACCAGATTTTTCATTTCAATTGGATCAATTCCATAAACATATGCTAATTTCTCAACAGCTTCCTTAACCGCAGGCGTGATCGCTTTTTTGGGCACAATATGCTCTGATAAACCGGCATAAAACAATTGAAAATCAAAGGACTGGTTTTGAATCGAAATCGGTTCTCCAGGCGCATGATCAAAAAGCTCCTGATCGTTTTCCTCGGGTTCCATTGCAATATTGGCTGAAAGCTCAGATGGGTGGATCGATTGGTATACTTCATGAAATGATCTTGTCACATCTTTGGCGTTGCTATCAACCGATTTATCGGAAAAATAGCTTTTCAATCTTTGGTACACCGTTTTTCCAACTCTGTTATATAAATATATGTTCAACATTCCATCATAAAAAAATTGTTTGGGGGAAAGAGGTCGTTGAAGTTCATAAATATATTTTTTCGGTTCGCTTTCATCGACAAGGTATGTTTTTAAAAGACCTATTCCTTCTAATTTCAAACGGTCATGATAAATTTCATTTAATGGGGATTGAGTAACAGCCATTAAAAAATGGTGGGTCGATTCCGTCCCCCAAAGACGGTTTTGTTCAAGCTCGCTCCAAAGCGTCATGTATAAGTTTAACGTTCTTGGCCCGATTAAGGGCTGGTACAGTAATGTAAGAACTTTTCGGTCAAATTCATGAATCAAACTGCTCGTACATTTCACAACGTAGCGATCAACAGGCAGCAGCTCTTTCCAGTGATGATGTCCAATCATTTTTTCAAAACCTTCCCAAATAGCATGTCATAATCTCGCAGCTCTTTTATGAACGTTCTTTTTTGATCAGTTCTTTCAATTCCTCAATAAAGACATTTATATCTTTAAATTGCCTGTAAACAGAAGCAAATCGAACGTATGCGACTTCATCAATTTCGGCTAGTCTGTCCATCACCATTTCGCCGATCGTTTCGCTTGATATTTCCGATGTACCTAGATTTCTTAGTTCTTTTTCAATATCATGCGCAGCATCTTCCAATTTTTTTAAAGAAACCGGTCTTTTCTCACAAGCTTTAATCATCCCGCGCAAAACTTTTTCCCTGCTGAACTCTTCACGTGTTCCTTCCTTTTTCACAACGATGAGCGGAATTTCTTCCACTTTTTCAAACGTTGTGAACCGATATTGACATTCCTCACATTCCCTTCGCCTCCGAATTGATCTCCCTTCATCGACTGGACGCGAATCTAAAACACGTGTTCCAAAATGGTGGCAGGAAGGGCATTTCATATCACCAGCTCCAATCTTTTTAACTAAATCAAAAAAGCTCTACCTACATCTTATTAAATAGCATTGGATCAGACAAGAAACTTTCAAGCTCTTGTATTTTTGTTATAGATAATTCGACTGAATGAAATGGATTTCTGTCAGTCCGGTCCAATCAAATGATGTTCGAACCGCCAAACAGTGATGGCAGCCATGCCAATAAAAGCTTTTTTATTTTTACATCACTACAATGAATGATTTTAAAAACATCAAAGCCTCTTTTTCATAACGGCTTTGAAGGGGGTAGAATAACTCGGTCCTTTGAGGCCACAAATAAGATGCCTCTAAATACCATTCAATATGAAATATTATTCTTTATTATAATATAAAAAGAGGTGCAGTAAAAAGCTGACACCTCTTTGCATTTCCATTCAAATTTTATTCTGTTTTCACTTTAAAGTGCTTTTGCTTGACCCTGTTTGATTTGAACAGGACCCATACCGCGAGGAATTTCAATATTTTCGCGCGTTTGAGCACCTAAAGCTTCAGAAATGTAATCCGCTGCAATATTTGGATTTAAATCACCGCAAGTGTACACATCAATGCTAGCATATCCATGCTCTGGAAAACTATGAATTGTTAGGTGTGACTCTGAAATGATCACAACTCCGCTTACACCCTGAGGCGCAAACTTATGAAACGCAACCTCCCGGATTTCAGCACCTGATTTTAATGCTGCATTTACAAACGTTTTTTCAATAAATTCCAAGTCATTCAACTTATCAAAGTCGCATCCCCACAGCTCAGAGATAACGTGACGTCCCATTGTTTCCATAGCCATGGATCCCCCTTTATAAATTTTTATGAATTCTTCGCACTCTGGTATGTTTAACTACCACGGGGGAAAGTTAGTCCAAAGAGGTCCTAACCCTTTAAGTAGCCACATTACCTTGCGTTTAAGAAGTTCACGAAAAATAGTATATATGGTTTGATTTGTTTTTGCAACATACTTTGTCAAAAATTTTGCGCTGAAAAAAGTATCCAAACAAAAAGAAGAAGAGGGTCAATCTTTGTAAAGATCAACCCTCCCATCATTTTATACAGCTGCGGCCAATTTATTCAATTTGCTTGCTACAAGTTTTGCTAAATCCACAACGCGGCAAGAGTAGCCCCATTCATTATCATACCATGCAAGCACTTTTACCTTTCTTGTTCCCATAACCATTGTCGTTAAACCGTCGACAATAGCAGAGTGCGGGTTTGTGTTGTAGTCAACCGATACGAGCGGTTCTGAAGAAAAATCTAATATCCCCTTCAGCTTTCCTTGAGAAGCTTGGATAAACGCTTCATTTACCTCTTCAACGGTCACATCGCGTTTTAGATCTACAACAAAGTCTACGAGGGAGACGTTTGGTGTAGGCACTCTTAATGCAAGACCGTGCAATTTTCCTTTTAATTGCGGTAAAACTAAGCCGATCGCTTTTGCTGCACCGGTAGTTGTCGGAATGATTGATTGGGCGCACGCTCGCGCTCTTCTTAAATCTTTATGCGGATTATCAATATTTCTTTGATCGTTCGTATATGCGTGGACAGTAGTCATTAAACCATATTCAATGCCAAACTGTTCATCAAGAACTTTTGCAACAGGCGCTAGACAGTTTGTTGTGCAAGAAGCATTCGAAATAATGACATGGTTGTCAGGATCATATTGTTCTTCGTTTACACCGATAACAATCGTTACATCTTCATTTTTTCCAGGTGCTGTTAAAATAACTTTCTTCGCCCCTGCCTCAACATGCATCATCGCTTTTTCACGGGAGTTGAATTTTCCTGTCGCTTCAATCACTATGTCCACATCTAGATCTTTCCAGGGAAGTTCAATAGGATTTCGATTGTTCAAAAGAAGCACTTTATGGCCATTTACAATTAAATGATCTTCTTTTGGAATGACTTCTCCTTCAAATTTCCCATGGTTTGTATCGTATTTAATTAAATGAGCCAATGTTTCTGCTGGATAGCTTGCATTGATTGCTACGATATTCAAATCTCCTTCTAAAATTGCTTTTCTGAATACCATTCGGCCAATTCGGCCGAAACCGTTAATGGCAACCTTAGCACTCATGTGAATATCCCCTTCCGGCATTATGTTACACTTTTTATCTCCTATTCTGTTAATTAGTATATCACATTTATAAAATAACGAAACAATTATTTTAATCGTTTCTTAAAAAATATATACTAAAAATAAAAAAACCGCTCTATTCACGAGCGGATTAACCAATTCCCCAATTCATGAGAATGTTTTCCAATTGCTGTTCCGTTTCTTCTAATGTTCCATCATTATTGATCACTGCATCGGCAAATTTTACTTTTTCTTTCA
Organism: Aeribacillus sp. FSL k6-2211; assembly: GCF_037966125.1. Lineage (NCBI taxonomy): Bacteria > Bacillati > Bacillota > Bacilli > Caryophanales > Bacillaceae > Aeribacillus > Aeribacillus sp. FSL k6-2211. The sequence continues at coordinate 2,965,085 of NZ_CP150190.1, forward strand.
AAGGCATTTGTGCATTGATGCGTGATAAAGCTTCTTTCTTCGAAAAATTATTCCTTTTCATTAATCGTTCCAGTTGATTTTTTTCTCCCGTATAAACAACAATCACTTTATCCACTAAATGCTTCAAATTGCTTTCAAATAGAAGGGGAATATCAAGAACTACTGCTTTCGCACCTTCTGAGATCAATTGTTCCTGTCGCCTTTTCATTTCCAGCCTGACCTCAGGATGTACAATACTGTTTAGCTTCTCCCGCTTATCTTCGTTTTGAAATACAATGGAGCCTAATCGAGCTCGGTTGATCGTTAAGTCTTCGTTTAATATTTCTTTTCCGAAAGCATTTACGATCTCTGTATATGCTTTTTTGCCGACTTCTACCACTTCTCTTGCAATTAGATCTGCGTCAATAACTGGAATGCCTCTTTTTTTAAGCATTTCAGACACAGTGCTTTTTCCGCTTGCTATGCCTCCAGTTAATCCAATAATCATTGTCATATCATCATTCTCCTTTATCCTTACATGGCCCAAACACCGATCATTATTAATAATAAACCCGGGATAAATGAAAACTTTTCAAAAAACGAATAGGATGAAGCAAATCGGCCGGATTTCATTCCAATATAAACAAACATCGTGCTCATACAAGTGACGAAAATAGCTGTTAAAAAAGGTTCATACCCTGCTAAAGCCGCACCGATTCCTGCTCCGAATGAATCGAGCGAAAGAGCGATCCCAAGCAGCAAAGCTTCCACGCCTGTAATCTCGCCAGATCGATCCATATCAACTGCAGCAGGCTTTTTCAATATATGAATGACAATGCCTAACGATTTTAATTCCATATTTAAAATCGTTTTTTCACTCTTTTCCTCATCTTTCTCATCCTCTGATTCATTGTTGCGGAAAAAGGAATATAACACAAACATGCCAAGCAAAATGAAAATAGCTCCGCCAAGCCTATCCGTAAAATAGGGAGGAAGAACACTTTGAGCTATTTGTCCGGCCATCATCGCAGCGAGCAACACAATCGCCGAACAGCATGAAATAGTGATAATCGATTTAATTGGAATTTTTACTTTACGCAAACCGAACGCTAAGCCAACAGAAAAACTATCAAGACTGACTGCCAACGCCAATATTAAAACCGATCCGATTTCCGTCATTTTATCAAATGCCCCTTCTTTCCTTTTATTGCTAACATAGTAATATGAAAACCGACTAAAATGTGTTCGCTTAAAGAAGGTGGCATAAATCTTTCTACACTTGGCAAGATGAACAAAAATGTGTGCCTCTTCCCCCAATTTTTATTTTTTGGATAGGGCTTCCGCAAATTTTACATTGTTCTTTTTCTCTTGCATAGACAAATAAGTCCAGTTGAAACATCCCGATTTGCCCTTGTGAATTGACGTAGGATCGGACAGTACTTCCTCCTTTTTCAACTGCTTCCTTCAGCGTTTGAATAATTTCCCGATGCAATATTTTCACTTTTTCCGCTGTCAAATCTTTTGCCAGCCGCTCCGGATGAATGCCTGATCGAAACAATACTTCATCAACGTAAATGTTTCCTAATCCCGCCACTATTTTTTGGTCAAGCAAAACCGTCTTGATGTTTCTAGAGGTAGACTGAAGCTTGCTCATAAGTCTTTCAGCAGTAAATTGTTCCGAAAAAGGCTCCATGCCTAACTGGGACAAAGGAGGATGCTTCTCCTCCTCGCCCTTTTGATACAGATGCATAGTGCCAAATTTGCGAACATCCCGATATCTTAATTCCGTTTCATCTTGAAAGCGAAAAATGACATGTGTGTGAGGTTCAATGGGCTTTATTTTTGGATACAGTCCATATCTTCCTTCCATTCGTAAATGTGATACAAGAACATATCGATCTAAATAAAATTTTAAAAATTTCCCTCTTCTTCCGATTTCATTGATTGTTTCCCCTCTCAAAACGCGGCAAAACTGCTCTGCGTCTTCAGGACGTTTGATGATTTTCGGCCATGATACGATAACTTCATCGATGACTTTTCCTATGACAAGCTCCCTTAATGTTTTTCGAATCGTTTCTACTTCAGGAAGCTCAGGCATTATGTTCACCCCTTATCTACACTCGAAAAAGGCGGGGGAGCTTCCCTTTCCGCCTTTTTCAAATTATTTCGCTTCATACCACGTAGAACCGTAAGAATAATCAACCTTTAACGGCACTTTTAGCTGAATGGCATTTTCCATTACTTCCGGAACAAGCTTTTCTAAAATTTCAATTTCATCCTTTGGCGCTTCAAACACCAATTCGTCATGAACTTGAAGCAGCAGCCTCGTTTGCAAATTTCGTTTTTCAATTTCTTGCGCCATATCGATCATCGCTTTTTTGATAATATCCGCTGCACTTCCTTGAATCGGAGTATTCATGGCTGTTCGCTCGGCAAAACTTCTGATATTGAAATTTCTGCTCGTAATTTCCGGAATATATCTCCGACGCTGCATTAGTGTCGTTACATAGCCTTTTTGCTTCGCCTCTTGGATTATGCCATCCATATATTCTTTAACACCTTTATAAATTTCAAAATATTTTTTAATAAATTCACCAGCTTCTTTTCGGGTAATTCCTAAGTTTTGCGACAATCCGTAATCGCTGATTCCGTAAACAATCCCGAAATTAACTGCTTTTGCCTGTCTTCTCATGTTGGAGGTCACTTTATCTTCTTCGACATGGAACACATCGATCGCCGTTTTTGTATGAATATCAAGATCTTGTTTAAACGCTTCAATCAATTTTTCATCTCCAGATATATGCGCAAGCACTCGCAGTTCAATCTGGGAATAGTCCGCTGCAAAAATGACCCAATCTTTTTCAGAAGGGATAAATGCTTGACGAATTTTGCGGCCTTCCTCAAGGCGAATCGGAATGTTTTGCAAATTCGGGTCTGTGGAGCTTAATCTTCCGGTTTGCGTTAATGCTTGATTAAATCGGGTGTGGATTTTATGCGTATCACGATGGACAACCTTCAGCAGCCCTTCAATATACGTCGATTGAAGCTTTCCGAGCTGCCGGTAATGCAAAATTTTCTCCACAATTTCGTGTTGTCCTCTCAATTTTTCTAAAACGTCCGCAGAGGTCGAATACCCCGTTTTGGTCTTTTTCAAAACCGGTAGATTGAGCTTTTCAAATAAAATCGGCCCAAGCTGCTTCGGAGAATTAATGTTAAATGACACTCCAGCTAGACGATGAATATCCTTTTCTAATTGCTTCAGCTGTTCATCAAGCTCTTTTCCCATTTCTTTCAGACGGTTGACGTCTATCTTTACTCCTGTTGTTTCCATGTCAGATAAAATGGCTGACAGCGGAAGCTCCAATTCGCTGAATAAATGAAATTGTTCATTTTCTTCTAATTCTTGTATTAATAATTCTTCCAGCTCATAAATGGCTAACGCTTTTCTGGCAAGATGTTCGCCTAAAATGTCTTCATCAGGGATATGACGTTTAGCGCCTTTTCCGTAAATCACTTCATCCTTTTGAACTAAATGTTTATTTTTTGTCTTGGCAAGCTCGGCTATGTCGTCAATCGATTCAGACGGGTTTAAAATGTATGAGGCAATGAGAACATCAAACTCAATACCTGCTAAATCAATGTTTCGCCAGCGCAGCGCCACAATTGATTTTTTCGCATCATACACCACTTTCCGCTTTGTTTCATCCTTCACCCATTCTATGAACTCTTTTGAATGTAGCGCAATTTCGGCTGGAATATAAAAACATCCATTTTCGTTTGCGATAGAAAACCCGATGATTTCTCCAGTATGATAATTTTCATCAATGATTTCCACTAAAAGAGCTGCCTTCTCTGATAAAACCTTGTCTGACAGCTTTTCAACTTTTTCGAACTTAATCGTCGGCATTTCATCCGCTTCTTCATTCTCATGCTCTCCCATTTTGTCTAGGAGCGATTGGAAGCCTAGTTCCTTAAAAATTTTCACTACTTTTTCTTTGTCATAGCCTTTATACTCAAGGTCTTGAATTTTTATTTCGACAGGAGCTTCACAATTAATTGTCGCAAGCTGTTTGCTCATTAATGCTTGCTCTTTATAGTTTTGTAAGTTTTCCTTTAATTTTTTTCCATTTACTTCTTCAATCGAATTTAAAATATTTTCGACTGTCTCAAACTGTTTCAGCAATTTAATCGCGGTTTTCTCTCCAACGCCGGGCACACCTGGGATATTATCTGATTGATCGCCCATCAATCCTTTCAAATCAATAATTTGTGCCGGGCTTAGCCCATACTTCTCTTGAATCGATTCAGGCGTGTGCGGTTCAACATCCGTAATTCCTTTTTTCGTGATGGAAACGGTCGTTTTTTCAGTTGCCAGCTGTGTTAAATCCTTATCTCCGGAAATAATTTTCACTTCAAAATCTTGCTTCTCAGCTTGTCTCGCAACTGTTCCAATAATATCATCAGCCTCATAATTTTCGAGCTCATATGTTGTAATTTTGTAGGCATCAAGCAAATCCCGTATAAATGGTAGCTGCTCCGACAATTCAGGCGGGGTTTTTTGCCGAGTTCCTTTATATTCTTTAAAAGTTTTATGCCGGAACGTTGTTTTCCCTGCATCAAATGCAACAAGGATATGTGTCGGTTTTTCTTCCTCCAGTACTTTTAACAGCATATTTGTAAAGCCGTAAATTGCATTCGTATAAATCCCCTTATCATTATTTAAAAGCGGCAAAGCGAAAAACGCTCTGTAAGCAATACTGTTTCCATCAATTAAAACTAGCTTCTTTGTCACTACTACTAGCCTCCTTCAACTAAAAAAGCCATGCCTTCCTTCTATTCTACCATTACTTTCAGCAGAAGAAAAAACATGGCTTATCGATTTTATTCTGTTTCTCCCATTAATATTTTGGCGTATGGAGAATCGAACGGGAGAACGATGACTGTTTCACCGTCGATTGTTTTCTTGTAGGATTGAAGTGTTCTATATAATTCATAAAATTTAGGATCTTTTGAATAAGCCTGGTTATAGAGCTTCGCCGCCTCCGCCTCTCCATGACCGCGGATGGTTTCAGCTTGAGCTTCAGCTTTTGCCAGCATTTCTTTTACTTGTCTGTCCGTTTCAGCAACAATTCGATTTTTTTCTGCATCCCCCATCGATAAATATTCTTGGGCTTTTGATTCCCGCTCTGATATCATCCTAGTAAATACCGATTTTTCATTTGCTTCCGGCAAATCCGTCCGTTTAATTCTTACATCAACCACCTTAATGCCGAAATGATTTTGTTCAAGCAGGTTATTAACAATATTTGTGATTTTGTCATTGAGGCTCCCGCGGGAAGACTTTTCATCATTAATAATTTCATCATAATTCAGTTTTCCAAGCTGCGATCTCACAGTGGAAAAGATAAATTCCGACATTTTTGCCTCTGCATTGACAACTGTTCTTGCATTGGCGATCATTTCTTTCGGATCTTCGATTCTCCAAACCGCATAGTTGTCAATTAATATTCGTTTTTTATCCTTTGTATTGATTTCCGCTTCCTCCACATCATACGTTAATTGATGCTTTGGAAGACTTTCAACTGTTTGTATGAAAGGAATTTTTAAATGGAGGCCGGGCTTCTCTATAATTTTTACAACTTCGCCAAATTGACGAACGACTTTATATTCATTTTCTTTCACAACAAAAACGTTGCTGAATAAAAATAGCAAACACGCAAATAAACCGGCTATAACAGACCCTAGGCGTATGTATTTCTTCCATTCAAAATTAATTTTCTTTTCATTCTTGTCCATTGTTTTCACCTCTTTTTTGCGTGTTCTCACTCGATTGATCAGCTTTTTGCTGACTTTGCTGATCATTAGGCAGCACTTGCTGCATAGGCTGAACAGGAAAATACTTCATTGTATTTCCATCATCCTTCATAATGTAAATTTGCGCATTTGGCAGCACGCTGTCTATTGTTTCTAAAATTAGACGTTTTTCTGTGATTTCTTTCGAATTTTTGTATTCATTGTATAAAGAATTAAATAGTGCGACTTCCCCTTTCGCTTGTTCAATTCTGGACGCTCTGTCCCCTTCAGCTTTGGAGATGATTGCATCGCGCTCTCCTTCTGCCTCTTTTGTTCGTTTATTCCTATATTTATTGGCTTCGTTTATTTTCGTATTCATCATTTCTCTTGCATCCGTAACGTTTGTAAACGCCTTTCGAACTTCTTCGTTCGGCAAATCAACATCCTGCAATTTGACCGCAATGATTGAAATGCCAATATCATACTTTTTCATCAACGAGCTTAATAATTCTTGCACTTGAGCTTCAATTTCCACTTTTCCGCTCGTTAAAGCATTGTCAATTTTTGTGCTTCCAATAATGCTTCTTAACGAAGCAGATGTTGCATCCCGCAAAATTTCCTTTGGATTTTCAGCATTGAACAAATATTTTGCCGGATTCGTTATTTTCCATTGAACGACCATATCTGCTAACACAATGTTTTCATCGCCTGTAATCATTTTTGTTTCCTTTGGAAAAGACTCAACTTTTCCATCTTTTTCTTTATATCCAAATTGTAAACTGAATGTTTCTTTGGATAGTTTTTTTACCGATTGAATCGGCCATGGCCATTTAAAATGAAGCCCAGGCTCAGTTATACCCTCTTCCACTTTTCCAAATGTAGTAATAACCGCTTGTTCCGACTCGTCTACAGTATACCAGGAAGTAATCGCAGCAAGACCGAGAATGCTGATCAGAAAAATAAATCCAATAATTGTTAATAATCTTCTTATGCTTACCATTATATCCCCCCATCTCTCTCTATTTATTATTTCATACGAAAAAAGTACGATTTTGTTTCATTTAAAAAACGCAGCCATAAAAAAAAGACGGAAACGTAATTGTTTCCATCTGCAAATGGGCTCCTTGGATGAAGGGGTTTTCGAATGCCATTTTAACAATCAAATGTTAACTTAGCATAAATTGGATGTAAATCTTATGTTAAACTATTCATTGTATCTTTGAAAAGTCACAGTAAAAGTCGTTCCAACACCAACGGTGCTTTTGACTGTCAAATTTGCTTGGTGGGCTTCTACTAAATGTTTTACGATCGCAAGCCCTAAACCAGTTCCACCTGAGTTTCTGCTTCTAGCTTTATCAACTCTATAAAAACGCTCAAAAATTCTAGGAATTTCCTCTTCTCTAATTCCAATTCCGGTGTCTTGAACAGAAATGGCTACTTCATCATGTCCAGCCTTAACAGAAAGGGTCACTTTTCCGCCAGCTGGCGTATACATAATTCCGTTGCTGGCTAAGTTTATAAAAATTTGCTTCAGCCGATGAGGATCGCCTTCAATAAAAACAGGCTCGTCTGGAACATCCAATATAAAATCAATATTTTTTTCTTTCGCTTTTCTATCTAGCAAATGATGAATTTCTTTTAAAAACTCGTTTACATTGCATTTTCTAAGCTCCAGCTGAAAGCCCTGCTGCTCGATTTTTGATAAATCTAATAAATCTTGAATTAAAGATTGCATTCGTTCGCTTTCTTTTAAAATGATGGATAAAAAAAAATGCAATGTTTGTTCATCTTTCATGGCGCCATCCAGCAATGTTTCAGAAAACCCTTTGATGGAGGTGATCGGTGTTTTTAATTCATGAGATACATTTGCTACAAAATCTTTTCGTATTTGTTCAAGCTTTTTCAATTCGGTAATATCGTGAAAAACAAGAACGACGCCTTTCCATACTTCACTTTTTCCAATGATCGGAGCACCGTAAACTTCAAAATGCTTTCTTTCGATGTTAACAGGAAGCATAATATGCTTTCTTATATTTGATTCCGTCAAAAAAATTTCTTCGACCATTTGAATAATTTCTTTATATGCGATCGCTTCTTGGTAAGATTTATATAAATAATCCTCTTGATTAATTTGAAAAATTTCTTTAAAGGCTTTATTCATCAGGCTAATATAGCCACGTTCATCAATGAAAAGAAGACCGCTTCCCATGTTTTCAATCAATGTTTGCAGCCTTTCCTGGTGCAATTCCTGGGTTCTTGTCATGTCTTGAAGGTTGCGTGCCAAAATGTTGATGGATTTGCTCAACATACTCGTTTCGTCGCCTGATGAATTTTCATATGTTCTCGCTTTGTAATTTCCTTTTGCAAGCTCCATCGCCACTTCTGTCGCCGATTCGATCGGTTTCGTATACTGCTTCATAATGCGGGTGCCAAAAATTAAAATGATCGTTAATGCCGCAATAAGACTCCCTATAATGAAAAACCAAATTTCTTTATTCATCGCTTCGAAATATTTGATGGAAGTCCCGAAAACTAAAAATCCCTTTCGTTCATCTTGTTGAAAGATGGGAATACCGTAAAATAACAAATCAGCTTGATCGAGACCTAGGCGAAATCCTTCCTTTGCATTTCGGTGGTTGGTCAAGATCAGTTCTGATAACCTTTCGTCGCTTTGATGAAAGCTAGGACCTGTTTTAAAAACGATGTTTCCGTCCATATCCATAAAAAGAAGGAGTGAGTTTAACTTTTCGCTCATTTCCTCCATTTTATGCTTCATTTCGGTAGAACCGATCTTTTCATTCTCAATGACCAGCTTGATCAACTCGGCTTCTTTTTTAAATTGCTTCTCATAATTGATGAAGTAAAACGATTGAAATAATTGTCCTAAAATAAATCCAAAACCAAGCAGAACAGTAATAATTAATGCTGTAAACGCAAGAAGCAGTTTTGAACGGAACTTACTCATTTAGCTTTGGATCCTCCAGTTTGTAGCCTAGACCTCTGATCGTTTTAATATATTCAGGCTTTTTCGTATTCCGTTCAATTTTTTCTCTTAAATGGCTGATATGAACATCCACTATTCTTGTATCACCGGCAAAATCATAATTCCAAACAGCGCTTAATAACTGATCCCTTGTCAAAACTCGGCCTTTATGTTTCGCAAGATAAAGAAGCAGTTCAAACTCTTTCGGTGTAAAGTCAAGTCTTTCTTGTTCAAAATAAGCTTCATATCGTTCAGGCATAATTTTTAAATCACCGATAATAATGTTGTTTTCTTCCGCTTCTTTTTTTACATGCATGTGAGCATCTTCTGATCTGACACGCCGCAGGATTGCTTTTACCCGAGCGATAATTTCTCTTGGACTGAACGGTTTTGTCATGTAATCGTCCGCACCTAACTCAAGCCCAAGCACCTTATCAAATTCATCATCTTTTGCCGTAAGCATTAAAATGGGCGTCATCACTTTGCGCTGTCTAAGCTGTTTACAAATTTCCATACCATCTATACTCGGGAGCATTAAATCAAGCACAATTAAATCCGGTGCATCTGTAATTGCTTTTTCAAATCCTTCGCTTCCATCCTGAGCAGTAATGACTTCATAGCCTGCTTGTTCAAGATTATACTGAAGAAGAGTGACAATCGATTGTTCATCATCCACTACTAATATTTTTTTACTCATAAAATCCTCCAATAATTTTCTCCTACTGTTCTTATTATTCTTTATTATTATTATAGTCCACGAAGCAGAAAGAACCAATACAAGAAAAGCTGCTTTCAGAAGATTTTAAAGAATCGATAGAAACATGATGGAGCGGTTTTGAAGCGGAAATTGAAAAAGCGGACGAATTTTCTATGCAAACTCTCTTTTTTCTTTTATAAGAAAAAGGAGGAACATAACATGTCCTCCTTTTTCTATCATGCACTATATTAATGCTTTCATAACATTTCTTACAGATTCCGCAGATTTTTCCAAAGCTGCTTTTTCTTCATCCGTCAGTTCAAGCTCAATAATTTGCTCTAAGCCATTGCCTCCAAGAATTGTTGGAACGCCTAAATAAATACCTTCAAAACCGTATTCTCCTTCTAAATATGCAATGGCAGGCAATACGCGGCGCTGATCTTTAACAATCGCTTCCACCATTTCTACAAGAGATGCGGCTGGTGCGTAGTATGCGCTTCCGTTTCCAAGCAGGTTAACAATTTCTCCCCCGCCTTTTCTAGTTCTTTCAACAATCGCATCCAAGCGCTCTTTCGGAATTAATTTTTCTAACGGAATGCCCCCTGCGTATGAATAGCGAACTAATGGCACCATATCATCTCCGTGGCCGCCTAACACAAATCCTGTAATGTCTTTGACTGATAAATTCAATTCTTGAGCAACAAATGTACGGAATCTTGCGGTATCTAAAACTCCAGATTGACCGATGACGCGGTGTTTTGGAAATCCGGATTCTTTATAAACAGTGTAAGTCATTGCATCAACCGGATTTGTCAGCACAATGATAATGGAATTTGGGGAATATTTTACAACTTCTTTTGTGACGCTTTTCATTACTTTTTGGTTGGTCTGCACTAAATCGTCTCGACTCATTCCAGGTTTTCTTGCAATTCCTGCCGTGATCACAACAATATCGGAATCAGCCGTTTCCTCATAGTTTGATGTTCCGATAATGTTCGCATCAAATCCAAGAACAGGGCTTGATTCAAGCATGTCTAACGCTTTCCCTTTTGTCGGATTCTCTGCTTGCGGAATGTCAACGAGCACAACATCTCCCAGCTCTTTTTTTGCTAGCAAAAAAGCTGTTGTCGCACCAGTAAATCCAGCACCAATGACAGAAATTTTCTTTCTTTTAATCGCCATTTCAAGCATCCATCCTCTCTTTTATGTAAGTGATTTTTCAAAAATGAATCTAAATGGAGAGCTACTTCGTAAAGAAGCAGCTCTCAGTTCTTTGTTTAACCCATGTTTTTAATCAATTCATTGCCGAATTCAGAGCATTTTACTTCCGTAGCTCCGTCCATGAGGCGTGCAAAGTCATAGGTGACAACTTTTGAAGCGATCGTTTTTTCCATTGCTTGAATGATTAAATCAGCTGCTTCTTTCCAGCCTAAATGTTCGAGCATAAGCACTCCAGAAAGAATTACGGAAGATGGATTCACTTTATCAAGTCCGGCGTATTTTGGTGCTGTACCGTGTGTTGCTTCAAAAATCGCATGCCCTGTCTCGTAGTTAATGTTTGCTCCTGGAGCAATACCGATTCCACCTACTTGTGCAGCCAAAGCATCCGAAATGTAGTCTCCATTTAAATTCATCGTTGCTACTACATCAAACTCGCGCGGACGAGTAAGAATTTGCTGTAGGAAAATATCTGCAATTGCATCTTTAATAATAATTTTTCCAGCTTTTTCTGCTTCTTCTTGCGCTTTGTTAGCCGCTTCTTTTCCTTCTTTTTCAACAATGCGGTCATACTCAGCCCATGTGAATACTTTATCGCCAAACTCTTGCTCAGCCAATTCATATCCCCAATTTTTAAACGCGCCTTCTGTAAATTTCATAATGTTCCCTTTATGAACAAGGGTGACAGATTTTCTTCCGTGTTCAATTGCATAGTTAATGGCCGCCCGGACAAGCCGTTTCGTTCCTTCTTCAGAAATAGGCTTAATGCCGATTCCAGACGTTTCAGGGAAACGGATTTTGTTTACTCCCAGCTCTTTTTGTAAAAATTCAATGACTTTTTTTACTTCTTCTGTCCCTTTTGCATACTCTATGCCGGCATAGATGTCTTCGGTATTTTCACGGAAAATTACCATGTCTGTATCTTGAGGACGTTTTACAGGGGAAGGAACTCCATTGAAATAACGGACAGGTCTTAAGCACACAAATAAATCCAGCTCTTGGCGAAGAGCAACGTTTAAAGAACGGATTCCTCCACCTACAGGAGTTGTTAACGGACCTTTGATCGCAATCATATACTCGCGTATAACATCAAGCGTTTCTTGAGGAAGCCATTCCCCAGTCTCTTTAAAAGCTTTTTCACCAGCAAGCACTTCTTTCCAAACGATTTTCTTTTCGCCATTGTATGCTTTTTCTACAGCTGCTTCCAGCACTTTTGACGCAGCTCTCCAAATATCAGGACCAGTGCCGTCTCCTTCAATAAACGGAATTATAGGATCATTTGGAACGTTTAAAGTACCATTTGTCATTGTAATTTTTTGACCTTCTGCCACAATCATTACCTCCTAAATATGTATTCTCTATTTGTGTATAAAAGCATGGCCATGCTTAACAGGGAAGAAAAAGGAATCCCTTTTCTATTTTACCTGTTAGCTGCGCTTTTCGATAGGGATAAATACTTGTTTTTCTGGTCCTGTATATTCCGCACGAGGACGAATCAATCGATTGTTTTCATATTGCTCTAAAATATGGGCTAACCATCCAGATGTGCGGCTTATTGCAAAAATCGGCGTAAATAAATCATGATCAATACCTAAGCAATGGTATACAGACGCTGAATAAAAATCAACATTCGGCGGTAAAGATTTTTCAGATGTTACGATTTCCTCAATTTTAGTTGACATTTCATACCATTTCGTTTCACCGGTGATTTCTGTTAGTCTGCGGGACATTTCTTTTAAATGTTTGGCACGAGGATCCCCTTTGCGATAAACTCGATGACCAAATCCCATAATTTTTTCTTTGTTTGCTAATTTTTCGCGAATGTAAGATTCTACATTTTCAGGTTCACCAATTTCTGTTAACATTCGCATAACGCGTTCGTTCGCACCGCCATGCAACGGTCCTTTCAATGCTCCAATTGCCGCAGTAATTCCGGAATAAATGTCCGAAAGCGTTGCCACACATACTCTTGCAGTAAATGTCGAAGCATTCAATTCATGGTCTGCATGAAGGACGAGCGCTTTGTTGAAGGCTTCAATGGAAGTTTGATCAGGTTCTTCACCTTTTAACATATATAAGAAATTAGCGGCAAAGCCTAAATCTGTTCTCGGTTGAACAGGCTCCAATCCTTTGCGGATGCGGGCAAAAGCAGCGACAATTGTAGAAATTTTCGCCTGCAATCGAATTGCTTTTCGATAATTTGCCTCATCAGACATGTTGTCCGCTTCTTCGTCATACAATCCAAGCAAAGATACAGCTGTTCTCAAAGCTGCCATCGGATGTACTTTATCAATCGGATAAGTTTTAAAATGTTCTAATATTTCATTCGGTATCGACGCATTCTCAGCAAGCTGCTTTCTTAATTCCTCTAATTGCTCCTTATTCGGAAGCTTTCGATGCCAAAGCAGGTAAACAACTTCTTCAAAGCTTGCGTTTTGAGCTAAATCGTCAATATTGTAACCAACATATGTCAATGTATCATCAATAATAGAACTTATTGATGAAGTTGTGGCTACCACGCCTTCTAGTCCACGCGTTGCTGTCATGGCTATCTCCCCTTTACATAAAATTTTCAACTGCAATTCAAATAGAAATAAACGAAATTCATAAAACTTTCATTTTTTCACAAAAAGAAAATGCTTTCATTTCTTTTGTGAAATATTTTTTATCAGTGAAATGATCACCAAACATATGAATTAAAAAATACACCTCTATTATAAACAATTATCAGACTTTTGTGAATCAGATAAATAAGATATTTTTTACGGAATTCTTTTTTTTAATAAAAAAATCTTATAGAATTGAATAAGAATTACTTATTTCAGCATAATAAATCTTTTATTGAATTATGGCCGAATAATATGGATCGTATGTTTATCAATCCATTTTTTTATGAATTGAATAAGAAAAGGCTTTATCCAATTTCTTGTGATTGGAAATAAAAGAAACAAACCGACGATATCCGAAATAAATCCCGGCGTCAATAGCATGATTCCTCCGACAAAAATAGCCATTGCATCCAAAATGGCATTGCTTGGAATGCGCCCATATTGAATTTCCTTTTGAAGATTTCGCACAGCCTGAATTCCTTGTTTTTTCGCCAAATAAGCCCCAACAAAGCCTGTTAAGATAATCAATAGCACAGTCGGAAGCACCCCGATCGTCTTTCCAGATAAAAGCAAAACCCCTATTTCACAAGCCGGTGCAACAATAAAAAAAATCAATAATGCTCGCATATGCTATCTCCTCCATATATAAAATACCCGTTCCCTACTCTTTACTATACAAAAGGGAGATGTAAAATGCTCGTTTCTTAATCTTTACTATACAAAAAAAGAGAAGGAACTGAAATCCTTCTCCTTTCAATCAAAATTATAGAACGCTCGCATGTCCTTTATAAATCATCCCTTGGATTGCATCCACAGTGACTTCCATACCATCCTTCAAAATTTCTGTTGCATTTTCTACCCCGACAATGACTGGAATGCCAAGGCTCAAACCGACTACGGCCGCATGGCACGTTAAGCCGCCTTCTTCCGTAACAAGTGCAGCTGCTTTTTCAATCGCTTCCATCATGTCTTTGTCGGTTCCATTCGTAACGAGAATTGAACCTTTCACCATTTTCTCAACAGCTTCTTTACTATTCTTTGCAACGATAACCTTTCCAAACGCCGATGCTCGTCCAATCCCTTGACCTTTTCCTAAAACATCGCCAACAACATGGACTTTCATCAGATTTGTGGAACCTGTTTCTCCTACAGGTACTCCGGCTGTAATAATCACTCGATCTCCATGTGTAATAATTCCAGTGTTTATAGATTCACGCACAGCTATGTCAAGCATTTCATCTGTTGTTGTAGCAATTTGTCCTATTGTTGGATGCACACCCCATACAAGGGCAAGCTTACGGCATACTTTACTGCTGGATGTTACTGCAATAATCGGCGCTTTTGGCCGATATTTCGAAATCATTTTGGCCGTATAGCCGCTGACTGTTGGCGTGATAATGGCCGAAACGTCCAAATTAATCGCCGTATAAGCTACTGATTGTCCAATTGCATTTGTGATCGTTGAATCAGCAACTTTCGTATGTTTCGTTAAGGCTTGGCGATAATCTAAAGCTTGTTCAACGCGGGAAGCAATTTTATGCATCGTCTCCACTGCTTCTACCGGATATAAACCGGCAGCTGTCTCGCCTGAAAGCATAATTGCATCGGTTCCATCAAAAATAGCGTTTGCTACATCGCTGGCTTCCGCCCGGGTAGGTCTTGGGTTTCGCTGCATCGAATCAAGCATTTGAGTAGCAGTGATAACAGGTTTTCCTAATTGATTGCATTTGCGAATCAGTTCCTTTTGGACAAGCGGAACATCTTCAGCGGGAATTTCTACTCCTAAATCTCCTCGAGCAACCATTAGCCCGTCGGAAACTTCCAAAATTTGATCAATATTGTCAACGCCTTCTTGATTTTCTATTTTCGGGATAATTTGAATATCGTCAGCTTGGTGTTCCTCCAACAGTTGACGAATTTCCAATACATCGGAAGCGCGGCGAACAAATGATGCAGCGATAAAATCGACTCCCTGCTCAATGCCAAACAAAATATCTTTTGCATCTTTCTCCGTAATTCCAGGAAGATTGACACTAACTCCAGGAACATTGACTCCTTTTTTATTTTTCAAAATTCCGCTGTTTAATACCTTCGTTTCAATTTCCTGTTTTTCTTTATCAATCTTTGTAACTTCTAAACCAATTAATCCGTCATCAAGCAATATTTTAGAACCAACGGAAACATCATTGATTAATCCTTTATATGTAACCGAAATTTTTTCTTTCGTGCCGACAACCTCTTCCATTGAAATAAGAAGGCGGGATCCTGCTTCTAATTGTATCTCCCCGTTTTCCATTGTATGCGTTCGAATCTCAGGGCCTTTTGTGTCCAATAATATTGCAACACTTTTGCCCAAGCGCTTCGCTGCCTCCCGAATGTTTTGAATTCTCGCTTTATGCTCCTCATGATCTCCATGCGAAAAATTGAGCCGTGCCACATTCATGCCGGCCTTAATTAGTTTTTCCAACATTTCGATGCTCTCGCTTGCAGGACCTATTGTACAAACAATTTTCGTTTTTCGCATAAATTGGCATACCTCCTAAACATTATGAAAACGATCCCATGTTCATACTTTATATAGAAAGTTCTTTTGAAAGCTTGTACATTGACTTATCAACCGTATGAGGCTGATCCAAAATTTCTAAAATGTCATGATCCACAAGCTGATTATTTTGGATGCCTACACATCGTCCGCCTTTACCATTAAGAAGCAGTTCCACCGCATAAGCGCCTAGTCTGCTTGCCAATACTCTATCAAATGCGGTAGGCGATCCGCCGCGTTGAATGTGGCCTAATACAGAAACACGCGTTTCAAAGTTTGTCATCTCTTTGATCTTTTGGCCTATTTCGACGCCGCTTCCCACACCTTCAGCGACAATAATAATACTATGTTTTTTCCCTCTTTCATGGCCTCGTTTTAATCGATCGATGATTTCCTCTATTTTGAAATCTGCTTCCGGAATTAAAATGGTTTCCGCACCTCCGGCAAGCCCGGACCATAAAGCGATGTCACCGGCATCCCGCCCCATTACTTCTATTACGTATGTACGCTCATGGGAGGTAGCTGTATCACGAATTTTATCAATTGCTTGTATCACCGTATTAAGTGCTGTATCAAAACCGATCGTATAGTCAGTTCCAGGTATGTCATTGTCGATGGTGCCCGGCACCCCAACGCATGGATATCCATGTTCAGTCAACTTTTTTGCGCCCATGTAGGAGCCGTTTCCGCCAATAACGACAAGACCTTCAATCCCGAATTTCTTCAATTGTTCAATTCCTTTTTTTTGTCCTTCGATTGTTTTAAATTCTTCGCACCGTGCCGTATAGAGCATCGTTCCACCGCGATGAATGATGTCACCTACTGAACCAAGTTCAAGCTTTTGAATTTTTCCCGAAATAAGACCTGAGTAACCATTATAAATTCCATAAACTTCTAATCCATGAAAAATTCCTTTGCGGACAACGGCACGAATTGCAGCGTTCATACCAGGAGAATCGCCGCCGCTCGTTAAAACGCCGATTTTTTTCATAATTTCACCTCTCTTGGACTGCTCAAACAAAGCTTACATAAAATAATGATCATATTATCTGATAATCGCTGAGCATAGTAAGCTTAGAATAGTTAAATTCTTTATTATTATACACAAAAAGAAGCGATGCGAAAGATAAAAATAAAAAAATAACGTGCGGCTCCATCAAGGAGCGCACGTTACTGCGTATTTGTCACTTGTTCGTCAATAACGGCCCCAATACTTTTAAATTTTTCGTACCGATGCCTGATCAGCTCTTCTCCGCTCATATTGGTCAATTCTTTTAATGATCGTTTTAAAGCCTGTTCAATGTGTTTAGCTTGCAATTGGACATCCCTATGTGCCCCGCCTTTTACTTCCGGAATGATATCATCAATGACACCAAGCTCTTTTAAATCTTGGGCAGTGATCTTCATTGTTTCTGCCGCTTTTTTAGCTAAGCCGGCATCCTTCCATAATAGGGCGGCAGCCCCTTCGGGAGAAATAACTGAATAAGTAGAATTTTCCAACATATATATATGATTTCCTACTCCTAATGCTAATGCGCCGCCGCTTCCCCCTTCTCCAATGACAATACATATAATTGGAACAGAAAAACCGGCCATTTCAAACAAATTTCTGGCAATTGCTTCACTTTGTCCCCGCTCTTCTGCAGCTTTTCCTGGGTAAGCTCCTTTTGTATCGATAAATGTAATAATAGGGCGGTTAAACTTGTTCGCCTGTTTCATAAGGCGCAATGCTTTACGGTAACCTTCAGGATGCGGCATACCAAAATTTCTTCGGATATTGTCTTTCGTATCTTTTCCTCTTTGCTGCCCGATTACCGTTACAGGGATCCCATGAAATTTTGCAACGCCTCCTACAATCGCTTCGTCATCACCAAAATATCTGTCTCCGTGGCATTCGAAAAAATTTTCAAATAACAGCTCAATATAATCAAGCGTTGTAGGGCGATTCGGATGGCGTGCGATTTGGACGCGATTCCACGGGGAGAGGTGATCATATATTTCCTTTTCTAAATTTTTTAGTCTTGTTTCCAGCTTTTCAATTTCAGCCGACAAATCTACATCCGCTGTTTTTGTAAATTCCTTTAATTCATGAATTTTTTTCTTTAATTCTATAATCGGCTTTTCAAATTCCAGTTCTCCTACCAATCTACATCCCCCTTTGCTTGGTGTATATCCAAGAGGTTGATTAACGTATCCCGCAGTTGGTGGCGGTGCAATACAGAATCAAGCTGCCCATGCTTCAGCAGAAATTCAGCAGTTTGGAAATCTTCCGGAAGCTCTTCTCTGATCGTTTGTTCTATGATTCTGCGCCCTGCAAAACCGATTAATGCACCAGGCTCGGCAAAATTGTAGTCACCTAAAGAAGCGAAGCTAGCCGATACTCCCCCTGTAGTCGGATGGGTCATAACCGAAATAATGAGTCCGCCTTCATCGCTGAATAATTTTAAAGCAGCGCTAGTTTTCGCCATCTGCATTAAACTGAGGACGCCTTCTTGCATACGAGCACCGCCTGAAGCTGTGAAAATAATAAAGGGGATGTTTTTTTTCTTCGCTTTTTCAATTGCCCTTGTAATTTTTTCTCCAACTACCGAACCCATGCTCCCCATGCGAAAACTCGCATCCATAACGGCAATCACTACTGGAAATCCGCCGATTGTTCCTTCGCCTGTCACGACAGCTTCATTTAGCTTCGTTTTCTCTTTGTCTTTTTCTAGCTTTTCTAAATACCCTTCAAAATTAAGAGGGTTTTCAGAACGCATATCGCTGTCATATTCTAAAAAGCTGCCATGATCTAAAAGGCTGGCAATTCTTTCTCTCGCTCCCATTTGAAAATGGTAGCCGCAGTTGTTGCACACTTTTAAATTTTTTTCAATTTCTTTTGAGTACATAATCTTTTTACATTTTGGACATTTTGTCATAATACCTTCAGGAACATCATATTTTGCATGTCCGGAAGGGATCGATGCATATTTTTTCTTTTTTGAAAAAATGTTTTTTATCAAAATAGAACCTCCCTTTTTGGCTGAATAATGTCTTCATTGCAAGGGATGACACCTTCAATCAATCTTAAATCTTCCGGATCTTCTTTATATATCTTTTGAGAGGTATTCAAATATTATAAATATATCATATTTTTCTTTCTCCCAACAGCAGAGAAGAGAGGTTTCTCATTCTTTCGCCATTTGTAGCCGCTTTTATTTTCCAATAATAGCAAGCTTTCTTGTTTTTTCCGCAACTTCTTCCGGATCTACTTTTATGCGTGCAACACCTGTTTCCATTGCCGTTTTCGCAACAGCTGCAGCAACACATGGTGCAACCCTCGGATCAAACGGCGCCGGAATAACATAATCAGGACGAAGCTCATCTTCCTTAATAAGAGAAGCAATCGCTTCAGCAGCAGCCATTTTCATCTGTTCATTTATATGTGTTGCTCTTACATCCAATGCTCCACGGAAAATCCCTGGAAATGCTAAAACGTTATTCACCTGGTTAGGGAAATCTGAACGTCCTGTTCCAATGACTTTTGCTCCAGCTTCTTTCGCATCGTCAGGCATAATTTCCGGATCTGGATTGGCCATAGCGAAAATGATCGGATTATCCGCCATTAATTTTACCATTTCTTTTGTTAGTGCTCCTGCGACTGACACACCGATAAAAACATCCGCTCCTTCGATTACATCGGCCAAAGAGCCCTCTAAGCGATCATGATTTGTATATTTAGCCACTTCAGCTTTTATGCTGTTCATTCCGTAAGGGCGTCCATCGAAAATGGCTCCTTTTGAATCGCACAAAATAATGTCACGAACACCATAGCGATATAATAATTTTATAATAGCTATTCCAGCCGCTCCTGCTCCGTTTGCGACAACTTTAATATTTGACATCTCTTTGCCGACCAGCTTCAACGCATTTAATAAACCAGCGACAGTTACAATGGCGGTTCCGTGTTGATCGTCATGGAAAATCGGAATGTTCGTTTCCTTTTTTAAACGCTCTTCAATTTCGAAGCAATTTGGTGCGGCAATATCTTCCAAGTTTATGCCGCCAAAAGTCGGCTCAAGAAGCTTTACTGTCTCAATAATTTTTTCCACATCTGTCGTATCTATACAAATCGGGAACGCATCGACACCTGCAAAGCTTTTAAATAAAACAGCTTTTCCTTCCATGACAGGGAGAGCTGCCTCCGGTCCGATGTTTCCAAGCCCTAAAACGGCTGTTCCATCAGAGACAACCGCCACCATATTCCCCTTCATCGTATACTCATACACTTTGCTTTTATCATCATAAATTGCCTTGCACGGCTCAGCCACTCCAGGAGAGTATGCTAAACTTAAATCTTTTGCATTTCGTACCGGAATTTTTGATTTTGTTTCAAGTTTTCCCTTCTGAACACTATGAATATGTAATGCTTCTTCTCTTAATGACAACCTTTATCACTCCTTAACAACATGGATAATCGTCAAAATGGAAAGACCACTTTTTAGATATTTCTAAAATATTATACATGCAATCCGTTGTAAAGAAAAAGACATGTTTATTCTCTCAAGGCGACATTCCTTTCTCCGAGCAATGCCCGCAATCGATTCAAACATTGTTCAGACGGTTGTACACCAAATGTTTCGGGAAGTTTGACCGCTTTCTTTTTTCGTTCATGGTAAATAAATACAGGTATGCTGCCTGGATAATCCTGCAATACTTTTTTTATTTCGAGAAGCTTTTGTTTCTCTGATGCTTCATCTGCAATTTTTAAAAATAAAGCACGCTGCCGTTTAAATTCCGAGATGTCTTTTACGTCTTGAATTATATATTGAACATGTTCATTTCTAATTTCCGGTTTTCCGGTCAACAAATATACATTCCCTTTCTTTATTTTTCCGCTGAACTTTGCGTATTCATTAGGAAACAAGACCGCTTCTACATCCCCGCTTTGATCGCTTATATTGAGAAAAGCCATCGCCTGGCCGCTTTTTGTGCGAATTGCCTTTACGTTCGTCACATACGCGCCCACATGAACTTTTTTTTCAATCCATTGCGATAAATCCATTAATCGAACTGCCCCCAGCTGCTTCAAAACCGAATCGTAAGGCTGAATCGGATGGCTTGATAAATAAAATCCTAATGTTTCCTTTTCGAATTTTAATTTTTCTTCAATGGTGAACGGTTCCACTTCCACATACTTTGGTTTAATCGCAGCAAGATCGTCAAGCGGAAAAACGATTTGCTCTTTTTCATCCATTTTGAACAATTCTGCATGCTCGAGCGCAACATCAATACTAGCAAGCAACGTTGCCCGATCTTGCCCAAAATCATCCATCGCACCAGAAAAAATGAGCGCTTCTATTGTTCGGCGATTGACTGCCTTTGAAGACATCCTGATACAAAAATCAAACAAATCTTCAAAAGGCTTCTTTTTTCTTTCTTTTGCAATTTCTTTCATGGCGGCAATGCCAACATTTTTAATCGAGGCAAGTCCGAATCGGATAGATCCGTTTTCCACTAAAAAAGAAAAACCGCTTTTATGAATGGACGGCGGCAGGATTGTAATTCCCATTTCTGAAGCTTCTCGAACATATTGCGCTAATTTTTCTTGATTTCCTCCGATGCTCGACATTAACGCAGCCATAAAATATAAAGGATAGTGGGCTTTTAAATAAGCAAGCTGATAGGCAATCATGCTGTAGGCAACAGCGTGGCTGCGGTTAAAACCGTAGTTGGCAAATTTAACAATGAGATCGTATACTTTATTCGCGGTTTTTTCGTCGTATCCTTTTTTTAAACAACCTATAATAAAGCGATTTCTGTTTTCATCCAAAATCGTTTTAATTTTTTTGCCGACGGCCCGTCTCAACAGGTCTGCTTCCCCTAACGAAAAACCGGCCATTTTCGCTGCGATTTCCATTATTTGCTCTTGATACACAATGACTCCGTATGTTTTTTCTAAAATAGGCTGCAAATCTTTATGCAAATATTCTACCGGCATCCGGCCGTGCTTCCGTTCGATATAGACAGGAATGTTTTCCATCGGTCCTGGACGATACAAAGCATTAACCGCAACCAAATCTTCCAAATTAGTAGGTTTTAGCTTTTGTAAAACTTTCCTCATTCCTTCTGACTCAAATTGGAACACACCTGTCGTATTTCCTTCCGATAAAAGGGAAAACGTTTTTTCATCATCATAATTTGTAAAGTGAACAGAGAGCTTTGTTCCCTCGTAACGTTCAATTAAACGTTTGATATCTTCTATTAACGTTAAATTTCGCAGACCTAAAAAATCGATTTTCAACAGCCCGATTTCTTCTAAAAAATCCATTGAATATTGTGTTAAATATATATTGTGATGACCATTTTGAATTGGAATGACTTCAGTCAGCGGATGATCGCTTAGCACCACTCCCGCAGCATGCGTCGATACATGGCGTGGCAAGCCTTCCAGCTTTAAAGCCGTTTCAAAAATTTCCTTTCCTTTTTCCATTGAATGAAGGATGTTTCGAAATGCTGCCGATTGTTCAAATGCTTCTCTTAAAGTAATTCCAAGCTTTGAAGGTATGTGCTTTGCGAGCACATCCACCTCTTTATTCGAAGCTCCAAGCGCTTTTGCCACATCTCGAATAGCAGCTTTGGCCGCAAAAGTACCGAAAGTGATGATTTGAGCCACATGCCCTTTTCCATATTTTCGCGCAACATATTCAATCATTTCATCCCGTCTTGTATCCGGAAAATCAATATCGATATCTGGCATAGAAACACGTTCAGGATTTAAAAAACGCTCAAACAATAGATTATAGCGAATTGGATCTACATTCGTAATATCTAGTACATATGCCACTAAAGAGCCGGCTGCTGAACCGCGGCCTGGACCGGTTACAATACCTTTTTCATGCGCGTATTTCATAAAATCCCAAACGATTAAAAAATAATCGCTAAAATTCATTTTTTTTATAACAGACAGCTCATACGAAAGCCTTTTGACATACTCGTCCGAAGGGGATGTTACTTTTTTTCTTAATCCTTCAAAGCACAGCTGTTCAAGAAAATCATCGCTGCTCAATCCTCCAGAAAAGGGGTATTTGGGCAATTTTGTTTTGCCTAATTCTATTTCAACATGGCATTCGGAGGCGATCCGAACAGTATTCTCAATGGAATCAGGAAAGTTCGCGAAATTGTTTAGCATTTCCGCCGGGGATTTTAAATAATATTCGGAAGCAAACGCTGCGTCTTGTTCTTCTACAGTCGTTCCGTCTTTAATCGCCAGCAAACAGCGGTGTGCAAATGCATCATCCCTTTCAACATATAAAACATCGTTCGTTGCGACAATCGGAACTTTGATCGTTTCTCTCAGCTCCGCAATTTTTTCATTTAATTGCTGCTCTTCCGGCAAGCCGTGATTTTGTACGGATATGTAAAAAGAATTGGGATCGAGCATGCTTTGAAAAAACTCCACCGCTTTTCCTGCCTCTGCAATCTGTCCGTTTATAAGCAGCTGCTCAATCAAGCCTTGTCTGCCAGGTGTGATCACAAAAAGATCCCTGCTGTATTGTTTAAAAAAAGAAAGCGGAAGTCCTTTCGGAAACTTTGTTTGCAGCAAACTGCTTAATTTAAGCAAATTGCGGTATCCGCTGTTATTTTTAGCAAGCAAAACAAAAGGATACGGTTCGTTTTTTATGATAACGGTAGCAGTTAAACCGAAAATCGGTTTAATCCCGTGTTCTTTACAAATTTTATAAAAAGAGATCGCTCCATACATGACATGATGGTCTGTCAAGGCTAGAGCTGTTTGACCAGTTTTTTTCGCATAGCGGACAAGCTTGTCCAATCCAGCAGCACTAGCCAGCAAACTATAGGCGCTCTTCACTTGTAGGTGAACAAAAGGCAATGAAGACCCCACCTTTTTTCAATGATTTCTTAAAACAATTATAGTCATTGTTTTCAATGAAAGACAAACTTCATACTTTCATCTTCCCATCCATATACATATAAAGAAAGAGAATAAACCAAGCCTTTTCACTGCTTGCTGAAACCGGCTATTTAGCAAGTTTATTATAATCATATTTCCCCAATGAACGGAAGAAAGGATGGTGGAAGCTCAATGGAAACAGATACTTTTATTGCAACCTTTATTAAAGTGTATTTTATTGCGTTAGGAGTCATTTTCGGCGGCTCGTTAATCGGCGGTATTGGCGCATATATTACAGGCGATGCTCCTCTCACCTCCATTTTCAGAATGGCAAACAAATTGAAAATTTGGGCTCTTGTTGCAGCTATTGGAGGGACGTTTGATGCGTTTTACAGCTTTGAACGAGGGATTTTTGAAGGAGCGACAAAGGACATTGTGAAACAGATTTTGTTAATCATTTCCGCCATGGGCGGTTCTCAAACAGGCTGGCTCTTAATCTCTTGGTTCACACAGGAGCATGTTTCGCAATGAGAATCCCGCCTTATTATAAAAAGCCTTCATGGCAGCGTTTTTTTGCCGGAGTTGCCGTAGGAGCTCTTATTAGCTGGGGGTTTTTTCTATATTCCTTTGGCTATTACCAAGAAAAACAAGTAAAAATCATTTCAACACAGCAAGAAACGATCGAACAATTAAAAAACGACATTCAAATTTGGCAGAGGGATTACAAAGAGCTAAATAAGAGAAACTTAGAATTATTGACTGTACAGGATGTCAAAATCGAAATTAAAAATGCGGAAAAATATAAGCTGGATGAATTAATGAAATATTCGATTGAAAATACGATCAAAAACGATTTAGCTGATTTAATTGCAAAAGATATTGACAGTGTTGTGAAAACAAGGCATTTAATTGCCAAAACGATTGAAAATAGAAAATATAAAATAGATGACAAAGAATACAACGCTACTGTCGTGGAGCTTGTCATTACACCGACCATTATTGTTGAAGTAGAATTGAAATTGAGCAAATAATAATGCCAACTTTTCTCCTATTATGAGGAGGGAAAAAGCGCCCTCCTTAAGATGTTTTACATAAAGCGACCAGCTCTTGAATGATTTGATCCGCAGTTTCCCAGCTGTCGATCGTAGCTCCGGCCGCAAGCGGATGGCCTCCGCCTTTAAAGCGTTTTGCAAGCTCATTGATCACGATTCCCTTCGAGCGGAATCTGACCCGAATTTCGTTGTTTTCCTCGACAAACAGCACCCACGCCTTGATCCCTTCAATATTTCCTAAAGCACCGACGAGCTGTGAAGCTTCGGAAGGAGTGACGCGGTATTCGTCCAATAGTTCTTTAGGAAGCTTTATATAAGCGGCCCCTGAATCAGTCAAAACGAAATTTTGCAGGACGTAACCGTTCAGCTTCGCCACATTAAGTTTCGTTTTATACATTTCGTCGTATATTTGCGTAAATGAAAACCCATAGTCTATAATCTCGCTTGCATATTGGAACGTTTTTTTCGTCGTATTTGAAAACAAAAATCTTCCTGTATCCCCAACAATTCCGGCATAAATGAGACTGGCTGCTTTTTTCGATAACGTTAAGCCTTGATCTTTGCCAAATAGATAAAATTCATAAATCATTTCGCTGACAGAGCTGGCAGATGTGTCTACCCAGACTATATCTCCATAAGGATCTTCATTTGGATGATGATCGATTTTGATCAATTTTTTCCCTTTATCATATCTTTGATCGCAAATTCGTTCTTGGTTTGCTGTGTCACATACGATGACGAGCGCTTCTTGATAGACGTCATCTTGAATTTCATCCATTTTGTACAAAAACGTTAAAGAAGGCTCATCGTTGCCGACTACATATATGTTTTTTTCAGGAAACGATTCTTTTAACAATTCCGCAAGCCCGCACTGAGAACCGTATGCATCAGGATCCGGCCGGACATGTCTATGTATAATAATCGTATCGAATGCTTTTATTTCATTTAAAATCTGTTGTTTCATTTCAGCTCTCCTTTATCATCATAAATGTTTTATTTCATCATTTACTAATGGTAAAATGATAATCGATACTTAGATGGAGGTTGACATCATGCCTGTTTTAGCTATCCTAACGGTCATTTCTTTATCTTTTTATGTTTTTTACAAAATCAAATATTTTCGCACGAAACGTCCGATGGAAAGAAGCTGGATTTCATCTAAATCTAGCATTTCTCTAGGATTGTTTGTCTTCTTTTTCGGATTAAACCAAATGTTTTTAAACCGATCCACTGTTGCGCTCATCGTCGGTGTTGTTTTTATTATAACAGGTTGTCTGAGCATTTGGGCAGGATATAAAGCTTACAAATATTATTTGCCTTTGGCAATCAAAGAAAGCGAAAATGCCCGCTAAGAAAATTATATGGGAGAGACTGTCCTTATTTTTCAGACAGTCTTTTTTTAATTACGATC
This sequence comes from Aeribacillus sp. FSL k6-2211, assembly GCF_037966125.1. Classification (NCBI taxonomy): domain Bacteria; kingdom Bacillati; phylum Bacillota; class Bacilli; order Caryophanales; family Bacillaceae; genus Aeribacillus; species Aeribacillus sp. FSL k6-2211. Next base: position 2,991,263 of record NZ_CP150190.1, read on the forward strand.
CATGATTTGCACCATTAACATAGCTTTGCCGACTAAAGTGTTTTCGTGGAATACTTCCACATCAATTTTCCCGAATTTTCGACCCACGTCTAATATTTTCGGATGAATTTCAATCATGCTTTCCATTTGAACAGGTTTCAAAAAATAAATCGTCATATTCTCAACGACAAGCTCGCCTTTCTTTTTTTGTCTCAAATGATAATTGGCCGCTTCTGTAACTAGAGTTGTGAAGGCACCGTATGAAATGGTACCGAACTGGTTTGTCATTTGCGGTGTTACTTCACATTTAAAAATGTTTGATTCTTTTGCTTCATCAGAAAGATTGATCATCTGCCTCGTGATGATGTCATCAATTTTTTCACCTGTGTGCGGCTGCCGTTCAATTGAATGGAGAGCCTTTAAAACGTCCTGTCTGGAAATCATACCTGATAGGCGGCCGTTTCCGTCCACAACAGGCAATACTTCAATTCCTTCCCAAACCATTATTTGCGCAGCTGAAGCGACAGATGTTTTTCCTGTAACGGTTATCGGACTTTTTGTCATCACTTTTTCAATGGATGTTTTTCGATCTGACGTCATAATATCCTTTGCCGTGACAATTCCAACAACCTTCAAACCTTGATCAATGACCGGGAATCGTCCGTGTCCAGTTTGCCGGTTGTATTCAAACCAGCGTTCAATCGGATCATTCGGGGTTAACGTGACAGTTTTTTCTAACGGGGTCAAAATGTCTTCCACTAACACGATTTCCTTTTTGATCAGCTGGTCATATATCGCTCTGTTTATCATCGTAGCCACTGTAAAAGTATCGTAGCTAGTGGATATTATCGGGAGCTCGAGCTCATCCGCCAGTTTTTTTACATAATCATCTGTGTCAAATCCCCCGGTTATTAAAACGGCGGCTCCTGCTTCCAAAGCCGACTGCTGAGCTTTTGTCCTGTTGCCGACAATGAGCAAGTTTCCAGCACCTGTATATCTCATCATCGCTTCCAATTTCATGGCGCCGATAACGAATTTATTTAATGTTTTATGAAGGCCGGCCCTTCCGCCTAACACTTGTCCGTCGACAATATTGACAACCTCCGCAAATGTCAGCTTTTCAATATTGTCTTTTTTCTTTTTTTCAATTCGAATGGTGCCGACCCTTTCGATTGTGCTGACAAAGCCTTTATTTTCCGCATCTTTAATCGCACGATAGGCAGTTCCTTCACTGACATTCATAACTTTGGCAATTTGTCTGACTGAAATTTTATCTCCGACGGGCAGAGACTCAATATAGTTCAAAATTTGTTCATGCTTTGTCGCCAATTTCTTCCCTCCTTTTAAGTTACAAGATTGGCGAATTCTTCAAACATTTACTTATTTTTTCCTAAAATTTACTGTTTAGCAAACAAATGCTTGGAACTCATAATACGTAAAATGAACGGCTAAAAGCCGTCCATCAAAAATCTCACAGTTCGATTGTTTCTCCTGGTTTCAATAGGAGACCGACACCGTCTGGAAGCTTGGAAACAAAATCTTCAGGGTTTTGCTGGATCACTGGGAACGTGTTGTAATGAATCGGCACGACTTTTTTAGCTCGAATCCATTCTGCTGCTGTAAGAGCATCCTCCGGCCCCATTGTATAATTATCGCCAATCGGCAAAAAGGCTAAATCAATTTCATTGCGTTCTCCAATTAATTTCATATCAGAAAACAATGCTGTATCGCCTGCATGATAAATCGTTTTGTCCTCAGCTGTCAACAAAATTCCTGCTGGCATGCCAGTATACACAATGTTTTGGTTATCTTCCGTATAGCTGGAGCCATGGAAAGCCTGAGTCAGCTTTACTTTTCCAAACTCAAACTCGTATGCTCCCCCGATGCTCATTCCATGGGTTTTAATCCCTTTCCAGCTCAAGTATGTAGCCAGCTCTGCAATCGCCACGACTAACGAATCATTTCTTTTTGCAATCTCAACCGTATCCCCTACATGATCATTATGGCCGTGTGTCAACAAGATGACATCTGCTTTCACATCTTCAACCTTCAAATCGGTTTGCCCGTTCCCATTAATGAACGGATCAATGATAATGTTTTTCCCATTTGTTTCAATTTGAACGATGGAATGACCGTGAAAGGAAACCTTCATAAAAAACCCCTCCTTTTTGAATCTACTTTCATTTTACTGGAAACTTATGCTTTTGAAAACGTTTTATCATTATTGATGAAATCGATGAATGACATTAGCGGCTCCCGTCGCTTCAATTATGGCGCCTGTAATAAAATCTGACTGTTCATCGCACAAAAAGGTTATAATTCTTGCGATATCTTCCCCTGTACCTGATCTTCCAATCGGCGTGTTCACGTCAATATGCTTTCTAGCTTCTTCAATGGTCGCCTCTTTCATTTCCGCCGTAATGTTTCCTGGACAAACCATATTTGCTGTGATGCCGTTTTCCGCCTCTTCAATAGCAATCGTTTTTGTCAAAGAGACTAGTCCGGTCTTAGCCGCGCTGAACGCCGAGCGGTGAAGCCAGCCTGAAGCATCCCCGGCACCTTGGAAGCCGTAGGTAATGATTCGGCCATACTTTTGTTTCCTCATAATCGGGATTGTTCGTTTCACTAAATGAAACACCGAGCTTAAATTTCCTTCAATCATTTCATACCATTCCTGATCAGAATAATCAGCAAGCTTTTTCCTCTCAAATATATACGGACCCGCATTATTAACTAAACAGTCAATACGGCCAAAGCACTGATAAGTTTGATCAATCAGCCGAATTAAATCTTCCTTTTTCGTCACATCACATCGTATAAACAGCAAACGGTCGCGCATAGAAGCATATTTTTCCTGCAGTTGTTCAACTCCTGTTTGATTATTGTGATAACTGACCGTCACGCTGTACCCCTTTTCCAAAAATAATTCGGTCACCTTTCTTCCAAGACCTCTTGAGCCTGCCGTAACAATTGCATGGCGCACCCATCACCCGAGTTCGACAGTTTTGAGGTCATTTTAGGCAAATGGAAATGACCAAAATGCTGTTATATCAAGGGTTTCGTAATGCGGATCCTAGGAAAAAACGCCGAATTTCATAGGCACACGATTTATTAATTTTTCCTTTTAAAAATAAATTTTATACGTTATAATATAGGCATGTACATACGACGAGTCACACGCAAAAACAAGGATGGAACAACCGTTGCTTATCTCCAGCTTGCTCACAATGAATGGGATCCAAAGGCCAAATATGCGAAAGCGAAGGTGATTTATTCATTCGGGCGCGAAGATGAAGTGGATCGCGCCGTCTTGGAACGTCTGGCCAAAAGCATTTCGCGATTCCTTTCTCCTGAGCAGGCTTGGGAAGTCGAAACGTTGACAGGAGAAGCTTCCGATGACTTTCAATTCCAGTCATGCAAACACCTCGGCGGCGTCTGGCTCTTGGATCAGCTCTGGAGACAACTGGGGTTGGGAGAGATTCTCCACTCCTTGTTTACCTCCCGACATCACCAGATTTCGCTGGAACGGCTGATTTTTGCCATGGTGGCGAATCGCGCCCTTCATCCGTCAAGCAAGTTGGCGATGGAGGAGTGGGTGGAGAAAGACGTGTATATCCCTCACCTTTCTCAAGCCGCCAGCCACCAGTTGTACCGGGCGATGGATGAACTGTTGGCCGTGCAGCCGGAATTGGAACGTCAAGTGTTCCATGCTGTGGCCGATTTATTGAATTTGGAAGTCGACTTGATTTACTTCGATACGACTTCGTCGTACTTCGAAGTGGATCCCTCTGAAACACCGGAAGGAGAATCGCTTCGAAAACAAGGATTCTCGAAAGACAAACGCCCAGACTTGGTTCAAATCGTCATTGGGCTGGCTGTCACCCGGGAAGGAATCCCGATTCGCGCTTGGGTATGGCCTGGCAATACGATGGACATGACGGTCATCAAACAGGTGAAACAAGACTTGATTGGCTGGAAGCTTGGACGTGTGATCAGCGTCATGGACCGCGGCTTTTCCTCTGAAGAGAATTTGCGAATCTTGCAACAGGCCGGCGGACACTACATTGTCGGCGAAAAAATGCGATCCGGCAAAGCCGCCGTCGAAGAGGCCTTAAGTCGTCGCGGACGTTATCATGAAGTGGACGAGAATTTGCACATCAAAGAAATCATCGTCGGCGACGGAGAAGCGCGTCAGCGCTATGTTCTCGTGTACAATCCCAGCGAAGCCGAACGCCAACGCAAGGAGCGAGAAAAGCTGCTTGAATCGCTGAAAGAGGAGTTAGAAGGGCTTCGCCAACTCCCAAACGAAGCCCATCATAAGGCGACCTGCCGGTTGCGTTCCCATTCGTCCTACGGAAAATACTTGCGCCAGTTGAAGGACGGAACCCTTCGCATCGACAAGCAAGCGGTTCGTGACGCGGAAAAGTACGACGGCAAATATCTCATCCGGACATCCGATGACACCTTGTCTGCCGAAGATGTCGCCATCGGGTATAAGCAGCTGGTGGATATTGAGCAGGCCTTCCGAACATTGAAGTCTACATTGGAATTGCGGCCTATGTATCATCGCTTGGAAGACCGCATTCGGGCGCATGTGCTGCTCAGTTGGCTTGCTCTCTTGTTAGTTCGGATCGTGGAGATTCGAACCTATGAATCGTGGCCGAACGTAAGGGACGAATGCGAACGTCTCATGCTTGGACATTTTTCTTCAAAAAACGGTGACCTTTATCAACGAACCGAACTGACGGCCAAACAGGCTCAATTCTTTGCGGCTCTAGGGCTGGAGCCTCCTCCGAAGATTCTAGGCATTCATCCTCGCACCTAGATACACGCCCAACGTATGCCCAAATGCCTCTCGTCCCTTTGGTATCAAGGGATGAGAGGCATTTTGTTTGCCTAGTGACTGTCGAACTCGGGCATCAATTCCTCCCTTTATTTACTACAATCATTTTACAATAATTTTTTAAAATGCAAAAACGGAATAGCTTCCACGATTTTTATCAGCAAGAGGTTGGAATGCAAGTGCAAGGCGGCCTTTCCATACAAAAAAGCGGGCACAATGAGTACCCGCCTGTTTCAGCTTATGCGCAGAAGACTGATTTTTCATTGAAGGTCTTTATTCAATTAAAACAAATGGAGTTGGATTTATATAATCGCCTTTGCTTTATTGATTTGCTCCTTTACTTCCTTAAATCCGGTTCCACCTAAGCTGTTTCGTTTGTTGACCGCTTCGTATGGGTTCAGAACTTCATATACATCATTTTCAAACAGAGAGGATGCTTCCTTATACTCTTCTAATGGCAAGTCAAGTAAATAGATTCCTTTTTGAATGCATTTATATACAAGTTTTCCGACTACTTCATGAGCTTCGCGGAAAGGAAGGCCTTTTTTCGCCAAATAGTCAGCGAGTTCAGTAGCGTTTGAAAAATCCTGCTTCACCGATTTTTCCATCTGCTCTTTATTTACTTTCAGCGTTTCGATCATTCCCGTCATAATTTGCAAACAGCCCTCTACTGTTTTTACAGTATCGAACATGCCCTCTTTATCTTCCTGCAGGTCTTTGTTATAGGCAAGAGGGAGACCTTTTAAAACCGTAAGCAAACCGACGAGATTGCCGACGACGCGGCCGCTCTTCCCTCGAATTAATTCCGCCATATCCGGATTTTTCTTTTGTGGCATGATGCTGCTGCCGGTCGAATAAGCGTCATCCATTTCAACGAACTGGAATTCCTGCGAGCACCATAAAATTAATTCTTCGCAAAATCTTGAGAGATGAATCATCAACAGCGAGCTGTTGCTCATAAATTCAACAATAAAATCCCTGTCGCTCACAGCATCCAGGCTGTTTAAATAAACTTCATCGAAGCCTAAAAGCTCAGCCGTATATTTCCGGTCAATCGGAAAGGTTGTCCCAGCTAATGCGGCAGCGCCAAGCGGACTGATATTAATCCGTTTCAAAGATTCTGTAAATCTAGATTTGTCACGCTCAAGCATCCAAAAATAAGCCAATAAATGATGGGCGAATGAAACCGGCTGCGCCCGCTGCAAATGTGTATATCCCGGCAAAATCGTCTCAATATGCTGTTCAGCTTTGTTTACAAGCGCTTTTTGCAATTCTCTGATCAGTTCCACAATGGCTTCAACATGTTTTTTTAAGTATAGATGCATATCGGTCGCCACTTGGTCGTTGCGGCTTCTTGATGTATGCAGCTTTCCGCCGATCGGTCCGATTTCATCTATTAACATTTTTTCAATGTTTAAATGAATATCTTCATATTGAACGGAGTATTCAAGCTCCCCATTTTTTGCTTTTTCCAAAAGACGGTGCAGCCCTTTTTCAATCGCTTCTCCTTCCTCTTTTGTTAAAATGCCGCACTTGGCAAGCATTTTAACATGGACGAGGCTCCCTTGAATGTCTTCCTCTACGAGCTGTTTGTCAAACGTGATCGACGCATTGAATTCGTCGACCCATGCTTCGGGCGTCTTTTGAAAACGGCCGCCCCAAAGTTTTTTCATATTGTCACCTTCTTGTTTTTCACGATGCTGTTCACCGCTGTTGGAAGGCCGAACAGTTTAATAAAGCCGACTGCTGCTTCATGATCAAATGAATCTTCTTGCGTGTAGGTGGCCAGCTTTTCATCATAAAGCGAGTACGGAGATTTTCTTCCTTCAACAATTGCGTGCCCTTTATACAATTTTACGCGCACTGTCCCTGTTACATATTTTTGAGTTTCTTTCAAAAATGCTTCCAATGCGCTTTTCAGCGGAGAGAACCAAAGACCGTTGTAAATAAGCTCGGCAAGCTTTTGTTCGATCAGCGGTTTAAAATGCGCTACTTCTTTAACCTGTGTTAAATCTTCCAATTCTTTATGCGCTTTGATCAATGTCATAGCCGCAGGGCATTCGTACACTTCGCGCGATTTAATGCCGACAAGTCTGTTTTCCACATGATCGATTCTGCCGACGCCATGTTTTCCAGCGAGCGCATTCAGCTTCAAAATTAGTTCATCTAACTGCATTCTTTGACCGTTCACTGCTACCGGTACGCCTTGTTCAAATTCAATTTCGATGATGTCCGCTTCATCCGGTGCATTTTCAATGGAAGAAGTCAGTTCATAGGCATCCTCAGGCGGTGCAGCCCATGGATCTTCTAAAACTCCGCATTCATTGCTTCTTCCCCATAAGTTTTGATCGATGGAATATGGGCTGTCCAGATCAATCGGAATTGGAATGTCATGCTGTTTCGCATATTCAATTTCCTCTTCACGCGACCATTTCCATTCCCGAACAGGTGCCAAAACCTCTAGCTCAGGATTTAACGCTTTTATGGAAACTTCAAAGCGCACTTGGTCGTTTCCTTTTCCGGTACAACCGTGAGCAACTGCGACAGCGCCGGTCTTTTCCGCTATTTCCACTAATTTTTTGGCAATGAGCGGTCTTGAAAGAGCGGAAACAAGAGGATATTTACCTTCATAAAGGGTGTGTGCCTGAAGGGCGATCAACGCATATTCTTCCGCAAACTCTTTTTTCGCATCTATAATATAAGATTGTACAGCACCGACTTTTAGTGCTTTTTCTTTAATAAACTCTAAATCCTTCCCTTCCCCAACGTCCAGACAGCAGGCAACGACGTCGTATCCTTTTTCTTGCAGCCACTTGATGGCGACAGATGTATCTAAACCTCCAGAATAGGCCAATACTACTTTTGGTTTTGACATGTTCATTCTCCTCTCCGATGTATACAAAATGAATAAAAATACTTTTTTATTCATAAAAATGCAATCATTAATTAAAAATGTAACAGTTTTGCTGACTTTTTTCAATAGTTTTTTTAAAAAAGCATTATTTGTTTATGATATAATTTGCATAATAAAAAATGGAGGAATGGAAATGTTTGAATATAACGAAAGATTGGGGATTCCTCTTCCTGCATTCAGCAAGCATTGGGAGGAATATCCAAATGAGGTTCAACAGCAAATTTTATCGGATTGGGAATGTATACGTGGACAAATCCCTGACCGCATTAAACATTTAGAAGCGATAATAAATAAAAAGCAAGAGCAGTTGAATGACGAAGAGGATTTTGAGCTTTCGTGCAGACTAAATGAAGAAATCAGTGAGATTGCTTCCATCATCAATGATTTATGGCTTTGGTACCGGATTGATCCGCATATAACAAAAGCTTGAGAAATTATATTTTCATCTCAAGCTCATGCCTTCATAATGATGTCTATATTGATAAAATTTATGTGCAAACTCAATGGCCACTTTCATAGAACGATAGCGAATGCCGCCTCCGATCATTAAGCTTAAAATCGGTTTTCCCCGAATTGTTTTATATTTGAATGTTTGCACGGCAATGCATTTTAAGATTTGGTTTACAGTTTGATGGTTGACAAATGGTTCGTTCTGCTCATAAAAATAAGCATCATCTCCATTTTGTAATTCCTCTTTTAGTTGATTCCACGCTTCAAATTTTAAATGTTTCGGCATTAAAGAGCTGTGAAAAACCTTTAGAGACAGCATCATTTCATAAGGTGACGAAACTTCATAACCATACGCAAGAGATAATGTTTGCACAGCCCGCATATGAAAAATTATTTGCAGCACAATATCTGCACTTAGCGAAAAAACACCACCGGAAGATGCGATTCCTCCTTGAATAAAGGAATACAGCCGCTGCTTCGCCATTTCCTTCTCAGCCAATTGATAGCATTCTTCTAAAGGGAGCTTTTTTAAATCAGTGATCGTTTGAACTTGATCGGAAATAACACGTGCAAATGAGAGGATCCGCTTCCGTGTTTCTGAATAGAAGATCGAGCTTTGCAAAATCGAATGCATATGAAACAAAACGTAATCGACCTTCTCAAACATTTCTTTTTGAATATGCTCAGGAAGGTCATTCAATCTTGTTTCCAGCCATTTGTCAAATGGAAGCGTGCATTTACATGCACATTTTTCCAACTCTTCCTCCCAGCATTTCATTTGATTTTCCCAGCTTTCTTCCAAAATGGCCCCCAAAAATGCACCGCCTTTCTTTTTAAACAAATGCTCGCAAATATTCAATGATATTATATCACGGAATTGATATAACTCTTAAGAGTCGAGCATTGATAAAATCCAATCCTTTACATCTATCATCCGATTATACTTCGGCAATCGCTCTGTCCCTGAAACGATGATTGCTGCTAAAGAGTCATGCTGGTGTAAACCGCCATGACTCGCACCGCCCACATGCACTGGAGATGACCCGTACTTGAATTCAAAGCCAGGATAAGCGCTAATCATAAGAAATTGTCCTTTATGTGACAAAGCGGCTGCATGTAATCTTGCCAGCGCATCCGGATATTCCCCGTACTTAATTCGGCTTCCTTCCGTGAAAATATCCAACACTTCAATGTCTCCGTTTAAAGTCCACATACTTCCATACGGATCTTCCCATTGACCTCCTTTTTTAAACATCAGCATTCCTTCCCGCCGCCCTGAAACAACTTTTATTTTTTCCTCTTCCCGCCAAGCGATGACATCGATGCGTGCATCTGTTTTCAAAATGTTTGCAATTTCTTCAAGCGAATGGTTCGGCTGTAATAAATATACGAACGCCATGCGTTGATTGACCGCAAGTACGAGATCATCATCCTTCCGTACACCTTTTGACAGCTTGGTAATACGATATGGGCTGAGTAGCTTTTCTAAATGGATCAGAGGATTTTGATTTCTCGGGCGGACAACCGCTTGGCCGTTATCGCCCATAATGATCCAAACATTGTTCTTCAGCGCTTCCTCCCATGAATGAAAACTGTCTAACACTTTTTGCAATTCACGATCTGTTTTTACGATTCCTGACAGATCCTCAACTCCTTTTTTATGTATAATTTGATCCATATCAGGAAAATAGACCATTGTAAAAGGAGGCAAAGAATGATTTTTAATAAGATAAATAAGCTCCTGAGCAGAAAATCGATTATTAAAGCCAAATCTTTGCCAGAAGTGTCCATACTTTGCAAATGGGTTTTGTTTAATGAAGGAGCCGTAAGTTAACAAATCCGGTCCCTTAACAGTAAGGCTTCTATGAAAAGTAGGCAGCAAAGATAATAAAAACGGAAGCTGCATTACTTTTTCCTGACTTCCTCGATAGAGAAGTCCATTAATAGACGCGGAATTTTTCCCCTTTTTGCTCAGTTCTTCAAAAATGGTTGCGGCCTTTTTGTTTAAATGCTCATGATTTATATTGTACAGCGGATCCTTTAATGAAGTTGCGAGCCCCAGCTGTAAAAGCTCAGATGCATTTGTTCCATAATTAATAAGACGCTTTTCTTCATCATGAAACCAGACTAATCCTGGAACGTGATGCACATCTGAGTAATGCCCGGTAAGCAGACTGCTTTCCACATTGACGGACATCGTCGGAAAAGGACTGATAATTTCTGAAGCAGTACCATGCTTCATGAAAAAGGCGAAAGCCGGCGCCATTTTATTGTCTACTGCTTTTTTCAAAAAAGGGAGCATGAGAGTATCGATAATCAACAATATCACATTTTTTTTAGCCATTTTGTTCCATCCTCATCGTTTATTTGCTATTAGAATTTGTCTAGAAGGTGAAAATCATGCAAAAAACTCCGGTTTTTTAAACCGGAGCAATATTCAACGCTATTATCATTCTCATCCCCCCAATCATCACTTAAGAAATGTTGGAGGGAATGAATCATTTTAGTTCCCATGCATCGTTCATCATATAAATAGATTATTTCCACTTTTTATTGGTAAAAAAAACAACCTCCTTTCATATCCATTTCGGAATATGAAAAAAGGTTGCGTTGGTTACGAGTTCAGGTTTTGCTGTTATCCCTCGGCAAAACCTTATAAATTCGCTATTCTCATTACATCTCTTGCAATCATCACTTCTTCATTTGTCGGTATAACTAGAACTTTTACTGGTGAGTGTGGATAGTTAATAAACGCTTCTTTTCCACGTACTTTGTTTAAGGCAGGATCCCAATAAACGCCCATAAATTCCAATCCCCGCAGCACTCGTTCGCGGACAACGTCACTGTTTTCACCAATGCCGGCGGTAAAGATAATCGCATCCACACCGCACATCCGCGCCGCATAAGATCCGATATATTTATGAATGCGGTCAGCAAAAACCGCCAATGCCAATTCGGCGCGAGCATTCCCCTTCGCTGCAGCATCTTCGATATCGCGCAAATCGCTTGAGAAACCGGATATTCCTAAAAGTCCGCTCTTTTTATTTAATACATTAATAACTTCATCAGCGGTTTTACCTGTTTTTTCCATGATATATGGGATAAGCGCTGGATCAATACTTCCGGAACGAGTTCCCATCGCAACACCTTCAAGAGGCGTAAATCCCATCGATGTATCGATTGATTTTCCGCCTTCAACTGCTGCAATGCTGGCACCATTTCCTAGATGGCAGGAAATAAGCCGCAAATGCTTTAAAGGTCTTTCAAGCAATTGAGCTGCCCGTTCCGTTACATATTTATGAGACGTTCCATGGAAGCCGTATTTGCGAATTCCGTATTTTTCATAATAATCATATGGCAAACTGTATAAGTAAGATTGTTCCGGCATCGATTGGTGAAAGGCAGTATCGAACACCGCTACCGCTGGAACGTCCGGAAGCACCTTTTGGAAGGCGCGAATGCCAAGCACATTGACTGGATTATGCAAAGGCGCCAAATGAGAGAGTTCTTCAATTTTCTTTAAAGTTTCTTCCGTAATAAGCGCTGAGTCACTGAAGATCTCTCCTCCATGTACAACCCTATGACCGATTCCGTCAATATCATTTAACGTCCGGATAATTCCATATTCTGTTAATTTATTTAGCACAAGCTGTACCGCTATTGAAAAATCGGTAATTTGACAACTTTCTTTCTTTTCTTCTCCGTTAACATATATCTTAAAAAATGATTGGTCCAAACCAATCCTTTCAACTACCCCTTTTGTTAAAACTTCTTCATTCGGCATTTCAAACAATTTAAACTTTAATGAAGAGCTTCCAGCATTTACAGCTAAAATCTTAGGCATGTATTTTCATTCTCTCCTTCTTTTTGTTGATGAAACTTTTTTAAAAATTCCTGCATGTGACATAGAAATTAGCAAAATATGTGAAACACCAGACTTGTCTAATTTTAAAAAGAGAGATGATCGCTCTATACATTTAAACATTGATAAAGCAACATTTCAAGTGAAAAATAAATGTTTATCTGTATACAAAAATTTCTAAAAATAAAAAGCGCTTCCATCCACTTCCTAAATGAAACGGGAAGCCACTATTCGCTAAAACCGAAGATTTCTTTTCTCTAGTTTAGTTTTTATGAAAAATAGAAGAAATAAACCGAATCCTAAAAAAAAGGCGACATGGCTGTCACCTTTTAGTGTCTTCATCTTTTCATTTATTTGTCCGGAGCCACTCATCAATTTGATCCATAATCGAAGCAAGAGCTTTTTTATTCGAAAATTTCGGTAGATCAACAAGCATAACCCGTTTTGGCGGTACAATTCCTTCTCCCTTTTTTTGCAAAATAAAGATGCTTTTTCGACTATTTTCCGATTTAAACATGGAGCGCGGGAGCTGCAACAGGCCTTGGATCACTGTATTTTCTTTTAGATATCGATTCAATTTTGGAGCTTCAGGCGTCTCAAAAAGATGGTTTGGTATAAGGAAAAACAAATAACCGCCTTCTTTTGTATAGCGGATGCTCTGCTCAATAAAAAGATGATGGGCGTAAGAATGGCCTTCATCAGCCTTCAATTCAAAATGCTTTGCGACGTCATGATCGGGATAATAGCCGACTGGCAGGTCGCACACCACCGCATCCACAGGGTCGATAAAAAGGTTTTTTAGGCTGTCCTGATTATAAAAGTCAATAGAATGCTTCTGCAAATTTGCATTCACATAAGCGATTTTAACTAACAAATCATTTATATCGATTCCAATGCTTTCAACTTGCTTTGCTTCAAGTTGGTTTAAGACAGCCGAGAGTAAATTACCCGAACCTACAGCAGGGTCTAAAATCATTAAATTTTTTTCATCTTGAAAAAATTTTTGCACAAGATAGCCGAGCAATATGCAAACACTGTCAGGAGTCATTTGGTGGATTTGCTGATTATCCTCCTTTAATCCTTTTAAAACAGCGAGCTGAAAAGCTCTCCGAATTTCTTCATTTGAGTAGTGATCCAAATGAAACGTCCGGTATATATTGTTCAGTTTTTTACTTGTAATTTCGCTAATGGAATCTTGAACTGTAGTTCCGTGAAATAGGTTTTCTCCTGTGTTCGCTATCGCTTCAATGTATGTACAATTCATTTCGTTTTTAATGATTTCTGCCGTCTCATTAATGAGTGAAAACAGTTTTTCAACATTTGAAAATCCTTGCATAAAGGCTTCCTCCTTTAAGCTCGTCACATCCTTTCATTTTAGCGTTTCATTGTTTTATAAGCAAGAAAAAAAGGACCTTGCATCAGGTCCTTAATTTGCTGCTTTTGCAGCTTCAATCGCCGCTTCATAGTTTGGATGATTTGTCGCCTCGCTGACATATTCTACATATGTTACATTATCGTTTGAATCAACAACAAAAACAGCGCGAGCAAGCAGACGCAATTCTTTGATTAATACTCCGTACGCCTGTCCGAAAGAAGCGTCGCGATGGTCAGATAACAATTGTACATTTTCAATTCCGTTCGCACCGCACCAACGTTTTTGCGCAAAAGGAAGATCCATGCTGATTGTTAAAATTTTAACATTATCCAGCTTGGAAGCTTCTTCATTAAAGCGGCGTGTTTGTGCATCACATACGCCAGTATCGATCGAAGGAACAACAGAAATGATTCGGACCTGCCCTTTTGTATCAGCTAAAGTAACTTCCGACAAATCATTCGCAAGCACTTTGAAATCAGGCGCTTTATCTCCAACCTTCACTTCATTTCCTAAAAGAGTTACCGGATTTCCTTTAAATGTTACGTTTGCCATTTTATCCCCTCCAAATCTATGTATAGTTTAACTATAGCTTGTTTTTGAAGACTTTTCAAAGAAAAAGTGTTTGAAAATTTCAAAAAGCTGCCAAAGCAGCTTTAAATGTCAAAATCAATTTTTTCTTTTTCATTGTTATCGTCTTGTATATGTTTTTTCTTTCGAAACAGTTCTTGAATTTTTTCTACCGTTTGAGGGGTTGCATCTAAAATTTTTTCATAAAGATGGGTATTTTCATCTAAATGAAGAATTTTGATTCCATTTGTTCCAACAATAAGAAATGCGATTGGCGTAATCGATACACCGCCTCCGCTTCCTCCGCCGAAAGGAAGTTTTCCTTTTTCACCTGTAGTGCTGCTTCCATAAGGACTGCTTGAATGTTTTTCACCTGTCGGTCCGTAAAATTCACTGCCACCTGCCGCAAATCCGAATCCCACTTTTGAAACGGTTAGTATAACACTCCCATCAGGAGTTTCAACTGGATCGCCAATTATGGTATTGACATCGATCATTTGCTGCAAGTTTTCCATTGCCGTTTTCATTAACCCTTGAATCGGATGATCGCTCATACTTTTGCCTCCTCTAAACTATGTTCATTCTTCTTGTTTTTCTTGGCAAACGGTAAGTTTCGCCATAATGCTGTTTTTGATCTCGACCATTTTACGAGACGCAATCCTGCTATGATAGCATTCCCAAGTCGGAATTGCATCATACATACAAATGTCGTTTTCAAAACCATTCGGTTGAAATTAGGAAAGATTGAAACAACTGGATAACCTATTAATGTAAAGTATCGGGAAGCGAAATAAATAATAGAGCTTTTCATCCCCCATAGTGTACCCGCCGACATTCCTGTTGAGGCAGCTTCTCCCGTTCCGATTTCAGTACGCCACTCCCATTTCACAATCCGAACCTTCTTCAAAAATTTCCGAATAATAAAGGAAAAATGGATAACATTTTCCAATATTTCTTTAAAATTTTGCAGCTTCTCAAACAGCTCTTCAGGAGTCACTTTTTCGGACGATTTTTGAGTTGAATGTTTCGTTTCTTTTTCTTGTTTATAAACAATATTTGGACCTTCTTGATCCAGTTTTATAAAAGGGATTTTGATTGTGTAGCGAATAAGGCCAAAAAACAATAGAAATGTCACTCTTAACCGATCGTCATATTTATCATGTTTATATGAAAGTACAATCGTTAATTTTGTCATTGCAACAAGAAGCACAAATATCAAAAATAGGAAAAAGACTATTGCAAGCCAAAATGGCATAATTTCACATCCTTTCAGTGAACCATTATCACCTCTCTATAAAAAAATAAACCTGCCTTTTCGGCAGGTCATCTTGAAAACCGTTCATCATGAATAACTGTTGTATCGCTGAATAAATCGTGCAGTCCTTGTTTCTTTTTTGTAAAAGCAACGATCAAATATCCAATCCACGTAACCTTGGAGATGTACCGTCCGATCCATTCCCTGAAGAAAACATCGGTCCATGTAAGCTTATCATTTTTTAAAGATATAACACGCAGGCCAAAAACCATTTTCCCGAGCGTTTGTCCTAAAAACTTCGTCATAAGAATAAAGTAGGAAAAGAAAAACAAGGCGCTTAAAATTCGATAAGGTGAAAAAATAAAATCGCTTTTTTCCAATCCGATCAGTAAAAAAAGCGGATTGACAACAATTCGGATGACGCTTGAAACAACAATGAGGTCAAGCAAGTATGCCCAAAACCGCATCCAAAATCCCGCAAAGTGATAAGAGATGTCTGTTTGAACCTCACGCTTTTGTTCAATTTGATTTATTTCTTCAAATGTTCCATCCATGTTGGCACCTCCTACTCCGAATATAAATACATCAGGCGGGGAGAATTCGGTTGTGAAAACAATTTGTATAGTCCCTGCATTTCCAGATCTTTAGAGATCACCTTCCCAGCCATCATGGAAAGGAACGATTCAAATCCAAAGCTCGATTTATATTTGAATACATATGGATCTGATAAGTCTAAGTCTTTTTTCATCATTTCCACCGCATCATCAAAATAGCCTAGCTCGTCAACTAAATGGAGCTGCTTCGCCTGCCGGCCGTCATAAATTCGTCCATCGGCAATTTTCCGCACTTCCCCTTCATCCATCTTTCTTCCTTGCGAGATTACGTCTACAAAGCCTTCATAAGCGTTATTCACCATTTTTTGAAGAATTTCTCTTTCTTCTTTTGTCATATCTCTTGTTGAAGAAAAAATGTCTTTATATGGACCGCTTTTGATCGTTTCTACTTTCACCCCAAAGTTTTTTGCCAATTCACTGTAGTTTATTCCTTGCATAATGACCCCTAGCGAGCCTGTCATCGTATCCGGTGCTGCAATAATTTTATCGGCAGGAGTTGAAATATAATATCCTCCTGAAGCTGCCATGGTTCCCATCGAAACATAAATCGGCTTTTTCGCCTTTTCTTTAACTTCCATTAGTTTTTTATGAATTTCTGCACTTTCCACTACTCCCCCGCCAGGAGAGTTGACTCGCAAAATTATTCCTTTTACGCTTTTATCCTCGCCGGCCTTTTCAATCAATTTCAAAAATTCTTTATGATTGTAGCCTTCACTGGCAAAAATCGATGTAACATCTTCTCCCGTATCTTGAATCACTCCATTTACTTCCAGCACCGCAATTTTTTCATCCGGCATTCCTTCTTCAAGGACTTCCTCGGAAAACTGCGATTCAAAAAAATTCTCAGACAATTTTTCTGCATTTGAAACAGCCATAGAAGTAAAGCTAATGATCATCGAAAAAACAAATAATGCTGCGGCAATTCCTAACGCAGCCCACCTTTTTCCACTCAAGATGTTTACCTCCTTGATTCAATTTCACCTTTTTTGACATGTTCCATTATAAAAATGTTAAACTATATATCATAGTGTATTTTAACATTTATTTATATAATTGTGGAGAATCTTCCAAAAAGAGGAGGTTTTTTTGATGGATCCACGCCGAAATATCTACTTCTTTTACAAACATAGCGATCACCTTGAACAGAAAATAGCTTCGTTGATTGACTTGGCGAAGCAGTATGATTTTCGTCCTGTTGAAGATTGGAGACATGCGAACATTATCGTAGCAATCGGAGGGGACGGAACATTTTTGCAAGCGGTTAGAAAAACGCAATTTCGCGACGACTGTCTGTACATAGGCATCGCAACTGAAGGGCATATCAGTTTTTATTGTGATTTCCATATAGATCAAAAAGACAAATTAGTTGAAGCTTTTCAGCTGGAAAAGGTCGAGGTAAGAAGATATCCAACCATCGATGTCACCGTCGACCATGAAGTAAAGATTTCCTGCTTAAATGAATGCAGTGTCAGATCAGCAATTATTAAAACATTTGTTCTGGATGTATTTATTGATGATATGCATTTTGAAACGTTTCGGGGGGACGGAATGATTATTGCCACTCCAACAGGGAGCACAGCCTACAATAAATCTGTGAAGGGAGCTGTCGTCGATCCGCTTATAGACTGTTTTCAAGTAAGTGAGCTTGCATCTTTGAACAATAATCTATATCGGACGTTAGGATCCTCTTTTATTTTAAGCGGAAATCGAAAGCTTACATTAAAAATAGTGCAGGACGGCAACGATTATCCGATTATCGGAATGGACAACGAAGCTCTAAGCATTCGTCATGTCAACCAGCTGGATATTGAATTAGGAAAGAAAAAAATTAAAACTGTTAAATTAAAAGATAATTCTTTCTGGGATAAAGTGAAAAGAACCTTTTTATAAAATGAAAATGAGCGAAAAGGATCACCTTTTCGCTCAAAAGCCAAAATATTCATTTATTGAAATGTTCCGCCACCGCCAGATAGTTGCTGCTGAGCAAAAGATACAAGCCGCTTTGTAATTTCTCCTCCAACGGAGCCGTTCGCGCGAGATGTAGTATCAGGACCTAAGTTTACACCAAATTCTGATGCGATTTCAGTTTTTAATTGCTCAAGTGCTTGTTCAGCACCAGGAACTAAAATTTGGTTAGAGTTGCTAGATCTGTTTTGAGCCATGTGTCATTCACCTCCTTGTGGATATAGAATGTGAAAAAACACATGGCTTCATGCATAAAACGAAATGGTAATTGTTTTGAACTTGAGGAATATTATAGTAAATTTTCAAAATCCTCTTCTATTTTTTCTTGTATATCATGTTTTCTTGGAAATTCAATTGTTACTGTTTCCTCAATCGCCTTCTGAATGAGAGGTTGAAAATCTACATAGCTTTCAAGCTTTAATATTTTCTCCCTTTTCGGCTTCGTTTTCGGTGAAGCTGGTGTAAAAATAGTACAGCAGTCTTCATAAGGTCTGTTTGAAATCTCAAACGTATCAATTTTTTCGGCAATTTCAATGATTTCATTTTTATCCATTGAAATTAAAGGTCTCAGTATAGGAGTTGTCGTCACTTCATTAATAGCATACATGCTCTCAAGCGTTTGGCTTGCTACCTGCCCTAGACTTTCGCCTGTTACAATGGCTAAGGCGCCTCGGTTTTTCCGAATTTCATCGGCAATTTTTAACATCATTCTTCTAGTCGATGTCATTGTATAATTTTCTAATATTTTTTGCTGAATGGTCACTTGAATTTCTGTAAACGGAACGATGTGAAGCACGATTTTGCCGCCAAATTCGGTTAATTTTTCTACGAGATCCATAACCTTTTGCTTCGCTCTTTCATTCGTATATGGAGGGCTGAAGAAATGGATCGCTTCAATCTCCAAGCCTCTTTTCATTGACAAATACCCAGCGACAGGGCTGTCAATTCCTCCAGAAAGCATCAGCATCGCCTTTCCGCTTGAACCAACCGGAAGCCCTCCCGCCCCTTTAAAATCTTTGCACATTATATATGTGGCATGCGGACGGACCTCTACGCGCACGTTTATGTCCGGATGATGAACATCTACTTTCAAACCGTCAGTATGAATAAGTATATGCCGGCCAATTTCATAATTGAGTTGGTCTGAAGTTAACGGAAACGATTTATCTGCTCTTTTGGCCGACACTTTAAAAGTGTCTCCGTTTTTATACAATTGCTTGACTGCCTGTAAAGCCGTGTCCTTTATGGCTTCGATGTCGCTTTTCGTTCTGATTGCCAAACTGAAGGACTGTATGCCAAAAACTGTTTGTAATTTTTCCGCTACCTTTTCCCCGTCTTCTCCATTTAATTTGATGAAAAGACGATCTCTGTTCGCTGTATACTCTAAAGACGAAAAGGAAGACAATGCAAGTTTTATATTGTTCTTTAAATGGTTAATAAAATGTTTGCGATTTTTTCCCTTTAAAGACATTTCACCATATCTGACTAAAATATGATCATATTGCATGTTTATAACCCCATTATATTTTTTAATTTTTGTATAGATGATGGCAGGACGTCAATCAACGGCTTGACATCATCGATCGTCTGCCCAATTGAAAGGCTTATGCGGATGGCGCTTTCGGTGATGCTGCTTTTTTTGCCCATCGCCTTCAATACTTTGCTTTCTCCCTTTTTCCTTGAAGAACAAGCTGAAGTAGTGGAGACATAAATATTCTCCTCTTCAAGCATATGAACTAAAACTTCCGCTTTTATACCAGGTACAGAAAAGTTGATAATATGAGGGGCGGAAGATTCCTTTGGTGTGTTGATAATAATGCCATCTATTTTTTCAAGCTCATTTATAAGATAGTTTTTCGTATTAATCAGACGATCGATCTTCTCTTCATAGTCGTTGAATGCCAGCCTTAAACCTTTCGCTAGGGACACGCTGCCCGCTAAATTTTCGGTGCCTGATCTAATGCTTGCTTCCTGGCCACCCCCTGATAAAAGAGTGAGAATTGGTGTATTTTTTCTAATGTACAACACTCCTGTACCGTTTAGGGCATGAAATTTATGGCCAGATATTGTACATAAATCAATTCCCGCTTTTTTTATATTTAAAGGAACCTTCCCGACTCCTTGCACGTGATCGACATGATAAACGATGTTCGGATAGTTTTTAAGTATTTCGCCAATCTCTTCAATTGGCTGAATCGCTCCGATTTCATTGTTGACATGCATAACGGACACTAAGATTGTATCGTTACGTACAGCCTTTTGTATGTCAGCTGGAGACACAATGCCATTTTCATTTACAGGAATCCACGTCACTTCAAACCCGAATTCTTTTTCAAGCTGTTCAAATGCTTCGCTGACAGAAGGGTGTTCAATTACAGTCGTAATCAAATGCTTTCCTTTATGTCTTTGTGCAAAAGCCGCGCCTTTAATCGCCAAATTATTTCCTTCCGTTGCTCCAGACGTAAATATGATTTCCTGTCCGCTTACACCTAGCAAATCGGCTACTTGTTCTCTTGCTTTTGTTAAAAGTCTTTCCGCTTGAACACCCAAATGATGAAGAGATGATGGGTTCCCGAAAAACTTTTCCGCCACTTGCCGGTACGTATCAAGTACATCAGGGTAAGGCTTTGTAGTTGCACTATTATCCAAGTAAAGCATCGGTTGTATACCCCTTTGAATTATATTTTCTAACACTTTGCAATGCAATATTAACATAAGTAAATTGAAATGAAAAAGAAAAGATCATCACATAAACGGGCTCATTCAGACGAAAGCCTTTGTCCACGCACGTAAGCCGCTTTTTTTGTGAATTCAACAACGTCATCTTCTATCATCGTCGTCTTCCCACATCCGCCGATCCCAAGCAGCGTGTAAAACTTCCCGCGTTCAATCTTAAAAACTGACATCATCAAGCACGACTAACCTATCGTATTCCTTCGTCACTCGCTTCACAAAGCGGATGATTTCTCCATCAATCGTTTCCTACTCCTTGCGCCGAAAATAAAATTTCATTTCTCTCAATCCTCGTATACTAAGTTTCAGAAAGTTTTTTTATCGAATTTCCAGTCCGATACGCTCCTTGACAATCGCATATCTTGGGTGGTTACCTTTGTGGGAGGGGCGCGCCCCTCCCACAAAGGGTTCAGCGTACCGGGGTTGGACTTTTCGCAATGTTCCTGGATAATGGTCTTAGGATCATCGGGGATACTCTTCTCACTCCTGTAGCTTCGACTACTTGTAAAGTCTGTCTCCCCGGCTCCTGTTTGGACGTCTAACCCGCAGGCTGTTCCCGTTGGTTTTCCCCATGCTGGAAGGAGCAGCTTCCAGGGCAGCCCATGGTCCAACGTGAGTTCTCATATGCGAGGGTGACTGGTCAACAGGCGCGATCCGGGGGCATCCCGAAGAGTCCAACCCCTCGATCCTACAACAATAGGAGGTGATCTCATGAAACTCTACGTCGGGATCGACGTGAGCTCACGCGACTTAGCCACCTGCATTATGGATCATGAAGGAAATACGTGCGCACGCTTCAAAGTGGATAATCATCTTCTGGGCGCCACCTTCCTTCGGGATCAAATCCTCCTGTGGGCTAACAAGCGAAAGCCAACCGAAATTCTGATCGGGATGGAAGCCACCTCGGTCTACAGTTGGCATCCAGCTATGTTTTTCCACCAGCAGGAGGCCTTGCAGGCTTGGAACGTCAAGGTGTTTACGATCAATCCAAAGCTCATTCGCAAGTTTAAAGAAGCCTATGTCGACTTGGAGAAAACGGATGACATCGATGCTTGGATCATTGCGGATCGGCTTCGCTTCGGCCGTCTGAAGATGACGGCTGTCCTCAAGGAGCAGTTTCTCGCGCTTCAGCGACTGACACGCATGCGATATCATCTCGTCCACCAGTTAACCCGTGAGAAACAGTATTTTCTCCAGCACTTGTTTTACAAATGCAGTTCCTTTACCCAAGAGGTGGACAGTTCGATCTTCGGACATGCCATTCTCGAACTGCTGCTTGAGTCGTGGAGCCTCGATGACATCTGCCAAATGGATGTCAAGCAGTTGGCCGACTTCCTGCGCCAAAAAGGGCGCAATCGCTTTGCCGATCCGGAATGCATCGCCAAGTCGATTCAAAAGGCGGCCCGTTCGTCGTATCGGTTGTCCAAGTGTGTCGAGGATTCCATCGACTTGCTGTTAGGGCTGTCGATTCAATCAATCCGCAGCCTGCAATCGCAGCTCAAAGAGCTCGATAAAGCCATTACCCGCCATCTTGAAGGCATTCCGAACACACTGCAAACCATCCCAGGCATCGGACCGGTTTATACCGCAGGCATCCTGGCCGAAATCGGGCAAATCGAGCGGTTTCACAATCAGGCCGCCTTGGCAAAATATGCCGGCTTGACATGGTCCAAGCACCAATCGGGCCGTTTTCAAGCCGAGGACACCTCCCTCATTCGTTCCGGCAATCGCTATCTCCGTTACTACCTAGTGGAGGCTGCCAACTCGGTACAACGGCATGATGCGACGTTTCGTGCGTACTACCGGAAGAAGTATGAGGAAGTGCCCAAACACCAACATAAACGAGCCCTCGTCCTCACCGCTAGAAAACTCGTGCGTGTGATCGATGCGCTGCTACGCAACGGTCAAATCTACACGCCAAGAAAGGGGGAAGATCGATAAGAGGATCGATCTGGTATACCAATATCAACCTTTAGACCCAGTTTATTACATGTACTAATACTGGGTTTCTTCAGTATTGCCTTTTTTCGGATCATCGGACAAGGGAATTTCCAATTTCTATGATTTTTCACCTTGACATATTACCGCAGGACTTTACTAGTGAGATCAAACTCTTCCTTATTCCTATCAATGACGCTTAGAACATGCACACAATAAAAAACTCGTTTCTCACTAGCATTACGCTAGAGAGAAACGAGAAAAAGCTGATTTTCGCCGCTGTTCATTATGCCATAAAAAGAGACATCGGCTCTATTTTTCAAAGAAGAACTAAAAATAAGCCACTCATTAGACGCCTATAGATCAAAAAGTTACGTTGTTCAAGAAAAGACTGCCGGAATCCTGCCACAGCTGCCAGCAGGTGCAATAGTTTAAGCTGCTGATGATTCGTTTCTTGAATCCGTTCATCATCATGTCCTTTAGCTGCCCTTTTTTCTTGCTCCTTGCCTGCCAGACTCGGGAAACGTCAATCCTTGAAAAAAAGTTTTCATGACGACCTTCGTTTCTATTTCCTTTTAATGAAGGGGCTGTCTAATAAGTCGTTTTTTCGGGTTATTGACCCCTTTAATGTTTTAGAAACTTTGATATATCGGTGTTTATGATTTTTTGTTTTCGATGGGAGCTTGACTTTCTGGACAACTCCAGCGTATTACCGAATATTGCTTCAGCAACATGTTAAATGATATCCAAAGGCACTTTTTTACGAGGTTTTGGAAATGCCTCATCAAGTCGGTTCAAGTCTTCTTGGGTTAATTCAATCGCAGCAGCTTCAGCATTCTCCAGCACATGCTGCTCTTGCCCAGCTTTTGGAATAGCAATGACATCATTCGTGCGTATCGTCCAAGCAAGTGCAATTTGTAATGGTTTTACATTGTATTTTTTGGCAATTTCATTAACAGTTGGATCCGTCAACAACTGCTTTCTTAATGTACCTCCTTGGGCAAGGGGGCTGTACGCCATAATCGGTATATGATGTTCCCGGTGCCAAGGCAGCAGATCAAAATCAATTCCTCTCGAACCTATATGGTATAACACTTGGTTTGTCGCACAGTTTGATCCGTTGAGCGTGTTCCATAGCTCTTCCATATCGTCTGTGTCAAAATTGGAGACTCCCCATCTTAATATTTTTCCTTCTTTTCGCAGATTTTCCATACCTTCGATTGTTTCTTCTAAAGGAATGCGGCCTCGCCAATGTAAAAGATATAAATCTAAATAGTCCGTCCCCAGCCGTTTTAAGCTGTTTTCACATGCAACGGAAATCTTGTCTAGTCCTGCATTATGCGGATACACTTTAGAGACTAAAAACACATCATCTCTGCGCCCTTTGATTGCTTCGCCGACTAAGCGTTCAGAAGCGCCATTTCCGTACATCTCAGCAGTGTCAATTACTTTCATGCCCAATTCTATTCCAAGTTGTAAGGCTTTTATTTCTTTAGCTTTCTCCTGTGGCTTATCTCCCATGTACCATGTTCCTTGACCTATGCATGGAACAGTCGTACCATCAGGCAGCTTCACTACTCGTTTTTCAACATGACTTCTTATTTCCATGATTTTATTACTGTCCAATAATCCCATCCACTCTCGACCCTTTCCGTTATATTGTGAATTTCCCATTCTATAAAATTCCGCTTTCATACCTTTTCGACTTCAAAAATATGTACGTGCTTTCGAAACTTGTTTTTAGTGTTTGTTTAATTGCTATTGTTTCCCTTTTACACCTTTATAACAAATGTGGCAATGAATTACAATAAAAAAGCCCTTCACAGCGGCAAGCGCCTAGAAGGGACAAATAAAAATAAGGAAAGGGCGATTCACAAAATCATCCGGCTGTGAAATTTCATTATCTTATAGATAACAAGCTCTGCAATTGCTCGTGTTTGTACGAGTGGAGTTTCAATTTCTTATAGGTTTTCTCATGTTAAGTGAAAAAATATACTCTCCAAACCGACATTTCGCACAGCATTATTGCTTCAACTCCTCATAGTTAAATAAAAATGCTTACTGACTATAGTCCATATGGGAGCATGGGCAATAAAAATGCCCGTCTTTCAAACGAAGACAGGCATAAATCATAGATCTTTCAATTCATTTTCAACAAGCTTCTGTATTCTTTCCATCGCTTCCGAATCGATTTCCTCTATGGCAGCAGCCGCTTGCTCCAAAGATTTGCTGTATTCATAATTTCTGAACAACTGTTCAGCTTCTTTTAATTTTTTATCAAGGCCCGAATACGTGCTGCGGTATCGATTACCGTATTGTATTAATCTTTCGACTAAACAAACTTGGGCAATGATCTCATCTGTGTTTTCTTTTAATTGTTCGATGATGCTCACAGCATCGTTTAAATACGTCTGGACTCGATCCATATCGAGCGGAATTTCTTCAAGCGCATTGCTGACCTTTTCAAACGATTGCTGAGCAGTTTGTAATTGCTCCACGAAGCTTTCCGGAAGGCCGGGAATGTTGTTTTTTCGAATCGCCCGTTTGATCTCAGCCATCATTCGCTTTAGTTCTGCTAATTTGTCGCGCGCGTTTAATTCATCCTTTCTCAATGCCTGAAGCATCGAATGCCATTCGTTGTATTTTTCCTTTGCTTGATCAATTTGCTTATTAAAACTTTCCAGTTCCTCCTGTAAAACGGAATACGCAATATTGGAGTTCTCTATGCTTGCCAAAATATGCTTGTAATGATTTTTCAGTTGGTTCATCAGTTTATCCAACTCTTTTAGCTTGTCGACATCATCATTTGACAACTGGTAGCTCTGCTGTACAAGACTGACTTGTTCTTTTAAATCATTTTTTTCCTCTAATAAAGATTGCAGCTTTTCCCCGGTTTTTTCCGCTTCTTGTCTTACATATTGGCTCGCATACACTTCCTTCTCAAGCATTTCGTAAATGTTATCAATCGTTTCTTTTATGGAATCAAGCCCCATTTTCACGTCTTCTGTCTCTGCTTCACTTAGCTTCTTTTTCAAGCCCTGCATTTTTTCCTCAATATGCGAAATTTCTTTTTCCACTTCCAAATGCTCAAGCTTGTAGCCATCCTCGAGCAGTTTTTTATACCCTTCTTTCAATTCGGAAATCTCGTTTGGCACAATCATTTGACATTCAGTTAAAAGCTTTGGAATCTCCTCTACTTTTAATTGGAGTGCTTCAAGCTTCTGTTTTTGTTCATCCAAAATTTCCTTCGCTGTTACGTAATTTCCTGAGTTCATTTCCTCATCAAATTTTTCCATTGTATGTAACATTTCATATAACTCTTTTTCCAGCCGTTCATACGCAGTTCCAAATGTATGGCGATGGGAGAGCAGTGTTTTTTTCAACTCTTTTAGCTGTTGTTTGACTGCTTCACCTTCTGTCTTATTATTGCTTTCTGTTGCAACAAGATCGTTAATGTGCTGAACAATGCCGGCTATTTGTTCTTCTATTTCTTTTAAAACCGATTCAATATGTAATAAAACTTCTTTTGACTTTTTAAAGCGGTATTTTTCAGCATATTCCTCCGCTTCAAACAGAAGCTCTTCCACCTTCGGAAGCCTGCTAGTGACGATATCGTCCCAATCTTTTCGCCAGCGTTCAAACAATTCTTCTGTTTCTCCACTCATTATTAATTCTTTTACTTTGGACAGTTCATCTGTTATGGACTGATTCATAATGTCTATTTTCCAAGCTTCAAGACGGTCTACTTCTTTATAAATATTTTTTCGAAATCCATAACCGATTCCAAATAGAAGGAAAATCAATAAAATTAATACGATCACAACTTCCATTATGAGCCCCCTCGGTCCGTTTCACTTTCTTAAAGGGTATGTATATTTTAAACGACGTTGTCGAAAAAACTTTCAAAAGAAAATAATGTGTTCTCAATGTATTTATGATACCATGATAACGACATTTTTTGAGCAAAATTTTTAATTTTTTCACATAAATCTCGACAAACTTGAGGTGATTTCTATGAAAAAAGATGGACATGTTCACACCCCTTTTTGCCCCCACGGTACGGACGATTCATTTGAATTGTATATTGAAACTGCCATAAAAAAAGGATTTTCTGCTATAACCTTTACAGAACATGCTCCATTGCCGGAAGGGTTTGTTGATCCAACTCCCGATAAGGACAGCGCAATGCCCTTCAGTGATATCGACCGCTACTTGTCTACTTTGCTAGACTTAAAAAAACAATATAAACGCGATATCGATATTCATATCGGTTTAGAAGTAGACTATATTAACGGTTTTGAAAGAGAAACAGCGCAATTTTTGGACAAATACGGTCCTTTTCTTGATGACAGCATTTTGTCCGTACATTTTTTAAAATTAAATGGACAATATTATTGTGTAGATTTTGATGAACATACGTTTCAAAAAATGGCGGAGCTTTCAGGCGGCATCAATCATTTATACGAATTATATTATTCGACAGTATTAAAAGGGGTTGTTTCAGATCTTGGAAAGTATAAGCCGAAGCGGCTTGGACATATTACGCTAATACACAAATTTCAAAAGCTTTTCCAAGCCACATTTGATGAAAAGCCTTATATTGAACAGATTTTTGCTGAAATGAACAAAAGGGGGATGGAACTGGACGTCAACACTTCCGGTTTACGAAAAGCCTTTTGCGGAGAAATTTACCCGCCAGAGGATATTATACAAGCGGCCAAAAAACAAAGCATCCCTCTCGTTTATGGTTCTGATGCCCATAGCGCGAAGGATGTAGGCAGCGATTTTTCACTTTTTGAAAAAATGGTTTAGTCATTTGATTGTTTTTCGTTTTTCTGAAAAAGTATTTGTTCCAGCCATGAAACCAGCTGTTTACTATATTGCTTGACAAAATATTCTTCGTACGGATTAATATGTAAAACTTCATACATGTATTGAGGCTGTAAAAACGGCATATTTATTAAGCTTTTGAATTGTACTAAAAAATGGGGAATGTCTACTTGTTTAAATTGGTTCGCTCGCATCCCTCGTTCAAGCAGGTTAAGCAAATAATATTTTTCTTTCGCTAAATAAGTCATCATCACCTGGCGAATGAGAGTCGAATCAAGCGTTACTTCTCGGTGGACAAAACGGGCAAGCCGGCGGTTTTCATATTGATAGCGGAGAAGTTCTTCAACGATTGCCATAAGAGAGAGTTTTGGAGATTCTGTACATTTTTGATAGCATTGATCGATTACGTCTAAATAACCTTCATAAAACTTGGACACTAAATGTTCCAATAATCCGTTTTTTCCTTTAAAATAGTAAGAAATATGGGCGATATTTGCATTGGCCCGTTTGGCAATTTCCCTAACCGATGTTCCGGTGTAACCTTTTGTATTAAAAAGGAAAATTGCTGCATCAACGATATTTTCTTTCGTAACAGTGTTCGTTTTCGTTTGCAAGTGGATCACTCCTTTTGTTGATGGCTGTTAGAAGTTTTCTACCCGCAACGATATTTTCCTGCTATAATTTCTCGACAAAGTTCGTACTTACTTGTCATTTTGAAAAAGAAAGTGAGGAATTTCCATGTTTGTCGTCGAAAGCTATAATGGAACAAAAGAAGAAAATTATGAGCTTGTGTTAAAACAGCTTACAGCATTGATTGAAGGGGAAAAAAATGTCATAGCGAATTTAGCTAATGCATCCGCCTTGTTGAATCAATTTTTGTCAGAAATCAATTGGGTTGGTTTTTATGTAAAAGACGGAAATGAGCTTGTTCTCGGACCTTTTCAGGGGCTGCCGGCATGCGTTCGAATTCCTATTGGCAAAGGTGTATGCGGAACAGCTGCTTTCGAAAAAAGAACGGTGAGAGTGGCTGATGTAAATGAGTTCCCTGGACACATCGCCTGCGACGCGCGATCACAATCGGAAATCGTTGTCCCGCTTATTAAGAACGATGAGGTAATCGGTGTGTTAGATATTGACAGCCCGATTAAAAACCGATTTGATGAAATAGACCAAAGATATTTAGAAAAATTCACGAATATTCTTACAGAATACCTTTAATAGCCTTGTTTTTCAAACGCCGGAAGTCGTGAACAGGTGGAAATGAGCATTCAACTTTTGAACCCTTTCAAATGATTTAAAAAAGGGTCCCTAGTTACGATCTGTCAAACGATTTTAACAAATCAGAGCAATACCTAGGAACCCTTTATGCTCTTTCTTGGTCTAAAACCGATACTTGATTTTTTCCATTGCGCTTTGCCTGATACAAGGCATCATCTGCTCTTTTAAAAAGAAGGGCAGGCGAATCATTTTTATGGGCTGCATCCCAACAGGAAACACCGCATGAAACTGTTACAGGCGGTTTCGTTGATTTCCGCACAGCTGAAACAATTCTGTTTGCCACTTCACATCCGATTTTTAAACCCACTTTAGGAAGATAAATGGCCAGCTCTTCTCCGCCCCATCTAGCTCCTACATCTTCCTCCCGTATGTTGTTCCTTATAGTTTTAGCAATTTGAATAAGCACTTTATCGCCTACTTGGTGGCCATACGTATCATTGATTTGTTTAAAATTGTCTACGTCTATTAAAATTAATGTGCCTCTTTGGTCTTCTTTAAACGATTGATGAACAACCTCGTCAAAATATTTTCTATTAAAAAGATTTGTAAGCGGATCTGTGATCACGAGCAATTCCAGCTTTTCCCGAAGCATGGAGTTCGTAAAGGCGAGTGTAGAATGAGACACAAGCGATTCCATTAATTTGTACATATCAAACGTGAAGGAATACGGTTCTTTACGCAGCACAACAGCAAATCCGATGATTTTTTCACTGTCGATCATCGGAACAGCCATTATTGATTTATAAACGGCTTCCCCGAGAATGGAATTGGAAATATCGCCAGTGAATACACTATTTTGCTCCAATATATTTTGTGCAACCCAATCAACGTAAGCCTTCGATTCATCTGAATGGAAAAACGATGTACTTTCTGAAAGCATGTTCCATTTTTTATTTTCATCAAAAATAAAAAAAGCGGCCTCATCTGCAGAAAATGAACGAAGCATTCTTTTAACCATGTATTTCATCGTATCTGAAATCCGCAAGTTTTTATTAATTTTTCGAGCCGTATCATTAATGAGCTGCAAATCGTTTACATGCTGCTTCGACTGTTCATACAGCTTGGCATTTTCCAGCGCTTTGCCGCCGGCCTTTGCCACTTTTTCGATCATATCGATTACGTCATCGATTTGTTCAATATGAAGTGGGATATGTACATCAATTAATCCATAAACACCCTGTCTACCTGCAATCGGGACATAAATATAGAGCCCGTTTGACGAGCTTCTTACGACCATATCGCCTTTCAAAAAGGCTGTCATAGCTTCCTCATACTGATCTATTTCCTTCTCCAAATTTTTCACAGGAATTTCATGTCCTAATGAATAATCCATTGGCAAAATGAAATGGCATAATAGGTCGGGATACATTTGCCTCAAAGTGTTATAAAGCTTGTTTAACACTTCTTCTTCTTTCATAATGGAATAAAGTTCATCAGTTAATAAAAACAATTGATAATATTTTTCTTTAAGCGTTTTTTGCAAATATAATTTTTTTCCGTGAAAAAACATGGCAAAACATATTTTAGAAATTTTTTCTAGTTGTTGATTAGAAAGTTTGTGAAGTACACGGCCTCCTCTGAATTCCAACAGCATTTTTGGAGAGGATTCTGTCGAATACTGCAAAAACAAGCGTCCTTTTTCTTTGTAAACTACAAATTGTTCATCGTCTTTGAAGCTAAATGATTTCGAAACACCTTTTACATCGTCATTGCTCGAGTATTGGCATAAAAAAAGATTCGAACCGATCTCTTTCCAAATCGACACATTTTGAAGATTAAATGCTTTGATTAAAATTGCAAACATTTCATTAATAAATTCATCGAAATGCTGTCTGTCCGAATCATTCATAAGTAATCGGAAAAATAAGTTTTCAAAATGATCCCAATCCATACTCCACCACCTATAACCGGGAAAATAGACCTTATGACTTTAATAGTATTATAACATGAAGCACATTTTTTTTTGTGAAAAAATTGGTATTTTTTTCACAAAAAATAGAAATGAATGTGTGAAGTTCGTCGGATTAAATATTCCTTTTCGCTGACAGCAAAGGAAATAATCTTGACACCGCTCATTTAAAATCATATAATGATCGTTGTGTAAAATATAGCAGCCTAAGGATTCGACAATTATGATGTCATTTTGTTCCTCAAATCTGAGGTGTACCGTGTAACTCTCTGCTGCTGGAGCGAAGGTACATGAAAACAAAATGTGCATAATTGAGAGAATCAGTCTGTTTGTATTTTACAATCGAAAATACAAAAGGAGGAGCAATATGTCTCGTTATACAGGTCCTACATGGAAAATTTCCCGCCGTTTAGGCATTTCTTTGAGCGGCACAGGCAAAGAGCTTGAAAAACGCCCGTATGCACCTGGTCAGCATGGTCCAGGCCAACGGAAAAAACTTTCTGAATACGGCTTACAATTGCAAGAAAAACAAAAGCTTCGCCATATGTACGGAGTTAACGAACGTCAATTCCGCAATACTTTCGTAAAGGCGGGCAAAATGCCGGGTATTCACGGTGAAAACTTCATGATCCTTTTAGAGTCTCGTTTAGATAACATTGTTTATCGTCTTGGCTTGGCTCGCACTCGCCGTCAAGCACGCCAATTGGTTAACCACGGCCATATTTTAGTGGATGGAAGCCGCGTGGACATTCCGTCTTACCAAGTAAAACCAGGCCAAACGATTTCTGTCCGTGAAAAATCCCGCAACCTTCAAATCATTAAAGAAGCGGTTGAATTAAACAACTTTGTTCCTGAATATTTAACATTTGATCCGGAAAAGCTTGAAGGAACATACACTCGTCTGCCTGAACGCTCTGAATTGCCTGCGGAAATTAACGAATCGCTCATCGTTGAGTTCTACTCTCGTTAATAAAATTAGATTGTATAATTCAGTATTTAAAAACCCTGAAACCCTTGAGAAGAAAGGATTTCAGGGTTTTTTTGTTTCAATTTAGGTTTGATCACAATTTGATCATAATGTATTATTTTGGGGCAAGTGGGGCTGCTTTTGGAGCTACTTTTTATAAAAATGCGGACAGATGCTGAATTATTTTTATATACATGAACACTAGCATTGCAGTAATTAAATCTGATGATTCAAAATACTAAGAATGTTCAATTTTTTATTGATTTCGAAACAAAAAAATCCTTTACAATGGAAGTACAGGTGGTTCCTGTCCAAATCCAATCGTAAAGGATAACTGTTATGGACAAGAATACACTAATTTCATCATTTGGTAAATGGGTTTCACCCATAAATATTCAAAAACTTAGCGAACAAGTCAAAGAATTGAAACAGGACTATTACACAAAAAAGCTGACAACAGAAGCCTATATTAAACTTTTATTGGTAGCCCAGCTGCTCGAATTTAAGAGCTTAGAGGAAATGAGTGATGCACTTGTAGACGAAGATCTTCAAAAAGCACTCGGATTTGAATCGATAAGTGCCTCTCAGCTATCCCGAAAAAACAATCAGATCCACCCACTAATTCTTGCAAATTTGTTCTTGGATCTTGTTTGGAAAATTCAACGGTACCATTATAAAAACGGAAAGAATATGCCACTGAAAATCATTGATTCAAGTACACTCCCGTTGAATTTGACCAATTATAAATGGGCAAAATTCCGGAAAACAAAAGCTGGTGTAAAGCTACACTTACGGCTCGTTTTCATGGATAAAGACACCGTCTATCCTGAAAAA
This sequence comes from Aeribacillus sp. FSL k6-2211, assembly GCF_037966125.1. NCBI lineage: Bacteria > Bacillati > Bacillota > Bacilli > Caryophanales > Bacillaceae > Aeribacillus > Aeribacillus sp. FSL k6-2211. The sequence continues at coordinate 3,023,576 of NZ_CP150190.1, forward strand.
GCAGTGATTACGACAGCAAAAGAACATGACCGAAATCAACTCGAAGTCCTAGTGGATGATCAAGAAGCCATGTATGTGTTTGACCGCGGTTATGTGGACTATGAACGTTTTGATCGGATGACAGATGATGGCTATTTCTTCGTTTCAAGACTGAAGAAAAACGCAGTCATTCGTGAAGTCTATACATTTTCACTTCCTGATGATTGTCACGTTCTATCCGATAAAATGGTCTACATTGGTACCACACAAAATCGTACTGAAAATGTCTTTCGTCTACTAGAAGTTATGGACACAAAAGGGAACTTACTTCGTTTCATCACCAACCGATTTGATTTAAAACCAGAAGAGATAAGTGATATTTACCGATCTCGCTGGGCTATTGAACTCTTTTTCAAATGGCTCAAGCAACACGTAGAAATTAAGCACTTTTATGGAATGAGTGAAACAGCTATTCAAAATCAAATTTTCTTAGCCCTGATCACGTATTGCTTACATGTTCTCATTCAATTGGAGATGAAAAGTAAGAAATCCCTACTTCGAATTACTCGTTGGTTAAAGAGAGCTCTGTGGAAACCAGCTTATGTTTGGTTGCGAAAATTTGATGGGCGAGCCAGTCCATAATCTCCCTTTTGTCGTTGTCGCTCTGGTTTAACTGTATATATTTACCAAATGGGCAGTGCCACCTTTCTTTAGGTTTTGTCTTTTTGGCACAAATTCACAAAAAATAATTAACAGAAAATTCTAACTATATTTATGCAATGCTAATGATACATGAAAGTACCAAAATGAGATTTAGAGCCTGTGGAAATCCTTGAAATCGTATCAGTAAATTCAGATCTATCACGATTCATAAAATGTATGTGCATAGTAAAACGGTTTTATAACTGAAAATTTTCCCTATTTTTAACCAATTCTTTTTACTCACATAAAATACACGGGACATTTGCTCTATTGAATTTAAATTGTTTAGTTTTGTGCCTGCATGCCATATCGTTGCAGAAAAAAGCTTGAAGACTCACTTCTTAAAACAAAAAAAGGAATTGAGTGCATAATGAAGAATATTTATATACGGCAATATTCTATTAGATTTATTTGTAAAATCCCAATAACGAATGCTTTCACAGCTGGTGAAATAATATCGATTAACGATCTTCTAATGAAATAGATGCTGATACATCGGATGACGAAGCAAAATTTGAGGTAGGAATTTAGTTCTTTACTCAAATTTAAAATTAAAAGTTGATGATGAGTAAGAAATCAATTTTTTAAAGGGGCTGCCTGATGAGTCCCTAAAATGAAGGATTTGGGAGAAATACTACTGTGAAGGACAAAAATAATTGAATAAAATTTGTAAATGTCCTTCATAGAGGCAATGAAGCCCAACAAGAAGCAATTATATGTGCTGAATGTCCGTCAGAAAACTTTTGAAGAACCAATTCAGAAAGAGGGAGCATAAGAAAAGTCCTTCATAAGACTTCTGAAGGATATAAAAAGATAGAAAAAATGGTCTGCCCGATAAGTCCCTAAAATGAAGGGGCTCGAAAAAGTCAGTTAACCCTGACTTTTTGGACAGCTCCTAGTTTCTTTAAATATTACAGTATTTCACGCAGGGGGTGGACGATATATTGGATGATTTTAATTTGATTATATTCTTATGGAGAACTTCATTTGTTATTTCAATACTTACATTTATAATTGGTTTACTCCATCGTTCTTGGCTGTTTATGCTTATTAGTACTGTAACATTTTTACCAGTTGCATATTATTTTCTCGGTGCGTTAAACGCATGGCGGTTAGTTGGATATATACCAATTTTATTATTTTCACTTACAGTCCTGTTCTGGTTTCTTAAAAAAAAAGAAATAAGAGCGGAGAGAAAATAAAACGACAAGATCTTCCTCTTCAACAAAAGTATTTGAATAGACAAATGAAAAGATTGACCATAAAATTTGGCCAATCTTTTTTGCATAACCGTGTTATGAAAAAACAAGTAGAATATTGAAAAATCCAAGATTTAACATTCAATTGTTTTTCCTTTTCCCAAAGCCTACCGCAAGTCCTAGAAAAATATACGCATAGGACAGGATGATTAATTCCAAAAAGCCAAATTTATGAAAAACAAGCGCATCAGGTGCCTCCTCATCGATATAATATCCTGTTCCTACCATATAAGCTCCGACCAATAAATAAATTACAATGGATATTACCAAAAAAATTTTACCGGAAATCTTAAATTGATATTTAGAAATAGCTAATCCTATTAAAAATAAATAACCTAAACCGAGTAAGATCAACAAGATGGATATATATGTAGGTTCATAAACACTTGGTTCCATAACATTCATAATCATCTACACTCCTTCTCACAAACAAAAGTGTTCCATCATTCTCTAAGTTTGGGGCATCGACAGAAACCGATAGCTCCGAGCCCGCTTCTTGATCGTCTATGTCAATTTTCACTTCAAATCCATCTTGCCGAGAGATCACCTCTTCCCCCTTCTCCGCAGTCGGAACTGTTTCTAAATCTTCAATTAAATCACAGGGCAATTCGTCATATATACAGGCGATGATAATTGTCTGAAGATTACTTTGTGCATTTACTGGAAAACTCGTATAAAAATAAGGGCAAAAAAGTGCAATGAAACCAAACAAATATTTTTAATTTTCATATAATTACCTGAATCCGTGACAAAACATCTTTACAATGGTCGCAAACCGTTGATACGATAAGGGAAAACGACGTTGACGATTCTTCATCAAGTAGGTGATGTGATGAAAGATTTCCCGATTCGGTTTGTATTGACAGATGAAGCGATTACCCCAAGTGCTGGGCTTGCTCTCGTTGGCTACTTACTCCATCGAACGAAACTGGATAAACGGGTAAACGCACTTCGGCTTCCAACGGTTCGTCGAGAAGTGCACATTTCCCATAGCGATGTCATTCGCTCGATGATTGGCTTGCTTGCCACAGGAAAAACGGATTTCGATCATATCGAAGCGTATCGTCAGGACGATATCTTTTCGGCATCGATGGGGATTCAGCACGTGCCTTCCTCTCCAACCTTGCGACAACGACTCGATCAGCTCGCTTGTCTTCCGATGACCGAAACGATTCTTTGGGAGGAGTCCATACGTCTGTTGATTCAACGACATGCCACTTTGTCCCCTTGTTGGACCAAAGGAAAGACGACATGGCTTCCCCTTGATATAGATGGTTCCCCATTTGACAACTCCGATACGAAAAAAGAAGGAGTCAGTCGAACGTATAAAGGATTTGACGGTTTTACACCGTTGTTTGCGTATGCAGGGAAGGAAGGGTATCTCGTTCATGCCGAGTTGCGTCCAGGGAAACAACATGTGCAAGACAACATGCCCTCGTTTTTAGTCACCGCTATCCGTCGAGCTCGTCAACTGACTTCATCTCGTCTGCTTGTTCGCATGGATGCAGGAAACGATGCAGAAGCGAATGTGCACGTATGCCTAAAGGAAGACGTGGACTTTGTCATCAAGCGAAACTTACGCCGAGAATCGACAGCGCTTTGGTTCCAGATCGCTTCGCAAAAGGGCAAACGTGTCGATGATGGACAAAGCGAAGGAGTACAAACCTATGAGCTATGCCTTCCACAGAAGGCAGCGATCGATGGAAACACGTATACGTACGTTCAAGTCACCCAAGTGACGGAACGGACGATGGAACGCAATGGACAGCTGATGCTCGTTCCTGATTATGAAGTGGAAAGCTATTGGGTGCGGCTCAAAGGATACGAGCATGTTCGAATGAGCGATGTGCTCGCGTTGTATCATGACCATGCGACATGCGAACAGTTTCATAGCGAACTGAAGAGCGACTTAGATTTAGAGCGGCTTCCATCTGGGAAGATGAAAACGAATGCGCTCGTGTTGGTCATGGGAGCCTTCGTTTACAATCTTCTTCGTCTGATTGGACAAGATCTATTAAGCGATCCGAGACATCCGTTGCACCACAAAGTGAAACGCCGCCGCATCAAGACGATTATTCAGACGGTGATCACGATGGCAGGGCGACTCGTCCGTCGATCACGACAGATCTGGATGAAACTGACGCGAAGGAGTGGCTATAGCGAGCCCCTACTGAACGTCTATCAGAAATGGAGAGAGGCAAGATAACGAACGAATGTTCGGGCACTGATGTCCAACGTCACTCCCTGTGCTTTTTTGTCTATTTTTTTGGTTCGTATACCTAAAAAAGAGATTTGTTCCATTTTCGGAAATAGAGATGACATAGGTCATAAGCATAAAAGGGGTTTTATGGATTATCAATCCATCAAAATTACAACAAAATCAAAGTCGATTTCAATTCATCACGGATTCAGGATAATTACCTATATAACTAGTATTTTACAATTAAAATAAAATTTGACAAGCTTTTCTTTATTGATAAAGGGTGGTTGCCGATTGATCAATCGATTATATCGCTAAATACTGAAACGATTCAAAAGTCCATTGTAAAAACAAGTATACGCTCTTGGATTGAACAAGAAATAGAACTTTTATTAGAGGAATATCCAGATAAAACAATCATTTTATTACTAGATTCTGTATTTCGTTATAATCAGAAATGGGCCGAGCTTCGAAACGAAAATGTAAGCCTTTATGAACTTCCTTTCCAAAGTGATCTATTAAAGTACAATAATCGGATAAAAGTAATCCGGATTAATACTACAGAGGAAGTCCCTTACTATGATATTACAGACGATAAGAAGGAATTTACGAAAAAATCGGGTCTTTTTCGAGATGAAAAAGGAGTTTACTACAGTATTGGAATAAGACCGGAATCTTTACAGTCAAAAAATGACGCTGTAAAAGTTGATATCCCACATCAATTAATCGGAAAGCAAAAAAATGTAGAATTGATTATAAGCGGGGGGCATTCACAGGAAGAAAGGGATCGCTTAGCTCTTATGTGCCATAATTTAAGAAGAGCTAATTTAACCTATGACGCTTCAACAAAATTACCGCTACCAATGCATTGTTTAGAGACTTTAAAGGATTATATTGAAATTTTTTTAAAACTAACATGAATAGTGTAGGGCATTATAGCTGAGCTTATAAATCATTTCGTTGGACCAGAGAAAAAAGATGATGGTGAGTTTACGTTAATGATGTTGAGTTGATGAAGAATGTTTACCACAGAAGCTGTTTGGGCTTCTGCTTTTTGTTTTTGTGACATGATTCGACAATTCATTCCTTTCTCAAACATTTCTTTGATCACAAAAAATTCCCCCGCGCTATCACGAACCATAGCTCCTCTTATGGACACTATGGTTCTATTGTAAGTGGGGAATTTTATCACAGCTATATTGGCGATTTTATCATCAGCTTTAACAACCTAACTGATAAAAACGTATCATTATATTTTTACCTGTTGGTTTACGTTCCACAGAGATACATCCTCTCGATTTTATTGTAGAGACTTAACTAAGATGTGTCCTGGAAAACTATATTAACTCCATTGATTGTTATTTTACTTTTTAATTTTTAAATAATTCTTTGATAAAAGTCGTATTTTGTCTTTTAATGTAAAATACTGAAGGTTATAATGAAAAATAGATTTTTAAGTATAAAAATGATGCTTTTCAATATAAATAGTTAAGAAAATTTATCAAAGGTGATCGTATGAAACAAAAGCTTATACATTTGAAAGATCGACTTAACGATCTAAGTAGACGGAACCGATCTATACGAATGTTGAAACTTTACGATAAATGGGCTTTTGATATCAGTTCTATTAATAAACTTAATCAGATTAATCCGGAAACGATTTTGGAAAAGATTGTTGATCAGAAAGGTAATGTAACTTTATTAAAACAAGATGTAAATAATGAAGATAGTTTAATTTTATCTAATAAATTAACAACTCTTTACCGCAATATTAAAGGAATTGAAGAAGAAACAGGGCTTTATGATTTGTATGTAGGGTATCCTTACATAACTGGTTATATGTTAGACGGAACTTTTATTCGAGCGCCTTTATTTTTATACCCAGTAAAATTAGAAAAAACAAAAGCAAGCGGTATTCAATGGAAATTATTTTTGGAAGAAGGGGATCCACAACTAAATCGAACATTATTCTTAGCATTTAAAAAATTTAACGGGATTAATGTAACAGAAGATATTTTTGATGAAGCTGAAGAACAGGCAAAAACGGTAAATTTCTTAAAGTGGATTTCTTGGTTAAAAAATCATTCATTAAACATTCTTTGGTCAAATCAAACCACTTTACAGTCTTTCAAAAATTATACGAAAGATACAATACCTCAATATAAAAAAGGCGAATTTGAACTCGAAAATATAGCAATATTAGGTAATTTTCCTCAAGGTAACTCTGCGCTCCTAAAAGATTATGATGAATTAATAGCACTCGCAGAAAATTATAATACTGATTTTGGAATATTAGGAGAGCTTTTGGGGGTTGGTGAGAATTTTTATGAAGAATCCATGGAAAACGACGAATTGGAAATAAATAAAAAACAAGAAAAAAGAGAAAATGAAAAGTTTTATGTCTTAGATTCTGATGCATCCCAAGAAGAAATTATTGAAGAAATTGATTATCAGAAGGGACTAGTTGTTCATGGTCCACCAGGAACCGGTAAATCTCAAGTAATCGTTAACTTAATCGCAAACTCCATAGCACAAAATAAAAGAGTTTTGTTAGTTTGTCAAAAAAGAGCGGCATTAGATGTCGTTTACCAGCGTCTAGATTTGTTAGGATTATCTTCTCATGTAGCCCTTTTACATGATGAGAAAAATGATCGAAAAACTTTATATCGCAAATTGTTTACTTTACTTGAAGAGAATAAATCGATTGAGGAATATGAAGAAGAGCTAAAACAAGTTTCCGCCAAAATTGAAAAATATGAATCCGAACTGAATGCTATCGCAAAAGGGTTATATGAAGTTCAAGATCACGGGTTTAAGGCATATGATTTATACGGACTTGGAAAGCCAATATCAGAAATTGATACAATTTTAGAGCTAGAAAGTGTTTTATCTTCTTTAAATAAAGATAATCTTGAAGATGTATTAATGAAAATATTTTCATATGGAAGTTATTATGCACGGTTTGGATCGAACAGCTATCCTCTAAAAAATAGAAAATCTTTCGCACATTTAGATTTAAAAGATCGGTTAACAATTGTTGAAATATTAAAAAATGTGATTGAAAAAGCAGAAAAAAGCATTGAGTATTTGGATTCCTTTGATCAAAAAGACATTACTCCAGAATATAGCTGGCTTGTTAGTGATAAATTAGAAAAAATTTACGATGACTTAAATCCGAATGAAAAGAAAACCTTGCAAAAACTAAGACTTTGGTGGTGGACATCTTTTACAGGAAGAACCATCGTTGAAGAACTTTTAAACGGTGAAAAATTCAAAGGGATTTCATCAAAAGAGTGGCCAAAATTAAGAGAAAGTCTGCGTATCCTTTATGAACTTTCAATGGTTTCAGAAAAAATGTCTAAAGAAGTGGAAACACTTAAAACCTATTTTTCAAAAGAAGCAATTGATCAATTTAATGCCAGAATTACAAAAGGTGATATACCATTAAAAGAATTTCAACAACAACAAGAATTTGTTATACAAGATTTTGAAGAACTTAGAAATATGGATCGGATTTATGAAGAAAGTTTACCTTTCATTAAAACCATCATAGAGATGCTGAAAGAAAAGACCGGAGATAATATTCATAAACAGATTGCTGATGAATGGGTTGATATTGTAAGGCAATCAGCTTATATTCACTGGATCGATCAAATTGAAAAAAAACATCCTATTCTAACAAAAATCGGGACAGATGAGTTTGAAAAAATACGTAAGGATTTTAAAGAACTATTAATCCAAAAAAGGGATCTAACAATAAAGGTCCTTATGCATCGATTGTTAAAGAGGATGCAAAATGTTAAACAAATGAATAGTAAAGCGATGAAAGAATTAAAACATCAAGTTGGAAAGAAAAGAATGATCTGGCCAGTACGAAAATTGGTTAGACAGTTCTCTTTAAATGGTTTACTTGACGTAATTCCTATTTGGCTTACATCACCAGAAACGGCTTCAGCCATTTTTCCATTAGAAAAAGATTTATTTGATGTCGTCATTTTTGATGAAGCTTCACAATGTACGGTGGAAAACGGTTTACCTTCAATTTATCGTGGAGCGAAAATCGTGGTTGCTGGAGATGAAAAACAGCTTCCACCTTCCAACTTATTTAAAGGTGAAGTTCAAAGTGATGAAGATGATGAAGAGCATATGGAGTTTGATGAATCAGAAAGCCTTTTGAATTTAGCAAAAAGAATATTACCTGAAAAAATGTTACAATGGCATTACCGTTCAAAATCTGAAGAGCTGATAAACTTTTCAAACCATGCTTTTTATAATGGCAACATACAAATAGCACCGAATGTAGAACCATTAAAAAAACCTGCTGCTATTCAGTGGCATAAAGTCGATGGCAGATGGATCAATCAGTGTAATGAAGTTGAAGCAATTGCTGTAGTTGAATTACTAAAGAATTTGTTTAAGTCTGACCCATCAAAATCCGTAGGGATTATCACATTCAATGCAAAACAACAAGATAAAATACTTGATATTATTGATCGCAACATTGAAGAAGACAAAGAATTCGCTGTTTTATATCAACAAAACATGGCTAAAGAATTAGATGAGAGACTATTTGTAAAAAATATTGAAAACGTCCAAGGGGACGAGCGGGATATTATTATCTTTTCAATCGCTTATGCCAAAAATGAGGAAGGAAGAGTATATAATCGATTTGGAACTCTTGGTCAACAAGGTGGAGAAAATCGTCTAAATGTTGCCATTACACGTGCCAAAGAACAAATCCATGTAGTATCTAGTATTGAGCCTAATGAATTAAATGTTTCTAATACAAAGCACGATGGCCCTAAGTTGCTGAAAAGTTATCTAGAATATGCAAAGGCAGTTTCTTTATTAAATAGGGAAGAAATCGAAAGAATTCTAATGGAGTTAAACGAAAACAAAAATACAAAGAAGCAAAATACAAATATAGTGTTTGATTCTCCTTTTGAAGAACAAGTATACAATCAACTAACGAAAATAGGATATAAAGTAGACACTCAAGTAGGGATGTCAGGATATCGGATTGACCTAGCAGTTGTCCATCCTAACAACCCGCAAAAATATATTTTGGGTATTGAATGTGACGGCGCAATGTATCATAGTTCCGCTTCAGCAAAAGAAAGAGATGTTTACAGACAACGCTTCTTGGAATCTAAAGGTTGGACAATCACAAGAATTTGGAGCCGAAACTGGTGGAAAAATTCTACTGCCGAAATAGAACGGATCGATCAGATGATTAAACAGATAATAAAAGAAGAGAATTTGAAAAAGCAATTGCAATATAGCTCTTCATAAAGAAGGTGTACCCTATATGGTACGCCTTTTTTGATTGGATAATTTTAAAAAATATAACAGTTACAAAATTAACACCTACAATAAATTCATTTATAAGTGCCTATGCATTGCGCTCCCAAAAGTAGACAGTATAAAATCGGCTAGAGTAGAAGGAATCAAGGTTAGTAAGCGTAAAGTAATCCCCACCTGTATTCAGATGGGGATTTCATGTATGCTTTATTTAGATTTTTTAGGAACACGGCATTCCTGCGGAAGCGTCGGTGACCATGGCAGGAATTCAGCTAATTTTGTTTTATCTGTCGTATCTATATTGGGAAGCTCTTGAAACAGATAGCTAAGGTAGTTGAATGGATCCAACTCGTTTTCCTTGGCTGTCTCCACAACACTATAGATGATCGCACTAGACCTTGCTCCTTTTGATGTATTACTGAAGAGCCAGTTTTTGCGACCGATCACAAAAGGTTTAATTGACCGTTCCCCGCGATTATTATCGATCTCCAAACGGCCGTCCTCTAAAAATGCCTCCAACCGCTCCCATTGGTTACGACAATACTTGATCGCTTTGCCAAGTGCGCTTTTTGGCAGTACGCGCGGCATTTGCTCTTTAAGCCATGACAAAAAAGCCTCAAGCACGGGTTTGCTGTGCTCCAGCCGTGCTTGATAGCGCTCCTCTGGACTTGCATCTTTAAGCTTGCGCTCAATTTCAAAAAGTTTATTGCAATAGGCCAGACCTTCCTTTGCTTTGACGGTGGAAGTGCTCGCCGATTCAGGCAGTGCCTGCAGGGCTTCTGTGAATTTGCGGCGGGCATGGGCCCAGCACCCGACCAATTTCACATCGGGGAGGACGTTATAACCCGCATACCCGTCCACATGCAAATATCCCCGGAAGCCGTCCAAAAAACGGCGTGGGTGCTTGCCTGCACGGGTTTGCTGGTAATCGTATAAGACGATTGGTGTATCCCCGCGACCGGTACGATAAAGCCATATGTAGGAAGTCGATGTCGCTGGCCGGTCCGGTTCAGACAGGACCTGCAAGGTTGTCTCATCCGCATGCAGACGATCCTTCTGTAGGAGGTGCTCATGCATCTCATCGTAAATGAGGCTAAGCCAAGTTTGAGCCCCATAAATTGTCCAATTGGCCAGCGTTTGCCGAGGTATGGACACGCCAAAGCGTTCCAGTTGTTTCTCCTGGCGATACAGGGGCATACCTTCTATGTATTTTTGTGTCATGGTATAAGCCATTGACGACGGAGACGCTAGGCTTCCAGGGAAAACAGGTTCCGGCATCTTCGCTGTCACAATAGGTGTGTTCAGTTCATGACGCTCACAGTGACGGCAGCTATATACATGACGCACATGTTCGACTACTTTCACTTGGGCAGGAATGACTTTCAATTCCTTGCGTACTTCTGTGCTCATTTCATGCATGGCACCGCCACAGCACGAACAGACCTGTTCCTCATCAGACAAACGGTATTCGATCGTCTCTGTAGGCAGGTTTTCAAGCATGCGTTTGCGTTGGCCGTGTTGTTTCTTGCGTCTATATGTCATCGTCTCAACGGTAGGCTCTTCCATAGCTGGATCAGCCGTGGACTCGGCTTCGTTGAAAAGGGAGAGCTGGTCCGGATGGGTCTTCTCGCTGGAAGCTCCGAATAGGCGTTGCTGGCTGAGGCGGAATTGTTCCTCATACCATTTTAATTTCGCTTCCAACTCTTCCTTTTCCATTTGGAGCTTTTCGTTGAGCGCTTTGTAATATTCAATTGTGCCTTTTGAAGTCTGCGCTGATTTTTCCATATGTCCAGTATACGGAAAAGAATCCAACTTGCCTAGTATCGAATTCTTTTTTTATTTATTTGTTTTATAGAAGGATGCGTGCCTTCACTTCCTGATGCGCTTGTTTTTGTTCGATTGGCAAGCCGTCCAGCAGCCAGCGCAGCTGGCGTGAACTGATAGACATGGGCGCTGTATCATTCTCCGACGGCCAGTGGAACGTCCCTTTTTCCAGACGGCGATAATGAAGCCAGAAGCCGTTATGTTCCCATTGAAGAATCTTTAACTTGTCCCGTTTCCGGTTACAAAACACGAATAAGCACGGAGAGAAGGGATCGAGTTCAAAGCATTCCTGTACAATAGCGGCCAGTCCGTCAATCGATTTGCGAAGATCCGTACTGCCACGCGCCAGATAGACACGTTCAAACGGGGAATTCATCAACATTGGTGTTGCAGCACCCGAATCACATCGGTTAATAGATCCAGATTGGCACCGGGCCGTACTTCAACGGAGATCGCATCAACGTGTAAAAAGATCGGACCTTGACCTGAAGAGGGCAAGGATTCTTCTACCTGAACAGCCAGCCACTGCGTCTGGACAGGCGTTTCAGTGCAACTGCCACCGCGGGAGAACTGCCTCACCCAATAGTACATTTGGTGAGTTTTGATTCCTTGATCCCGGCACCACTCCGCTATACTCTGTCCACTCTCTTTCCAGGCATCATATCGTGCTTTCCATTCTATTCTTTTTTCTTTTAGGGTCATGGCAAAACCTCCCGAATCATTCTAAGAAGATTATCACACGGATGACCTATGATCGGAATGTGGGTTTTATTTGACGCTTACCAAGGTTAAACCGCCCTGGTTCCTTTTCTCTTCTTATCTTTTTGTGAATGGTGATCAAGATAAGAAGGAGAAAACATAGCCCTCCTGTGCTCGTTATTTAACTTGCTTTTGCCTATTGAACCGGTGTTTGATAACTTAAAGCCCCTTGTATACGTTTGTGATTATAATACCAAATGTAATCATGATCTATACTTTTCACTGTTTGTTGGTATCTTTCTTCTTCTGTATCTCATTAATTTTTAACAAGTCTTAACTTCTATTAAGAAAATATGTAAAATAATGTTGGTATAGGTGCCTGGCACCACCTGAATATTTAGTATAATATTGGTGTTATGTCAAGAAAACGGACACGTTAAACAGAGAGAAATAGCTGAACCTATGCAGCTACTTTTCTCTGATTAGCGTAGTATGTTTCTTCAAATTCACATGGCGATACATAGCCAAGAGCGGAATGACTTCTTTTTCGGTTGTAGAAGGATTCGATGTACTCAAAAATGGCTTGTTTCGCTTCTTTCCGCGTATGGAATCGATTCGGATAGATACACTCTTTTTTGATTAAGCTATGAAACGACTCCATACAAGCGTTGTCGTAACAGTTCCCACGTCTCGACATGCTCACTTGAAAATGATGTTCCTGTAAAAGCTGCTGATAGTTATTCGAAGCATATTGGCTCCCACGATCCGGGTGATGAATCACTCGTTCCATTGGTTTTTCGCTGTTTAAAGCCCGTTGTAACGCTTTAATGACTAACTCTTTGGTCATTCGTGTATCGATATACCAACCTACGATTTTTCGTGTATACAAATCCATGATACTCGCTAAATATAACCATCCTTCATCAGTAGGAATATACGTGATATCGGCCATCCATACTTCATTCGGAGCAGTTGCTTGAAAGTTTTGTTCCAATAGATTGACATATACGTTGTAAGGATGATTACTATTAGTCGTTGCTTTGTATTTACGCACAGTAATCGATCTCAATCCTTCTTCACTCATGATTCGGGCTACTGTCTTTTGGGACACACGAATCCCTTGTTTACGTAGTTCTTGCATAATTTTCGGACTTCCATAAATCTTACGGGACTTTAGATACTCATTTCGAATCTGTTGAGTGAGTTGTTCTTTTTGTTCTTTCTGTTTACTTTTCGCCCGCTTAAGCCAGGCGTAATCCTCACTTCTTGAAACACCGAGCACTTGACACATCTTCACAACAAGAAATTCATTTCGGTGTTGAAAAATGAAGGCGTAAATGACTTCTGGTTTCTGGTGAAGATGCCTAACGCCTTTTTTAGGATGGCTAATTCCTCCTCCAACTCTTGATTGCGACGGCGTAATTCGATGATTTCTTGATTTTGTGGTTTGATGTTGCCTGAACCTACAAAACTCGTTCCATTGCTTTCTTTGTATTCTTTAACCCAACGGTGAAGAGTGTTGTAAGCCAACCCCAACTCTTTTGCCACTTGGGCGATGGACTTATCTGATGTTAGACTAAAAAGTAGACACAGATTATTATAGTAATAATAGACTGAAAAATGAGGTGTCTACATGACAAAAAAACAAAGGCGGTACGAGGAAGACTTTAAGCGTCAAACTGTTCGTTATATTTTGGAGGAAGCGAAATCCGTTGCACAAGTGGCTCGTGAGCTCAAAATTAACGAAAATACTCTTCACGGCTGGATGAAAAAATATAAGCAAGAACCTGAAATAACAGAAACCCAAACGTTTCGATCCGAAGACCACGAAGTTCGTGAACTGAAGAAACGTATTCGGGATCTGGAGGAGGAAAACTCCATCTTAAAAAAGGCGATGCACTTCTTCGCGAAAGACCATCGGTAAAATATTCATTTATCCATGAGCATCGCTTCGATTACCGATTGGAGAAGATGTGCGAAGTATTGAAAGTTTCTCGAAGCGGTTATTATAAATGGCGTGATCGTCCCAAAAGTGCTAGACAAGAGCGTCGAGAAGAATTGACGCAGGAAGTGCGTCGTGTGTATATCGAATCTCGCCAACTGTATGGGAGTCCAAAGGTTGCCAAAAAGCTTAATCATGAAGGCATTAAGGTTTCACAGAAGACGGTTTCTCGCATAATGAACAAAGAGGGAATGAAGTCTCGTACCGTGAAAAAGCATAAGGCTACCACTAACTCAAAACATAACCATCCGGTCCACGAAAATGTCTTAAACCAACATTTTACTGTTACGAAACCAAATGAAGTATGGGTAGCTGATATCACATACATTCCAACGGATGAAGGTTGGCTTTATCTAGCTAGTATGATGGATTTGTATTCAAGCTCAAGTTTGACAGAGTACACTAAAGAAAAGCCCGAAAATACTGGTGTTTTGGACTTTACCCACAACACGTACCACTACACTTGTTAGTGGCACGTGTTTTTTTCTAATACTCTAGGAGGCGCTTGTGTGACAAGTGCTTCAAATGCTAGATTTGCTTGACCTTGTAATTCTGTACGAACGATTTGCTCTTCACCATTCACGCGTATTTTCGAGGCCTTCACCTGGCTTACATCATGCAAAATATCCTTTACACTTGTTTGGCATCCTATTTCTTTTAGCTTATAGGCCAAAAAGGATTCCATGACAAGCGCAAGGAAACAAACCATGATATGGCCTCGAATACGAGATTCCACTCGATGGTACATCGGGCGAAGTTCTAGATTCGACTTCAGGTTACGAAAGGCTTGTTCCACTCTCCACAACTCTTTATAGGCAAGTGCTGCCTCTTCATCCGTTAATGACGAGTTGGTACGAATGGCGTACTTTCCGTCAAACTTTTCGTCATTGGATACCTTCTCTTCATCAATTTTGGCCGATGCTTTTTCTATCGTTAAAAACTTGGAATACGCACGGTTTTTGACGAGTCCAGATGGACCGAGTTCATCAAGCTTCGATTGAAGGTTTTCTAACACGACTTGACGACTCGCTCGATCACGTTCTTCAGCGTCCGGATTGTAACAGAGTACATACGTTTCGCCATCGATTTTCTTTGACTTCACTTTTAGATTCGGGAGAACCTTCTTATATGGCCCACGGATGGATAATAGCTCTTGGGCTTTCTTCGACTTTCGTAATTTGACACCCACTATATATTCCATGCCCAGTTCACGAATTTGATCTAAGTTGGCTTCACTAACCATTCCGCGGTCTCCCACTAGAATGACTTTCTGAATAGGATAGCGCTTCTTCAGGTCTTCAACCACCATGCCAAATGTCTTCGTATCATGCATGTTTCCAGGGAAGACTTGATGTCCAATCGGAATCCCTGTTTTGGTCATTAATAAGCCAATCACGACTTGTTTTCGATCTCCACGATGATCTTTGGAGTAACCATAGTGAGCCAGCAGTTCGTCTGCTTCCTCTCCTTCGAAATAGGTGCTTGTCGTGTCGTAAAACACGATATCTACTTCTAATGAGGTTAAATCGGTTAAATGTCCATAAAGTTGTTCCTCAATTTTTTCTTTTTGTTCACTTAAGAAGTCTAATGCACGATAGTAGTGATGGAGTTGAATGTCTGAAAGACCTTCTGCATAAATCGTGTCGATCCATTGTTTGAAGATATCATGCTTACTATTGGGATCCATGAGACGGTTTAACACCATGGCAAAAATGGCTTCGTCATACTGAGAAGCAGCCTCGGAATCATCCATGATTTTACGTAATAGCCGACCAAGCCCTAACTTTTCCCATACCTTTCGGAACAGATAAACCGGCCCAAACTCTTTTGTCCAAAGCACGGAGACAGAAGAGGAAGAGCCTTGCCCGTGAATTCGGTCAAAGTAACGCTCTGAAAATTTGGCTAATCCCTCGATTATGTTATCGACAGAGCCATTCTCTAATAAATGTTCTAACCTCCCTAGATTACAAAGCGTTTGTTGCCGAACTTTATTGTCTACACGAAATGTACGACATATTTGTAGATATTGACGAACAGAACCATTTTTATTTTTTTGCTTATTAATTCGAATATACATAGCACTAATAGTATAACATATATTACATATTATTGGATATACAAAAGTTATCCACATAACACTACATAATGATTATATTTTCGATAAAAAAAGTGGATAACTATTGGTATAATCACCTTTAGTTATCCACATGTAGTGAAATGGTGTCAAACTTGAGTCAAGGAAAATAGTCGGCTGGCATATAGACTGTTCCATGAAAAAGGAGCTAGTGTTAAGTGCTTTAAAGCAAGCCTATCAGCGTCAACAACCACAGGGTTCTATCCTCCATCATTCTGATCGAGGGAGTCAATATGCTTCAAATGACTATCAAGCTAAGCTAATGGAATACGGAATGAAATGTAGCATGAGCCGCAAAGGAAATTGTTATGACAACGCTTGTATTGAATCATTTCATGGGGTTATAAAAAAAGAACTAATCTATCAGACTCGTTATAAAACAAGGGAGGAAGCAAAAAAGAGCATATTTGAGTATATAGAAATATTTTACAATAATAAACGTATTCACTCCGCAACAGAGTATTTTTCGCCATCTGAATACGAACGTATGTACTATAAAAAGGGAGCTTAATGAACATATTAATAGAATAGTTAGACCCGAAAATTTACCTTTTAAAAATAATTAGGACAACGTCGTAATTATTTTTAAAAGGCCACCAAGCGATAGCGCGGTAGCTGCGAAAAAAATCTATAAATTTTTGTGTCTACTTTATTGACCTAATATCAGTACTTCTCGGCACGCCAAGGACCGTACACATGGTTTTAAGGTCATAATGGTGTTTGGCTCTTATCTCGTCAATCATGGATATAACAGTGGTTTGATCTACTTCTTTGCGAATATGGCCATAGCTTTTTTTAAGATTTCGTTTTCCTCTTTCAGCCGGTGCAATTCTTTTTGCAGGTTCAGAAATTCTTCCGGGGTAAAAGAGCCCCCGTCATCCAGCTTAACCGGTTTTTGTTTTCTGATCCATTTGTAGATTGTCGTTTCAGACAGGCCATATTCGCTGCAGATCTGTTTTACTGGTGTTCCAGTTTGATAAAGCTCAACCACCATTTCCTTAAATTCAGCATGATAACTTTTACGTTTTTCGCTTGTGTTACCCATATCAGGACACATCCCTTCGTTAATATTATATTTCACTAAAGGGTGTCCATGAAACTATACTAGCATCAAAAAGGACAAAAAATGAAGAAGCACAATTAACTGATGAATTTGTTCAATTTCAGAATTATTATGGCTTTGATGTGCAGGTATGCAATCCAAGAAGTGGCCATGAAAAAGGAAATGTTGAGAATAAAGTTGGATATATACGCTATAACTTTTTTACTTCAGCTCCAATAATGGACAGCTATGAGGGTTTAACTGATCAATTATTTCATAAATTAGAGGCGGACAGAAATAGAATTCATTATGCCAAAAACGTACGTATTGAGGACTTATGGCAGGAAGAACAGGATTATCTTCTAGCCTTACCAGAAAAACCCTATCCTGTATTTAAAGAGCATCTTGTGAAAGTAAACAAATATAATGAAGTGAAAGTGGATCAGACGTTGGTTCATGTTCCTAAGGGTGGCAACTATAGTCCATTACAAATGATAGTAACATGGGATCAATTAAAGATTGTTTCACCTAATGGGGAGATATTATTGGATGACTATCGGCCATATATGAAAAAGCGAAAAGCATTACCATGGCTTTCAATAATTAAAACATGGATTCATAAACCAAGGGTTGTAGAATATTCGCGCTATAATAAGTATTTACCGGGAAGAATTAAAGAATTTTTGTTGGTAGATAATTTAATTATTCGACGAAAACGATTAGAAGCTCTAGCTAGTTTATTAGTTTCTCATGACATGAAGAAGATTAATGAAGAGTTCTATGAATTAATTGCACAGGATAAGCTACCTAGTGATAATAATCCTTATGAAGTGGACTGGAGTAAATACGATTCATTAGCTCCTAGAGAGGAGGCTGTCAATTGAAACAGGACATTAAAGAATTGTGTAAGTCATTGAGGTTAGCTTATGTTGCGGATGTATACGAGCAAATACCGTTTGAAACTCCGAAACAATTCTTATATGGGCTACTTAAGGAGGAAATAAGATTAAGAGAAAAAGCGAGAGCAATCCGCTTGATAAAAAAGGCGAAGTTCTTAGATAAAAAGAGTTTACATGATTACGAGTGGACCGAACAACATCGGTTCCCTCCTCACTTAACCAAAGAGGATTTGTGTAGCCTACAATTTATTGAGAATCGAGAAAATGTAGTTTTAGTTGGTTCACCCGGGACAGGGAAGACTCATTTAGCCACAGGACTAGGGAAAAAAGCTTGTGAACTAGGTTATGAGGTTCGTTTTTACCGTGTTGCCCACCTAGTTGAGGAATTAGAGCAAGCTTTACGTAACAACCGTTTATCAGCATTTAGAAAACGGATGGAGAAGGTTGATTTGGTCATTTTAGATGAAATGGGATACTTACCATTTAGTAAAGAAGGAGCTGAATTATTATTCCAAATCATATCGGAGTTTTATGAACAGAAAAGCGTAATTATTACATCTAACTTAGAATTTAGTCAATGGAACCGGATCTTTACAGATTCTCGATTAACAGCAGCGTTAGTGGACAGGCTAATTCATCACGCCCATATCATCTCTTTTCATGGCGAGAGCTATAGACTGTCCCACGCATTGTCGAAAAGGAATGAAATGGGTGGCAAACCTCTGCATTTTTAATTGCATTTCTCTGCACTTTTCTATTGCAAAATACATTCTATAGATCTATATTTCCTTTTACCTTTATTATTTTTAGTAGAATAAAGAACTCCCCAATATCCTTTACCCGAATCGTTTGCCCCTTTATCCGTCCTATTTTGTGAATTTTAAAGCCTGTTTTCTTTATCTTTTGAAATATGTCTTTAAATAATTTAGCCCTGTGCCCATCCGGATCGACCAGCATCACCGGGTTGTTATTTGCGTACGTATAACCGTTTTGTATGAGGATATCATCGTCATCCCCCGGGTCGGGATCTAAAGATAAGAACACGCCATGCGTTGGGTGGTAGTATCGGGCGATCAAGTAGTATAGACCCGTTTCTCGGTCATATTGGTATCCCGCATATCGGTATGGGTTTTCGTCGGCCAAGGAGCCGGATTGGGAAAGAATATTTCCCCATGTATCGTATTGATAGCGCACGGCAATGTTTCCTTGCGCATTGGTTAAAGTGATGACATCGCCATGCGCGTTGTAGTGGTAGAAGTAGGTGGCACTACCTTTTTTCATCGCCAACAGCTGGCCGTTTTCTCCGTATATATACGATCTTACCACATTTCCGCTCGCGTCGGTTTCATATAAGACGTTGAGGCTGTCGCCTTGGTAGTGGTAGTTCGTCACAACGCCACCCACGGTCTTTTGAATGCGGCGGCCGTCTTCGTCGTATTTGTAGGTAACAAACGGCGTGCTTTCGCCTTTTCGAGTGATAGCGACAAGCTGATCGGCTTCGTTCCATTCATATTGGTACTCACCGTCTTTGGTCCGGTTGCCCTTCGCATCGTACGTGATCGTTTCCCGGTCGGTGAAATAAAAACCTTGAAAGGCGCATAGCCAATCAAGTTTTTTTAACATTTTTAATCGCTATACTTGGTTATCCAATCCATAATGTCTTGATCTACATGTAGGTATTCATCCGGATCATCTTTTAAATCAACTCCGGAAACAATTTGTAAAAGTTCCCAAACAGTTTCATCTGATATATTTGGCTCATCCTGCATGACATATTCTGAAACCCAATCTGCTGTTTCCTCTCTTGTTAGCTTTCCTTGTAAAATCATTTTCAGTTTATCAACCACTTCCTCTTTTGTTGGTTGTCTCATTTTTTCACCACTTTCCAATATAGTTCCCATTCTTATCAAAACGATAGTGAACCTTGGCACCACCAGTAAATTTAGTATCAGGTCTAACCTGTCTAATTCTACCATTATGATCCACAGTCTCATGCCACGTTCTCTTTCGACACATACCTATTACCCTAATTGAAAAACCTCAAGAGAATTTGTCTTCTAAGGATTATTCACGATTATAAATCGTAAATCTGAGAAATTTCACCTTTTAAACAGACATACTTACATAAAACACCTTCCAATTTCGTCTATTAATCTCTCTAATTTTATCCCCAGCTCATTTGGTTCATCATCATTTAATCCTTTTTCCAAAAACTCTTCATTTACAATATCTCTCAATTCGTTACCTAAAGTTTCATTTATATTAATTTCATTATTTAAAACCCACAGAAGGTCGGGTCTACGGGATTCCAAGCATTCTCTTAATAAAAGTAACATATCTGCGCTTAGCTTTAACATTTACTTCCTCCCTCTATAAATGTTGATATATCAACGGTTGTAGCCGTTTCAGGGGTGTCAAAAAAATATTTTTCGACAAAGTTTCTAACATTATTTCTTAAATACTCAACTTTCGCACACAGAAATATTTAAGCATTGCTTGATATAATTAGGTATAGTGGCCAACCATTTATTCATTTGATTTTTAAAGATGTCCATGTTCAAAGAAACCTCGGCTTCCGCCAAAGTTTGGAAAAGGTCAATAAGTGATTGAAGGGCAGTAATAAAATCTATGTCTTTTACATCTTCGCAAAGGATGTAAAAAAGGTTGCCAATCGTCTTAGGATCCTCCTCTTTTCGCATTTGCCAAGCAATGAGAATATATCGTGTAAAAACAATGGTTGTATGGCTAATTAACATGTCGTAGGAACGTCCCTGGAATTCTTTCTCTAAATTTAAAAGGGATTTATTGCATTTGAAGAAGACTTCAATGTCCCAACGCATGCCGTAAATACGAATGATCTCTTCATTTTCTAATGTTGTATCTGTGCTGAGAATGGCAAGCCATTCGCTCCGTTTATTACGGTTTCGTACAAATAGAATTTTTACTGGAATTCCATTGTCTAAAGTAGCATAAACGGATCCGCGAATGTCTTTTTTACCCATGTGAGGTTTTGCCAATTTGTAAAGTTGATTCAGTGTGAAACGTTCACCATTGTAAACGTATCGCTGCTTTAATTGCTTCACCAAGCCAATGACAAATAACCCTTTGTTCGTAATCTTCTCAATTAAAGGCGCTTGTGTAAACCAGGAATCCATGAGAACATAGTCAGCTATAATCCCTTTTTCAAGCGCATGATCAAGTAAAGCTGAAGCCACGTCCGGTTTTGATTTCAGAGCTTCCTGGCGACGCTTATAGCCAGATGTTCGTTTATCAATATTGGTATTGATTTCTTGCAGGCGATTTTCCTTTTTCGGTGAACTTAGAAGAGCAAAATCAACGGGAATAAAAGTAAAACTATCGGTCCAGCCAAGGGTAAGCATTTGAAACCCTTTCAAGTACTGATGGGTAGAGTGATCAAAAACCTTAGCCAACAGTTCAACCGACTTACTACGGTTTCTTGAAAAGACAGAATCATCAATCACAAAAGCTGTGACACGATCTTTTGAAGTTAATGGTTGAAGCAGACGGATCATTTCACTGCTTAATGAAAGCAGAAACTTTCTCCAATGATAGGTTGGTGTATTTAAAAAGCGATAGACTGTATCCTTTCCGGGCAGATCCTGAGATCGTTTACTCATAAAAGCACGAAACCAGTTCTTATATTGGAAGACTAAAAGAAAAATCAGTTTGAAAACAGTAAGACAAGAATACCCGGAAAGTTTCGTAATATTCGCTTTTCTTAAATGATATCCAATATTTAATTCGGAAAATCCTTGTTTAATTTCTTTTGGTAATTGCGCAAAGTAGTCTTTATTCGTTATCATAGTGGTGACACCTTTCTTTTGGATTTGGTTTCGTCACCAATATTTTACCAAAAGAATAGGTGTCTTTCTTTATGTTTTAAAAAATGTCAAATGATAATTTTGTACTTCCCAAAACCATTTACATCAAGCATTTAAACAAGATTTTGGACTGCGAAAGCTGAGTTAAATATGTGTATATCTTACATTGACTGGGTACGCTTCGCGGCCACTACTGGTTAAATTTGGTTGTAGTGGGGGAAGCGTATGGGATGCACCGTGGATCTCTGCATCGCTGATGATGACGAACCCTCCCATGTCTCTTGGCATCCTTGTGCCTACATTCCTTCGTTCGGTCTAGTCATCAGGCAGAGGCCGGCTAAGCTCCTTTAGGGACTCAAGGTCGAATGGATGATATCGCGCCAGCTTCTCCGTGTCATCCTTGTTGTCTAGAGAATCGAGACTATAGGCATCAAGCAGCCGTTTCGAGGCCAAAGATGTCCTGCATCATTCGCTTCGCATCGAACGCTTGGTGCTTCGTACATACAGCGTGCAATACCTTCAATAATTTTCCGCATAACACCACAATCGATTGCTTCTTCCGCAACGGATTATCAGGACGTGTCGTGTAATAGTCGTGCAGCTGCCGAAACGCTTCGTTGTGGCGGATCATCGGCATCATCACGCGGAGAGGAGGGCGCGCAACCGCCTTCTTCCACGCTTGGAGATCCGTTTTTGCCCTTTGTGTTGGCCGGAGGAATGTTCCCGCAGCGTCAGGCCCGCTAATTTGATAAGCTGCCGCGGATCCTGATAATGGGAGAAACTCCCGATCTCTGATAACAATTCTACGATGGTCGCATCGCCTAAGCCCGGAACGGTCTTCAACCATTCGTACTCGACCGATGTCTGTACGAGTTCGATCAGCTGCTCTGTCAGTGCCTCGATTTCTTCTTCCAGTTGGCGGTATCGGCGGACAAGCGTGGCAATTTCGATACGGGCCATCTGTTGTCCTTCCGTTACGCCAATGGAGTGTTGGGCCAATTCCATCAACTTCTTCGCTTTCGGCTTTTGTGGCGATTGTAATCCCTCACTTTGCCGGTAAAGGGCCAGCACCTCTTCTAGTTCTTTTCCTGCCAGATCACTCGGAAATGGCGTATATTCCAGCACCGCGAGCGCCATTTTCCCAAATGACGGGAAGACTTGGGAAAACTCCGGAAAATATCGATCAAGCCAGCGAATCATTTGATTTCGAATCGCTCCCTGTTCTTCCACCAATTTGGAGCGAAATGTCGCTCCCACGCGCAGCTCCGCCTCCATCCCTTTCAGAATACGCGGATAGCTGAATCGGCCGTCTTTCACTAACCGGGCAATGACGAGCGCGTCTTTCGCATCATGCTTGGTTGGAAGGTTATCGTCCAGCTCTTTGGAGCGCTTCACGTGCATCGGGTTTGTCATGACGAGAGGAATGCCCTTCTCGTCAAGAAAGTAAGCGAGATTGAGCCAATAATGTCCCGTTGGCTCGATGCCAACGATCACCTCGGTTTTTCCAAATTCCTTCATGGCTTCCACGATGCACTGGTACAACCATTCCAATCCTTCTCTCGATTGCAGAACGGGAAACGGCTTTTTTAACACCCTTCCTCGCTCATCCACAAAGCAGGCATAATGTTTTTTCTTTGCGATATCCATCCCAACAACCAGCGTTTGATCGGTGACTTGATTAATCTTCTTGTTTGAGATAGAATTCATGTATAGTCCTCCTTGGTATCCAAATTAGGGGTCAATTCGGTTGATTGACACCCCCGAATCATACCAAGAGGGCTTTTTTTATTCAAGTCCCCGAAAAAACTTCTAACAGGAATGCTCCTTATACCTTTTGAACCCTTTGCGTAAGTAGTAATTATTTTTCCGTTCTTATTTAGAACTACAACCGCATTCTTACCCACATATTTCGTTCTTCCTCCTGACTGTTGAACCACTTTTTTTTGGGTTTCTAGTTGCATCTAGAATAGCTTTAGGAGCCACTCCTCTACCACCATCTCTTTGCATAGCCTGTTCTAAACCATGTTTAGTATATCCTGTTATTTTTCCAGCTACAGCCTTTCTAGTAACTTTAGCAAAATTTAGAGCCCGTCTAGCTTTATACACCCTATACGCAATTTTGGCACCTTTAAACGCCGCACCGCCAACCAGTCCCACGCCAACGGCAAAGGAACAATATTTGGTTAACAATAACGTTCTTCAAACATTCGTTGAAGGGCTTCATGCGCTTCGGCAAATCCTCGTAACTTTTTTGGCAATCGCTGTTTGAGTCCAGCCTTTCTGATACAACTCTCGAATCATAAAAAACTCCCCAATCTTCAGCATCGTTTCTCCCCTCATCCAAGATGTCGTTTTGAAACGATTATCTGTCATTTTTGGGGAATTTTAAACCGCTGTTATTGGGGATTTTATCACCGTTGATGACATACTACAAATGCAAAGGTTCAAAAGATATAAGGAAGTTAATGTTAAAACTGGGTGCAGACATGTTGCTAAATGGGTTTTCCCTGTGCCGAGGAGCAGGCAGGATGACATTCTCGCAATTGCCAATGAAGCACAGGCTGCACAGTTCCCTAGCATCCAACTGAGGAGCCAGATGGATCTTCTCATTCCACTAAAATATTCTTGGTTTAGGAAAGTCGCGCCACCTTTGCCTCTTCCCTCAATACCAGTTGCTTGCATATGAAGGTTCATACGAAATCTTTGATGTTACCAATGCCAATTTAATGATGGTAAAGATGATTTATATTACTTTTATCGACTAATAACGGAGATAAATATGTTTCCAACAGTGCGGCAATTAATAAAAGCAATACATCTATGATCAAAAGTATAAAAAGATTTTTTCCCAAACTGATAAATGACTTCCTACCAAATTCCTTTTTTTTTATCATATTAAAAATGTTTACAGTAACATATAAACCTATTGATGCCGTAAAAAACATATTTATAACTTCGATTATTCCATGCCCGGCGAAAAAGGAATATGCTGTTTTTAAGCTAGTTTTTTCTACCAAGCTATGGAAAATAAATCCTAAATAAAAAAACTGCTGGAAGAGAAAAATCAAAGAAAACAATCCGAAACTAATGATTGAGAAAAAAATGGTATGAATATGTATTTCAAAGTTCGTAAAAAAAATCGTTTTAAAAGAAGGATGCAAGTCCGGGTTAAACTGCTCATTAGGTAATAACAAAAAACCTAAAAAGAAAAATATGATTCCCGTTAACGAACTAACTAAAAAACAAATACTAAATATTTTAAATTTCACGGGTACCACTCTCTAATACCACCTTATCAAACAGATCATCTCTTCTTAACCTTATCGTTTTATTTGAAAAATCAGATAAATATATGTCTGTTGAATGAGTTGCATAAATTAAAATTGCTTTGTTTTGAACGACGTAATTCTTCAAAAAATCGAGAATGACTTTTCTAGAACGAACATCTAAATTTACAAAAGGTTCATCAAGCAGAATCAAATCAGGCGAAGAAAGAAGTGCAAGTATTAATGACAGTTTTTGTCTTGTACCCAATGATAGTTCCCGTGTTAGTGTATCTTTATATTTATGGAGCCCAATTTCTTCCATGAGAGCACCAAGAGTCTCGTCTAATCTTTTTTTATTCAAGAAGGACAAGATCATATCTATAGTTTCGGAAGGAGTTAAATATTCATATAAAAAAGGTGTATTACCAATTAATGAAACTCCTTCCATATACTTTTTGAAATTGTCCTTTAATGAAATTCCATTTAACTTGATGTCACCCTCGAATTTGGTCATTCCGCCAATGGTATTCAGTAAAGTTGATTTACCGATACCATTTTCACCCAGTAATTCCACAATACTTTTTTTATCAATTTTCAAATTTATACCATCAAAAATATAAGCTGAATCTCCATATCTTTTCTTAATGTTTATTAACTCAAGCATTTTTTACCTCTCTTTAAGAAAGTTATAAAATAATAAAAAAATAGAGTATATAAAAAAGCAAATGATTATATGATAGACACTTCCTGATTTTATCGAATAAATAGCGACAGCACTGCTAATAATTAAAGGAAATCCAATTATAAACAGATCTTCTATTGGATTGAAAAAATAAATAAAAAAATTGTCTTTGATTTCTTCTAATGATAATTTTTTAAATCGAAAGACTCTTTTTGTAATGATCTGTATTGTGCTGAAGTAGATAACGGTTGAACATAATCCAATGATGGCAGTAACGGACGAAAATCCGTAAAGTACGAGTAAACCAAGATAATAGCTGAGCAGGATAACAAAGAGTTTTCTGGAAAGAAATTTAGAAAGTAAATTCTCATAGTATTTTTTCTTATCAAACTTCTTTATATAATAGTAATCACTTAAATTTGAGTTATTTAACATCTTTGAACTATTTATGATTCCCTGGGATATAAAACTGATCATCACGCTTTCAACTGCTAAATAAACAGTTAGGATAATAAACTTATGAACACCAAAATGATAAGTTATAAACCATATTATAAATGGTAAAATTGCTGCGAATAGATAAATATAAAATATATATAAATAGTAGGTTCTATTTTGAACGGACCGGGACAAAGCAATCAGGTACTTATCTAATTGCGAATCATATTGATATCTTATGAAATGTTCTTTCCGCTTCATATCGTTTGGACCGTGAAAAAATAAAAATAAAATCTGATGATTACTCCAATAGAATTTTAAAAGAATTGTAAGAATGGCAGCAATGATTCCGAAAACCTCATATAAAAAGATTATTACGTAGCTAACATTCATTTTTTCCATATAAATAAAGATAAAAATGCAGTAAAAAAGAATGCTTGTTCCAAATGTTAATGCCAATCTTTCCAGGATTAGCAACTTGAATTTATTTTTTCGGGCTTTATACATCCATTCGGAAACATTTTCCATTTCCTGAGGATCATAATCATCATTATTGATATCTGTGGACCAAAGGCTAAAAATTAAATAGATTGTTGCGACATACAAAGGATTTATAAAAGGTTCTAAATAGGAATGAAAATAATAAATGAGCGAGTAAACAAAAATTGGTGCTATTTTTGAAATAAAATTAATAACCTGATTTATTTTGTATAATACAGACAGCAATATTTTTTTATCTGCTTCAGAAAACTCATTGAAAATAGATCTGTAGAAAATCTCTATATTGGAAATTGCTTTTCTTTTTTTTATTAAACGTTTATATTTGAAATACTTCATCTGTCCTCAATTCCCTAACATTTTCCCGATGATTCTTATCAATGTGATAACGCCTACCAATAAAAAAATAACTGAAATGGCGAATACGACCATCATCTTCAACTTAAAATATTTTTCCATATTCTTTTACACCTTTCCCAAATTATTGAAAAAATGTAGCATTTATCAATGTATGTATAATAAGTGGCACACCATACAATACCGAAAATATAAGAACCCCTAATTTGATTTTTACGATGTTCGATATAGACTTATCAATAATCGAAAAATATATATATATATAAACTGCCAACAATATTTGTGAGACTGGCGACCAGATCAGCCATGGAATGTTTTGCATATCATTAAGACCGATAGCCTTAATAATAGTCATATTTAATAGTGTTGAAAAGATATTCGCTAAAAGGATTGGAAACATATAGTTGCTAAATTTTAATTTCTTTTTAGTCATGAAATTTGCTACAAAAGTAACAAATAGTGTTTCCATTATTACAACTGTTATACCCGCTATCAATTGCACCGAAGTTATAAAGACAATAACAAATGATTCGGTAAATAAAGGTAAGTTTTTTTGGATGTCGTTAAATTGTTCAATGATCCCAAATTGCCTGATTGAAAAAAAAGTATTGGCAACCAATATCAGAGACAATAGAAAAAAAGAAAGCGTATTGATTAATCCTTGACGTTTTAATATAAGCAACATATTTATCCCCTTCATATAAAGAAGTTAGTGCCCCACACACTACCTTCTTTACTATATTTCTATTAAAGTGCTTTTGCTGCTGCTCTTTTACCCGATCTGGATAGTGCCAAAATTGTAGCACGATAAGACCAAACTGCTGCTGATGCAGCAGCTCCAAGTCCAGTTAGAGTCAGTAATAATGATGCGTAAGAAATCCAATCCAAATAATCCAGAATAACCCCTGCAGTGCTTAAACTAACACCTGTAAGTTGTCTAATCAAAACTTTTTCCATTATATTCAATTCATTCATTATTCATTAATCTATAAATTATGTGGAGGCACTCAAAAATAAGATTCGGATCCGCTCAATTATATAAAATAGTTGAGCAGACCTAACGCAAATATAATGACATAAAGCAAGTCAGATTAATTACATTAATAAAATGTCTCATCACCATATTCTGTGATGTTCACACAATTCCGGAAATAAGTTAGCGAGATTGATACTCAATCTAGAGTAGCTCCTTCGTCAGCTTGCAGACCACTAAGTGGGTAGAATGGAAGAGGTCAAGCGCTTTCCTTGACGGATTCCATTCTACCAACTACAATGCGGAAAGCTGATGAAGGGCATGGTTAAGCAACCTGATTTTTATAAGTTTTACCTGTACATTCCAAAAATACACGTAGCCGAAATCTTTCAAGGTTTCTGAAGCCAAAAGCACGTCTTTTGATGTTCTTAATCTTATGGTTTGTACCTTCAATCCGGCCATTCGTAAAAGGGGTAAGAAAATATTGTAAAATTTGTGCCTTCCAATTTTCTATCGTCTTGGCAACTTGATGAAATGAAGGAAATGGGCTGCTCCATGCGAGTTGAATCCATTCTTCTAAGAGTGAATCAGCTGTATCATAGTCATTCACTTGGTATATTTCTCTAAAGAGTTCTTTTAGAAAATAGGCATATGACAATTCTGAATGCTCTTTGAGCATCTCGTCTAATTGTTGTTTTTCATTAGCCGTTAACTTTTCAGAACCTTTCAAGAGTTTAAACCGTCCCTTTTTTAGTCCAGGAGTTTTCTTTCTAACTTGGTCAAGTGCATGTGTCACCTTTTGCACCACATGATATTTATCAATGACGATACAGGCCTCTGGGAATATAGATTTAACAGCTTTATGGAAGGGATCCCACATATCCATAACAACGGTATGAACGCATTTATCAGACAGAATCTTCTTGGCAAGTAAGATCTGAGTTGAACGATAACTCCGTTGATGTTCCATACCAAGCACACTCCCGGATTGGGTATCCATAAGAACTGTTTCATATCGGTGACCCTTTCGGACAGCGATCTCATCAAGGCTAAGGATTAATTCATTGTTTTCTAAAACACTTTCAAGAGTTTCTAAATGCTCCTTCTCTTTTTCTTTAGCAACGGAATAAAATATTCTTTCAACGGTTGTATAAGGTATTTTTTCCTTTCGACTCACTTCTTGGATAGTAGAGCCAATGCACATTTCGTACAGATATTCTCTGTACCGATTGGTCTGATGCTTATTAGGACTGATAGATTCAAATGTTTGTGAAAATACCTCATTACAGTTGTGACAACGGTATCTATACACTCTGACAAATAAGAAAAGGGGCTTACCTAATACGGACAAGTCACGAACCTTTCTTGTCCGCCAGTCATGGACATGACTAGAAAAAAAACCGCAGTAAGAACAGCGTTCTTCTGTAGTATTTTTCTCAACATGTAACAAATTGCAATCTTCAAGAAACACTTGTTTAACAACTTCAAATTCTGGCAAATCTAGTGATACGGAAAACACTTTAGAACCTCCTGTTATGTTAAGTCACGCTAACATTATTGCCAGGAATTCGTGAGTGTTTTCCTTATTTTTTAGGTTAAATCACAAAATGTGGTGATGAATCAATAAAATTAACTTATACAGTTGTTTGCTAGAATGCTATAGTATTACACTTACAAATCAGAATTACACAATTTATTTATTAAATATTCCATCATAGCACTTTCAAAAATAATTATAATTGTTTTTCCAAATATGTCAATATTTTTATTAAATAGCAGATAATGTATAAAGGTTTGTGTAAAGCATTTTGCTAGACCAAAAGAAAAAGATAGGTATTCTCTGATTTGGCCAAAACACATTCCAAAATTAAATATGGACACAAAATCATAAGGTGACATTTACAGATCGTTTACATCATTTCGGATGGATTGTAACTTTATTTTGAAAAAGAAAACGAAACACTGTTTATGTTTATATGGAAAGTAAATAAAGTTTCGTATCTTCTTCATAAATGTTGATGAAATAGAAATTTATCGATTTTCAGTAGCGTTGCATAAAAAAATTTAATGTTTGTCAAGCTCAATAAAAATTCCAGTTATTTCATGTAACTGAATATTCAGACATACAATCTTTCTAAGCAAGCTTAAAAGGACAATGACGTCTTAATCGGCAGTCCATTTCCACAATTTGGTAATATATTACAGAAACATTGGATCATAAACTAAATCGTCTAGGTGTTCCACCTCCCCTTCTTCAAATTGGTACACGATGGTTTCAAAATCTTTTTCCCAATGGTATTTTTTCCGACCGTTGGACGTTCGAATTGGCTTTTTAAAAAGGGAGCGAACAAAACAGTCAAAACCTTTAAAAAGCAGATTCTGTAAAGTTCGCTTGATCTCTAATAAAGGACCATCGTGATTCACTTTTAATTGGAGCATGGC
The DNA here is from genome assembly GCF_037966125.1 of Aeribacillus sp. FSL k6-2211. Classification (NCBI taxonomy): domain Bacteria; kingdom Bacillati; phylum Bacillota; class Bacilli; order Caryophanales; family Bacillaceae; genus Aeribacillus; species Aeribacillus sp. FSL k6-2211. The sequence continues at coordinate 3,054,115 of NZ_CP150190.1, forward strand.
CTGTAAGCAATAGGTGATTAGGGCGATCCAAATTTGATTGTAAACGGCATTTTGACTTTTTCCATAAAATCTTTTTATCTTAAGGTGCTGTTTCATCCATTTAAAGAAGGTCTCTATCTTCCAGCGATATCGGTATAAATCTGCAATCTCTTCCGCAGAAAGATCAAAGCAATTGGTTATGATGATCACGGGATTCCCTTCGCTGTCGACCGTTTCGATCAATCGGAGAGGATGAGTCATTTTGGTATGATTACGGTCATTTCCTAAAATGACAATCTGATCCCTATAAATCAAACGTTCTGGATTGGGAATCCGTTCCGATAAAACTTCAATCTCTGCGTTCTTTTTAAGCCGGGTAATGAATCGCACCCCTTCTCGGCATAAGCGGTCGAACTGTTTGTAATCGACATACCCTCGATCAAACAAGTAAATCGCATTTGGATCGATTTCAATGAGTTCGTCCATCTGTGTGCGATCGGCATGTTTCGCGGGTAAGATAATCCCTTGATCCGGAACAGTGATATCCTTCGTTACAACAACCTTTAAATGGAGTCGAACACCAGCCTTTGTCTTACGAAAAGTTGCCCATGGATATTGGCTCAAACTCATGCTCATCGTGGTAGAATCAATGACCAGAAGACGACCAATGTTTCGGATGATCGGGGCATTTTTCATTTGCCCTTGGATCTTTAAGACCAGATATTTAAATACTTTTTCAAACAGTTGAGGGGATAATTGGCCTAATTTGCGAGAAAGTTGCGAAGTACTAATTGCATCAAATTCCAGATATGTCTGCAACTCTTCCTTGTCTTTCAAATGTTTGGCCAATTTTGTTAAGCTTTCCAATTCGTTTAACTGAGCGATGATACAAAGTTGTAAAAACTTATACGCCGTTAATTTTTTAATGTATTTGTCAACGTCAATCACATTAATTAGTTTTGAAAAAGTTATTGGATCGATCTCTTTAAATAGTTCATTTATTGTGGATTCTGTGGTATTCTTATCCATAATGGTTTCTCCTTATTCTTAGGATTTGGATAGGACTGCCAATCCTAATTATAAGGAGTTTTTTTATATCCAAAAAGATGGCTCTTCACCACAAAATGTACTTGACAATCAGGTTGTTTTCTGATCAAGGGTACAAAAAATGCGAAATTTCCTGTATGGTAAAGGTGACCAAACCATCAACCATGGAGGAAATTTCGCATGCAATCTCAGTTTATCAAAGATTTGATCACTTTACCAGGCTTTCTTATTCATGGAGAACGAAAAGAGGGAGAACGATGGATTTTTGAACTTTCCCTCCCTCCTCATTGTCCGATCTGCCCGACTTGCTTCGGACGGACAACCAAAATATCATCGAAACGAAAACAATGGATTCATGGCTATACAAATACGGTCGGTTTATTTTGGATTGAACTTCCCATAGAAAGACGGCGTTGCCAAGCCTGTTTTCTGACGTTCACCGTTTCTTATCCGGGACTTCCGTCTCACAGTATCGCGACGGAATCGTTTCAACATTGGGTCGCCCAGTTATGCATCGGAAAAACGATTCAAGAAGTCGCTCGCTTGTTACAACTCGCCTATACGACAGTAGAACGCTGGTTTTATCAATATGCCCCGGCTCTTTTACCAACATCGAATCCTACAGTAGTATGTGTGGATGAATTCGCTTTCCGAAAGGGACATGATTACGGAGTAGCGGTGATGGATACACAGACTCGGAATGTCCTTTCCATTGCTTCTGGAAAAAATGAAGAAGCCATTGTGGAGGCGCTTCAACCCGTCGCCTCCAAAGTGAAGTATGTTGTCAGCGACTTGGCTCCTGCCATGAGAAAAGCCATTGAAAAGGTATGTCCAAAAGCCATCCATGTTCTTGACCACTTCCATGTGATTCAGTTATTCACCGATGCACTGGAACGTTGTCGCAAATACCTTGCCAAAGGCGGAACCAAACATGGAAGCGTTCGCCGCGTGTGCCGATTGTTAAGCCAACGTCCAGAAAAATTAACAGAAGAAGAGAGACAGGAAGTTCGACAATGGTGCCAAGAAAGTGCTTATTTACGTGATGTCTATCAAGCACTTCAACATTTCCGTTACGTATCCAAAAGCCAAACAAGAAAGCAAGCCGAAACTCGTTTGACCCAATGGTTTGACCGGTACCTTTTTAGCGACTGTGCCGCCGTACGCAGTATTGCCAAGGCACTCATCACCCGAAGAGACGCAGTGCTTTCTTGCATCGTTTTTTCTTACTCAAATGGTCCAATGGAAGGAATCAACAACAAAATAAAATTGATCAAAAGGCGAGGATATGGGTATCGAAATATCCAGCGTTTTACTTTGCGTGTCCGTCTAGAGACCTCTATCACATTTTAACGTAAAAATCAAGTACATCTTTTGGTGATGAACCAAAAAGATGAAATTTAACATAAAATTGGGCTTGACAAATTAAAATTAACTTAATGCAATGCTACTGATCGATTTTAGATTTAGAGAAATTTCCTCAAATGGCTTCCCCTTCTTTTTCCTTATATGGATCGGCTCAAAATAAATCTTTTTGGTAAATGTGCCATCACCATTGTAAAAAACTTTTGTATTCTCTGTCCGTTCCTCAATGATTTCCCCTCGTTTAAGGTTAATTTTAGGGGTCGGGACTTTTGACGGTAAATGACTTTCAGTAGAGTTGTTGTCTTTAGAATGAATGGTTTCTGCGAAAACGTCTAAAGGAACGGATGAGAAAAATAACAGATTCACAATTGCCCATATCAACCATTTTTAAACGACTAATTTTCATATAATTCCTCCTTTTCAATAATTTGTTAAATTGATTGTACTTTATAAAAGCTAGATTTAGGTACATTTTTTGACATACAAAATTCTGTATTTTTCGACAAATTTCGCTTCTTTTGTACGAAAAACCCCCCTTCAATGAATAAATTAATCCATTCAATTGAAGGGGGGATGCTTTTGACCTATTTAATAGAATACGGGTATGAGCGGTGGTCGTTTAGAATCACTCGCCCGTATATTTTCCAATTGATTTTAATAGGCCCCTGAAAGTGTGAGCAGAGGCTTATGATTATTTGAAATGAATTAAGAAATATTTCTTTTTGCCCCGGCGGATCACAGCAAATTGACCTTCGATGGTGTCTTTTTCAGACACAATATAATCAAGCTCCTGCACCCGTTCGCCGTTAATGTAAATCGCACCGTTTCCGATGTCTTCTCTTGCCTGCCGTTTCGATGGAGAAATTTTCGCCTGAACCAATAAATCGACTAATCCGATTTCATTTTCGGTCGTTTCATACGAAGGCACATCTTTAAAGCCTTGTTTTATTTCTTCTGCTGTTAAAGCTTTTATATTGCCGCTGAACAGCGCTTCGGAAATTTTGACTGCCTGTTTGAGTGCTTCTTCGCCATGGACAAGTTTTGTCACTTCTTCCGCTAACGCTTTTTGCGCAGACCGTTTTTCAGGAGCATTTTTCACTTCTTCTGCCAATTGTTCAATTTCTTCTTTTGATAAGAAAGTAAAATATTTTAAATATTTGATGACATCCCGGTCATCGGTATTGATCCAAAATTGATAAAATTCGTAAGGCGATGTTTTTTCTTTATCGAGCCAGATGGCTCCTCCTTCCGTTTTGCCGAATTTTGTGCCGTCGGCTTTCGTGACGAGCTGGAGTGTAAGACCGTATGCTTTCGCATTTTCTTCCGTTTTTCGAATTAGTTCAAGTCCTGACGTAATATTTCCCCATTGGTCGCTTCCGCCGATTTGCAAGCGGCAATCATAGGTTTGGTACAGCTTTAAAAAATCGTACGATTGCAAAATCATGTAGCTGAATTCCGTAAAGGAAATGCCCGTTTCAATTCTTGACTGCACGGTTTCTTTCGCCAGCATATAGTTTATGCCAAAGCTTTTGCCGATATCGCGCAAAAATGTGATGACATCCAATGGCCCGATCCAATCGTAGTTGTTGGCCAAAATGGCCGGATTCCCTTCTTTTTCAAAATCCAAAAAACGGGAAAGCTGTTCCTTAATGCGTTCTGACCACTGCTTCACCGTTTCTTTTTCATTTAATGTTCTTTCCTGTTTTTTTCCGCTTGGATCGCCGATCAAGCCTGTTGCGCCGCCAACAAGAGCAATCGGTTGATGACCTGCCTCTTGAAATCTTTTTAACGTTAAAATCGGCAGCAAATGCCCGATATGAAGGCTGTCTGCCGTCGGGTCAAAACCGCAGTACAGCTTCACCTGTTCCTCTGACAACAATTTATCTAACCCTTCTTCATCCGTTACTTGATTAATGAGTCCGCGATATTTTAAATCTTCTAGCAAAGCATTCATCAAACCCACTCCTTTTCAAATTTTATCCAAATAAAAAACGCCCCTTCATGAAGGGACGTATAATTACGCGGTACCACCCTGCTTAAGAACATTTGCATGTTCTTCACTCATTCTGATAACGGCTAAAAACCGTCCTTTGCTACTTCACTTTCACAAAGAATGCTCATGGAGGTAATTCACAAAGCATTTATGTGCTGATTCGCACCGGCCATCAGCTCTCTGAAACAGGGAAATGCCTGCTACTTTCTCCAATCAACGCTCAAGTATTTTTTTCATTAATAAACATTTTTAGCATAATTGACATCCTTTGTCAACTAAGATTAGAACAGAGGGCGTCAACCGGAGAAAAAAATATGCTATAATAAACTAGATTTTGTAGAGGGATGATGAAAAATGGAGAAATGGTACGAATTTTTTAGGAAGGTAAGCTCCTTTTATCATAAGCACCAGCAAAAAATGGTCATTGCCTATAACGTAACATGGAACTTATTTCTTTTACTATTGGTTATCGGTTTAATAGGCTTCTCCTTTATCGGAGGATTAGGAGCTGGTTATTTTGCATCGCTTGTAAAAGATGAGCCGATCCGTTCCGAAAAAGAATTGGAAAAAGACATTTACGATTATTCTGAAACAACGAAAGTGTACTTTGCAGACAATGTCTATTTAGGGAAAATTCGCACAGATCTTGAACGTGAAAAAATCAAAATTGATCAAATTTCCGAGCATTTAAAACATGCAATTGTTGCAGTGGAGGACGAATATTTTTACGAGCATAAAGGGATTGTCCCAAAGGCGATCATGCGGGCGATTTTCCAGGAGTTCTCAAACTCTTCTGTCAGAACCGGCGGAAGCACCCTCACACAGCAATTAATTAAAAACCAAATATTGACCAACGAAGTGTCATTTGAAAGAAAAGCAAAAGAAATCCTGCTAGCATTGAGATTAGAAAAATATTTTACGAAAGATCAAATATTAGAAGCCTATTTAAATGTATCATCATTTGGACGAAACAGCTCCGGAAGAAACATTGCAGGCGTGCAGGCTGCGGCGCAGGGGATTTTTGGCATAGATGCGAAAGACTTATCGATACCGCAGGCAGCTTTTATCGCTGGTCTCCCTCAAAATCCTTTTGCTTATACACCGTTCACAAAGGACGGAGAAGTAAAAGAAGATTTACAGCCTGGTATAAACCGAATGAAAACCGTCCTAAGAAAAATGTTTGCAGAAGGATATATTACAAAAAAAGAATATGAAGAAGCACTTAAGTTTGATTTAAAGGCTCATTTAGCCAAAAAGAAAAAACCTGATATTGAGCAATATCCTTGGATTATATACGAAGTTGAAAAAAGAGTGAAGGATATACTGGCTGAGCAGCTGGCGAAAAAAGACGGTCACAAGCTGGAGGATCTCCGAAAAAATAATAAAGAGCTGTTTAATCGATACATGGCGCTGGCCGATCAAGACATGAGACAAAACGGCTACAACATTCATACGACCATTAACAAGAAAATTTATGACAAAATGCAAGAGGTTGTCAAAAACTACGAGTATTACGGAAGTCCAAAGCTTGAAAAGAAAAAAGATCCTGAAACAGGCAAGACCGTAACCATCGAGGAACCGGTTGAAGTCGGCGCTGTTTTAATCGAAAACAAAACTGGAAAAATAATCTCCTTTGTTGGCGGCCGTGATCATAACAGGGAGCAGACAAACCATGCTACAAGAGCATTAAGACCAAACGGTTCAACAATGAAACCGCTCGCTGTCTATGCACCCGAGATGGAAATGGGCATCGTCCAGCCGGGAACTGTTGTGGCAGATCTTCCATTTTCAATCGGGAAATATCAGCCGAAAAACTATGGAGGCGGCTATCACGGATTAACAAGTATTCGAACAGCATTGAAACATTCATATAACATTCCGGCGGTAAAAACCTATGCAAAAATTATTTCGCAAAATCCGGTATCCTATTTAGAAAAAATGGGATTTAGTTCACTTGCTCAAGAAGATTACAGTTCATTCTCCCTCGCTCTTGGGGCAATGACTTACGGAGTAACCGTGGAGGAAAACGTAAACGCCTTCGCAACATTTGCCAATAACGGTGAATTTGTCGACGCCTACATGATTGAAAAAATTGAAACACAAGACGGAAAAGTTATATATCAACATAACAGCAAGAAAGAGAAGGTCTTTTCCCCTCAAACAGCCTATTTAATGATTGATATGATGCGGGATGTCATTCAAAGCGGAACGGCTTCCTCTTTAAAAAGGTATCTATCATTTCAATCTGATTGGGCTGGAAAAACAGGAACTGGGCAGGATTATCGGGATGCATGGTTTGTTGCTGTAAATCCTAATGTATCCTTCGGCACATGGATCGGTTATGACACGCCGAAAAGGCTGGAAACGACCTACAAAGGTTTGACCTACAGCAATAGAAATATATTGCTTTGGGCAAAATTAATGAACGCCGCATACAGCGTCAAACCTGACTTAATAGATCCTAACACTTCCTTTAAAATGCCTAAAGGAATTGTTTCAAGATCGTATTGCGCCCTCTCTGGGGATCTGCCTTCTGAATTATGTAAGAAAGCTGGACTCGTTCAAACTGACTTGTATAACGCTAAATTTCTGCCGAATAAAGTGGATAAAAGCTTGGCGTACGGCAAATTTGTTTTAGTAGACAACGTAGCCTATCAAGTGCCGGCAAATGCACCGGCTGAATTCGTCCAGGAAGGGCCTCTGCTGAAAAAAGAAGTATTGAATAATCTTGGGATTTCAGACGTGTCCCAATTGACTAAACTTCTTCCTAGCGGAGCTAATTTAGAGGCTTTGACGTTGACCGGCAATAGGGTTCTTCAGGATAATGGCAAAGCTCCTTCTAAAGTGCCCGCTGTAAAGCTTAGCGGAACAACATTATCCTGGAGCAAAAGCGGTGAATATGATGTTATCGGGTACAGGGTTTATGCAGCTCCATCTAATTCAAATAGTTTCAAAAAAATTGCCAGTATACCTGCAAAAAATAACTTAAGCATCTCAGTCGGAAAATCTCCTGCCTCCTATTACGTCGTTGCAGTTGATGTGGCAGGAAAAGCGTCTCCTCCTTCAGCCATTGTAAAAACGGCGCAATCTGGAAAAACAGAGCCGCAGCAAAAACCGAAGCAGACGGCAAATGCAAGACAATAGGCGAATGGAAAAGATGCATTAAACGATCAATAAAGTAGACGAAACAGAAAAAACAGCCCAGCAAAACTTGCTTTCACCCAATAAATATTTAAAAAGGACCGCACGTGGTCCTTTTTATCTTTTACTGGCTAGTGTGACGGCAGCTTTTTTAAGAAAACATAGCTTACTTTATTGTATCGCATTTTTTCTTCATAGAAGCGGTGTGCGTCAACGCGCTGCAAGCCGGAAGATAAAGAAACAATATTATAGCCATTTTCTACAGCATATTGATGAACATACGTTAAAAGCTTTTCACCGTATCCTTTTGATCGTTCTTCAGGCAATGTCACTAAATCACAAACCCAAATGAAACGCCCGTAGTATAAAGTGATCATTGGCATAAATCCGATGATGGCAACCATTTTATTATGATCGTAAAGAGCAACTAATTGATATCCTTTCTTTTGTTTAGCTTCAAGCACCAATTCAAGAAATGATTGTTCATCAAGATGAGTCCGCAAATGTTTCATCACTGAAAATCCTTCTAAAATTTCCTCTTTCGTTCGCAATTCTTTCAATAAAAGGGATGATTCCATAAGCTTCTCTCCTATTTCCAATTTTAGCGTTTATTTTATCAATCTATTATTAATGCCAATCGAGTAGGAGGGAGCGATTAACTCCCGTCCTCTCACACCACCGTACGTACGGTTCCGTATACGGCGGTTCAATTAAGATAATTGACGCAAGTCTTTATAACTTCCGTGAATAGCTGTTCTCTTTATGCCAGTGGTCACTCCACCCTCCAAGAGGTCTCCCACGGGATTCACCGCTTCCTCCCTCAAGTGAGGTACTACGTTTTCTGTGTTCATCATGACTCACTGAATGCCAAGGGCTATTCTCTCTTAATTGTTCGGTCCTTCTTAGTTGTTCTAGACCAACTAATACTATGACCTCTGCTGACTTCTGACGGTTCAGCTACTTATCACTAAGTAGGTTATGAAGCGTACTTCACATATCCACCAGACCTCCCCGGGTAAGTACATGCACTTTCACACCATCTATCCGCCTCATTTACTCGATATGACCTTCGACAGAAAGAGCTTTGTTTTGTTTTGCAAACTCACTCAATCATACCTAGCCTTATATGAGGTTCGTGTTCCTCGGACCGGTGTTTTGCCTCCAGCTTCCTTCAGATTCCGCGTCACCACGGACACCCTTGCTCTTGGCTAACCTCTACTTCTGTCTTCGGGGTTCGGGACTTACACCCTATAGTTCATGTACATGCCGGGCGCACATAACAAAGCCGCAAGCCTATTTACTAGACTTACGGCTTCTATTATTTTTAATCTTCCAACGTCGACAAGTCACCTGTTGGCAAGTTAAGCTCCCATGCTTTCAACACGCGGCGCATAATTTTCCCGCTTCGAGTTTTCGGCAGTTTTTCGCAAAATTCTATTTCCCGTGGCGCTGCATGTGCTGCCAGCCCTTTTTTAACAAACTGGCGAATATCCTCTTTCAAATCTTCTGATGCTTCATAGCCGCTGCGCAATGCAACGAACGCTTTAATAATTTCTCCTCGAACAGGGTCCGGCTTGCCGATAACTCCAGCTTCCGCTACGGCAGGATGTTCAACAAGCTTGCTTTCTACTTCGAACGGTCCGACCCGTTCGCCGGAAGTCATAATGACGTCATCAACCCGTCCCTGGAACCAAAAATATCCATCTTCATCCATATAAGCGGAGTCTCCAGATACATACCAGTCGCCGATAAAATAAGATTCATATTTTTCAGGATTATTCCAAATTGCTTGCATCATGGAAGGCCAGCCTTTTTTAATTGCTAGATTCCCCATTCGGTTTGGAGGCAATTCATTTCCATGATCGTCAATAATTGCTGCTTTTACGCCGGGGATCGGCTTGCCCATTGATCCAGGCCGTATATCCATACACGGATAGTTGCAAATAAGATGCCCGCCTGTTTCCGTCATCCACCAAGTATCATGAATGCGCTTATTAAATACTTTCATTCCCCAGCGAATAACTTCAGGATTTAAAGGTTCTCCGACACTTAAAATATGGCGCAGAGAGCTTAAATTATATTTTTTCACCAATTCGTCTCCTGCACTCATCAGCATCCGAAACGCTGTTGGAGCGCTGTACCAGACAGTGACACCGTATTTTTCGATTGTTTCATACCAATAATCAGGGCTGAATCTGCCTCCAACAATAACATTTGTAACACCTAGGAGCCACGGACCAAAAATACCGTAAACTGTTCCGGTCACCCATCCAGGGTCTGCCGTACACCAATAAATATCTTCTTCCTTCAAGTCAAGAACCCATTTTGCTGTTTGATAATGCTGAATCATCGCATTATGGACATGGAGAACGCCTTTCGGTTTTCCTGTTGATCCGGAAGTATAATGCAAAAGAAGTCCGTCTCTCCGATCCACCCATTCAATTTCCAAATTTTTGCTTGCATTTTCAAAATGAGCAAAGAAATCGATTATTTTTCCTTCTTCTTTTACATCTTCTCCAACAACCACCACATGTTTGAGCGCAGGCAATTCATCAATTGGAACTCTTGGCAGCAGCTCTTTTGTTGTTACAATCACTTTTGCTTCACTATCTTCCAAACGATCCTTTACCGCGCTCTCCATAAACGCTTCAAATAAAGGACCTACAATAGCTCCCAGTTTAATTGCGCCCAAAATGACAAAATAAAGCTCTGGACTTCTAGGCATAAATACGAAAACCCGATCACCTTTTTGAAGGTCGGTATGCTGTTTTAAAACATTCGCAGCTTTATTGGAGAGCTCTTTCATCTCTTCAAACGTATACTTTTCGTCACGATTCGCATCGCGATAATAAAGTGCGACTTTATTTTTTTTGGCCCCATCTGCATGACGGTCAATCGCCTCATAAGCCGCATTGATTTTCCCAGTTTTACTCCATGAAAAATTCTCCTCTACTTCTTTCCAGTCAAAGCTTGCATATGCTTCCTCATAGTTTGCTAAGTTGTGGTTTCCTTTTATTGCTGGTAGCGCTTCCACTTTCATCGAAGTACCCCCCTAAAAATTAGTATATTTGTTTATCATTATATAACTTTTTATTCCATTTCGCAATTTTGTAAAAATTTTTTACAAAACAAATCCGATTATGTTCGACAATTCCTGTATAATATGAATAGGTTATTAGATTGGTAGGCGGTGTAATGAATGGAACATAAAAAAACATATCATGCCAAAGAAATTGAAACTCCAAATGGAACGGTGATTGTCGAAGGGCCAATTCCCCCCGATAAACTGGCAGGCTATAAATTTCATGAGGATTTAACAGCTTTCCGTCCTGCACCAAGGCAGCACAAAGCGCTTGTAGAAATTGCCAAGCTTCCTGAAGGACGGATTATTATTGCCAGAAAAGACGAAACAATCATCGGGTATGTTACATTTTTATACCCTGATCCTCTAGAACGATGGTCTGAAGGAAAGATGGAAAATTTAATTGAGCTAGGAGCCATTGAAGTGATTCCAGAATTTCGCGGATGTGAAATTGGAAAAAATTTATTGATTGTTTCGATGATGGATGATGCAATGGAAGATTACATCATTATTACAACGGAATATTATTGGCATTGGGATTTAAAGGGAACTGGCTTAAATGTTTGGGAGTATAGAAAAATGATGGAAAAAATGATGAATGCAGGCGGTCTTGAATGGTATGCAACAGATGATCCAGAAATTTGCTCTCATCCCGCAAACTGTTTAATGGTTCGTATTGGAAAAAGAGTAGATAACGAATCGATTCAGAAATTCGACCAATTAAGGTTTACAAACAGATTTTTGTATTAATCGCCATGCTATTCTTGGAAAGGGGATGGATAACATGATTATTGAAAAAATCATGCAAAAAAACGTACTCACGCTTTCTCCGGATCACTCGATCCAAGATGCTTTAAACTTAATTAAAAAAGCTAGAATCAAGCATATTCCGATCATCAGCGAAGAGAATACCCTTATTGGCATTATATCAGACAGAGATATTCGCGATGCTGCTCCCTCTATATTAAGTAAAAATGAAAAATTGGATGCGCTTTTAAACAAGCCAGTTAAAAACATTATGAAAACCGATGTCATAACCGGACACCCTCTTGATTTTGTTGAAGATGCTGCTACGATTTTTTATGAGCATAAAATCAGCTGCCTCCCCATTACTACAAATGGCAAGCTTGTCGGAATTATTACCAAAACAGATGTTTTGAATACGTTTGTAAAGTTGACTGGAGCCCATCAGCCCAGCTCCCGAATTGAAGTAAGAGTTCCCAATATAACCGGAATGCTTTCAGAAGTCGCAACAGTATTTCATAAAGGAAAAGTAAACATTTCCAGCGTTTTTGTGTATCCGGAAGAAAACGAAAAATTCAAAACACTAGTTTTTCGGGTGCAGACGATGAATCCAATGGGGCTTATTACTGAGCTTGAGAAAAAAGGTTATACCGTTGTATGGCCTCATATGATGGGGGAATAACATGAAAGACAGCGTGTTTATTTATTCCCCTTTATTTTTAAATTATAAATTTAGTAATAAGCACCCATTCAACCAGCTGCGAGTAGAATTAACAGTTGATTTGCTAAAAAAATTGAAAGCGCTTGAAGATGATGAAATAGTTGAACCAAGATTTGCAACAGATGAGGAGCTGGAGCTTATTCATGATGCCGGCTATATTCGTGCAGTAAAACAGGCAGGGGAAGGAAAGCTGTCTGAGCATGAAGCTTTAAACTACGGACTTGGTACGGAAGATACACCTATTTTTCAAAACATGCATCAGGCCAGTTCTCTTATTGTTGGCGCGACATTAACAGCAGTTGATCATGTCATGATGGAAAAATCGAAGCATGCTTTAAATTTAGGCGGAGGTCTTCATCACGGCTTCAGGGGGAAAGCGTCTGGATTTTGTATATATAATGACAGCGCAGTGGCGATTAAATATATTATCGAAAAATATGGGGCAAGGGTGCTGTACATTGACACGGATGCGCATCACGGAGATGGTGTTCAATGGTCGTTTTATGATGAGCCAAACGTTTGCACACTATCTATTCATGAAACTGGGCGATATTTATTTCCTGGGACAGGAACAGTTCATGAGCGGGGACAAGGTTCTGGATACGGTTTTGCCTTTAATATTCCGTTAGATGCATTTACCGAAGATGAATCATGGCTAAAAGTTTACAAAGAGGCCGTTACAGAAGTTGCAGAGTACTTTAAGCCTGATGTCATCGTCACTCAAAACGGAGCTGATGCCCACTATTTTGATCCACTAACTCATCTTCACGCCAGCATCAATATTTACCGGGAAATTCCGAAGCTTGCACATGAAATTGCCCATAGCTACTGCGATGGAAAATGGATAGCTGTCGGCGGAGGAGGCTACGATATTTGGCGGGTTGTTCCAAGAGCTTGGTCGCTCATTTGGCTGGAGATGAAAAATTTAAGCTGCAAAGCACAAGGGGCTCTTCCGAAAGAATGGCTGGAAAAATGGCAGGAGAAATCTCCCGTTGAATTAATCCCAACATGGGAAGATCCCGATCCGTTATATCAACCGATTCCAAGGAAAAAAGAAATTGAAGAAAAAAACAATCACACTCTTGAATTGGCTCTGCAATTCATCCGGCAGCAAAGGGAATATAATGCAAAAAAAAATGTTAACGGCCAAACTTTTTAAAAAAGCTTGGCCGTTTTTTCTTCAGCTTAAAAAGATTATGATTTTGTCGATTGCCGAATTTCAATACGATGCGGGAGTTCAACAATATGATTATCTACTTCCTCTTTGTTTATCAATTTTGTTAACAGGCGCATCGCAACCGCACCGATATCGTAAGACGGTTGGACAACGGTTGTTAATCGCGGACGAACCATAGTCGCCAAACGAGTATTGTCAAAGCCGATGACATCAAAATCTTTCGGAATTTCATAGCCTTTATCTTGAGCGGCATGAATCACGCCCAATGCCATTTCGTCCGTTCCAACAAAGATTGCAGTCGGTTTTGGCGACAGCTCCAACACTTTGTCAAATGCTTCAATCCCGGATTCGTAGGAATAATCTCCTTCTACTACAAATTGTTCATCGTATTTGATCCCTGCCTCTTCAAGTGCACGTATGTATCCTTTAAGTTTTTTCACTTTATTCACAGGCTCTTCCATCGGCCCGGATACATAGGCAATATGTTTGTGTCCTTTATCGATTAAAAACTTAACCGCATCATAGGCTGCCTGTTCATAATTGATATTAACAGAAGGCAGTTCATTGTTCTCATCAAAAGTTGATGCAAGCACAATAGGAACCGGTGAACGTTTAAATTCTTCCACATGCTCCTCTGTAATATTGCCGCTCATAAATACAATTCCATCCACTTGTTTCCCTAAAAGGGTGTTAAGCAAATGCAATTCTTTTTCTTTATTTTGGTCAGAATTGCTTAAAATAATATTATATTTATACATCGTTGCGATGTCTTCAATCCCGCGAGCCAATTCTGAATAAAATGTGCTTGATACATCCGGTATAACAACACCTACAGTCGTCGTTTTTTTGCTAGCCAGCCCTCTTGCGACAGCATTTGGCCGATAGCCGAGACGCTCAATCGCTTCCAATACTTTCTTTCTAGTTGTCGGCTTTACATTCGGGTTGCCGTTTACAACTCGTGAAACTGTCGCCATTGAAACGTTCGCTTCACGTGCAACATCATATATCGTCACATTATTCATGATCAACACTCCTCATCTAAATGATCTATATCAAATAAATAACAGTCTCTTCCGTATAACTCTTATCATACGATACAAAGCATTCGTCCGCAATGTGCTTGGCGTGTTTTCTTATATTTTTACCTTTTTCGTTAAAAAAATATGTTCATTAAAGTATATCCTTCATTAAATAATGTAAACGATCTACGCAAAAAAAGGAACCTTAAAAGGCTCCTTTTTTAAAAAATAGACGATATTCAATTAGGCATTTACTTTCGCTAATGGTCTTAATTCAGAAATAAACTGATTGAATTGCTCAATATTCATTTGCTGCGCAGAATCTGACAAAGCTACTTCCGGATCCGGATGAACTTCAGCCATAATACCGTCTGCCCCAATAGCAAGAGCAGCTTTTGCAGCAGGAATTAGAAGGTCTTTCCGGCCTGTTGAATGAGTGACATCAACTAATACAGGCAAATGTGTTTCCTGTTTTAAAATCGGAACTGCTGTAATGTCCAGCGTGTTTCTTGTAGCGCGTTCATACGTGCGAATTCCGCGTTCACAAAGAATGATTTGATCGTTACCTCGAGAAATAATGTATTCCGCAGCATTCATAAATTCTGATAACGTTGCAGAAAGACCGCGTTTTAACAATACAGGCTTGCGAACAGATCCTGCTGCTTTTAACAATTCAAAGTTTTGCATGTTCCGTGCCCCGATTTGGATGACATCGATGTAATCAAGGGCCACATCAATATCTTGAGGCGACACAATTTCACTAATAACTGCCATATCAAACTCATCAGCAATTCTTTTTAAAATTTTTAAGCCTTCAATGCCTAAACCTTGGAAATCATATGGTGATGTTCTAGGTTTAAATGCACCGCCTCTTAGCAGCTTCAAGCCTTGTTTCTTCGCTGCTTCCGCAACAGCAGCTACTTGCTCATAGCTTTCTACCGCACAAGGACCGACAACAAAGTATTGGCTGCCATCCCCGATTTTTTCGCCTTTGACGTCAACGATTGTATTCTCTTTCTTTTTCTTTCTTGATACTAACAATGCTTTTCGATGATCGTCCTCTTGAAGCTCTAATGCCGCTTTAAATATTTCCTTAAAAATATGCTGTAAAGTGGAATCTTCAAATGGACCATTATTATGTTCTTTTATTAAATCGAGCATTTTTCGTTCACGGACAGGATCATATCGGTTAACTCCTTGCGCTTCTTTCGCTTTCCCAATTTCTTGAACAAGCTTGCCTCGCTCGTTAATTAATTTTAAAATTTGCAAATTGATTTCATCAACCCGTTCCCTAAGCGCTTCTAATTCTGTATTGCTCATTTTTTCCACCCTTTCACATCCGTCAAAATTTTAAGCATTTGATTTTAATTAGGGTTTATTATAAACCATATTCCTTGAAATGTCACTAAAAATTTCTTTATCGATTAAACGCTTTTAAGCGGTAAAGTGTTTATTTTTTTCAAAATATTTTCTTTAGTTCTTCACAAGTCATTTCCCAAAGATCATCATGCCAGATAAAATTATTATACAATATTTGGGGGATTTATGTTTACCTGAATCCGTGATGAATTGAAATCGACTTTGATTTTGTTGTAATTTTGATGGATTGATAATCCATAAAACCCCTTTTATGCTTATGACCTATGTCATCTCTATTTCCGAAAATGGAACAAATCTCTTTTTTAGGTATACGAACCAAAAAAATAGACAAAAAAGCACAGGGAGTGACGTTGGACATCAGTGCCCGAACATTCGTTCGTTATCTTGCCTCTCTCCATTTCTGATAGACGTTCAGTAGGGGCTCGCTATAGCCACTCCTTCGCGTCAGTTTCATCCAGATCTGTCGTGATCGACGGACGAGTCGCCCTGCCATCGTGATCACCGTCTGAATAATCGTCTTGATGCGGCGGCGTTTCACTTTGTGGTGCAACGGATGTCTCGGATCGCTTAATAGATCTTGTCCAATCAGACGAAGAAGATTGTAAACGAAGGCTCCCATGACCAACACGAGCGCATTCGTTTTCATCTTCCCAGATGGAAGCCGCTCTAAATCTAAGTCGCTCTTCAGTTCGCTATGAAACTGTTCGCATGTCGCATGGTCATGATACAACGCGAGCACATCGCTCATTCGAACATGCTCGTATCCTTTGAGCCGCACCCAATAGCTTTCCACTTCATAATCAGGAACGAGCATCAGCTGTCCATTGCGTTCCATCGTCCGTTCCGTCACTTGGGTGACTTGAACGTACGTATACGTGTTTCCATCGATCGCTGCCTTCTGTGGAAGGCATAGCTCATAGGTTTGTACTCCTTCGCTTTGTC
Source organism: Aeribacillus sp. FSL k6-2211 (assembly GCF_037966125.1). NCBI lineage: Bacteria > Bacillati > Bacillota > Bacilli > Caryophanales > Bacillaceae > Aeribacillus > Aeribacillus sp. FSL k6-2211. Next base: position 3,070,702 of record NZ_CP150190.1, read on the forward strand.
CATCATCGACACGTTTGCCCTTTTGCGAAGCGATCTGGAACCAAAGCGCTTTCGATTCTCGGCGTAAGTTTCGCTTGATGACAAAGTCCACGTCTTCCTTTAGGCATACGTGCACATTCGCTTCTGCATCGTTTCCTGCATCCATGCGAACAAGCAGACGAGATGAAGTCAGTTGACGAGCTCGACGGATAGCGGTGACTAAAAACGAGGGCATGTTGTCTTGCACATGTTGTTTCCCTGGACGCAACTCGGCATGAACGAGATACCCTTCCTTCCCTGCATACGCAAACAACGGTGTAAAACCGTCAAATCCTTTATACGTTCGACTGACTCCTTCTTTTTTCGTATCGGAGTTGTCAAATGGGGAACCATCTATATCAAGGGGAAGCCATGTCGTCTTTCCTTTGGTCCAACAAGGGGACAAAGTGGCATGTCGTTGAATCAACAGACGTATGGACTCCTCCCAAAGAATCGTTTCGGTCATCGGAAGACAAGCGAGCTGATCGAGTCGTTGTCGCAAGGTTGGAGAGGAAGGCACGTGCTGAATCCCCATCGATGCCGAAAAGATATCGTCCTGACGATACGCTTCGATATGATCGAAATCCGTTTTTCCTGTGGCAAGCAAGCCAATCATCGAGCGAATGACATCGCTATGGGAAATGTGCACTTCTCGACGAACCGTTGGAAGCCGAAGTGCGTTTACCCGTTTATCCAGTTTCGTTCGATGGAGTAAGTAGCCAACGAGAGCAAGCCCAGCACTTGGGGTAATCGCTTCATCTGTCAATACAAACCGAATCGGGAAATCTTTCATCACATCACCTACTTGATGAAGAATCGTCAACGTCGTTTTCCCTTATCGTATCAACGGTTTGCGACCATTGTAAAGATGTTTTGTCACGGATTCAGGTATTTATTTATAATTATTCTTACCACCTTTGTATTTTTTCCGATATTTAGTTCTGAAAAAAGTAAAAATTATTACCAAGTTGATGAAATCATTAAAAGTACTAATAAAGAAATAAATCGCATAATAAAGATTGCTATTATCGACTCTGGTATAAATTTAAATGATGAACTAAAAGATAAAGTAGTTAAAAGTTACAATACAATTAATGAATCTAGTATTACTAATGATGAATTTAATCACGGAACACCTGTTGCAGGTATTATTGCTGGAAATAAAATTGGCGTAAATCCAAATGTCCATTTATATGACATCCAATTTATAGGAGTGGATGGGACCGGACAGTTGGAGCATCTAGTTAAAGGGATTGAGTGGGCAATCGAGGAAGATGTAGACATTATAAATTTAAGTTTTGGTTTTCAGAAATCAAGTGCTGCTTTAGAAGACGTTATAAAAAAGGCGAATAGAAACAACATCATTGTTATAGCTGCTGCAGGTAATACATATGGATTTGGTGTTGATTATCCTGCAAAATATTCAAATGTTTTATCTATTGGATCATTAAATGAAGATTTATCAAAAGCATATTTTTCTGGAGAGGGAAAAATAGACTTCGTCACTTTAGGTACTGATTTAAAATCAATAAATAATAAAGGAGCCTATGATTATTTTGACGGAACATCATTTTCTGCAGCCTATTTTACCGGTATGATTTCTCTAATTATTTCTAAATTATCCGATAAGGAAGCCGCTTATCAATTTATAAATGATGAATTAAAAAAATATGCATATGATTTAGGGGCCGATGGAAGAGACAATAAATATGGGTATGGCTTAATCCTAATAAAAAATTAAGTACGATAAAAAATACGAGGGGATTTGAAAATGAAAAAGTTTTTAAGTCTACTAATTATAATTGTTTTACTAATATCTAACTTCTCTGGTGTAGCTAATATCGTTTACGCTGAATCAGCAAACAACTATAATGAGTCTCAAGGTACTGAACTACAAAATCAACTACTAGATTTTTTTACATCTGAAGAGTTTAAAGATTCAATTGCTAATACTACTGATTTATCCAAGGAAATTTTGGATAATAGCGATGTTCTAAATGTAATAAGTGAAGATTCTAATCTAGTTGAAGAAGTCTTATCAAATGAAACTATTATTGATACAATTGTAGAGGAACCTAGCTTAATAAATAAGATCCTTGAAAACGAAAACGTTGTAAATACAATTGTGAACGATTCTAATTTAGTAAACGAAGTATTACAAAATGATGAAAGCATCAATAATATCCTCACTGAAGACGAGTCAAGCTTAAGCGTTATTACCGAGGACATTGCAATTGGCAAAGAAGTTTTAAAAGCTGAAGAAGTTTCTAGTACAATTGCCGAAGATCCTATTTTAGTAAACGAAATATTTGATAATGAGAGTATAGTAAATACTATTGCAGAAGAACCATATCTAGTTACCGAAGTTTTAACAAACGATAGTGTTGTACAAAATATCTTAGAAGACGATAAGTTAATAGATACAATTTCTTCTAATGAAAATACTGTAAATACATTGCTTGATAACAAAGAATTAGTAGATAGTCTTTTAAATGAGAGAGAAATCGTAGAAGAAATAAAATCAGACTTGATTAATGGTTACACTAGTGTATTAGAAGACACATTAGGAAGTAATGCTAGTAATATAAATCCTACGATCCAAGATCTAAATAGTGATGGAATTGAACTTCAATTAAATATTGATACCGATGAATATGATGCAGAATTAATACTTGATTCATCTTTAAACGGTAATAATATTACAGTTAGTTCTAAATTGGATTATGGAAACGGAATAGAAGAAACATATTATGATGTAAGAATACTTAAAAATACAGAGGAAGAATTTAAAGTTCTTTTAGTAGATAAACAGACTGGTGAAGAAATAACTATTTCTGAAGATGATGCCCAGGCTTCAGTAGTAGCTGTAATTGTAAGAATAATTGGTGGGGGAATTAAATTTTTCTCTAAACAAACAGGGAAACAAGTAACTAAATCCGCTGCAAAAAGTGCTAAGAAATCATTTAGTAGTGGTAAAGCTGGAGAAAAGTATTTAGAAACTTTAGTAAAAGTCAAAGGTACTCAAGTTTATAAAAAAACTAGTCTAGGTGGTAGATACATAGACGTACTCGATACTTCCGGTATTGCTCATGAATCCAAGGTAGGTTATGTTACATTAACTAAAACAATTAAAAAACAGATTGATAAAGACTACTTATTAATTAAAGATAAATCCGTAAAGGATGTTAAGGGAGCTCAATGGCATTTCTTTAGAAGTGATAAGACAGGGAAAATAGGTGCTAGTAAGGCTGTAAAAGATTATTTGAAATCTAAAGGAATTTCCTATAAAATTCATGATAAATAATTATAAATTTTTTTGTTAATAAAAAAGGGATTCCTAAAAACAACTTTTACCAACTACTAAGGAATCCCTCTATTAAAAAGACATTTGAATAATATAATGAAAATGGAGGGAAATCATTAACATGACTACAAACGCCCGTCAAAATATGACTAATTCAATAAAAAATATTGTTGTTCCATATTTACGAGAACATGGCTTTAAAGGGTCGTTTCCTCACTTTAGAAGGCAAAATGAAGATAATATTGACCTCATTACTTTTCAATTTAATCGTCATGGTGGATCTTTTGTAGTAGAATTAGCTGTTTGTCCAGCTGATGGAGTTACAACCAGTTGGGGAGAAAAAATACCTCCTAATAAAGTAACGGCACATGATGTAAATGACCGATATAGGCTTAGTGAAAATTTAAATGACCCAGATGCCCAATGGTTTGACTATGAAACTGCAAAGAATCAAGAAGATTACGATATAGTCGCAACAAAAGTCAAAAACTTACTACATGTCTCAGATCCTAATTGGATAAAAAGTCTATTTTAGATTCCCCTATTACTGTAAATTAGCACACTATTTTAGAACCACTTTCAGCTCTTGAAGCGACGTAGCCGGTTTCATCTCCAACAACGGGGAAAACCGAGTTTGCACCGTCTAAAAAATCACTCGATTTTCCCCTTTGCTCTGTGGATCATATGGCTTCGTATGAATGAGCGTGATCCCTAATTCTGCGCAAGCATATTGTAGTGTCTCCGATCGATAAATTTTGCCGTTGTCCGAATAAATTCGTTTCGGCTTCCCGTACCGAAGCAGCGCTTCTTTGGTCACGATCCGCAACCCGTCAAATTTTTCGGAAGAGAAAAACTGGGCGTACGGTACGACCCACGAGCAGTCATCGATGTAGGCAATCAAAAATGTTTTTTGCGCTTTTCCGTTCTCTCGTATCATTGGACCATGGGACAAATCCCCTTGCCATAACTCATTGACTCGATCGTACGCAAACCGTTTTCGTTCAGGAATCGGTAAAATTTCTTTCCCCACGAGGTTGTATTTTTTGCACAATCGATATATAGTAAACTAAGATACAAGTTGTTTTTCGATTTCCCCCTGCTCAATAAGGTGTTGGTAAAACACCGTCACGGGGCATGGACTGACCCACCTATTTGAGACACAGAAAAAACACTTATGCTGCCTGTTTCCTGAACTCAATAGGAGACAGGTAGTTTAATTTGGCCTGAATTCGAATTTGATTATAATAATAGATGTCATTCTGAACCATTTGTTTTACAATAGAGTTAGTGAGATTTTGTTTTTCTTGTGAATAGAATGTTTCAGCCTTTAATGAAGAATGAAACGATTCTATTACGGCATGATCATGGCAGTTTCCTTTACGGGACATGCTCGTGGTAATGCCTTTTTCTTTGGCTAAATGTTGAAAAGCATAAGACGTATAGACCGCCCCTTGATCGCTATGGAATAACACTTGTTTTGGTTGTCGCTCGTTTACGGCCATTTCTAGTGTCTTTAACACTAGCTGAACATCCTGTCGGTCGCTGATTTGATAGGCAATAATCTCATGATTGTATAAATCCATAATGGTTGACAAGTAAAGCATCGAAGTACCAAACGGCAAATAAGTGATATCCGTTACCCACTTTTCATTTGGTTGAGAAGCCGTAAAATCACGGTTTAAACGATTCGGTACGATGATTTTACTTTCTCCATTGATCCAATTTTGACGTTTTTTCTTCACACGGCATTGAAGATTCCGTTTTTGCATGATTTTTTGTACGGTTTTGCGATTCAACTTGATTCCATATTTAAGCCGTAGGACTTCTCTTACCTTGCGATGACCATAACGATAATGATTCTTTACACAAATTTCTTGAATCAACCGTTCTAACTCTGATTCCATCATGAACTCTTCCCATTTCTTTTCCCATCGATAATATGTCGATCTTGGAATTCCTAAACAAGAACAGATAAGGGTAACAGGATATCTGTCTTTTAACTCTCTTACAACTTGGACCACTACTTCTGGCACCATCTTCTCTCGAGTTCCTTGTACTTTTTTAGGATTTCCAATTGTGCTTCTAGCTGACGGTTTTGCATTTTGAGCTGCTCCATTTCATTTAATTCCTGTGCCCCTTTCCCCCATACATATTGCTTCCCTACAGGCTGAGAAAACCGATGAGTTTCACCATGTTTATACCATCTCATCCATGTCTTGATCTGCGTCTTATTTTTAATCCCTAACGTCTCCATAATTTCTCGGTTGGTATACCTTGCTCGTTTCATCTCGATAGCTTTCCACTTGATCTCCTCTGGATAATGAACTCTTGTCCCCATAAGACAAACACCTCCACAAATCGAAGTAAGTTACATTCGATTCAGGAGGTATTTTTTCCTTGTCCCATTTTACTGGGTCACTTCAGTATCGTGCCAGGTTTCTATATTCGCTACTCATGGTTCCATTGGCTTTTTGCTCTGCGCCTCTTTATCAATGTTGCGACTTGATGCTTGATACTCTGCTTTCCTTTTTATGATCTCGCATGTATACAAGGAATAACGAACTTGCAAACCATGTAATTAAACCAAAAATAAAACTTCCCCACCAATTATAATGCTCCCATAAGGTGAGACACATGAGCGTGATAAATAAGTTATAATGATACCATGAAAAAAAGAAACCGATATACCGCAGAATTTAAAGCTAAGGTGGTTCTTGAGGTGTTGCGTGAAGAGCAAACCGTCAATGAAATAGCCGCCAAATATGAATTAAGCCCAGTCATGGTCAGTCGTTGGAAAGCAGAATTTCTAGAACGATCCTCGATGGTCTTTGAAAAAGGCTCAAGCGAAGTGGATAAAATCCGTAAAGAATATGAGGCCAAACAAGAAAATTTAGAGAAATTGGTAGGTCAGTTAACGGTTGAAGTTGACTGGCTGAAAAAAAAATCTGGGCTCAAATAAGTCTGTTGACGAACGAAAGGCTATGGTCGAATTCAATCACCCATCGATCAGCATCAAGCGTCAGGCACAGTTATTAGGTATTCATCGTACTAGCGTGTATCGCCAATCAAAGGGGCAAACAGAAAGCTCAGAAAACATCATGCTCATGCACGAAATGGATATGCTTTATACAGCTCATCCCTACTTTGGCTACAGGCGCATGACTGCGAAACTTCGTGAGAAAGGATTTGATGTGAATCGTAAACGCGTACGCCGTCTCATGCGCCTTATGGGTATACAAGCTATTTACCCTAAACCCAACCTTAGTAAGAGGCTACATGCCAAGTACTGCCGACCTTACCTGCTCCGTGGATTGGAGATCACCCATCCGAACCATGTGTGGGGAGTGGATATCACCTACCTTCGTATGGGACGGGGCTTTATGTATCTGTTTACCATCATCGACTGGTTCAGCCGCAAAGTGATCGATTACGAGTTATCTAGTACGCTGGAGAAAGGATTTGTCATCAACTGTCTTAAACGGGCATTGCGTCATGGTAAGCCGGCCATCATCAATAGTGACCAGGGCAGCCATTTTACAAACGCTGACTATCTCGGGCTGTTGAAAGAGTATGGCATCCAGGTATCAATGGATGGCAAAGGACGAGCAACAGACAATAGTCGTACGGAACGATTCTTTAGAGCTTTAAAGTATGAATGTATCTATCTCAATGAATTCGATAATCCTAAAGAGTTGCGAAAAGGCATTCGACGCTATGTTACGTTCTATAATACAGACCGACCTCACCAATCCTTGGACTATTTGACGCCAGCAACAGTGTACAAGCAACCTAAGATGGTTCAAGCATCCTAACCATCGAACGTGATGAGAGGCTTTATATGGAGAGACGGGCATGATAGGCTGTTTTAGCCATGCGATGTTATCTGTCCATCGCTCCAGCGCAAAAAATCGTGCCCGTAGAGGCTCCATGTCAAGCCTTTATCGCACACGCACCACATTCATAGCGAAAGGAGAGAATGGATAACTTAAATATTATCAATTTGTGTCTTGACAAAGGGGTGCATTACACTTATCCTTTTAGGTACTCCCCCAACCTGTTTAAAAAGAAGATTGAGACCATGTAAGAAGCATTCTTGATTTTCAGCTGGTAACGGTACTGCAAATCCAGCATTACTATGAGGAAACGTCATAACTAAAGCATGAATATCCACAATTTCTCCATCTTGTACAGCTTCCATTACTCCAAAGTCTACTTGAGCTTCACCCGGAGGGTGTTCTAATCTTTCATACCCTTTATCCTTTTCTTCTTGGTGAGTATTCATCCATTCAGAGATAAAGTAACAAACAGTACGATAAGAACCTTGGAAACCCATTTCCTTTAGTTCTTCAAATATTTGTTTCTTTGTTCTTCTTAATTTTTTCCTTAACTTTAAATCCTCAAACAGCCAATCTGAAACAATTACTCCCCACTTTTCCTCATACATCATCCCTTTCTTTTTAAATGATTTCTGTTTAGGGAGTTGATCTTCATCCGCATACTTCTTAGCTGTTCGCCAATTAATTCCCATTGTTCTTTGTATTTCTGAAATAGATAAACCTTTGTTATTTCTTAAATGTTTGATACAATTAATATCAGACATTGCTAGCATCCTTTCTTACCTCCACTACCAATTGCTTGACACAATTACTGTAGTGGGACTTGGGGTGACTGGCAAGTCTTTTTTTGTTTATGCACAAAAATTTAGTGCAGGACTCTGCATTTTTCCTTTGCAAAGCTCTGCACTTTTATTTTGCCATACACACTCCACTATCTCATTGATTTAGATTCTGAATTAAAAGCGTCCTATGAGCTATATCAATACGTGCAACATTGCATCAAAACCAAAGACTTTGAGCTCCTAAAGAAAACATTAGAGAATAAACAAAATATCGTTTCCAGCTATATGAAAATCGCCATCAAGACAATCAACAAATACATCAATTACGTCGAGAATACGCTAAAGTACGATTATAACAACGGCATTTTAGAAGGGGATTAATAACAAAATCAAAGTGATTAAACGCATTTCTTTCGGTTATCGATCCTTCTATCACTTTAGAAACCGAATATTCATTACCCAAAACTTAGCGAAAATAAAAACAGCTTAGGGGAACCTCGAATTTCCCCTAAGCCATCCGATTACATATTACCAAATAATGTCACTAAAATTTATTCCCTGAATCCGTGATGAATTGAAATCGACTTTGATTTTGTTGTAATTTTGATGGATTGATAATCCATAAACCCCTTTTATGCTTATGACCTATGTCATCTCTATTTCCGAAAATGGAACAAATCTCTGTTTTAGGTATACGAACCAAAAAATAGACAAAAAAGCACAGGGAGTGACGTTGGACATCAGTTCCCGAACATTCGTTCGTTATCTTACCTCTCTCCATTTCTGATAGACGTTCAGTAGGGGCTCGCTATAGCCACTCCTTCGCGTCAGTTTCATCCAGATCTGTCGTGATCGACGGACGAGTCGCCCTGCCATCGTGATCACCGTCTGAATAATCGTCTTGATGCGGCGGCGTTTCACTTTGTGGTGCAACGGATGTCTCGGATCGCTTAATAGATCTTGTCCAATCAGACGAAGAAGATTGTAAACGAAGGCTCCCATGACCAACACGAGCGCATTCGTTTTCATCTTCCCAGATGGAAGCCGCTCTAAATCTAAGTCGCTCTTCAGTTCGCTATGAAACTGTTCGCATGTCGCATGGTCATGATACAACGCGAGCACATCGCTCATTCGAACATGCTCGTATCCTTTGAGCCGCACCCAATAGCTTTCCACTTCATAATCAGGAACGAGCATCAGCTGTCCATTGCGTTCCATCGTCCGTTCCGTCACTTGGGTGACTTGAACGTACGTATACGTGTTTCCATCGATCGCTGCCTTCTGTGGAAGGCATAGCTCATAGGTTTGTACTCCTTCGCTTTGTCCATCATCGACACGTTTGCCCTTTTGCGAAGCGATCTGGAACCAAAGCGCTTTCGATTCTCGGCGTAAGTTTCGCTTGATGACAAAGTCCACGTCTTCCTTTAGGCATACGTGCACATTCGCTTCTGCATCGTTTCCTGCATCCATGCGAACAAGCAGACGAGATGAAGTCAGTTGACGAGCTCGACGGATAGCGGTGACTAAAAACGAGGGCATGTTGTCTTGCACATGTTGTTTCCCTGGACGCAACTCGGCATGAACGAGATACCCTTCCTTCCCTGCATACGCAAACAACGGTGTAAAACCGTCAAATCCTTTATACGTTCGACTGACTCCTTCTTTTTTCGTATCGGAGTTGTCAAATGGGGAACCATCTATATCAAGGGGAAGCCATGTCGTCTTTCCTTTGGTCCAACAAGGGGACAAAGTGGCATGTCGTTGAATCAACAGACGTATGGACTCCTCCCAAAGAATCGTTTCGGTCATCGGAAGACAAGCGAGCTGATCGAGTCGTTGTCGCAAGGTTGGAGAGGAAGGCACGTGCTGAATCCCCATCGATGCCGAAAAGATATCGTCCTGACGATACGCTTCGATATGATCGAAATCCGTTTTTCCTGTGGCAAGCAAGCCAATCATCGAGCGAATGACATCGCTATGGGAAATGTGCACTTCTCGACGAACCGTTGGAAGCCGAAGTGCGTTTACCCGTTTATCCAGTTTCGTTCGATGGAGTAAGTAGCCAACGAGAGCAAGCCCAGCACTTGGGGTAATCGCTTCATCTGTCAATACAAACCGAATCGGGAAATCTTTCATCACATCACCTACTTGATGAAGAATCGTCAACGTCGTTTTCCCTTATCGTATCAACGGTTTGCGACCATTGTAAAGATGTTTTGTCACGGATTCAGGGTTTATTTTATGTTATGTTTCAGTTATGGAATCGGACAATTCTTGTACATGTAAACTAAATGATTAGGGCTTTGGCAATCAGCAGCAAAAGCTTAAAATTCTTGAAAACCTTGCCGGCTGATGGACTTGTAACACTGTTTGAAAAATATTCCCCATGAAAATTTTCACGCTCTTTTCCTCTATTCGCTGCCTATTTTCCTGTAAACGAAAATCATCGGCTTGTTTGCCGATGATGATTGTCTTGCCAAACCTATGACTTTGTTTCTTTATTGTTTTCGCTTTGAAGCTCTTCATCTGAGGCTTGTGAAGTGTCAGTCAAATTTTCTGTTTTCTGACTTTGTTCGTCGTCAAGCTCGGTGTCAGCGGAATCTGAAGGATTTTCTTTTTCAGAAATTTCATTTTCATTGCTTCGTTCCTTTATTTTTTTTACCAAGCCCTCAGACTGCTCTTGGATTTTCTGTTGAATATTTTGTGATTTTTCTTTTGCCAAGCTGATAAACTGTACTCCTTTTTCATATGCTTCGCTTGTAATTTTTGATGTTTTTTCCTTCACTTTTCCCGCCTGATCATTAAAATTTTCGCGAAGCTCTTTTCCTGACTTTGGCGTAAGCAATAATGCGGAAGCTGCCCCAACAACAGCGCCTATAATAGAACCTATTATGAACCCTTTTTTATTCGTGCTTTTTTTTGACATGTTTGCGCCTCCTGTTTTTTAAGTAAAATTAATTAATCAGTTTGCTTCTTTGATCGTTTTCTCTGCTTTACTTTATCAATCAATTCCATCACAGCATTTGTCCACTGGATGGCTTGAGCAACTTTTTCTTCATTTTTTTCCAATTGTCCAGTTACACTCGCTGAAACTTTTTTCATAGACCGATTAAATTGTTGAATGGATGTTCCAATCTCTTTTACGGCATCCACCACTGAGTTGACCTTCTCAGATTTTTTCTGAATGTCTTCCGCCAATTGGTTTGTTTTATGAAGCAAATCTGTTGTTTCTTTTGTAATGCCCTCCACCTGCTTTTCAAGGCCCGCAAGCGTCCCGGCTACTTGATCGAGTGTAATGCGCAGAGATTTTAATGTTTTGGCTAAATAAACAACTAACACTGTAAAAGCTACAGCTATTAGCGCAATGCTTGCATATAATATGAATTCCAACTGCTGCACCTCCAAGTAAAACCAATAATACAATTCCCTAATTTTTCGGAATGCAAACATAAAATCTGCAATCATTTATCTATTCGACATTTTGTCAATTGAATCCTTTCGATCATATCAAAAATAGAACAAGTTTTAAATCCAATCAGGAAACGCTACAATATTATTGTATAACGAAAAAAAAGGAGGCCGGCAAGTTGAAAGATCCAAGAATCGAAAAATTGGCAAAAATTTTAATTCATTATTCATGCCAACTGCAAAAAGGCGAAAAAGTGCTTATTGAAAACTTTGGTCTTGAGAAGGAGCTTGTGATTGCTCTCATCCGCGAGGCTTACAAAGCTGGCGGGCATCCGTTTGTTTCCATTAAAGATCATCAAATAAACCGAGCTTTATTGCTTGGAGGACAAGAAGAACAATTCGAAATGATGGCTGATTTCGAAGCAAATGTCATGAAAGAAATGGACGCATACATAGGCCTCAGATCAGGCAAAAACATTAATGAATTTGCTGACGTTCCAGAAGAAAAAATGAAGCTGGAAGGCAGAACAATCGGGCAAAAGGTGCATCGTGAAATCCGCGTTCCGAAAACAAAATGGGTGGTTCTCAGATACCCGAATGAATCCATGGCACAGCTTGCAAAAATGAGCACAGAAGCGTTTGAAGACTTTTATTTTAATGTCTGCACTCTTGATTACGAAAAAATGGATAAAGCGATGGATGCGCTTGTTGAACTGATGAACAAAACTGACAAAGTACATATTAAAGGCCCTGGCACTGATTTGACTTTTTCAATCAAAGATATTCCTGCGATTAAATGTGCAGGACGCATGAATATTCCTGACGGTGAAGTATTTACAGCGCCTGTTAAAAATTCTGTGAACGGCACCATTACGTTTAATACGCCTTCTCCGTACCAAGGATTTACATTTGAAAATGTTCGGTTAACATTTAAAGACGGAAAAATCATTGATGCGTCAGCTAATGATACAAAACGATTAAACAGCATTTTGGATACAGATGAAGGAGCAAGATATATCGGTGAATTCGCAATCGGTGTCAATCCATACATCCTTCACCCGATGCAGGACATTCTGTTTGACGAAAAAATCGCTGGAAGCTTCCACTTTACGCCAGGGCAATGCTACGATGAAGCGTATAATGGCAACCATTCCAATATCCACTGGGATTTGGTCGTCATTCAGCGTCCGGAATATGGAGGCGGAGAAATTTATTTTGACGACGTATTGATCCGAAAAGACGGGCTGTTTGTCATTCCGGAATTGGAGCAGCTAAATCCTGAGAATTTAAAATAGTGCATTCTTCGCTATAAATCGAGTAGGAGGGAGCGATTAACTCCCGTCCTCTCACACCACCGTACGTACGGTTCCGTATACGGCGGTTCAATTAAGATAATTGACGCAAGTCTTTATAACTTCCGTGAATAGCTGTTCTCTTTATGCCAGTGGTCACTCCACCCTCCAAGAGATCTCCCACGGGATTCACCGCTTCCTCCCTCAAGTGAGGTACTACGTTTTCTGTGTTCATCATGACTCACTGAATGCCAAGGGCTATTCTCTCTTAATTGTTCGGTCCTTCTTAGTTGTTCTAGACCAACTAATACTATGACCTCTGCTGACTTCTGACTGTTCAGCTATCTATCACTAGATAGGTTACCAAGGTTACTTGGCGTGCCAGCCAGACCTCCCCGGGTAAGAGTGTAATCTTTCCTTCCATCCATCTGCTTCATTTACTCTGTATCACCTTCGGCAGAAAGGGCTTTGTTTTGTCTTGCAAACTCACCCAGTGATACCTAGCCTCATATGAAGTTCGTGTTCCTCAGACCGGAAGTTTGCCGCTCGCTTCCTTCAGATTCCGCGTCACCACGGACACCCTTGCGTTAAGCTAACTGCTACTTCTGCCTTCGCAGCTCGGGACTTTCACCCTATAGATTACACCCATGCCGGGCGCACAAACAAAACGACTGTAACATTTTTTGTTACAGTCGTTCTTTTTTAAACACACAGCTTTTCATAGGCATCTTGATATTTTTGAATATCTCCTGCACCCATGAATAAAATAACGCTGCTTTCATGCTTTTTCAAAACTTTAATGTTCGTCTCATCGATTAACTCTGAATGTTCAATTTGCGCCTGCAAATCTTTAATCGTGAGGTTCCCTATGTTTTCACGGGCAGAGCCAAAAATTTCGCATAAGTATACTTTGTCGGCGCTTTTTAAACTATCCGCAAACTCATTAAGAAATGACTGTGTTCTTGAAAAGGTATGAGGCTGAAAAACAGCAACAATTTCCCGGTCAGGATATTTTTGCCGCGCAGCTTCAATTGTTGCTTTTATTTCCGTAGGATGATGGGCGTAATCGTCAATCAGCACTTGTCCTCCGAAATTTTTGGCGCTGAATCTTCTTTTTACGCCTTTAAACGTTTTGACGCGCTCCTGAATAACATCAATTCCAATATTTTCGTATTGGCATAACGTAATAACCGCCAGCGCATTTAGAACGTTGTGATCCCCGAATGCAGGAATTTCAAACGTGCCGTAAAACGTATTCCGAATATATACATCAAATACAGTTCCCGTTGTGCTTTTCACCACATTTCTCGCTTGAAAATCGTTTTCCTCATGAAAACCGTAATATAATACCGGAACTTTCGCTTGTATTTCCTGTAAACGCTCATCATCTCCGCAAGCGATAATTCCTTTTTTCACTTGTAAAGCCATTTGCTGAAAGGCTGAAAAAACATCATCCAGATCACGATAATAATCAGGGTGGTCAAAATCAATGTTCGTCATAATCGCATAATCCGGATGATAGGATAGAAAATGGCGCCGGTATTCACATGCTTCAAAGACAAAATATTTGCTGTTTTGAACTCCTTTTCCCGTTCCGTCTCCAATCAAGTATGAGGTAGGAAAAGCACCTTGCATAACATGAGACAGTAAACCGGTTGTAGATGTTTTACCGTGCACGCCAGTTACTGCTATGCTTGTGAATTTGTTCATCAATTCCCCTAAAAATTTGTGATAGCGGTAAACCGGCAATTGAAGTCTCTTTGCTTCTTCAATCTCCTCGTGTGTATCTGGAAAAGCATTACCAGCTATTACAGTTAAACCAGGGTGAATGTTATTTTTCGAAAAAGGAAATATTTGAATTCCCCGTTCCTCCAAGCCTTTTTGTGTAAAAATATATTTTTCAATATCAGATCCTTGTACATTTTCATTCATATCATGAAGGATTTGAGCTAAAGCACTCATCCCTGTTCCTTTTATGCCAACAAAATGATAAGCAGTCATATAAGAACCTCCAACAATCGTCTATCTGTAAAATAATATATGACGAATGACTAGTTTTGCAACTATAATATTTATTTCCTGCAAGCTTCATAACGCAATATTGTATACTTTTAGTGTTTCCTAATTGAAAGCAACGTATATCGTTTTAAATCGGCATTGCCAAAATCAGCCCAACATTTTAATAATATCATGTTCAGTACATCTCAACTACTCTCTTTTATTGTTTTCAATTGTTCTTCTGACACTAGCACGTCTCGCGGCTTGCTTCCTTTCGGCGGGGAAATGATCCCCTGCTCCTCCATTAAATCAATCAATCTGGCCGCTCTATTATAACCGATTCGAAAACGGCGTTGAAGACTTGAAGCCGAAGCATGCCCCTGCTCTACAACAAACTCGCAGGCTTCATAAAAAAGATCATCTTCTTCTGCTTGGAAATTTGTTTTCGCAAGCAATTCCTCTTGTTTAAACAAATAATTGGGCGCCATCTGGTTTTTTACATGGTGAACGACGCGATCAATTTCATCATCAGAAACAAAAGTTCCTTGAACTCTTACCGGTTTTGCAGAACCGTTTTCTAAAAACAGCATGTCTCCTCTTCCTAGGAGTCTTTCTGCACCGGAAGTATCAAGAATCGTTCTTGAATCTATTTGCGATGATACGGAAAATGCTATTCTTGTAGGAATATTCGCCTTTATTAAACCGGTTATAACATCAACAGACGGTCTTTGTGTGGCAATTAATAAATGGATGCCGCAAGCTCTCGCTTTTTGGGCAATCCGGCAAATCGCCTCCTCCACATCGTTCGGCGAAACCATCATTAAATCAGCGAGCTCGTCAATCACAATCACGATGTACGGCAATCGTTTCTCCTTTTCCTTGTCGCCGACTCGTTCATTAAATTTCTCGATATCTCGAACGCCTACATGGGCAAATAATTCATACCTTCTTTCCATTTCATCTACCGCCCATTTCAGTGCAGCAGTAGCTGCTTTTACATCCGTAATAACAGGGCTGACGAGATGAGGTATGCGGTTATACGGTGCAAGCTCCACCATTTTTGGATCAATGAGGAGCATTTTCACATCATTTGGAGTTGCTTTATAGAGCAGGCTGACTAAAATCGTATTGATACAAACGCTTTTTCCTGACCCTGTAGCTCCCGCAATCAAACCATGCGGCATTTTTTTCAAATCCGTCACAATCGGCTCCCCTGAAATGCTGAGGCCCAGAGCAACCGTTAACGGAGAGCGGTTGGCTTGAAAAGCTTTCGACCGTAAAATCTCTCTTAAAAAAACCGTTTTGCTTTTCCGGTTTGGCACCTCAATCCCTATTGTGTTTTTCCCCGGTATCGGAGCCTCAATCCGGATGTCTTTTGCAGACAAGCTTAATTTAATATCGTCTATCAAGTTAGTTATCTTGCTCACTTTTACGCCGGGTTCAGGGTGAACCTCAAACCTCGTGACGGAAGGTCCTTGTGACACATTGACCACTTTTGCATTGACATGAAAATTTTGCAGCGTAAGATCGAGCAAATTCTTTTGCTTTTCTATCCACTGATCATCCGCTTCTTCCTCAAACGGCTGAACGTTCAGGAGGGTGAGCGGCGGAAACAAATAATTTTGCCGTTTTTCCTTTACTTCAAGCTTTCGTTTATCTTGCCCAAACATAATGACATTATATGGAATAATTGTCTTTTCGTTTTGATTTGATGAAAGCTTTCCTCTGGAAACAGGCTTTCGTCTGTCATCAGACTTTTTCTCTAAATGCTTTGGATCCGCTTCCTGTTTTAGGCTCGTCTCCTGTTTTGGACCCTCCTCCTGATTTAGATCTGTTCCTTGTTTTAGATCTGTCTCCTGTTTTAGATTCGTCCCTTGTTTTAGAATTGTCTCTTGTTTTAGATGCGTCTCTTGCTTTGATTCCATCTCCAGCTTTGAAGCCTCGACCGATTGAGCTTTCTCAGCTTCCCGCTGTTTATCCTCCGAAGGCGGTGCTGTTATTTCAAAATATGAATCCTCAGCTTCGTGATCTTGTGTTTTTGATATTTCTTTTTCATAATCGTTTTCATATTTTATCATTTCATTTATTTCTATTTCTTCTGCTGCAGCAAACTCCCTTTGCACTTCTTTTTGTTTTTCCAGATCATTGATGAAAATATCATGTACGTCTATGTCCGTCTGTTGCTGATATTGCTCTTCAATTTTTTTGAAAAATAAATCATCTCTATTCCTTGGTCCAAATCCAAAAATCGGTGAAGGGATTTCCGTTGGCTGAAAAGATTTTCTTTCCTTTTGTGCGCCTTGTGCACTATTCAGTCGAGACTGCTTGCGTTCAGAAGATGTTTTTGCTTTTGATTTTGCCGCATCCGCTGGGCGTCTCGTTTCTCGCAATGTTTCTTCATCGGATATTAGCGGAAACCGAAAGTTTCCTTTCGGATATTGATATGTAACTCTAGCTTGCATCTCTAATCTATCGTCAGTTAATGATTGATCTTTTATTTTTTCAGTAGAATTGTTTTTATCTATCTTTCTTTCATATTCTTCTTCCTGATTATCGAAAAACAACCGCAACAGTTTTGACAACCAGCTCATCTATGATCACTCTTTCATTCATACTAATCTCATCCTATATTTTATCAATAAAAATACTTTTTGGAAGTTTAAAAAGCAATGACAAACATTAATATTATATTGCTAAAATCACAGATTTAAAAATAAATAAGACTCCCTGTATAAACAAGGAGTTTATTCTTTATTTTTTATATTTTCGATATACATTATTCGTTCAATCAGAGGCGGATGATCGTAACGTAAAAATTTCACTATTTTCGGCGGATTTATTTCGCTGCGGCTAAATTTCGCCAAATGTTGAAATGTTTTTACAGCTGCTTCCTCGTTTTTTGTCATTTCAATTGCATATAAATCCGCCTGTTTCTCTTGATACCTTGATACTATGCCGGATATAGGGCTTGAAGCGAACGATAACATCCCCAGCAGCAAAAGAAATAGAGGAAGCGACGACAATTCACGTATAGATTGAATGTTCAGCCTTTTTCCCCATCGATTTGTACAAAAAATCATTAACCGATGAATGATATATAAACCTGCCAAGGAAAGAAGCAAATACCCGGCTATTCCGATATAGATGTGCTTCATCACATAATGTCCCATCTCATGAGCCATAATGAATAATATTTCATCTTCGCTTAATTTATTTAACGTCGTATCCCACAAAACGATTCTCGAATTTGATCCTATTCCTGTCACATAGGCGTTCAACGCATTTGTTTTGGAGGACATATCCACTTCATACACATGCTCCGCGGGAATATCTGCTTTGGAAGCTAGCTGTAAAATTTCTTCCTCCAGCTTTTTATTTTTCAACGGGTAAAAATCGTTGTACAGCGGATCAATGATTACCGGCTGAATAAACATTATAAACAATGTGAATGGTATCGATGCAAACCATGCCCAAAGCCACCAGCGCTTTTCAAATTTTCGAATAATGATGTATAGAAACGTGACGACAACCGCCATTAAAACATAATTCACAAGAAAATCGGTCACTTCATCCTTCAGCCACGAGTTCAACGTCTGGGTCGAGATTTGAAAATCCTTTGACAGTTTATAGTTCAGCCAGCTGACAGGTAATGTTAGTAAAGTGACAAGCAATGACAGCCAAAAATAGTATAAAGCTGTTTGGACTATAAAGAAACGGGATGCTGTTTCCGCCCATTGCTGAAATGTTTTTGAAATCCCAAAGCTTAGCACAATAAAAAAGATGATCCACTCTAACGGAATGGATATGAAAAATAACAAATTTTTCAATTGTGAATAATTTTCTGACATCTGCAGCTCCTCTGTCGTTAAAAACGTTTTCGGATCAGCAGCAGTACCTTCAATTCCCTTCGGCAGCTCATAACCCGTCCAGAAGAATAAATAGAAGTATAAAACCAAACCGTAAACTGCATATAATAAAATGATCGTTAGAAGACTCTTTTTCAAGCCGAATACCCCCTTGAGCTTAACTCCCTCCTTTAGTAGTTTAGATAAAAAAACATCGTAATAGAACTGCTTTTCCAAAATATTTAGAAAAAGAAGCTGTAAAAAGATAAAACGGCAATTGAACACATAACTACAAAAAAGACGTTGGCTCCGAAATAAGCAGCAATGAACGCTGTAAATGCACCGACTGCTCCAAACAGGAAATCCTCGTGAATAAAAAAGACCGAGGGCACGATCAATGCACCTAATGTTGCATATGGTACATTTTTTAATACATTTTGCCAAAATGGAGGGAGATGTAATTGACTGAAGATAACAAAAGGAAGCATTCGCGGTATGTATGTCACAACGCCCATTCCGATAATCAACCAAAATATTTGGCTATTCATCTTGCTGCACCTCTAATTTTCTAAAGATACATTCCACAACAACGGAGGAAAATAAGGACGACAATGCAATAGACCAGCCTATAGACAGCCGTCCGGTCGTCAATAAAACGGAATTTATCACTGCAGATAATAAAGCTAGTACGATAATTTTCCGATGTTTTTTTAATGAAGGAACCAATAAGCCGATGAATAGGGCATATAGAGCAATTCCCATGCTTTCCTGTAAGAAAGCGGGCAAATTTTCTCCAACTATATAACCGATTCCAGAATTGATCACCCAGCTGCTATATGCCATCAAGCATAGTCCAAACATATATGGTGCTGTGACCATTTCCTGTCTGACAGCCGCAACTGCATATGTTTCATCTGTTACACCAAAGCCGTACAGAGCTTTTATCCATATGGAGTCTTTCTCCACTTTCTCATTTAATGATGCTGACATAAGGAAATGGCGGATGTTTACAATGAAAGTTGTCATAATAATTTCCCAAGCACCAACATGCGCAGCAATTAGGCTTAATGACATATATTGAGCCGCTCCTGCAAAAACGATTGCACTCATCATCACCGTTTCCGCAATCGAAAGTCCCGTTCTTTCAGCAAGAAGGCCGAAAGCGATGGCAACGGGGAAATAGCCGATGGCAATGCTGATTCCTGCTTGAATGCCTTGGATTAATTCCGATTTATATTTTGCCAATGCTGTCGAATGCAATCGGAATCACCTCCATTTCTAGTTTTCCGGATAATAAATGATCACATAATATTTAACTTTTTGATCCGTTATATTTTTATAATCATGCTTTTTGTCCGCTGCAAATCGGATCGCTTCCCCTTCGCGAACAACATAAGAACATCCATCAATTACAATTTCTAAAGCTCCCTTTTGAATGAACAAAATTTCTTGCACCCCATACGCATGTTCATCCGATTGATGGACATGTCCAGGCTCTAAATGTGCTTCAAACACCTCAAACGGCTTGCCGATTTCAAACGTAAACATCGGGTATACTTTATACTTTTCATCATCATCAGATATAGCCGGTATGTTTGATAAAGATATTTTTTGAACGCTTGGCGCCTCCTCCTTCATCAAAGCGGAAAATGATACATGAAGTCCGTTCGCTATTTTCCACAGTGTGGAGACAGTCGGATTCGCTTCCCCCCTTTCAATTTGTGCAAGGATCGCTTTGGAAACGCCTGTCTTTTCAGACACCTTGTCGAGGCTTAGCGCCATCCTTTTTCGGATTTTACAAAAATTTTCCCCAATAATTTGCTGAATCGGCTTCATGTTTTCCTCCTTTTTTATGTTTTGTTTATTATATCATACATTTGTTTTATATATTGAACAAAATTGCATTTAAAAACCTCTCCCCTGAATGGAAAGAGGTAAATATCAGCTTAAGAGCACCCGGTCAGATACTGCATCTTGAATTTTGGCAAATTCGTCCATTAATTTCGGAATGGTCAGTTTTACTTTTTCTTCAGCAGATGCCTCAAAAATGATTTTTCCGCGATTCATCATCAGCAATCTGTTTCCTAGATCAATCGCCTGCTGCATATTATGTGTAATCATAATCGTTGTTAAATTATATTCTTCAATAAATTTTTTCGTAAGCGACAGGACGACCTCTGCGCGTGCGGGATCTAATGCGGCTGTATGCTCATCAAGCAATAATATTTTCGGTTTCGTAAATGTTGCCATCAAAAGCGACAACGCCTGTCTTTCCCCGCCTGACAGCAATCCTACTTTCGCATTTAAACGGTTTTCTAATCCAAGCCCTAAAAGCGACAGCTGCTCCTTAAAATAATTTTTCCGCTTATTCGTTACACCTCTGGCCAAAGTTCGTTTATGAACACGGCCGTAAGCGATCGCCAAATTTTCTTCAATGGTCAACGTCGGCGATGTGCCTGA
This sequence comes from Aeribacillus sp. FSL k6-2211, assembly GCF_037966125.1. Classification (NCBI taxonomy): domain Bacteria; kingdom Bacillati; phylum Bacillota; class Bacilli; order Caryophanales; family Bacillaceae; genus Aeribacillus; species Aeribacillus sp. FSL k6-2211. The sequence goes on from NZ_CP150190.1 coordinate 3,091,645, forward strand.
CAACGGATTTTGAAACACTCTGCCGATATATTTTGATCGTTTATGCTCAGGAAGTGTTGTTATATTTACGCCGTCAAGCCAGACTTCCCCCTCATCGGGAAACAGCTTTCCAGCTATGATGTTCAGCAAAGTCGATTTCCCTGCGCCGTTGCTGCCAATAATCGTAATAAAATCGCCTTTTTCGACCTCTAAATGAATTCCATCTAAGGCGATTTTTTCATCCAATGACCCTTCGTTAAACACTTTATGAATGTGTTTTAGCTGAAGCAACTTGTTCCCCCCGCTTTCTTGCCAATTTTCTTTTTTTCTCACGCCGTTTTTCAAAATATCGCGGGATGATTAACGCCAAAATGACGATACAAGCTGTAATTAATTTTATATCGCCTGTTTCAAAAAAGTTAAATCTAAATGCAAAGGCGACTATGAAACGATAAATGACAGCACCGATTATAACAGCTAAGGTAGCCCGAACAATCGTCTTGCTGCCGACAATTGCCTCTCCAATAATAACGGAAGCAAGCCCGATCACAATCATTCCAATTCCCATATTGGCATCGCTGAAGCCATTATATTGGGCGACAAGCGCACCTGACAAAGCAACCAAACCATTTGACAATCCTAATCCTAATACTTTAAGAAAGTTTGTATTCGCCGAAAAACTTTTAATCATTTCTTCGTTATCTCCGACAGCTCTTATAGCAAGTCCGATTTCCGTTTTTAAGAAGTAATCAAGGATGAGCTTTAAAAAAGCGACCAATAACACCATTGAAATGATGACTGACCATGTGGTCGGGGAAAAAGAAATGACGCTCTTAACGGCTTGATCGATCGGTGCCAGCGCATCGGCCAGCTTTGAGAAAAGCGTTTCCTCCTGTAAAAGCGAAACATTCGATTTTCCCATAATTCGCAAATTAATGGAATAAAGAGCGATCATCATTAATATACCGGATAACAACGGATTAATTTTCCCATACGAATGCAAAATTCCCGTTAAGATCCCAGCTAGAAAGCCGACAATCATTCCGGCAATCGTCGCCATAACAGGATGAGCTCCGTCTATGATCATGACGGCTGCGACGGCAGCTCCAGTAACGAAGCTACCGTCAACCGTTAAATCTGGAAAATCTAATATTCTAAAAGATAAATAGACTCCGAGAGCCATTATTGCGTAAATAAGTCCCGCCTCAAGTGAGCCATATACTGCTGTCAGCATGTAAACACCCTTCCAAATTACTCAATAAACTCTGCTTCTTTGCTCCACTCGTCTAAAATCTTAACGTTCATCTCAGCTGCTGCTTTTTTATTAATAAGAAGCTTTAAGTTTTGCGGATATTGAACAGGCAGTTCAGACGGCTTTTTCCCTTCTGTTAAAATTTTTGCAGCCATTTCTCCTGCTTCATAGCCAATGTCATAATATTCAAACCCGTACGCAGCAAAACCGCCTTTTTTGACTGAATCTAATTCACCGACAAACAGCGGGATATCGTTTTCATTTGCAACGGAAATGACCGAATCAAGCGCAGAAACAACGGTATTGTCAGTGATAATGTAAAAACAATCGACTTTGCCGACAAGAGATTCAGCAGCTTGTTTCACTTCAGCTGAAGTAGAAACAGAAGCTTCGACAATTTTCAAATCCGTTCCTTCTGTCGCTTTTTTAACAAGGTCAATTTGCGCAACAGAGTTTTGTTCGCCTGAATTATAGATCATTCCTATTCTTTTGCCATCTAAATATTGATCAATAAATTTCACCGTTTTCGGTATGGCATCAGGATGGGTATCAGTTGTTCCTGTTACATTCCCTCCTGGATTTTCCATCTCTTTCACAAGCCCGGCGCCGACAGGATCTGTTACGGATGTAAATACAATAGGAATATCCTTTGTAGCATTTGCTGCAGCAAGTGCACTAGGCGTTGCATTCGCAAAAATTAAATCGACGTTATCTCCGACGAAGTTATTCGCAATCGTTTGGGTATTCGATTGATCCCCTTGAGCGTTTTGAATATCATAATCTACATTTAACCCTTTATCTTTAATTGCTTGTTGAAATCCCTTCAATGCCTCATCCAGCGACGGGTGCGCTACAAATTGAGTGATACCAATTTTAAATGTTTCTTTCTTTCCTTCTTCACTATTGCTTTCGCTGCTGGACCCTTTGCTGCTTCCACAACCTGACAGCACGAGGAGCGCCATCAAAAAAATTCCTCCGATTGCTCCTATCCTAGTTTTCAAAATTTTCTTCCCCCTTTTTTACTTTTATGCTTTAAATTATAACAATATATTTTTGATTTTCAATTATTTTCTGACGAATTTTCCAAAAAAATAAGGATGCCAACATACTGCATCCTTACAGAAAATGGAACACTATTCTATCAAAATGAAGTTTGGAAGTAGCTTTAAGTTTATGAAATGTTCGGCAAAAGGCTGTCCCATAATTTTGCTAATATAATTTCTCTTTAATCAATATGTAACGACAACCCTGTTTTCGCCAGCTTGATCGATCCATTAAAAATCGTTTTAGCTTCTTCTATCAATTCTTCATGATTGCCTTTATGAGGCAAATGAGTCAGCAAAAGTTCTTTTACATTTGCTTCCTTAGCAATTGTCGCAGCTTCGTGGGAATTCATATGCCCAAACTTTTTGCCGTCTTCATTCGCATACATATTGCATTCGCATATAAGCAAGTCCGCATTTTGGCTGAATGGAATGAATTCATTTTTAAAGCTTGAATCTGCCGTGTATACAACCGTTTTATGTCCTGAAGTAAATCTCATGGCAAAACAGTCAACAGGATGATCTGTTTTTAAAAATGTAATCGTAAACGGACCGATCGAAATCGATTGATCAGGATCGTATGAAATTCCTTTTGTCACATTCAAATGTGTGAGTCTGTCAAATTCTTTTGTATCAAGGCTATGTCCGTAAATGGGCAAAATTTTGTTTGATTTTTGCAACATGCCGGTAATTTGTCTTGCATATTGCAGCGGTCCAATATCTGCAATATGATCATGATGATAATGAGAAAGGATCACAGCATCTAAATCTGAAAGTGATACAAAATTTTGCAGCTGTGATAATACAGCACTTCCGCAATCAACTAACAGGTTAAACCCCTTTTCCTGAAATAAATAGCCTGATGTAGCCTCATTCGCTTCTGGATAGCCTCCCCAGAACCCTACAACTGTTACTTTCATCACCCTAATCCTCCTCAATAAGAAAAAATGTTTTAAAACAGTATTGACATTTTTCATTCTGTTATAATACAATGTTAATAACAACAGCACGGGGGGATAAAAAATGTTAGGACAAAAAATCACTGAATTTTTTAGAAACTTGCCAAGAAAAAAATGTATTGAATGCGGAAAAGAAATTGAAGAACAGCACGAATGCTACGGGAACAAATGCAATCATTGCTTACATGTAAAATAAATTTATTCAGGCAATTCTAAAAAGAATTGCCTGAATATTTTTTCTCTTCTCTTAACCTGTACTAATACACATTGTAATTGGCTAGCTTTGAAGAATCCCTTACAATTAATGTAAGAGGCAAAAGATGCACCTCTCTCTCTTTATACCGTCTCGTTTTTATTTTTTCCATCATCACTTCCATTGCTAAATGACCCATTTCTTTCACCGGCTGATTAACCGTCGTAATCATAGGCTCCATCAGTTCAGTTATAGCCTGATTGTCAAACCCGACGACCGCTAATTCTTCCGGGACACGGACGCCAAGTCTCTTTGACTCAGAAATCATCCCGGCTGCCACTTCATCAGAACCTGTGAAGACTGCCGTTGGAGCTTCAACCATCTCCATCATTTTCCTCAAGACATCTTTTCCGTCTTCAAATGTAAATACATTTCGGAAAATATATTGCTCAGGAAGGTACAATCCGGCTTCACGAAGTGCTTTTCGAAAACCTTCTTCCCTAGCTCTCGAAACATTACTGTTTACATTTCCGCAGCAAAAAGCAATTTTATTGTATCCTTGATCGATTAAATGCTTAGTTGCAACATACCCTCCGTAGTTTTGATCCATATGAATCATCGGGACATTTGCCTGTTCATCGAATTCGTTGCATAAAATAATCGGACCGTATTCTAAAAACGGCTCAACAGCCTCCCAGCCATTTAGCAATGTCGTCATAATCACTCCATCTACTTGTTTCGTTTTTAACAAGTTTAAATAGTCTAATTCTTTTTTTGCTGAATATAACGTTTGACAAACAATCAATTGATAATGGTATTGAGACGCAACGATTTCCAGCGATTCAACAAATTGTCCAAAAAACGGGTTCATAACCCTAGGAATAATGACAGCAATAATTTCAGTTTTTTGATTTCTTAAACTTCTAGCTGAAGAATTAGGTACATACCCTAATTGCTTCATTGCTTCTAGCACTAACTGTTTTTTTTCCTCCGATACGTAAGGCTGATTATTTATCACCCTTGAGACTGTCGTTTTCGATAAACCAGCCAGTTTTGCCACATCTTCAATTGTAGCCACTTTCATTCCTCCAAAAACTTTGGGATCCCTTGATTTTCTTTTGATTATAGATCAATGGTCAACAGATGTGCAATGAATTTTTTATATCTTTCCAGATCGCTTTTTCTAAAAAAACAGAAATGCTAACTTGTTCAACAAATATATATTTTCTTCAATTTGAATTGTCGGACTTTAAACAATGGGAACCAACCAAGGCGTTTTAAAGATCAGAAGTCGGAAGCGTCAAAACTTGCTAAAATGGATGCCTCCTCTGAAAAATAAGAGACAAGCCTGCCTTTTAAGCTTGTCCCAAATGTAAAAATTGAAGAACATCTTTCACCGCTTTTTTACCTTGATCAATGCAGTCCGGGATCCCCAATCCTTCAAAAGAAGCACCCGTTAAATATATTCCGGGGTATTTTTGCCCCATAATACTTTTTATATTTCTTATGTTGTCAAGGTGTCCGACAATGTATTGTGGCATTGCTTCCCTCAATCTTGTAACAATAGAAAAAATCGGTTCTCCTTTTACCGGCATCAATCGATTTAAGTCATCCAAAACGGTTTGAATGATCACATCATCCGGCTGGTCAACAACCGCTTCATCTCCTGCTTTTCCAACATACGCTCTTAGCAGCGTTTTGCCCTTCGGAGCAGTATGCGGCCATTTTTTGTTGGTCCATGTACAAGCAGTAATCGTATAGCCGCTGTTTCTCGAAACAACAAACCCCGTTCCATCTGCGGGCAGCTGAACAGCTTCTTCCGGAAAAGCCATTGCAACGGTTGCAACAGATGTTGAAGGCATTTTTTTGAAATAAGCGAGTGTTTGCTGCTCATTCGGAAACATAGATGGAATAGCATCATGCTGAGCGGTAATGACTATCGCATCCGCCTTGTCAACAGTTCCGTCAGATAATTCCAAATGGTAGAGATCATCTTCCTTTTTAATCTCCGAAACTTTTATTCCTTTTTTCACTACCGTATGATCCAATTGGCGTTCTATAGCTTCAACAATCGATTGCAAACCAGTTGAAACGGTTTGAAAAATCCCTTTATGTTGCTCCTGTTGTTGTTTTTGTTTAGACTTTTGCGCCTGCTTGGCCATTCCTAAAATTAAACTGCGATGCTTTTGTTCAATTTCATAAAAGTGCGGAAAGATTGCTAATAAACTTAAATTATAAATATCTCCTGCATAAATCCCGGAAAGAAGCGGTTCAATCAAATTTTCAACCACTTCGCTGCCGAGCCTGCGTCCAAAAAATCCGCCTAATGACTGATCTCCGTCCACTTTTTTCTTCGGCAGGAAAAGGTCAAACGAAGCCCGCAGCTTGCCAGTTAACGAAAACAAACCGGAGGTGGCGAAAGAAGCAATATTTGTTGGCACGCCCATAACCGCTCCTTTCGGGATCGGATGGAGCTTGTCGCCGACAAGGACAAAAGATTGCCCCACGTCATTGTTCACCAAATAATCTCCGAGCCCTACGTCCTTTGCAAGCTGCGTAGCGCTTTTTTTTCGCTCCAAAAAGGAATCCGGACCTCTTTCAATGATAAATCCGTCCCTTTTTATCGTTTCTATTTTTCCTCCTAATCGCGGCTTCGCTTCAATCAGCACAACATCTATTGGAAGATGATTTTTTTTAATTTCTGACTGCAAGTAGAACGCAACTGAAAGCCCAGTTATTCCCCCGCCAACAATTGCTACCTTTTTTCTTCCCATAAAATCTCCTTCTTATTTTGACATTCCTAAGTGTTTTAACACGACTGTAGCTAAACAATCGATGAATTCAGGTTTTGCATTCGGCATTTCTGGACGATAATAAGCTGCTCCAAGCTCGTCTGTTACTGCCTTGCACTCGACATCGTTATCGTATAGAACTTCCAAGTGATCAGCCACAAAACCTACTGGAGCATAAACAAACGTCCGGTATCCTTTTTGTTCAAACAGATCTCTTGTTAAATCTTGAACATCTGGTCCGAGCCACGGCTCCGGAGTATTGCCTTCACTTTGCCAGCCAACAGCAAAATGCTGCACTCCGGCTTCTTTTGCAATTAATTCAGCTGTTTCTTGTAATTGATCTGGGTAAGGATCCCCTAATTGAACAATTTTTTCCGGCAGACTGTGTGCTGAAACAATTAATACAGCTTTTTCCCGTTCTTCTTCAGTCATTTTCGCGTACGTTTCTTTTATTTGTTTAGCCCAATATTCAATAAATTTCGGTTCTTTATACCAGCTTTCGATAGACGTGATGGAAGGCCCTCCGAGTTTTTTGGCAATTTCCTTTGCCCTGCCGTTGTACGACTTAATGCTGAAGGTCGAATAGTGCGGAGCTAAAACGATGCTGACCGCCTCAGTGATTCCATCTTTATTCATTTGTTCAACTGCATCTTCAATAAACGGCTCAATATGTTTTAATCCTAAATACATATGGAATTCTATTTCATTTTGAATGTGATTTAAATGCTTTTCTAAGCCTTTCGCTTGTTCTTCTGTTATTTTAGCAAGAGGAGAAATGCCTCCAATCGCCTTATATCGTTCTTTTAAATCTTCCAGACTTTCTGGATCAGGCTTTCTTCCATGGCGAATGTGGGTGTAATAGCGTTCAATATCCTCTTCTTTATATGGTGTACCATATGCCATCACTAACAAACCCATTTTTTTCTTCGACATTACGTGCACCTCCAAAATTCAAGTTGATCATTTATTTCGATCTATTTTTGCGTATAATCATGAATAAATTCCGTTAATTTTTTTAATGTTTCCGGTTTTACTTGTGGAAAGACGCCATGTCCAAGATTAAAAATAAAACCTGGCTGTTTCATTCCTTCATCTAAAATAGCCTCTACCCGTTCTTTTACAAAATCCCACGGCGCAAGCAAAACTGCCGGATCAAGATTTCCCTGCAATGTTTTGGAAATCCCCATTTCTCTGGCAGCAGAAATCGACAGACGCCAATCTAAACCGATCACGTCTAAAGGCAAATCATTCCATTCTTCTACTAAATGTCCTGCACCCACTCCAAACATAATAAGCGGCGCCTCTTTTTCCTTTAATTCCGAAAAGATGCGGTTCATCACCGGCTTAATATAATATCGATAATCAGAAGCATTTAATGCTCCGACCCATGAATCAAAAATTTGCACCGCTTTAACCCCTGCGTCAATTTGCGCTTTCACGTAAGCAATGGTCATATCGGCAAGCTTTTCCATTAAAAGAAACCAAGCTTCTGGTTCAGCATACATGAATGCCTTTGTTTTGTTATAATTTTTGGAAGGGCCTCCCTCAATCATGTAGCTGGCAAGTGTGAATGGTGCTCCGGCAAATCCAATCAACGGAACGTTCAGTTGCTCATTGACTAAAAGCTTAATCGTATCTAAAACATATGGAACATCTTCCTCAGGATGAATTTCACCAAGTTTTTTTACATCCTCCAGCGACCTGATCGGATTTTCAATAACAGGCCCTGTTCCCGCTTTAATTTCAACTTGAACTCCAATGGCAGGCAGCGGCGTCATAATATCTTTATATAAAATTGCGGCATCAACCCCGTACTGCTCGACAGGAAGTCTAGTGACATATGCACAAAGCTCTGGTTGATGAGTAATTTCAAATAAGCTGTATTTTTCTTTTAACGCCCGGTATTCAGGCTGGGATCTCCCGGCTTGTCTCATATACCAAACAGGAACATAGTCCGTCGCTTCGCCTCTGCACGCTTTTAAAAAAGTATCATTAAAGCTTTTCTTCCTATCCATGTAAATCCCCCTTTAAAAACGATTCCTTTCTAATACTCTTTTTAAACTATACCTCTTCCCGTGCCCGATTGTATAGGAATATAAGGGAAATGTCATAAAATCGACGAAAGATCTTTCCAGCATTTTGTTATTCCCAGCGCGGGCTGACAAAATCAGTACCTTCCCCTTCCTGATGGGTTTGCGGATTATAAGGGACAACTTGATAAAAATGCTCTGAAAAAATGTTAATATACGGTATTTCATATTCTCCTTTTCCCTTTACAGATCCGACCAATTTCTTGCTTTCTCCGCTTCGTTCATAAATTCGGTATACGACCCGGTCATCATCTTGGGCAGGCCATTTTAATGTCACTTTAAATAATTGAAGTGCGTGAAATTGATATGTGGCGGAAAGCGAAGGGATTCGTGAAAGCCTGATTGGTTTTTCTAAATCTTTCACTTTTTTCGGAATCGTAAAGGATGTTTTTTCCTCAAATTTCAAACCGCTTAAAATATTTTTAAACATTTTCGTTGGATAATCGCTCCCACCCTTTAAAAAATGTTCTTCATCTGTCTGGTCATATCCGATCCACACTGCCCCCGTCACGTCAGGAGTATATCCGACAAACCATGCATCCATCACGGCGCCCTTTTTTCCAGGAAATGATGTCGTACCCGTTTTTCCAGCTAAAGCTCCTTCATATTGTCCCGCTTTGGCAGTTCCTTCTTTAACAACCTGCTCCAGCATCCTCGTCATATTCCACGAGGTTTGCGGAGAAAAAACTTGATATTTTTGTTTTTTTACTTCTGCCACTACATCGCCGTTGGCATTCACAATTTTTTGTATGAAATACGGCTTGCTGTATTGACCATTATTGGCAAAAGTTCTGTATGCATTTGCCAAATCAAACGGCGACACGCCGTACTTTAGTCCTCCTAAAGCAATCGCCAGTCCTTTATCCTCAATATAAATCCCGTTTTTCTCTAAATACTCTTTGCTTTTATCGATTCCAAGCTTATCGAGCACCCATACAGAAGGAGCATTTTTTGAATGAATGAGCGCATCAAACATGGTTACATGTCCATCATAACGTCCATCGTAATTGCTTGGAGAGTATCCTTTATAATCCAATTTCTCATCTTTTAGAAGAGAATAAGGCTGAAAAAGTCCTTCCTCCATTGCCGGAGCATATACAGCTATCGGCTTAAACGTTGACCCCGGCTGGCGCTTCGCTGTCAATCGATTAAATCCTTTGGAAACATAATTTCGCCCGCCGATCGCAGCAAGCACACCGCCTGTTTTATTATCTAATAAAATAAAAGCGCCTTGAGCATCATCTTTCGTACCTTGAAAATAAGCCTTTTCTTTAAAAACTTTGAATGCTTTTTCCTGAACATCGATATTGATCGGAACGGTAATTTTATATCCGCCTTTTAGGAGTTCTTCATTTGAAAGATGATACTTATTTTCCGCTTCCTCAAATACCATGTCAATATAGGCGGACAGCCAAGGCTTATCTTCCGTTTTATGAATATTCAGACCTAATGTTTTCCCCTGGCTTCTGACAGCTTGCTCCGGAGAAATATAGTTTTCGCGCTCCATTAAGGTTAATATCGCATTTCTTCTTTCTAAGCTTTTTTCTGGGTGCAAAATCGGAGAATAGGCTGCTGGAGCCTTCGGCAGGCCGGCTAGCAGCGCCCCTTCTTCAATAGTCAGTTCAGAGGCATCTTTATTGAAAAAAAATTTTGATGCAGACTGGATGCCGTATACGCCATGTCCAAAATAGATTTGATTCAAATACATCTCTAAAATTTTTCTTTTGCTATATTTCTGTTCAAGATAAATGGCAATGATAGCTTCTGTCATTTTTCTCAAAACCGTTTTATCGTTTGTTAAAAAAACATTTTTGGCGAGCTGTTGGGTGATTGTACTGCCGCCCTCTACTTTTTTGAAAGCAGCAATGTCCTTGAACAGCGCCCTTGAAATTGCCCGAAAATCAATGCCGTGATGCTCATAAAACCTTTTATCTTCAACAGCGATGAAAGCATTTTGTACATGCTTCGGAACTTTATCAATATCGATGATCTCTCTGTTTTCTAAATATAATTTCGTAATGGGCCGTCCTTCTTGATCGATCAAAGAGGTCGCAGAATGCAAAACAAGCTTTTTTTCATCCACAACGATAGCGCCTATCCAAATCATGGCAAAGTATGCGATAATACTTAACACAGCAGCAGATAAAACGATTCCCGAGATCATCTTTATTTTTTTCAACAATGTTTTCACCTCTGTTTAACTCCCATAATTAGTATTGTATAATTTTGGATACAGTATGTAACATGTTTAACTTTTTTCGCAAATTGTCAAGTGATTTTCGTGCGAGGTGACTGTTATGAATGTTTATATAGCTTTCGGCACTATTGAATATTTAAGCAAAATCAAAAAAAATAATCTAGCAGAATGCATGTTATTCATGCATGACGGTGAAAGCGCCGTCCTTATGCATGAAACAAAAGGAACAACAATTTTTAAAGAACCCAAAAAATATGAAATTATTGATAAAAGAGGAAGCATCTGCAGCGATGAAGGGTTTGCCGTGTTTACCTATATATCTGTTACAGATGAAGGAAAACCTCTATTTGAACAGCAATTTAAAGAGCTATCTCGATTCATTGAAAGCCATTCGGGCTTTGTTGCCTTAAGAGTTCTCCGCCCTCTTTTCAAAAACACTTATATCATTTTCACTTTATGGGAGACAGAACAAGATTTTAACAAATGGGATCAAAACGAAGCTTTTGCTAACCACTTTAAAAAAGCTTTAGGGATGAGCGATAAACTCATTTTTCCTTCTCCACCCCGAGTAAAGAAATATTATATTGTAAAAGATGAGAAGGAATGATTTAAAATGGAAAGAGAGAAGAATGGATCAAAACATGCAAAAATCGTTGAAACGGCTAAATACATCAAGCCTCATTTAATTTTAAAAAAATAAAGGGGAGAGGCGGAAAATATGACTTTATTATCAGTAGATCAGATTACCGGCGGGTACACAAATAAGTCTGTTTTAAAAAATGTTTCATTCACTGTAAACGAAAATGAAATGGTCGGTTTAATTGGATTAAACGGTGCGGGGAAAAGCACAACGATCAAGCATATCATCGGTTTGATGGAGCCAAGTGACGGGACTATTAAAATTAACGGCAAAACATTTCAGGAAGATCCGGTGCAATATCGAAAGCAATTTAGTTTTGTTCCTGAAACCCCTATTTTATACGAAGAAATGACGTTATTTGAGCATTTGCAATTGATGGCTATGGCGCACGGGATCAGTGAAGAGACATTTAACGAGCGGCTCGATCCTCTTTTAAAAACATTTCGAATGGAAAAGCAGTTGAAATGGTTTCCGGCACATTTTTCTAAAGGGATGAAACAAAAGGTCATGATTATGTGCGCTTTTTTAGTTCAGCCATCCCTTTACATAATTGATGAACCGTTTGTCGGGCTGGATCCGTTAGCCATTCACGCCCTGCTTGATCTCATGAATCAGGCGAAAAAACAAGGTGCTGGCATTTTAATGTCAACCCACATTTTAGCAAATGCAGAACGGTTTTGTGACACTTTTGTGATTTTGCACAACGGAACCGTCCGGGCTCAAGGAACTAAACTTGAGCTGCAGGAGCAATTCAATATGCCTGGTGCAACATTGGACGATCTTTATATTCGGCTGACAAAGGAGCAAGACGATGAGATCAATCAATGATATTTGGCCTGCCCGTTTGGCAGCACATATAAAAGAAACACAAACATACTTGCGTTATATGCTGAACGATCATCTGCTTTTAGTGATTATGTTTTTATTAGGCGGAGGAGCCTATGCGTATCAGCAATGGCTTGATCAACTCCCACCTCATTTTCCATCAGCATTCTTAATGGCACTCTTGTTAGCATTAACGGTAACTTTTTCGCAAGTACGCACGTTGTTAAAAGAACCTGACATCATCTTTTTACTGCCTATGGAAAAAGGATTAAACCATTATTTTCAGCGTGCTTTTATATACAGCTATATCCTTCAGACTGTCCAAATGATCGTATGCCTAATCATTCTTGCACCTTTATATTTTCAAAGCGGTGAAGGTGAAGGCATCAACTATTTATTCCTTATCTTCCAGCTTACGGTTATTAAATATTGGAATTTGTGGATTCAATGGAAAATGACGCATTTTCCAGAGCGGTTATCCCAGATAATGGATAAGTTTGTCCGATATGCTGTCAATTTCACGGTAATTTATTTGGCTGTTAAGGAAAGCATGCTGTCCCTGTTTATTTACGGCATGATGGCATTGGTAACCATTTATTTCTTCAAGATAACGAGGAACAAAACGCTGCAGTGGGAATTTTTAATTTTGCAGGAAAATCGCAAATTGCAATCATTTTATAGATTGGCCAATATGTTTACTGATGTGCCGAAACTGAAGGCTGAAGCAAAAAGACGGAAATGGATGGACTGGATTTTGTCTTTCATCCCTTACAAGCAATCAAATGTATTTTTATATATGTTTTCCAGATCCTTCATTCGTTCAGGAGATTATTTCGGATTGTTTATCCGCTTATTGATGATCGGCGTTATTGTCAGCATCTTTTTGCCTTTGTCACTTGTATCTTGCATCATTTTGCCGGCAGCTGTTCTCTTCCTAACCGGAATTCAATTAACGAGCTTATACAAGCATTATGATGCTCTTTTTATCGCTGACTTATATCCAGTTCCACAAAATGTAAAGAAAAAAAGCTTTTTACGCCTTCTTTTTACCATTCTTTTCATTGAGCTAGCCGTTCTTACCATTGTTTTATTAACGCAAACGAATATTTTATTTGTCGGCGTCCAGCTGGCAGTCAATGCGTTATTTGCATATATTTTTGTTTATATGTACTTTTCGGGAAAGTTTTTGGCACGATAAAGGAATGGATCGGAACGGAAGAACCTTCTTGGACATCTGTTTTTTATCGTTTTTCATGGACGGTTTGAATAAACTTTATGACATTTAAGGAAGCGTCCTAATTTATTTTCAACAGGAAGCTCTTTTTCATTTGGACCGTGAGGAAAAGCGTTCATTTTCCAAGCAACCTGTTTTGGCAGATGGCTGCGAATGCTAAAAACATTTCACAAAGCCAAATTTCTCTTACGGCGCCGGATTGTTTTTTTAAGAGCGAGCGGTTTTTTGGACTTAACGCTTTTTGCTTATGTCGCCAATTTTTTTCCCGAGGCGTTAAACGCCTTTTGATATTTATCATCAAAAAACGCTCAATTTTTTTATTTTACACAACATAAAAAATAAATTAGTGGGTATGCTATTGACTGAAGAGGGTGACAACACACTTAAACAGATGTTTGTCATTAAAATTTTTTCATGTCGTGTTCTAACAAAAGTTTAAAGTGTCAAAAAGGAATACCATTCATTATTTGAAAATGGGGTGTTGACGAAAGACACTTTTAAATCGCTTTTTTAACATGTGCATTGAAACCCCTCTTCAAAGGAACGGACTTATGTTCGTTCCTTTTTATGTTTTCTTTCATTTTCAACACGTGGTAAAATAAAGAAAAAAATTGCGGGGAGTGTCATTATGAGCGATTGCATTTTTTGTAAAATTATTAACGGAGAAATTCCTTGTGCAAAAGTATACGAGGATGAACACGTTTTAGCTTTTATGGATATTATGCAGGTAACGAAAGGACATACACTCGTCATCCCAAAAGTACATAAAGAAAACGTTTTCGAGCTCACACCTGACATCTCAAGAAACTTTTTTGAAGCTGTTACGAAGGTTGCAAAGGCGGTAAAAAAACAATTGAATCCAAAAGGATTAAATTTAATCAATAACAATGGCGAAGAAGCCGGTCAAACAGTGTTTCATTACCATATGCACATAATTCCTCGACACGGAAAAGAAGATGGTTTAGGCATAGTATGGAAATCCCATCAAAATGATTATACTCCAGAAGATCTTGCACAGCTTGCTGAAACAATAAAAGGCGGATTGCAATAAAAAATAAACGGCTAAAGGATCCTAACAACAGGATCCTTACTGTTTTCTAACCGACACAAAATTTTTTATTTCCCCTCTCCTTTTTTCATGATAGGATGTTTTTATAAATGTGTTAAAAGGAGGACGAATCGTGGATCGAGTATACAATTTTAATGCAGGACCAGCAGCTATACCAGTCGAAGTATTACAAAAAGCTCAAGGCGAGCTGTTGAATTTCAATCATACAGGCATGTCCGTCATGGAGCTGAGCCATCGGAGCCAGGCGTATGATGAGGTTCACAATAATGCCAAAAGCTTATTGAAAGAATTGCTTAATATCCCTGATTCGTATGATGTGTTATTTTTACAAGGCGGGGCAAGTCTGCAATTTGCCATGATCCCGATGAATTTTTTGAATAATGAAAATATCGCCTATTATATTTTAAGCGGAGCATGGTCTGAAAAAGCGTTAAGCGAAGCAAAAAAATTTGGTGAAACAAATGTGTTGGCATCAAGCAAAGAGTCAAATTACACACACATCCCAAAACAATTCGAGGCAAATTCGCTCCAAAATGCTGCGTATTTGCATATTACGTCAAACAACACAATTTTTGGGACGCAATGGCATGAGTTCCCAAGCACGAATGCACCGCTGATTGCGGATATGTCCAGCGATATTTTGAGCAGAGAGCTGAATATCGAACAGTTCGATCTCATTTACGCAGGGGCGCAAAAAAATCTAGGACCTTCCGGAGTCACTGTTGTCATCATTAAAAAAGATCTAATTGAAAAAGCAAATAAAAATGTACCAACTATTTTGAGCTATCAAACACATGCAAGCAAAAACTCTTTATATAACACTCCACCGACCTTTGCCATTTACATGCTTTCACTAGTGTTGGAATGGGTAAAAGAACAAGGCGGAGTAGCTGAAATTGAACGCAGAAACAAACAAAAAGCTCAAATATTATATAACGCTATAGACGAAAGCGATGGCTTTTACAAAGGACATGCAGAAAAAGAAAGCCGCTCATTCATGAACGTAACATTTACGCTGCCGTCTGATGAATTGACAAAAGCGTTTGTTCAAGAGGCAAAAGAAAATCGATTAATAGGTCTATCCGGTCATCGTTCTGTCGGTGGCTGCCGTGCATCCATTTATAATGCGGTAACGATTGAAGCATGTGAAAAGCTCGCCCAGTTTATGAAAGAATTCAGAAAAAAACATTAAAAGCCTATCCTAACTTTAACGATCATACGCTATAATAGTGGAAAGTTTATTAAAGATGAGAACAGAAGAGGAGAGTTTAGAGATGAGAACGAAAGAATTAGTCATTTTATCTTTATTTGTCGCCATCGGCGTTGCTCTTCATGCGATTGTGCCGCCCATATTTAACGGGATGAAGCCGGATATGATGCTGTTGATGATGTTTTTAGGAATTTTCTTGTTTCCTGGGATGACAAACGCCGGTCTGCTGGGCATTGCAACTGGCATATTATCCGGATTGACAACCAGTTTTCCCGGCGGACTCGTTCCGAATATTATTGATAAAATTTTGACGGCATTTTTAATATATTTTCTATTTCTAGCCTTAAAACCACTCAAACAAGCAATAGCAAGGGCGGGAATTTTAACAGTCATAGGAACATTAATTTCCGGCACAGTGTTTCTTTTAGCAGCGCTCTTACTTGTAGGTCTCCCAGGAGGCGCCGGATTTACTGCATTGTTCCTTGCGGTTGTATTGCCGGCAACAGTTATCAATACAATTGCAATGGTGATTATTTATCCCATTGTTGAAAGCATTCTTAAACGTTCTAACGTTCTATCAGAAAATAAATAAAACAGATTGACCCGATCTATGATCGGGTTTTATTATTGTATATAATAAAGAAGAAAAGCTATTAAAAGTGACGTTAATCCGCCAATCGCTAAAACTGACGCCCTCTTTTTCAGAAGATGTTTTGGAGGATATGAACTCGCAGAATTGGCTAACTTCAAATTATAAAAAGCTCCTACAAGAAACAACATGCTAATGATAAAAAATAAAAAAATAACACCCGCCATAATTTCCCTCCCTTACTTTTAGTTTATGCATCTTCAACTAAGGCTATGTTTTTATTGACGGATTTTGAAAACAAGGAACTATAGGAGTGGTAAAAATGTCAAAAGGCAAATCTTTTCTATATGGATTTTTCGTCGGCGGTGTTGTTGCCGGAGCAGCTGCACTGATTACGGCTCAAGCGAGGAACGGCAATGTTTTAAAAAAGACCAGATGCAATTTGCATAAGCTTGAAAACATATTTGGAGACTTGAAATCTGATGGGAAATCGTTAAAAAAGCAAATCGCACAATCAGCGAAAGAAGGCTTGCAAATTGCTAAAGAAGTCGCTGCAGATGTCAATCGGTCCATTCAAGCATGGCAGATGGAAATTGATCCGAATAAAAAAAATTTGGAGCTGCATGTAAAAGAGATTAAAGATAAATTAACAGAGCTAGAAGATCAAATCAAAAAAGAAAGAAACTGACGCTTCAAGTTTGCGGAAGCCTTTTACAATTAAAAATATTAAGCATGTCAAAGAATTGGCAGGGTGTCAATTCTTTTTTGCTATAATTTATAATCATGAAAAATTGTTACAGTATAGAAAATCTTGATCGTTCTCATCATTCTTCGCAAAATTTATTACCGCTTCTATGTGTACTATTTTTAGTGTTTCACTATTTATTTAAAAATTTCGTAAATTACATCTTTATAAATCTTTATTTTATTGGCATAATAGAAGATATTAAAAATGTTAGTATTATACAAAGTAGGTGGAAAAATTGAAGAGATCGCTCGACAGCTATACGATAAAAGATGCACTTCTGTTCAGCCAGCGTGTCGCTCAGCTAAGCAAAGCGCTTTGGAAATCCATTGAAAAGGATTGGCAGCGCTGGATTAAACCATATGATTTAAACATCAATGAACATCATATATTATGGATCGCCTATCATTTAAAAGGAGCCTCGATCTCAGAAATCGCAAAATTTGGGGTCATGCACGTATCGACGGCATTCAACTTTTCGAAAAAGTTAGAAGAACGCGGTTATTTAAAATTTTCCAAAAAAGAAAATGATAAAAGAAATACTTACATACAATTAACAGAAAAAGGAGAGGAAGTGCTGCTTAAGCTTCTTGAAGATTATGATCCATCCAAAAACACCGTTCTGAAAGGCGCACTTCCGCTGCAAAATCTATACGGAAAATTTCCTGAAATGATCGAAATTACAGCAATTATCCGAAACATTTACGGAGACGATTTCATGACAATTTTTGAACGCTCATTCAATAATATCGAAAATGACTTTGTCATTGAAGACGGAAAAATCAAGAAAAAGAAAGATGTGGAGGAACATTCTTATTTAAAAACTACAGTGAATCAATAGTTCGTTTTAAGTCTTTCATTAATTCAGTATACAGCCCTTGTAAATAAAGGGCATCGATCGTTTCATTGACATCCAGCTTTGGCGTCAGCTGTCCGGCAAAAAGCGTAAGAAGATTTTCAAAATATACAAATCCTTGCGCTTTTTGCTCCTTATGCTCCTTTGCTAATTCATCGCATATGCGAAAAACCTCTTCTATTTCCTCCTTCATAAGCCCTTTTTCCATCACGAGCTTGTAGAAAGGATACATTTCAATATTCATCATTTTCATAAACAAAGACATATAATATTCTAGAGTTTCCAGTCTTCTTTCTAAATCTTTCATTCCATCACATCTTTCTTCGGTTCATAATGGGGGCTGAAAACTCCCCAAAAATTTCCCATAACCCTATCTTTTTTGTCATTATTTTGATATTGTAATAGGTATGAATGGAAGGGGGGATTTCAAATGCTATTATATTTTATCATTTTTGCCGTCTTCATTCTATTTTATATAAACAAACTGACAACTGCTCTTTGTTCCATTCGTGAACTCCCTGAAGAAAAACAGTCAAACGTATTCCGCACCATTAATGTCTTAATTACCATTTTACTAATTTCATCATACATAGAAATTTCCTTTACTTAAAAGTTTTTTTACTTCATTAAAAAAGCCGGCAGAAAACCTCTTCTGCCGACTTTTTTGAAACCATTAATAGATCCAAGCAGCACCAACAATAATTAGTAAGATGAACAATACAACGATTAACGCAAAGCCTCCACCATATCCTCCGCTCATCACGACACCCCCTTTTTGTGTCTTTACGTTATCGTATGCACTGTTCTTTTTTTCGCATAGGCATTTGTCCTTTTTACTGGAATTTTCTTAACCCAAATTCAAAATTCGAAACGATTTTTCCATTGCTTGGACAAACAGTTGCAAATCATATAGTTTCATGTCAAAATGTGAGTATATTTGTTTTAGATAGACAAAAAAAGGTAGGAGTTGTAAATTATGAAAAAATTTGCATTAGCGGTTGTCGCAACGGCCAGCTTATTCGCTTTGAATGCATGTTCAAACGGTGCAAATGATGCGGTCGTTGAAACAAAAGCCGGAGATATTACGAAGGACGAATTTTATGAAGCATTGAAAAACCGTTTTGGTAAAGATGTTTTACAAGAACTTGTGCATGAAAAAGTATTAAGCGAAAAATTTAAAGTCTCCGACAAAGAAATTGATGAAGAGCTCGAAAAAATGAAACAGCAGTACGGCCCCCAATACGATTTAATTGCTCAGCAATACGGAGACAAGGTTTTGAGACAAATCGTGAAGGTCGACTTGCTCCGCAAGAAGGCAACAGAAGCGAATATTAAAATTACAGATAAAGATTTAAAAGAATATTATGATTCATTGAAAGGAAAAGTACGCGCCAGCCACATTTTAGTGGAAGATGAAAAAACAGCGAAAGAAGTAAAAGAAAAACTTGATAAAGGCGAAAAATTTGAGGATTTAGCAAAAGAATATTCGATCGACGGATCTGCCTCCAACGGCGGAGATCTTGGATGGTTTGGCAAAGACCAGATGGTGAAAGAATTTGAAAATGTGGCATTTAAATTAAAAGAAGGAGAAATCAGCGACCCTGTTAAAACAGAATACGGGTACCACATTATTAAAATCACTCAGACAGTAAAACCATTCGAAGAAATGAAAGACAGCCTGAAAGAAGATGTCAAAAAACAGAAAATATCTGATCCGTCTTTGATGCAGGAAGCTATTGACAAAGTAATTAAAAACGCAGATGTAAAAGTAAACGACAAAGATCTAAAAGATTTGTTTGAAACCCAAAATTAACATATGGCATATAGAAGAAAGGGGGACTCAAAGCAAAGCTTCGTCCCCCCTTTTTAGCATTCAAAACATGTGAGCGTATATAAATGTTTTTTTATCAACCTGCACCAGCTTTGCCGGGTTGACAATGGATCTTTTTATCCGGATTAAAGCGGCTCACGTTTTGTCTGATGTCTTTTGAATGTTTGATGATGTTTTTCCGAAAATCGTCGCGCTCCCGCTGGTCGGATAGATGAAATTGAAAGCATAGTAGAAAAGCCGACACAATTTAGTTTCTAATTTGCAGATGTCATCTTTTCTTTCGCTCGCTTTTCTTTTTCTTTTTTCATTCTTTCGATATATACATTTCCTTCCCGCTCAATAAAAATTTCTTCTATTTCTTTGTCTTTTTTAGCTGTTTTATATGCCATATATGCACTAAAAATAATTCCAACAATACATAAATATACCCACCACGGCAGAAACGTCATTCCATCTCCTCCTTGCATAGACAAGCTTTTTTTATTTCATTTTATGCAAGGGGCTCTATATTATGATTCTCTATCGATGAAATGACGGTTTATAGAATGAGCGATTGTCCAGAGCGAAAATCCGTTCCGTAAATTCTCCCGGCTTGACTCGTTCAAGCGCCCGGTCCAGCATGTTCATTTTAGCATCGATATTATCAATATGATGGAGAATTTCCGCTTCCTTAACCATCGGCATTTTCGGACTTCCCCATTCCGGTTTCCCGTGATGACTCAATACCATATGCTGCAAAATGACGACCTCTTCGCCGGAAATCCCAAGTTCCTTCGCAGCTTCTCCAATTTCGTTTACCATGATGGAAATATGCCCAAGCAAATTCCCTTCAACTGTATAAGAAGTGGAAATGGGGCCCGACAGCTCAATTACTTTGCCAAGATCATGAAGTATGACCCCGGCATATAATAAATCCTTGTCTAAACTCGGATAAAACTCAGCAATCGCTTTGGCAAGATCAAGCATGGAAACAACATGATAGGCAAGGCCTGATACATATTCATGATGGTTTTTCGTCGCCGCCGGATATAAGAGAAAAGCACTTTGATGCTTGTTCATCAAGAATCTTGTTATCCGTTGAATGTTTGGATTTTTCATTTCAAATATGTATTTCGTAATTTTTTCAACCATTTCTTCTTGAGATAATGGCGCTCTTTCTACAAAATCCTGTACATTTAAATTTTCATGCGGCTCTGCCAATCGGATGTTGCGGATTTTCAGTTGATTTCTTCCCCTGTAATGATGGATATCGCCAAATATTTTAACAATCTGTTGAGGCAGATAATTTTCTTCATCTTCTTTGCTCACATCCCATAGTTTTGCTTCAATTTCCCCGGAACGGTCTTGCAAAATTAACGTTAAAAAAGGTTTTCCATTGCTTGCAATACCTTTTGTTACTGATTTTATCAGCAAAAAAAGATCTACCTGCTCCCCAACATTGTAATGAATAATTCCTTTAGCCATCGTATTCTCCTTCCACTTTCCGCCTCGTAACTTATAGTATAGCATACGAACCAAATGTGCGACGGTCTGACAAATATATTTTATAAGTAAATGATTTCTTCGTCTTGAAAGTAAGATAATATATGCTGATGGCAAGTAAACAGCAGCATTTGATGATGATCCGACAGCTGTCTCATGATACTCACAATATTTTTTATGCGCAAATGATCAAAATTCACAAAGCTGTCATCGATCATTAATGGAAGATGAATTCTCTTTTGCATGCTTTCTGCCAGCGCAAACCGGATCGCCGTGTACAGTTGTTCAGCTGTTCCTTGACTCAGTTCTTCAGCCGTAAAAACAAGCCCGTCTTTCCTTTTCACTGAGAAAGAAGGCGAACCCTCCGCCAGATAAATGTTTTCGTATTCCCCAGACGTTGCTATTCGGAAAAAATATTCCATTTTATGCAACAACTTCGGCATTTTTTCATTTCGAACATAATTCGTCGTATGTTTCAGCATCTCTCTTGCCACTGCCATTGCCGCCCATTTTTTCGCAAGCTTTTTTGCTACAGAACGCTTCATTTCAAACGAATATTTCAACTCAGAATATAGACCTGATAGTTCTATTTTTCTAATCTCTATTTCTGTTTCCGCTAATTTCTTCCGGATAGAATCCTCCATTTTTTCGAGTTCTTCTTCTTTTTCCTCAAGAAATGTTTCTCGCTCTTTCAAAGCCCTCTCATTTTGATAATCGTTCATATCGCTTGATGTCAATAATCCTTTCGTTCGCAGCTGCCCTTCAATCCAGTTTAATTCGGTTTCGATTTTTTCTCTCTCTTTTTTGAGCATTCCTATTTTTCTATATTCTTCCTCGCTTGCTGCTCCGACTGACTGAAACAGCTTCTCTAATTCTCTTTCAATGCTTTGAAAGGTCAAACGAAATTTTGTTTTTTCCTCTTGAACCTCTTTTAGCTGCTTCATCAATGCCTCTTTTTGCGATCGTTTCTTTATATTTTCTTCCATTATTCTTCTCAGTTCTGAATAGCGTTTCTCAATTGAGTCGGCACGAATGTTATAATATTCACACAAAGGATCAAACTTTTTTCTAAACTGATTTAAGTTTTCTTCATACAAACGAACTTTTTCCTCTAACATTCTTTTTTCTCTTATCAGCTTTTGACAGCTTGCGATGCGTTCAAACTGCTCAAGCAATTGTGATCCTTCGGCTTCTTTCGGAAGATGAAAATGTTCATAAAACGGGAAAATTAAATGTTGCAATTGATACTTTTCATGTTCCCATTCGTCATATAACGAAAGAATCCGTTCATAAGCTTGTTCTTTACCTTTATAATTCATCTTCTCGATCTCAATTTTTTGGCGGACTTGCTGATCCTTCCATAATATTTCCTTAATATGCTTCAAACGCGACGTTCTTTCCAAGATTCGGGAATCATTTTGTTTATCAAGTTTTTTCACAAGCTGTTCATGCTCATTTTGTAAATGCTTTAACAGCTCATCATCCTGTGGACGGAAGAAAAAGAAAACAATGATGAATGGAAGAAACGCTGTTAAAAACAGCCAATTCTTATAAACAAACGAAAGAACAATGGCAAACGCAAAAACAGATAGCAAAGATACAGTGAGAATTTTCCATTTTTTTAATTTTTCCCGATTCTTTTTTTCTCTTTCATTGATTTTTGCTTTTAACTGGGCAATCTGCTCTTTTAAATAATGTTTGTCGGCCGTTTGCGCCATTTCTTGTTCTATGGCTGACTGCTCCTCTATTAATCTTTCCCTTTCAGATGGATCAAGCAGAAAAGATTCGTATTCTTTTATGCGGCGCTCACATTCTTCCAGCGAATATTGGGCACGCTCATATTGTTCATCGAGAAGCTTTTTTCTTTGAAATAATTGTTCATATTTCTTCGCAGCATCCTTTATTTTTTCCTTCATGCGAACAGATGTGTCGATTTTTTTTATAGCATTTTCATCTTGATGGCCGAAAATATAGATGAGCTCCTCATGAATCTGTCCTTCCAGCATTTGTTGTTGAACAATGAAAAGTTTTTGTTCTTCTAATTGTTTTTGGATGAGGGGAAATTGACTTTTTAATTCCTCAAATATTGTCTCGTCAGCTGGACGGCCGTCGATCTTCAAGGCTGATAAGGAATCCTCGATCCCCTTTTCTTTTTCCTGCACCCTTCCCAGCTGTTCTAAAACTTCGTCTCTTCTTGCCGAAAGCTTTTCCAGCCGAACAAACCCGTCCTCCGGGAATTGAATGCCGTCAGGAAAATCTTTTAGCAGCTGCAAGCATTCTTTCCGTCTTTCCAAAAGGGGAAGAACTGCTATTTGTTTTTCCACTTTTTTCCGTTCTGTTTTCAGCATCACCTTCTCGTTCTGGCAGTCCTTCAGCTGCTTCTCTAAGCTGTCCCTTTCTTTGATCAAAAAATTGTAAGCGCGCTGCTGTTCTTTTGCATGTTGCAGTTCTGCAAAGTCCTCCTTCAGTTCATTTAACGATCTGTTCAGCAACGGTTTTCGTCCGTTCGGTTTATACAAATCCTCCTGCTCTCTCTGCAGTTTCTCCTCTAAACGATATAACTGATCAGATCCGAATACACTTGTTAAAAATAAATATTTTCCCAGCTTCTCACGATTCAGCTCATACACTTTTTGCAGCCCGAATAAATCAAAGGAAAAAATCGCTTGATATGTTGGTCTGTCGGTTCCTTTTAAAATTTCAGCCAGCTCTTTATCCCCTCCTGTCCGTCCATCCTGGAAATAAAGAGTTACATCCCCCGCTGCGGCTCTCCCTTTTACGCGCTCCACTTTTACTGTTCCGAAATTTTCACATTCGATGATTAATGCCCCGCCGTATTTTCCGCCCGCTTTCGGTTCGAACCGTTTATCCGGATGCTGTTTAACGGGAAATCCGAACAGCATGCTATGGATAAAAGACATCAGCGTCGATTTTCCGGCTTCATTTAAACCGTAAATGACTTGTATGCCATGATCCGAAAATGAAATTTTTTTATCTGCAAATTTTCCGTAGCCATAAATATGCAGTTCTTTTATTTTCATCTTATCACCTTTTTTACGACCGCTTCCATTCTTGCTTAAACAGCTCATAATAAATCATTGTTTTCGCTTCTTTTATCAATTCTTCTTTTTCATTTTCTGTGAAAGATTGAAAGAAACGCCGAAATAAACGATTTTTATACAAAGGCTCCATCGCTTCGTCAAATTGATGAAAATGATCCAAAATTTGTTCAAAATCTTTCGAAATGTAAGAGGAGGAGAAAAAGTCGTCGCTCGGCACGATTTGATGCTGAATGGAAACAATCCAAACGAATTCGTTCTTTCCTTCTTCCTCTTCATTCAATATTTGCGCAAGCTCATCCAAATGATCCTGATCCATAAGATCCCAAAACAATGATGAAGCTCCATCTAGCATAATTGTCAAAAGAGCCGAGCCATTTCGTCTCTGCTGTTCCTTTACCGCTCGAATATGATCATATAGCTCGCCAACAGCAGCTATTTCATTTACAGAGAGCTTGATTTCATTCCAAAGTATGTCAAATACCGGCACAAATCGGTACGAGCTTTTCCCGCCTTCTGCTAATTCTACAAGATACACTCCCTTTTCTCCCGTTTCTTTTTTATGGCGGCCTTGGATATTTCCCGGATAAATAATCGGAGGGTCGGAATGATGTAAAATTTGCCGTTTATGTATATGTCCTAAAGCCCAATAATCAAAATCTTTTTCCAATAAATTTTGAATCGTAAAAGGACAATACGGCTCATGTCCTTCCGTCCCTGACGCGGTGCCGTGAAGAAGACCGATATGAAGCGGCGCTTCGTTTCTTTTTTGAAATTTATAGACAATATTTTCTGTAACCGAACGAGTCGGATAGCTGTAGCCGTAAATGTTGGCTAAAACCTTTCCGTCGCGGACAAACGGTATACATTCTACATCACGATCGGAAAAAATATGAACGTTTTCAGGCCATTGAATATGAACCCAATTACCTCCTGTATGATCATGATTTCCAAAAATAATAAAAACTTGGATGCCTTCTTCATTGAGCCGTTCAAACTGTTTCTTTAATCTCAACTGGGCTTTCAAACTGCGATCTTCGTCATCATACAAATCTCCTGCGATCAGTATAAAATCGACTTTTTCTTTTGCCGCCAGTTCAATTACACGTTCAAATGCCGTAAAAGTACTTTCTTGAATTCTTTTAAAGATGCTTTCCGGCAAATGCTCAAGCCCTGTGAACGGACTATCTAAATGCAAATCTGCCGTATGTATAAATGTTATGCGGCGAGTCATAGTCTCCCTCTTTCCACTTGTTTCCGGAACGTACGTTTGCTTTTCCATATTATATCATTTTAATGTGAAAAAATACATCCCGGTACCCGGGCCCCCTGCCAAAAAATTTTAAAAAAAGCTGAAAGGATTTTTTTTCAGGAAAAAGAAATATATTTCAGTAGATGAGCAAAATCACTAACATAAATTTACATCGAAACAAAAAAGGAGACATGAACCCGATTCCTTGGTTAGAATAGATGTGCCAACAAACCATTCACACAAGGAGGTTCATGTCTCATGAATAGATTAGCACATCATCAAGGAATCCACAAGTTTTTCACGATGTTGGGGTTGGCACTTTATTTTTCAAAACCTGTCATGAAGCATCTCGTTCATATCGTGGATGCGATGATCACGAAAGGCTTTTCTGGAACGTTGACCGATCTTCATCATTGGAGCTTTCACCCCAATCATCGAACGACACTCAGCCATTTTTTCACGAAAAGCCCTTGGGATGAAGAGACGCTGCTTGGCAAACTCCAGCAATGGATGCTTCATCGTGTCGAACGGATCGCCAAACAGAAAAATCAACCCCTTTTTGTTTCGATCGATGATACGATTTGCCAAAAAATCAAGCCTTCGTCACGGGCAACGCACGCCATTCAAGGGTGTGATTGGCACTATTCTCACACAGAGAAAAAGTCGATCTGGGGACATTCTCTTGTTTGGCTCATGGTTCATACGATGACCCAGGCTTTTCCCTTTGCGTTCCGCCTCTACGACAAGGCGGCTGGGAAAAGCAAGGGGGAACTCGCGATCGAGATGCTTTCTTCTTTGGATGTACGCCGTCCCGTTTATGTGCTGATGGATTCGTGGTATCCATCGCAAGCGCTCGTGGAAGCCTGTCTGAAAAAAGGATTTCACGTCATCGCGATGCTCAAAACGAACCGGATTCTCTATCCGAAAGGCATCGCCATCCAAGCCAAACAGTTTGCCCGCTATATCGAACCGAACGACACCCATCTCGTCACGGTGGGAGAAGAGCGTTATCGCGTGTATCGCTACGAGGGATCGCTGAAAGGTCTCGATGATGCCGTTGTGTTGTTGGCTTGGAAAGCCGATCAGCCGATGACACCCGAACATCTTCACTGCGTCTTGAGCACCGACCGGGAGCTAAGCGATGAAGAGATCTTGCGCTACTATGCCCAACGTTGGTCGATCGAATGCTTTTTTCGACAAGCGAAAGACCAGCTGAAGCTCGATGGGTACCGTGTTCGTCATCGTCGGGCGGTGAAACGGTATTGGATCTTGGTGCAACTCGCTTATGTGTACAGTATGGTCGAGTCCAACCGGGATTTCTCTACTGGGCTTGATCTTCTCCGAACGAAGAAAGGGCATAGTCTCGTCGAGTTCATTTACCATGCAGCGAAGCAAGATATTCCCATTGATGTTGTCAAAAAACAGCTCCATGTGGCATAAGGGGTACCCTGTTTGTCTCTTTTGGTATGGTAATTATTGTTATGAAAATTGCTCATCTACAGTATATTTTTTAAAAAAGGATGTTTGAAATGCCGACATATTTTTTAACTGCGTTTACAAACAAAGGAGAACTGCTTTTAAATGAAAAGTTTGAAGCAAATTCAGAACAAGAGGCAAAAGAAATCGGTTCAAAAATATTGAAGGAGCATCAATGTTTAAATACCGCGCATCGCTTAGTTACTTCTTCTGGCCGGCTTGTTTTATTTCATCGCTAAAACTTATCAGGATTGACAGTCCACAAAACAATGACAGGGGAAGTCTTTCACAACAAAAATACTGCGCGGCATAAGCCGCCCGCTATATTCATCCTGCTCCCAAAATTTTATGAGGCTAATTTAAAATATCTAAATGGATATGACGCTTTTTAGCCATTTACCCGTGTGGAAAAATTGTAGTGGGCATCTAAAATCAGTTTTTTCCTAGTCCCCAGCATTTTGTGGGGGGCATTTTTCTTTCCAAAACTGACTCCCAAAAATTAGGATGATTTTGGTTCTGGAGCTTACTAAAATCCCGATCACAACAATGCTAATAATGGTCGCGACGACATCATATTTAAGAACTAAATTTGAAAAAGTAATAGCTAAAAGACCGACTATTCCAATTATGATAAACATCTTATTATCTCCCATTTTGTTCACAGAGCCCCCTTCAATATCATCCCATTAATTTAAAAAATCATTATGGCTAACATGATGAAACAGATTTATCAGAGGCTGTGCAAGAAGTCCTAAAAATAAAAGCAAGTAGAGAAAGAGCTCGTATTTCTCTACTTGCTTTTGTATGTTTTGTCTGAAGTCTGCCGGCTACGTTTGTTGCAGGCTAATGGCGCAATCGCTTTTATGATTAAGTCTCGCGATCTCATCTATTAAAATTTATTCTAAAGTGTTTTTAGGGAAATACGGAAATCGTTCTCCATTTTCGACGTTCCCAAGCTCTTGTTTTCTATCGGGCCCTCCTTTCAACACGACCCGATACGTATGTGGAGCGTAAAATTATCAATTTTCGCCATAAAGAGCGTTTAGCAATTTGATTTTTTCGTTTGTATAATGTTTAAAGCCATCGTTATACGATTTCGGATCTTTCGGATTGGCGAAATGAGTGATGTCCCGGGAAACCGGGTCGATCAATTTGCTTGATGCCCCGCAGCCTAATCCGATAATCGTTTGCATTTCTTCCATGATGATTATATTGTATATACTCTCATAACCCTTCCGGGAATATCCGACATTTTCTAAATTTCCTAAAATATTTTTTTGCCGGTACAAATAATAAGGCTCATAATGATTTGCCTTTGTCCATTCAACCGCTTTATTCATCATTTTTTCTACTTCGCTTCGTTCAGCTACTTTATATTTTTCTTTGTTTTTTGTCATTTCCGATGCCCGCTTAAAGGAAAGCGTGTGGACAGTCAATGATTCAGGCATCAATTTGGCTGTCTCCTCAAGGGTGAACTCAAATTCTTTTAACCCTTCCCCCGGCAGTCCAATAATTAAATCCATGTTGATGTTGTTGATGCCCATTTCCCTAGCTAAATGAAATTTTTCAATCGTCTCCTCAACTGTATGATGTCTTCCGATTGCTTTCAATGTTTCCTGTATATATGATTGAGGATTAATGCTGATTCTGTCTATGTTCCATTTTTTTAAAACATTCAGCTTCTCTCTTGTAATTGTATCCGGCCTGCCGGCTTCTACTGTGATTTCCCGAATGCGATCAACATTTGGAAAAGATGTATACATTTCTTCATAAAGCATATCCATTTCTTCTGCCGTAATGCTTGTCGGTGTCCCTCCGCCGTAATAAACGGTCGTAATATTGATGCCTCGTTCTTTTAACCATTCGCCGATCATTCTCATTTCATAATGCAGACCGCCGAGAAAAGAATCAACTTTTCCTTGCTTGCCACCAATAGCATAGGCAGGAAAGGTACAATATGCACATTTTGTCGGGCAAAAAGGAATGCCGATATAAATGCTTACTTCTTTTGTCAAATTGTAAAGATCAGGAACAACAGTTAATTGTTTTTCTACAATTTGTTCCATGATGCGAATTTTTTCATTTGATACGAGCAAATCTTCTTTTAATTGTTTATAAATTTCTTCATTTTTTCTTCCTTCAAGCTTCTTTTTATGAAAAAGCTTAGTGGGTCGGACACCTGTTAAAATCCCCCATTTTTGCGTAATTCCCGTATACTGTTGAAGAGCTGTTACATAAACATTCAATACCGCCTGCTTCATTTGTTTGAATTGTTCTTTTTCATCTGTTGCGGTAAAGCTTTTTTCTAAAAAAGCTTCATACGTTTTTCCTTCTGCTTTTAGCTCGCAAGCCAACCGAAAATCACTTTGTCTGAATTCGAAATTGAATAATGCTTCGATATCATGTTCAGAAGGTTTTAAAAAAATTTCGGCTTCTTCAAAAAACAAATTAGATATTAACTGAAGAGGCCGCATAAAACGTTCATCATTTATGCCGCTGATTTGAATGCGCATGTGATCACCTTGTCGAATAGAATAAAACTCCTTATAGTGTACTAAAGGGGATTTTTTCAGTCAATACGAAAAAAACATCCTAAGAAGCGGATGTTTTTTATCTGTTTTTAATTTTATTTAAAAATTTAATTGGGTATTGTTTTCGGAAATGCTCTTTTACCATATATGAAACGCCTTGTTCATCATTCGACCTCGTGATCCAGTCTGCTGCCCGTTTTACTTCAAACGGAGCATTCCCCATCGCAACCCCCAAACCTGCCTGCTGGATCATATCCAAGTCGTCAAGGCCGTCGCCGATTGCGACCATTTCATCCAGCTTAATGCCTAAATGATTGCCAAGTACCTGCAAGCCATTCAGTTTAGATATTCCCTTTGGAACAATTTCAATTTTTCCGTCATGAATCTCGATCACATCTACATCATAAAAAGAATCAAGTATCGTTTTTTCCGCCTCTTTCAATTCCTCCTTCGTATCAAAATATACATCAATTTTTGGGGCAGCTACTGGCTCATCAATTAACGCATCAGCAAGAGATTCTACAAATTGAATTGGATAAAAAAGCGGATCTGACGAATTCAATAGCATTTTGCTTACAAGATTTGAAGAGATTTTTTTCCGGTTGCCGATCGAAAAACGCTCATGAATGATTCGAATATTACAATTAAAATATTCGAGCACTTGCACAATATTAAATGTTTTTTCTTCTGAAATTCGCTTCACATAAAGAGGTTCATCTAAACGGTTTCCGATGAACGCTCCCCCATGAGTAATTAAGTGGCTGTCTATTTTGAGCGCCTTTGCAACTTTTTTTGCCGATTGAAAATGGCGGTTCGTCACCAAAGTAATATATACATCCTTTTTTTGAACAAATTCTATCGCATCCTTCGTAGAATGCTGAAGGCGTCCATTTGAACGGAGGAGCGTTCCGTCGATATTTAAGGCAAGCAAGCGGTAGAGCATGTGTTGTCCCCCTTCTCTTGTTGTTAAATTCTATTATGAAAATATGTCCTTGTGAGACAAATTAGAACTTTTGTGTACTAAAGGAAGGGGAAACATTATGACACCGATTCATATTGAACAGAAAACATTTCATTTAGCACTAGGGCAACAGCGCCAATGACCGTCGCTTGATCTCCCAGCTTTGACAACACAATTTCTGTTTTTTTCGCTTGCTCTGTCAAAGCTCTTTGTTCAACCACTTCTTGAATCGGAGTTAAAATAAAATTCTTTGCCTTTGCTAATCCGCCCCCAATAATAATACGCTCTGGATTGAATAAATGGATAATGTTCATGATGGCAATTCCTAAATACCTGCCAGTCCCCTCTAAAATGTCTTTAGCAAGCAGGTCTCCTTCTAATGCAGCCTCATAAATCAGTTCTCCGTTCACATTTTCTATCATTCCGTTTGTCCGTTCTATTAATTTCGTTTTATACCCAAGCGATATTTTGTTTAATGTACGCTGTTTTATCCCTTCAGACCCAACAAGCGCCTCTAAACATCCGTCTTTCCCACACGAACATTTCAAACCGCTGCTTTCTATAAACATATGGCCGATTTCACCCGCTAGTCCGTTCGTTCCATGAAACAGCTTCTTATTTAAAATCAAACCTGCCCCAACTCCATGACTGATCTTAATGCATACAAGATTGCTAATTCCCACCCCGCTGCCAAACCAGTTTTCGCCTATTGCCATGGCACGAACATCATTTTCAATTTTGACAGGAAGACGAAATTCTTTTTCAAGCTCTTTTTTTAACGGTACATTTCGATGCTGCAATTGGGGAGCAAAACCGCTTGAACCTTCATCTGCGTCAATCCTGCCATGAATACCGATGCCAATTCCTACAAATTTTTTTAATTCTATACAAGCTTCATCCATCATAATGTAAAGCTGTTTAGCAATCATTTGGAACAAACGTGAACTCGTCATCTCTTCTTTCATCGTGATTGTTTTATATAAAAGTGTTTGAGCGTTTAAATCCGTGATGGCAAATCGGATTTCCCTCGGGCTGATATCAATACCGAAAACATAAAAATTTGATGAGTTGATTTTCAGCAAAATGGGTTTTCTTCCCCCGCTGGAAGATCCGGTCTGCCACTCTTTTACCAATCCTTCTTCCAACAATTCATTTACAATATTTGTGACTGTCGGAGGTGTTAATTTTGTTTCTTTCGCAATGTCAGATCTTGAAATCGATCCGTGTGTCCGAATTGTATTAAGAATTAAAGATTTATTCAATGATTTCATTAATTGGAAACTGCCGACAATTTTTTCATCTTTCATGACAACCACCCCGAAATATACAGAGGCTCGTAATGTAAACCCTTACATTTTAGTATCTCAATGAATCAAGGTTTTCGCAAGTAATATTTTATTAGAAATTCCTACAGCTCGACGCTGAAAGAGGAAATGAATAGAGTATGAAAGGGGATTTCTCCCCTTTCATTTTTCATAATTTATTTTTCTAATAATGGATTTCAGAAATTTTAACAGCTGTTTTTCCTCCAGGTATGTCTAAATCAATCGAATTTCCTCTCATTTCAAGCAGCAGCTGATTACCGATGGGAGATAAAAATGAAATTTTCCCTTGGTCAGGATCAGCTTCTTCAGGAAAACAGATTGTATATGTTTCTTCATCCTCTTCTTCCAAATATACAATTTTCACTGTCGCCCCAATAAAAACTTTTGTGAAAATGTCTTCATCTTCTTGATTAAAAAGCTGTTCCAATTCCCTTACATATTGCAAAAACTTTTTTTGATTATTCATATAAAATCGGCCGATTGGAGAAGTTCTGTCATTTTGTTGTTTCTGAAAAAGCGTTAATTGTTCTCGCAATGCCGTTTTTAAGCTGGATAGCGTACTATGGCTCATAAAATATGCCACCTCCTTTTTCTTTAATAAAAAAATGGAAAATGAGTCTTTGATTCATGATCTGTTCCCTCCAATTTTGAAAATGAAAAAAGAGATGCACAAAAAGTACATCTCACTCTAGACTACCAAATATTTTACTTTTTTCAATAAAATCCTTGATTTGATATTCTTTTCTTTTACTATTCACTTTTTTTATAAAGCTCATCAAGCGGCTCCAAAATAATGCTGGTTATCCTCTGTAAAAGCATATTCATGCTTTCCTCTGCTTTCAACAATGCAGCAATCTTGCCGTTTTGCTGTACTAATTGAACGCATTTTTCTGCATGAATAATTTCTTCTTCAGTAATTTCTTTTCCGGTTACTTGTTTTTCATGCAGGTTTAATTGAGTGCTGCGAAAGTTGTGGAAAATGTTTTTCGCTGATTCATCGTGTTGGACATCATCATACAATTTTTTTAATTGAATATATTCCTTGCTTTGTTCTAATGCTTTTTTCAAATCGTACGCGGAATTATATAAAATATTAGACACTCCTAATCCCTCCTCGCTCCGCGAGCCCTTTTAGCTAATATAAAGGATGACAAGGCCGCCTGTCAAAAAAGTTTTAAAATTCCCTTACACCCTGAGGAATTTTTTTTTGGAAGTTCGGGAAGCTACGGTTTCATTTCATGAAGAGGAGAGTTATTAATTGTGCCGATTCTCCTTAGCTTTACGTCAACATCCACATGAACCGGTATATCTTTAAAATGAGAGTGCCAATCTTTTTTAACTTTATGCCAAATCGACGGATGGCTGCGATGAAGGGCTTCTCCAAATCCAAAAATATCTACTTCATATTTTTTCTGGGAAGCTTGAATAGCTGTCAGAATATCTTTTTTAACCTTTTCCTCAGCTTTTTTCTGCAAAAGGTTTATCGTTTCTATTTTCTCCAAATCCATTCGTTCGCATTGAACCTCGGCTACCGCCCCATCTATATGCAGCTGAACGGTGCCTTTAAACTGATGACCGTCAACTTTTGTTTGAATCTTGCTGTTTGTTCGGATCGTTTCAATTGCCACCTTCTTCTCTTTGCATGGCACATTAATGACTGCTCTTTGCACTTTTCCTAATGCATAATGGAGACCATTGCTTTCCTTCTCCGTTAACCAGTCAACTAACTTATCTTTCCTCATGATAGCTACACTACCAAATTTGAGATACGCATCAGCTTTTGTTTTTTCAACATTTTCTATTTTTTCTCCAGCTTCAGGATTGCCTATTATTTCTACACCTATCACATGAGGTTCAATGCCTTTATAAACTAACTCGTTGACAAATTGATTGATTTCTATTGTTTCGATAGGCCCCCATGATTTTTCAGATAACTTTAATGAAGAACTTAATTTATGTGCAGGAATTGTCTCCAGCTGGCTAAGTACTTTTAAAATGTTTTCAGCTCTAGTGTTTTTAGCGATAGAGAGATAAAAATCTGTCCGAAATTCTTTCCCCCTTACTACATAATCAATAATTTCCCCCATTCCTTCTTTTGCTAAATCCTCTCCAATAATCAACATGCGGAGATGACTTGAATAAACGGCTCTTGGCGAGAAAGTTGTCACTTTTCTCATCGCCTCAGACAATGTACGCGCTTTCGACTGGAATGTTCTAACAGGAGCTTTTGTTATTCCCCCTTGTTTTACAGTTGCTACCTGTCCCGGGTTGATCACTTGTATCGTTACAAGTAATTCATCATCTACTTTGTCTATTCCTAATGCTGAAACGATTGCGATGTCATTTAACTCCCTCCGATCCCAGCAGCCTGCCAGCAACATGATGGACGCCAATATGAATAAAAGACTTGTCAACCGCTTATTCATCTATTTCCCCTCACATGACGCTGACGTTTTTTCATTAGAGCTGTACCCAACAGGATGAGAGGAAAAAGAAACCCGATCGTTAAAGAGTACAAAGGCCAAATATTATGTACAAACTCAAAAAAGTGAACGATGTTCGGATGGAAGGCGATCGCATACACAATCAGCATCATAGAAATAGGAAGAGTAATCGAACGATAATCTTTTATTTTAAATAGTTGAGAGAGACCTAAAACAAAAGCATAAAAACTGATGGTTAGCTTATAAAAAATAGATAAAAACCAAATTCCCGCCATAATAACCTCTACGCGTTGAAAAAATTTTCCTATTTCAATTTTTCTTGCCAGGGCATAGCTCGGATATATTTGTCTGGCTGTATTTTCGACACCTAAAACAAGAATAGAAAACATGACAACAAATGTAAGCAGGATTCCTCCAATTATAACGCCTACTAAAAATCCTTTTTCTGCTCCTTTTTGATGATTGACAAAGGGAGCAATCATTAAAAAAACGATTAATTCTAAATACGGCAGACTAATAAAATGATAAAACCCAAATAAAATCGGTTTCATTCCTTCTCCCAATATCGGTTGCAGGTTTCCTATTTTGATTTGAGGCAAAATCGCGATGAAATAGATTGCTAAAAGGATGAATAGCCATAATGAAATGATTTCTGAAGAACGTCCAATCACTTCTAATCCTAAAAGGGTTGCCATAACAACGACTCCCATAAAA
This sequence comes from Aeribacillus sp. FSL k6-2211, assembly GCF_037966125.1. Taxonomy (NCBI): domain Bacteria; kingdom Bacillati; phylum Bacillota; class Bacilli; order Caryophanales; family Bacillaceae; genus Aeribacillus; species Aeribacillus sp. FSL k6-2211. The sequence goes on from NZ_CP150190.1 coordinate 3,126,393, forward strand.
ACAATATGGATAGCATCGATCGGTGTATCAGGCATCATTTGAGTAGTTGTAAAATCGCCGATTTCCCTGAGCAATTCACCGGATAAAATAAAAGCATACATGAGAAATAATGCAACCGCGAATTTTCCAATCCATTTTCCGAGCAAAAGCTCGCATATTTCTACAAGAGTCATATTTGGAAAAATTGAATATATTTTAATGTACATAAGCACTAAAAGAATGGAGATAATGACCGTAAAAATGGTTGCTATCCAAGCATCCTGTTTCGCATCATTCACTAATGCAGTAGGAGCAACGAGAATTGAACTTCCAATCGTAAATAATAAAACTAACATTTTATATTGATTTGCTGTTATTTTCCCGTTGTCTAACATACCTTCACCAACCTCTTATTGAAATATTTTGTTCACTGCTTCGCTTAGCGGCTGGTAGATCCATGTGAGCAATTCAATCGGATTTGGAATAGGAAAATTAATGCATCTGGCAATACTTAATCCTGTTCCTAAAAAAAGAAAAATGATAAACACAATAAAATCCTTCCAGAGCTTATGTTTTAATAGCAGCAGAGCTTCGATTATAAAAATACATGCAGAAACGAAAAGAATGCCGATTATGTTCCACATTCATTTAATACCCCTTTAGGTAATCTATTTCTTCTTTCGTTGATTTTCGTTTTGAAAAAGTGATTTCTCTCTTTTCGTATTTTGCTGTGAACTAAAAACTCGTGGTCGAAAAATAAGCAGACGGCGGGGCAGACGAATAAAAACGTCCTTTTGATCTGCCAGCGTAAACGGAGCCATTGGACTTAAATAAGGGACGCCAAATGAACGAAGACTGCTCAAATGAAGAACTAGCGCCACCAATCCAAGGATAATTCCGAACAAACCGAAAGATGCGGCAAGCCCCATAAAAACAAATCGTAACATCCGCACGGTGATCGCTAGGTCATACGAGCTGACCATAAAACTTGAGATAGCTGTAAATGCTACAACAATTACCATTGCGGCGGAAACAATTCCCGCGTCTACTGCTGCCGTCCCGACAACTAATGTTCCAACAATTGAAACGGCTTGTCCGATAGCTCTTGGCATTCGAAGTCCTGCTTCCCTTAAAATTTCAAGCATAATTTCCATTAGAAATGCTTCAATAAATGCGGGAAACGGAACGCCTTCCCTTTGGGCGGCAAGACTGATCAAAAGCTGTGTCGGCAGCATTTCCTGATGAAAAGTTGTAATAGCAACATAAAGAGACGGTGCAAGGAGCGCAGTGAAAAAACCGAAAAAACGGAGAAAACGAATTAATGAACTTATATCTGCGCGTTGATAATAATCTTCAGGGGATTGCAGAAATTGCACAAAAATTGACGGTACAGTTAAAACGAAAGGAGTGCCGTCCACTAAAATGGCTACGCGGCCTTCGAGAAGATGTCCTGCCACGATATCAGGACGTTCCGTATTATAAATAGTTGGAAATGGCGTGTATGAGTCATCTTGAATCAGCTCTTCGATATAACCGCTCTCTAATATTCCATCAATATCAATTTGTTCAATTCTGCTTCTGACCTCCTGCACCACTTCTTCTCTCACAATCCCTTTAATATACATAATGCTGACTTCCGTTTTTGTTACTTTTCCGACTTTTTTTGATTCAATCCATAAACGATGGTCTTTTATCTTTCTGCGAATAAGGGAAGTATTGACACGCAAATTTTCCGTAAATCCTTCCCGAGGACCGCGAATAGTTGTTTCAGTTGTTGTCTCTTGGACTCCCCTCTCCTTTCCGCCTTTCATTTCAACGGCAAAGCCTTGTTCGTATCCATCGAATAATAAAACAACTTTTCCAGACAGAACAGCATTCGTGATAACGTTGAAATCATGCACATCTTCAATCGAACCGACGGTCAAGACCATTTCTTTTATATAATTGAGCAGCGTCAAACCTGCCAGATCTTTCAGATCCACTTCATTTCTTCTCAATTCAAACATTAACGATTCCATAACAAAATTATGATTCGCTTCACTGTTAATCAAACCGTCCGTATAAATAATCCCGACGCGGATTTCCCCTTGTCTTCCTATTCTTATTTCCCTTGTAACAATGTCGCTGCTGTTGCCAAATGCTTCTCTAATTTTTTTTAAGTTTTCATGCAAGCTGCGTTTGAGCGTTTCATTGCTTTGCGGTTGCTTGCTGCTATCTTGCTTTTCCTTGTCTGCTAATAGCTGTTCAAATGACTTTTTATCGATCGATTTCTTAAAAAATTTTAAAAAGCTCATGCCGAATCCCCCTAACGGTTTTTGAACCTTTTACTTGTAAAGTGCCCAATTGTTCTTTTAATATGTAAAAAATCCCATGAAGCAGGCGGTTTGCCTGTTTTCATGGGATTAAATAAACAGAATGATAATCGATTGTACGAACCCGATTATACCACCAAGGAGAGCGCCTAAGTAGGTAATCATTTTAAATTCCCTTTTGGAAATAGTCAGTACAACTTCTTCGAGACGTTCAACCGAGAAGGATTCTACCTGTGCCGTCACAATTTCATCGATATCGAAAGCTTTCATAATCTGTTCCACACTGTTTTGCAAATAAAGAACAGAGCTGGAAATGACGGCTGGCAGCATTTTTTCCATAATTGCTTGTTTATACGGCTGGATAAGCTCTGAAATTGGTTTATCCAATGTTTCGTAGATACGTATTTTTTCCGAAATAAGTTTTGCAATGGACAAGCTTGTCTTTTCTTTGTCCATCCTGCTTGTAAACTCAGAAACCGGCATATCAAGCAATCGGCTCCATTCTTTAAAAAGAATGGAAGAAATCAGATCAATCGTCCCTTGATGACGAAAAAACTTTGCTGCTTCTAATTGAATTTTATCTGCGATATTCAAGTTTCCTAAAAACATTTGAATCATGCCGCCAAACGTTCCTTTTTGTTGAAGAAAGTCATCGATCATTCTTTGCAGCGCTTGTTTCCCTTCATCACTTTCAACATATTGAACGCCTTTCATTGCAATCCATTCTGCAAGACTAGGAATTTGCAATTCGATGTTCTTCTTCCATTCTTGCGGCAAAAAATGACTGACTTTTTGATCTGTATTGAAAAAATGAAGTATGCTTTTTTCAATCGCTCGTTCAAGTCGGGTGGCAATCATTTCCTTGCTGTTGGATACTCCATACTCTTCCAGTAATTCCGTTAAAGTTTTTTGTTTGGCAAGCCAAGCATCTATCGATTGAAGCAGGAATGATTGTATTTTCTGCTGGAAGGAGACCTCCTCCATTTTCTTTTTGATTCCTTCTGGTGTAACTAAATGCTCGATCACCATTTTTCCTAGCTGCCTAGCCAGCTCATCCCGGCGTTTCGGAATAAGGCCTGGCGTAAAGGGAAGCTTTTTTCCAAACAAATAGATTGGTCTATATGGGCGAAAAAGCATTTTAATGGCAATGTAATTCGTAACACCGCCAATAAATGCACTAATTACGACCATCATAGCTGATGTTAATATAAATTCCATTTGCATCTTCCTCACTGTTTATTCACAAGATCAACTGCCAGACATACGATATCATAGCATGATTTACCTAAGTTAATATTATAAATCGGTTAACATTTGTAAGCAAACGGGGTAATTCAAATGGCAGAAACAAAAATTTTAATGATTCCACTCGAAGAAAAAAACGGTTTCTATATGGAAATAAGCGATTCTTTGCAAAAAGCTTTGACCCTTCCACTGATCCAAACGTTTTCCTTACATTGCGGCCAAGAAACAGTTAAAACAAAAGCCTCCTTCATCCGAAACGAAAAAATCGTTCTTTATGCCAGTGAAGAGATTTACAACGCTCTTCATCTTCCTATAAAATCTTTAACGCTTCGTCTTCAGTATGATAAATTCACCAACACCTTCAAACTTGGACCGGTCATTTGTGTATTGATTGATTCTATTCAGGACGATGAAAAAATCCAGTTTGGAAATATTGATGATTTTTGTAAAGAGATGGCGAATTACTGTGCGGAAATTGGCGCATTTTTTTGTATTTCAACATTAACTGATCTGCAGCAAAATCAGAAGAAAGGGTTTCATTTATCTCATCAAAATTGGAAAAAGGAAACCATTCCTTGTCCTGACGTGATTTATAATCGGATTCGATCAAGAAAATTAGAGTATTCTCAAAAATATTTGAAGTTTTTGCAATTTGCAGCTGCAAACGATATACCGGTGTTTAACCACCGCTACTTAAACAAATGGGAAATTCATAAAATTTTTGCGTCCAACCAGCATCTTCTTCCCTACCTTCCAAAAACGATGCTTTTAACAAAAAAATCAGATTTGCAAGTGTTTGTAAATGATTTTCAAGACGTATTTATTAAACCGATTAACGGCAGTCAAGGGAGAAGAATTATTCGCTTGAAAAATAGAAACGATCTTTTCGAAATATACTTTACCCATCCCGGTAAAAGCGAGCAGCCAATTATTTTTCATTCCTTTCAGGAAATGTATAAACATCTCTTTCCATATCTCAAAAGAGAACCGCATATTATTCAGCAGACAATCGACACAATCAAATTGGATAATCGACCGCTTGATTTCAGGTTTCTATGTCATAAAATCAATCATCAGGACTGGAAAATAACCTCTTCTGTCGCCCGCCTTTCCGCTAAAGATCAATTTGTTAGCAATTTAGCTAAAGGCGGTGAGCTGTATAAAATAAAAAAAATCTTATCTGACATTTTTGACAAAAGCACTTGTTTACATCTTTGCAGCATTCTTTCTGAAATAGCACTGGAAGCCGCCAAAACAGTTGAAATGAACGTGGAGGGAGAATACGGGGAATTTGGAATTGATATGGCTGTAAGTGAGGATCAGAAACCATGGATTTTAGAAGTCAATACAAAGCCATCCAAAAATATTGAATACTCTCTCAATCCTTCCATTCGTCCGTCTGCCAAAGCAATCATCCGTTATTGTTTCTTGATAAGCGGTTATGATGTTTCATAACGATTCATATAATAATTGGGTAAATATAGATAAACGGAGGCAGGCGGATATTTGTGGCAGAACCTCTTTTGTCTTTCGGATTTTTAGTCAATAAATATTTTCATGAAGCAGCCTATTTTAAAAATATTTCAAAAGCGGCAAAAAAATTGAATATGAAATGTATTATGTTTCGCCCGTTGGACGTACAATTCGCAAATGGTACGTTAACGGGATTTACATTCAATTTAACATCTAATAAATGGGAGCGAAGTACTTTTCAACTTCCACATTATATTTATGACCGCTGTTTTTATGGCAAAGATGCTGCTTCCGTTCAAAACAAAAAAGCCGTTCAAAAATTAAAAATACAACAAAATGTTTCTTTTCTAGGCTACGGATTCCCAGATAAATGGAAACAATATAAAACATTAAAAACTGATCCATTCATTTATCAATATCTTCCTGAAACAGAATATTTCCAACATCCCGATCAAGTTTATACATTTTTGCAATCATATGAGGAATGTATCTTAAAACCAATTCACGGCAGTTCAGGAAAAGGAGTGCTTGTAATTAAAAAAGAAAAGGAAACGCTATTTCTATACTTTTTCATTGGAGCAAATCAAAGGATCGTCCGTTTGAAACATTTCAATCAATTAAAACCATTTCTTGCGAAGAGACAAGTTGACTCATACATTCTTCAACGATTGCTCCCTTTAAAGGACAAACAGCAGCGTCCATTTGACTTGCGCATTTTATTTCAAAAAAACGAGTTCGGTCAATGGATTATGCAAGGAAAAGGAATTCGAATCGGTCAAAAACATACGTATGTATCCAACTTGTCAAAAGGCGGTTCTGTCGTTTCCCTTGAACAATGGGAAAAAGATATTCCAAGGCAGCGATTGAACCATATTTATAACCAAATCGAACAGCTTGCTCACCATCTTCCGCAAAAAATTGAAAAAAATTTTGCTCCTTTATTTGAGCTTGGTGTGGACATCGGCATTGATTTGCAAAATGAAACGATATGGATTCTAGATATTAATTCTAAACCAGGGAGAAATGTCGTTTTAAAAACAGATCCTGCGAGAAAAACAGTTCTGTACGAAGCTCCTGTCCGCTATGCCCGCTACTTGCAACACTCTCTACAAACCGGGGTGGAAATAAATGATTTATCAAATTAAACAGGCAGACCACCTAAACCAAACCGTTTTGCTTCCTAGCTCTTTTTCCCATGTAACGATCGAATCGATCTCTTTCGGCAAACGGAAAATAGCGTGCCGTTCTATTCTCCATCACGAAGACAGCCAAAGCATTTATATTTCAAAAGATATTGCCGAATCTCTGCTTTTACCTAAAAATATTAGGATCAAAGCTTTAGTCCATAGTGAAACGCTATTTTTAGGCCCCGTTGTCGGCATTTTCACAGCAGGTTTTTATAAATCCCTTTTACGCCCATTAGGCGACAGATCGATATTTTTTTCAAAATTAGTGGTCAACGGCTGTTCAACAGGCGCTTTTTGTTTTGTATTTGGGATACATCAAATTCATTGGGATTTAGAGATGATTGAAGGCTATTCATTCAATGAATCCGGATGGGTAAAAATAACCGTTCCATTTCCAAATGTCATCTATGATCGTCTTCCAAATCGGAAGGTAGAAAACTCAGACTACTTTCAGTCTGCGAAAAAAAACTTATTTATGCGCTCAATTCCGCTTTTCAACTCAGGCTTTTTCAACAAATGGGATGTCCATCATATTTTATCCAAAGATGGGACAGTAAGGCATTACTTGCCGGAGACATATCATGCTCCGTCTATAAAAACAATTGAACAGCTGATTAACCGCTTTCAAACGATTTATTTAAAACCTGAAAACGGAAGCCTTGGCCTAGGAATATTTAAGCTGGTGAAAAATCGGAAAAATGGATCAATTCTTTGCTGCTATTATGATGAGAACGGAAAAGGCCAGTTGAAGCTGTTCTCTTCTATTGAAGGCTTTTTGCAGCGTTTTTTTGCACAGCGATCATTAGATCAATATATTGCTCAACAAGGCATTTCCCTTCTTCAATCGAGTGGAAATCCTGTCGATTTCCGCGTGCACACAAACAAGAACGAAAACGGAATCTGGCTTGTCAGTGCAATCGCTGCGAAATTGGCCGGAAAGGGAAATCCTACAACACACGTAAAAAACGGAGGAACAATAAAATCTTTGCATGAATTATCATTGCCGCTGAATAAAGAGGACATTTACCGTTCACTTTCCACCGCGGCTCTTTCTATTAGCAAGGCAATTGATCGCAAAATGGACGGTGAAATCGGAGAAATCGGTTTTGATTTCGGCATCGACAATAACGGGAACATATGGCTATTTGAAGCGAACTCGAAGCCTGGCCGCTCCATTTTTATGCATAAAGATTTGCAGCAAGAAGACCGGCTAACATTGCGCTTTCCATTCCAATATGCCGAATATTTAATGAAAAAAACAATTTCAACTGAGGAGATCTATGATGCCCCATGAAATGCTCGTCGGAATTTTAGCTGGTGATAACGATCGAAGCGGTTCTTTTTATGGAAACATTTCGTTATTTAAAGCTATACAAAGACATTTGGCTGAGCAGAACAGTTCAAGCTTTGTTTTTACACCTTCTGGCATGAAAGAAAAATCGATCGTCGGCTATATATATGAACCGAACGAAAATCGCTGGTTGAAAAAAAAGTTTCTATATCCAGATGTTGTCTATAATCGCTATCCGTTTCGCGATACAGTTCAAAAAACAGATTTCGTTTTCCGCTCTTTAAACAAAAAAAACATCCCTTATTTCAACAGACATTTTTTTAATAAATGGGATGTCATTACTTGTTTGCAAAAAAATAAGCACCTTCTTCCTGTCATACCTGAATCGCAATTAGTAACATCGAAACAAGATTTTTATACATTTTTTGAAAAATACCCCTCCGTTTATTTAAAGCCTGTTGGACAAAGCCAAGGGAAAGGAATCATTAAAATAACAGCCGAATCCAAACATAACTACATTATCAAAACGGTAAATTCTATAAAAAATGAATCTTCATTGGAAAATATTTGGAAAGAAATAAAACACATTCTAAACGAGCCGTATATGATGCAGCAGGAGATCGTTTCCGATCAGATTAACAGTCAGAAATACGACTTGCGCATTCTCGTTCATTACAGTCAAAACAAATATGTTATTTCAGGAATTGGCGTGCGCGCATCTAAAAACATTACAACACATGTAGTACATGGAGGCACTATCCTTCCCTTCTCCTTTGTCAAAAACCGTGTCGATACAAAAAAACTGGAAATTATTTGCCATGAAATTGGCAGCACACTCTCTCAATGTTTTCAATTCATTGGGGAATTTTCTATTGATGCTGGAATTGATACAAAAGGAAATATTTTTATTTATGAGGTTAATTCGAAACCGATGGTGTTCGATGAAAAAGACATATTCCAAAACGGAATTGTCCAGCTAAGCAAATTGTTCCATCATTTAGCAAAAAATCAAATCGATTCCAAAAAAACTTGATAAAAACGGATGCACAAGCCACAAATTTTTGTAATCATCCATGATATCATACATTCTTTTTATAATTTTACCTTTTCCTGAGCAACCTAATGAATAATTCCAGTGAATAAGGAGGGTAATACGGTTATGGATAAGGATAAGGAAGTAAAAGATTCGCTATATGAAGGTCGTGATCAATCGTTTATGGACATTGACAGAATGATTAATGAAGGTCTTTCAGGAGGATCTGTTCACTACCGTTACAATGCGACCAATATTGAAGAAGCAAGGGACCTCGAGGAAGAAGAACCGCCTTTTGACATAGAGAAAAATAACGGAAAGTAAGCCTGATGTTTGAAAAACACATCAGGCTTTTTAAATTTTAGCTGTAAAAGAATTCAGAGCTTAAAGCTTAAAAGGCCCCTTTCTTTATGTTTCCTGAATGATTGCATGCTCTTCTTCATGGCATTGGCTGCAATATAAAAGATGTATGCATTGATGATTTTTTAGTGAATCTCTTTTTCCATCTAAAAGCTTCATCAAGTCCATTTCCATATAAGCACTGTAGTCATCTAAATAGTCAGTAATTTTCCCTGCATCTAATAAAATGCCTCCGCATTTGGAACAATACTTATGAAGTTGCTGAAATCCATTGCATAACGGACAGGCTCGCATGTGAAAACTCCTTTATTTGTTATTGATTTATGTATAATGTTCCCTTTCTAGTCTGATTTACAGAGTAACGACACAAAACAGAAATTACCATTTCTCATTTCGAATAGATTTTTACATCCTACTCATACTACTTAATGAACAGCATACATCCCGGTGGGTTAAGCCGAGTTTGGCAGTGAATCTTTTGATTCACGCTGGTGCAACTCCAGCTAACCCAGCCAAAAAAAAAATTCACAAGGAGTTGAAAATTATGGCTCAACAAAACCGCAGCAACAACTCTAACCAACTTTTAGTTCCTGGTGCACAACAAGCGCTTGAACAAATGAAATACGAAATCGCAACAGAATTCGGTGTAAATCTCGGACCAGACACAACTTCCCGTGCCAATGGATCTGTTGGTGGAGAAATCACAAAGCGTTTAGTTGCACTTGCTCAACAACAAATTGGCGGTTTCCAACAACAATAACTAAAAAATTTATATTCATGGCTATGGAGGCACTACCCGTGTCTCCTTTTATTTGAGAATAAGGAGGTTTTTCAAATGACAGTTGGCACAAAATTGATGGAAACTATTTCAAGCTGTGAAAGTGCGGTTGCGAACTTACATAGCTTCGCACTGGAAACAGAAGATCAACAAGCTAAGCAGTTATACCAAAACCTTGCAAAACAACAACAGGAAGTGCTTGACCATTTAAAAGCGAGGCTAAATTACATTCAAAACGAAGAGCCGCAATTTAAACAGCTATAAATCAGGAGGGGACCATTCACTCTCCTGATATTTCCCATTTTGTTCTTGAACCCTTCCAATTCAGCTTCCTTAATTCTAATCCTTCCAAGCTTCATTCCATTACAGGAAAATCGCACCTCTCTTCAACTTTCAAATCCACTCACGAAGTGTCGTGTTTCCCCCTTTCGTTCGAGCAGTTGTTATAAGCATTTAAAATCTGATCTTTCTAAAAACAATTGCAGTAATAAATCGTCTATAAAAACCTTAGATATCCGTTAGATCATCACACTGTGATAGACTGCCAAACAATCGAATTAATATTCAAAAAACAAAAAAATTATGGTAGATATTCCATCTTTTTGCTAAAATATCTAAATATTGGGGGGAAGGGAATAAAAACTGAAGATCATTTTGTTAAAGAAAGCGTCATCATGGAAGTCTTGACTGCACGCGCATTTTGTCGATTATAAAAAAATTCTTGATTCATGCCGCCAGTTGCAACATCATCTACAGGTTATTTGCTCGGAATGTGCTTTTCGGCGAATATGAGTTTTACACCATACTAAAATCTTCGCCTTTATAAAACATCATTCATTTTTGAATATAAAATTTAACAAATTAGAATAAAAATTAACTCAACTTTCGCAGCTCAATTTTGGTAAATAAGCCTTGATATAATTAGGCAAAACTACAATCCATTTACGTAATTGACTTTCGATGAATTTTTTAATCTTTTGATTTACATTTTGAAGTGCATCTTCAAGAATTTCAATGAGTAGTTGAAGTGCAAAGGCCCAATCTAGTTCATCGATTTCATCACAAAGTTCATAAAAAATGCCGCCTAATGTTCGATAATCTGTACTTACTCGGTTTTGCCAAGACAAAACAATGTACCTTGTAAACACAATAGTGGTATGGCTGATCATGGAATCATAAGATCTTCCTTGGAACTCTTTTTGGAGTTTCAATAAGGATTTGACTGTTTTGAAGAATACTTCAATATCCCAACGTATCCCATAAATACGAATGATTTCTTGATCCGATAAAGTACAGTCTGTACTCAAAATAGCTAGCCACTGTCTCTTTTTATTACGATTACGGACAAATACCACTTTAACAGGTACGCCATTTGCCATCGTTGTGTGAATAGAGCGCAAAATACCCTTTTGATGTTGTGATGGTTTAGCTGTTTGGTATAGTTTTTTTAGGCTCACCCATTCACCGTTCACTTGATATCTTTGTTTTGTATCCTTCACCATTCCAATAACATCCAACCCTTGATCCACAATGGACTTGATCAAAGGCTGTTGGGTAAACCATGTATCCATTAAAACGTATGAGGCATCGATTCCTTGAGAAAGTGCCCGTTTAATCATATTGGGAATAACTTCCGGCGCTTTTTGTAAAGCTTCGACACGCCGCTTATAACCGGATGTACGCTTATCGATTCGGTTATCAATCCCATTGATTTGGGAATTCGTAGAGCTTAATAAAGCAAAATCAATAGGCAAAAATGTAGCACCATCTGACCAGCCGAGTGTAAGCATACGAAATCCTTTGTAATAACGCATTTTTTGAGAAGAATGATCGAAACAGCGAGCAAGCAGTTCAACCTTTTTACTGCGATTTCGTTCATAAGATGAGTCGTCCACGATCAGCACTTTCGGACGGTCGTGTCTCGTTAAACTACTTACCTTCATAATGGTGAAAGTACTCAAAACAAGTAAAAACCTGCGCCAATTGTATTGAGGGTTATTTAAGAAGCGATAAATAGCGTTTTTTTCCGGCAAATCTTTAGCTTTTTTACTTTGAAGAAGTCGAAACAAATTTTTGCCTTCAAAAACTAAACTAAAAACTAGCTGGAATAAATAGGCGCAGGAATAACCGAAACCCTTGTTAATTCCCACTTTCCTTAAATATTTTAAGATTTCAAGTTCATCAAATATAGCTTTTACTTCTTTTGGTAGTTGATTGTTCAGTCTGTTATTCGTTATCATAATAAGAGACACCTCACCTGCTTTTGGTAATGTTTTTTCTGGACAATTAAACTATACCAAAAGTTGAGGTGTTTTTTTTGCAAATTTTTATGTCAAGAAGTATTCGAAACAACCAACAAACCCATTAACCGTAAGGCTTAGAAATCCAATTTACTGTGAGAAAGTTGAGAAATTAAAAAATAATCGAAAAAATTATTATTTAGCTGCCGATATATACAGTGGACACTAATAATGAATTTTGAAGGGGAAATCAACCAATGTTTAAAAAAAGAAAACAAGTTCCATCACTTTTTGAAAAACAAGTAGATCTTCAACAAGTAAAACTTGAAGTGACTGATGAAAAATATCAAAGACAATTAGCGATGGTTGGCCTAACAAAGGATGATCTTATTTGTACTCTTATATTAAAAGATGCGATTGAAGAAAACATAAAGTTTATTATCGATGCATTTTATGATGCTCTCCATCAAGAACAATTTTTGATTGACTTAATTAATAAATACAGCTCGATCGAAAAACAGAAGGAAAGATTGAAAAAACATGTGCTGCTTATGTTTAGCGGATCCTTAACAGATGAAGATATAACAAGAATGAAGCGGATTGCTGTAGCCCACGTCCGCATTGGATTAGATACGATCTGGTACATGAGTTCATTCCAGCAATTACAGAAATCAATTTTTTCCGTTGTTGCGAAAGCGTGTCCATCGAAGGAAGATTATCATAAAGCGGTGGTCACCATTGCAAAAATGTTAAACTTTGAACAGCAAATTGTGTTGGAAGCATATAATGAAGAGTATTTAAAAAGACGGCAAAAAATCGAAAAGGAAAAACAGGAGCTTCATGAAAACATCGCCCAAACCTCCATTCGTCTTGCTGATCTTATTGAATCAGCCAATTCAGCTATACAAAAAATTAACGAACGATCCAAACAATTTGCCTTAATTGCAGTTGATCGTTTTGAAACAGCGGCATCAACCGAAGCAGAAGTCAGTTCAAGGAGAGAAGACTTGAATTTTCACTCCGGTTTAATGGTCAATATAAAAGAACGGACAGATGATATTGCTTTAAAAATAAAGTCGCTTGAACAAACTTCTGAAAAAATTAATCATGTCGTCTCGATTGTTACTTCTATTGCTGAACAAACTAACTTGCTGGCTCTAAATGCCGCAATTGAATCAGCGCGTGCAGGGGAATACGGGAAAGGATTCGCTGTTGTTGCTAGTGAAGTGAGAAAGCTGGCGGAAGAAACAAAAAATTCCGTGCTTGGCGTTTCCAATTTAATTGAGGAAATCAGAGCGAAAATTAACGATATCGCTTCATCTATTGTGGAAGTAACAGAGCTTACAGGCAATGGTTCGCAAAGAATGAAAGAGATGAACCAATTCTTCGACAATATTTTGTATGCCTTCGACAAAAATAAAGAACAAACTGAAAAGACGAAAAATGAACTCGAAAACTTTGCTGAAATCATTGATGATATAACAAATTTCATTGCGCAAATCAATGAGACTTCAGAACATTTAAAAAAGCTGGCCAATCATATATAAAGGTCCTTTTTCAAGCTGGCGACAAAACCCATTTTTCCCATTCAGGAAAAATGGGTTGATTATTTATTTGTGGATGAATCTTCAAAAAGCTGAACAACCTTTATCCGCTAAAATAGTTGAGTCGTAAAAGGAGATCCAATTGGTCGCTTGAAGGTTAAAAAATGAGGACATATGTTCATATATTGAACATAGTATCCCAACAAATAGTATGTGTTGATTTTTTTATACCCCAAGATATTTATGCTGGATATCAGCATTATTCAGTGATTTCTTTTTTGTAAGAAAATACTATCTGCGGTAACTTCTGTTCCTGCGTTCTTAAATGCGTTATTAGGAAGTCGAATTGCACCTATTAAATCAGCTCTTTGTGCAATATATTTGCGTACTTCTTCATTCTCTTTATCCATTGTACCTTTCGAGGTAATGAGAGCAATAATACCACCAGGACGTACTTTATCTAATGTTTTGGCAAAGAAATAATCATGAATAAGAAAACCATATTTATCATAACGAGAATCAGCTACTTGATATTGACCAAAAGGTACATTACCTATGGCAACATCAAAGAAGTAATCAGGAAAATCAGTATTTTCAAATCCGTCAATAGTAATATTAGCTTTTTGATATAACTGTTTAGCGATCCGACCGGATAAATCATCTAATTCAACACCATAAAAAACACTGTCTGATAAAGTTTCCGGTAAAAGGCCCATGAAATTTCCAATCCCGCAAGAAGGTTCCAAAATATTTCCTTTTTTAAATCCCATATTTTCAAGAGCCTGATACATAGCTTTAATAATAACCGGAGAAGTATAATGCGAGTTTAAAGTAGATTCTCTAGCACTTGCATATTCTGCATCAGTTAACAATTCCTTTAATTCAATATATTCATTTGCCCATGCTTCATTATCTTTATCAAAAGCCGAAGATAGCCCTCCCCATCCAACATAACGCGATAATACTTCTTGTTCTTCAGGAGTGGCTAATCTATTTTCTGCTTCTATCTTCTTCAAAGTCTTAATAGCTTCTATATTCCAATTAAATTTGGTTTTAGGACCTGCAGCACCTAATTCATTATTGGTAATGTGAAAATTTTTAGAAATAGAAACAGCAGTGGCATTTTGTTCCACTGCTGTTTTATTGATTTCTTTTTCCGTAATAGAAAAAGCAGTGGGATTTTCCTCCACTGCTACTGGGAATAAACTCAATTGTTCTTCTTCTTTTTCATCTATACGTAAATCATTTCCCGTAAGATGACTTCTTCTGCCATCGCCCGGATATTGTTCACTTCTTGGATCCATTTCATCTGATCTTCGGCTTTGAGTTCCTCTGTCACTCCGTATTGTTCCATCAACTTTTTCGTCATTATTTCCATTCGCTTGTTCGCTTGCTCGTTGATGTCGACTAGATGTTGATGAAGCTGACCTTGAATCGATAGACTCTCGTAGAGTATCATGTTGTTTTCCATCAGATGTTTTCTCCTTAGGCTGCCATACTTTCCTATCGGCTTTTCGTTCATTGTTAACTCCAAGTTAGGAATTAGATATTCCCCCTCTCCCTCTAAGCGATAAGTCCCGCCCTCTTTCTCGAAACTCGATTCCTTCACTACTGGAGTGTATATCCCGTTCTCCACGTAATATTCCTTTTCTCCCAGAGTCACTTTTTTCATTTTCTTCATTACCCCTCTCTTTAATATGCCTTTTAGAGGCTTCATTTTCGCTTCTAAGCCGTTCTTTTTCTGTGCTTGTATTATAACTTGCGGCAACATTTTCCCGCAAGCTTTTATTTGTTCTTTCTAGGGACTGTTTTTCAAATTCTTGAATCTTAGTTGAAATGTTGGTGTAATTACTCATGGTTTCAGCAACTAATAGATGATGTATAAAATTTTGTGTAAAGTATTTTGCTAGACCAAAAGAAAAAAGGTAGGGTATCTCTGATTTGACCAACAACACATTCCAGAGAAAGGAGAACCCTACCTATGTCTAAAAGTATATCGAATGTAGACTGGGTCAATCAACTGGAAAGTGCGATTCGCCAATTAGAACTCATCATGCGTGAAGAAATAAAACATTTCCTCGAAATGGAACAGGCTGGAACGTCGAATATGAGAAACGGTTACTATCAACGAAATCTAGATACGCAATATGGCCGGATTGAAGGTCTTTTGGTCCCAAGAGACTGAAACGGGGAATTCAAACGCAGCTGTTTGCCCCTTACCAACGTCATACCGGCTGGCTCGGAGAAGCTGTCATCAAGATGTATCAAAGTGGCATGAGTACGCGGGAGATTGGCAAGTTTATTGAACGAATTTTTGGAATGCTTATTCTCCTGCAACGATCAGTCGTATGACCGATGTCGTGAAGGAATACATCGAGAAATGGCACACTCGTCCTCTACATAAGCGTTATTCCGTCTTATATTTGGATGGGTTGTACGTAAAACTTCGTCGAGATACGGTAGAAAAAGAGGTCATGTATGTGTTGTTAGGTGTAAACGAAGAAGGATATCGGGAAATTCTTGATTTTTTCGTAGGAGGAAAGGAAAGCGCCTATGGATGGCAGGAGATTCTCCAACAACTATATAACAGAGGCGTAAAGGAAGTGCTTCTGAGCGTATTCGATGAACTAACGGGGCTGGAAGAAGCCTTTAAAGCTATTTATCCGAAAGCCGATGTGCAGCGTTGTGTCGTTCACAAAGTCCGTAACACACTCAGTCGTGTACGGAAAAAAGACCAATTCGAAATGGTGGAAGATTTGAAACTCATTTATCGATCTCCGAATAAAAAAATTGCACTGGAGATGTTTCACCAGTTTGAGTCAAAATGGTCGAGCAAGTATCCGAGAGTGCAATCGTGGGGAAATGAGTTGGATGTCCTTCTTACCTTTATGAATGATCCAAGCAGTATCCGACCAATGCCATCGAACGAACGATCAAGGAGATTCGGAAACGTCTAAAGCCGATGAACAGTTTGAGCAGTTTAGAAGCCGCGGAAAAAGTCATGTATTTGACCATCCAAGACTTTAATGAGAAATGGGCAGGGCGAAAGTTGCGAGGATTTTCCGAAACTCATGAAGCCCTCCAGCGAATGTTTGAAGAACGTTATGATTAACCAAATAATGTAAATTGATGATGGGATCTCCCTTTCCACACAGGAGACTGAATATTCAGTCTCCTGTGTGGAAGAAACAGGCCCTCTCTATTCTAAATCCATTTCAGAGATGCCCTATCTATCTTACATTACACAAAATTCTTGACAGTACCATCATTACTTACTTCAATTTCTGGGTGAATGTATTTTGGAAAAATTGTTGTAGATAATACAATGAATCCTTCCGGAATATTTTTCACAAATACAACTAAATAATTATCATCTACTCTAATTATTTTTGTTTTAAGTTTTTTACCACTATCAGTAACATATGCAACAAAGAATAATTTTTAAATTTATAAAGTTGTCCAACAGCAGTTTTCAATCATTGTGAATTTATCCAGCTTGATCTGTTAATTCCCAGCATGGCTGCAATTAAGCAGCTTACTTAATTTTCTTCGTATGTAAACTCTTGTCTAATAACAACAATATGCTGTCCATTCGTTCACCAAGTTTTGCTAGGTTGTGCTTTTAAAAGCAACAAACACGAAACGATTTGGATGCAGCGGACTTATTTATATTTTTATGATTAAAAACAGTAATTTAAACTTTGCTATATGTATATTTCTCTTCTCAACACAAATAATATTTTCTGTAAAAAAATCAAAGGAGGAACAATCATATGGCTCTCATTCCTTACGATCCTTTTTCTGAGATCAACCAATTTAGACGAAACATGAATCGCGTTTTTTCTGAAAGCTTCCCGCATTTTTTTGAAAACTTTGAGACTATGAATACCCCCCGGCTTGATATTCATGAAACTGCTAATGAAGTAATTGTTACTTGTGATTTGCCCGGCCTTGAAAAAAAGGAAGACGTTGACATTCATCTTGATCGCAACGTTCTTACGATCAGCGGCACAATTCAAAGAAGCAAAGAAGTAAAGGAAGAAGAAATGCATAGACGCGAACGGTTTGTAGGGCGGTTTCACCGCGCTGTTGCATTGCCGGCAAATGTAAAAGAAGAAGAAGTGAGCGCGACATATAAAAATGGCGTTTTGGAAATCCGTATTCCAAAACAAACCGAAAACAACAAAAAGAAAATTGATATTCAGTTTCATTAATTGTTTCGTGAGGTTGCAAAATTTCAATCAGCCTCACTTTTTTATTGCAATTTTCGCCAAGTACGATTATGATGAATATATAACATCAAAAATCTATATATTGTGTAATCAAAAACAATTAAATACTATATATTGAAAACCTAACGACAAAGGTGCTGTTTTCAGCTTAAAAGGGAATCCGGTGAGAATCCGGAACTGTCCCCGCAACTGTGAGTGCTACGAAATGAATAATCCACTGTACGTTTCGTATGGGAAGGATTCAAAGTAGGATGAAGCACGAGTCAGGAGACCTGCCTTTGTCCGAACGTTTCTAATTCTTCGGGGGTTGGGAAGATGAAACGATGGTTTGAATGGAGTAGTTTCGCCTTGTAAACTGCCTCCTTTTTAATCATCGTTTGATCCGCTCAGCTTCCTGAGCGGTTTTTTATTTTGATAAGGAGGATGTTTGATGAATATTACGAAAGCATTAAATCTATACGAGGTTTTTCAAAATCATTTTAACAGGAGCGATTTGGAACTTTATCTAAGGCAGCTTGAAGAAAAGTTTCCGTCCCTTTCCTTTCATGAATACAGCGAAAGAGTGCTGACAACCTTACAATACCAGCAGATTGATGATCTTGAAAAATTTACAAACCTGCTGATTATTGAAGCTTTAGCAAACATTTCGGAAAGTGAGCCGGATTGGACTTTTTTAGCTGCACACGTATTTCTTGAAAAAATTTACCATGAAGCGAGCCAAAACAGAAATTACAACCAACCGGGCTACGGCGATTTTTATTTGTTAATCGAAACATTAACCGATCTTGGAATCTACAGCCCTCTTTTGCTAGAGCATTATTCAAAAGAGGAAATTATGGAGCTGGGAAATGCCATTGATCCTGAGAAGGACAAGCTGTTTACATACATCGGATTAAGGACCCTTTACGACCGGTATTTAGCTAAAGATTTTCATAAACGAACATTTGAGCTTCCACAGGAACGTTTTATGATCATCGCTATGACGTTAATGATGAAAGAGCATCCATCCAAACGTTTGCATCTTGTAAAGGAAGCGTATTGGGCATTGAGCCATTTATATATGACGGTTGCAACACCGACATTGGCTAATGCAGGAAAATCAGTCGGTCAGCTTTCAAGCTGCTTTATTGATACGGTAGACGACAGCCTTCAAGGCATTTATGATTCGAACACTGATATTGCCAATGTTTCTAAAAGCGGCGGAGGCATTGGAGTGTATTTGGGGAAAATCAGAAGCCGCGGAAGCGATATCCGGGGGTTCAAAGGAGTTTCATCAGGTGTCATTCCTTGGATGAAGCAATTAAATAATACGGCGGTGAGCGTCGACCAGCTCGGCCAAAGAAAAGGAGCAATTGCCGTTTATTTGGATGTTTGGCATAAAGATATTTTCGCTTTCCTTGATGCAAAATTAAATAACGGAGATGAACGGCTGCGCACCCATGATTTATTTACAGGTGTATGCATTCCTGATCTATTTATGGAACAAGTTGAAAAGCGCGGAGACTGGTATTTGTTCGATCCCCACGAAGTTCGCAAAGTCATGGGATTCAATCTGGAAGATTTTTATGATGAAGAAAAAGGTAACGGCAGCTTTCGGGAAAAATATTTTGAGTGTGTGAATCATCCATCCTTATCTAAAGAAAAAGTGCCTGCGATTGAAATAATGAAACGGATTATGATCAGCCAGCTTGAAACGGGAACGCCTTTTATGTTTTATCGTGATGAAGTGAATCGGAAAAACGCAAACAAGCATGCCGGCATGATTTATTGCAGCAATTTATGCACAGAGATTGCGCAAAATCAAAGCTCAACAACTGTTGAAGAACAATATGTCGAAGATGGAAAAATTGTCATTGTGAAAAAGCCCGGCGATTTCGTCGTCTGCAACCTTTCTTCCATCAATTTGGCACGGGCTGTCACTGATAATGTTCTGGAACGATTAATCCCTATTCAAGTGCGGATGCTGGACAACGTCATCGATTTAAACAGCATTCCGGTATTACAGGCGAAGCTTACAAATGAAAAATACCGTGCAATCGGTCTTGGAACGTTTGGCATGCATCATTTATTTGCACTAAAGGAAATTGCATGGGAAAGTAACGAGGCAGTCCAATTTGTCGATCAATTATATGAAAAAATTGCGTATTTAACCATTCAGTCGAGTATGGAGCTCGCAAAAGAAAAAGGCGCATACCCTCTCTTTAAAGGCTCGGAGTGGGATACGGGCCGATATTTTGAGATCCGCGGTTATACGTCAAAAAAATGGCAGGAATTAAAGGAAAAGGTGCAGACTTTTGGCATCCGCAACAGCTATTTAATGGCGGTCGCACCGAACGCATCGACCTCCATTATAGCCGGAAGCACAGCAAGCATCGATCCAATTTTCCAAAAAGTTTATTCAGAGGAAAAGAAAGACTACAAAATTCCAGTTACTGTTCCGGACTTAAATGCAAAAACGACTTGGTATTATAAATCCGCTTATTTGATCGACCAAACATGGAGCATTAAACAAAATGCGGTGCGCCAGAAACATATTGACCAGTCCATTTCGTTCAACTTTTACGTTCTAAACACGATCAAAGCGAAAGAATTGCTGGAGCTTCATTTGACTGCTTGGAAATCCGGATTGAAAACAACGTATTATGTCCGTTCGACATCAAGCGACATTTATGAATGTGAATCATGTGCAAGTTAAGGAGGAATTAATATGGAGCAAACATTAACAAAACGAATTATTATGGATCCTGATGCACCAAACCGTTCAACAGCAATAGTGAACGGAAAATGTTCCAACGTGCTCAATTGGGATGATGTCGCCTACCCGTGGGCATATCCAAAATATAAGCGGATGCTCGCAAACTTTTGGACACCTTTTGAAATTAATATGGCTCAAGATGTGAAGCAATTTCCTGAGCTTTCAGAAAGAGAACAGGACGCATTTTTAAAAATTATCGGCCTCTTAGCTTTATTAGACAGCATTCAAACCGATTATGCCGGAAAAGTTGCCGATTATATTACAGACTCGAGCATAAACGCCTTAATGATTTTGCTCGCCCAGCAGGAAGTGATTCATAACCATTCATATTCGTATATTCTCTCAAGCATCGTGCCTAAAAACGTACAGGATGAAGTATTTGAATATTGGCGGAACGAACCGGTTTTAAGGAAGCGAAATGAATTTGTCACCAACGGTTATAAAGCATTTGCAGAAAATCCGAATGTGGAGAATTTGTTGAAATCGATCGTCTTTGATGTCATACTGGAAGGTTTATTTTTCTATTCCGGTTTCGCATTCTTTTATAATTTAGCCAGAAACCAAAAGATGGTAGCCACTAGCACGATGATTAACTACATTAACCGTGATGAACAAATACACGTAGGTTTGTTTGAAAAAATTTTCAAAGCGGTGCTGAAGCAATATCCTGAATATGATACAGATGAACTGAAACAATTCGTTTCGAAAACATTTCTGAAAGCAGCCGAGCTGGAAATCGAATGGGCCGGTGTAATTATCGGCAATGACATTGAAGGCCTGCATTTAAAAGATGTGGAGAGCTATATTAAATTTTATGCGAATTTCCGTGCCAATCAGTTGGGATTCGAACGTCCTTTTGAAGGCTATCGGACGAATCCTTTGAAATGGATACGGGCTTACGAAGAAGTGGACTTAGGAAAATCAGACTTCTTTGAACAAAAATCGAGACAATATACAAAAGTCAACACGATTGATAACGGCTTTGATGAGCTGTAAAAATTTACGTTCTCATGATAACGGGCAGCAGAGACTGCCCTTTTTTTTATCTGCTGCCAAACCAAAAGGAATGCTATGAAAGAATTTTTCGCAAATACTTTCTCTTAAAAGAGCTTATCCTTTTGGGGACCTAAGCATCCCATTTTTCCATACCATGGTATAATATGTGCGGAGGGGATCTATGTTAAAATCAACCTTGATCATAATGTCAATTTTGTTAGTAACAATTCATTTCGCTGTTCTATATTTTTGGATGTTTGATTGGCCAAAATTAGCTACGAAAACAGGCTTTATAAGTTGGTTTGCCTCGATTCTATTAGGCATCTTTGTATATTTTGCTTTTCAAACTTTCAGCAGATGTGACAAAGCTGCTGTCGTCATCAGAAACATATTGTTATGTTCAACTTTACTGACCATCTTTTTAGCTTGTATTGCGTTCATTATAGAAGCAATTACAAAGGCGATGCCCTAAAAAAAGAAATATAGTTTTCACGATATTGGCTAAAAAGAAATATGTTGTTTCCCACCATTGCGAGGTGAAGATAATGATTTATTTATTAGTCGGTTTGGGCGGGATAGCAGGTGCCTGTCTTCGATACAGTGTCGGCCTATGGACTTCCAGCTTTTGGACAGGATCTTTCCCAACAGCGACACTTTTAGCCAATTTGGCTGGAAGTTTTCTTTTAGGATGGTTGACTGAATATGTATTTAAAATAAAAGGATTTCCTCCCCATTTTGCCGCAGCGATCGGTACTGGCTTAATCGGGTCATTCACAACATTTTCAACCTTCAGTTTTGAGAACATTCAATTGATGATTGCCGATAAATGGGAAACAGCCATTATGTATACATTGTCAAGCTTAATAGGCGGTTATTTATTTGTTTCGTCTGGTTATCATCTTGGCCGAAAAATGCTTTCCCAGCACAACGCACGAACGGCCGAACATGAATAGGAGTGAAGAGTAATGCTTTTCAACTTTATCGTTGTAGGAATCGGAGGTTTTTTAGGAGCTAATGCCCGCTTGATCGTCACCAATTGGATTAAAAAGAAAAGCAATATGAAGTTCCCTGTCGCGACATTTATTATCAATGTCAGCGGATCTTTCCTGCTCGGCCTTTTGATCGGCATGAATATTTCAGAAGCATATCTACTGTTATTTGGAACGGGATGTTTAGGAGCCTTTACCACCTTTTCTACGTTTCAGCTTGAAAATAAACAGCTGTTAACAGAAAAACAAAAAACAGTGTCCATTTGCTATTTTCTTTCAAGCTATGCGTTCGGTCTTTTGTTTGCCTTTCTCGGCTTCCAACTAGGCGCTATATTTTAAAAACTTATTTGAATCATATTGTCATGGTTTGATTTTTTCTTTATAATACAGATTGTCCAGCGGGATGTAGCTCAGCTTGGTAGAGCACCAGCATGGGGTGCTGGGGGTCGCAGGTTCGAATCCTGTCATCCCGACTCTGTAAATCTCCTAAATCATCATTTAAAATCAAAAACGCCGCTTGAGCTTTTTCAAGCGGCGTATATTTTGAATTACGTCTTTTTAATCCCTTTCCTCAGTTTAATTAATTTATATAAGTTAATCACAACCGTTTTGGTTACAGCATATGTTGGAACAGCCAAAATCATCCCCAAAATTCCCGCGATATTTCCTGCAACAAGCAACAAAATAATAATGGTCAACGGATGTGTATCAAGCCTCTTGCCGATAATAAACGGAGAAATCACATTCCCATCAATTTGCTGAACAATTGTCACGACAATAATCGCAAGAAGTGCTTTAAAAGGTGAATCGAGCAAGCCGACAATAACGGCCGGAGCAGCCCCAATAAACGGACCTAAATACGGAATAATATTGGTGATTGCCACAGTTATTCCAAGCAGCAAAGCATACGGCAGATCAATGATTAAGTATCCGATAAACGTAAAGAGCCCGACAAACATGGAAACAAGCATTTGTCCTTGAATATAGGTAGATAAGGTTTCGCCTGTTTCCTTTAAGATAATCATAACTTCATCGCGGAAATCACTCGGAAAAAACTTTACGACCTGATGCGGCAGCTTATGTCCGTCCTTGATCATATAAAATAAAATGAACGGCACCGTGACAATAATGAGTGTTATATTTGTGATAACGCTGAAAACGGACTGAACGCCATTCGTAATATTATTTGTAATTCTCGATGCATATTGCGTAATGGTGCTCTCAATTTTTTCAATGGAAAAATAATCTTGCGTCAATACCCATTGGAACCAGCTTGTTTGATACAGGTTTTCAATGATTTCTCTCGTTTTTGTTATATAAAAAGGAATGTTTCGAATTAAATCATTAAACTGCTTAACAATCGTAGGCCCTACCAATCCGATGGCGATCGAAATTCCGCCGATAAACACGATATACAAAATCAAAATGGCCAGCACTCTTGGAATTTTTCGCTTTTCAAGAAAGCCAATAATCGGAGCAAACAAAAAGTAAAGAAAACCGGAAATAATTATGGGAAAAAACAAAGTAGTTATAAAGATCACAATGGGCTCAAAAAGAAAAGATATTTTTGTGCTGAAATATAAGATCAAAATGATCAAAAGTATTTCTAACGTCCAAAAATGAAGTTTTGATTTAAACAAAATGCTTGCCTCCCGCATCCAATTTTGCAACATTCATTCCAATATTTAGAATATCATGTATTTACATATTCTAAGCAATTTTTTTCATCCTCCTATTGCTTCTAATCCAAATTTTCCGCTCAAATTTAAGGAAAACCTTTTTAAATTTTTATGTTAAGCTTTATGATGTTTGCTCTTCGCAATGTTTCAAACAAAATCACAACAACTGGACCTAAAAATAAACCTAATATACCGAGCATCTTTAGTCCAATGAACATGCTGATCAAGGCGGCTAGAGGGCTTATTCCCATGTTGGTTGACATAATTTTCGGTTCGACAGCACGTCTGACGACAGTGATCACAAGAAATAAGACGACTAATCCTATTCCGAGATTGGTTTGCCCCTGGCTAAATGCATAAATAGCCCAAGGAACCAGCACCGATCCTGTTCCCAATATTGGAAGGATGTCAACAACCACGATAATGATCGCCAAAATCAAGCTATAATCCACACGAAGCAGCACCAACCCAATATAAGCTAGTATAAATGTCAGTAAACTTAAAATAACTTGCGCCTTAATAAAGCCGAAGCCTGCTTTATAAAGATCATTCACAACATATTTTATTTTATTTCTCGTTTTTTCTGTCAGCATGGTCTCGAGCGAAGCCCATATTTTCGGCAGATCCAAACTGATTAAATAAAGAGCAATCAAGTAAATCAGCGCTTCAATGAAAAAGCCGGGAATGCCGGAAACAAATAATATGAGCGATTCCATCAATTGCTTCACAAGACCGTCAACTGCATTGACAGAATTATTAATGGAAATTTCAATAGACGTCATGACACCTTCTGGAAGGGAAGCGGAATAATTTTCCCACGTATCAAGAAGAGGATTAATAAAATCATGATTGAATTTTCTAACATATAAAGGGATATTTTCTATAAAACTCACAAAGTTTGTATATATAAAGTTTATCAAACCAAAGCCTAGAATACATAATAAGAGTAAAAAAACAACAAAAATGAGCAAAACTGCATAAGGTCTTTTTATTTTAAATCGATTTTGGAGAATGCTGATAGGCTTTTCAAGTACAAGAGCTGTAAGCAGCGCAAGCAATATCGGGATGCTGAACGGTATTAGTATAAGAATGGCAATACCAATGATGATAAGCGGCAGATACTTTTTCATTTTCAATACATCATTCTCCTATCTATTCTATACTCAAAATCATCATGTTATCCTTATTATATCGCGGATTTTCCATTTGAACTATTGAAATTCCTTATTATTTTTATAAATTGTTATTTGTTCCGACATTTTGCAAAACACATTTACTTCAGTAAAAAAATACTAGACAAAATGCAAATTGACCAATATAATCAAATTAGAAAAACGGAATAAAGTAAAAATTCCCAAAGGGGAGTAGCTTAACAATAAAGTCGTCATTTCGTGGAGCTATCCACCGGCTTTATTGAACAACTGGATGTTGTTAGCGAGACCTTTGCCATAAAAATGGCAAAGGTCTTTTTGTATCTTAAAACAATTTTTGGGAGGATGATTTGAGTTGCTGCTTAGAAAATATATGTCCAAAATCGGAATAGGCTCTGCAACAGTCGATCTCGTACTGGATAAAGAAACGTATTCTCCAGGAGAAAAAGTAACAGGCACGCTCTACATTAAAGGAGGCACTATAACCCAAAAGATTAAGCAGCTGCAATGTGATCTTATGAAAACAAACAATCAGGCTGATCAGCAATCAATCGCCTCCATTACGTTATTCGCTCCTGACATAATCGATCCAGCTGATTGCGCAAAAATTCCTTTTGAATTTGTTTTACCAAAGCATCTTCCCGCAACAACAGACAGTTTAACATACCGTTTTAAAACAACATTAGTGTTTGAAGAAGGAATCGATAGTCTGGATCATGACACAATACAAATTTTAAAAAATAAACCTAGTGGAGGGGAAAACGATGAGAAAAATATGGAAAAGAATTCGGTTCATTTATAACTTTCGTTCATTTTTCCCTTTTATATTTGAATTTTTCTTATCGAAGGAGGTGAATAGGAGAAAAAAGCTATTCTCGATCGCTTTCATAATTGGATATTTCCTGTTGCCGTTCGATGCAATCCCAGATTTCCTGTCCTTAATTGGAATTGTGGATGATGTCGTTATATTTACTTTTATCATGCAGCAAATGATCAAAATGGCTCCGAAGGAATTGCAGGAAAAATATTGTCTTGCATAACAAAGGATAAAAACATCGAAATGAGTATAAAATATTTGAGGAGTGATAAATATTGGAACTATTCTCACCTGAGTTTTTTTCAGCATTACTTTCGATTGTCATCATTGACCTTGTTTTAGCTGGTGATAATGCCATTCTAATCGGTTTAGCAGCTAGAAATGTGCCGAAGCATCAACAAACAAAGGTCATTATATGGGGGACATTTGGAGCGATTTTTATCCGGGCAATTGCGACGCTTGCGGTTGTTTGGCTATTAAAAATCCCTGGACTGCTATTAGTCGGCGGAATTCTTCTCCTTTGGATTGCCTATAAACTTCTCATCGATAAAAAAGAGCATAACGTCGATACCGGGAATAGCTTTTGGTCCGCTATGAAAACGATCATTGTAGCAGACGCTTTAATGGGGCTTGATAATGTTTTAGCGGTTGCCGGTGCCGCGCACGGATCGTTCCTTTTAGTCATAATCGGATTGTTAATTTCTATTCCAATCGTTGTGTGGGGCAGCACGCTCATCATCAAATGGATTGAACGGTTCCCAGTTATTGTGACAATTGGGGCTGCCGTTATTGCCTTTACAGCAGCCAAAATGATCGTAGATGAAAAATTTCTAAAAGGCTTCTTTGAAGAAAACCCGCTTCTAAAATGGGGCTTAACCATTATTCTTGTTGCAGGCGTTATTTTTGCCGGATATTTAAAAAAGAAAAAAGCTTCCCCTGTGGAAGCAAAAGAAGAAGCATCTTAAAAAATGATGCTGATACCGTTTTTCCTAAAGCCTAAAAACAAATTCCGTGGGGCTGTCTAATAAGTCGATTTTCCGGCTTATAGACGTCCCTTTAATGTTTTAGCAATGTTGATATATCAATGTTTATGATGTTTCGTTTTCAATGGATTTTGACTTTCTGGACAGCCCCATCATTACAAATATTTTCGATGGACATTCCGGCCGTCAAAATTAAATAAAACAGGTTTATCCTCAATAATCGTTTCTAAATGGACACCTCTCCCCCAAAGCTGATAAATGTATGGAAGCACCTTTTCAAGGTACTTAATATCAAGTTCAATCCCTTCATACCAATGTTTTAAATATAGTTCGCCGTTTTTCATATAATCCCCATCCATTACCGTAATGTACGGAAAACCGCCATTCACCCTCATGCTTACGAGCTGATCCCGCACTTTTTCCCAATCTTTATCAACAATTTTATAGTCTTTGCCTTGTTTTTGAAATAAGTACATGTCTTCCCGCATAACAAGATCTTTTGTTAAATAGTTGCGAAGAAATGAAATATCCGATTCAATTTCCCGCACCTCAAACAGCTTTTCCCTGCCCGAACCGGGTTGAATTCCCCGCTTTTTCATTTCCTCGGTCGGATTGTTATACCTTTCTTCGATATCCTCAAATATTTTTAAACCTAAATAATAAGGGTTAATGCTCGTTCTTGACGGCTGTACGACACCCGCATTTAATTTAGCATATTCAATTGCTTCATCAGAGGTCAAATCCAGCTCTCTCATGATCCGCTGGTGCCAATACGTCGCCCAGCCTTCATTCATTATTTTTGTTTCAAGCTGAGGCCAAAAGTAAAGCATTTCCTCTCTCATCATTGTTAAAATATCACGCTGCCAGTCTTCAAGCTCCCGGCTATACTCTTCGATAAACAAAAGCACGTCTTTCTCCGGTTTGGGAGGGAATTTTTTCTTTTTCTTGATTGTCTGTTCACTTTTTTCTTTTTTTTCTCCTAAAGACCAGAGATCATCATACGGTGTTTTGTATGTCTTAAGCTCTTCTTCCTCATCAACATCATCCAAGCTCCAAGAAAGTTTTGTCCGAACTAAAGACGGATCAATATGTTCTTGGATGGATAAAACCGCGTCTAAAAATTTTTCCACTTCTCTTTTTCCATATAAAAGTTCATATTTCTTGATTCTTTCCGCTGTTGCCGCCATGCTTTCGACCATATCCCGTTTCGTATTACTAAAGCGAATATTGTTTTTAAAAAAATCACAATGCGCGAGGACATGTGCAACAATTAGTTTATTTTGAATAAGAGAATTAGTATCAAGCAAAAAGGCATAACAAGGATTTGAGTTAATCACCAGTTCATAAATTTTACTAAGACCTAAATCATAATGGAGCTTCATTTTATAAAATTGCTTTCCAAAGCTCCAATGGGAGAAACGAGTCGGCATCCCATATGCACCAAATGTATAAATAATATCAGCTGGACAAATTTCATATCTCATCGGATAAAAATCAAGGCCAAACCCCTTTGCGATTTCTGTTATTTCTTCAATTGCATATTGAAGAACTTTATGATCCTCCTTGTTCATTGTTCATCCCCCTTCTTTTTCCTTACAACAATTTATGAAAACAAACGGGAGATGATGAAAAACATTTTGAACGTTGTGTCAGATTGCACTATTTCCATTTCACATCTTGAACTGCCTGTCACCAAACGAAAAGCTAAAAAGGGAGACATTCCTGTTCAAAAATACACAATCTTATAAAAAAATGGTGCCTTCTCACGGCACCAAATATTAAAAACTTTTTTGGAAAAACTACATTAAATGGTCGAACCTTCAGGCTGCGCAATTTGTAAAGCTGGGCCAAAAAATTCGTAATGAATATTTTCGGAAGCAACCCCCAGCTCCTTTAAATAATTAATGACTGCTTTCATAAATGGCACAGGGCCGCAAATAAAATAATCTGCATTTTCAGATAAGAATTGCTTAAGAATGTCTTTAGTCATATAACCTGTATGATTGGCGCTTTCTTGACGTGACGGCTCCGTATAACAAATAAAGGATGTTCCATTTGGCAACCTGTTCATTAACTCTTTTACTTCCAAACGAAAAGCATGAACATCTTCATTTTTAGCAGAGTGAACAAAACGAACCGGTCTAGAAGGATTTTCTTTTGCTATTGTATTCAGCATGCTCATAATTGGCGTTACTCCAACACCGCCGCTGATGAAAACAACCGGCGAGTTTTGCGTGACATCCAATGTAAAATCGCCAGCAGGCACGCTAATATTAAGCTCATCTCCAATTTGAACATCATCGTGCAGGTAATTCGATACGACCCCTTTTGGTTGATCCGGTTCTGCCTCACGTTTAACAGAAATTCGAAAATATTCTTTGCCAGGAGCGTCTGATAAGCTGTATTGACGATTCAGCAAATATTGATGGCCGTCTATTTTTACTTTTACGGTAACATATTGTCCGGGCAGGAATGATGGCAATACAGCATTATCTTTCGGTTTTAGGTAAAACGATGTAATAACAGAGCTTTCTTTTACTTTATCTACAACAACAAACGGCTTAAAGTCTTTCCAGCCACCTTCCATATTTTCAGCGTCAGCATACATTCGTTGCTCCAATTCGATAAATACGTTTGCAATTTCGTTATAAGCTTCTTCCCACGCAGAAATAATTTCATCTGTTGCTAAATCGCCTAACACTTCTTTCATAGCTGCTAATAAATTTTCGCCGACAATTGGATAGTGTTCTTTTTTAACCCCTAAGCTTCTGTGTTTATGAGCAATTTGCTTCACAGCTGGCAAAATCGTCTCCAATTGATCAATGCGCTCGGCAGCAGCATAAAGTGTGGTTGCTAGCGCTGTTTGCTGTCTTCCTTTCTGTTGGTTTGTATGATTAAAAATATTTAATAACTCCGGATGATTGGAAAGCATTCGTTTATAAAAATGACTTGTGATTTCTGTTCCTTGCTTAGCTAAAACTGGCACGGTGGACTTTATAATTTCAATAGTACGTTCGGATAACATAAATTTGCACTCCTTTGTTTTGAAAAAAAGATGTATTTTATATATATCTTTAAAATAGTTGATCTTCGTCTTAAAAGCAATATTTTAAATACATCTTTTGAAAAGATGTCACATTTTTGAACCTAAATTATCCATCAGTGTATAATGGAGCTAGTACGGACAAAGAGAGGGAGGCCAATGCGTCTTACAAACTATACTGACTATTCGCTCCGTGTGCTCATTTACATTGGCACGAAAAACCGAGAGGAATTATCCAATATTAAAGAAATTGCGGATGTGTACGGCATTTCAAAAAACCATTTAATGAAGGTCATTTACCAGCTTGGGAAAAACGGGTATATTGAAACGATTCGAGGACGAAATGGCGGTTTCCGTTTAGCACGTCCTGCATCCGAAATAAATATTGGCGATGTGGTCAGAAAAACTGAAGAAGATTTCCATCTTGTCGAATGTTTTAATGAAAAAAACAGCGAATGTGTGATCACATCCGCCTGCAGGCTGCGCCATGTTTTCCAGCAAGCCTTGCAAGCTTATTTACAAGTGCTGGATCAGTACACACTCGCTGATTTAATCATAAATCAAAACGAATTGAAGCATTTGTTTAATGTGAAGTAGAAAAAAGCCTTAAATGGTCTTTCGTTTTTTGAATGAGGCATTTATACATTTGTTTTGAAAGAAACGGCTGTTGTTATGTCCAACATTTGCAACGGTACAAAAAACCGATTTATTCATACAATAAACATAACTCCTTTTAGGGAGGGATGTTTATTATGAATAAAATGGATTACGACAAAGCATTATATTACACGCACCGTTCGCAATGGGACAATTTGATTATTTTAATGGTGCGCACAAACGACGATTTTCTTTCCAAAAAAATTGAGCATTTTTTACACGCTTATAATTTTGAACACGATTATCAAATTATTGAGCATAAACTATATGCTTTACTTCGTTATATTGACCATGCATTAGAAAACGTAACAGAGGTTGAACCGGAAATCGCGCTGAAATAGTTTCCAGAAAGGTGACTCAATAGTTTAAGCAACCTTTTTTCAGAAAAGTTATTTCTGAAAAATGGGGTTGCTTTTTCTTTCTGTTTTAGTCGTTTAAGTTATTGCTTCAATGCTGAAAGCGGCGATCGTTTTTGCCGAAAGCCCGTTTTTTCAGGAGCCTTTTTTCATGGCTATTGATCCGCTGCTATAATCGGCTATCAACTTTGCCAAAACTCGGGACTTAGCCCGCTTTTTTAAGAGCGTAAACGAAAAAGCGAGGGTGGAAAAACGTCTTGTTTTTCTCCCTCGCTCTTATTTTTAAGACTTATTGGACAGACTGAAGGGATCTCAATCGAAATGGAGTTAAGCTTTTTTAACTGTCAGAATATCATTTACTTTTTCCATTACGGCATTTATTAATTCTTCCAATGCCTTTTCACTATTATTCAGTGAATCGGCCTGAACAGCAAAATAAAATTTCACTTTCGGCTCGGTTCCCGAAGGCCGCAAACAGAACCAAGATCCGTCTTCAAGGAAATATTTCAATACATTTGATTTTGGCAAATCAATTGTTTCCTTTTTGTTCGATTGAAGCAATGTACGTTCACTTGTTAAATAATCCTCGATAATCGTAACCGTTTTACCTGCAATTTCAGCAAGCGGATTTTGGCGGAAAGATTCTAAAATTCGCTTAATCTGTTCTGCTCCGTCCTTACCTTTTAAGGTTAACGATTTTAACCCTTCTCTGTAATACCCGTATCGATTAAAAATTTCCATTAATCCGTCATAAAGTGTGAGCCCTTTTTTCTTATAAAATGCACATACTTCAACAGCTAAAACGGCCGCTTGAACGGCATCTTTGTCTCTGGCAAAATCGCCAATTAAATATCCGTAGCTTTCCTCATAACCGAATTGAAATTTGTATTGTTTCGTTTGTTCAAATTCTTTAATTTTTTCCCCGATAAATTTAAACCCGGTAAGCGTATCAATTGTTTTTAGTCCATATTCCTCCGCTATTGCGCGGCCTATTTCCGACGTAACAATCGTTTTTAGAACAACGCCATTTTCAGGCAGCAATCCTTTTTTCTTTTTCTCAGAAAGGATATAGTTGAGCAAAATCGCACCCGTTTGGTTTCCTGTTAACACAATGTATTCGCCTTTGTCATTTTTGACAGCAACTCCTAAACGGTCAGCATCAGGGTCAGTTCCGATTAAAATATCAGCATCAATGCGTTTCCCTTCTCTTATCGCTAGCTCAAACGCTGCATGCTCCTCAGGATTCGGCGAAGCCACTGTCGAAAAATTTGGATCTGGAAGCTCCTGCTCTTTGACGACGGTTACATTTTGATAGCCTAATGATTGAAGAGCTCGTCGAACCGGTTTATTGGCTGTACCATGAAGCGGCGTAAAAACGACCTTTACATCTACTTCTTTTGCCAAATTAGGATTCAGTGAAATCGTTTTGATCTTTTCATTATATGCTTCGTCTATTTCCGCTCCAATGATTTTAATCAAGCCTTTTTGTTTTAAAATATCTTCATTTTCAACAGCAACTTCTAATTCATTTTCAACTTCATTCACTTTTTTGATGATTTCATCAGCTATTTTTGGAGGAATCTGACCTCCATCCTCTCCGTAAACTTTAAATCCATTATATTCCGGCGGGTTATGGCTTGCCGTTATTACAACACCTGAAAATGCGTTTAAATAACGGACAGCAAAAGATAATTCAGGAGTTGGCCTTAATTCATCAAATACATAAGTTTGAATACCATGCGTTGCGATAGTTTTTGCCGCTTCCATAGCAAATTGCGGCGATTTGTGGCGGGAATCGTAAGCAATTACCACGCCGCGTCTTTTGGCTTCTTCTCCAAAAGATTCAATATATCTTGCCAATCCCTCAGAAGCCTTGCGGATTGTATAAATGTTCATCCGAT
The DNA here is from genome assembly GCF_037966125.1 of Aeribacillus sp. FSL k6-2211. NCBI lineage: Bacteria > Bacillati > Bacillota > Bacilli > Caryophanales > Bacillaceae > Aeribacillus > Aeribacillus sp. FSL k6-2211. The sequence goes on from NZ_CP150190.1 coordinate 3,159,394, forward strand.
TTGTGCCTGGGCCAATTTCTCCCCGCATTCCTCCTGTACCAAACTCTAAGCTTTTATAAAAGCAGTCCTCTAATTCGAGTTCATTGTCTGCTTTTTCTAGTAATTGCTGTTTTAGCTCTTGATCTATATCTTCTTTCGATATCCATCGTTGATAATTTTCTTTCCATTTCGCCATAACTTAACACCCCTCCAGTTCCCCTTCTTTTTCTCTCCTGAAATATTTTATCACAAATTTTATGGAAATGAGATGATCATCCCTATTTTTAGAACTATTCGAAACAGCTTTTACATATTTTTCGCAAATGATCGTCTTTCCATTTCTCGAGTTATTTATAAATTTATGTATTATTTGTATCATTTGAAAAAAAACAAACCGAGCGACAAAGCTCTTTGCCACTGAACGGAAAAAAGAGCGCCAAACGGACGCTCTTTTTTCAGCAAGGCACTCCCATCCCGGGATTGCAAGAGGGGTTATTGAAGATCTTTTTCAGAAATGTTTGTTAATGCTTCTCCTGCCGCTTCATCAGAAGTCTTATTTGTTGCTAAATCTCCTAATGCGACCATGCCGACAACTTGATTATTTTCCACTACAGGCAACCGGCGAATTTGATTTTGTGCCATGATTTGGGCAGCTTCTTGCAGACTCGCGTCTGGACTACAGCATACAGGGTTTGTCGACATAACTTCTGCAACGGTTGTGCTTTCGTTTTTGCCCTGAGCTGTTGAGCGAAGCGTAATATCACGGTCTGTAATAATTCCTTTTAATTGTCCATTATCTGCAACAGGGATCGCACCAACATTATGCTGTCTCATTAACTGAGCAGCTTCCTGAACAGTTTGATTTGATGAAACGGAAATGACATTAGAAGACATGATATCGCGAATTTTATCCATAGTCTCACTCCTTTCGTTGATAGTTTGAACAATATGTAAAAATTTATGAATGATAATAATTCTTAGCTGATGTTTTATTGATTTCATCGCAAAATCATTTTTAATTCAGGGGAAATGTATTATAATGCCTTTAGAAAGAAAACAGAGAGGTTAGTTGGATGGATGATAAGCGAAAAGACAATTTGCTGTTGATAGGCTGGATCGCTTCTTTAATTTCTACCTTAGGAAGCCTGTATTTTTCTGAGATCATGCATTTCGAACCATGTAAATTGTGCTGGTTTCAAAGGATATTTATGTACCCGCTCGTTGTTATACTTGGAATAGCTGTAGTAAAAAAGGATTACAAAATTGCAAGCTATTCCTTAACTTTGTCCATTATGGGAGGCATGATTTCCATTTACCATTATTCTATACAAAAAATTCCTTTTTTGGGGGAACATAGCCTCGCATGCGGAAGAGTTCCTTGTACAAGCGACTACATTAATTGGTTTGGATTCGTTACAATTCCTTTCTTGGCTTTAATTGGCTTTTCAATTATTTTCCTCACAAGCTTTTTCATTTTACGGCAGAAAGGATAACGTTTCCGTTATTTTCAGATTTTTCAAGAGGCGAATGATGCAAATTCTATAGACCAGCAAACAAAACCTTTGGATTTATAGCTTTCAATTATGTTTTTTTACCCATATTAAGACTTAATCGCAATCCGGCAAGTTCATGAGGTCTTAGAAAGATAAACATTTATTTTTTGCGGTTGCCGTCATTCCCGTCATTTATGAAAATCGGTTTACATTTTTTAGTGCAAAGGAACGAAAGGAGTGAATAACGGCGATACTTTCCCCAAAATTTTTAAAATTACGGGGTCTTCTCGCCAAATTATATGAAAAAACTGCTTATATTCGGCGGAATCATTATTGTACTGTTCGCGGCACTGGCAATTGTAACAAATTTGCAAAATAAGCAAAAGGCGGAAGGAAATCCGTACAAAAAGTCGAGCCTGCATCCTGAAACCGTCAAGCTGCTGGATGATCCAAATTATCAAAACATCATACTTCCGGATGAGCTAGAAACAAAATTAAATAATCAAGAAGATGTCATTGTCTATTTTTTCAGTTCTACCTGCCCGCACTGTAAAAACACAACACCGATCTTAATGCCTTTGGCAAAAGAATTAAATGTGGATATCTACCAATACAACCTTCTTGAGTTTGAAGAGGGCTGGGATGAGTATAAAATTGATGCAACTCCAACGCTTGTCCATTATGTAAACGGAAAAGAAGCCGATCGTATCGTCGGTTCACAGGAAAAAAGCGTTTTTCGAGAAGCGCTGGAAAATTGGACAAAATCAAAATAAGGAAAACCTGTCTTTTCATGACAAACATGGAAGCTGTAAATGCTTGCTTGGCAATATGGAACAATTGTCTGTCGGAGAAAAACAAAAACTTGCACAAGAAAGTTAAAGCCGCTTTTATTTCAAAAGCGGCTTTTTGAATAATCAAATTTTGTCAATCTTAACAGGAAAAGCGGACAGAATATCCGTATCTCCAATATTTAGAAATTTTGTTCATACTGCAATAAATCGTCTTCATACGCTTGGCTCCAGCAAAATGATGAATGATTTGCAAATCACTATCGCAAAATAATCAATTTATCCGGAAAGATTTCCAAACATATTTCTTCTTCAAGCTCACAAATGTATTTCCATTGAAGCTGAAGCATTTTTTCACCTTTCAAAAGCTGCTGAACAGCATATAGGAAAGGCTTGTAGTATTACCGATTTCTTATTTCTTACCTTTTAAAAAGTATCAGGATCAGGACCTATCCGCTCATTTTTATTGAGGGAATCGATTTTTTCCATATCTTCTTGAGATAGTTCAAAATCGAAAATAGAAGCATTTTCAATAATTCGATGCTCTTTTGTCGATTTTGGAATTGTCACGACCTCATGTTGAAGATCCCAACGGAGAATCACCTGTGCGATCGTTTTATTGTATTTTTCAGCAATCTCGGCTAAAGTTTCATTATCGAGAAGCCCACCTCTCATAAGCGGGGACCAAGCTTCAAATTGAATGTTTTGCTCTTTGCAATATTTTCTAAGTTCCTCCTGTGTTAATCTTGGATGAAATTCCACCTGATTAACCATCGGTTTAATCTCCGCACTTTGCAATAAATCCTCTAAATGGTGAACATGGAAGTTGCAGACTCCAATCGCCCGAACTCTTCCGTCTTTATACAACCGTTCTAATGCCTTCCATGTTTCTTTATATTTTCCTGAAACTGGCCAGTGGATTAAATATAGATCCAAATAGTCTAATCCTAATCGATTTAGGCTGTCATCAAACGCTTTTAATGTAGAGTCGTAGCCTTGATCGTCATTCCAAACTTTTGTTGTGATAAATAGTTCTTCTCTCGGTATTCCCGATTCTTTTATCGCAATTCCGACTCCCTCTTCATTTTTATAATATGCCGCCGTATCTATGCTGCGGTAGCCCGCTTTAATTGCTGATTTTACAGCTTGAATCACTTCTTCCCCTTCATTGACTTTATATACGCCTAAACCAAACCACGGCATTTTAACACCATTATGTAAAGTCACCGTATCTTGCAAGCTTTTGACCAACCAACTCCACTCCCTTTCTAGTTTTGGTGCATCACTTCTATTATGCATGATCCCTGTCAAAAAGTGAATATTTCGAAAAAATTAAATCATTTCAACAATATCTTCCACTTCCTTTAGCATCGCCTTTTTCGTATTTTCATCGACATAAGGAACCGAATAAAAAAACTTATGAGTGATTGTTTCAATCCCGCAAAAATTTAAAATACCGACATCAACGATTGTCTCCATTGATGCAATTAACTGATACGGCTTTAAATAATTTTCCGGATGAGATGTTGTTTGAAAAATAATCGCTCTTTTATTTTGCAAAAGCCCTTTTGCCCCTTCATCCGTAAACGTAAAAGCGAAGCCATTCGTGAATATTTTTTCGATATATCCTTTTAAAATAGCGGGCATGCCGTTCCACCATGTCGGATAAATAAAAATTAATTGTTTTGCCCACGAAAAATGCATTTGCTCTTCTTGTATCGCTTTGGATACGGCTGGATTGTGTTTTGTAAAGTAATCCTCTTTTAAGACAGGATTAAAGTTCATTTCATATAAATCCCGAATTCTAATTTCATGCTGCTTTTGCTGAAGTTTTTGTACAGTAGTCTGCAAGATCGCGTAATTAAAACTGTTTGGATTTGGATGGGCGTAAATAATCAGTGAATTCATAAAACTACCTCCAGACGATGTTACTTTTAGTATGAAAGTTCTTGTTAAACTTCATGCACGACAGAAAATAATGAATCCCCTTTCATTTTTCATAATTTTTGAAATGGAAAATAATTATAAAATAAGGTTGAAAGTTAGTTGGAAATTGATAAAATAACAGTAATCTAAATCTTTTTTTGAAAAGGTTGGGAATACTATTTGAGTACAAAAAAAACTTGCCGTTTTATTATTCATGCAACTGGAAAAAATGGAGAAACGTATTTAGCGACCTGTCAAAACAAATGGGAAGTAAAACAATGGATTGCAGCCAATCACTCGAAAGTAAATAAAAAAGAATTGAAAATCATCGACAAACAGAAAAAACAAATAGTAGCCAAAAACATTTTCATTGTGTCCACCGTTCTACTTGTACTTTATCAGCTTTATATACTTCTTTAGGGACATCCAGTCAATTGGCTAGATTTTATTTTTGATCATTTTTTGGACAATTTCTTTAGTATAATATATAGAGAATTTGTTCTTTATTAGGAGGAACTTGAATGGAAAACTGGATTACAGAATTTATGGAGCAATATGGCTACCTCGGAATTTTTTTAATTATTGCGCTAGAAAACATTTTTCCACCGATTCCGTCCGAAATTGTCCTTCCTTTTGGCGGTTTTATGACCACTTATTCGAACTTGACAGTTCCAGGAGTTATTTTGGCGGCAACTTGCGGCTCCGTTGTCGGTGCAATCATTTTATACGGCGTCGGTCTGTTGCTAGATGTTGAGAGGTTGGAAAAAATTGTTGACCGTTGGGGATACATATTGAAAATTTCAAAAGAGGATATACATAAAGCAGACAATTGGTTTGACCGTTACGGCATATGGACTGTGTTATTTTGCCGAGTTATTCCGTTATTGCGAAGCTTAATTTCCATTCCTGCTGGAATGTCCAACATGAATTTCGTTTTATTTTTGATTTTCACTACGATCGGTTCTCTCGTATGGAATATATTTCTCGTATCGGTTGGCGCGGGATTAGGAGAAGCTTGGCCTCTCATTACCGAATACATAGACATTTATTCAAAAATCATTTATGCTGTGATCGCCGTTCTTGTATTTGCTGCAATCATCATTTGGTATTTTTTTCGATTCCGACGCTCCAAATCATAACGCTTTGCCTGAAGCGCTGAAAAATAATATATGCACGTTTTTTATACTTTTAGCTCGCCTCAATCAAACAAATACCGCTCGCAATGATGATTGAGGCTTAGCTATTCCATTCATCGCTGATAAGCGATTATTTCCACTTGTCTGGCCGAATGAAAGGATATTGGAAAGCTGCTTCGAAAACGCGCTTTCCAATGATTTGTTTTATGCGTCATACAATTCAAACAATGTAGCGAGGCCCAGACCACCTGCGATTCCTAATGTTGCGATTGCCCGTTTGCCTCTCAATCTTTTCATTTCTGTGCAAAGCCTTGCAACAAGAATAGCGCCTGAAGCACCATAAGGATGTCCGATGGCAATAGCCCCTCCTCCCACATTCAGCTTTTCCAATGGGATGTTTAATTGCTTAACAGAAGCCAATACTTGAGAGGCAAAAGCTTCATTAAATTCGATTAAATCGATATCCTCCATTTGGAAGCCGGTTCGTTTCAGCAGCTGTTGCACTGCTGGAACAGGACCAATGCCTAAAAGGTTCGGATCGACACCTGCACTTGTACAATCGACAAATTTCAGAACGGGCAGAAGCCCAAGCTCTCGGCATTTTTTTTCAGACATGACAAGGACGGCACAAGCCCCGTCATTCAATGGACAAGAATTGCCAACAGTGACTGTGCCATTTTCTTTAAATATCGGCTTCATGGCACGAAGCCTTTCCAAGCTCAACCTTTTCCTTGGACATTCATCACGATCCATGCCATTTACAGGGACAATTTCACTGCTGAATCTGTCATTCTCCATCGCTTGAACCGCTTTTTGATGGCTGCTGTATGCAAACAAGTCCTGCTCTTCCCTTGAAATTTGAAACGCTTCCGCAACATTTTCCGCCGCTTCCCCCATTTCAGGATCACCGAACGACTCCGGCGAAAACCGTGCTCTCGTATAGATCTTAGGTGGCTTCATTTCATATAAAGATAAAGGTTTTTCAATTCTCCAAGGGGCAAGGCTTGTACTTTCGACTCCTCCGGCAATATAAATGTCGCCGGCTCCTGATTGGACAAGCCGGCAAGCGAGATTCACCGCTTCCAATCCTGATCCGCATTGGCGATCAACAGTAATACCCGGAACTTGATCGGGAAGCCCCGCTAAAAGGAGTGAGAGTCTAGCGATATTTCCTCCTGGACCGACCGCATTTCCTAAAATAACTTCATCAATTTCCTGCGGATCGATTCCGCTCTCGTCTACAATCGCTTTGATGACTGCAGCAGCCAGTTGTTCAGGGCGGACGTTTTTAAACATTCCCCCCATTTTTCCAATAGGCGTTCTTTTTGCCATAACAATGACAGGGATCGTCATTTTTCTTCCCCTTTCACAATGAATTCAAGTTCTTTTCGCGCAATCTTTCCGCTGGATGTATAAGGGAACTCGTCCACTTCATAAAACGTTCGCGGGCATTTATATAACGGGAGCTCAGATCGGCAATAGCGCTTTAATGCATTGAAGCTTCTATGCTGAGCTTTCTCTTTCCATTTAATAAATGCAACCGGCTTCTGCCCCCAATAATCGTCCTCTACTCCGATAACAACCGCTTCCTCAACCTCATCCCGTTCCTTCAAAACTTTTTCAATTTCTTCCGGATAAATATTTAAACCGCCGCTGATGAACATATTTTTCTCGCGTCCAACGATCGTTAGAAAACCGTTCTCGTCTAAGTACCCTAAATCACCAATTGATGCGCCGTCATCCTTCAATACATTTTTTGTTTCAATCGGGTTGTTGAAATACCCTGAAAATAATAAATTGCTGCGTACGACTACTTCCCCAACTTCATTAAAGGATGCTTCCGACCCATCTTTTTTTCTGATTGCTACTTCCACACCTGGAAAAGGAATGCCGACACTTTTTGGCGCTATTTTAAAAATTTCATCATCGACATAACTGACAAAGCTTAATTCCGATGCGCCATAAAACTCAAACAACTGTCCGTTCGGAAACTTTTCTTTTAACTGCTTTCTAGCTTCATAAGAAAGCTTTGCACCAGACGAAATGATTGTTACATTGTTCATTATGCATTTCTCTTCATTTTTCATCATTTGAAGCAAAGCTTGAATCATCGTTGGAACGCCATAAAATACAGTTGCCTCTCTCTTTAACAAAATATTGAATGTTTCCTTTTGAGAAAAAGCCGGGAGCAAATAAAAAGTCGCCCCGATATGTAAGGCGTGAACAGCCGCAAACAAGGACAACGAATGACATAAAGGGCCGGGAGCAATGATGACATCATTTTTTCCATATCCAAAAATTTGTTCTCCTACATTAAAGCTTTCCAGCCAGGATTTATGATTTCTCATATATCCTTTCGGTTTTCCAGTTGAACCTGAAGTAAAGCCGAGATAAAACAATTCTTCATCAAACTCTTCCCACTTCTCGTGATGATCCGTTTGGACATCTTTTTTTATTTCATCAATTAACATGACGTTCTCATGCTTTATTCCGGTCCTGTCCAAAAAATTGCGGCTTCCAATGCATATATCCAGCTGGCAGCTTTCCAATACATGCCGGATATCGCGCTTTTTCCATTTTGGATCAAAAGGAACAGCAATCCCGCCAAGTGTAATAACGGCAAAAAACACTTCTAAAAATTCTGAAGTGTTTCCCATTAATATGCCAACTTTTATATTTTTTTTGTTTGTCAATCGAATGAAAGCTGTTTGTATTTTTTTTATATTTTCGTACAGTTCATAATATGTAACCGTCCGTCCATTTATTTGTTGAATTGCCGGTTTTTGAGGATGTTCGTATGCAAATTGGCTAATGTTTCTCCCGATCCCCATCAGCTCACCCCTTAAGCAGCCTGTTTATTACGAGCTTTAATCAATGGATACGATTTTTGAATTCTTACTGCCAAAAATGCTGAAATCACCGCTTTTGTTAAATCTCCTGGAATATAAGCCAACGCCGATATGCTCGCACTTATCCAATTCATATTGGCAATCCAAGACAAATAAGAAATGCCGCATAAATAAACAAATAAAATGCCTCCAATTATATTAAATACTAACACTTTCCAAAATGCTAATTTTTCAAAATTCTTTTCAACTAAAAAACCGATTATAAAGGATGCAAAAGGCCAAGATAAAATATATCCACCGCTCGGACCAAATAATACTGCCAGCCCGCCTCTTCCGCCAGCAAGAATCGGTGCTCCGGCTCCTACAAGTAATACAAACAACAATAAACTGATAAATCCTCGTTTGGATCCTAATATTGCCCCTGCCAGCATCACACCCAATGTTTGAGCGGTGATTGGCACTGGCGTGAACGGAAGCGCAATCGGCGGTATGAGGCCGAGCACAGCAACAACAGCCGCGAACATTGATACTAATACCATATCATATAACTTCATATAAATAACTCCTCGTATACTAAGTTTCAGAAAGTTTTTTTATCGAATTTCCAGTCCGATACGCTCCTTGACAATCGCATATCTTGGGTGGTTACCTTTGTGGGAGGGGCGCGCCCCTCCCACAAAGGGTTCAGCGTACCGGGGTTGGACTTTTCGCAATGTTCCTGGATAATGGTCTTAGGATCATCGGGGATACTCTTCTCACTCCTGTAGCTTCGACTACTTGTAAAGTCTGTCTCCCCGGCCCCTGTTTGGACGTCTAACCCGCAGGCTGTTCCCGTTGGTTTTCCCCATGCTGGAAGGAGCAGCTTCCAGGGCAGCCCATGGTCCAACGTGAGTTCTCATATGCGAGGGTGACTGGTCAACAGGCGCGATCCGGGGGCATCCCGAAGAGTCCTACCCCTCGATCCTACAACAATAGGAGGTGATCTCATGAAACTCTACGTCGGGATCGACGTGAGCTCACGCGACTTAGCCACCTGCATTATGGATCATGAAGGAAATACGTGCGCACGCTTCAAAGTGGATAATCATCTTCTGGGCGCCACCTTCCTTCGGGATCAAATCCTCCTGTGGGCTAACAAGCGAAAGCCAACCGAAATTCTGATCGGGATGGAAGCCACCTCGGTCTACAGTTGGCATCCAGCTATGTTTTTCCACCAGCAGGAGGCCTTGCAGGCTTGGAACGTCAAGGTGTTTACGATCAATCCAAAGCTCATTCGCAAGTTTAAAGAAGCCTATGTCGACTTGGAGAAAACGGATGACATCGATGCTTGGATCATTGCGGATCGGCTTCGCTTCGGCCGTCTGAAGATGACGGCTGTCCTCAAGGAGCAGTTTCTCGCGCTTCAGCGACTGACACGCATGCGATATCATCTCGTCCACCAGTTAACCCGTGAGAAACAGTATTTTCTCCAGCACTTGTTTTACAAATGCAGTTCCTTTACCCAAGAGGTGGACAGTTCGATCTTCGGACATGCCATTCTCGAACTGCTGCTTGAGTCGTGGAGCCTCGATGACATCTGCCAAATGGATGTCAAGCAGTTGGCCGACTTCCTGCGCCAAAAAGGGCGCAATCGCTTTGCCGATCCGGAATGCATCGCCAAGTCGATTCAAAAGGCGGCCCGTTCGTCGTATCGGTTGTCCAAGTGTGTCGAGGATTCCATCGACTTGCTGTTAGGGCTGTCGATTCAATCAATCCGCAGCCTGCAATCGCAGCTCAAAGAGCTCGATAAAGCCATTACCCGCCATCTTGAAGGCATTCCGAACACACTGCAAACCATCCCAGGCATCGGACCGGTTTATACCGCAGGCATCCTGGCCGAAATCGGGCAAATCGAGCGGTTTCACAATCAGGCCGCCTTGGCAAAATATGCCGGCTTGACATGGTCCAAGCACCAATCGGGCCGTTTTCAAGCCGAGGACACCTCCCTCATTCGTTCCGGCAATCGCTATCTCCGTTACTACCTAGTGGAGGCTGCCAACTCGGTACAACGGCATGATGCGACGTTTCGTGCGTACTACCGGAAGAAGTATGAGGAAGTGCCCAAACACCAACATAAACGAGCCCTCGTCCTCACCGCTAGAAAACTCGTGCGTGTGATCGATGCGCTGCTACGCAACGGTCAAATCTACACGCCAAGAAAGGGGGAAGATCGATAAGAGGATCGATCTGGTATACCAATATCAACCTTTAGACCCAGTTTATTACATGTACTAATACTGGGTTTCTTCAGTATTGCCTTTTTTCGGATCATCGGACAAGGGAATTTCCAATTTCTATGATTTTTCACCTTGACATATTACCGCAGGACTTTCGAAAAAATTTTATAATCACATAATAGTTGAAATAACGATTTTTGTAAACCTAAAATTTATTTAAGTTTACATTAAAATGTTTTTTCATAAAGAAATGACAATTAGGCTTGTTCACGATACAATATCTTTATAATTGCTATTGAGGTGACTCTTGTGCCCGAACTAGAGCTGACTTTTGATACATTAATCATCGCCCTTTCACTGCAGATCTGCATACAGATCGGGCTAAACTTTTTTCATCGTTATGTCCGTACTGGTTATCAAATTTCTGCCAAAGCGAAATTTGAACAGTTCAAAAACAGCTTTTTTGACAGCATTTCAAGAGAGATCCCGTATTTCACTTTCCTTTTTCTTTCATTTCTTATAAAGAAAAGAAAGCGGAAAGAGGGACCGGACGATATGGAGGATCATCTTTTTCCTTCCCTGTTGGAGACACATTTTGTTTATTTATAAGGAGGAAAAAGATGCGAAATATTTTGTATATCGTAGTCATGATCACTTTTGTTGCACTAACTGGATGCAGCGCTGGCAGCTCAAATCAATCAGGCTTTTTCCATCAAACATTCGTTGAACCTTTTTCAATTATTATTAAAACTTTTGCGGACTGGTTTCACGGCAGCTATGGAATCGCGATTATTTTAATTACGGTCTTGATTCGGTTGATTCTTATGCCGTTAATGCTTCGCCAATATAAAGACCAGCAAAATATGAAATTGAAAATGGAGAAAGTCATGCCGGAGATGAAGGAGCTGCAAGAAAGGTTTAAAAAGGCGAAGGATCAAGCAGAACAACAAAAAATTCAAAAGGAAATGATGGATTTCTATCGAAAGCACGACATCAATCCATTGAAAATGGGCTGCCTTCCCATTATTATTCAAATGCCGATCATCATGGGGCTGTATTATGCCATTCGCGGTTCGAAAGAAATTGCAACACATTCATTTTTATGGTTTAATCTCGGAACACCTGACCTTATTTTGACGCTTTGTGCTGCAGCTATTTATTATGTGCAATTTAAAGTTTCCATTAGAACGGTACCTGAAGATCAATTGCAAGGACCGATGAAAATGATGGGAATGCTGTCGCCGCTAATGATAGGAACAGCTTCTTTTGCTTCACCCGCTGCCTTGCCTCTTTACTGGACAGTGAGCGGATCATTCCTTATTCTGCAAACATTACTTGCGCAAAAGCTCTACTATAAACCAATAGAAAAAGAAAAAGGCCAGAACTCTGAACAGTAGAATCAGTAGCCGTACAAAAATACCTTTTGCGAACAATATGAATAAATTAGCGAATTGATCTTTCCTCTTGCGTTAGACAGTAAAATAACCTGTCTAGCGCAGGAGGAAATTTTTTTGGTTGAAAGGGACTGTGAAAATCTTCGTGCTTATCTTCTCTCCAACATTCAAATGAATCTGCTGAAATTTTTCCTTCAAAAAATCTTTTTGAACAGCTGTTACTAGAAACTGCAAAACAAAAGAAGGGACCTATGTCAGGCCCCTTTTCACATTTAGCTGGTTTTACTTTCTTGTTTTTTAAAAAAAGTTTTCATCGCATGAAACACATCTGCTTTTTGCTTTAACACAAAATAGCGGAATTTTGGATTGTTGATGTTTTTATAAGCAGACATTAAGGTGGAGTATCTGTTGTACTGGTTGACCTCGCCGTAACAAAAGATGTTGCAAATTTTCATCAGTTCTTCCACAAGCTTCACGCATCGGCTGTTGTCTGAAGTTAAATTATCTCCATCGGAAAAATGGAATGGATAAATATTGTACCGGGAAGGCGAGTATTTATCTTCAATAAGTGCTAATGCTTTTCGATAGGCAGAAGAACATATAGTGCCTCCGCTTTCACCTTTTGAAAAAAATTCATCCTCAGTGACAACCTTTGCCTCCGTATGATGGGCAATAAATTCAATATCTACCGTTTCGTATTTCGATCTTAAAAATCTAATCATCCAAAAGAAGAAACTTCTCGCCATGTATTTTTCCCATATTCCCATAGAACCGCTCGTATCCATCATTGCAAGCACAACAGCTTTTGACTCTGGTTTTTCCACTTCGTTCCAAGTTTTAAATTTCAAATCTTCCGGATATATCGGATAAAAACTTCGTTTTCCTGCCATCGCATTTCGTTTAAATGCCGAAAGCATTGTCCGTTTTTTATCAATGTTTCCCATAAGGCCTGTACGGCGAACATCGTTAAATTCTATTTTTTCAGCAATATTCACATCCATTTCCTTTTGCTGTAAATCTGGAAGTTCAAGTTCCTGAAAGAACGCTTTTTCCAAGTCCATAATCGACACTTCAGCTTCATAATAGTCCTCTCCAGGCAAATCTCCAGCGCCTTCACCTTTCCCAGCTGCTTGTGCATCATTGCTGCCATCCCTCGCAACGACATCGCCAATTTTACTGTCTCCCTCTCCTTGGCCGACATGTTTGTTTTTGTCATAGTTATATCGAATTTTATATTCATCAAGCGACCGTATCGGAATTTTTACTACATTTTTTCCGTTTGACATGATGATGCTTTCTTCTGAAATAAGATCAGGGAGATTATTGCGAATCGCTTCTTGCACTTTTTCTTGATGGCGAACTTGGTCATCATGGCCTTTACGATGGAGGGACCAATCCTCTCTAGAAACAACAAAGTGATGGTTCCCTTTGGATGTCATTTTTTTCCCTCCCTTAAAAAACTTGGCAATTCTTTTATTATATTCATACGAATGGGTTTGTTTGAAAAATAAGAGATTATTCTATCATATGCTTGAATCTTCCATAATTGACATGCTGTTATAAAAAACAGCTATTGCACACCTTTTTTGATTGGAAATTTTGAAAAAAATAGCGCCCATTGGGCGAATCATGAATGAAGCCAGCTTCAATTGTCAACGATTTAGCAAGCTGCCTACATAGCGAAGAAGTTCATTGGCAGATGTCGAATTGTATCCATATTCATCAATGAGTCTCGCTACAACCTCGTTAATTTTCTTTAATTGCTGTTCGTCAGGCGTTTTAGTTGACGTTGTAATTTTCACAACGTCCTTCAAATCTGCAAACAATTTTTTTTGAATAGCTTCGCGCAACCGCTCATGGGAATTGTAGTCAAAACGTTTCCCTTTTCTTGCATATGCTGAAATGCGAATCAAAATTTCTTCTCGGAAAGCTTTTTTTGCATTTTCTGAGATGCCGATTTGCTCCTCAATCGAACGCATCAATTTTTCATCCGGATTCATTTCCTCGCCTGTCAGCGGATCGCGGATTTTGCTTTTATTGCAATACGCTTCAACATTATCTAAATAGTTGTCCATTAAAGTTTTTGCTGATTCTTCATATGAATAGACAAACGCCTTTTGAACCTCTTTTTTCGCAATTTCATCGTATTCTTTCCGCGCGATGGAAATGAAATTCAAATAACGCTCACGGTCTTCTTCTGAAATCGAAGGATGCTGATATAAACCTTCTTTTAACGAACGAAGTACATCTAACGCATTGATAGAAGGCACTTCTTTCCGAATAATGGTAGAAGAAATCCGATTGATGACGTAACGAGGATCGATGCCGCTCATTCCTTCTTCCGGATATTCTTTTTTTAGCTCTTCCACATCTACAGCATTAAACCCTTCAACCAATTCTCCGTCGTAAAGCCGCATCTTTTTCACAAGATCGATATCCGATCTCTTCGGCTCCTTTAAACGGGTTAAAATAGTAAACATTGCCGCTACTCTCAATGTATGAGGAGCGATATGAACATCGGATACATCGCTTTCTTTAATCATTTTTTCGTAAATTCTTTCTTCATCGGAGACCTTTAAATTATACGGGATCGGCATGACGATAATTCGCGAATGGAGAGCCTCATTTTTTTTGTTTGAAATAAATGAACGATATTCTGTTTCATTCGTGTGAGCGACTATGAGCTCATCAGCTGAAATGAGCGCGAATCGGCCCGCTTTAAAATTTCCTTCCTGAGTTAGAGATAGCAGATGCCATAAAAATTTTTCATCACATTTCAACATCTCTTGAAACTCCATCATTCCTCTGTTTGCCTTGTTAAGCTCTCCATCAAATCGATAAGCCCTCGGATCGGATTCTGAGCCGTATTCAGCAATTGTAGAAAAATCTATACTTCCCGTTAAATCGGCAATATCCTGCGATTTTGGATCAGACGGACTGAATGTGCCGATTCCTACCCGTTTGTCTTCTGAGAAAAAAATTCGTTCAACTAAAACATCCTCAATTCTTCCGCCGTATTCTTCTTCAAGGCGCATCATATTAAGTGGAGATAAATTGCCTTCAATTCGAATGCCGTATTCTTTATAAAAGTCATCGCGAAGATGGTGCGGAATTAAGTGCAAAGGATCTTCATGCATCGGGCAGCCTTTAATTGCATAAACTGCACCTCTATCGGTTTTCGAATATTCTTCTAATCCCCTTTTTAACAAAGTGACAAGTGTAGATTTTCCGCCGCTGACAGGACCCATTAACAACAGAATTCTTTTTCTTACATCCAGCCGCTTAGCAGCGGGATGAAAATATTCTTCCACAAGCCGTTCCAATGCTTCGTCCAGTCCGAAAATTTCCTGGTTGAAAAATTTATATCGTTTTCGGCCATTAATCTCCTCAATCCCTGCATCTTTTATCATATTATAAACGCGAGAGTGGGCGGATTGGGCTATCCATGGTTTTTCTTTTAATATTTCCAAATATTCAGCGAAGGTGCCTTCCCATTTTAAGCGCTCTTCCATTTCTCTATGCTTTTCGATTTTTTTCAAAATATCCATCAGGGACCTCCTCCATCGTTGGTTTGAGCACCAGATTAATACAATTTATGCGAGGATGTCCTTAAAGATGATTTTTGATTAGCTTAATATTTGAAAATGAGTTAAAAAATTTTGACAAAATGACAAACCTTAGGGAAATTCTTTCACTCGTTGGGAATGTTAATGTATAATAAAACTAGTAATTTTTGATTACGTTGTACATATGAAGGAGGGATCTTTTTCATGAAAACTGCTTTAGTTTTAGGTGTCTGCATCACATTTTTAATTGCTATTTTCACTGCAGGATACAACGATAAACCTGGTGTCAACAAAAAATAATTTTGTGCATATTGATGATTTGTTCACAAGTAGTCCTCCCGATAATTTTGTGAAGCGATAAAGCAGGTAGGGAATTGCGGCTTGTTTTAGTTCCATGAAAATAACTCCAAAAACATAAAAGGGGTGCTAATTATGGCGGTAGAAAGAGTATTTATCAGCCCTGCAAAATATGTTCAAGGTAAAAATGTCATTACAAAAATCGCGAATTATCTTGAAGGAATTGGAAACAAGACAGTCGTGATAGCTGATGAAATAGTTTGGAAAATTGCTGGGCATACAATTGTAAACGAATTAAAAAAAGGAAATATTGCAGCCGAAGAAGTAGTTTTTAGCGGAGAAGCTTCGAGAAACGAGGTAGAAAGAATCGCGAATATTGCAAGAAAAGCAGAAGCTACTATTGTAATCGGCGTTGGTGGAGGAAAAACGTTAGATACCGCAAAAGCGGTAGCGGATGAATTAGATGCTTATATAGTGATTGTGCCGACAGCTGCTTCAACTGATGCTCCAACTAGTGCTCTTTCTGTTATATATTCTGATGACGGCGTATTTGAAAGCTACCGTTTTTATAAAAAGAATCCAGATCTTGTACTTGTCGATACGAAAATTATCGCTAATGCTCCGCCACGTTTACTTGCCTCTGGAATCGCTGATGCACTTGCAACTTGGGTGGAAGCACGCAGTGTTATAAAATCCGGAGGAAAAACGATGGCGGGCGGTATCCCTACAATTGCAGCTGAAGCAATTGCAGAAAAATGTGAACAAACTTTATTCAAGTACGGGAAGCTTGCCTATGAATCAGTAAAAGCAAAAGTGGTCACCCCTGCGTTAGAAGCGGTCGTCGAAGCAAACACGCTCCTTAGCGGACTAGGTTTTGAAAGCGGCGGTTTGGCAGCGGCTCATGCTATTCATAACGGATTTACCGCGTTAGAAGGCGAAATACATCATTTGACACACGGAGAGAAAGTGGCATTTGGTACTCTTGTCCAGCTCGCTCTCGAAGAACATTCACAACAAGAAATTGAACGCTATATTGAGCTTTATTTGAGCCTTGATTTGCCAGTCACGTTGGAGGACATTAAATTAAAAGATGCTTCACGCGAAGATATACTAAAAGTCGCTAAAGCAGCAACCGCAGAAGGGGAAACAATCCATAATGCATTCAATGTGACAGCTGATGATGTAGCAGATGCGATTTTTGCTGCTGATCAATATGCGAAAGCATATAAAGAAAAACACCGCAAATAACGTTTTGAATTGGCATTTCTTCATGGGATACCTTGTTGACTGCAAAAAAGGCCAGGCGCTTTGACAGCTCTGGCCTTTGTATTTGCTTTTTTAACCTTATGGTAGTCCGCTCCTTCTCATACTTCCTTTATATTTGAACAGAATAACCGCCAAAAATAATGTATATTTACAATCCGAAAGAAGCCCAAAACTAAAAGTGTTTAAGATAATCCATGAAAGCTTTGCTGTCTTAGCGCCTCATACACTAAAATAGCGGCAGTGTTCGACAAATTTAATGCCCGAACGTTTTCCGTCATTGGAATGCGCAAACACCGATCTTCATTTTCTGCAAGCAATTCTTTTGGAAGTCCTGTTGTTTCACGTCCAAAAATGAAGAAAATCTCTTTGGAAGGATCACTAAAATCATAGCTCGTATAATATCGTTTTCCAAATTTAGTTATATAGTAGAAATCCCCGTTCTGGTTTTGCTGAAAAAAATGGTCAAGAGAATCATAATAATGAATGTTTACAAATTCCCAATAATCAAGCCCTGCGCGTCGAAGCATTTTATCATCCGTTGAAAAACCTAAAGGACGAATTAAATGAAGGGCTGTATTAGTCGCCGCACAAGTTCTAGCAATATTTCCAGTATTTGCAGGGATTTCTGGTTGATATAAAACAACGTGTAATGCCACAATGATTCACCTCGAAAACTATTATAACATTTTTAAGAATCCTCATTATCATCAATGATATGAAAAAATTTATATTGAATGTTTTCTGTATAGGCAGTTGAGTCTTCGTACGACCAATATCTCATTCGGCTGTTGGATGTTTGGGCATTGACAAGCGGCATATCGCTTTTATCTTTTGCAACAACAAATGTTGAATGGTCAAATCTGCCGTCGCCTTGAAAATCATAACAAATCACATCCCCGGGCTTAAGCAGCTCAGGAGACGAAACTTCTTTCGCTCTAAGTCCTGTTTTCGATGTGGACAAATACAGCATCAGCGCATGAGCTACAGACCAGCTGTAGCTCCAATTATTATTCGCAAGCCACCATCCTGATGACCGGTTCGGGTAGCCTCTCATCGGCGCATCACCGGCACGTAAACATTGGGAAACATAATTTGTACAATTTACGTCAAAATAAGGATAATTCGGATTTCTGCTGTTCCACCACCGTTCCGCATATTGGACGCTTTTCAACCGATCATATTGAAAAGAAACCCGTTCATCTTTTTCTTGCCATTTTTCGTTTGTCCAATCATCCTCTTCATCTTTATGAAAACAGTCTTTTAGTTTAACTTCATCAGATATTAAATGACCTTTATTGGAAAACTTCGCTACCCGCTCTTCCCCAATTTCTTCTATATATAAAAAATCACCCTGCTTATAAAGAAGCCTGTAATCACATAAATAATCTACAACGGTTGCCTCATCTTCGATCTGTTTCGGCCATTTTATGAGACAAGTCGCTTTCACTATTTCCGCTTTTCGTTTTGCTGCCAGCTCTTTTTTCTTTTCACACCATTCAAGCTCTGAAGATTGCTGCCGATTGTGATTGACAGATTTGTTCACTAAAAATTGCAGCTTTTCATTTATTTTTCGATAAACAGCCTGTACGTCCACATTTGTCACCACCATTTTCGTTTCTTCTATATACGTATGATGGTGACAATTAAAATCATGCTTTCAACATTTCAATTCCTTTGACAATTTCATTCTTTACTTCTTCATCTTGTTCTTTTTCCAGAGCTTTTTCCAATTCAAAAAGCACTGATTGATCTCCTATCCTTCCAATCGCCCATGCGGCGGTTCCCCGAATAATCGGTCTTGAATCTTCGTGCATCAGTTTAATTAAGTCAGGCAAAGCCGTTCTATCTTTATAATGGGCTAAAGCGATGATCGCATTTCGCTGAATCGGTTTTTTTCCTCTCCATGAACCAGCTATATGGCCGAATTTTTCTTTAAACTCGCGGTTTGAAATATGAAGAAGCGGCTTTAATTTTGGCTTTGCAATTTCAGGATCCGGTTCCATTTCAGAATGGATATGGAAATCCTTTCCTTTATTTTCCGGACAAACAAGCTGACAAGTGTCACAGCCGTAAAGCCTGTTTCCGATTTTCCCACGATATTCATCAGGCAGAAACCCTTTTGTTTGCGTTAAAAAAGCAATACATTTCTTTGAATCGAGCTGCCCGCCTTGTACGAGCGCACCAGTCGGACATGAATCGACACATATGTTGCAGGATCCGCATCGGTCTTCAATGGGGCTGTCGGGAGGAAAAGGAATATTTGTAATCATTTCGCCCAAATATACATAAGAGCCGAATTCCGGTGTAATAATCATGCAGTTTTTTCCGCTCCATCCGATACCGGCTCGCTCTGCTACGGCCCGATCCGACAGCTCCCCCGTATCGACCATCGATTTAACCTGTGCTCCGTCCACTTTTTCTAAAATAAAGCTTTCCAGCTTTTTCAACCGATCTTTTAGAATCACGTGATAGTCTGTCCCCCATGAAGCCCTGCAAAATAAACCGCGCCGCTCTTTTTTTGTACTTCTGGGAGCATTTTTCATTTTTGAAGGATATGCCAACGCTATAGAGATAATCGATTTTGCTTTTGGAAGGAGCAGCTCAGGATTTGTCCGCTTTTCGATATCAGGCTCCTCGAATCCTGACTGATATCCTAACTGCTGCTGTACAATTAGCCGCTCCTTCAATGTTTCAAAAACATCAGCACTCGCAAAACCGATTTTATCGATTCCAATTTGCTTGCTGTATTCAATAATTTCTTGTTTGAGAACTGCGAAATCCACACCGCTCCACCCCCTTTATTTTTATTTCAAAAAATATATAAACTATGTTAAGATAAAATGGCTGAAAATAGGAGGGAAATCAATGGAATTTTTTATTGCTGAAGAGGTCAAACAACGAATTCCTCACTTTAAAATAGGCTTAATTGAGTATGATCATATTCAAGTATCCGAATCCCCCCAAATGTTAAAAGGGAGACTTCGTTTCTTTCAAGAATCTATTTTTTTCGATCTAGAAAATAAAAATGCAGCTGAATTAGACGGCATTCGAGAATGGCGGGAAGTCTTTAAGCGTGTTGGCACTGATCCTAATCGATACCGCCCATCCAATGAGGCTCTTTTTCGCCGCGTTCAAAAACAGCAATACTTACAGTCTATCCATTCAGCCGTTGACTTAAATAATTTTTTCTCCTTGAAATATGAAATTCCGTTAGGCATCTACGACCGAAACAAAATAAAAGGACCTATTACGTTAAAAATCGGTAAAAATGGCGATTCATATGATGCCATCAACGGCCGCCAAGTGAATTTGGAAAATAAACTAGTAACCTGTGATGCAAACGGACCTTTCGGAAGCCCCTATGTTGATTCTAAGCGAACAGCAGTACAGCTTTCGACAACAAGCGCTTTACATATCGTTTATTTAAAGCCATCGATGCGGACAGAAGAAGCAAAAAAATTACTTGAAGCGATGGCAAACATGTTTGTTCAAATTCACAGTGGAGATGCTCGCCAACAAATTTTCGCTTAAGCCTCTCCCTTTTCTTTCTTTTAATGGCATGGCAGCCATATACAAAATTTCTATAATGAAAAAACGCAATGCTTCGTTTGCTTATAAAAACGAAACACTGCGTTGATGAATGATATGTATGGAGCGGGTGATGGGAATCGAACCCACGACATCAGCTTGGAAGGCTGAGGTTTTACCACTAAACTACACCCGCATACATTATTTCTTTTCTATCAAGACGAAAAACACGCACTTGCCATGCCTCTTCCTCTTCCAGCTTATTCGAAGAAGGAGATGCGTCGAGGCAACTCGATGCTTATTCATTGAAGCATCGCTCGTGGCTGAGGTTTTACCACTAAACTACACCCGCATACATTATTTCTTTTCTATCAAGACGAAAAACACGCACTTGCCATGCCTCTTCCTCTTCCAGCTTATTCGAAGAAGTAAATGCGTCGAGGCAACTCGATGCTTATTCATTGAAGCATCGCTCGTGGCTGAGGTTTTACCACTAAACTACACCCGCATACATTATTTCTTTTCTATCAAGACGAAAAACACGCACTTGCCATGCCTCTTCCTCTTCCAGCTTATTCGAAGAAGTAAATGCGTCGAGGCAACTCGATGCTTATTCATTGAAGCATCGCTCGTGGCTGAGGTTTTACCACTAAACTACACCCGCATACATTATTTCTTTTCTATCAAGACGAAAAACACGCACTTGCCATGCCTCTTCCTCTTCCAGCTTATTCGAAGAAGGAGATGCGTCGAGGCAACTCGATGCTTATTCATCGAAGCATCGCTCGTGGTAGCCGTAATGCAATGACGGGTTTTATTATAGCAAAGCGAAAATGACGGTGCAACGGAAAAATGTAAAAAAAACGACATTTTTTTATGTTTTTGTCGAAATTGTGAACAAAATAGATACCAAGCTGTCCATTTAACACCCTATACCACTGAAAAAAGCATTAAATCAACAAGTTTTTCTTATTTCGTTCATATATTTACAAAGCTGGTGGTAAATGTCCGGCGTTTAAATGTAAACTCCGAAATCATGGCAAGCTTAGATAACAGTTAGATTGAACCCCTCAGTCATTCCTTCGCAAACTAAATTTATCAACCAACATAAAATACTAAGAGCTGAGAAGATTCCTATAAAATCAGAGTAAAGTTAAGACCAAATGATAACTATACCTCAAAAACTACACCATTTTGATTCATTGAAAAAATGTGATGAGCGCACTTATCCCATATCTTTTAACTTTCTATAGCACTTTCGTGACTACAGCTCCCATACCTTGCCCATTTCAGAGCTGTCAAGAATTTTTTCAAAGATAAATATACACTTATCCGGTGGATCAAAAATCTGCCTTTTTTATATTACTATAAACAACTTGCTCTTCTAAAAATTCAGCTGATGAATCGTTAAAAGAATCGAGTAGGAGGGAGCGATTAACTCCCGTCCTCTCACACCACCGTACGTACGGTTCCGTATACGGCGGTTCAATTAAGATAATTGACGCAAGTCTTTATAACTTCCGTGAATAGCTGTTCTCTTTATGCCAGTGGTCACTCCACCCTCCAAGAGATCTCCCACGGGATTCACCGCTTCCTCCCTCAAGTGAGGTACTACGTTTTCTGTGTTCATCATGACTCACTGAATGCCAAGGGCTATTCTCTCTTAATTGTTCGGTCCTTCTTAGTTGTTCTAGACCAACTAATACTATGACCTCTGCTGACTTCTGACTGTTCAGCTATCTATCACTAGATAGGTTACCAAGGTTACTTGGCGTGCCAGCCAGACCTCCCCGGGTAAGAGTGTAATCTTTCCTTCCATCCATCTGCTTCATTTACTCTGTATCACCTTCGGCAGAAAGGGCTTTGTTTTGTCTTGCAAACTCACCCAGTGATACCTAGCCTCATATGAAGTTCGTGTTCCGAGAGACCTTAAAGTTTGCCGCTCGCTTCCTTCAGATTCCGCGTCACCACGGACACCCTTGCGTTAAGCTAACTGCTACTTCTGCCTTCGCAGCTCGGGACTTTCACCCTATAGATTACACCCATGCCGGGCGCACAAGTAAAAAATCGACGTTCAAAAACGCCGATTTTCACCTTATTTTTTCAACATTTCAAACACTTGCTCGACATCCTTATCTCCTCTGCCAGAGAGATTAACGATCACAATATCCTCCTTGCTTAGCTGCGGGGCAAGTTTCATCGCATATGCTACAGCATGTGAACTTTCAAGGGCAGGGATGATTCCTTCCAACTTAGATAATTGCTGAAAAGCTTCCAAAGCCTCTTTTCCAGACACCGTAACATATTCTGCCCGTCCGGTTTCCTTCAAATAGCTGTGCTCTGGACCAATTCCAGGATAATCAAGCCCTGCTGCAATAGAGTAAGTCGGCATTGGATCATTATTTTCGTCAAGCAAAGTTAAGCATTTAAATCCGTGAATAACAGCTGGAACACCTTTCGTAAGCGTTGGTGCCTCTTCCGGCTCCACTCCTATTAATCTTACGTTTGGTTCGTCCAGATAATGCGCAAAAGCTCCGATTGCATTGCTTCCTCCTCCTGCACAAGCAATCACTGCTGTTGGAAGCTTCCCTTCTTTTTCAAGAATCTGCTTTTTCGACTCTTCACTAATAACCGATTGAAAATGCTTGACAATTGTTGGATACGGATGCGGGCCGACAGCAGATCCAAGCAAGTAAAACGTGTTTTGGTAATTTTCCACATAATCAGCTAAAGCTGCATCCACCGCATCCTTCAAACGTCCTTGTCCTTTTTCAACCGGTACTACCTTTGCACCAAGCAGCTCCATCCGAAACACATTTAATGCCTGCCGCTCTGTATCGAGCTTGCCCATATAGATGGTGCATTCCATTCCAAACATCGCACACGCGGTTGCTGTTGCAACACCGTGCTGTCCAGCACCCGTTTCTGCAATGATTCTAGTAGCCCCCATCCGTTTGGCAAGCAAGATCTGTCCAATTGCATTATTGATTTTATGTGCTCCGGTATGATTTAAATCTTCACGTTTTAAATAAACTTTCGCGCCCCCGAGCGCTTCTGTGAAATTTTTCGCATATGTCAGCGGATTTTCTCTACCAACATATTCTCTTAAATAATATGCCAATTCTTCATTAAACGTTGAATCGTTTTTAAATTTTTCGAAATTCTCTTCCAGTATGTCCAATGCTCTTTGCAAATCCTTTGGAACAAAGCTTCCTCCAAATTGGCCAAAATAACCCTTCTCAACTGTTTGCTGACTCATCTTACTCATCTCCTCTAAGCTTTTATTCAATTATAGCAAAACATGTTCAAATCAAACACTTATTTTTAGAATTTCTGCCGCTTATTATTTTGCATAGTTTAGCTCCCAAACTACACCGAATTTATCGATTACCACACCATATTTTGAATTCCAAAAAGTATCTTGCAATTCCATTTTGACCTGTCCGTCTTTCGCTAATGTTGTAAAAATTGAATTTATTTCATCTTCTGACTCCAAATCCAATGTCAGCCATATATTGTTCCCCTTCGTCACCGGTGAGAAAACATCGGCAAAATAAAGTACACATGATTCGTTAATATGCAGCTCGGCATGAATATATTTTCCTTCGTGGCCTTTAAACATTTCTTTTCCATCGGATGTCTCTACATTTTTAAGTTCTCCTCCAAATACTTGCTGATAATATTGCAACGCTTCCTTACAGTTATGCAAATAAATATGAGGGATTATTTTTTTCATCTTTTTTACCCGCCTTTGCCAGATTGTAGGGATAAACATTCTTCTCGTCCATTTTATCATAAGGGAATGACACCTTGTTTTATATAAAAATAAACGGGTTAAATGATTCAAAGCTTTTTCTTTTGTCCAAACTAAAATCTTTATGAAATAGAGCATTACTAGAAACAATTGAAATATTCTAAAATATAAAATGAAGTTAAAAAGCGCAGCGTGATGCAGGTTACCTGCTCCGAAAATAGTTTTCAAATTGGTAAACAAGAAACATCTTGTTATATTGTGTAATCTTTCTTAACGAGATACTTAGCAAAAAATTCAAATTATGTAAAAATCAATTTGGAGGACACATTCATGAAGAAGAATGACTACTTTCATTCGAAAAATTACACCGGGAATCATTTACATGTAGACAACTTTAAAGATGAATTTTCCCCTTTTATCGAAGGAATTGCCTGGGAAAGAACTGATGGCACAATGGATTTATTTTTTGACGATTTAAAAGAGGAAGAATTTCAACAATTATTTGCAAATAAAGAGCATTATTATGATAAATTTAAAGGTGGATTTATAGAAAATGTTCAAACAAATGAGGAAGCGTATGAAAAATTTCGTCAATGGGTGGATGAAGTACTGGAACCGTTTAGAAATGGCCAAAAATAAGCGAATGTTCCATTGAAATGCATTTTGCAAAATTCTCCCATATTTTTACTACAAATGAAAGAAGGGATCCTATCACATGAAAAAAGACAGTTGGAATGCAGCTTTGTATGATGCAAAACATTCATTTGTTTCCAAATTTGGAGAGCATTTGCTTGATCTGTTGGAGCCAAAAAAAGGTGAACGTATTCTTGACCTCGGCTGCGGTACGGGAGATTTAGCCTGGAAGCTTTACGAATTAGGAGTTGACGTCGTCGGAATTGATAAATCAGAAAATATGATTAATCAGGCTAAAGCAAAATACCCCGGTTTAAGCTTTGAGGTGAAGGATGTTCTAAATCTTGGATACCGCAACGAGTTTGATGCCGTTTTCTCCAATGCAGTTCTTCACTGGATCAAGCCGCCAAAACAGGCGTTAATCAATATATACCAGGCCTTAAAGGAGAACGGCCGTTTTGTAGCGGAATTCGGCGGCAAAGGCAATGTCAAAACGATTACCGATGCCATCCGAAATGAATTCAATAAATTGGGCATGGAGGAATTAGCAGACCAATTTCCTTGGTATTTCCCGAGCATTGGTGAATATTCATCGTTGATGGAAGAAGTGGGGTTCCGTGTCGTGTTCGCCCAGCATTTTGACCGCCCAACGCCATTACATGGGGAAAATGGGGTAAAAAATTGGATAGAGATGTTCGCTGGCAGCCTGTTTAACAGTTTGACAAACGAAACAAAAAATCTTATCTTCACAAACGTGGAAAACAACTTGAAAAACGTCATATATAAAAATGGCATCTGGTTTGCCGATTATAAGCGAATTCGCGTCATCGGGATTAAAGAATAGCACGTAAAGAGGCGTCTCATATCTTCGCGAATTGTTGAATCTAAAAGAAAGTGAACAATATGTAACTTTCTCAAAAAAATTTTGGAAAAAGCTAAATCTCCAAGAGCTTAAAGTTGCTTCTTATTTTCTCTTGATTTATGCTCAAATTGAAGGCTATTAGAATAACAGCTAAGAGCCTCCATATATTGACAGAATATAAAAATGATGATAGCATAAAGCGAACTATTTCAATAAGATTTATATGTTTTTTTAGAATCGTAGAAAGGAGCATAGTAGTAAATGAGCAAAGTTGTAATTATCAATGGAAGTCCGTTTCCATCATCAAGATTAAATGGATTAATCCAATATGCTGAACAGCAATTGCAGCAAAAAGGAATTGAGATTGATTACATTCAAGTAGTACAGCTGCCTGCGGAAGATTTAATCAAAGCAAAATTCGACAGCGAGGCGATTCTGAACGCCAACCAAAAAGTAGAACAAGCTGACGGAATTATCATCGCAAGCCCAGTGTATAAAGCAGCTTATACAGGCGTATTGAAAACATACCTTGACCTACTTCCGCAAAAAGGGCTTTTGGGTAAAACAATACTTCCGTTGTTTATTGGTGGCACATTGGCTCACCTTCTATCTATAGATTATGCGCTAAAACCAGTGTTATCCACAATGGGAAGCAGATATATTCTAGGAGGCGTTTATGCCGTTGATGCCTGGGTAACCAGAGAAGAAAATGAACAATACAGCTTGTCTGAAGAGCTGGTGCAAAGATTGGACGCAGCAGTAGAGGAATTTGCGAATGCTTTAAATGGACAAAAAGCATGATCAGCTCCTAATCAAAACTCAAAGGTTTTTTTGTTCGTACTTGATTTCGCAAAATTGCCGCTAGTAAATTAAAAGCAGACTGCCCGTACGGTGCAATCTGCTTTTTTCATTATTATTGTTAATAAAAAATGAAAGCATTTTGAGTAAAATATTGAATTTTTCTTTATACAAGATGAAGATTAACGCCACTATTTTCCCATTTTTTGATTTCAATCTCACTTAATTCAGAGCCTATAATAACTGCATCAATTTGATTTGGACTGGCAACAGTATGCAAAGCAATCCTTCCTACTTTCGTATGATCCGTTACAACATAGACGCTCTTCGCAGCTTTTATCATAGAACGCTTCGTTGCAGCAATCTGTTCATCAAAATGAGTAAGGCCAAATTTGTGATGAAGGGCTGGCGTTCCGATGAATGCTTTGTCCACATGGAGATTACCTAACACTTCATCAGCAATGAGTCCATTTAACATATAGCTTTCCGGATATAGCGTGCCACCTGTTACAATAACTTTAATCCCATTTGAAAAACGCAACTTTGCCGCAACATTTATATCGTTTGTAATTACTGTTATGTTTTTTCTATCTAATATCGCTTCAGCAATATGAACGGTCGTTGTTCCTGAGTCTAGTATAATATTTTCGCCATCTTGTATAAACTGTGCAGCACGCATGCCAATTCTTCGTTTTTCCTCGAACTGAACGGTTTCCCGATCCTGAAAAGACGGCTCCGATTTTACTTTATCTTCCTCAATGACAACGCCGCCATGGGTTCTTCTCAATTTCCCCTCTGATTCTAATAGCGACAAATCTCTTCGAATCGTTGCCTCATGAACATTAAAATATACAGCCAATTCAGCCACAGTAGCAATTTTCTTTTCCTTTACGTATTCTACTATTTTTTTTTGCCTTTCAAGAGCTAACATAGTCGAACTTCCTAACAATTTAAATTTTTCTATTCTTATATTATTCTCTTTTCATTAGGAATTCAATCGACTATGTTTTTTCAGCTCTTGTTATTTCGTTTCTTCAGGCAATGTAATAAATTTGGTTAATAGAGCGCTTACAAAATAAAGTATTGCCAGCACCCAAATAACTCCTGCATTTCCTATTGAACCAATTAACAGGCCAACGATAGCAGGACCAACAAAAACAGGCAAGCCAGCGCCTAAATTTAGAACAGACATTGCAGCTCCTTTGTCCTCTTTCACCAACGAAGGTACTAAAGCAGACAACGGAACATATCCCGCTAACAATCCGCCCCATAAAATGGCTACTAAGCCAACAATCCAAATATTACCATTAAACCACTCTGGAAAATAATATATAGCTAAAGTAGTAACTCCGCAGCCAATACCGCCAAAATACATGATGGTATTGCGCCAGCCAATTTTATCCCCTATATATCCAAAAAATAGATTAAATAAAATATTGCTTGTAAAAATTGTCCCCCAAATAGCCAACCATGTAGATGTTGGAATTCCGTGTCCAGCAAGATAAGTAGGCAAAAAAACAGGAAATGCAAACTGCGCAGTAGTATTAATGACACGAACAATGCCGCCTAATAATACTTTCGGCTCTTCCTTGACAATTGTGACACCTTTTATTAGCTCATATAATTTTTCTTTTGCAGAACTTCCTTGTTTTGGTTCTAATTTGTCTTTATTAATTATTAATGCGATTATCGCCCCTAATACGACCCAAAAGATTGATGACCACAACGTAGTATAGTGCCCAAATAATTTGATTGCAACTACGGAATAATAAGCCCCTAAAACATTTAAACCTCCTGTAAATACAAACCAAAACCAGCCGACTGCTGTTCCGAGACGCTCCTGATCGGCACGGTAAGCAATCCATACTAGGAAAGAGTATGCAAACAGCGGGTATCCCAAGCCCCTTAATGCATAAAACGGAACCATCCACCAAATATTAAAATTCGGCAGCCCAAAACTTAAAAATCCAATTGTTCCCAGTATATAAAATAACACCCCTAGCCACATCGTTCTTTTTGTACCAAGCGCTTCAACTAATACTCCGGACAGCCACGAAGAAACAGCGACTGTCACCCCATAAGCCGAAAACAATAGGCTAGTTTGCTGAACTGTAAATCCTTGATCAATTAACCAAGGACTTAGCCAGCCAATTTCCAGTCCATCTCCCATCATGAAAATTAAAATCCCTAAATAACCCCATGCAATCGAAGAAGGTATACCTAATTTTTCAGTCCATTTCACTCCAGTTACTTGTGTCATTATTTTACACCCCTTTTATTTAGTTCCATGAAAAAGATAAATATGTTTTTTTCCACCCTTTATGTTCAGCAGCTTCATCCATTGCCTTTTTTAAATCTTCTGCGTTTCGGATTGCTATGCTTTTTTCCGGTATCAACTTAGAGAGAGTTTTCTGATAATCTTCATTTAGAAATGCTTGCATCAAAGTTTTAAAATCTTCACTTGAACTTCTGGAACTTCCGTAAAGCTGCAACCCTTTTTCTAATACATCTCTTGTATTAATTGGTACACGCTGCTCTGTCACCCCCATTAAAATCAATTTGCCTTCAGGCTCCAATAAATCAATCGCTTGGTTGATAGCGCTTTCGCTAAACTTGCCACCTGTGCATTCAATTGCAACTGTCACCCCTTTAGCTTCTAAAAAAGGAAAATCGTTAACTAAGTGTACAGTGGCAAAATCAAACTGATTCAGTTTTTCTTCCACTGCTCCAAACACTAATAGCTGGCTTTTAGGAATATGAAAATAATGATATAGCATTGCGGCTGTTAAATATCCTACTGGTCCATCGCCGAACACAGCAATTTTCCCTTTATGAAAATCTTCTTCTTTCAAATGATTCAGTGCATGCAGTGAAACTGAGCATAACTCTGCTAATACAGCAATCTCATCTTTCAGCTTTTCTGGAATTGGTACAACATTTTCGCTTGGCAATACTAAAAACTCCTGACCAATGCCGTCATATCCGCTTCCTAAAAACACTCCAGTTTTACAATAGTTATCTGCGACATTTCTCCTGCAGGATTCACAACAATCTTCTTTTTTCTTTTGCTCTAGTCTGTAACCAGGGATGCTTGGCACAATTGCAACCTTTTGTCCAACTTGTATAAACTCATCTTTTGAAATGACTACTTCTCCAATCCCTTCATGAAATAATGCCATCGGAAGCTTTTGGTTAAGAGCTTCTTTTCTTCTTTTGCCGGTATAGTATCTTAAGTCTGCATGACAAATACTGGCTAAAATAGGCTGGACGACAACTTCACCTTCCTTTACTTTATGTTCAATAACTGTTTCTTTAAATTTTCCAGGCTCTATTAACCTATAAGCCTTTGAATAAATCACATCTGTCATCCTTAATCCTCCATGTTCATTTATGTTCTTTCTTGCTTATTTTTGATTGTTTATAATGAATATAATCCGATACTGTTTAAATTGTCAATATAAATGAACAAAAATATGTTTATTTTTGCTCGATTATATTAATTTTATGCTTGTAAATTTTATTTTATTAGTTTAATATAATCAGTACAATGAAAGCATTTTCATGGAGTGGTTGGTATGGAAAAATATACTATTGGAATTGATTTCGGTACTGAATCTGGGAGAGTTTTAATAGTAAACATTGACGATGGATCTATTAAAGGACAATGTGTCATTCCATATGCGCATGGAGTGATTACAGAGATGCTTCCGACGAACGATGGGACGAGATTACCCAGAGATTATGCTCTTCAGCATCCGGGCGACTATTTAGAAGTCATTATGAAAGGAATTCCTCATGCTATAAAAGATGCAAATATCAGCTCTTCACAAATTATTGGTATTGGCATTGATTTCACCTCATCTACTATGGTCGCAGTAGATGAAAAAGGAAAACCATTATGTTTTCACAAGGAATTTCAAAACAATCCCCATGCGTGGGTAAAATTATGGAAGCATCATGGGCCGAAAAAAGAAACAGAAGAAATGTTCAAATTAGCTTCTTCACATAAAGAAAGCTGGCTAAAAAATTACGGCTACAACATTTCAACAGAATGGTTTATCCCAAAATGCTATGAAGTTTTTTGCAAAGATCGTGAAGTGTATGAAAAAGCTAGCTTATTTTTGGAAGCAGGAGATTGGATTGTTTCACAGTTAACAGGGAAAGTTGTCAGAAGCAATTGCTCGTTAGGCTTCAAAGCTTTTTGGAATGAAAACAGCGGTTTTCCCGTGCAATTTTTCGAAAAGCTCCATCCTGAATTTAAAAACATTGTTTCTTCAAAGTTAAAAGGTAAAATTGGATATATTGGTGAAAAAGCTGGGGTCCTCACTGATGAAATGTCAAGTCTTTTAGGATTGCCGAAAAATCTGCCTGTCGCCGTTGCCATTATCGATGCTCATTCCGCAGTATTAGGAGTCGGTTCATCCAAACCGCATCAATTGACAATGGTAATGGGGACGTCCACTTGCCATATTATGCTGAGCAAAAAAGAAATTCATATACCGGGTATTTCGGGAGTAGTAAAAAATTCTATTATCCCAAGATTATATGCATACGAAGCCGGACAATCCGCTGTAGGCGATTTATTTGGCTGGTTTGCAAAACAAGTTCCGGAATCATTGATGAAAGAAGCGAAAGAACAAGGAATTTCAGTATTTGATTTACTGGAAAAAAAGGCATCTCACCTAGAGCCTGGTCAATCTGGTCTCATTGCATTAGATTGGCATAATGGAAACCGATCTATACTTTCAGATGCAGATCTTTCAGGAATGATTGTAGGACTGACCCTAGCTTCCAAACCTGAGGATATCTATAGAGCATATATGGAAGCTACAGCATTTGGCGCAAAAATGATTATTTCAAATTATGAACAAGCAGGATTAAAAATTAATGAAATATTTGCTTGCGGTGGTTTGCCCCAAAAAAATGATTTACTCATGCAAATATATGCAGACGTTTTAAATAAAGAGATTATTGTTTCAGCCAGCGATTATACCCCTGCAGTTGGCGCTGCCATTCTTGGCTCTGTTGCAGCTGGCAAGGAAAATGGAGGATATGATAGCGTAGAAGAGGCTGTTGAAAAGATGAAACAGCCAATTTTGAAAACTTACAAACCAATTCTCAGCCATGTAGAAAAATATAAAAAATTATTTCAAATATATCAGCAATTACACAATTATTTCGGAATTACGAAAAAAAGTTGGATGAAGGATTTAAAATCTCTTTAATCCGAACATGTCGCCCCAAAAAATATCTGCATGGAAGCATATCGTCAGTGCCGAAAGCAATATGATCATTCATGCTTGAGCAAAAACTGAACACTATATTTTTAGCAGGTTTCCCATTGGAACAACCTGCTTTTTCTTTTCACGCAACAATTCTGCCAATATTTTGTTCAAGTCTGCCAAAAATTCGGCAAAAATCTATTTTGTATTTTTCTAATATTCCGCAAATTAAGCGCTTTCAATTTTGGTACGGTTCTTGCATGATATAAAGTCGAAAAAAAAAAAAAATGAAAGGGGTTGTTTTGAGTGAAAGCAGCAGTAGTTAACGAATTTAAAAAAGCACTTGAAATCAAAGAGGTGGAAAGACCAAAACTAGAGGAAGGTGAAGTTTTAGTTAAGATCGAAGCATGCGGTGTGTGCCATACGGATTTACATGCAGCCCATGGTGACTGGCCGGTTAAACCGAAATTGCCGTTAATTCCGGGGCATGAAGGAGTCGGAATTGTTGTAGAAGTCGCAAAGGGAGTTAAATCAATAAAAGTGGGAGATCGCGTCGGCATCCCATGGTTATATTCTGCATGTGGTGAATGTGAATATTGTTTAACTGGTCAAGAAACACTTTGCCCGCATCAATTGAATGGCGGATATTCCGTTGATGGCGGATATGCGGAATACTGTAAAGCTCCCGCAGATTATGTGGCGAAAATTCCTGATAACTTAGATCCAGTTGAAGTAGCTCCAATTTTATGTGCAGGCGTAACGACATATAAAGCGTTGAAAGTATCAGGTGCTCGGCCAGGTGAATGGGTGGCCATTTACGGTATTGGAGGACTTGGTCATATTGCATTACAATACGCCAAAGCGATGGGACTTAATGTGGTAGCTGTTGATATCAGTGATGAAAAATCAAAATTAGCCAAAGATTTAGGTGCAGATATTGCAATCAACGGTTTAAAAGAAGATCCTGTCAAAGCGATACATGATCAAGTAGGCGGTGTTCATGCTGCTATTAGTGTAGCGGTGAATAAAAAAGCATTTGAACAGGCCTATCAGTCAGTGAAACGGGGAGGCACATTAGTTGTTGTCGGTCTGCCAAATGCTGATCTGCCTATTCCGATCTTCGATACAGTATTAAACGGCGTTTCCGTTAAAGGTTCCATCGTCGGTACAAGAAAGGACATGCAGGAAGCATTAGATTTTGCTGCTCGCGGAAAAGTCCGTCCAATTGTTGAAACCGCTGAATTAGAAGAAATAAATGAAGTATTTGAAAGAATGGAAAAAGGAAAAATCAACGGTCGTATCGTACTAAAATTGAAGGAGGATTGATGATGAGCTCAATTGCAGCCCCTAAATTAAAAGAAAAAGTTGAAAAGTTTTTATCCGGCAAGAAAAAAATGTATATAAACGGCAGCTTTGTTGAAAGCGCTTCAGGAAAAACATTTGACACTCCTAACCCTGCAACGGGAGAAAGATTGGCAACAGTTTATGAAGGAGATGCTGAAGATATCGACCGCGCTGTGAAGGCAGCCAGAGAAGCGTTTGACCGAGGACCGTGGTCAAGAATGAGCGCAGCAGAAAGAAGCAGGCTCATGTATAAACTGGCGGATTTAATGGAGGAAAATAAAGAAGAACTGGCTCAGCTAGAAACATTGGATAATGGGAAACCGATTCGTGAAACAATCAATGCCGACGTACCGTTGGCAATTGAACACATGCGTTATTATGCTGGATGGTCTACGAAAATTGTCGGACAAACAATTCCAGTCAATGGACCGTATTTTAACTATACACGTCATGAACCAGTTGGCGTCGTAGGACAAATTATTCCTTGGAACTTTCCATTGCTCATGGCAATGTGGAAGCTTGGCGCC
This sequence comes from Aeribacillus sp. FSL k6-2211, assembly GCF_037966125.1. Lineage (NCBI taxonomy): Bacteria > Bacillati > Bacillota > Bacilli > Caryophanales > Bacillaceae > Aeribacillus > Aeribacillus sp. FSL k6-2211. The sequence continues at coordinate 3,192,972 of NZ_CP150190.1, forward strand.
GCGCTTGCAACCGGTTGTACAGTTGTATTAAAGCCAGCTGAACAAACACCTCTTTCTGCTTTATATTTAGCTGAACTTATTGAAGAAGCCGGTTTTCCTGCTGGTGTTGTCAATATTGTTCCCGGATTTGGTGAAACAGCAGGTGATGCATTAGTCAAACATCCACAAGTTGATAAAATTGCCTTCACTGGTTCAACTGAAGTCGGAAAATTAATTATGGCAAACGCTTCGAAATCTCTTAAACGCGTTACGTTAGAACTAGGCGGTAAATCACCGAACATCATTTTGCCTGATGCTGATTTTTCAAAAGCAATTCCGGGTGCTTTAAATGGCGTCATGTTCAACCAAGGACAAGTTTGTTGTGCAGGCAGCCGCGTCTTCATTCAGAAGAAACAGTATGACAATGTTGTGGCTGATATGGTATCCCATGCAAAATCTATTAAACAAGGATTTGGACTAAAAGCAGATACAGAAATGGGACCGCTTGTTTCTTCCGAGCAGCAAAACCGAGTCCTTGGATATATTGAAAAAGGGCTGGAAGAAGGTGCTGAACTTTTAACAGGAGGACAAAAACCTTCCGAACAAGGGTATTTTGTAGAGCCGACTATTTTTGCCAACGTTGAAGATTCTATGACCATTTCAAAAGAAGAAATATTCGGACCGGTAATCGCCGCTTTGCCATATGAAGATATAGACGAGTTGATTGAACGTGCAAATGATACAAATTATGGATTAGCAGCAGGGGTTTGGACGCGCGATGTTACAAAAGCTCATTACATTGCTAACAAGCTCCGTGCTGGAACAGTTTGGGTAAACTGTTACAACGTCTTTGACGCTGCAAGTCCGTTCGGCGGATATAAAGAATCCGGCATAGGAAGAGAAATGGGATCCTATGCATTAGACAACTATACAGAAGTGAAAAGCGTTTGGATTGCCCAGAATTAAACAAAATAGGGGAGTGCTCAATAAGCCCCTAAATAATTCAAGTAGAGAAAAACAAATCGTTTTTCTCTACTTGATTTCGTATTTTTGTCTGAAAGTAGCTGGCGGATGCCGGCTACTTTCAGTATGTTGTGGTAAGCAATGAATTGTTGCTTGCCACTTACATATTTTGTTTACCTTTTACATATTAAAAGGATTTTTTTATTTTTATATGGAATTATGTATTTATGGAAAAACTGTCAATGTTAAAGGGGGGGACATAATGAACATTCATAAATTTGTCATGCCGGAGATAATATTTGGAAACGGTTCCATTTCTGAAGTCGGCAACTGCTGTTTACGTTTGGGCGCATCCAATGTGCTCATCGTCAGTGATCGCGGTATTTCGGAGGCCGGCTGGCTGGATGTAGTCATTAATAGCTGCGTGAAAGCCGGTTTAAAATACGAGACATTCATTGACATTACGGTTAATCCAAAGGATACAGAAGTGGATAAAGGGCGAAATATATATCTTAAATATGGATGCGATTCGGTGATCGGGATTGGCGGAGGCAGCGCTATTGATGCAGCCAAAGCTATTGCTCTGTTAGCGACAAATGGCGGAGTCATTCATGATTATGAAGGCGTCGACAAAATTAAGCATCCCCTCCCGCCTCAAATCATGATTCCTACTACAGCCGGCTCGGGATCAGAGGTTTCACAATTTTCTATTATTTTAAATACAGAAAAACAGAAAAAGATGACCATCATTTCAAAATCATTAATACCAGATATTGCTATTATTGACCCTGAAACACTCGTGACAAAAAGTTCCCATTTAACTGCTTCAACAGGAATCGACGTTTTAACACATGGGATTGAATCGTATATTAGTTTGGCCGCAACACCGCTAACTGATGTTCATGCCAAAAATTCTATATCGCTTGTCGCTAAATATTTACGGCCTTCTGTCGCCTCTAAATTAAATAAAGAGGCGAAAACCAATATGGCAATGGCAAGTTTACAAGCTGGAATTGCCTTTTCCAATGCCATTTTAGGAGCTGTTCATGCCATGTCTCATGCAGTTGGTGGCAGATATCCTATTTTGCACGGCGATGTGAATTCTATTTTATTGCCTCATGTCATGGAATTTAATTATTTAGCAAATCCTCAAAAATTTGCAGATATTGCGTATCTCCTTGGATTAAATGATTGCGACATATCGAAAATGGAAGCAGCCAAAAAGGCGATTGACCTTGTGAAGGAATTAATTCAAGATGTTGGAGCTCCGCAAAGGCTTTCTGAAATTCATGTAAAAAAAGAAGAAATTCCTCAAATGAGCTTAACTGCTTTAAATGATGCATGTATGATCACAAATCCAAGGGATGTCACTGTCGAAATTATTGAAGAACTTTTCAGAAAGGCTTGGTAGAAATGTTGCTAAAAGATCGAGAAGAAATGATCAGCAAGCTGACTGGTGTCCAGTCTTCTAAAAAAAGCTACTATAATGAATTGAAAATCATGGTTGAAGAGCTCAAAAAGAAAAACATGCAGCTAGAGGTGATAAATGAGGTAAATAGAAGCTTCAATATCGATATGTCAATAGATGAAATGCTCAAAAATATATTTGAAAAGCTAAAAGTTTTTTTTCCGCTTGAACGAATCAGTTTATCTTTATATGAACATGATAAGCTGACGCTAACAAATGTATATCCTCCCAATTCTTTATATTTTCCTATTGGATTTGTTTTTCCAAAAAAAGATTCTTTATATTGGCAGGCAATTGAGTCGTCACAAAAAATTTTTTACCAAATGAATAATGATCTTCATTATTTCATTGAAAAAAAGGCGTATCAATCATTAGGTATTCAAAGCGCCTTAGTCATTCCCCTCGTAAGCAAAGAAGCGGCTATCGGTCTTTTAAGCATTGGAAGCAAAAAAATCAATCATTTCGATGAATCGGACCTTGCGTTTTTTCAGCAGCTATCCGATCAAATTGCCGTTTGCATCGAAAATGTCCGTCTTTATCATAAAGTCTTAACAGCCAAAAAAGAATGGGAAGAAACGTTTCGTGCGGTATCAGATATGATGTTTATTACCGATTTAGAAGGAAATATATTAAAATCGAATGATTCTGCAAAAGAATATTTTAAAACCGATCTTATCGGACAGAATATACACAAGTTATTAGAAATCGATAAAAAGGAAGCTACTCAGGAAAAATATCTCTCAGTCAAAGAAAATATTATTGATGAGTTTCATTTAAAAAATCACGTCTTTGAATTCCGCTCATTTCCGATCTTTAATAGGAGCCATGAGGTTTATTCATATATCATCTACATTATCGATATTACAGAAAAACGAAAGATGGAGGCTCAACTAATTCAGTCTGGAAAATTAGCGGCTATTGGAGAAATGGCAGCCGGAATCGCACATGAACTGAACAGCCCTTTAACAGCTATCCTTGGCAATTCTCAGCTTTTATTAAGATCATTCAAACAGGACGACCGCTCCTACAAACTTTTATCAGACATATATTTATGTGGAAAAAGGTGTAAATCCATTATCCAAAATTTACTTACTTTTTCGCGTCAAGATGAATATGTGTTCGAAGAATGCTCTATCAATGAAGCGGTGGAACAAGTATTAGGAATTTTTAGCGACCAGTTTAAACAACAAAATATCATCATTCAACAAGAACTGGCTGAGCATATAGATCATGTGAAAGGAAATATTCAGCAAATCGGACAGATCATTTTAAACTTATTAATTAATGCAAAGGATGCCTTGGAAGAAAAAAATATACCGAAGAAGATCATCAAGATTGAAACAAAAGAAATAATTGAAGACAACAAAAAATGGATCACACTGTCCATAACAGATAATGGAATCGGAATTCAAAACCAGCATTTGCAGGAAATATTTAATCCTTTTTTTACCACGAAAAGTCCCGGAAAAGGCACTGGACTAGGGTTGTCCGTTAGTTTAGGGATCGCTGAAACACACGGCGGTACAATTGTCGTGAACAGTAAATACGGAGAAGGCAGTGAATTTATTTTAAAGCTCCCAGTTAGACACGAATAGAAAGGGAGATGATTTGCAATGAAAAAGGTACTAGTAATAGACGACGAACGTGAAGTAGGAAACTTTTTTCGACATCTTTTAGAAGAAAAAGGATATGATGTAAAGGTAGGTTTGAATGCTGAAGATTTTTCCAACTTAATTTCGCTCCATTCCTTTGATTTAGCACTAATTGATGTAAAGCTGCCTGGTACAGATGGTCTTCATTTGCTTAAGCAATTAAAAGCAACTCATCCTTCCTGTAAAGCTGTCATTATGACAGGATACAGCACAGTGAAAACGGCTGTAGAGGCCATTAAGAATGGTGCAAATGATTATATTGAAAAACCGTTCGATGATATAAGCCAATTAGAGAAAACATTAGAAGATTTATTAAATAGCGAGAAATTTTCTTCACCAGCAAACACCGACAAACTGGCCGATACGATTGGATTTATTATCGGCAACAATAAAAAGATGAATGAATTAGTCAAGCTGGCGGAAAAAATTGCTAAGAAAAACATAAATGTATTAATTGAAGGAGAAACAGGAACAGGCAAAGAGGTGCTTGCCCATTTTATTCACAACATGAGCTTAAGATACGATCAACCATTTGTCCGAATAAATTGCGGAGCTGTTTCCGAAACGTTATTGGAGAGTGAATTATTCGGGCATGAAAAAGGTGCTTTTACTGGAGCCATTAAACAGAAAAAAGGAATATTTGAAATAGCCAATAACGGTACATTGTTTTTAGATGAAATTGGTGAAGCAAGCCAGGCCATTCAAGTACAGCTGCTAAGAGTACTAGAGACGGGGGAATATTTCAGAGTAGGCGGTGAATCAATCCGTAAAACGAATACACGGATCATTGCGGCCACGAATAAAAATTTGGCCGAGGCTGTCCAAGAAAAAACGTTTCGAGAAGATTTATTGTATCGTTTAGACGTAGTGAAATTAAGAATTCCCCCTCTGCGAAACAGAATAGAAGATCTCCCGCTGTTTTTGGATTATTTTCTAAAAAAGATAAATGCTTCACATCTAACATTCTCTGATGAAAGCATTGAACTAATGAAAAACTATAACTGGCCTGGAAATGTAAGAGAGCTATTTAACATTGTCAAAAGAGCCGCAACATTGGCAGATGGAGAGACAGACATAATTACGCCAAAATATTTACCCGACAAATTAAAAACCAGCTTCAGCTTCCAACTAACAAAATTTCCAAAAGCTAGCACAGTTCATGATGATTTAGAAGCTTATTTATCGAATTGGACGAAACATATTTTATCGTTATGGAAGCAGCAAGATGACATCGACCTTGAACAAGTATTGGATTCCATTAAAGAATTAGAAAAACAAATTGGCCGATCATTTGTCCTCAAATCACTTAAAAAACATACAGGAGATCGAAAAAAAACAGCAGAAGCACTAAACATTACAACTCGGCAGCTACGATATTTGCTTAATGAAAAAGGGAAAATTTAAATTAAGCACTTCTTAATAAATAAAAATTATTGTGAATGAGAATTAAATGCTGCCCGTAAGCTAAAACAAGCGGATCATGAAAGATCCGCTTGTTTTATTAACACATTACTTTGATTGTGAAAAAATCAAGCAAACTTGAAAGCAGAAAACTCACAGCCATAAAAGCTGATACGGTTTTTCTAAATATTTTTTCACCAGCCCGAGAAATTGGCTTGCCGGAGCTCCATCAATTACTTGATGGTCAAACGTTAAGCTGAGCGGCAAAATTTTTCTCTTTTGAATGGTATCTCCTGAAAACACTGCCGTATCTGCAGCTGTTCCTACTCCGAGAATACCCACTTCCGGAGGATTCAAAATCGGGGTGAAAAATTCAACGCCGTAAGCCCCTAAACTGGTGATCGTAAAGGTCGAGCCGCTCATTTCTTCGCTGCTTACATTTCCTTCTCTTGCCTTCTTACTTAGTTCTTTGATATTTTTCGAAATTTCGCTTAAGGAAAGCTTGTCGGCATGGCGCAAAACCGGCACAACGAGCCCGTTCTCCAATGCAACTGCAATGCCTAAATGCACTGAATCATACGTTTGAATCTGCCCATTTTCATACAAACTGTTCATTTGCTTTTGATTTCGCAGCGACAGAATGACCGCCTTGGCTACAAAGTCAGTAATAGTCAATTTTAAATTCTGCTCATCTTGCAGTTCGCTTTTAATCTTTTCTTGCAGCTCAAATAAAGAGGTCACATCGGCTTTCATATGAATCGTCAGCTGTGCTGTCTGATGCAGACTTGTAAACATCCTTGATGCAATCACTTTACGCATGCCAGTGACAGTTTTTACTGCAATATCTTCTTGCTCTTCCGCCGGCTTATTTGTCGGGATTACTACTTCTTGTTCAGGTTCTAAATGGGGGGATGCTTTTTTCGATTGAATCGCTTTTTCAACGTCCGCTCTTGTAATTCTTCCTTTTGGCCCTGAACCCGAAATACTGCTCAAATCAATCCCGGCTTCACGTGCTAGTTTTCGGGCGGCAGGTGAAACGCGAATTGTTGTTTGAGAAGATAAGCTTTCTTCTTTCAAAATGGTTGTCGCCACTTCTTGGGCAGCATCGTTCGTTATGTTGTTGATTACCTCCCCTTCTTGACCGATATAGCCAATGGCTTTTCCTACTTCCACTGTTTCATCCTGCTCGGCAGCAATCTCTAATAACACGCCATCTTGCGGTGCTTCGATATCCTTTTCAATCTTATCAGAGCTGATCACCACAACTGGTTCTCCTTTTTTTACTGGATCGCCCTTTTTCTTTAACCACTCTACTACCGTTCCTTCTTCCATGCTCATTCCCAGCTTTGGCATGATAATTTCAACTGTCATGTTTCATCTCTCCTTTGATGAATACTAGAAATGCTATGCGTGTTGATGTCTCCATTCATCAACACGCACAGCTTTTTTTATGCGGTCACGATCGCTTCGTCTCCAATTATTTCAGCCGCTGCCTTAAGCACTTTTTCCGGTGTCGGCAAGTAAAGATCCTCCAGCGCAGGCGAAAAAGGAACCGGACAATGCGGAGCCGTAATCAGCTTAATTGGTCCATCCAGATAATCAAATCCTTTATCTGCTACAAGAGCGGAAATGTCAGCAGCTGCACTGCAGCGAGGATTTGCCTCATCAATGACAATTAACCGGCCTGTCTTCGATACAGAAGATAAAATCGTTTCTTCATCAAGCGGGGACAGTGTTCTCGGATCAATTACCTCCGTTTCGACTCCTCTCGTTTTTAATATGTCGGCAGCCTTCAAGGCCGTGTGCACTTGCTTCCCTATCGCTACGATGGTCAAATCGCTGCCTTCCCGTTTGATATCCGCTTTTCCAAACGGGATCGTATAAAATCCTTCCTCTACTTCTCCTTTTAGGTTATAAAGTGTTTTATCTTCAAAAAAGATAACGGGATCATCGTCAAAGATGGAGGTAAGCAACAGTCCCTTCGCATCCGCCGGTGTAGAAGGAACAACGACTTTTAAACCGGGTATATGGGTAAAAAGGGCATACAGGCTTTGGGAATGCTGCGCCGCCGCTCGAAAGCCGGCACCGTGCATTGTTCGTATCGTTACAGGCACCTTCGCCTTGCCTCCGAACATATAACGAAGTTTTGCCGCTTGGTTCATAACTTCATCTAAGCAGCTGCCGATAAAATCGTTAAACATTAATTCGGCAATCGGTCTTAGTCCTGTTGCTGCGGCGGTAACTGCTGCACCAATATAGCCGGCCTCCGCAATAGGCGTATCCAACACTCTTTCTCTTCCAAACTCTTGAACAAGACCTTTCGTAACCCCCATTACTCCTCCCCAAGCTTCATCGTCCTGCAAATGATCCACATTCGCTCCTCCTGCAACGTCTTCTCCAAGTAAAATAACATTTTGATCTTTGCGCATTGCCAGCTTCATAGCTTCATTGACCGCACCAGAAAAAGAAATTTTTCTTGCCATTTTTCGTTCCTCCTAACTCCTTTGATTTAATAAGATACATAAACGTCCTTTAAAAGATCCTCAGCAGACGGAAACGGGCTTTTTTCAGCAAAATGTACCGCCTCCTCAACCGCTTTTGTTACCTGTTGTTCGATATTTAATAATTCTTGTTCGGATATTAATTGATTGGAAAGAATGTAATGGCGGAATTTTGCAATTGCATCATTCTCCTGTAAATGCTTTTGTTTTTCTTCCGCAGATTTGTAAGTCTGGGCGTCACCTTCAAAATGTCCGTAATTCCGATATGTCTTACATTCAATTAATGTCGGGCCCTCTCCATTTCGAGCTCGTGCAACTGCTCTTTCTGCCGCCTCATATACAGCTACCACATCTTTGCCGTCGACCACTTCTCCCGGGATATTATAGGCTTGAGCCCGATCCGCAATGTTTTTACAGCTGGATGCATATTCAAATGGGGTCGCTTCTGCATATCCGTTGTTTTCCGCCACAAAAACAACAGGCAATTTCCATATAGCTGCAAGATTAATACCTTCATGAAATGTTCCATGATTGTTCGCGCCGTCTCCGAAAAAACAAACTGCAACCGCTCCCGACTTCTTCAATTTTGCTGTCAGGCCTGCCCCAACAGCTAGCGGGAACCCCCCGCCGACAATTCCGTTGGCCCCAAGCATTCCTTTTTCAACATCGGCAATATGCATCGATCCTCCTTTTCCGTTGCACAATCCTGTTGCCTTTCCGTAAATTTCAGACATCATTCCGTTCAAATCACAGCCTTTGGCAATGCAATGTCCATGTCCGCGATGCGTACTTGTGATATAATCTTTGTCATCTAAATGCGCGCAAATTCCTACAGCGACCGCTTCCTCGCCAGCATATAAATGGACAAAGCCAGGCAGCACTCCTTTGCTGAAAATTTCATGAACCTTGTCCTCAAACTGGCGAATTTCATGCATTTTCTGAAATATCCATTTTGCTTTTTCTTGTGTAATGGGAGTAGATGTTGATTTGGCAATCGTCATAAAGATAACCTCCTATTTGATTGGCTTCACTTTTTTCATTTGCAACTATCATGCCAATAAAAAAATGCTTACAAATCAACATTCTTTGTAAGCGCTTTATAAAAAATATTTTTTTCATCTCATTTTGTCCTAATTTTTATCGTTTTGTCGCAAATTAGCTCAATTTATATTTTTTTAATTTGCGATACAGTGTACTTCGAGAGATATTTAACGCAGCAGCCGCCTCACCAATATTTCCATTTGTTTTCTTCAACATATTTAGAATGCGTTCTCTTTCTAGCTGATCCCGATACGACAAATTACCTTTATGGAATGTTTCGGAATTTTCCTGTTCTTGCTCCCAAGCAATCAGCATGGATTTCAAGTGGGAAATGGATGGAATACGGTCTCCATATTCCACTCGTATACGCTCGAGCACGTTAAACAGCTCCCTTATATTTCCGGGCCAGTGATAAGCTGAAAACAACTGTATGACATCATCTGGAAAAGAAATGAGCCAATCATTTTTTTGACAATAATACTCAATAAAGAATGGGATATCTTCTTTACGCTCTCTTAATGGCGGAACGTTAAGCGTGCATACATAAATGCGGTAAAATAAATCTTCACGCAGCTTTCCTTCCTTTACTAATTTGTATAAATTGCGATGTGTTGCAGTTATGACTCTTATATCAACAGGAACGGGCTTTTCCCCGCCAATCGGTACAACTTCTTTTTCCTGAAGCACTCTTAAAAGCGCTACTTGCATTTCCGACGGTATTTCACCGATTTCATCAAGAAAAATGGTTCCGCCGTCAGCCTGAACAAATTTCCCTTTATGCCCCGTCCGTTTGGCTCCTGTAAATGCCCCGTCAACGTAACCAAATAACTCGCTGCCGATCAATTCCTTTGGAATAGCTCCGCAATTTACTGCAACAAACGGCTTATTTTTTCTCACACTATTTTGATGAATCGAACGAGCAATGAGTTCTTTTCCTGTTCCTGTTTCTCCCATGATACAAACAGTCGACTCCGTTTTTGCAACTTTTTCACAGATCTTTAAAAGATTTTGAAATGATAAGCTTTTTCCAACTACTCCTTCAAAGTGATAAATTGTTGTAGGAAATGGAAAAGCTTCATGATAATTCGTCTTCTGCAGGGTAACTTCATAGCCAATCAAATCATGGTAAATGGAAGAAAAAATAGGAGTCTTCGTTTTGATTCGCCAATTTTTATCACAAATTTCTTCAAGCGGTTGATCCATCATGCTCGCGAAGAAAGAACGTAAACAATGGTTGATCCATACAATCTTCCCTTGATCATCACATATCATTGAAGGGAAATGAGGATTTTTCACTTTCGATGAATATTTAAGCAACTCCAACATATCGTCCTTTTTTCTCATGTGAAATTGTTGTTCAATCGTATACGCTGCAGCGACAACAGTGGCTAAGGCATGGTTGGAAAATTGAGAGCAGTCGATGGGGTAAGATAAGTCGATAATTCCGACAAGTTCTTTTTTTTCGTCATAGATCGGCGTGGCTGAACATACCCACTGCTGAGAAGCAAGAGAGTAATGCTCTAACCCAGTAACCGTAATAGGTTCACGAATCCTCAATGTTGTTCCAATTGCGTTCGTCCCCACCTCATCTTCAGTCCACTTCACCCCCTCAATAAAATTGATTGTTTCTGCCTTGTTCATGGCCTGTTTATGGCCGTTCATATACAAAACGTATCCGTTACTATCAGCGAGAAGAAGAATTGATTTCGTTTCTTGAAACACTTTTTCCAAATGTTCTAATATCGGAGCAGCAATTTGAAGCAATCTTTGATTCTTTTTCCTTCTTTCCGTCAACAGCTGCGAATCGAGCACAATCCTTCCTTTTCCATCGTAAGGATCGACATTTTGTCGGCGGCAAATATACCATGACTCTTCAATTCTTTTATTCATCCTCCCATGATCCAATACTCCCTCCCGAACAAAACGGCGCCAAATTTCGTGTTTCAAAGGATCAACGATACTCATTTTTCTCCTCCTTCCCACATTTTCCACCAATATGAACATTCGACTTTTTATGCAAAATTCCTTTTGAAATACGCTAATCGTTGAATTAAAGCTTTTACTGCTGAACAGTTTTTTATTTTAGATAGCGACTTGTCTGGAAAAGTTTTTTAGATAAACGCTTCATAGGTCATCGTGAAAATGAAAACGATCCAAGCGACAGCCATGGAACTTTTCATTGTCAAAATCAGATTATTATGATGCGGTGAAAACAATGAAACGTTGTGTTGACCAAACATTGATTAAATGGTTTTTCGTCATAATCAAATATATGAAACTGAAAGACTGAAATTCTGGAAGTATCTTAACATTTGCATTTCGAGGATGTTAGTCATTCAATAATGCAGTAAAACGTATAGGCTTATCTAGCGAGCAATATTGACATACAATTTTCACCTTTAAGTTCTAGTAACAGGAAGAAAACTATTGAAGTTGATTTTCATTCCCAATATAATTGAGAATGAAAATCATTAATTTGAGGGGTTGTTGATCGCATGAAACGCTATAAATTGCCTGTCATATTATTTTTATCAAGCAGTTTGTTGTTTAGCTGTTCCCAATCAAATGAAAGTTCAACAACGGAACCGGCAAAAAAAGAGACAGCGAAAGAAAGCTCCCAAGTTGATTTAAATCAAATATCTACAGATTATCGCACGTTTGCGATCGCTGAAATAGATGAATTTGTTAAAAAGACAGAAGAGTTTGCCAATGCAGTGATCGCTGGGGATGTGGAAAAAGCAAAAGAACTTTATGCGCCGGCTCGCATGCACTATGAGCGTTCTGAACCAATTGCTGAAGCGTTTGCAGAACTCGATCCGAAAATTGACGCTCGTGAAGGTGATGTCCCTGATGCAGAGTGGGGAGGTTATCACCGGATTGAAAAGGGACTCTGGGTTGAAAATACGACGAAAGGCTATGAAAAATATGCTGAGCAGCTTATAAAAGATGTGAAGCTTTTGCGCGCAAAAGTTGAAACTGTTGATGTGACACCCGATCTTTTGATCACCGGCGCAGTCGACCTTTTAAATGAAGTTTCAACATCAAAAGTTACAGGTGAAGAGGATCGTTATTCCCATACAGATTTATACGATTTTGTTGCCAATGTTGAGGGTGCTGAAAAGATTTATGAATTAATGAGCCCTGCCCTTAAGGAAAAGGATGAGGCGCTCGCTAAGGAAATCGAACAGCGGTTTCAAGCAGTTTATGCACTTCTTGACAAATATAAAAAAGGCGACGGGTATATTTCATATACTGAACTAACCAAGGATCAAGTAAAAGAATTGAGCCAATCGATCAATGAACTGGCAGAGCCTCTTTCTAAACTAGGGGTTGTACTGGAGGGATAACCAATGTCTGAACCTGATAAAAAAGAAACGACATCTGTCTTTAACAAGAACGTATCAAGACGAGATGTGTTGAAGGCTGCGGGCATCGGAGGAGTCGGCGTGCTAATCGGTGCATCCGGCATTGGTGGAGCGCTAGCATTGGCTGACGTGTTGCCGACCTCTCAAAAAAAAGAAAATACAAATGCGGTTGTTCCGTTTTACGGAAAACATCAGGCAGGCATTGCAACTGAAGTGCAAAACCACATTTATTTTGCTGCTTTTGACGTGACGGCTGAAGACAGAAACGAGCTTATTCAGCTTTTTAAAGAATGGACGAAGGCTGCCGCAGCTATGACAGAAGGCAAATCGGTTGGAGATCCAGCTAATAATAAATACCTTCCTCCAGATGATACGGGGGAAGCTGCAGGACTTAATGCGTCAAATTTAACCATTACTTTCGGCGTCGGCCCGACGCTTTTTACAAAAAACAACAAGGATAGATTTGGTTTGCAAAAAAAGCAGCCGGATGAACTAAAAGAACTGCCGAAGTTTCCGCTTGATTCATTGGAAGAGCAGTGGACAGGCGGAGATCTTTGTATTCAAGCATGCTCGGATGATTTGCAGGTTGCCTTCCATGCGGTTAGAAATTTAGCGAGAATTGCCCGCGGCAAAGCGGTTCTTCGCTGGGCACAGGCCGGCTTCCAGCGTACAAAGCAAGCGAGTCCGAAAAAGGAAACGCCGCGAAATTTATTTGGCTTTAAGGATGGAACAGTGAATCCAAATGTGAAAAATTCTGCTGAAATGAATCAATACGTTTGGGTGCAGCCCGGTGACGGACCTGATTGGCTCGTGAACGGAACGTATTTAGTAGTAAGGCGGATTCAAATGTTTATCGAAGTTTGGGATCGGACTACTTTAAAGGAACAAGAAAATACGTTTGGCAGATACCGGGATTCAGGTGCATACCTTGGGCAAAAAAATGAGTTCGATCCGCCGGATTTTGAAAAGAAGGATGAAAACGGAGAATACTACATTCCAATGACCGCCCATGTTCGAGTCGCTCACGGTGACGGAAAACAGAAAATTTTGCGCCGTTCTTATTCATATGCGGATGGAATAGATGCAAAAACAGGAACATTTGATGCCGGATTATTGTTTATCAGCTTTCAGCGCAGCATAAGCAAGCAATTTATCCCAATTCAAAAGCGGCTTTCGCAAATGGATGAATTAAACGAATATATCGTCCATCGAGGAAGTGCTGTATTTGCCTGTCTTCCTGGAGTAAAAAAAGGCGGATATATTGGAGAAACGTTATTTTCATAATCCCTTTCTCTCTTTCATAGGAGTTGAAGCTGATGTATAAAAAATTAGGGCTTATTGCCTTCGCAATTCTTTTCACAATGGGTATTTTCTCAAATAAAGCCGTAGCCGCAGAGAACCTTGATGATTTATATGTTTTGATAGGCGATGCCATCATGAAAACAAAGGAAGCGAACTGGGATGTCGTACAGGACAATTTGGAACAATTCTCACAACAATGGAACGAAGTAAAAGCTGTTGATAGCAAAAAAACAGCTGAAGTCGATAAACAGTTAAAAAATGCGAAAAACGCCCTTGCTCAATCTGAAAAAGATGCAACGAAAATAAGTGAAAATTTGTCCGCTTTATCAAAAGCGCTTACTTCGTACGAAGAAGAACAAAATCCGACAGATCCGCAAAAAGAAAAAGAAAAGCTAAAACAGATGTATCAATTTATTGATGAAATCGAAAAAATGATTCAAAACAATAATTTTGATCAGGCGGCCATGAAATATCAGCAATTACTTTCCACTTGGACGGCAAACGAGAACATTGTTCGTACCGAAAGCGTTGTTTCGTATGGCGAAATTGAAACACAGCTTGCTTTGTTAAGAATTTCACTGACGCAAACTCCGCCTGATCAAGAGAAGGCTTTAAAGAGCCTCAAGGATCTGACAGCTTCTGTTGAAAATTTTTTAAGCGGGAAAAATGCGGGAAAATCCGCTGGAAATGAATACACATTAAGTGATGTAACAGATTTATTGGAAAAAAGCGTACAGTCGCTAAAAGATCATAACCCATCCGAGGCATCAGAACATTTAAACAAAATATTGCTTATATGGCCGGTAGTTGAAGGGGAGGTTCGGACAAAAGACTACTCCCTATACAATCGCATGGAAACTGAAATTCCCTCCGCAATCAGTTTATTGCAGTCTGACAATAAAAACGTAGAAAAAGCTCAAACGATGATTAGTGAATTGTATGATTCCCTTCAGCTCATCGCAGCCAAAACAAGCTATACGTATATAGATGCTATGCTTATTTTACTGCGTGAGGGATTTGAAGCTCTTTTAATCATCGCCGGTTTGCTTTCATTTTTGAAGAAAACGAATCATGCCGACAAACAAGGTTGGATTTGGATCGGCGTTTTGTGCGGCATCATTTCTAGTGCTATTCTAGCTGTTGTCATGAACATGTTTTTCTCCAAAATAACTGTTGCCGGAAGCCGCGAATCGATCGAAGGAATCGTCGGCATCACTGCTGTTGTAATGATGCTGACGGTTGGCGCTTGGCTTCACAAAAAGTCAAATATCGCCCACTGGAATCAATATATTAAAGAGCATCTCGGACACGCATTGGCAAAAGGAAGCTTGTTTTCCATGGCCTTGCTAAGTTTTCTCTCAATTTTTCGCGAAGGTGCCGAAACGATTATTTTCTATGCCGGAATGGCTCCGTCGATGGAAATCAGCCAGTTAATTTTAGGAATCGCTATCGCCATGGCGATCTTAGTGATCCTCGGGTTTATTATCATCCGCTTTAGTTCAGCGATTCCCGTCCGGCCGTTCTTTATGGGCGCAACGCTGCTTATTTATGTATTATCATTCAAAATGCTCGGAATCAGTATTCATGCCATGCAGATAGCAAACACGCTGCCAACACATTCATTGCCGAATGTTCCTTATATTGAACCAATCGGTTTCTATCCGACGATTGAAACAGTAGTGCCGCAGCTGCTTCTTATTCTTATCATCATCGGCGTAACGATGTATGTGAAAAAAACGGCTGTAAATGAAAAGGCAGTTGTTGAAAAATAAAGGATCTTAAAAGCTTCAATAAAAAAATGTACTTCGGTGAATACCGCAGTACATTAGCTGAATGCACGAGGTGCTAGTTGAACTTATTATTGTTCGACTAGCACCTCAATATTTTTCATTATGGAGTTAATTTTAAATCCGCCCAGTGCGGGTGCGCCTCAACTCTACGCTCCATATCACGGAACGCATTGAGTGAACGTCTCAGCTTACTATAAGCGTCGCCGCCTTCACTCCAACCTAAGTAGCCGATCATTCCGTTATAACCGATCTTTTTTAACTGTCCAAGCAACGCAAAATTATCTAACTCCCCAACATCCAAAGGCTCGATTGTTGCCACTCCGCCAAAACCGTGCGGATTGCGGCTGCTGCCGGACATGTTTACTTGTTTTAAGTAAGGAGCTACCGCTTGAATCGTTCCTTTTAGATTTGTTCCATCTGCCGCATACCAATGGTAGCCGCAAAAGACAATTCCAAGATTAGGATGGTTCAGGCGTTTGCATAGTCTCACTGCATCTTCATGGCGTTCAATCCAGAAGGATAGATGCGTGTAAAGCAAAATGTTAATATTTCTTCGTTCGGCAATCTTCAATGCTTTTTCCAGCCATTTTACTGCGATGTCGTCCCCTTTTGGATCTGAAGGGCGGATATGCTCTCCGACAGATTGAATCGCCAGCTCAACCGTGCTGCACCCTTCCATAATTTCCAGCATCTTTAAAATGCCTGCATTTCTTGGATGGTCCTCGCCTAGTGAAAGATCTAACACAACGTACACGCCTGCGACGTCCAGCCCATATTTCTCCTTTAACGTTTTTGAGCTTTTCTACATCTCTCCATCGCTCTCCGTGCCAGACGGATAAATGGGTTGCGTCATAGCCTATTTCCTTTAACATTTCACATCGAGCTTCAAAACTATAAATACCCATTGAATTATAGAAAGCAAAATCCATTGCGTAAAAAGGGTAAGCCATTTTCCAATTTCTCCTTCCTTTTCCACTGAACGGTTCATTACAGTGATTTCAACGCTTCGCTAATTTCTTTATCTCCTGACATTAAATCGAATGCTTTTCTATACGTATTTGGTTCATCAAGAGCTTGAACAATCGTTCTTGCTACATCCTCGCGAGGAATGTAACCGACAGGTAAGTTTTCAGCTGCGGTAACCAGTCCTGTACCTTTTTCATTCTTTAGATAACCAGGACGAATAATCGTATAATTTAGGCCGCTATTCATCAACACACGGTCGGCATAATGTTTGGCGACATAATATGGCTTAAGGTTTTCCGGCCAGTTCTGACGATTATGGGCTTGGAATGAGCTCACGATAACAAAACGTTCAATTCCGATTTTTTCAGCAGCCTCCATGGCTTTTACAGCGCCGTCTAAATCTATCAGCAATGTTTTATCAGCCCCTGTGTGTCCCCCTGAACCAGCTGAAAATACGATCGCATCGCAGCCTTTGGCCGCTTCGGCAATTTCATCGACAGTGCCTTCCAAATCAGCGAGCACCGCTTCAATTCCTTTTTTCTGAAAATCCTCCAATTGCTCTTGCTTTCGAACCATTGGGCTTGTCTAAAAAGTCCATAAAAACAGAGCGAATGGAGAAAACAATGAGTTTTTCCATTCGCTCTGTTTCCTTATTTTTGAAATTGGTTTGGGAATTTGCGGCCCATTTCAGTATGTTGTGGGCCATTGCCACAATCCCGAATTCTGTTCGGACTTTATGAAGCCCCCGTAACAGAAATCGAGTGAAACGCAAATTGCCCTTGATGTTACCGAACACACTTTCGACATCCACTTTACGCTTCGCATAAAGAGCTGCCTTTTGTTCGTCACCAAGAGCTGCTTTGGCTTTCGCTTTCATTTCTTCATAAATCGTGTTCCAATATACTCGACGATTTCCTTTGGCTTTCGTACACCCATTCTTCAACGGGCAATCCGTACAATCTTCACACTCGTACACTTTCAAATCTTGTATGTATCCAGATGCATTTTTTCTTTTTTGATAATACTTGAATACGACTTTCCGATTGTTCGGACAGATAAAGCAATCGTCTTCTTCGATGTATTTCCAGTTTTGTACTTTTGATAAATCCTTTTTAAACTTTTTACTTTGTTCCTTCAAATAGGTTTGGTATGGGGCTAATAATTCAAAACGAGGTTCTTTTTCTTCGCCAATCGCATATAAATAGTTTTCTTCACTCGCATATCCTGCATCGGCAATGACATACTTGAGTTTCTTTTCCTTCGGCATCGATTCCAATAACTTTTCCATAAATGGTTGGAAACAGCGAGTATCTCCTGGATTTTGATAAATTTCAAATCCCACGATAAATTGATGTTGTGTGGCGAGTTGAACATTATAACCCGCCTTGAGTTGGCCGTTTTTCATATGGTCCTCTTTCATTCGCATAAAAGTGGCCTCATGGTCGGTTTTCGAGTAGCTATTTCGTTCACCTAGAATCTGTTTTTGTACTTTGTATTTTCGTAATCGTGGAAGATAATCCGTTTGAATCGTTTTCAGTTGTTTGGTGAGTTGGGATTTTTTAGAGCGAAGTTCTTTTTTTCTTTCTTTGTCTTCTTCCTGTTTATAATCTTTTTCCAAAGCTTCTATTCTCTCAGAAAGTTGTGCCGATGATTTTTCTAATTCTTCTTCTAATTGTTCTTCTTTTAATTCCTCCAAGGCGATTTGGTGCGCTTCTTGTAGAAACGATTGAATTTTGGCTCGTAGTTTCTGATCATATTTTTCTACGGATTTTCGCCATACAAACGTATATTTGTTGGCATTCGCTTCTATTTTCGTACCATCCACAAAAATATGGTCGAGGTCGATAAGTCCTTGTTCTACTAGTTGAAGGACAAATTGTTCAAATACAGAATCCATCATGTTTGACATACGAACACTACGAAAATCATTTATTGTGCGATGGTCAGGGGTTTGCAATCCCGCCAACCACATCATCGGAAGATTTTCTTTCACCATTTGCGCTATTTTCCGACTTGAATAAACATTTTGAGTGTACGCATATAAAATCACTTTCAATAACATTTTAGGGTGATAGGGTGCACGACCCCCACCAACATAATGAGTATACAACACTTCATCCGGAATCGATTCCACCATTTCATCCACTAAACGGGCGACATGATTTTCAGGAATATACATTTCGATATCTAAAATGCTCATGACTTGACGATTGCAATAAGGTTGGAAAACTAGTTTTTTGCGTTTCTTATTCTTTTGAACCTCTATTTTTTGAATACCCTCTAGAGTCATTTCTAATTGCGTGTTATAATTTTCTTGAATAGTCATTTGATTATTCATAAGAAATCGTCCTTTCTGTAGAATGTTTTTTGGTCAATTTCATTCTATAAAAAAGGACGATTTTTTTGTACCCTAAAAACAGAAAAAAGGGCTGAGCCCAAGGTCGATTCAATCGACTTTTCGGACAGCCCCGCATGAAGCATATTTACTACTTGTTGTCCTACTTGCCCGTTGGCTCCAATGACCAAAACTTTCATCATATCCATCCTTTCTCATATTGATGGTTTTTAAATTTTCTTATCATGTTAAAGCAGGGAAATGCGGAAGCACATACTCGCCTAATTCTTCAATCACTTCTTCGACTGGACGCTGTCCATATTTTAAGTTGATGATGACATGGTTCACACCTGCATCCTGTAAAGCTCCAAGAAATTCGATTACGAAATTTCGTCCCGTACGGAATCCAAGATGTATCGGAATTGGTACATGATTTGGATCTTCCGTTAAGTCAATGTAAAGAGATTGGGAAAATGGCTTAAATTCTTCTGTTAGCGAACGCCAATTATCGATTAATGCTTTTTGAAACTTAATTCCACGCGGATAGTATATCCATCCATCACTATGTTCAGCAATCCATTCAGGAGATTGTCCACTGTGACCTGTTACCATTAATGGTATATCTGACAATTTTGGTTTTGGCAGCATATCTCCACTTGTCATATGCACTCGTGTCGTGTTAATCGTCGGAAAATGGTCACGCCAAACCTTTCTTATAGCAGCTACTGATTCTCGGAATAATTCGCTCCGTTCTTCTGGATTCACAGAAAATGCTGGAAACTCGATTGGACGGTCACCAGTTGCGACGCCGAGAATGAGTCTTTCACCAGATAATCTGTCTACAGAAGCTGCCGCTTTTGCCACATGAAGTGGGTGACGCAGCGTTAAAATAATGCTTCCAGTTGCTAAAGCAATCTTATCGGTGTGAGCCGCAACATACCCTAAATACGTAAACGGATCATACATTTGTCCAACATCTCCGAAATTTGGATCGCGCAGCGGCACATCTCTCACAAACAATGAAGCGAAATTCAGCTCTTCTGCTCGTTTTGCCAGCTTCATTTGCTTTTCGATATTCATCTCAGGGACGTCTCCCATATACGATTCAATCGGAAAGAACAGCCCTAAAGTCAGTTTGTTCTCTTGATACATGCGTGAATACCCTTTATGATTTTTAAATTTTTCCATTGTTTTTACCACTCCTAAAGAAAAGGTGGGCCGTATATAAAATATAAAGGAAAGGCCCTGTTTAAAATAATTTGTTTTACAGATATGAACAATATTTATAATTTGTACAAAAACATATATTATATCTGTAACGAACTTTTTATGATGCAGCCGCGGCAATAGCAGCATCGTCTTTTATCACTTTGTCAATAATGGCGCTGCCAAGACAAATCTCACCTTCATAAAATACCGCTACTTGCCCTGGTGTCACAGCCTTAACTGGTTTTTCAAATTCTACAAACACCGTTCCATCCGGACGAATATGGACACGCACCTTTTGATCCTCTTGACGGTAGCGGAATTTAGCTGTACATGCAAACGTACTAAGACGAACATCCCTATTTATCAAGTTCAGGTTTGATGCAATCAGTCCAGTAGAGAACAATGCCGGATGGTCTTTGCCTTGAGCAACAAGTAAAACATTGTTGTCTAAATCTTTATCGACGACATACCAAGGTTCTCCTGTTCCTTTGCCGCCGATGCCAAGCCCTTTTCGTTGGCCGATTGTGTAATACATTAAACCATCATGAGTACCGAGCACTTCTCCATCAAGCGAACGAATTTCTCCAGGCTGTGCCGGCAAAAAATTCTTTAAAAAGTTTTTGAAATTTCGTTCTCCAATAAAACAGATTCCGGTACTATCTTTTTTATTGGCGGTAATAAGGTTCAATTCTTGGGCGATTTTTCGCACCTCACCCTTCGTTAACTCACCCAGCGGGAACAGAACTTTAGACAAATGGTCCGATGTTAGCTGGCTAAGAAAATACGTTTGATCTTTATTCGCATCTTTTCCACGCAGCAAGGTGATTTGGCCATTTTCTCTGTTGATTCTTGCGTAATGACCCGTTGCGATATAATCCGCATCAAGTGAAAGAGCATAGTCAACAAACGCTTTAAATTTAATTTCAGTATTGCATATTACATCTGGATTCGGTGTTCGGCCTCGCTTCAGCTCATCCATGAAATACGTAAATACACGATCCCAATATTCTTTTTCAAAGTTGACGCCATAGTAAGGAATCCCGAGTTGGTTGGCAACTCGTTTAACATCTTCATAATCCTCAGCTGCCGTACATACACCATCATCATTCGTATCATCCCAGTTTTTCATAAATACCCCGATGACGTCGTACCCTTCTTTTTTAAGAAGGTAAGCAGCTACAGAGGAATCCACTCCTCCAGACATTCCGACGACTACTCGTTTTTTCTTCAACATCATTCACCTCCTAAAACTGAAACGTTTTTGATTACAGTTTTATTTAAAAAAAATTTTTGCCGCAACAAACTATTTTGTTTCAGGCATGAAACGAACTTTTTGAGCTATTATTATGAATTTCATTAATGATATCTTGAACCGTCACACCTTTTAAATAGTTTAAAAAATGTTCTTCTGCATTATGAAAAATACGAATGAGTATATCTGACAGATGTTTGCCTATTATACAGTTGTCATTGGAATCGGGACATTTCGGCACAAGCGTTTCCTCACTAGTGATTCTAAAAATTTTGTCTAACGTAATTTGTTCAGGCTGAGCGTTTAACGAAAATCCGCCCTTTGCCCCTTCTTTAGAAGCAATTATATTTTCTTTTCTTAATATGCTTAAGATTTTTCTTAATCTTACTGGGTGGACAGAAACACTTTGAGAAATGTCTTCACTGGTTACTCGCTGATTTTGCTTTTCAGCCAGATACGCAACGCAGTGAACGGCAATCGAAAAATCGCTATTCATATTGAATCTTCCTCCTAAATGTAATAATAATCATTACAGTTTATATTGTCAACTTAAAATTACTTCTTTTCATCAGCCGCAAATAAAAAATTCGGATCATTGGCCTAAACTTAGTGTCGAGTAGTAATGATAATAAGCGATATAAAGCCCATTAGAAAAAAACAAAAATTAGCATTTTAATCATGATTCCATTCAACTATATGAGCTGCGATTGCTGAAGCTTTGCCAGAGCATCGATTCATTTCCAAACGATCAAAGTTAGTCATGTACAGTGTTTACATGTAGCGCAACGATTAAAAAATTCTTTGTAAAAAATCTTCACATTGGCAGAAACCTTTTGCTATTTCATTATAGACATGATCGATAGATTTACTATACAATTATCTGCTCATTGTGTCTATATAGACTGACATCAGAGAGCAACCTGCTAGTTAAGAAAGAATACTATCAAAATCGAGTAGGAGGGAGCGATTAACTCCCGTCCTCTCACACCACCGTACGTACGGTTCCGTATACGGCGGTTCAATTAAGTATGACGTAGTGCTTGATATCTTTCGAATAGACTTCTTAACCCCCGACGCTTCCAATAGGAGTTGTCGAGGGTTTTGTGTAGAATGGGACTGCAGGCAATCCGCCAATATTTCTTGCGTGTATTGCCCCATTCGAATGCTTTATGGCTTGGAACCCCTAATCCTCTGAGTTTCCGAATTCTTGTTTTCGGGGTTTTCCATTCTTTCCACAAACACATCCGAAGCCTTCGTCTAATCCATTCATCAAATTCTTTGAACTTACTTGGTGTTTCTGCCAAGGCAAAATATCCGCACCATCCCATTAAATACTTGTTCAGTTTCTCAATCCTTTTCTCCATTGGATACGGTTTCGACCTTGATGTAATTTCACGGATCTTGTTCTTCAAACGTTTCACACTTTCGTTCGCAATCCGTACCTTTGGAGTCTTATTGAGTGTGAAGCTGAAACCGAGAAACTTCCGTTTCCAAGGACGGTCTACCGCCGATTTCTCTTTATTTACCTTGAGCTTTAACTCCTTCTCTATAAAGTTCGTAATGGAGTTCATGACACGAATTCCTGCTTTCTTTGTTTTCACATAGATGTTACAGTCATCCGCATACCGAACAAACTTATGTCCACGTTTCTCAAGCTCCTTATCCAATTCATGAAGCATGATGTTTGATAAAAGTGGACTAAGCGGGCCGCCTTGAGGCGTTCCCATGCCCGTTTCCATTACCACTCCATTGATCATCACGCCTGATTGAAGATACCGGCGGATTACCTTCAGTAGAATTCGATCTTTGATCGTTTTCGCCAAGATCCCCATCAGTTTGTCGTGATTCACCTTGTCAAAGAATTTCTCTAGGTCTATATCGACTACCCAACGATATCCTTCTTTGATATAACCCTTTGCTTCCCTAACCGCATCATGTCCCCTTCTGCCTGGGCGGAAACCATAGCTATGGTTCGAGAAGGTCGGATCAAAGATTTTCGTCAACACTTGGGCAATCGCTTGTTGGATGAAACGATCCGTCACGGTAGGGATCCCTAGAAGTCTTACTCCACCGTTCGGTTTCGGGATTTCGACTCGACGGACGGGTAAGGGCTTGTAGGTTCCTTCTCTCAACGACTGTCGAATGGAGTCCCAATTTTCGTAGAGGTGTTTTCGTAGGTCTTTTACGGACATGCCATCTACTCCGTGACTTCCTTTATTCTGTTCGACTCGTTTCAGTGCCGCCAGGAGATTTTCCCGTGACAAAATCATTTCCATCAACATTGATATCCTCTCCACGTGAACGAATTCTTCTATTTGTGCCATCTTCTGCTCCACCCTCTTGAAGTCCCCCGTGGGATTCACCACTTCCTCCTTCAAGTAAGTCCTATCGGATTGTCTGCTTCCACACAGAAGATGAACGCCTAGCGATTCGTTCTCCTTAATTGTTCAGTCCTTCCTCTTCCATCTCGAGCTTGAAAGAGTACTATGACTTCTGCTGACTTCTGACTGTTCAGCTATCTATCACTAGATAGGTTACCAAGGTTACTTGGCGTGCCAGCCAGACCTCCCCGGGTAAGTACATGCACTTTCACACCATCTATCCGCCTCATTTACTCGATATGACCTTCGACAGAAAGAGCTTTGTTTTGTTTCGCAAACTCACTCAATCATACCTAGCCTTATATGAGGTTCGTGTTCCGAGAGACCTTAAAGTTTGCCGCTCGCTTCCTTCAGATTCCGCGTCGCCACGGACACCCTTTCGTTGAGCTAACCTCTACTTCTGTCTTCGGGGTTCGGGACTTACACCCTATAGTTCATGTACATGCCGGGCGCACACAAATACTCCTCTTTGAAAAGGTGAATCTCAAAGAGGAGCAGAGAGCTTTCATTTTATTTTTCCACGCTTATCCAGTTGGCGGTATTTAGAGTTCCATAAGTACGGAAAGTTTTATCTTGCATAAGCCCGAGTAATCTGCTTCCAATCTGGTGCAAAAATTACGGAATTTCAATACGGTTTTCGCCTAGTTTATGCTTTTGGTTGATGCAAACCCCGTCTAAATTTATTGAGACGCTTTCGTTTGAAATAATTTTATACCTAATCCTATAAAAATAATCCCCGATAATTTGTTTAATAGGTTTGCTATTTTTGTGTTTTCCCTTAGTTTTTCGGTTGCGAATGAAGCAAAATATGCAACGATTAAACACCAAAGAGTGCCTGTAATAATAAACGAAATTCCTAAAATCATAAAGGGAATGGGACCGTAAGGATTGTCTGTCATAATAAATTGCGGGAGAAAAGAAATAAAGAATAACGCCACTTTTGGATTTGTAACATTGGTTATAACTCCCTGCATATAGATCTTTTTGAATTCTAAATGCTGTAATGCTGAAGCTTCAAATGCTAGGGATGAATGTTGAAACAACATTTTTATACCAAGATAAACCAAATAAACAGCACCCATTATTTTAATTGCAGTAAATAATACAATAGATTTTGCTAAAATAATAGACAAACCAAAAGCAGCTAATAAAGTGTGGATGAAAGAACCTGTTGAAATTCCAAGTACAGAGTAAATACCTGCTTTTCTGCCTTGTGATATACTTCTGCTAATAATATACATAGTGTCAGTGCCAGGGGTTAAATTCATAAATATGGCCATAAGTAAATAAATTCCGTAACCAGTTATTCCAAACATCTGTACAGCCCCTTCTTACCTCTAGTCAAGTGTTTTTTATTACCCGAGTTCGACAGTCACTAGGCAAACAAAATGCCTCTCATCCCTTGATACCAAAGGGACGAGAGGCATTTGGGCATACGTTGGGCGTGTATCTAGGTGCGAGGATGAATGCCTAGAATCTTCGGAGGAGGCTCCAGCCCTAGAGCCGCAAAGAATTGAGCCTGTTTGGCCGTCAGTTCGGTTCGTTGATAAAGGTCACCGTTTTTTGAAGAAAAATGTCCAAGCATGAGACGTTCGCATTCGTCCCTTACGTTCGGCCACGATTCATAGGTTCGAATCTCCACGATCCGAACTAACAAGAGAGCAAGCCAACTGAGCAGCACATGCGCCCGAATGCGGTCTTCCAAGCGATGATACATAGGCCGCAATTCCAATGTAGACTTCAATGTTCGGAAGGCCTGCTCAATATCCACCAGCTGCTTATACCCGATGGCGACATCTTCGGCAGACAAGGTGTCATCGGATGTCCGGATGAGATATTTGCCGTCGTACTTTTCCGCGTCACGAACCGCTTGCTTGTCGATGCGAAGGGTTCCGTCCTTCAACTGGCGCAAGTATTTTCCGTAGGACGAATGGGAACGCAACCGGCAGGTCGCCTTATGATGGGCTTCGTTTGGGAGTTGGCGAAGCCCTTCTAACTCCTCTTTCAGCGATTCAAGCAGCTTTTCTCGCTCCTTGCGTTGGCGTTCGGCTTCGCTGGGATTGTACACGAGAACATAGCGCTGACGCGCTTCTCCGTCGCCGACGATGATTTCTTTGATGTGCAAATTCTCGTCCACTTCATGATAACGTCCGCGACGACTTAAGGCCTCTTCGACGGCGGCTTTGCCGGATCGCATTTTTTCGCCGACAATGTAGTGTCCGCCGGCCTGTTGCAAGATTCGCAAATTCTCTTCAGAGGAAAAGCCGCGGTCCATGACGCTGATCACACGTCCAAGCTTCCAGCCAATCAAGTCTTGTTTCACCTGTTTGATGACCGTCATGTCCATCGTATTGCCAGGCCATACCCAAGCGCGAATCGGGATTCCTTCCCGGGTGACAGCCAGCCCAATGACGATTTGAACCAAGTCTGGGCGTTTGTCTTTCGAGAATCCTTGTTTTCGAAGCGATTCTCCTTCCGGTGTTTCAGAGGGATCCACTTCGAAGTACGACGAAGTCGTATCGAAGTAAATCAAGTCGACTTCCAAATTCAATAAATCGGCCACAGCATGGAACACTTGACGTTCCAATTCCGGCTGCACGGCCAACAGTTCATCCATCGCCCGGTACAACTGGTGGCTGGCGGCTTGAGAAAGGTGAGGGATATACACGTCTTTCTCCACCCACTCCTCCATCGCCAACTTGCTTGACGGATGAAGGGCGCGATTCGCCACCATGGCAAAAATCAGCCGTTCCAGCGAAATCTGGTGATGTCGGGAGGTAAACAAGGAGTGGAGAATCTCTCCCAACCCCAGTTGTCTCCAGAGCTGATCCAAGAGCCAGACGCCGCCGAGGTGTTTGCATGACTGGAATTGAAAGTCATCGGAAGCTTCTCCTGTCAACGTTTCGACTTCCCAAGCCTGCTCAGGAGAAAGGAATCGCGAAATGCTTTTGGCCAGACGTTCCAAGACGGCGCGATCCACTTCATCTTCGCGCCCGAATGAATAAATCACCTTCGCTTTCGCATATTTGGCCTTTGGATCCCATTCATTGTGAGCAAGCTGGAGATAAGCAACGGTTGTTCCATCCTTGTTTTTGCGTGTGACTCGTCGTATGTACATGCCTATATTATAACGTATAAAATTTATTTTTAAAAGGAAAAATTAATAAATCGTGTGCCTATGAAATTCGGCGTTTTTTCCTAGGATCCGCATTACGAAACCCTTGATATAACAGCATTTTGGTCATTTCCATTTGCCTAAAATGACCTCAAAACTGTCGAACTCGGGTATTAAATAATTTGGTTTATATAGATTTTATTTTGGAAGGAAGGGGTACCCCTTCCTTCCAAAATAAATTTTCGCATGACAAATAGACCTCACGATTTCCATTTTTTTCGTCAGGTCTTTGTGATATAATCTTACTTACGATTACTGATGCATTGTTGCCTTTTCGTAATCGTATTTCAGATTATGTGTGATAAGGTGATAAGCTGATTTCAAGAACTTATTCACGCATGCTATGGACGCAACTTTATGAGGTTTCCTCTGGGGTTGCGTTTTTAATTTATCATAATAATCTACAATATGATTTTGTGTGTTTTTCCGTAGTTGGATCATGGTCTGGATCATGTAAAATAGAATCTTTCTAAGTTTGTTATTTCCTCTTTTATTAATCTTGTCTTTATAAAAGGTATTCCCAGATTGATATCTCATAATATCAATACCGACGTAAGCATTCAGTTGTTTATGGTTTTTGAATCGTCGAATATCTCCTAATTCTCCAATTAAACGAACTGCAGTCGTTTCTCCGATTCCTGGAAATGAAATTAAAATCTGATACTCTTGTTTATCTTTCGATAATTTAACCATCTTTTGGACAAGTTGATCTCTTTTCTCCTTCAAGTCTGCAATCCGTTTGGCATAATCCCGCACTTGTTCACAGCGAATATCATCTTTTGAAATTGCTGGATACGCTTCTTTTGCTGCTTCGATTAAAGCGATCCCTTTTTCTTCAGCACGTGCCAATGATAAGTTTTTTCTTGTGTTGGCTTTTAAACGATTACGAATCACTGTTTTTGAACAAACTAACACATGATCCGGATGAGGGTATAATTGAACGACATTCAAAAATAAAGCAGAACGTTTACTGAATAGCTTTTCTAACTCGGGAAAACTCAATTGTAGAATCGCATGTAAACGACTATATAAATGCGTCATTTCACTACTTAATTCATCATAATATCTCGTCATTGCACGCATTTGTTTATAATATTCCCCTTCTTGATAAGTTTGTTCACGTTCAACTCTAAAGTGAGTTTTCGCAAGTTCATGAGCGTCGCTTTTATCTGTTTTTTGTCTCCTCATTGAAGCCATTTGAATATTCGCTTCGAGTGGGTTAACTCGATAATACATATAACCTTGATCACCTAAGAATCGTTCTAGTGGTTTTGAATATACGCCTGTTGCTTCAAAGACAATATCAGGTGCCTGTGCATCTTTTTGTGTTAAAGATATAAGGGTTTCGTTTAATTTCTCGAAAGAGTAGCGGTTATGGGTTATTTCACCCTCATATTCGCATTGACGATAACGGTCATAAATGACCATTGTACTTTTCCCCATACTGACATCAAATGCCACTACGTGTTTCATATTTTCTGCCTCTCCTTTTTAGCCAAACATAGAAGTTCTTCACATTGCCTTATTGATTCCATTTTCTTATACACGGTCTCTTCGGACCCAACATACTAAACTGATTCAAATAAGGATGTGAAGTTGGTCTGTTTTTAATACGGACTCTATTTGGTCCCAGGGGCTGTTCGACCTTCCTTCACTTCTACTATAAAAAAATAGTAGCACAAACCTTGGCCTAGGTCTGTACTACTAATGTTAGTATGTTTTTCCACTTAATTCACTAACAGCCGTCGCCGATGAAGTCGTTCAGAACTCTTCGGTTCGACTAACCTGCCCATAGTGGAACAACTCTACTCCTTTTTGATTAAAGCATCCGTAACTTTAAGTATATTTCACCGCAAACTAAAACATAGAGATACATTTAACATAGGTATTCAAATTAATATGTAATGGACCTACTCAACAGGTTAGTTAAGCTGAATTTTCACCCTTCTTTTCGTGGGACCCTTGTTTTGAATTTTAATAATGGAAAAGTCGTCAATTTCAGTTGTGTTTCGTTTTGGAAAATCGTTTCAATTCCTTATAGTTAAGATAAAAAGAGGTACACTTCTAAATATTGGTATATGGGCTTGTAAATAGTTTCAATTCCTTATAGTTAAGATAAAAAGGAAAAATATTCAAAAATCAGGTATGATATATATGGGTTTCAATTCCTTATAGTTAAGATAAAAACCCCAAAAAACGTTGATGTTAGTATGTTTTCTAAATAATGGCGGATGTTGGTTTTAATTATATTATAACGAACATGGAAAATTTTCGCAATGGCCCATTATTCTGCTGTTTCCTTCAAAAAACAGCTGTCGTCGATCTCCAGGGATTTTTAGACGATTGGAGGTCGACGACTTTTTTCACACTTGGGCGATGTGATGTACTGCGATTGTTTCAAAATTCATACCAGAAAAAATATCGTCATTGTTTTGAAACTAAACCTTGCCTTCTCCAGCTAGCCTGCCAATTAGTCAATCATGAAGGGATCTTCACCACAGATGACGAAGTTAATTTGCTCTTCCATAGGAGTTCAATACGTCTAAACGTTTCCGAAGAAAAACCAACATTTGGTTAAATGCTTTTTTAGCTGATTCTTCGTTATATTTTGGAGAGAATGGGTCACTAAATCCATGCTGTCCGTTAAACTTATGAACCTCGACATTATTTTTGTTATCTAAAGCCGAAATTAACTCATCAACATTAAATGATTTTTCTTCTTGCGGAAAGAACAACAATGTAGGGCATTGAGGTGATATTTCCAGATAATTTCTGATACGAGAACCATAATACCCAATGATTCCATCAACAAGTTGTTCTTCACTACATAGCCAAGCAACGGTTGCTCCTACACTGAATCCGACGACAAATATTTTTTTATATTCATCCTTAATATCCGATAACAAATTTTTAATTATGACCAAAGCATCTGTAAAACCTACGTTTTCCATAAAATTAGAGTAAGCATCTTCCTCTTGAGAATAATCAAAAGGTGTTTCCCGTTCTAACAAATTAGGACACAAGACATCAAAGTCAAATTCAGATAATAATTGACAAACGTATTTCATATGTTGATTGATTCCATAAATTTCATGAACAATGACAATTGCCGTATCAGAATCTTTTTGTATGCTAATCATTTTTGTGCCTCCATCAAAACTGTTGCACCTACTTTAAATTCTTTTTTTCTTTTTCATCACTATACTACCAGCAGCGCAGCAATCTTTATTTTTCAACTCAAATTTATATATCAATGATTTTCAACAACTTCTTCAATAATTGAATTTCCTTCCGTTTCCTTATCATCGAGCCATTTCCAATTCTCATACAGTCTAATTCGCCCATCTGGTAAGATTTTTGGAGTAGAAGTACATTTTCCACCCCTAATCTCGTTTTTGATATTCATATGGTTATACCTAAACTCTAAGCATCCATCTTCTTTTACTATCCCAATTAAGAATCCTTTTATAATTTCTCCACCGCTATACGTTGCTGAGATTATATTTCCTTCTTGTTTATATTCAAAAAGCGTTTCTGAAGAAACTTCTCCATTATCTGTATTTTCAATTGAAACAAACTTGCGGCCATTATAATTTATCACAAACAACGCTCCTCTAATTTTTAATTTTCACTATTTTACCACAATGTTTTATCCTTTTTTAGCCATCAAATTTATTTTCTCATGTTCAACTATTTCACAAGGGATACTTTGAGAAATACTTAATCAGATTTTCTAGTGCGGAATCTGTCAAAAAGGGATTCCTACATTCAGCAGGAATCCTTGAT
Organism: Aeribacillus sp. FSL k6-2211; assembly: GCF_037966125.1. Taxonomy (NCBI): domain Bacteria; kingdom Bacillati; phylum Bacillota; class Bacilli; order Caryophanales; family Bacillaceae; genus Aeribacillus; species Aeribacillus sp. FSL k6-2211. The sequence continues at coordinate 3,223,538 of NZ_CP150190.1, forward strand.
ACATCCAATGCCGAACTTAAATTTTAGTACAAGAAGGCGGGGTTATCGCTCTGCCTTTAGCTTCTCCGGATTCCTTCCTTTCGTTCCCCCGAGTTCAGCAGAAGTTGAAAGTAGATCTCCATTTTTGATACCGCTTTTACTTTTTATGAAAAAATTATTCTTGAGTTAAATAATTGAAATGTTTATCAGTGATATATGTTAGATCAATTCCAAAATTCATCTTATTTAAAATAGGTTTAATATATTCTATTAAATGTGCACCAGCCTCAAAATGATCAGGAAATTTACTAATATAAAATGAATTGTTATTGTCACAATTTGGCTTATGCTCCACTAATCCTTCAATTACTTCAATAATTCGACCGACAATATTTTCTTCTAATTTTTCCTCTGAAATTATTACAGTGTGGATATAATTCTCCGCGTCTTCAAATGAATTTTCATCCTCTATTTCCTTTAAAATTGGAAAATCATCCAAAACACTTGGTCTTCTGTAATCTAAAATCAACAGCATACAGATAGTTTCATTATCTTGATTATCTATACGAAACAATTCTAGATCTCGCAATTTTAGCATTCTTACCAATTTGAACATTAAATATCATCTTTCTAACTTTGGATTCCTTTTTCATTGAAGTATACTAAAGAATTTAGAATAACTATACTATACTTCATATAAAATTATATCCGTAAGTTAGAGTAAGCTAAATACACTTTGAGATGAATAACTTATACCGAGAAAAAATTTTTTATGGTTTTTCCGCAACTTTGATCGTCTCAGAAATAAGGAATAATGCTCACTGATCTACCTTCCATACATATAAAAGAGGTGCACTTCATATCAAGTGCACCCCAACAATTGACATAGAACCTTATTTAAAAGCCATCGCAGCTTTTACAGCTTTTTGCCAGCCTTCATATAATTTGTTACGTTTTTCTTCATTCATAGATGGTTCGAATGTACGGTCAATGTTCCATTGTGTCGCGATCTCTGATTGATCTTTCCAATATCCTACTGCCAAGCCGGCTAAATAAGCCGCTCCAAGAGCAGTAGTTTCATTGACAACAGGACGTTCAACAGGGACACCTAACAAATCGCTCTGGAATTGCATTAGAAAATTATTTTTTACTGCCCCGCCATCTACACGCAAGGTTTTCAAGGAAATACCCGAATCCGCTTCCATAGCAGTCAGCACATCTTTTGTTTGATAGGCAAGGGACTCTAAAGTTGCACGAACAAAGTGTTCTTTTTGCGTTCCCCGTGTCAGACCAAATATAGCTCCTCTAACATCGCTGTCCCAATACGGTGTTCCTAATCCGACAAACGCCGGTACTACATATACACCGTCTGTGGATTCTACACGTTCTGCATATTGTTCGCTATCAGCAGCATTTTTTAACATACGAAGTCCATCTCTTAACCATTGAATGGCAGATCCTGCAACAAAAATACTTCCTTCTAAAGCATATTCCACTTTTCCGTTTAATCCCCAAGCAATCGTTGTTAATAGTCCGTGGTTAGAAGCAACAGCTTTTTCGCCCGTGTTCATAAGCATAAAGCAGCCCGTACCGTACGTATTTTTCGCCATGCCTTCTTCAAAACAAGCCTGACCGAATAGTGCTGCTTGCTGATCCCCAGCCGCTCCAGAAATCGGAACTTCTTGCCCAAAGAAATGATACGGAACTGTATGTGCATAAATTTCTGAAGATGGACGTACTTCCGGAAGCATGGATTTAGGCACGGTTAAAATTTCTAACAGTTCATCATCCCATTTCAGCTCATGAATATTGAACATTAATGTTCTTGAAGCATTTGAATAATCCGTCACATGTGCCTTTCCACCCGAGAGCTTCCAAATTAACCAAGTATCAATTGTTCCGAATAAAAGCTCTCCTCTTTCCGCTTTTTCTCTAGCCCCTTCAACATGATCTAATATCCATTTGACTTTTGTTCCTGAAAAGTATGCATCAATTAACAGACCTGTCTTTTCACGAAATGTATCATTTAATCCCTTCGCCTTTAACTCCTCACAAATATCTGCCGTTTGCCGTGATTGCCAAACAATGGCATTATATACCGGCTGACCTGTGTTTTTATCCCAAACAACCGTTGTTTCGCGTTGGTTCGTAATTCCGATGCCTGCAATTTGCTCAGGTTTTATTCCTGACTCAGACAAGGAAGTGGCGATGACGGATAAGATGGAACCCCAAATTTCATTGGCATTATGCTCTACCCAGCCTGGTTTAGGAAAATATTGCGCAAATTCTTTTTGTGAAATATGAACGATTTCCCCTTTTTTATTAAAAATGATCGCACGTGAACTTGTCGTTCCTTGGTCTAGAGCTAAAACATATGTTTCCATTTTCTTCACCTCATTTTTTTATTAAAATTATAAACTTAAAGTGTTGCTTTCGTTTTCTTATAGACATTCAAGCTTTGTTCTTTATTGCTTACTAGCGCTGCCACAACGATAACTGCTACAACAATTGTGAAAATCCAAAAAGTAGAGGTACTGACTCCTTCAAAAGCCCATTTATAAAATAACGCTCCATACGTTCCCCCAATAATCGGCCCTACAACAGGAATCCAAGCATAACCCCAGTTAGAGCTTCCTTTACCTGGAATCGGCAGAATAAAATGAGCAATTCTCGGACCTAAATCACGGGCAGGATTGATGGCGTAACCCGTAGTTCCGCCTAAGGAGAGACCTATTGCAACGATGAGAAATCCAACAATGAACGGGTTCATTCCTTCTGCAAATTTATTCGCTCCAAGTGCCAACAATCCAAGCAACAAAATGAATGTACCAATGACTTCACTTAAAAGATTCGCTGCAGGATTTTTGATTGCAGGATCTGTTGAGAATACGGCTAATTTTGCACCTTGGTCATCGGTTGCTTTCCAGTGGGGCAAATAGTGCAAATAAACGATCACAGCACCGATAAATGCGCCAATCATTTGGGCAATAATATAGGTCGGTACATCACTCCATGGGAAAGAACCGATTGCAGCTAATCCGATGGTTACAGCCGGATTAAGATGGGCTCCGCTAAATTGACCTACAGCATATGCCGCCATCGCTACGGCAAGACCCCATCCCATCGTAATAACAATCCAGCCTGAATTTTCAGCTTTTGATTTTTTAAGTACAACACCGCCGACAACTCCACCCCCAAAAACAATCAAAATCATGGTGCCAATTAACTCACCTAAAAATGCAGACATCAAAGTTTCCTCCCTTTTCATATATTTGTTATCTCTTGCGAAAAGACTACAATTTTGGTCAATAAAAAAGATCCGCAGCAAATTCCCCCCTTAGTATGCAGGCTGCATACAGGGAATTACTGTGGATCTCCATTTCTCCATCACAAATATTAACTTGATTTCAGATTATTACAAAAAGAAAGCGTTGTCAATCACTTTTTTTTTGAATTATGATATTATTTGTTTTGAAGTAAGTTAAAGGAAATGGGACCCATGAGCCTAATATGAATTTTGCAACAATTCAAAAGCAAAGGCTTGATTACGATTCTTTACCTGATTGGAGAAAAGAATCAATAAACGCTAATGCGTCTTTCTCATCTTCTCCATCAGTCATCACTTTGATCGTCTGTCCCTCCATTATGGCAACGCTCATAAGCTGAAGAATACTTTTCGCGTTAATCCTTCTGTCGCCGATCATTAACTCAACCTTGCTTTTATACTGGTTTACTTTTTTCACAAAATCTGCTGCTGGTCTAGCATGCAGACCATTTTCAATGGTCACTGTAATCTCTTTTTCGATCATTAAGTTCACTCCTAATTTTTCTCGCTAGTCATTGATTTTGACAAGCTCCTTTGCACTCTCGCCAGCTCGAACGACCTCTTCAATCGAGCTTCCCAAACCAGCCTCAACGACCGCTGCATAAGCTCCTTCTACGAGAGGAGCATCGGCTATTATAATGTTTTCATTGTTCTCTAGCATCTCAATAGCCATTTCAGCATTAATGAGTGCACTCCCTAAATCAAACAAAACGACAACGCCTTTCTCAGAATAGACTGATTCAATTGCTTCCTTAATGTCTAATGCATTTGTTCCGATATCTCCTTCAACCCCTCCAGCGATGGCTACAGATACTTCAGGTTGAACTTGATTCAGAAGCTTTTTTAGGCCGCTTACAATTTCATAGCTATGTGAAATTAAGACAAGACTTACATATTTCATTGGGCCACCTCTCCTTCTTCGAGCAATTCAGCTAAGGAAGCAAACAATAAATACGATGAAGCTGCCCCAGGATCAATATGACCAATAGAACGCTTTCCTAAATAAGCCGCACGGCCTTTCTTTGCCTCAAGCTCTTTTGTGTCGTCCATTTTCTCTTTAGATAAATCAGTAAGCTCTTTAGAATGAATCGTTTCATGATTTTTCATATACTCAATGACAGGCTCCCAAACATCGATCATCGTTTTATCTCCTACTTGTGCCTTTCCCCTAACTTTTAACCCATCCAATGATGCTGCTAATGCCTCAACTAAAGCCTTTATATCAACTTCTTTTTTACCCTTTAAAGCAAGAGAAGCTTTCATGAAAGCTGTTCCATATAACGGACCTGAAGCTCCGCCTACTTTAGCAATTAAAGTCATGCCAACATCTTTAAACAAAGAACCAAGATCATCATATTTGCCTTCTGTAATTTTCTTGACGGTTTCCTGAAATCCCCGTGCCATATTTAATCCATGGTCTCCATCGCCAATTGCTTGATCCAGCTCCGTTAAATACTCCTTATTTTCCTGAATTTTATCGTTAAAAGTTATGATCTATTTTTTAGCCTGTTCAACGTCAAATGTCATTGATCATCTCTCCTCATATTCCTTCTATAGACAGACTGTAAGAAAGCAAGATTGCTATTTTTTGAATGCGATTGTATCCGCTTGTGCGTCTAACAACTCAATGAGTTGATCGTCTAATTTTAATAACGAAATAGAGCAGCCAGCCATTTCAAGCGATGTCATAAATTCACCAACAAACGTTTCATGTATATAAATGTTCTTTTCCTTTAGGACCTCAGAGACTTTTTTGTTCATAATATATAATTCCATTAATGGTGTTGCACCTAGACCGTTGATCATGACCGCAACCTTGTCGTTTTCCTCAAGTTTTAAGTCATCTAAAATTTTTTCAAGAAGTATTTGTGCGATTTCATCCGCTGGCTGGATTTGTGTTTTTTCAATGCCAGGTTCTCCGTGAATCCCCATTCCAATTTCGATTTCATTTTCTCCGAGCTCGAATCCAGGTTTTCCTGCTGCTGGAACAGTGCATGGAGTTAAGGCCATTCCCATTGACCGCACATTTTCCACAACTTTCTTAGCTACTGCTTCTACTTCTTTTAGCGTCGCACCCTTTTCCGCTAATGCACCGGCAATTTTATGAACGAAAACCGTACCTGCTATTCCCCGCCGGCCTGTCGTATATGTACTATCCTCCACAGCTACATCATCATTCACAACCACTTTTGCTACGTTGATTCCTTCTGCTTCAGCCATTTCGGCAGCCATTTCAAAATTCATAATGTCGCCAGTGTAATTTTTAATAATCAATAACACCCCATTTCCGCTATCAACCGCTTGAATCGCCTCAAAAATTTGATCTGGGGTTGGGGAAGTGAACACTTCTCCACATACCGCTCCGTCTAGCATTCCTTTACCTACATAACCAGCATGTGAAGGCTCATGACCGCTTCCTCCGCCGCTAACCAAGCCAACTTTTCCTTGAATAGGTGCTTCTTTTCTTACGATTACGTTTGTATTTGGCAATCTCTTCATTCGATTAGAATGAGCCGCCACCATCCCTGCTAACATGTCTTCAACTACTTGATTAGGATCATTGATTAATTTTTTCATAGACATACCTCCTCTTAACTTTGCACTTTTTATTAATGCAAAAATGATGCCAACAACGAAAGCGCTTTACGGATGCGTTTTCATATTTTTATGGCGAGTTCATTGGGAAAAAATATCAATCCATTTGATACTTTTTCCCAACTAAATGCTCTAATCCATATTCTCTTATTTTTTTAGCTGCCGTTTTATGAGTGATCCCAAGCGCTTTTGCTAATTGGTTATAGCTTGGGTAATATTGACAAGCAAAGGAAAAAATTTGTTTTTCATATTCTTTGAACGTCTGCACTTCGTTGCCAAAATTGATACTCTGTTTCTGCATTATTTTTTTATTTTCTTGACATTGAGGGTTCGAGATGTAGTAAGGTAAATCCTTGCATCGCATAATTTCTTCATCTGCGAGATTAAATAACCGTTCAATCACATTTTGTAATTCTCTAATATTTCCTGGCCAATGGTAACTGCATAATGCTTCCATAAATCCTTTTTCATACCCTTTGATATTTTTTCCCAATCTAGCATTCAATTGTTTTCGAAACGCCTCCACCAAAAGCGGAATATCTTCTTTTCTTGCCCTTAAAGGCGGCAGATGAATTGGGACAACATTCAACCGATAATAAAGATCCTCGCGAAAACTGCCCTCATCTACCATTTTTTTGAGATCACGGTGAGTCGCGGCAATTACCCTAACATCAAGCTGAATGGGCGCATATCCGCCAATTCTTTCCACTTCCCTTTCCTGCAGCACACGTAAAATTTTTGCTTGTAAATCCAAACTTAAATCACCGATTTCATCTAAAAAAATCGTACCTTTATTAGCGAGTTCAAATTTTCCTCGATGTGTTTTATACGCTCCTGTAAAGGCTCCTTTTTCATAACCAAATAATTCGCTCTCCATTAATTGAGGAGGGATGGCTGCACAATTTACTCGAATAAATAGGTTATTCTTTCTGTCGCTTGCTTCATGAATAGCCTTAGCAACAAGTTCTTTCCCTGTTCCGCTTTCTCCTGTAATAATCACTGTCGAATTTGTTTTTGCAACCTTTGCGGCGATTGTTAAGGAATCTTTTAATGTCTCGCTGTTTCCTATGATCTTATGAAATGCTTCATCAAATCCTTGATGTTTGGACAGCTCCATTTCCAAATATTTCGTTCTTTGCTCCATTAGATCAATTTTTTCGAGGAGCTTTTTAATATCATCGAATGGAGTCATGGTGGCAACTGTTCCGCGAAATTCATCGTCAACGAAAATAGGATTTATTTTTGTAATATAACTAGATTGTTGGTTTACTTGAATTAGTTTCATAATCTGATTTTGAGTGCTTTTAATATTTTCCCATTCATGTTGCCCGATTATTGATTGAATGTTTGGGACACTGTTTAAATTTTTTAACAAAACATCCATTTCATCATTTTTGTATATAAAATTTCCATTTTTATCTGTTAATCCGATTAAATCTGAGACGGACTTTAAAACAAGATTTAGTCGCTGCTGCAGCTCTTTTACTTCATTCAATTCTTTACTGATTTTCTCAATGGTAGATATATCTTGAAAAATAGCAACAGCCCCAATCGTTTTTCCATTAAAAATAATTGGCGAACGGGTTGTTAACAATGTATGATGGTTGATTTCTTGCTTTTTGGATAATTCCATTTTTCCTGTCTTCAGTACTTCATGCAATCTTGAATGGGGAATCACTTCGTCAGCACGTTGATTGATAAGCTCATGAGGATCTTTTTCCAAAAGTTTTGCTGCAGCTGCATTGACATAAGTGATGATATTGTCGCTATTCACAACGACGATTCCATTCGGTAAAGCAGATATGGCCTCATGAAGGGTAATGGAATTTTCCATGAGAAGTCGATCTGTTTCTGCTTGCTGGGAATCTTCAAGATCCGTTTGTTCAAAAAAATCTTTTATCTGCTGGACGATTTGATCGTCTATTTTTTCTTCAAAATGCAGGATAAATTCCTCTCCTTGTCCAATCTTTAAGGACACTAAAGATAATAGATTATTCACTTGAACTTTTTTATCCTGATAGAGAACGTACGTCTTTTTTAATATCTCTTTATTTTGTATGAGATTTTGAAGCAGCGAAATAAAAGCTGCTGCCATCCGGACATGAAGACCGTTCTTTTTGTACACTGTTAATTTAATGAACATGAAATCCCCTCCTTTTTCCATTTTAATATACTTGTTAACAGGATTACTGGAAAATTTTTTGAAAAAGATAGTAGTTATGAATCTCACGATTAAAAAATTTTTTTCACCCTGTAAACGATCATGCGTGGATGTTCTCATTGCTTTGACAGCGCTTTTGTTTATGGTACAATTATAAATAAGTTAATAAATTGTAGCGGAGAGAAGGAGATCCACATCAATTCCCTTTAGTCGTTTGGATGAAGGGGTGTTTTGTTGTGGATTTCTTTTTTTCTAGAGACTTGAAGCAAAGACCTCTTCTCTGTTTCAATTAAGTTTGAAAGCTGAATTCACACTGATTTTTTGCCAATAATAAAAAAGGTGGAACGAACAATGGAATATAAAGATCAAAAAATTATTCCAGCGATTCGCAATATGAAGGATTTTGAAATTTTTCTTCAGAGTTCCTATGCATATGGTGTGTTATTAGATGTCCATATTGCCCAGTTGAAAAATATCGTCAATATTTCTAAGCAGCATTGTAAAAACTTGTTATTGCATGTTGATTTAATACATGGTCTTAAAAATGATGAATACGCAACCGAATATTTATGCCAGTCCTTCAAGCCCTATGGACTGCTTTCGACAAAAGCAAGTGTCGTTTTGAAAGCGAAACAAAAAGGCGTATTGGCCATTCAACGAGTTTTTCTCATTGACTCAAACGCTTTAGAAAAAAGCTATTCCTTATTAGAAAAAACAAAACCCGATGTGATTGAGGTTTTACCTGGCGCCATGCCGAACATTATTGCTGAAATTCATCAACGAATTCAAATCCCGATCTTTGCTGGTGGATTTATCCGCAGTATTGACGATGTCAACAATGCTTTACAAGCTGGTGCTGCAGCCGTGACAACATCCAATAAGCAATTATGGAAAGAATTTGAACAGTCATAATTTATTTTGAATGCCTACCCAATTTTTCGATGCTTTAGGTTTTGGCGGCAGTTTTAGACTTTCAGTTTCAGAAACGCTGTAGAAGACATGAAAGACGCAAGCCATCTTCATCAATTGAATGAAAAAAAATGGCTTGTGCGATGGTGTCAATAGCGTTTTCAAACACTGATTCTTCATCAACTGAATAAAGAAAAGTTCATTATCGGGAAAAGCTTTGAATTTTAAATTCGCATACAAAAGAATTTTCAGAAGATGAAGAATATGCTATAATACATTCAAAGTTAATATTCGGTTGGAGACAAGGAGAGACCACATAGCATTACGTCTGTAGAAGAAGCGTAGTGTGTATGTGGTCTCTTTTTTTAGGACTTTTGACGGATCACAGGAGGAATAACAAATGAACAAAAATGTATTTGCTTATCAAAGACAAGAAATATTAAAAGACGTCGATGGAAAACGGTTTGATGTCATCATTATTGGCGGTGGTATTACAGGTGCAGGAATTGCACTTGATGCAACAACACGTGGAATGAAAACAGTTCTATTTGAGATGCAGGATTTTGCCGCAGGAACCTCAAGCCGTTCCACGAAGCTTGTGCACGGAGGCCTCCGTTATTTAAAACAGTTGGAAGTGAAGTTAGTCGCTGAAGTTGGGAAAGAACGCGCGATCGTCTATGAAAATGGCCCGCATGTAACTACACCTGAATGGATGCTTCTTCCGATTTATAAAGGAGGAACATTCGGTAAATGGAGCACATCCATTGGACTGAAAATTTACGATTACCTTGCTGATGTGAAAAAAAGCGAACGAAGAACGATGTTGAATGCGGAGCAAACTATTGATAAAGAACCTCTATTAAAGCAAGATGGATTATTAGGCGGAGGATATTATGTCGAATATCGAACTGACGATGCCCGCTTGACGATTGAAGTTATGAAAAAGGCAGTCGAATGCGGTGCAAAAGCGATTAACTATGCAAAGGTAGACGAATTTATTTACGAACAAGGCAAAGCCGTAGGTGTAAAAGTTGTTGACCAATTAACAGGAGAATCATATCAAGTGTTCGCAAAGAAAATTATAAATGCAACAGGCCCTTGGGTCGATACGTTACGGGAAAAAGATCACTCTTTAAAAGGAAAACATTTGATTTTGTCAAAAGGAATTCACCTTGTTTTTGACCAAAGCCGATTCCCATTAAAACAAGCGATCTATTTTGATACACCTGATGGACGAATGGTGTTTGCCATTCCGCGTGATGGAAAAACTTACGTTGGCACAACAGATACTTTCTATGATGGGGATATTGCACATCCTAAAATGACTGTTGAAGATCGAGATTATCTTATTAAGGCCATTAATTATATGTTCCCAACGGTCCATATCACCGTGGAAGATATTGAATCAAGCTGGGCCGGGCTCAGACCATTAATCCATGAAGAAGGAAAAAGTCCTTCTGAAATATCACGCAAAGATGAAATTTGGACGTCTGATTCAGGTATTATTACCATTGCCGGCGGAAAATTAACAGGATACCGTAAAATGGCAGAAACGATCGTTGATCTTGTTGCCAAATTATTAAAAGAGGAAGAAAACGCAGCATTTTCCCCTTGCAGAACGAAAAACCTGCCGATTTCGGGAGGAGATTTCGGAGGTTCAACAAATTTTGAATCGTTCGTAACTAAAAAAGTTGAACAGGGAGAAAAATTGGGATTTAGCAGAAAACAATCGGAAAGATTGGTCCGATTATATGGAACGAATGTAGACCGGGTGTTTGAACTGGCAGTTGAATTAAAGAAAGTAAGAAATGAGTTTCAATTACCGATTGATGTTTTAGCCCAGCTTCAATATGGTTTGGAAGAAGAGATGGTCGTAAAACCGGAGGACTTCTTTATCCGGAGAACGGGATCGTTATTTTTTGAAATTCATTCAGTTCACCAATGGAAGGAATCCGTTATTCAATATATGGCGAAAAACTTGGAGTGGACAGAAGAGGAGCAAAACCGTTATCGCAAAGAATTAGAAACATATCTGCACGACGCCGTCACGCCTGTTGATGAAAAACAATAATAGACAAAATATATAATGACAGCAAAGGCTTTTATTATCCGGTTATTTGAACGAAAAGGAAAAAGTAGCCGAATTTTGACAGCATCCCCCTATAAGGAGACAGTAAATATGCATCAATTTACTGTTTACTTATGAGGGGATTTTTTTCGATAATGGTGGTGTTTAACTTTGCACCGGTTATTTCTTAAATTCGTAAATACAAAAAATCATATTAAAGAAAGCTTATTATGTAAAAAGTTTTTAAGAAGTGGATATCGCAAAGTAATGCAAGGTCTAACTTAGAACAGCTGTATCAAGCATTTCTCATCCAGTGCACCCCAACAATTGACATAGCCTGACCAATCTGAAAAATTCAATCCCTGACCGGCAAATGGGATTTGCCATGGAAGGGATTGAGAACGTTAAAGTTCCGCCCGAAAACACCAATGGATTGGAGAATAAAGTTCGAGCTTATCTGAGTGAGAAGACGGGGGTAAATTTAGGCGGAAGTAAAGCAGGCAACGATGGCGTTGAACTTGGCACTAAGGGTACTGGCAAAACAGTTGATGATTTAATTAAAGTTGCTAAGCCTGGAAGAGCAACAAAAGGAAGAACTATTCAGTATGAGTTATCTGGTGGATTTAGTGAAGCAATGAATGACTTTCACTCGTTGGGACCTAAAATTACTAAGGATACGCCTGACCTCAAAGTCGGTATTTTAAAGGATGGAAGAACAGTTATTGTTAGAAAGAGAAGTAGTGATGGCCGTCCTACACTTGAAATTCAAGATGGCAAGAAGAGAATAAAGTTTCGTTACTAGAAAACAAATATGGAGGAAGTTTTATGGAACAATGGGAAAGATGGATACCGCTAGATGATATACCTTCAACAATTTATAATGATATGCTTTTGGATGGTAAAGATGGTGTTATTTTAGAATTTAGTGATGAAAATGGTGAAAAAAAAGTTGTAGTGAATTTTAAAGAAGGAGTATTATCGTATAGAAATACTGATGAAGGTTCGTTATTAGAAACGCTAAATTATTTAGATCAATATTACGGTACAGATTTTTATAGTGATTGGTCTTTATTTAAAGTTAAAAACTCAGAATATTTGAAATGGTTTCATAAAGAAAGTTGCGGTATATACGAGTCAAGAGAGGTAGAACATTATGTATTTTTAACTTCTAATGATGTAATTGAAATATTATCAATATATCCTCCTAGTATTACGGTAAAGTAATTTTGTTATAGTGTGTGAAGCAAGATTCCCTAATATATCGATAAATAAACAATCCGCTTGAACAAAAAGTTCAAGCGGATTGTTTATTCCTCAAGGAGCACTTCGAATAAACTATATAGAGCAATGCTCTATACAACGCGCGCGGACCTTGCTTTCCTAGGAGATTCCCTCTTTTTAGCCATGGAGATTCCCGGCATCGGTTCCGCCGCCATCCGCGAGCTTACAGACGAACTGATTCATTGGCTCGACCGCTATGGAGAAAAGCTGAATGAAGCGGAGGAACTGCTGTATCAGACGGCCGCGTCCATCAGACAGGCAGACCAAACGCTCGCCGACAACATAAAAGAATTCAGTCTGGAGCTTCTTGGCTGGTATGACTTGTAGCGGTTGTTTGGAGAATACGACCCGATTACTGGAGAACGGATATCCGGATGGGACCGCCTGGTTACGGGAGGAATGTTATTGTTGTCCGTCATTCCTCCAGCCAAAGGGGCAGGAATCGCTGGAAAAGCGGGGATCAAAGGAGCGAAAGCGGCCGGGATAGCAGCGGATGTTTCGAAATTGGTCCCGCAAATGAAATATGTTCTCCGCTATGATAAAATGATGTCTGTCTTTCAAGCGGCGTACCTCCAAGTCGTGAAAGCGCCGATTACCAAAACGCTGCGATATTTTAAGAAGCAATGGGATGACCGTCTTACCAGCGTTTCGTCTGTCCAATGGCAGCCAGCCTTGGCGGGAATTGGTCCAGCGTCCCGCGTATGGATGAGCAAGGCTAAGGAAGAAGTAAAAGAAACTGCGATTAACATGATTGGCAAAACTGGGGATGAGGTGGACGGTAAGGGTACGGGTAAATTTAGTAAGTATGATGTAGGATTATATAAAGAAATAAAAGGTGTACCGAGGTTAGATGCACATCATGTTGGACAAAAAGCAATTATGAAAAAATTCATTCGAAATTATGATCCAAATAATGCACCAGCAATATTAATACCAAAAGCTGGACATACAAGAAAAGGTCCTAGGGGAATAGTTTTGAGAAGTTCAAAAGGAATTGAGAGTGTAAGACAATTATTAGCAAGAGATATAATGGAGTTAAGAAGAGTATATCCAGACATTCCTAATTCTCAACTTCGAAAATTAATTGAATTAAATAAACAATTGTATCCAGAGATGAGAAGGAGATGAGATATATGAATAAAGAAGAGTTTGTTAAACTTTTACATCAGTCAATTATAAAAGAAAATCGTAATTTTTATCGAGATATATTCAATAATACTGATATTAATGAAGTTACAGACCCTTATTGGAAAGAAGCGTTGATGTTTTATTCAGAACTATCAGATAAAAATAAAGAAATATTATTTAAAATAATCGAACAAGTAGAAGTGGATGCTGTATCTAATATTTTAGGGGTGTTAGATGGGGTAGTATCAATAGGAGAAGAGGATATTGAGTTTAAAGTGACAATTAACAATAATAATGAACCAATTAATGGAGATTTACAAGACCTATTTTTGGAGTATGATGAAGAGAATAGGTAACAAGTAATGTTAGACTAAAAGCAGACACAGATTATTATAGTAATAATAGACTAAAAAATGAGGTGTCTACATGACAAAAAACAAAGGCGGTACGATCGGGATTAAGCCAATTACTTGTTATGGCCTTCGCCACACTCACGCATCAATGCTCCTATATAAAGGGATGAATATTAAATACGTTTCTCGACATCTTGGTCATAAGGACATTGTGACAACATTTCAGACGTATTCACACATTTTGGACGAGATGGAGCAAAAAGAATCCCGTGCAATGGAGGAGCTCTACCATACAAAATAGCCGTGCAAAATTCGTGCAAAATTTTTTCGAATTCTATCGGATTCTTCCGGTTTTCCAAAAAATGAAAAACGACTGCGTTTGCAGTCGTATTAAAGCTTCCACGATTTTTGATCGTGAGATATCGGATACTAATGATGCCGATGGTGGGAGTCGAACCCACACTCCCGCAAGGGAACACGATTTTGAGTCGTGCGCGTCTGCCAGTTCCGCCACATCGGCGTAATGATATTGATGCAATTCCTCACTGGTGCCGAGGACCGGACTTGAACCGGTACGGTAGTCACCTACCGCAGGATTTTAAGTCCTGTGCGTCTGCCAATTCCGCCACCCCGGCTTGTAATAATGGAGGCGGCACCCGGATTCGAACCGGGGATAAAGGTTTTGCAGACCTCTGCCTTACCACTTGGCTATGCCGCCATTATTGGAGCGGAAGACGGGATTCGAACCCGCGACCCCCACCTTGGCAAGGTGGTGTTCTACCACTGAACTACTTCCGCACTTAAATTTAAAAGGTGGCTGGGCTAGCTGGATTCGAACCAGCGCATCACGGAGTCAAAGTCCGTTGCCTTACCGCTTGGCTATAGCCCAATGATATTAATATGGGGCGACTGATGGGAATCGAACCCACGAATGCCAGAGCCACAATCTGGTGCGTTAACCACTTCGCCACAGTCGCCATCTTATAAATGGCAGGGGCAGTAGGAATCGAACCCACACCGGAGGTTTTGGAGACCTCTGTTCTACCGTTAAACTATGCCCCTATCATGGTGGAGGGGGACGGATTCGAACCGCCGAACCCTAAGGGAGCGGATTTACAGTCCGCCGCGTTTAGCCACTTCGCTACCCCTCCGATTGTAAAAAATGCCGGCGAGAGGAATCGAACCCCCAACCTACTGATTACAAGTCAGTTGCTCTACCAATTGAGCTACACCGGCATATGTATACATATAATGGTGGCTCGGGACGGAATCGAACCGCCGACACAAGGATTTTCAGTCCTTTGCTCTACCGACTGAGCTACCGAGCCTTTTATGGCGGTCCCGACGGGAATCGAACCCGCGATCTCCTGCGTGACAGGCAGGCATGTTAACCGCTACACTACGGGACCATTGGTTGCGGGGGCAGGATTTGAACCTGCGACCTTCGGGTTATGAGCCCGACGAGCTACCGGACTGCTCCACCCCGCGCCGATAAAACAATAAACACTCTTCACACAAAAATTATGTATACATATCATAACATGCTGTGGCCCTAGCGCCGAAATTCATTAATATTCATTTTATTTACTATGTACATGGTGGAGGATGACGGGATCGAACCGCCGACCCCTTGCTTGTAAGGCAAGTGCTCTCCCAGCTGAGCTAATCCTCCATGGTGACCCGTACGGGATTCGAACCCGTGTTACCGCCGTGAAAGGGCGGTGTCTTAACCACTTGACCAACGGGCCAAAAATTTCATTCTGGCGGAGAGCAAGGGATTCGAACCCTTGAGACGGCGTTGACCGTCTACACGATTTCCAATCGTGCTCCTTCGACCACTCGGACAGCTCTCCAAATGGCTCCGCAGGCAGGATTCGAACCTGCGACCGTTCGGTTAACAGCCGAATGCTCTACCACTGAGCTACTGCGGAATGTAAAAGAAGACTAGCTGATGTTACTATTATGTAGAATGCCTCATTTTCTATAGGCTGAATCAAATTTGAAAGAAACAAACTTACAACTTCTTTTCTATTGTAAAGTGATTGCCTGGCAGCGTCCTACTCTCACAAGGGATAGACCCTCACTACCATCGGCGCTGAAGAGCTTAACTTCCGTGTTCGGGATGGGAACGGGTGTGACCTCTTCGCCATTGCCACCAAGCAAATTATTGTATTCATTTGTTCCATTCAGTGGATAGACAACTACTATTATAACTTTTTGACCGTAGTTGTCAATTCCTTTTTGAACATGATTCTTTCAAAACTAGATAACGGTTCCTTCACGAATAGATGCTCTTACTTGGTTAAGTCCTCGATCGATTAGTATCCGTCAGCTCCACGTGTCACCACGCTTCCACCTCGGACCTATCTACCTCGTCATCTTCAAGGGATCTTACTCGCGTTTAGCGATGGGAAATCTCATCTTGAGGGGGGCTTCACGCTTAGATGCTTTCAGCGCTTATCCCTTCCGCACATAGCTACCCAGCGGTGCCCCTGGCGGGACAACTGGTACACCAGCGGTGCGTCCATCCCGGTCCTCTCGTACTAAGGACAGCTCCTCTCAAATTTCCTGCGCCCGCGACGGATAGGGACCGAACTGTCTCACGACGTTCTGAACCCAGCTCGCGTACCGCTTTAATGGGCGAACAGCCCAACCCTTGGGACC